>NZ_QXDC01000003.1:0-1215000 GCF_003550065.1 Hephaestia caeni
CGAACGGTCCGCCGACATCCCGCTGCACCCCGCACACAGCACCGCCAACCCACAAACCATCGCCACGCGACGCACGCACATCAACCCTATACTCCTCTAGCAGATCGTATCGCTCGCGCATCCGAACCCAGCACCGTCCGCGACAACAGACCGCACAGCAGCCCAGCCACCACCCCAAGCGACATCGAGCGCATCGGATAATCAACCATCGAATGCAACACGAAAACCAACAACGAACCAACTACGAAAAGCGCCTGAACTCGTACATTTCTGTCATCATCTCGACGAACCGCCGTCGAAACACGATAGATTGCGAATATAACAGCGACGATGAATAGTAGCGCGCCAGCGATCCCCGTTTCGAGCAGATATTCGAGGTAATCGTTATGCGCCCGGTTGGCGAAACTCGGCCGGACGAACTCAAGTCGTTCTGCTGAATCGAAGACCGGTCGAAATGTTCCCATTCCTGTTCCTGCCGGCCAGTGTAGCCCGATCGCATACCACGTATCCGCCCAGATTTCCGGACGCACGTCCTTCAGATCATCGAAGCGCGCCAACGTGCGCTCCACGCGTACATTATCATGTAGAACAACACCGGTGACACCCAACAACGACAGCGCGCCAACAGCGATGATCGCTATACGTCGGCCGGGTAGCCGCATCTGCCGGACCGCAATAGCGAGGCAGGTCGCCAGAGCGATCACGATCATCACGACGCCCGAACGCGACCCCGTGACCACCACCGCCAACCACAGCACGAAAACCACGATGATCGCCGCGATCCATGCCTGGCGCGATTTCACAATTCGCCGGTTCGTTACCGCCCACGCGGCAAAAGCCATAGACGAAACGATCAGCAAATCGGCCTGCGCGTTACGAGACGCCTGAAAACCCGTCGCAACGCCATAATTCGTGGCACTGTAAAACCGAAGCCAATTGCCGTGGCCACTCGCCAGTTGGATCACCCCGACGACCACCGACAACAACGCAAGCGCGGCGAGCAGACCCAGCAGCCCCGACCGCTCGCGCACCGTCAATCGCGTCGTAAAATACAACATCGCCATCGGTGGAACGAGCGATAGCAACGAGGCAAGGGTCTTCGCCGGCGACACCGAGAGCGGCATCCACGCATTTTCGGCGCCCACCAGTGCCAGCGCTTGGCGCTCGGTCTCGCGCCCCGGAAGCTGATGCCATATCGCCGGCGGAAGCGGGACGAGTTGTAGCAACGGAATCGCAACAAACAGCGCTGCCAGAACGAGCAACGGCCAATCAGTTGCAGAGGGCGGGGAGGTGCGATCGCGGTTGCCGAGCCAGGCCCAGGCAACGATGGCAATGAGCGCCGCCACCTGCACGACGAGTTCGGCAACAGGCGCCGGCGACCCGCCGCCACCGAACAAGATCGCAACGATCAGAAGAAAACCTGCGATCAGCCCACGGCTGCTGACGGATGTATGCCCGGTTCGCATTCAGCGGCGTTCTCTCGTGTCTGGGAACGCCTTGATAGAGGCGATCCCGCCCCGCCGTCCAGTTAAGCGCGCGGCAGCGGCGGTCAGATCCCTGCTCACGCCCGTCGCCAAGTCCGCGTGAATCGCAGACACACAAGAATGATGGTGGGAAGGAACATCGTGTTGGCCAGATCATGCAATGATGCGTGCAGCGTGTTTTCACCGCTATCGGGCGCGCTCAGATCCAGCATCTCGTTGACGATTTCCAGCGCGAGTACGGTCAACCACGGAAGCACACGATCCATGCGTTGCCGCCACAACACGGCCGCCGCCAACATGGCGAGGATGCTGACGTGAACATGCAAGGCATCAGGGCTGAGCCCGAGAACCTGGGACAACCAAATCTTTGCCTGGCTCCAGGATTGCGCAAGATCGACAAGATACCGGAAAAGCATCGTAAGATATCGACTCCGCACACGATGCCAGGGGCCGCTGAAACACAGCCCGGAAACCTCGCGCTACCGATCTAACGACAATTGGTCACGGCTTTTTTTGACGGCCGCACCATATCTACGGCCTATCAGCGACTACCTGTGCCTGGATTGCCGCCAGCACCCGTGTGGCCAACGCGGCGCGGCATATCACGATGTCGGGGAGCAGCGGATTCTCGCAATTGTAGACGAGCGGGCTTCCATCGAGGCGCGATGCGTGAAGCCCGGCGCCGAGCGCGACGGCGGCCGGCGCACAATTATCCCATTCATATTGCCCGCCGGCATGCACGTAGATATCGGCGCGGCTGTCGACCACCGCCATCGCCTTGGCCCCTGCCGAGCCCATTGGCAACAGATCGGCACCGATCGCCTCCGCCACCTTGATCGCGATCTGGGGCGCGCGGGTGCGGCTAACGACCATGATCGGCCGCTCGCGCAATATGCCCAAGGACGCCACCGCATCACTCACGAACACTTCACCGCGATCGGGAATCGCGACGGCGCCCAGCGACGGCCGTCCGTCGACCGCCAGGCCGACATGCACCGCCCAATCATCGCGGCGTTCGCCATATTCGCGGGTGCCGTCGAGGGGATCGATCACCCAGACGCGCGACATTGCACATCGCGAACGATCGTCTTTCGCTTCTTCGGAAAGCACTGCATCGTCGGGGCGCTCGCTCGCAAGCCGCGCGAGGATCAGCGCGTTGGCTTCGCGATCACCGCGCTGGCCGAGCGCCTTGCCATCCTCGATCCCTTCGTCGCGGATCCGTCGCAGGAGATTTCCCGCCTCTGCTGCAAGCTCCCCTGCCAGTTCGGCGTCGGTCATCGATCGTCATTCCCGAGGGCGAGCACGTGCTCGACAATCCGTTCGGCGGCCTCTTCAGAACTGATCGCAGTGGTGTCGATGCGGATATCGGGCGCCTCGGGCGGCTCATAGGGGCTATCGATGCCCGTAAAATTCTTGAGTTCACCACTACGGGCTTTCTTGTAGAGACCCTTGACGTCGCGTGCCTCGGCGACGGCGAGCGGCGTATCGACGAAGATTTCAACGAACTCGCCATCGGGGATCATCGCGCGCACCATCTCGCGCTCGGCACGAAACGGCGAGATGAACGCGGTCAGCACGATCAGCCCCGCATCGGTCATCAGCTTGGCAACTTCGCCCACGCGACGGATATTCTCGATTCTGTCGGTGTCGGTGAAGCCCAGATCCTTGTTGAGCCCGTGACGCACGTTGTCGCCGTCGAGCAGGAAGCTGTGCTTGCCGAGCGCGTGCAGTCGCTTTTCGACCAGATTGGCGATCGTCGACTTGCCCGACCCCGACAGACCAGTGAACCACAACAAGCGCGGCCGCTGGCTTTTCTGCGCGGCGTGCGCCTCGCGGCTGATCTCGATCGCCTGCCAGTGGACGTTCTGCGACCGCCTGAGCGCGAAATTGATCAGCCCGGCCCCCACCGTCGCGTTGGTCACCTTGTCGATCAGGATGAACCCGCCCAGATCCCGATCATCGCCATAGCGCTCGAACACGATGCCGCGATCGGTGTAGACTTCCGCCACGCCGATATCGTTCAATTCGAGCGTCTTCGCCGACAGCTCGGCCATCGTGTTGACGTCGATCGTGTATTTCGGCGGTTGCACGGTCGCGCTGACATTCTGGGTGCCGAGCTTGAGCCAATAGGCCCGCCCCGGCTGAAGCGCATCCTCGGCCATCCAGACGAGCGTGGCCTCGAACTGGTCGGCGACCTGCGGCGGCGCATCGGCCGCAACAAGCACGTCGCCGCGCGAGCAATCGATTTCGTCGGCAAGGCAGATCGTCACCGATTGCCCCGCGCCCGCCTCGTCGAGATCGCCATCCATCGTGACGACACGCGACACCGACGACGTGCGGCCCGAGGGCACGACGCGAACGGGATCGCCCGGCCGCACCGATCCGGTGGCGATCAGCCCCGAAAAGCCCCGGAAATCGAGATTGGGGCGGTTGACCCATTGGACGGGCATGCGAAACGGCCAGCCGCGATCGGCATCGGCATCGACCTCGACGCCCTCGAGATGCTCGATCAGCGTCGGGCCGGCATACCATGCCATCGCCCCGGAGCGCTGGGCGATATTGTCGCCGCGCAACCCCGATAACGGAATCGCCGTGAAATCCGCGATCCCGATGCTGCTCGCGAAAGCACGATAATCGGCGACGATCGCGTCGAACACACCCTGATCGTAATCGACCAGGTCCATCTTGTTCACGGCCAGCACGATATGGCGGATGCCGAGCAGGTGCGCGAGGAAGCTGTGCCGCCGCGTCTGCGTGAGCACGCCTTTGCGCGCGTCGATCAGGATTACGGCGAGGTCGGCGGTCGAAGCACCGGTGACCATGTTGCGCGTATATTGCTCGTGACCCGGCGTATCGGCGACGATGAACTTGCGCTTTTCCGTGGCGAAAAAGCGATAGGCGACGTCGATCGTGATCCCCTGCTCACGCTCGGCGGCGAGGCCGTCGACGAGCAATGCGAAATCGATCTCCTGCCCCTGCGTGCCGACGCGCTTCGAATCGCTTTCGAGCGCGGCGAGTTGATCCTCGAAAATCATTTTGGAATCGTAGAGCAAACGCCCGATCAGCGTCGATTTGCCGTCATCGACCGAACCGCAGGTCAGAAACCGCAGCATCGACTTCGTCTGGTGGAGCGCGAGATAGGCGTCGATATCTTCCGCGATCAGCGCATCGGTCTGGTAAGCGGGTACGGCGGCGGTCATCAGAAATAGCCCTCCCGCTTCTTCTTCTCCATCGACGCGGCGCTGTCATGGTCGATCGCGCGGCCCTGCCGCTCGGATGTCGTGGTCAACAGCATTTCCTGGATCACCTCGGACAAGGTCGCCGCCTCGCTCTCGACCGCCCCGGTCAGTGGGTAGCAACCGAGCGTGCGAAACCGGATCGAACGGGTCACCGGCGCTTCGTCGGGGGCAAGCCGGAAGCGCCCGTCATCGACCATCAGGATCAGCCCGTCGCGTTCCACCGTCGGGCGCGGCGCCGCGAAATAGAGCGGCACGATCTCGATCTGCTCGAGCTGGATATATTGCCAGATGTCGAGTTCGGTCCAGTTCGACAGCGGAAAGACGCGGATGCTCTCGCCCTTCGCCTTGCGCGCATTATACAGCCGCCACAGTTCGGGACGCTGGTTCTTGGGGTCCCAGCCGTGGCTGGTCGAACGGAACGAGAAGATGCGCTCCTTCGCGCGGGCTTTCTCCTCGTCGCGGCGCGCACCGCCGAACGCCGCGTCGAAGCCGTGGAGCGTGAGCGCCTGCTTCAACCCTTCGGTCTTCCACATATCGGTGTGGCGACTGCCGTGATCGAACGGATTGATCCCCAGCGCCTTGGCTTCGGGGTTCTGATAGACGAGCAATTCCATTCCCGCGTCACGAGCGGCGCGATCGCGCAGTTCGTACATCGCCTGGAACTTCCACGTGGTGTCGACATGGAGCAGCGGGAACGGTGGCGGCGACGGAAAGAAGGCCTTGCGCGCCAGATGAAGCATCACCGCCGAATCCTTGCCGACCGAATAGAGCATCACCGGCTTGTCCGCCTCGGCAGCGACCTCGCGCATGATATGGATGCTTTCGGCCTCAAGCCCTTGAAGATGCGTCAGCGCCGTCTTCACGGCAGGTGCATCCGGATAACGGTTCCGGGTAACGTGCCGGCAAGCCGGTTCGTCGCGTTTTGCATTTGAGTGCCTTTACTCCTGCGGCTGCTGACCACTGAGAAAATAGCATCCAATTCGCACACCACCAGAAGTCTGATCTTGGGCACGGTCATGCAGAAAGAGGTTGCGTGGGGGAATGGATGGTCGCTAAGCCGCTCATCGCTAGCGGATCATATCACTCCCGCACAGGGTGGGCATGAACCTCCAACTCTTCAATTCCGTTATCTCCTCTGTGACGCCGTCGAGCGCCAGGGGGCGACATCAACCCAAGCGCCTCCACGTGAGGTTATTTATCTATTTGATATTGCTTGATGTTGCGTGCATCCTGTCCGCCTATGGGCTCGCCCCACTCCTCAATGATATGCCCTATTCGAGCAATCGGCTTGAGGTAGTGATCGGGGCGTTGCTGCCCGTCTATATCTTCACCGCAGCCAATGCCGGGGCGTACTCATCCGAATTGATCCAGCACCGCTTCCGGTCTGCCAGGCTGGCGGTGCAGGCGATGGTGCTCGCGGTAGGATTTCTGCTGCTCGTTGCCTTCGCGCTCAAGGCGAGCGCGCACTTCTCCCGCCTTACATTTTCGGTAGGGGCGATGATGAGCGTGCTGTTGCTCGCCATCTCGCGCTATTGGTTCATGAGACATGCGACGCAGATCATCGGCGGCAATCCCTTCGGCGTCGTCCTGTTGGTCGACACTGACCGGCCGCTGCCACGCGGCGACTACACGGCACAGATATCAACCAAAGGGTATTTCGATCCCGATAGCGACGATCCCGACATGTACGATCGGCTCGCACACGTGCTCGACGGCGCCAACCGCGTCGTCGTCGCCTGCGATCCCGGCCGCCGGTTGAGTTGGGCCAATGCGCTGCGCGGCGCCAACATCCAGGGGGAAATCGTCGCACCCGAACTCGATCAATTGATGCCGCTCGGCATTGGTCGGCAGGGCGGTCGCGCGACGGTAATCGTCTCGACGGGGCCGCTCGGCTTGTTCGACCGCGCAATCAAGCGCGCGTTCGATCTTGCGGTGGCGATAACGGTTTTGATCATACTCTCACCGCTGTTGTTGCTCGTCGCGATCGCGATCAAGTTCGACAGCCCGGGATCGCTGCTTTTCCGGCAGGTACGAATCGGCCGCGGAAACAAGATGTTCGAAATGCTCAAGTTCCGCAGCATGCGCGTCGACGGATGCGATGCGCTGGGCAACCAATCGACGATCCGTGGAGACAAGCGGATCACACGCGTGGGCGCCATAATCCGCAAAACCAGCATTGATGAACTGCCGCAGCTTTTCAACGTGCTCAAGGGCGACATGAGCATCGTCGGCCCGCGGCCTCACGCGCTCGGGTCGCGCGCAGCGGACAAATTGTTCTGGGAAATCGACAGCCGCTATTGGCGCCGGCACGCTACCAAGCCGGGACTGACCGGGTTGGCGCAGATTCGCGGCTATCGCGGCGCAACCCACCATGAGGACGACCTCGTCAACCGCCTTCACTCCGACTTGGAATACCTTGACCACTGGTCGATCTGGCGGGACATCAGGATCATCCTGCAAACCTTTCGGGTGCTGTTCCACCGTAACGCCTATTAGTCGCACGTACATTCTCGGCCGCGACGTGCCGGGCCGACGAACCCTCTCGAAGGATGTTTCGAGATACCATCGGCTCCAATGGCATGAATCGCCCTTCTGACGAGCTCAGTTCGGCAATGCCTTGTCACCCGTCACACGAAAGCTGCCGCCGATACCCGGCGCGCCCGTATCCGGCTGGCCGCCCCCAATCCACAATTGGTAATTCCCCGCCGACGTCCGCATCACGCCCTTTGCATCGGCAAAGGCAAGATCGCGTGGGGCAAGCGTGAATTGCACTGTCTTCGCTTCGCCGGGCGCCAGATGCACACGCTCATAACCCTTCAACGAGCGGGTCGGAGTCCCCGCACGGCCCGGCGTCGCCAGATAGAGTTGCGCGACCTCGTCACCCGCTCTGGCGCCGGTGTTGCGCACCGTCACCCGTACCGTCTGTCCATCGCCCGCCACCACGCTGGCTGCATCGGGCTTAAGGTCCGAATAGGCGAACTGTGTGTAGCTCAGCCCGTGGCCGAACGCATATTCGGGCTTGCCGTCGAAATAGCGATAGGTGCGGTTCGCCATTGCATAATCGGTGAAAGGCGGAAGCTGGTCGGTCGAGGCGTAGAAGGTGACCGGCAGCCGCCCACTGG
Organism: Hephaestia caeni; assembly: GCF_003550065.1. Lineage (GTDB taxonomy): Bacteria > Pseudomonadota > Alphaproteobacteria > Sphingomonadales > Sphingomonadaceae > Sphingomonas > Sphingomonas caeni_A. Next base: position 7,846 of record NZ_QXDC01000003.1, read on the forward strand.
GATTGACGGTGCCGCGCAGCACCTCGGCGATCGCCTGCCCGCCTCGCTCTCCGGGATACCAGGCTTCCAGGATCGCGCTCGCCTTCCTTCCGTTCTCGCCCAACGCCACCGCCGAGCCGCTCTGGAGGACGATCACCACCGGCTTGCCGGTCGCTTCGAGCGCGTCGAGCAAATCGCGCTGCGCCTGGGGCAAGGCGATGCTGGTGCGGTCGCCACCGTCGAACCCCGGCACCTCGAGTGGCATCTCCTCGCCCTCGAGCCAGGCGTTGAGCCCGACGAACGCAACGATCGTGTCGGCATCGGCAGCCGCCGCGATCGCCTGATCGCGCAACGCCGCGACGGGTGCCTGCCAGGTGAAGGTGATGTCGCCCGCGCGCGCCGACTGGTGCGCGAGTTCGAGCGTGAAGGCACGCGGGCGCGCATCATCGAAATGGACACGCATCGGTGCGCGCTTGGTTTCGCGCTCGTCGCACGAGGCGGAGAAGGCCTGGTCAGACGCGCCCTCGATGCGGATCGTATAGGTCTCGCTGCCGCCTGCATCGCAACCGCGCCGCGTTTCAAGCTGAAACAGATAGTCGCCCGCAGCGGGCACCGCGATCATTCCTGCCCAACGCACCGAGAAGGTCTTGCGATCGACGCCGGGCGCGGGGTCGATCCCTGCCCAATTGGTGTCGATTTCCTTGACTGTGCGCGTCGCCACCACCGGCCCCGAGAAATCGGCGCTGTTGTAAAAATTTGCCGTCAATCCACCGGGAAAGGCGGTGCGCGGAACAGCGACCGGCAGTTCGGCGACGAACGGCGCACCCTGTGCATAGGCAACGCGATCGGCGCCGAAAACGGTTTCCATCGCGTCGAGCGGGCGCATCGGTGTCGTCGGGGTGCCGTTGTAATTGCCTTCAAGCGCGATCAGCGAGGTCGCGCTCGGCCCGATCACCGCGATCTTCGTATCGGTTTTGTCGAGCGGCAACAGGCCGTCGTTCTTGAGCAGCACGATCGATTCGCGTGCGGCACGCAGCGCGAGTTGCTGGTGCGCGGCCGAATGGTTCTCGCTGATCGGGATCGTCGAGAAGGGCACGCGTTCGGGCGGATCGAACATCCCGAGCCGGATACGCGCGGCGAACAGGCGTTCGAGCGCCACATCCATGTCGGCCTCGCTCAGATACCCCTCCTCCACCGCCTCAGGCAGATCGAGCATCTCGTCCTTGAAGTCGCACCCGGTATCGGTTCCCGCCTTGACCGCGAGCGCCGCGCCCTCGGCATTGGTCGCGGTGTTGTGATGTCCCGTCGTGATGTCGTCGATCGCGCCGCAATCCGACGTGACGAAGCCGGCAAATCCCCAATCCTTGCGCAGGATATCCTGAAGCAGCCGCGAATTGGCGCACGCCGCGGTGCCGAACACGGCATTATAAGCGCACATCAGCGATTCCGCCTTGCCGTCGACGATCGTGCGGCGGAAGGCGGGAAGATAGGTCTCGGCTAGATCGCGTTCGGACGGATCGACGTTGAAGCCGTGCCGAAGCGGCTCCGGGCCTGAATGCACGGCATAATGCTTAGGGGTCGCGATCGCCTTCAGATAGTGCGGATCGTCGCCCTGGAGGCCGGTGATGAACTCGGTCGCGAGCGTTCCCGTCAGGTAAGGGTCCTCGCCCAATGTCTCCTGCCCACGGCCCCAGCGCGGATCGCGGAAAATGTTGATGTTGGGCGACCAGAAGGTCAGCCCGTAATAACGACCGTAATTCCGATCGCGCTGCGCCTGGTTGTATTTGGCACGGCCCTCGGTCGCGATCACCTGGCCCTCGGCGTAGAACAGGTCACGGTCGAAGGTTGCGGCCATGCCGATCGCCTGCGGGAAGACCGTCGCCTCGCCGGCCCGCGCGACGCCGTGCAGCGCCTCGTTCCAGTAATCGTAGGGCAGAACGCCGAGCCGCTCGATCCCCGGCGCCTCGTTCTGCATCTGCGCGGCTTTCTCGGTGATCGTCATCCGGCGGACGAGATCGGCAGCACGCTGATCGACCGGCAGATCGGGGTTGCGGTACGCCTGCGCCGCCGCCGGCCCCGCCGCCAGCACCGCAAGCGCCAGTGCCGACGCACCGGCCAGCCGAGCCCTCAATCCCATTACCCTCTCCCCTCACGGTTATTGACCGCAGTGTGGCCCGGGCTCGCTTAGGCTGTCAATGTAGCGCTATCATAATTGGCAGCGTCCAGTCATGAAAACCGCTTTGTTGCTTTTCCGGTAGCGCTATGATCGACTGCCGATCAGTTGAAGAGCTTGCGAATGCTGAGCCGGATCGTGCGCCCCATCGGATCGAGATAGTCGGGCTGATAGCTGATCGGGGTCTGGCCCGCCGCATCGGTGACGTGCTGGCGCCGGTTGAACAGGTTGCTGACCGACAGGCTGACGCGCGTGCCCCGTGCCCAACGGTGAGTGCGCACGAAATCGCGTTGTTGACCGAGATCGGCGAACAGCCGCAGGTCGAACGTCGCGAGCGACCCGAAGCGAAGCTGTTGCGGCGCGCCCGCCGTCCCGGCATTGACCGTCGTCGCGCTCTGCCAATCGGCGTTGAGCCGCACGCCCAGCCCGTTGTTCGAATAGCCCGTGCGCACCTCGACCTCGTGTCGCGGCTGGCCGCCCGAACTTCCCGAAGCATCGCCGTTCAACAAATCGAGGATCGGCAAGCCATCGCGAATGTCGATACGGCTTTCGAGATGCCAGGTGTGATAGACCGAGAGCTGGATACGCCCCCCGCCCTGCCCACGTCCGCCACCGCCAAAGCGACCAAAACCGCCGCCGCCAGGGCGAGCCCCGCGCGAACCGCGTCGGCCTTCTTGCGGCCCCGCAGACCCACCGTCGCCCTCGCTGCGTACCCGGTCGCCGCCGCTGCCGGGTGTCGGGCGCTCCCCCGCCGCGTGCTGGCCATCGCGCGCACTGTCTTCGGCGCCGTCGCCATCACGCCGCCGTCGCATGCCCTCGAACGGGTTGGGGCCGGTGCCATTGCGATAGGCTTCCATCTCGCGCTGGAGCCTGGACTTGACCGGCAGCGACAGGTTGAACCCCCAGCGGATCCTTTTATCCTCGCGGCGCGCGAAATTGATCGGGCGGGTATCGACACTGATCAGTTCGCCCGCGCCGTCGCGGACGAAGCGATCAGGGAACGCCGCTTCGATCGCCGCGGTTGCCGCTGGAAAGCTCGCAATATCGTCGTCGGTGCGGCGGTTGATATAGTCCGCGCGCAGGTTGAAATCGGTCGCGCCGAACGGCTTGACGTTGAAGCCGGCCTTGAAGCTGTGCCGCGTCTGCGCATCGAGGCCGGGATTACCTCCGGTGATCCGCGTGATGTCCACCGTTTGCCCGCGCACGTAATCGAAAATCCGGCTGTTGGGGGTCGAGATCGTCGGATCGCCGAGTTGGTTGGCGCTCGGTGCCCGCTCGGCCTCGTCGAACGATACCTGGACGCGCAGCGCATCGAACGGCCCCCAATTGGCGCCGTATCCGATCGAGGTCAGCGTCCCGAAATCCGACAGGTGATCGACCGAAACATTGGCGTTGGCGGAAAGATCGCCCGCAAAGGCCAGCACGTCGCGACGCTTGCTGGTGATCGGCAGATCCAGATTGAGCCGACCGTTGACGATGTCACGCGAAATATCGCCTTCGCGGACCATGCCGCCTCTGAAGGAACGACTTGAGAAATCGTTGGTCTCGGCGCCGATCCGGAACGACGTCGAGATGTCGCCGGCGGGCAATGTCGCCAGATTGCCGTGGAGCAGCGCATCGGCGCCGCCGGTGCTCGATGTCGATGACGCGTGATTGCCCGCGATCGGCGCGATCAGCGGCACCAGCAGGGGGCCGAACGGATTGACGGTGGGATCGCCGGCCGCCAGCGCCGCCTCCAGCCCCGATGGATCGACGCCGAGATCGGTGAACGACTTGCTGTCGACGCGATCGTACTTGCCCGTCACCGTCCACCGCCAGTTGGTGTCGATCGACCCGTTGAGCGTGACGCCGGCATGGCTGGTGATCGACCGGTTGGTCTGTTCGAGCGGCGCATTCTCCACGTAGCGGTTGAGCGTCACGTCATCATCGAACGGCGAATAGGGATTGCCCGCAGGCAACGTCACGCTGATCCCCGGCAATCCCTGAAGCGAGCGGCTGTGATTATATTCGAGGCTGCCATTGATCGTTGCCTGGATGTCGCCGAGCGCACGGGCGTAGACCGCGTTCGCCTGGAATTGTCGGGTCTCGGGCCGAAGCGTGCGATAGCGGCCGAGATCACTGACGTTCGCCCGGTTGGCGGTGGCCGCGAAATCGCCTAGCGACGGCGCGCCGCCCGCTGCCGACGCCGGCACGCCCGCGATTGTCACCGGCACCCCGGCGATCGCCGATAGCGCCGGATCGATCTCCCCGGTCGTACTGCCCGGCCCGGCGGTGATATTGCCGGCGAGATCGAAGACGTCGTCGCGCGTTTCGGGGAGGATGTCGCGTTCGCTTTCGAGCAGCCGCGATTGCCGCTCATATTCGAGGTTGAGGCTGAACCGGCCGTCGGGCGTGATCGAGACGAGCCCCAGTTCGGCCTCGGGCTCCGACGTGCCGCCGTCGGTCGGCATGCGATGCGTGAGTTCTACCGAGGTCGAGCGGAAACGCGGGCGCAGCACGATGTTCACGACGCGCTGATCGGCCGAATAGCCGTATTTGAGCGCGACTTCCTCGGGCAGGATGTCGACGCGCAGGATCGCTTCGGTCGGCAGATCGCGCAGCTCGCGGAAATCGGCGATCCGGCGCCCGTTGAGCAGGACGATCGGCCGTCCGCCGCTCGCGCTTTGCGTTTGCGGGCCAAGCTCGGTCAACAGGTCGTCGATCGAGCTGACGCCGTAAGCGCGGATATCGGCCGGCCCCAATTCCTGGTCGGGCGGGATGTCGCCGATCACCGCGCCCGGAAGCCTGCGGCTTGCTTCGACGACGATCGCATCGCCCGGATCGACAGCGTCCTCTGCCATCTCTTCGTCGTTCTCGACGCCTTGCGCCGCCGCGGGTGGCGTCGCCTGCTGCGCGCGCGCGCCCACCGGGAACACACTCAACGCCACGCCCGCTGCCACCACCTTCAACCGCATTTACGCCTCGTTCCACAGAATCAATCCGGCTAGACGGATAGTCGGCAAATGTCGCAAGAATGTCCCAGCCGTGGCATTCGGATGAAAATTTCCGCAACGGACAGGCAAAAGGGGCGCCGATGGCAGATAGCGACACGGCTCAGATCGGGCGGATCACGACGCGGCGGATCATGCTTCGGCTCGTGCCGCTGCTCGGCCTCATCTACATGGTCGCCTATATCGACCGGCAGAATGTCGCCTATGCCAAATTGCAGATGGTCGACGCGCTGGGAATGAGCGAAGCCGTGTACGGGCTTGGCGCTGGACTGTTCTTCCTCGGCTATTTCCTGTTCGAAGTGCCCTCCAACCTGATCCTCGAGCGCGTCGGCGCGCGCGCCTGGTTCGCGCGGATCATGGTGACCTGGGGCACCGTCACCGTGCTGCTCGGCTTCGCCGAAAGCGCGACCGCATTCTACATCCTGCGGTTCCTGCTGGGGGTCGCCGAGGCCGGCTTCTTCCCCGGCGTGCTCTATGTGCTGACCTTGTGGTTCCCGCAGGAGCATCGCGCCCGCGCGGTCGGCGCCTTCATGCTGTCGAGCGCGATCGCCAATGCGATCGGCGCGGCGATCGGCGGTTTGCTGCTCGACGCCGACGGCACGCTGGGGCTAGCCGGCTGGCAATGGGTGTTCGTCGCAACCGGCATTCCGGCGATCCTGCTCGCACCCGTCGTCCTGCTCACGCTGCCGCGCGGCCCCGGCGAGGCCCGCTGGCTGACCGCCGAGCAAAAAGCCTGGCTCGCCTCGGCGCTCGCGACATCGGCCGAGGGCGTCGCCGACGAGGGCAATGTCTGGCGCACCTTCGCCGACCCGCGTGTGCTGTTGCTGTGCCTCGTCTATATCGGCTTTCCGCTTGCCGCTTATGGCTTGAGCTACTGGCTGCCCACCATCGTCGCCGGGTTCGGCGTGTCGAACACCGCCAACGGGCTGCTCAACATCATCCCGTGGACCCTGGTCGCGATCGCCTTGTGGGCGGTGCCGCGCCATGCCGCGCGCTACGCCAACCAGACGTGGCACGCGGTCGGCCCGGCACTGATCGGGGCGCTGTTCCTGGTGCTGAGCGTGGTCGTACCGGGGGCGGTGTTCAAGTTCGCCGCGCTGTCGATCGCCGCTGCCGCGATCTTCGCCGGGCAGCCGGTGTTCTGGACGCTGCCGCCGCGCTTCCTGACCGGCGCACGCGCCGCGGCCGGATTCGCGGCGATCAATTCGGTCGGCAATCTCGGCGGCCTGATCGCACAGACGACCGTGCCCGCGATCCACGATCGCACCGGCAGCAACCTCGCGCCGATGCTGTTCCTCGCGATCTGCCTGACCGCCACCGCGCTCGGCGTGCTCGCGATCGAGCGGCGGTTACCGCGCGCAAGCCAGTAACGTCAGCACTGCGTCCCCCCCGACGTCGCCTTCCCGGCATCGCGCCCTTGCGGGCTGCAACAAAGCACCGGCGAATGCGAGGATCGACCGGATCAAAGAGTAGCGGTCACCACACCACGAAACCGGGCTTGTAGGACAGCGAAACAGGACAAATAGGGATTTTCGGTGATGGGCGGCCGCGACCGTTTCAGGCGCGCCATCCGTTGATCCGAAGCGTCACGCGCAGCACACGATCCGATGCGGTCATGAACAAGGTGCGACCGTCCTCGCCGAAGCAGCAATTGGCGATCGGCCGATCGCCCGCGGAGATCAGCCCGAGCGGCTCGGCCTCGGGGGTCATGATCAGCAACCCGCCCGGCGCCGAGCAGAACAAGGTGCCGTCGGCGGCGACCTTCATGCCGTCGGTGATGCCGGGGACGTCCTTGCCCAGCATCGGGCGCGCATCGAACAGGAGGCGGCGATCGCCGACATCGCCCGCCGTATCGAGCGGATAGGCGTAGATGCCCGCGACGTCCTTGTCCGACACTGCTAGGTAGAGCGTGCGTTCGTCAGGCGCGAGCGCGACGCCGTTGGGCCGGCTGAGCGTGCCGTCGAGCAGCATCGCCTCGCCACCCGGCGCCCAGCGGTAGACGCCGTTGTGATCGAGTTCCTTGAGCGGCGACGCGTCACCATCGACGAGTCCATAGGGCGGATCGGTGAAGTAGATCATGCCCGAGCGCGCGATCGCGAGATCGTTGGGGCTGTTGAATCGCTTGCCGCGATAGCGATCGACAAGGACCGTCCGGCGCTTGCTCGCAAGATCAAGGCGCGTGATCGCGCGGGTGCCGCTGTCGGCGATCCGCAGCGCGCCGTCCGCGCCGAGCGCGAGGCCGTTCGAACCCGGTTCGCGGATCAACTTCGGATCGGTGCCGGGGGCGCCTGAGGGGCTGAGGAAGGGCGCCGCGCCGCGGCCGGCCTGCCAGCGCCGGATCAGATTGGCGGGAGGATCGGAGAAGAGCAGCGCTTTCTGATCGGGAAGCCACACTGGGCCTTCCGCCCATTGGATCCCGCTCGCGATCGTCTCAATCGCGGCATTGGGGGCCATCACCCGATCGAGCCCCGGTGACAGGCGGCGGATCGCGGCAGGCAGATCGGCCGCCCATGCCTTGGTCGCGAGCGGCACCGCGAGGGCGCCGCCCATGAATGTCCGTCGGCCAAATATCATCGCGGCGCTCTCCCCGTCGTGTCGTAATCTACGATAACGCTCGTGCCGTTCTCGGCGCAACGCCCTGCGGCGAGACGTCCCGACGACGACCGATTCATTGCACCAATCGCGACGTCCGCGCGGCCGTCGCGCGCTTCTCGGATATCGCAGCAAGAAAAAGGGGCCCCGACCTCGTGGTCGGAGCCCCTGTCTTCCGGCGCGGCCGAAGCCGCACCGATACGTTCTGCCTACGCCGACAGGCCCAGTGAGGTGCCCGCATCGACAACCAGATGTTGCGCATCGGCAACGCCGGTCAGTTCGACAATGTTGGCGAACGTCGCCGGGCCGGTGCCGCCCGGATCGGTCACGTCCCCGATATAGGTGTTGCCGCGATACTCGAAGGCAAGCACGCCGTTGTTGGCGGCAGGATCGGTATTAAGTTCCTGCTCGACCAACTGGACCGCCGCCAGCACGCTCGTCGACGACTGGATTGCGTCGTAAAGGGCGCTGTCGTTCTGGACGAAACCGTCCAGAATGCCATCGGCTTCCAGCAATGCGCTGTTGGCCATGATCGCCGTGCCGAAGTCGATGACGTCAAACGCGGTGCCTTGCAGTCCGGCCGTGTCGTCGGTATCGATCACGAAGCCCGACACGGTGTCGTAATTGGCCCGCGCCGATTCACCGGCACCCACGAAGACATAATCCTTGTCCTCGTCCGCGCCCAGCGAGATCGTATCGCGCCCGGCCCCGCCGTCGACATAGTCCGCACCCGCGCCGACGTCGATCGTATCGTTACCGGCACCGGCGAGAACAAAGTCATCGCCGTCGTTGCCGGTGAACACGTCGTTGCCAGCACCACCGAGCATGGTGTCACTCCCTTCGCCGCCGATGGCGTGCAAGGCGTGGCCCGCCGTCAGCGCCGAACCGTTCACGAACATCGTTTCGTCGAGAGTGAGATCGTCACCGCCGCCGAGCGCGCCGTCCACGCCGAAACCGGTCACGACATCGGCACGAAGATCGCTGCCGTCCACCGTCAGCGTTTCACCCGTCGCGATGTTGGCATCGACGAAGGAGAACGCGTAGGTGTTCGCCGTGCCCGGAGCCGCGGTCGTGGCGTCCAGACCCGCGACGAGATCGATCGTCTCGACGTTGGTCAGGTTGCCGTTGAACGCGATCCCGGTGCCGAAATAACCGGCCTCCGCCGCGCCGATGAACAGCGTGTCCGCGCCGGCGCCACCATTGATGACATCGGCGTTGGTCAGCGTCGTCAGCCCCTGGATCACGTCGTCACCCGCACCGGCATCGACCGTCTGGTTGCCCGCCAACGTAGCGTCGTCCAGCCAGATCATGTCGTTGCCCGCACCGGCGTTGACGGTGTTGTTGCCGCCACCGGTGTGGAAGATGTCGGCGAAGCCCGAACCGGTGAAGGTATCGTTCCCGTCGGCGCCGATCAGCGTCGTGCCATCATGGGTGAAGTTGATGAGCGAGATGTTGCCAACCGCGCCGGTATCGATCTCGATCGTCTCCACGCCAGCATCTTCGGAGTAGCTGCCCGCCACCCACGAGAAGGTGCCGTTGCTCAGCAGTACATTGTTGACATCGTGATAGCGGCCGTTGAAGCCGACATCAGCGATATCAGCCGTGAGCGATCCACCACCGTCGATCTGGAGCGTGTTGTCGCCCTCATCGCCGAAGACTTCATCGCGTTCGCTGTTGAACTGGGTGATCGTGACCGCGAACGTGTCATCACCCGCGCCGCCGTGCATGATATCCGCGCCGTCGCCGCCGATGATCAGATCGTCACCGTCGCCGCCGTTGATCACGTCGTCGCCCGCGCCGCCGCTGATCACATCATCGCCCGCGCCGCCGTCGAGCACGTCCGCCCGGGCACCGCCGATCAGAAAATCGCTCCCGGCGCCGCCGATCAGATTCAGGCTGCCGCCCGTGACAGCGCTACCGTCGATGAACATGAATTCATCAGCGGTGACATCGTCGCCACCGCCCAGCACGCCATCGCCGCCGAAGCTGGTCACGACATCCGCACGCAGTGCCGAGCCGTCGACCTTCAGCGTACCGCCGGCCGTGACGTTCGCATTGGCAAGCGTCAGGATATAGCTGTTGGTCGTGCCCGGCGTCGTATCGACGTCCTTGCCCGCCAGCAGGTCGATCTGCTCGAAGTTCTTGAAATCGGCGCCAAATCCGATGCCAAGGTTACCGTCGAGTTCGAGCGTATCGTAACCCGTGCCACCATCCAGCTTGTCGCCGGCATCGATCAGATCGCCGCCGTGGATGATGTCGTTGCCGGCACCCAGCGCGATCGTGCTCGTGCCCACCGCGGTCGCCAGCATGTTGACGACATCGTCACCGGCATTGGTCTTGATGGTCGCACCGCCGCCAGCGACGTTGACGATATCGCCGCCCGAGCCGGTGGTGAGGTTGCCCGCACCGGTGACCGTCAGGCCCTCGGTATACGCACTCGCATCAAAGTCTTCCGCACCCGCCAGATCGACGGTACGGATACCCGCCGCCTGCGCATTGGCGCCGAGCGTGACCTCGACCCCCGCGCCGAGCGTGACGGCGGCATCAAGCACCTCGATCCCGCTCTTGCCGGCAAACAGTGCGTCGGTCAGCGCGGTCGCGCTCGTCACGTCGATAGTGTCGATATCGCCGGCACCAGTGCCCGTGTCGTTGAGCGTCTCGGTCGCGGTGAGTTCGCCATCGACATAAAAATAGGTATCACTACCTTCACCGCCATCGAGCGTGTCGTCGCCGGCACCGCCCCAGATGGCGTCGTCGCCAGCACCGCCGATGAGCGTATCGTCACCCGCGCCGCCGACAAGGCCGTCATCGCCTGCACCGCCCGTCGCCACGAGTGCCTGGTCGGCGCCCAATGCCGCGCCGAACACAGTCATCGTCTCGTCGGACTTGACGTCGTCCGCCGTCCCGAGGATGCCATCGGCGCCGAGATCGGTGACCAGCCCGGCTTGCAGCGCGCTGCCGTCGATGACGAGCGAGCCGCCCGCTTCGACCGATGCCGGATCAACCAGGATGGTATAAGACTGCGCGAAGCCGGCGACATCGCCCGTGTCGGGATCGGATACCGCGTCGAAGCCGGTTTCGACCACAATCGATTCGACGCCGGTCATGTTCGTCGTCGAGAACCCGCGGATCACACCGCCGCTCCACCCCGCCGCGTTCTCCGCGTTCACGCCAAGCAACAGCGTATCGTTGCCGTCGCCGCCATCGATCGTGTCGCCGCCATCGATGGCACCTACCCAACTCTCCGAGATGGTGTCGTCACCGTCTCCGAGATCGAAGGTGCGCGGCGTTCCGCTCAACCCGTTGACCGTGACGTTGTCATCACCCGAGCCGGTCGCGATATTGCCGAAGCCCGCGACGGTGAGGTCGGTGGTGAACGCGCTGGCATCGAGGCTTGCGCCGCCGGCACCGCCAAAGCCGAGCGTGACATCATTGATGCCCGCCGCCTCGGCGTTCTCGTCGAGCGTCACCAGCGTCATGCCATAGGCATTGAGCGCCTCGAACCCGGACTTGCCGGCGAACAGGCCGTCGGTGAGGTTAGTCGTGCTGTAGACCTGGAGCGTGTCCACATCGTCGGCACCCGTTCCGGTGTCGGTGATGGTTTCCGCCGCGACGAACTCGCCGTTGTCGAAATAATAGGTGTCCGAGCCTTCGCCGCCGTCCATGACGTCGATGCCCGTACCGCCCTGGAGCCAATCGTTCCCAGCACCACCTTCGAGATGGTCGACCGCACCGCCGCCTACGAGCGTATCGTCACCCGTGCCGCCGACGAGCCAATCGCGGCTGCCGCCGCCAAAAAGGCTGTCGTCGCCCGCGCCGCCATTGGCGTAGCCGTCGACGCCATAGGAATCGTCGTTGGCCGTGCCGAGCATGACATCCGTGAAGGTGCCGATTTCGGTATCGCCGTCATGGACGGTGATTCCGGCGGCGTTCGTGAAATAGACGCCCTCGTCATCGGTATAGGTGATCGCGCCGGTGGGATCGCCCGCGGCGTCGAGCGACTGCACCTCTACGCCCAGATTGCCGTCGGCATCGGGCGCAATGCCGTCACCAACCGCAGCACCGTCGAAGCTGACGCTGACGCCGGTGGTCTGGTTGGCGAAATAGACGCCGTCGATATCCGAATTGCCGTCGCTGTTGACGCCGGTGTTGATCGTGTCACCGCCGATCGCGAGATCGGTGAGGACTTCGTCCTCCTCGTTATCCGCCATCGTGACGTTGAGCGACGTCGTCAATCCCGCCGAGCTGATGTCGAGCGAGGTGCCGCCCGTCGTGTTGAGCGAGGTATCGACCGAGACGATTCCCGCTGCCGCCGCCTTGGCGCCGAGCGTCACCTCGTCATAATTGGTCTGAATCGCCTCGACGTTCGTGACGTTGGCGAAGTCGTTGTCCTCAAGCGCGTTATCCGCACCGATATCGGCATTGAGCAGGATCAGCGTATCGACGCCGTCGCCGCCGTCGATGATATCGGCCGCCGACAGCACCTTGCCCAGAAGCAATGCATTCTGGACGCCGCTGATGCGGTCGTTGCCGGCACCGCCGTCAACCGTGTCCGCGCCGGTCGTCAGTTCGAACGACAGCGGCGTGACCGGCGGCTCGGCGCCGAGATTGTCGAGGATGTTGCCGGTCGCGGTCGCGACCGTCTCGGAGCCGTCGGGCGATGTCACCTGGAGCACCACCGTTTCGGTGGATTCGCGGACCGCGTCGTTGGTCACATGGACGATCACGAACTGGGTCGTCTGCCCGACCGCGAAGGTCACCTGCTGCGACACCGGCGTGTAATCCTGGCCCGCCGTCGCGGTGCCGCCGGTGGTGGCGACATTGAGCGTCACGGCTTCCGAGGCTTCACCCGCCGGCCGCTCGAGCCTGAACACGAGATCGCCCGCGCCCTCAACCACGTCGGCCACGGGGGTGACGGTGATGTTGAAGATCTCGCCGTCGTCGCCGCCGCCGGCATCGCCGATCGTGTCGGGGACGTCGGTGACGATCTGATCACCGATGAAGACATCGCCGTCGCTGTATCCGGCATCGAACGAGCCGTCGGCGAAGGTGAGCGTGGTCGTGCCGTTGGGGCCGACCGGGAGCGACACCGAGGTGCCCGCATCATCGGTGAATACGATCGTCGTGCCGGTCCGGACGACGGTGTAATCGGCGGCGTTGCCGGCGAAATGGATGGTGTCACCACCCTGTTCGAAACCACCGAGCAAGGTAACGTGCGCGCCAGCGATGATCGTCACTTCTTCCTGGCCACCCTTGGTGCCGAAGACTGTGATCGTGCCGGCGGCGTACCCGCCCTCATTGTTAAGCGTGAGCCGTGCCATTGAAATCTACTCCCCAGAAGATAGTCAATTACTATAGTGATTTAGCAATGATAGGTTCGTATCGGACCCCTATGTGAATCGAAAAAGGAAATGTGGGCCGTGAGGCCCACAGATCATGCGTATTGGAAGAAGTCGAAGCCGACAGCCTGCTCGGCAGATGCCTCGTCGAGGATGTCCACCGTGGTGTCGGTAATAGCGGAAGCGTCGATGTGGATCTCGCTCGCCTGACCGCCCGGGGTCGCGAACGAGATGACGATACCGTTGGCATCTTCACCGAACGAATAATCGTCCGGCGCGCCATTGCTGACGAGAATGACATCGTCCGATCCGAAATTGGCGATGTGGGCGTTGTTGCCGACATTCGCATCTTCCGCGAACACCGTCGCACCGGCGCCGCCATCGAACTCGGCAGATGTGTTCAGATCGCCATCATCGTCGGTATCGAGGTTCGCATGGATCGTCTCGTCGACGTCGGTCACATCGACCGTCAGCGCGAGCGAATCGGTCGCGCCATCGCCATCGGTCGCCACGACGGTGACGCTGTAGCTGTCCTGCGCCTCGAAATCGGGCGACGCCACGAAGTGAATCTCACCCGTATCGGCATCGATCGTGAAGGCCGCCGCATCGTCGCCGGTGAGGCTGTAGGCGATCGTATCGCCGGTATCCACATCGGTTGCCGCAGCGGTGTACACCGCGGTCGCGACGTCGGCGTTCTCCTCGAACGAGACGGTGTGCGTCTCTTCCGCGAAGGTCGGCGCATCGTTGACGGCATTGACCGTCACGGTGACCGTCTGGGTCGCCGAGTCGGTGCCATCCGACGCGGTGACGGTGAAGGTGTCGGTGCCGTTGTAATTTTCATCCGGCGTATAGGTGAAGGTGCCCGCTTCTTCGCCAGCAGCCACCGTGCCATGCTCGGCACCTTCGAACGTGTAGGTCAGCGTGTCGCCGGCGTCCGCATCGGTCGCTACCGCGGTGACCGTGATCGCCGTGTCCTCATCGCCCGACACCGCCTGCGAATCATCGGCGAATTCCGGCGCCGCGTTGGTCGGCGTCGGCGTGGGGGTCGGCGTCGGCGTGGGGGTCGGCGTCGGCGTCGGAACCGAGTCGTCCCCGCCATCGCCACTGTCGCCGGCGATCACCGCGATGCCGGCAGCCGCCGCCAGCGCCAGCCCGCCTGCAACATAATAAGCCGTGTTGTCGCTGCCGCCATCAGAGCTGTCGGCCGGCGCCGCGTCGGTCGACGCGTCGTCCTGGGCCGCTGCGAACACCGCCGGGGCAGCATCGCCGGCAGCGACCATCGCAAGCTCGCTCGACACGACATCCGCCTGCACCGAGTCGGTGACGGCCGTGGCGACGACATCCGCGTCCACCGCCGGCGCGTTGCCCGCATGAACCTCGGCATCGGCATGGGCCGGCGTCACGACGTGAGCGGCCGCGAGCGCCGCCTCGACGGCATTCGCGTCGACCGCGACCTTGGCCTGATCGGCATGCGTGACGTTGTTAACGGAGATACGCTTCGTCATATGGAGCCCCTTCAATTGACGCGTCTCTTGAAGCACGGCCTCCCTGCCGCGCCTCGGATTGCCGCGACCAAAGCGGAATTAGGGCGAGATTGCAATAGCCAAGTGCGGCCCGCGGAGCGATTGTTCGGGAAGCACCCGTCACTGTGCAAAGTTGCAACAAGCCCGGCTCGCCGCCGCGCGATGGCGATCGAGGCGCGCACGCCATGATCGGCGGCCGGATCGTTCAGCGTTCGCCGAACGATTCGGACGTGGTCTTGAGGATCGGCTTGGTGAGATAGCGGAACAGCGTGTTCTCGCCGGTCTTGATCTCCGCGGTCACGGTCATGCCCGGCTGGATCTCGATCTTCTCGCCGGCGCGGTGCGGGTGCATCTTGCCGGTGTCGACCGTCAGGTGGACGCGATAGAACAGGTTTTCCGCACCGTCGGCGCCGCGTTCCGAAATCGTGTCGGGGCTGACGAACGTCACCGTTCCTTCGCCGCTGCCGTAGATCGACGAATCGTAAGCGTCGAATTTGACGTTGGCAGTCTGGCCGGTGCGAATGAAGGCGATGTCGCTCGGCGCCACCTTGGCCTCGACGATCAGTTCCTCGCCGGTCGGAACGATCTGCATCGCCTCGTCGCCGGGGCCCAGCACCCCGCCGACGGTGGTCAGCCTGATGTTCTTGACGATGCCGTTGACGGGCGAGGTCAGCTTCGTATCCGACAGCACTTCGCGGCGCTGGGTCAGTTCCTGCTCGGCAGTGGTCAGATCCTGCTGCGTCTTGGTGTATTCGGACTGGAGCTGCTCGAGATATTTGTTCCTGGCGCCGATGATCTGGCCTTCGACATCGGCGACATTGCGCTGCATCCGCAGGATTTCCGACTGGCTGACGTCGCCGCTTTTGACGAGCGGCAGGTTCATGTCGAGTTCCTGCCGCGCGAGCGTGCGCATCTCACCCAGCGTGCTGAGCTGCGAGTCGAGCGCATGGACGCGCTGCTGGTAGAGCGAGGTCTGGTTGCGGACGATATCGGGATAGGCCGCGACGTCGGCGGGAAAGTGCAGCGGCTTGTGGAACAGCTCGGTCTCGATCCGCGTCATCGTGCCCTTGAGCGCGGCGACCCGCGCGCGCGTCGCCTCGACCGCCGAGCCGACCTTGACCGAATCGAGCGTCATCAGGAGTTGGCCGCGTTTGACGTGATCGCCTTCGTTGACCTCGATCTTCGAGATGACGCCGCCGTCGCTCGACTGGATCACCTGCACGCGGCCGCTGGGGATCACCTGCCCACGCGCGCGCGAAATCTGATCCAGTTCGGCCCAGAACGACCAGACCACGAACAGCACGATCGCGAGAAAGGCGACGGCGATGATGACCAGTGCCGGGCGGTTGCGACGGCTGCGCATCACGCCCTTGCCGTCGGCCGCGATCGATTTCATCACGTTCATGCCGCCCCCCGGATGCCCGCCGGCGCGCCAGCGCGCTTGATCTGCGCGACGCCCGATGTCTGAAGGCGCTTGAGCACCTCGGCGGTCGGGCCGTCGATCGTCACGCGGCCGCCCGCGAGCACGATGACGCGATCGACGAGCTTCAGCAGCGACATCTTGTGCGTCACCATCACGAAAGTACTGTCGTCGCGCATCTTGGCCTGGATCGCGGCGAGCACGGTCTTTTCGGTGCCGGCGTCGAGGTTCGAGGTCGGCTCGTCGAGCAGCCACAATCCCGGATCGCTGAGCAGCAGCCGCGTCAAGCCGGTGAGCGTGCGCTGCCCGCCCGACAGCCCGCGTCCGCCTTCCGAGATCGGAAGATCGAGCCCCCAGGGATGGCGCGCGATCAGGTGCGACAGCCCCGTCGTCGTCGCCGCGTCGAGCAGCACCTTGTCCCCCGGATCGGGCAGCCCGAGCAGGATATTGTCCCTGAGCGAGCCGTTGATCAGCCGGAATTCCTGCGGGAGATACCCGATATGCTGGCGCAGCAGATCGTCGGCGACCTGCGTCATGTCGAGCCCGTTGATCGTGACGCTGCCCTGTTGCGGCGCGTAGAGACCGGCGACGATGCGCAGCAAGGTCGACTTGCCCGAGCCGATCCCCCCGATCACGCCGACGCGCTCGCCCGGATCGATCCGCAGCCGCTCGATCTCGAGCCCTTCCTTCGCGCCGGGATAGACGAACGCCACGCGCTCGAGCCGGATCTGGCCGTGCAGGCTTTCGGGCCGAAGGTTAGCGGTTTCCGCGGGATGATCCTGCGGCAGATCGAGAATGCCGTCGAGCTGGATCAGCGACGAGCGCGCATAGCCCCATTGGATGATGAAATTGGGAAGCTGTGCGATCAGCGGGCCGTTGACCCGCCCGGTGATGATCGCGCAGGCGACGAGCGCGCCGGTGGTCATCCTGCCGCCCGCGACTTCATAAGCCCCGAAGGCGATCAGCACGACATAGGTCATCTGCTGGAGCGTGGTGAAGATCGAACTCGATACCGCCGACCAGCGCTTGACCGGATATTCGTGGGCATGGACTTCCTGGAGCAGCCGGTTCCAGCGGCCGAGCATGTACCAGCCGCCGCGATTGGCCTTCACCGTTTCCGCCGAATCGAGCGATTCGACCAGCAGGCCGTTCTTGCGATTGCCGCTGATCTGTGCGCGATCGGTGCTGCGGCGGATGCCGTGCGCGAGGATGAAGGCAAGGCCGAGCGCGATCGGGAAGCTGATCATCGGCACGATCGCCAACGGCCCGCCGAGCCAGAAGATCACCAGCACGAACAGCGCCGCGAAGGGCAGGTCGGCGATCAGGAACAGCGAGCTTGCGGACATCACGCCGCGCACCTGTTCGAGCCCGCGGAGCTGCGAGGCCATCGTACCAACCCCCATCGACCGCGCGTCGAGCCGCACCGATTGCGCGCGCGCGAAGAAGAATTCGGATGTTTCGGTATCGATCTTCTGCGCCTCGCGCTCGACGAGCAGCGCGCGCGTGATCCTGAGCGCGAGATCGATAAGCAGCGCGACGAACACGCCGATCACGAGCACGATCAGCGTCGAGAAGCTCGCGCGCGGAATCACGCGATCGTAGACCTGCATCGAGAACAGCGAGGTGACGAGCGCGATTACGTTGGACAGCAGCGTCGCGATCATCCCCGCGACGAACAGATCCTTGCGCTGAAGCAGCGCGTCGCGGAAGATCGAGATCGCGCTCAGCCGCCGCCCGCCGCGCAGCGGATCGGGAAAGCGGACCTGGAAGAAGCTGAGATCGCCGCTGAACGGCAGCACCGCCTCCTGCCCCAGCCCGCGCACGCGGAAACTGTCCCCCGTCTCCCATTGCTCGGCGACCCACCAGCCGGCGGTCGGCGAATGGACGAGCATCGGGAAAGCATGCGCGCGCGGCTTGCCGCGGACCGGCTGGGGCTGATCCCAGCCGAGGCTGGTGGTGAGCCGCGTGATCGCATCGCGATCCTCGCCGGTATCGCCGGTCGCCCGATCGATCCAGTCGGGCGCGAGATCGATCGAATGGATCCGTGCCAGTTCCTTGACGAGTTCGCCGATCCGCTCGCTCATTGCCCCATGCCCCCGGTATCGCCCTGCGGTTCCCAGCGGCAGGTGCGCAGAAGGATTCGCGCCGCCGACGCCATCGCGCTGATTTCCGCATCGGCCTCGGCGAGTTCGGCCTGATTGGCCTCGCGCACCGCGTTCATCACGTCGAGCCAGGTCCGGCGACCGGTGATGAACTGGCGCTTGAACGATTCTGTCACCACCGCCGCCGATTGCGAGGCCGCGAGGCTCGATTCGATCTGGTCACGCGCGGACGCGTTCTCGATCAGATCGCCGTTGAGCTGTTCGATCAGTTCGCGGTCCGCCGTCGTCACGTCGATCGTCGCCGAATCCGCCCGCAACCGCGCGGCATCGGCGGCCGCGAAAGCTGAAAGCCCGCCCCCCGTCTGCGCCGTCACCGCGAGCCCCGCGCGGGTGCCGATGATCTGGTTGTAGCTCATCTGCGCCGAAAGCTGCGGCAAGGCGGAGGCCTTGGCAACCTTCGCTTGCGCGCGCGCGGCATCGGCTTCGGCAAGCAGACGCTTGCGCTTCGGGCTGCACGCGAGCGCCTGATCGAATGCGCCCGCCGGATCGGGGTGTGAGACCGCCGCGTCATAGATCGGGACGTTGCCCGGATTGAAACTGGTGTCGCCGACGAACTGGAAGACCCGCATCAGCGCCGATTGACGCTCGGCCTTGGTCGTCGCGAGTTGCTGGCGTACTTGCGCCGCACGCGAGCGCGCGAGTTCCAGGTCGGACCGCGGGCTCACCTTCTGTTCGACACGCCGCTGGATCGATTCCACCAGCATATCCTGTTCATCGACACCCTTGCCGAGAATCACCGAACGCCGCCGCGCGCGCGCGAGATCGAAATAGGCATCGGTGAGATCGAGCGCGACCTGCATCGCGCTCTCGTCGACCTTGGCGATGCTCGCCCGCCGCCGCGCCTTCGCGGCATCGACCCCCGAGCTGATGCGGCCCCAGGTGAAGATCGGCTGATCGGCAACCACGGTGGTGCCGAGATCGCCCTTGCCGGTGCCGAGCGCGACGCCTTGCAGCGCCAGGCTGGGCAGCCCCTGGTTCTTCGCCGCGCGCAGATCGGCGCGGGAGGCGCGCACGCTGACGCGGCTCGATGCGATCGCGGGATAATCGGCCATCGCGCGTTCGACCGCGGTGAACAATGCCGGGCTAATCGCCGCCGGCCGCTCGCCGACCGCGATCGTCGGAGCGGTCTCATCGGGCGGGCCGTAGACGGGCGCGGCCGTCACAGGCCCGGGCACGTCTGCCGACGGCGGCGGCACACCGGCGGCGGGCGGCGTGTCTTGCCCGTCCTTCGCCTGCGACAGCGGTACGAGGAATGCGGCCAGCGCCGCGACGATCGGGAGGACGGTCGCTGCCATCTCTATTCGCGAAAGGCCCGCTCGCTCAGGCGCGTGATCGGCGTGAGCAGATATTGCAGCACCGAGCGCTTATCGCCGAGCAGGTTGACGTCGGCGGTCATGCCCGGGCCGATCGGCAACGTGCGTCCGTCGTGATCGGTCAGCGACGTCGCCGTGCCGCGCACGCGAACGACATAATAGCTCTCGCCCGTCCGCTCATCGACCGTGGCGTCGGGGGAGATCGACACGACCTCGCCGCGCATCGACCCATAGACCGCGGCATCATAAGCCGACACGTTGATCCGCGCCTCCTGCTCGGGGCGGATGAAGGCGATGTCTTTCGGAGCGACCTGCGCTTCGATCAGCAGGTTGTCCTCGTTGGGCACCACTTCGACCAGCGGCTCGCCGGCGCGCACCACGCCGCCCACCGTCGTCACCAGCACGCGATTGACCCGCCCCGCGAGCGGCGAGGTCACCGTCGTGCGGGCGACCTTGTCGGCAAGCGCAGTGTTGGCGCTCGCCCGCGAGGAAAGCTCGGCCTGCGCCGAGGCGAGATCGGCCGCGGCCTGCGACCGCCAGTCTTCCTGCACCTGCGCCAGCGCCGAGCGCGCCTCGGTTACCGCCGCCTTGCCGCGCGAGACACCGGCGGCGGCGGACGCCGCATCGGTCGTCGCCACCGCGGCGGCGCTTTGCATCTGGACGAGCGTCAGCCGCGGCTCGATCCCGTGCTCGACGAGCGGGCGGATCATGTCGAGCTGCGCCTTGGCGCTGTCACGCGCCGACACCCGCGATTGATACGCGGCGTCGGCCTCGTGCACCGCGCGTTCGGCCTGTTCGACGCGCGCCCGCGCCGCCGCCGTCAGGCTGGTCAGTTCGCCCATGCGCGCGGTGTGGAGCGATTTCTCGATCCGCAACTGCTCCTCCTCGGCCGCGCTCTGCGGCGCGGGATAGACCGGCGCGCGACCGCCGATCTCGGCCTCGAGCCGGGCGATCTTCATGCGGAGCGCGTTGACCGTCGCCTGGTTGGTGCCGAGATCGGCGCCGAGCAGGGTCTTGTCCATCCGCACCAGCGGCTGGCCCTTCGTCACCATGTCGCCGCTCTTGACCAGGATCGCGCGGATGATGCCGCCTTCGAGGTTGGAGACGACCTGGAGCCGCGAACTCGGGATGACGCGGCCCTGCGCGTGCACCGTCCGATCGAGTTCGGTCAGCGCCGCCCAGGCGATGAAGATCACGAAGAAGGCGATGATCGCCCACAGCAGGATGTTCGATGCCTGGCGCGGCTTGAGCCGGGTCGCGAAGTCTTCGAGATAGGTGTCGGTCATGGGATCAGGCGGCCCGCCGATTGATCTGCTGGAGGACCTTGTCGCGCGGCCCGTCCGCGGCGACCTTGCCCTTGTCGATGATGATGACGCGATCGACCAGCTTGAGCAGCGACGGCCGATGCGTGATGAGCAGCACGGTGCGGTCCTTGAGTTCGCCCGTCAGCCGCTCGATCAGTTGCGATTCGCTCATCTGGTCCATCGCGCTGGTGGGCTCGTCGAAGACCAGGATCGGCGGGCTGCCGGCAAGCGCGCGGGCGATCGCGATCGACTGGCGCTGGCCGCCCGACAGCCCGTCGCCGCGATCGGCGAGCTTGAGATCGTAGCCGTTGGCGAGCTGGCCCATGAAACCGTGCGTGCCCGAAAGCTGCGACGCGCGCAGCATCTCGGCATCGTCGATTCCCGATCGTTCGAGCGCGATATTCTCCCGCACCGAGCCCGACAGCAGGACGCTATCCTGCATCGCGACCCCGATCTGCTTGCGCATCGCGCGGGGATCGTACTGGCGGATGTCGGTGCCGTCGATCATCACCAGCCCTTCCTGGGCGGTGTAGAGGCCGAGGATGAGCCGCGCGATCGTCGACTTGCCCGAGCCGACCCGGCCGATCAACGCCACGCGCTCGCCGGGCTTGATCGAGAAGCTGATGCCGTCGAGCGCTTTCTCCGCGGTATCGGGATAGCGGAACTCGACATTGCGCAGGTCGATCCGGCCTTCGAAGCGAGCGGGCTGCAACGCCTCGCCCTCAGGGCCTTCGGAGGGCTGCTCCATCATCGCGTTGAGCTGGCGATAGGCGGTGCGCGCCTGCGTCATGCGCGACAGGAGCTGCGCGATCGACGACAGCGGCGCCACCGCGCGCCCCGACAGGATCGAGCAGGCGACGAGGCCGCCCGTCGTCAGGTCGCGGCTGTTGACCAGGAACACCCCGGCGATGATCACCCCGGCATAGCTGATCGAATTGGCGCTGGTCGACACCGTGATCGCGATCGTCGAGATCAGCCGCTGGCGCAGCGAACTATCCGAATGCTGGGTGATCGCGCGGCGCCAGCGATTGCCGAGCAGCCCGGTCGCGCCGCTCGTCTTGACCGTCTCGAGCGCGCCGATCGCCTCGACGAGCACGGTCTGCTTGTAGAGCCCCTCGTTCATCGTCCGCGCGGCCAGCCGGTCCATCGCAGGCTGGGTGAGCCAGGCGGTGATGATCACGATCGGCACGATCACCAGCGGCACCAACACCAGCTTGCCGCCGATGATACCGATGAAGGCGAGCGTCACGAAGATGAAGGGCACATCGACGATCGCCGACATCGTCGCGCTCGCGAAGAAGTCGCGCAGCGTCTCCAGTTCGCGCATCAGCCCGGCGAGCGCGCCGACCGAGCCGCGCTTCATGTCGAGCCGGATCGCCATCAGCCGCTCGAACACCGATCCGCCGATATCGTGATCGATATCCGCGCCGGCCATGTCGACGAAGTACGCGCGCAGGATGCGCAGCGCGAAATCGAACAGGATGACGATGACGAAGCCGATCGTCAGCGCGGTCAGCGACGACATCGCGTGATTGGGGATCACGCGATCATAGACCGTCATCGAAAAGAGCGAGGTGACGAGGCCGAAAATGTTGATGAGCGCCGCTGCCGCCGCCACCTTGATATAGGTGTCCTTGTTGCGCAGCATCGGCTCCGTCAGCCAGCGGGCAAAGCGTGGTTTGCGCTCCTCGGCGAGCCTGTGATCGGTCATTGCACTCCCCCAGCGACCTCGGCGATGTCGAGCGTGTCGAGCAGTTCGCCAGTGCGCGCCAACAATACATAGCGTGCGGTATCGAGCTGAGTCACGGCCACGATGTACTGGCCCGCGACCTGAAAATAATTGTTCTCGGACTGGAGCAGATCGAACAGCGTCCCGCGTGAGACGCGAAAGCGCTCGGCGAGCACGTCGCGCGACTGGCGGCTCGAGATGTAATTGACGCGCAGCGCCGCGACTTCCTGTTCGAGCGCGTCGACATCGGACCAGGCGATCGCGGCATCGCGAACCGCCTTCTCGCGCGTGCCGTCATATTGCGCCTGCGCGACGCGCGCGCGCGCATGTGCCTGATCGGCGCGCTGCGGCCCGCCGCCGCCGAGCCGCATCGTCAGCGCGACATTGGCGCGGACGTCGTAATCGCGTGCGGTCTCGATCAGGCCGTAGCGGCCGGCGTTGACCCCGCCCGTGATCTTCGGAAGGATATCGGCGCGCGCCGCCTTGGCGTCGTAGCGCGAGGCCTCGGCAAGCCGCTTCTGCACGAGCACCGACGGAATGGTCGCCGCCTTCGCCCGCGCAGCGTCGAGCGACAGCACGGGCGCGTCGAGGATCGGCGCGCGGCCGAGCGCATCGGGCGCCGGACGCCCGGTCAACTGCGCGAAGCGCGCGCGCGCGTTGGCGAGCGAACGGCGGTAATCGGCCAGCCGGCTGTTCGCCGAGGCGATATAGCTTTCGACCTGCGCGACGTCGCCCGGCGCCGACGCGCCCTGCGCCACACGCTCGTCGATCTGCCGGCGCAGCACCGCCTGCGCGGCCGTGAAACCTTCGCCGAGCTGGACGAGCGCGCCATAGCCGAACACGTCGTACCACGCGCCGATCGCCTCGATCGCGACCTGCGAGGCCGAATCGTCGATATTCTGCGTCGTCGCGTCGAGCCGGGCGTGCGCGGCCTTGATACGATCCTCGGCGGCGCCGAAATCCCACAGCGATTGCTGGATGTTGAACTGCGCGTCGGTCCGATGGGCCGGGCGCGAGCGTTCGATCACGTTGTCGGGGTCGTTCGAGAAAGCGCGCGACAGCGTCTGGAAATTGGTGATCGAGATATCCGCCACGGGAAGCTGGCCCCAGCGCGCCTCCGCGCGCGCGGCGCGGGCCTGGGCGCGCTGGGCGTAGGCCGAATCGAGATCGGGGTTGCGCCGCACCGCATCGCGGATCGCGGACCGGAAAAAATCGGGCGCGATCGACGATTCGGCGAGGCGCAGGATCGGATCCTCGGCCGGATCGATCGCCATCGGCTCGCGGGTCGGCGCCGGCAACGCCTGCGGGAACGGCACCGGCTCGCCACGAAGCGGCGGCGGCGTGGTACTCTCAGGCGAGGAGACCGCGGCCGCGTGGCCGATCATCGCCGACGACGACGGCACCGCGGGTTCGACCGCGATCGGCGCCGGCTGGACGACGGGCGGCAGCCCCTGGCCAAGCGGCCCCGGCACGATCGGCGTCGCGCCGGGCGTTTGCGGCGGCACTGTCTGGATCACCGGCGGCGCGCTTTGCACGACCGAGCCCGGACCGACCTGTGTCGCCTGCCCGGCCATCGCTGCATCGGAGAAAATGGCGGGCCCGGCAATCGCAGCGATGCTGGCTACCAGCCCCGGCACGGCTGCCCCCAGCCGGCTATTCAGGCGCACACACAAACTCAGGATCCCCCAGAAATCCAGGCACCGCCTCTACAGGCTCGCCGCATCAACGCAACGTGAATCTTTCGTTAAGCAGGGGCAAAGCGGTTGAGGCAACAGGCGAAAAGCCCGCGGCCGCACGCCCACGGTCGCGGATCCAGATCGGCAGAACACCGCCGAAGTCCGCGGGTTCCCCCGGTCTCAGTAATCCGCCGCCGACAGCATCGGTGCCGCGTGCCGGCAGGCGTGGCGCTTCGTCGCAAAGCCGGGTAAGCGAGACGGCATGGCCGACGGCACGACGCACCGCTTCCACGCGATCCACGCCCACGAGATGCTCCGAGTCGGGGCGTGCTCGCCGCTCGCCACGGTCGGCGATCCGGCCGCCAATGCACGCGCCACGATCGCGCTGGCGCAAGCCGGGCACGAAGCCGCCGCCGACCTGCTCGTTTTTCCCGAACTCAACGTCACCTCGTACGCGATCGACGACCTGCATGCCCAGGCGGGGCTGCACGAGGCGACGCGCGCGGCGCTGGCGGCGATCGTCGAGGCCAGCCGCGGTCTGAAGCCGGTGCTGCTCGTCGGCGCGGCGCTGGAGCGTAACGGGCGGCGCTATAATTGCGCGGTGGCGATCGCACGCGGGCGCGTGCTCGGCGTCGTGCCCAAGAGCTTCCTGCCCAATTACCGCGAATATTACGAGAAGCGCTGGTTCGCGCCGGGCGCGGGGCTGACGGGCCTCACGATCGAGATCGGCGGCGAGACGGTTCCCTTCGGCACCGACCTGATCTTCGCGGCGCGCGATCTGCCGCACTTCGTCTTCCATGCCGAGATCTGCGAGGACTTCTGGGCCGCGATCCCGCCGTCGTCCTACGGCGCGCTGGCGGGCGCGTACGTGTGCTGCAACCTGTCGGCGTCGAACATCGTCATCGGCAAGGCGCGCGAACGCGCGATGCTGGCCGCCGCGCAATCGGCGCGCAGCGTGAGCGCCTATGTCTATTCGGCCGCCGGGCCGGGCGAGAGCACCACCGACCTCGCGTGGGACGGCCAGGGGCAGATCCACGAACTCGGCGAGTTGATCGCCGAATCGCAGCGGTTCGACCGCGACCCCGAACTGCTGATCGCCGATGTCGATATCGGCCGCATCCGGCTGGAGCGCGCGCGGATGGGCACGTTCAACGATGCCGCCGCCGCCGCCGGCCATCCCGAGACGCGCTTCCGCCGGATCGGCTTCGAGCACCGGCCGGACTTCGCCGACGTCGGGCTGCGCCGCGCGATCCGTCGCTTCCCGTTCGTGCCCAACACGCCCGCCAGGCTCGACGCCGATTGCTACGAGGCGTTCAACATCCAGGTCGAGGGGCTGCTCCAGCGCGTCGTCGCGACGGGCACCAGGCGGCTCGTCATCGGCGTCTCCGGCGGGCTCGATTCGAGCCACGCGCTGCTCGTCGCCGCCAAGGTCATGGATCGGCTCGGCCGCCCGCGCACCGACATCCTCGGCTATACGATGCCCGGCTTCGCGACGGGGGCGGCGAGCAAGGATCAGGCATGGCGGCTGATGCGTGCGCTCGACATCTCGGGCGAGGAAATCGACATCCGGCCCGCCGCCAACCAGATGCTCGCCGACATGGACCACCCCTTCGCACGCGGCGAGAAACTGTACGACACCACGTTCGAGAACGTGCAGGCGGGGCTCAGGACCGATTACCTGTTCCGGCTCGCCAACCGCCATCAGGGGTTGGTGGTCGGCACCGGCGACCTTTCCGAACTCGCGCTCGGCTGGTGCACCTATGGCGTCGGCGACCAGATGAGCCATTACGGCGTCAACGCCGGCGTGCCCAAGACGCTGATCCAGTTCCTGATCCGCTGGGCGATCGCGACCGATCAGTATGACGCCGAGACCGACGCGGTGCTGCGCGCGATCCTCGCCGCCGAGATCAGCCCCGAACTGGTGCCCGTAGGCGACGACGGCGCGGTGCAATCGACCGAGAGCCTGATCGGGCCGTACGAACTGCACGATTTCTTCCTGCACCATATCGTCCGCCACGGCCTGCCGCCGTCGACGGTCGCGTTCCTCGCCTGGCACGCCTGGCGCGATGCCGAGGCCGGGCGCTGGCCGATCGACTTTCCCGACGCCGGCCGCCGCGCCTACGACCTGGAGACGATCCGCCGCTGGCTGGAGGTCTTCCTCAAGCGCTTCTTCGGCTTCAGCCAGTTCAAGCGCTCGGCGCTCCCCAACGGCCCCAAGGTCTCGGCGGGCGGCGCCTTGTCCCCGCGCGGCGACTGGCGGGCGCCCTCCGACGGGGTGGCGACGCCGTGGCTCGACGAACTGGCGCGCAACCTGCCCTGAGGCGCGACATGCTCGCGCTTGCCGCCACCGCTTCCACGCGAGCGGATCAAACTTCGGCGCTGTCCTACACGGCCGAATCCTGTCATAACGGGATCGACCGCCGCCATAGCGCGCGGCGCGGCCGGTCGAGGATGCTCGTCGTTTTGGGCTAACTTTCGCCTAACCTTCCGGCAGGGAATGAACGCCTGTACGCCGACGAACAGGTGGGTGACGTTGCCGTTCCTTGACGCGTCGCGCGATTCGCGCACAACGTCGCGGCCTGTTCCTATCGGGGGATTCCATGCCGGTTCGTTCCACCTTGTTCGCCGCGTTCGCGCTCGTTGCCACCACCGCGCTGGCGCCCGCCGCATTCGCGCAAGATAATTGGACCGTGCAGGAGCGCTGGGTGCGTGCGCACGAGGGGTTCCTTGCCGGCGAGGCGCTGCAAGGGCGCGGCAGTGCGACGCGCGACGAGGCGATCGCCGCCGCCTATGTCGCGGCACAATTCGAGGGCTTCGGGCTGGTCCACGCGCCGGGGATGGACAGCTATTTCCAGAAGGCGACGATCGTGCGGCTGACCGCCGACGGGCCGGCGCAGCTATCGGTGAACGGCAAGCCGATCGCGGCGGCGCCGACGGTGTTCACCGCACCGGGCAATCGCGTATCGGGCAAGGTCACGGTCGCCCGATCGGCCGATGCCAAGGCGCTGCCCCAGGGCGAGGTGGTGTTGGTCGGCGCCGCCGACGCCGAGCCGATGGCGCTGTATCGCACGGCGATGCAGAAGAAGATCAAGCTGCTGGTCCTGCGCGAGAGCGAGGCGAGCCGCGACCTTTATACCAAACTGGGCGGGGCGCCGCGCCTGCCCGCCTATCTCGAAGGCGACGACCCCGGCGAGCGCACCGCGATCGCGACGCTGCCGGGCGACGCGTTCGACGCGCTGGCGAAGAAGCCCGGCGCGACCGTCGACCTCGCCCTGCCCTCGGTGATCGAAGACAGGGCCGTCACCACCAACGCGATCGGCTATCTTCCCGGCAGCGACCCCGAAGCGGGCACCTTGCTGTTCACCGCGCATCTCGACCATCTGGGCGTCCAGCCCGACGGCACGGTGATGTACGGCGCCAATGACGACGCCTCGGGCACGACCGCGGTGATCGAGATCGCGCGCGCGCTGGCGGCGGGCAAGCAGCCGAAGCGCAGCATCCTGTTCGTCTGCTACGGCAGCGAGGAAATCGGGCTTTACGGCTCCAAATATTTCGGCGAGCATCCGCCGGTGCCGCTTGAGCAGATCGTCGCCAATATCGAGTTCGAGATGATCGGCGCGCAGGACCCCAAGCTGCCCAAGGACACGCTGATGATGACGGGCTACGAACGCTCGAACCTCGGCGAGGTCATCAAGGCGCATGGCGGGCTGGTGGCGCCCGATCCGTATCCCGACCAGCATTTCTTCCAGCGCTCGGACAATTATTCGCTCGCGCTCAAGGGCATCGTCGCGCACACTTTTTCGGGTTGGGCGGTGACGCCGACCTATCACGACAAGACCGACACCGTCGCCAGCATCGATTTCGACTTCATGACCAAGGCGATCCAGTCGCTGATCGAACCGATGCGGTGGCTGGCGGACGGCGACTTCACCCCCGAGTGGAAACCAGGCGGGCGGCCCGAGGCGGCGAAATAGCCTCCTGTCCCATATTCGTCATGCCGGACTTGTTCCGGCATCCAACGAGCCACCGGCGATAGCGTTTGGGGGCACGTTGGATGCCGGAACAAGTCCGGGGTGACGGCGCCCCTCAGGGAACCTGCTGCTTTTCGAGCTTGCGCGCGAGGGTGCGGCGGTGGAGGCCGAGGCGGCGGGCGGCCTCCGAGATGTTGAAATCGCTTTCGACCAGCACCTCGTGGATGCGTTCCCATTCGAGCGTCTTGATCGAGGTGGTGCGCGACGACAGCGGCGCGGCCGCATCGCCCGCGCTCTTGGCGAACGCCTGTTCGATGTCGTCGGTGTTCGACGGCTTGACCAGATAATGCGAGGCGCCGAGCTTGATCGCCTCGACCGCGGTGGCGATGCTCGCATAGCCGGTCAGCACCACGATCCGCATTTCTTCCGAATGCGCGTGCAGCCGCTCGACGCACGGCAGCCCCGAGCGCGCGCCGAGCTTGAGATCGACCACCGCATAGCCCGGCGTCTCGCGCGCGAGGATCGCCTCCATCGCGGGCGCGTCGACGGCGTGATCGACGCGGTAGCCGCGCCGCTGGAACGAGCGCGTCAGCGCGCGCGCGAAATCCATATCGTCCTCGACGATCAGCAGATGGCGTTCATCGGGCATCGTCAGTCTCCTTAGGGCGAAACGCGATCGCGGCGACCGGCAGGTCGATCCGCACCGCCGCGCCGCCGGTCTCGCGGTTGCGCGCGCTCACCCGGCCGCCGAGCTTGCGCATCACGTTGGTGACGAGGAACAGCCCGAGCCCGCCGCCGGGGCGCCCCTTGGTCGAATGATAGGGCCGGCCGAGCTGCGCGAGCATGTCGGGCGTGAAGCCCGGTCCTTCGTCGCGGACCTCGAACGACAGGGTCTCGCCGGTGCGCTCGACGAGCAACAGGATCGCCTTGTTCGATGCGTCGCGGGCATTGTCGAGCACGTTCCAGATCACCTGCTTGAGCGCGGCATCGGCGACGATCCGGGGATCGGCCTGCGCCGTGGCCCGGTCGGTAAGCAGGAGCGGACAGCCGGCGTTCTGCACGCGCCATTCGTCCGCCAGTTCGCCGACGAACGCGGCCAGCGTCGTCACCTCGGGATTCTCGCC
Source organism: Hephaestia caeni (assembly GCF_003550065.1). Lineage (GTDB taxonomy): Bacteria > Pseudomonadota > Alphaproteobacteria > Sphingomonadales > Sphingomonadaceae > Sphingomonas > Sphingomonas caeni_A. Next base: position 37,141 of record NZ_QXDC01000003.1, read on the forward strand.
GCGCGCCTCGCCCGCCGAGGTGAGAATGCCGGTGAGGATCGCCTTGCAGCGCGCGAGCGCGGCCTGCATTTCGCGCAGATCCTCGGCGCGTTCGGCGTCGGCGGCGAAATCGGGCATCTTCGCCCAGTCGTTGAGCACCACCGAGACGAGCGCGAGCGGGGTGCCGAGTTCATGCGCGGCGCCCGAGGCGAGCAGCCCCATGCGCACGATATGGTCCTCCTCCGCCGCCTGCTGGCGCAGCGCCGCGAGCCGCGCATCGCGCGCGCGCAGGTTGGCGTTGATCCGCGTCACGAACACGACCAGCAGCACCGCCACCAGCACGAAGCTGACCAGCGCGCCGAGGATGTAGAGATCGAACAGCCCGATCCGCAGCGTCTCGGGCAGCACCAGCGTGCGGTGCGCGACGACGAGCAGCACGAACCCGGCCGCGGCGGCGGCGGCGAGCACCCACGCCGAGCGCGCGTCGAGCAGGATCGCACCAAGCACCACCTGGAGCAGGAAGATCGAGATGAACGGGTTGGTCGCGCCCCCGCTCAGATAGAGCAGCCCCGTCAGCGCGACGACATCGAGCAGCAGCCCCCCGAGCACCTCGGCATTGGCGATGCTCTCGGCGCGCGCGAGCCGGGCGGTGCTGACGAGGTTGAGCACCACCAGCCCGCCGATGATCGCGACCATCGGCAGCACCGGGAGCGTCACCCCCATGCCAAGCGTGACGATCAGGATGGTCGCGAGCTGGCCCGAGACCGCGAGCCAGCGCAACATGATGAGCTGGCGGAAGTTCGCGCGGCCCGCGCGGCGCGGCGGCGGTTCGGTCGCGATGTCTGTCGTCATCCCCTCCCCCGCCGCAAGCGCCGTTCGGCGCGAAACACGATGAATGCGCCGCCCGCGCTGAGCAAGGCAAGCGCGAACCACGTGATCGCATAGACCAGATGCGCGTTGCGGAAATGGACGACCGTCAACCCGCCGACGGGCATCGCCCGGGGATTGGCAGCGTGATCGGCGGCGCGATCGGCATCGATGAAATAGGGCGCGACCGTCCCCAGGCCGCGCGCGCGCGCGATCGCGGCGACATCGCGCGAATACCAGCGATCGTGCGCGGGATCGTTGTGGCGCAGGAACGCGCCGCCGGGTTCGGTGACGCGCAACAGGCCGGTGACACGCTGCGTGCCGGCGGGCGGCGCGAGCATGGCGGGCGTGTGATCCTGCCCGACGAAGCCGCGGTTGACGAGGACGGTGAAGCCGCGCGTCGCCTCCAGCGGGCTGAGCACCCAGAAGCCGGGGCCGAGATCGGTATTGGCGAGCACCAAGGTCGCGCCGGGGCGGTAGCGCCCCTCGACCGCGACGTGGCGATAGGCGGCGCTCTTGGCAGTGATGGAGCGCCAGTCGGCCGGCCCCGGCGCGGGCACCGGCGCGGCGTGGATACGGGCATCGACGCGTGCGATCAGATCGAGCTTCCAGTGGAGCCGCTCGACCTGCCACACGCCGAGTGCGGCAAAGCCGGCGATCAGGATCGCGAAGCCGAGCGCGAGCGCGGCGAGCGATCGCGGCCCGCGGGCGCGATCGTCGCGCGGAGACGGCGGCGCCCGTCCGGGGCGGCCGCCGCCGATCACGGCAGCGCGCCCGCCGCCTCGACCGTCATCGGCATCATGTTGGTGTTCAGATGGTGCATCACCCAGATCGACCCCGCGAGCGCGATGACGACGAGGACGATCGTGAAGATCAGCGCGAGCATCGTCCACCCACCTTCCGAGCGGGTGTTCATATGGAGGAAATAGACCATGTGGACGATGATCTGGACGAAGGCGAAGGCGAGGACAACGAGCGCCGCCGCCGTCCGATCGGCGATCGCGCCCGACATCACGATCCAGAACGGAATCGCGGTCAGCACCACCGACAGGCCAAAGCCGGTCAGATAGCCCTTGAGCGTGCCGTGCGCGGGCTCGTCATGCGTGCCCTCCGCGTGATGATCGTGGGCGCGGACGGTGTCGGTGCTCATCACAGCACTCCCATCAGATAGACGAAGGTGAAGACGCCGATCCAGACGACGTCGAGAAAGTGCCAGAACATGCTGAGGCACATCAGCCGGCGCCGGTTGGCGGGGATCAGCCCCTTTTGCGCGACCTGGATCATCAGCGTGACGAGCCAGATGATGCCGAAGGTGACGTGCAGCCCGTGGGTGCCGACCAGCGTGAAGAAGGCCGACAGGAAGCCGCTGGTCCACGGCCCCGCACCCGCGGCGATCAGGTGGGTGAATTCGTAAAGCTCGATCCCGAGGAAGCCGAGGCCGAACAACCCGGTGATCGCGAGCCAGCCCTGCGTCGCGGCCTGCCGCCCCTGCGCCATCGTCAACATCGCGAAGCCGTAGGTGATCGACGACAGCAGCAGCATCGCGGTGTTGAGCGCGATCAGCGGCAGCTCGAACAGCTCGCGCGGACCGGGACCGCCGGCATAGCTGTTGCCGAGCACCGCGTAGGTGGCGAACAGGACCGCGAAGATGAAGCAGTCGCTCATCAGGTACAGCCAGAAGCCGAGCATCGTACTGCCGCCGTCGGCGTGATGCTCTTCCTCGCGGACGTAGAAATCCGGGATCGCGGTGCCGGTCGTCGAACCGATTGCCTGCGTGCTCATATCGTCTCAGCCTTGTGCCGCGAGCTGGGCGGTGCGCGCGGCTTCGGTGCGCACCACCTCGTCGACGGGAATATGATGATCGCGGCGATAGTTGAAGGTATGCGCGATCGCGGTCACGATCAGCCCGGCGAAGCTCAGCGCCGCCAGCCACCAGATATGCCACACCATCGCGAAGCCGAGCACGAGGCTGATGCCTGCCAGGATGAAACCGGCGCCGGTGTTGCTGGGCATGTGGATCGCGCGGAAGCCCTCGGTCGGGCGCTCGCTGCCACGCGTCTTCATATCCCACCACGCATCGTGATCGTGGATCACGGGCGTGAAGGCGAAATTATATTCCGGCGGCGGCGACGAGGTCGACCATTCGAGCGCGCGGCCGCCCCAGGGATCGCCGGTCGTGTCGCGCAGTTCGTCGCGGTGAAGGACGCTCACCCCGATCTGGATCAGGAAGCACAGGATGCCGCCCGCGATCAGCAGCGCCCCAAAAGCCGCGATCACGAAATAGACCTGCAACGACATATCGTCGAAATGCCGCAGCCGCCGCGTCACGCCCATCAGCCCGAGCACGTAGAGCGGCGCGAAGGCGCACCAGAAGCCCGACACCCACAGCCAGAACGAGCGCTTGCCCCATTTGGTCTCGAGCCGGAAGCCGGTCGCCTTGGGCCACCAGTAGTTGATCGCCGCGAACAGCCCGAACAGCACCCCGCCGATGATCACGTTGTGGAAATGCGCGATCAGGAACAGCGAATTGTGGAGCACGAAATCGGCCGGAGGTACCGCGAGCATCACCCCCGTCATCCCGCCGATCACGAAGGTGAGCATGAACGCGATCGTCCACATCATCGGCAGTTCGAACCGGATGCGACCGCGATACATCGTGAACAGCCAGTTGAAGATCTTCGCGCCCGTCGGAATCGAGATGATCATCGTCGTGATCCCGAAGAACGAGTTCACGCTCGCGCCCGACCCCATCGTGAAGAAGTGATGGAGCCAGACGAGATACGACAGGATGGTGATGACGACGGTGGCGTAGACCATCGACGAATAGCCGAACAGCCGCTTGCCCGTGAAGGTCGGCACGACCTCCGAATAGACGCCGAACAGCGGCAGGATGAGGATGTAGACCTCCGGGTGGCCCCAGATCCAGATCAGGTTCACGTACATCATCGGGTTGCCGCCCAGATTGTTCGTGAAGAAGTGGAAATCGAGATAGCGATCGAGGCTGAGGAGCACGAGCGTCGCGGTAAGCACCGGGAAGACCGCGACGATCAGCACGTTGGTGCACAGCGCCGTCCAGGTGAAGACGGGCATCTTCATCATCGTCATGCCAGGCGCGCGCAGCTTGACGATCGTCGCGATCAGATTGATCCCCGACAGCAAGGTGCCGACGCCGGCTATCTGTAGCCCCCATATGTAATAATCGACGCCGACATCGGGCGAGAATTCGAGCCCCGACAGCGGCGGATAGGCGAGCCAGCCAGTGCGCGCGTATACGCCGACGAACAGCGAGATCATCGTCAGCACCGCGCCCGACGTCGTCATCCAGAAGCTGAAATTGTTGAGGAAGGGAAACGCGACGTCGCGCGCGCCGATCTGCAAGGGGACGATGTAGTTCATCAGCCCCGTCACCAGCGGCATCGCGACGAAGAAGATCATGATCACACCGTGCGCGGTGAAGATCTGGTCGTAATGTTCGGGCGGCAGATAGCCCTGATTCGACCCGAAGGCGACCGCCTGCTGCGCGCGCATCATCAGCGCATCGGAGAACCCTCGCAGCAGCATGATGATGCCGAGCACCATGTACATGATGCCGATCTTCTTGTGATCGACGCTGGTGATCCAATCGCGCCACAGGATGCCCCACCAGCGATACCAGGTGATCAGGCCGAGCACGGCGATGCCGCCGATCGCGACGCCGATGAACGTGACGACAAGGATCGGCTCGTGCAGCGGCAGCGCGGCGAGGCTGAGACGGCCGAGGATCGGGCTGTCGGCGACAGGAAGCGGAAGGCTCATGACGACACTCACAAGGTCTGGCGATCGCCCTCGCGGGCGCGTTCGGCGGGCGCGATCAACCCGGCTCCGGTGATCGGTTGCGAAAGACTGGGCGCGGGCGGCCGGTGAGCCGAATCGGCGGCGCCGTGGGGCATGTCCATCGCCTGAGCCATCGATTGCCCGGCGGTGTGCGCGTCCTTCATCATCGTATCGGCCATGCACGGCGTGCCCGGTGTGACGCACATGTTGAGCGCGGCGCTGTAGAGCCCGTGCTCGACCGTGGCGAAGCGCATCACCGGCACGTTCTCGCTCGGCCGGGCGAGCGCGGTATAGGCGGCGCGATCTAGGGTGCGGCCGCTCGCCTTCGCGGTCGCGACCCATTGCTCGAATCCGGCGTGATCGAGCCCGTGGAACTTGAAGCGCATGCCCGAGAAGCCCGCGCCGCTGTAATTGGCGGAGAAGCCATCATACACGCCGGGCCGGTTGATCACCGCGTGCAGCATCGTCTCCATCCCCGGCATCGCGTAGATCTGGCCCGCGAGCGCCGGGATGTAGAACGAATTCATCACCGACGATGCGGTGATCTTGAACTGGATCGGCCGATCGACCGGCGCCGCCATCTCGTTGACCGTCGCGATGCCGTATTCGGGATAGATGAACAGCCATTTCCAATCGAGCGCGACGACATCGACCTCGATCGGCTTGACCGCGGGATCGACCGGACGCGCATGTTCGAGCCGCTCGATCGGGCGATACGGATCGAGCACATGCGTGCCGAGCCACGTCACCGCGCCGAGGCAGATGATGATGAGCAGCGGCACCGACCAGATGACAAGTTCGATCTTGGTCGAGTGATCCCAATCGGGCGCATAGGTCGCGTCCTCGTTCGACTCGCGATAGCGCCACGCGAACAGCACGATCAGCACCATCACCGGCACGATCACCAGCAGCATCAGCACGACCGAGATGACGAGCAGGTCGCGCTGTTGCGCCGCAACATCGCCGGCAGGGGCGAGGACGACCGCGTTGCAGCCCGCGAGCAGCGCCGCGACGCCGACAACCGACAGGGCTTTTGCGCCGGATTTAAGCCGGCGCGCGAGAGAACATCTCCGAATCATGGTCGTCCCCTACGCTCCTTCCTCGACCGTTCCCATTGGACACTTTGTCCAATCCTGCTGCGCGTGCGAACGTGGTATCGCGCCGTCCGATGGATCACTTTGCCCGGCCTGCGCGCTTCACCGATCATCGCCCGCGCGACCGAGATGATGTAGAGGGTATAGCATGAGCGCAACCGCTTCCGATTCGACGCCGCTCGCGCGCGACGGCCGCAGCGTCAACGCGCGGCAGACGAAGATCGCCCCGAGCGAGATCGCGATCGGCGTCATCATCGGGCGGACGTCGGAATTCTTCGACTTCTTCGTCTATGCGATCGCCTCTGTGCTGGTGTTCCCGGCCTATATCTTTCCGTTCGTCGATCCGCTGACGGGGACGCTCCTCTCCTTCGCCGTGTTCGCGCTCGCGTTCTTCGCGCGGCCGCTGGGCTCGCTGATCTTCATGTGGGTCGATCGCCATCACGGGCGCGGCACCAAGCTGACGATCGCCTTGTTCCTGCTCGGCGTGTCAACCGTCTCGGTCGCGTTCCTGCCGAGCTATGCCGATGCCGGGATGGCGACGGTGGTGCTGCTCGGGCTGCTCAGGATCGGGCAGGGCCTCGCGCTGGGCGGAGCGTGGGACGGGCTCGCCTCGCTGCTCGCGCTCAACGCGCCCGAGAACAAGCGCGGCTGGTATGCGATGGTGCCACAACTCGGCGCCCCGCTCGGCCTCATCGTCGCCAGCGCGCTGTTCGCCTATTTCGCGATGAACCTGTCGGCGGCGGACTTCCTGTCGTGGGGCTGGCGCTATCCCTTCTTCTGCGCGTTCGCGATCAACGTGGTGGCGCTGTTCGCGCGGCTGCGGATCGTATCGACCCCCGATTTCGAGCATCTGTTCGAAAGCCGCGAACTCCAGCCGTCGCGCGTGCGCGAAACCGTGGGGACGCAGGGCCGCACGATCGTGATCGGGGCGTTCGCGCCGCTGGCGAGCTTCGCGATGTTCCACATGGTGACGGTGTTCCCGCTATCGTGGGTGTTCCTGTTCACCAACGAATCGCCCGCGCGCTTCCTGGTGATCGAATCGGTCGCGGCGGCGTTCGGCGTGCTCGCGATCATCGCCTCGGGCCATCTGGCGGATCGCGTGGGGCGGCGCACGCTGCTGGGCGCGTCGGCGGGCGCGATCGCGGTGTTCAGCGGCTTCGCGCCGCAGCTTCTCGACATGGGCGACCTCGGCGAGATCACCTATATGATCGTCGGCTTCGTGCTGCTGGGGCTGTCGTTCGGCCAGTCGTCGGGGGTCGTGGCCTCTCATTTCGAGAGGCATTACCGCTATACCGGCTCGGCGCTGACATCGGACATCGCGTGGCTGTTCGGCGCGGGCTTCGCACCGTTCTGGGCGCTGGTGCTCGCTGCCTATTTCGGCATCCTCGCCGCCGGGCTCTATCTGCTGTCGGGCGCGCTCGCGACCTTGATCGCGCTGTGGATCAGCAAGACGCTGGCGACGGGCCGCTTCGAGGATTGACCGGCGCGGCGGCGGGGCCGGCTACACCCTGCTTCAGTTACCCTGAAACGGAGGCGGCGCCGGCCCGCTCCCCCGCCCAGCCGCCGCCGAGCGCTTCGAACAGGTCGATCTGATCGTCGGCGATGCGCGCGTCGGCATCGGCGAGCGCGCCGCGCGCATCGGCCAGCGTGCGTTCGGCATCGAGCAGATCGAGCGAATCGACCGAGCCCTCACGCTGTTGCGCGCGGGTGATCGTGGCGGCGCGCGCGGCCTGATCGTGCGCGGCCTTGAGCGCCGCGCGGCGATCGAGATCGTGGCCGTAGGCCGACAGCGCGGTCTCGGTCTCGCGCAGCGCCGTCAGCACGGTGCCGTCGAAGCGGGCAAGCGCGGCCTGCGACTCGGCCTCGGCGCCGGCGATCTGCGCGCGCGCCGCGCTCTGGTTCGGGAACGACCAACTGATCAGTGGCCCCAGCAGCCAGCGCAGCGGACCACCACCGAAAATGTCGCCGAGCGAATTGCCCGTCGAGCCGACCGACCCACCCAGCGAGATATGCGGATAGAGATCGGCTGTGGCGACGCCGATGCGCGCGGTCGCGGCCGCCAGCCGCCGTTCGGCGGCGCGGATGTCGGGGCGCCGCGCGAGCAACGCCTGGCCGTCGCCGACCGGGATCGGCCGCGCGATTTCGAGCACGGTATCGCGCGCGCCGGCGATCGGCGGGAGATCGGCAGGCGCGCGGCCCGTGAGCGTGGCGAGACGGAACAGCGCGGCATCACGCTCGGCCTGGATAGCGGGCACGTCTGCCGCGCGCTGGTTACGCAGCGCGGCGATCCGCGCGGTATCGAGCCCCGTCGCGAGCCCGGCCGAATGGCGCGCCTCGGTGAGCGTCAGTGACTTGTCGAGCAACTCCACCGTATGCCGCGCGACCGCCAGCCGGGCGGCCGCCGACGCGGCGTCGGCATAAGCGCGCGTGGTATCGGCGACGACGAGGACACGCGCCGCATCGGCATCGGCGCGCGCGGCCTCGACATCGCCCGACGCCGCCTCGACACCCCGCGAGACGCGGCCGAACAGATCGACCTCGTACGCGACGTCGAGCCCGGTATCGATCGCCCAATCCTCGCGCTTGGCGCCGGGCGCCCGCTGACCGGCGGGCAGGCGACCGTAGGTGCCGCTGGCGCCGATATTGGTCTGGGGCAGCTCGTCGGCACGCGCGGCCTTCAGGCCGGCGCGCGCGCGGGCGATGTTGGCGATCGCAACGCGCAGATCGGTGTTCGCCGCCAGCGCATCCTCGACCAGCCCGTCGAGCACCGGATCGTCGTAGAGCCGCCACCAGTTTTCGGCGACCGGATCGGTGGAGACCGCCGGGTTGTCCGCGGCGATGAAGGGGCCGGACGACGCCGCGGGTGGAACGGGCGCGACATAATCCGGCCCCACCGCGCACGCGGCGAGCGCGAGCGCGGATAGCGAGGCGAGCAATGGGCGAATCCTTTGCGCACGCCGCACGCTGGATTCGTCGTTCGTCATTCCCGCGAAGGCAGGAATCCAGACCCGTGACGGCTGCGATTCTTCGCCAGCGCTGGGCGTCTGGATCCCCGCCTTCGCGGGGATGACGGACAAGGAGGCTGCACGCGACGGTGCCTGGGGCTCTGGATTCCTACTTTCGCGGGAATACTCAGTGCGAAACAGCATGGGTTTCATGAATCGTATCCTCATTCGGCCGGGAACAGCGCGGGATCGGCATCGGGGCTCCGCCGCAGGCGGGCCAGCCGGTCGCCGAGCGCGCGGCAGACGACGTAGAAAGTGGGCGTGAAGATCAGGCCGAACCCGGTGACGCCGAGCATCCCGAAGAACACCGCGGTGCCCAGCGCCTGGCGAAGCTCCGCCCCAGCCCCGCTGGCGATCAGCAGCGGCACCGAGCCGAGGACGAACGCGAAGCTCGTCATCAGGATCGGCCGCAACCGATCGCGCGCCGCGCGCACCGCCGCATCGATCGGCGACAGCCCGTCATCCTGTTCGGCCTGCCGCGCGAACTCGACCACAAGGATCGCGTTCTTCGCGGCGAGCGCGATCAGCACGACCAGCCCGATCTGCGTCAGCACGTTGTTGTCCATCCCCCGCAGGTTCACGCCGATCATCGCCGCGAGCAGACACATCGGCACGATCAGGATGATCGACAGCGGCAGCACCACGCTTTCATATTGCGCAGCGAGCACGAGGAAGACGAACACCACGGCCAGCCCGAACACCAGCCCCGCGGTGTTTCCGGCCGCCTTCTGCTGGTAGGCGATGCCGGTCCATTCGTGGCCATAGCCCGAGGGCAGGACCGTATCGGCGACCTTTTCCATCGTCGTCAGCGAGGCGCCCGACGAATAGCCCGGCGCGGTATCGCCATCGACCGCGACCGCCGGGTGCAGGTTGTAGCGCGTGACGCGATACGGCCCGGTCTTGCTGTCGAAGGTCGCGACCGACCCGATCGGCACCATCGCGCCGGTCGTCGAGCGGGTCTTGAGATCGGCGATATCGGCTTCGGTCGCGCGGTGCGCGGCATCGGCCTGCGCGGTGACGCGATAGGTGCGCCCGAGCAGGTTGAAGTCGTTGACATAGGCCGAACCGAGATAGACCTGGAGCGCCTCGAACACCTGTGACGGCGGCACGCCGAGCATATCGGCCTTGCGGCGATCGATATCGGCAAAGATGCGCGGGGTCGCGGTGTTGAAGAAGGTATAGACCTGTTGCAGCCCCGCGGTCTGATTGGCCTTGCCGATCACCCCGAACGCCTGCTTGCCGAGCGCGTCATAGCCCTGGTCGCCGAGATCCTCGACCATCAGCCGATAGCCGCCCGCCGAGCCGATCCCCTGGATCAGCGGCGGGGGACGATCATCAGCCGCGCCTCGTTGATGTCGGCGGTGGCCTTCTGCGCCTCGGCCATGATGTCGGCGAAGCTGACCCCGAGCTGTTCACGCTTCTCGAACGATTCGAGCGGGATATAGGCCGCCGCCGCGTTGGGGGCGAGCGTCTGCGACGGGCCGTCGAACCCAGCGAGCATCACCGCGCCCTTGACGCCGGGGATCGGCAGAATGCGCTTGGCGACCTTCTGCATCACCGCATCGGTGCGTTCGAGCGACGAGCCCGGCGGCAATTGGATGACGGTGAGGAAATAGCCCTGGTCCTGCGCCGGGATGAAGCCCGAGGGGGTCACCCAGAACAGCCCGACGGTCGCAGCGATCAGGCCGGCATAGGTCACCATCATCCGCTTCGGCCGCATCACCAGCCGGCGGGTGAGCCGGGCATAGCCGTCGCTCAGCCGCTCGAAGCCGCGGTTGAAGGCATCGCCGGCCCGGTGGAGCGCGCGCACGATCGCGTGGCGCTCGCCGCGGTGGTCGTTGGGCTTGAGCAGCAGCGCCGCGAGCGCGGGCGACAGCGTGAGCGACAGGATCAGCGAGATCACCGTCGCGGTCGCGATCGTCACCGCGAACTGCTGATAGAAGGCGCCCGACAGCCCGGTAAGGAACAGGGTCGGCACGAACACCGCGCACAACACGAGCACGATCGCGATCAGCGCCGCCGACACCTCGTCCATCGACGCCTTGGCCGCCTCGATCGCCGAAAGCCCGCGTTCGAGGTTGCGCTCGACATTCTCGACGACGACGATCGCATCGTCGACGACCACGCCGATCGCGAGCACCATCCCGAACAGCGACAGATTGTTGAGCGAATAGCCGAACGCCGAGAGCACGAGGCAGCTACCGATCAGCGACACCGGAATCGCCACCACCGGGATCACTGCGGCGCGCCATTTCTGCAAGAAGATGATGATCACCAGCACAACGAGCAGCATCGCCTCGAGCAAGGTGTGCATCACCGCGTCGACCGATTGCGAGATGAATTCGGTGGGGTTGTAGATGACACGATAGCCAAGCCCCTTGGGGAATGACTTGGCGAGGCTATCCATTTCGGCCTGCACCGCCTCGGCGGCGGCGAGCGCGTTCGAGCCGGGGCGCTGGAACACGCCCATGACCACGGTGGGCTTGCCCGAGAGATAGGTGTTCGAGGCGTAATCGTCAGCGCCGAGTTCGACGCGCGCCACATCGGAGACGCGGACCTGGCGGCCGTCGCCATCCGTGCGCACGATGATGTCGCCGAACTGCGCGGGATCGGTGAAGCGGCCCTGCGCCTCGACATTGAGCTGGAAGGCGTTGCCCTGCGCATAGGGCGGCGCGCCGAGCGTGCCCGCGGCGACCTGCACATTCTGCGCGCGCAACGCCGAGACGATATCGCCCGCGGTGAGATGGAGCGCGGCGGCGCGGCCGGGATCGATCCACACCCGCATCGCATAATCACGGTTACCGAACAGGCGCACGTCGCCCACACCGTCGATCCGGCTCAGCCGGTCGCGGATCTGCGTCAGCGCGTAGTTGGAGATGTAGCTGCGATCGAGCGAATTGTCGGGCGAGATCAGGTTGACCACCATCAGGAAGTCGGGCGACGTCTTCTGCGTCACCACGCCCATGCGCCGGACTTCCTCGGGCAGCGTCGGCAGCGCGATCGCGACGCGATTCTGCACCAGCACCTGCGCGGCATCGAGATCGGTGCCGATCGCGAAGGTGACGGTGATCGTCACCCGGCCGTCACCGGTCGATTCGGACGACATGTAGAGCATGTCGTCGACGCCGTTGATCTGCTGTTCGATCGGCGCCGCCACCGTCTCGGCGACGGTCTGCGCGGTGGCGCCGGGATAATTGGCCGTCACCGTCACCGTCGGCGGGACGATATCGGGATATTGCGACACCGGCAGCCCGAGATAGGCGATGCCGCCGACGATCGTGATGAAGATCGCGATCACCGCGGCGAAAATCGGCCGCGTGATGAAGAAGCGTGAGAGGCGCATGTGCCTGCTCCCTGAAAGAGAAATCTAGAGCGGAGTGGAGGCGGTATTCACCCTCACCCTTCCCACCCGGCTACGTCGGGCGGGCCCCTTCCCTCTCCCAGCGGGAGAGGGAGGGAGGCGCGAAGCGCCGGAAGGGTGAGGGTGACCCGCATCCATCCTATCCCACCGCGAAGGTCGCCTCGCCGCTGGTCGGATCGGCGACCGGCGGCGGATCGTCTGCGGTGACCGGCGCGATCTTTCCGGGCTTGGTGAGTACCTTGGCACCGGGCTGAGCGAGTTCGGGATCGCTGATGACCACGCGATCCTGAGGGCCGAGCCCGCTGCGGATCACGCGCAACCCCTGCACGACGGGACCGAGTTCGACCGGCTTCGCCTGCGCGGTGCCGTCCTTGCCGATCACCATCACCAGCTTGCGCGCCTGATCGGTCGTCACTGCCGCGTCGGGCACGAGCAGCGCCGCGACTGCGCCGCCGTTCGCCAGCCGGGCGTTGCCGAACATGCCGGGGGTGAGGAACAACTCGGGATTGTCAACCACCGCGCGGACGCGGATCGTGCCCGAGCGCGGATCGAGCCCGTTGTCGGTGAAATCGAGCCGGCCCTTCCAGCGATAGGCGGTTTCGTCCTGAAGCTTGACCTCGACCGGCGAGCCCGCGTCCCCCGCCTGTTCGGCGCGTTTTGCCTTGAGGAACAGCGCCTCCGACGCGTCGAAGCTGAAATAGATCGGATCGAGCGCATTGATCGTCGTCAGCAGCGTCGCCTGCGCGCCATCGCCACCCGCGACGAGATTGCCCGCATCGACGCGACGATCGGAGATCCGCCCGCCGATCGGCGCGCGCACCTGGGTGAAGCTCATGTCGAGCGCGCGGGCGCGGACGCTCGCCTCGGCGCCTGCCAGCGCGGCCTGCGCAGCCTGCTGTTTCGCGCGGAGCTGATCGACGTCGCTCTGCGATACGGCGTCGATATCGACGAGCTTCAGCGCGCGATCGAGATCGGCGCGCGCGAGGGTGAGATCGCTCTTCGCGCTTGCCAGCCGGGCACGCGCCTCGGCCAGCGCCGCCGCGAAGGGGCGCGAATCGATCGTGAACAGCAGATCGCCCTTGTGGACGATCGCGCCGTCGCGGAAGTGCACGCCGGTGATCGCGCCCGAGACGCGCGGACGCACCTCGACCGCCTTCGACGCTTCGAAGCGCCCGACATAATCGTCCCACCGGTCGATCGTCCGTTCGAGCGGCACGGCGATGGTGACGGTGGGCGGCGGCGGCGCGGCGAGCGCCGGGCTGCCGCGATGGGTGATCGAATAGCCGCCCCAGGCGAGAACCGCCAACGGCACGCCGATCAGCAGGCCACGGCGCCACGGACGGGGGGCGGTATGCGTTTCGGGCGCCTGATCCTCGGCGCGCCCGATCTTGGTCAACATGTTCATCGTTTCACTCGCTGCCTGAGGCTTTTGGGGATCGAGGATTCCGGCGCGTTTCCAAAACGTCCCCGGAATCGGCGCGAAGAGCGGCTCGCGGCTCCCCGGCCGATAGCCCGGCCATTTCCGCGACGCCCGAAATCGTAAATTATCTAATGTCAATCGCTAATGCGAGTCAATTGCATAATCAACGGGTGCGGCGGTTGAGCGCATCGCGGCCGCGGCTGATGCTGGCGAGGACGAGTTCGTACTGCGCCATCGAGAAACCAGCCTGGCCGAACGCCCGGATTTCAGACGAATCGATCGCGTAGCCGCGATGCCAGGCGATCACCGCCAGCCGCCGCAGCGCCTCGAGCCGGCCATCGGCAAGCGCGGGATTGCGGCGATTGCCGAACAGCTTCGCCATCGCGGTCGCGACGCGCCCCGGACGGCCGATGCTCGACAGCCGCTCGTTCTGCGCAAGCGCGACCACCGACCATTCGAGCGGCGACAGCCGTGCCGGCGCCTCGTCCACGACCGATGCGATCCCCCCGTTCGCGAGCGCCGCCTCGTGCGGATCGGAGAAATTGAGATAGGCCATCGCGTGTCTCCCTGATGGAGCGCGACAGGGCACGCCCCGCCGCGCGCCGAACCGGCCCGTTCACGGCCGCCCGGCGATGAAATGCACAAAGCCTCCGTCGCAAGCGCCACACTCCTGCGTCAGGATGCTCCCAGATGTCGAAGAAACCGGCCGATACGCTTACAGGACCGATCGTGGCGGTGAACGACGAACCTGCCGCTGCTGAAGCAGCGACGGTTCCTCAGCCCCGCCCGTCGCTCACCGCGGCGACGATGCGGGTCGTTACCCCTTCGTTGTTCCGTACTGACCGGTATATAAATCGGAGATGAACCGCGTCAAGGCTCTTTTCTGTACCGATCGATATTTTTTGTCCAGCCCCAGAATCCGACGTCTGAATCCGGCGTCTGAATCCAGCGCCTCGATCAGCGCCCCGGCCACATCGCGAGACTGGTCGCCACGAGCCGCTCGAGTTCGGCGCGGCTGGCGCCCGCCCCGGCCTGCACGGCCATGCCCTGCACCACCGCGAACAGGCAACTGGTGATGCCTTCGATATCGGTTTCCGGCGGCAGATCACCCTCGGCCTTGCCACGCTCGAGACGATCGACCAACGCCTGGCGTGACGAGGCGCGGCGCGCGATCACATCCTCACGGACCGCCTCGGCGCCCTCGCCGCACGCGATCGAGCTGATGACGCCGAGGCATCCCTTGGGCTCACAATCACTGCACTGATTTTCGAGCGACCCGTACAGCAGCCGTTCCACGACGCCCTTGGCGGTCGGCGCGTCGAGCGCGCGGCGCATGTACGCGAGCTTTTCTTCCTCGTAGAGATCGAGCGCCTTGCGAAAGAGCGCTTCCTTGTTGCCGAAGGCGGCGTAGAGGCTGGGGCGCGTGATCCCCATCGCCTCGGTGAGATCGGTCAGCGAGGCGCCGTCATAGCCCTTGCTCCAGAACACCCGCAGCGCCGCGGCGAGCGCGTCGCCGACGTCGAATTCGCGAGGCCGACCCTTGGCCGGCGTGCACAGACCCAATTTCATAATGACCGGTATATAAGTATTCCGGCGCACTCGTCCAGTCGCACGCCCGCCACGGCATATCGAGTGTTTTGGTGGGGAACGATTAAACGTAACGTCATCGCGCTCTAATCGGCACCGCGCGCGCGCGGCGCGGCGGCGTTATCGTCCACCCCGGCGGCGAAGGCGACGTACAGGACTTCGGAGAGGCTGCGCGCGCCGAGCTTTTCCATGATGTTGGCGCGGTACACCTCGACCGTTCTCGGGCTGATCCCGAGATCGAGCGCGATCGACTTGTTCTGCTTGCCTGCGGCCAGCCCCCTGAGCACGTCCAGTTCGCGCGGCGACAAGGGGGCGAGGCGATCGTGCGCGCGGCTCGATCGCATATCGGCCTTCCCCGGCCGCGCGAGCGATGCCAGCGCGTCGTCGACGGCCGCGATCAGCGCCGAGGATGCGACCGGCTTTTCGAGGAAATTGGTCGCGCCAGCGCGCAGGGCATGCACCGCTGTCGCCACGTCGCCGTGCCCAGTGAGGATGATCGTCGCGATCGGCGCGCCGATCTTCCCGAGCGCGGCGTGAACATCGAGCCCCGACAGATCGGGCATGCGGATATCGAGCAACGCGCAGGCCGGCCCGAACGCGCCCGCGCCTTCGAGGAAGGAGACACCGTCGGGCCATAGATGGACATCGTATTGCGCGGTGCGGAGCATCATCCCGACGGCATCGCGAATTGCCTGGTCGTCGTCGACGACATGGACCGTTCGAGATGCTTGCATCGCTCGTCTCCTCGTTCCGATCTCCGCAACGTGAAATGAAGCTCGGCGCCGCTGCCGGCCTGCGTGCTCGCCCAGATCCGGCCGCCGTGAACCTCCACGATGGTACGGCAGATCGGCAGCCCGACGCCAAGACCGTTGGCCTTGGTGCTGAAGAAGGTGTCGAAGAGATGCACCTGCTCCTCGGATGACAGGCCGCGCCCCGTATCCGAGACGGTGATCTGGGCGGTGTCGCCGTCGCGCGCGACCGCGCTCACCCGCACCTTGCGCACCGGCGCGCCGCGCACGGCATCGATGGCGTTGCGCAACAGATTGAGGACGACCTGCTGGATCTGGATCTTGTCGACCAGGACGGCGCCGAGCCCCGGTTCGATCTCCAAATCGATCATCTTGGCAAGCCCGGGCGCGCCCATGCAGGCGAGAGTCTTCGCCTCGACGAGCAACCCTGCGAGATCTTCGTGGACGAATTCGATATCGCGGCGCGCCAGCATCTCGCGGGTGCGCCGGATGATCGTGGCCGCGCGCAGCGCTTGGCTCGACGCGCCCGCCAGCGCCGTATCGAGGTCCGCGGCGCCGCCCGGCCGATGCCGGTGCATCAGGTTGCGTGCCGCGCCGATATAGCTTTCCACCGCCGCCAGCGGCTGGTTGAGTTCGTGTGCGAGCGTGGCCGCCATCGTCCCCATCGCGCTCACCCGCGACATATGGAGGATCTGCGCCTGGAGCGCCGCCAGGCGTGCGCGCGTCGCCGCCTCACCGCTGAGATCGCGGATGAAGCCGGTGAATTGCACATTCTCCCCCACCGCCGCGCGGCCGACCGTGATCTGGATGGGAAAGACCGTGCCGTCGGCGCGTCGTGCCACCCCGTGCTGCGGCCCCATGTCCGCAAGGCTGCTGAACCGCAGCGCGTTGACCGCCGCCTCGCCCGACACCGATTTGAGCAGCATCGACGCGTCGCAGCCGACGATGTCGGTTTCCGCATAGCCGAACAGCGATTGCGCGACCCCGCTCAGCGACACGACGGTGCCGGCGCTGTCGGTGATGATCGTCGCTTCGGGCACAGTGGCGAGGATCGAGCGCAACTGGCGCTCGCGAAGCTGCAATTCCTCGGCCGCACGGGCCTCGTCGGTGACGTCGTGCATCACCAGGCCGAAGCCGCGCAGGCCGCCGTCGTCCTCGAACAGCGCGGTCAGCGTGATATCGGCGATGAAGACGCTGCCATCCTTGCGGCAGCGCACGTCGCGCGACCGGAAGCGGCCCGACGCGCGCGCCGCCGCCAGCACGCGTTGCGGCTTGCCGGCGAGGCAATCGGCGCTGGTGTGGAGCAGATCGAAGCTGCGGCCGATCGCTTCGCGCATCGACCAGCCGCTGAGGCGTTCGGCGCTGTGGCTCCACAAGGTGATTGTGCCGCCAGGATCGAGGAAATAGATGCCGTGGTTGGCCGCAGCATCGATCAGCAGCGTGAGTTCGTCGATCATGACGCGCGCGTCGGCGGCCTGCCGGGTCGCCACCCGCTGCCCGGCGAGCGCCTGATCGCGCCAGGCGATGATCTGCCGCGTCAGCGCGATAATGCCAGTCGAAACGCCACAGAATATCAGCAAGCCGAGGACATGGGGGGTATCGGAGGTGAACGGTTCCACCACGACCGTGCCCGCTATCACACCGAGGATCACTGCGGCGACGGCCGCGTGCGTGCCGCGAAAAGCCGCGACCGCGAAGATTACCGGAAGATAGAGCGTGTAAGGGACGCGCGCGCCCAGCCACGGGTCCAGCACCATCCGGACGACCGTCGCGAGGCCGATCCCGACGACGGCCCAGCCGTAGATGTCGATCGCCTGGCGCCAGATCGCCATGACGTAACGAGCGCTTCGATCGGCAACGCTCAGACCGAGCCCGTAGCCGGTCCCTGGGTGCGGCATCGCTATTTCCCCTGTTGCACGCGACGCCTGCGGTTCCTTTCGTGAGGCACCGCTCGTTAGCCGCATCATACTGCGACAATGGGACGATTACCATCCGGGACGCTACGGATAGGCGCCCTCGATTTTTGGTCATAGGGTTTGTGACAGAAAGACAAGCAAGGCGCCGATGACAGGAACGGCGTACGCGCAGCATTCATCCGGTGCCCTGCCGTAGCGTTTCGGGGCGATGCCGGAAATCCGGTCGCATGGAAGTTCGAATCGCGTCGATCCGATCATCGGCGCGCGATGGCCGGTGCCGCTCGTTCGCGAGGTCGGCGCCGACCTGGCCGGCCGGGTGGCTGGCGGACAAGGAGGGCACATGCGCATCACGATCAAGACGATCGGCATCCCGGCGTTCATTGCGATCGCACTCGGTTTCGCCATCGCGGAGCCGGGCCACGGGCAGGATATCGTCTATCAGCCGATCAACCCCAGTTTCGGCGGCAACCCTTTCAATTCCGCGCATCTGCTCGGCGTCGCCTCGGCGCAGAACAAGTATAAGGATCCCAACGCGATCACCTCGCAGGATCCCGCGTCGCAATTCCTGCGCACGTTGCAGAGCCGATTGCTCTCGTCGCTCGCGACCCAGATCACCGACGTCATTTTCGGCGAGAACGCGCAGGACAGCGGCGTCATCCAATTCGGCGATCAGGTGATCTCGTTCGTCCGCGGGGTCGATTCGGTAACGCTGACGATCACCAACAACGCCGACGGATCGGTGACCGAGATCATCGTGCCGTTGTTGCAGGACAGCTCCGACGAGGGCGCGCTGCTCGCCGGTCTCGGGCAATGAGCGCCGCATCGGCCCGGCGCACCGCATTGGCGGTGCTGGGCGGCGCGCTCATGCTCGCCGGCTGCGCGGCGAACAACCCGTCGAGCTGGTCGCAGGCGCAGCCCACCAAGCGCACGCCGATGACGGTCAAGCTCGAGCAACTGCCCCTGCCGGGCGACCGGGTCGCGATCGCGGTCTATAATTTCACCGACCAGACCGGCCAGTTCAAGCCGACCGAAGGCGTGCAGACGCTGTCGCGCGCGGTGACGCAGGGCGCGACCTCGATCCTCGTCAAGGCGCTTCAGGAAGCGGGCAACCACGGCTGGTTCACGGTGATCGAGCGCGAGCGGCTGGACAACCTGCTGCGCGAGCGCGCGGTGATCCGCGAGATGCGCGCGGCCTATCTCGGCGAGAAGACGCTCAATCGCCAGGCGCTGCCCCCGCTGCTGTTTGCCGGCATCCTGCTTGAAGGCGGGATCATCGGCTATGACAGCAACACCAAATCGGGCGGGCTCGGCGCGCGCTTCCTGGGCATCGGCGGCAGCACGCAATATCGCGAAGATACCGTGACGGTCTATCTACGCGCCGTCAGCGTCAAGACCGGCGAAGTGCTGTCGACGATCAGCGTGCGCAAATCGATCGCATCGATCGGGCTCGACGCCAACACCTTCCGCTACGTCGCGTTCAAGGACCTGCTCGAACTCGAGGCGGGCGTCGCCTATAACGAGCCCGACGCGCTGGCGCTGCAACAGGCGATCGAGGCCGCGGTCTACGGATTGGTGATCGAGGGCGCGAGCACCGATCTGTGGTGCATCGCGACCACGCCCGAGGGCGGCGAGGCGCTGCTGCGATCCTATTACGCACAACGCGACAATATCGACGCCGCCGCGGTGCTGCTGCCGCGCCGTGCCGACGGCAGCACGATCACCGGCGCCTGCCCGCCGCGCGCGGCGCTGCAACCCGCGCCGCGCGTATCGCAGCGGCCAACGGGGCCGGCGCTTGCGGCCGGATCGCGCCTCCCGGCCCCGATTCTGTCATACGGTTCGAGTGCCGCGCCCGCGATGGGTGCGCCGCCAGCACGCGGGGCCACTCCATCCGCCACGCCCCGGCCGCAGCAGAACGCCGCGCCGAACATACCGGCGATGACGCGCGCGACCCCGCCCGGAGGCGCCGCCACACCACCCACAGCCACACCACGCGCCCCGGGCGCGTCAGGAGGAGGTTGATGGAGAGGATGAATCCGGCCCCGGCCGGGTTCGAAGAACAGGTCCATCGACACCCCGATTGGTATCTCGATGTCGATGGACCCGGAACGGTGAGGTTACGGGAACCTCGCCAGTCGTGAGCAGTGCTCACCGCCGGATGATGCTCCTTCTTCCGGCGGTGCGCAAGGTGCGGTGGCGCGCGTGCCTCCCCCGCATTTTGTGTCGCCGCACCTGAGCTTTCGACCCCCTTGCTCCCGTCGTCCGTCGCGAGGCCGGTCTCGGCGGACGCGTGATCTCCGGCAACTGCGGGGGCGATGTCCGTGCCCGCAAACGACAATAGGGAGAGTGACAATGAAGAAGATGCTCATGGGTGCGGCATCGGTGATCGCGCTGTCGATCGCCGTGCCGGCTTTCGCCCAATCGACCAGCACGGTGAACCAGTCGAACACCGGCAACGGCGCCGTCGTCGACCAGACCGGATCGCTTTCGGGCGGCGACTCGCTCATCAACCAGAGCGGTGCGAGCAACACCGCGAACGTGACGCAGGCCGACGACGGCTCGGGCGCCACGCCGCAGAACGTGTCCGACATCGAGCAGACCGGCAACAGCAACTCGGCGACGGTCAACCAGGACACGAGCACGTTCGCTGTCCAGTCGAACTCGTATATCGAGCAATCGGGCGACAGCAACACCGCTGCTGTCACCCAGGTCGATGACTGGCAATCGTCGAGCGTCGTCCAGTCGAGCGACGGCAACTCGGCGACGGTGAGCCAGGGTGACGCGACCGCGGCGCTGACCGACGACAGCTATGGCAACACGAGCACGATCAACCAGGCGGGCAGCGGCGGCCATGTCGCCGAGGTGACCCAGCCCGGGCTCGCCAACAACAGCTCGGTCGATCAGACGGGCGATGCCGGCGAGGCGTACGTGACGCAGAGCGGCGCGCTCAACGGCTCGACGGTGGCCCAATCGGGGACCAACGACGACGCCTATGTCACCCAGAGCGGCGACGGCAACTCGTCCGACGTCGTCCAGGATGGCGAAAACGTGCTCGCGACCGTCGATCAATCGGGCAATGGCAACACCAGCCTGGTCGATCAGACCTCGCCGGGCGGCATTCGTCCGATCGATTCGTCGGCCTATGTCAGCCAGGCGGGCGACAACAATTCGTCCGAGGTCTATCAGCGCGCCAATCAGGGCTATGCCGAAGTGTGGCAGAACGGCACCAACAGCACGTCGCTGGTGCTGAACTACGGCAACCGCTCGGTCGCCTATGTCCATCAATTGTCGGGCGACCAGAACGACGCCACGGTCACGCAGCGCGCCGAGGACAGCGATGCGCTGATCGAGCAGACCGGCGATCGCAACACCGCCAGCATCACCCAGCGTGAAGACAGCCCACCGACCGAGAATTTCTCGGCGCAGATCTGGCAATCGGGCGACGACGGCCAGTCGTCGATCGATCAGGACGGCGACAACCACTGGGCGCAGAACGCGCAGACGGGCAATTTCGACGTGTCGACGATCGTCCAGACCGGATCGGGCAGCTATGCCGGCGCCGGCCAGTATGGCGACAACGACACCTCGTCGATCACCCAGGCCGGCAGCGCGCAATATGCGCTGGTGCTCCAGTATGGCGACGGCAACAACTCGATGGTGGACCAGAGCGGCAACAACAACAGCGCGCTGGTTCAGCAGTTCACCGACGGCAACAGCTCGTTCGTGACGCAGTCGGGGTCGTTCAACTCGGCGACCGTCAGCCAGTAATCCTTGCGGATCCGGGGGCTTCCACCCTCGCCCCCGGATCCCTTTTTTGCGGAAGGCCGCGCCATGAAGCGCTTATGCTTTTTCACCGGGCTCGCTCTACCGGTCGCCGCCGCCACGGCCACATCGGCCTCGGCGCAATCGGTCGCGATCGACCAGACCGGCACCGCCAACGCCGCGACCATCGCCCAGGACGATCCCGACAAGAAATTGCTCGCATCGATGATGGGCGACGGCAACGATCTTCGCGTCCGTCAGACGGGCGCCGCCGCCGATCTGACCGCACTCAGCGACGGGGCGGGCAATGTGCTCGACGCGGTGCAGGCCGGTGATCCCGGCGGCGCCAATATCGCCATCGTCAGCCAGTCGGGCGTGGCCAACACCGCCACCGTTCAGCAGATCGCCGCGAGCGGCGCTGCCAACGAATTGACGCTGCTTCAGGACGGCAACGACAATAGCGCCTCGCTGTCGCAGCACGGCGCGGGCAATCACCTCGACGTGAGCCAGTTGGGCGACACCAACGACGCCGCGATCGCGCAAACGGGCTATGATCTCGGGCTTATCATCAACCAGAGCGGCGGCGCCGCGATCGCCGTCACCCAGACCGGGTTCTGACGATGCGGGCCGTGCGATCACCGCTGGCGGCGGCGACGGGCGCGGCCGCTCTGGCGGCGTGCGCGCCATCGGCGGCGCAGCAGCGGATCACGCCGCCGCCCGATGCCGGCCTTCAGACAAGTCAGGACCACGATATCGCGGTTCGGCAAATCCCGCAGGAAACCGGGTCGCCGTCACAGCGCAATCGTGTCGAGCAACTCGACCATGACGAGACCCCGCGCGCCGAGGTGTCTCAATTGCCCGGCGATGCCGAGATCCTTCCGAGCGCCCCGGCGCCTGAGGCCGGGCTGGAGCAGGTCACGCGCCGATCGCCGCAGGCGGACCTCTATGCCGAGGTCGCCGCCGTCTGGGAACTCATCCGCCGCCGCGGCCAGCAGCCGACGCCCGAACTGATCGCGCGCGAGATCGGGCCGGACCTGCTCGCGCGGTTCCTCAACACCTTTCCGGGGTCCGAAGGCATGTTCGGGGTCGATTCGGACGTGCTGCCGATCAAGCCCCCGCAAGACCCCGCGCCACCGAAGGCAGGCCGCTGAGATGCGGCCGGGACCAGCGCTCATCGGCGTTGCGGCGGCAGGTATCGCCGCGATCGCTTCGCACGCATCCGCACAGGAGAGACCCATGACAACATCGTCCAGGCCGGTCGCCATGAACGTCACCCGGCAAAACGGCATGGTGGTCGTCAGCGTCGTCGGCCGAAGCGCCATTCCGCGGGTCGTCCGTTTCGTGGTCGATGTCGACGGCCGCTCGACAACCCGAAACCTCGCCCGAAGCACGGTCGGCCCGGATTCGAAAACGCTATCGGTGGTGCGCTTCGCCGATCTGCCGCCCTGGCAGGTGACGCTCGACGTCGACGAACAAGGCAGCGATCACTACACGCTGCACGCATCGGACAAGGCGCTCGAGTGAGGATGCATTATTGAACGGCCGGTCGTCTACCGGTCAGCCCAAGGCGAGCGCGCCGGTGAGGTCGCCCGGTGGAGGGCCGCCGGCCGCGATCATCGCACGTTCGCGCTCGATCAGGCCGGGGAGCTTTTTCAGCCCGAACCGCCGCGTGATGAAGCGCGCGATCGAACCGGTGTCGTAGATCGTGTGATCGACCTCGCCGTGGCGCGCGTGCGGCGAGATGACGAGCGCCGGGATGCGCGTGCCCGGCCCCCAGCGATCGCCCTTGGGCGGCGCGACGTGATCCCACCAGCCGCCATTCTCGTCGAAGGTGACGACGACGAGCATCTTTTCCCATTGCGGGCTCTTTTGCAGCGCGTCGATCACCCCGGCGATATGGCGATCGCCGGCGTCGACGTCCGAATAGCCGGCGTGCATGTTGAGGTTGCCCTGCGGCTTGTAGAAGGTGACCGGCGGCAGCGTGCCCGCCTCGACATCGGCGAGGAATTTGTTGGTCCGTGCCGTCTCGCCCAGGCCGCCGTCGCGCAAGTGCCGCGCGCGCGCCGCGGTACCGGGAGCGAACTGGACGAAATAGTTGAGCGGCTGGTGGTGCGGCTGGAAATTGGGCCGCGAGGGAAATTGGGCGTCGTTGGCATGGCCCGCCAGCGCCGCGTCCCAGCCGCCGGCATACCATGCCCAGTCCACCCCGCGCTGCGACAGCATGTCGCCGATCGTCGCGTGATGCTGCGGCACCAGCGTCTTGGCATCGGACCAGTCGGCATAGCCCGGCCGGTTGGGGTCGAGATCGTAGGTCGGGGCATAAGGCGGCGTCATCGTGTTAACCGCCCAGAAATCGGGGGTGATCGAATTGGGCACCAGCCGCACCGGGCCATCGAGCGCGCTGGCCGGCGACCGATCGGTCTGCTTCGGGCGGATACCGTGCGGATCGTCGCCTTCGAGCGCGGTGATGCGGCCCCTGGCCGGGCTCTTGTCCGCGTTGGGATAGAAAGGCGGCCGCGCGGCGATCAGATATTGGTGATTGAGATACGAGCCGCCAAACGCGCCCATGAAGAAATTATCGCACAAGGTGAAGTCGCGCGCGATCTGCCACAGTCGCAGGTTGGCGGCATTGTCGCCATAATGCCCCATCACCAGCGCGCCGCTGTCTCCCCAGGCGACGAAGCCGTCGTTGCGCCCGCCGTTGATCTGCAACTGGTTGTTGTAGAACGCATGGATCAGATCGCGGGTGACGATGCCGTGCGGCAGCGGATCGCCCTCCGGCGTGCTGAGCGCGAACGGCGCGTTGGGAAGCGGTGCGATCCCATTCTCGTCGATCAAATATTCGCGATGCTCGACGACCTGCCGGTGCGGGACCAGCCCCTCCCAGATCGGCGGCAACCGCTCAAGCACGCTACCGTCGCGGTCGCGCTGGGTGTAGCGTTCCGGCGGCACTTTCGACAGCGGCTGCTCGACCCCGGGAAAATCGCCGAACAGATTGTTGAAGCTGCGGTTCTCCGCATAGATCACGACCACGGTGTCGATATGGGCGCGCAGGGCTGCATCATCGACGGTGCGCCGATCGCGCGCGCGCGTCGGCGCCGCACTCACGGTCGCGGGCGTCAGGGCCGCGCCGGCGGCGGCGGCAAGGCCACCGAGAAGCAGGCGGCGTTCCGGCGAAAGAGGATCGTCCGAGCCCGGCGGATTCTCGCTCATGTCGTCTTCCTCCTATCGTCGCGCAATATCTGCCCGCCTGCCCGCTTCCCGTTGAAACGTCTATCGAATTCGCTGGCGCTTGCCGTGTTCCTGCGCCGGAATCCGTTGCTTCGAATCTGGAATGGGGGGATCGGGCAGGATCGCCACATTATTCCGGGCGAGCGCCAGCATCTCGTCCGTCCCCGGCAGGACCGGCGGCCTGCCGGCAGCCTGATCGAAGCGGAAAACCGACGTGAGATCGCCGAAGGTCTTGCGGCGCCAGTCGCTGATATTGGGTTCGCGCACGCCGGTGATCCGTTCCAGAAATTGCAGGACCGAGGTGTGGTCGAACCGCTGGCTGGAGACCCAGCCGCCTGCCGTCCAGGGCGAGACGATGATGCAAGGCACGCGGAAGCCGGCGCCGATCGGCATGCCGTCGACAAATTCCCGCGACGTGCCCGCGGGGGGGACGGGCGGCGCGACATGATCGAACAGACCGTCGTTCTCGTCGTAATTGAGGATGAAGACAGTCTTGGCCCAGACATCCGGGTTGGCGGCGAGTTCGTTGAGCCGGCGCGCGATGAAATCGGCACCGGCGGCGGGCATGTAATCGGGATGCTCGCACCCCACGGCGGAGGGCATCAGCCACGAAACGGCGGGCAGGCGATCGTGACGCACGTCATGGGCGAACCGGTCCTCGTCGGCATCCGGCAACCCGCGCATCGCCAGTTGCGAACCGGCCGCGGCATTCCGGAACCGTGCGACATATTTGAATATGTTGTTGGGGCGTTTCCCCATGTCGCCATATTGATAGATGCGCCAGTCGATCCCGGCGTCCTGCAATCGTTCGGCGTAGGTTTTCCAGCGAAATCCGCCGGGCGGCATGATATTCTCGATTACGGGCCCGCCGCCCGCCGCCTCTGGATCGAGCATGCCGCTCATATGATAAAACCGGTTCGGCCAGGTCGGCCCCATCACCGAGCAATGATAGGCGTCGCAGATCGTGAACGCCTCAGCCAGCGCATAGTGGAACGGGATATCTTCGCGCTTGAAATAGCCCATCGTATAGGGGCCATTCATCCCATCGGCGGCGCGGTGCGCCGGCAGCCACCGATCCATCCTGCCGCCGTTCCACGCCTGATGCTGCACCGCCCAGGCATGGCTGGTGGAGGGCAGCTTCTGCGCGTTGGTGGCGAAGGTGTCGAGATGGAACGGCAGCAGATAGCCGTCGGGGTTTGCCGCGTCCGGCTGATGAAAGACGTTCCTGCCCGTCGAGAGCATCTGCGCTTCGGGATCGCCGAAGCCGCGCACGCCCGACAGCATGCCGAAATAATGGTCGAACGACCGGTTCTCCTGCATCAGCAGGACGACGTGCTTGATGTCCTTCAACGTGGCTGCACGGCGTGGCGCCTGCGCCATCAGCTTCTGCACATTGGGCGGCATCAATGTCGCCGCCGCCGCAACCGACGCAACCTGCGCCGCGTTCGTCAGCAACCGGCGGCGCGTGAATACGGGCGCGCTCGACATTGATGAACTCCCTACTTGTCCAGTCTTACGGTGCGATTCCCGCCGCGATCGGCGGCGAACCGCCGACGGCCTGAAGGTCCTATTTCGATGTCGCCGGCCCGGTGCCCAGTGTCGGCCATTTGACCCCAAGCTGCTCAAGATACGATCCATAACGCTGCGGATCGTAATAATGCTTGGCCAGCTCGGGCTTGTACCGCGCCATGAGTTCGGCGTTCAGCCATGTCGGCGGCGTATCGTCCTTCGCCAGCATGGGGACGTATTGCTGATCCTTCGTCTGCACCTCACGGAAATAGCGCTTCGCCTCCGCCAACAACTTTGGCTTGGTCAACAGGTCGACGACCGTCATCGCCATCACCTTGGCGCCCGCCTGCACGCCCTTGTGCGCGATCGGCGTCGTCATCGCGATGGCGTTCGCCCAATTGTGCCCCGGCAACCCCGGGATATTGGCCGGATAGCGGATGGTGATCGTCGGCACCGTCCAGCTCACATCGCCGATATCGTCCGATCCCGCCGACTTCGGTTCCTTGGGCGGCGGACCGAACGCCGCCAGTTTCGTCGGCAGGCCGGTTGTCACCGTCGCGCCGACATTTTCCTGCACCGCGCGCGCGAATGCCTGATCGTCGGCATCCCACTTGGGGAGGCCGACCGCGACGATATTGGCCTGGGCGGCCTCCGCCATCGGCCGATTGAAATTCTGCGTTGCCGCCGCGCCCAGGATGCGCCGGCTGACCGTGGTGCTCGTCATCTTGGCGGCGCCGTCGGCAATGGTGTCGGCGGTCGCCAGCATCTTTTCGATGGCGGCGAAATCCATCTCGCGCAGATAGAACCAGATCTTCGCCTCTGACGGCACCACGTTGGGCTGATCGCCACCGTCGCTGATGACATAATGCGAGCGTTGTTCGGGCCGCAGGTGCTCGCGGCGCATCTCCCATCCATTGGCCATCGCGATCGCGCCGTCGAGCGCCGACCGTCCCCGCCACGGCGCCGCCGCCGCATGCGCGCTCTCGCCTTCGAACGTATATTCGACGCTGACCATGCCGGTGCCGTTCGGCCGCCCCCAACTGGTGGCGAGCTGGCTGCTGACATGGCTGAAGATCGTCGCATCGACGTCCTTGAACACGCCGGCACGGACGAAACGGGCCTTGCCGCCCAGCAGTTCCTCGGCAACGCCGGGCCAGATCACCAGCGTGCCCGGCGTGCGCGTGCGGACCATCCAGTCCTTCACCGCCAGCGCCGCGACGATGTTCATCGCCTGCCCGCTATTGTGCCCCTCGCCATGCCCCGGCGCGCCCTCGACCATCGGTTGGCGCCACGGGATGCCGGGGGTCTGGCTTGCCTTAGGAATCCCATCGATGTCGCTGCCCAGCGCGATCACCGGGCCGTCGGCGCCGTTCGTCCACCGCGCGGTCCACCCCGTCGGCAGCCCTGCGATGTCGCGCTCGATCGTGAAGCCTTCCTTTTCGAGCAGGGCGGTCAGATACCGTTCGGTCTCATGTTCCTGGAAGCCGATTTCGGCAAAGCTGAACAGTTCGTCGTTGATGACCTGCGACAGCTTCGCGCGCGCCTCCACGCCGCGCACCACCTCGGCTTTCGCGCCGCTCGGCGGGGTTTGTGAGATAGCGGGGGAAGCAAGCGCCAGCACCCCCGCGACGGCGATGAGGGATCGGATCATGCCCCTGCTCTCCTTGTTGGAGAGGCAAGCGAGGGATGAAACCCCCGCTTGCCTCTCGTTCTACATGCTTAGAAATTCATGTTGATCGTCGTGAAGAAATACCGGCCGACGACGCCATAGATCGACGTATCACGGTAAATCCCCGGCAGATATTTCGGCATGGTATTCATGATATTGTTCACACCAAAACCGATACGATATTTATCGCCGATATCATATTGGATCGACAGGTCGTTATATACTTTCGCAGGGATATGCTGCTGCGGATAGGCCTCGTCCGAATCGGTGTTCAGTTCATAGGTCGCGGCGCTGATGAAGCGCGTGTTGAGCGTGACGTTGAGATCGTCGATCTTGTACCCTGCCAGCAGATTGCCCCGGAACCGGGGGTTTCCCCACGCGCCATCATAGACGATGTCCCCTTCCGGGATGCCCGGCGTGGTTTCGGTCACCTTGTCGAGCAGGTAGCTGCCCTTGAACGACAGGTTGAGCGCGCCGCCGCCCAGCGGCCGATGATAGGCCAGCCCGATATCGATGCCGCGCGCATAGAGGCGTGCGGCGTTGAGCTGGTTCGATTCGACCCGCGTCGCATAACCGGTGGCGGGATCGCGGGTAACGCGCGCGCAATAGGGATTGTCGATCGTCGGCGCGTCGACGCAAAGCCTGATGAGTGTGGCGTAGGAGAATTGGGTGATGACATTCTTGATGTCGATATCCCAATAATCGACCGTCACATCGAGGCCCGGCACGAAGCTCGGTTGCAGGATGACGCCTAGCGTCAGGCTGTTCGAGGTTTCCGGCTTGAGGTCGGGGTTGCCGCCGGTGACGACGACCGGCCCGATCCGGGGCGTCTCGAACGGGGTATCGATCCCCAGCGCCTTGCAGTTCGCCGCCCGCGTCGCGGAGGCGTAATACAATGCCAGCGAGCACGCATCGGTATAGGCGCCGGTGAGCGTTTCGACCTTCGCTTCGTAAAGCTCGCCGAAATTCGGCGTGCGAACGCTGCGCGAGCGAACGCCGCGGAAGCTGACCCCGTCGATGGGCGACCACATCGCGCCCGCCTTCCATGCATGGGTGGCGCCGACGGTGCTGTAATCCGAATAGCGGTACGCGCCTTCGACCTCGAGCCGCCGGGCGAACGGCAGATCGCTGAGAAGCGGAACGACCAGCTCGCCGTATGCCTCGCTCACGCTGAACGCTTCGTCGAGTTCGGGATGCTCGGACGGACCGGCGCCGTAGACCAGCTCACCGGCAAGCGCGAGCGGATCGTCCGTCGTCCGGAGCGTTTCCCTGCGGTGCTCGGCACCCACGGCGACCGAGACATCGCCATAAGGGAGAGCGAACAGCGGGCCGTTGATATTCGCCCCGTAAATCTGTTGCGTATTGACCCGCTTCTCGTGGCGATCGGCCATCGCCCACTTGATCTGCGCATCGGTCGCCGGCGCCGTACTGAAGATGTCGAACGGCACACAACCCTGCGCGCGCGCCGCCGCATCGCGGCAGATGGGATCGCCGGTGACGGGATCGGCGATGGCATCGCGCGCGGCGATCCAGTGCGACTTCCAGGGGGCGTTCGCTTCGGTGACGTTGTCGGTTACCCGGCCATATTGCCAGAAGGCTTCCCATTTGAACCTGGAGCCCAGCTTGCCGCCAAGCGACGAGCCGATGGTATAGCTTTCCCGGTTATGATCTTCTTCCCGCTCCGGGAAATTGCCGTAGGTCCGATCGATATACAGCGACGTCAGGTTGTTATCGAGCATCACCTGCCGGACGGAATCGGGCAGATAGGGGTTGTCCAGCATCGCGCTGGCGCCCCGCCCACCCGGCACCGGGCCTGAGAAATAGGTCGTACGGCTATCGTCGCGCCAATAATTGTACGTGCCGTCGTACTTCTGGCGCGCATAGGAAAAGTACGTGCCGAATTCGATTGCGTCGGTGACCTGGTAATCGAGCCGGCCCATCAGCGCCAACGACTTGAGGCCGCCCTGGAACTGGTCGCGATCGCTCAGGTTCCTGCCATCGCCGCCATCGCAGACGGCATATTGCCCGGGGCTGTATTCGATGTCGCACTTGGATTCGCGAACGTTGCCGCCCTCGACCATGTAGCGCTTGCCGCCGAGCCAGTAGGTCGGCACGTAATCATAATAGAGCTGCCGGGTGTGCGGCGAGTACACCCGATCGGGAATGCCGTCATCGATGCCCGTATTCTCAGGGTTTGCCCGGTACGTCGGCCAATCGCGCCAGTCGAAGCGATCGGTGTAGATCAGCGGATTGGATTGCGAATAGGCGCCGCCGATCGAGAAGGTGCCCCGGCCATCGGCAAACTTGCCGCCGGTGGCGGCCGAGACCAGATATTTCGCGGCGTCGCCCTGCTCCGAAATCCCGGCCAGCCCGGAAATGTGGAGCCCCTCGATATCGCGCTTGGTGATGACGTTGACCGCGCCGGTCACCGCATCCGCGCCGTAAATGGCAGCAGCACCGCCGGTGACTACCTCGATCCGATCGATCATGCTCACCGGGATCATGCCGATGTCGACCGCGGAGGAGCGGGCCGACCCCGACACGCGCCGCTGCCCGTCGATCAGCGTCAGGCTGCGATTGGTGCCGAGATCGCGCAGGTTGACCGCCGAGATACCGGCATCCCACCCCCTGACATCGCTGCTGAGGTTCTGGTTGGTGCCGAGCGCCGGATCGAGTTCGAGCGCCTCGATCGCGCTGATCCGCCCGAGGTCGATCGCCTGCTCCATGCTGGTGACGCTGACCGGCATCGGCGACTGGAGTTCGGGCCGGGCGATGCGCGAGCCGGTGACGACGATCCCCTCCCCTGCCTGCGATCCTTCATCACCGGCCGGCGACGAGGCCTGCTGGGCAACAGCGGGAACGGCGGCCGCCATCAATGTCACAGCCGATGTCGCGAGGAACAAACTTGCCTTCAATCTCATGATGACCTCCCAGTAACACATTGTGATTTTTGTATAATATTATGAACGAGCGACCACGAACAGCACCCCTGGCGGCGGCTATGCGCGCCTTCGGCCCCCTATCGCGTCACGCCGTCTGCCGAGCGTTCTCAATATCGTTAATGTAACTCTGCCATATATCGCTATTGTCGTCAATATGGACATATTTCGTTGAAATATATTATGTTTATGTGAAAATTTGCCGTCTCGATGCCGCTATGGACAGACTCTCTATCCTAATTTACAATAACGATAATGTTACAGGGCGAGGATCAGCGATTGGCCTTTAAGGCACGCGATATGGATGCTGTGGCGCCCCCGGCCCCGCCGCACCCGCGACGGCTTGCGGTATCGCCGTCCAACCCGCGGCGCCGGCGCTCGCCTATCGCGATCGTGCGACAATCCGATGACCATCGCGCAATCGGGCATAGGGCAAACATCCGGCGTCGTTGCCGGGCCGGGGAGCAACGCGCTTCCCGCATCGATCGATTCATGGAAAACGGCGCCGTGCAGGAGTTCGACGCGCCGGTACGCCAACCTCAACCGATTGGACCTGTCAGATGACGCAAGCCCCGCCAGCAGATACCGGCGCCGCACCGGCCAAGAAGATGCCGCGCAAAGCCTGGTTCATCATCGGACTGTTGATGGCGCTGCTGGTGCTCAACTATTTCGATCGGCAGACGCTGTCGATTCTCAAGCCGATCATGAAAGACGAGCTGGCATTCGACGACGAAGCCTATTCGTTGCTGACCTTCGCGTTCATGCTGCCCTATATCGTCATGTACGTCGTGAGCGGCCGGCTGATCGACCGGTTCGGAACACGGATCTGCATGACGCTGTTCGCGGTCGGCTGGTCGGTTGCGAACATCGCGTCGGGCCTGTCGCACAGCTTCAGCCACCTCGCCGCGTCACGCGTGCTGATGGGCGCAGCGGAGCCCGGCGCTTTTCCCGTCGTTCAGCGTGCCATCCTGAACTGGGTCCCGATCGAGCGCCGCGCGCTGGCGATCAGCATCGCCACGCCGGCCGGCAATATCGGCGCCATTCTCGCGCCGCCGCTGATCGCGGTGCTGGCGACGGCCATCGACTGGCGCGCCGCCTTCGTGATTCCGGGTGCGATCGGGATCGTCATCGCGATCCTGTGGTGGTTCACCGACACCCGGCATACGCCGCCTGCCCAGCCGATCGCGGATGCCGCGCCGACGCTGCCCGAGCCGGTCGACGAAGGCGACGCCTCGATTCGCGGGCTGATGCGCGACAAGAGGTTCTGGTCGATCATCGCGGCGCGGATGCTGAGCGATCCGGTCTGGTATTTCTATCTGTTCTGGATTCCCGGCTATCTACAGGAGCGCGCCGGGCTGTCGCTGTCCGAACTGGGGGTCGTCGGCGGGCTGCCGTTCATCGCCGCCGTGCTGGCGTGCATGGTGCTGGGCCGCATAGTGGATCGCTTCACCGAGCGCGGCCACGATTCGATCCGCGTCCAGCTTTGGATTTTCGCGCTCACCGCCGCGCTGATGCCGCTGGGCGCACTCATCACCATGACCTCGAGCGTGGCGGTGGCGATCATCATCATCACGATCGTCGTCGTGGTCTGCCAAGGCTGGTTCGTAGGCTATTACGTGCTGCTGGCGGGCCTGTTTCCGGCGCGCGTCAATGCCTCGGCGGTGGGAATCCTCGGCGCGGTCGGCGCCAGCACGGCGCTGGTGTTCAACCTGTTCGCTGGATCGATCCTCGCGCATTTCGATTATGTCGCGCTGTTCACCGGACTGGCCGTGCTGCACCCGCTATCGGCGGTGATCCTGATCGTGGTGATCGGGCGCAGCCGGCGCAAACGATCAGCGCATGCTTGACGCGCGGATGACGAGTTCGGGAACGATGTGATCGTTGACGACGCGATCGTCCGCCTTGCCCTGAATCCGGTCGAGCAGCCGGCGCGTGGCGCGTCGGGCGACCTCCTCGAAGGGCAGGAGCAGTGTCGACAGCGGCGGCTCCATGAACCGGGTGAACGGGTGGTTGCCCCATCCCATCACCAGCACGTCGTCGGGAATCCGGATGTTGCGCTCACGCAGCGCGCGGTACAGGCCGAGCGCATAATAATCGTCCCCGACGACGAAGGCATCGGGGCGCCGACCGCGATCGAGCAGGTCGCTGGCGACGCGATAGGCGTCGTCGGCATGCCATGATTGGGAAACGCGAAACGAGCGCGCCGGCGGGACGAGCGCGAGATTGTTGCGCGGGTCGAACGCAAGCCCGTGCCGCTCGAGCGACCGCCGGAATCCCTCGGTGCGAAGCCGGATGGTGGAAAACGGCATATCTTCGTCGAGCAGTACGACGTCCTTTGCGCCCCGTGCCAGGACGGCGTCGGTGGTGAGCTGGATGCCCGCCTCGTTGTCGGTGGAATAGAAATCGACGTTCAGTTCTGGCAGTTCGCGGCTGACGAGAACCAGGGGAATGCCGGCCTTGATGATCGGCGTCCAGGCGGTCGAACGCTCCTGCACGGGCGCCGCGATGAGACCATCGAGCCCGGATCGCAGCGCCCTGTCGATGGCGTCCTGCTCGCGTTCAGCCGATTCGTAGGAGAGCAGCAGCAGAACCGTGTAGCCGGCGTGCTGCGCCTGTAATTCGACCTCGCTCACCAGATCGGAGAAGAAGGGGTTGGAGATGTTGGTGACGATCACCCCGATCGTCTTGCGCGAGCCGAGCACCAGCGAGCGGGCGTGGACGTTCGGAACATAGCCGAGACGCTCGGCCTCGGCCTTGATCAATGCCCGGGTCGTCGCGCTGACGCCCGATTTGTCGTTGAGCGCGCGCGACACCGTATTGGCCGTCAACCCGA
This sequence comes from Hephaestia caeni, assembly GCF_003550065.1. Classification (GTDB taxonomy): domain Bacteria; phylum Pseudomonadota; class Alphaproteobacteria; order Sphingomonadales; family Sphingomonadaceae; genus Sphingomonas; species Sphingomonas caeni_A. Next base: position 70,872 of record NZ_QXDC01000003.1, read on the forward strand.
CGGCCTTCGCCAGATCCTGAAGAGTGGGCTGACGACGCCCCTTGATCACCTCCGCCATGCCCCGCGTCTCCCGTTTCGACACCCGGAGTCTAGCGCCCGACACGGCAGGCGCCAAACTTACATTATCGTTATTCTCCTTTCTCGATTTCTAAAGGACCCCTTCACGCAAGCAGGATTGCGTATATGAAAAATATACATTTTATATCAACTTTATACCTATTATATTGACGGCCACAACCCTGTGTGGCAAGGGTACATTAACGCTATCTAACGAGGCGGAAAATGGCAGATGGTCACGCGGAAGAAGCAAGGTTCGATCATGCAATCGCTGCACAGGCCTGCCGCTGGCGCTCGACTTGGCATTGCCAGGCAGCTTGCGTCGCCGGCTGAGCCAATCCGGGCGACGGCAGCCCAACGCGTTTCCCTTCACCCCCAAACCAGCCAATAAGAAAGAAGCCTGTCCGCGATGTTCAAGCAGAATGCGTCGATCCACCTGCCCAGCAGCGAGGTGCCCGTCGCCGGCACGTATGACGTCGTCGTCTGCGGCGGCGGGCCGGCGGGCCTGATCGCGGCGGTGGCCGCGGCGCGCAATGGCGCGAAGACGCTGCTGATCGAACGCTATGGTTTCCTCGGCGGCATGTCGACGAGCGCGCTGGTGACGCCGATCAGCGAGTTCCGCCATTTCGGCAAGCAGCATATCGGCGGAATCCCGTTCGAGCTTCTTCGGAAAGCGGCCGAACTCGGCGGCGCGGACGTGACGCTCGAAAGCGGGAATTTCCCCGTCAACGACGAAATCCTGAAGCTCGCCGCGCAGCGCCTTCTGCTCGAAAGCGGGGTGACGCTTCTCTACCATAGCTGGTTTTCGGACTGCGTGATGGAGGGCGATCGCGTCAGCCACGTCGTTGTTCAGAACAAGGCGGGCCGCGTCGCCTATGCCGCGGAGATCTTCGTCGATTGCACCGGCGATGCCGACCTTGTGCGGGCAGCGGGCTTCCCCACCACCAAGGGCGACGTCCTGCAACCGGCAACACTCTGGTTCCAGTTGGGCGGCGTCGACACCGATGCGCTCGACCATCTTTTCCGCGACGCCGTCGACGGGATGCTGCCGGTATCCGAGGTGATCCGTTCCCGCCTGCTCGAACTCAACGAACAGGACGAGATCCCGATTTTCGGCGGGCCGTGGATCAACAAATTCTTCCACGACGGCATGGTGAGCATCAACGTGCTCCGCGAGGCGACCGATGCGAGCGATCCGGCGTGGTTCACGCGGACCGAATGCAGCCTGCGCGAAAACCTGCAACTCATCATCGAGATATTGCGCCGCGAATTCCCGGAGTTTCGGGACTGCTGGCTGGCGAAATCGGGTATCCAGACGGGCGTGCGCGAATCGTACCATATCGTCGGCCTCTATGAGCTTCAAAGAGACGACATCCTGTTCCCCAAGGCCTTTCCCGACACGATCGCGAAAGGCGCGCACGTCATCGACATCCACGCGAGCGACAGCAACGACCAGAACGGCCTCGTCATCCCGCGGCAGGAATATAACGTTCCGTTCCGCTGCCTCGTGCCGCAAGGCAGCGTCAATCTCGTCACCGCGGGCCGCTGCCTCAGCGCGGACGGCCCCGGATTCGGCTCGGTCCGCGTCATGGCGACGTGCATGGCAATGGGCCAGGGCGCCGGGACGGCCGCCGCGCTGAGCGTCCGGCACGGCTACAGCATGTCCGACATGAATTTCGAGCATCTGCGACAGACGCTGATCGAGCAGGGCGCGGTCGTCGATTTCGACAATGTCGTCAATCCCGAGGCGCCGATCGAACTGTCGGTCTACCCGGCCATCTGATCCCCCGCTGAAAGGGGGAGGAGGGAAAGTTGTTCACATGATGCGGGGCGCCCTTGACCACCGGGACGTCGACGGCGGCAATTGGATGGCATGACATGAGCGTCGCCCAGCCTTGTTACGATCGCAGCCGGTTGACGCCGGGTATCGTCCATATCGGTCTCGGGAATTTCCATCGCGCCCATATGGCGGTGTATCTCGACGACCTGTTCGCCCGCGGCGAAGACCACGATTGGGCGATCCTGGGCGCCGGCGTCCGCCCGGCCGACGCGAGGATGCGCGATGCGCTCAAAGCGCAGGACTGCCTGTCGACGGTGATCGAACTTGATCCCGAGGGAAAACGCGCGCGGCGTATCGGTGCGATGATCGATTTCATCGCCGTCGATCCATCGAACGGGCCGCTGATCGCGGCGATGTCGCGGCCGGAAATCCGTATCGTGTCACTGACCGTCACCGAGGGCGGCTATTTCATCGATCCCGCCACCGGCCGGTTCGATCCGTCAGCGCCCGACATTGTTGCCGATAGCGCCGCCCCGGATCGTCCGACGACAGCGTTCGGCGCGATCATCGCCGCGTTGCGGAACCGCCGCGAGGCCGGGGTTGCGCCCTTCACGGTGCTGTCGTGCGACAACCTGCCCGGCAACGGCGACGCAGCACGCACCGCGACTGTCGGGCTTGCCCGCCTGTCCGATCCCGATCTTGCCGAATGGATCGATGCCACCGCGACCTTCCCCAACGGCATGGTCGATCGGATCGCGCCGGCGACAGGCCCGCGCGAATGCGCGATGGCGGCCGCGTTCGGCCTCGACGATCCGGTGCCCGTAACGTGCGAGCCGTTCCGCCAATGGGCGCTGGAAGACCGGTTCGCATCGGGGCGGCCGGCGTTGGAAAAGGTGGGCGTTACCTTTACCAGCGACGTTCACGCCTTCGAGACGATGAAGATCCGCATCCTCAACGGGGGCCATGCCATCATCGCCTATCCGGGCGGGATCAAGGGCATCGGGCATGTCCATGACGTGATGGCCGACGAAACAATCGCCGCTTTCCTCGACCGAATCGAAACCGACGAGATCCTGCCGATCGTGCCGCCCGTTCCGGGCCAGGATCTGGACGATTACAAGCGCTTGATCCGCGATCGCTTCGCCAATCCCGAGATCGCCGACACCGCGCGGCGGCTGTGCTTCGACGGGTCGAACCGGCAACCGAAATTCATCATCCCTTCGATCCGCGACAACATCGCCCGGGGCGTTATGCCTGAAGGGCTGATCCTCGCCAGCGCACTGTGGTGCCGCTATTGCTACGGCATCGATGAGCACGGGCAGGCGATCGCCCCCAACGATCCCAACTGGGAGACGCTGACGGCCGCGGCCCACGAGGCGAAGCAAAACCCCGCACGGTGGATCGCCATGCGCGCGATCTACGGCGATCTCGCGGACGATCGCGACGTCGTCGCGGCCTTTGCCGACGCGCTGCATCTCGTCTGGAGCCAGGGAGTCGACGCCGCCATGTCACAATACATCGCGAACAGGCCCGATCGGGCACGTCACTCATGACCAGAGCGAGAACCGCACGATGACCGGATTTGCGTTCGACCGCCGCACCCTGCTTCGCGCCGGCGGGCATGCCGCGCTGTTCGCCGCGCTGGCCCGCACGCCGGCGCTGGCCGCGCCCAAATTTCTCGACGATCCCTTTGCATTGGGAGTCGCCTCGGGCGATCCGGCGCCGGACGGTTTCGTGATCTGGACGCGCCTCGCGCCGAAGCCTTTCGAACCCCACGGCGGCATGGCCGCCGAGGCGGTCCAGCTCGGATGGGAAGTGGCGGAGGACGACGCCTTCCGCAGAATCGTATGCGCGGGCAAGGCGCTCGCGCGGCCCGAGTTGGCGCATTCGGTTCACGTCGAGATCGCGGGCCTCAGCAGCCATCGCCGCTATTGGTATCGCTTCGTCGTCGACGGGATTCGCAGCGACACCGGCACGGTCCGCACCGCGCCCGCCGCCGGTGCGGCGCTCGACCGCCTGCGCATCGCGGTCGCGGGCTGCCAGCATTACGAACGCGGCCTCTTCACCGCCTGGCGCCACATCAGCCGCGAAGCCGATCTCGATGCCGTCTATCATTACGGCGACTATATTTACGAGGGGAAGCCCGCCAGCGCGGCCGCGGCCACCAAGGCGCCGCTCGTTCGCCACCATGACAGCGACGAAATCTACAGCCTCGACGATTATCGGCGGCGCTACACGCTCTACAAGGTCGATCCCGATCTGAGGGCCGCGCATGCCACCGCGGCGTTCGTGTCGTCGTTCGACGATCACGAGGTCGAGAACGACTGGTCGGGCGATCTCGACGCGAGCAGCACGCCGCCCGAAATCTTCCTGCTGCGCCGGGCCGCGGCGATGCAGGCATGGTACGAACATAGCCCCGTGCGGATGCGCCAATTCCCCTATGGCGGCGCACCGCAGACGTATCGGCGGCTCGATTTCGGCCGGCTGATGCGCCTTCATGTCCTCGACAAGCGCAGCTATCGCAGCATCCGCCTGTGCGAGAAGCCGGGCGACGGCAATTGCGTCGATACGCGCGACGCGCCGGATACGATGCTGGGCGATGCGCAGGAACGCTGGCTCGGCGACGGGCTGACCAGCGCCTTCGACTGGAACCTGCTGGGGCTCGGCGGCCTCGTCATGCCCTTCGACCGCTCGGCGCAGAAAGTGCCCTCGAACGGCTACGACAATTGGACGGGCTATCCCGACGCGCGCGAGCGGCTGATCAAAATGATCGGCGAGCGTGGCAAGAACGTCGTCATCACCGGGGGCGACAGCCATATGTTCTTCATCGGCAACGTGCCATCGCGGCGCGGCGATCTGGAAAGCCCGCCGGCTGCGCCCGAGTTCCACGCGACGTCGATCAGCTCGAGCAGCAGCAACGGGCTTCCCATCGGCCCCGATCCGCGCAAGGCGACCAATCCGCACATCTCGATGATCCACGATCAGCGGGGCTATCTGGTGTTCGATGTCGCGCCGAAGGCCTGCAACGTCGACCTCCGCGTCGTCGATCAGGTGTTCACGCCGGGCGGCAACGTCAGCACGCTGGCGCGCTACGTCGTCGAACCCGGCAGGCCGGAGGCGATCCGGGCCTGATGGTCGCTCGCGACCGCGGCCGCGATTTCCTGTCGCGCACGACGCGCTATAGTGCGCTTGCGGTACACCGAAACAGCGGCGGCCCCTGCCCGCCTTCCGCGAGGATCACATGGCCAATTCTCCCCTGATCGCCGGCCTCGAACTAGGCGGCACCAAATGCGTCGCCATCCTCGGCACCGGGCCTGGCGACGTTCGGGCACGCGACACCGTGCCGACCACCGATCCCGCCACGACGCTGGCGGCGCTCGAGCAGGTGCTCGACGGCTGGCAGTTCGACGCGCTCGGCATCGCCTCTTTCGGCCCGCTCGATCTCGATCCGCGCAGTCCGGCCTATGGTTCGCTCAGCGCGACCCCCAAAGCCGGTTGGGCGGGAACCCACCTGACCCGCCGACTCACCGCGCGCTACGGCACGCCGCTGGCGATCCAGACCGATGTGGTCGGCGCGGCCTTCGCGGAACAACGCTGGGGCGCAGCGCAGGGGCTGGCAAGCCATTGCTATATCACGATCGGCACCGGGGTCGGCGTCGGGCTGATCTCGGGCGGCCGGCCGGTGCAGGGCGCCGCGCATGGCGAAGCGGGGCATATGCGCGTGCAGCGCGTGCGCGGCGACGATTTCGGCGGCGCCTGCCCGTTCCACGGCGATTGCGTCGAAGGGCTGATCGCGGGGCCGGCGCTTGCACAAAGGTTCGGCCGGCCGGGGCGCGAGATTGCCGATGGAGATCCCGAATGGGACCTGTTCGTCCACGATCTCACCGGGCTGCTGCATAATCTGGTCGTCACCGCCGCGCCCGAACGGATCGCCATCGGCGGCGGCGTGATGACGTCTCGCGCGCGCCTGTTCCCGAAGCTGCGCGCCGCGCTGGCGGCAAGCATCGCCGGCTACGGCTCGTTCGCCGCTTATGCCGATCAGCTCGACGATCGCCTGGGGCCGCCGGGGCTCGGGGCGCTGGCCGGCCCGCTGGGCGCGCTCGCGATGGGGCTCGAAGCCATGGACGAAACGCGCGGGTAACGCGCGAGCGCTGGCGCTGCTGAACGAGCTTGATCCACTGGCGTGTAAAGCGGCACCGCTGCCGATTCAGCGGGCTGATCCGAGCCCTATATCGAAACGGGAGACTTTATGGCGGAGAGGGTGGGATTCGAACCCACGGTACCCGTAAAGGCACAACGGTTTTCGAGACCGTCCCAATCGACCACTCTGGCACCTCTCCGCAAGAAAGGTATCCGCGAGCAAGCGCGGCGGCCGATGTGCGCGCGGCGTCTAACCCAATCGATACCGGCCCGCAAGCGCCGGGTTGTGCGCCGCCGAATCGCCATTAGATTGGGGGCATGGATCGTTCCCATCCGCTGCTTCCGCACACCGACGCCGACACGCCGCTTCCGGCGGTCGCGCACGCGAATTTCACGATCGGCGATGTCGTACGTCACCGCATGTTCGATTTCCGCGGCGTGATCTTCGACATCGATCCCGTCTTCGCCAATACCGACGAATGGTATGACGCGATCCCGCAGGATCTGCGCCCGCGCAAGGACCAGCCCTTCTACCACCTGCTCGCCGAGAACGGCGATTCGAGCTATGTCGCCTATGTCAGCCAGGGCAATCTGGTGCCCGACGACAGCGACGAGCCGGTCGATCATCCGGCGCTGTCGGGGCTGTTCACCGATTATCAGGACGGCCGCTACATGCTGCGGCGCGAACACCGGCACTAAATTCGCACGGGCGCCGACCAAGAGGCGTTGACAGAATCGGTCCGCTGGCATAGGCGGACCCCCTTTCCCGCCGGGCCTGGCTCGCGCGGGCACATGCATTTGGAAAGTGATGAGGGCCATGTTCGCAGTCGTGCGCACAGGCGGCAAGCAGTATCGTGTTGCCGCCGGAGACAAGATCGTCGTCGAGAAGATCGGCGGCGAAGCCGGTGACAAGGTGACGCTGGGCGACGTGCTGCTCGCGGGCGAGGGCGCCGAGTTGAAGGCGGTCGACGGGCTCACCGTCGGCGCCGAGATCGTCGCGCAGGCCAAGGGCGAGAAGGTCATCGTCTTCAAGAAGCGCCGCCGGCACAATTATCGCCGCCGCAACGGCCATCGCCAGCAGCACACGATCCTGAAGATTCTCGCCATCGGCGAAGAGAAGAAGGAGGCCGAGCCGAAGAAGGCCGCCGAGCCCAAGGCGGAAGCCGCGGCGGAACCGAAGGCTGCCGCGCCCAAGAAGGCGCCGGCGAAGAAGGCGGCGGCGAAGCCCGCGGCCGACAAGGCCTGAGCGCGAAGGAGTTTAGACAATGGCACATAAAAAAGCAGGCGGTTCGTCGCGTAACGGCCGCGATTCGGCAGGCCGTCGTCTCGGCGTGAAGAAGTTCGGTGGCGAAGTCGCCATTCCGGGCAACATCCTCGTGCGCCAGCGCGGCACCAAATTCTATCCCGGCCGCAATGTCGGCATGGGCAAGGACCACACGCTGTTCGCGCTCGTCGAAGGCCGCGTGACCTTCCACCAGGGCAAGCTCGGCCGAAAGTTCTGCTCGGTAGACGCGATTATGGCGGCGGCCGAATAACATCGGGTGACCATCCGGGTCGCCCACCGAGGCGATCCGGGTTCCACCGCAATCGGAACCATCAAGGGAGACGGGTCGCCCCGGCTCCCTTTTTTGTTGCTCCCTCCCCCGCTGTCTCGGACGCGTCACGGTGACGCGTCATGGGGCCGCTCAAAAGCGTGAGGAGAGCGTATGATGTTCGCCCGTACCAAGAGACTGACCCTGCGGCCCGGCTGGCCCGAGGACGCGCCCGCCCTGCGCCGCGCGATCGGGCACGAAGCGGTGGTCGCCAAACTCGCCCGCGCGCCCTGGCCCTATGCGCTGGAGGACGCCGAGGCGTTTCTGTCGCTGCCGCGCGGCGCCGCGCAGCCGAGCTTCCTGATCTGCGCGCGCGAAGGCGATACCGCCGAGATCGTCGGCGGGATCGGCATCCACCGCGCCGAGGACGGCGCGCACGAACTCGGCTACTGGCTGACGCCCGCCGTCTGGGGACGCGGCTATGCGACCGAGGCGGGCCATGCGGTGATCGCGATGGCGCGCCACGCGCTCGGCTATCGGCGGCTGCACGCCTGGCATTTCGTCGACAACCCCGCGTCGGCGCGCGTACTCGCCAAGCTCGGCTTCCGCCCGACCGGCCGGACCGAGCCGCGGCGCTCGATAGCGCGGGGCGGCGTCGCGCCGGGGGCAGCGTACACGCTCACGCTCGACGAAGGGGAGAGCGACGATCCGCTCCGCATGGCGGCGTAGGCTCCTTATGCGCCTGTGAAAGCAGGCGTCCGGAATTGCGGGCGACACACGTTGGGCTCTGGATTCCCGCTTTCGCGGGAATCCTGCCCGGCGCACGCCCTCGCCTTGATCTTCCCTGCGAATCCGCCGACAGGGAAAGGATAATGGCCGCCACCGCCCTCGCTTCCCGTCGCCGGATGACCCCGCAGGAATCGCGCGACGCCGCGCTCGAGGCGGCGCGCGCGCTGCTGCTCGAATCGGGGCCGCAAGCGGTCACGCTCAAGGCGGTCGCGGCGCGGATCGGGCGGACACACGCCAATCTGCTCCACCATTTCGGCTCCGCGGCGGGACTGCAAAAGGCGCTGATCGAGCGGATGGCGGGTGCGATCACCTCGACCATTCGCGACGCGGTGCTCGAGGCCCGCGCGGGCGATCAGGATCCGCGCGAAGTGGTCGATCTGACCTTCGATGCGTTCGGCACCGGCGGCGCGGGCGCGCTCGCGAGCTGGATGATCCTGTCGGGCGACGAGGACGCGCTCGACCCGATCCTGACCGCAATCCACGATCTGGTCGACGAACTCGCGGAGGGAAACGACGATGCCCACCCCATCCACGAGGAAACGTTGCAGCTCGTGCTGATGGCGCTGGGCGACGCGCTGCTCGGCGGGCCGATGGCGCGCGCATTGGGCCTGCCGCGCGACAAGGCGCGCGATCTTGCGTCTGACATGCTGCTCGGTGGGCGGAAAGCGGAATAGAGCGTCAGACTGCGGGGTGGCGAAACCCGCAGCTTTCGCTATCTAGCGGCCATGCATTTCCTTGATCAGGCGAAAATCTTCGTGCGCTCGGGCGCCGGCGGACCCGGCGCGGTGAGCTTTCGCCATGAAAAGTTCATCGAATACGGCGGGCCGGACGGCGGCAACGGCGGCAAGGGCGGCGACATCATCTTCGAGGCAGTCCACGGCCTCAACACGTTGATCGACTTTCGCTACACCCAGCATTTCCGCGCGCCGCGTGGCAAGGGCGGTGCGGGATCGAACCGCACCGGCGCGGGCGGCGACGATCTGATCATCAAGGTGCCGGTGGGCACGCAGATCCTGAGTGAGGACAAGGAGCATGTGCTGCTCGACTTCACGCGCGAGGGCCAGCGCGAGGTGTTTCTGCGCGGCGGCGACGGCGGCCGCGGCAATCTGAGCTACAAGACCTCCACCAACCGCGCGCCGCGCCAGCACGGCACCGGCTGGCCGTCCGAAGAGGCATGGGTGTGGCTACGGCTCAAGCTGCTGGCCGATGCCGGGCTGGTGGGGCTGCCCAATGCCGGCAAATCGACCTTCATCAATGCGGTCACCAACGCGCAGGCCAAGGTGGGCGAATATGCCTTCACCACCACCCGCCCCCAGCTCGGCGTGGTACGCCACAAGCAACGCGAATTCGTGCTCGCCGACATTCCCGGCCTGATCGAGGGCGCAGCCGAAGGCGCGGGGATCGGCGACCGCTTTCTGGGGCATATCGAGCGCTGCCGGGTGCTGCTCCACCTCGTCGATGCGAACGACGAGGATGTCGCCACCAGCTACGGCATCGTACGCGACGAACTCGCCGCTTATGGCGCGGGGCTCGACGGCAAGCGCGTGATCGTCGCGCTCAACAAGATCGACACACTCGACGACGAACTGATCGACGCGCTGTCGGCCGAACTCGAACAGGCAAGCGGCGCGCCGGTCATCCCCGTCTCGGGCGTCGGCGGCACGGGGGTCGACTGGGTGCTCGACAAATTGGTCGAGGCGCTCGGCCCCGCGCCCGACGCGGTGCCCGACAATGACGAGGGAGAGGAGGCGATCGAATGGTCGCCGCTATGAAGCGCCGGGCGTTTGAAATGACAGGAGACGCGCTTGGAGAATGAAGCCAACCGCTTTTCCCCCGGCACCTGCCCGCGGCTGATCGTCAAGGTCGGTTCGGCGCTGCTCGTCAGCCACGAAGGCGAAGTCCATACCGATTGGGTCGAGACGCTGGTCGCCGACATCGCCGGCCGCGCGCAAGCCGGGCAGCAGGTCGCGATCGTCAGCTCGGGCGCGATCGCGCTCGGCGCGCGACGGTTGGCACTGCCGGGCGGCGGCCGCAACAGCCTGGAAGACGCGCAGGCGGCGGCCGCGACCGGCCAGATCGCGCTCGCGCACATGTGGTCCGACCTGCTGTCGGCGCGCGGGATGACGGCCGCTCAGGTGCTGGTGACGCTCGACGACCTCGAGGATCGCCGCCGTTATCTCAACGCATCGGCGACGCTGGGCCGGCTGCTCGGACTCGGCGTCATCCCGATCATCAACGAGAACGACACCGTCGCGACCGAACGCATCCGCTTCGGCGACAACGATCGCCTCGCCGCGCGGATCGGCCAGGCGTCGGACGCGAGCGGCGTGATCCTGTTGTCGGACATCGACGGGCTGTACGATTCGAACCCACACACCAACCCGGACGCCACGCTGATCCCCGTCGTCGAGACGATCGACGGCGAGATCGAAGCGATGGCCGATCGCAAATCCTCGTCGGGCATGGGATCGGGCGGCATGGTCTCCAAGATCGAGGCGGCGCGGATCGCGACCGCCGCGGGGATCGACCTCGCGATCATCTCGGGCCACGGGCCACACGCGCTGGCGCGCTTCACGCATACCGGCCACGGCACGGTCTTCGTCGGCGAAGGCCACCCGACCGCACGCAAGGCATGGATCGCAGGCGGCCTCACCTCGGGCGGCACGATCCGCGTCGACGAGGGTGCGGCGAAGGCGTTGCGCGCGGGCAACAGCCTGCTTTCGGCGGGCGCCACCGCGGTCGAAGGCAATTTCGCGCGCGGCGACATCGTCGAGATCGTCTCAACCAAGGGCCGTCGCATCGCGCGCGGCCTGTGCGAATATGATTCAGCCGCCGCGCGCCTCATCATCGGCAAGCGCACCGACGAATTGACCGAGATTCTCGGCCACGCCCCGCGCGCCGCGCTGGTCCACCGCAACCATATGGCGCTGGTGTGAGCACGCTCGCGCTGACCGGCGGCACCGGGTTCGTCGGCGGGGCGCTGATCGATCGCGCGATCGCGGCAGGTCACGATGTTCGTGCGCTCACCCGGCGGCCGCAGCCCGAGCGCGAGGGGGTGGTCTGGATCGATGGTGCGCTCGATTCCCCAGACTCGCTCGACCGGCTGGTCGCCGGCGCCGACGCGGTGATCCACGTCGCGGGCGTGGTCAATGCGCCCGATCGCGCAGGGTTCGTCGCGGGCAATGTCGAGGGGACGCGCGCGATCGTCGTCGCCGCCGAACGGGTGGGCGTGCGGCGCTTCATTCACGTCTCGTCGCTCGCCGCGCGCGAACCCGCGCTCTCGGCCTATGGCTGGTCGAAGGCAGAGGCCGAGAAGGTCGTCGAAGCCTCCGCACTCGATTGGGTGATGGTGCGCCCGCCCGCGATCTACGGCCCCGGCGACATGGAGATGCGCGACCTGTTCCGGCTGGCGCGGTGGGGAATCGCCTTGCTGCCGCCGCCGGGCAAACTCTCGGTGATCGAGGTGTCCGATCTGGCACGGCTGCTGCTCGCACTGGTCGATGCGCGCTCCAACCGCCGCGTGCTCGAAGCCGATGACGGCAAGCCCGGCGGCTGGACCCACGACGAATTCGCACGCGCGATCGGCCACGCGGTCGGCCAGCGGGTAATGCCGATGGCGCTGCCGCAACCGTTGCTCCGCCTCGCCGCGCGCGGCGACCGGCTGGTGCGCGGCGCCCGCGCCAAGCTGACGCCCGATCGGGTGGCGTATTTCTGCCACCCCGACTGGAGGATCGACGCGGAAAAGCGCCCCGATCCAGCATTCTGGCGGCCCGAGGTGCCGACATTGGAAGGGCTTGCCGCGACCGCGCGATGGTATCGTGCCCATTCGCTGCTATAGGCGAGCCGAAATGCCGCCGCATTTGCGCGTCAGATGCGGATTCAACCAAAAAGTGAAAGCAAGCCATGAGCGACCGCCAGCAGACCTTCGACAAGGTTGCCGAACTGATCGCGCCTTTCAACAAGAAGGGCGTCACGCTGGGCGAGGCGACGACCTTCCAGGGCGATCTCGAATGGGACAGCCTGACGGTGATGGATTTCGTCGCCGCGATCGAGGACGAGTTCGACATCCTGATCACGATGAACATGCAGGCCGAGATCGAGACCGTCGGCCAGTTGGTCGATGCGGTCGAGAAACTGAAGACACAATAATTCCGTTCGCCCTGAGCTTGTCGAAGGGCCGTTCTTTCTTCGAAGCGGTAAGAAGAACGGTGCTTCGACAACCCCGGATCAAGTCCGGGGACGAACGGTTGGGATTATGAGCCGATGACCGATACCACCACCCCCGCACGCGACCTGATGAGCAAGTTCGATCCGCTGATCGCCGAACGCCAGGCGCTGATCGATTCGGGCGTCACCGATCCCTTCGCGATCGTCATGGAACAGGTGAAATCGCCCACCGAAGCGGTGATCAAGGGCAAGGACACGATCCTGCTCGGCACCTATAATTACATGGGGATGACCTTCGATCCCGACGTGGTTCAGGCGGGCAAGGACGCGCTCGACCAGTTCGGATCGGGCACCAACGGCAGCCGGATGCTCAACGGCACCTTCCGCGACCATGTCGGCGTCGAACAGGCGCTGCGCGACTTTTACGGCATGTCGGGCGCGATCGTCTTTTCGACCGGCTATATGGCCAATCTGGGGATGATCTCGACGCTCGCGGGCAAGGGCGATTACGTCATCCTCGATGCCGACAGCCACGCATCGATCTACGACGGCTGCAAACAGGGCGTGGCCGAGATCGTCCGCTTTCGCCACAATTCGGTCGAGGACCTCGACAAACGGCTCGGCCGCCTGCCCGCCGAAGCGGGCAAGCTGGTGGTGCTCGAAGGCGTCTATTCGATGCTCGGCGATATCGCGCCGCTCAAGGACATGGTCGCGGTCGCGAAGAAGCACGGCTGCATGGTGCTGGTCGACGAAGCCCATTCGATGGGCTTTTTCGGCCCCAACGGGCGCGGCGTATACGAAGACCAGGGGCTGGAGGGCGAGGTCGATTTCGTCGTCGGCACCTTTTCCAAATCGGTCGGCACCGTCGGCGGCTTCTGCGTGTCGAACCATCCCAAGTTCGAGGCGATCCGGCTCGCGTGCCGCCCCTATATCTTCACCGCCAGCCTGCCGCCCTCGGTAGTGGCGACGGCGGAGGTCTCGATCCGCAAGCTGATGCACGCCCACAACAAGCGCGCACATCTGTGGGAAAACGCCCGCACGCTCCATAACGGGCTCACCGAAATGGGCTTCACCCTCGGCACCAAGACACCCGATTCGGCGGTCATCGCGGTCCTTCTGGACGATCAAGAGCAAGCGGTCGCGATGTGGCAGGCGCTGCTCGACGGCGGCCTTTACGTCAATATGGCGCGCCCGCCGGCAACCCCCGCGGGCATTTTCCTGCTGCGCTGCTCGGTGTGCGCCGAACATAGCAGTGCGCAGATCAGCACTATTCTAAAAATGTTCCGTGCCGCGGGGCAGGCCGTGGGCGCGATCGGCTGAGCCGAACCAATGCCCTAGGCGCGCGACCCGCGTTTGGCTAAACTCAGCGACGAATGGACGAAATGGCGGGCGCACATCCGGGGACTGGGGCTCCGATCGTCCACTGGCGGATCATCTTGCTGGTGGTCGCGGCGGTGTTGGGGATCGGCGTGCTCACCGCGCTGGTAATCACCGTATCGGGCGCCGACCGCGAGCGGGACCGCGCGCTGCGGCTGCAATCGCACAGCTACGAAGTCATGATCCTGACCGGCGGGCTGGCGAGCACGCTCCGGCAGGCCGAGGCATCGCTCGGCCGCTACGTCATTTCGGGCGATCGCCAGCTCGGCCGACTCTATTACGAGCAATGGGCGCGCGCCGGGCGGCAACTCGATCGACTCGACCAGGTGACCGGCGACGATCCCGGCCAGCAGGCCCGGATCATCCGTCTGCGCACGGCCTATACCGAACGCGGCGCCGCGCTTTCCGATACCGCGCTCAGCACCTTCTACAACAAGAACAGCCAGGCGCTGGCGCGCTTCTACAAGGCTCGCGCAAGCGACTCGCTCAATACGGTCAACCGCATGCTCGACGAGATCGTCGCGCACGAACGCACGCTGCTGGGCGATCGCACCAAGACGGCAGCGGCAACGATCGACCGCGCGAACCGGGTGGTGAAGATCCTGGTCGCGTTCGGCACGCTGATCGTGCTCGCGATGATCGTGCTCGGCTGGCTCGCCGTGCGCGCGCTCGGCCAACGCGCCGCCGCGCGCGCCGAGGCCGAGGCCGATCGGCTGCGGGTCGAAGGCCTTGAGGAGATGATCGCCGATGCGACCGCCGAACTGAAGCAGCAGGCCGCCGAGAACGCCGAAACCGAAACGAAGCTGCGCCAGGTCCAGAAAATGGAGGCTGTCGGCCAGCTTACCGGCGGCATCGCGCACGATTTCAACAATATGCTCGCGGTCGTCCTAGGCGGGCTCGAACTCGCAAAGCGCAACGTATCGACCGATCCGGCGACCGCGACCCGCTATATCGACAACGCCACCGAGGGCGCCAACCGCGCCGCCGCGCTCACGCGCCGCCTTCTCGCCTTCTCGCGCGCCGAAGCATTGCTTCCCGAAGCGATCGACGCCGGCGCGCTGATCGCGGGGATGACCGAATTGCTCGATCGCACGATCGGCGATGCGATCACGGTCGAGACGCGCACGGGCGACACCGACTGGCGGATCTGGGCCGATCGCCACCAGCTCGAGAACGCGCTGCTCAACCTCGCCGTCAACGCGCGCGATGCGATGGAGGGGCGGGGCACGTTGACGATCGCGGTCGACGGCGCGACGCTCGCCGCCGAGGAGATCGGCCGGTGCGCGGCGGGCGATTATGTCCGCATCGCAGTGTCCGACACCGGTTGCGGCATGACGCCCGACGTGCTCGAGCGCGTGTTCGAGCCGTTTTTCACCACCAAGCCGGTCGGCAAGGGCACCGGGCTCGGCCTCAGCCAGATCTTCGGCTTCCTGCGCCAGTCGGACGGCGAGATCGCGATCGCCTCGACGCCCGGCGAGGGCACCACCGTCACCGTCTACCTGCCGCGTCACGTCGGCGAAGCGGTCGCCGCGGCCGACCGCGAGACCGGCGAGCCCGCCGCCCTTCCCGTCGTCGGGGCGATCGAGGTGCTCGTCGTCGAAGACGATCCGCGCGTGCTCGCCGCCACGGTCGGGGCGATCGAGGAACTGGGCCACCGCCCGATCGCGTGCGGCGATCCGCTGCTCGCGCCCTCGGTGCTCGCGCGGCATCCCCAGATCGAGCTGATCGTCTCCGACGTGCTGATGCCCACCCAGACCGGGCCGGAAATGATCGCGGCACTGGCGCCGCTCAACCGCCACCTCGCGGTGCTGTTCGTCACCGGCTATTCGGGCGAGGCGACGGGGGCCGATTTCCACGGGCACACCGTCCTGCGCAAGCCGTATACGCTCGCCGGGCTCGAAGCCGCGATCGCGACCGCGATGGCGGTCGAACGCGCCGCACCGCCGCACCGGGTCGCCGCCGAATAGGGCTGACGCGCGGCGCGCGCGCCGATATAGCGGGCGCTCCACGCATTATCGGGACCACCGGCGCGACCGCCATGAAATCGATCGATCGCTATCTGGCCCGGCTGATCGCGGTGCCGTTGATCTCGACGTTGCTGATCGCGGCGATGCTGCTCGTGCTCGATCGCATGCTGCGATTGTTCGAGTTCGTCGCGACCGAGGGCGGGCCGATCAGCGTCGTCTGGCGGATGCTCGCCAATCTGCTGCCCGAATATCTGGGGCTCGGCATCCCGATCGGGCTACTGCTCGGCATCATGCTCGCCTTCCGGCGGCTCGCCACCTCGTCCGAACTCGATGTGATGCGCGGCCTCGGCATGAGCTATGGGCGGCTGCTGCGCGTGCCGATGATGTACGCGCTGGTGCTCGCCGCACTCAACCTCGCGATCGTCGGCTATGTCCAGCCCTATGCGCGCTTCCAGTACGAACGGCTGCGCTTCGAACTGCGCTCGGGCGCGCTCGGCGCCTCGATCAAGGTCGGCGAGTTCACGCATTTCGGCAAGGATATGACGCTCAGGATCGAGCGCAGCCGCGACGACGGCCGGCAATTGTCGGGCATCTTCGTCCATGCCGACACCAAGACGGGCAGTTCCTATTCGGCCAATGCCGAGCGCGGCCAGTTCCTCGCCACCGACGATCCCGACGTCATCATCTTCCGGCTGACCAACGGCACGCTGGTCAACGACGCGCCCGGATACCGGACGCCGCGCGTGCTCACCTTCACCTCGCACGATCTGCCGATCAACCTGCCCAAGTTCGAAACCTTCCGCGCGCGCGGCGGCCGCAACCTCGAACGTACGCTGCCCGAGCTGGTGCGCTACAGCCGCGATCCCGGCGCGTCGGCGGAAGTGCGCGATACCTCGCGCGCCGAATTCCATTTCCGCATCGCCGAGGTCGCGACGATGCTGCTGCTGCCGCTGCTCGCGGTCTCGCTGGGGGTGCCGCCCAAGCGATCGACCTCGGCGCTCGGCGTGTTCCTGGGCATCGTGATGATCGTCAGCTACCACAAGGTGAACCAATACGCCGCCGATATCGGCGGGCTCGGCCGCATCGATCCGCTGATCGCCTTGTGGGTGCCGTTCCTGATCTTCGCCGCGCTGATCCTGTGGATGTACCACACGATCGCCTATGTGCCCGGCGGCCAGCCGATCGGCGGGCTCGAACGCGCCTTCGCCAAGCTCGCCAAGGCGGTGACGCGCTGGCTGCCCGGCCGCCGCAAGGCGCGCGCATGAGCCAGGCGAGTTTCTTCCCGTCGCGCACCGTGGCCTTCTACATGGTGCGGATGTTCCTGGTGCGGACGTTCGTGATCGTCGCCGCGCTGGTACTGGTGCTCCAGACGCTTGATCTGCTCAGCGAATCGGGCAATATTCTCGCGTTTCCGGGCAACGGCCAGGGCGAGGTGTGGCGCTACGTCTCACTGCGCAGCCCGCAGATCATCGCCTTCGTGCTCCCCTTCTCGGTGTTGCTCGGCACGATCGTCACGCTCGCGACGATGAACCAGAACAGCGAGGTGATCGCGCTCAAGGGCGCAGGGCTGTCGGCGCATCAGGTGCTGGCGCCGCTGATCCTCGCGGGGTTGGCGGTGTCGATGATCTCGTTCGCGTTCAACGACCGCATCGTCGCGCGCGCCAGCGCGACGCTCGATCAATGGAAGGCGGTCGAATACGGCCCGCTGCCGATCGATCGGGGCGATCGCACCAACGTCTGGGTGCGCGACGGCGACGATCTGATCCGTGTTGGCCAGATCCGCGGCCGGGGCGATGCAGCGCAGCTCGGCACCGTCACCGTCTACGATCGCACCGACGGGCGGCTGACCGGCATGCTGGCGGCGCCGCGGGGCGTTCGCGACGGTGACGGCTGGCGGATCGGCCCGGTCAAGAGCTTCGACGTCGCCAGCGGCCGGCTCACCACGCTCGACAGCGTCGTGATCGGCCACGGCGTACGCCCCGATCAGTTCACGCTTTCCAATATCAACGCCGACGGATTGTCGTTCGGCGCGCTCAAGGAAGCGATCGACGATCTCGATGCCGCGGGCCGCCCCACCAAGACGCTGGAGGGCGCGCTGTGGCACAAATTGTCGGGGCCGCTTTCGGCGATGCTGATGCCGATTCTCGGCGCGGTGGCGGCGTTCGGGCTGGCGCGATCGGGCAAACTCTTCGTCCGCGCGGTGATCGGCATGGCGCTGGGCTTCGCCTTTTTCGTCGCCGACAATTTCGCACTCGCGATGGGCAGCCTCGGCGCTTATCCGCCCTTCCTCGCGGCGTGGGCGCCGTTCCTGCTGTTCCTGATGATCGGCGAAGCGGTGCTGATCCGCACCGAGGAATGAGTTCTACCCGCTGATGTGAGGCAGTGCCGCCAATCAGCCGAGCCGCATCGTGCTCCGCGCGATCTTGGCGATCAGCCCCGGCATGCCCTTGTAGTTTGCCTTGTTATAGGGCGAATCGGCTTCCACCGCGGCGGTGATACGGCGGTGCGCCTCGCCAAGCGCATGATAGGGCACGCCCGGCAGCAGGTGATGCAGCGCGTGATAGCGCAGCCCCACGGGCGCCCACAACGCGGGCAGCGTCGCCGGCGGGGGAACGTTGACCGAATCGAGATATTGCGCGGTGACGCTCATCGGCTCGCCGTCATTCTCCCACAGATGCGCGACCAGGGTGCGCACCTGGTTGAGCAATGCGACCCCCGACGCGATCGCAAGAACAATCGCGAAGGTCGGGAGCGGGATCACCCCCGTCGCGACCAGCGCGAGGAGCGCGATCGCCCAGACGCTCGCCGCCGCCTCGACGCGGTGCCACAGCCGCTTCGCCTCACCTTCGGGCGCGCGGCGGCGAAAGCGCGGGTTGATCGCCAGCGCCGAATAACGCTCGACCACCGTCTTGCGCAGCCCCGGCACGACCAGCGACAGCGGCGTCAGGATCGCATAGCGGATCAGCAGCCCCACTGGTGCCAGCGCCGCGATCACGATGAACGCGGGTAGCGTCCACGGCTTCATCAGCGCGAGCGGCAGATACTCGGGATCGTCGGCGGTGCCGTACCGCGTCTTGGCGTGGTGCAGATTGTGCACGCCTTCGTACATGAACGAGGGCGTCAGCATCGGCACGCCGACCAGCGCATTCCAGCCGAGCCGGAAACCGGGCATCGCAGCGTGCTTGATATGCGTCAGTTCGTGGATGAAGCTGAGCGCGCGATAGAGCGCGAGCACCGCCACCACCCCGGCCGCGACCGCCCAGCCGCCCGTCAGCGTGACCGCACCGGCCAACGCACCATAGCCGATCGCCACCGACGCCAGCAGATCGGCCCAATAGATCGCCGGGCGCGGCGTATTGAGATCGCGCGTCAGCTCCGCCGCGGCGCGCAGCATCGCCTTGTCGTCCGCGATCCGCAGCCGCGGCGCAGGCGCAGCCCCGGCCGCAGCGCGGCGCGCGTTCGAGGGAAGCGTGGTATCCATGATCGGGTGCATTGGCGAGAAATAGTGGCTGGAGCATGGCGTTGCCAGTGCCAGATCGTCACACGTCGCCGACGTCGATCGATCAGAGCGATCAGCGGCGCCGATCAAAGGCGGCGTGGTTGAATCCGGTTGCGGCACCGGCCCTCTCCCCCGCCCCGCCTCCCATGCAGTATAATTACTTGGGAGGCGGGGCGGGGGAGAGGGCCGGTGCCGCCTGCCACACAAATGCGGCCTCGTCATCGCCATCTTCGCCCGCTACAGCGCGGCGATCCTGTATCGAAAGGCAGAACGTGGCAAACACCCTGACGATCCGACCCGTCCTTTCCAAGGCCGATCGCAAGGCGTTCGTCGACCTGCCCTTCCACCTCTATCACGACGATCCCAACTGGGTGCCCCCGCTCAAGACCGAGGCGCTGGGGTTGATCACGCCCGAAAAAAACGGCTGGTTCAGCCATGCCGAAGCGCAACTCTTTCTCGCCGAGCGCGACGGCCGTATCGTCGGGCGCATCTCGGCGCATATCGACACGCTGGCGCAGACCATGCCCGCCGAGCAGGGCTTCGGCCCCGGCTGCGGCCAGTTCGGGCTGATGGAAGCTGTGGACGAGGCGGTTTTCACCGCGCTGCTCGCCACCGCCGAAGCCTGGTTGCGCGAGCGCGGCATCACGCGCGTGATCGGGCCGATCAGCATGTCGATCTGGGAGGAACCGGGGCTGCTGATCGAAGGCTATGATCATCCGCCGACGGTGATGATGGGCCACGCCAAGCCCGAATATCGCGACTGGATCGAACGCGCGGGGTTCACGCCCGTCAAGCAGTTGATGACCTATGATCTCGACATCACCCAGGAATTCCCGCCGATCGTCAAGCGCATCATCCAGTCGGGCGAGCGCAATGATCGCATCGTCATCCGCGAGGTCGACAAATCGCAGTTCGAGCGCGAAGCCGCGATCATCCTTGCGATCCTCAACGATGCGTGGGCCGATAATTGGGGGTTCGTGCCGCTGACCCAGCCCGAGATCGACGATGTCGGCAAGAAATTGAAGCCGATCGTGTTCAACGACCTGATCCGCATCGCCGAACTCGACGGCCGGCCGGTCGCGTTCATGATCACGCTCCCCGATCTCAACGAGGCGATCAAGCCGCTGGGGGGCAGCCTGCTGCCGTTCGGCTGGGCGAAGCTGTTGTGGTGGCTGCGCAAGCCCAAGGTGCGCACGATGCGGGTGCCGTTGATGGGGGTTGTCAAGGAGCTGCAATCGTCGCGCATGGCGAGCCAGCTCGCCTTCATGATGATCGAGTATATCCGCCGCGCCTCGGTGGCCCATTATGGCGCGACCCGCGGCGAGATCGGCTGGATCCTCGACGACAACCAGGGGATGCGCGCGATCGCGGAGACGATCGATAGTCGCGTCAACAAAGTGTACCAGATTTACGAAAAGGCGTTGTGACGCGCCTTTTACCCATCATCCCGGAGACCGAATGAATGTCGATCATGTCCGACCGCTGGATTCGCGACGCCGCGCGCAACCATGCCATGATCGAGCCGTTCGAGGACGGCCAGCGCCGCGAGGGCATGATCAGCTACGGCCTGTCCTCCTACGGCTATGACGCGCGCGTCGCCGACGAGTTCAAGATCTTCACCAATGTCGACAGCGCGGTGGTGGACCCCAAGAATTTCGCGGCGAACAGCTTCGTCGATCGCAAGACCGACGTGTGCGTCATCCCGCCCAATAGCTTCGCGCTCGCCCGCACGGTGGAATATTTCCGCGTGCCCGACGACGTACTCGTGATCTGCCTCGGCAAATCGACCTATGCGCGTTGCGGGATCATCGTCAACGTGACCCCGCTCGAGCCCGGCTGGGAAGGGCATGTCACGCTCGAATTCTCGAACACGACGCCGCTGCCGGCGAAGGTCTACGCCAACGAAGGCGCGTGCCAGTTCCTGTTCCTGCAAGGCAACGAGCGCTGCGAGACGACCTATGCCGACCGCGCCGGCAAATATATGGGCCAACGCGGCGTCACGCTGCCCCGGCTATAGAGTGATTTCGAGCCGGATGGACTCATCCGGCGACTCGGAAATCACGGCGAACAAGAGAAAATCTGGAGTCGCTCCGGTTCAATCGGAACCGGATCGACTCCGGGCCAGCGCGGTTCTGAAGCAGCGGCGACGATAAAAAAGGGGCGACCCGAAGGCCGCCCTTACTTCGTGCCGTCGCTGGCGCGAAAAGGTTAGAAATCCCGATAATATTGCTCGTTGCCGATGAAACCCAGCTTGGTCACGCCCGAGCGCTTGATGATCGCCAGCACCGCATCGACCTTCGCGTAGCGCGCGTTGCGATCGGGCTGGAAGTGCAGTTCGGGCTCCGGGTTCATCGTCGTCGTCTGATCGAGATACTGACGCAGCGTCACATCGTCGACCGGCGCACCGTTCCACGCCACCACGCCCGCGGGATCGATCGAGATCTTGTTCTTGTCCGGCTCGATCGGATTCTGCTGCGCATTGGGGTCGTTCTGCGGCAGATCGACCTTAACCGCGTGGGTCTGGACGGGGATGGTGATGATGAACATGATGAGCAGAACGAGCATGACGTCGATCAACGGCGTCGTGTTCATTTCCATCATCGGTTCGCCGTCGTCTTGGCCACCACTCATTGACATGTCGTGTAACTCCTGACTCTCGCGCTCACAGACGCACCGAGCTGCCGCCCGGGGGCGGTTCGGAAATGAAGCCGACGCGCGCGAAGCCCGCCATCTGCATGGTGTAGATCGCCCCGCCGATGCAATGATACGGCGTGTCCACGTCGCCCCGGATATGGGCTTCGGGCAGTTCGAGGTCAGGGGCATTGACCCCGCCCTGGCGCGCGATCTCGAGCTTGAGCTTCTCGACCGCCCGGTCGAGCAGTTCCTGGCTCGTCACCTTGGTCATGTTCCAATAGACTTCGCAGTCACCGGTGGGACCGGCCTTGATCGAGAGCGACACGTTCTCGGGCTTGGTCGTGGTCGGGTCGAAGCGCACGTCGGGCAGCTTGACCGGCACCGACTGGATCACGACCGGAACCGCGATCAGGAAGATGATGAGGAGCACCAGCATGACGTCGACGAGCGGCGTCGTGTTGATGTCCGACATCGGGGTTTCGGTGGAGTCTCCACCAACGCTCATCGCCATTTGAGAGCTATCCTCTGCATTCTTGTCTACCGCCGACTCATCCGGCGACGGAAGAACCGGCGCCGCGTACCGGCGCCGGTTCCTGTCATTTTACGAGCGCTTCGGCGCGGCAGCGGCAGTCGCCGCGGCCGGCTTGGCGGCCGCCCGGGCGGGCGCATTCGTCGGCTTCACCGAACCGGCCGACGCCAGATAGCCGAGCACGTCGTTCGAGAAGGCCGACAGGTCTTCGGCGATCGACTTGTTGCGGCGCTGGAGCCAGTTGTAGGCGAGCACGGCGGGCACCGCGACGACGAGACCGAGCGCGGTCATGATCAGCGCCTCACCGACCGGGCCGGCGACCGCGTCGATCGACGCCTGGCCGGCCGCACCGATCTTGATGAGCGCGCGATAGATGCCGATAACCG
Organism: Hephaestia caeni; assembly: GCF_003550065.1. Lineage (GTDB taxonomy): Bacteria > Pseudomonadota > Alphaproteobacteria > Sphingomonadales > Sphingomonadaceae > Sphingomonas > Sphingomonas caeni_A. The sequence continues at coordinate 93,729 of NZ_QXDC01000003.1, forward strand.
TACCGAACAGGCCGATGAACGGCGCGGTGGCGCCGACCGTCGCGAGGAAGGCGAGTCCCGAGCCGAGCTTCGAGTTGATCGCCGCTTCCGACCGCGCGAGCGAGCCGTGAACCCAATCATGCGCCTCGACCGGATCGGTCAACTGGGCGTGCTGGTCCTGCGCGGCAAGCCCGTCGTCGACGATCTGCTTGTACGCGGAGTTCTTCTCGAGCTTGGCCGCGGCTTCGCGCAGATTGGGCGAATTCCAGAAGCTCTGCCGGACGCGCTTGGCCTGGTTCATGATCTTCTGCTGTTCGAACAGCTTGGTGAACAGGATGTAGAACGAGACGATCGACATGATGACGAGAATGCCGAACGTCACCTGCGAAATCAGGCCGCCTTCGCGAAGAGCGGGGATGAGGCCATACGGATTGTCGCCCGCGGGGGCCGCGGCGCCCGCGGCAAGAATGGTCATGAGCATTTGGCGTTGTTCCTTGTTAGATCAATATTTCGAACTGGAGACCGGGTCACGCGGGGCGGCGTGATCGCCACCCTGCGCTCCCGAAACCGGCGGTCAGCCGGTCAACTTCCACGTGACCGATTGTGTGAGCGAATCCGAAATCGGATTGCCGCTCTGGTCCTTCGCCGGCGTGAAGCGCACCCTCGATCGGAAGATGCGGCACGTCGTGTCGTCGAGCGAATCGTTGCCGCTCGATGACGTGACGGCACAGTTGGTGACCTTGCCATCGGTCCCCACTGTCAGGCGAACGCGCGTCGTGCCCTCGGCATTCTCGCGTTTCGCCTGCGACGGATAGTTGTCCGGCCCGAAAAACCGACCTGCATTGCCGCGGATCTTCGCCGACTGGTCGACGCGCGGCGCGGGCGGCGCCGGCGGCGCGGGCGGCACGGCGATCGGCGTCGGCACATACACCTTGGGCGGCGTCGGCACGGTGTTCATGATAACCGGCGGCGACGGCGTGCGCACGATCGGCGGCGGCGACACCACCGGCGGCGGCGTCATCGGCTGGTCGGGCGGCGGCGGCGGCGGCGGCTCGTCCGGCGGTGGCGGTGGCGGTGGCTCGACGTCGAACGTGTTCAACTTCTCCGAAACCTTCTTGACGTATTGGTACGCCAGGCCGGTCACGAAGGCATAGCCGAGCGCAACGTGGAGCAGGCCGACAATCACCAGCGCCACTACGCGACTTCCGCTCGCATTCCTATCAGCGTAGGCCATTCAGAAACGACACTCCCTCAATCCCAATGACAGGTCCGGCTTAATCTCATTCGATCCCGTCAGGCCGACCAATCCCGTTCAGGCTAACCCAGCCCGGCAGAGATCGCGAGTCTCTATCGACACCAATCGCTCGACGCAACGCCTTGTCTCACGCAATAAACGTACAAACGGCGTCTTGCAGAATTATTTCTGTATAGAACGATTGGTATCGCGTAACGCTACACGCATGTTTTACGTTCCCAAGGCGCTCCTCGCGGCGGCCGCCGCGCCGCTGCTTCTCGTCAGTCCCGCTTTCGGACAAAATGCAGAACAACCGGGAAGATACGCGCTTTCCGGCCCGCGCTATGCCGACTTCGCCGATCTCGTTCTCGCCGCGCCAATGATCGTCGACGCCGTGATCGCCAGCGTCGTGCGAATCAAGGGCGAGGAGGCCGCCGGCGTCGCGCCCGGCATGATGCGATTCTACGTCAATGCCGAGGTTCAGACGCTGATCCGTGGATCGTCGGGCATCCCCAAAAAGGTCGGCTATCTGGTCGACGTGCCGGTCGATTCGCTGGGCAAGACCCCCAAGTTGAAGCATCTGCGCGTGCTGCTGTTCGCCCGCCCGGTCGCGAATCGGCCCGATCAGATCCAGCTCGTCGCGCCCGACGCGCAGCGCCCGTGGTCGCCCGCGGCGGACGCGCTGGCGCGCCGGATCGCGCGCGACGCGGTGGCGGCCGATGCACCGCCGGTGATCACCGGCGTGGGCAATGCCTTCCATGTGCCCGGATCACTTCCCGGCGAGGGCGAGACGCAGATTTTCCTCGCGACCGCCGACGGCAGCCCGGTCTCGCTCAGCATCCTGAGCCGGCCCGGCGAGCAGAAGCGCTGGGCGGTCGCATTGAGCGAGATCGTCGACAATGCGGCGGCCCCGCCCCGGCCCGATACGCTGCTCTGGTATCGCCTCGCCTGCGCGCTACCGCCCGAACTGCCCCAATCGAGCCTCGATACGGCCGATCCGGCGAGCGCCAGCCAGGCCCGCGCCGATTACCGGTTCGTGCTGCGCTCGCTCGGCCCGTGCGATCGCAGCCACTCTTATTGACGATTCGGCACCGGTTCGAATCCAACTCTCAGCGGCGGTGACGCACCAGCGTGATCCCGATCGATTCGCCCGCCTCGGCGATCGCGAGCTTGACGATTCGCACCGCGACGCGCGCGACGCGTTCGTCCTGTAGAAACAACGTTTCGGCGATAAAGTCCGCGACGCCCTCGATCAATATGAAGTGCCGGCCCTCGGGCAGGTCGGTCGCCGCGCGTTTGAGATCGAGATAATTCTTCGAATCGCCCAGCGGCGAATCGGGGGTGAAGCGATCGGGGCAATCGAGATCGACCGTCAGCGAAATCCTGAGCGGCTGCGGCAGGTGCGTCTCCTCCGAATAGATGCCGGTGAGCACCGGCGCTTCGAGATCGTGGACTTCGAGCTGGAGACGGTCGCGCTGCATGGCCGCGCCCTTAGGCCCGCCCTCAGCAAACGGCAACGGGCGTATGCTCTGTCTGGCGGCACCGGACTTCTATTGGGAATGCGCCTATGGCGCATTGCGGCCCCGGCGCGGAAATCGCTCTCCCGCGATTTCCCAAGCAAACTCCCTTTCAGGCCGCCGCGCTCGGCCGGGCGGTCGCGGCGGCGTGCCAGCGCGCGATGTTGCCGTCGCCCTCGGGCACCGCGAGCCGCGTCGCGCGGGCGAAATCGATCGTCACCAGCGCGGTGATGTCGGCGAAGCTGTAGCCGCCGCCCGCGATCCATTCGGTCTCGCCCAGCCGCGCATCGAGCCCCTCGACGAAGGCATTCCACATGATCGCCCCGCGCGTCGCTAACTCGGGAATCTGTGGAATCGGCGGCCATTTCCCCGATGCGGCGCGATCCTTGAACGCATCGCGGCTGTTGCGGAAGGCGTAGACCACGGCGGTATAGCCATCATTCTCGATCCGCCGCGTCCACGATTCGATTCGCGCGATCTCGATCGGGCTCGTCCCGAACAGCGGCGGATCGGGCTGGAGAGCTTCGAAATAGCGGCAGATCGCCGCCGATTCGCAGATCACTTCGCCATCGTCGAGTTCGAGCGCAGGCACCGCCCCGCGCGCGTTGATCGCGAGATAGGCGTCACCGCGCTGCTCGTCCGAGCGCAGATCGACCATGACGCGTTCGACCTCGATCCCCTTTTCGGCGAGATAGACGCGCACCCGGCGCGGGCTCGGCGCCCATTCGGCATCGTACAGCTTCATCCCGATCACCGCCCTTTCGTGATTCGCGCTTGCCAGAACCTCTCACAGAGCTAAAGCGCGCCGCCCCGGCCGTCCATCGTGCCGGCCCTGGAGGATATGCCCGGTGCCGCAGTTCGTGCCCCTTTCCGAGATCGACGACGCCGCCGTGGAGCACTTGCTCGACCGCGCGTTCGGCACCGATCGGCACGCGCGGACCGCCTATAAGGTGCGCGAAGGCACGGCGCCGATCGCGGCGCTGAGCCTTGCGCTCGTCGAGGATGGCGCGCTCCTCGGGACGATCCAGTGCTGGCCGGTGGCGCTTGCGGGCGACGATGGCCGTGCCTGGCCGCTGGTGATGGTCGGCCCGGTCGCGATCGATCCGCCGCGGCAGCAACACGGGCTGGGGCACCTGCTGATGGAAAAGATGCTCGCCGCCGCGGCCGCGATCGGCGCGAGCGAACGGCTGATGCTTGTCGGCGATCCCGAATATTACGGGCGCTTCTTCGGCTTCACCGCCGATCGGACCGGCCAATGGCGCCTGCCCGGGCCAGTCGAGCGCCACCGCCTGCTCGCGCGCGGCGCCGATATCCCCGATCGCCCCGGCCTGCTCGGGCCGCGTTTTTGTTAGAGACTCGCACCGGCCCGCTCCCCCACCCCACCTCCCAAGTCATTATACTTGCATGGGAGGTGGGGTGGGGGAGCGGGCCGGTGTGGCCTCGGAAATCGCTCTTCCGCGATTTCTCAAACAAACTCCGGATTTGCATACCTCCCTGGACCGAACCCCCCGCCCCGAACTTGCCGCACCCGCGCGGCTCGCCTACCCAGCGGCCGATGCCGATGCCCGCCCAACCCGATTTCGCCGCGCTGTCGCTCGATGCCATCGCCGCCTTCGCGCGCGATCGGCGGTTGCCGCCGGTCGATCGGTGGCACCCGGCGCATTGCGGCGACAGCGAGATGCGCATCGCCGCCGACGGCACCTGGTTCCACCAAGGCAGCCCGATCGGGCGCGCCGAGCTGGTGCGACTGTTCTCGACGATCCTGCGGCGCGAGCCCGATGGCGGCTATGTGCTGGTGACACCCGCCGAGAAACTGGGAATCGCGGTCGACGACGCCCCCTTCGTCGCGGTCGAGATGAAGGCCGAGGGTGACGGCGCACGCGCGCGGCTCGCTTTCCGGCTCAACACGGGCGACATAGTAACGGCGGGGCCGGACAACGCGTTGCGGCTCGCGCACGGCAGCGACGGCCCGCGCCCCTATCTGCGCGTGCGTGGCGGGCTCGACGCGCTGATCGCGCGGCCGGTATTCTACGACCTCGCCGAGCGTGCGCTGGCCGGCGGCGACACCCCCGCCGGGGTGTGGAGCGATGGCGCGTTTTTCGCATTGGACGCCGGATGACGCTCACCGATCGCCTGCGCAGCGCGCTCGACCATCCGACCGAAGGCATCGTCCTGCTCGCGGGCGACGAGCGCGACGACGACATCCGCGGCCGGGGCGGCTCGATCATGCCCGCCGCGGTGCTGGTGCCCGTCACCGACCGCGCCGAGCCGGGGGTGATCCTCACCCAGCGCACCGAAACGCTGAGCCGCCATCCCGGCCAGATCGCCTTTCCCGGCGGCCGCGTCGATCCGGGCGATGCCGATGTGACCGCCGCCGCGCTGCGCGAGGCCGAGGAGGAGATCGGCCTGCCGCCGGCGCGCGTCACCGTGATCGGCGCGGCCGATCGCTATCGTACGGTCACCGGGTTCGAGGTGACGCCGATCGTCGGCGTCGTGCCGCCCGATCTGGTGCTGACGCCGCACGAGGCCGAGGTCGCCGAGGTGTTCGAGGTGCCGCTCGCTTTCCTGCTCGACGGCGCCAACCATGTCGAGGCGAGCGTCGAATGGCAGGGCCGCGACCGCCATTATTACGAGATTAGCTGGGACGGCCACCGTATCTGGGGCGCCACCGCGGCGATGATCGTCAACCTGTCGCGGCGGCTGCGATGGACCGCGTGACGCTTCCCGACGCCGCCTGGCGCCGGCGCGCGGGGCTGGCGCAGCTCGTCGACGTGCTCGGCGCGGCCGGGGGCGAGACCCGCATCGTCGGCGGCGCGGTGCGCGATACACTCCTCGGCATCGGGCTCGACGTCGCCGATGTCGATCTCGCGACGCGCCATCCGCCGCAGGAGGTGCTCGATCGACTGCGCACGGCCGGGATCAAGGCGGTGCCGACCGGCCTCGCGCACGGCACGATCACCGCGGTGCTCGACAGCGGCCCAGTCGAGGTGACGACGCTGCGCCGCGACGTTTCGACCGACGGCCGCCACGCGATCGTCGATTATACCGACGACTGGCGCGAAGACGCCGCGCGGCGCGATTTCACGATCAACGCGCTCTACGCCGATCCGCTGACGGGCGAATTGTTCGACTATTTCGGGGGGCTCGACGATCTCGCGGCGGGCCGCGTGCGCTTCATCGGCGATCCCTTGCAGCGCATCGCCGAGGATCATTTGCGCATCCTGCGCTATTTCCGTTTCCACGCGCGCTTCGGCGATACGCCCGATCCCGCTGGGCTCGACGCCTGCACCGCGCGCGCCAACGACCTGATGGCGCTCTCGCGCGAACGGATCGCGATGGAGGTGCGCAAGCTGTTGGTCGCGCGGAATGCAGTGCCGGTGGTGCGGCTGATGCTGGCGCGCGGCATCTTCGCGCCGATCGTGCCCGAAATCGATGCCGGCGGCGTCGATCGGCTGGCGCGGCTCGCCGGGGCCGAGGCCGCCGCCGCGATTTCCCCCAATCCGATCCGGCGGTTGGCGGCGCTGCTGCCGGCGGAGCCCGAGACCGCCGCCGCGATCGCCGCCCGGCTCAAGCTCTCCAATGCCGAGCGCAAGCGGCTCGCCGTCGCGCAGGCGCCGATCGACGAGGCGACCAGCGAGGCGCTGGCCTATCGCCGCGGCGCCGGCGGCGCGGTCGATGCGCTGCTGCTGGCGGATGCCCCGGCCGAGGCGGCACGCATCGCCCACTGGACACCGCCCGGCCTGCCGATCGGCGGCGGCGCGCTGGTGCGGCGTGGCGTCAAGGCCGGGCCGGATGTCGCCCGGCTGTTGCGGCGGATCGAGCGGCAGTGGATCGACGAAGGGTTCCCGGCCGCCAACCGCGCCGAACAGCTCGCCGATCAGGCCGCCGAAGAATGGTTGCGCGCGACCAGATAAGCGTAGGCCGCATCGGGATCGAGCGCGCGCGCGAAGGCATAGCCCTGGCCGTAGGTGCAGCCCAGCGCGGTGAGCGTCTGCGCGAGTTCGGGCGTCTCGACGCCTTCGGCGGTGGTGTCCATGCCCAGCGCCTGGGCAAGGCTCAGGATCGCCCGCACGATCGCCACCTTGTCGCGATCGGCGAGCAGCCCCATGATGAAGCTCTGGTCGATCTTGAGCACGTCGATGGGGAGCTTCTGCAACGAAGCGAGGTTCGAATAGCCGGTGCCGAAATCGTCCATCGCGACGGTGCAGCCGATCTCCTTCAAGGCGTGCATCGTGCGCGCGATCCGATCGGGATCGGTGATGAACGCGCTTTCGGTGAGTTCGAGCGTGAGGCGGTTGCCCGTCAGCCCGCTCGAGTCGACCACGCGTTCGACGACGGGGGCGATATCGTCGCGCTGGAGCTGGATCGCCGACAGGTTGACCGCGACCCGCACCCCGCAATCGCCGCCGGCGCGCGCATCCCATTCGACGAGCGTCGCCGCCGCCTTGTCGAGCGCCCAGCGCCCCAGCGGCACGATCAGCCCCGATTCCTCGGCGACCGGGATGAAATCCGACGGCGGATGGGCGGTTCCCGTCTCGTCGGTCCAGCGCGCAAGCGCTTCGAACCCCGTCACCAGGCCGGTGCCGAGATCGCAAATCGGCTGGAAGGTGAGCCTGAGATCGCCATTGTCGATCGCGCGGCGAAGCGCGGTCTCCATCTCGAACTGGGCGTGCGCCAGCGTCAGCGCGCGCGGCTGATACGCCTCGACCAGCCCGCTCGTCTTCGATCGCTTGACCGCAAATTGCGCGTGGCGGATCAGCACGTCCGGGTCGTCGAGACACGCGGTGCCGAACGCCACGCCGATCGCGCAGTCGATATGGAATTCGAGATCGGAAAGGCGAAACGGTGTCGCCAGCGCGCTGCGGATGCGCGCGGCGACGCGATCGGCCTCGTCGGGCGTTTCGTCGATCGCCATCAGGATGCCGAATTCGTCGCCGCCGATCCGCGCCAGCGTGTCGCGCACGCGCAACGCACCCTTGATCCGGCGCGCGACAGTGATCAGCAGTTCGTCGCCCGCCAGCGCGCCTAGGCAGGCGTTGACGCGGCTGAACCGGTCGAGATCGACCACCAGCACCGCGCACGATGCCACCTTGCCCGCCTCGATCATCGATTCGAGCCGGTCCGAGAAGCCCGCTCGATTGGGCAGCCCGGTCAGGCTGTCGGTCAACATTTCGCGCCGTAGATGCTGCTCGGTGCGCACCTCGGCGGTGCGATCGACCAGCGTGACGAGGCAGCGGGTGGCGCCCGAATGATGCGCCCGCGCGAGCGTGACCCGATAGTGGCGGCACTCGATCGGGTCGCCCGCCTGCCACGTCATCTCATATTGGTCGGCGTCCGAGGCGAGGAAATCCTCGATCTCGGTGCCCAGTGCCCGAACGAGCGCCGACGGGCGGCGATCGAGCGCGAAGCCGGCATCGTGAAACGCCCGATTGGATGCTTCGATCGCCAGGCCACCGGCGCCAAGCGCCAGCAGCGCTGCGGGAATCGGCAGCATGTCGAGCCTGCGCACGGTTTCCCCCGGCGCCGGAATCGCTTCCGCATCCGGCCGGCCTGTTGCGCCCCCCGCGCAATCGAGCTTTTCCAGCGCCATCAACCCGGCGCTTAGGGGAATGAGGTTAACGGGGTGCTAAGCCAGCGCCCCCGATCAGGTCACCGCGCGGCGGACGGCATAGCGCGATTCGCGGAATATCTCGCCCCGGACGATTCCCGCCAGCACCTCGCCCGCGCGCACGACATCCTCGAAACCGAGATAGAGCGGGGTGAGCCCGAAGCGCACGATATCGGGATCGCGGAAATCGCCGATCACCCCGTGCTCGATCAACGCCTGGCAGATCGCATAGGCATCGGGATGGCGAAAGCTGATATGGCTCCCCCGCGCGGCCGGATCGCGCGGGCTGACGCACGCCAGCCCGATCGCGTCGCCCGCCGCCGCCAGCACGTCGAACAAGGCGGCGCTCTTGGCCTCGAGCGCGGCCATCTCCGCCTCGAGCGCGAGATCCACCCCGGCTTCGAGCCCCGCCAGCCCGAGGATCGCAGGCGTCCCGCTCAGCCAGCGTTCGATCCCCGGCGCCGGGCGATAGCCGTCCTCGAACGCGAAGGGCGCGGCATGGCCCATCCAGCCCGACACCGGGTTGGCGAGCACCTGCTGCCAGCGCTCGGCAACGTAGAGGAACGCCGGCGCACCGGGGCCGCCGTTGAGATATTTGTAGCCGCAGCCGACCGCAAGATCGGCACCCGCGCCGCCCAGATCGACCGCGACCGCGCCGGTCGAATGGCTGAGATCCCACAGCATGAGCGCGCCGGCGTCGTGCGCGCGCGCGCTCCACGTCGCCATGTCGAAGCGCGCGGCGGTCTTGTAATGGACATGCGTCAGCAGCAGCACCGCGGTATCGTCACCGATCGCGCCGGCGAGCGCATCGCGCGGCACCGCTTTCAGCCGCGCGCCGGGAACGCAGCCCACCGCGCCCTCGGCGATGTGAAGATCGGTGTGAAAATTGCCCAGCTCGCTGACGATCGTGGTGCGAGCGGGATCGCGGCGCAGCGCGGCGACGAGCAGCTTGAACAGGTTGGCCGAGGTCGAATCGGCGGCGATCACCTCGCCGGGCCGCGCGCCGATCAGCCGCGCGATCTTGTCGCCGATGCGGCGCGGCGCCTCGATCCAGCCTTCGTTCCAGCTTCGGATCAGCCGCTCGCCCCATTGCCGGCGGACGAGATCGTCGAGCGCGGGCGGAGCCGCGCGCGGCAGCGCCCCCAGCGAATTGCCGTCGAGATAGATCACGCCGTCGGGCAGCATGAAGCGGTCGCGGAACCGCCGCAGCGGATCGGCGGCATCGCGCGCCCGCGCCTCGTCGCGCGTCATCGTCATGCGAACGCCGCCGCGATCAGCGCTGTCGCAGTCGCCCAGGCCGCGCTGCCCGGCGCGACCAGTTCGACGTGCCCGGTCGCCTCGACGACGTGCAGCGTCGCGGCGTCGCCCGCCGCCGTCGCCTGGTCGACATAGGACGTGCCGAGCCGGAGCGGGACGATGCGGTCCTCGTCGCCGTTGACCAGATGCTGCGGCACCCCGAGCGGGAGCAGGCGGGGCACCGAGGTATCCGCATAAGGATCGGGATGCGCCGCGGTTTGCGGCCCGACGAGCCGCGCCACCACATCGGTGCCGCACCCGTTGTCCGGGCTCGCGGCGACCGCTTCGAGATCGGGCAGCCCGCCGAGCGCGACGACGGCATCGATCCGCAGCGGATCGCCACCGGCAAGCGGACTCGCCGCGGGCAGCTTCGACCGCCCCGCAAGCCACAGCGCCAGATGCGCGCCCGCCGAATGCCCGACCGCGACGATGCGGCGGGTGTTCAAGCCGAAGCGCCCGGCGTGATCGCGCAGCGCGTCGGCGGCGCGCGCGGCATCGAGAAAGGTGCCGGGATAGCCACCGCCGTCGCGATCGACCCCGCGATAGTCGATGTTCCACACCGCATAGCCGGCATCGCGCAGGTCGGCGGCGATCCAGTCCATCAGCGAGCGATCGGCGACCGCCGTCTGCCAGCATCCGCCATGCACCATCAGCACGGTCTTGAACGGCCCGGCGCCCGCGGGCCGCCACACGTCCACCCTCTGCATCCGGTCGTCGCCATAAGCGATCGTCGCATCGGGGCGCGATCGGGGGCGGCGGGTGAGATCGTCCCACGTCATCGGCGCGGGGGCCGGCGGCGGCGAACCGCCCGTCAGCACGAAAGGGAAAGCGCGATCGATGGGATCATACCCTTCCCTACCCGGCGGCGGCCGGCGCGCCAATCCTCAACGCCGATCCTCAACGATAGCTGGAGAACCTCGTGTTACGCATCTGCTGTCGTGCCGTGCGCCGCCACGGCGCATCGAACTGATGCGCGCTGAGGCGCGCGAACGCGTGATCGAGACCCTGGAGCGAGGCGCGCACGAACGCCGCGACATTTTCGACGAATCGCCCGCGATACTGGGTCCAAACGGGGCTATAGAAATCGTGATTCATGGCAAATGATCCTTCTGCGTCTTCAGACCATCCTTCCGACCCCACCCATATCCGGTCGAAAGCCGCGCGATGCCAACAAATCGTTGGACGCAATTGACAAGCTGTGCTTATGAGTTCGAAACCATGCGCACCCTGCCCCCGCTCGCCGCCGTCCGCGTCTTCGAAGCCGCCGCGCGGCACGAGAACTTCACGGCCGCCGCCGCCGAACTCGGGATGACGCAGGCCGCGGTCAGTTATCAGGTCAAGTTGTTGGAAGAACGGCTCGGCGTGCCGCTGTTCCATCGCGAGAAGCGTCGTGTGACGCTGACCGAGGCGGGGCGCCGCGCGGCCGCCCCGGTCAGCCGCGCGTTCGACGCGATCGACGGCGCGTTCGCGGGGTTGCGCGCCGAGGACGAGGGGCTGCTCACGATCTCGACCTCGAACACCTTCGCCAACACCTGGCTCGCGTGGCGGCTGGGGAGCTTTCAGGTCGCGCATCCCGAAATGGCGGTGCGGCTCCAGACCACCGACATCCTCACCGATTTCGCGATCGACGACGTCGATGTCGCAATCCGCGCCGGGCGCGGGGGGTGGCCCGATCTCGTCCAGGAAAAGCTGATCGCCATCGATTTCACGCCGATGTGCAGCCCGAACTTTCTCGCCCGGCACACGATCGCGACCCCGGCCGACCTGCTCGACGTGCCGCAGATCAGCCCGCACGATCCGTGGTGGGCGCACTGGCTGCGCGAGGCGGGGGTCGATGTGCCCCCCGGCCCGCCGCGCGCCGGCGTGCGGCTCGATTCGCAGGCGCACGAGGGCCATGCCGCGATGGCGGGCCAGGGCGCGGCGATGCTGACCCCCTTCTTCTGGCGCAACGACCTTGCCGAACGCCGCCTCGTGCGCCCCTTCGAGCAGCTTTCGACGCGCGGCTATGCCTATTGGTTGGTCTATCCCGAGCACCGCCGCAACGTGCCCAAGATCAAGCGCTTCCGTGCGTGGCTGACCGCCGAGCTCGCGCGCGACCTGCCCAGCCCGGTGTAACCCCCACCCCACCCGCGTTCCGCGCCCGCTTTCGTCGCCGTGCCGAAACGGCTATCGCCCCCGCATGGCTTCAGACGTCACCGACCTTCCGCCCGATAATCCGCCGATCGGCATCCTCGACGCCCCGTTCGATTCGGCGTTGTCGGAGCGCTACCTCGTCTATGCGCTGTCGACGATCACCGCGCGCTCGCTACCCGACGTGCGCGACGGGATGAAGCCGGTCCACCGCCGCCTGCTCTGGGCGATGCGGCTGCTCAAGCTCGATCCCACCCAGGGCTACAAGAAATGCGCGCGCGTCGTCGGCGACGTGATCGGCAAATATCACCCGCACGGCGACCAGTCGGTCTATGATGCGATGGTGCGGCTCGCGCAGGATTTCGCGCTGCGCTACCCGCTCGTCGACGGGCAGGGCAATTTCGGCAATATCGATGGCGATAACGCCGCCGCCTATCGCTACACCGAGGCGCGGCTGACGCAGGTCGCGATCGACCTGATGGACGGCCTCGACGAGAACGCCACCGATTTCCGCCCGACCTACAATGGCGAAGACGAGGAGCCCGAGCTGTTCCCCGGCGCTTTCCCCAACCTGCTGGCGAACGGCGCCGCCGGCATCGCGGTCGGCATGGCGACCTCGGTTCCGCCGCATAACGCCGCCGAACTGCTCGACGCCGCGATTCTGCTGATCGACCAGCCAAAGGCCGACGACGCCGCGGTGCTCAGCCACGTCAAAGGCCCCGATTTCCCCACCGGCGGCCAGCTTGTCGACAGCCCACAGGCGATCGCCGAGGCCTATGCCACCGGGCGCGGCACCTTCCATACCCGCGCGCGCTGGCACGTCGAGGATCAGGGTCGCGGCACCTGGATCGCGGTGGTCGATCAGATCCCCTACGGCGTCCAGAAGGGCAAGTTGATCGAGCAGATCGCGAGCCTGATCAACGACAGGAAGCTACCGATCCTCGCCGACGTGCGCGACGAATCGGATGCGGCGATCCGCATCGTCCTCGAACCGCGCAGCCGCACGGTGGAGGCCGATCTGCTGCTGGATTCGCTGTTCCGCCTGAGCGATCTCGAAAGCCGCTTCTCGCTCAACCTCAACGTGCTCGACGCGACGCGCACCCCGCGCGTGATGAGCCTGCGCGAGGCGCTGCTTGCCTGGGTCGAGCACCAGTTCGTCGTCCTCCAGCGCCGCTCCCAGCATCGGCTCGACAAGATCGCCGACCGGCTCGAGCTGGTCGGCGGTTACATCATCGCCTTCCTCAACCTCGACCGCGTGATCGCGATCATCCGCACCGAGGACGAGCCCAAGCCGGTGATGATCGCCGAGTTCAGCCTCACCGACCGCCAGGCCGAGGCGATCCTCAACATGCGGCTGCGCAGCTTGCGCAAGCTCGAGGAAATGGAGCTGCGCCGCGAGCAGGACGCGCTGGAAAAGGAACGCGCCGAGCTTGAACAGCTCCTCGGCAGCGAGGCGCGCCAGCGCACCCGGCTCAAGCGCGATCTGGCCAAGATCCGCGACCGCTACGGCCCGGAAACCGAATTGGGCCGCCGCCGCACGCTGATCGAGCAGGCCGGCCCGGCGCGCGACATTCCGCTGGAGGCGATGATCGAGCGCGAGCCGATCACCGTCATCATGTCACAACGCGGCTGGATTCGCGCGATGAAGGGCCATGCCGATCTCGCCGCCGCCGATGCGCTCAAGTTCAAGGAGGGCGACGGCCCCGCCTTCGCCTTCCACGCGCAGACCACCGACAAGATCCTGCTCGCGGTCGCATCGGGCCGCTTCTACACGCTCGGCGCCGACAAGCTGCCGGGTGGGCGCGGCTTCGGCGAGCCGGTGCGCTCGATGATCGACATCGAGGGCGATCAGGACATCGTCGGCCTCTTGCCCGCTAGCGCGGCCGAAAAGCTGCTCGTCGTCGCCAGCGACGGCCGCGGCTTCGCGGTCAAATCCGCTGACGTCATCGCCGAAACACGCAAGGGCAAAACGGTGGCGACGCCCCGAAAGGGCGCGAAGCTCGCGCTCGTCAAGCCGATCGCACCCGCCCATGATTATGTCGCCGCGATCGGCGACAACCGCAAGCTGCTCGTCTTCCCCTTGTCCGAACTCGCCGAGCTGGCGCGCGGCCAGGGCGTCCAGCTCCAGCGTTACCGCGACGGCGGGCTCTCCGACGCCACGACCTTCACCTTCGCCGACGGGCTGAGCTGGGCGATGGGCGGCGACACCGGCCGCACCCGCACCGAGCCCGACATGAGCGGCTGGCGCACCGCGCGCGGCGCCGCCGGCCGGATGCCGCCGACCGGCTTTCCGAGGAGCAACCGGTTCTCGTGACGCACTGACGCTCACCGGATTGCCAGGCACGACCTTTACCGTTGCTGCCGAGGTGGGGCCGCCCGCGCCCCTATCCGCGGCGGGATCGGGCGGCCACACACGCCGCTGCGCGCCGATCTGAAGGCATATCTCTATCGCCTGCGAACCGAGCCGCTCACCGCGCTCAACCTGCTGATACCCTCGCGCCTGCCCGAGCGCGCGAGGGCCATTTCAAGGCGCCTGAAGCACCTCGTCATTCCGGGGTGACGTGAACACCCACCTTTTCCCATTCGGCGGCCGTCTTACAGACTTTGCGTGACAGGATGGTTCCGGTCGTCTGCTTGATCCGCGTGCAATACTTGACCTCGCCGTCGGACGACTTCTCCACCTTCATGTGCGGCGCGTCTGCGCTGGGATCGTTCGTGCGATCACCTGCCGCATAAGCCGCGGAGCCCGCCGTGGCGGCGAAGCACAAAGCGATGGTGCCGATCAGGCCATTGCGGGCGAAATTCCGGGTGTTACGCATAATATCCTCCAACATCCGCTGCTATCATCGTCAGCAGCGAGTGTAGCAGTGCATTATGTATGCCAAACACTTAAGTCATTGAGATATAATAATCCCTATGCCGGGATGCGGGCACAATCCGGGATAAAACCCCGGAATTCGGCCGTGAACGCAAATTGTTGGGCATCGCCGACCTGATCGATCCTGACCAATCGCGTAAAACTGTTCGCAACCGGACACGGACGCGATTGCTGCCAATTCGTCGCGCTTGACCGACGCATCTCCAGAGCGGGTCGGATCGAATTTCGATCGTCGGGTATGCAAACGCCCTTGCCGTATTGACCGATCCGCGCGACCATCAGTTTCAAACACGAACCTGATGGAGACCGGGCATGGCCGAAGCCTATATCGTGGAGGCGGTGCGCACCGCCGGCGGCAAGCGCGGCGGCCGGCTCGCCGGATGGCATCCGGCTGATATGGCCGGCGCGGTGCTCGACGCGGTCGTCGCGCGGGCGGGCATCGATCCGGCGGCGATAGAAGACGTCATCATGGGCTGCGTCAGCCAGGGCGGCGAACAGAGCTTCCAGATCGGGCGCGGCGCAGTGCTCGCCTCGAATCTCCCCGAGAACGTGCCTGCGGTGACGATCGACCGCCAGTGCGGCTCGTCACAACAGGCGATCCAGTTCGCCGCGCAAGCGGTGCTCTCGGGCACGCAGGACGTGGTGATCGCCGCCGGGGTCGAGAGCATGACGCGGGTGCCGATGGGCTCAACGGGCGCGCTGTTCGCGCAAGCCGGGCTCGGCACGGCCAAATCGCCGCGCCAGGAAGCGCGTTATCCCGGCGTCCACTTCTCGCAATTCGTGGGCGCCGAGCGGATCGCCGCAAAATACGACTTCTCCCGCGATGCGCTCGATCGGTTCGCGCTCGAAAGCCACGTCCGCGCAGCCGCCGCCACGACGCGCGGCGACTTCACCGACGAGATCGTGCCGTTGACGATTGAGACCCCCGAGGGCGAACAGCAGCATCATATCGACGAAGGCATCCGCTTCGACGCGACGCTCGACGGCATCGGCGCGGTCAAATTGCTCAAGGAAGGCGGCGTGATCTCGGCAGCGAACGCCAGCCAGATCTGCGACGGCGCCAGCGCGGTGCTGGTGGTTTCCGAGCGCGCGCTGAAAGAGCATGGGCTGACACCGCTCGCGCGCATCCACAACCTCACCGTCACCGGCGGCGATCCGGTGGTGATGCTCGAGGAACCCCTGTTCGCAACCGACAAGGCACTCAACCGCGCCGGCCTCTCGATCGACGACATCGATCTGTACGAGGTCAACGAAGCATTCGCCCCCGTGCCGCTCGCGTGGCTCCGGCATGTCGGCGCCGACCCCGCGAAAATGAACGTCAACGGCGGCGCGATCGCGCTCGGCCACCCGCTCGGCGCCAGCGGCACCAAGCTGATGGCGACGCTGGTCCATGCGCTCGGCAAACGCGGTGGCCGCTACGGGTTGCAGACGATGTGCGAAGGCGGCGGCATCGCCAACGTCACGATCGTCGAGCGGCTGTAACGATACACCGCCATCCCGGCGGATCAGGGAGAGGCTTCATGGAACTCGACACCACGATTTCAGCCGTCGTCACCGGCGGCGCGTCTGGGCTCGGCGCGGCAACCGCGCGGGCGCTGGCGGCGGCGGGCGTCAAGGTCGCGATCTTCGATCTTCAGGCCGAAAAGGGCCAACAGGTCGCCACCGAGATCGGCGGCACCTTCTGTGCGGTCGATGTCACCTCGGACGAATCGGTCGATGCCGGCTTCACCAACGCCCGCGCCGCCAACGGGCAGGAATCGATCCTCGTGTGCTGCGCGGGCACCGGCAATGCGATGAAGACCGCGAGCCGGTCGAAGGAAGACGGCACGATCAAGCATTTCCCCGCCGAGGCATTCAACTGGCTGATCCAGATCAACCTCGTCGGCACCTTCCGCTGCGTCGCCAAATCGGCCGCGGGCATGCTGACGCTCGATCCGCGCGAGGACGGCGAACGCGGCGCGATCGTGATGACGGCAAGCGTCGCCGCCGAAGACGGGCAGATCGGCCAGGCCGCCTATTCGGCGTCGAAGGGCGGCGTCGTCGGCATGACGCTCCCGATCGCGCGCGACCTGATGAACGAGGGCATCCGCGTCAACACGATCCTGCCCGGCATCTTCGACACCCCGCTGCTCGCCGCCGCGCCGCAACCGGTGAAAGACGCGCTGGCGGCCTCGGTCCCCTTCCCCAAGCGGCTTGGCCGGCCGGAGGAATATGCCCGCCTCGCGCTCGCGATGATCGAGAACCCCTATATGAACGGTGAGGACGTGCGGCTCGACGGCGCGATCCGCATGGCGCCGCGCTAACGCTCAAAGAGCAAAAATCGGCAGCGCACTGTCCTACAAAGCCGAATTGTGCTTTAATCGGGGATGATCGTTGATTGCCCTCGCCGCGACGCGGTGCGCCGGTGTGCGGCGAGGCGTTTTGGCCTAACCTTTGCCTAACCTTCCGCGCGCGCGGGGGTGTCGATTGGGCGGGCCGCCGCCCTCAATCCTCGAACACCGGGGGCCGCTTCGCCATATTCGCCGCCACCGCTTCCATCATATTGGGCTGGCCGATCACCCTCACCTGCTCCTCGGTCTCGGCCGCCAGCATCGCGCGTGGATCAGCGTCGTGCGCCATGTTGAGCAACCTTTTGGCGCCCCGCACCGCGTGCGGACTGCGATCGGCGATGATGCGCGCGAGCGCCATCGCCTCGGCGCGCGGATCGTCCGCCAGCCGGGTGACGAAGCCGTGCGCCAGTGCCTCCCCGGCATCGAATTCGCGCGCGGTATAGACCAGTTCGCGCAGCACATCGTCGCGCACCAGGGTGCGCCAGAGAGGGAAGCCCGCCATGTCGGGCACCAGCCCCCAATGCGTCTCGCGGATCGCGAAGCGCGTGGCGGGCGCGGCGACGCGAATGTCCGCCCCCGACATGATCTGGAAGCCCCCGCCGAACGCGACGCCGTGGACCGCCG
Source organism: Hephaestia caeni (assembly GCF_003550065.1). Lineage (GTDB taxonomy): Bacteria > Pseudomonadota > Alphaproteobacteria > Sphingomonadales > Sphingomonadaceae > Sphingomonas > Sphingomonas caeni_A. The sequence goes on from NZ_QXDC01000003.1 coordinate 111,325, forward strand.
CGATCACCGGCATCGGCAGCATCCGCCAGCCCCATGTCACATGCTGCGGCAGGATCGCGCCGTCGGCATTGCGGCCACGTGCCGACAGCCCCGATCCGCCCGCGGCCATGCTCGCCATGTCGAGCCCCGCGCAAAACCCCCTGCCCTCGCCCGACAGCACCACGCAGCGCACGTCCTTGCGCTGGCCAAGCGCATCGATCGTCGCGCCGATCGCGTCGAACATCGCCGGATCGAGCGCGTTCATCTTGTCGGGGCGAGCAAGGCGGACGTCGGCGACCTGATCGGCGACGGAGAAGATGACGCGGTCGTTCATGGAACGAAGGCTATCCCGATGGCGACGCCGCTTCAATCCGCGACCGCGCGCGGGTGAGCCTGGGCGCTTGGCGAACCCCATGCGGCGCGTGTAACAGGCGCGGCGATGACCGCCTTTCCATCCTTCGATCCCGAACGCTTCCTCGCCCACGGTCTGGGCGGGCACACCGGGTTGCTGGGGATCACGCACCACGCACACGGCGACGATTGGGTCGAGCTTGCGCTGCCTTATAGTGAAACCCTGATCGGCGATATCGCCTCCGGGGTGCTCGCGTCCGGCCCGATCCTGTCGATGATGGATATGGCGACCAGCATGGCGATCTGGCTCAAGCGCGGCCACTTCCGCCCGCAGGCGACGCTCGATCTCCGCATCGATTATCTGCGCCCCGCAACCCCGGGCAAGACAGTGATCGGGCGCGGCGAATGCTATCGCATCACCCGCTCGATCGCCTTCATCCGCGGCCAGGCGCACGATGGCGATGCCGACGATCCGCTCGCGCATGTCGCGGGCACCTATATGTTCCTCGACATGCCCGGTGCGGAGGCCAAGGCGTGACGCTGCCGCCTTATGCCCACTTGCTCGGCCTGTCGGTCGAGCCCGGCGATGGCGGCGCCCCGGTGCTGCTCATGCCCTTTTCAGACGACGTGCTCGGCCGGCCCGGCTTCCTGCATGGCGGCGCGATCGGCGGGCTGCTCGAAATGGCGGCGATCGTCGCGCTCCACACCGCGCTCGAAAGCGAGGGCGGCGGGCGGATCAAGCCGATCAACGTCACCGTCGATTATATGCGCGGCGGCCGTGAAAAGGAGACGCGCGCCCAAGGGATCGTCACTCGGCTCGGCACGCGGGTCGCCAATGTCGAGGCCACGGCGTGGCAGGACGATTCGACCAAGCCGATCGCCTCGGCACGGATGAACTATCTGATCGTGCGCGATATTTGACGGTTCGATTCGTCGCACTGTCGTTGCCGCCGGCGCCCCTGCCCGATAACCGGGATCGATCTGGATCAGGGAGGACGGGGCATGATGGGCTTGCGGATGTGGCGGTTGCTGTTGGCGGCGATCGGGGCGAGCATGCTGGTGGCGGCACCGGCCCATGCCCAGTTCGACCGGCTGGTCGATGCGCTCAAGGACAAAGCGATCGACGCGATCACCCAGCCGAATCAGGCGCGACCCGCCAGCGACGAACCGCAGGCCAGGCGCGCGCGACTGACGATCGATCAGGGCTTCGATTTCACTCCCGGCCCGCATGTCGTGACCGCGATCGACTTCGGCGACAGCGCGGTCGGCTCCATGCCGCCGGCGTGGAAGACCAACGGCTCAGGCCAGATCGTCGCCTCGCCGGACCTGCCGGGCAAGTGGCTCGCGCTCCAGGCGTTCGCGACCTACAAATTGACGACGCCGCCAACGCTGCCCGAACGCTTCACCGTCGAGTTCGATATCGTGCCGGTCGGCGACACGCTGCGCGACGCAGGGGACGTGACCTTCGGTTTCGCGGCCGACAACAGCGTCCAGAGCTACATCCAGGACGCCTATAACGACGGCGCGATCACCGCGGTCGAGCTGAACTTCGCGGGTGACAGTTCGGTCGCGAGCAGCGCCACGGGCGTGTCGCACTTCTTCAAGCCCGCACTGGACGGCTATATCAACCGCGCGATGCATGTCTCGATCGCGGTCGATGGCGATCGGATGCGCGTCTATATCGGCCGTGAAAAGATCGCCGACGCGCGGCTGTTCGACGGCAACCGCGCCAGATACCTCTTCGTCAGCGCGCCGGTGCGCTACGATCACGGCGCGCAGACGCTGATCGGCAACCTGCGTATCGCAGCGTTCGAATAAATCGCGCTGCTCACCCCTTCGGCGTCAGCCGATCGAGCGCGCCGTCATCCTGGAGCAGCCAGATCGCGCCGTCGGGCGCCTGGATCACGTCGCGGATGCGCGCACCCATGTCCCATTGCTCGGCGGGCCTGGCAGTCGCGCCGTTCAATTCGACGCGGATCAGCGCCTGCCCCGAGAGCGCGGCGAGGAACGCCGAACCCTTATATTGGGGGAACAGGTCGCCGGTATAGATGATCATCCCGCCGGGCGAGATCGACGGGTTCCACCACAATTTCGGCGCTTCGAATTCGGGCTTGCTCGGATGATCGGGGATCGGCTGGCCGCTGTAATTGTCGCCGTTCGAGACCACCGGCCAGCCGTAATTTTTGCCGGCCTCGATCAGGTTGAGTTCGTCGCCGCCGCGCGGCCCCATTTCGGTTTCCCACAGCCGCCCGTCGGGGGCGAAGGCAAGGCCGTACGGATTGCGGTGCCCCGTGCTCCACGTCATCGCGCGCACGCCGCCCTCGGCGTACATCGGATTGCCCGGCGCGGCCTTGCCGTCGAGCGTCAGCCGCAAGATCTTGCCGAGCAATTGCTCGGGATCCTGTGCGGGCGAGAAGCGCTGGCGCTCGCCCGAGCTCAGGAACAGATATTGGCCGTCGGGCGAGAAGGCCACGCGCGCGCCGAACTGCCCCCCGGGACCGTTCGAGCCCGAGCGCCAGAGCACCGACACATTCTGGAGTGCGGCGCGCGCAGGGTTGGGGGTGGCGAGCGTACCCCGCGCCAACGCGAGCGCGCTCCCCTTCTCGCCGGGTTCAGAATAGGTGAGATAGACATATTTGCTGTCGGCGAAATCGGGCGCGATCGCGACGTCGAGCAGCCCGCCCTGCCCGCCGGGCTCGACCTTGGGAACGCCGCTCACCGTCACCACCGATCCGTCGGCATGGCGCAGCTTCAGCGCCCCGGCCTTTTCGGTGACGAGCAAGCCGCCGCCGGGGAGGAATTCCATCCCGAACGGTTCCTCGAACTGGCCGATCTTCTGAATCGTGAAGGGTTGCGCGGTCGCCGGCAGATTCGCCTTGCCGGCGGTCGCGGGCACGTTCTTGATCGAGGCGTCCTGCGGCGCGTTCTTGGGCACCGGCTTGCTTGCCGAGGCGGGCTGCGGCGGCACGAACGCCTGGCCGGACGCCGCCGCGTCGCCGTTCGCGGGCTGCGATTGCGCTTGCGGCTGCGCGGAGCAGGCGGGGCTGGCGAGCAGAGCGACGAGGGCAAGGCGACGAATCATGGCGGGCCTTTCGAGAGCTTGGATGAAATGCGCGAACGACCCGTATAGCCGGTTTCAGTCATGCTGAAACAGAGACGGCACCGGCCGGCTCCCCCACCCCTCCACCCATTCAGTATACTGCCGTTGGGAGGTGGGGTGGGGGAGCGGGCCAGGGCCGCTTCCACGTAAGTGGAATAAACCCTAGCCAAGCACGGTTACAGCGGATGCGCAACGTGCTTGCCAGCGACGGCGGACGCGCCTATATCGCGGGCGTTCTCTTACATCGTCAGGTGAAGGAGGTCGGCGCCCCCCGGTTCCGGCGCCGGTGCCTTACGCCCATTGGAAGTGTGCATGGCGGACATCGCCCGGTTGACGCAGATGATCGAACCCGAGGCGCAAGCGCTCGGTTTCGCGCTCGTGCGCGTCAAGATGTATGGCGGCACGTCCGATCCCACGCTCCAGGTGATGGCCGAGCGCCCCGACACGCGCCAGCTCACGATCGACGATTGCGCCGATCTGTCGCGCCGCATTTCGGATCGGCTCGACGAAGCCGAGGCGACAGGCCGCGATCCGATTCCGGGTGGCTATCGGCTCGAGGTCAGCTCACCGGGGATCGATCGCCCGCTCACCCGCTTGCAGGATTATGACGATTGGAAGGGCCATGAAGCGCGGCTTCACCTCGTCGGGCCAATCGACGGACGCAAGCAACTCACCGGCATCCTGCTCGGGCTCGACGCCGGGCGCGTCGCGATCGATGTGAAGAAGTTCCAGACAATGACGGTCGATTTTGCGGCCATCGCGGACGCCAAGCTGCTGATGACCGATAAATTGATCGCCGCAACCCAACCCCTGTCCGCCGAAGGTGCGGACAAGGTTATCGAAGTGGAAGGATAAGTCCCGATGGCCACCGCCGTTTCCGCCAACAAGGCCGAGCTGCTCGCGATCGCCGATTCGGTCGCCAAGGAAAAGCTGATCGACAAGGCGATCGTCGTCGAGGCGCTCGAGGAAGCGATCCAGCGCGCCGCCAAGACGCGCTACGGCGCCGAGAATGACATTCGTGCGAAACTCGACCCCAATTCGGGCGACTTGCGCCTGTGGCGCGTCGTCGAAGTGGTCGAGGCGGTCGATGATTATTTCAAGCAGGTCTCGGTCAAGGACGCGCAGAAGCTCCAGGCCGGCGCGGTCGTCGGCGATTACATCGTCGATCCACTGCCCCCGATCGAGTTCGGCCGCATCCAGGCGCAGGCATCGAAGCAGATCATCTTCCAGAAGGTCCGCGATGCCGAGCGCGAGCGCCAGTTCGAGGAATTCAAGGATCGCGTCGGCGAGATCATCACTGGCGTCGTCAAGCGCGTCGAGTTCGGCCATGTCGTCGTCGATCTCGGCCGCGCCGAGGGCGTCATCCGCCGCGACGCGCAGATCCCGCGCGAAGTGGTGCGCGTCAACGACCGCATCCGCAGCCTGATCCTGAAGGTGGTGCGCGAGAACCGCGGGCCGCAGATCTTCCTCAGCCGCGCGCATCCCGATTTCATGAAGAAGCTGTTCGCGCAGGAAGTCCCCGAAATCTACGACGGCATCATCGAGATCAAGGCCGCCGCGCGCGATCCCGGCAGCCGCGCCAAGATCGGCGTCATCAGCCACGACAGCTCGATCGATCCGGTCGGCGCGTGCGTCGGCATGAAGGGCAGCCGCGTCCAGGCGGTCGTCCAGGAGATGCAGGGCGAGAAGATCGACATCATCCCCTGGTCCCCCGACACCGCGACCTTCGTCGTCAACGCGCTCCAGCCCGCGAGCGTCAGCCGCGTGGTGCTCGATGAGGAAGAAGACCGCATCGAGGTTGTGGTCCCCGACGATCAGCTCAGCCTCGCGATCGGCCGTCGCGGCCAGAACGTACGGCTCGCCTCGCAGCTCACCGGCAAGGCGATCGACATCCTGACCGAGGACGACGCGAGCGAGAAGCGCCAGCGCGAATTCCTCGAACGCTCCGAGATGTTCCAGAAGGAACTCGACGTCGACGAGACGCTGGCGCAGCTCCTCGTCGCCGAGGGCTTCGGCGCGCTTGAGGAAGTCGCCTATGTCGAGGCCGACGAGATCGCGGGCATCGAGGGCTTCGACGAGGAACTCGCTGCCGAATTGCAGAGCCGCGCGCAAGAAGCGCTCGAGCGTCGCGAGGCCGCGGCGCGCGAGGAGCGCAAGGCGCTCGGCGTCGAGGACGCGCTCATCGACATGCCGTATCTGACCGAGCCGATGCTGGTCACGCTCGGCAAGGCAGGCATCCGGACGCTCGACGATCTCGCCGATCTGGCGACCGACGAACTCGTCCAGAAGAAGCGCATCGAGCCGCGCCGCCGTCAGGAAACGAGCAACCGGCCCGAGGATAAGGGCGGCGTGCTCGCCGAATACGGCCTCTCCGACGAGCAGGGCAACGAGATCATCATGGCCGCCCGTGCGCACTGGTTCGAGGACGAGCCGGCGCCCGCGGAACCCGCGGCCGAAACCGGGGAGGACGCGAATGCGGAAACCTCCCAATGAGACGCTGAAGCGTAACGTCGGCACTCGCTCATGCTTCCCCGCTCCCTTCGAAGGGAGGGGAGCATGAGCGCCGATCCCATCCGCAAGTGCATCCTTTCCGGCGACCGTGAGGCGCGGGGCGACCTGATCCGGCTCGCGCTCGCCCCCGACGGCCGGATCCTGCCCGACGTGCGCGCCAAGGCGCCGGGGCGCGGCGCGTGGATCGGGGTGACGCAGCGCGATCTCGAACAGGCAACCGCCAAGGGCCGCCTGCGCGGCGCGCTGGCGCGGGCATTCAAATCGGGTGACCTGACCATCCCCGACGATCTGCCCGCGCTGATTGCCACGGCCTTGCAGAAAGCGACGCTCGACCGGTTGGGGCTGGAGGCGCGCGCGGGCCATGTCGTGATCGGCAGCGAGCGGATCGAGGCGGCGGCGCGATCGGGCAAGCTCCATCTGCTGTTCCACGCCGCCGACGCGAGCGTGGACGGCAACCGCAAGCTCGATTCGGCGTGGCGCGTCGGCAGCGACGCCGAAGGAAGTGACTTGCGGGGGTTGGTTCTTCCCGTCGGACGCGCCATATTGTCCTTGGCCCTTGGCCGCGAGAATGTGGTACATGGCGGCCTGACCGACCCCGATGCCGCCCGGCGATTGCGCGAAACGCTCGATCGCTGGCTGTATTTTATCGGACCCGACGAAGACACGGTAGCTTGCGAAACGGCCTCGCAAGAGCCATCGGCGTTCGAAACAGGCGGACCCGGACCGGCCGACGAGACGACACGAGGATTTTGAGTGAGCGATACGGACAACGAGAAGCCGAAACTGGGCGCCCGCGCGCCGCTGGGCCTGAAGCGTACGGTCGAGACCGGCAAGGTGAAGCAGAGCTTCAGCCACGGCCGCTCGAATACCGTGGTGGTCGAGGTCAAGCGCCGTCGCGTGCTGGGCAAGCCCGGCGAGGCCGAGGCACCGAAGATCGACGCCGAACCGCCGGCCCCGCCCGCACCTGCGCCCAAGCCTGCCGCGCCGGCACGCGCCGCGACGCCCAGCGAAACGCCGCGCGAGCGCCAGGAACGCTTGCTGCGCGACGCCGAGGAACAGCGCATGGAAGCGCTGGAGGAAGCGCGCCGTCGCGAGGACCGCGAAAGGGCCGAGGCGCTCGAGGAGGAGCATCGCCGCGCCGAGCGGAACAAGCGCGAGGCCGAAGCCAAGCCCACGGCCAAGCCCGAAGCCCCGGTTGCGGCTGCGGAAGCGCCGGCGGCAACACCGGCGCCGGCGGCCGAAGCCCCGACGCCGACCCCCGCCCCGCGCCGCGAAGTCCAGCTCGACGATTCGCTGCCCGCGCCGCGCCGGTTCACGCCGGTGCAGCGCCCCGAGCGGCCGCAACCCGTCGCGCGCCGCGCGGAACCCGACGTTTCGGGTCCACCGTCAACGAGCAAGCGTCAGGAACCCGCGAGCAAGCCGACGCGGGAACGCAAGGAGCGTGAAGATCAGCGTCGCTCGGGCAAGCTCACCGTCAATCGCGCGCTCGGCGGCGACGACGGCGCGCGGGCGCGCAGCCTGGCCGCGCTCAAGCGCGCGCGAGAGAAGGAACGCCGCAGCCACACCGGCCCGCGCGAGGCGCAGGCCAAGCAGGTTCGCGACGTGATCGTCCCCGAGACGATCACCGTCCAGGAACTCGCCAACCGCATGGCCGAAAAGGGCGCCGACCTCGTGAAGGCGCTGTTCAAGATGGGCATGGCCGTCACCGTCAACCAGACGATCGATCAGGACACCGCCGAACTGCTGATCACCGAATTCGGCCACAATGTGAAGCGCGTATCCGAATCGGACATCGACCTGTCGCTCGACACCGCCGAGGATTCGCCGGAGGCGCTCGAGCCGCGCGCGCCGGTGGTCACGATCATGGGCCATGTCGACCACGGCAAGACGAGCCTGCTCGATGCACTGCGCGGCACTGGCGTCGCGTCGGGCGAAGCCGGCGGCATCACGCAGCATATCGGCGCCTATCAGGTGACGCTCAAGGACAAGTCGAAGATCACGTTCCTCGACACGCCGGGCCACGAGGCCTTCAGCGAGATGCGCGCGCGCGGCGCCGACGTCACCGATATCGTCATCCTGGTGGTGGCGGCCGACGACGGGCTGATGCCGCAGACGATCGAGGCGATCAACCACACCAAGGCGGCGAACGTGCCGATGATCGTGGCGATCAACAAGGTCGACAAGGAAGACGCCAACCCGCAGCGCGTGCGCGAGCGTCTGCTCGAACACGAAGTGATCGTCGAGGAGATGTCGGGCGACGTCCAGGATGTCGAGGTATCGGCGCTTAAGAAGACCGGGCTCGACGAACTGGTCGAGAAAATCCAGCTCCAGGCCGAACTGCTCGAACTCAAGGCCAACCCGAACCGCGATGCCGAAGGTATCGTGATCGAGGCCAAGCTCGACAAGGGCCGCGGGCCGGTCGCGACGGTGCTCGTCAACCGCGGCACGCTCCGGGTCGGCGACGTGTTCGTCGTCGGCGCGGAAAGCGGCAAGGTCCGCGCGCTGATCGACGACAAGGGCCGCCAGGTGAAGGAAGCCGGTCCTTCGGTTCCGGTCGAGGTGCTCGGGCTTTCGGGCGTCCCGTCGGCGGGCGATCCACTTCAGGTCGTCGAGAACGAAGCGCGTGCGCGCGAGGTCGCCGAATATCGTCAAAGCGTGCTGCTGCAAAAGCGGACCGCGCAGGCCCCGGCGAGCCTCGAAAGCATGTTCAGTGCCTTGAAGGACAAGCAGGCGATCGAATATCCGCTCGTCGTCAAGGCCGATACGCAAGGCTCGGTCGAAGCGATCGTCAGTTCGATCAACAAGATCTCGACCGACGACATCAAGGCCCGCGTGCTGCATTCGGGCGTCGGCGGCATCACCGAGAGCGACGTGACGCTGGCCGGGGCATCGGGCGCGCCGATCATCGGCTTCAACGTCCGCGCCAACGCCAAGGCGCGCGAGATCGCGGTGCGGCAGGGCGTCGCGCTCAAATATTACGACATCATCTACGATCTGATCGACGAGATCAGGGCGGGGATGGCGGGCGAACTCGGCCCCGAGGCGTTCGAGACGGTGGTCGGCCGTGCCGAAATCCGCGAGGTGTTCTCGGCGGGCAAGCATGGCAAGGCGGCGGGCCTGCTCGTCACCGAAGGCGTCATCCGCAAAGCGCTCAAGGCGCGCATCACCCGCGAGGATGTCATCATCTACACCGGCGAGATCGCGTCGCTCCGGCGCTTCAAGGACGATGTCGCGGAGGTCCGCGCGGGGCTCGAATGCGGTGTGACGTTCACGCAGAACTTCACCGACATCAAGCCGGGCGACTTCCTCGAAACCTTCGAAGTCGAGATGCGCGAACGGACGCTGTAGGAAACAACCGTCATGCCAGCGAAAGCTGGCATCTCGCGCTGCGGGAGCGTCTTCACCGTCGTTCCTGCGGCCTGAGACCCCAGCTTCCGCTGGGGTGACGCCGTCTTGGAGGCCGCGTCATGCGAAACGACACCCCCGAAACCCAATCGATCCGCACGCTGCGCGTCGGCGAGCAGGTGCGGCATGTGCTGTCCGAAATCCTTGCGCGCGGCGACGTGCATGATGAAACGTTGGCCAAACACATGGTCAGCGTCACCGAGGTGCGCATGTCGCCCGATCTGCGTCACGCCACGGCGTTCGTGAAGCCGCTGCTCGGCAAGGACGAAGAGGCAGTGCTCAAGGCGCTGCGCACCAACACCGCCTATCTCCAGCGCGAGGTCGCCACCCGCGTGAAGATGAAATACGCCGCGCGCCTCAAATTCCTCGCCGACGACAGTTTCGACGAAGGCGGCCATATCGACGCGCTGCTGCGCTCACCCAAAGTCGCCCGCGATCTCGGCGAGGACTGACAAACACGCAAGGGCGCTTCAATCGCAGACGGGCACCAGCCCGAGCGTCATCGGCCCGCCGGCAGCACTGCCGATCGGCCGGGTTGCCATGTGGCACCCCTTCCCGTCCTTGCTCGAGGGAACCGGCGCCTTGCGGCTGAGATCGTAATCGATCCGTATCACCGCGCCGGCGGGAAGCCCGTGCGCCGCCTTGCCGTTGCGGACCTCGCTCGTCATCGTGAAATGCGTCGGCGAGACCTTGCCCGAATAACGGAAGGTCGATCCCGCGTCGGTGCCGCCTCCGGTGATGACGCCGCCGGCCGAGATCCGGATCAGGATGTCGCCGGGATCGCTGCGCCAGCCCGATCGATCGTAGCCGCCCTTGACGTTGGTTTCGATGTCGATGCGCGCGCCGGAAACCTTGGCTTCGAGCCGAAAGTCAGCGCGCGCGGGCTTCATGTGCACCAGCCGCGCGGTGCCGCGGCCTTGCTTGATATCGGGCTTGCGGCCGGGAATCTCGACCCGGATCGCCGCGGCGCCCACATAGGGGCTGCCGCCGAACCGCTCGTAGACGTCCTGCGCGAGCATGGGGGTCGCAGATGCGGGAACGAGGCCCGCACCGGCGACCGCGATGAGCGTCAGACCGCGCGGCGATCGTAAGGCGGTTCGCAAATCGGTTGGTCGCATGCGGGCCCCTCCAGCGATGATGCCGCGCATGGCGACCCGTCTTCAACCGCTTGCGTGGCGGCGCGGTTCCTGCTGATCCGAATAACCGAACTGCTCGAGCGCGGTCAGATAGCTTGCGTGATAGCGCTGCCCCACCGCCTCGGCATAGACCGGCACGGTGGCGAGATTGGCCGCGAGATTGGTTTCGACCGCGTCGCGCACGATCCCCCAGCTTGCCAGATCGCCCGCCGCTTCGCGTAGCCGCGCGCGAAAATGCTCCTCGGCGCGCGGGCGCGGTAGGCGGTGGTTGCACCGATCTTCCTCGGGCTGCTCGACGAGCATATCCAGCACCCCCAGCCGCTCGATGATCCGCCATCCGGGATAGGGATCGCGATCCTCATAATCGTGGACGAACAATTGTCGCCCGGGCATCGCCGCAAAACCCGCCAGGAAGGCGTGATAATCGAAGCAGAAGAACCAATAAGGCGTCGCGCCGGGGCCGTAATGCGGCTCGGGCAGGAACAGCACGCCCTTCTTCATGATCTCGGAGAACATCGTCAGGCTGTCGGCATAGGTATGCCAGCTCAATTGCGAATGCAGGCTCTCGAAATAGGCGCCGGGCGCGCGGATCACGGCATGCCATTCGATCGCGTCGAAACCATGATCGGCGGCGACCCGTTCGATCAGCAGCGCGATCTCGGGGTTGAAGACGACGCCTTCGAGATTCTCCGACGACAGGATCATCGTGTGCGCACCCGCCGCCTTTGCCTCGCCGATCATCGCCTCGAACGGGCCGGCATCGCCGACGAGGAGCGGATTCGCGGTATCGTGATGCGCGGCATAGCCCGGTTGCGGCTGATACCAGATGCCGCGCAAGGCGAGCACCGAGCTGTGGCGGTTCAACAATTCCTGCAAATGCGTCGAGGCGGTCTTGTGGAAGCCCATATGGACGATCAGGCGCACGCGGTGTCTCCTTTTGCGCGCCAGCCTAGGAAGCGTTGGTTAACGTGGTGCTAACCTTGTGCGGGCGCGGGCGCGATTGACCGCAGCGGGGCGCCACGCCATGCCGATGCGCATGGCCAAGCTCTATTTCTACTACGCCTCGATGAACGCGGGCAAATCGACCACGCTGCTCCAGGCCGATTTCAACTATCGCGAGCGCGGCATGGAAACGATGCTGTTCACCGCCGCGGTCCACGATCGCGGCGGTGCGGGCGTGATCGATTCGCGGATCGGCCTATCGACCCCGGCAACGCCCTTCGCCGCCGATACCGACATTGCGGGGCTGGTCGCCGATCGCCACGCGCACGGCCGCATCGCCTGCGTGCTGATCGACGAGGCGCAGTTCCTCACCGCCACGCAGGTGGCGCAACTCGCCCATATCGCCGACGTGATGGGCATCCCCGTCCTCGCCTACGGGCTACGCACCGATTTCCAGGGTGAATTGTTCGAAGGCTCGGCGCGGCTGCTCGCGATCGCCGACGCGCTCATCGAGTTGAAATCGGTCTGCACCTGCGGCCGCAAAGCGACGATGAACCTGCGCGTCGATGCCGAAGGACGCGCGGTGCGCCAGGGCGCGCAGACCGAAATCGGCGGCAACGATCGCTACGTCGCGCTGTGCCGGCGGCATTTCGCCGAGGCGATCGACACAACGGGGACGCTCAGCATCGGTTCAGCCGAGAGCTGCTAAGGGGCGGGACGAGGAGTTCGCACATGCGCATCGCTTCGATCGTCACCGCGCTCGCGGCCGGCATTGCTGCCGCCAGCGCCGTCGCCGCGCCTGGACAATCGCAGCGCAAGATCGGCGTCGAGACCAAAATCACCAATGCGGGCCACGGCGGCATCCGCAACTGGCAGGCCGGGCCACCCAGAAGCGGCATCCTCTACATGCAGGACCGCAGTTTGAAATGGTACGAGGTGACGATGAGCGGCCCATGCATCGAATCGCATGCAGGCCCGGTCACGGTCATCTACACGACCGACAATATCGGCACGTTCGACCGCTTCTCGAATGTGACCTTCCCCGATTTCGGTCATCGAAGCTGCGGCGTGAAAAGCATCAAGACCAGCCTGCCGCCTCCCGGCCAGCCGGGAGCCCCCAAACCGGAGAAGTGATCGCGCTTGGGTTCGCTTCCACGAACGTGGAATACGCTCTAAGGCCCGCGCGATGCATGGCTGGATCATCCTCGACAAGCCCGTCGGCCTCGGCTCGACCCAGGCCGTCGCCGCGGTCAAGCGCGCGCTCCGGACGGGCGGCTATCCCAAACGCAAGGTGGGGCACGGCGGTACGCTCGATCCGCTGGCCTCGGGGGTGCTGCCGATCGCGATCGGCGAAGCGACCAAGCTCGCCGGACGGATGCTCGACAGCGCCAAGATCTACGCCTTCACGATCACCTTCGGCGAGGAGACCGACTCGCTCGATGCCGAGGGCAAGGTGATCGCGACCAGCGCGTCGCGCCCGACGATCGCCGCGATCGAGGCGGTGCTGCCGCGCTTCACCGGCGCGATCGAACAGGTGCCGCCGGCGTTCTCCGCGCTCAAGGTCGACGGCAAGCGCGCCTATGATTTCGCGCGCGCGGGCGAGGACGTGACGCTGGCGACGCGATCGGTGACGATCCATGCTCTCTCTCGCGATGACGCCCCCGATGGCGGAGCCGACGCGCCGGTCGCTAGTGTGACGCTGACCGCCCATGTCTCCAAGGGCACCTATATCCGCAGCCTCGCGCGTGACATCGCGCACACGCTCGGCACAGTGGGGCATGTCACCATGTTGCGACGCCTCAAGGCCGGGCCGTTCGGCCTCGATCCGGCGATTTCGCTGGACAAATTGGACGAAGCCGCTAAGGCCCGCGCCCTTGAAGACGTGTCTCTGCCGTTGAGCACGGCGCTGGACGACATCCCGGCTCTCGCGCTCACCCCCGATCAGGCAGGGTCGCTCCGTCAGGGGCGAGTCTTGGTCGGGATCGCTGCCCACGATGGCCAACACCTTGCGTTCGAAGGCGAAATGCCGGTTGCGTTGGTGGAGGTCCTGAACCGCGAGGTTCGCGTCGTGCGCGGGTTCAATCTTACCCCCGATGTCGAAGGAAAGTGAATGTCGATCACGCAGGAGCGCAAGGACGCGCTCGTCAAGGAACATGGCCGCGCCAAGGGTGACACCGGCTCGACCGAAGTGCAGGTCGCGATCCTCACCGAGCGCATCCGCAACCTCACCGAGCATTTCAAGACCCACGCGAAAGACAACCATTCGCGCCGCGGCCTGCTGATGCTCGTCAACAAGCGCCGGTCGCTGCTGGATTACCTCCGTCATTCGGACGGCCAGCGCTACCTCGATCTGATCGCGAAGCTCGGGCTTCGCAAGTGACGCAAACGTTCGGCCCGCTTCGGCGGGCCGATTACGTATTGCGTCATCCCCGCGAAGGCGGGGATCCAGAGCCAAGAGCGTAACGCTCGAGACCCTGGGCTCCTGCTTTCGCAGGAGCACATGCTTGCCGGGCCGCAATTCGGTGATCCGGCACGAGCCACGAATGGCTCCCTCAAAGGCCCCAGGCGCATAGGGCACCTGGAGTGAAGGAAACAGAATGTTCGATACGAAAACTGTAAGCATCGAGTGGGGCGGCAAGACCCTCACGCTCGAAACGGGCCGCGTTGCCCGCCAGGCCGACGGCGCGGTGCTCGCGACGCTCGGCGAAACCGTGGTGCTGTGCGCCGTCACCGCCGCCAAGTCGGTGAAGGAAGGTCAGGATTTCTTCCCGCTGACCGTGCACTATCAGGAAAAATTCTCGTCGGCCGGGCGCATCCCGGGTGGCTTCTTCAAGCGCGAGCGTGGGGCGACCGAGAAGGAGACGCTGACCAGCCGTCTCATCGACCGTCCCGTCCGCCCACTCTTTCCCGAAGGTTTCTACAACGAGATCAACGTCATCGCGCAGGTGATGAGCTATGACGGCGAGAACGAGCCCGACATCCTGGCGATGATCGCCGCGTCGGCCGCGCTCACCATCTCGGGCGTGCCCTTCATGGGCCCGATCGCCGGCGCGCGCGTCGGCTATGTCGACGGCGAGTTCGTTCTCAACCCGACGCTCGAAGAGGCCAAAAGCGGTGATCTCGACCTCGTCGTCGCCGGCACTTCCAATGCCGTGATGATGGTCGAATCCGAAGCCGCCGAGCTGTCGGAAGAGACGATGCTCGGCGCCGTGATGTTCGCACATCGCGCGTGCCAACCGGTGATCGACGCGATCATCGACCTCGCCGAGCAGGCCGCCAAGGAGCCGTGGGAACTCGCGCCCAAGGCCGATCAGTCGGCGATGAAGAAGAAGCTCGAGAAGCTCATCGGCAAGGATATCGCCGCCGCCTACAAGCTGATCAACAAGTCCGAGCGGTCGGACGCGCTCAACGCGGCGCGCGCCAAGGCGAAGGAAGCCTTCGCCGACGCCACCCCGCAGGACCAGATGGCCGCGATCAAGCTCGTCAAGAAGCTCGAGGCGGAAATCGTGCGCGGCGCGATCCTCAAGGACGGCAGCCGCATCGACGGCCGCAACACCAAGCAGATCCGCCCGATCGAGGCGATGGTCCGCTTCCTGCCGCGCACCCACGGCTCGGCGCTGTTCACCCGCGGCGAGACGCAGGCGATCTGCACCACCACGCTCGGCACCAAGGACAGCGAGCAGATGATCGACGGGCTGACCGGCCTGTCGTACGAGCGCTTCATGCTCCACTACAACTTCCCGCCCTATTCGGTCGGTGAAGTGGGCCGCTTCGGCGCCCCCGGCCGCCGCGAAATCGGCCACGGCAAGCTGGCGTGGCGCGCGCTGCATCGCGTACTGCCGACCACCGAAGAGTTCCCGTATACGATCCGCGTCCTCTCCGACATCACCGAGTCGAACGGCTCGTCGTCGATGGCGACGGTATGCGGCGGCTCGCTGAGCATGATGGACGCCGGCGTGCCGCTCAAGCGCCCGGTCTCGGGCATCGCGATGGGGCTCATCCTCGAAGGCAAGGATTTTGCCGTCCTTTCCGACATCCTCGGCGACGAGGATCACCTCGGCGACATGGACTTCAAGGTCGCGGGCACCAGCGAGGGCATCACCAGCCTTCAGATGGACATCAAGATCGCCGGCATCACCGAGGAGATCATGAAGGTCGCGCTGGCGCAGGCACATGAGGGCCGCGCGCACATCCTCGGCGAAATGGGCAAGGCGCTCGATCACACGCGTGAGGAACTCTCGGCGCACGCCCCGCGCATCGAGACGATGCAGATCGACAAGACGAAGATCCGCGATGTCATCGGCACCGGCGGCAAGGTGATCCGCGAGATCGTCGCCACCACCGGCGCCAAGGTCGACATCGACGACGAGGGCGTGATCAAGATCTCCTCGTCCGACGTCAGCCAGATCGAGGCGGCGCGCAAGTGGATCGAGGGCATCGTCGAAGAGGCCGAGGTCGGCAAGATCTACACCGGCAAGGTCGTCAACATCGTCGATTTCGGCGCGTTCGTGAACTTCATGGGCGGCAAGGACGGCCTCGTCCACGTCTCCGAGATGAAGAACGAGCGGGTCGAGAAACCCACCGACGTCGTCTCCGAGGGCCAGGAAGTGAAGGTCAAGGTGCTCGAGATCGATCCGCGCGGCAAGGTTCGCCTGTCGATGCGCGTCGTCGATCAGGAAACCGGCGCCGAACTGGAAGACACCCGCCCGCCGCGCGAACCGCGCGAGCGCGGTGACCGTGGTCCGCGTGGCGATCGTGGTGATCGCGGCGGCCGTGGCGGCGATCGCGGTCCGCGCCGTGATCGCGGGCCTCGCCGCGACGACGACCGCGGCCCGCGTCGCGGCGGCGGTGAGCACAGCGACGGCGGCAAGGACGAGGGCGACGCGCCCGAATTCGCCCCCGCCTTCCTGACCGGCGATCGCGACTGAGCGGTTCGACCGACGACATGAAAAAGGGCTCGGCGAGCGATCGCCGGGCCCTTTTTCGTTATCCCGGCCCGCGGCGGCCCACACCCCTGTTCTCCCGCGAAAGCGGGAGTCCGGAATCACAAGCGCCACACCCGGCGACGGAGAACCGGTACGCTCACGCCGCCGCGTGCTGGCCCTCGTCGTCAAGCTCGCGCAGGTCGCGCCCCAGCGTCTCGCGGCCGAACCACGCGACCAGCACCAGCGCCGCCATTGTCGGCACGATGATGAGCCCCGCCACCACCGTCATCGTCGGCACCAGCGCGGTGATGGCCAGCCCCTGCGCGATCAGGCCGCCCGTCTTGGTGCACGCCGCGACCCAGCCGGTCGCGCGGCCGCGCACGCGCAGCGGAAAACTCTCGGCGGTATAGGGCAGGATGACCGCCAGCAGCCCGTTCGATCCGACGATCAGCAGCGCGACCGGCAGCACCGGGCCGCCGCCGCCCGACAGTTCGAGCCACATCACGCCGAGCAATCCGGCAATGGTGACGCCAAGCGTCGCGACGAGCGACCATTTGGTGCTCCACCGGCTGTAGATCAGCGCCGCGAGAAAGACCGTGGGAAACGAGATCAGCGCCGATTCGGCGAGCAGGCGGCTGCTGGCGCCCACCGAATAGCCCTTTTCGATCAGGTCGGCGGGAAGCCACAGCAACAGCCCGAAGCTGATGAAGCCCCACGACAGCCCGCCGATGCTGAGCCCGGCGAGCTTGCCGATCAGATGGCGGCCGGTGAGCGGCGAATGCGCGATCCCGCGCGCCGCGGCTCTGGGGGTTTCCTCCACGATCCGTCGCGCCACCGCGCCGAAACGGCGCATCACCGCCTCGGCTTCGTGTTCACGCCCCCGCGAGATCAGGAACTTGGCCGATTCGGGAATGTACCCGCCGAGCATCACGAGGAGCAAACCGGTCGGCAGATTGACGAGCCACAGGATGCGCCAGCCGAAGATCGGCTGGAGCAGCGCCGAAACCCCGCTCGCCGCGAGATAACCGCCCAGCGCACCAAGGCCGCCGACGAGTACGAGGCTCCACCCGCGATGACGGCTCGGCATCATCTCGGCGAGCAAGGCATAAGCGACGGGCAGCATCCCGCCGGCCGCGGCGCCCATCATGAAACACATGCCCACATTCCATGCCAGGCTGGGCATCGCACCGCAGATCGATGTGCCGACGAACATCACCGCCGACAGCAGGATCGACGCGCGCCGGCCATAGATATCGGCGACGATCCCCCACAGCACCGAACCGACAACGGTTCCCACCAGCGCCGAGAAAGCGATCAACGACGCGGTTTCGCGCGAGACCCGGTATTCGACCGCCATCCCCGGCACGACGAAGCCCAGCGCCGCCGGCTTCATCACGTCGACCACCAGCGCGATCACGAGCACGGTCATCAATTTCCAGTGCGGCGCGCCCAGCACGGCATCTTCGGGCGCGGAAATGGTGATATCGGCCACCGCTCCGCGATGCGCGACGAAATTGCGCGGCAATAGGCCGTAAGCGGCGACGAAGACCCCGGCGACGATCAGGAACATGCCGATCAGCATCGGCGTGTCCATCGGCATCCCGGCCATGTGATAGCCCATCGACCGCGACATCAGGAACATCGGCAGGTGCAGCAGCACCCCCGCCGTCACCGCGACGCAGCCGAGGACGAAGGCCCAGAGCGCCTGCCGGTCGGACAAGGTACTGCGCAATCCCGATGTCATCGAATCCCCCACTTCTCCGGCCGGCTTATAGCCAGCCGAAGCGATAACGCTATCATCCCGCGCCGACGCGCTGTTCCGCAAGCCGCATTTCGGATGAAATGACGCCGCTCTGTCGCATCGGCGATCGAGGATGCGCCGATTCGCGCGCCGTACGGGCGCGGCGACGACCTGCGCGGGACTTCAACTTGGCGACTATCCCTTTTCATCCACCCCCCGGCGAAGGCCGGGGTCCAGCATCGGGCGGCTCGTAACTGGACCCCGGCCTTCGCCGGGGTGGGAAGAAGGGGGCATTTCGGCGCTTACCTATCCGAAGGGGATAGTCGCCTAATACTTTGCGGGAACCTTGTGGGAGAGCGGGCGGAAGAGCGCCAAGGGTTCCGGCGATGCGCAGCATCGTTGGAATGGCGCTGGAGGGCGGTGCCGCCTCATGCAAGGAGGTCCAGGGGGTTCTGTTGCCCGGCCCCCCTGGCGGCCGCTGGAATCCGCTTCTGTTGCCCGGTGCGGTCCAACCGCGCTTTTGTCGTTCTAACCTAGACCGTGAGGTCTTGGGTTAGGCCGCAATCGCGAGCGCCTCGTTATCGTTGGCACTTGTGTTATGGGCCGTCGCGGTGGTCCCATTCCGGGCGAAAACAGCGCTTTTCAACACACGTCGATCCTGGTTCGGCCCCGTCAGTTGGCCCCGCGAGCAGGAGAGCCATCTGGTGGAGCCGCCGGGTACTGCCCCCGGGTCCGCTGCGCCTATTGTACGCCGCAGTTTATCGCCATAGCCGGCCCGAAAGCCGGCACCCCCTATATAGGCGCGTGGGCCTGAAAGAAAAGCCGCCTTACGCCGCCCCCTGCGCCCTCGAAGCGCCATAATGCGGGCTCATAGCCCGATCATGTTGACGCAGCGTTCTCGTTACGCGCTCCGCGCGATGCTCTATCTTGCTCAGACACCTGCCGGCGGCCCGCCGATCGCGATGCACCGCATCGCCTCGCACGCCAACGTGCCGCGCAAATTCCTCGAGCTTATCCTCGCCGACCTGCGCGACGCCGGCTTGCTCGTCAGCCGGCGCGGCAAACTGGGTGGCTATCATCTGTCCAAGCCCACCCACCTCGTGTCGCTGGGCGAGATCATCCGCATCATCGAAGGCCCGCTGGCGCTGGTGCCGTGCGTCAGCCGCACCGCCTACCGGCGCTGCAAGGATTGCGAGGACGAAGCGACGTGCGCGATCCGCCACGCGATGATGCGCGTGCGCGACGAAACCGCGCGCATCCTCGACGGCACCAGCCTTGCGGACGCCACCGCCGAGGATCTGGCGGCGGCCTGACGCGCAGGCCGCCGGCCGGAACGCTTACTGGCCCCCGCGCTGCGCCTTCAGTTCGTCGCGGATTTCGCGCAGCAGCACGACATCGGCGGGATCAGCCGCAGGCGCCTCGTCCTTCTCGAAACGCGCCATCGCCTTGTTCGCGTAGCGCACGAGCAGGAAGATGATGAACGCGAGGATCAGGAAGTTGATCGTCACGGTGATGAACTCGCCATAGCCGAACAGCGGCACGCCGGCTTCCTTGAGCGCGGCGTAATTGGTGGGCGAGCCCGCATAGCTTTCGGGGATCGGCCCGAGGCGGATGAAATAGCTCGAAAAGTCGAACCCGCCGAACAGCCAGCCGACCACGGGCATGATGACATCGTCGGTCAGCGACTTGGTAATCGTCGCGAACGCGCCGCCGATGATCACCGCGATCGCCAGATCGAGCACGTTGCCACGCATCACGAATGCCTTGAATTCGCTCAACATCCTGAAATCTCCCTTGACGAACACCGATTTCGGTTTCGCCTTGTAGCGCGCTTCGCCTAGAATAAGGAAGCAAGGGACTGGAGGAGGAAAGCGCATGAAATACCGTGCCGGAATCGTGCTCGCCGCGGCGATGACCGTGAGCGCCTGCGGGATCAATTCGGTCCCGACAGCAGAAGAGAACGTCAACGCGCGCTGGGCCGACGTCCAGGCCGATTACCAGCGGCGTGCCAATCTGATCCCCAACCTCGTCAACACGGTGAAGGCTTCGGTCGCCGCCGAGGACAAGATCCTGACCGACGTCGTCAACGCGCGCGCCAAGGCGACCGCGATCCAGGTCAATGCCGAGGATCTCTCCGACCCCGCCAAGATGCAGCAATTCGCCGCCGCGCAGGGCCAGTTGGGAGGCACGCTGAGCCGTCTGCTCGCGACCGTCGAGGCCTATCCCGAGGTCAAGAGCCAGACCAATTTCACGACGCTGATGAGCCAGCTCGAAGGCACCGAGAACCGCATCACGATCGCGATCCGCGATTATAACGGCGCGGTGCAGGAATATAACACCCGCATCCGCACCTTCCCCGACGCAGTCGGCGCCAAGATATTCTACGGCGCCAAGCCCAAGGTGCCCTATCAGGCGACGACGCCGGGCGCCGAAAACGCGCCGACGGTCGATTTCGGGAACCTGAGCTGATCGTCAAGGCGGCCCTCTTCCTGATCATCTGCGTCGTATCGTCCGGATGCGACAGCGGCGCTGCGCCGGCATCGTCCGAAGCGACACCGGCGTATCCGTTTCCGGCGCTCACCGGGCGCGTCGTCGATGCCGCCGACCTTCTGCCCCCACAGCAGGAGGCGAGGCTGAGCGACCGGTTGAAGGCCGTCGAGGTTCGCAGCCGACATCAGGTTGTCGTCGTTACCGTGCCATCGCTCGGCGGGCATACGATCGAGGATTACGGGCTGCATCTCGGCCGGACCTGGGGTATCGGCCGCAAGGATTACAACGACGGCGTCCTCCTGATCGTCGCGCCGAACGAACGCAAGGTGCGGATCGAAGTCGGCTACGGCCTCGAAAAGGCGCTGACCGACGACGAGGCGGCCGCCATCATCGACGACGACATCCTTCCCGCCTTCCGCAAGGGAACCATGCCCGAAGGCATCGAGGCAGGCGCCTCGGGAATCATCCGCGAAATCGCGCCGGAGGCTAACGCGTCATGAAGTGGCTGTATCTCATCCTGCTCGGCGTCCTGCTGTCGTGTACAGGCACGTTCGCCCACGCGCAGACCTTTCCCGCGCTGTCGGGCCGGGTGGTCGATACCGCCGATCTGCTCGATCCCGCACAGGAAGCGCAGCTCACCCAGCTCTCCGAACAGATCGAACAAGCCTCGTCGCGGCAGTTCGTGGTCGCGACGGTGCCCGACCTGCAAGGCTATCCGATCGAGGATTACGGCTACAAACTCGGCCGCGCATGGAAGATCGGGCAGGAAGGCGCCAATAACGGCATCCTCCTGCTGGTCGCGCCCAACGAGCGCAAGGTGCGCATCGAGGTCGGCTATGGGCTCGAGCCGATCATGACCGACGCGCTGTCGAGCGTCATCATCAACCAAGCCATCCTGCCGCGATTCCGCGACGGCGATATGGCGGGCGGGATCATCGCGGGCGCCGATGCGATCGGCGAGCAGATGAAGCTGCCGCTCGAAGCCGCCGAGCAGCGCGCGCAACAAGTGGTGAACGAGCGGGGCGACAGCGACGACGGCGGCGGCTTCTTCGTCGCGATCTTCTGGATGTGCATCCTGTTCTTCGTCATCTTCCCCACAATCTTCGGCCACGCCCGCGGACGACGCCATCGCGGCGGGCTCGGCTCGGTCTGGGTTTGGGGACCGATACTCAGCGGCTTGAGCAACGGCAGTTCGAGCGGCGGATCGAGCTGGGGCGGCTTTTCGGGCGGCGGCGGTGGCGGTTTTTCCGGCGGAGGCGGTTCGTTTGGAGGCGGCGGCGCCTCGGGGGGCTGGTAGATGCGCGTCAACCGATTGACCGAAGCGGAGCACACCCGCGTCACCGAAGCGGTGCGTGCGGCCGAGCACGGCACCGACGGCGAGATCGTGACGATCGTCACCGCGCGCTCGGACGCCTATCACGATATCGCACTGCATTACGCGATCGGCACGATGTTGCTCGTCGTCGCCCTCGCAGCGTTGTGTCCTGCCGCGCTGGAAGCCAGGATCGCCTGGTTCTCGGGCGGCTGGGCCAGCGAGCCCCAGCCCGGCCGCAGCTTCTTCGCGCTGATGCTGATCGAGGCGACCGTGTTCCTCATCGTGCGCTATGTATTGACCTGGCGCCGATTGCGCATGGCGCTCACGCCCAAGGCGACGCGGTCGCGACGCGTGCGGCGGCGCGCGGTCGAATATTTCAGGGTCGGTGCCGAACGGCGCACCGTGGCGCGGATCGGCATTCTGCTCTACCTCTCGCTCGACGAGCGGCGCGCCGAGATCGTCGCCGACGAGGCGATCCACGGCAAGGTAGCCGCCGAGCGCTGGGGCGACGCGATGGCAGCGCTGGTCGATGAGGTTCGCGCCGGACGACCCGGCGAGGGCATGGCGGCGGCAGTAGCGCAGATCGGCGCGATCCTGGCGGAGACCTTCCCCAAGACCGAGACCGACACCAACGAACTTCCCGATCGGCTGATCGAATTGTGAGCACCGATCCCGTCGAGACCGTCTGGCAGGGCGAATTCATCGCCGCCAAGCGCCAGGGCAAGTGGGAATATGCGGCGCGCGCCCGCGGCATCCAGGCGGCGGTGATCCTCGCTATCGACGCAGGCGACGTGATCCTGGTCGAGCAATACCGCGTGCCGCTGGGAAAGAAATGCCTCGAACTACCCGCCGGGCTGGTGGGCGACGAAACCGCGGACGAGGCGCCCGAGGCTTCCGCGGCGCGGGAACTGGAGGAGGAAACCGGCTACCGCGCCGGGGAAATCGAAAACCTCGGCTTTTTCTATGCGTCGCCCGGCATGGTCTCGGAAGGGTTCACGTTGGTGCGAGCACACGGGCTGACCAAGGTCGGGGCGGGCGGCGGCGACGGCGACGAGCAGATCACCGTCCACCGCGTGCCGCTGGCCACCATCGCCGATTTCGTGGCCACGAAGCGCGCCGAGGGGCTGGCGATCGACGTCAAGCTGCTGTTGCTGCTGTCGCCGTCGATCCTCGGCTGAACCTCAGCGGAAATTGTCGGCATAGGCCTGGAGCTTGAGCGTCTTCGCGGGCGCGGGCGTCACCGTGAAGGGCAGCCCCTCGCGCTCAGCATAGGCCTTGGCCGCTTCCAGGCTCGCGAAGCTCAATCGTACCTGCTCGCGCGTGTCGCCCGATCCGGCCCAGCCGGTGAGCGGATCGGCACGCTTCGCTTCGCCCGGCTCGAACTCGACCACCCAGCGATCGGTACGCGCCTTGCCCGACTGCATCGCGTTCTTGGGGCGTTGATAAATCCTGACGCTCGGCATGATGGCTCCTTGTTCGATCGCGGCATTAGCGCGGTTTTCCGTCGCGTGCATCCGCCTTTTTGGTCCTGAGCGTCGCCGAGGCCGAGACGGGGTCGTCGGGCCAGGGGTGCCGGGGGTAGCGCCCGCGCATCTCCCTGGCGACCGCCACCCAGCTTCCGGCCCAGAAACCCGGCAGATCGCGCGTGGTCTGGATCGGGCGTCCCGCAGGCGAGGTGAGACTGAGGACCAGCGGCACACGCCCGCCGCCGACGGTCGGGTGCGTCGCGAGCCCGAACAGCGCCTGCACGCGCAATTCGACGCGCGGGCCGCCTTCGGCGCCATAATCGATCGCGTGGATACTCCCGGCGGGGGCGTCGAAGCGGACAGGCGCCAGTCGGTCGATCGCCTGCATCGCCTCCCAGCCGATGATCCCGCGCAGCGCATCGGTGAGCGCACCGGGCTCGATCTGGTCGAGCCGGCGCTTGCCGGTGAGCAAGGGGCCAAGCCACTGATCGGCGCGATCGAGCAGCGAGGCATCGTCGAGCGCGAGATCGGCGCCGCCATGATCGGCGGCGAAATGCGCACGCTCGCGCAGCGCCAGCGCGGCGTCGCTCCACGGGAGAAGATCGAGGCCGTGCGTGCGGATGCCGCCGAGTAGCGCCGCGGCGATGGCATCGGGATCGGCGTCGCCATCGGGGCCGCTGGCAAGCCGGATCGCGCCGAGCCGACGTTCACGCAGCGCCTTCACCCCGCCCGTCGCGGGATCGAAGGCGGCAGTGCGGCGGGTCTCGATCCGGTCACCGAACAGCGCCTCGACCGTCGCGGCGTCGATCGGCGCGGCGGAGAGGATGCGCGCGCCTGCGGCCATCCCCTGCGTTTCGGCGACCGCGAGCCAATCGTGACGGGCGAGCGATAGGGTGGGATCGAGGCGGAACCCCCTGCCACCGACCGACGCCCAGGTCTCGCCCGAAGAATCGCGGCGGCGCGCGACACGATCGGGAAAAGCGAGGGCGATCGTCACCCCCACCTCGTCATCCCCGCGGAAGCGGGAACCCGGTTCCTGCGGATCGGATTCGGTGCGGCGGTCGGGAGATGGGTCCCCGCTTTCGCGGGGATGACGCAACAAGGATGTCCATCGTTTCGCCAGCCCCCGCCCCGCCTCGGCGCGCTTGCCTTTTTCGGTGCGCCAGCGGCGCAGACGGGTGTCGAGATCGGGGTCAGCGCCGCCAAGCCCGCGTTCGCCGAGCAATACGGCGACCTCGGCGGCGGTGCGCGCGAACCCGAGATCGGCGGCGGCGACGAGCATATGACCAAGGCGCGGCGGCAGCGGGAGTGTGGCGATTGCGCGACCGTGCGCGGTCGGGCGGCCCTGGGCGTCGAGCGCACCCAGCGTCGCGAGGCGAGTGCGCGCCTCGGCGATCGCGGCTTCGGGCGGGGGATCGGTCCAGTGGAGAACGCGTGGGTCGGCAACGCCCCAGAGCGCGCAATCGAGCGTCAGCGCCGACAAATCGGCTTCGAGGATCTCGGGCGGATCGAAACGCGGCAGCCCCGCCGTCGCGGCTTCCTCCCACAATCGGTACGCGATTCCCGGTGCCTGCCGCGCGGCGCGACCGGCGCGCTGGGTGACCGCCGCCTGGCTCGCGCGTTCGGTGACGAGGCGCGTCATCCCCGCCGCGCGATCGTAGCGGGGGCGCCGCGCCAACCCCGAATCGACCACGATACGGATACCGTCGAGCGTCAGGCTGGTCTCGGCGATCGCGGTCGCCAGTACCACCTTGCGGGTGGCGGGATCGGGCGCGATCGCGGCGCGCTGCGCGGCGGGATCGAGGCTGCCGTGGAGCTTGTGGAGAACCACGCCCTGCCCCAGCCCGTCGAGTCGTTCGGCGGTGCGCTCGATCTCGGCGACGCCGGGCAGGAAGGCGAGCACCCCGCCCTCCCCCTCCGCCAGCGCGATGCGGACGGCGGCGGCGACCGCCTCTTCGATCCGTGCTTCGGCACGACGGCCGAGATAGCGCAGTTCAAGCAGGAACGAACGGCCCTCGCTCTCGATCACCGGGCAGTCGCCCATCAACGCGGCGAAGCGCGCACCGTCTAGCGTCGCCGACATCGCGATGAGCCGCAGATCGGGCCGAAGCGAGCCTTGCGCGTCGAGCGCGAGCGCGAGGCCGAAATCGCTGTCGAGGCTGCGTTCGTGGACCTCGTCGAACAGCACCGCCGAGACGCCGGCAAGCTCGGGATCGGCCTGGATGCGGTTGGCGAAAATGCCTTCGGTGACGACCGTGACACGCGTTTTCGCCGAGCGCTTCGTATCCATTCGCGTCGCGTAACCGAAGGTCTCGCCGACGCGCTCGCCCGCCTGTGCGGCCATCCGCTCGGCCGCGGCGCGCGCAGCGAGACGTCGCGGGCTGAGCAGCAGGATTTCGCCGGTGCACCAATTCTCGTCGAGCAACGCGGGCGCCACCGCGGTCGTCTTGCCCGCGCCCGGCGGCGCCACCAGCACGGCGTTCGCGCCCGCGTGCAAGGCCGCGAGCAGATCGGGCAGAACGGCGTGGATGGGCAGGTCGGTCATGGGTGAAGTGGAGAAAGTGGAGAGTGTCGCGCGGTTCTGCCGGGGATACGCAAGATTTCCGAGATCCAGCAACAGACGAGGATTGGCGAGCGTGGTGTCACGCACCCTTTGTGGCATGAATCACCCTTTGTAGGACAGAGGGTGAACGGATTGCGTCGGGCGGCGCGCAACTGGACCCCGGCCTTCGCCGGGGTGGGAAGAAGGGGACAATTCGGCGTTTAGGGTCAGGACCCTACGTATCCGAAGGGGATCGTCGCCGGTCACAACATAAGACCGAACCGTTCAAGCAGCTTGATCACCCTTTCTCGCTTGCGTAGCGCTTGCGCATGGCCTCCCTGCCCAAAACCGACGAAGACGCCGCCGCCGAACTCGCACGGCTCGCGACCGAGATCGCGCGCCACAGCGCGCTCTATCATACCGACGACGCGCCCGAGATTTCGGACGCCGATTATGACGCGCTCGTCCGCCGCAACAGCGCGATCGAACAAGCGTTTCCACACCTGGTCCGCGCCGATTCGCCGAGCCGGCTGGTGGGCGCGGCGCCCGCGGGGCACCTTGCCAAAGTGCCGCACGCACGGCCGATGATGAGCCTCGACAACGCCTTTTCGGACGAGGAGGTCGAGGAATTCGCCGCACGGGTGCGTCGGTTCCTGCGGCTGGCCGACGACGAGAGGGTGGCATTGGTCGCCGAACCCAAGATCGACGGGCTTTCCTGTTCGCTGCGCTACGAGCACGGCCGGCTGGTACAGGCGCTGACGCGGGGCGACGGGCGGGTCGGCGAGGACGTGACCGCCAATGTCCTGACGATCGGCGATATTCCGCGCACGCTGCCGGCGGACGCGCCCGAATTGTTCGAGGTGCGCGGCGAGGTCTATATGGACAAGGCCGCGTTCGCCGCGTTGAACGCGCGGCTGCTCGCCGAGGCCGAGGCGGCGGGCGATGCGGGCAAGGCGCGGCAGTTCGCCAATCCGCGCAACGCCGCCGCGGGATCGCTGCGCCAGAAGGACGCGACCGTCACCGCGGCGCGCCCGTTGCGCTTCCTCGCGCATGGCTGGGGCGAGACCAGTGCCCTGCCGGGCGACACGCAGACCCGGGCCATCGAGGCGATCGGGCGCTGGGGGTTTCCGGTCGCCGACGCGCTGCGCCGCGTCGAGAGCGTGGCGGCAGCGCTGGCGGTCTACAAGCAGATCGAGGCGGCGCGCGCCGACCTGCCGTTCGATATCGACGGCGTCGTCTACAAGGTCGACCGGCTCGACTGGCAGGCGCGGCTGGGGCAGGTTGCCAAGGCCCCACGCTGGGCGATCGCGCACAAATTCCCCGCCGAGCGCGCGCAGACGACGCTGGAACGGATCGACATCCAGGTCGGGCGGACGGGCAAGCTGACGCCCGTCGCGCGGCTCGAGCCCGTCACGGTGGGCGGCGTCGTCGTGACCAACGCGACGCTGCACAATGCCGACGAGATCGCGCGGCTGGGCGTGCGGCCGGGCGACCGCGTCGTCATCCAGCGCGCGGGCGACGTCATCCCGCAGATCGTCGAGAACCTCACGCGCGACGTGGAACGGCCCGAATGGTGCTTCCCGAGCGTCTGCCCCGATTGCGGATCGGACGCGGTGGCCGGCGACGGCGAAGTCGATATCCGCTGCACCGGCGGGCTGATCTGCCCCGCACAGCGCGTCGAGCGGCTGCGCCATTTCGTCAGCCGCGGCGCGATGGACATCGAGGGGCTGGGCCTGAAGCAGATCGAGGATTTCTTCCACGACGGGCTGATCCACACCCCCGCCGACATCTTCCGGCTGACCGAGGCCGAATTGCTGCCGCGCAAGAAGGACGGCAAGGTGTGGGCGGCCAACCTGCTGGCGGCGATCGAGGCGAAACGCACGCCCGATCCGGTGCGCTTCCTGTTCGGGCTTGGCATCCGCCACGTCGGCGCGATCACCGCGCGCGATCTGCTGAAGGCGTTCGGCACGGTCGAGGCCATCGCCGGGGTCGCCACGCGCGCCGCCGCCGAACCCGAGGCGCGCGGCGAGATCGAGTCGGTCGAAGGCGTCGGCCCCGTGGTCGCCGAGGCGCTGGTCGATTTCTTCGCCGAGGAGCATAATCGCGCAGCGTGGGACGACCTGCTTTCGGTCACCCACCCCCTGCCCTTCGCCCAGGAAACCCGCGAGTCGGAAGTGTCGGGCAAGACATTGGTGTTCACCGGCAGCCTCGAGACCCTGAGTCGCGACGAGGCGAAGGCGCAGGCCGAGACGCTGGGCGCGCGGGTTGCCGGATCGGTCTCCGCCAAGACCGACCTCGTGATCGCGGGGCCGGGCGCGGGATCGAAGCTCAAGAAGGCCGCCGACCTCGGGATTCGGGTGATCGACGAGGCTGAATGGGCCGCGATCGTGGCCGCCGCGCGGTGATGCTTTTTTGCAACGCAATATAACTCTGTGGCGATCTGGCCCCAAGCTCGGTTGACTGTCACCCAAAGGAAATATTTGGGAGGCAGGGGCGCTCGTGACGCCGGGCAATAAGAACCCGCCACTTTAGGACCCTCACATCTCAATCTCCTCAGGGGAATGATTCACATGCGTATGACCTTTCTCACCGGCGTGGCCTTTGCCGCGCTGACCCTTCCGGGCGCGGCCTATGCCCAGTCGACCGGATCGGTGGACTTCGACAACGAGATCGTCGTCACCGGCGAGCGCGTCGGCGATGTCGGCGGCGTTCAGGTGCCGGAGACCACGAAGGCCAAGGCCGTGCTGACGCAGGAATTCATCAAGCGCCAGGTGCCGGGCCAGACGGTCGACGACATCATCAACATGCTGCCGGGCGTCAGCTTCCAGAACAACGATCCGTTCGGATCGGCGGGCGGCACGCTCACCATCCGCGGCTTCGACAACAGCCGCATCTCGCAGACCTTCGACGGCGTTCCGCTCAACGATTCGGGCAATTACGCGCTCTATTCGAACCAGCAGCTCGACCCCGAGCTGATCGAGCAGGTCAACGTCAACCTGGGCTCGACCGACGTCGACAGCCCGACCGCCGCGGCCTCGGGATCGACCGTCAACTACCGCACGCGCAACCCGTTCGACGAGTTCGGCGCGCGGTTGCAGGGTTCGGTCGGCGATTACAGCTTCTTCCGCATCTTCGGCGCGGTCGATACCGGCGTGTTCACGCCGTGGGGCACCAAGGCGTTCTTCTCGGCCAGCCATGCCGAGAACGACAATGTGTTCAACGACCACGGCAAGATCGACAAGCAGCAGTATAACGCCAAGGTCTATCAGCCGCTCGGCGACAACGGCGACTTCATTTCGATCGCGGGCCATTACAACGAGAACCGCAACAACTTCTTCGGCTCGGTCGGCCTGCGCAACGATCGCGCCGTGACCGGCGGCTTTCCGCAGACCAAGGACGAGCGCTTCTACGAGGTTGGCCGCTGCCAGATCGACACGCCCGAGCCGGGCGTCGCGGATGCCCCCAATTCGTGCGGCACCTCGTTCGACTATCGTTTCAACCCGTCGAATACGGGCAACATCCGCGTCAATTCACGCTTCACGCTGGCCGACGGCCTCGTCCTGACGGTCGATCCGAGCTACCAATACGTCAAGGCGAACGGCGGCGGCACGACCACCGGCTATGAATATAGCCGCGACGTCGACGGCACCCCGCTGTTCGGCTATATCGGCGGCAAGCCCTATACCGGTGTCGATCTCAACGGCGACGGCGATCTGCTCGACGCGGTCACGATCCTTCAGCCGAGCCAGACGCAGACGCACCGCTACGGCGTGATCGCTTCGCTGCGCTACGACCTGTCGGACACGCAGAGCGTGCGCGTCGCGTACAGCTACGATCGCGCGCGGCATCGCCAGACCGGCCGGATCGGCCTGCTCCAGGCGAACGGCAATCCGTTCGACGTCTTCCCGATCAACGATCCGGTGATCGCGGCGGACGGCTTCGCACCCAGCAAGCGTGACCGCCTGTCCTACGCGACCCTGCATCAGGTGTCGGGCGAGTATCGCGGTTCGTTCTTCGCCGATGCGCTGATGATCAACGCCGGTGTCCGCGCGCCGTTCTTCAAGCGCGATCTGAGCAATTACTGCTTCACCACCAGCGCGAGCGGTTTCGTCGACTGCTTCGGCCGGGACAACGATGCCGCCAACGCAGCCTATGCGGCCGCCAATGCGGGCGTGCAGGGACCGCAGCAGCGCGTGCTCAAGTACGACAAGGTGCTGCCGAACGTCGGCTTCACCTACAACTTCACCCCCGTCGTGAGCATGTTCGCGAACTATTCGAAGGGGTTGCAGGTGCCTGGCACCGACAATCTGTATAACAGCTTCTTCTTCGCACCCAACAGCGATGCCGCGCATCCGAACCCGGAGACGACCGACAATTTCGATCTCGGCGTGCGCTACACGTCGAGCAAGGTGCAGGCGCAGGTCAGCGGCTGGTACACGATCTTCAATAACCGGCTGGCATCGGCTTACGACCCCGTCACCGACCGGACGATCTATCGGAACCTGGGCCGCGTCGACAAATACGGCATCGACGGCAGCATCGCCTACGCGCCGATCCCCGAGGTCCAGCTCTACGTCTTCGGCTCGTACATGAAGTCCAAGATCAAGGACAATGTGCTGGTCGACACCGACACCAGCGGCAACCCGATCTATGCGATGACCGCGGGCAAGCGTGAATCGGGCGCGCCGGTCTATACGATGGGCGGTCGCGCCTCGGGCCAGCTTGGGCCACTCGAACTGGGTGTCCAGGCCAAGCGGACGGGACCGCGCTACGTCAACGACCAGAACCTGCCGATCACGATCGGCGGCGCGCAGGTCTATGGCGCCAAGG
Source organism: Hephaestia caeni (assembly GCF_003550065.1). Lineage (GTDB taxonomy): Bacteria > Pseudomonadota > Alphaproteobacteria > Sphingomonadales > Sphingomonadaceae > Sphingomonas > Sphingomonas caeni_A. Next base: position 142,058 of record NZ_QXDC01000003.1, read on the forward strand.
TGCCGGCCTATACGCTGGTCGATCTCGACGCCCGCCTGCCGCTCGACTGGGCGGGGCTCAACGACAAGACCTTCCTCCAGCTCAACCTGTCCAACGTCTTCGACGAACTCTATGTCGGCGGCTTCAGTGGCGGGTTGCCGGCGGACAACGCACCGTTCGTCCAGATCGGTTCGCCGCGCACCTTCATCGCGACGATCAACTTCCAGATCTGAGCATAGCGACACACCCGAGAAACAGCCGCCCCCGGAACCATCCGGGGGCGGCTTTTCTTTTGGCGGTCAGGCGGGGGCGAGGCCGAGCCAGCGGCGCGGGCCGGGCACCCACCGCAACAGCGTCCGTTCGAGCACCAGCACCACGATCAGCGTCGCGCCGAACAGCGGCAGGGCGAGGCCGATCAGGAGGATCCCGCCGATCAGCGCCCAGCCGAAGCGCGGGCGGGTCAGCGGCAAGGGAGCGCCGAGCAGCCCGCCGGGACGACGGCGCCACCACATTACCGCGCCCGAGACGGCGAGCACCACCAGCAGCAGCGCGGTGAGCGTGCCCGCGATCTGGTTGGCGATGCCGAAATACGCGCCTTCGTGGATCGCGATGCCGTAACCGACCACGCGATCGATCCAGTGGCGCTGCGCGAAGTCCTTGCGCGCGAGCACGCCACCGCTGCCCCCATCGACAACCAATTGCGTGCGTAGCGGCCGGTTGGCCGCCTCCGACGTCACCGTCCAGCCCGCCGCGCCCGCCTCGGGCGGGGCAACCATCACCGGGGCGGCGAGATCGAGCGGGCGGACCGCGGCGATCACCCGCGCCAGATCGCCGGGCCGCGGCGCGGCGTGCGCCATCGTCATGCCTTGATGCTCGGCGTGTGGCCCCAGCATCGGATCGGCGACCGGTGGCACGGGCCTGGCGCCGCCGATCGTCCAGTCGATCGGGCCGTCGGTGGTGCCCGTCAATGTGCGGATTTCGGCGAAATAGCTGCCCCATGCCTGAGCCCAGGGTAGCCCCGTCACGATCAGGAAGCACGCCGCGAGCGATACCCAGATGCCGGTGACGGCGTGCAGATCGCGCCAGAACGCGCGGCCTCCCCGCGTGAGGCGGGGGTAGAGCACGCCCGCAAGGCCGCGACGCCCGCGCGGCCACCACAGGTAGAGGCCGGTCAGCAGCATCACTAACGCCCAGCACGCCGCGGTCTCGACGAAGAAGCTGCCGAGCGGCCCCGCGAGCAATTCGCCGTGGAGGTGGAAGACGAGCCGGAGCGGCCGCTGCTCCTCGACGGCGACCTTGAGCACCCGCGTCGTGGCGGGGTCCACATAGGCACGCTGCTCGATGCCGTGCTTTCCGATCAGGATCTGCACCGCCTGATCCGGGGAATCGGGAAGCTGGTATTTGTGCAGGCTGGCGCCGGGCACCGCCCCGAGCGCGGCGACGACCTGCGCGTCAGGGGCGGCGGACGGCGCGCCCGCGGCGACATGGGCATAGGGCCGATCGAGCCACGCCTCAATCTGCGGCCCCCAGGTGTAGATCGTGCCCGTCAACGCGAGCCAGATCACGAACGGAATGCAGAACAGCCCGGCATAGAAATGCCAGCGCCAGACCGCATTGTACCAGCGCGTGCCGGGGGCGTGGACGCTCATAGCTTCACCCCCGCTTCGACCACGAAGGTGCGCTGCGGATAGGGATGATAGACCCAGGCGCGATCGTTGGTGAGATTGTTGACGCCGCCCGAAATCCGCAACCGATCGGTCACGTCGAGATTGGCCTTGAGATCGAGCGCGAACAATTCCGACGTATAGCCGTAGGTGTCGCCGCGCAGCAGCCCGTCGAGATCGGTGTTGGGCCGGCTCGCATAGCGCAGGCCGACCACGCCTTGCAGCGTCGGCGACACACGCCAGCGCAGATTGCCGTTCAGGCGCCAGCGCGGGATACGCGGGAACTGGACGCCTTCGGAGGCGGGATCGGCGTGGTTTGTCGCGGTGATCGCATCGATCCAGGCGGCGTTGGCGTCGATATCGAGGCCCTCGACCGGCCAATCGCGCGCCTCGGCGATCAGCTCGGCGCCATATTGCCGCGTGGCATCGATATTCTTGAAGCTCGAGGTCGAAACGCCGTTCTGGTTGAACCCGATGAAGCTGAAGATGGCATCCTTCACACGCTGATAGAAGACGCTGCCCGTCAGCGTGACCGGGCCGATGGCGTGGCGCAGCAGCAGGTTCGCGTCGCGGCTCTTTTCGGGCTTGAGATCGGGATCGAAACTATCCTCGTTGAAGCTGCCGTCGCCGTCGAGTGAACCCTGGAACAGCTCACCCACGGTCGGAAAGCGCGTCGCGGTGGCGAGGCTGAGTTCGGCGACCCAATCGCCCGCGAAGGCATGGCGCAGCGAGAATTTGGGGCTGAAGGCCGATTGCGCGCGCGCGGCGTAAAGTTGCGTGGCGTATCCGGCCCCTGCCCTGCCCGTCAGCCCGCCGTCATAGGCGCGCCACCAATCGTGCCGGGCGCCCAGCGTGAGCAGCGTCTCCGGCCCGAGATCGATCGCGTCTTCGACGAACGCCCCGATCGTGCGCGTCCGGCCGAAGGTGCGCGTGCGCAGCGCGCCGCCGGTGGTAGCGCGCCAATCGGCGGTGTCGACCACGCGCTGATCGGTTTCGTAGAGATTCGAATTGACGCCGAAGGCGATGTCGTGCGCGCCGAAGCTGCGCGTGACGGTGAGATCGCCCGTATACCACCCGGTCGGCCCCTGATCGGTGCGCTGGCCCGCGCCGCCCGTAATGCCTGCCCGCCAGCCGTTCGAGGTTCGACTGGTCTGGTCGGCGAACCGCAGCGTCGAGAGGTTGGCGCGCACGGTGAAGCCGGCAACCGGGCCTTCGAGCCGTACCCCGGCAAGCCATTCGTCCTTGTCGGCGATGCCGAGCCGGAAGGTCGAGGCAGGGTCGAGCGTCCAGCTATGACCATTGATGCTGATGGCGCGTACGGCATTGCCATAGAAGGGATCGCCCTTGCCGTCGCGCAGATAGGTTTGCGGATGCAGCGTTTTTTCGCGGTTCCACCAATAAGCGACCAGCGCCTCGGCGTGGAACGCGCCGCGATCGTAGCGCAGTTGCGCGCGCGCCTGATCGTGGCGCGTCTCGACGGGCGAATAATCACCCACGACGGGCGCGACGATGCCGTCGGTGCCGCTTACCGGCACGCCCGCACGATCGATGATCGCCCCGGTTACCGGCGTGCCGGCGGCGGGATCGGCGTAAAGCGCGGGCGAATAGCCGGGCAGGTAGAATTGTTGCGGCTGGCCGGTGTTTTCGAGCCGCCGGAACGACACGCGCAGACCCCACGGGCTGCCCGCCTGTTTGAGCGCGAACCCGGTTTCCGCCGCATAGCCGTAATAGGTGTCGCGGGTGCCGTATTGCCGATAGGGCTGCGCAAAGCCCTGGAGTGTGGCGAAGGCCGAGGTCTCGGTGGGCGCGCGGGTGGTGATGTTGACGATGCCGCCCATCGAATTGCCCGGATAATGCGCCGAATAGGGACCGTAGACGACGTCGAATTGGGCAACCTCGCTTGGGCTGACGATCCCCCAGGCGGGCGGGTAGCTGAACGAGTTGCCGAGGAAATTCGACACCACGAAGCCGTCGACCATCACCAGGCTGCGCGCCGACTGGGTCGAGTGCGTGCCGCGAAAGCCCGGCACCGCATTGTTGTCGCCGATGAAACGCGTGCGGACGAAGAAATCGGGCGCGTATTTGATCAGATCCTCGGTGTTGAACGCGTTGACCCCGGCGAACTGATCGTCGCCGAGGCTGACCGACAGGCCACGCGGTTCGATGGTGATCGGCGCGCCCTTCTGGCCGACGACGAGGATGTCACGGCCGGAATCGGCAGACGTATCCTGCGCGGCAGCAGGGGCCGCGGCGAGCGCCGACAGCAGTACGAGCGCGCTCAAGGGCGCGCGATAACGGATATTCATGGAGTCTCCTCGCTCAACCAGCAGCGGGCACGCGGGAGGCGTGCCCGATCGGTCAGGCGAGGAGCGGCGGCCCTGTCGGCGGCGGCGGCGGCGCGGCGAGCCCGTGCCCGATCGCCACGGCCGCGCGTACGAGCGCGCGCGGCTGCGCCACGATGAAGGGAACCGTCGGCGCAAGCGCGAGATCGGGCAACGCCGCGGCGAGACCGAGGCCGGCGAAGGTGCAGGGGTGGCTGCCCTGATCGTAGGGCGACGGCTGATCGTGCGTCGCGCCGGGTATCGCCGCGCCGGCGTGATCCATGCCCGCGTGACCCATATTCATGCCGGCATGATCCGCGGCGGCCGCCATGCCGGCATCGACCGGCCCCATGCCCGTGCAGATCGTTATCCGCACCGCCCCGCTCGCATCGGTGACGGGCATCCAGCCTTCGGGCACGGCCATGCGCACCAGCACCGCGCAGGCGAACAGCGCGATCATCAGGTGGCGCTGGAACGCCGTAAGAGGCCGGAACGCCCGCATCGCCCGCGCCATGCCATTGCGGCGCACACACCGCAATCGGCCCGATTGTCCACCCGCCCGGTGCGCCTGCCCCTTCCCGCCGCCCGGCGAGCCGCTATATGCAGGCGTTGCGATGCGCGCTCCCCGCCCCATCCTTCCCGAGCTGAAGCCCGGTACGACGCCGGGAATCTTCTCGCGGCCGTTCTTCGAGGACAAGAACCGCGCCTTCTGGATGCTCCAGGGCGCGGGGTGGCTGGGCTATCTGCTGCTGCGCACCGTCGTCAGCATTTCCAACGGCTTCGACATCAAGATCGTCGTCAACACGGTGATCGAAGCGATCATCGGCTATTGCATCACGCTGCTGCTCTCGACGCTGTTCGGATTCTATCGCCGCCGATTGCCGCAGATCACGGGAATCCTGATCTCGCTGGCGACGCTGGCGGCGGCGACGGTGCTGTTCGCGGTGCTCGACGCGTTCAATTTCTCGCTGTCGAGCGACCAGCCCGGCGTAACGCTGACGCGCGCGGTGGGGACGACCTATATCGCGTTCATCTCATTAACCGGCTGGTCCGCGCTCTATTTCGGGATCAATTATTATCTGATCGTCGAGGATCAGATCGACCAGCTTTCCAAGCTCGAAATGCAGGCGTCGTCGGCGCAGCTCGCGATGCTGCGCTATCAGCTCAACCCGCATTTCCTGTTCAACACGCTCAATTCGATCTCCACCCTGGTGCTGCTCAAGCAGACCGAGCGGGCCAACGCGATGTTGAGCCGGCTGTCGTCGTTCCTGCGCTATACGCTGGCCAATGAGCCGACCGCGAACGTGACGCTGGCGCAGGAGGTGGAGACGCTCAAACTCTATCTCGAGATCGAAAAGATGCGGTTCGAGGAACGATTACGCCCGCGGTTCGATATTGACCCCAAGGTCGAGAAGGCACGGCTGCCGTCGTTGTTGCTGCAACCCTTGGTGGAGAATGCGATCAAATACGCCGTCACCCCCAAGGAGGAAGGCGCCGAAATCGTCGTCCAGGCGCGGCTGGCCGGAGACAGAGTGCAGATCACCGTGACCGACACCGGCCCGGGGTTGCGCGAAACGAAAACACGCCCAAGCCTTTCGACCGGGGTCGGGCTGGCCAATATCAGGGACAGACTGGCGCAGGCATTCGGGCCTGACCACCGATTTGAGACGCGATCGAACCGCGGGGGAGGGTTCGGGGTGGACATTGAAATTCCGTTCCAGCTCGAGGAACCGACGAGAGAGGCCGCATGACGATCAGAACGATTTTGGTGGATGACGAGTCGCTGGCGATCCAGGGACTGCAATTACGGCTCGAGAGCCATGACGACGTGGAGGTTATCGACACCTGCACCAACGGCCGCGAGGCGATCCGCTCGATCAAGACCAACAAGCCCGATCTCGTCTTCCTCGACATCCAGATGCCGGGTTTCGATGGCTTTTCGGTGGTTCAGGGCATGATGGAGGTCGAACCGCCGCTGTTCGTCTTCGTCACCGCGTATTCGGATCACGCGATCCGCGCGTTCGAGGCACAAGCGGTCGATTATCTGATGAAGCCGGTCGAGGAGGCGCGGCTTGCCGACACGCTCGATCGCGTCCGGCTGCGGCTTTCCGAGAAGCGCAACGTCGAAGAAATCGAGAAGCTCAAGGAAGTGCTCGCCGAGGTCGCCCCCGAAGCGGCGGAAAATATGAGCGATGGCGGCGAACTCGCGTCGAACCGCTTCGAGAAGCTGATCAACATCAAGGATCGCGGCCAGATCTTCCGGGTCGACGTCGATACGATCGAAAGCGTCGAGGCGGCGGGCGATTACATGTGCATCAAGACCGGCGACAACACGCTGATCCTGCGCGAAACGATGAAGGATCTGGAAAAGCGCCTCGATCCGCGCCGCTTCCAGCGCGTCCACCGCTCGACGATCGTCAACCTCGATCTCGTCCGGCAGGTGAAGCCGCACACCAATGGCGAATGCTTCCTGGTGCTCGATTCGGGTGCGCAGGTGAAGGTGAGCCGGTCGTATCGCGACGTGGTCGCGCGGTTCGTGCACTAGGATTTAAAGCGGCACCGGGCCGCGACAGAGAAAGAAGGCCGCACCCGCCCTCCCGATCAATCGGGCGACGGGCGCGGCAGGTTTGGGGCTCCACCACGGCGCGGCACATTGCGCCGATGGCGGAAATCTGGCGGACGAGGCGCAAGGGGGCCGCACCCGCCGGGCGCCGTCAGTCCTTGACGACGATGGTGACGCCCTTCTCCGCCCATTCGGCCTGGGTGTAGCAGACCGTCTTGGGCAGCGGCGATTTCTTCGACTTGTCGATCATCGTGCGGGGCATGCAAAGCTTGCTCGTCGCATCCTTGATCGCCGAGGCGGGGACGGTGATCGTGTGCTCGTCCTTGTCCTTCGCGATCGCCGCGGTGGGCAGCATGGCGGTGCCGAGAACGGCCGCAGCGCCGGCGAGAACGATCAGGCGGGCGGGAACCGAATGCTTGGACATGGAAATTCTCCTTGGACGCTGTGATATCTGAGGCGAGCAGGGGGCCGCCCGCAGCCGTGACACTGCATTAATGATGCCAAACACCGAAAGCCGCGGGCGGGCGTCCTCAATCGTCCGCGGGAGGCGGAAAAATCGCCGAATTATGGGGTTGAATGCGAACAACTGGGTACGATGCTGCTTTTCTGGTTTCGCGATGCTGTTCATAATCGGACACAATTGCCCGCTCTCGGCCAATCGCCACCGATCCTGATCGCAGGTTTCGGGACGGCGCAGGCGAAGAATGCTGTATCCTGGGCCAACACGACTCAGTGCTAGGAATATGATGACCGAGCCTTTCCAGACCTTCGCCGCGCTCCATGTGCCCGGGAACCCGCTGATCCTGTTCAACGTCTGGGATGCCGGCAGCGCGATCGCGGCGGAGCGTGCAGGCGCGAAGGCGATCGCGACCGGCAGCGCCTCAGTGGCGATGGCGCACGGGATGAAGGACGGGGAGAACCTGTCGATCAACGAGGCGCTCGCCAATGCACAGCGGATTGCGGGCGCGGTGCATCTGCCGGTCACGGTCGATTTCGAAGGCGGCTATGCGATCGACCCCGACGGCGTCGGCGCCAACCTCGCCCGGCTTGCCGCGACCGGCGCGATCGGCTGCAATTTTGAGGATCAGGTGGTGGGCGGCGACGGCCTGCACCCGGTGAATGCGCAGGCGAGGCGGATCGCGGCGGCGCGCGCGGCGGTGGGCGCCGATTTCTTCATCAACGCGCGCACCGACATCTTCCTCAAGGCCAAGCGCGAGACGCACGACGCGGCGATGATCGATAGCGCCATCGCGCGCGCCCATGCTTATGCCGAGGCGGGTGCGAGCGGCTTCTTCGTGCCGGGGCTCGGCGATCTGGCGCTGCTCGAGCGCGTCTGCCGTGCGTCACCGTTGCCGGTGAATTTCATGGCGTATCCGGGGGCGCCGTCGGCAACCGAGGTCGCGGGCGCGGGCGTTGCCCGCATCAGCCACGGGCCATTCCCTTATTATCTCGCGATCGAAGCGTTCGAGACCGCCGCCCGCGCAGCGTTCGGCACCAGCGCCGCCGCGTAGAACTTGTTCCACTTATGTGGCAGCGAGCCGACGCGCCCTCACGGACGTGCGTCAGTCGGCCGGCGTTTCGCCCTCGCCCGCCTTGCCGGCATCGAGGAACCATGCCTCGACCGGCCCCGACAGCTTGATCGTCAGCGGCTTGCCGCGGCGATCGACCTTCTTGCCCAGCGCGACGCGCACCCAGCCTTCGGACATCGAATATTCCTCGACATCGGTGCGTTCGACGCCCTTGAAGCGGATGCCGATGCCGCGCTCGAGCACGGTCTGGTCGAAATGCGGGCTTTCCGGATCGATCGCGAGCCGGTCGGGGGGCGAATCACTGTTCATGGCCTGGGCTTTTGACGCGAAAACGCCGCCGATGCCAGAGCCGGAGTCGGCGGCGTTCGCGTGGACCGGAGTCGGCGGCGTTCGCGTGGAGTTGTATGCGATCGGATTTTGAGTGTCCGTTTGGGGATGCGCCTTTCGGCGCATTGCGGCACCGGCCCACTCCCCCACCCGGCCACCCAATGCGATTATCCTATGGGTGGCCGGGTGGGGGAGCGGGCCGGTGCCGCCTCGGAAATCGCTCTTTCGCGATTTCCCGAACAGCCTCTTAGCGGCAGACGCGCACGCGGACGTGGCGGCCGTAATAGGGATCCCAGCGCCGCTGCGTGTAGCAACGCGGGCGATAATCGCGATAGCGGTACGAATAATAGCGCGGCGGCGGCGCGTAATAATCGCGATCATAATAGCCGCGATCGTCATAATAGCGGTCGTTATAATAGCGATTGTCGTAGCGATCGTTGTCGCTCGACGCGATCGCGGCACCGATGCCGAGGCCGATGATGCCGCCGACGAGCGCCGCCGCGGCCGCATCGTCGCCGCCGTGATGCCGATTGTGATGCCAACGCTGCGCCTCGGCGGGCGCCGCGACCGTCAACGCCGTGGCGCCGAGCGCGACAGCAAGTCCAGCCTTCTTCAAAATGGATTGCATGGGTGACCTCCGGTAAACGCCTAGAACTGGGAAGCACGCTGCGGCAAACAACGCACGTTTCCGTCCAGTGTTTCCTTGTGTATCGCAGGCGTGCTGAACTCGCCCGGAACGCGACGTTAAGCGCCGGTTTAACCACCCCACCCCCGAGGTAGAGGCACGAATGGCGTATTGGCTGATGAAATCCGAACCCGACGCTTATGGTTGGGACGACCTGGTACGCGACAACGGCACCGAATGGGACGGCGTGCGCAACAATGCGGCCGCGCTCAACCTGCGCAAGATGGCGGTCGGCGACCGCGCCTTCTTCTATCACAGCATGACCGACAAGGCCGCGGTCGGCGTGATGGAGATAGCGCGCACCGCGAAGAAGGACGGCGCCGAGGGAAATTGGGTCTCGGTCGCGGTCAAGCCCGTCGCGCCGCTGGAGCGGCCGGTGACGCTCGCCGAGATGAAGGCGACGCCTGCGCTGAAGGACATGGCGACGATCCGCCAATCACGGCTGTCGGTATCGCCGGTGACCGACGCCGAATGGGCCGCCATGATGGCTCTGGCGGAGAAATCCGGGGGTTAAGCCTTGCGATCAAGGCCGATATATCGATAATCGATAAAACCTCTTGACTCGATATCTGCTGCCGGAATATATCGTTTATCGATAATTCATTTATCGAGGAACGATGATATGTCGACGCAACCCGCACGACAGAACGACACGCTTTTGCTGGTCGCCGAATGGATGACATTGCTGCTGATGCTCCTTGTCGGCATCGCCATGATCGCACTTGCGATCGCCGGGATCGTGCTGTTCCTCGACCGCACGAACCAGTTCGCCGAGCCCGCCGCGCAGGCCGCAATGTCGGTCGCGGGATTTGCGGCGCTGGTCGTGCTCGGGATGGCGGGCGGGCTGGTGCTGCTGATGCTTGGGATACGCTTTCTGCAAACGATGCTCGAGATCATCAGATCGGTCGGCAAAGGCGATCCGTTCGTCTCCGCCAATGCCGCGCGGCTGCGGGCGATGGCGTGGCTGCTGCTGGCGATCCAGCTCGGCGGGCTGGCGCTCGGCATTTACGGCCAATGGCTCGGTAAATTCTCCGATTCGATCCACATCAAATCGGATTTCTCGATGTCGGGGCTGGTCGGCGTACTGGCGCTGTTCGTGCTGGCGCGGGTGTTCGCGCACGGCACCGCGATGCGCCGCGACCTGGAAGGGACGGTCTGATGCCGGTCATCGTCCGGCTCGACGACCTCCTCCACGACCGCCGGCTGACGCTTTCCGAGCTGGCGGACCGGGTGAGAATCACGCTCGCCAATCTGTCGATCCTCAAGACCGGCAAGGCGCGCGCGATCCGCTTCTCGACGCTCGAAGCGATCTGCCGCGAACTCGATTGCACGCCGGGCGACCTGCTCGATTATCGCGACGACGGCGATCCTGGCGCCGACTAGGGTCAGGAGAAGATATTGGCGAGCGTCTCCTCGGCATCCGGGCCGTCGGTTCGCGGATCGAAGCCGTATTCGTTCTCGCCCGACGTCCCCGGCAGCAGGCCGATGATGATCGTCGCGATCCAGCCGACATAAGGAATCGCGGTCGCCAGCGACCACCAGCCCGACCGATCCTGATCGTGGAGCCGCCGAATCTTGACCGCCCAGCTCGGCAAGACCCCTGCGATCAGGACGACAATGGCAACGAAGCCCCATACCGAATCGAATAGCGAGCGATCGTCCTGCACGCCTGCAAGCAGGGCGAGGACGATCAGCACGCTGTAGAAGGCCCCGTAAAAGGCGAAGAACTCGCCGCGCCGGGATCGACCCGCGAAATCGTTATAATGCCGCCACGGCCGGAGTATCGTTGCGAGCATGCGGTTCCCCCTTGAACATCAGCATGTTGCATCGACTTCCGGCGCGCGGCAAGCGTCAGGTGGTCAGGCCGCGTCCTTCTGCCGCGACGCGCGCTTGCGCTCGTGCGGGTCGAGGTGGCGCTTGCGCAGGCGGATCGACTTGGGCGTTACCTCGACCAACTCGTCGTCGTCGATATAGGCGATCGCCTGTTCGAGCGTCAGCCGCTTGGGCGGGGTGAGGCGGATCGCGTCGTCCTTGCCGCCCGAGGCACGGAAGTTGGTGAGCTGCTTCGCCTTCATCGGGTTGACTTCGAGATCGTCGGTCTTGGCGTTCTCACCGATGATCATGCCTTCGTAGAGCGGATCGCCGGGCGCAACCATCAGCACGCCGCGTTCCTCGAGGAAGCCGAGCGCATAGGCATTGGCCTCGCCGCTGCCGTTGGAGATCAGCACGCCGTTCTTCCGCCCGACGATGTTGCCCTTGTAGGGGCCGTATTTCTCGAACAGCCGGTTCATGATCCCGGTGCCGCGCGTGTCGGACAGAAACTCGCCGTGATAGCCGATCAGGCCGCGCGAGGGCGCGGAGAAGGTGATCCGCGTCTTGCCGCCGCCCGAGGGGCGCATGTCGGTCATCTCGGCCTTGCGGGTCGCCATTTTCTCGACGACGGTGCCCGAATATTCGTCGTCGACGTCGATGACGACGGTTTCGTACGGTTCCTCGCGGCCGTTGCCTTCGTCGCGGAACAGCACGCGCGGACGGCTGATGCCGAGTTCGAAGCCCTCGCGGCGCATCGTTTCGATCAGCACGCCCAATTGCAGTTCACCACGCCCGGCGACTTCGAACGAATCCTTGTCGGCGGCCTCGGTGATGTGGATCGCGACGTTCGATTCGGCCTCGCGGAACAGACGGTCGCGGATCATCCGCGACGTGACCTTGGTGCCCTCGCGCCCCGCCATCGGCGAATCGTTGACCGCGAAGCGCATCGACAGCGTCGGCGGGTCGATCGGCTGCGCGTGGAGCGGCTCGCTGACGCTGGTATCGGCGATCGTATTCGCCACCGTCGCGACCGTGAGCCCGGCGAGGCTGATGATATCGCCGGCCTTGGCTTCCTCGACAGGCACGCGATCGAGCCCACGGAAGCTCATCAGCTTCGATGCGCGGCCGGTTTCGACGATGTTGCCGTCGTTATCGAGCGCGTGGATAGGCTGGTTGAGCTTGACGGTGCCGCTCGCGACGCGGCCGGTGAGGATGCGGCCGAGGAAATTGTCGCGATCGAGCAACGTCACCAGGAAAGTGAACGCCGCGTCGGGATCGACATCGGGGGCGGGCACGTGCTCGACGATCTTCTCGAACAGCGGCGCCAACGTGCCTTCGCGCACATCGGCATCGGTGCCGGCATAGCCGTTGCGGCCCGAGGCAAAAAGAACCGGAAAATCGAGCTGTTCGTCGGTGGCGTCGAGGCTGACGAACAGATCGAACACCTCGTCGAGCACTTCCTGCGCGCGGCTGTCGGCGCGGTCGATCTTGTTGACGACGACGATCGGCTTGAGCCCGAGCGCGAGCGCCTTGCCGGTGACGAACTTGGTCTGCGGCATCGCGCCTTCGGCCGAATCGACGAGCAGGATCACGCCATCGACCATCGACAGGATGCGTTCGACCTCACCACCGAAATCGGCGTGGCCCGGCGTATCGACGATGTTGATGCGGGTGGTGCCGTGCGCCCCTTCCCATTCGATCGAGGTGCATTTGGCGAGGATCGTGATCCCGCGTTCGCGTTCGAGATCGCCCGAATCCATCGCGCGTTCGTCGACGCGCTGGTTCTCGCGGAAGGTGCCGGACTGGCGGAAGAGCTGATCGACGAGCGTGGTCTTGCCGTGATCGACGTGGGCAATGATCGCCACGTTGCGTAGGGGCATGGGCATTTCCTGGAAATGAGGTGCGCGCGCCATATAGCAATTGCTGCGTTGCGGGAAGGGCGCATGAAAGGCTGGCGTGTCGCGGCCGGCGGCGCTAGCTTTGGCCCATTAAAACAACAAAATAGTGCGAACTGGGGGATATATGGGGGGACGGACGACAGGCGCATTGCGCCTGGGTGCGGCCATATCGGTGTTGGCGGCGGTGCCCGCGGCGGCGCAGAATCGCTCGGGCGACAATGCCGTGACGCAGGCCGAGGACGCGTTCGGCGTCTCGATCGGCCGCGAGACGCTGGGCATCTATTCATCGAGCAATGCGCGCGGTTTTTCGCCCTCGGCGGCGGGCAATGTGCGCGTCGAAGGGCTCTATTTCGATCCGGTCTATCTGCTGACGAGCATCCTCGCCGAATCGGCGAGCGTGAAGGTGGGGCTTTCGGCGCAAAGCTATCCGTTCGCCGCACCGAGCGGGATCGTCGATTTCTCGCTTCGGCGCCCGGGGGACAAAGCGGGGCAATCGTTCCTGTTCGATAGCGACAGCTTCGGCAGCTATGGGCTCGAACTGGACGGTTCGCTGCCGGTCTCGCAAACGCTCGGCATCGGTTACGGCGTCAATTTCGGCCGCAGCGAATATCCCGACGGCACCGACGGGCAGCATCTTTCGGGCGCAGTCTATGCGCGCTGGGGCCCGTCCGACGATATCGAGCTGGTGCCGTTCTGGACGGCCTCGAAATCGTACAATGATGAAGCGGGGCCTTATTACATCCCGGCGGGCGATTATCTGCCGCCCCAACCCGAACAGCGCCGTTTCGACGGCCCCGGCTGGGCAGACACCCGCTATGTCGCGGGCAATCACGGGCTGATCGCGCGCTACGTGCCTACCGAGAACTGGGAGGTGCGCGCGGGCGCATTCCGATCGGTCTATGATGCGCAGGCGGGCTATACCAACCTGCTGCTCGACGTGACGCCCGAGGGCGACGCCGACCGGCTGATCATCGCCGATCCGCGCGCCAAGCAGGAATCGGTGAGCGGCGAGCTTCGCGTGACGCGGCTGATCGCGGACGGGCCGCGGCTGCACACGATCCATCTCAGCCTTCGCGGCCGCCGATCGAGCGGCGATTATGGCGGATCGGACGAGGTCGACCTGGGGCCGACGCGGATCGGCGTACCGGTGATCGCCGACAAACCCGATTTCACTTTTGGCGAGGTGAGCACTGACAAGGTGCGCCAGCTCAATTACGGCGTTTCGTACGAAGGCCGGTGGAAGGGCGTGGGGGAGCTGGGCTTCGGCATTTCCAAGGCCGATTACCGCAAGCGCACGCTCTACCCCGCGACCGCGCCGATCGTCGCACAATCGCATCCGTGGATCTACAACGCCACCGCCGCGGGCTATCTGACGGCCAAGCTCGCGCTCTATGCGGGCTATGCGCGAGGGCTGGAGGAAAGCGGCGTCGCGCCGCCCAACGCCACCAACCGCAACCAGCCGCTGCCCGCGATCCTCACCTCGCAGCGCGACGCGGGGCTGCGTTATTACCTGACCGAGCGGGTCAAGCTGGTGGCCGGCGTGTTCGACCTGCGGCGGCCCTATTTCGGCTATGATGCGAGCGGCCGCTATGCGCGGATCGGGACGACGCGCAACCAGGGCATCGAGATGTCGGTTTCGGGCGCGCTCACCAGGCGGCTGAACATGGTCGCGGGCGGCGTGTTCCTCAAACCGCGCGTGATCGAGGATGCGACCGCCGCGACCGCGATCGGCAAGCGGCCGGTGGGGCTGCCCGACCATTTCATCAACTTCAACCTCAACTGGCGGACGCCGATCGCCGAGGGGCTGTCGTTCGATCTGGCCGGCGTGCATCGCGGCAAGACTCCGGCGACCACCGACAATGCGCTCTACGTGCCACCGCGGCTGACGGTGAACCTCGGCGCGCGCTATCTGTTCAAGCTCGATGGCAAGGACGCGTTGTTCCGGGTGCAGATCGTCAACCTGTTCGACGAACAGGGGTTCAGCATCGCGGGCCCGGGCATCTATGCCGCCAACGCCGGTCGCTACCTCAGCGGCTATTTCGCGATCGATTTCTGACGCGGAGCGGTGATGGTACATGGTTGAACTGCGCCGGTGTCATAGATAGATGATACACTTGCAGCGCGGCGCAAAGCGGATCATCTATTCATCCGCGCGAGCATGGAGACGATGATGGCGACCACGGCGACCGAAACGGCCGAACAGGATCTGAAGCTGACCCCGCCCGAGCCGGTGCCGGTGGTGGCGCCCGAAAAGGCCGTCGGGCTGGTGCCCGTCGACGACGCGACCAAGACCAAGCTCGAGGAGCGCGTCGACGCGTTCGTCACCGATCTGGTCGCGCAGGATGCCAACAGCCCCGAATTCGGCAAGCGCGTCGATGCGATCAGCGCGATGGGGCAGCGCGAGATCCGCGAGGCGGCGGGGCAATCGAATCGTTTCCTCGACCGGCCCGTGCGCGCGATGGACAAGGATAATGGCGTCGGCGCCGACCTCGCGCAGCTTCGCCGCACGATCGAGGAACTCGATCCGGGCCGGCAGGGCAGCCTGACGGGGCCGCGCAAATTGCTGGGGATCATCCCGTTCGGCAACAAGATGAAGAATTATTTCGACGGCTATCGCTCGTCGCAGACGCATATCGCGGCGATCCTCAAGAGCCTCGGCTCGGGCAAGGACGAGCTGTTGATGGACAATGCCGCGATCGACACCGAGCGCGCCAATCTGTGGACCGCGATGGGGCGGCTCGAACAGATGATCGTGCTGTCGAAAACGATGGACCAGAAGCTCGAGGACACCGCCAACGATCTCGACCACAGCGACCCCGCCAAGGCCAAGGCGATCCGCGAGACCGCGCTGTTCTACGCCCGCCAGCGCACGCAGGATCTGCTGACGCAGATGGCGGTGACGGTGCAGGGCTATCTCGCGCTCGATCTGGTCAAGAAGAACAATGTCGAGCTGGTGAAGGGCGTCGATCGCGCCTCGACCACCACCGTCGCGGCGCTGCGCACTGCCGTCACCGTCGCGCAGGCGCTGACCAGTCAGAAACTGGTGCTCGACCAGATCACCGCGCTCAACACCACCACCGCGGGGATCATCGATTCGACCGGCAAATTGCTCAAGAGCCAGACCGCGACGATCCACGAACAGGCCGCCGCCTCGACGATTCCCGTCGAGACGCTCCAGCGCGCGTTCCAGAATATCTACGACACGATGGACGCGATCGACACGTTCAAGCTGAAGGCGCTCGATTCGATGAAAACGACGGTCGATACGTTGTCGACCGAGGTCGAGAAGTCGCGCGGCTATATCGCGCGGGCCGAGGGCGCAGCGCAGAATGCGGGCGCATCGGCCAACGAGCAGTTCAAGCTCGAGGCGCTGTGAGGATGAGCGAGGTCGACGAGCAGATCGCGCGCTCGAACGAGCTGCTCAACCGCACGTCGGAACGCTATCGCTCGCTCTCGTCGCGGCGGCGCGAACGGCAGAAGCAGACGCTGGTGAGCCGGCTGGGGCGGATCGCAGCGGCGGATATCGCGATTCTACTGGGCGCGATGGTGCTCGGCTGGTTCGTGCCGCTGGGGATCGGCGGCGCGATGCTGGTGATGCTGTTGCTGCTCGTCGCCACGATCGGCTTCGCGATCTTCCCGAGCGAAGCGACGATCACGACCGAGAAGCTCGACGAGGCGCCGCTCAAATATCTGCCGATGCGCACCGAGCAATGGCTCGAACGCCAGCGCGGCACGCTGCCGACGTCGGCGCAGCGGCTTCTCGATGGGATCGGGCAGCGGCTCGAGACGCTGGGGCCGCAGCTCGTCAATCTCGACGACGCCAGCCCCGCGGCATCCGAGGTCCGCAAGCTGGTGGGCGACAATCTGCCCGAACTGGTCAAGGGCTATGGCCGCGTCCCCGAACCGCTCCGGCGCGTCGAGCGCAACGGCAAGACCCCCGATCAGCAATTGCTCGACGGGCTCGGCGTGATCGATCGCGAGATCGCGCAGATGACGCGGCAACTGGCCGAAGGTGATCTCGATCTGCTCGCGACACGCGGGCGCTATCTCGAGATCAAATATCAGGGCGACGATACGATCGAGGGGTAATTTCCCCCACGCGCCCCTATCGCGCGGCGTATCTTTCGGCGCGGTCGCGTAGCCGCTCGACCGCAGCCCCGTGCAGCCCCGTCGCGGTTGCCAGCACGCCAAACGCCTCGGCGCTACGGGTGTTGAACGCGAGCGGCTGGCCGAAGGCGTCCGAAATCTCGGCACCCGTCTCGCGCGCGATCAGCGTCGCGGCGGCGATGTCCCATTCGTGGCCCCAGCGCAGCGTCGCGACGAGATCGGCCTCGCCGGCGGCAACCATCGCGATCCTGAGCGCAATGGAATTGGGGCAATAGACCGCGACGAGATCGCGATCGACCTTGGGTAGCGCCTCGCTCGGCACGCGGGCGCCGGCAAGCTCGGTACGATGCGCCGCACGAATCAGGGCGCCGTTGAGCGTCGCGCCCTGCCCGGTCTCGGCGCGGAAGACGGCGGCGCGCGGCGGACAATCGAGCACACCGATCACCGGCTGGCCGTGTTCGACCAGCGCGACCGACACCGCCCAGCCTTCACGCCCGCGTATATAATCGCGCGTCCCGTCGATCGGATCGACCACCCAGAGGCGGCCCCTGGTCAGCCGATCATCATTGTCGACGGTTTCCTCGGACAGCCAGCCGGCATCGGGAAGCAGCGCCGTCAGCCGTGTGCGCAACAGCGCGTCGACTTCCAGATCGACCTCGCAGACGGGGTTGCCAGGGGTCTTGTCCCAGCGCCGGAAATCGGTGCGCCAGCGGGTGAAGGCAAGCCGCCCTGCCTCTTGCGCGATCGCCGCTACGGCGTCGGCGAGCGCCTCAGCCACTCGCCACCGTCATCCCTTCGATCCTGATTGTCGGTGCGTCCACGCCATAGCGATACGCGAGATCGCTGGCGGGCGTAAGGCCGGCGAACATATCCTTCAGATTGCTCGCGATCGTGAATTCGCTGACCGGCGCGACGATCTCCCCGCCCTCGATCAGGAAGCCCGAGGCGCCGCGGCTGTAATCGCCGGTGACCAGATTGACCCCCTGCCCGATGACTTCGGTGACGAGCACGCCGCGGTCGATCTCGCCGATCAGCGTGTCGCGCGGTACCTTGCCCGCCGCCATCGCGAGATTGCCCGGCGAGACGCCGCCGCCGCGCGCGGCGTGGCCGGTGGGCTCCAACCCCAATTGGCGTGCGGCGGCGCTATCGAGCAGCCAGGTTTCGAGCATCCCGTCGGTGACGATCGGGGTGGGCGACACGGGCAGCCCCTCACCATCATAGGGACGCGAGCGCAAGCCGCGGGGGCGGTGCGGATCGTCGGCGATGTCGACGCCGCGCGCGAACACCCGGCTGCCGAGGCAATCGAGCAGGAAGCTCGTCTTGCGGGTGATCGCACCGCCCGAAATCGCACCAAGCAGATGGCCGAGCAGGCTGCCGCTGATCCGCGAATCGAACACCACCGGCATCGCGCCGCTCCTGACGCGGCCCGGGTTGAGGCGGGCCACCGCGCGCTCACCCGCACGCACGCCGATCGCGGCCGCGCTTTCGAGCGCAGCGGCGTGGCGCGCCGAATGATGCGCCGAATCGCGCTCCATCGCGCCGCTGGTGCCTGCCAGCACGCTGGCATGGAGGCCGTAGCGCGTCAGTTCGTAGGCGCCCGCGAAGCCGTGGCTGGTCGCGATCGCCGAGACCGCGCGCGCCGCCCCCGCGCCCGCGCCTTCGCTATTGGTGACGCCTTCCACCGCGCGCGCGGCATCCTCTGCCTCGAGCGCGAGTGCCTTGAGCGCTTCGGGGCTCGGTTCGGCGCGATCGGCGAGATCGAGTTGCGGGGGCGCGCCGCGGAGCAAGCGATCGGCGGGAGCAAGGCCGGCCCATTTATCCTCGGGCGCCTCGCGCGCCATGCGGATCGCACGATCGACGAGGTCGTCGAGCGCGGCGCCGGCAAGATCCGACGTCGAGACGCTGGCGTTGCGGCGCCCGCAAAAGACGCGCAGGCCCAAATCCTCGGTTTCCGAACGGCCGACATCCTCCAGCGCGCCAAGGCGCACCGACACGTCGAGCGCGGCGTGCGCGGAGAAGCCGACATCGGCGGCATCGGCCCCGGCGCGGCGCGCGCGGGCGACGACATCCTCGACGAGCGCACGGGCTTGGTCTGGCGATTTCATGCGGTGCCACTTAGGAGCGGCGCGGCCGGAATCAAAGCAGTGCTCTGTGCTGTTTCAATTACCTTGAAACACAGAGCGGCACCGGCCCGCTCCCCCACCCCACCACCCAAGTCATTATGCTGCATGGGTGGTGGGGTGGGGGAGCGGGCCGGTGCCGCTTAATAAACTGGCTCAAAGCGCCTGGCCGACGACGACGCAGCCGAGAAACATCAGCAGCCCGGCAAAGCGGTTCGCGCGGAAGCGGTCGAGCGCGTTGGCGCCGTCTTCGGTATCGAGCGTGGCGATCTGCCAGCCGAAATGGAGCGCGACCGGCGCGAGCGCGACAAAGGCGAGCGGATCGGCGCGCACCTGCCAGATCGCCACCGCCCACAACGCCAGCGCAAGGGCATAGAAGCCGGCAGTGCCCACGCGGACATGGCGCCCCATCCTGAGCGCCGACGAGCGCACCCCGATCAGTGCGTCATCCTCACGATCCTGAAGCGCGTAGATCGTATCGTAGCCGATCACCCACGCGATCGCCCCGCCGTAAAGCAACAGCCCCGGCAGCGTCAGCGCGCCCGCGACCTCGGACCAGCCGACCAGCGCCGCCCATGAGAAGACCAGCCCGAGCCACGCCTGGGGCCACCAGGTGATCCGCTTCATGAACGGGTAAGCGGCAACGGGCGCGAGGCTGGCGAGCGCGACGATCGCGGCATAGGCCGAGAGCTGGAGCAGCACGACCAGCCCGATCAGGCACAGCAGCACCAGCCAGACCCATGCCGCGGTGAGCGACACCGCGCCCGAGGCGAGTGGGCGGGCGCGGGTGCGCGCCACTTTGCGATCAAGGTCGCGATCGACGATGTCGTTATAGACGCAGCCCGCGCCGCGCATCGCGATCGCGCCGAGCAGCAGCCACGCGATCAGATCCCAGCGGCGGAATGCACCGCCAGCCAGCGCGACGCCCCACGCTCCCGGCCAGAACAGCAGCCACCAGCCGATCGGGCGATCGAATCGCGCCAGCAAGGCGAACGCCCGTAACCGCGGCGGCAGATGCCCAACGAGGCCGCGATGCTGGGTATCGGGGACGATCTCGGCGGGTGCGGTCATTCGTAGCGCAGCACTTCGGCCGGATCGACCGCGGCGGCGCGGGTGGCGGGGAACAGCGTCGCCAGCACCGTACCGACCAGCGTCATCACCACGATCCCGACAAGTTCGAGCGGGCCGATGATGAAGGGCATATCGAGGAAGATGCCATAGCCGCTGGGCGCGGCGTTGCTCGCCATCTGCGCGCCGAGCGCGGCTGAAAGCGGCGCCTTCGAAAAGACGAGCCCGAGCCCGATCGCGAGCCCGACGACGGTGCCGATCCCGCCGATCACGCTGCCCACCGCGACGAAGATGCGGATCACCGACGCGCGCGAGGCGCCCATCGTGCGGACGATCGCGATCTCGCGGTGGCGCGAGCGGACCAGCATGACCAGCGACGACATGATGTTGAACAAGGCGACGAGCACCACCAGCGACAGCACGATGAACATGCCAACATGCTCGACCGCGAGCGCATCGAACAGCGCCTTGTTCATCTCGCGCCACGTCTGAAGCGTCGCCTTGCCCGCCAGTTTCGCCTTGAGGGGCGCGAGGATGCGATCGGCATGTTCGGAATCGCGGGTCTTGACGTCGATCCGGCTGACAACGTCGCCCGCGCCGACCATGCGCTGGACCGCGGGCATCGTCGCGACGATGCGGGTCGAATCGTACTTTGCGTTGTCCGAATGGAAGATGCCGGCGAGGCGGAAACTGTAGAAATCGGTGTCGATGCCGCCGTCGGGCTCGAAACGGACCATCATCAGCGACACCGGTTCGCCGACATAGACGCCGAGCTGTTCGGCAAGGCCGCTGCCGATCACGACCTCGCCGTCGCCCTGCGGCGCGTGGCCGGTGACGAGCGCCTGCCCCGGCTGGACGAGCGGGTTGGTGGCGAGCCGATCGGGCGGCAACCCTTGAAGATCGGCGGCATAGGTGCGGCCGTTGACGCTGGCGACGACGTCGCGTTCGATCGCGGGGCCGGCAGAAACCACGCCGGGAGTGGCCTGTGCGGCAGCGGCGAGCTGACGCCAATCCTGAAGAAATTCGCCCGGCCGGGTGACCGAGGCATCGCCGTCAATGCTCGCGAATTGCTGCACCAGCCGCGCCTCGGCGCCGTTCATCACGCTCATCACGAGGATCAGCGAGGCGACGCCAATCGTCACGCCGAGCATGCCGATCGCGGCGACGAGGAGCACGATCCGCCCGCCCACGCCGGGCAGCAGATAACGCCCGATCAGCATCCGTTCGAACCGGGAAAGCATGGCCCAAGTCCCTCGCCGATCGTAGCGGACGCCGCAAGCTGTTTCGCTTTCGGGGCAGACGCGCACGGCGCGGCGTGCCGGAATTTGTTCCGCTTGCGTGGAAGCGGGCCGGTGCCGCCTCTGTTTCAGTTACGCTGAAACAGCTTATAGCGACCTCATGCCCGCAACCCCCGCCTGGCCACCGCAATCGACACCGCGCCTGTTCGTCGAGGCGCCCCTGCATGCGGGCGCCGCCATTCCGCTTGACGGCGCGCCCGCACATTATCTGCTGTCGGTAATGCGGCTGAAGGAGGGCGATCCGGTCAAGCTGTTTGACGGAATGAGCGGCGAATGGCTGGGCATCGCGCGCGCGGTGCGCAAGCGCGATCTCGTGCTCGAGGTGACCGAAAAGCTGCGCGAACGCGAAGCGGTGCCCGATCTCTGGCTGTGCGCGGCGCCGATCAAGAAAGGCCGGATCGACTGGGTGGCCGAGAAGGCTTGCGAGTTGGGCGTCGCGCGACTGGTGCCGGTGCTGACACGCCGCACCGTTGTCGATCGCGTCAAGGACGAGCGGTTGCGCGCGCATATGATCGAGGCCGCCGAGCAATGCGGGCGCACCGCGGTTCCCGAGCTTGGCGAGACGCTGACGCTCGATGCGATGCTCGCCCGCTGGCCCACCGGGCGCGCCTTGTTCTTCGCCGACGAAACCGGCGGCGCGCCGGCGCTGGACGCGATGCGCGCTCGCGCCGGCCCGGCGGCGATCCTGATCGGCCCCGAAGGCGGGTTCGATGATGCCGAGCGCGCGGCGATCCGAGCGCTGCCTCAGGCGATCGGCATCAGCCTTGGCCCGCGTATCCTGCGCGCCGACACCGCCGCTGCGGCGACGGTGGCCTTATGGATGGCAGCAGCGGGCGATTGGTGATTCTGATCTAGCGCCGCCCGGCCCCCTCCCCTACATCGCGCGCATGACGACCAAGACCGTGACGGACAGCCACGCGGCGGTGATCGAAAGCCGGTCACAGCTCATCGACAGCTTCGCGCGCGGCGAGAAGCCTAGGGAACGCTGGCGGATCGGCACCGAGCACGAGAAGTTCGTCTATGCCAAGAGCGATCTTCACGCACCGAGCTATGACGAGCCCGGCGGTATCCGCGACCTGCTGACGGGCCTCACCGAATTCGGCTGGCAGCCGGTCGAGGAGGCGGGCAAGATCATCGCGCTGACCGGCCCCGACGGCGCCATCAGCCTCGAGCCTGCGGGGCAGTTCGAGCTTTCGGGCGCCCCGCTCGACAATCTGCACGAGACCTGTGCCGAGGCGGCGCGGCATCTGGAGCAGGTGAAGGCCGTCGGCGATCGGCTCGGGCTCGGATTTCTCGGGCTGGGCATGTGGCCCGACAAGACGCGCGCCGACCTGCCGGTGATGCCCAAGGGCCGCTACGCCATCATGCTGCGGCACATGCCGCGCGTGGGCGATCTGGGGCTCGACATGATGCTTCGGACCTGCACGATCCAGGTCAACCTCGATTACGCCTCCGAAGCCGATATGGTGAAGAAGTTCCGCGTCGGGCTCGCGCTTCAGCCGCTCGCGACGGCGTTGTTCGCCAACTCGCCCTTCACCGAGAAGAAGCCCAACGGCTATCTTTCGTATCGCAGCCATATCTGGTCCGACACCGATCCGGCGCGCACGGGGATGCTGCCGTTCGTGTTCGAGGCTGGCTTCGGATACGAGCGCTACGCCGACTATATGCTCGATGTGCCGATGTACTTCGTCTATCGCGACGGCCGTTATATCGACGCCGCCGGGCTGTCGTTCCGCGATTTCCTGAAGGGCGAGCTGGCGGCGCTGCCCGGCGAGAAACCGACGCTCGACGACTGGAACGATCACCTGTCGACCGCCTTTCCCGAGGTCCGGCTCAAGACCTTCCTCGAGATGCGCGGCGCCGACGGCGGGCCGTGGGGGCGGATCTGCGCGCTGCCGGCGTTCTGGGTGGGGCTGCTCTACGACGCGGGCGCGCTCGATGCGGCGTGGGATGTTGTCAAGCACTGGACGATGGAGGAGCGCGAGGCATTGCGCAACGCGGTGCCCAAGCTGGCGCTCGACGCGCCGATCGCGGGTGGCGGCATTTTGCGCGACATCGCGGGCGAGGTGCTCGATATCGCGGCGGCGGGATTGTCGGCGCGCGGCCGGCTCAATTCGTCGGGCGACAACGAATCGGGTTTTCTCGAGCCGCTGCGCGAGATCGTGCGGACCGGCAAGGTGCCCGCGCAGACGCTGCTCGATCAATATCGCGGGTCGTGGGACGAGGATGTTTGCCGGCTCTATCGCGAGACGCGGTTCTAGGCCCTAGCCACTCGACCGCCCACGCAGGCGCGCGAACAGGCGTGGGACGGGGCCGTTGCGTTCCATCCATTCCCAATAGGCGACGTAATCGGGATCGGCCTTGAGGTGCTTTTCCTCGGTCTTGGCGCGCCAGTAATAGACGCCGCTGACGACCGCGAGGATCAGCGTGTTGCGCGCGGCATCGACAAGGCTGCCGGTGGTGAGGAAGGGCAAGGTCGCGCACCACCAGAACAGGTTCTTGGCGAGATAGGCCGGGTGGCGCGACAGCGCGTAGGGGCCGTGCGTCAGGATGCCGCGATGCGTGAGGTTCGAGAAGCGCAGCCCGAACGCGACCGTCGCCCAGGCGTAGATCGCGGTGAGCAGCACGAGGACAATGCCGGTCGCGCTCAAGAGCCACGGATGCCCGGCGAACCAGTGCATCCAGCTTCCGTCGCTGAAATTGCCGATGCGGTAATCGAGCGGGCCGCCATCGTTCATCAGGATGAAGGGCGGATAACAGATCAGCGCCGCCGCCCAGGCCGAGGCATAAGGATTGGCGGTGCGGATATGCGCATCGAGCGGCCGCATCGTCAGCATATAGCCGACCGTCGCGAAGCCCACGTCGACGACGAACATGAAGGTGATCAGCCAATTGGCGAGCGCGACCGGATCGTCGAACAGCGCGCCCGTATCGGCGCGGATGAAATCGCCGAACCCGCCGGGCACGATCGCGAGCATGAAGGCGAGGTAGAAGCCCTTGACCGCCCAGCTTCGCAGATGGTTGGCGATCGCCTCGCGGTCTGCGGGTTCGGTGCCCATCAGCCAGGCGCCGAGCGCATAGGCGCCGTCTTTAGGCTCGATCAGCCGGCGATCGAGCCACAGCACATAGGGAACCGAGAGCACGAAGACGAACGGCGCCGCGCGTTGCAGGCACCACATCGCGAACGCGAAATTATCTTCCCAGTAGAAACGGAAGGTAGCGTAGATAATCGCGATGCCGGCCCAGGTGAGCCACAATCCCGCAATCTTGGTGAGGCTGATGTCGAGCGTCTCGCGCCACGGGCGCACCGTCTTCCAGTCGATGCCCGTAGAGGCGCGGCGATGGACCTTGTCGACGACCAGCGCCCACAGCACCATCGGCACCCCGCACGCGAGCACATTGACGAGCGCGGCATAGGGACCGTCCATCCCCACCAGCCGCGCGATCACGCACCAGCCGATCATCCCGACCATCCCCGCCAGCCCGATGCCGTGGCCGACCGCCGATGCCGGCCGCGGGTCCGTGGTGGCGGCGGCGAGGGATTTATCGTGGAACATCGGCCGCGGCATAATCCGCAATGGTAAGCAACCCGTGAAGCATGCGTCGCCGCTTGATCTGGCGCGCGCCGCCCGCTACCTCCGCACATCCGGCCCGTGAGCGGGTATAGCACAATGGTAGTGCAGCAGCCTTCCAAGCTGAATACGCGGGTTCGATTCCCGCTACCCGCTCCAATCCTTCGCCTTTGCCTGTCATTTCGCTGCATGTGTCATACAGCGCCGCTACACGCGCGGCGGTGCGTAATCGGGCTTGTAACGAGACGACAGGAGACTCGACCATGCGTATCGCAAAGATCGCGATCACCGCCGGGCTGCTGACGAGCGCGCTGGCGCTCGCGGGCTGCTACAACGACCGCCCGGGCCGCTGGGGCGACCATCACCATCGCGGGCATCATGGCCACCATGATCGCGGTGACCATCGCGGGCACGATTGGCGTCGCTGAGGCGCCGGCGTATCGATCACGGTTCTGGATGATCCCGGCGCCCCGGCGGTGGTGGACAGGGCTGGATTCGAACCAGCGTACGCTCACGCGGGCAGATTTACAGTCTGCTGCCTTTAACCACTCGGCCACCTGTCCCTGGGACCGCCGAAGCGAGGGCGGTCCAATGCCGCCCCGTGCCGCCCATGTCAACGCCCCCATCAACCTCCCGGCCGGGGTTGCGCAGGCTGACACCGCAACCTAGTGCTTGAGCCAGACAATACGCTTTGGTTCGAGGGGGTTTCATGCGCCATTTCGTTCTTGCCGCCGTCGCGCTGGGCGCGGTCGCGATGCCGCTCGCCGCGCAGCCGGCCGATCGCGGAGCGGTCGATCGCGGCGCGGTCAACCGCATCATCGATGAAGGCACCAACCACAGCCAGGTGATGCAGACCGCGCAATATCTCTCCGACATGATCGGCGCGCGGCTCACCAATTCACCGGCGATGCGCAAGGCCGAGGACTGGACGCAATCGCGCTTTCGCGACTGGGGGCTCAAGAACGTCCACAAGGAGGGGTTCGAATTCGGCCGCGGCTGGTGGATCGAGCGATCGCAGGTGCGGATGACGACCCCGCGGGTGATCGAGCTGACCGCGATCCCGATCGCCTGGTCGCCGCCAACCAACGGCACGATCTCCGCCCCCGTCATCGTCGCGCCGATGAGCAAGGCCGAGGATCTCGATCAATGGCGTGGCAAGCTTGCCGGCAAGATCGTGCTGGTGACACGCCCCGACGAAGGCTCCGAGCCCGATCGCGCGCCGTTCCGCCGCTATGACGATGCCGACATCGCCAAGATGGACGAATTCGAGCAGCCCAAATACGATCCCGAGGCCGCCGACCGCCGGATGAAGCGCGCGACCTTCGCCAAGCAGCTCGACGCCTTCCTCAAGGCCGAGGGCGCGCTTGCCTATGCGACGATGTCGTCGCGCGACGGCAAACTGATCCACGGCACGGGCTATCTGTTCGCAAGCGGCGACAGCCAGGTGATGCCGGGCTTCGAGATCGCGGCAGAGGATTATCGCCGCCTCGCGCGGCTCGCCAAGGTGGGGCCGGCGCCCGTCGTCGAGATGACGAGCGTGGTCCATTACGACGATACGGACAGCAAGGCGTACAACATCATCGCCGAGATTCCGGGCAGCGACGCCAAGGCCGGCTATGTGATGGCGGGCGCGCATCTCGATAGCTGGGTTGCGGGCGACGGCGCCGCCGATAACGGCGCGGGCACGGCGATGATCATGGAGGCGGCGCGTATCCTTGCCGACATGGGCGTGCGGCCCAAGCGCACGATCCGCTTCGCGCTCTGGGCGGGCGAAGAACAAGGGTTGCTCGGCAGCCTTGCCTATGTCGAGCAGCATCTGGCGACGCGGGGCGACCCCAACGTGCCCGAAAAGACTGGGCTGGAGCGCTATTTCGGCTGGCAGCAGCGCTGGCCGATCCATCCGCGGCCGGGCTATGGCGACCTTGCCGCCTATTTCAACATCGACAACGGATCGGGCAAATTGCGCGGGCTCTATGCCGAGAACAATCCGGCAGTGGTGCCGATCTTCCGCGAATGGCTGGCGCCGTTCGCGGCGATGGGGGCGAACCATGTCGTGATGAGCCGCACCGGCGGCACCGACCATGTCTTCATGCAGGCGGTGGGCGTGCCGGGCTTCCAGTTCATCCAGGACCCGCTCGACTACGGCAGCCGCCTGCACCACACCAATGTCGATACGTTCGATCATCTGAAGGCCGAGGACATGCGACAGGGATCGATCGTGCTCGCATCGTTGCTGCTCGACGCGGCGAATGCCGACCAGGCGCTCCCCCGTCCGCCGATGCCGACCGAGCCGGTGCCGACCGATCCCTACGCTTATCCGGACGAGGAGTGATGGCGAAGCGCGGCCATCGGCCGAGCCACGGCACCCCGGGCCGCCCCCGCTTCTGGGGGCGGCATGCGGTGACGGCGGCGCTCGCCAACCCCGAACGCACCGTCCGCAAGGTGTGGGGCACGCGCGAGGCGCTCGCCGGACTCGATCTGCCGCCGGTGATTCCGGTCACCTATGCCGACGTTACCGATCTCGCGCGGCTGGTGCCGGGCGACGCCCCGCATCAGGGGATCGTCGCCGAAGTCGACCCGCTCGAGGATATCTGGCTGGGCGATCTGCTCGACCGGCGCGGTGATGACAGGCGCCCGCTGATCGTGCTCGATCAGGTGACCGATCCGCATAATGTCGGCGCGATCTTGCGCTCGGCCGCGGCGTTCGACGCACTCGGCATCGTCACGCAGGATCGCCACGCGCCGCCCGAATCGGGCGTGGTGGCGCGTGCCGCCTCGGGCGCGCTCGAACTGGTACCGTGGGTACGCGTGGTCAACCTCGCGCGCGCGCTCGACGAGATTGCCGAGGCCGAGTTCTGGCGGATCGGCCTCACCGGCAATACCGAGACGACGCTGGCACAGGCGATCGGCGACAGCCGCGTCGCCTTGGTACTCGGCGCCGAAGGCGAAGGGATGCGACAGAATACCGAGGCGCATTGCGATGTGCTCGCGCGGCTGCCGATCTCGCCGAAGATGGAGAGCCTCAACGTCTCCAACGCCGCCGCGATCGCGCTCTATGCCGCAACGGTGGGCTGACCGGCGGGCGGCACGACGCGGCAAGCTTACATTTGATGCCGAATAGGTCTATATAGGTGCGGCTACAGTCGCATATCGACGGTCTTCGGCGCTTTGCGGCACCTTCTTCCTTCTTTCCCTGCTGCCGAAGCATCGGGCGTGCCGACAGTCGGCGCCCCCCTGAACGAAAGAAAGAAGGACTACCGCAATGGCCATCTCCGGCACCGTCAAGTTTTTCAACGCCGACAAGGGCTATGGCTTCATCGCCCCCGACGAAGGCGGCAACGACGCCTTCGTGCACATCACCGCGGTCGAAAAGGCGGGGCTTTCCACGCTTCGTCAGGACCAGCGCGTGACCTATGACCTCGAGGACGATCGCCGCGGCAAGAAGGCCGCGGTCAACATTCAGGCGCTCGACTGATACCGGCGCACCGGCGGCGGCACTCGTGAGACGCCGCCGGTGCCCGTTTTCGCCACATCGACCGCGTTCCTCCTCAATCTCGAGAGCCCCTATGGCCGACGACCCCGTTTTCTACCGCGCTCGCGCCGCTGCCGAGCATGCCGCCGCCGAAGCCGCGACGCTCGACAATGTCCGCGATCGGTGTGAACGCGCCGAGCGCGCGTGGACCGCGATGGCCGAGCGCGCCGAGCGCACCCGCCGCCAGCGCGACGTCCGCGAAGCCGCCACCGCCGCCCGCGCCATCGACGCCGCGTCGCCCGTCACGGTCGATTGACCACCTGTGCTGTCCGCCGCCGAGCACGGGCGCGCGGGTCGCATCGACGAGAAGCAGGCGCCGTCTCCGAAATCGACGCGCGCACCGGGCCTTACCCGTCAGCGTGCACCTTCGGCGTTCAATCTGCCTTTTAGATCGTCGAACCTGCCCTGGATATGCGTTGCGAGCAGGTGTTCGGTCGCCGCGGCATCGCGATCGAGCCACGCGTCGATAAGCTGGCGATGTTGGAGATCGGCACGATCCTGTCGGCCCGTCGGCCGCAGATACGCGATCACATAGCGTTCCGACATCACCTGGAGCCGCTCGACCAATTGCGTGGTGAGTGGCCGATCGCCCGCCCGTACGAGAGCGGCATGAAAGATTCGGTTACGCACGCCGATATCGGGGCTGCTGTTGCCGATCGCGGCGTCGAGTTCGTCGAAGGCACGCTGCGCGGCCGCGCGCTCCTCATCACCCGCGACCGTCGCGGCAAACCCGGCGGCGCGCGGTTCGATCGCAAGCCTGAGCGCGAAAATCTCGTCGACCTCCCCCGCCGTCATCCGTCGCACGAAATAACCACGGTTGGCCTGGCTGGTGAGCAGGCCTTCCTGTTCGAGCCGCGCCAGCGCCTCGCGCAACGGAATCTTGGAAATGCCAAGTTCAGCAGCAAGCGCGTCCTGCCGGATCGCGACATCATGCGGTAGCCGACCGGTGACGATGCGTTCGCGAATGACATCGAACACCTGTTCGGAAAGCGTGCGGACGACGATGCTCACGGGCTTTCCCCTTGATCGAACGTCGGTTTACCGCCGAATCGCCATCGCCCGCTTCGCCCACGCCGGCTGCGGACGACGCGCGCGATCACAATATCTTCACCGCCGTTTCCAATGCGGCCGCCGTACCGATCGGGTTGCGCACCGGCATCGTGAAGGGGGCGGCTTCGATCTCGAACACGTCGCCGGGTCGCGTCTGGACGCCCTCGCTGAACGACAGCGTCGCGGTACCGAAGAAATGGACGTGGACATCGCCCGGGCGGCGGAAGCCGGGATATTTGAAATGATGGTGTTCGAGATTGCGGATCGCATGCGACATATTCGCCTCACCCGAGACGAAGGGCTTTTCCCAGATCGTTTCGCCGTCGCGCACGATGCGGCTGGCGCCTTCGACATGATCGGGGAGCGCGCCGGTCAACAATTCGGGGCCGAGCGCGGCCGGGCGCAGCTTGGAATGCGC
Organism: Hephaestia caeni; assembly: GCF_003550065.1. Classification (GTDB taxonomy): domain Bacteria; phylum Pseudomonadota; class Alphaproteobacteria; order Sphingomonadales; family Sphingomonadaceae; genus Sphingomonas; species Sphingomonas caeni_A. The sequence continues at coordinate 172,001 of NZ_QXDC01000003.1, forward strand.
GAGCCACAGATAATTGCCGCGTTCGGTGACGTGATCGGAAAATTCGTTGGCGAGCGCAAAGCCGAGCCGGACCGGCGTGCCGTCGTCAGCGATCAGATAGATGCCCGCGATCTCGGGCTCCTCGCCCGCGTCGAGCGCGAAATCGGGTGAAGGCAGCGGGGCGCCGGGGGCAATCAGCGCGGCGCCATCGCCCTTGTAGAACCATTCGGGCTGGACGCCGATGCCGCCATCGGCGGGCTTGCCACCGTCGACGCCCATCAGGAACATCTTCATCGAATCGGTCTGGTGCGCGGCCTCGGTCGCGGCGCGGTGCATCTTGTCGCGCCCCTCGGCCGAGCCGAGGTGCGTGAGCCCGGTGCCCGTCATCAGCAGATGCGCCGGATCGCGATGATCGATCGGCGCGAGCACGGTCACCGTATCGAGATCGACCGCATCGCCCAGCCCCGCCGCGCGCGCCTGATCGGCAAGCCCCACGCCCGCCGCCAGCGCCGCCTGTGCGAGATCGTAGAGCGTCTCGACGCCCGAGACGCGGCGCGGTGCCTGATCGGCGGCAAGAATGGCGACGCCGCGCCCGGCGGCATCACGAAACTGAACGAACCTTGTCGACATTACATCCTTATCCTCGAATGATCCCGGTTCACGGCCGTCTCATCAGACGGCGAGTTGTTCATCGGTCGGCGGCGGCTCGCTGCCCGACACCACCGGCCTGGCGCCCCAGAGCGCGTAGAACAGCACGTAGAGTTCGCACGCCGCGGTCAGCAGGAACGACATCTGCAACCCGTAGAGATCGGCGAGCCAGCCCTGGATGATGACGAGCGCGCCGCCCGCGATCGCCATGATCAGCAACCCCGACCCCTCTTCGGTGAGCGGCCCCAGCCCGCGGATGCCGAGCGTGAAGATCGTCGGGAACATGATCGAATGGAACAGCCCCACCGAGATCAGTGTCCACATCGCCACCGGTCCGGTTGCGAAGGTGGTGATGATCATCACGACGAACGCGCCGATCGCCGCCCCCGCGAGCACGCGCTCGGCGGGGATCGAGCGCATCAGGAAGCTGCCCGCGAACCGGCCGACCATCATCCCGCCCCACAGCAGGAACAGATAGTTCGACGCCGTGGCGTGGCTGATATTGCCGATTTCCGGTGCCGAGACGAAGTTGATGAACAGGTTCGACACCCCGATCTCGGCGATCAGATAGATGAAGATCGCCGGCACCCCGAAGACGAGGTTGCGGTGCCGCCAGAGCGAATGGTGTTTGCGTTCCTCGGCGGCGGCGCGGCGCGTCGCGGTGCCGAGTGCAGGCAGGTTGAAGCGTGCGATCACGATCGCGAGCACGACGAGCACCCCGGCCACGATCAGATAGGGAAGCTGCACCGACTGGGCATCGGCCAGCCGTTCTGCCATCGTCATCTCGGCCGCCCCGTCGAGCCGCGTGCCCGAGGTACTGCGCGAGAGGATGAGATAGCCGCCGAACAATGGCGCCAGCGTCGTCCCCATCGAATTGAACGCCTGGACGAGATTGAGCCGCGACGATGCGGTCTCGGGCGAACCGATCACCGCGACATAGGGGTTGGCCGCGACCTGGAGCAGCGTAATCCCGCTCGCGACCACGAACAGCGCCGTCAGCACGACGCCGTAAGAGGGGATGCGCGCGGCGGGGATCATCATCAGCGCGCCCGCCGCCATTACCATCAGCCCCACTACCAGCGACTTCTGGTAGCCGATCCGCTCGATCAGCTTCGCCGAGGGGATCGAAGCCACGAAATAGGCGATGAACCACACCGATTCGATCAGCGTCGTCTGGGTGTAGTTGAGATCGAACACGCTGCGCAGATGCGGCAGCAACGTGTTGTTGATGACGGTGATGAAGCCCCACATGAAGAAGAGCGTCGCCAGCAGCGTCAGCGCCGAACGATAGACCGGCGCCGCCCCGCCGGGCGTCGCGGCGGGCCTTGTCGGGATCGATTCGGCAGGGGGTGGCAGGGCCATCAATCGCGTCCTCTCATGCACATATCGCGGATTCGGCTTTCCATTCGTTCTTGTCTGAGTATATACGGTTATAGCGCAGGTCAATCGTCTCGCGGAGGGATATCCCCATGCAATTGCACGCCATCGGATCGGCCATCGCGCTCTTGGCGCTGGCCGGTTGCTCGGCCCAAGGTAGCGACGACACCAGGCAGGAGAACGGCGTGACGGCACAGCGATCGCACTTCGGCACGCTTGCCGACGATACCCCGATCGAGGCGGTGACGCTGACCAACGATCGCGGTGTTTCCGCACGGATCATCACCTATGGCGCGACGCTGCAATCGCTCAGCGCGCCCGACCGCGCCGGCAAGAGCGCCGACGTGCTGCTCGGCTATGACGATCTTGCGAGCTATGTCGACAAACCCAATTATTTCGCGGTGACCGTCGGCCGCTATGCGAACCGGATCGCGGGCGGGAAGTTCAGCCTCGACGGCAAGGCCTATCAGCTCACGCTCAACGACGGCGCCAACTCGCTCCACGGCGGCACGCGCGGGTTCGACAGGCAGGTGTGGCGGATCACCGACGTCAAGCAAGGGCCGGTGGCGAGCGTCACGCTGGCGCTGACCAGCCCCGACGGCGACCAGGGCTATCCCGGCAAAGTCGAGGCGACCGTCACCTATGCGCTCGACGAGAAGAACCGGCTCACGATCGATTTCAATGCCACGACCGACACGCCGACGGTGGTCAACATGACCAATCACGGCATCTTCAACCTCGCCGGCGAAGGCGCGGCCACCGGCATCCTCGGCCACAAGCTGACCGTCCCCGCCTCGGCCTATACGCCCGTCGACGCGACGCTGATCCCGACGGGCGAGTTGAAGGCGGTCGAGGGCGGCGTGTTCGATTTCCGCAAGGGGCGCATCATCGGTGAGGGCATCCGCGACGGCAGCGATCCGCAGATCGTGATCGGGCGCGGCTATGACCATAATTTCGCGCTCGATGCCGGGCTGACGGCGGCGCCCAAGCTCGCCGCGCGGCTCGAAGATCCCGGGAGCGGACGCGTGCTCGAGGTGCTGTCCACCGAACCCGGCGTGCAGGTCTATACCGGCAATTTCCTCGACGGCACGCTCGTCGGCAAGCACGGCCATCTCTATCGCCAGGGCGACGGCATCGCGATGGAACCGCAGAAATTCCCCGATGCGCCCAACCAGCCCAAGTTCGCCTCGGCACGCGTCGATCCGGGCACGCCCTATCACCACCGCATGATTTTCCGTTTCTCGACGACAGATTGACCCCGGAGCCTTCAAGACATGACCGACGACCCAGCCACGCCCAAGCTGCGCAGCCGCGCGTGGTTCGACAATCCCGACAATATCGACATGACCGCGCTCTATCTCGAGCGCTATCTCAATTACGGGCTGAGCCTCGAGGAACTGCGGTCGGGCAAGCCGATCATCGGCATCGCCCAGACCGGCAGCGACCTGAGCCCCTGCAACCGGCACCATCTGGTGCTGGCGGACCGGGTGCGCGAGGGGATTCGCGACGCGGGCGGGATCGCGATCGAATTTCCCGTCCACCCGATCCAGGAAACGGGCAAAAGGCCGACCGCGGGGCTCGACCGCAACCTTTCGTATCTCGGGCTCGTCGAAGTGCTGTTCGGCTATCCGATCGACGGGGTGGTGCTGACGACGGGCTGCGACAAGACCACGCCCGCCGCGCTGATGGCGGCCGCCACGGTCAACATTCCCGCGATCGCGCTGTCGGTGGGGCCGATGCTCAACGGCTGGCATCGCGGCGAGCGCACCGGATCGGGGACGATCGTGTGGAAGGCGCGCGAACTGCTGGCCGCCGGCGAGATCGATGACGAGGGGTTCATCCAACTCGTGGCGTCGTCGGCGCCGTCGACGGGGTATTGTAACACGATGGGCACGGCGACGACGATGAACAGCCTGGCCGAGGCGCTGGGGATGTCGCTGCCCGGATCGGCGGCGATCCCCGCGCCGTATCGCGACCGGCAGGAAGTGTCGTGGCGCACGGGCAAGCGCATCGTCGAGATGGTGCGCGAAGACCTGAAGCCATCGGACATCATGACGCGCGCGGCGTTCCTCAACGCAATCCGGGTCAATTCGGCGATCGGGGGATCGACCAACGCGCCGCTCCATCTCGCGGCGATCGCGCGGCACATGGGCGTCGAGCTGAGCCTCGACGACTGGCAGGAGCACGGCCACCACATCCCGCTGCTCGTCAACCTGCAACCGGCGGGCGAATATCTGGGCGAGGATTATTACCATGCCGGCGGCGTGCCCGCGGTCGCGGCCGAACTGATCAAGCATGACCTGCTCGATACCGAGGCGATGACCTGCACCGGCAGGACGATCGGCGAGAATTGCCGCGACGCGCGGATCGAGGACGAGCGCGTGATCCGCCCCTACGACCAGCCGCTCAAGCAGGATGCCGGGTTCATCGTCCTGCGCGGCAATCTGTTCGACGCGGCGATCATGAAGACAAGCGTGATCTCGCCCGAATTCCGCGAGCATTATCTTTCCAACCCCGACGATCCCAACGCATTCGAGGGCGAGGCGGTCGTGTTCGACGGGCCGGAGGATTATCATGCGCGGATCGACGACCCCGCGCTGGGCATCACGGTGAACACGCTGCTGTTCATGCGCGGCACCGGGCCGTTCGGCTATCCGGGCGCGGCCGAGGTCGTCAACATGCGCCCGCCCGCCTATCTGATCCGCGAAGGTATCCATGCGCTGCCGTGCATCGGCGACGGCCGGCAATCGGGGACGAGCGGCAGTGCCTCGATCCTCAACGCCTCGCCCGAGGCGGCGGTGGGCGGCGGGCTGGCGCTGCTCAAGACCGGCGATCGCGTGCGGATCGACCTCAACCGCGGCACCGCCGACATGCTGATCTCCGACGCCGAACTCGCCGAGCGCCGCGCCGCGCTGGAGGCCGCGGGCGGCTATCCCTATCCGCCCTCGCAGACGCCGTGGCAGGAAATCCAGCGCGCGACGATCGGGCAGATAGCGTCGGGCGCGATCCTCGAAGGCGCCGAGACGTTCCAGCGGATCGCGCAGACCAGGGGCTTGCCGCGCGACAATCACTAGGGGCGGGTCGATTTCCCCGCGTTCGACGCCATCGCTTGCGGCACGATGGACCCTGAACTTGTTCGGCGACTATCCCCTTCGGATACGTAAGCGCCGAATTATCCCCTTCTTTCGACCCCGGCGAAGGCCGGGACCCAGTTGCGAGCCGCCCGATGCTGGACCCCGGCCTTCGCCGGGGTGGTGAATGAAAGTAATTCGGCGCTTACGTATCCGAAGGGAATAGTCGCCCAATTTTCAGCCTATGCCGGCGCCTGCTCGTCCTCGCGCATCGAAATCTCGGTGTCGGCGAGCGCGAGATCGATCAGCACGACCATCGCCTCGCGCGCGGCCTCCGCGTCGCCGGCGACGATCGCCGTGTGGAGCGCGCGGTGTTCGGGCATCGGATCGCGGGGCAGCGCGCGGCGGCGCTGCTTGAAGATCGTCGTCCACGCGACCGCCGCCATGATCGAACTCGACAGCGTCGAGAGCAACTGGTTGCGCGCCGCCTCGATGATGAGGCTGTGGAAACGCTGATCGGCGGCGCGGCCCTGCTCGGTCGACAGCCCGTGCGTCGTCATCTCGTCGAGCGCGTCGGCCATCTGGCGGGTCTGTTCTTCGGTGTGGCGCGCAGCGGCCGCCGCGGCGGCGGCAGGCTCGACGATCATACGCAGCTCGAACAGGTCGCGCAGGAATGCCGGGCTCGGCTCGCTTGCGAACTGCCACGCAAGCACGTCAGGATCGAGCCGGCTCCACCGCGCCGGATCGGTGACGCGCGTTCCCGCCTTGGGGCGGCTTTCGACCAGACCCTTGGCCGAGAGGATGCGGAACGCCTCGCGCAGCGCCGATCGCGACAGATCGAGCTGATGGCTGAATTCGATCTCACCGGGAAAGAGATGGCCGGGCGGAAATTCGCCGCTGAGGATGCGGCGCCCAAGCTCGCGCGCGAGCGAAGAATGCAGCCGTAGGTTGAGGTTGCCCTTCAGAAGGCCCGAATCCTGCGGCCCGTCATGATCGTCCAACCCCGCCCCCTGCGCCCTTGCGCTCTTTTCCGGCCACTTGCCAAGGCGCGTCGTCGCATGGGACGCGGGCGTCGGCGTGGCTCTCCTGTCGGAAGATATATTGTATAACGTATTGAGCCGTCATGCCAGCCGCGCGCGCAGCACAGCGCGGCTGTTATCGGGTCCACACCCGATCGAAGCGCGCGCCGAGGCCGGTGATGAGTTCATATTGCGACATGCCGCTCGCGGCCGAGGCGGCGGGCAGATCGTAATCGAGCGCGACCCAATCGCCTTCGGCAAGCTCGGGCGCGGCATCGACGCCGATCGCGACCAGATCCATCGATACGCGGCCGAGCACGGGGAGCGCCGCATCGCCGGCACGCGCGACGCCCTTGCCCGAGAAGCCGCGAAAATAGCCGTCGGCATAGCCGAGGTTGAGGATCGCAACCTCGGTATCGGCGGGCGCGCGCCAGGTGGCATTGTAGCCGACGGTGCCGCCGGCGGGAACACGGCGGCGCTGGAGCACCTGCGCCTCGGGCGTGACGACCTGCGCGATCGCTTCATGCCCTTCGCGCTGGCGGCCGCCGTAGAGCGCGATGCCGGGGCGCGTGAGATCGAAGGCGTAATCGGCGCCGAGCGCGATGCCCGATGAATTGGCGAGGCTCATCCGCCTCGCGCCGGTGCGGCCCGCGAGCGCGGCAAAGGCATCGCGCTGGCGCGCGTTCATCGCCTTGTCTTCGTCGGCGCAGGCGAGGTGGCTCATCAGCGTATCGATCGCGAGACCGTCGAGCAGGCCGCTCCTCACGTCTTCGGGCGCGACGCCGAGCCGGTTCATGCCCGTATCGACCATCACGTCGCACGCTCCCCCGCCGACCTCACGCCAACGCGCGATCTGCGCCGGGGTGTTGAGCACGGGCCGCGCGATGCCGCTCATCGCCACCGCGGCATCTTCGGCACGGACGCCGTGCAGGACAGCAAGCGGCAGCGCCAGATCGCGCAGCGCCTCGGCCTCCGCCCAGGTCGCGACGAGGAAATCACGGCAGCCGGCATCGGCAAGGCGCCGTCCGATCCCGGCGGCCCCAAGGCCATAGCCGTCGGCCTTGATCGCCGCGCCGCACGCCGCGCGCCCGCTCATCGCATCGAGCACGCGCCAATTGGCGACGAGCGCCGCGGAATCGAGACGGAGGCGGAGGGGAGCGATCATGAAGGCGTGTCTAACGTTCGAGGGCCGGATTGCGCCACCCGTTCGCCGGCAGCACGAACGGAATCGGAAGCCGCCCGACCTCTAGCCGTGCTCCGGCGCGCGCGCCACCCTCAGCCCGCCTCAAAAGCGCCGGGGCGCGGTTCCTTGAGCCAGAACAATGTCACCACCAGCGCCAGCGCGACAACCGCCCATGTGTACCACAAACCAGCATAGGGATTGCCTGTCTTGGCGACGATATACTGGCTGATGAAAGGCAGGAAGCCGCCGAAATAGCCGCAGCCGAGATGATAGGGGATCGACATCGAGCTGTAGCGGATGCGCGGCGGGAACATCTCCGACAGCAAGGCCGCGACCGGGCCGTAGGTCGCCCCCGACAGCGCGCTGAGCGAGATGATCGCGATGACGATGACGAGCACGTCCCGCCCCGCCGGCACCACCGGATCGAGCCCGTAACCATTGGTGGTGAGCACCGCGTCGAGCGCCTGCGGGGTGGGATCGGCGACAGGGACACCGCCCACCGTCACCACCGTCTCCGGCGCCTTGAGCGTGGTGTAGGCGATCCCCTTTTTGGAGAAATAGTCGAGCAGGCGGCCGCAAGCGTCGTCTTGCTGCTTCGCGAACGGGCTGTAGCCGCAATCGGGGCCGGAGACGACGATCGGCGCGCGTTCGGCCGCGGCGGCGAGGTGCGGGTTGGCAGCGCCGCCGATCACCCAGAAGATCGGGAACAGCAGCACCAGCGTGACCGCATAGCCGATCACGATCGGCTTCTTGCGCCCGACGCGATCCGACAGCCGCCCGAAGAACACGAACCAGAACAGCCCCGCCGCGGCACCAACGCCGGTGAGGAGTTGCGCCGCGGTCGGCGCGACGCGCATCGTCCCTTGCAGGAACGACAGCACGCTGAACATCGCGGTGTACCAGATCACCGTCAGCCCCGCGGCGATGCCGAGCATCGCGACGATCAGCCGGCGGATATTGCCCGGATAGGTGAAGCTTTCGACGAACGGGTTGCGCGCCGTCTCCCCTTTGGCCTTGAGCGCCTTGAACACCGGGCTTTCGGACAGTTTGAGCCGCATCCACAGCGACACGGCGAGCAGCAGCAGCGAGAAGACGAACGGGAAGCGCCAGCCCCACGCATCCCACGTCTCGGCCGGCATCGCAGCCTTGGTGAGCAGCACGACCGCGAGGCTGAGCACGAACCCGCCCGCGACGCTGGCCTGGATGAAGCTGGTGTAAAAGCCGCTTTTCCCCGGCGGCGAATGTTCGGCGACATAGATCGCCGCCCCGCCATATTCGCCGCCGAGCGCGAGCCCCTGCGCGACGCGCAGCAGGATGATGATCACCGGCGCGGCAAAGCCGATCGCCGCCGCCGAAGGGACGAGGCCGACGCCTGCGGTCGCGAGGCCCATCACGGTGATCGTGATCAGGAAGGTGTATTTGCGCCCGAGCTTGTCGCCGAGATAGCCGAACAACACCGCGCCCAGGGGGCGGAAGCCGAAGCCGACCGCGAACCCCGCCCAGGCGAGCAGCGTCTGCACCATCTCGTTGCCGGTGGGGAAGAAGGTGCGGCCGATGATCCCCGACGCCGCCAGCGTGCCGTAGATGAAGAAATCATACCATTCGAAGATGGTGCCGACCGACGAGGCCGAGATGACGAGGCGGATATCGCTTCGGCTCGGCGCCGGTTCACCCGTCGACTCGGCCACGCTCGCCATGCTTGCCCCTCCCCCTTTTTCCACGGCGTAGCGCGGGGCGCGGCCAAAGAAAATAGGGTACGGATCGGGCCTAGTCGGTTTTCAAGTAGCGCGTCTGCATAAAGCGCTTCGCAAGCCTCCCCGTCACCCCGGACTGGTTCCGGGGTCCAACGTGCCTCAGGCGCTGACGCTCGTGGCGGGTTGGATGCCGGAACAAGTCCGGCATGACGATGGCGTTTGTTCCTACGCCGCCCCGCCCGAGGTCTTGATGATCGCGGAGAAATCGAGCGCGCCGTTGCCGGCGGCGGCGAAGGCTTCGTAGAGATCGCGCGCCTTGGCGCCGATCGGCGTGTCGGCATCGACGCTCGCCGCCGCCTCGATCGCGAGGCGCAAGTCCTTGAGCATCAACGCGGTGGCGAAACCGCCCGCATAATCGTGGTCCGACGGGCTTTCGGGGCCGACGCCGGGGACCGGGCAATAGCTCGTCATCGACCAGCTCTGGCCCGAGGAGACCGACGCGATGTCGTAGAACGCCTGGCTGTCGAGCCCGAGCTTCTTCGCCAGCGCGAACGCCTCGCACGTCGCGATCATCGTCGCGCCGAGGATCATGTTGTTGCAGATTTTGGCCGCCTGCCCCGCGCCGTTGGCGCCGGCGTGGATCACCGCCTTGCCCATATCGGCGAGGAACGGCTCGGCGCGCTCGAACGCCTCGCCGCTGCCACCGACCATGAAGGTGAGGCTGCCCGCATTCGCCGCCGCGATCCCGCCCGAGACGGGGGCGTCGACCGCGGTCAACCCCTTGGCGGCGGCGGCATCGGCGACACGCCTGGCGGTGGCGACATCGATCGTCGAGCAATCGATCAGGATCGCCGCGGTCGAGGCGGTGCCGAACACGCTATCGGTATAGACCTGTTCGACATGGCTTCCCGCCGGCAGCATCGTGATGACCGCCTCGGCATCCTCGGCCGCTTCCCTGGCCGAACCGACGGGCAGGCATCCTTCCTTCTTCGCGCGATCGAGCGCGTCCTGCGAGAGATCGAAGGCGTGTACGTCATGGCCCTTTTTGGCGAGATTGGCCGCCATCCCGCCGCCCATGTTGCCGAGCCCGATGAAACCGATGCGTGCCATGCTTTCTCTCCTCATCTCCCCTCCAGCCCGGCGGGAGGAGAATACTATTTCCCGGTCCAGTTCCCCGGCCGCTTCTCGACGAAGGCGGCCATGCCTTCCTTCTGGTCCTGCGTCGCGAACAGGCCGTTGAACAGGCGACGCTCGAATTGCACGCCCTGCGTCAAATTCGTCTCGAACGCGGCGTTCACCATTTCCTTGTTCGCCAGCACCGCCAGCGGCGGCATCGCGGCGATCGCGGTGGCAACCTTGACCGCTTCGTCGACAAGATCGGCGGCGGGGATCACGCGGCTGACGAGACCGGCGCGTTCGGCCTCGGCGGCGTCCATCATCCGGCCGGTGAGGACCATCTCCATCGCCTTGGCCTTGCCGACCGCGCGGGTGAGGCGCTGCGAACCGCCCATGCCGGGCGAAACGCCGAGCTTGATCTCCGGCTGGCCGAATTTCGCGGTATCGGCGGCGAGGATGAAGTCGCACATCATCGCCACCTCGCAGCCGCCGCCGAGCGCATAGCCCGCTACCGCCGCGATCACCGGTTTGCGCGTCTGCGTGAAGCGTTCCCAACCGGCGAAATGGTTGGTGCCGTACATCGCGGCAAAGCCCATGTCGGCCATTTCCTTGATGTCCGCGCCCGCGGCGAACGCCTTGTCGCTGCCGGTGAGGACCGCGCAGCCCTGCCCTTCATCGGCGTCGAACACGGCAAGCGCGGCGAGCAGATCGTCGAGCACCTGCGCATTGAGTGCGTTGAGCGCTTGCGGCCGGTTGAGCGTGATCAGCGTGACACGCCCGCGCTTCTCGACGAGCAGGGTCTGGTAATCGGGCATTCTTGTCTCCGTTATCGCGGTGTCCACGCCTCGTCGTCAGCGAGCGGCGCGAAGATCTGATCGATGACGTGGTCGGTCACGCCGCCGGGGGTCGCCGGGTTCCAGCGCGGGGCGTTATCCTTGTCGACGATCACCGCACGCACGCCCTCGATAAAATCGTGGCGCTGGACGACGCGGCTCGCGACGGCATATTCGCGCGCCATCTCGTCGGCGAAGCTCGCCATCCGCGCGCCGTCATGGAGCAGCCGGAGCGACACCTTCATCGTCTGCGGCGATTTGGTCTCGAGGATCGCGCGTTGCTCAGCCGCCCAATCGCCGCCGTCGGCGGCGAGCGCGGCGAAAATTTCCTCCACCGTGTCGGCCGCGAACAGGCGATCGATGTCCGCACGGCGCGCAAGGATCGCCGCCTCGGGCGGATCGGTATCGAGATCGTCGAGGATCACCGCGATCGCCTGCGGTTGCTCGGCAATGCGCCCCTTGGCATGGGCAAGCGCGTCGGCGGGCAGATAATGCGTCGCGAGGCCGAGCGCCTTGCACTCGGCTCCGTCGAGCCGGTGGCCGGTGAGCGCGAGGAACTGCCCCATCCGCCCCGGCAGCCGTGACAGATACCAGCCGCCGCCGACATCGGGGAACAGCCCGATCCCCGTTTCGGGCATCGCGAATTTGGTGTTCTCGGTGGCGATGCGGAATTTGGCCGGGAGCGAGATGCCGACGCCGCCGCCCATCGTGATCCCGTCCATGAACGCGACCACCGGCTTGGCATAGGTGAACAGCGCGTGGTTCATGCGATATTCTTCGAAGAAGAAACGCCGCGCCTCGACACCGTCGCCTTTCGCGCTTTCGGCAACCATGCGGATGTCACCGCCGGCGCAGAAACCCCGGCCTTCCGCATGATCGATCAGCACCGCCTCGACCGCGAGGTCGCCGCGCCACCGATCGAGCGCCGCGGACATGGCAAGGCACATATCGATGTTGAGCGCGTGGAGCGCCTTCGGCCGGTTGAGCCGGATGCGGCCGACGCGGCCTTCGATAAGGGTGAGGACGTCGTCGCTCATTGCCGCGTCAGCTCGCGACCGACGATCATGCGCATCACCTGGTTGGTGCCTTCGAGGATCGAGTGGACGCGCAGATCGCGCCAGAAGCGCTCGATCGGGTAATCCATGAGATAGCCGTAGCCGCCGTGAAGCTGGAGCGCGCGATCGACCACCGCGGAGCCGGTGTCGGTGGCGAGGCGCTTGGCCATCGCGGCGAAGCGCGTCTTGTCGGGGGCGTTGGCGGTCACCTTGACCGCCGCGACGTAGAGCAGCGCGCGCGCCGCCTCCAATTCGGTGGCCATGTCGGCAAGCGTGAACTGGGTGTTCTGGAAATCGGCGATCGCCTTGCCGAACTGCTGGCGCTCGCGCGTATAGCGAACCGCCTCGTCGAGGCAGCGCTGCGCGCCGCCGAGCGAGCAGGCGCCGATGTTGAGCCGGCCACCGTCGAGTCCCATCATCGCGATGCGGAAGCCCTCGCCCTCGGCGCCGACCAGATTTTCCACCGGCACGCGGACGGACTCGAACATCACCTGCGCGGTCGGCTGCGAATGCCAGCCGAGCTTGCGTTCCTGCGCGCCGAACGACACGCCGCGCATGTCCTTTTCGATCACCAGGCACGAAATGCCCTTTGGCCCGTCCTCGCCGGTGCGGACCATGACGACATAGAGATCGTTCTCGCCGCCGCCCGAGATGAACTGCTTGGTGCCGGTGACGACATAATGATCGCCGTCGCGGACTGCCTTCGTCCTGAGCGCCGCCGCGTCCGAGCCCGACGACGGTTCGGTGAGGCAATAGCTCGCGAGCGTCTCCATCGTGACAAGATTGGGCAGGTATTTGTCCTTGACCCGCTGCGCACCGAACCGGTCGATCATCCACGACGCCATGTTGTGGATCGAGATGAAGGCGCTGGTCGAAGGGCAGCCATAGGCCATCGCCTCCATGATCAGCGCCGATTCGAGCCGGCCGAGATTGATGCCGCCCGATTCCTCGCTGACGTAGATCGCCGCGAAGCCGAGATCGGCGGCCTCCTTGATCACCGCGCGCGGGAAGATGTGTTTTTCGTCCCACTCGGCCGCGTTGGGCGTGATGCGATCGGCGGTGAAGCGGCGCGCGAGTTCCTGAATCTCGCGCTGATCGGCGGTGAGGTCGAATTGGGTCATAACGGTCCTGTCTTCGTCATGCCGGACTTGATCCGGCACCCAGAGCCCGAAACAATGTCGGCGGGGACTCTGGATACAGACGTTCGCCAGCATGGCGGGAATGGAGATGATGGAAAAGCAGCCCGCGGTCTACATCGTCGCCAGCGCGCGTAACGGTACGATCTATACTGGCGTAACCTCGCATCTGCTCGGGCGAGTCCACCAGCATCGCACCGGAGAAGTCGAAGGTTTCACCAAGCGTTATCACGTCAGGCGCCTCGTCTGGTTCGAGCCGCACGAGATCATGGAATCGGCGATCGTACGGGAAAAGCGGATCAAGAACTGGCCCCGGCGCTGGAAGCTCGACCTGATCGAGAAGGACAATCCGACGTGGCGGGACCTGGCCGAGGATTTCGGATTCGCGCCATTGCCGCAAGCATTGGACGGATCGACGCCCCATCGGCAAAGATCGACCGCCAGTGTTTGGGACTCTGGATCCTGACGTTCGTCAGGATGACGGCAGAGGGAATGCGCCACCCCTTCACCCCATCGTCGGGATGACGAAGGCGTTTTCGCCCGTGGCCGAGCCGTCGGGCCAGCGCTGGGTGACCTTCTTGTTCTTCGTCCAGAAGCGCACGCCTTCCATGCCGTGCTGGTCGATGTCGCCGAAGCCCGAGCGTTTCCAACCGCCGAAGGTGTGATAGGCGACCGGGACCGGGATCGGCACGTTGATGCCGACCATGCCGACGTTGACGCGCGCGGCAAATTCGCGCGCGGCATGGCCGTTGCGCGTGAAGATCGCGACGCCGTTGCCATATTGGTGGCGCGATGGCAGTGCGAGCGCTTCCTCGAAATCCTTCGCGCGGACCATCTGGAGGACGGGGCCGAAAATCTCCTCCTTGTACGAACTCATCTCGGGCGTGACGCGATCGAACAGCGTCGGGCCGACGAAGAAGCCGCCTTCATGGCCTTGCAGCGTGAAGCCGCGCCCGTCGACCACCAGCTCGGCGCCCTCGTCGACGCCTTTCTGAATCCAGTTTTCGATGCGGGCCTTGTGTTCGGCGGTGACGACGGGGCCGTATTGCGCCTCGGCATCGGTCGAGAGTCCGACGCGTAGACTGGCGATCGCGGGGAGCAGTTTCTCGCGCAGACGATCGGCGGTCTCGTCGCCCACCGGCACAACCACCGGGAGCGCCATGCAGCGTTCACCCGCACTGCCGAAGGCGGCACCCGCGAGATCGTTCACGACGGCATCAAGATCCGCGTCGGGCATGACGATGCCGTGGTTCTTGGCGCCGCCCATCGCCTGCACGCGCTTGCCGTTCGCCGTGCCGCGCGCATAGACATACTGCGCGATATCGCTCGAGCCGACGAAGCTCACCGCGCCGATCGCCGGATGATCGAGGATCGCATCGACCATTTCCTTGTCGCCGTGGACGACCTGCAAAATGCCCTCGGGCGCGCCGGCCTCGACCATCAACTCGGCGAGGCGCACGGGCACGCTGGGGTCGCGTTCGGAGGGTTTGAGAAGGAAAGCGTTGCCGCACGCGATCGCCGGGCCGAACATCCACATCGGAATCATCGCCGGGAAGTTGAACGGCGTGATCCCGGCGACCACGCCGATCGGCTGGCGCATCGAATAGACGTCGATCCCCGGCCCGGCGCCCTGGGTATATTCGCCCTTCAGGGCATGCGGGATGCCGCACGCGAATTCGATCACGTCGAGCCCGCGCTGCACGTCGCCGCGCGCATCGGCCACCACCTTGCCGTGTTCCGACGACAGCAAATGCGCGAGTTCCTCCAGATGTGCCTCGACCAGTTCCTTGAAGCGGAACAGCACGCGCGAGCGGCGCTGCGGGTTGGTCGCCGCCCAGCCGGGTTGCGCCGCCTCGGCCGCCGCCACCGCCGCATCCAGATCGGCGCGGGTGCCGAGCGCCACGCGCGCCTGCACCTGGCCGGTATTGGGGTTGAAAATATCGTGGCTGCGAGCCGACCCGCCGCCCGCATGGCCGGCGATGTGGTGGTCGATGGTGCGCATGGTCTCTCCTCGGCAATGTCGTGTCACGCGCCGCTTCGGCGCCCGAACGCACGCCGCACGGCCTGGCCGACCTGAGTCGGTCTTTGTAATAAAGTTGCTTGTGCCACAAGCGAAGACCGGAGTCAGCCGGTCGCCCGTCCGATCGGGATGCACAGGGGCCGCCCGGCGGAATCGGCGGTGACGCTGACATCAATCGCGAACACCGCGCGCAGATTGGCGGGGGTGAGCACCTGCGCCGCAGGGCCGAACGCGGCGACGCGGCCGGCCTTGAGGAGCAGCACGTCGTCCGCCGCGCGGCCCGCCTGGACGAGATCGTGGAGGACGATCGCGACCCCCGCCCCCGCCGCGGCGCGCGCGCGCAGGCGATCGAGGATGTCGATCTGGTGGGCGGGATCGAGGCTGGCGAGCGGTTCGTCGGCGAGCAGCCATTGCGGCGCGCCCGCCAGCACCCGCGCGAGCAGGACGCGGGCGCGCTCGCCGCCCGAGAGTTCGTTGACCGGGCGGTTCAGCAGATCGGCGGTCGCGGTCGCGGCGACGGCGTCGGCGATCGCGGCGTGATCGCCTTCCGAGAGCCCTGCGAAGGGCGCATGGTGCTGGGCGCGGCCGAGCGCGATCACGTCGCGCGCGGGGACGTTCCAGTGGATCGCGGCATCCTGCGGCAGATAGCCGATCCGGCGCGCCCGATCGCGCGGATCGAGCGCGGCGACATCGCGCTCCCCGAGCCGGATCGCGCCGCTCTGGATCGCGACCAGCGCCGCCATCGCCTTGACCAGTGTCGATTTGCCCGCACCGTTGGGGCCGAGGATCGCGGTGACGCGGCCGGGGCGGAAGGTGGCGGTGATGTCGTGGAGGACCGCGCGGCC
Organism: Hephaestia caeni; assembly: GCF_003550065.1. Classification (GTDB taxonomy): domain Bacteria; phylum Pseudomonadota; class Alphaproteobacteria; order Sphingomonadales; family Sphingomonadaceae; genus Sphingomonas; species Sphingomonas caeni_A. Next base: position 187,977 of record NZ_QXDC01000003.1, read on the forward strand.
GGCGAGCGTCACGCCGAGGCGATCGATCGTCAGATCCATGCCAGCCTCCGCTGCCGGAGCAGAAGGGCAAGGAAGAAGGGCGCGCCGATCAGCGCCATTGCGACCCCGAGGCGGACCTCACCAGGGCCGGGCGCGAGGCGGCATAGGCTGTCGGCGGCGAGCACCAACGCGGCACCGCCGAGCGCCGAGGGCAGGAGCAGCGCCGCCGGGCGGTGCCCGAAGATCGGGCGCAGCAGGTGCGGCACGACGAGACCGACGAAGCCGACCACGCCCGTCACCGCGACGCTCGCCCCGACCGTGAGCCCGGTGCCGAGCACGACCAGCGCCTGCAACCGCCCGAGCCGCACCCCCATTGATCGCGCCGCCGCCTCGCCGAGCGTGAGGGCATCGAGCGCGGGGGCGGTGAGGAGCAACAACAGCGCGCCGATGCCGAGGAAGGGCAAGGCCGGCAGCAGATCCGCCCAGCCGCGATCGGTGAGCGCGCCCATCAGCCAGTCGATCACCTCGGCGGTGGCATAGGGATTGGGGGCGATCGAGATCAGGAACGCGGTGAGCGCGCCCGACAGGCTGGCGAGCACGGTGCCGGCGAGGATGAAGCCGACCGCGCTCTGCGTGCGCCAGGTGAGCGCGGCAAGCAGCGCCATCGAGCCCGCCGCCGCCAGCATCGCGCAGGCGAACACTCCGCCCGCCCAGCCGAACACGATCGCCGCGACCGCGCCGAGCGCCGCCGAGGACGACACCCCGACCACCGCCGGATCGGCGAGCGGGTTCCTGAGATAGCCTTGCAGCACCGCGCCCGACAGCCCCAGCACGGCGCCGAGCACGAGCCCGAGCACCGCGCGCGGCAGGCGCAGTTCGAGGACGATGCGCCACAAGGGATCGGCGCTCCACCATGCCGAAAACGGCACCCAGATCTTGCCCGCCGTCAGCGACGCGGCGAACAGCAGCACGACCAGCGCCGCGAGCAGCGCGAGCTTGGCGGTGCGGCTCATTCGAGCACCTGTTGGCGGATCGCGGCGAGCGTCTGGACCGCGGGGATGATCGTCGGGCCGCCGCAATTGACGAGGTTGCGCGGGAACGCCGCCTGCCGCGTGCGATAGGTGAGCACGCGCGTGCGGATCGCCGATTCGCGCGTCGAGAATTCGGGCGCCATGATGAGTTGGGGCGGATCGCCGAGGATCGTCTCCAGCGGCAGCCGGCCGGTATGCTGCAATCCGTAATCGGCGGCTGCATCACGCAGGCCGACATGCGTCATCAATTCGTCGAGCAGCGTACCCCGCCCGGTCACGAGATCGCCGCTGATGTAGAGCAAGGCCGAGGGGCGCGCGGCATCCGTCGGTTTCGTCGCCGCGAGCGCCTGATCGATCCGCGCGACCATCGCCTGCCCGCGCCCCGGCCGATCGACTGCGCGCGCCAGTTCCAGAATCTGCGCCTTGCTGGCGGCGATCGTCGTCGGCGAATCGAACAGGAGCACGTTGAGCCCGGCGCGTTCGTAGGCGGCGCGGGTCGCAGCGGGGGTGAAGGTGCTCGTCACCACCAGATCGGGGCGAAGCGCGATCACCTCCTCTGCGGTGCCCGCCGTCACGCGGTAGCGGCGCGCGACCTCGGGAGGCAGCGACGTCGCGGTGGGGTCTTGCGAATAATGGCTGATCGCGGCGATCCGATCGGGCTCGACCAGCGAGACCAGCATCTGATCCGCGCAAGGATTGGTCGAGACGATCCCGCCATGCGTCGCCGGCGCCGGCCTGTCACAGCCGGCGAGGACGAGCAGCAGCGGCAGGATCGCCGCACGACGCATCAATCGAGCCTCATCCGCACCCCGCCATAAGCCGCGCGACCGACCGTGCCATAGCCGAACACCGTCTGGTAGCGCTCGTCGAACAGGTTCTCGATCCGGCCGTAGAGCGCGAAACGCTCGCCGACCGGCAATTCTGCCCGCACGCCCGCCAGCACGTAGCCGTCGAGCCGGGTGACATTGCCGGCATCGTCGTAGCTGTCGCCGACGACGCTGACCGTGCCGCCGAGACTGAGCGCGAAGGGAAAGCGATAATCGGCCGAAAAATTGACCGTCTCCCTCGGGCGGCGAGCGAGATCATGGCCGAAATTGGCGCCCGGGGTGCGGTTGCGCGCCCTGGTGTAGGTATAATTGGCGCTGACCGTGAACGCATCGATCGGGCGCAGCGCAATGCCGACTTCGACGCCGCTGGCGCGCGCACGCGCGATATTGGCATAGGTGAACGTGCCGAGATCGAAATCGATCTGGTTATGCGTATCGCGATGGAAATAGGTCGCGCCGACGCGGACGCGGCCGTCGAGCAGCGCCTGCTCGATCCCCGCATCGTAGCTTTTTGCCGTTTCGGGCTCGAGGCTCGGCGTGCCGTAGGCGCCGTGGAGCTGATAGAGCGTCGGCGCCTTGAACCCTTCGGCATAGCTGGCGCGCAACGTCGTGCCGGTCGCGAGCGCGAGCGCCGCGTTGGCGCCGATACTGGTGTGGCTGCCGAAATCGTCGTGATCGTCGTTGCGCACCCCGCCGGTGACCGTGAGCTGGCGCACCGGCTGGACGATCAGTTCACCATAGACGCTGGTGGTGCCGGTCGACGCGGTGGTAGTGCCGTCGTCGAAGCGGCTGTCCTCATGCTCGGCACCGGCGACGATGCGGAGCTGATCGAGGACGCGGTAATCGCCCTGATACTCGTAGCGCTCGGACCGACCACGACCGATGAAAAGCGCCGCCGCACCGACACCAGGATCATAATTGTCACGATTGACGTCGGCGATGGTGAAGGCGGCACGGTTGCGGAAGCTCCCGAAATCGGCATGGACGCCGGCATAGCCGTAGAGTTCCTGCGTCGTCGAATATTCGGGCGTGTCGGCGAAGACGTAGGCGGGCGGCGGAAAGCCGTCGAGATCGATCTTCGAATGGGCATAGTAACCGCGCAAATCGACGCCGATGCCGTCGGTGACGTCGATGCCGAGCCGCGCGCTGCCGCCGATCTGGCGATAGCCATCGCGCTCGGTGCCGTCGGCCGCCGCCGAGATGCCGTCGCTGCGCAGGTATCCGGCGGTGAGCGCGCCCGAGAGCGCGCCGCTGCGGCCGGAGACCGCGCCGTTGGCGACGACGCTGTCCGCCGCGCCATATTCGGCGTTCGCGCGCGCGGCGACGCCGGCTTCGGGCGGCCGTTCGGTGACGATGTTGACGACGCCGCCGATCGCCTGGCTGCCCCAGGGCACCGAATTGGCGCCGCGCAGCACCTCGACCCGTTCGACCGAGCCCGAGAGCAGGCTGCCGAAATCGAAGGCGCCGCCGGGCGACGACGGATCGTTGACGCGCACACCGTCGATCAGGACCAGCGTCTGCGTGGCCTCGGCACCACGGATACTGAGGCTCGTCAACGTGCCCGGCCCGCCCGAACGGGTGACGCTGATGCCGGGGGTGGTAGCGAGATAATCGGCGATCGAGACGGTCTGGCGCGCCTCCAGATCGTCGCGGGTGACGACGGTGATCGCGTCGCCGGTCTCGTTCACCGATTGCGGCGCGCCGGCGGCGGTGACGACGACATCGGCGGGCGTTTCCTGCGCAAGCGCGGGGGCGGCGAACGCAGCGGTGGCCAGAAGGAGCAATCGATACGGGGGGGTCATGCGGGTCTTCCTCGATGCAACCGCCGCGCACCATTGCGAGCGGACGAAATGTCGCTCGCTCGAGGAAAAAGCCCCTCGTCCGCCCGGCACACCCCGTCCGCGCAGAGGATCGACCGCGACGGGCAGGTCTCCTGACTCCCGGGTTATCGCGGGCAACGCCGCCTTCCCGGGGCATGAGCCCCAGTGGCGTGATGGCGTGCCGGCTATCCGGTTACAGTTGCGGGGGCAGTGCCGGGATTGCGGAACCTGAATTCCGCGCACCGAACTTCCCTTTTGATCCCTCTCGGGAACCCGTCACGCGGGAGCCTCTAGCGATTTGCGACGAACCGATCAAGTTCGACGAAAAGAGGGCTTTTCAAGACAGGTTGTTTATGATCCTTAAAGGGTAGGGTGGCAAAGGTAACAATTATTATTCGGGCGGGGGCCTGCTATGAAGGGTATCATAGGTGAGGCGCTTGAAGCGCCGCCGACAGACGGCGAAGGGCGGCCGGTGATGGGCATCGTGGTCGGATCACTCGGCGCGCTGGCGCTGTGGGCCGGAATCCTGGGATTGATCAGCCTGATCCTCTGATTCGGCGAGATCGGTCCTAATGATTGTGGCGCGGCGTTCGCGCCGCAATCCCTCTGTATTTGAGCGCGAATTCCAGCGCGGCGCCATCGGCGAGCTGGCCGCTCTTTTCACGAAACAGCTCTTCCCAGGGCGAATGGCTTTCGGGCAGCAGCGGCGGCGCTTCGGCCCCGCGCCGCGCGATCTCCGCTGCATCGACCAGCGCGTCGCACGTCCCCACGTTCAGATCGACGCGAATCACGTCGCCGGTGCGCAGCCAAGACAAGCCGCCGCCAACCGCGCTTTCGGGGCTGACGTTGAGGATCGACGGGCTGTCCGACGTTCCCGACTGGCGGCCGTCGCCCAAGGTCGGCAGCCAGGCGATGCCACGGCGGAGCAGCGCATCGGGCGGCTGCATGTTGACGACCTCGGCCGAGCCCGGCCAGCCGATCGGCCCCGCGCCGCGCATGACGAGGATGCAATCCTCATCGATCGCCAGCGCGGGATCATTGATGCGGTGATGATAATCGTCCGACCCGTCGAACACGATCGCGCGGCCCTCGAACACGCCTTGCGCCCCCGGGCGTGACAGATAGCGCCGACGGAACTCATCCGAGATCACCGAGGATTTGAGGATGCCGAGATCGAACAGATTGCCGGACAGCGCGAGATAACCGGCCTTTTCCATCAACGGATCGCCGAACGGGCGGATCACCTCGCGATCGCGCGATTCGCAAGGCTCGATATTCTCGGCGATCGTGCGGCCGGTGCAGGTGAGGCAATCGCCGTCGAGCTTGCCCGCTTGCAGCAATTCCCACAGCACCGCGGGCACGCCGCCCGCGCGGTGGAAGCGCTCGCCCAGATATTCGCCCGCGGGCTGGACGTTGGCGAGCAGCGGCAGATCGTAGCCGTGATCGGTGAGATCGCGCGGGGCGAGATCGACCCCGGCGTGGCGCGCCATCGCCATGATGTGCGGCTGCGCGTTGCTCGACCCGCCGATCGCGGTGAGCAGGCGGATCGCATTGAGGAAGCTTTCGCGCGTCAGGATCGCCGAGGGGCGCAGGTCTTCATACGCCATGTCGACGATGCGGCGGCCGGTTTCATACGCCATCTGCCCGCGCTCGCGGTAGGGTGCGGGGATCATCGCGCAGCCGGGGAGCGCCATGCCGAGCGCTTCGGCGATCGAATTCATCGTCGAGGCCGTGCCCATCGTGTTGCAATGCCCCGCCGACGGCGCGCTGTCGCACGCACGATCGAGAAATTCGTCCTCGCTGATCTCGCCCGCCGCGAGCTTGCGGCGCGAGCGCCAGATGACGGTGCCCGAACCAACCAGTTCGCCCTCGTGCCAGCCGTCGAGCATCGGGCCGCCCGACAGCACGATCGCCGGGATATCGACGGTGGAGGCCGCCATGATCGCGGCGGGCGTCGTCTTGTCGCATCCCGTCGTCAGCACCACCGCGTCGAGCGGGTAGCCGTAGAGCAATTCGGTGAGCGTCAGATACGAGAGGTTGCGATCGAGCGCCGCGGTGGGGCGGCGGCAATTCTCGAAGATCGGATGGACGGGAAATTCGATCGGGATGCCACCTGCATCGCGGATGCCGTCGCGCACGCGCCGCGCGAGATCGAGGTGGATGCGGTTGCACGGCGCCAGATCGCTGCCCGATTGCGCGATGCCGATGATCGGCCGCCCGTCGCGAAGCTCGGCCGGGGTCAGGCCGTAGTTCATGAACCGTTCGAGATAGAGCGCGGTCATATCGGCGCGGGCGGGGTCGGCGAACCAGTCGCGCGAGCGGAAGCGGCGCTTGGGAGTGCGGTCGGTCATGCGATCTTGTTAGCGCTACCTAACTCGCACTTCAATGCCGGTGCTTGAATGCCGGGCCGATATCGCGCCGCCCGCCGGGCAAGGGCGCCTTACTTCTTCCCCGCCACCACCTCGGGACGACGGCGGCGTGGGGGGGCATCGGAATGCCGCCGCACGAGCGAATAATCGAGCAGCACACGCCGATGGGGTGACGGCTTGCCGCTCCGCCGATCGCGCGCCTCGACGACGAGCTGATCGAGCGCGGCGCGCGACATATCCGCGATCGGCTGATGAATCGTCGTCAGCGCGGGCCAGATCGTGGTCGCAAACGGCGTGTCATCGAACCCGCAGATGCTGAGATCGCCGGGCACATCGACCCCGCGGCGGTGCGCGACCGCGACGGCGGCGGCGGCCATATCGTCGTTGCTGGCGAAGATCGCGGTGGGGGACGGATCGCGCGCCAGCAGAAGCTCGGCCGCGTCGAGCCCCGAGCGATAGGTGAACAGGCCCTGCGCGATCAGCGCCTCATCGACCTTCGCACCCCGCTCCTCAAGCGCGGCGCGATAGCCTTCGAGCCGGCGCGCGCTGGCATGCTGGTTGGGATTGCCGACGATGAACCCGATGCGATCATGCCCCATCGCGAGCAGATGCCTGGTCATCGCGCGTGCGGCCTCGAAATCGTCGATCCCGACCGAGGAGACGCGATCGGGCGGGCGCGCGCTTGCGACCACCACCACTGGCACCTCGGCTTCGCCGAACAGCGCGATCACCTCGGTCGCGTCGCTGAGCGGCGGCGGCAGCAGCACGCCATCGACGCCGCCGTCGATCAGGTGGCGCGCCGCGCGCTGTTCGTCCTGGCCAGGTTCGCATTTCTCGATCACGAGCTGGACATCGCCCCGCGCCGCCTGATCGAGCACGCCGACCAGAAATTCGCTGAGATAGGCCGCGCTCGGATTGCTGTAGAGCAATCCGATTCGCACCTGCCCCCCGCCCGCGAGGCTGCGCGCGGCCGAGTTGGGCGCGTAATTGAGCGCGCGGATCGCATCCTCGACCGCGGCGCGCGTGAGCGGCCGCACCGTCTGCTCGCCGTTGATCACGCGCGAGACCGTCATCGGCGAGACGCCGGCGCGCTTGGCGACGTCGGCGATCGTGGGGGCGCTGCTACCGCGCCGGCTGGGTTTCTTGGCCAAAATCGTTCCTCTGTTGTCTGATCAATGCCCCGGAGCATAGGGAAAGCGCAATGCCTTGTAATAATCGAGGTCATGCGCGGGCGGCCTCGCGCCCGGCGGCAAGGGCAATTTCGACAGCGACTGGAAATAGGCGATCGAGGCGTCGCGCCACCATCCGGCCTCACGATGCTGGATCGCGAGGAACGTCGCGGCCTTGGCATAGCGTTCGCGATCGACATAGCGGTCGAGCCCCGCCCAGGTCCGCTGCATGGCGGCAACCGCATCGACCCCGCGGCCGTAGCGACTGACGAGCGTGTTCCACAAACTGTCGCCCGATGCCATCCGATAGCCCCACGGCAGATGGTGGAACCACAGCAGGTAATCGTCGCCCACCGTGCCGAGATCGGCGAAGCGCCGCGCCACCGGCGGCGCATATTGCGCGACCGCATCGCTGCCCGATGCCGTGCGATCGAAGCCGATTCCGTTCGCGTCGGCGCGGTTGTAATAGGTGGGGTTCCATTCGGGGCGATCGAGATCGCCTACCCACGGCGCGGGGCCGTAATGGTGGCCGGTCGCCATCTGGTGCGCGAGACCGAGCGGAGTCATGTAATCGACCGCCGCCTGACGCGACCCCATCATCATCGCGGCGACGGGCGCGACGAAGGCGGGATCGGTGGTGAAGGTCTGTTTGATCCATTCCTCGGCGATCGTGCGCGACGACAGATCGGGATTCCAGGCGAGGCGGCCGAAGGCGTACCAATTGGCCTGATTGAAATCGGAGCCCGTCCAGTCGCGATCCGAGCCGATGTTCGCGACGCCCGCGATCGCGCTCAAAGCGTGGCCGTCGAGCCGGCCTTCGATCACCTTCGCGACCGTCGAGCCCTTGCCCTTTGCATAGGTGTCGGCGTCGAGCGCTTCCTCGAACAGCGGCGCGAGGTAGACGAGATGGGTCGCGAAGCCGAGATATTCCTTGGTGATCTGCACTTCGAGCGCGAGCGGCGTTTCCGGCATCGCGCCGAACAGCGGCGAGAATGGCTCGCGCGGCTGGAAATCCACGGGGCCGTTCTTGACCTGGAGGATGACGTTGGCGGCGAACCTGCCGTCGAGCGGTTTGAACTCGCTATACGCCTGTCTGGGGCGGTCCTCGGCATTGTCGGCCGAATAGACGAAGGCGCGCCAGATGACGATGCCGTGATGCGGGCGAAGCGCGGCGGCGAGCATGTTGGCGCCTTCGGCATGGCTGCGGTGATAATCGCCCGGGCCGGGCTGGCCTTCCGAATTGGCTTTGACGAGGAAGCCGCCGAAATCGGGAATCGCGGCATAGATCTCGTCGGCCTTGGCGCGCCACCATGCCGCGACCTGCGGATCGAGCGGATCGGCGGTCGGCAAGCCGCCGAGCACCTTGGGCGAGGCGAAATTGACCGATAGCCACACCTTGATGCCATAGGGCCGGAAAACGTCCGCCAGCGCCGCCGCCTTGGCGATGAAGCGCGGCGTCAGCATGTCGGGCGCGGCATTGACGTTGTTGAGCACGGCGCCGTTGATGCCGATCGAGGCATTGGCGCGCGCGTAATCGGTGTAGCGCGGATCGCGGTAATCGGGCAGCCGCCACCAATCCCAGATCGATTGCCCGGCATAGCCGCGCTCGACGCTGCGATCGAGATTGTCCCAGTGATCGAGCATCCGAATCGCGATTCGCGGCGCCGACGACATATCGAGATCGTCGAGCCGCGCCCCCGTCTGCGCCAGCCGCAGCCAGGCGAAGGCGCCGTGGAGCAGCCCGATATCGGTGTTGGCGGCGATCACCGTCACCGCCGCGCCGTCGAGCGTGACGCTGCGGATCAGATAGCCTTCGTCGCCGAGCCGGGCGAGCGGCAGGCCGAGGGCGGTGAGGCGAGGAAGTTCGGCGGGCGTGCCGATCACGAGCGCGCCGGCGCGCGGTGTCGTGGCGCGCGGCGGCGGTGCGCCGAGCAGGCCGGCAAGCCCGCGATCGAGTTCGCCGAGCGCCGCGCGCAGGCTGGGCGACGGATCGGCGGGCGCGAGGATCGCGGCGGCTTGCGCGGCGACGACGGCGCGCGGGGCCGCCGCGAGCGGGCGATAGCGGAGCCAGAGATCGTAGCCGTCCTCGGCGTGCGCGGCCGGCGCGATCCCCAGCAGCAACGCCAATGCCAGCAGCAGCCTCGTCATCCACCCCCTCCTCTTCGCGGTTGACAACCTCCTAGAGCATGGTAGCGCTATCAGCAACGGCCGCGGTCAGCGCGGCGTGAACTTGGGGAGGATGGGAATGAAGGCTCACGCGATCCTGGGCGCTGTTTCGGCTCTCGCACTGGTTTCGGCCGCACCCGTTCCCGCCCCCGTCGCCGCTCCCGCTCCTGCGGCCGCCGCGCAGGCGGAGCAGCCGCTCTATCGGCAGGTGTCGGCGCCGGTCGCCGACCGGGTCGAAGATCTGCTCGCCCGCATGACGCTCGAGGAAAAGGTCGCGCAACTCGAGGTCGTGTGGACGGGCAAGACCGCCATCTTCGACGCGAACGACCAGTTCGACGCCGCCAAGATGGCAAAGGTCTATCCCAACGGAATCGGCGGGGTCGCCCGCCCTTCCGACGCGCACGGCCCGATCTCGCCGCGCGAATTGCCCGGGCGCGACGTTGCGCAGACGATCCGGCTGGTCAACGCGATGCAGAAATGGGCGACCACCAAGACGCGCCTCGGCATCCCGATCCTGTTCCATGAGGAAGGGCTGCACGGTTACGCCGCGCCGGGCGCGACCAGTTTCCCGATCCCGATCGGGCTCGCCTCGTCATGGGACCCCGATCTGGTGCGACGGACGAACGTCGTCACCGCGCGCGAGATTCGCGCGCGCGGGGTGACGCAGGCGCTGTCGCCGGTGGTCGATATCGCGCGCGACCCGCGCTGGGGCCGGATCGAGGAGACGTTCGGCGAAGACCCCTATCTGGTCGGCGAGATGGGCGTCGCCGCGGTCGAGGGGCTGCAAGGGCCGGGGCGCGCGCGCGTGCTCAAGCCGGGGCATGTCTTCGCCACACTCAAGCATCTGACCGGCCACGGCCAGCCCGAGAGCGGCACCAATGTCGGCCCCGCGCCACTTTCCGAACGCGAATTGCGCGAGAATTTCTTCCCGCCGTTCGAGGAAGTGATCCGCCGCACCGGCGTCGCCGCGGTGATGCCGTCGTATAACGAGATCGACGGCGTGCCGAGCCACGCCAACAAATGGCTGCTCACCGACGTGCTGCGCGGCGAATGGGGTTTTCGCGGCGCGATCACCAGCGATTATTCGGCGATCGACCAGTTGAAGGATATCCACCACATCGCGGGCGACCTGGAGCAAGCCGCGCGGCTGGCGCTCGCGGCCGGGGTCGACATGGACCTGCCCGACGGGCTGTCGTACCGGACGCTCGTCAAGCAGGTGCGCGAGGGCAAGGTCTCGCAAGCCGCGATCGACCAGGCCGTGCGCTATGTGCTCGACATGAAGTTCCGATCGGGGCTGTTCGAGAATCCCTATGCCGACGTCGCCGCAGCGGAGGCGATCACCAACAATGCCGACGCCCGCGCGCTGGCGCTTGAGGCGGCGCAAAAGTCGATCGTGCTGCTCAAGAACGACGGGCTATTGCCGCTGAAACCAACGGGCACGATCGCGGTGATCGGCCCCAATGCGGCCAAGGCGCATCTCGGCGGCTATTACGGGATTCCGCCGCACACCGTATCGCTGCTCGACGGCGTCAAGGCCAAGGTCGGCGATCGGGCACGCATCGTCTATGCCGAGGGCGTCAAGATCACCGAGAACGACGATTGGTGGGCGGACGAGGTGACGCTCGCCGATCCCGCACAGAACCGGCAGCGGATTGCGCAGGCGGTGGAAGCCGCCAGGGGCGCCGACACGATCATCCTCAATATCGGCGGCAACGAACAGACCAGCCGCGAAGCCTGGGCCGACAACCATCTCGGCGATCGCGACGACATCGTCATGGTGGGGCAGCAGCAGGAATTGTTCGATGCGCTGAAGGCGCTGGGCAAGCCGATCGTGGTGGTGCTGACCAACGGCCGCCCGCTCTCGGTCAACCAGGTCGCCGAACAGGCCGACGCGCTGATCGAGGGCTGGTATGGCGGCGAGCAAGGCGGCGCCGCGATGGCCGACGTGCTGTTCGGCAGCGTCAATCCCGGCGGCAAGCTGCCGGTGACGATCGCACGCTGCGTCGGGCAATTGCCGCTGTTCTACAACCACAAGCCGAGCGCGCAGCGCGGCTATCTGTTCGACACCACGGCGCCACTGTTCCCGTTCGGCTACGGGCTCAGCTACACCAGCTTCGAAATCGGCGCGCCGCGGCTGTCGGCGGCAACGATCAGCACCGGGGGCAGCGTGACCGTGTCGGTCGACGTCGCCAACACCGGCAAGGTCGCGGGCGACGAGGTGGTCCAGCTCTATATCCGCGACAGGGAAAGCTCGGTGACGCAGCCGGTGAAGGAGCTGAAAGGTTTCCGCCGCGTGACGCTGGCGCCCGGCGAGAAGCAGACGATCAGCTTCACGCTGACGCCGCGGTCGCTCTCGCTGTGGAACATCGACATGAAGCGCGTCGTCGAGCCGGGCGCGTTCGACATCATGGTCGGGCCCGACTCGCGCACGCTCAAGACGGTGACGCTGGTGGTGTCGTGAGGCTGCTGCTGCTCGTTGCCGCGACGCTCGCCGCCGCGCCGCTGGCGGCGCAGGAACCGCATTGGGTCGCGTCCTGGGGATCGGCGCAGCAGGTGCCCGAACCGCATAACGCGCTGCCCGACGATGCGCTGACCGATGCGACGCTGCGCCAGACGGTGCGGCTTTCGCTGGGCGGCACGCGCGTGCGGGTGCGCTTCTCGAACGCGTTCGGCACCGCACCGCTGACGATCGACGCCGCCGCGATCGCGCGGCCGGTGGCGCGCGGTAAACCGCAGATCGTGCCGGCGACCAACGTGCGGCTGAGCTTCGGCGGGATGGCATCGGTGACGATTCCGGCGGGGGCGGAATATGTTTCGGACCCGGTGCTCTTCGACGCGCCGGCTGGATCGGACGTCACGGTGAGCATCCATTATCCCGAGCCGCCCGCGCGGCAGACCGGCCATCCGGGATCGCGCGCGACATCGTTCGTGGCACCGGGCAATCGCGTCGGCGACGCCGATCTGCCAGGCGCGATGCCGGTTGAGCATTGGTATCAGCTTGCCGACATCGAAGTGGCGGCCGACGGCCACGCGCGCGCGATCGTGACGATCGGCGATTCGATCACCGACGGGCACGGTGCGACCACCGACGGCGACGATCGCTGGCCCGACCAACTCGCCGCCCGGTTGCGCGCGGCGGGCGCCGACGCGGCCGTGATCAACACCGGGATCGGCGGCAACCGCGTGCTGCTCGACGGGCTCGGCCCCAATCTGCTGGCGCGGTTCGACCGCGACACCGCCGCGCGCAGCGGCGCCACCGACGTGATCCTGCTCGAAGCGATCAACGATCTCGGCACGCTGACGCGCGACGCGCCGGTATCGCAGGCGGAGCACGATGCGCTCGTCGCGAAGATCATCACCGGATACGGCCAGGCGATCGACCGCGCGCATGCCCAAGGTCTGCGCATCTGGGGTGGCACGCTGACGCCGTTCGTCGGCAACGATTATTATCATGCCGATGCCGCCAACGAGGCCGACCGCCAGGCGCTCAACGCCTGGATTCGGACGCCCGGCCATTTCGACGGCGTGATCGATTTCGACCGCGCCGTTCGCGATCCCGCGCAGCCGGAACGACTCTTGCCGGCGTACGATTCGGGCGATCATCTCCACCCGTCGCCCGCGGGCTATGCGGCGATGGCGGCGGCGGTGCCGATCACGGCGTTCACACCGAACGGGCCGAGAATCGCGATCACCTTCGACGATCTGCCCGCGCACGGGCCGCTGCCGGAGGGCGACAACCGGGTCGCGATCATGGCGGCGATCAGCAACGCGCTGAAGGAGGCGGGCGTACCGCCGACCTATGGCTTCACCAACGGCGGCTTCGCCGAGAACGAGCCAGCGTCGACGCCCGCACTGGCGGCGTGGCGCGCCTCGGGGCAGGTGCTCGGCAATCACACCTGGTCGCACATGAACCTCAATGAGAACGCCCTCGCGGCGTGGCAGGCCGATCTGCTGCGCGACGAAGCCGTAATCGCCCCGCTGATGACCGACAGCGACTGGCACTGGCTGCGCTACCCCTATCTCGCCGAGGGCGAGACGCCGGATAAGTGGCAGGCCGCGCGGCGCTTCCTCGCCGGGCACGGCTACAAAATCGCCAGCGTGACGATGAGCTTCGGCGACTATGCCTGGGCGGCGCCCTATGCGCGTTGCGTGGCGAAGCAGGACGACGCGGGGATCGCCGCGCTGGAGGCGAGCTATATGAAGGCGGCGGCCGATGCGCTTTCCTGGGCGCAGGCGGCATCGAACAAGGTCGAGGGGCGCCAGATCCCGCTGGTGCTGCTGATGCATGTCGGCGCGCTCGACGCGCGGATGCTGCCACGGCTGCTCGACTTCTACCGTGCACAGGGCGCGCGCTTCGTGTCGCTGGCCGAGGCCGAGCGCGATCCCTTTTATGCGGGCGACATCGCCCCCGCCACGGCGCGTCATCCGGCGACGCTCGAGGCGGCCGCGATCGCGAAGGGGGTTGCGCTCCCACCCGCGCCCTCGCCGCCCGCCACGCTGGAAAGCATTTGCCAATGACAGACAGGTGGCGCAGAGCGACGGTGACGCCCATAGAATGCTTGACTCGTGGGCCGTATCGCATATTGGTAGCGCTATCACACGCGAGGGGATGCACGAGATGGATTTTGCGGTGACGACCGCGTTGCCGGCCGATTGGCGGACCGGCCGGTTTGTCGGGCGCGTCGACCGCGGCGACGGCCCGTGCGTCATCCTGATTCGCGACGGCCGCGCCATTGATATCACCCACGCCTACCCCACCGTTTCCGCCTTCGCCGCGGCGGGCGCGCCCGATTGCGACGGCGAGGACCTGGGGGCGCTCGACGCGCTCGGCCTGTCGGTGACGGCGATCCCGCGGCTGCTGAGCCCGATCGACCTCCAGTGCGTCAAGGCATCGGGCGTCACCTTCGCGGTCTCTGCGATCGAGCGCGTGATCGAGGAGCGCGCGCGCGGCGATGCGGGCAAGGCGGCCAAGGTGCGCGGGCGGCTCGAGGAGCGCATCGGCGGCTCGATCCGATCGGTGGTGCCGGGCAGCGGCGACGCCGCGGCGCTCAAACAGGCGCTGATCGACGACGGCATGTGGTCACAATATCTCGAGGTCGCGATCGGCCCCGATGCGGAGATTTTCACCAAGTCGCCGGTGCTCTCGACCATCGGCTGGGGCGCCGAGATCGGCGTGCGATCCGATTCGACGTGGAACAACCCCGAGCCCGAAGTGGTGCTGCTGGTCGCGCCCGACGGCCGCGCGCTGGGCGCGACATTGGGCAACGACGTCAACCTGCGCGATTTCGAGGGGCGATCGGCGCTGCTGCTCGGCAAGGCCAAGGACAATAACGCCTCGTGCTCGCTGGGGCCGTTCATCCGGCTGTTCGATGGTGATTTCACGATGGACGACGTACGCGCGGCCGAACTCGATCTGGAGATCACCGGCGCGGAGGACGGCTATCGCCTGACCGGGCACAGCTCGATGCGCGAGATCAGCCGCGATCCCGACGACCTCGTCCGCCAATCGCTGAGCGAGCATCATTATCCCGACGGCTTCGTGCTGTTCCTCGGCACGCTGTTCGCCCCCACCCAGGACCGGGACGAGCCCGGGCGCGGCTTCACCCACAAGATCGGCGATCGCGTATCGATCGCGACGCCGCGGCTCGGCACGCTCGTCAACCGCGTCGTCACCTCGAAACAGGCCGCGCCCTGGACGATGGGGATCGGCGCGCTGATCACCAATCTCGCCGGCCGGGGGCTGCTCGGGCGCGCCGAATGATCGCTTCCGCCTACTTCATCACACGACGTCAAGGACTGCCTGAATGCTGCAAGAAGTGAGCGCTGCCGGCACCGATACCGCCCGGTCTGCGCACTATCCGAGCCTCGCCGACAAACGCGTGTTCATCAGCGGCGGCGGTTCGGGGATCGGCGCCGGGCTGGTCGAGGCGTTCGCGCGCCAGGGGGCGCGCGTCGCCTTCGTCGACATCGCCGACGCCCCCTCGCGCGCGCTGGTCGAGACGGTCTCCGCGAGCGCGCGCCATGCGCCGCGCTTCGACCATTGCGACATCACCGATCTCGATGCGTTCAAGGCGGCGATCGGCGCGGTCGAACGCGATTTCGGCGGTATCGACGTATTGATCAACAACGCCGCCAACGACGACCGCCACGATATCGACGCGGTGACGCCGGGCTATTGGGACGACCGCATGGCGGTGAACCTGAAGCATCAATTCTTTGCGGCCCAGGCGGTGTGGCCGGGGATGAAGGCGCGCGGCGGCGGATCGATCATCAATTTCGGCTCGATCTCGTGGCACCTCGGGCTGCCCGACATCGCGCTCTACCAGACCGCCAAGGCGGCGATCGAAGGGCTGACGCGCAGCCTTGCGCGCGAACTCGGCCGCGACCGGATCCGCGTCAACACGATCGTCCCCGGCAATGTCGAAACGCCGCGCCAGGCGCAATGGTACACCCCCGAAGGCGAGGCCGAGATCATCGCCGGCCAGTGCCTGAACGGCCGCATCCAGCCCGCCGACGTCGCCGCGATGGCGTTGTTCCTCGCCTCCGACGATGCGCATATGTGCACCGCGCACGCGTATTGGGTCGACGCCGGCTGGAGCTAGGGCCAATCGCCATTCAGCCCATGTCGGCCTGCAAATGGCGGCCTCTCGCGCTTCCGGTGCTCACGTACCTGAAAGTACGCTGCGCGCCGGGTCACGAGACACCACCATTTTCGGCTCGACCTGAACTGAATGGCAATCGGCCCTAATCCGTCGAGGAGAGCATATCATGGCCAGTGAGATCACGCGTCGCGAGGGCATGGCCTTGCTGGCGGGATGTGGACTGGCCGGGCTCGGGCTGATCGCGTCCGGTGATGGCGCGCGCGCCGCCGCGGCGCCCTCGATCGACGCCGTCGCGCGCAAGGGCAAGCGCCGGTTCGGGTCGGCGTTCGGCTGGAGCCCGCCCGGCGCCGATGCGGGCAGTTTCGCCAATCCCGCCTACGCCGCGCTGCTCGAACGCGAGTGCGGCGTGCTGGTACCCGAGAACGAACTCAAGTGGCAGGCGCTGCGGCCCGATGCGGCGAGCTTCGCGTTCGATCGCGTCGATGCGATGCTCGATTATGCGATGCGGCAGGGCATGGCGGTGCGCGGCCATACGTTGCTGTGGCATCGCCCCAAATGGATGCCCGCCTGGGCCGAGAGCCATGATTTCGGCAGTACGCCGGCCACCGAGGCCGAGCGGCTGCTGACGACGCATATCGAGACGGTGATGCGCCATTGCGGCCCTCGCATCGCAAGCTGGGACGTCGTCAACGAGGCGGTCGATCCCGAGACCGGCGGGTTGATCGAGATCGCGCTGTCGCGGGCGATGGGCGGTGCGCAGCAGTCGATCGATCTCGCCTTCCACACCGCGCGCGCCCACGCGCCCGCGGCCGAACTGGTCTATAACGATTTCATGAGCTGGGGCGCGGGCAGCGCGACGCACCGCACGGGCGTGCTGCGGCTGCTCGAAGGTTTCCGGGCGCGCGGCGTGCCGGTCGATACGCTGGGCATCCAATCGCATCTCGTCACCAACGGCCCCGACATCGCCGCCACCGTCGCGCGGCAGGAAAGCGACTGGCGCGCCTTTCTCGACGCGGTGGTGGCGATGGGATACCGGCTGATCATCACCGAACTCGACGTGCGCGATACCGGGCTGGCGGCGCCGTTCGCGGTGCGCGACCCGCTCGTTGCGGACTATACGCGCGCCTATCTCGATATCATGCTCGGCTATCCGCAGCTTGGCGACGTGCTCGTCTGGGGGATGTGCGACAAATATAGCTGGCTCGACGGGTTCGACCCGCGCGACGACGGCAAGCCGCGGCGCGGCTGTTGCTACGATCCCGATTTCCGGGCGACGCCGATGCGCGCCGCGATCGCGGCGGCATTTGCCGGAAGGTTAGGCGAAAGTTAGGCCAAAACGCCGCACGAAACCCAAGTCTATCAAAGGGATACCCGCGCCTCGATCTGCCGCGAACATGACAGAGTCGGGCTTTGTAGGACAGCCCCTTTCGCCTCGCCGTCCTTTCGAGACGGAAAAGGGCGCCCCTCCTTGCGGAGAGGCGCCCTTCCTGCGCCCGAAGGTTCCCGGCGTTACAGACTGCCGCGGATGATGAACGAGAAGCGGCGATCGTTCATGAAATAGGATCGCGGCCCGCGCAGCCCGCTGGTCGTGAACATCTGCGAGGTCTTGGTGATCTCGTTGGTCAAATTCACGCCCTGAACGCCGAGCTTGACGCCCTTGTAGATCGTGAACATCGCCGAAGCGTCGATCTGCCCGGTCGGCTCGTTGAAGATCGGATAATAAGGGAAGATCACATCCGACGAGGTGAGCAGGAAGCGCGAGCGCCAGTTGTACGCGGCGCGGAGCGACACCGGCCCCTTTTCGTAGAACAGCGCGACGTTGACGTTGTGCTTCGACAATTGTTCGAGCGGCAATCGGAAATCGGTGCCGATCGGCGAATTGGTCACCGGATTGCCGTTGTTGAGCCGCGAATTGGGCAGCCCCTTGCTCTCGATATAGGTATAGCTCGCGCTCGCCCCCAGCCCGCTGAGCAGCCCCGGCAGGAAATCATACGTCTGCTGGTAGGCGACCTCGAACCCCTTCACCTTGCCGCTGCCCTCGTAATTGGCCGGGCCGCGCGCCTGGAAGGTTTCGGTGATGCCGTTGTTGGTAAGCTGGATCGGCACCACGTCCTGGAAGAAGAAGTTCTTGATGTTCTTGTAGAAGCCATCGACCGTCAGCGAGCCGACGCGCGCGAAATACCATTCGGCGGTGATGTCGAACTGATCCGAGATCGCCGGTTTCAGATACGGATTGCCGCGCGTGGTGGCGAGCTGGAGCGTGTTGCCGTCGAAATTCGCCTGGAAGAAATTCCGGGTGTCGGCGAGTGACGGCCGCGCCAGCGCTCGCGATCCGGCGAAGCGGAGCAGGAAATTGTCGGTCAGGTTGAGCTTGAGGTTCAGGCTCGGCAGGAAATAATGATAGGTATTGGTCGCGCTGACCGGCTGCGCGACGCCATCACCGGCGAACGCCTGCAAATCGGCATAGCCTTCCGGCCCGAGCTGGCAGATTCCGCCCGGACGGCTCGGCGGCGTTCCCGGCGGCGCGTTATCGGGCGGCGGCTGGAGCGCGCAGCGCACATCATAGGGATCGGTCACGCCCAGATTGGTCGCCGTGGGAATCCCGAACGCACCGGCCGAACGCAGCTTGGTATCGACGTAGCGAACACCGATATTGCCCGACAGCTTGAGCCCGCCATCGGCATATTCGTCGTTGCCGAAACTCACCATCATATAGGCGTTGAGGTTGCGTTCGCTGACGGTCTGGATTTCCTGCGGCAGGAAATCGGTTCCCGGGACCACCCCCGCACGCTGCGAGGCAGGCACCCAGCGGTTGGTTGCGGTGGCACCGTTCTCGTTGTGCCAGATATCGTTGATGCTCTTGAAATATTCGGCCGAGCCCCGATAGGCTTCGATCAGGTTGCCGTTGAAATAATATCCCCCGGGCGGGCCGGATGTCTGGCCACGGAAGAAGTTGTCGAAATTGTAGAAGCCCGAATATTCCGGCGACTGGGCGAAGCTGACCGCCGAGCCCGACCACACCTCGCTGATCGCACCCCAGTTATAGGCCGAACTGCGGATCTTCTGATCACGATCGGCATAGCGCGCGCCGACCTTGAGGTGCTTGAGGAACGAGCCGTCGTCGAAATTATACTGAGTGTCACCGCGGAACGACCATTCGTTGCCGACGCTGTGTTCGATGTGATCCATCGCCGCGCGCCAGAACGAGAAATTGGGGTTCCTGAAATATTCGGAATCGCTCGCCGCCGCCATGTCGGGATTGGGCGTCGCCCAGCCCGCGGCGAGCGTCAGCGGCTTGTGCGGGATCACGACCGGAATGTCGCCGGTGAGATCGATCTCCTGATCGGCGAAGGTCGATCCGAACACGCTCATGTCGGTCGTGTCATGCTCGGCATGGACATGTTGGGCGTCGACATTGAACGACCAGCGGTCGTTGGGCGTGAACTTGAAGTTCAGGCCGTAATCCTCGACGATGTTCTGGTCCTCGACCTCGCGACGCGACAGCGATTGCTGGATGCCGCCGGTGGGAACGTTGGTCGTCGCCGAGCCGCTGTCGCCCGAACGCCAGCCGTTGCCGGGAAGCGTGATATAGCCGCTCTCGAAAACGCCGTTCTCGTCATATTGATAATTGTCGAAGCCGCCGACGGGGCATTCGGCGCGCGTCGAGGCCCCAGGGCCAGCGTTGTTCTGCTGACAGCCGTAGGGATAGGTATTGTATTCCGACAGATCGGGCGCGCTTTCGAACGTATGCTCGCCCCAGCGCTGATACGAATCGGTGCGCAGGAATTGCGCGGTGAGCAATGCGCGGCGATCGAGGCTTTCCCACTGCCCCGCCACCGCGATGCCGGTGCGCTGGCGATCGTAATCCTGGGTGCGGAACTGGCCGCCGAGCGGCGCATAGGCCAACGCCAACGGATCGGCGAAACCGTCTGCGCCGGGCGTCTGCGCGGCCCCGCAGGTATTGGCTGGATTGGCGATCGTAGTCGCCGGATCGTCGGGATTAGTGATGTTCGCCGGGATCAGCGTCGTCGAATCACCGCCGCCCGGCAGCGGATTGCGGCAGACCGCGGTGCTCGTGGAGTTGGCGGCCGTGGTCGACGCGTTGTCGCGGGTTTGGTAATTGGTGATCTGAAGGCCGTCTGCGCGGCTGTAGATCTGCGAATAGGAAACATCGGCGAGCAGGCCAACCCGGCCGATGCCGGTATTCCAATTGTTGCTGAACAATGCCGAGACAGTGGGCGACCATTTCTTCGCCATGTCACCGTAATTGGCCTCGACGTCGAAGCTGAACAGCATGCCGTCATGATCGAAGGGCTTGCGCGTGTTGAGGTTGACGGTGCCCGACAGCCCGCCTTCGATCATCTCGGCGGTGGCGTTCTTGTAGACCTCGACCGACCCGAGCAGTTCGGACGGCACGTCGGAAAAGTTGATCGCCTGACCGTAGACGCCGGTCGAGAAGGTGTCGCGGCCGTTGAATTCGGAGCGGACGAAGCTCAGCCCGCGGACAACGACGCCCGAGCCTTCGACCGAGAAGTGATCGGGATCGTTGCTGCCCGCGAAGCGATTGATCGCGACGCCGGGGACGCGTTGCAGCGCCTCGGTGACCGAGCGATCGGGCAAGGCGCCGATATCCGACGCGGTGATCGCATCGACGATCGTATCCGAATTACGCTTGATCTCCTGCGCGTTGGCAAGGCTTTCGCGAATGCCGGTGACGACGATCTCGCCGCCGCCCGACGCGGCCTGATCGGTATCCGTGCCGCTCTGCGTGGCCGGCGCATCCTGCGCCCAGGCCGGCAGCGCCGCGATCGCGCCGCCCAGCGCGAGCAGCGAGGCCCCGCAGCGCAGCGCCACACCGGTAGCGCTCCCACGATCGCCGCGCAGCGCGCGACGCAAATTCAGGAAGTCCCCCATGCATCCCCTCCCACCTGATAGCGCTAACAGCTTCTGCCACGCCTTGTTTGTGCCTCTTGCGTAACGCAAGACCCGCGTCGCTGCAAGATAGCGCAATATTCGCGACGGCAATCACCCCCCAATTGTGGCAAAACTATCACGACGCCCCGCGCCGCGCCCGCGCAAACCCCCGGAAATCCGCTATGCGCATGTGCGGGCGTCTCTAATGTATCGCTAACTTGATTGTTTGACGCTGCGCCGCCGGCCTCTCTAGAATAGCGCCCGACGGGGGGAGGACGAGAGCGGCATGGGCATGGGCGGCAACACCGGATCAGGCGCGACGGCACCAGGCGGGACGGCACCGGGCAGGGCGACGGACCAGGACACCGGCGGCGCACGCGCGCCGATCGAGCGACTCGTGATCGTCGGCGGCGGCACCGCGGGGTGGATGGCCGCCGCGGCGTTCTCGCGCTACCTCAACAACGGCCGCACCAAGGTGACGCTGATCGAATCGGCGGAGATCGGCACGATCGGCGTGGGGGAAGCGACGATCCCGCCGATCCTCAGCTTCAACAAGATGCTCGGGATCAACGAAAACGAGTTCATCGCGGCGACGCAGGGCACGTTCAAGGCAGGCATCGAATTCGTCGACTGGGGCGCGATCGGCGAGCGTTACGTGCATCCGTTCGGCTATCACGGGCACGAGATCCACGGCGTCGCGTTCCACCAGCTTTATCTGCGCGCGCGGGCACAGCGGCAGATGCCGCCGATCAGCGACTGGTCGATGAGCGCGGCGGCGATCCGCCACGGCCGCTTCGCGCGGCCCGGCACGGGGGCGTCGTTCCCGCTCGACCAGCTTTATTACGCCTATCAGTTCGATGCTGCGCTTTATGCCAGATACCTGCGCGGCTATGCCGAGCGCGGCGGGGTCGAGCGGATCGAGGGCAAGGTGGTCGACGTCGCGCTCGACGGCGAGAGCGGTTTCGTCACCGACCTGACGATGGCCGACGGGCGCATAATCGCGGGCGACCTGTTTCTCGATTGCTCGGGGTTTCGCGGGCTGCTGATCGAGCAGGCGCTCAAGACCGGCTATGACGACTGGTCGCGTTGGCTACCGTGCAACCGCGCGGTCGCGGTGGCGACCGAGAATGTCGTGCCGCCCGAGCCGCTGACACGCGCGACGGCGCGGGCGCGCGGCTGGCAATGGCGCATCCCGCTCCAGCACCGGATGGGCAACGGCCTGGTCTATTCGAGCGCCTATCTCTCCGACGACGAGGCGCGCGACACGCTGATGGCGAACCTCGAAGGCCCGGCGCTCGCCGATCCGCGCACCTTGTCGTTCACCACCGGACGGCGGCGGCTGTCGTGGAACAGGAACGTCGTCACGCTCGGGCTGTCGAGCGGGTTCGTCGAGCCGCTCGAATCGACCAGCATCCACCTCGTCCAGGCCGGGATCGCCAAACTGATCGCCTTGTTCCCCGACAAGCGCTGCACCGCTGTCGAGCGCGACGAATATAATCGCGCGATGAAGGATCTGGCGGAGGATATCCGCGATTTCGTCATCCTCCATTTCCACGCGACGCGGCGCGACGATTCGCCGTTCTGGGATTATTGCCGGACGATGGAGCCGCCCGACAGCCTCGCGCGCAAGATCGCGCTGTTCCGCGAGAAGGGCCGCGTCTTCCGCGACAATTTCGAGCTGTTCGCGACCCCGAGCTGGGTGGCGGTGATGTTCGGCCAGGGCATCTGGCCCGAGGGATACGATCCGATCGCCGACGCGCTCGACGAATCGAGAGTCGACCAGGCGATGGCGCAGATGCGCCGCGATTACGAAGACGCGGCGCTGCGGCTGCCGAGCCAGGCCGAGTTCATCGCGCGCTGCTGCGCGGCGCCGGCGATGCCGATGGCGGCGGCATCATGATCGACGATCCGATCCGCCGCATCGTCATCGTCGGCGGCGGCACCGCGGGCTGGATGGCGGCCGCCGCCACGGCGCGCATTCTGGGCGCGATGCCGGGGCTTTCGATCACGCTGATCGAATCGGAGCAGATCGGCACCGTCGGCGTCGGCGAGGCGACGATCCCGCAGATCGTGCTGTTCAACGCCTTGCTGGGGATCGACGAGCCCGACTTCGTGCGCGCGACCAACGCAACCTACAAACTGGGCATCGAGTTCATCGACTGGGTGCGGCCCGGCCATCGCTACACGCATCCGTTCGGCTTTTACGGGCTCGACATGATGGGGATCGAATTCCACCATCACTGGCTCAAGGGCCGCACGCTCGGCGATCGGCACAGCCTCGACGATTATGCGATCTCGATCGTCGCGGCGCGCGCCGAGAAATTCCTGCGCCCGCGCCCCGACCAGCCCAAATCGCCGCTCTCCAAACTCGCCTATGCCTTCCAGTTCGACGCCAGCGCCTATGCGCGGATGCTGCGCGGGCTCGCCGAGGCGGGCGGGGTGACGCGCGTCGAAGGCCGCATCGTCGATGCGACACAGGCCGGCGAGCGCGGGCTGATCGAGCACGTCACGCTGGCCGACGGGCGCACGATCGCGGGCGACCTGTTCATCGATTGCTCGGGGTTTCGCGGGTTGCTGATCGAGCAGGTGATGAAAGCGGGGTTCGAGGACTGGAGCAAATGGCTGCCGTGCGACCGCGCGCTCGCGGTCGCGAGCGAGCGCACCGCCGACTGGCAGCCGCTGACGCGATCGACCGCGAAGCCGGCGGGGTGGCAATGGCGCATCCCGCTCCAGCATCGCACCGGCAACGGCTATGTCTATTCGAGCGCGCACGTCTCCGACGACGAGGCGGCGGCGACCTTGCTCGCGGGGCTCGACGGCGCCGCGCTCGGCGATCCGCGGCCGCTGCGCTTCACCGCGGGGCACCGCAAGGCGGCGTGGGTGGGCAATGTCGTCGCGCTGGGACTCGCCAGCGGCTTCCTCGAACCGCTCGAATCGACCAGCATCCACCTCGTCCAGACCGGGATCGCGCGGCTGATGACGTTGTTTCCGACGCGCGCGTTCGATCCGCGCGCGATCGCCCGCTACAACGCGATGACGCTGCGCGAATATGTCGACATCCGCGATTTCCTCGTGCTTCATTACAACGCCACCGAGCGCGACGACACGCCGTTCTGGGATTATTGCCGCAATCTCCCGCCGCCCGAGGGGCTGAAGGCCAAGCTCGAGATGTTCCGCGCGTCGGGGCGCATCTTCCGCGAGCATGACGAATTGTTCACCGAGACGAGCTGGCTGTCGGTGATGGCGGGGCAGGGAATCGAGGCGGCAGGCTATCATCCGGCCGCCGACCTGCTGGCGGACGACGAGACGCTGACGCGGCTCCGGCATCTGCGCGAGGTGGTGGCGCACACCGCCGCGGCGATGCCGACGCAGCAGGAGTTCCTGCGCCAGGAACGATCGCTGGCCGAACAACCGCTCGCCCGCGCGTCGTGAGCGGGCTGCCCGCCCCCCGCCCCATCGCCGAATACGAGAGCGTCGATCGCGCGCGCTTCCTCGATGAGATCCGCCCGCTGGCGAAGCCCGCCGTGCTGCGCGGGCTCGGCGCGGGCTGGCCCGCGGTGGCGGCGGCGCGCGCCTCCGACGAGGCGGCGGTCGAGCATTTGCTGGGGTTCGGCCCGACGCGCGACATCACCGCGATCATCGGCGCGCCCGAGATCGGTGGGCGTTTCTTCTATCGCGACGACATGCGCGCGCTCAATTTCGCGCGCGGGCACGCGCCGCTCGGTGACGTGCTCGGCCGGTTGCTGCGCGACCGCGCCGATCCCGCACCGCACGCGATCGCGGTGCAATCCGAGGTGCTGCCCGAATTGTTGCCGGGGTTCGCCGAGGCCAACGCGATCGATCTGTTGCCGATGCCCGCGCCGCCGCGCGCGTGGATCGGCAACACGATCCGGGTGGCGCCGCATTACGACCTCAAGGAGAATATCGGCGTGGTCGTCGCCGGGCGGCGGCGCTTCACGCTGTTTCCGCCCGAGCAGATGGCGAACCTTTATCCCGGCCCGCTCGAACTGACGCCCGCGGGCACGCCGATCAGCATGGTCGACCTCGCCGCGCCCGATCTCGACCGCTATCCCGGCTTCGCGGACGCGATGGCGAGCGCCGAGACCGCGACGCTGGAGCCCGGCGACGCGATCTACATCCCCTTTCACTGGTGGCACGGGGTCGATTCGCTCGATCGCTTCAACGTCTTCGTCAATTACTGGTGGAACGAGGCGCGCGGCGATCTGGGCAATCCCTATGACGCGCTGATCTACGGCCTCTACGCGCTACGCCATTTGCCCGCCGACCAGCGCGCGGTGTGGCGCGACGTGTTCGATCGCTATGTCTTCGCGACCCACGGCGACCCGGTCGCGCATCTGCCCGACCATGCCAAGGGCGTGCTCGGCCCCGATCCCGACGCGACGCTGCTCGGCCGGATGCGCGCGACGATCAAGCAGCTTGCGGCTAGGTTGTAGGACAAGAGCGGGCGTCCTGAACTTGTGTGGTAATTCTCCCTTTCGGGAACGTGATCACTCAACCATCCCTCGACCACCCCGGCGAAGGCCGGGGTCCAGTATCGGGCCGCTCGCAACTGGACCCCGGCCTTCGCCGGGGAGGTCGAGGGGGAGATAATCCCGCATAGCCATGCCGCTTTACTCGTGGTAGCGTTAGCACAAACATAGAGGGGAGCGGGGATGCGCGGCGGATCGCCGATCTGGGGCGTGCTGGCGATAGCGCTGGGAGCGCTCACGCTGCCGGGCGCCGCGTCGGCGCCGCGCACCGCGACCTTCGCCTGGGTCGATTATACGGGCGACGACGCGCTGCCGCCGGGGGTGACGCAAGCGCCGGGCGATTATCGCAATCCGATCCTCGCCGGCTTCTATCCCGATCCCAGCATCACGCGCGCGGGCGACGCTTATTATCTGGTCAACTCGACCTTTTCCTATTTCCCCGGCCTGCCCGTCTTCAGGAGCACCGATCTGGTCCATTGGACCCAGATCGGCAATGCGATCGACCGGCCGGACATGGTCGATTTCGGCGCGCTGGGGGTGTCGCGCGGGCTCTATGCGCCGGCGATCTCGTATCGCGACGGCACCTTCTGGATCGTCAACACCTGCGTCGATTGCGGCGGCAATTTCGTGATCACCGCGACCGACCCCGCGGGGCCGTGGTCCGATCCCATATGGCTCAAAGAGGCGGCGGGCGGGATCGATCCGTCGCTGTTCTTCGACGACGACGGCAGCGCGTGGCTGGTCAATAACGACGTCCCCGCCGAGCCGCCGCGCTACGACGGGCACCGCGCGATCTGGCTGCAACGCTTCGATCCGGCGACCAAGCGGCTGGTGGGTGCGCGGCGGGTGATCGTCGATGGCGGCGCCGATCCGGCGGCCGATCCGATCTGGATTGAAGGGCCGCACCTTTTCAAGAAAGACGGGCATTATTATCTGATCGCGGCCGAGGGCGGGACGGCGGAAAACCATTCCGAAGTGGTATTCCGTGCCGATGCGGTGACCGGGCCGTACGTGCCCTTCGTCGGCAACCCGATCCTGACCCAGCGCAATCTGCCCGCGACCCGCGCCTTCCCGATCACCTCGACGGGCCATGCCGGGTTCGTCGATACCGGCAAGGGCTGGTGGGCGACCTTTCTCGGCGTGCGGCCTTATGACGGGCGCAACTTCAACACCGGGCGCGAGACCTTTCTGCTGCCGGTGACGTGGGCCGACGGCTGGCCGCGGATCACCGCGCCGGGCGCGGCGGTGCCCTATGTCCATGCCCGGCCCGACTTACCCGTGGCAACCGCGCCCGCCCCCACCACGGGGCCGATGACGCGGCGCGAGCGATTCGATGGCCCCGCGCTGCCGCTCGACTGGATGATGCTGCGCAATCCGGCCGGGCATTGGTATCGGCTTGGCGACGGCGCGACTCTCGACGCGCGGGCGGTGGGGCTGGGCGACAGCGGCAATCCCTCGTTCCTCGCGCGCCGGCAGCAGCATCTGAACGCGAGCGTCACGACGCGGGTGCGGTTCGCGCCCGCACAGGACGGCGACCGCGCGGGGCTCGCCGCGTTCCAGAACGACGATTACTGGTTCTTCCTCGGGATCGAGCAAGTGGCGGGCAAGGCGATGATCCGGCTCGACCGCCGCGCCGGAGAGCGCAACCCGAAAGCGGGAACGATGGTGGCCGAGGCGCCGCTCGACGCCGCTGCCGGTGCGCCGATCGACCTTCGCATCACGGCACGCGGCGGGCGCTACGACTTCGCCTATGCGACCAGGCCGGGCGTGTGGCGCGTGCTCGCGCGCGATGTGGACGGGACGATCCTGAGCACCGAGGTCGCGGGCGGATTCGTGGGGACGATGCTGGGGATTTACGCTTATGCCGCCGATTAGTTTTGGGGGAACGCTCATCGCCCGATCGTCATGCCGGACGTGTTCCGGCATCCGCCGTCCCGCAGATGCCGCGGCCGATTGGTTCGCGGCCCGGCGGACCCCGGAACACGTCCGGGGTGACGGAGCGAGTGCGCTGAAGGCACGCACGATCGGCGGGATCGCGTTTGCGGTCATGGTCGCCTTGGCCACGCCGGCATCGTCGGCGGCGCCCGCCCCCTCGGCGCCGATCCGGCTCAACCAGATCGGGCTGCTGCCTGACGGGCCCAAGCGCGCCTTGCTGCCCGATGCGGCGACGGCACCGCTGAGGTGGACGCTGGCCGATGCCAGGGGCGCGACGGTCGCGTCTGGCGAGACGATCGTGATCGGCGACGACGCGGCGTCGGGCGAGCATCTCCATCTGATCGATTTCGGTGGCTTCACGGGGCGCGGCGAAGGCTTTCGACTGCATGTCGGCGCGCGCGAGAGCCGCCCGTTCGCGGTTCAGCCCGGCCTCTACGCGCCGCTCAAGCACGCGGCGCTCAATTATTTCTACCAGTCGCGCGCAGGGACGCCGATCGAGGCGCGCTATGCGGGCGGCGATCGCTGGGCACGGCCGGCGGGGCATCCTCACGAGATCGTCACCTGCGTGGCCGGCACCGACGAACAGGGCAACCGGTGGCCCGGCTGCGCGAATAGCTACGACGTCACCGGCGGCTGGTACGATGCCGGCGACCACGGCAAATATGTCGTCAACGGCGGGATCGCGCTGTGGACGCTGCTCGACCTTTATGAGCGGGGCCAGCGCTGGAAGGCGCCGCCCTTCGCCGATGGATCGGCGGCGCTGCCCGAGGCGGGGAACGGCACCAGCGACCTGCTCGACGAGGCGCGCTGGGAGATGAATTTCCTGCTCGCGATGCAGGCGCCCGCGGGAACCACGATGGCGGTCGTGCCCGACGTGGCGCGCGCGGCGAAGGGGCTTGCGCCGGTGCCGACCGACGTTTCAGGCATGGCGTTCCACAAGGTCGCCGACGAACATTGGACGGCGCTGCCGATGCCGCCGCAGGACGACCCCGAGCGCCGCGTGCTGTTCCCGCCGAGCACCGCGGCGACGCTCAACCTCGCCGCGACGGCGGCGCAATGCGCGCGGATCTGGCGCACGATCGATCCGGCCTTTTCGGCGCGCTGCCTCGATGCCGCCCAGCGCGCCTTCGCGGCGGCCGAGGCGCATCCCGACATCTACCCCGTCGCCGATTTCACCGGCAGCGGCGGTTATGGCGACGGGGCGCTCGCCGACGAATTCTACTGGGCGGCAGCCGAATTGTTCGTCACCACCGGCGCGCCGCATTATCGCGCCGCGATCGAGGCGAGCCCGTTCTTCCGCGGCCCCCAAGCCGGCGAGTTCGGCTGGCCGACCACCGCGACGCTGGGCACGATCGCGCTCGCGACGCTGCCGAGCGCGCTGCCCGCGGCGGATCGCGTGCGGCTGGGCAAGGCCATCGTCGCCGCCGCCGACGGTTTCCTCAGCGACGAGGCGCGCGTCGGCTATCGGATTCCGTACGATCCGCCGGCCTATCCCTGGGGCTCAAACTCGAACCTGCTCAACCGCGCGATCCTGCTCGCGCTCGCGGGCGATATCACCGGCAAGCCGGCCTATCGCGACGGCGTGATCGACGCGATGGATTATATCCTCGGCCGCAACCCGCTCGACCGTTCGTTCGTGTCGGGGTTCGGCGCGCGGCCGATGACGCAGCCGCACCACCGCTTCTGGGCGCACGCGGCCGACGCGGCGCTGCCCCCTCCCCCGCCCGGCGTGCTGTCGGGCGGCCCCAATTCGAGTTCGCGCCGGGCCGACGAGATCGGCGCCGCGATGGGGCCGTGCGCACCGCAGCGCTGCTGGGCCGACGACTGGCGCGCGTTCTCGATGAACGAAGTCGCGATCAACTGGAACGCGCCGCTCGTCTGGGTGGCCGCGTGGCTGGACGCGCACGGGTGATTGCCTTGGTGCCACACGTGACGCTAGATGCGGCGGACAGGAGAGGCCGTGCCCAAATCGAGCCGTAGAAGCCGGGGAACGGCAACGATCCTCGACGTGGCGAGCGTCGCGGGGGTCTCGTCGATGACGGTGTCGCGCGTCGTCAACGGCGCGCCCAATGTGCGCGACAGCACGCGCCGCCGCGTGCTCGAGGCGATCGAGCAGCTCAATTATTCGCCCAACACCGCCGCGCGCTCGCTCGCCGCGGGATCGGCGACGCATATCGGGCTGTTCTACGCCAACCCATCGGACGCCTATCTGACGCAGTTCCTCGTCGGCGCGCTCGACGGCGCACGCCGCGCCGGCTGCCATCTCGTCATCGAGGTGTGCGAGGGCGAGACCGCCGAGGCGCAGGCCGAGGCAACGCGGCGCTTCGCCAACACCCGCGTCGAAGGCGTCATCCTGCCGCCGCCGGTGTCCGAATTCGAGCCCGTCCATGCCGAACTCGCCGCCGCGGGCATCCCGGTGGTGTCGGTCGCGCGTGGGCTCGCGCCCGCCGACGCGCTCAACGTGCGGATCGACGATTACGAAGCGGCGAAGACGATCACGCGCCATCTGATCGGGCTCGGCCACCGCGACATCGGCCATATCCGGGGGCATCCGGGACATATGGCGAGCGCCGAGCGGCACCGCGGCTTCAACGACGCGCTGGCCGAAGCGGGGCTGGATCCCGACGCGGCACCGGTGGAACAAGGCTATTTCAGCTACAAATCGGGGCTGGTGGCCGCCCAGCGGCTGATCACGCGGCCGCGCCGCCCCACCGCGATCTTCGCCGCCAACGACGACATGGCCGCCGCCACGGTTTCGGTCGCGCACCGCAGCGGGCTCGAGGTGCCGCGCAACATCAGCATCACCGGTTTCGACGACACCGCGCTCGCGACCTCGATCTGGCCCGAACTGACGACGATCCGCCAGCCGATCGCGGCGATGGCCGAAGCGGCGCTCGACCTGCTGCTCGCGCATCTCGGCGCGGGGCGGGGAAAATCCCATGCGCGCGAACGGGTGCTCGATTTCGAATTCGTGATCCGCGATTCGGCGGGGCCGCCGCACCGCGACAACGCCTGACGGGGAGCCCCCTAGGGTCCGGACCCTAAGAAAAAGCTCGCGCAATACGCTGCTAGCGCTAACATAGCGGTTCATCCGATCGACGAGAATCGGGCGGCAAGGAGAGACGGGGATGACTGAGGGGACCGACGAACGGGTCAACAAGGGCCTGATCGCGCTGATCGTGGCGGTCGCGACGATCGGCGGCTTCATGTTCGGATACGATTCGGGCGTGATCAACGGCACGCAGGACGGGTTGCGCCAGGCGTTCGGGCTCGACGATGTCGGGCTGGGGATATCGGTCGCGGCGCTGCTGCCGGGCTGCGCGGTCGGTGCGTTCGCCGCCGGGCGGCTCGCCGACGCGATCGGCCGCCGCGCGGTGATGATGCTCTCCGCGCTCGTCTTCATCCTGAGCGCGCTGCTCGCGGGCGCCGCGCCATCGGATGTGATCTTCATCTTCGCGCGCTTCTTCGCCGGGCTGGCGGTGGGCGCGGCGAGCGTGCTCGCGCCGGTCTATATCAGCGAGGTGACCCCGGCATCGATCCGCGGGCGGCTGTCGAGCGTCCAGCAGGTGATGATCATCGCCGGGCTGACCGGCGCGTTCCTCGTCAATTACTGGCTGGCGCACAATGCCGGGCATTCGACCGAAATCTTCTGGCTCGGCTATCCGGCGTGGCGCTGGATGTTCTGGGCACAGGTGATCCCGGCCGGACTGTATCTCATCCTGCTGCTGCTGATCCCGGACAGCCCGCGCTACCTCGTCATGAAGGGCCGCGATGCCGACGCCGAGAGCGTGCTGTCGCGCATCCTCGGCGCCGGCGCGGGCGTGCGCAAGGTCGGCGAGATCCGCGCCTCGCTCGCTGCCGACCACCACCGCCCCCGCCTCGCCGACTTGCGCGACAAGGCGACCGGCAAGGTACGCAAGATCGTGTGGGCGGGAATCGGCCTCGCGGTGTTCCAGCAGCTCGTCGGCATCAACATCGTCTTCTATTACGGATCGGTGCTGTGGCAGTCGGTGGGGTTCAGCGAGAACGACGCGCTGCTGATCAACATCCTGTCGGGATCGCTTTCGATCCTCGCGTGCCTGTTCACGATTTTCACGATCGACCGGATCGGGCGCAAGCCGCTGCTGCTCGTCGGATCGGCGGGGATGGCGGTGACGCTGGCGATCGTCGCCTTCTGCTTTTCGACCGGAACGCTGGTCGACGGTTCGCTCCAGCTTTCGGACCAGTACGGGCTGATCGCGCTGATCGCGGCCAACGCCTATGTGATCTTCTTCAACGCAAGCTGGGGCCCGGTGATGTGGGTGATGCTCGGCGAGATGTTCCCGAACCAGATTCGCGGCTCGGGGCTCGCCGTATCGGGGTTCGCGCAATGGGTCGCCAATTTCGGGATCAGCGTGAGCTTCCCGTGGATGGCGGCGAATATCGGGCTGCCGGTGACCTATGGCTTCTATGCCGCGGCGGCGTTCATCTCGTTCTTCTTCGTGCGCGCGATGGTCCACGAGACGCGCGGGCGCGAACTCGAAGAGATGGAAGGCTGATCGACCGGCCCCGCGCCCACCATCGGATGGGTGCGGGGCTCGTTGCGCTATTCGACCCCCTCGCGCTTCCTGAGCGCGATCTTGCGGTCCACGCCGTAAGCATAGCCGCCCATGCTGCCGTCGGCGCGTTGCGCACGGTGGCAGGGGATGACGACGGCAACGTTGTTGGCCCCGCACGCCGTTCCCGCCGCGCGCACCGCACGCGGGTTGCCGGCGGCGGCGGCAAGCTCGCTATAGGTGCGCGTCTCGCCCGCAGGGATCGCGCGCAGTGCCTGCCACACCGCCTCCTGGAACGCGGTGCCCTGGACGTCGAGCGGCAATTGCTGATCGCGCTCGGGCGATTCGACGCTGGCGACGACGCGCGCGGCAAGCTCGGCGAGCGCGGCGCCGCCGGCCGTGATCTCGGCCTTGGGAAAGCGCGCGCGCAGCGCCGCCGCGTCCTCGTCGAACGACACGCGGCACAGCCCCTTGTCGGTCGCCGCGACGAGCAGCGGGCCGAGGCTGGTCTCCGCGACCGTCCAGCGGATCGTCACCCCCGCGCCGCCGCGCTTCCACGCGCTCGGCGTCATCCCCAGCCGCCGCGCGCCGCTGTCGTAGAAGCGGCTCGGCGCCGAATAGCCGGCTTCGTAGATCGCTTCGGTCACACTCGTATCCTCCTTCAAGGCATCGGCCGCGGCACGGGCGCGCAGGCCGCGCGCATAGGCGGCGGGCGTCACGCCGGTCGCGCGCTTGAACAGGCGGTGGAAATGGTGCGGCGCATAGCCGACGTGCGCGGCGAGATCGTCGAGCGCGATCGCTTCCTCGGCGGCCTCGATCAGCGCGATCGCGCGCGCGACGGCGATTCGATCGCGCCCGACCTCGTCGGGCTTGCAGCGCAGGCAGGCGCGAAACCCCGCCGCGCGCGCTTCGGCCGGATCGGCATAGAAAGCGACATTCTCGCGACGCGGATGGCGCGCGGGGCAGCTCGGCTTGCAATAGATGCCGGTGGTTCTGACCGCGACAACGAAGCGACCATCGGCGTTGCGATCACGCATCGAAAAGGCGGCCCAGGCGGCGTTGGTGTCGATGTCGGTTTGTGTCATGCAACCGATATAGGCGCGCCGTCGCGGCGATGCTTCCCGTCGCTTGCCATCAAAGCGGATTGAGAGTCTGTTTGGGCTGCGCTTTCCGGCGCATGGCGGCACCGGCCCACTCCCCCACCCGACCACCCATAGGATACTGTCGTTGGGTGGTCGGGTGGGGGAGTGGGCCGGTGCCGCCTCAGAAATCGCTCTTTCGCGATTTCCCAAACAGCCCCTTAACGCTTGCTTCAAGCGCGTGCGACTATGCTGGCGCGGATGGCGCACGCGGCTGATAATCGATTCGATCCCGGCGCCACGGCGGCGGCGGTGCGCCCTCGCGTGCTGATCGACCGCCGTTTCACGCCGCTCTACGCGATGGCTGCCGCCGGCGTGGCCTTCCTGATCGTGGCGGTCGCGTTCAGTGACTTCGGTTATGCGCACGACCCGCTCGACGCGGTCGCGATCCTGCTCGTCGGGTTGATCGCAATCGGGATGGCGGCGCGCTGGCTGACGGTGCCGATCGTGCCCGATCTGGCCGAAACATTGGCGCTGTTCGCCGCGTTTTCGGTGCTGGCGCCGTTATGCGCGGCGATCCTCGCGACCACCGATTTCCCGCTCGCCGACCCATATCTTTCGGCGATCGATCGCCACCTGTTCGGGTTCGATCGTGCGCAGGCCGTCGCCCTTGTCTATCGATCGTCGACCGCCGTCGCGGCGATGCGGATCGCTTATGACAGCATCACTTTCCAGCCGCTGGCGCTGCTCGTCGCGTTCGCGGTGACGGGGCGCAACGATGCCGCGCGACGCTTCCTCGGCGCGTGGGCGCTGACGCTGGCGATGTGTCTGGCGGTCTTTTCCTTCGTGCCTGCGACGGGAACGCCGCCCTACGATCTCCACTGGCTCGATACGTTCGAGCGCTTGCGCAGCGGCGCGCTGCGGACATTGGGCAGCGAGAGCCTGACCGGCATCATCACTTTCCCGAGCTTTCACGCAGCGGCGGCGGTGCTGCTCGGCTGGGGCTTCGCGTCGTTCGGCAGGCTGGGGTGGCCGCTGGTTGCGCTCAACGCCCTGATGTTCGCCTCCGCGATCGTCGGCGGCGGCCATTATCTGGTCGATCTGATCGCGGGCGCGGCGGCGGCGCTGATCGGGCTTCGGCTGGCAGCGCGGCTGATCGCGTAGCGTTATTCCGCGCGTTCGGCGAGGATCGTCAGGCCGCGCTCGTTGACCTCGGCGAAACCGCCTTCGATGCGGATCGTCTCGGGTGTGCCCTTTTCCTCACGATGGATCACGAGATTGCCGTCGCGAATCGTCGACATCAGCGGCGCGTGATGCGCGAGCACGCCGAAATCGCCCTCGCTGCCCGGCACGACGACCATGTACACGTCCTCGGAGCGGACGAGGTGTTCGGGAGTGACGAGTTCGAAGTGGAGCATGTTGGATTCCCTTGGCCCCTCCCCCGCAGGGGAGAGGCCGGATAGTGCTTACGCCGCTTCGGCCAGCTTCTCGGCCTTGGCGATCGCCTCGTCGATGCCGCCAACCATGTAGAAGGCGGCTTCGGGCAGGTGATCATATTCGCCGTCGACCACCGCCTTGAACGAGCGGATCGTGTCCTCGATCGCGACGAACTTGCCGGGGATGCCGGTGAACACCTCGGCGACGTGGAACGGCTGGCTGAGGAAGCGCTGGATCTTGCGCGCGCGCGCAACCGTCAGCTTATCTTCTTCCGACAATTCGTCCATGCCGAGAATGGCGATGATGTCCTGCAGGCTCTTATACTTCTGCAGGATCGACTGGACGGCACGTGCGGTCTCGTAATGCTCTTGCCCGACGACGCGTGGCTCGAGCACGCGGCTGGTCGAATCGAGCGGGTCCACCGCGGGATAGATGCCGAGTTCCGAGATCGCGCGGTTGAGCACCGTGGTCGCATCCAGGTGCGCAAACGACGTTGCCGGCGCCGGATCGGTAAGATCGTCCGCGGGGACGTAGATCGCCTGCACCGACGTAATCGAGCCCTTGTGGGTCGAGGTGATGCGCTCTTGCAGCGCGCCCATGTCGGTCGACAGCGTCGGCTGATAGCCCACCGCCGACGGAATGCGGCCGAGCAACGCCGACACTTCCGAGCCCGCCTGCGTGAAGCGGAAGATGTTGTCGACGAAGAACAGCACGTCCTGGCCTTCGACATCGCGGAAATATTCGGCGATCGTCAGGCCCGAGAGCGCGACGCGGGCACGCGCGCCCGGCGGCTCGTTCATCTGACCATAGACCAGCGCGACCTTGGAGCCTTCCGAGGTTGCCTTGCCCTCGGCGTCCTTGGCGATGACGCCCGCGTCGAGGAATTCGTGATAGAGGTCGTTGCCCTCGCGGGTACGCTCGCCGACGCCGGCGAACACCGAGGTGCCGCCGTGGCCCTTGGCGATGTTGTTGATCAGTTCCTGGATCAGCACGGTCTTGCCGACGCCGGCGCCGCCGAACAGGCCGATCTTGCCGCCCTTGGCGTAGGGCGCGAGCAGATCGATGACCTTGATGCCGGTGACGAGGATCGCGCTTTCGGTCGACTGATCGACGAACAGCGGCGCGGGCGCGTGGATCGGCGCGGTTTCGGTCGCGCCGACGGGGCCGAGTTCGTCAATCGGCTCACCGATCACGTTGAGGATGCGGCCGAGCGTCTTGGGGCCGACGGGCATGCGGATCTGCGAGCCGGTGTCGGTGACGACCTGGCCGCGGGTGAGACCGTCGGTCGCGTCCATCGCGATCGTGCGGACGGTATTCTCACCGAGATGCTGCGCGACCTCGAGCACGAGGCGGTTGCCGTTATTGTCGGTCTCGAGCGCCGAGAGGATCGCCGGAAGCTGATCCTCGAACGCCACGTCGACGACGGCGCCGATCACCTGGCTGATGCGGCCGACATTGTTGGTCGTCGCCTTGGGCGCCGCGGCCTTCGCCTTGGGCGCTGCCGCCTTCGTCGCGGGCGCAGCCTTCCTGGCGCGCGGCTTGGCGGCTGGCTTCTTGGTGGTGGGGGCTTCGCTTGCCATGTCTGTCAGTCCTGCCTTTTAAGTCGTGCTTCCCCGGGGAAGGCCAAATTATAGAGCTTCCGCTCCGGAAATAATCTCAACCAGTTCCGTCGTGATCGCGGCCTGGCGGGTGCGGTTGTACTGGATCGTCAGGCGGTTGATCATGTCGCCGGCGTTGCGCGTGGCATTGTCCATCGCGGTCATGCGGCTGCCCTGTTCGGACGCCGCATTCTCCAGCAGCGCGCCGAAAATCTGGATCGCGATGTTGCGCGGCAGGAGATCGGCAAGGATCGATTCCTCGTCGGGCTCATATTCGACGGCGGCCGACGAGGCGGGCGCGGCCTCGGCGCTGGTATCGATCGCGACCGGGATGATCTGGCGGCCGACCGGCTCCTGCACCAGCGCCGACTGGAAGCGGGCGTAGAACAGGTGCGCGACGTCGAACTCGCCCGCCTCGTAGCGGCGGACGACCTCGTCGGCGACCTTCTGCGCGTCGGCGAACGCGACCGACTTGATCCCGCTCATGTCGTGATCGCCGGCGATCAGCGTCGGGAAGAAGCGCTTGAGCACCCGCCCCTTCTTGCCGACCACGAAGAAATGGACCTGCTTACCCTCGGCGATGAGCGCTTCGGCCTTGCGCTTGGCGGCGCGGACGATGTTTGAGTTGAACGCGCCGGCCAGCCCACGCTCCGACGTCGCAACGATCAGCAGGTGCCGATCGTCCTTGCCGGTCCCGGCGAGCAGCTTCGGGCTCGACGCGCTGACGGTGATGCGCGCGGCAAGGCTCGCCATCACGCGTTCAAGGCGTTCGGCGTACGGGCGACCGGCGACCGCCGCTTCCTGCGCGCGGCGCAGCTTGGCGGCGGCGACCATCTTCATCGCCTTGGTGATCTTCTGCGTCGACTTCACCGAGCCGATGCGGATCTTGAGGGCCTTGAGTGACGCCATCTAGCTTCCCTTGTGTCCCCGTGAAGGCGGGGACCCAGTCTGGGCTCCCGCCTTCGCGGGAGCACAATCAATTACGCAAACGTCTTCGCGAACGCGGCGAGCGCGTCCTTGAGCTTGGCCTTGGTGTCGTCCGACAGGTCGCGCTTGTCGCGGATGTCGGCGAGCACGTCGGCGTGGTTGGCGCGCATGTCGGCGAGCATCGCCGCCTCGTAGCGCGTCACCGCGTCGACCGGAACGTCGTCGATATAGCCGTTGGTGCCCGCGAAGATCGATACCGTCTGCTCCTCGAACGGCATCGGCGAGAACTGGGCCTGTTTCAAAAGCTCGGTCAG
The DNA here is from genome assembly GCF_003550065.1 of Hephaestia caeni. GTDB lineage: Bacteria > Pseudomonadota > Alphaproteobacteria > Sphingomonadales > Sphingomonadaceae > Sphingomonas > Sphingomonas caeni_A. Next base: position 225,169 of record NZ_QXDC01000003.1, read on the forward strand.
CCGTGCGCCGCGGTTGAGCAGGCGCTGCGTCGAAGCGTCGAGGTCCGAGCCGAACTGCGCGAACGCCGCCATCTCGCGATATTGCGCCAGCTCGAGCTTGATCGAGCCCGACACCTTCTTCATCGCCTTGGTCTGCGCGGCCGAGCCGACGCGGCTGACCGACAGGCCGACGTTGATCGCCGGGCGGATGCCGGCGAAGAACAGATCGGTTTCGAGGAAGATCTGGCCGTCGGTGATCGAGATCACGTTGGTCGGGATATAGGCCGACACGTCGCCGGCCTGCGTCTCGATGATCGGCAGCGCGGTGAGCGAGCCGTTACCGTGCTCGTCGTTCATCTTCGCGGCGCGTTCGAGCAAGCGGCTGTGGAGATAGAAAACGTCGCCGGGATAGGCTTCGCGGCCCGGCGGACGGCGCAGCAGCAGCGACATCTGGCGATAGGCGACCGCCTGCTTCGACAGATCGTCATAGACGATCAGCGCGTGCATGCCGTTATCACGGAAATATTCGCCCATCGCGCAGGCCGTGTAGGGCGCGAGGAACTGAAGCGGCGCGGGCTCCGACGCGGTCGCGGCGACCACGATCGAATATTCCATCGCGCCATTTTCTTCGAGTTGGCGGACGATCTGCGCGACGGTCGAGCGCTTCTGCCCGATCGCGACGTAGATGCAGTAAAGCTTCTTGCCTTCGTCGTCGCCGGCGTTGATGCCCTTCTGGTTGATGAAGGCGTCGATCGCGACGGCGGTCTTGCCGGTCTGGCGGTCGCCGATGATCAGCTCGCGCTGGCCGCGGCCGACGGGAACGAGCGCGTCGATCGCCTTGAGGCCGGTCTGCACCGGCTCGTTGACCGACTTGCGCGGGATGATGCCCGGCGCCTTGACCTCGACGCGGCTGCGCTGGTCGCTCACGATCGGCCCCTTGCCGTCGATCGGGTTACCGAGGCCGTCGACCACGCGGCCCAGCAGCCCCTTGCCGACGGGGACGTCGACGATCGTGCCGGTACGCTTGACGTCGTCGCCTTCCTTGATCTCGGCGTCCGAGCCGAAGATCACGACGCCGACGTTATCGGCCTCGAGGTTCAAGGCCATGCCCTGCACGCCGTTCGCGAACTCGACCATTTCGCCCGCCTGGACGTTGTCGAGCCCGTGGATGCGCGCGATGCCGTCACCCACGCTCAACACCTGGCCGGTCTCGCTGACCTGGGCCTCGATGCCGAAATTGGCGATCTGATCCTTGATGACCTTCGAGATTTCTGCGGCGCGGATATCCATGTGCGTGCCTTAGCCTTTCATCGCGTACGCGAGGGAATTGAGACGGGTGCGGATCGAGCTGTCGATCATCTGGCTGCCGATGCGGACCTTCAGCCCACCGAGCAGCGCGGGATCGACCGAGAGATCGACGGCGACGTCGCGGCCGAGCCGCTGACGCAGCGCCGCCTTGAGCGCGTCGACCTGCGCGGCCGACAGCGGGTGCGCCGAGGCGACCTCGGCGGTGGTCTCCCCGCGGTGGTGCGCGGCGAGTGTCCGGAACGCGCGGATGATCGCGGGAAGCTGCGCCAGCCGGCGATTCGCCGCGAGCACGCCGAGGAAGTTCGCGGTGGTGCCGTCGAGCTTCATCGCCTTCGCCGCGGCGGCGACCGCCTTGCCGGCATCGGCGCGCGAGACGAGCGGGCTGGTCGTCAGCGCCTTGAAGTCGGGCGATTCGGCGAGCGCCGCCGAGATCGCGGCGAGGCTCGATTCGACCTTGTCGATCGTACGGGCATCGCGCGCGAGCGCGAACAAGGCGGTGGCGTACCGCCCTGCTAAGCTCGCTTGAATACCGCCGGACATCTCCACGGACGCGGGTTCCTCTTCGGACAGACTGAAAGTGGCCCCATGCAAAAAGGGGCCCCGAAAGGGCCTCCTATGGGTTGCGCGGCTGCTAGCATCGGGGGCTGCGCGATGCAAGCGTCGCGCCCGCTCCGGCGGCATGTGTGAAATATTGCTCGATTTCATCAAAGTGTAACACCCGGTTTACCATCCATTGGGGTCCAGCCGCCGATAGACGGGGCCGACAAACAACCGGGTCCGCTGTCCTCATGCTTGCTTCGCTTCGTTCGCTTCTTCGTTCCTCGCCGCACGCCGTCGGGATCCGCCAGCAATTGCGGCGCGTCATCTGGGCGCTGTTGGCGACGCAGACAGTGCTCGGAATCACGCTGATCGGCACGACGATCGCGACGAGTTACGGCGTCGACACGCTGGTCACCGACCGGCTTTATCCGGTGAGCGAACTGCAAACGATGACCGATGCCTATGGCGTGGCGCTGGCGACCGCCCACAAGGTGGAAAGCGGCAACCTCTCACCGAGCAGCGCGATCACGGCGATCGACGCGGCGCAGACCGCGATCGCAAGCAACTGGGCACGCTTCAGGGCGCATGACCTGATCCGCGATCACGCCCGCGAGGTCGCGCAGATCGAGAAAGCGCGCGTCACCGCCGACGACGCGATCGCTGATCTCGAGAACCTGCTGCGCAACGGGCAAACCGATCGGCTCGATTTCTTCGTCAGCGGTGCGCTCTACGCCGGGATCGATCCGCTGACGGTCGCGAGCAACGCCCTGATCGAGCAACTCCGCACCGATGCCGAGCGCGAGCGCCGCTCGCTCGAGGCGGGATTCGTGCGCGTTTATCTGATCGCGATCCTCGCCACCCTGCTTGCCGCCGCCGTCAGCATCTGGGGGATGCAGATGGTGCGCCGCCGCATCGTGCGGCCGCTTGCCGAAATCGCGGTGGCCACGCGCGGCATCACCGACGACCGGCACGACGTCGCCATTCCGGACCTCGATCGCAGCGACGAGATCGGCGACATCGCCCGCGCGCTGGCCTTCGCCCGCGCGCGCTCGATCGAAGCGCGCGACCTTGCCGAACGAACCCGTGCCCAGGAAGAGCGGCTGCACCAGCGTACGCTCGATGATCACGCGGCCCGAGCCCGCCGCGGCGCCGCGCTCGACCAATTGTTCGGCCTGTTCGAAGAGAAGATCGGCGCCACCGTGCGACGTCTCGCCGCCGCCGGGCCTTCACTGCGACACACCGCCGCGAACCTCTCTTCCGAAGCCGAGGCCACCGAGCGGCACGCGCTTGCCACCGCAACCGTTGCCGAGCAGAGCGCCGCGAGCGTCCGCACAATCGGGCAATCAGGCGCCTCGCTGGCACAGGCGATCGAGCAGATCAGCCATGAGGCCGATGATTCGCGTCACCGGGCGCTCGCCGCGCGCGACGCGACCCGCGCCGGGCGCAACGACGCCGAATCGCTCGACGTCCTGATCGGCGAGATCGCCATCGTGCTCGACTTCATCACCGCGATCGCCGCGCAGACAAACCTGCTGGCGCTCAACGCCTCGATCGAGGCCGCGCGCGCAGGTGAGGCCGGACGCGGTTTCGCGGTGGTGGCCGAGGAAGTGAAGGGCCTTGCCCGCCAGACGCAGACGGCCGCCGGCGAGATCGACCAACGGCTGGCGACGATCCGCGCCGCAGCCGACACGATGCTGGTGACGATCGGCGCGGTCGACGATCTCGTGACGAGATTCGACCAGTCGTCGGACAGCGTCGCGACCGCAGTGGGACGCCAGCGCGACATGACGCGCCGAATTGCCGGGGCGATCGACGATGTCGAGAGCGGCACCACCGATGCGGCGCAGAACATGCAGCGATTGGGCGAGCGTGCCGAGCAGTCGCGCCGCACCGCGCAGGAATTGTCGCGCACCGCCGACGATGTCGCCGATGGAGTCGAGACGCTGCGCGGCCAGATCAATCGCCTGATCGCAGACGTCCGTGCCGCCTGATATGTTCGATCGCGCGCCGGCACGGTAAGAGAAGGACGAGGAGACCTAGCCGATGGGCAGGATGATCCGCATGACGATGGCCGACGGCGCGGAGATCGGCGTTTATCACGCCATGCCCAAAAGCGAGCGGCGCGGCGGGCTGGTGGTCGCGCAGGAGATTTTCGGGATCACCGATCATATCCGCGACGTCGCGGACGGCTTCGCGCGTGACGGTTACGAGGTGCTGGCACCGGCATTGTTCGATCGTGAGGCGCCGGGGCTGGAGGCGGCTTACGAAGGCGAGGATCGCGCAGCGGCGATCGCACTGGCGCGGGCGCATCCGCTCGACCAGTCGGTGCGCGATGTCGGCACCTGTGTCGCCATGCTCGCCGACAAAGGCCCGGTGTTCGTGGTCGGCTATTGCTATGGCGGCTCGATCGCCTGGCTTGCGGCGACGCGGATCGACCGGATCGCGGCGGCCTCGGGCTATTACGGCAGGCTGGTGCCCCAGCATCTCGACGAAACGCCGCGCGTGCCGGTGATCCTGCATTTCGGCCGGCACGACGCAAGCATCCCGATGGCCAAGGTGCAGAAGGTGATCGACGCCGACCCGCCGCTTACCACCGTCCACCTCTACGATGCCGGGCATGGCTTCAGTTCGGATCGGTGCAAGGATTATCACGCGCCCTCAGCCGATCTGGCCCGCACGCGCACGCTCGACCTGTTTCGCGCCAACGGCGGGTGATCCGGGCGGTTTTGCTTGCCCGTCGCGCGCGCCTGATCGTCAGCGACCGCCGAGCGAGCGCAGCAGATAGGTGCGGATATAGTCGGCGCGCGCCGGCGAAGGGGCGTCGAGCACGGTGCGCGCATGCGGCGGCAGGTGATCGGCGGCGTGCGCCGCCTCCGCGCCGAACACGTAATGATCGAGCCAGCCGCGCCATGCCGCCCGTTCGGCCTGGGGCAGATCGCGCATCGCGACCAGGGCATGGACCAGCGCCGGAAACGGCGAAAGATCGGAATATCCCCGCCAGTAATTGACGAGGACGTTGAACGGCCCCGCCGCCTGAACGTCGTGCCACCACAGGCCGGGAATGTAGATCGCGTCGCCGGGCTCCAGCTCGGCCGTCATCGCGTGCGCCAGTGCCTCGGCGAAGCGCGGGTAGCGCGCCAGATCGGGCGCGGCGAGATCGACCATGCTCGCCGGCTGGCCCGCCATCGTCACGTCGAGCGGGCCGACATAGAGATTGGCGATCTGATCGGGCGGGAACAGCGTGAAACGCCGCCGCCCGGCAACCACGCAGGCGAGGTTGCTCGACACGTCGTAATGCGTCGAGACGTGGGTGGCATTGCCGATCCAGACGCGCGGCACGGCATCGGGGACCGGCAGGCGAAGCGGGTTGGCGTCGACCCAGCCCGGCAGATGATCGGCCGCGGCGGCCGCACCGGCATAGAGCGCGGGCGCGGGCGCGGGCCGATCGGTTTCGGCAAGCGCGACCAGCCTGGCAAGGAGCGCCGGCAGCGGCACCGCTTCACGCGTGAAATTGAAGCCGCGCATGTCGTCGCGATAGAAGAAGCGCCCGGCGATCTCCGGCGGGCCGATCATCACCTCGACCGGGTGGTCGTTCGCGAAGCCGGCGATATAGGCCGCCGCCGCCCGCGGGCTGACACCGGCCGCGACCGCCGGCCAATCGGCCACCTGCCCGCGCAGCACGACGGGCCGGTACGCGGGCACGATCTCTCGCGCGAAGGTCTCGGCATCGACCGCGCCGCGTTCGGGCAGCGGTGCGATATTCGGAAGGGCGGCGGCGTTGCTCACGCCACCTGGTATCGGGTGATCATCGGCATCAGCACGCTTTCCATCACCGCATAGCCTTGCGCGGTGGGATGGACGCCGTCGGACGCGGTGCCCGGCTTCATCGCGCCTTCGGGCGTCGCAAGTGCGGGGGTGTAATCGACGAAGGTCGCGCCGGCGCGCCGCGCATAATCGGCAATCCACGTGTTGAGCGACCGGATCTTGTCGGTGACCGCGAGCCCCGGCCGCCACGGGAAGCCGTCCGACGGCGGGATCGAGGCAAGCAGCACGTCGATGCCCGACGCCCGCGCGATCTCGGTCATCATCACCAGATTGTCCTGGCTCTGCGCCGGCGTCATCGGGCCGGTATTGCCGGCGATGTCGTTGGTGCCCGCCATGATATGCACCGCTTTGGGTTTGAGGTGGACGACATCGGCCATCATGCGAAGCACCATCTGCGGAGTCGTCTGGCCGCTGATCCCGCGGCAGACACGGCCGGCGGTCGCGAAGAAATCGGGGTGGTTGCCTTTCCAGCCCTCGGTGATCGAATCGCCCATCATCACCAGCCCCACCGGCTTGCCCGACGCCTTGAGCGCCGCATTCTCGGCGGCATATTTGCCGAGCCACGCGAAATCCTCGCGCAATTGCTTCTCGTGCGCATCCTCCGCGACAGCGGGCGCGGCCGAGAGCGCGACCGGCAAGGCCGCGACGGCAAAAAGCGAGCGGCGGGTAAACTGGTCCATCGTCGGCATCCTCTCTACGTTGGCGACGCCGCAGCCGTGCGGTCGTCATCCGGCCCGATCTTGCGTCCGCGCGTCGCCTGATTGATACATCAAATTAAATAATCAATCGTCGGGGCGCTGGTAGCGCAATCAGGAGGGGCAGGATGGAAAAGGCGGGCGCTGACGTCAACCGGGGAGGCGTCAACTGGAACGCGGTGATCGCGGCGAGCCTCGCGGGGCTGCTGTTCGGGTTCGATACCGCGGTGATATCGGGCGTGACGGGAGCGTTGCGGAGCGAATTCGCGCTGAGCGCGGTGGGGCTCGGCACCGCGGTGTCGGCCGCGCTCGTCGGCACGTTGGTGGGCGCCCTGGGCGCGGGCGCGCCGGGCGACCGGTTCGGCAGCCGCACGGTGCTGGTGTGGATCGCGCTGGGCTATATCGTCTCGGCGATCGGATCGGGCGCGAGCTGGGATCTGGCCTCGTTCGTCGCCTTCCGTTTTCTCGGCGGGCTCGCGATCGGTGGATCGTCGGTGCTGGCGCCGGTCTATATCGCCGAGGTCAGCCCGGCGAAGCGGCGCGGGTTTCTGGTCGGGCTGTTCCAGCTCAACATCGTGATCGGCATCCTGGTCGCTTATGTCAGCAATTTCGCGATCGGACAGCTTGCCGGGGGCGATCTCGTCTGGCGGCTCAAGCTCGGCATTGCCGCCGCGCCCGCCGCTTTGTTCCTCGTCATGCTGTTGCGCATCCCGCACAGCCCGCGCTGGCTGGTCGCCAAGGGTCGCCATGACGAGGCGCATCACGCGATCGCCTTGCTCGACATGGGCGAGCCCGCCGCGCTGATCGAGAGTTTCCGCACCGTCCACGCCGGGCAGACCGAAGGACGGCTGAGCTGGACGCGCCACCGCAAGCCGATCCTGCTCGCGATCGGAATCGCGCTGTTCAACCAGCTCTCGGGGATCAACGCGATCCTCTACTATCTGAACGACATCTTCGCGGCAGCGGGCTTCTCCCGCGTTTCCGCCGATGTGCAGGCGGTGGGCATCGGCATCGCCAACCTGGTCGCGACGCTGATCGGGATGGCGCTGATCGACAAGGTCGGGCGCAAGCCGCTGCTGATGGTCGGCGCGGGCGGCACCGGGATCGCGCTCGCGGGCGTCGCGACGATCTATGCGACCGGCACCGGGCAGACATTGCTGCTGCCCGCGCTGATCGGCTTCATCCTGTTCTTCGCGATCAGCCAGGGCGCGGTGATCTGGGTCTATCTTTCGGAAATCTTCCCCACCGCGGTACGCGCGCGCGGCCAATCGCTGGGCAGCGCGACGCATTGGGGGATGAACGCGCTGCTCGCGTTCGGCTTCCCGGTGGTCGCGCGGCTGACGCAGGCCGCGCCGTTCTGGTTCTTCGCCGCCGCGATGGCGGTGCAACTGGTGGTCGTCTGGCGGTGGTTTCCCGAGACACGCGGGGTCGATCTCGAAAAAATGGATCGAGTGGTGCGTTAGATGTGAGCGGCACCGGCCCGCTCCCCCACCCCGCCTCCCAATCAGCATAATGTCTTGGGAGGCGGGGTGGGGGAGCGGGCCGGTGCCGCTTCAACAAAAAAACGGGCGTGATCCGGCGGGAAGGTGCCGGACCACGCCCTAAGATACCGCGCGCGTCAGTGCAGCGCGGCGCTTGATCGTCCCAGGGAAGGTCGTGCGGGACGCCAAGTCATTTGGGGCAGGCCGCGATCTGATCGGCGACGGTGCCAAGCTGCACGGTCGCGAGGCTGATCACGGCCTTGCCCGAGGTGGTGAGCGCGAACGGAACGTCGAGATGCTCCATGTCGACGCCCTGGTTCGCGAAACATTTGAGCGGAACGCCATAAGTGCGCCACGCACCCGGCGCGGCGAGACCGGCAAGCGGCACGCTGGCGCTCGCGGTGCCGCTGCGCGCCGACAGCGTCAGCGTGCTGGCGGGCGCGGTATCGACGCGCATCGTCGTCACCAGCATGAGATCGCCGTTGCTTTCCCGCGCGACATCGACCGGCGCCTGGGTCGTGAGCGCAATCGTCGCTTGCGCCTTGCCGCCGAAAGCGAAACGCCGCGCGCCTTCCTGAACGATATGATCGGTCGCCGTCACCGCGACATCGCCATTGGCGCCGGTCGCGGGAACAGTGGTGATCCGCGTCTGCTGGCCGGCGGCATCGGCGACGATCAGCGACCAGCTCGCCGCGGGGACGCCATTGGCGAAATAGGTGCCTTGCTGCGCATTGTCCGCGACGCCGGGGTCTTCGGACAGCGGCGGCACCGCCGTGTCGCTCGTCGTCTTGAGGCCGTAGCCAAGCGCGAACAGATGCTTGCCCTTGGCATCGGCGGTGGCGGGCCAGGGGAAGCTCAGCGTGCCGCGGAATTCGTGTGCGACCTTGCCGTCCGTTCCGGCGAGCAGCATGTCAGCGACGCCCGCACCTTCCGAGCCCGGCAGCCATGCGACGACGAAAGCGTCGGCGGCGTTGATCTCCGGGTTCACGAACAGCGGCCGCCCGGTGAGCATCAGCGCGACCACGGGAATCCCCTGCGCCTTCAACTTCTTCATCGTCGCCAGCGGCGCGCGCAGTTCTGGCTTCAACTGGAGCGTCTTCAGGTCGCCCTGAAATTCGGCATAGGGCGTCTCGCCGAACACGACGATCGCGGCATCGGGTTTGGCGCCGGTGAAGCTGCCGTCGGGGGATAATGTCGCGGTGCCGCCGGCCGCGCCGATCGCGCTGTTGAGCCCGGCCCAGATCGAGGTCGCACCGGGAAAATCCTCGGGCTTGAGCCCGGTGCCCTGCCACGACAGCGTCCAGCCGCCCGACTGGCGCGCGACATCATCCGCGCCGTCGCCAGCCACCAAGATGTTGGCGCCCGGATTAAGCGGCAGCACACTGCCGTTGTTCTTCAAGAGCACCAGCGATTCGCGCACCGCCTGACGGGCGATCGCGCGATGCTCGGGGCTGCCAAGCACGTCATATCTGCCCGACAGCAGCCGCGACGACGGCTTGCCCGCCTCGAACAGCCCGAGCCGCATCTTGACGCGCAGGATGCGGGTGACCGCATCGTCGAGCCGCGCCATCGGAATGGTGCCGTCCTTCACCTGGGCGAGCAGGCTGTGCCAGAGCGGCTTCCAGCTATCGGGCGCCATATACATATCGAGCCCGGCGTTGATCGCCTGCGGGCAGCTCGCGTTGGTGCAGCCCGCGACCTGGCCGTGCGCGTTCCAATCGCTGACGACGAAGCCGCCGAACCCCATCCTGTCCTTGAGCACACCCGTGACGAGGCTCTTGTTGCCCGCCATCTTGACGCCGTTCCAGCTCGAAAAGCTCGTCATCACCGTCTGCACGCCGGCATCGATCGCGGCGACATAGGGCAGGCCGTGAATATCGCGCAGTTCGGCCTCGCTGATCTTCGCGTCGCCCTGGTCGTGCCCATCCTCGGTGCCGCCGTCGGCGAGGAAATGCTTGGTCGAGGCGATGACGTGCGGCCCCTTGAGGATGTCGGTCGCGCCCGGCTCGCCCTGCAACCCGCGGATGAACTGGCCGACATAATCGGAGACCAGCCGGGGATCGCTCGAATAGCCTTCATAGGCGCGGCCCCAGCGACCATCCTGCGGCACGGTAATCGTCGGGGCGAAGGTCCATTCCTGCCCGGTCACGCGGATCTCGGCGGCGGTCGCCTCGGCGATCCGCCGCATCAGCGCGGGATCGTGCATCGCGCCGAGCCCGACATTGTGCGGAAACAGCGTCGCGCCGATGATGTTCGAATTGCCGTGGACCGCGTCTATCCCCCAGATCACCGGAATCCCGACGCCGCCGCCGCTCTTGTCCACCGAGGCGGCGTAGAATTCGTCGGCAAGCTGGAGCCATTTCGCCGCCGGCGCGAGATCGTCGCCATAAGGCCCCGAGCTGCCGCCGTTGAGCACCGAGCCGAGATGATATTGTTTGACGTCGGCGGGCGTCACGCTGGCGATATCGGCCTGGACGACCTGCCCGACCTTTTCCTCGACCGTCATCCGCTGGAGCAGGCCCGCGATGCGTTTTTCCAGCGCCGGATCGGCCTTGTAGGGCCAGTGCGCCTGCGGCCAGATATCGGGGTGGGCAATCGCTTCGGGCGGGATCGCCGGCGCCGGCGCCTGCTGCGCCGAAACCGCGCAGGCCGCGCCGATCGCCAATGCTGTTGACGCTAACATCAAGAGGCCCTTGCGCCTCTGGATCATTGCCCGCATGACCATCCCCTCTTGTCTCCGAGTATATTATTAAATTAAATTGAAAAGCAATTGGCATTGCTCCCGGCGCGCGTATCTTGGCATCGCCCGCGCCCAAGGGCAATGGGAACGTTCACAGGAAGGTAACGGGAGATGGCGGAAACGCTCCACACCATGAGGCACGGCGCGGCTGCCCGGCCTTACGAGGAACGCCGCGCATGAGCGTGCTGCCCACGCCCGGCCGCGTTCGCCTGTCAGGAACCAATCTCGAGCGGGCCGCCGATCACAATCAGCGCGTGACGCTGCACGCGATCCGCGTCAACGGCTCGCTGACGCGGGTCGATCTGGCGGCGATCACGGGGCTGACGCCGCCGGCGATCGCCAACATCACCAAGCGGCTGCTGGGCGACGGCCTGATCGAGGAAGCCGGCCAGCGGCGCGGCGGGCGCGGCCAGCCGCCGACCAAGCTCGTCATCAAGCGCGACGCCTGCCACGCGATCGGCATCAACATCGATCGCGACCACATCACGCTGGTGCTCGTCGATTTCGCGGGGCAGACGCTCGCGCGCGTTTCGGAAGAGGTCGATTTCGCGCTGCCGGGCCATGTCCGCGATCTCTATCGCCGTTCGGTGCGTGGGATGCTCGACGATGCCGGGGTCAAGCGCGCGAGCCTCGTCGGGCTGGGGGTCGCGGTTCCCGACGATCTCGGGCTGGTCGACCTGCCCGGCCGCCCCGCCACCTATGCCGAATGGGACGCCATCGACATGGCCGAATTGTTCGAGGAGCCGTTCGACCTGCCCGTCTTCGTCGAGAACGACGCCGCGGCGGCTGCGATGGGCGAGATGCAGCTCGGGCTCGGCCAGAAGCTGTCGAGCTTCTTCTACATCCTGATCTCGTCGGGGCTGGGCGGCGGGATCGTCGTCGACGGCGCCTATTTCCGGGGCGCCGACGGGCGTTCGGGCGAGCTGGGCTTCCTGCGCGCGCCGACCGAGGACGGCGGCATCCAGCAGGTGCAGAAGCTCGTGTCGCTGTCGGGCCTCGCCAAGCACCTCGCCGCCGATGGGCTGACGCTTGCCGACGCGCTTGCGGCCGACCGGTCGGCGCGCGCCGAGACGAGCATCCAGACCTGGATCGATCGCGTGGCGCAGCGGCTCTACGTCCCGCTCGAGGCGATCAACTGCCTCGTCAACCCGGGCATGGTGCTGATCGGCGGGCGGCTGCCCAAGGATCTGGTCGAGCGGCTCGCCACCGCCGCGCAGGCGCGGCTCAAGGAGCGCGGCGACAATATTCCGGTGATCGCACCGGTCGCGCGCGCCGCACTATCCGAAGATGCACCCGCGGTGGGCGCCGCGATCCTGCCGTTCAGCCATTTCCTGCTGCCTAAGCCGGGCGCGCTCTGGAAAGCGCCCGCCGACACCACCCGCCGCACCGCCAGGCACGCCTGACCGGGGATCGATGACAGACGCCAATTCAGTGGAGAGCCGCATGCCCACCCACAACAAGGCCACCGGCGCGTTCGCCTCGGTCACCACATTGTTCTTCGTCTGGGGGTTCATCACCTCGCTGGTCGATCCATTGGTCGCGGCGGTGAAGGGCATTTTCAACCTGTCGAACGTCGAGGCGCAGCTCAGTGCGTTCGCCTTTTTCATCGCTTATGGCATCATCTCGATCCCGGCAGCGATCCTGGTGTCGCGACTGCGCGCGGTGCCCTCGATCGTGCTGGCGATCGCGATGATGATCGCGGGCTGCTTCGTCATCCTCGCCGGCACCAACCTCGACACCTATCCCGGCGTGCTGCTCGGCCTGTTCGTGATCGCCAGCGGGATCACCATCCTGCAAGTCGCCGCGAACCCGCTCGCCGCCGCGCTCGGCGTGCCCGAACGCAGCCATTTCCGCCTCACCTTGAGCCAGGCGTTCAACTCGCTCGGCACCGTGCTAGGCCCGCTGCTGGGTGCGAACCTGCTGCTCAAGGGCGTCGAGGTGAAGCCCGGCGAGGTGATCGACGCGACCGCGCGATCGAATGCGCTCGGCGCGATCGACCTGAGCTTCGTGATCATCGCCGTGCTGCTCGCGTTCCTCGCCGGCTTCATCTGGTGGTCGCGCCGGCGCATCACCGATGCCGCCCCGCCCGCCCCCGCGGCACACGGTTTCGGGCAGACGCTTGCCGAGGTCGCCTCGTCGCGCTGGGCGCTGATCGGCGGGCTCGCGATCTTCCTCTATGTCGGCGCCGAGGTGGCGATCGGCACGCAGATGGCGTTGTTCCTCAACAGCGAATCGATCTGGGATATCCCGCTCCAGCACGCGGGCTATTATGTCAGCCTCTACTGGCTCGGCGCGATGATCGGCCGGTTCGTCGGCTCGGCATTGCTGACCCGGATGAAGGCACACCGGCTGCTCGCGGTCAACACCGCGATCGCGGCGGCGCTGTGCCTGTTCGTGGTGCTGACGCGCGGCGTGCCGGCGGGTTATGCGGCGCTGTCGATCGGGTTGTTCAATTCGATCATGTTCCCGGTGATCTTCACGCTGACGCTCGAGCGTTCGTCGGCGAGCACCGACGCGACCTCCGGCTTCTTGTGCATGTCGATCATCGGCGGCGCGATCATCCCGCTGATCGTCGGCAAGATCGCGGACATGAGCGGCTATTCGACCGGGCTCGCCGTGCCGATGCTCTGTTACGTCGTGCTCTGCGCGATCGCGATCGCCGCCGGCCGCGCGCGGACGCACGCCGCGGGCGTCGACGGCGACGAGGAATTCGTGAGCCCGCATTGATCGTGGGCGCCATCGCTCCTAACCCGTTCGCCAAACGCACGGCGGAGACCGGGCGAGCGGGTCGGGAGACGATGATGATGAAGCTGCTGGCGGCGCTCGCGCTGCTGCTAATGGGAGCGCCCGTCATGGCGCAGGCGTACAACCCGCGCGAGACCTTCGCACCGCTCGATCTTGGCCAGCCGGTCAACCGCTACCGATCGGCCAACGGGATGCCCGGGCCGGATTATTGGCAGAACCGCGCCGATTACGCGATCCGCGCGACGCTCGATACGCAGGCCAAGGCGATCCGCGGCACAGTGCGCATCGCCTATACCAACAACAGCCCCGACACGCTCGACGTGCTGTGGCTGCACCTCGATCAGAATCTCTACAAGACCGATTCGAGGGGCTATATGGCCGCCGGCGGCAAGCTGCGCGGCACGACCGACGGCATGACGCTCACCTCGGCCGAGGTTGCTGTCGGCAAGGCCAGGGCAGTCGCGGTCACCCCGCTGATCAGCGACACGCGCGCGCAGCTTCGCCTTCCCACGCCGCTGGCACCAGGCGAGACGGCGATCGTCACGCTCGCCTATCATTTCACCATCCCCGGCGAGTTCGGCGGGCGCATGGCGTGGGGGAAATCGCGCGACGGCGAGATCTACGATCTCGCGCAATGGTATCCGCGGATGGCGGTGTATGACGATCTGCGCGGCTGGGACCCCCTCCCCTATCTCGCGCAGGAATTCTATCTCGAATACGGGGACTTCGATTACTGGCTGACGGTGCCCGCCGACATGATCGTCGCCGGATCGGGCGAATTGATGAACCCGGACGAGGTGCTGACCAAAGCGCAGGTCGCGCGGCTGGAAAAGGCGAAGGCCAGCGATGCGACGGTGATGATCCGATCGCCGCAAGAGATCACCGATCCCGCCAGCCGGCCCAAACGGGACGGCACGCTGACCTGGCATTTTCGCATGGAGAACACGCGCGACGTGGCGTGGAGCGCGTCGAGCGGCTTCGCGTGGGATGCGGCGCGGATCAATCTGCCGGGCGGCAAGACCGCGCTCGCGATGTCGCTCTACCCGGCGGAGAGCCAGGGTGCGGATCGCTGGGGCCGCTCGACCGAATATATGAAGGACGCGGTCGAGCGCTTTTCGGCCAAATGGTACCCCTATCCCTGGCCCGCCGCGATCAACATCGCGGGGCCGGCGACGGGGATGGAATATCCCGGCATCGTGTTCGACGGCATCGACGATGCGGGCAAGGAACTGTTCTGGATCAGCGCGCACGAAATCGGGCATTCGTGGTTCCCGATGATCGTCGGCTTCGACGAGCGCCGCCACGCCTGGATGGACGAGGGCTTCAACACCTTCATCGACGTCTACGAATCGGACGAGTTCAACAATGGCGAATACGCCCCCAAGCGTGACGGCGAATATGCGCCGGGCGGCGGCAATCCGGTCGACGAGATATTGCCGATCCTCGCCGACAAGGACGCTCCGCCGATCCTGAGCCGCAGCGACACGATCGTCGAGAAGTGGCGCCATCCGGTGACCTATTTCAAGTCGGCGCTGGGGCTGATCCTGCTGCGCGAGCAAATCCTGGGGCCGGAGCGGTTCGACCATGCGTTCCGGCGCTTCACGGCCGCCTGGGCATTCAAACACCCCAAGCCCGCCGACTTCTTCCGCGCGATGGAGAATGATGCGGGCGAGGATCTGAGCTGGTGGTGGCGCGGCTGGTATTTTGAGAACTGGCAGATGGATCTCGCCGCCACGAAGATCGCCTATGTCGACGGCGATCCCAAGAACGGCGCGCTGGTGACGGTTGAGGCGCGCGACAAGCTCGTCATGCCGGTGACGCTGCGCGTGGTCTTCGCCGACGGCAGCAGGAAGGACGTGCGGCTTCCCGCCGAGACATGGATCCGGCAGGCGGCGACCGCGGTGCCGGTGGGGGGCGCGTCGAAGGTGGTGTCGGCGACGCTCGATCCCGACCACAAGCTGCCCGACAAGGATCGGAGCAACAACGCGGTTACGGGCTAGCTGGTGGCAGAGCTCCTGCGACAGCAGGATCTTTGCCAAGCCCTCGTCCGTCATTCCCGCGAAGGCGGGGATCCAGACTGGCTAACCTTCGAGGCGATGGCCGACGTTTCAATTCTGGATTCCCGCCTTCGCGGGAATGACGAAAGGCAGAAGCGCAAGGTGCTTTAATGGAAATCCCGCGATTTTGGCACGATCCGCACGTTGCGGGGGTGGCGCGACAGCGCGTCGGGCCCGACCGGCGCGACATCGGCTTCCGACAGATGATCGAGCAGATCGGTGCGGTCGACGATGCGGCTCGCCATCAGGTGGACGACGCCTTCGCGGCTGCGCTGGATGCGGCCTTCGACGAGCATCAGGCGCGAAGCCATCACCGCGCGGCGCCACATCTCGAACTGGCGCGCCCAGAGCACGATGTTGGTGATGCCCGTCTCGTCCTCGATCGTGATGAAGATCGCATTGCCCTTGCCCGGTCGCTGGCGGATGAGGACGATGCCCGCGGTGCGGACGAACGCGTCGTTCCTTGCATTATCGGTTTCGGCGCAGCTCAACACCCCTTCGGCGGCGAGCGTGGCGCGCAGGAAGGCCATCGGGTGATCCTTCAGCGACAGCCGCGTCGTCTGGTAATCGGTGACGACGTGTTCGGCCGTCGACATGGCCGGCAGCGCGACGTCGGGCTCCGCGCCCAGTTCGCGCGCAGCGGCCGCGGCGAACAGCGGCAATTCGGCAGCGGGCGTGCGGCGGACCTCCCACAACGCGGCACGGCGATCGAGCCCCAATGAACGGAACGCATCGGCATCGGCGAGGAGGCGCAGCGCGCGCTGGGGGAGCGCCGCGCGGCGGGCGAGGTCTTCGATGCTGGCGAAGGCGCGAGCGCCCCGCGCCGCAGCGATGGCGATTGCCCAATCCTCGCGGAAACCGTCGATCTGGCGGAGTCCGAGGCGTAACGCGGGGCCGTCACCTCGGACTTGTTCCGGGGTCCAACGTGCCTCAAGCGCTGACGCTCGTGCAGGGTTGGATGCTGGAACAAGTCCGGCATGACGGGAGGATTCCAACCCATTGTCCCACCCGCTCGCGTTGACGTCGATCGCGCGCACCTCGACGCCGCCCTTCTCGCGCGCGTCGCGGACGATCTGGGCGGGGGCGTAGAAGCCCATCGGCTGCGAATTGAGCAAGGCGGCGGCGAACACCGCGGGCTGATGGCATTTGAGCCACGCCGAGACATAGACCAGCCGCGCGAACGACAATGCGTGGCTTTCGGGAAAGCCGTAGCTGCCGAAACCTTCGATCTGCTTGAAACAGCGTTCGGCGAAATCCTGGCCGTAGCCGCGCCGCATCATGCCGCCGACCATCTTCTCGCGGAACTGGTCGATCGTGCCGACATTGCGGAACGTGGCCATCGCGCGGCGGAGCTGGTTGGCCTCGGACGACGTGAAACCGGCAGCGACGATCGCGAGCTTCATCGCCTGCTCCTGGAACAGCGGCACGCCGTAAGTTGCACCAAGCAGGCTGCGCAGTTCGTTCGGATCATGGGGTAGCGCGGGTGAGGGATAATCGACTTTCTCGACGCCGCTCCGCCGCCGGAGATAGGGATGCACCATGTCGCCTTCGATCGGCCCCGGGCGCACGATGGCCACCTGGATCGTCAGATCGTACAATGTCCGAGGCTTGAGCCGCGGCAGCATGTTGATCTGCGCGCGGCTTTCGACCTGGAACACGCCGATGCTGTCGCCCTTGCACAGCATGTCGTAGACGGCCTCGTCGCCGGCCTCGAGATCGACCTCGAGATTGTGATCGCCGAGCCCGTGCGCGCGCATCAGATCGAAGCTCTTGCGGATGCACGTCAGCATGCCGAGCGCGAGCACGTCGACCTTCATCAGGCCCAGCGTATCGATATCGTCCTTGTCCCATTCGATGAAGCTGCGGTCGTCCATCGCGGCGTGGTGGATCGGCACCGTCTCGTCGAGCCGATCCTGCGTCAGCACGAAACCGCCAACATGCTGCGACAAATGGCGGGGGAATTGCAGCAGCTCGCCGACCAACCAGCGCAGCCGCGCAATCGCCGGATCGGCAAGATCGAGGCCGTTCTCGGCAAAACGGCGTTCCTCGACGGCGTGCTCGTAGCTGCCCCAGGCGGTGCTCGCGAGCTGGGCCGTCACATCTTCCGAAAAGCCGAGTACCTTGCCGACCTCGCGCACCGCGCTCTTGGGGCGATAATGAATGACGGTTGCCGTGACCCCCGCGCGGTGGCGACCATAGCGCTTATAGACATATTGCATCACCTCCTCGCGCCGCTCGTGCTCGAAATCGACGTCGATATCGGGGGGCTCGTTGCGGTCGCTCGACATGAAGCGCGAGAAGAGCAGATCGTGCTTAATCGGATCGATCGACGTGACGCCGAGCAGGAAGCAGACGATCGAATTCGCCGCCGAACCGCGGCCCTGGCACAGGAT
This sequence comes from Hephaestia caeni, assembly GCF_003550065.1. GTDB lineage: Bacteria > Pseudomonadota > Alphaproteobacteria > Sphingomonadales > Sphingomonadaceae > Sphingomonas > Sphingomonas caeni_A. The sequence goes on from NZ_QXDC01000003.1 coordinate 242,932, forward strand.
CGGCGGCTCCTGCGACCGGGCGAACTTCACGAGATCATGGACGGTGAGAAAATAATAAGCGTAGCCACGATTGCGGATCAGATCGAACTCTTCGGTCAGGGAGGACTGGATTTTCTCGGGCAGGTCGTCGCCGTAGCGCGCGTGCGCGGCCTCGATGACGAGATGTTCGAGCCAGTCCTGCGGCGCCCAGCCGTCGGGCACCGGTTCGTGCGGATATTCGTAGTTGAGCTGATCGAGCGTGAAGTCGATACGCGAGGCGAAACAGGTCGTCTCCTCGATCGCCTCGGGGAAGCGTCGGAACAACCGCATCATTTCGGCGGGCTGCTTCAGGTGGCGCTCGGCATTGATTTCGAGCCGACGGCCCGCTTCGGCAATGGTAGTGCCTTCGCGGATGCAGGTGAGCACATCGTGCAAGGGACGCTGTTCGGGCGTCGCATAGAGCGCATCGCCGACCGCGATCATCGGCACGCGGGTGCTCCGCGCAAGCGATGCCAATCGTGCCAGGCGTCGCTGATCGTCACCGCGATGATGCATTGCCGCACCGAGCCACACTCGTCCCGGTGCCTTGGCCGAGAGCCGGGCCAGCAGCTCGGAAAGATCGCGCGGCAGCGCTTCGACGAGGCGGAGATGCGTCGTTTCCGGCGCGACCGCCGCACTATCGTATGGAACCGGCTTTCGATGCGGCGTCTGATCCGTCGCCGTGGAGTGCGGCAGCACGATCAGCAGCAGATCGTCGAGATGCGCGAGAAGATTGTCGAGCTCGAGGATGCAATCGCCCTTCACCGCCTGAAGATTGCCCGCGGTGAGCAGCCGGGTGAGCCGCCCCCAGCCGCGGCGGGTCATCGGATAAGCGACGATGTCGGGCGTGCCATCGGTAAAGACGAGCCGGGCGCCGACCAGCAACCGCAGATCGGTGCGGCACCCGGCCTCCTCTTCTTCGGAGAGCACGAGCGGCGCCCCTTGGGCGCGCTTCTCTTCAATCAAGGCGATCCGCGCCTTTTCGGGCGCATCGCGCAGCGCCTTGTAGGCGCGCACCACGCCGGCGACGCTGTTGCGGTCGGCGATGCCGATCGCGGTGTAACCGAGCGCCATCGCCTCGGCGACCATGTCCGAAGGGTGCGAGGCGCCGCGCAGGAAGGAGAAATTGGTCGCGGCGACGAGTTCGGCGTAGCTCACGCGAACAGCCCGTGCATGTACCAGCGGGGATCGTCCTTCTCGCGATACAATCCGTTGCGGAACACCCAGAAGCGGCGGCCGCTGGTGTCCTCGACGCGGTAATAGTCGCGCGTCAGCCCGGCATTGTCGGCGCGGCGCCACCATTCGGCGGCGATCCGTTCGGGGCCTTCGTAGCGGACGATCGTGTGCGTCGTGCGACGCCAGTGGAAGCATCGCGGCGGGCCATCGGGCACCTCGGCCGTCACCTCGATCGGCTGGGGCGGATCGAAGAGATGGAGCGGGCGCAGCGGCGGCTCGCCGGGGGTGGGCTCTCCCCACGGCATCGGGGCGCACGCCTCGACCGCGGGGAGCGCGCGCACCCGCTGCTCGGGGATATGCGTGTCGCGCGGCACCAGGCGGCGGAAGCGGGCGCGACCCATGCGCGTGCCGAGGCGATCGATCAGCGCGATCATCTCGCCGTCACGCGCCTCGCCGCCGTCGAGCGCGAGTTGCGCGGGCGCGAGCGGCGCGAGCACGGGCACGGCCAGCCGGATCAGATCGAAACCGAAACCGGGGTCGATCGGATCGGCGAGGCCGTCGATCCGTTCGCCGAACAGGCGCAGCACCAGTGCAGGATCGCGCGTCGGCAGGCTGGTCTCGACCGCGAGATCGCGCGTCGCGCCATCGCTCCTGAACAGCCGTACCGCGAAGCGGCGGCCGCCCTCGCCGCGCGCGTCCATCGTAACGGCGGCCTCGCGGGCGAGATCGCCGATCACGCCGAGCGCATCCTCGGCGCGCGCGATCGGCTCGGCGAAGCGGCGGTCGACACGCAGCGCCGGCGGCGAACGGCGCGGGGTAAGGCGGCTGTCGGCACGACCGAGCAGGCGCGCGAGCGCATCGGTCGCCGCCGTGCCGAAGCGCGCGGCGAGCGGCGCGGTGGGCCGGTCTGCGAGGTCGCCGATCGTGCGCAACCCGGCGCGGCGGAGCGCGGTGACGGTTTCCGGGTCAAGCCGCAGCCCCGCGATCGGCAGCGCATGGATCGCCCCGGCTTCGTCGGTGACGGGCAGATCGGCATGGCGGGCGAGCGCCTGTGCGGCCTCAGGCGTATCGGCGAAGGCGGCCTGCCCCTCGACGCCCCAACGCATCGTCTGCCGGCCGAGATCGGTGAGCATCGCCGTCTCCCCGCCGAAGACATGGGCGCTGCCGGTGATATCGAGCGTCAACCCGGCAGGCGGATCGAGCGCCACCATCGGCGTGTAGCGATCGCAGGCATCGGCAAGGCGGGCGAGCAGCCGTGCGTCGGCCGCGGGATCGGCGTCCGCCACCGCGAGATCGGGAACGCGCACGCGCGCATCCGCCAGCGGCAGGCCGGGGGCGAGACCGAGTGCGTGCACGGCGGCATTGCACGCGACGAGCCGCATCGCCCCGCGCTGCTTTTCGACCAGCGCGAGGGGCTGTCCTCCGCCGTGTTTCTGCGAAGGCGGGAGCCCAGAGTCGCGGGCGTCGTCCTTTGTGACCCTGGATTCCTGCTTTCGCAGGCATACTTGCTCTTCAAGCCGCAGCCGATCCGTGCTCAGCCAGGGGAACCATAACGCCAGAAAGCGGCGCTTCGGCAAATCCGCGCGCGTCACGATCCCATTCCACGCGCCAGTGCTGCCCTGCCACGCCGCCACGCTGGCGCAGAAGCGTGAGATCGAGCGCGGGAAAACCCGGCGCCTTCGCTTCGAGCGGCTGCGAAGGGGCCGCCGCGACCTGCCAGCGCGTGTGCGCGGCGCTGGGCGCAGGCGCGGCATCGACGCGCAGCATCAATGCGGTGACGCCCGAGGCTTCCGCCGCGACCGCCAGCCGCCGGCTCGCGGTCAGATCGAGCGGGCGCGGCTGACGCCACGATTCGATCACCGCCACGCCGACCTCGTCGCAGCGCACGATCTCGGCCGCCACGCGCAGCAGCATCAACGGATCGGCGGCGACTCCCAGCACGAGGCGGGCCGGATCGATCCCCAGTTCGGCCAGCCCCGGCGCGTGCAGATGCGCGGTGCGTTCCGCCTCGTCCTGACGCAGCCAGACGATCGGGGCGGTGTCGCCCAACCGCGCGGCCAGCATCGCCGCGAAGCCCGCCGCCGCCGCCACATCGCCCGGCGTGGCGGCGAAAATTTCGTGCAATCGGCCGCGTGCCAGCCCGCCGCCCAGCGCCGCCTCGATCGCGGGCACGCCCAACGCCGCACGCGCGGCCGGCACCGCCGCCGGCCGCCGCTCGAGCGCGGCAACCTTGCGGCGCAGCGCCTTCAGGGAAACGGAATGGGACACACACGACTCGACGCCATTGTTCGCTATTTGTTCCAAATTACGGCCGGGGGCGGGCGAGAGTCAACGACTTCCCATGTTTCCCCTGCAAAGGGGGATTTCAGGGTTTGTACGGCTCGGGCTGGCAACCGAGGACGGGGTCGAACGTCACCTTGCGGCTGGCGACGAGCGGCACCGAGGCGGTGATCGTCCTGGTCTTCGAATCGTCGGCGAGGTGGATCACCTCCATGCCGGGTTCGAAATCCTTGTAGCAGCTCTTGAGCGGGCGGCCCTCGATATAGCGGCACCCGCACGCGACGCGCGCGCCGTAGCCGACGCCGAGCTGGAGCTTGGGGGTCATCAGATGCGCATAGAGCGCGACCCCGGCCGCGAGCAGCACGATCAGCGCGAGCGCGCCCCAGCCGATGATGCGTCTTGTCTTCATGGCCGCCGAGACTAGGCTGGCTTGATGCGGATCAAAAGCCTGTTCGCGCTTCCCCTTCTCGCCCTGCTCCCGGCGAGCGGCGGCGCGCAGCCGCAGAACATGATCGCGCCGCTGTTCGTCGCCGATCCGGGCACCCGCGCGGTGCTGCTGATCGAGGACGGACGCGTGATCGCCAAACGCTATGCGCCGGGCTTTTCGGACGCCAACCGCTTCATCTCCTGGTCGATGGCGAAGACCGTGACGGCGATGCTGGTCGGCGAATTGGTCGCCGACGGCAAGCTCGCGCTCGATGCCCCTGCGCCGGTGCCCGAATGGCACCGCCCCGGCGATCCGCGCGGCGCGATCACGCTTCGGATGCTGCTCCAGATGCGCTCGGGGCTTCGTCATACCGAGATCGGCGATCCGATCGAGCGATCGGACACCAATCAGGTGCTGTTCGTCGGCGGCACCGGCGATATGGCGGCGAAGGCGATCGCCCAGCCGCTCGAAGCGGCGCCGGGGACCAAATTCGAATATTCGTCGCTGACGACGATCATCCTCGCGAAGATCATCGCCGATACGCTGACCGACAGCACCGATCCCAGGGTGCGCGCCACGACGTATCGCGACTTCGCCACCGAGCGGCTGTTCCAGCCCGCGGGGGTGACGAGCGCGTTCCTGGAGTTCGACGGCGCGGGGACGCAGATCGGCGGATCGCTCATTTACATGACGCTCGACGATTGGGGGCGGATGGGCCGGTTGCTGCTCGACGGCACGGGCGCCGACGGGGCACAGGTGATCGCGCCCGACTGGCTCGCGTTCATGAAGGCTCCCTCGCCGCGCGATCCCGAATATGGCGGGCAGACCTGGCTCAACCGCGCGGGCGGGAGCGACCCCGACGGGCCGACGCTGTTTCCCGACGCGGCACCCGATACGGTCGTGTCGATGATCGGGCATCTCGGCCAGTTCGTCATCGCCGGCACCGGCGCCGACCCGCACGATCCGGGCACGCACCATGCCATCATCCTTGTCCGGCTCGGCAAGACGCAGGATAGCGCGCTGGCGCCGACGCGGCAGGCGCTGGGAAGAGTCGTCGGGAGTCTGATCCAATGATCGAGCGCATCGGCCATATCAACATCCGCACCCCCGCGCTCGACGAGACGCTGACGTTCTACGAGGACGTGTTCGATCTCGTGCGCGGCCCCGCGTCGACGATGGCCGACCAGACCCGCAATGCCTGGCTCTACGACCGCGACGGGCGCGCGATCATCCACGTCAACATGCCCGCCGAGGGCGAGGATATTCCCGCGGTCGGCGCGCGCGGGCGGATGGATCATGTCGCCTTCGATTGTCGCGATCCCGATGCGATGGAGAAACGGCTGACCGATCTCGGCATCGCCTATCGCCGCCGCGACACGCGCGTCGCCGGATTGACGCAGATCGTGCTCAAGGACCCCAATGGGATCAACCTCGAACTAGCGTTCGGGACCGAGCACGCGCTCGCCCCCGCGCTGGCGCGCTAAACTTTGATTTCCGGGCGGCACCGGCCCGCTCCCCCACCCCACCTCCCATGCAGTATAATGACTTGGGAGGTGGGGTGGGGGAGCGGGCCGGTACGGCTATCCACGGCAGTGGATCAAATCAAAGCGCGAACACACCCTCGATCACCGTCACGCACTGGCCGCCGAGCACCGCGCGGTCGCCGTCGAGGCGGCAGGTCAGGTGGCCACCGCGCGCGCTGGCCTGAAACGCGGTGAAGCGATCGCGGTCGAGGCGGTTCGTCCAATAGGGCGTCAGCACCGCATGCGCCGAGCCGGTGACGGGGTCTTCGTCGATCCCCGCGCCGGGCGCGAACACGCGGCTGACGATATCGGTCTCGTCGCCGGGGGCGGTGACGATCGTCAGCGTATCGCCGGCGGCGGCGAGGCGGCGAAAATCGGGAGCGCACGCGCGCACCTGGGCCGCGGTTTCGAGCACCACGACGCCGTAGCGATTGGGGTGCCAGAGCGTTGCGACCGCGCTGCCCACCCCCAGCGCCGCGACGATCGCGTCGAGCGGCTTGGGATCCGGCCCCCAAGCGGGGAGCGCGAGTTCGTAGCCGCCGCCCGCCCGCGTCACCGTGAGCCCGCCCGCCTTGCGGGTGCGAAAGCGCACCCGATCACGGCCGGGATCGGCCGAGAGGGCATAATGGCCGCTCGCGAGCGTCGCGTGGCCGCACAGCACGACCTCCACCGTCGGCGTGAACCAGCGCAGCTCGAAATCGGCCCCCTCGTCCTCGGCAGGGACGAGGAAAGCGGTTTCGCTGAGGTTGTTCTCGGCGGCGATCGCTTGAAGCATCGCGTCGTCGAGCCAGGCGTGGAGCGGCATCACCGCCGCCGGGTTGCCGGTGAAGGGTGCGTTCGCGAAGGCGTCGATCTGCGCGAAGGGAATGTTCATACGCGCTTGCCGAACCAATGCGGGGTGACATCGGCCTCGACCAGCGGATTGTCGGTATCGACATGGCCTTCGGGATCGACGTGGATCAGCACCTCGACCTTGGGGAAGGCGCGCTTGAGCGCCTTTTCGACATTCTCGACGATATCGTGCGCCGCGGCCACCGTCAGATCGCGCGCCACCTCCATATGGAATTGCGCGAATTCATGCGCCCCGGCGCGGCGGGTGCGGAAATCGTGGATGCCCTTGATCCCCGGCTGACGCGCGGCGACCTCGACGAAGCGCGCGCGATCCTCCTCGGACCATTCCTTGTCCATCAGATGATCGATCGCGGTCGACGACGCCTTGAACGCGCCCCAGAGCAGCCACGCGGCGATCGCGATGCCGAAGATCGGATCGGCCGCGGGAATCCCGCCGAACTGATCGAGCGCGAGCGCGAGGATCACCGAGCCGTTGAGCAGCACGTCCGACTGGTAATGGACGTTATCCGCCATGATCGCGACCGAGCCGGTCTTGCGGATCACCTGGCGCTGATACCAGAGCAGCACCAGCGTGGCAGCGATCGCGACCAGCGAGACGCCGATCCCGAATCCGGCGTCGTGCGTTTCGACCGGGTTCGTGAGCGCCTCGATCGCGCGCCAGGCAATGCCGATCGCCGAGGCGGTGATCAGCGCGACCTGGAACAGCGCCGCCAGCGCCTCCGCCTTGCCGTGGCCGAAGCGGTGATCGTGATCGGCGGGCGTCGCGGCGAGGCGGACGCCGTAGAGCGTGACGAGGCTCGCGAGCAGATCGAGCCCGGTATCGGCGAGCGAGCCGAGCATCGCGACCGATCCGGTGTGCCAGGCGGCGAAGCCTTTCAACAGCAACAGGAAGCACGCCATCCCGACGCTCGCCAGCGCGGCGCGCACGGCGAACGGCAGCAGACGGCGGCGTTCGTTCTCGGTCACGGGTAGAGCAATCCTTCGGTCCAGCCGTCGCCATCGCGGGTGAACAGCCGCCGTTCGTGGAGACGGTGCGCGCGATCCTGCCAGAATTCGATCCGTTGCGGCGCCACGCGATAGCCCGACCAATGCGGCGGGCGGGGCACCTCTACGTCGGCAAAGCGTGCCTTCACGGCCGCGAACCGCGCTTCGAATGTCGCGCGGCTATCGAGCGGGCGCGACTGATCCGACGCCCAGGCGCCGAGCTGCGAATCACGGCTGCGGGTGGCGAAATAGGCATCGGCCTCGGCATCGGCAACGATGCTCACCGGGCCTTCGATGCGAATCTGGCGGCGCAACGATTTCCAGTGGAAAAGGAGCGCGGCCTGCGAGTTTTCGGCAAGGTCACTCGCCTTGCGGCCCTGCTGATTGGTGTAAAAGACGAACCCCCGGGCGTCGTGCCCCTTGAGCAGCACCATCCGCACCGCGGGCTGGCCGGCGGCATTGGCGGTGGCGAGCGCCATCGCATTGGGATCGTTGGGCTCGGTCTCGCTCGCTTCCGCGAGCCAAACGTCGAACAGCGCGAGCGGATCTTCAGTCATCAGCCCGCTGCGCACCCGCTAAGTGGACAAAGTGGAGAGTATGGCGCGGGTCGCGCGACCGCCGCCAAAAAGCCCGCAAAGAACCAGTGGAGGGAGGAGAATCCGGCATGGTCACGCCCATAACCCAATGCCACGCTGTAGGACAGCGCAGACATCGGGCGGCGGCACGCGCGGCAGAATCGGAGGCTTCGGAACCACGCCGCCCAGCGCGCATTGAATCGGTTTCGGGAATGACGGGAGACCGGGAATGGCCGCGCGCGCCTATTGGCAGGGACAGATCAGGCTCGCGCTCGTCTCGATCCCCGTGGAGATCTACCCCGCGACCAAATCGGGCGCGACGGTGAGCTTTCGCCAGATCCACGAACCGTCGGGCAAGCCGATCCATTACGAGAAGGTCGTCACCGGCATCGGCCCGGTCGATACCGACGAGATCATGAAAGGGTATGAATACGAGAAGGGCGAATATGTCCTGCTCGACCAGGACGAGATCGACGCGGTCAAGCTCGAATCGAAGAAGACGCTCGAGCTGACGCAGTTCGTCGACGCGCACGAGATCGACGTGCTTTATTACGAAAAGCCTTATTTCGTGGTGCCCGCCGACGATCTCGCCGAGGAAGCGTTCATCGTGCTGCGCGAGGCGCTGAAGCGGACGAGGAAGGTCGGGCTCGGCCAGCTTGCGCTCAGGGGCCGCGAATATGTCGTCAGCCTCAAGCCGTGCGGACGCGGCATGGTGCTGGAGACGCTGCGCTACGCCGACGAGGTCAACAAGGCGCAGGGCTATTTCCGCGACATCCCCGACGCCAGGCCCGACGCCGAACTGCTCGATCTCGCCGAGGCGCTGATCGAGAAGAAGGCCGCGCCGTTCGACCCGAGGGAATTCCACGACCGCTATGTCGATGCGCTCCACGAATTGATCGCGCGCAAGCGCAAATCGAAGAGCAACCGCAAGATCATCGAGGAGAAGGATGAGCCGTCGGGACGCGGCGCCTCGAACGTCGTCGATCTGATGGCGGCGCTCAAGAAGTCGATCGAAAAGCCGGGGAAGAAGACTCCCGCGAAAAAGCCGGCGGCGAAGAAGCGTGCTTGAGCGATTATTTCAAGCGACTCGTGTGATGCAGCCCGCTGGAGATGGGCCCCCGCCTTCGCGGGGGTGACACAGGAGCAAGTGGGGGTGACGCAGGAGCAACAGGTGGCCACGACATCAGACCCGCTCGCGCTCTACAACGCCAAACGCGATTTCGCGAAAACGGCGGAGCCCGCGGGGACGCTCGCCAGGGGGCATGGCAACGCCTTCATGGTGCAGAAGCACGACGCGACGCGGCTGCACTGGGACTTGCGGCTCGAGATCGACGGCGTGCTCAAGAGCTGGGCGGTGACGCGCGGGCCGAGCCTCGATCCGGGCGAGAAACGACTGGCAGTCAGGACCGAGGATCATCCGCTGTCCTATGCGACCTTCGAGGGCACGATCCCTGCGCAAGAATATGGCGGCGGCACGGTGATGCTGTGGGACCGCGGCACCTGGGCGCCGATCAAGGGCAAGTCGACAAAGGATCTGGAGAAAGGACACCTCCACTTCATCCTCGACGGCGAGCGGATGAAGGGTGCATGGCTGCTGATCCGGCTGAAGCCGCGTGGCAAGGAGACGCGCGAGAACTGGCTGTTGCGCAAGATCGACGACGCCGAGGCGGGCGGCACCGATACGTTGGTCGAAACGGGCCTGACGAGCGTGAAGACCGGGCGGACGATGCAGGAGATCGCGGAGGGAAAAAAGGCGCGCGTTCTCCCGCGAAAACGGGAGTCCAGAACCAAGAGCGGCGCGCGTGGGGCTCTGGATTCCCGCGTTCGCGGGAATACCGGGCTACCCAAATTTCGCGACCTCCAGCTCTGCACGCTGGTCGATGACGTGCCCGCGGGCAATGGCTGGATCCACGAGGTCAAATATGACGGCTATCGCGCGTTGCTGGCGGTGGGTGGCGGCACGGCCAGGGTGTTCACGCGTACCGGGCTCGACTGGAGCGACAAATTTGCCGGCATTGCCGAAGCGGCGGCGGCATTGCCCGTCGCGAGCGCGCTGATCGATGGCGAGATCGTCGCGTTCAAGGACGGGCGGCCCGATTTCTCGACGCTCAAGGACGCGATCTCCAACGGCGGCGACATGACGTTCTTCGGGTTCGACCTGCTGTCGCTCGACGGCGAGTCGCTGGAGGCGCTGCCCAATGTCCAGCGCAAGGAGCGGTTGCGGGCCGTGCTCGACGGTGCCGGCCCACGGCTCCAGTTCGCCGAGCATGTCGTCGGCGAAGGCGAGACGCTGTTCACCGCGATGTGCCGCGAAGGCTATGAGGGGATCGTCTCGAAGCGCGCCGATGCGCCGTATCGCGGGCGACGAACCAAAGCCTGGCTCAAGATCAAATGCACCCGACGGCAGGAATTCGTGATCCTGGGCTGGACCGAGAGCACGGCCAAGGGGCGCGGCTTTCGCGCCCTGCTGCTTGGCCAGCACAGGGACGGGAGGCTCGTCTATTCGGGCAAGGTCGGCACCGGGTTCGATCGCGACACGATGGCGGCGCTGCGCACCAGGATGGACCGGCTGGCGCGCAAGACGCCGACGGTCGAGGCGCCGCGAGCGGCGACGCGCGGCGCGCATTGGATCACCCCAAAGCTGGTCGCCGAGATCGCGTTCACCGAATTCACCCCCGACGGCGCGCTGCGGCATCCGAGCTATCTGGGGCTGCGCGAGGACAAGCCGGCGGAGGATGTGATGCCCGAGATACCGAAGAAGGCGGCGGCGGCGCGCATCACGGTCAAGGTGACGCACCCCGAGCGGCTGATCTTTCCCGACAGCAAGGTGAGCAAGGGCCAGCTTGCCGATTATTATGCCGCGGTGGCGCCGATCATGCTGCCCTGGGCCGCCCACCGGCCGATCAGCCTGGTGCGCTGCCCGCAGGGGCGCGGCAAGAAATGCTTCTTCCAGAAGCACGATGCGGGCTCGTTCGGAAAGCACGTCCGCCATGTCGACATCACCGAGAAGGACGGCAGCGTCGAGCCGTATCTGTACGTCGAGGATGCCGACGGGCTGGTCCAGTGCGTGCAGATGGGGACGATCGAGTTCCACGGCTGGGCATCGTCGGTGGGGACGCTCGAACAGCCCGATCGGCTGGTGTTCGATCTCGATCCCGACGAGGGGCTCGACTTCGGCGATGTGAAGAAGGCCGCGATCGATCTCAAGCAGCATCTCGCCGACATCGGGCTGACGAGCTTCGCGATGCTTTCGGGCGGCAAGGGCGTGCATGTGGTGGTGCCGTTGACGCCCGGAGCCGACTGGGACGCGACCAAGAGCTTCGCCGAACGCTTCGCCCGCGCGCTCGCCGAGGCCGAGCCCAACCGCTTCACCGCGACGATGGCCAAGGCCAAGCGCAAGGGCAAGATATTCATCGACTGGCTGCGCAACCAGCGTGGGAACACCGCGGTCCTGCCCTATTCAGCGCGCGCGCGCAGCGGCGCCCCGGTGGCCGCGCCGGTTTCCTGGAGCGAATTGAAGGATATCGAGACGCCGGCGATGTTCTCGGTCGAGGATGTCGATACACTGATCGGGCGCGCCAATGCCCGCGCGCTCGACGGCTGGGGGGTGGCCAATCAGGTGCTGCCCGACGTGTAAGGGGGCGCGGCTCTGCGAACGCGGGAGTCCAAGATACGAAGCGCCGCTACCCCGCGACTCTGGGCTCCTGTTTTCGCAGGCGTACGGGATCAACTCCGGCGGGCGGGGAGCGCTGCCATCACCGCGTCGCGCTCGGCGTCGGTCATACTGGTCCAGCGGGCGATCTCGTCACGCGTGCGCGCGCAGCCGCGGCAGCGATCGGTGGCGGGATCGAGCGCGCAGAGGTTGATGCAGGGGCTGGCCATCGGGCGGCGCGGCACGATCTCGACGATGCCGGCCATCGCCCGGATCAGGGAATCCGCGCCGACAGGAAACCGGGGACGGGGCCGTTCCAGCCGCCGTCATCGTCGAGCGGTTCGTCGTCGCGGGGCCGGGCGCCGCGATCGGCGCGCCGTTCGGGCGGCCGCTCACGACGGCGGTCTCGCGCAGGTTTGCGATCGGGCGCGCGGTCTTGGTCGTGGCCCCGGCCTCGCCCCCGGCGTGCGGGCTTTTCCGCCTCGGCCGGCGCGGGCGCGGCCTCGGGCGCGGCTCCGGCATCGAGGCGCGCGATCGTCTGCCCGGTCAATTTCTCGATATTGGCGACATTCTCGACGTCTTCCGGGGTCACGAACGTATAGGCCGTGCCGGTGGCGCCCGCGCGGCCCGTCCGGCCGACGCGGTGGACGTAATCGTCGGGATGCCAGGGCGCGTCGAAATTGAAGACGTGGCTGACGCCCTTGATGTCGAGCCCGCGCGCGGCGACGTCGGAGGCGACGAGGATGTTGATCTCACCGCGCTTGAACAGATCGAGTTCGGCGAGCCGCTGCGGCTGTTCCATGTCGCCGTGGATCTCGCCGGTTTGGAAACCCGAGCGCTTGAGGCTCTTGTTGAGTTCGCGCACGGTCGTCTTGCGGTTGCAGAAGATGATCGCGGTGCGGACCTCGTCCTGGCGCAGCAGATCGCGCAGCCGCCCGCGCTTGTCCGCCGAGGCGACGGGCACCAGCCACTGGGTGATGTTGACGTTGGTGGTCGCGGGCCGCGCGACCTCGATCGTCTTGGGGCTGTCGAGGAATTTGTCGGCGAGCTTCTTGATCGGCGCGGGCATCGTGGCCGAGAACAGCAAGGTCTGGCGCTGCTTGGGCAGCTTGGTGCAGATTTCCTCGATATCGGGGATGAACCCCATGTCGAGCATCCGATCGGCCTCGTCGATCACGAGCAGATTGCACGCGGTGAGCAGGATGTTGCCGCGCCCGAACAGATCCATCAGCCGCCCCGGCGTCGCGATCAGCACGTCGACGCCCTTTTCGAGCGCCTTGACCTGATCGCCCATCGACACGCCGCCGATCAGGAGCGCCATCGAGAGCTTGTGATATTTGCCGTATTTCTCGAAATTCTCGGCGACCTGCGCGGCAAGCTCTCGCGTCGGCTCGAGGATCAGGCTGCGCGGCATCCGCGCGCGGCTGCGCCCCTGCGCCAGAATATCGATCATCGGCAGCACGAACGACGCGGTCTTGCCGGTGCCCGTCTGCGCGACACCGATGATGTCGCGCATCATCAGCACACTGGGGATCGCGCTCGCCTGGATGGGCGTTGGCGCTTCATAACCCGCTTCCGCGACCGCGCGAAGCAATTCATCCGAAAGGCCGAGATCGGCAAAGTTCATTGGGGAATCCGGAAAGAGGAGCGGCCCGATCCATCGTACCGCGCGATCCGCGCTCGCGGATTTAGCGGCTAATGTCAAGGTTTCCCGCGCGTCAGCGCGCGGGAACGAGGTGTTTGAGCGCGACGATGGGGCAATTGTCGCCCGAGCGCGAACGGATCGAATCGCGCCGCGCGCAGAGCCGGCCGTCGCTGGTTCGCTTCAGGTAGAAGCCCGAATAGAAATCGAGCGCGGGGCAATCGTCGCCCAGCTTGGCGCGCAGCCTGCTGCCGCCGCGCACCACCAGATCGACGCTGTCCGGCTCGGTGATCGTCGCCGCGGCCAGCGTGTCGACGGCGACGCATTTGGGCGCGTCCTTCTCCACCCAGCGCAGCGGCTGGACGTCGGCGATCGGCTGGCGCCCCGGCGGGATCGGCATACGCGGCACGCGCACCACGATCCGCTCGTGAATCGTCACCTGCTGCCACGCGATGCCGCCCGGCGGCCCGGCCGGCGCAGCGGCCGGCGCGGCGAGCAACAGCAGCAGCGCGGCAGGGAAGACGAGGCTCGACATGCGGGCACAGCTTCTAGCGCCGAGGGTTGAACAGTCGATGAATTTGCCCGGCCTGCCGCACGTGCTACGCGCTGTCGCCATGACCCCCGGCCAAACCGCCCTGCTCGATCACTTGCGCGACCGGATCGGCTCCAAGGCGATCATTACCGAGCGCGACGCGATTGCGCCGTGGGAAACCGACTGGCGCGGCCGCTGGCACGGGCACGCGCCCGCCTTGCTCAGCCCCGGATCGACGCAGGAAGTCGCCGCGATCGTCGCCGCTGCGCGCGCGGCGGGCGTGGCGCTGGTGCCGCAGGGCGGCAACACCTCGATGGTCGGCGGCGCGACGCCGCCCGAGGACGGGTCGGCGCTGATCCTGTCGCTGCGGCGCCTGAACCGCGTGCGCGGCATAGATACGCACGCCAACCTCGCGATCGCCGAGGCCGGAGTGATCCTCGAGACGCTGCATCAGGCGGTCGCCGCCGAGGGCCGCCGCTTCCCGCTGACGCTGGGATCGCGGGGGAGCGCGACGATCGGCGGGCTCGTCTCGACCAATGCCGGCGGCACCCAGGTGCTGCGCTGGGGGACGATGCGCGGGCTGGTCGCGGGAATCGAAGCCGTGCTGCCCGACGGATCGGTGCACGACGGGCTCGCGGTGCTCAAGAAGGACAATCGCGGTTACGACCTGACCCAGTTGCTGATCGGCGCCGAAGGCACGCTGGGGATCGTCACCGCCGCCGCGCTCCGGCTCGCGCCCGCGATCACCGCGCGCGCGGTCGGCTGGGCGGGGTGTGCAAACCCGGTCGACGCGCTCGCGCTGTTGCGGCGGATGCAGGCCGCGACCGACCGAATCGAGAGTTTCGAGATCATCCGCGGCGATTCGCTTCGCCGCGTGCTCGATCACGTTCCGGGCACGCGATCGCCGCTGGCCGGGCAGCACGCCTGGCACGTGCTGATCGAGGCGGTGGCGAGCGACCCCGAGCCGGTACCCGGAGCCGAATCGCCCGCCGGCCTGCTCGAACGGCTGCTGGCGCCCGCGCTGGCCGACGGGCTGATCGCCGACGCGGTGGTTGCAGCAAGCGAAGCACAGGCCGAGGCGTTCTGGCGGCTGCGCGAATCGCTTTCCGAAGCCGAGCGCGCGGGCGGGCCGGCGCTGCAATTCGACATCTCGGTGCCCGTCGAGGCGATGCCGCGCTTCATGCTCGACGCGGCCGCCGCTGCCGAGGCGCGCTTTCCCGGCACCCACGCGACCGCGTTCGGCCATCTCGGCGACGGCAATGTCCATTTCCATGTGCGGGCGCCCACAAGCGCCGCAGCCGACCGTTGGTACGCCGATGAGGCGCCCGCGATCACGCGATTCGTCGACGATCTGGTGGTCGCGGCGGGGGGATCGATCTCGGCCGAACACGGGATCGGCCAGATGAAGCTCGCCGAACTCGAACGGCTCGGCCCGCCCGCGCGGCTCCACGCGCTGCGCGCGATCAAGGCGGCGCTCGACCCCGCCGGGTTGCTCAACCCCGGCAAGCTCGTCAGGCTTGCGCGCGAGCCCGCCGGGAAATAGAGCCGGGTGGAACCGAAACAACCGGCGCGCCGCGCCCCTGCATCTGGAGAGTTTTTCAATGGCCAGCGCGCCGCAAAGCCAGCTTCCGCTTTTCTACAACGCGCTCGAACCGCTTTCGAGCCAGGCGCATGCCAAATTCCGCACGCGCACCCGCGATAAGGCGCCGTTCCTCGCCAGCCAGCACGCGGTGCCGCTGACGATCGACGAATTCCCACTTGTCCAGCGCTTCATGCCGATCGTGTTCACGCTGGGCGACGACGCGATCCCGATCGCGCTGATGGGCTTGAACGAAGGTGTCAACGTGTTCGTCGACGACGAAGGCACGATCACCGAGAAGAACCTTTACATCCCGGCGTATATCCGCCGCTATCCGTACATGCTCGCGCGGCTGCGCCCCGACGCGCAGGAACTGTCGCTGTGCTTCGATCCGACATCGGACGCGATCGGTGATTTCGAGGAAGGCGAGGCCTTGTTCGACGGCGACCAGCCGACCGACTTCACCAAGGGCATCCTCCAGTTCAACGAAGCGTTCGAGCAGGCCGGCGGCCGCACCCAGGCGTTCATGAAGGAACTGAAGGAACTGGGCCTGCTGATGGACGGCGAGATCAGCATCCAGCCCGAGGGCGCCGAGCGGCCGTTCATCTATCGCGGCTTCCAGATGATCGACGAGAAGAAATTGCAGGAACTGCGCGGCGACCAACTGCGCAAGGCCAACCAGAACGGCATGTTGCCGCTGCTCTACGCGCACCTCTTCTCGCTCTCGCTGATGCGCGAGATTTTCGGCCGCCAGATGCAGCTCGGCAAGATGCCGCAGCCGCAGGCGCAACTCGATCCGGTCGCCTGAAATGGCCCCGGCACGAGCGACGAGCCCGGCGGGCCGCTATTCGACGGGCGCGATCTGGTTTCACTGGATCATCGCGTTGCTCGTGCTGTTCAACCTCGTCGTCGGCATCTTCCATGAAGGGGTGCCGGCGCTGAGAGCCTTGATGGGCACGCACAAGGCGGTGGGGATCACCGTGCTCGCACTCACGCTCGGGCGGATCGCGTGGCGGCTGGGGCATAATCCGCCGCCGCTGCCCGGCGAGGTTGCGGGCTGGGAACGCACCATCGCCCAAGGGATACGCTGGGTGTTCTACGCGCTGCTGCTGATCATGCCGCTGACCGGCTGGGCGATGGTATCGGCCAGCGCAAAGCCGCGGCCGATCGCCTGGTTCGGGCTGTTCGACGTGCCGTTCCTGCCCGTGACCAAGCCGATCGCCGGCACCGCGCACGAACTGCACGAAACGCTGGGGCTGCTGTTCGCGGGGCTCGTGCTGCTGCACATCGCAGGCGCGCTGCGCCACCATCTGCTGCTCAAGGACGGCGTGCTCGCGCGCATGATCCCGGGGATCGCCCCAAAGCGCTGACGGGGCGTGTGAAAATGGCGTCGGTTGCGGCGGGCATGGGCCTTGAAGCGACTGAACCTCTGTCCTATATTCGTGAGGTACGGCTTCGTGTCCCCCCCTTTCGCGAGGTCGTATGACACGCCTTCGGGCGTGTGTCCTCCCTGAACCTTGGCCACCTCGTGCCCCGCGCACGAGGTGGTTTTTTTATGTGGGGTTCGTGGCGCGCGGGAGGCGCACCGGCGCATCCCCCTATTCGGCCGCCAGCGCGCCCGGCTGCGCCAGCGCCTCGTCGGCGAGCGCGTCGATCATCCGGCGCAACACGGCCGCGGTGCGCGCCAGCCCCTTCCCCGGCCGATCGAGCGCCGCATCGAGATAGAGCGCGCGGCACAATTCGACCTGGACGGCGTGGATTCCCGCCCGCGGCGCGGCGTGGCGTTCGAGGATGTGGCCGCCCGCATAGGGGCTGTTGAGCGCGTAGCGCAGCCCGGCGGCGTCGGCCTCGCCTTCGAGCCGGGCGACGAAGCGCCCGCCCGCGCTTTTGCCGAAGCGATCGCCGAAGACGATACGGACCGTGTCCGCCGCCGTGCCGAGCGGCGGCATCGAATGCAGATCGAGCAGCACCGCGATCCCGAAACGCGCGCGCGCGGCGGCGAGCGTGCGCGCCAGCGCGGCGTGATAGGGCCGGTGATCGAGCCGGATCCGCGCGACGATCTCATCGGCGGTGAAGCGACGGCACCACAGATCGCCCGATCGCGCGGCGCGGCGCGGCACCAGCCCGAGGCCGCTGCGCAGCTTGGCAGACTGGAACGGCTGCCGCCCGGCGGCGGCGCCATCGTCGACGCGCGGGTCGCGTTCGTGTTCGGCGCGGTTGAGATCGATCCAGGCGCGGGCGCGGCGCTGGACGAACACGGTTTCGCCGACGCGCGCCGCCAGTGCCACGCGATCGACCGCGCGATCCTCCAGCACCGTCAATTGCGCGATCGGCACCCGAAGCGCGGCCCGCAGCGCGAGCGGATAATCACGCCCCGCGTGCGGCACCGAGAGCACCACCGGGCTGGTCGGCTCGGCAGGTCCGTGGCGGTCGAACGGCGGGGCATCCTCCATTGCCGTTCAACTTAAGACGGGCGACGCCTGTCAGCAATCGTCGCATTGCGGGACGTATAGCGGGTTGGGCCAGACGCGCGTCGGGCTGGAAAATCTTAAACGCTTTGCGCATAACCTGATCCGTGACGTGTAGGGGCTCCCGATGATCCGAATTCTGCTGGCCGAAGACGACCAGGTGATGCGCGAATATCTGACGCGCGCGCTCGAGCGGTCGGGCTATGCGGTGAGCGCGGTCGATCGCGGCACCGCGGCGATACCCTTGCTCGAAACCGAGCGGTTCGACCTGCTGCTGACCGACATCGTCATGCCCGAGATGGACGGGATCGAACTCGCGCAGCGCTGCGCCGAGATCGCACCCGATACGCGCGTGATGTTCATCACCGGCTTTGCCGCGGTGACGCTGAAGGCGGGACGCACGATGCCCGAGGCCCGCGTCCTCTCCAAGCCGTTCCACCTGCGCGACCTGGTGCTCGAGATCGACCGCATGTTCGAGATCGAACGGATGTCAGGGGGGAAATAGGGTTTCTTGCCGTTTGCAAAAGGCGGCGCCGGCCCACTCCCCCACCCCGGCGCCCATACAGTATAATGTCTTGGGTGGTGGAGCGGGGGAGCAGGCCGGGGACGCCTCTGTTTCCGTGTCATTGAAACAAACCACAGAGCGCTTGCATGCGCCCGCATCCCCGGCTACAGCCCGCCACCTCGTGGGCGTGTAGCTCAGTGGTAGAGCACTGTGTTGACATCGCAGGGGTCGCAAGTTCAATCCTTGCCACGCCCACCATTATTCGTTGCGAATGCAACACGCAGACAGGCCTGGCCGCGATCGACGGCCGGGCCTGTTTGTGTTGCGGCCCCCGATCGCCGACGTTCGGGCGCTGCCGGAACGCGAAAAAA
Source organism: Hephaestia caeni (assembly GCF_003550065.1). Taxonomy (GTDB): domain Bacteria; phylum Pseudomonadota; class Alphaproteobacteria; order Sphingomonadales; family Sphingomonadaceae; genus Sphingomonas; species Sphingomonas caeni_A. The sequence continues at coordinate 261,516 of NZ_QXDC01000003.1, forward strand.
TCCGCCCCCGAAACGAATTCACATCCTATCCTCCAGAATCGCGGGTTCGTAAAAGAAGCCCGCGCGGCGGCGGCACGATCCATCGATATCGCCATTGCCGTCGCAGCGGCCTTGCCAGTACGCGTATAAAATATTACCAATTGAAAAAAGCGAGAGAGGTTGAATGGTTAGGCAAATAGCTGTTCCGCGCGCTACCGTCGCGGCGCGCAGGAACACCTTGCTGATGAATGACGGGCAATGCGGTTGCCTTGAGGCCACGAAATGACCGATGACGTTCTTCCCCGCACCGGATCCTCCGGCGACGGCGCAATATCGATTCCCGCCGCGCCGGTGGCGCGATCCGGGACCGGTCGAGCAGGAGCGTCCACGATGGCATCGCCAGCCAAGTTCGGGAGATACACCGAAGGCACGCTTTCGAGCCACGATCAGGTCGCCCGCGCGCTGGGCACCGAGATCCTCGCCGGCGTCTATCCGCCCGGATCGAAAATCCCCGGGGAAAGCGAAATCCTGCACCGTTTCGGCGTGTCGCGCACGGTGTTGCGCGAGGTGCTCAAGACGCTGACCGCCAAAGGGCTGATCGTCTCCAAGACGCGGGTCGGCACCACCGTGCTCGATTCGTCGCACTGGAATTTCTTCGATGCCGACGTGCTGTCGTGGAAGGTCAGCCAGGGTTTCGATGCGCATTTCCGCCACGACCTCACCCAGGTCCGCCTCGCGCTCGAGCCGGCCGCCGCCGCCGAAGCCGCCGAACATCGTTCGGACGAGGATGTCGCCGATCTACGGCGCTGCATCGCGCAGATGTGGGATGCGACCGAGAGCGCGCGCGCCTTCGCCGAGGTCGATCTCGATTTCCATCGCGCGGTCGGCAAGGCATCGGGCAACGTCCTGATGCGATCGATGTCGGCGGTGGTGGAAACCGCGCTGGTCGCCTCGTTCACGCTCAGTTCGCCGTTCCGCGAGGAGCACGAACACGAGGTCAGCGTCCGCGGTCATGAACGCATCGTCGATGCGATCGAGGCACGCGACGGCCCCGCCGCGGCGGCGGCGATGCGCGCGATCATCGGCCACGGGGTGGGGCGCATCGCCAAGGCCGAGGCCGGCGCGCAGCCCTGAACCCCCGCGCGCGGCGAGACGCGTGCCGCCTCGCCCGCTTGCTATCGTGAGGAACCACAAGACATGATCGACCGTCGTTCGCTTCTCGGCGCCACCGTGGCCGGCACCGGCGCGATGCTGCTGCCCGACGCCGCTCGCGCGATGGCGGCGGCCGCCGCCGATCCGGTCGCGCCCTATCGGACGCCCTACAAATATCCTAAGCTGATCCTCGCCGGATCGGGCATCCCCGGCAGCTTCGACGAGAAAGCGGTCGATTGCCCGTTCGTGTTCTCGGCCAACGGCAAATTCTACCTGACGCACGTCGGCTTCGACGGCATCGGCTATCAGACGGGGATCTGCGAATCGGACGATCTGATCAACTGGCGCCGGCTCGGCATCATCATGGCGCGCGACCCCGATGATCCGATCACCCGCTACAACATCGCCTGCGCATCGATCCTGCGCGAGAACGGCCTGCAATCGCCGGCACGGCTGATCAAGGTCGGCGGGCGCTATGTCGCGGCGTGGCACGCCTATCCCAATGCGGGTTACGAGGAAGGCGCGGCGGTGATCGGCCTCGCCTGGAGCGACGACTTCATGCACTGGGAGCGCGGCCCGGTGATCCTGCGCGCCGAGGACGGCGCCGACTGGGAGCGCGGCGGGCTCTACAAGCCGACGCTGATGAAGGACGACGATACCTTCTATCTGTTCTACAACGCCAAGACGACGGGTGAGCCGTGGCACGAGCAGACCGGTCTTGCCACCTCCAAGGATCTCAAGACCTGGACGCGCCATCCCGGCAATCCGATCATCCCGAACGGGCCGCGGGGCGCGCCCGACGCGCGCTTCGCCAGCGATCCGGTGCTCGTCCGCCACGACGGCCGCTGGGGCATGTTCTATTTCGGGCTCGCTTATGACGGCCACGCACGCGACCTGCTCGCGCTCGGCAACACGCTGACCGACTTCAGGAAGGTCGACGAGGTGCTGATCGACGTCGGCCCGCCGGGATCGATCGACGAGAAATACGCGCACAAGCCGTCGGTCATCTACCACGACGGCGCGCTCTATCACTTCTACTGCGCGGTCAGCGGCAAATGGCCCAACGACGTGCGCGGGCTGGCGGTAGCGCGCTCCAAGCCGTGGTAAAATGACAACGGCCCCGGCGATGAACGCCGGGGCCGTCGCTACCACCGTCACCGGCGCCCTTCCCTGCCGGCTCAGGCGAGCGGATAGAGCCTGGCATTGAGCAGGCGCACCGGCCCCAACAGGCCCGATTCGAGCAGCGGCGCTTCTGCATCATAATGTTTCCAGGTGGCGAAGGCGACGCGCTTGCCGGCGGGCATGGGCTTGCCATCGCGGAACCAGCCGGGGAGCGCGGTGATGCCGCCGGCCGTGCTGGCATTGACGACGCTATACTCATCATCGGTCGGGAAATGCTCGTCGCCGATCAGGCGATTTGGCCAGAGATTGGTGACGCTGACCTCGAGCGTGTTGGTGCCCGCACGCACCGCATCGGTGACGTCGATGCGGTAGGGCGGCTTCCAGAGCTTGCCGAGATCGCGGCCGTTGACGCGCACCGCGGCGATCACCTCCACCCGACCGAGATCGAGATAAACCCGCTTGTCGCCACCGAGTGCGCCCGCCGCCACGGCGAAGCGCGTGCGCCATGTCGCGGTGCCGGAGAAATGGCGGACACCGAAATCCTGGTGCCGATGGAGCGAGCCCAGCCGATCGAGCGTGATCGCAGCCGGGGCGCCGAGGTTCGGCGGGAAGGCGACCTGCCACGGCCCCGCGAGCGCCGCCGCCGGGGCGATGCCGCGCGCCTCGATCGGGCGCGCGCCGAGCGCATAGGCGCCGTCGCGCCAGATCAGCAGACCGTTATCGGCGACCTCGATCGACGGCACGTCTTCGGGCGTGGGCGGCCCCGCGGCGGTGCGACCGGCCAGATCGGCGGCGGAGAACACGCGCGGATGGACTTCGAGCGCTTCCAGATCGCCTTCGAAATAGCGCGGCCGGGCGCCGGGAAAGCCCGTCATGGCGTGGACGCGCGATGCCGATGCGGCGCCGGTGCCGATCAATTTGCCGTTGAGGAACACGCTCGGGCGGCCCCTGTCGTAGCTGACCGCGAGATGCGTCCAGCCCGCGATCGGCACCGTCAGCGCGAGCACCGCGCGATAGGTCTCCCCGGCATTCTCGTAGAGGATCACCCCGTTGCGCCCCACCGACACCGCAAGCGTGGCATGGCCCGCGCCGAAGGTGGCGTCGCCCGCGGGCGGATCGAGCACGAAGCTGGCCCCGGCGTGGCCGAGCGTGACCAATTCGCCGACGCGCGCAAGCGCCTCGGCGCGGGCAGCGACGGTTTCAGGGTCGGTGCGATCGGAGGCGATCGCCGGGGTTACCGGCCAGAGGTCGGTCTCGGGCTTGATCCACGCGGTAACGGTGAAATCGTGCGCCGCCTCGACCCCGGCGGGCACGCGATAGGGCCGGGTCTGCAACACCGCGCCCGCAGGACCGGTGAGCGCCGTACTGCCGCCTTGGGCGGGCTCGCGGAACACAACGAAGCACGAGCCCGCCTCGTCGAGGCGGAGCGCGACGCGGGTGCGGCCGTCGACCTGTTCGTAGACCGGCAGCGCGCGCGTCTTGCCGGTCATCGGATCCCACAATTCGGGGCGGCGGCCGGTGACGCGGAAGGTGCACACCAGATCCTCGGCCCGGCGCCGGCCGTTAGCGACGAAATAGATATCGGTATCGTCGGTGCGGCGGTGGATCCAGTTGATGAAGGGATCGGCCGACCGCGCGGTGATCTCGACATCGGGCGCCAGCCGCGCGGCGTCGAGCACTTGCCGAAGCGGCATCCCCCAGAACACCCGGCCGCGCCCGACATCGCGCGCGGTGCGCGTCTTGCCGTCGAGATCGCCCCAGAGGTCGTCGGCGAGGCGGCGGACCTCGGCATCGCTGTCGGGATAACCGCCGAGCCCGTGCGATTGTTCGACGCGCGGGCCGACCAGCCACATGCCGGCGCGGACGTAGCCCGCGAGCTTCGCCAGCAGGTCGCGCGTGATGCGGCGATCCTCGGGCATCACCAGCACGCGGTAACGGATACCCTCGGGCAGCACGATCTCGCCGTCCTCGATCCGCACGCGGTTCATCAGCACATCGGCATCGGCGACGTCGTAATCGTGGCCCGCGGGCACCGGTTGCGGCAATCTGGGCCGCGCGCCCGACAGCGTGGCGGCGATCGGCTCCTCGATATGGACAGGCACCTGGACCGGCGAATTCTCGCCCGCGAAATAGAGGATATCGGCGGCAAAACTGCCTTGGCGGAGCAGATGCTGGCAGCGCGCGGCGTAGGTCAGCCACGGGCCGGCATCGTCGAACCAGGTATTGGTGCGATCGAAATGGAAACCCCACGGCCCCATCGTCATCCCCGGCCTTGCGGTCGGATGCGGCTGCTGCGCGTAGCGGTGGAAGACGAAATGGTTGAGCCCGAGCGCGTACATCTCGTCGCCGAGCGCCTTCATCGCATAAGGGTGTTCGAGCCAGCGCGATTGCGCCGGGCGGCCGGTGAAACTCTCGGCGCCGATGAAGGTCTTGCCGTGGACGTGCGCGGTGGTCGCGGCGACCTTGACCGAATAGGCGGCGGCGCCACCGCGCACCCAGAATTCGCCCATCAGCGCATCGACCTTCGCGCCCGCCTGCTGATCGTCGAACGGACCGTTGCCGTACGGCTCGGTGTACGAGACGAGGCCGTGCTTGCCGCAGAGATCATGGAAGCGGCCGTAATAGCGATCCTCCATGAGCAGCGCGTGGACGCGGCGCAAATCCCACAGGAAGCGTTCGGAAATCTCGGCATCGCCAACGACGCGGCCGGTGACCGCGGGCATATAAGGCGTGAGCGCATAACCGCGCCGCGCCTCGAACTGCTCGGGCAGATCCGCCGTCCAGTTCTGCATGCCGCCTTCGTAGCTGTCGATCACCGCACCGGCGAGATCGCGCTTGCCGAGGCGTTCCATCGCCGAGATCACCTTGGCGAAATACTGATCGAAGTGGAAATCGAGCGCGGCGGTGCTGAACTTGTCGCATTCGAGCCCCAGCCCGGCATCGGGCGCGGCGATGTTGCGCGCGCCCGTCGCGGTGTGGCCGAAGCGCAGGATCGTCCAGTCGCCGCGCGGTGCCGCCCAGCGCAGCCGCCCGTCGGCGTCCATGAAACGGCTGACGTCGATCACCTTGCCGGGATCGATCGCCGCATCGGATGCGCGCGGGGTTTCGCCGGCGTTGACATAGCGCCCCCAACCCGCCTTGTCGCCGGTATCGGCGATGCGCGGATCGGCGGAGAGCGCCAGTTCGACCACGCGCATCGGCGTCGGCATCGAGACCCGGAAGAATTTGGCGCTTGCCGTCTCGAAGCTTAGGATGATTGGCGGATTGGTGTGGAGCCGCCAGATCGGCATCGGCGCTTCGCCGATCGCGCGATAGGTGCGCCCGTCGTCCGACGCCTCGATCCGCACCATCGCCCGGCTCGCGTAATTGGCGGTATCGTCCGCCGTCGCGCGCAAGGTTAGCGATCGCGCGCGATAAGGACGCGCGAATTCGAGCACGAGCTGCGCCGGATCGGCGCCGGGCGTAACGTCGAGCCCGGTAGTGCTGTCGCCGTCGACGAGCACGCGGATGTCGGCGGGCGCCCCGTCGAGCGTCGTGCGCACGATCTGGCCGCGGGCATTGGCGCGATCGCCGGGCAGCGCCGGAAAGGCGATCACCATCGCGTCGCGATAATGGCCGAGCCGGACGAGCGGCGTGGGCAGGTGCTGATCGATCGCCTTGCCACCGGCGAGCGTGACTTCGCTCCACACCAATTGCTGCATCGACAGTTCAGGCGTGATCCACGGGCCGCCGCTCGACGACCAGCCGGGGCAATTGTGGAGCGTGAACGAGAGGCCGAGGCGGTTGCTTTCATCGACCGCGTGGCGGACCAACCTGACCCATTCGGGGCTTTGGGTGCCCGCCGGCCCAGCCGGAATGCCGCAGCCGACATCGAACATCTGCGTGCCCCCGACGCCGACGCGCGCCATCGCTTCGAGATCGCGGGTGATGCCGTCGGCGGTCGCGTTGCCGTTCATCCAATGCCACCAGGTGTGCGGCCGGGAATCGACCGGGGGCGTCTTGAAGCCGTCGAGGAGCCGGTCGCCACCCTCGGCGAGCGCGGGCGCCGGCCAGTTGAGCGCTACCGCGAAACTGCCCACGGCGGTTCCCGCCAAAAAAGTGCGCCGTTCCATCCTCACCTTCCCCTTTTTGCAACCGATGCCCGCACCTTTGCGCGTGCTGCAATCGACCGGATCAACGATCCTGCCGGCCCGGCGTGTTGCGCCGCTCTGGGCCGACGCCGGCTGGCATGTTATGGTATGCTGGTATCATGAGCAATCGCAAATTCGTATTATAATATTTTGAAGCTGCGCCAATCCCGGTCGCGGCGGCCGGTGACGCCATTCCGGGCATCCGGGCGACGGCGAGGCCGAATGTCCTGCACGGCGCGTGACCGCTCTTGATCGCGTATCGATTTCGGAAGAAGAACATGCCTGTGACACCAAGCGAAAACGAACCCATCGTCAGACGCAAGCTGGCCGACGAAGTCTTCGACAGGCTGAAGGCGATGATCGTCAGCGGCGAACGTCGCCCGGGCGAAAGCCTGCCTTCCGAGCGCGAGCTGATGGCGCGTTTCGGCGTCGGGCGGCCCGCGATCCGCGAGGCGATGCAGGCGCTCGCCAATCTCGGGCTGGTGACGATCAGCCACGGCGAACGCGCGCGCGTGCGCGAGATCAGTGCCAGGGCGGCGATCCACCAGGTCGACATGGTCGCACAGTTGATGCTGTCGACCTTACCCGACGCGCTGGAGCATCTGAAGGAAACGCGCACCTTCTTCGAGCGTGGCATGGTGCGCAAGGCGGCCGAACTCGCAAGCGCCGAGGACGTGGCGGAACTGCGCGCGATCGTCGAGCAGCAACGCGCGGTCACCGGCGACGCGGCTGCGTTCGTGCACGCCGACATGGGCTTCCACACGCGGATCGCCCAGATCACCGGCAACCCGATCTACAGCGCGGTGAGCGAAGGCATGTTGGGCTGGCTCCAGGAATATCACGCGCACATGCTGATCTGGCAGGGCCAGAGCGAGCGCACGCTGACCGAGCATGGCGAGATTATCGACCGGATCGAGGCGCACGACCCCGACGGCGCCGAGGCCGCGATGGTGCGCCATCTCGAACGATCCGATCACCTCTACGCGCGCAGCCACTAAGGCTCAGAGCGCGATCCGCCGTGTTTCGTAGGCATCGAGGTCGAGCCGGTGCGACGTGTCTTCCACGCGCACGACGCACGGCGCCGGCGTGAGGTTCGCAAGCAGCATGTGATCGCCGCTCGCGACCGCGAGCACCCGATCGGGCGCGGATGACCGGCACGCGCGGCGCGGTGCCCCGGCGAGCGCGGCGAGATCGCGGACGATCGAAAACACCGGGCGCGGACCATCAGGGCCGAGCACGCCGAACGGGCCGGTCAGCGCGCCAAGCGTCAACGTCTCCAGCCCGCCCGCCTCGCCCGCCGCGACATAGCCGAGCGCCCAGGCGGCGGCGAAGCGGCCATCCTGACGGGGATCGACGCTGGCCATCGGCACCCGACCGCGATCGGGATTGTCCATCGTCCGCGAGCCATATGGGTTCTGCCGCATCCCGATCGTGCTCGGGCCAAGCCGATACGGCGCCGCCCCGATAATCTCACGCGCCGAGCGGACGATGTGCGGGATCGCCTCGAGCGTCTGCATGACGCTGCGATCGTCGGCGGCATGGACGATCGGGCACGTCGCATGGCTGACGAAATCGAGCAGTTCGACCGGCGGGCGCTTGCGGTTGAGTTCGGTGAAATAGCTGAACATCCCCCCGCCGAGTGCGATGCCGGGAAAGGCCCGGCGTGCGGCGGCGTAGATGCTGTCGAACGGCGGGCACGCCGGCCACGCACTGCCCGGCGGGGTCGATTGCAGATCGGGCGCGGGGAACACCGCAATGCCATCGAGCGGCAGCCCGGCATCGGCGACGAGCCACGCCACCGTGCCCAGTTCCTCATCGAGATCGCCTGAGGCCGCGATCACGCATTCAAGCGTGACCCGCGCGTTCGTGCACGCGGCGACGCGCGCCAGCGCCGCTATCTCGGCCGCGCCCTCGCCCGCATCGGCGCGCACGCTGAGCAGCAGATCCTGCGGCGCGATCGCCCCGAGCGCATCGATCGCGGCGAGCGTTGCCGCCGCCTCCGCCGCCGAGACCGCCAGCCCGATCCGAGGCATCGTGCCCACCGGCGCGCCCGGCGTGATCGTGATCGAGGTATCAGCGTGCGCTGTCGCGATCGCGGCGCCTTCGATCGACAATCGCACCGACTGGCGATCCACGCTGCCGCCCGGCACGACATAGGGCCAGGGCCGCGCGAGCGGGCGGACATAGGTTTTGTACGAGGCGTCGGACCAGTTGCGCTGATCCTCCATCTCGAACGTGTCGCCATCGAGACGGCACGCGATCGTGGCGCCGCTCTGTTGGTGGATCAGCGCGCGGATGTCGGTGAACGGCTGCCACGGCGCGATCAGTTCGGGGAACGTCGCGCGCTCGACGCTGCCGTCGCCATGCTCGACCGTCAGCGGAGTACCAGCAAGATGCGCCGGGTGGAGCACGCAGAAGCCGAGCCGGTTGGTGGTGAAATCACGCTCGGCACGCGCCTCGACGGTGAAATCGAGCGTGGCATTGGTCGCGGCGATCGTCGCGGCATAGGTGAGCGCGGCACCGTCGGGATCACGCACCGTCGCACTGTAGGTCACGGTGACGCCGATCGCGTCCTGTACCACCACCAGATCGGCGATCGCCGGGCTCAGCGTGCCCCAATCACGATCGCGGATCAGATATTGGATCGCGCGGATTATTTCGACGCCGCCGATCCGCACCGCGTGCACATCGCCACCCACCAGTTCGAACGACAGCGCCCCGGCCGAAAATCGCAGCGGCTGCGGCTCGGCCGCTGCCGTGCCGTAGAGCGTTTCAGCGCGGGTCGACATCGAGCGTGCGGCCGGTGGCGGCGCTGCGATAGGCGGCATCGACCAGCCCCAGCGTGCGCAGATTGTCGCACCCCGATGTATCGGGCGCCCGCCCGGCGCGCAGGCATTCGACCCAATGATGCTGGATCGCGGCGACGCTTTCCTGGATACCGTGCCACGGCCGTTCGGCCCAAGGCAGCAGCGGCGGCGAGGCGTCGCGTTCCTCGATCCGCGTGCGATCCTCGATCGTCAGGCGGTAATCGGCACCGAGCCGCACCCGCCCCCTGTCGCCATCGACCTCGATCAGCGTCTGCGGGAACAACTCGTCGTGGATCGGGGTGGCGTAGCTGCAATCGACCACGCTGGTCGCGCCGCTGGCATGGCCGAGCAGGATCGTCGCGACATCCTCACCACGGATCGCCGGGTTGACGCGCTGGGTGCGGCAGGTGAGCGTTGCCGCCTCGCCCATCACGAAGCGCGCGACATCGAGGATGTGGATGCCAAGATCCTCGATGATGAAGCGATCGCCCTCGGCGAGATAGGGTTGCGCGGCATAGACGTCGAACCCCGATCGGAAGGCGAAGCGCGCGAAGAAGGGCGTGCCGATCCGGCCGTCGTCGATCACGGCCTTGAGCGCGCGGATCGGTGCCTGCCAGCGGAAATTCTCATGAACCATCATCGCCACGCCGGCCGCATCGCACGCTGCGACCATCGCCGCGGCGTCGGCGAGCGTTGCCGCCAGCGGTTTTTGACAGATCACGGGCACGCCGTGGCGCGCAGCGAGTTCGACCAGCGCGCGGTGGCTGGGCGGCGTGGTGGCGATATCGACGAAATCGAGGCGCTCGGCGGCGAGCATCGCCGCGGCATCGGTGTAGCGCGCGGCGATGCCGAACGCGTCACCGGTCGCCCCCAGCCGGGCCGGATCGGTGTCGCAAATCGCCACGATCCCGGCGCCGTCCTGATCGCGCCACGCGTGAAGTTGATTGGCGGCGAAGAAGCCGCAACCGATAAGCCCGCCGCGCAGCATCACGCCAGCGCCGCCGCACGCCGGATCGCGACGCGGTGCTGGAGGCGTGCCTGCGCCCCGTCGAGCAGCACCGCGGCGATGATCACCAGCCCCTTGATCACCATCTGCCAGAAGGCGCTGACCCCCATCATCACCATGCCGTCGCCAAGCACGCCGATCACCGCCGCACCCACCAATGTGCCGACGATCGTGCCGCGCCCGCCCGCAAGCGAGGCGCCGCCGAGCACCGCGGCGGCGATCGCGTTCAGTTCAAACGTATCGCCGGTCGCCGGGTGCGCGGCCTGCAATTCGGACGCGATGATCAGCCCCACCACCGCGGCGCAAAAGCCCGAGACCATATAGGTCACGATCAGCACGCGGTTGACGCGGATACCCGACAGAGCGGCGGCATGGGCATTGCCGCCGACCGCATAGATCTTGCGCCCGAGCGGGGTGCGCATCGCGACATAAGCGGCGACCGCGGCGATCACCCCCAGCAGCCAGACCGAGACCGGCAGGCCGAGCAGATAGCCGCCGCCGATGAACGGGAATCCACTGGTGCCGTAATAAGCGTCGCCCACCAGATCGGGGAAGGTCCGCCCGTCCGACGACAGCAAGGCCGCGCCGCGCACGACGTAAAGCGTGCCCAAGGTGGCGATGAACGGTGCGACCTTGAGCCGCGCGACCAGCACGCCGTTGATGGCCCCGATCAGCACCCCGATCGCGAGCACGATCAGGACGATCTCGAACAGGTTGAAGCGCATCAGCATGTCGCCGCCGACGGGCACGCCGTTGAGCATCAGGAAGCCCGCGACCATCCCCGTGAGCCCGACAGTCGAGCCCACCGACAGATCGATCCCCCCGGCGACGATCACATACGTGAGGCCGATCGCGAGGATCGCGTTGAGCGCCACATGCTTGAGCATCAGCACCATATTGGCGCTGCTCAGGAAATTGGGCGCCGCGGCGGAAAACACCGCGAGCACGACGATCAACGCGATCACCGTCCGCAGCCGCATCAACAAGAGCAGCGTGTCGCCTCGCATTATCTTCCTTTCAAGCCGCCTGGGCGCGCGGATTGGCCGCGGCGGTAATACTGTCATGATCGGCCGCGTCGCACGGCAGATCGAGCGTGATCTTGCCCTCGCACATCACCAGCACGCGGGTGGCGAGCGCGGTGAGTTCGTCGAGTTCCGACGTGGCGAACAACACCCCCAGCCCCTCGCCGGCGAGGTGGCGGATCAGGCGATATTGCTCGGTCTTGGCGCCGACATCGACCCCGCGGGTCGGTTCGTCGAGCAGCAGCACCCGGGGCCGGGTGAGCAACGCCTTGCCGATCACCACTTTCTGCTGGTTGCCGCCCGACAGCGTGGTGACCATCGTCTCGGGACCGGCGACCTTGATCGCCAGATCGCCGATCGACCCGCGCGCGGCCGCTGCTTCACGGCGCATATCGAGGTTGAACCACCGGGCGAACCGCCCAAGGCTGGCGATCGTCAGGTTATGCGCGACCGAGAAGCTCTGAATGAAGCCCGCACGGCGGCGATCCTCGGGCACCAAGGCGATGCCCGCGGCCATCCGGTCACTCACGTCGCACCCGCTGATCTCGGTGCCCGCGATTGTGATGCTGCCGGTCGCATCGCGGCGGCAGCCCATGATCGATTCGAGCAATTCGGTGCGGCCCGCGCCGAGCAGGCCGTAGATCCCGACGATCTCGCCCGCGCCGACCGTGAGCGACACGTGATCGACGGTGAAACCGCCGCGTTCGCGCGGCAGGACAAGATCGGTGACCGCAAGCACGTCGCCGCCGCTCGCGCCGCACGGCGCGGCATCGGCGCGCGCGGGCGCATCGCGGCCGATCATCTGGCGGACGATCCACGGCACGTCGACATCGGCCATCGCCGCGGTCGCGACCAGATGGCCATCGCGCAGCACGGTGACGTAATCGCCGATCCGCTTCAATTCCTCGAGCCGGTGCGAGATGTAGACGATCGCGACGCCGCGCGCCTTCAGTTCGGCGATCACCGCGAACAGCGTCTCTGCTTCGGCCGCGCTCAACGCCGAGGTCGGCTCGTCGAGGATCAGCACGCGCGCATCCTGCGCCAGCGCACGCGCGATCTCAACGATCTGCTGCTGGCCGATCGTCAGCGACGAGACCAGCGCGCGCGGATCGAGCGGGTGATCGAGTCGTTCCAGCAATTCGCGCGTGCGCTCGATTTCCGATCCGCGATCGATATCGATGCCGAGCCGGCAGCGCTCGCGGCCGATGAAGACATTTTCGGCGATGCTGAGATTGGCGAACAGGTTGAGTTCCTGAAACACCATGCACACGCCCGCCCGCGCGGCGGCGGCGGGATCGGCGAAATGGACTTCTTCACCGTCGAGCAGCAGGCACCCCGTGCTGGGCTGCTCGACCCCGGCGATGATCTTCATCAGTGTTGATTTGCCCGCGCCATTCTCGCCGATCAGCACGTTGACCGCGCCCGCGTGCACCTCGAAATCCACGCCGTCGAGCGCCTGCACGCCGGGGTAGAGTTTCGAGACTCGCTGGGCGCTCAGGCGAGGCACGGCCTCGGTCACGGCGCGGGCTGAATCGTGACCGGAGTCACCACCGGCGGCCCGTCGCCACCCGGCACATAGGCCCCGATTACCGCGACGCTGGCGCCCGGCGCAATCGCCTTCGCCGCGTCGCGCACTTGCCCGACCGCCTGGTCGTTGATCAGCCGCGCATAGCGGGCGTAATCGATCTGGCTGTCGAAATCGTTGAAGGTACGCGTGCCGAGCGCATCGCGCAGCGCGGTGCCGCGCACCACCGGGCCTAGTTGAAGGATCGCATCGGCGCTGCCGTCACCATCGGTATCGATCGTCATCGATCGTGCCCGCTCGCCGCCGGTCACCGCCAGCGCCGTGCCGGTCAGGCGCACCGCCCGCACGGTATCGCCCTTCCCCTGGGGATCGAACAGCGTCGCCTTCTCGGCGATCGCGGTCGGGAGCGCGCGCAGCGCCTCGGCGGCCATGCCCTCGATATCGACGCTCTGGCCGCTCGCGGCGTGGCGCGCGGCCTCCTCGCGGGTTTCGAGCCGGCAGCCCGCAACGAGGACGAGGCTGATCAGGATCGCGGCCGCCTTCATGCGCGCATATCGAAATCGTGGAGCCGCTCGGCATTGCCCGGCACGATCAGGATGCAATCGATGAGCTGCTTTTCGGGCATCCCCGTGGAACCGGTGCGCAGATAGGTATCCGCCTGTTCGACCGCCATCCGCGCCTGGAGCGACGCGGGCTGGAGCACCGTCGCACGGATACCGCCCGACAGGATCGACTGGCGCACATCGTCGCTGCCGTCGAAGCCGACGACGATCACATCGGTGCGCCCCGCGGCCTTGAGCGCCGCCCAAGCGCCCATCGCCATCGTATCGTTGCCCGCGATCACACCCTTGATCTGCGGGTTGGCCTGAAGCATCGATTCCATCTTCGCATAGGCCTCGGTCTGGCTCCAGTTGGCCGATTGGCGCGCGACCTGCTTCATCGCCGGATATTGATCGATGATCGCGTGGAAGCCCTGGGAGCGAATCGCCGCATTGGTATCGGCCTCGCGCCCGACCAGTTCGGCATAGCTGCCCTTTTCCGCCATCGCGTCGACGAACGCCTGCGCGCCGATCTGCGCGCCCTGATAATTGTTCGACACGATCTGCGACACCGCGACGCCGCGCACGTTGAGTTCGCGATCGATCAGGAACGAGGGCACGCCCGCGAGCTTGGCGCGGCGCACCGCGGCGACGGTGGCGGCAGCCCCGGCGTTATCGAGGATGATCGCCTTCGCCCCGCGCGCGATCGCGGTATCGATCATCTCGGATTGCTTGCTGGCGTCGTCGTCGTGCACGAGCATCAGCGGCTCATAGCCGAGCGCCACCGCACGATCGCGCGCCGCCACCGCCTGCGCGCGGAAGAAGGGGTTGTCATAGGGTGGCATGATGATCGCGATGATCCCGCCGCCGGAATCCGCGTCCGGGGAGCAGGCCGCGACCAGCGGCACCGCCCCCAACATCCCCAGAAAAGTGCGCCTTGCGATCACTCGCCTCTCCCGTTGCGGCCGCTCCTCTTTCCGAGAGCGTTCGACCGACCGATCGCCGTCTTACGTGATGCGCTCGATCGATGCCGCGATTTCGTCGGTTTCGAACACGCGCTTCCAATCGTCGCGCATCAGCGCGGGCTTGCCGAAGGTGATCGCCTTGTTGCACGCATCCGAGAACACGCCGGGCACGTGCTTGAAGATCACCGCCGCCAGCACGTTCATGTGGCCGAGCAGGAAATCGCGCGCCGCCTCTTGCGGCACGCCGCGCGCGACGACTTCGTCCATCGCCTCGCGCATGACATCGAGCAGCGAGGCGCACACCGTTTCCGACAGCCCCGGCTCGAGCAGCGCCATCTGGTCGACAGTCACCTTGTGCGAGCGCAGGATCGGCGCCCAGATCACCCGGGCGATTTCCTCGCCGAGCGCATAATGCTCCTCGGGCCCCTGCATCAGCGCGCTGACGATGCTCTGGCGGGCATGGAGACCGCCGAAGCGGTCGTCGCGCGCGGCGGGCTCGGTCTCGTCGTTGAAGATCGGCGGATGGCACGGATGCGTGACGAAATAGGTCAGGTCGTCGCGCTTGGGCAGATGCCCGGCGAACGGCGCGGCGGCATCGAGCGCCACCACCATCGTGCCGCTTTTGAGCAACGGCGAGATATCGTGCGCGACCTTGCCGATATGCGTATCAGGCACCGCGAGGATGACGACATCGGCATTGTCGAGCGCGACCTCCTTGTCGACGCATTCGATCCCGAGTTCATCCTTCAGCCGGACCCGGCCGGCCTCGCCCGGTTCGACGTGGCGAACGTCATATTCGCTCGACTTCAAATTCTTAGACAGGCGCGCGCCCATCTTTCCACCCGCGCCAAACAGCGCAATCGCAACCATGATGTGACTTCCTCCAACGGCTTGGCAGTCATGGTATGCTGGTATACTGACTAGTGCAATAGCGGTCGTTGCCCGAGCGACGATCGCGTCGCTAAGAGAGACGAATGACCCTGAAAATGCCCCAGCCGGAGGCGGCGGTGCTTGCGCGGCGCGCGGCGATCGTCGCCGCGCTGCGCCGAATCGTGCCCGGCGAAGGGGTGATCGCCGATCCCGATGGCTTGCGCCCATTCGAAAGCGACGGCCTGACCGCGTATCGCCAGCCGCCGATGGTGGTGGTGTTGCCGGAGACCACCGAACAGGTGTCACAGGTGTTGCGCTGGTGCCATGATGAGGGCGTCAAAGTGGTGCCGCGCGGATCGGGCACCTCGCTGTCGGGGGGCGCCTTGCCGCTGGCGGACGGCGTGCTGCTTGGGCTTTCCAAGTTCAACCGCGTGCTCGAAGTGGATTATGACGATCGCCTCGCGGTCGTGCAGCCGGGCGTCACCAACCTCGCGGTCACGCAGGCGGTGGAGGCGCGCGGCTTTTACTACGCCCCCGATCCGTCGAGCCAGATCGCCTGCTCGATCGGCGGCAATGTCGCCGAGAATTCGGGCGGGGTGCATTGCCTCAAATACGGGCTCACCACCAACAATGTGCTCGGGGTCGAACTGGTGATGATGGACGGCGAGATCGTCCGGCTCGGCGGGCGACACCTCGATGCGGCGGGGCTCGACCTGCTCGGCGTGGTGGTCGGGTCCGAAGGGCTGCTCGGCGTGGTCACCGAGGTGACGGTGCGGATTCTGCCCAAGCCCGAAGGCGCGCGCGCGCTGCTGATCGGCTTTCCGAGCGTCGAGAGCGCGGGGCAATGCGTCGCCGATGTGATCGCCGGGGGTATCATCCCCGCGGGCATGGAGATGATGGACCGACTCGCGATCGAAGCGGCCGAGGCGTTCGTCAAGGTCGGCTATCCGCTCGATGTCGACGCGCTGCTGATCGTCGAACTCGACGGCGTCGGCGCCGAATGCGACCATCTGATCGACGAGGTCACGCGGATCGCCGAGGCCAACGGCTCGACCACGCTCAGCGCCTCGCGCGACGAGGCCGAACGGCTGGCGTTCTGGGCCGGGCGCAAGGCGGCATTTCCGGCGGTGGGGCGGATCTCGCCCGATTATTATTGCATGGACGGCACCATCCCGCGGCGACGCCTGCCCGACGTGCTCGAACGGATGGCGCAATTGTCGGCAAAATACGGGCTCGGGGTCGCGAACGTCTTCCATGCCGGCGACGGCAATCTCCATCCGCTGATCCTCTATGACGCCAACAAGCCCGGCGAACTCGACCGCGCCGAGGCGTTCGGCAGCGATATCCTGCGGCTGTGCGTCGAGGTCGGCGGAGTGCTGACCGGCGAGCACGGCGTCGGCGTCGAAAAGCGCGATCTGATGCCCGACATGTTCGGCGAGGAGGATCTCGCGCAGCAGCAGCGCGTCAAATGTGCGTTCGACCCCAAGGGGCTGCTCAACCCCGGCAAGGTGTTCCCGACGCTCCACCGCTGCGCCGAGCTGGGGCGGATGCACATCCACCGCGGCCAGGTGCCGCATCCCGATCTGCCGCGCTTCTGATGCGCCCGACAACCGAACAAGAGGTCCGCGACGCGATCGCCGACGCCATCCGCAGCGGCGCGACGCTCGACATCAAAGGCGGCGGCAGCAAGGCAGCGATCGGCGCGCCGCGCCCCGAGGCAACCGTGCTCGATCTGTCGGCCATCGCGGGCGTGGTCGATTACGATCCCGCCGAACTGGTGCTGACGGTGCGCCCCGGCACGCCGCTCGCCGAGGTCGAGGCATTGGTCGCGGAGCGCGGACAGAGGGTCGCCTTCGACCCGTTCGATCACGGGCCGATCCTGGGCGGCACCGCGGGCGCGGCGACGATTGGCGGCGTGGTGGCCGCGGGCGTTTCGGGTTCGCTGCGACTGTCGGGCGGCGGGGCACGCGACCATCTGCTCGGCCTGCGCGCGGTCTCCGGGCGCGGCGAGGTGTTCGTCGCCGGGGCCAAGGTGGTCAAGAACGTCACCGGCTATGATCTGCCCAAACTCGCGGCGGGGAGCCGGGGACGGCTGTTCGCGATCACCGAGATGACGCTCAAGGTGCTGCCGCGCGCGCCGATCGCGGCGACGCGGGCGGTCGCGGGGCTCGATCCGGCGGCGGCGGTCCGGCTGATGGCGGCAGCGATGGGATCGCAGGCCGAGGTCGGCGCGGCCGCCTATCTGCCCGCCGCGCTCAACCACGGGCAATCGCTTACCTTGCTGCGGCTGCTCGGCTTTGGGCCGTCGGTGGCGGCGCGGTGCCGGATGATCGAAACATTGCTTGGCGCGCACGGCGCGGCGGTCGCGCTCGATGGCGATGAAGACACCGCCTGCTGGGCAGCGCTGCGCACACTCGCGCCGCTGGCGGGTGACACCTGCTTATGGCGCGTCAACGTGCCGCCAAGCGGCGCGCCATCGGTCGTCACCGCGCTCGAACCGCTCGGCTCGCGCTGGCTGTTCGATTGGGCCGGCGGGCTGGTGTGGATCGCGTTCGACGGCGATGCGGCGCTGGTCCGCAACGCCGCGACGGCCGCGGGCGGCCATGCCATGCTGATCCGCGCGCCCGAGGCGCTGCGCGCCGCCGTCCCCGCCCTGCACCCGCCCGCGCCGGGCGTGGCAGCGCTTGAGGAGCGCGTCCGCCGCGCCTTCGATCCCGCCGGCGTATTCGAAACCGGGCGCTTCTAGACGATGCAAACCAATTTCACCCAAGACCAACTCGTCGATCCGGCGATGGCCGCATCCGAAGCGGTGCTCCGCAAATGCGTGCATTGCGGATTCTGCACCGCGACCTGCCCGACCTATGTCCTGCTCGGCGACGAACTCGATAGCCCGCGCGGCCGCATCTATCTGATGAAGGACATGCTCGAGAACGAGCGCACGCCCTCGGCCGAAGTCGTCAAGCATATCGACCGCTGCCTGTCGTGCCTGTCGTGCATGACGACCTGCCCGTCGGGGGTGAATTACATGCACCTCGTCGATCACGCGCGCACCTATATCGAGGAACGCTATCGGCGGCCCTTGCACGAGCGACTGGTGCGGTCGCTGCTGGCGCAGGTGCTGCCCTATCCGCGGCGGTTCCGGCTCGCGCTGGCACTGACACGATTCGCGCGGCCGGCGACGCCATTGTTTGCGCGGGCGACGGCGTTAAAGCCGATCGCGGCGATTCTGGCGCTCGCCCCCAAGCGCGTGCCGCCGCGCGCCGCTACCCTGCCCTCGCCCGCCCCCGAAGGCACGCGCGGGCGGATCGCGCTGATGCAGGGTTGCGCCGAACCGGTGCTGCGCCCCGAAATTCGCGCGGCCACGGTTCGGCTGCTCAACCGCGCGGGCTATGACGTCGTGTTCGCGCCCGACGAGGGATGCTGCGGCGCACTCGTTCACCATATGGGCAAGGACGAGGCGAGCCTTTCGGCAGCCCGGCGCAACGTCGATGCCTGGAGCGCGCTGATCGACGATGGCGGGCTCGAGGCTGTGGTCATCACCGCCTCGGGCTGCGGCACCACGATCAAGGATTACGGCTTCATGCTGCGCGACGACCCCGCCTATGCCGACAAGGCGGCGCGGGTATCGGCGCTTGCCAAGGATGTCAGCGAACTGCTCGCCGACATTCCCCTGCCCGCCGGCGACGGCCGTGGATTGACCGTCGCCTATCACGCCGCCTGCTCGCTCCAGCACGGGCAGAAGGTCACGCTCGCGCCCACGCGGTTGCTCGCCGATGCCGGTTATACCGTGCGCACGCCCGCCGAAGCGCATCTGTGTTGCGGTTCGGCGGGGACGTACAATATCCTCCAGCCCGAGATCGCGGGCCAGCTCGGCGACCGCAAGGTCGCCAACCTCGCCCGGCTCGACGCCGATGTCATCGCGACCGGCAATATCGGCTGCGCGATCCAGATCGGCCAGCGCGCCAGCGTGCCCGTCGTCCATATCGTCGAACTGCTCGATTGGGCGACCGGTGGGCCGCAGCCGGCGGCGATGCTTGATTTCTCATGACGGTCCGCCGTAGCTGACATTAATTCCCAGTATTTGATACGAGGGGAAGAAACGTCTCTCCACTAAGAGGGGCGAACCGGTTCGTCCGTTCGGGCGGATCGCCATCATGAGAGCGAGGCGGACTTTATGACCACAGCGGCGACGTCGGACGGCAATCGGGGGAAGACGGAGCCGAAGGGAAGCCAGACACTGCTGCGCGGACTGGATATCCTCGATCAGGTCGTCGACGGGCCGGTTGCGCTGGCCGAATTGTCGGCCCGAATGGGGTTGACGCGTTCGACCACCCATCGGCTGGCGACCGCCTTGATCGATCGCGGCTTCCTGATCTTCATGCCGCGCAAGGGCTATCGCCTCGGCCCCAAGCTGCTCCATCTGGGCTTCGTCGCGCAGAGCCAGGTCGACCTCATCCAGATCGCCCGGCCGCATATCGAAGCGCTGGCGGCGCGGACGGGAGATACGGTGCATCTCGGCCGCCTCGATACCGATCGCGCACTCTATCTCGACAAGATTTCGGGGCGGCGACGGGTGGAAATATCGAGCCGCGTCGGCGATCGCCATCCGCTGACCTCGACCGGGCTGGGCAAGGCGCTGCTGCTCGATTTCGCGCCCGCGCATTGGCGGCATCTGTTCGAGGACGATCAGGCGCGCGGCGCGCCCGCGGCCGATTATGCGACATGGGAACGGCGGATGCGCCGCTATGTCGCGGCGGGCTGCGCGTTCGACCTCGAGGAAAACGAGGACCGGATCCGCTGTGTCGCCGCACCGATCCACGATGCCTCGGGCCGCACCGTCGCCGCGATCAGCGTGTCGAGCGCGGCCCAGTATATGGACAAGGAGCGGATGGCCGCGCTGAGCGACGACGTGCTCGCGACCGCGCAGCGCATTAACCTCGCGCTCGGCCAGGAGCCCGCCCCCGCCGCGGAGGAAAATGACGAGGCCGAAGAGTGATTTTGTCCCAATATATGGATGTATAGTCCGTAAATTGGATTTTGCTTGCTGTCGACGCAGGCTCGTGGCTTACTGATCAGACCATCCCCGGCAGTCGGGGAAGTTTTGATGGGAGGGGCCCGGTGGCTCGTATCAACGGTTTGATCAGGCGTGTGGCGGTGGTTTCTGTCTCGGCGCTCGCGTTGATGGGAAGCGGCGCGGCCGCGCAATCGAACGTTCCCGACTATGAAGCCAAGGTCGAGACCAAGCTGAACGAGATTCAGGCCGGCATCGCCAGCGGTCCGTTCAAATCCGATTGGGATTCGCTGCGCGAGGGCTATCGCACGCCCGACTGGTTCCGCGACGCCAAGTTCGGCATCTTCATCCACTGGGGCGTCTATTCGGTGCCCGCGTTCGCGAACGAATGGTATTCGCGCAACATGTACGTGCCGGGCAACCCCGCCTACGAGCACCACCTCAAGACCTACGGGCCGCAATCGAAGTTCGGCTACAAGGACTTCATCCCGATGTTCAAGGCGGAGAAGTTCGATCCCAGCGCGTGGGTGAAGCTGTTCACCGACGCCGGCGCGAAATACGTCATCCCGGTCGCCGAGCATTGCGATGGTTTCGCGATGTACGATTCGGACCTCACCGTCTGGGACGCCGCCGACATGGGGCCGAAGCGCGACGTGGTCGGTGAGATCGCCAAGGCGGCACGCGCCAAGGGCATGCATTTCGGCCTGTCGTCGCACCGCGCCGAGCATTCGTGGTGGTATTATATGGGCCGCACCTACGATTCGGACGTCAATGATCCGAAATATGCGGGATTGTACGGCCCGGCGCATCGGACCGGCCTGCCCGCCGACGCCCCGACGAACTGGCCGGACAGCGGCCAGCTCCAGAACTGGATGCCGCCCAGCAAGGCGTTCCTCAACGATTGGAGCGCGCGCACGACCGAACTGATCGACAAATACAGCCCCGAGCTGATCTATTTCGACTGGTGGACCTCGGCGCCGGTATACGAACCGATGATGCGCGACACCGCGGCTTACTATTATAACCGCTCGAAAGCCCGCAACGAACAGGGCATCATCGCCTACAAGGGCTCGCAATTCGCGGAAGGCAGCGCGCTGTTCGACATGGAGCGCGGCAAGACCGACGCGCTCAAGCTGACGCCGTGGCAATCGGATACGTCGGTGAGCGTGCATAGCTGGGGCTATGCCCAGAACGACACCTATCGGACGGCGCCTTCGCTGATCGCCGATCTGATCGATATCGTCAGCAAGAACGGCAACCTGCTGCTCAACGTCGGCCCCAAGGCCGACGGCACCATCCCCGCGGAAATCACGACGGTGCTCAAGGGCATGGGCCAATGGCTCAAGGTCAACGGCGAAGCGATCTACGGGACGCGGCCGTTCAAATATTTCGGCGAAGGCTCGACCAAATCGGGCCAGGTTCGCGTCGGTGGGCAGGTCGAGGAATCGGCCGTCAAGGGCTTCGGCCCCGACGACATCCGCTTCACCACCAAGGGCGACAACCTGTACGCGATGGGCCTGGATCGGCCGAAGGACGGCGCGGTCCTGATCAAGACGCTCTATGCGGGCAACCCGTATCTCGACGCGCCGATCAAGAGCATCGAGCTTCTCGATGGCGGCAAGATCACATGGCAGCAGACGCCCACGGGGCTCAAGATCAGCTTGCCGCCGGCGGGCGACGGGGCGTTCCCTTATGCGCTCCGAATCCGGACCAACTGATCGCAGGCCGCGACGCGGGATGACGACGGCGCCGGCGACAGACCGGCCGCCGTCATGACGGGGAGGTTGAGGTGAGCAGAACGCAACGGGGGGCGAGGTGCGCCCTCGCGGCGGCGACGGCATGGGCGGCATTGATGGCGGCCCCCGCCTCGGCGCAGTCGGATATTCCGCTCCAGCCGTTTCCGGTGAACCACGAACTGCGGGTCGATTCGGGTGCCGACGCGCGCTTCCTGCTCGATGGCCCGGCGGGCAAATACGGGTTCATCGAGGTGCGGGACGGCCACCTCTACCGTCCCGACGGCAAGCGCTTTCGCTGCTGGGGCGTCAACCTGACCGGCTTCAGCCTCGGCTCGGTGGAAATCCCCCCGCGTGCCGAAGCGACCGAGATGGCCGCCGAGCTGGCGCGGCTGGGCATCAATTGCGTGCGCCTGCACTTTCTCGATCTGCCGAAGACGCAGACCATGAAGGCGACCGGCGATCTCGGCCCCGATCCGGTGCCCGTCAAGCAGATGCCTTCGGGGCTGATCGCCGACGGCACGACCTCGCAGGTGCTCGATCCCGAAGCGCTCGACCGGCTCGACTTCATGTTCGCCGAACTCAAGAAGAACGGCATCTACGTCGATTTCAACCTCAACGTCGGGCGCACCTATCGCGCCGGCGACAAGGTGCCCGACTATAAGCTGATCGGTAGCGCCAAGGCCTATACCTATTTCGGCCCCGAGCTGATCGCGTTGCAGAAGGACTATGCGAAGAAGCTGCTCGACCACACCAACCGCTATACCGGGCTGCGCTATGCCGATGACCCGGCGGTGATGACCGTCGAGGTGGTCAACGAGAACTCGCTGCTCGAATTCTGGATGCGCAACTGGCTGCGCGGCGAACGCGTCGACGGCGGGGAGAATCTCCAGCTCGACATGACGCCGCATTATCAGGCGATCCTCGTCGGCATGTACAACGACTGGCTGGCGAAGAATCGCACGCCCGCCGAGATCGCCGAGCTGCACCGGATGGCAGGCGTGGCCGCAGGCCAGCCGATCCCGTTCATGCGCCGCGGCGACCATCCCGAGGCCCCGCGCCTCAGGCTCGATGCCGAGCTTGCCTTCATCACCCAGGTCGAGATCGACTTCCACGCCGAGATGAAGCGCTTCCTGAAGGATGAGGTCGGCGTCAAATCGCCGATCGTGCCGCTGGCGGACCACACCTATTTCATCGCCAACCAGCCCTTGATGCGCACCGCGGTCAAATCCGACATCGTCGATGCCCATGTCTATTGGCAGCATCCCGCGATCTACGGCCGCCGCAACGAGCCGATGGTCAATTCGCCCGAACGCTCGATCATCCAGAAGCTCGCGCGCAGCGCGACGGTGGGCAAGCCGTTCACGGTGAGCGAGGTCAACCACCCCTATCCCAGCGACTATGGTTCGGAGATGATCCCCATCCTCGCTTCCTACGCCGCACTCCAGGACTGGGATGGCATCTTCTTCTATACCTATGAGACCAAGCTCCACGGCAAATGGACGCCGCATATCACCGGGGAGTTCGATATCACGCTCGATCCGGTGAAGATGGCGCAGATGCCGGCGGGAGCGATGATCTTCCTGCGCGGCGACGTGTCGGCGGCGAAGGAAGTGATGACGCGCTCCTATTCGACCGACCAGATCAGCGAGGCCTCGCGGATGCCGCGTGCGGCGATGCCTTATTATACGCCCGGCTTCGACATGAAGCTGCCGCTGGTCCACGGCTCGCGGGTGTCGTGCCTCGACTGCAAGCCCAGCCTGCCCGCCCCGCTGCCCGAGATGGACCCGATCGTCTCCGACACCGGCGAACTGCGCTGGCAGACCGACGACGGCAAGGATGGCATCGTCAGCGTCAACACGCCGCGCAGCCAGGCGCTGGTCGGGTTCGTCAGCGCCAATCGCGAGGTGCAGACCCGCAACCTCTCCGCCGATATCGCCAACACCTTCGCGACCATCACGCTGTCGTCGCTCGACAACAAGCCGCTCAACCTCTCCGACCGGATGCTCCTCACCACCACCGGCAAGGTCGAGAATACCGGCCAGAAGTGGAATGCGCGCCGAGCGATGCTCTCGGACTGGGGAGGCGCGCCGACGTTGATCGAACCGATCACGGGCTGGATCCAGCTCAAGGACCTCGAGGGCGCGGTCGGCGTGTTCGCGCAGCCGCTCGACGGTTCGGCACGCCCGATCGGACCTGAGATCAGGGGCCGCATGATCGAACCGGGCTGGGAAATCGCGGTCGGCACGCCCGCCACCACCAGCTATCTGATCCGGGTCGTCCGCTAAAAAAAAAAGCGGCCAGCACCGCGGGGGCGCTGGCCGAATCGTCACGAGGGGGAAGGCACCCGCGAGCAATCGCCCGCGGACACCGCCCGCTGGCTGACGTCACCAGCGGAAACGAACACCTACCGTGAACTGGCGATCATCGTACGAACGGCCGTTGGGCTGAAGCGGCGTTCCGTAATAGGTCACCGATTTCGTGCGGGTCAGATTGCTGCCTTCGAAGGTCAGCGAGACCTGGCTGGTGACATCGACCGTCGCCGAGGCGTCGAGCCACCCGTAACCCTCGCGGAAGTTCGAGGCGACGCCGAGGCCGCCGTTGAGATAGGCGAGCCCCGAATAATAGCTGCTGCGATAATTGTATGCGACACGCGCCGACACCGGCCCCTTCTCATACATCGCGATGATGTTGTAGCTGTTCGGCGACAGATTGGGCAGCGGCAGCGTCTCGCCGGCCAGCGGGCTCGGCGATTTGCTGTCGACATGCGTGTAGTTGGCCTGAAGACCCAGCCCGCTCAACAGGCCCGGCAGGAAATCGAAGAACTGCGTGTAGCCGATCTCGACGCCCTTGATCGTGCCGTCCCCGCCGTTGATCGGCTGCGTCAGCGTATACGTATTGCCGTCGATGACGACGCCCGGTGTCGCCGAACTCGACAGGAAGCCCTTCACCTTGCGGTAGAAGCCGGCGACGTAGACCGAGCTGCTGTCGCCGAAATAATATTCGAGCGACGCATCGAGATTGTCCGAGCGCAGCGGTTCGAGATCGGGATTGCCGGAATTGGCCAGCCCCGAGGCGGGCACCACGGTGACCGACGGCGACAGGTTGTTGAAGTTCGGCCGCGTGATCGTCTTCGAGGCCGACAGGCGAAGCTGCAAATCCTCCATCAGGTGCAAGCGGAGGTTCAGCGACGGCAGCCAGTCGGTATAGCTGGTCTTGCGATTGAGCGGACGGAATCCGTCCTGCTCCAGATTCCCGTCTGCATCCGCGACATAGATCGGCACGTTGCCGACGAGGCTGCCCCGCGTGTTGACCATGCGCAGCCCGACGTTGCCATCGATGCGCACGCCAGGATCGACATCGAATTTGACCATCCCGTAAACGGCCTTGGTCTCCTCCCCGATATCGAAGGTGGACAGCGGGTTGACCGTCGGCCCCGTTGTAAAGCCGAGCTGCTGGCGGATGCCTTCGAAATCGTGACGCAGCAAATCGGTCTTCGACGTCAGGAAGTCCCGCGTGAACGCCACGTCGCCCTTCTTGGTGTAGAAATCGGGCGTATGCGTGGGCTCGAACAGATCTGGAAAGGCCGTTGCCGCCGGCGATCCGGGGGGCGCCGCGAAGAACCGGACGGGCGTGAAATAGGCGCTCCGGTCGGCATAGCGGAAGCCCACCGCAATCTGCGTGATGGGGCCGTCCAGGTCTTGGGCGGCGTCCAGCGTCGCAGCCCACATATCGCCCTTATAATGGTTCTCGCTCAGCGTGTAATTGCCGATATTGTAGGAGCCGAGCGACGTCATATCGACGCCTTCCACCACCATCGACGGCGCCGATCCAGAATTGTCCTGATGCACGATCGGCGCGACCGTCACGAGATCGAGTTCGATATAGGAGAGGTCGTTCCGTGATTTCGTCCGGCTGACATCCGCCTTCAACTGGAATCCGTCACGCTGCCACTTGCCGCCGATCGAATAGGCCTGATTCTCGTCAAAGACGTCGCGCGCCGCCGCGAAGGTCGACACCCGATCATTGGCGAACGATCCCGACTTGAAGATGTCGGTGCCGTCGAACGTGGTGAAACTGCCGGGAACCGGGGCGACCGTCGGCGACGAACCCGACGCGGTCCGGACGTTCAATCCCCATTGATCGGTGATGTTGTCGAACTTCGAATAATTGCCTTGCGCGTAGAATTCGAGTTCGCTGCTGGGCCGCCATTGCAGCGCGGCGTCGATACCCTTGCGCGTACGATTGCCGATGATCGACGGGCTGTACGTGCCGTCGGGCGTGGCGATCGTCCGTCCCGGAATGATGTCGTCGCGCCCAATCGGCGCGCCCGACGAAATCCCGTCGTTCCGGAAATCGCGTTCCTGATAGGCACCGGCGATCATGATACCGATTTCGCCGATTCCCGTATCCCAGCGATCCGACACCAGCGCCGAAAGCAGCGGTGACACCTTGTCGGCGAGATCGTTGTACCTCGCCCGCGCGCTGCCCGAGAGCGTGAAGCCATCAAAATCCAGCGGCATGTGCGTGCGCACATCGATGGTGCCGCCGATGCCGCCTTCGATCAGATCGGCGGTCGGCGCCTTGTAGACGTCGATTCCGGCGATCAGTTCCGCGGCCAGATCCTGGAAATTGAAGTCACGCCCCGCACCGGCGGTGAACACCTCGCGGCCGTTCAACGTGGTCTCGACCTGGGAGAGGCCACGAATCGCGACACTCGATCCCTCGCCATAGTCGCGGCCGATCTGCACGCCGGTGATGCGCTGGAGCGCCTCGGTCACGTTGACGTCGGGCAGCTTGCCGATGTCTTCGGCAACGATCGAATCGGCGATCGAATCGGAATTGCGCTTGATCTCCTGCGCGCTGCGTAGGCTGGCGCGCACGCCGGTGACGATAATGCCGCCCGCAACTGCTTCCTGCGATTGATCGGCGGCCGGTTGTTGAGCCTGGTCCTGCGCCCATGCGGGTGCGGCGACGGTGATAAGGGCGCACATGGCGGCGCCCGACATGAGTCTTCCAAAAGCCACGTTAATCCTCCCCTGATTTCGCCATTCCACCGGCGATGGTCCTGCCCTCCCTTCCCTCTGCCTGGCGCAAGAATCTTACATTGTGGAAGGTTGGTCCACATTATTTACATCGTTGGTGTGATGAGTACAACACTAATCTGGTATAATGAGATGAAGTCGGCTAGGCCGTTGCCGGCGTGACTACCATAATGTGTCATATTGTTGCATTTTGTGGGATAACAGCCGGGGCCACCGGCAAGGGGAGGGAAAGCATGAAGCAATTGATCGGCGCAGGTGTATTGGCCGGACTCGTCGGCGCATTCGCGGGGCCGGTGGTGGCGCAGGACATCCCGCTCCAGCCGTTTCCGGTGAACCATGAACTGCGGGTCGATTCGGGCGCCGACGCGCGCTTCCTGCTCGATGGCCCGGCGGGCAAATACGGCTTCATCGAAGTGCGCGACGGCCATCTCTATCGCCCCGACGGCAAGCGCTTCCGCTGCTGGGGCGTCAACATGACTGGCTGGGCGGTCGGCTCCGAGGAAATCCCGTCACATAAGGATGCCGACATCTATGCCGCCGAGTTGGCGCGGCTGGGCGTCAATTGCGTGCGCCTGCACTTCCTCGATCGCCCCGACACCGAAAACCCGGTGCGCAACGAAGGCGCCGACAGGTCGCCGACAGCCGGTCCGTTCACGCATGGCCCGCGCGGCCTGATTCGCGGTGACGTCGACAACAGCCAGGAATTCAACGCCGAGCGGCTCGACAATCTCGATTACTGGGTCGCGCAGCTCAAGAAGAACGGCATCTACGTCAATTTCAACCTCAACGTCGGCCGCCGCTTCAAGGCAGGTGACGGCGTTCCCGACGCCGATTTGCTCGGGCCGGCAAAGGGCTTCACCTATTTCGGCCCCGAGCTGATCGCATTGCAGAAGGACTATGCGAAGAAGCTGCTGGGGCACACCAACCGCTATACCGGGCTGCGCTACGCCGATGATCCGGCGGTGATGACCGTCGAGGTCGTCAACGAGAACTCGCTGCTCGAATTCTGGATGCGCAACTGGTTGCGCGGCGAGCGCGTCGACGGCGGGGAAAATCTCCAGCTCGACATGACGCCGCATTATCAGGCGATCCTCGTCGGCATGTACAACGACTGGCTGGCGAAGAACCGCACACCCGCCGAGATCGCCGAACTGCACCGGATGGCGGGCGTGGCCGCCGGCCAGCCGATCCCGTTCATGCGCCGCGGCGACCATCCCGAGGCCCCGCGCCTCCGCCTCGATGCCGAGCTTGCCTTCATCACCCAGGTCGAGATCGACTTCCACGCCGAGATGAAGCGCTTCCTGCGAGACGAGGTCGGCGTCAAATCGCCGATCGTGCCGCTGGCCGATCACACCTATTTCATCGCCAACCAGCCCTTGATGCGCACCGCGATGAAATCGGACGTGCTCGATGCGCACGTTTATTGGCAGCACCCGGCAATCTACGGCCGCCGCAACGAGCCGATGGTCAATTCACCCGAACTCTCGATCATCCAGAAGCTCGCGCGCTCGGCCACTGTCGGCAAGCCGTATACGGTGAGCGAGGTCAACCATCCCTATCCCAGCGACTATGGCTCGGAGATGATCCCCATCCTCGCTTCCTACGCCGCGCTCCAGGACTGGGATGGCATCTTCTTCTACACGTTCGAAACCAAGATCAGCGGCAAGTGGACGCCGATGATCGGCGATCATTTCGATATCACGCTCGATCCGGTGAAGATGGCGCAGATGCCGGCGGGAGCGATGATCTTCCTGCGCGGTGACGTGTCGGCGGCGAAGGAAGTGATGACGCGCTCCTATTCGACCGACCAGATCAGCGAGGCCTCGCGGATGCCACGCGCGGCGATGCCTTATTACACGCCCGGCTTCGACATGAAGCTGCCGCTGGTCCACGGCTCGCGGGTGTCGTGCCTCGATTGCAAGCCGAGCCTGCCCGCCCCGTTGCCCGAGATGGACCCGATCATCTCCGACACCGGCGAACTGCGCTGGCAGACCGACGACGGCAAGGATGGGCTGGTTACGATCAACACCCCGCGCAGCCAGGCGCTGGTCGGGTTCGTCAGCGCCAATCGCGAGGTCCAGACGCGCAACCTATCCGCCGACATCGCCAACACCTTCGCCACCATCACACTGTCGTCGCTCGACAACAAGCCGCTCAACCTTTCCGACCGGATGCTCCTCACCACCACCGGCAAGGTCGAAAATACCGGCGCCGAATGGGACAAGCGCCGCGCGATGCTGACCAATTGGGGCACCGCCCCCACCGTGATCGAACCGATCACCGGCTGGATCCAGCTCAAGGACCTCGAAGGCGCGGTCGGCGTGTTCGCGCAGCCGCTCGACGGCTCAGCGCGCCCGATCGGGCCGGAGATCAGGGGCCGCATGATCGAACCGGGCTGGGAAATCGCGGTCGGCACCCCGGCCACCACCAGCTATCTGATCCGGGTCGTCCGCTAATGCCTAAGCTCACCCGCCGCGGCCTGATGGCCGGCACGCTCGCATCGTCGCTCATCCCCAACATCGCGTTCGGCGCGCCGGCGGGAACACTGCGCCCGGTGACCCCGCGCGTCGAATGGCGGCGACGCCCGGAAGGCATCGACACCCCGCGCCCGCGCTTCACCTGGACCGCCGAAGCGACCGATCCGGCCGCGCAGGGCGTCCGGCAATCGGCGTGGCGGATCGTCGTTGCCAGCAGCGCAGCGAAGGCGGCGGCGGGCACCGGCGACATCTGGGACAGCCGCAAGGTATCGGGCAGCGGATTCAGCGCCCGCCCCGACCACGACCTCAAGATGGCGGCACAGACACCCTATTGGTGGGCGGTGATGCTGTGGAGCGACGACGGCAAGGCCTCGACATGGAGTGCGCCCGAGCGTTTCATCACCGGCGTGACCGACGGCTGGCAGGCGACATGGATTGCGGCCGACAAGGGCTGGCCGGTTCATATCGCCGAATCGCGTAAAGGCGCCGACAATCCCGGCCCCAAGGCGATGCCGCTGTTCCGGCGCGCGTTCACCATCGGCAAGCCCGTTCGCCATGCGGTCATCTCGATCAGCGGGCTCGGCCATTATCAGCTCAGCATCAACGGGCGCGAGACCACGGCGTCGCTGCTCAATCCGGGCTGGACCGATTATCGCAAGACCGTGCTCTACAACAGCTACGACGTCACCGAGTTGTTGCAGCCGGGCGCCAACGCGCTGGGCGTGATGCTGGGCAACGGCATGTACAATGTCGAGCAGGTCGCCACCCGCTACAAGAAGTTCGTCGGCACCTTTGGCCAGTTGCGGCTGATCGCGCAACTCGCGATCACCTATGAAGACGGCAGTCGCGAGATCGTCGGCAGCGACGACCGGTGGCTGACGCGGCCCGGCCCGATCGTGTTTTCGTCGATCTTCGGCGGCGAGGATCACGATGCCCGGCGCGAGATCGCCGATTGGGATCGCGCGGGTGCGCCGCGCGACGGTTGGGCGCCCGTGCTGGTGGTCGATGGTCCCGAGGGCACGCTCAAGCCGCAAGGCATCCCGCCGATGACGGTGGGCACCACCTACCCCACGGTGGCGATCACCGAGCCCCGGCCCGGCGTCTTCGTCTACGATTTCGGCAAGAACTGTTCGAGCCGCCCGGTGCTCACCGTCCGCGGCCCCGCAGGCAGCACGATCAAGCTCAGCCCGTCCGAAGTGCTGGGCGACGACGGGCTGATCGAGCCGCGCAGCATCGGCGCGCGCCCCAATCTGCCGGTCTGCTACAATTACACGCTCGCGGGGCGTGGCGACGAGACATGGCGGCCGCGCTTCACCTATTGCGGCTCGCGCTACCTCCAGGTCGAGGGCGCGAAACCCGCCGACCGCGCAGGCCCGAACGACATCGCCATCGTCGCGCTGGCGAGCGAGTTCGTCCATACCGACCTTCATCAAGGTGGGCGGTTCGATTCGAGCCAGAAGCTGCTGGTGCAGACGCACGACCTGATCAAGCAGGCGGTGCTGAGCAACACCGCGAGCGTCCTCACCGATTGCCCGCATCGCGAGAAGCTCGGCTGGCTCGAACAGACGCATCTCAACGCCGAAACCGTCCTTTACGTCGAGGACGGGATCACGATGTACGAGAAGATGCTCGCCGACATCGTCGACGCGCAGCTTCCGAGCGGCCAGATCCCCGAGATCGCCCCCGAATTCGTCCAGTTCACCGGCGTCGACGAGATGTTCCGCGATTCGCCCGAATGGGGCGGCACCGTCGTGATCGGGGCGTGGAAGGCGTACCAGTTCTACGGCGACACCCGCGTGCTCGACATCGGTTATCCGGCAATGAAGCGCTACGCCGATTACATGGGGAGCAAGCGCACCGACCGGGGCCTGGTCGATTACGGGCTTGGCGACTGGCTCGATCTCGCGCCGCCGACGACGCCGCGCATCGGCAACCAGCGCCCGACGCTGACGACGATGGGGGTGACGGGCACCGCGACTTATTATCAGATGCTCACCTGCCTGGTCGATATCGCCGGGCTGCTCGGGCGCACCGCCGACGCCGCCGATTTCGCCAGGCGCGCCGACGAGGTGAAGGCCGCCTTCAACGCCGCGTTCTTCAACGCCGCCACAGGCAATTACGATCGCAACAGCCAGACCGCCAACGCGATGCCGCTCGCGCTCGGCATGGTGCCGGCGGGGCAAGAGGCCCGCGTGCTCGCCGCGCTGGTCGCCGACATCCAGTCGCGTGGCGACCATGTCACCGCGGGCGACGTCGGATTCCATTATGTCGTGCGGGCACTGGCCGAAAACGGCCGGTCGGACGTGCTCCACGCGATGCTCTCACGCACCGACGCGCCGAGCTATGGCGCCCAGATCATGGCCGGCGCCACCGCGCTGACCGAGAATTGGGATCCCAGCCGCGGCGGCTCGCAGAACCACTTCATGCTCGGCCATGCGCTGGCGTGGCTCTACAGCGGCCTCGGCGGTATCCGGCTCGATTTCTGGGCGCGCGGCGCAACGCCGCTCACGATCGCGCCGCAGCTCGTGCAGGGGCTCGAGGCGGCCGAGGCGCGCTACGATTCGGTGCTTGGGCCGGTACGCAGCGCGTGGCGCCGGAGCGGCGCCGCGACGCGGTTCGAGATCACCGTCCCCGCCGGCGCCGTCGCGACGGTGCGCCTGCCCGCACCGCTCGCGAAACTACGGGTGGATGGCGCCCCGGTCGCGCGCGCGCGCGGCATTTCGGGCGCCACCGACCGGCACGGCGAGGCCACGCTGTCGGTGGGCTCGGGGCGTTATCTGTTCGAGGCGTTGGCCTGACCACACCCCTGCGCCAGAACGACCGGCAGCGCGGCCTCGGCCATGCGGGTATAGCCGGCATCGTTCGGGTGCAGGTGGTCGCCGATCTGGTCGGACAGCCGCATCACGGCCGGCTTCCCCGGCTCCTGCATCGCCTTGTCGAAGTCGATCAGCCCATCGAAGCGGGCGGCGTTGGCGCGTAGCCAGGCGTTGACCGCCTGCCGGCGCTGTTCGCCCGCGGCATCGGCGTAGGCCGCGCCTTCATAGGGCAGCAACGTCCCGAAGATCACCTTGAGCCCGCGCGCCCTCGCACGGGTCAGAAGCTGTTCGTATGCGGCGATGAGTTGATCGGCGGGGGGTTGCCAATCCTTGGCCGGATCCTTGACCTTGCCGATATCGTTGATGCCTTCGAGCACGACGACATGCGTCGCGCCCGGCACCGACAGCACATCGCGATCGAAGCGCGACAAGGCGTTGGGGCCGCGCCCGCTGCTGAGCAGGCGGTTGCCGCTGATGCCCTGGTTGGCGACCGCCCAGCAACGGCCGTCGGGATTCGCGACGAGCATGCGTCCGAGCTGGGCGGGCCAGCTCATCGCCTTGCCCGGCGTTGCGCCAGCGCCCTCGGTGATCGAATCGCCGAAGGTGACCAGCACCCGCGTCGCCGCGCTGCCGCCGATCGCGAGCCCGCTGACCACACCCGATGCGCGGGCGCGCCGCGGCGAGACGAGGTCCAGCGATCCGGTCGCGTCCCCGGCGACGATATCGACCATCTGCGCGTGCGCGGGCGGTGCGGTTTCTTCGGGGAAATAGACCGAGATTGCGAGTCGTTCACCGGCCGTCACCGGATAATCGATCGGATCGGAGAGCATCGGCGCGAACGCCGGCACCCGCACTCCGGCGACGCGGCCGAAGGTCAGCGCGCGCAAGCTGCCGGCGACGGGCTTGCCCGCCGCGTCGAGCCGCACGATCGAGGCTGCCCCGATCCTGAGCGGCACGTCCGCGAGTTCGTTGCTGAACCGGACGCGCAGCGTGGTGCCGGTGATACCTACACGGAGATCCTGCCGCACCGTCTCGGCATGGAAAGGCCGGCCAAGCCCGTCGCGGATCGCGGGTTCATAACCGATCGGCGGCGCGGCCCAGCCCGGCACCCAGTGTTCGGGCGCGGCGGCATGCGCCGCCGTCAGCGCGAGCGCGCCGAGCAGCGGCAGGGCGGCAAGATGGCGCAGCTTCATCATCGATCAATCCTCGTCGGCGAACTGGAACAGCGCGACACCATGCGCGGCAACCTGCCCCCCCGTCCAGTCGCCGCTTACGGGTCTGGCGCCGGCGGGAAGCGCGAGCGGATGCGCGACGTCGCCGTGGTTGATCGCGATCAGCACCCGCTTGCCGGCGCCCGCGCGTTCGGCGATCTCGAGATCGGGATGCGCATCGGCGACGATCGGCGCCACCTTCGCATCGGCGAGCAGCGAAGCGGCGAGCTTCGCCATCGCCTCGGGCTCGAGCCAGGTGCCGACATAGGTGATGCTGCCGCGCCCGACCTTGCGCGTCACGATCGCGGGCTTGCCGTCGAGCCAGCCACCGGCGTCCTTGTAGGCCGCCAGCGTGCGCACGTCGCGCGCGACCGGTTCGATCGCCTCGGCCCAGATCGATGCCTTGCCCGCGATCGTGCCGGCGATCCCGACGCCCTCGTCGAGCGCATAATATTGCGCCACGCGCGCGCCCAGCAGCGCCGAGAGCGGCCCCGGCTGACGCTGGGGCCACAGCGCGTTGGCATCGTCCTTCATCCCCGAGCGCGGGCCGAGCACGAGATGGCCGCCGCCGCGGACATAGGCGTCGAGGTGCTTCGCCTGCGCTTCGGTCACGACGTTGAGATCGGGCGCGACCACGAGCGGATAGGCCGTGAAATCCGCCTCGGGCGCGAGCACATGAACGCCCTGCGACTGAACCCTGAGCGGCCGATAGAAATCGGTGAACGCCCTGATCGGATCGAAATCCTTGTGGTGGCGCTGGAGGTCGATCGCCCAGCGGCTGTCGTACGAATAGATCATACCGACCTTCGCCGTCGGCTGGGTATCGGCGAGCAGCGCCGCCGCGCCGGTCATTTCGGTCGACATCTCCGCGATCTCGGGCTGGATCGGGTTGGGCGTGCCATCCTGCCCCAGCACCGTGCCGTAATAGGTTTCCTGCCCGTTCGCCGCCGGGCGCCACTGCCAATAGAGCACGGCATCGGCGCCGTGCGCCACCGCCTGCCAACCCATCTCGCGGACCTGCCCCGGATCGAGCGCGCGGTTGATCTGCCCCCAATCGACGTGGCCGGCCTGCGTTTCCATCAGCCAAAAGTTGCGCTGCTTGTAACCGCGCACGAGATCGTGGTTGGCGCCGTTCGCGACCCAATCGGGGCGGCCTTCGGGGATATAATTGTCCCACGACGCCAGATCGAGATCGCGGTGCATGACGAAATGGTCGAAGCCCGCGTTCCAGAACATCGTGTTGGTGGTGATGAACGACCGCGAATCGATGAGCGGGCGCATCGCGCGCGCCTGGTTCTGGACGTAATCGGTCCACATCGCGGTCGTGAAATGCCGGAAATCGAGCAGCAACCCCGGATTCTGCTGGCCGGTGGCGTGGAGCGGCACCTGATCGAAATCGTTGTAATGCTGGCTCCAATATTCGGCGGTCCAGCGCCGGTTGAGTTCGTCGATCGTGCCGTAGCGCGTCTTCAGGAAGGCGTGCCATGCCGCCACCGCTTCGGGATCGAACGACGGCGGCCCGACCTCGTTGTCGATCTGCCAGCCGACCACCGCCGGATGATGGCCATATCGTTTGGCCATCTCGACCGCGATGCGGCGCGATAAATCGCGATAGCGCTTGCTGGCGAAGGAAAATTGGCGGCGCCCGCCATGCCCCGCGCGACGCCCGTTTTCATCGACGCGCAGCGTATCGGGATATTTCTGCGTCAGCCAGGCGGGCGGCGCCGCGCTGGGCGTGCCGAGGACGACCATGAAGCCGTGACGCTGCGCGGCCGCGATCGCGCGATCGAGCCAGGCGAAATCGAACCTGCCTTCCTCGGGCTCCATCCGGCTCCACGCGAACTCCGCAAGGCGAACCGTGTTGAACCCGGTCGCCTTCATCAGCGCCAGATCTGTATCCCAGCGCGATTCAGGCCAATGTTCGGGATACCAGGCGGCCCCGACCGCGATCGCGGGGCGATCGACATAAGCGGTTGCGCGCGCGGGGAAATCCGCAGGCTTCTGGGCAAGCGCCGCCGGCATGCCGGCGAGGCACGACGCCAATGCGAGCGCCGCAAAAACTGGCCTACAGATCATACCACTCCCTCTTGCCATTCGTATTATCATATGTCTAGATATAGCCGGGGTGGCGCTTAAAGTGCCAGAGGTAATTGGACCGAGCATTCCCATGAAGGAGAGCGATGTGGGCGACGGCGTTTCGAGGCGTGATTTCTTCCATTGCGCCGCGTGCGCGGCAACCGCGGCGGGCACCGTCGCGCTGCCGGCGACCGCCTGGGCCGGCGCGGCGTCGGCGGCGATGCGCGGCAAGGAAGCGCTGCACGAATTCGATTACGGCGCGGTCCAGTTGACCGGCAGCGGTCGGATGAAGGAACATTACGACCGCATCCATTCGCATTATCTAGCGCTCGACAACGATCGCCTGCTCAAGGTTTTCCGCCAGAATGCCGGGTTGCCGGCGCCGGGGCCGGACATGGGCGGCTGGTACGATGCCGACGGCTTCGTGCCCGGCCTCGCCTTCGGCCAATATGTCTCGGGCATCGCGCGGTTCGCGGCGACCACCAACAACGCCGCCGCGCACGCCAAGGTCGCGGCGCTGGTCGACGGCTTCGGCGAAGCGATCGTCAAGGCCAAGAACCCCTATGCCGGCAAGAACGCGCAAGATCAGTGGGCCGCCTATGTGATGGACAAATATGTCGTCGCACTGGTCGATGCCTATCAGTTGAGCGGCGTCGAGCGCGCGAAGGAGCTGATGCCGATCGTCATCGACAAGTGCCTGCCCTATATCTCGCCGGTATCGCGCGACCGGATCGGCAAGGTCGATCCGCCCTATGACGAAACCTACGTCATCTCCGAAAACCTGTTCCACGTCGCCGACATCACCGGCGACGACCGCTTCCGCGCGATGGCGGTCCATTACATGCTCAACAAGGAATGGTTCGATCCGCTCGCGGCGGGGCAGGACGTGCTGCCGACCAAGCACGCCTACAGCCACACGATCGCGCTGAGTTCGGGCGCGCAGGCGTATCGTCATCTCGGCGATCCCAAATATCGCACCGCGCTGATCAACGCGTGGAAGTTCATGGAGCCGCAGCGTTTCGCGTCGGGCGGCTGGGGACCGGAGGAGCAGTTCGTCGAACTCCACAAGGGCCTGCTCGCCGAGAGTCTCAAATCCTCCAAGGCGCATTTCGAGACGCCGTGCGGCAGCTTCGCCGACATGAAGCTGGCGCGCTATCTGACGTCGTTCACCGGCGAGGCGCAATATGGCGACGGGCTGGAACGCATCCTCTACAACACGATGCTGGCCACCCGCCTGCCTGACAGCGATGGCGAATATCCCTATTATTCGAACTACGGCGCGGGCGGCGAGAAGCTCTATTACCACAAGAAATGGCCGTGCTGCTCGGGCACGCTCGTCCAGGGCGTCGCCGATTATGTGCGCGGGCTCTATTTCCACGACAACGACACGTTGTTGGTCAACATGTACGCCACCTCCCAAGTCAAATGGGATCGCGCCGGCGGTGCGGTCGAGGTCGCGCAGGAGACGCTCTACCCCGCGACCGATACGGTGCGGCTCACCGTGCGCAAGCCCGGCAACGGCCGCTTCACGATGAAGCTGCGCATCCCGGCCTGGGCCAAGGGCGCGACGATGGCGATCAACGGCCGGCAGCAGGCAGTGACGCCTGGCACGCTTGCCGCGGTATCGCAGACGTGGAAGGCGGGCGACACGATCGATCTCGTCATCCCGCAAGCCTTGCGCACGCTGGCGATCGACGACCAGAACCCGAACCTCGCCGCCGTCATGCGCGGGGCGGTGATGTATGTCGGCGTCAATCCGTGGGAGGGGATCGAAAACCAAACGATCGCGCTGCCCGGCGCGCTGGCCCCGGTTCCGAACCAGGACCAGGCGTATCGCGCCGGTGTCGACGGGCGCGACCTGGTGTTCGTGCCTTATTATGCGATCGATACCGAGCGCTATAACACCTACTTCAAGATCGCGTGACGATGGACCGCGTCTTCGCAACCTACTGGATCGAAACCGCGTTTCCGCTCGCGCAGGCGGCGGAAACGATGGCGGGCGAGCAATCGACGGGCACCTTCGTGCGCGTCCCCGGCGAGACCGACGCGTTGCGCGAAGCGCATAGCGCGCGGGTCGAATCGATCGAGGAACTGGAAGACGCGGCCGCGCCGTCGCTGCCCGGCTCGGGGCTGCCCAAAGACGGCGGCGACGGGCGGCGACGCACCGCGCGCGTGGTGCTGTCATGGCCGGTCCACAATTTCGGGCCGTCGCTCCCCAATCTGCTCGCCACGGTGGCGGGCAACCTTTCCGAGCTGAAGGCCTTTTCAGGGCTCAAGCTGCTCGATCTCAAGCTGCCGCCGGTGTTCCTCGATCGCTATCAGGGCCCGCAGTTCGGCGTCGCGGGAACGCGCACGCTGGCGGCCGTCCACGATCGCCCGATGATCGGCACGATCATCAAGCCGAGCGTCGGGCTCGATCCCGAGGCAACC
Source organism: Hephaestia caeni (assembly GCF_003550065.1). Classification (GTDB taxonomy): domain Bacteria; phylum Pseudomonadota; class Alphaproteobacteria; order Sphingomonadales; family Sphingomonadaceae; genus Sphingomonas; species Sphingomonas caeni_A. The sequence continues at coordinate 299,432 of NZ_QXDC01000003.1, forward strand.
GCCGCGCAGGTCAAGGGCCTGCTCGCCGCCGGGATCGATTTCATCAAGGACGACGAGCTTCAAAGCGACGGCCCTGCCTGCCCGTTCGAGGCCCGCGTCGCGGCGGTGATGCGCGTCATCAACGATCACGCCCAACGCACCGGCAAGAAGGTGATGTACGCCGCCAACCTGACCGGCGACATCGACGAGATGCTGTCGCGGCACGATCATGTGCTGTCGCAGGGCGGCACCTGCATCATGGCGAGCATGAATTCGATCGGCTTGCCCGCGATGAAAATGCTGCGCGCGCATGCACAGCTCCCGATTCACGGCCATCGCAACGGCTGGGGAATGCTCGGGCGGTCGCCCGCGATCGGGATGAGCTATCTCGCGTTCCAGAAGCTGTGGCGGCTGGCCGGGATCGATCACAGCCACGTCAACGGCATCGACAACAAGTTCTGCGAGACCAATGAGAGCGTCATCGCCTCGGCACGCGAGTGTCTGACGCCGATGTTCGACGCACCGCATCACGGCTGCGAGATCATGCCGGTGTTCTCATCAGGGCAATCGGTGAAACAGGCACACGCGACCTATGCGGCGCTCGAATCGATCGATCTGATCTTCGCGGCGGGCGGCGGCATTCTGGCGCATCCGGGTGGACCGGCGGCGGGGGTCACCGCGCTGCGCCAGGCATGGGACGCGGCGGTGGCGGGCGTGCCGCTGGCCGAAGCCGCGCAGGGCTCACCCGAATTGCGCGAGGCCGTGGCGGCGTTCGGCGGGTGACACCGCTCTACGCTTATTACGGCGACGATTTCACCGGATCGACCGACGTCCTCGAACAGCTTGCCGAGGGCGGCGTGCCCGCGGTGCTGTTCCTGCGCGCGCCCGACGCCGCCTTGCGCGCGCGCTTCCCTGACGCGCGCGCGATCGGCCTTGCCGGCGACAGCCGCAGCCGGTCGCCGGCGTGGATGGACGCCAATCTGCCCGGTGCCTTCGCGGCGATCGGCGATGCGGCGGTCGTCCATTACAAAACCTGCTCGACGTTCGATTCGAGCCCACAGACCGGATCGATCGGCCGCGCGATGGAGATCGGCGCGCGTCAGTTCGGCGGCGTGGTGCCGATCGTGGTCGGTGCCCCGCATCTCGGCCGCTATGTCGTGTTCGGCAATCTGTTCGCTGTGGCCGGGGGCGACGAGGTGTTCCGCATCGATCGCCATCCGACGATGGCACGCCATCCGGTGACGCCGATGCACGAGGCGGACCTGCGCCGCCATCTCGCCGCGCAAACCGACATGCCGATCGCGCTGGTGCCGATCGACCGCATTCAGGCCGGGGCCGCCCCTGCGCTGTTCGACGCGGTGAGCGACGGCGCGGTGCTGTTCGATGGCATCGACATGCCCAGCCTCGCAGCGGCCGGCGAGTTGATGCAGGCACGCGGCACCCGCTTCGCAGTGGGCAGTTCCGGCGTCACGCGTGCGCTGGTGATGGCGTGGCAGGCGAGCGGCGTCATCACGCCTCCTGCCGCCCCCGAGCGCGCCGCCGAGGTCGATCGGATGCTGGTGGTGAGCGGAAGCTGCTCCCCCGTCACGGCGGCGCAGATCGCGCGCGGGCTGGCCGATGGCTATGTCGGCGTCCGCGCCGATGTGCCCGCGCTGATGCGCGGTGAGCGCGCCGAGGAAGCCCGGCTGATCGACGCGACCAGAAGCGCGCTCGACAGCAACGGGCGGTGCGTGATCCATTCGGCCGAAGGGCCGCTCGGCGAAACCGCGCCCGCCGCCGGCGATCGGTTGGGCGCGGCGCTCGGCCGCGTCGCGCTGGGCGCGATCCGGCAGCACAAGCTGCGTCGCGTGCTATTCGCGGGTGGCGACACCTCCAGCCACGGCGTTGCCGAACTGGGGATCGATGCGCTGACCTGGGCCGCGCCGATGGAGCGCGGCGCGCCGCTGGTGCGCGCGCACGCCGCCGAGGCCGCGGTCAATGGCCTCGAGCTGGTGCTCAAGGGCGGCCAGATGGGCGGCGAAGGCTTTTTCGAGACCGTGCGGCGCGGCCGCTGACACCGGCGTTCGGAAACGGGCGTCACCTCCCGATCGTCCGCCGCGCCGAACCATGCCGACGCGACGGACGATAGGGTTCAGGCAGCGGCAGGCGCGACGAGCGGCACGATCTTCTCGTCGAGGCCCTTGGTGCAATCGATCAGCAAGAACAGCACCGCAGCGATGAACACCATCGCCGCCACGCCCTGCAGCGGCAGGTCGTAATTGCCTGTCGCGGCGAGCACGTAGCCGATCACCACCGTGCAGATGAAGCCGCCGAAATTGCCGGCGGTATTCATGATACCGCTGGCGGTGCCCCCGAACTTGCCCCCGATCGCCATGCACATCGCCCACGCGGCGGGCAGCATCAGATCCATCACGCCGAAGGCCGCACCGGCAAGCAGCACGATCGCAATCCGATTGTCGATCTGGCTCATCGCCACCAGCAGCGCCGCCGTGATCGTCAGGCAGAAGAAGGCGATCAGGCTGTACGCGCGGCGAATGCCCATCCGCTCCGCCAGCCGATCGCACAGGACGCCGCCGATGATATTGCCGACCACCCCCAGCAGGAAGGGGATCGAGCCGTACAGGCCCATCTCGGCGATCGAGAATCCGGCGCCCTGCACCATCCAGACGGGGAACCAGTTGAAGAAGAACCACGCGCCGAACGCGTAGAAGAAATAGGCGATCGCGATCAGCCAGAGCTGCGGCAGCGCGAACAGTTTGCGCCACGGCGTGCCGCTATGCCCCCCGGCGCCGTCGTCGCCGATTTCGGCAACCTCTTCGGGCGTGATCCCCGGTTGATCGGCGGGGCGCTCGTGATACCAGAATCGCCAGCCGATGGCCCAGACCAGGCCGACGATCCCGAGCGCCACGAACACCGCGCGCCAGCCGAACACGGCCTCAAGCGGCACCAGCAGCAGCGGGGCGAGTGCGCCGCCGAACCGGCTGGCCGCCCAGATCGTCCCCTGCCCCCGCGCGCGCTCGCGCGCCGGCAGCCAGCGATACAGCACGCCGGTGATATTGGGATAGGCGCCAGCAGCACCGAGCCCGAACATGAAACGCGCGCCGGCAAGCTGCCAGAAATTGCGGCACACCGCGGTGATCGCAGTGAAGAACGACCACCAGACAGTGATCCGCGTCAATTCCCTGCGATATCCGTGGCGATCACCCAACGCGCCCGAGGGCACTTCGAACACGGCATAAGCGATCACATAAGCGCCAAGCACCCAGCCCCATTGATCGGGCGTGATCGACAATTCCTTCTGGATCGCCGGCCCGGTGACCGCGATCGCCATGCGATCGAGGAAGGTGATGACCGACAGGACCGCGAGCACGCCGACGACGGCATGGCGCTTCTTCACTTGACGCGCCCGGCGAGCACGTCGCGCGCCCGCTCCATACCGAGTTCGGGGCTCGAATAGACCGGTGCGGCCACCGCCCCTTCGGGAAGCGACGCCACCACCCGCGCCATCGACGCCTGCGCGAGGACGATCGCGTCGACACCCTTCATGCCCTCGGTCAGGCCCTCGCCCACGATGCGATCGTGCGTGGCACCGTCGCCCGCCATCACCGCCTCGAACGCGCCTTCGCACAGATGCTCGACGATCTCGATCTGTTTGCCCTGCTCGGCCGCCACCCGGCGGACGAGATCGGCGGTCGGGTTGAGCGTGGTCGACAACGTTGCCACCACCCCGATCCGGCGGCCGGTGGCAACCGCCTTTTCGGCCATCGCGCGATCAACCCGCAGCACCGGCTGGTCATAGAGTTGCGCGGCGATATCCACCGCCGCGCCGATCGACGAGCAGGTGACGAGCGCGGCATCGCAGCCGGCGTCGAAGGTCGAGCCGACCAGCCGGATCACCTGCCGCATCGTCGCCTTTTCGAGCCGCCCGGCCGCGATCGTATTCTTGATCGTGCTTTCGTCGACGAAGTGGAGGATGCGCACGTCGGGCATGACCCGTGCGGCGATCTCGTTGAACACCGGCGCAAGCATCGGCGAATTATGGATCAGTCCAAGTGTGGGCACGGGTCGGGTTCTCCCAGGTTCAAATCTTGAAGTCGTAGCTTCCGGCACCGACCTCGAAGCGGACGAGATCACCAGCGCGGGTGAGGTTGCGGACATCGGGATGCTGATCGATCGCCCGGCCGCCCTCGCGCCAGGCGCGCGCCGGCAGTTCGACCTCGGCAATCGTGTTGGCGGGAACAGAGAGCGTCAGGTGCGACACGCCGCCGGTATCGCCATCGACCTCGGTCGCGATCGTCCCGACGCACGATTCGTATTTCGCCGAGACTTTGCCGACCTTGGGCAGCCAGATCGGCCGCACCGAGATGCGGCGGAAACCGGGCGCCGCCGGGGCGATCCCGGCAAGGCGGCGATAGAAGAACCCGACCACCGCGCCGAGCGCATAATGGTTGTAGCTGTTCATCGCGACGTCGCCGACATCGCCGTTCCAGCGTTCCCACACCGTGGTCGCGCCCTTGACCGGCATATAGCCCCAGCTCGGATAACCGGTCTGGAGCAGCAGCCCGCTGACTTCTTCGAGCCGGCCGTTATCGGCCAGCACATCGAGCAGATAGGGTGTGCCGAGAAAGCCCGTCGAGAGCTTCATGCCGCGCCGCCGGATATCGGCGGCGAGCACCTCGGCGGCGGCGGCGCGCTGATCGGGCGGCGTCAGCCCGCAATGCAGCGCGAGCACCTGGCTGGTCTGGCTGGCATTGCCCGCGACACCATTTGGCTTGAGCAGATCCTTCTGCGCCGCCGCGACGATCTTGCCGTGGAGCGCGGTGTAGCGTTCAGCATCGGCGTCGCGGCCGGTCGCCTGCGCCATCTCGGCCATCAACTGGGCGCACCACGCCCAATAGGCCGTCGCGCACAGGATGCGCGGCGTCGTCTCGTCATCGGGCTTGACCGCATCGACCGAGAGCCAGTCGCCGAGATCGAGCCCGCGATCGTTGCGCCAGATATGATCGGCGTTGCTGCGCGCGACATAGGCCATCCAGCCTTCCATCGCCGCCCAATTCTCGTCGATCGCTTCGGTATCGCCGTAGCGCTGCCAGAGCTGCCACGGCAGGATGATCCCCGCCTCGCTCCAGCCTGCCGTCACCACATCGGGGAAGGATTGCGGCTGCGGCACGACGATCGGATAGGCGCCGTCCGTCCGCTGCGCGGCGCGCGCTTCGATCAGGAAGCGGCGGATGAAGGGATCGACCTCCATGTTGAATGCGGCGGCATCGAGGAAGATCTGGATATCGCCCATCCAGCCCATCCGCTCGTCGCGCTGCGGGCAATCGGTGGGCACCGAGAAGAAATTGGAGCGCTGGCTCCATTCGGCATTCTGCCAGATCTTCTGGAGCAACGGCGAGGCGAAGCGCATCTCGCCCGTCGTGCGGCATGCGCTATAGACGACAATGCCTTCGATATCGTCGGCGGTCGGCGCACCCGGATAACCCTCGACCTCGACGTAGCGGAAGCCGTGATAGGTGAAATGCGGCTCGAAAATCTCGGCCTTGCTGTCACCGGCGAGAATGAACCGATCGGTGCATTCGGCGAGCCGCAGGTTCGATTGATCGACTGTGCCGTCCGGATTGAGCAATTCGGCGAAGCGCAGCGTGATTTGCGTGCCCGCCTCGCCGCGTGCCTTCAGGCGCACCCAGCCCGCGAAATTCTGCCCGAAATCGAACACGAACCGACCCGGCGCGGGCTCAGTGACCTTGGCGACACGCTGCTTCATGTTGGCGGTGAGTAGCGGCGAGGTCTGCGCGACCAATCGCACCGGCGGCTCGGCGCCCACGGTCGCGGTAGTCCAGGTCGCGGCGTCGAAGCCGGGGCTGTCCCAACCCGGCGTTGCCAGCCGCGCGTCGATCGTCTCGCCGTTGTAGATGTCCGATTTGAGGATCGGCGACGCACCGAGCCGCCAATCGGGGCCGGTGACGATCCAGTCGTGGCTGCCGTCGGCATAATCGAGCCGGAGTTGCGCGCGCAGCCGACGCGGCGCGGGGCCGAAGCCATAGCGCTCCATCCGCCAGCCGAACGCGCCCGCATACCAGCCGTCACCGACGACGACGCCCAGCGCATTCTCACCCTTTCGGATCAGCCTGGTAACGTCATAGACCTGATAGAAGACGTGCTTGTGCGCGACACTCGTCTCGGGTGCCAGGAACGCGGTCGACACACGGTCGCCGTTGATCCGCGCATCATAAGCGCCGAGCGCCGTGGCATAGAGCCGCGCGCCAACCACCTTCTTGGTCGTGCTGAAATCGGTGCGCAGCAGCATCGCAGGTTCGGAAGGCCGGGGATCGTTGTTGACGTTCGATCCGCTCGCCACCGGGCGCGCCCAGGCGCTGGCGTCGAACGTCGGCGCGGTCCAGCCTTCAGGCGGGTTGGGGCGCACGCGCCAATCGGGCCCGCTGACGATGCGATCGATCACGCTGCCCTTGCGATGGAGCCGGATCAGCGCCGCAAACGCGCCGCCGTCGACCGGGAAAAACCCCGTGGTTTCGGCCTCGACCAGCGCGCACACGCTGTTGCGACCGGGGCGGACAGCACCCTCGAACGGTAGCAAGGTGCCCCAGAAGGGGAGCATCGTATCCCAGCCGAGCCCGAGCGGCAGTGCATCGGGGTTCTTGTGCTCGCCGTTGATCCACACGCCGCGCATGTGATCCTTACCCGCGATCAGGATCTCGGCGCGCTCAAGGTCTTCGGGGGCATCGAAATCAACCCGGAACGCGTGCGGGCGGCTGTCGAGCGCGGTCGGGCTCCACACCCAGCGCACGCCCGCGGCGCGATCGGCCGCGGCGAGCGGGTCTTCGGCCTCGATCCAAGCGGCGCGCCAATCGTCGGGCGACAGCAGGCCGGTTTCGAACCATGCGGGCGCGGAGGTGGCGGTGGCGCCGCCTTCATCCTCGATCTCGACCGACCACCAGACGCGCTGCATCGACGTCAGCGGCGTGCCGCCCCATGCGATATCGACGCTCGCGTCGGATGCGACATCGCCGCTGTCCCACAGATCGTTCTTGCCCGCGGCGCTGCCCGCGCGGACGCGGTAGCGCGTCTGGCTAACGCCGCGATCCCTGGCTTCGATCCGCCACGACAGGCGTGGCCGTGCGACCTCGGTGCCGAGCAGATCGACAGTGTGTTCGGCACGCAGATCGACCGCGGCGAGTGCAGGCGCGGTCGAACAGGCCGGCACCGCGACCAGCGCGGCGGCAGTGCCGGTGCCGGCGAGGAATTCGCGACGCGTGGTCATGCGCCCGTCCCGATCATGTTGCCGTAACCGATCACGACCGTGGCGAAGACCAGCAGGAAGATGCCCAGCCACACGAGGCGGCGCACGCGCGGCGCGGCATCCTTCCACTCCTTGAAGCCGAAGCCCCACAGCGTGCCGAAGATGATGATGCTCGCCATGTGGAGCGTCCACGACGAGAAGCCGAAGCGCCCCATCTGGCTTTCGCCCATCGTGTAGAAGAAGAACTGGAAGTACCAGAGCGTCCCGCCGAACGCGGCGAGCAGGTAGTTGAGGAGCAGCGGCGGGCGCCGGCCATCGGCGTCGGGCGCCTTGCCCGGCCGGCCGATGAACTCCCCCGCGGTGCCGTTGCGCACGATCAGGAAACCGCACCAGACCGCATTGGTGATGAGCCCGCCGAACATGATCAGGCACAAAGCCGGCAGCCCGGTCCACAGCGGGCCGGTGCCCGCGGCGGCGGAAAGCGCCTTGATCGGCTCGCCCGCCGCCAACCCGAAGGCGAAGCAGGCCGACATGATGCCCGAGAAGATCGCGACCGCGACGCCCTTCTTGAAGTTGAACTCGGCGATCGCCGCCACCTTCTGCTCGTCGGAAAGCGCGGCGTCCTTGCGCGCGCCGGCGATCGCGACGACGATGATCCCCGCCAGCGTGATCGCGAGGCCGAGCAGGATGATGAGGCCGCTCGTGGTGCCGAGCAGCTTGCTCGCGAAATCGCCCTGAACGATCGGCGGGATCAGCGTGCCGAACACCGTGCACAGCCCCAGCACCACTGCCATCCCCAGCGACAGCCCCAGATAGCGCATCGTCAGGCCGTAGGTGAGCCCGCCGAAACCCCAGAGGACGCCGAACAGGATGCACAGCCCGACGACATTGCCGGGGATCTGCCCCATCACGCCGAACAGATCGTTGGTCTGGATGCTGGCCATGATCCACGGCGCGAACACCCAGGAAAAGATGCCGCCGACGAGCCAGAACACCTCCCAGCTCCACCGCTTGATGCCGCGATAGGGAACATAGAAACTGGCCGACGCGAGGCCGCCCATCCAGTGGAACAGGACGCCGAGGAGCGGGTTGCCGGGCATGAGGTCGGTCTCCTGCGATCAATCGAGGTGGAAGACGGTGTCGAGCGATACGGGGCGCGGCGACAGGGACGCGCGCCGCATCACAGCGCGATCCCCAGCCGGTAGACGCGATTGGCGTTGCCGCCGAACAGCGCACGCTTTTCCGCATCGCTGAAATCGGCGACGATGGCGTGATACGCCTCCATGTGCCGATCGAAGCTGCCGAACAATTTGTCGGTCGGCACGTCGCTGGCGAACAGGCAGCGATCGGCGCCGAACATCTCGATCGCCTCGAGCACGAGCGGACGGATCTGCTCGATCGTCCAGCGGCGGTCGATGAAACCCACCCCTGAAATCTTGGTGACGACATGCGCGTTGGCGGCCAGCGCGCGCATCCCCTGCCGCCAATCGTCGAAGCCGGCAGGATCGCTCGCGACCGCCATCCCCATGTGGTTGACGATCACCGGCACGTCGGGATGGCGCGCGACCAGCGCCGCCAGCGATCCCATCTGGCCGGGATAGCATTGCAGATCGAACGACAGGCCGTGATGCGCGAGCCGGGCGTAACCCCGCCGCCACGCTTCGTCCTGCGTCATGTCGCGCGGCGTATAGGTCCGCATCGGATCGGCGTGCCAATTGACGATATGGCGAATGCCGCGAACCCCGCCGTGGCGAGCATGCGCCGCCAGCAGGACATCCACATCGGGATCGTCGAGCGCGGCGAACGCGACGATGCCACTCGGCATCCCGCGCGCGTCGCGCATCGCCTGCAGCCATTCGGTCTCGGCGAGCGCCGCCGAGGCTTCCGCCCCGGCGTCGATATGCACCATGCCGACCACATTCCAGCGGGCGGCGTCGGCGAGATAGTCGTCGAGCAGATAAGTGCGCGCGATCGCCTCGACGCTGCCGTTGGGGCCGTCGTCGGCGAACGGCGGCGTCAGCCACGGATAGTGGAGGCGCGACAGATCCCAAAGGTGGACATGGGCGTCGACGAACGGAATCTCCGGCACTCAACTCTCTCCCAAATGAGCCGGGCGCCGCCTCTTGGCGGGCGGCTGCCCCGACGCGGTCAGAATGTCGTTCGCCCCCCCGAGGTGTCGAAGGTGGACGCGGTGGTGAAGCTGCATTCCTCGCTGGCCATGAAACAGACCATCGCGGCGCTTTCATCGATGTTGCCGAGCCGCCCCATCGGGATCTTCGAGCGCATGTAATCGACCTGGCTTTGCGGCAACTGATCGAGGATCGGGCTGTCGAAGGTAGCGGGCGTGAGGCTGTTGACCGTCACGCCCTTGCCCGCCAGCTCCTTGCCGAGGCTCTTGGTCAACCCGATGACGCCCGCCTTGGACGTCGAATAGGCCGAGGCGTTGGGATTGCCTTCCTTGCCCGCGACCGAGGCGATGTTGACGATCCGGCCATAACCGCCCGCGAGCATCAGCGGCACCACCGCGCGACAGCAATAGAACAGGCCGTTCAAGTTGATGTCGATCACGCGCCGCCAGCTATCGAGCGGATATTCGTGCACCGGCGCCGTCGCCCCGGTGATGCCCGCCGAGCAGACGAGGATATCGACCTTGCCGAGCGCGGCGGCACTGGCAGCGGTCGCCGCCTCGACCGCGGTGGGATCGGCGACGTCGAGCGCCTGGATATCACGCGCGCCGACCGCGTCGCGAGCGGCGGCGAGCGCGTCGGGGTTGACGTCCCACAGCGCGACCGCGCCGCCTTCGGCGACGATCCGTTGCGCGACGGCCTTGCCGAGACCCGAGGCGCCGCCGGTGATGATGGCGGTACGGCCGGCAAAACGATTGGCGAAAATGCTCACGCAAGCGCCTCCAGGTCGAAAGCGATCACATTCTGGCGCTGCTCGCCGAGCTTGGAGATGCCGAGGTGCATCCGGTCGCCCGGCTTGAGGAAGATCATCGTCGGCTTCTGCCCCTCGCCGACGCCCGGCGGGGTGCCGGTGATCAGCAGATCGCCCGGCTGGAGCGTGATGAAGCGGCTGACATAGGCGATGCATTCGGCGACCGGGAAGATCATCGTCGCGGTGTGGCCGGTCTGCATCCGCTTGCCGTTGACGTCGAGGAACATATCCAGCGCCTGGCAGTCGCCGACCTCGTCGGGGGTCACCAGCCAGGGGCCGGTCGGGCCGAACGTGTCGCAGCCCTTGCCCTTGTCCCACTGGCTGCCGAGTTCCTTCTGGAAGGCGCGCTCCGACACGTCGTTGACGAGCACGTATCCGGCGACGTGATCGAGCGCATCGGCCTGCTCGACATAGCGGCAGGTCTTGCCGATCACGACGCCCAGTTCGACTTCCCAGTCGGTCTTGGCGCTGCCGCGCGGGATCATCACGTCGTCATTGGGGCCGACGAGGCACGAGATCGCCTTGGTGAAGAAGATCGGCTCGGGCGGGGGTTCAAGCCCGGCCTCGCGCGCATGATCGGCATAATTGAGGCCGATCGCGAGGAACTTGCCGATGCCGTTCACCGGCACGCCGTAGCGCGGGTCCCCTTCGACCAGCGGGAGCGAGGCAGGATCGATCGCCTTGAGCCGGGCCAGACCCTCGGGGGTGATTTCGGCGGGGGTGATATCGGCGACGTGCGCGGAGAGGTCGCGGATGCGGCCGTCGGCATCGACAAGACCCGGTTTTTCGGCGCCTTTCGGGCCATAGCGGCAAATCTTCATGGATTCCTCAATTCGGATAGGGACGGTGAAGCGTGATGTCGGGGTTGCGCTCGACGCCGAAGCCCGGCTTGTCGAGCGCCGACGCCCGGATGCGACCGTTCTCGGGCACCGGCTCGCCAAGCAACTGGGGCGCGAACATCGGCACCACGTCGGTGGCCTCGGGGTGCATCATCAGGAATTCGGCAAAGGGCGAGTTGTGGCGGGTGATGACGAAATGATAGCTGTAGACGCTCGATCCGTGCGGCACGACCAGCTTGCCGCGCGCATCCGCCAGCGCGGAAATCTTGAGCAGTTCGGTGACGCCGCCGCACCAGCCGATATCGGGCTGGAGGATGTCGGCGCATTCCATTTCGAGCAACATCCGGAAACCCCAGCGGGTCGCCTCGTGCTCGCCGGTCGTCACCAGCATGCCGCGCGGCACGTTGCGGCGCAGATCGGCATAGCCCCAATAATCGTCGGGGCTCAGCGCCTCTTCGATCCACTTGAGCCCGAGGTCGTGGCACGCGATCGCCAGCCGGGTCGCGTAATCGAGGTTGAGCGACATCCAGCAATCGTACATCAGCCAGAAATCGTCGCCCACCTTCGCGCGCATGTCGGCGAGCAGCGCGACGTTCTTGTGCAGCCCTTCGAGCCCTTCGGCGGGGCCGTGGCGAAGCGGCAGCTTGCCGCCGATGAAGCCCAGTTCCTTCGCGACATCGGGCCGCGCGCCGGTGGCGTAGAATTGCAATTCATCGCGCACCGCGCCGCCGAGCATGTGGTAGACCGGCTCGTCGCGCAGTTTGCCGAGCAAATCCCATAGCGCCAGATCGACCCCGGAGATGGCGTTGATAACCAGCCCCTTGCGCCCGTAATATTGGGTCGAGAAGTACATCTGGTCCCAGATCTTCTCATATTCCGCCGGGTCGCGGCCGATCAGGAAGCGCGAGAGGTGCTTTTCCACGATGTACGCGGCGGGTTCGCCGCCCGTGGTCACCGCGAAGCCGACCGTGCCGTCCTCCGCCTCGAGTTCGACCACCAGCGTGCCCAGCACGTTGATGCCGAAGCTCTGCCGCGACTGGCGATAGTCGGGATAACGCGCCATCGGCGTGGCGACGTGATCGTCGATCCAATGGCCGTCGCCCTGATCGTGATAGTCGGCCCCGCCGCCGCGCACGGTGAACGCGCGCACATATTTGATCTTCGACAGCGCCACCGCTGAACCTCCCCGCCTTCGTATCATAGAGTATATAATATTCAGATTATACCAGCGTCAATTCGACCCACCCGCCTCACGGACAGGACACCAACACGCCTTTGCCCCATCTTTGCGGGCGTGTCCAGAATAGTAATATTATATCTATGAAGGCGTGTGTGCCAGCCCCTCGCGCGTCATGATCGCTGGGGGTGCTCGGCCAGGATCGCGCGATCGATCCTGGCGATGCTGGTCGCGCCGGTCAGCGTCATCGCGACGCGCATTTCGGCCTCGATCAGGCTCAGCATGTGGGCAACGCCCGCTTCGCCCCGCGCCGCGAGCGCATAAGCCCAGATCCGCCCGAGCAGCACGCCCTTGGCGCCTAAGGCGAGCATCCGCACGACATCGAGCCCCGATCGGACGCCGCCATCGGCAAGCACCGTCAGCCGATCCCCCACCGCGTCAGCAATCGGCGGCAGCGCGCGCGCCGAGGACAGCACGCCATCGAGCTGGCGGCCGCCATGATTCGAGACGATGATGCCGTCGGCGCCGATCGCCGCCGCTTCGCGCGCATCCTCGGGGTCGAGCACGCCCTTGATGATCAGCGGCCCGTCCCATTCGGCGCGGATGAAATCGAGATCCTTCCACGAGATCGACGGATCGAAATTATTGCCCATCCAGGCGAAGAAATCCTCCAGCCCCGACTTCTCGCCGAGCACCGGCGCGACATTGCCCAGGCTGTGCGGCCGGCCGTTGACGCCGACATCCCACGCCCAACCGGGGCGCTTGATTGCCTGCCACGTCCGCCGCATCGACCCCAACATGCCCGCCGCGCCGGCGAGTCCCGAGCGATAGTCGCGATAGCGCGTGCCGGGCACCGGCATATCGACGGTGAACACCAGCGCCGTGCAGCCCAATGCCTTTGCCTTGGCCAGCAAGGTGCGCATGAACGCGCGATCGCGGATCATGTAGAGCTGGAACCAGAACGGCTTGGTGGTGCCCGCCGCGACTTCATCGAGCGGGCAGGCCGAGACGGTCGAGAGGCAGAAGGGAATACCCTTGGCCTCCGCCGCGCGCGCCGCCTGCACCTCGCCGCGCCGCGCGTTCATCCCCGCGAGGCCGATCGGTGCGAGCGCCACCGGCAGCGCCATTTTCTGCCCGAACAATTCGGTCGACAGATCGAGCCCCGAAGCATCGGTCAGCACGCGCTGGCGCAACGCGATCGATCGCAGATCGGCGACGTTGCGCTTGAGCGTCACCTCGTCATACGACCCCCCGTCGATATATTCGAACAGGAAGTGCGGCAGCCGCCGTTTCGCGAGCGTGCGATAGTCGAGCGTGGAAGCGGCCTTGCTCACTGGAGGTTCACGAACATGCCGCCGTCGACCAGCATCGACGCGCCGGTGACGTAGCGCGCGAGATCGGAGGCGAGGAACACCGTGGGGCCGACCAGATCGTCAGGCTCGCCGAGGCGGCCCAGCGGGATGCGCTTTTCCATGTACGTCCGCTTGCCCGTATCGGCGAGATCATCCTTGTTGATGTCGGTCAGGATGGTGCCGGGGAGCAGCGCGTTGCAGCGGATGCCATGCTTGCCGAGCGCGATCGCGCACGATTGCATCAGCGACAGCACCCCTGCCTTGGTCGGCGTGTAATGCGTCTGATATTCGCCGCCGACCAGCGCCGAGATCGACGACATCGCGATGATCGAGCCGCCGTCGCCCTGCTTCACCATCTGGTTCGCCGCGGCCTGGACCATGAAATAGGCGCCGTGCATGTTCACGCGCATCGTCCGCTCGAACGTCTCGGCGGGCATATCGAGAAAGGCATGGAACGGGCAGATACCGGCATTGTTGACGAACACGTCGACGCGCCCCAGCGCCGCCACCGCGCCTTCGACGAAGGCGCGCGCGGTTGCGGGCTCGGCGACATCGCCCTGGATCGCGACGGCCTTGCGCCCCAATGCCTCGATCGCCGCGACCGCGGCCGCAGCCCCTGCGGTATCGCGGCCGAAATTGATCGCGACATCGGCGCCGTGGCGTGCGCAGCCGATCGCGACCGCGCGGCCGATCCCCGCCGACGCGCCGGTGACGAGGACGACCTTATTTTCGAGCAGCATCGGTGCTCCTTTCCGAAAGAACGGCGACGCCTTCGGGCGCCAGCGTGAGCGTGGAGACATTACCCTTGCCGAGCACATCCGCCATCGGCCGCGGCAACGCGACCGAGCGCGTCTCGCGCCCGTGGTTGATGAGGATGAACACGCGGCGGCCCTTGCCCTCGCGGGTCATCAGTTCGACGTCCTCGGGCATCGCGAAATCGCGCGCAACCCCGGCATGCGCCAGCGCGCCGTCGATCAGTTGCTTCATCACCGTGTCGTCGACCAGCGCGCCGACATAGGTGATCGTGCCCTTGCCGACCTTGCGGCGGATCACCGCGGGGCGGCCGTCGAGCCAGCCATTGCCCTTGCCGTAGGTGAGGACGGTTTCGGTATCGGGCGCGGTCGCGGCGAGCCGCTCGGCCCAGATCGCCGCCGTCCCGTCACCCACCGCGACCGTTTCGTCGAGCGCGTAATATTGCTCGACCTGACCGCCGAGCAATTCGGCAAGCGGCCCGGGCTGCCGGATGGGATCGAGCCGGTTGTATTCATCCTTCATCCCCGAGCGCGGCCCGAGGATCAGATTGCCGCCGGCTTTGACATAAGCGGTGAATTTCGCCGCCTGGTCGTCGGTGATGATATTCAGGCTCGGTGCGACCACCAGCTTGTAGGCATCGAGCGGCCCTGCCGCCTCGACGATATCGACCGCCCCCAGCGCATCCTTGAGCGGCCGGTAATAATCGAGCAGCACGCCGATCTGGTCGTAATCCTTGTGCTGCAACTGGAAATCGATCGCCCATCGGCTCGGATAATCCTGGAGGATCGCGACCGGCGACACCGGGTGCGTGCCCGCCAGCACCGGCGAGGCCTTCGCCATGTCGCGCCCGATCCGGACGACCTCGTCATAGATCGGCAGCGGCTTGCCGTCGGGGCCGATCAGCGAGCCGTGCATCGTCTCCTGCCCGTTGAGCGCGTTGCGCCACTGCCAATAGAGGATGCCGTCGGAGCCGTGCCCGATCGCCTGCCACGCCATCGCCCGCGTCTCGCCGGGATAGAGCATGTTGCTGACCGGTGCCCAGTTCACGAACCCGGGCTGGATTTCCATCACCCAGAAATTCTTGCGCTTCCACCCGCGCACCAGATCGTGCGAGGCGCCGTTGCGATAGGCCTGCAAATGGCCGGTGCCGACATAATTGTCCCACGACGCGAAATCGAGGTCGCGGTTGATCTCGTAACGGTCGAACTTGTTGGCCCAGCCGAGCCCGCCCAGATTGGTGGTGATGAATTGCGACGGCGCCACGCGCGCGCGCAGCACATCGAACTGATTCTTCTGGAAATCGACCCATTGGCTGGTGATGAAGCGCTTCTGCTCGAGCATCAGGCCGGGATTGCCCTTCTCGGTGTTGAAGGGCACCTGATCCCACGCCGTATAGGTCTGCGACCAATAATCGGTCGTCCAGGCCGCGTTGAGCTTGTCGAGCGTGCCAAAGCGCCGTTCGAGCCACGCGACCCAGGCCGCCTGCGCGTCAGGCCCATAGCTTTCGTCGGTATATTCGTTGCCGATCTGCCAGCCCATCACGTTAGGCTCGTGCCCCAGCGCGTCGGCCATGTGCGACACGATGTCGCGGCTGAACTGGCGATAAAGCGTCGACGAAATCGAGAACTGGCGGCGTCCACCGTGGCCGAGCCGCTTGCCATCGCCGTCGATGCGCAGCACCTCGGGATATTTCTGCGTCATCCACGCCGGCGGCGTGTCGGTGGGGGTGCCGATCACGATCTTGATGTCGTATTTCGCCGCGAGCCGGACCGCGCGGACCAGCCAGCTCATGTCATAGGCGCCTTCGGTGGGCTCCATCCGGCTCCACGCGAATTCGCCGATCCGCACGACGTTGGCGCCGTGCGCCTTCATCAGCCGCAGGTCTTCGGCCCAGCGTTCCTCGGGCCATTGCTCGGGATACCAGGCCGAGCCGAGCCACAGTTTGTCGAACTGCTGCTGGCCGGCAGGCGCCACCGTATCGGCGGCCACCGGCAGCGGCGCCGCGAGCATCAGCGCGGCGGTTGCGAGCAACAAGCGCTTCATATCGACCAGCCGCCGTCGATATTGTGGATCTGGCCGGTCGTATAGGTCGCGCCTGCGAGATAGACGACGAGATCGGCGATCTCCTCGGGCGTGCCGATCCGCCCGATCGGCTGGCGCGCGACGAACGCCGCGCGGGTGGCCTCGTAATCGCCCTGCGCCGCCAGCCGCTCGTTGAGCGAGGGCGTCTCGACCGTGCCCGGGCAGATCGCGTTGCAGCGGATGCCCTTGCCGACATAATCGGCGGCGACCGCCTTGGTGAGCCCGATCACCGCCGCCTTGGTGACGCCGTAGACGAAGCGGTTGGGCACGCCCTTCACGCTGGACGCGACCGAAGCCATGTTGATGATCGCGCCGTCACCCTTCGCGAGCATGCCGGGGAGCACCGCGCGGCACATCCGCGTCATCGCCTTGACGTTGAGTTCATAGGCGAAGTCGAGATCGGCGTCGGTCGCCTCAAGCAACGCGCCGCCGTGGACCACGCCCGCGCAATTGAACAGGATGTCGATAGCACCCGCACCACCGACCACCGCTGCGATCGCAGCGGGATCGAGCACGTCGAGCGCAAGCGTGGTCACAGCATCGCCCGCAAGGCCATCGAGCGCGCCTGCGTGGATGTCGGTCGCGATCACGCGCGCGCCGGCGGCGGCGAGCGCCGTCACCGACGCGCGGCCGATGCCCTGCGCGGCGGCGGTGACAAGCGCGGTTTTGCCGGAAAGGTCTATCACTGGGGATCCTTCGTTCATTCGGTGGGAATTGGATAGGCAGGCGCGGCGGCGGCACGATAGCACGCTTCGACCAGCGCCATCGTTTTCCATGCGTCCTCGACCGCGGTGGCGAGACGATCGTCCTCGCCCGCGGCAAAGCGCTGGAGATTGGCCATCGGGCCGATAAAGGCGTCGGGGAACCACGCGCCGCCCAGCGGCACCTGTTCCCACGGCCCGCCGCGCGGCGCGAACCACAATTCGTCGGGCTCGCCGGTCGGGTAATCGAGCAGCAACCCGAGCTTGATCATCATCGCGCCATCGCTGCCCTCGACCCGAAACGACGCATCCTGAAAGCGGCGGCCGAATTCGTGGTGATGGTTGATCGACAAAGCCACCCGCAGCGGCGCGTCGTAATCGAGGATCGCAGTGGTGCGCGTGTCGGCAAGCGGGCTCGACGGATGTGCATAGCTGCGCGCGAACACGCCCTTGGGATCGCCCGCAAACGCGCGGATCGTGTCGAGATAATGGATCGAGTGCGACACGATCTCGACGCGCGGGTTGGGGATCAGGTGCGGGAACAGATGCCAGGGTGTGACGAGGTTGAGATGCACCTCGATCTCGACCAGGTCGCCAAGCCGCCCCCGCGCGATCGCATCGGCGACCGCGAGCATCATCGCCGAATAGCGGAGCTGGAAATTGACCGAGGTGGTCAGCCGCCGTGCACGGCATGTGTCGCGGATCGCGGTGGCGGCGGCGAGATCGAGCCCCATCGGCTTTTGCAGCAGCACCGCCGCGCCTTCGGGCAACGCCGAGAGGATATCGACATGCGCCACCGGCGGCGCGGCGACATCGAACACCGCGTCGGCGGCAGCGGCCTGTTCGAGCGTGTCGAACACCGTGCCGATGCCCCATTCGCCTGCCAACGCGTCGGCGCGCGCGCGATCATTGTCGTACAGCCCTGCTACGGTGAAGCCCGCCTTGCGATAAGCGGGCAGATGCGCATCCTTAACGATCCCGCCGGTGCCGATGATCACGATCGGGCGAGGGTGCGACGGCATCGGCCATTGTTGCCGCAAAGGTTGGCCAAGCGCGCTCATGCCAGCGCCTCGGCGCGCGCCTGGGCCTCGGCGAGCAGGTCGGCGGTCGGCGCATCGCCGGTCACCGCCGCCGTCAACATATCGTCGACGATATGCGAAATCTCGGCGAGCTTCGGCGTCAGCGGCATTTCGCGCGCGTGCTCGTGGAGCCAGTCGAGCCGGTGATAATAAGGCACGTCGGCGTTGATCTCGGGATCGGTCCAGGTCGATTTGCGGACCCCGATCGCGCCTTCGGTGGTGGTGAGCTTGTCCATCGGCGCGGTCGCGCAGTGGCGCAGGAAATCCCACGCGAGTTGCTTGCGCGGCGAGCCGCTGCCGATCGTCAGCACCCAGAACACGTTGAGCGAGACGCTGCGCCCGCCCGGCCCGGCAGGCAAGGGCGCAACATCGACCAGCCCCTTCACGCGGCTGTCGGGCGCCGTATCGGCATAAGCGGCAAACCCGAACCAGTTCGCCATCAGCGCGACCTTGCCTTCGGCGAACAGCAGCCCCGATTTGACGCTGTCGAGATCGCGCGCGCCCGGCGCCATCGCTTCGGTATCCGCAGCGAGCATCCGTAGGAAATCGAGCGCGTCATGCGCCTGTGGTGAAGTGAACGCCGGGCGGCCGTCGGCGGTGAACGGCTCGCCACCGCGCGACCAGATGTGGATGCAGAAATCGTAGAAACTGTTGTGCCCGTCGGGGAACAGCGCGAGCACGGTGCCATATTGGTCGCGATCGGGCGCATGAAGCGCGCGCGCCGCGGCGTGGAAGTCATCCCATGTCGCGGGCACCGCGATCCCCGCGGCGTCGAGCAGATCCTTGCGATAGATCAGGCATTCGGGGCCGTCGTGATAGGGCATCCCCCAGAACCCGCCGGCGAAGCGCTGCATCGTCGTCAGCGACGGGCTCCACGCATCGGGAAAATCGGCGACGGGCGCGCGCGCCATATGCGGCGTCAGGTCTTCGAGCAGGCCGCCCGCCTGTGCCTCGGCGAGCCAGTCGGTCGCCATGAAGGCGATGTCCCAGCCGCCGGTCGCGAGGCCGCGCTTTTCGATCGCCGCTTCGTGCAGCGGATTGAGGTCCATCGCCACCGCTTCCAACCGCGCATCGGTGCCCGTCGTCGCGACGAAATCGGCGAACTGCTTCTGGATCGCGCTTTCGAACGGATCGAACTTGCGGACGGCGATGCGCAGCGTCTCGGTCATGCCGCCACCTCGACGGGCGTCGGCTCGGACGCGGCCGGGCGGGCGCGGCGGCGCTCCGCCCCCAGCGTGTAGATCGCGGCCGCCGCGACGACGACGATACCCTCGATCAGCCCCTGATAATTGGCGCCGAGATTGAGGATGTTGAAGCCGTTGGTCAGCGTGAACAGCAACAACGCGCCGACCACCGTCTTGACCACGCTGCCCGCGCCGCCGAACAGCGAGGTGCCGCCGAGGATCGCCGCGGCGATCACGGTCAACTCGGTGCCCTGCAGCGCGGTCGGGTTGATCGCGCCGAGCCGACATCCGAACAGCACGCCCGCGAAACCGGCGGCGACGCTCGACAGCACGAACGCGCCGAGCCGATAGGCATGGACATTGATCCCCGACAGCCGCGCCGCCTCGGGATTGCCGCCCACCGCATAGAGGCGGCGGCCGATCACGGTGAAGCCGAGCACGAACCAGAGCAGCGCGGTGAACCCGGCGAGATACACCACAGGCGCGGCCACATTGAAACCGGCGCCAGCCACCAGCGCGAGCGCCCCCAGCACCGCGCCGCCCACCGCCACGAACGGCCGCCGCTTGGCCAGCCCGAGCACGACCAATGCCGCCCCCAGCGCCAACAGCGGCCAGAACAGCGGCACGCGCGTGCTTTCGAACGCGAGCATCTGGGCGAGCACTTGCGGTTGTTCGACCATCAGCGAGCGGCCGTCGGTGAGAATCAGCACCAGCCCGCGCACCGCGGTCAGCGTGCCCAGCGTGACGATGAACGCATTGATCCCGACGAACTGGACGATCGCGCCGTTGATGAGGCCAATCGTCGCGGCAACCGCCAACGCGGCAAAGGCGGCGGGCACGAACCCGATCTGCCCCGCCAGCCCGACCAGCACCGCCGCCGCCAGCGCAGCCACCGACGCCACCGACAGATCGAACGCGCCGGTGATCAGCATCACCGTCATCGCGACGCCCATGATCCCGACCAGCGACGCCTGATAGGCGATATTGCCGAGGTTCTGCCCCGACAGATAAAGCGGCAGCCCGCGTGCCGCCGCGAGCGCGGCCAGCACGCCGAGCAACAGCAGCAGGGCATAATAGACGCCCGCCTCACGCAGGCTGAAGATACGTCGCCAGTCGGTCATGCAGCGGCTCCCAGAGGGGCGCCGCCCCCGGTCATGAGGATAAGATCCGATTCGGTGCTCGTCGCCGGATCGGCCTCGCCGATCACCGCGCCGTCGCGCAGCACCAGCAACCGATCGCAGATCGCGAGCAATTCCTCGAACTCGGACGAGACGAGGATCACGGGCAAGCCGTCATCGGCCAGGCTGCGCACAAGACGCAGGATGTCGGTGCGCGCGCCGATGTCGATCCCGGCGGTGGGTTCGTCGAGCAGCAGCACGCGCGTGGTCGGCGCCAGCCATTTGGCGATCACCACCTTCTGCGCATTGCCGCCCGAAAGCTCGCCCGGCAGCGCATCGGCGCCCGGCGCCTTGATCGCCAGCCGCGCGATCGCCGCATCGGCCGCCACGCGATCGGCCTCGGCATCGAGCAGCAGCCCGGTGGGGCGCGGCAAGGCGATGTTTTCGGCAAGCGTCAGCAACGGCACATAGCCCTGGCGCGCGCGATCCTCAGGCACCAGCGCGATTCCGGCGGCAACCGCCTCGTCTGGCCAGCGCCCCACCGGCGCACCATCGAGCAGGACCGCCCCCGTTGCCGCCGGATCGGCGCCGAAAATCGCATGCAGCAATTCGCTCCGGCCTGAGCCGAGCGTTCCGGCCAGCCCCAGCACTTCGCCAGCGCGCAACGTGAGGCTGGTTGGCGCAAGCTTACCCGGCGAGGCGACATCGCGCAGTTCGAGCACCGGCGCGCCCGGCGTCCGCGCCACCGCAGGACGCTCGAGCGCGGTCACCGACCGGCCCGCGATCGCAGCGGCAATCGCCTGCGGCTCCAGCCCGGCGGTCTCGGCATGGAGCACGGTACGGCCGTCGCGCAGCACGGTGACTTCGTCGGTCAGCGCCATGATCTCGTCGATGAAGTGCGACACGAACAGCACCGCTTTGCCTTCGGCGGCGAGGCGGCGGATCGTCTCATAGACGCGCGCGCGCTCGTGCCCGGCGAGCGACGCGGTAGGCTCGTCCATCACCACGACCTCGGCGCCCGAGGCCAGCGCCTGCGTGATCGCGACCATCTGCCGCGCGCCGATCGGCAGGTCGCCAACCGGCGTATCGAGGGGGAACGGGTTGCCGAGCGACGCGACCAGAGCGGCGATCCGCGCGCGCGCATCGGCACGCCGGCGCCGCCAGCCGCCTTCGTCGAGCAGGATATTCTCCAGCGCGCTGAGCGTCGGCACCAACGGGATATGCTGGTAGATCGTCGCGACGCCCGCCGCCTTGGCGCCGCGCGGGCTCGACCAGCGCACGACCGCATCGTCGCGCCGGATCGTCCCGGCGGTCGGCGCCAGCGCCCCCGCAAGGATCTTGATCAGCGTCGATTTGCCGGCGCCGTTCGCGCCAAGCAGGCCGTGGACGCGGCCCGGCGCCAGCACCAGATCGACGCCGCTCAGCGCGACGGTGCCGTTGGGGAAGGTCTTGGCGATCCCTTCAAGGCGGAGCGTCACCAT
The DNA here is from genome assembly GCF_003550065.1 of Hephaestia caeni. Classification (GTDB taxonomy): domain Bacteria; phylum Pseudomonadota; class Alphaproteobacteria; order Sphingomonadales; family Sphingomonadaceae; genus Sphingomonas; species Sphingomonas caeni_A. The sequence goes on from NZ_QXDC01000003.1 coordinate 321,375, forward strand.
TGGCCGACACACGCATCGACAGTGGCGCGCGTCACCGCGGGAATCGGATAGGTGCGGAAACGCGGCCCCGCTTGCGGCGCGTGCAACGCCTCGAACGCGAGCGCGCCCAGCGCCTCGGGCTTGAAGCAGACGGTGCCGTCGACCGCGCCGGCCTTGATCGAGGCGACCGCGAGCTTCGAGCCGCCGACGCCGATCAGACGCGCGTGCGACCCGGCGGCGCGCACCGCGCGGGCGCACCCGATCACCATGTCGTCGGCCTCGTTGAACAGCAGATCGATGTCGGGCTGCGCGGCAAGGATGTTCTGGCACGCCGCCTCGCCGCCCTCGGCTGTCCAATTCCCGGGCTGCGAGGCGACGATCGTGTAGCGGACGCCCGCCTTGTCCAACCCCTGTCGGAAGCCGCGCGCGCGCTGCTCGACCTCGGGGAAGCCCGCCGCGCCTTCGATCACCGCGATCCGCGCCGGACGATCGCGCGGCAACAATTCGGCGGCGAGCGTGCCCGCCGCTTCACCGGCTGCCACCTCATCCTGCGAGGCAAGCGCGACGAGGCCGGGATACACATCGTCGATCGCGCGCGTGCGCGGGTCGCCGACCAGCGCCGCCACCGCCGCCACGGGCACGCCCGCGCGGCCCACGCGATCGACCCAGCCCTGCGCCACCACCGAATCGAGCGGCATGATCGCGATTCCCTTGACGCGCTGCGCGACCAGATCGTCGATGTCATTGGCCTGTTTCTGCACACTGCCCTGCGCATCGAGCACCACCGGCGTCGCGCCCGCCGCCACCGCCGCATCGCTGAACCCCTTGGCGATCGCGGCGGCGAAGGGATAGCTCAGCCCCACCGTCGACAGCCCGTATCGCGGCCCGCCGCTAGCGGCCACGGCGGCCGGGGCGTCGGCGCGCGCCGCGCCACGCAGCGCCACGAGCGCCGCGAGCGCCGCGACCACCACGATCGTCCACAACAACAGGGGGATCGGGCGCCAGCGCATGATCAGGCGAGCGGCTGGCGCCGCGTGACGAGATAGAGATGCTCGCACGCCAGCACGGTCTCGCCGTTCTGGTTGCGGATATCGACCTTCTCGGTGACGACCCCGTGGCCCGCGCGCTTGGGATGATCGCGCTTGTCGGCGATCGTCGTGATCGTCGTGATGGTGTCGCCGATATGCACCGGGCGGATGAAGCGCAGCCGATCATAACCGTACGACATGGCGTGCGGGTTGATCGTGGTCGCGGTGAGGCCGATACCGATCGAGAAGATCATCGTCCCATGCGCGATCCGTTGGCCGATATCCTGCGTCGCGCACCACACGGCATCCATATGATGCGGGAAGAAATCGCCGGTATGGCCCGCGTGGACCACGAAATCGGTTTCGGTGATCGTGCGGCCGAAACTGGTGCGCGCCGCGCCGATCTCATACTCCTCGAAATATTGCTCAACGATCATCGCTGGCCTCCATCAGGGCAGTGTCGGCGCCGAGCCGGGGGGCGGCGCGTTCGTTGGTGAGAATACGCCCATCGACGCGGATCGGGCACCGCGTCAGCGTCAACGCCGCGCCGTCGGGGGCGCGCACCTGCTGCGTCGGCTCCAGGGCGGCGAAGGCCGGATCAGCGGTAAAGGCGGGCCAGTCGTTGACCGGCGCCGCCCAGATCCCGGCGGGCTCCAGCCGATCGAGCCAATAGCGGGTCGCCTGCGTCGCGAGATGATCGCGCAACACCGCCTTGATCGCGTCGCGATCGGCGAACCAGCGGTCGGACGGGAAATTCGCGAGCGCCGGGCAATCGATCACCGCCGCGAGCCGATCGACCGGGCACATCGCGATCGCGAGATGGCCGTCGGCGGTGGCGTACAAGCCATAAGGCGCGGCGAGATAGAGGTTGGCGTTGGCGACCGCGCTACGCGCGGGCATCGCGCCGTCGCGATTGAGATAGACCGCGAGATGTTCGAATTGCAGGTCGATCGCGGTTTCGATCAGGCTGACGTCGACACGCCCGCCTTGCCCGGTCACCCCGCGCCGCACCAGCAGCGCGAGAATCCCCTGCGCAAGCTGCGCGCCCGCCATCATGTCGGTGATCGACAGCCCTGCCGGAACCGGCGGCCCATCGGCATCGCCCGACAGCCAGGCGATTCCCGACAGCGACTGGACGAGCAGATCCTGCCCCGGCCGATCGCGCCACGGGCCCACCGGGCCGTAGCCGCTGACACCGGCATAGATCAGCCGCGGATTGAGCGCCGACAGCGCCTCCCAGCCGAGCCCCAGCCGCTCCATGATACCGGGCCGGAAATTGTGGATCAGCACATCGGCCTTCGCGATCAATGCACGCACCTTGGCGAGGTCGCCCGCATCCTTCAGATCGGCGGCGACCGACAGCTTGCCGCGGTTGATCGCGTGGAACAGCGCACTATCCTGATCAAAGGCGAGATCGGCGAGATAGAGCTTGCGGCTGGCGTCGCCGCCGTCAGGACGCTCGACCTTGATGACCCGCGCGCCGAGGTCACCGAGCCGCAGCGCACACGCGGGACCGGCGAGGAACTGGCTGAAATCGAGCACCGTCACGCCGGAGAGCGGCATGACGAAACCGCTGTCGGGCGGGCTGTCCTGCTGGACCACGGTCATGCGCGTTCGGATCCTCAATTAGTATGTTTATATGATATTTCTTCCCAAGAGCTATGCTGCGCGTTAGGAGACGAGTCAACCGGTATCGGGAGCGGGAGAGCGACATGCGGGGAATGACGTGGGACCATGCGCGCGGCTACGATCCGCTGGTGGCCGCGTCGCGCGCATGGGCGGCAGTCGGCGGCGGGGAGATCGTCTGGGACCGCCGCTCGTTGCAGGATTTCGAGAGCTTCCCCGTCGAGGAACTGGCCCGCCGTTATGATCTGATCGTGATCGATCATCCGCATGTCGGGCAGGTCGCCGAGGCCGGCTGCCTCGCGCCGCTCGACACGCTTTGCGAGGCCGAGTCGCTTGCCGGGATCGCGGCCGGATCGGTCGGCGGTTCCTATGAAAGCTACAATTGGGCCGGCCACCAATGGGCGCTGCCAATCGATGCGGCGGCGCAGGTGCAGGCATGGGTGCCCGGCCGGATCGCCGGCCCGCCCGCCGATTGGGATGCGGTGAGCGCACTGGCGCGCGACGGGCGATTGGCGCTCGCGCTGCGCCCACCGCATTCGCTGATGTCGTTGTTCACGCTCAGCGGGTTGCTGGGCGTGGCGCTGCCGGTCGAGGAAGACGCGCTGTTCCCCGATGCGGCCCGCACCGCCTATGATCGCCTGGCGGCGTTGGCCGCCCTCGTCGGCCCCGACGCCTATACGCAGGATCCGATCGCGGTGCTCGAGGCGATGGCCACACCCGAATCGCCGATCGCGGTGTCGCCGCTGATCTATGGCTATATGAATTATGCGCTCGCCGATTTCCGCGCCGTCCGTATCGCTTTCGCCGATCTGCCGTCGGCCGATCCGCAAGGTTCCGCGCTCGGCGGCACCGGCATCGCCGTTTCCGCTTTCGGCGAAGCGCCCGCCGAGGCCGCGCGGTTCGCGCAATGGGTGGCGAGCGGCGCGGTGCAACGCGGGCTCTATGCCGCCGCGGGGGGGCAACCCGCCCATGCCGACGCATGGAGCGATGCGGCGGTGAACGACCCCGTCGACGGCTTCTATACGAACACGCGCGCGTCGCTCGATCGCGCATGGCTGCGCCCGCGCCACGACGGCTACATGGCGTTCCAGCACGCCGCCTCCGAACGCCTCAACACCGCGTTGCGCGCCGATGAGGATGCGGTGTCGGCGCTGGCCGCGCTCAACGATCTGTACCGGAACAGCCGATGACGACGTCCCCGCCGCTCGACGGGCTGCTCGTCATCGATATGGCGCAATTCCTGTCGGGCCCGTCGGCGGCGCTGCGGCTTGGCGATCTCGGCGCGCGCGTCATCAAGGTCGAGCGGCCGGGCGTGGGCGACATCTGCCGCACGCTCTATCTCTCCGATACCGATATCGACGGTGCCTCGACGCTGTTTCACGCGATCAATCGCGGCAAGCAGAGCATCGCGCTCGACTACAAGATCAATGCCGATCGGGCGGCGCTGGTGCGCCTCGCGACGCACGCCGACGTGGTGATCCAGAACTTCCGCCCCGGCGTCGCCGATCGGCTTGGCGTCGGCCCGGCCGTCTTGCGCGCGGCCAATCCCCGGCTCGTCGTCGGCACCATCAGCGGGTACGGCGATGACGGCCCCTGGGCCGATCTGCCGGGGCAGGATTTGCTCGCGCAGGCGCTCTCGGGCGCGATGTGGCTCAACGGTGATGCCGGTGACGGGCCGCAGGCGGTCGGGCTGTCGATCGCCGACATGCTCGCGGGGCATGTGCTGGTCGAAGGCGTGCTCGCGGCATTGGTGCGCCGCGGCATCGACGGCACGGGCGCGCTGGTGGAGACCAGCCTCCTCGAAGCGCTGATCGATTACCAGTTCGAGGTGTTGACGACGCACCTCAATGATGGCGGCCGGCTGCCACGCCGTGCCGCGGTGGATAATGCGCACGCCTATCTGGGCGCCCCCTACGGCGTCTATCGCACGAGCGACGGCTGGCTCGCACTGGCGATGATGCCGCTCGATCGGCTGGCACCGCTGCTCGGACTCGATCTCAGCGGCGATCCCTTTGCCGATCGCGACGCGATCAAGGCGCGCATCGCGGGGCGGATCGTCCAGCGGACCACCGACGACTGGATGGCGGTGCTGCGCGCGCACGACATCTGGTGCGCGCCGGTGCTCGACTGGCCCGCCCTGCTCGCCTCCGACGCGTTCGCGCGGCTCGGGATGCTTCAGGAGACCGACGTCGTAACCACCACCCGCCCACCGCTGCGCATCGACGGCGCGCGCGCAAGCAACCCCGCCGGAGCGCCGGCGATCGATCAGCATGGCGCCGCGATCCGGCGCGAATTCAATCTTTAGAGGACAGCAGGAGTCGATGATGAGAGCGATCGGACGATGGACGACGGGCAGCGCGCTGGCGGCGCTGGCGATGACGGCGGCCACCGCGCAGGACCGCGCCACCGCCCCTGCGCCCGCGCCCGCGCCCGCGCCCACCCCCTCAGCGGCGCCCGATGCCGAAACCTTCCGCGATCCGCCGATGAGCGCACGGCCGGGCACTTTCTATCACTGGATGAACGGCAACGTCACCAAGGAGGGGCTCGATTCCGACCTGACCGGAATGCATGAGATCGGCCTCGGCGGCGCGATGATGTTCGACGGCAGCAGCGACGTGCCCAAGGGGCCGGTCGATTATATGAGCCCGCACTGGCTCGATCTGATGACCCACATGGCAACCAAGGCCGACGAACTCGGCCTTGAAGTCGGATTGCACAACGCGCCGGGCTGGTCGTCGAGCGGCGGGCCGTGGGTCACGCCCGCGCTGTCGATGCAGCAGATCGTGTGGACCGAAACCACCGTCGCCGGCGGCAAGCCGCTGGCGGTCAAGCTCGCCCGGCCTTATACCAAGCGCGATTATTATCGTGACGCTTTCGTGATCGCCTTCCCGGCGTCGCAGGGCGATGAGAGCTATTACCGCGACCGGATCGCGTCGATGCGCGTGGGTGCCGGGGTTTCGGCCGCCACGCTCACTGACCGCAATCTCAACACCGCCGTCGAGATTGCGCCGGGGTCGCCGCTGATCGTCACGATGAAGGCGCCCTTCACCGCGCGCGCCTTCACGATCTACGGCGCGCACGATGCCGTGTTCTCGGCGACCGTCGAGGCGTCGGACGATGGCGTCCAGTGGCGGCCCGTGGGCAAGGTATCGATTGCCCGCGAGCGCGGGATCGAGGCACCCGGCGCGCTCAGTTTCCCGGCGGTCACCGCCCGCCATTTCCGGATCACGCCGTCGACCAAGACGATGCTCGCCGAGGCATTGTTCTATGCCACCCCCCGGATCGCCGATTGGGCCAAGAAGGCCGAACACGCGTTCGATAAGGGCGCCGATCCCGCGGGGCGCACCGCCGACAACGATACGAGCGATGCGATCGACCCCACCAAGGTGATCGACATCACCGACAAGCTGGCGGCCGATGGCACGCTGCGCTGGACGCCGCCGGCGGGGCGCTGGACGGTGATGCGCTTCGGCCACACCAGCACCGGCCATATCAACATCGCCGCCTCCGATGCGGGGCGCGGGCTAGAGATCGACAAGCTGAGCACCGCGGCAGTCGATTATCAGTTCGACAACAGCGTCGGCAAAATGGTGAAAGCGGCGGGGTCGCTCGTCGGCAAGTCGTTCAACATGGCCATGATCGACAGTTTCGAAGCCGGCCTGCAAAACTGGACACCGACGCTGCCGGCCGATTTTGCGGCCCGCAACGATTACGATATCCGGCCCTATCTTCCCGCGTTGACGGGCCGCATCGTCGGCGATCGCGATACGTCGGATCGCTTCCTGTTCGATTTCCGCCGCACGCTGGCCGATCTGATGGCGGACAATTATTACGGCCGGATGCAGCAGCGTGCGAACACGGCCGGGCTGCGCTTCTTCGTCGAGGGCTATGGCCCCGGCGCGTTCGACGCGTTGCAGGTCTCGGGCCGCGCGCAGATACCGACGAGCGAATTCTGGTCGCGTACGCCGTGGACAGACAACCGCACCGTCAAGATGGTTGCCTCCGCCGCGCACATTTACGGCAAGGACGTGATCGCCGCCGAAGCCTTCACCGGTGAGGCGGAGACCAGCCGCTGGCAGGATTTCCCCTATTCGATGAAGACGCTGGGCGATCAGATGTTCGCGCTCGGCGTCAACCAGATCCTGTTCCATCGCGCCGCGCATCAGCCCGACCCCAAGGCGGCACCGGGCATGGTCATGGGGCCGTGGGGCATCAACCTCGACCGCTCGAACACCTGGTTCGGGCAGGGGCGGGCTTGGATCGATTACCTCACCCGCGCGCAATATATGCTGCGCAAGGGGACGTATGTCGCCGATCTGCTCTATTTCATCGGCGAAGACAGCCCCAATCAGTCCGAATATGTCCGGCCCGACGTGTCGTCCGATACCAACCCCAAGATCGGCGTGCATTTCGATCCGAAGGTGCCCGCGGGCTATCAATATGATCTCGTCAACGCCGAGGTACTGCTGACGCGCGCCCGGATCGAGGACGGGCGGATCGTGCTTCCCAACGGTGCCAGCTACCGGATGCTCGTCATCCCCGACGGCATCGACGGCATGACCCCGACGCTCGCCGCCAGGCTGCGCGAATTCGTCGAACAGGGCATGGCGATCATGGGGTCGCGCCCGGTGCATCCGATGACGCTGGCCGGCAAGACCGATGGCGACACCGATTTCCACGCCGCGGTTCAAGCCGTGTGGGGCAGCGGCGAACCCGATCGCCGCGTCGGCAAGGGCCGCGTGTTCGCCTCCGGCCCGGTTGGCGACGCGCTCGCCAGGATCGGCGTCGCGCCCGACGCGCAATGCACGACCTCGCACCCCGGCGGCCAGGTGGTGTGGATGCACCGCGCGCTCGCCGCGAGCGACATGTATTTCGTCGCCAACCGTGAGCGGCGGGCGGAAACGGTGACCTGCACCTTCCGCGTCGGCGATGCCGCCCCGCAGCTTTGGAATGCCGAAACCGGCACCATCAGCCGCCCCGCGCTGTTCGAGAGCGACGCGACGACGACCCGCGTGGTCTTCGATCTGTCGCCCGCGGGGTCGACCTTCGTGATGCTCGATCGGGCACAGGCCGCGACGGGCGTTGCCTGGGTGGCGAAGGATGGCCGCCGCTTCGCCGATGTGACCGCACCTGCCCCTACCCCGCCGGCCGCGCCGCGGGACAGCTTCACCATCTCGCTATGGGCCAAGCCCGATATCGACCTGCGGCTGATGCCCGACGAAACGATCGAGGGACGCATCAACGAAACGGGGAAAAATTATCTCGTCTCGGCGCGCTCGGGCCGCGACATGCACGGCGACGGCACCGCGGTGGCGGGGCTCGCGCTCGGCCGCAACGGCGCCTTCGTGATCGAGCGCGCCTCACCCGACGAGGTGCCTGCGGTGCTCGTCAGCCATCAGCCGGTTTCGGGCTGGACGCACGTCGCGTTGGTCTACGATCGGGGCACCCCCAAGCTCTATCTGAACGGCAAGCTGGTGCGCACCGGCCTCAAGAGCGGTCGCACGGTGTTCGCGGGCGGCAATGATCCAGCGTCGCCCAACGGCGTCACCTATTTCTTCGAGGGCAATTTCACGCCCGCCGATACAGTCGCGCGTGCTTTGACGCCGGCCGACATCGCAGCCGAGGCGGCAGCGGGGCCGCCCGCCCCGGCGGTCGCCGCGATGCCCGCCGAACTCACCCGCACGGACAACGGCGCGCTGCACGCGCTGGCATGGGAAAGCGGTCGCTATACGACCAGCACGGGCGCCCGCTTCACCGCGAAGGTGCCGGCGCCGCGCGTCGTGGAGGGGCCGTGGACGGTCGCCTTCCAGCCCGGCCGCGGCGCCCCGGCACAAACCGTGCTGCCGACGCTCGAAAGCCTGAGCCGCAATGCCGACGAGGGCATCCGCCACTTTTCCGGCACCGCCACCTATACGCGCACGATCGACGTGCCCGCCGCATCGCTTCGCAAGGGGCGGCGGGTCTATCTCGACCTCGGCCGTGTCGAGGTGTTGTCGAGCGTGACCGTCAACGGCAAGGATCTGGGCGTCACCTGGAAGGAGCCGTATCGCGTCGACATCACCGATGTCGTGCACGCAGGCGCCAACAGCGTCTCGCTGGCGGTCACCAACCTGTGGGCCAACCGCATGATCGCCGACGCGGCGCTGCCCGAGGAGGGCAATTTCGTCGATGCCGAATGGCCGGTGGGCGAGCGGTTCTCCGCCGACGGCAAGAAGACACCGATCATGGCGCGCAAGATCACCGCGCTGCCCGACTGGTACAAGCAGGGCCAGCCCAAGCCCGCGGGCGGGCGGGTGACCTTCTCGCCCTGGACCTTCTATTCGAAGGACGAGCCGTTGCTCGATTCAGGGCTGCTCGGCCCGGTGCGGATCGTGTTCGCCGACGAGATCGCGATCAAGTGACCGAAAAATAGGTCACATAGTCCTCGTCGTGGAGGTACATGAACGGCCGCAGGCGCAACGTGCCTGCGGTCGCCTCCAGCGTCCATTGCGGCGGCCCGGACGACACCTGCTTGAGCGTGTCGAACGCACGGCGCGGGATCGCTCCCTGCGGACCGATCGCATGCAGCACCAGCGGCCCGCGCAGCAACGCGCACAGGTTCGGATGCTCGGCGTCGATCGGCTGGAGCCGCACCGTCATCGGCAGCTCGATCACCACCCGATCGCCCTCGCGCCAGACACGATCGATCGTCGCAAAGCTCCCTGCATCGGCAGCGCCTGGAAAACGTTCGCCATTGACGCTGATCGTCGCGCCGCCTGTCGCCCAGCCCGGAACGCGCAGTTGCAGCGCGAACCGCGTCGGGCGCGAGACCGACAGCGCCAGCGTCGATTGCGCGCCGACGGGATAATCGGTGCGCTGCTCGATCGCGACCTTCGCGCCCCCTTGCGTCCACGACACGCGCGACGGCAGATAGAGGTTCACATAGACGCCATCGGCATCGTGCATATACGCGCTGATCGCATAATCGTTGACGACTTGCGGCAGCGTGCCCGCGCAACACGGCCATTTCGCGCCGTAATAAATCTTCTTGCCCGTGTGGAGCTTATAGTCCGAATAATAGAAGGCGCTGCCGTCGGCGAGCATCGGCATCGCGCCGAGCACGGTGTTGTAGAACACGCGCTCCATGCTGTCGCCGTAACGCGAATCCTTGGTGATGCGCAGCAGATAGCGGGTCAGCTTGAAGTGTGCGTAAGAGCCGCACACTGTCTCGAAGCTTGACTTGAAATTGCGGAACAGCGTCTCGGCCAGTTCGCCCGACCCCGGCTTGATGAAGAACTCGCCCGGCCCCCAGCCGCCCGACGCCCAGCTTTGCTCCTGAATCATGCGGAACGCGTTGGTGACGGCGGTCAGATATTTCTCGTCGCCGAGCGTCAGATACGCCTGCACGCCCGAACACAAGGCGTTGACATGGCTATAGGCGTGCAGGCCCGGCAGCACATTCTGATCGGCGGCGAGCGGATCGAAGAAGCTGTCGTCCATCAGGAACTGCTCGCCGATCGCCTTGTAGCGCGCCTCGCCGCTGCGCTGCCAGGCGAGGAACTGGTTCTCGGGGATCGTATAGCTCTCGTCGTTGGTGCGCCGCATCTTGCGCGCGATCTGCTCCTCGCGCGTGAGCGCCTTTTCGGGAAGCCGCGGATGGACGAGATCGGTCACGCGGCTAAGCAACGGCCAGGCACCCCGATAGCCGGCGTGTTCGGCGGCATCGATGCACCCGCACGCCATCTTGTCGAAGAAATAGGCGCCTTCGCCCGCCGGCCCGGCGAGCATCCCCCCGTCACCCGCGACGGTGAGCGCATAGCCGTCGAGCAACCGGCCGACCTTGTCGCGCGCCGCCTTCGATCCGGTGGCTTTGGCATAACGCGCCAGCCCCGATACCCATTGGCCGAAAATGCCCCCGCCACCGCCGCCATGCGCGCCATCGTACCAACCGCCCATATCGAGTCCGGGCGCCGGCAACGTCGCCTGCTGACGGAACGTCTTGAGCAGATTATCTTCGGGCACCGTCTGGACGACCGCCATCGTCATCTCGCGCTGGGTGAGCGCAGGGCCGTCGAGCAAGGCGACCTGATCGTAATCGAACTCGCCGAGCGTGCGCACCCCGCCGGGGTGCAGATAGGGATCGCTACCGGGCTTGGCAGTCGCCGCGAGAGCGCCGGACCATGTGGGTGTCGTGGCGAGGGCGGATGCCCCCATCAGCATGGTCCGGCGCGAAATCATGGTGTCCTCCCTGTCGTACTGTCGTCGAGCAGCAATACCCAGTCGTTGCCGGGCGCCGGCGTGCCGGGCGGCACGAAGCGCCGCTCGCCGCGGTTGTCGAAATTTCCGATCGCCTGCGTCTCGCCGGTGCGCGGCGAATACCAGGCGGCGCGGACGCGCCTGCCCTCGATCGCGCCGAGCCGGACCCGGAACGGGCGGCCGGTATAGCTGTACGCCATCATGTAATCGCGCCCGCGCGTGGCGAGCACGCGGTCGTAACGGACCCCGTTATCGAGGATCAGCGACTGATCGGGCACGCGCTCGAAATAGGGGCGCGACAACATCAGCCGCTTGAGATGCCGCATCTGGCCCGCGGCGGGGGCGTCGAGCGCTTCTTCCCAGCGCAACTCGGCGCCATAGGCCGGCTTGTCGCGGCCGGGCACGTACATCTGCATCACGCTGTTTTCGCCGTAGCTATGCCCCATCGCCCCGGCGAACACCGCCCACCAGGCGTAGCGGCGCGCATCGGCAGCGCCCCAGCGCGGCTGGGTAGTGTCGTGCAGCCCGTGCGGGATGTTCTCGTAGGAAGGCTCGCCGTCGATCGTCGGCTTGGGCGGCGACAGTGCCAGATCCTCGGTGACGAAACGCCAATTGTCTTCGCTGCGCGCGCCCGGATCTTCCTGATCGTAGGTTCGGTGGCCCGATTGGAACATGTTGAAATCGAGCCACGGCGCGCGGTGGAAGGTCCACGACGAATCGGTGCGGCCGAACGGATGGAAGGTCATCAGGTGGCGCGGATCGGCCGCCTTGATCGTGCGCCCCAGCGCCTGCCACGTCTCGGTATTCTCATTGCCGAGCGTATCGCCGCCGTTGAGCCAGACGATGTTCGACTTGTCGCCATAACGCTCGGCGAGGAAGCGGCCGTAGACCTCGGCGCTTGCGGGGTTGAGCTTGCCGCTCGAGGCAAGCGAGCCCCACGAGGGCACCAGCGCCAGATAGAGGCCGTGCGCCGCTGCGCGATCGACCGCCCAGTCGAGATGATCCCAGAAATCATATTCGCCCGGCCGCGCCGGATCGCGCCCCGGGGTGACGTGCGGATGCGCCGGATCGCCGCCATCGAGTGCGGGCGCGCCGTAACGGCTCGTCATTTCCGGCGAATGCAGCACCATCACCTGGATGACGTTGAAACCCTGCGCCGCGCGCTTGGCCAGATAATGTTCGGTTTCCTCACGGTTCAGCCGCGAAAGCATCAGCCAGCCGGTATCGCCGAGCCAGAAGAACGGCTTGCCGTCCGCGCGCAGATATCGTCCTTCGGCGGACACGCTCAGCCACGGCAAGGTTTCAGGTGCAGGCGCGGGCGCCGCTGCTGTCGCCACCGGCATCGCGAGCAGCGCCGCGGCGAAACCGAGCTTGCGCAACACCCGCCTCACCACGGAACCGACCGCGCGACGGCGACGCCGCGGACCTCGTCGGGATATTGGCCCGCCACCGCGGCATAGAAATGGTAGAGCGCGCCGTCGTGCCAGATCACCGACGGCTTGTGCGCGTGGGTTTCGTCGATGCTGCCGGGTTCGCCGCGATCGATCATCGGCTCGGCGACTTTCTCGAAACGAAAGGGATCGCGGCCGATCGCCAGCAGGTCGCGCGCACCGCGCCGCGACGTATAGCCGTAATAATACATCACCCACAGGCCGTTGTGGCGCATCACACAGGGGTTGGCCACGAACCGCGCGTCGTTCGATCCGGGTTCGCCGACCTTGAGGATCGGATTGCCGGGGTGGCGCCGCCACGTCTTGAGATCGCGCGAGGTCGCGACACCGATCTGCTCGAGCCAGGGGGTGTCGTGATTCTTGGCGTTGTAGAACAGATAATAGATGCCGCCGTCGCGGATCAGATACGAGCGATAGAGCCCGGCTTGCTCCCATTCGGCGCCGTCCTCGGGCCGCAGGATCGGCGTGTCGTCGCGATGCCAGCGGATCAGGTCGTCGCTCCAGGCGAGGCCGATCACCGCCGGCCCTTCCTCCATGCCCGGCCGCGGATAGGCGTTCCAGCTCGCCAGATAGCGCCCGCCGACCTTGATCGGCCGGCCTTTGGCGTGGAGATCGGGTTCGCGCAGGATCGACGACATCGCCACATTGTAGCGCGTGATCGGCGACGACAGGTCGCGCCCGAGCGCGATACCGCGCTTGCGCCAGTTGAGGAGATCGTCGGATTCGGCCAGGCCAGTCTGATAGCCGACTCCGTCGAAGCCGTAATAATACATGTAGAAGCGATCAGGCCCGCGGATCACCAGCGGCGCATCCACGAATTTCGAATCGAACGCCGCGGGATCGTCGGACCGGGTCACGATGAGCCGATCCAATTTGTAGGGCGTGCGATAAGGGGCGATGTCGAACGGCGCGGGTCGCGCCAGCGCCGGAACGGCGGCCAACCCGCCCCCTGACGCCAACCCGGCGAGCATCCCGCGCCGGGAGATAAAAAAATCCCCCACGGCCGAAGCCGCGGGGGAGGGGTGGAGGAGCTTAAAAGGCGAAGCGGACACGGGTCACCTGCATATCGTCGAAACACTGGCGGGCGGCCATTTTACGTACCGCCGCCCGCCGCGTTCGGATCACAGCTTGAAGCGGATGCCGGCCATGATCTGGCGGTCATCGATCGAGCGGCCGTTGGGCCGTGTCGGCGAGCCGTAATAGGTGAACTCACGCCGTTGCAGCAGGTTGCTGCCCTCGAGCGTCACCGTGATCTGCTTGGTGATGTCATAGCCGATCGACGCGTCGAGCCAGCCATAGCCCTTGGCATAAACCGGCAGGAGTTCCGGCGGCACGCCCGCCCCGTGGCTCAGCCCGTAGATGCCGCTGAGATACTTCGACCGATAATTGTACGCGACGCGCGCCGACAGCCCGCCCTTCTCGTACAAGCCGGCGACGTTGAAGCTGCTCTTGGACAGATTGGGCAGCGGCGTCAGCTCGGTCGGGATGATGGCCGGAGTCGAGCTGTCGACATAGGTGTAGTTCGCCTGGATGCCGAAACCGTCGAACGGCCCGGGCAGGAAATCGAAGAAGGTCTGGCCGCCGATTTCGACGCCCTTGATCTCCCCGCTCCGCCCGTTGGTCGGCTGCGTGATGACATATTCGATGCCGTCGATCGTCTGCGTATTGCCGTTGGTGAAGATGAAGCCCTTCACCTTGCGATAGAAGCCCGCGAGATAGAGCGAGCCCGTGCGCGAGAAATAATATTCGAGCGAGGCATCGAAGGCATCGGCGCGCAGCGGCTTCAGGTTGGGGTTGCCGCCCGAACCCTGGCCCTGCGCCGGCACCAGCGTCAGCGCCGGCGACAACTGGCTGAAGTTCGGCCGCGTCAGCGACTGCGACGCCGCGAGGCGAAGCTGGAGCCGATCGGTGAAGTGCACGCGCAAGTTAGCGCTCGGCAACGCGCTGACATAGCTCGAATCCCAGAACGCGGGTTCAACCACGCCGTTGACCGCCTGATTGCCGTCAATGCTCAGCTTGGTCTTGATCACCCGGACGCCGATATTACCGTCGATCGGAATCGCACCGCTGGTGCCGAAATCGAGCCGGGCATAACCGCCCAGCGTTTCTTCGGACATGTTGTAGACCGACTTCGGATCGACCGCCGGCTTGTTGGTCAGCCCAATCGTCTGGCGCACATTCTCCCAATCGGCGGCATTGCCGAGATTGGAGGTGATCGCGGTCAGATAATCATGCTCGAGGCGCGACGTCCCGTCGAAATAGTCCTTGAAGGGCATCGATTCGAACAACCCCGCGAACGCCGCGGCCGAGGTCGTCGTCGCCGGCCCCTGATAGAAGCGGATCGGCACGAACGACGTGCTGAGCTTCTGATAGCGGAAGCCCGCCTTGAAGGCCGTCAGGAAAGAATTGTCGATCTTGAAATCGCCGTCGATCCGCCCGGCGTAGGAATCGCCCTTATAGTGGTTCTCGCTGCGCGTCAGCGGGCCGATATTGTAATTGTTGATATCGCTCAGATCGATACCGTCGACCAGCGCCGAGGGCACCTTGCCGCTCGTATCGATCGTCAGCCGCGGCAGCACCGTGGCGAGATCGAGTTCCGAGTAATAGAGTTCGTTGGTCGATTTCTGATAGGTGAACTCGCTCGAAATCGACGATTCGCCGAAGAATTGCTTGGCGCCGATCGTATATTGCTGGTTCTTGTCGTAGGTGTCGCGCTGGACGCCGTACGTGGTAATCGGAACGTCGAGGAACGTGCCCGACTTGAAGTCGCTCGTCCCCTCATAGAGCGTCACCGTGTCGGGATCGACAGCGCGCCCGTTGGTCGGGTTGTTGAGCCCGCGCTGCTGCTGGAGCGAGCGGAATTCCTGATAGCCCGCCTCGGCGAAGATCTCGAGATCGGGGTTCGGCTTCCACTGGAACGCGCCTTGAAGGCCGATGCGGCGGCGCTTGCCGTTGATGAGCGGCTCGTAATCGCCGTTGGGCGTGTAGATCTGCTGCCCCGGAATGATATCGCTGCGCAACGACGGCGCACCGTTCGAGATGACGTCGGAACGGAACGACCGCTCCTGGTAGGAACCGCTCAGCAGCAGCCCCATCTCGCCGCCGCCGACATTCCACCGGTCGCTGACCAGCGCGGAGACCAGCGGATCGATCTTGTCCGCGAGCGTCTCGTAGCGGCCGCGCACGCTGCCGCTGAGTTCGAACCCGTCGAAATCGAGCGGCTTGCGCGTGCGCAGGTCGATCACGCCGCCGATGCCCCCTTCGATCAGATCGGCAGTCGGCGTCTTGTAGACATCGACGCCACCGAGCAGTTCGGACGGAAAATCCTGGAGATTATAGCCGCGACCGCCGCCGGCGGTGAAAATGTCGCGCCCGTTGATCGTGGTGAGAACCTGCGTGAGCCCACGGATCGCCACCGAGCCGCCTTCGCCACGGTCGCGCGAAATCTGGATGCCCGAAAT
The DNA here is from genome assembly GCF_003550065.1 of Hephaestia caeni. GTDB lineage: Bacteria > Pseudomonadota > Alphaproteobacteria > Sphingomonadales > Sphingomonadaceae > Sphingomonas > Sphingomonas caeni_A. The sequence continues at coordinate 337,155 of NZ_QXDC01000003.1, forward strand.
GCGCTGCAACGCTTCGGTCGTGTTGCTGTCGGGCAGCTTGCCGATATCGTCGGCGACGATCGAGTCGACAATCGCGTCGGCGGTGCGCTTGCGCTCCTGCGCCGATTCCAGGCTGGCGCGGATACCGGTGACGACGATGCTGTCGTCGGCCGAAGCGGCATCCTGGGCGTGCGCCGTTGCGGACATGCCGCCGATGATGGCCAGAGTCGCGGCGCCGGTCAGGGCGCGTGTAATCACTCTCATTTTCAACCTCCCCACACGAGAACACTTTGTCATCTGTATATAATACTATTTTAGACGATCAAGCCCATTCGTATCGTGCATGCCGCCGGTACGCCGCGGAAAACTGCGGGATGTGGGCTTAAGTGACGAGAGACAGAGGAAATCCTGCACGCCACCCGACGCACATTTTTGTCATCCGATCGTCATCGAGGCGGGGCTGAAAGCGGAAATCGAGCCCCTCACCACCACGCGCGGGAGGTGTTTGCAGACCTCGTGGACGGGGTTCCAGCCGATACGGCCGCCGCGATCACGAGCGCGTGCCTACCGTCCTTCGAAGCGGGGCGCGCGCCGATCGAGAAAGGCGGCGACGCCTTCGTGATGGTCGTCGGTCGCCGCGCACCGCGCCGCGGCCGCGGCCTCGTGCAGCAATTGCTCTTCGAGCGAGGCGGCATGCGCACCGCGGACCAGGCGCTTGGCGAGGCCCAGCCCGACGGTGGCGCCGGCCGCGAGGCAGCGCGCGATCGCCTCGCTTTCGTCCGCAAGATCGGCGCGCGGAACGATTCTGGTCACCAGCCCGATGTCGGCGGCGCGGCGCGCGTCGATACGCTCGCCCAGCAGCATCAATTCGAGCGCGCGCCGTTCGCCGACCAGCCGCGGCAGATGAAAGGTGGCACCGCAATCGCCCGCCAGCCCGATGCGCGTGAACGCGAGCGCGACATAGGCGTCGTCGGCCGCGATCGCGATATCGGCCGCCATCATGATGCTCGCGCCCATGCCCGCCACCGCGCCCTGCACCGCCGCGACGACGGGCTTGGGCATACGCACCAGCCGGAGGATCGCGAGATGGACGTCAAGCGCGCGCGCCTCCGCGCCGCGGCGATGCGCATCGGGGTCGTGCTCCATCCGCTCACGGAACTCGCGCAGATCGCCCCCCGCCATGAAATGAGCGCCCGCGCCCCGGATCAGCACCGCGCGCACGGCGTCATCGGTTTCGGCCCGATAGGTCGCCTCGATCAGAAGCGCGCGCATCGCGGGCGAGGTCGCGTTCATCTGATCGGGCCGGTTGAGCGTGATGATCGCGAGACCATCCTCCACCTCGTACAGGAGCGGCGCCATCCTCTCTCCTTTCTTCACTCCGAATCGACTTGACGAGATAGTACGTATGCGTACGATATAGATCAAGCTTCACGGCCAATGGCGCAACGAGGATCGGGGATGGATTTCGACACGCTCGACGTGGGTCAGTCACATCGCCACGCGCTCACCCGCACGCTGACCGAGACCGACAACCTCCTCGCCTCGGCGCTCATCATGAGCGGCGAGCCGCTCCAGCTCGATGCCGTCTTCGCCGCCCGGCACGCGCCGTCGGGCGAACGGCTCTTCAACAGCGTCTTCACGCTGGGGCTGATGATCGGCATCAGCGACCGCGATTTCGCTCCGCTCGCGCCGAACGAAGGCATCGAGGAAGCGGTGTTTCCGCATCCGGCGCGGATCGGCGACACCATCCGCGTGGAAAGCGAGGTGGTGGCGCTCGATCGCGACACGCGCAGCGTGCGGCTGCGCCACCGCGCGCTGACGGCGCAGGACACCTGTATCGGCATCGCAACGCGGGAGCTACGCCTGCCATGAACCAGAACACTGATGGCTTCGTGCCGATCTCGAGCGAGAACGCGCTGATCGTTGATTCGGTGCGACGCATCATCACGGCCTATGGCCGGCGGCGCTTTCTCGATCGCGCGCGATCGGGCGACGGGATCGACGATCTCTGGCAGGAACTCGCCGCAGCGGGGTTGATCGGCGCGCTCGTCCCGCCCGACTATGGCGGCTCGGGGCTCGGGGTCGAAACCATGAGCCTGATGCTCGAGGAGCTTGCCGCCGAGGGCTGCCCGTTGCTGGCGATCGTGCTGCTGACGGTCGCCGTTTCGGTGCTCGCGCGCCACGGCTCCGCCGAACAGCGCGCGGCGTGGCTGCCAGGCATCGCCGACGGCTCGACGCGGCTCGCCTTCGCGATCACCGAACCCGACGCTGGCACCAATGCGCACGCCATCCGAACCACGGCGACGCCGATCGCGGACGGCTGGCGGATCGACGGCGCCAAAACCTATATCACCAATGTCGACGAGGCAGCGGCGCTGATCGTGGTCGCGCGCAGCGGCACCGACACGGCGACCGGCCGCGGGCGGCTGACGATGCTGATCGTGCCGGCCGATGCGCCCGGCCTGAATTTCACCCGGATCGAGACGCGCGTGGTGTCGCACGAGCGGCAGTTCGCGGTGCATTTCGACGATGTCCGCGTGCCCGCCGAGGCCCGGATCGGCCCCGAAGGTGACGGACTGAAAGCCGCCTTCGCCGGGCTCAACCCCGAGCGGATCGTGGTCGCGGGCATGTGCAACGGCCTGACGCGCTTCGCGCTCAAGGCGGCGAGCAGCTATGCCAACGATCGCCGCGTCTGGCGCACCTCGATCGGCGCGCACCAGGCGATCGCCCACCCGCTCGCCCAGGCCTATGCCCAGCTCAAGCTCGCGCAGCTCGCCACCCAGCGCGCCGCACAGCTCTACGACGGCGGGGGCGACGCCGGCGAGGCGTCCAATATCGCCAAATTCATCGCCGCCGACACCGCGGTATTCGCGTTCGATCGCGCGATCCAGACACACGGCGGCAACGGCATGAGCGCCGAATACGATCTCGCCGATCTGTGGTTCGTGACTCGGCTCCAGCAGATCGCCCCCGTCAGCCGCGAGATGATCCTCAACTACCTCGCCCAGCACGCGCTGGGGCTGGAAAAATCGTATTAAAGGCGGGGTAAGGGAATGGGCTGGCGCCGCTCTCTATAACATCCGCGCGCGCTGCGCGTCGGTGAGGGGCCAGATCGCCGCTTGGGGACCATCGGCCGGCGAAAAGCGCGGCGCGACGCCGGGTCGGAAGGCGCCCGCGTGCTCGCAAAAGCCACCGCGCGCGGCAGCGTGTGGATGCGTCGGCGCTTCGGTCATCGACAGGACCGGCGTGACGCACGCGGCGGTGCCGTCGAAAGCCTGCTCCCAATGCGCGCGCGTCTCCGCGGCGAACCGCTTCGCGAACAGCGCCTTGAGCGCCGGCCAGTTGGCCTTGTCGGCGCGATCGGGAAGCGCGGCGGCGGCGAAGCCCAACCCGTCGAGCAGCGCGGCATAAAATTGCGGTTCGAGCGCGCCGACCGCGACATACTTGCCGTCGCGGGTCGCGTAGGTGGCATAGCAGGGATGTGCGCCGTCGAGCCCGTTGTCGCCGCGGCGGTCGGTCGCCTTGCCATCGGCGAGCAAACCGTATTGGAGCGTCATCAGCGCCGCCGCGCCGTCGACCATCGCCGCATCGACCGTCCGCCCGCGCCCGGTCGCGCGCGCCTCGATAACCGCGGCGAGCACGCCGGCGATGAGGAACATCGCCCCGCCGCCGAAATCGGCAACCAGATTGAGCGGCGGCACCGGCGCGCCGCCCGCCTCGCCGATCGCATGGAGCGCACCCGTCAGCGCCAGATAATTGATGTCGTGGCCCGGCTGCGGCGCGAGCGGCCCGTCCTGCCCCCACCCCGTCATCCGGCCATAGACGAGCGCCGCGTTCGCCGCGCGCAGGTCGTCAGGGCCGAGGCTCAGCCGCTCCATGACACCGGGCCGGAACCCCTCGATCACGATATCGGCATGAACCGCAAGGTCCGCCGCCATCGCGCGGTCGCTCTCCTGCTTGAGATCGAGCGCTAGCGTCGGCCGGCCGATGTTGAGATAATCGTGCGGCGTCGCAGGGCGCAGCGGATCGCCCCCCGGACGCTCGATCCGCAACACCTGCGCCCCCATCTGGGCCAGCAGCATCGCCGCAAAGGGCGCGGGGCCGATCGCGGCGAATTCGAGCACGCGCACACCCGCCAGGGGGCCGGCGCCGCTCATTCGTCGAGCATCCGGCGCAGATTGGCCTTGATCGCCTCCAGCGTGTCGGCGCAGCGATCGAGCGCGGCGTCGTCGATGCCGTCGAGCGCGGCGCGATCGATGCGGTGCGCGACGGCGGCGATCTGTTCGATCGCGACATAGCCGGTATCGGTCAGGAAAATCCGCCGGAGCCGCCGGTCCCGGGAATCGTCGCGACGCTCGACAAGGCCGAGCGCTTCCAGCCTCGTCACCAGCGCGCCGACGCTGACCTTGCCGCTTTCCAGCGCCCGCGCAAGCTCGGTCTGGGTAAGTCCGCTGTCGTTGGTCCGCGCCAACCGGCCGAGCACCCAATATTGGACCGCGGTGATCCCGAACGGCCGCAGCCGCGCATCGAACGTCTGGCGGCGCATGTGCGCCGCGCGGTGCAACAGATGCGTCAGCCGCGCGCGCCGCGCGCCATCGGAAAGCGAAGGTCGTTGCATCGTCATGGCCAAAGCTAACCTCCCCATCCCGCCCGGGCAATCACCGCACCCACCTGCCTTGTCACACCCGATCCAACCCCATCCGCGCGCCGTTCGATATTGTGCGCATACGTACTATCTGATAGCACGGATGCAACGATAGGGGAACGACATGCCGTTCGATGCTGTGGCTGCGTTGCGGATCGGCGCCAGCGACGTCCGCTCGCATTATTCAAGCCGCGATACGATCCTGTATGCGCTCGGGCTCGGCATGGGGAGCGACCCGCTCGACCCCGATCAGATCGCCTTCGTTTATGAAGGCCAGCGCGGCCCGCGGGTGATGCCTACGCTGCCGGTCGTGCTCGTGCCGAGCAATACGCACAGCCTCGGGCTCGACATGACGCGCGTTCTCCACGGCGAGCAGCGGCTGACCCTCCATGCCCCCCTCGCGCCCGAAGGAGAAGTGATTTCCGACACCCGCACCCACAGCATCATCGACAAGGGCGAAGGGCGCGGCGCGATCGTCAATGTCGAGACGATCGGCCGGCGCGCGACCGATGGCGCGCCACTGTTCACGATGATCAAGAGCCTGTTCGCGCGCGGCGACGGCGGCTGCGGCGCGCCGCCGGCCGAGCCGCTGCCCGTCCATCGCCCGCCGGATCGGCCCGCCGATCTCGACCATGCGATCGCGACCCGACCCGATCAGGCGCTGCTCTACCGGCTGAGCGGCGATTACAACCCGCTCCACGCCGATCCAGCGATGGCGCGGCGCGCGGGCTTCGAGCGCCCGATCCTGCACGGCCTGTGCACCTACGGCGTCGCCGCGCGCGCGATCATGGAACGGCTGTGCGACCATGATCCGACCCGGATCTACGCGCTCGAGGCGCGCTTCACCGCCCCCGTGCTACCGGGCGAGACCATCGTGACCGAGATGTGGCGCGACGCCGACACGGTGTCGTTCCGATGCCGCGTCGCCGGGCGCGATGTGATCGCGATCGACAACGGCCGCTGCGTGATCGGGCCGGCGCGATGATCTGGACGCGCTTCACCGACGCATTCGGCGTCACGCATCCGATCACGCAGGGCGGGATGCAATGGGTGGCGCGCGCGGAATTGGTCGCCGCCGTCGCCAATGCCGGCGCGCTCGGCTTTCTCGGCGCGCTGACCCAGCCGTCGCCCGAGGCACTGGCGCGTGAGATCGCGCGGACGCGCGACCTCACCGATCGGCCGTTCGGGGTGAACCTCACCGTCTTCCCGACGCTGACACCGCCGCCTTATGCCGAATATTGCGATGCGCTGATCGAAAGCGGGGTCCGCGTGGTCGAAACCGCCGGGCAGCGCGCCGCCGACCATTTCGCGCAGCTCAAGGCGCACGGCGTCAAGATCATCCACAAATGCACCGCCGTCCGCCACGCGCTCGCCGCCGAGCGGCTGGGGGTCGATGCGGTGTCGGTCGATGGGTTCGAATGCGCAGGGCACCCGGGCGAGGACGATATTCCCGGCCTCATCCTGCTGCCCGCCGCGGCGAACCGGTTGTCGATCCCGATGCTCGCCAGCGGCGGTATCGGCGACGGCCGCGGGCTGGTCGCCGCGCTCGCGCTCGGCGCCGACGGGATCAACATGGGCACCCGCTTCTGCGCGACCGCAGAGGCGCCGATCCATGATGCGATCAAACAGGCGTTGGTCGCCAACGACGAACGCGCGACCGACCTCATCCTGCGGTCATTCCGCAACACCGCGCGCGTGGCGCGCAATTCGGTGAGCGCGCGGGTGCTTGCGCTCGAAGCCGACGGGCGGCCGTTCGAGGAGATCGCGCCCTATGTCAAAGGCGCGCGCGGGCGCGAGGGGCTCGAGAGCGGCGACCCCGAGCACGGCATCTGGTGGGCGAGCATGGTGCAGGGGCTGATCGACGACGTGCCCACGGTGGCCGTGCTGATCGACCGGATCATCGCCGATGCCGAGCGGCTGATCCGTGATCGGCTGACGGCGATGGTCGCCGACTGAGCCGTCAGGCCGGGCGCTGCGATTCCGAAGGCAGGGGATCGCCCGCCCCGATCCCGGCGGCGATATCCTCGACGATCCGGCGATGCTGGGCGTTGTTGACCCCGAAGAAGCAGATCGCCGCGCCCGACGCGGCGACCACCACCGCCGGCACCAGAAAGATCGCGATGCGCAGCCGGATGAGCGTGTCGGCATCCTGCGCGACGTTGGACACGAACCCGGCCCAATCGAGCGCCAGCCCCATCAAGCCGCCGCCCAGCGCCAGGCCGAGCTTGCTCGACAGCGACAGGAAGCCGAAGCTGTATGCCTCGACACGCCTGCCCTGTTTCCACTGCCCGTAATCGACCGCATCGGCCGTCATCGAATAATAATTCATCAGCACCGACGCCTTGCCCGCCCCCATCGCGAGATACAAAGCGAGCACGAGCGCGAGCGGGGCAGCGTGGAGCAGGCAAAGCGTGACGAACGCGGCGGAGAGCAGCGCACTGCCCGCGACCCAGGTGATCGATTTGCTGAAGCGTCGCGCGATCGCCACCCACAGCGGCGGAAACGCCATCGCACCGATGCCGATCGCAAGCACGCCGAGCTTGGTCGCCTCAGGTGCAAGATACAGATATTTGAAGAAATAGGCCGCCCCCCCATACATGAAGGCGTAACCGATGAAGAACAGGATGTTGGCGACCAGGATCGCCATCAACGCACGATTGCCCAGTGCATAACGGGCGGCGCTCAACAGCGAGGCTGAGTCGGTGTCGAGCGCGGTGCCGCTGACCCGCTCGCGCGTGATCAGCCCGGAAACGAGCACCGAGACGATCGTCAGCGCGCCGAGGATCGCGCCGAAATAGACGAAGCCCGCGCGCTCATCCGCGCCGCCGATCCAGTCGATAAGGCCGAGCCCGAGATAGCCCGCGCACAAGGTGCCGAGCCCGCCCGCAGCCGCCTTGACGCCGCCGATCGACGCGCGTTCGTTGGCGTCGGTCGACATGCGGGTGATCAACCCGGCGTGGGGCACCGCGATGAAGGCATAGGCGGTGCGGTAACAGACATGAACGACCAGCGCGATCGCGAACAATACGGCAGGAGCCAGATCGGGCTTGATGAACAGCAGCCCGAACGTGACGCCGAGCGGCGCCGCACCGTAGATCAGGAACGGCCGATACCGCCCCAGCTTGCTCTGCATCCGCGTGGCCGCCGCCGCCGCCAGCAGGTTCGCGCCGCAATCGGTGAGGCCGCCGATCAGCATCAACAACCCCGCCGAGGCTGGCGCGAACCCCATGATATCGGTGTAGAAATAGAGCAGCAGCGTGCTGACGCCGATCTGCACGATCGACAGCCCGAACAACCCGCCACCATAGCCCAGCTTGACGAGCAAAGGGACGCGCGATGCCAACGGCGCGGCGGCACTCATCGGCGCCCGCCCCCGCGCGCTGCCCTCGGGTTATGCATGAACGCGATCCTCTTCGTAACGCTACCGCCGGCCGTGTGTCGCCAGCACGCAAGTCTAGCAGCGATAGCGTATCGGACCAAGAAAATGCCGCCTATGTGACTATAATTTCATCATGATGAATTATCTTGACGGCGAGACCGCAATCGCGTTGAATGGAATTCATGGATGTGAAAACCGCCGGTCGTACCGTCGACCTGTTCGAACTCTTCGCCAAGTCGAAGGCGCCCCTCACCTTGTCCGAGATCGCGCGCGGGTTGAGCGCCCCGCAATCGAGCTGTTTCAACCTCGTTCGCGCGCTCGAGGCAAGGGGGTTTCTCTATTCGATCGGCGGCAACAAGCGGCTCTACCCGACCCGCAAGCTATTCGACATCGCGCAGGCGATCGCCGAATACGAGCCCGCCATTCCAAGGCTCGAACCGCTGCTGGAGAAGCTCCGCGACGCGACCAACGAAACCGCGATCCTCGGCACGCGCCAGGGCGATCGCGTGATCTACCTCGCGGTCGCCGAAGGGCAGCAGACGATCCGGTACATGTCGCGCGCGGGCGAGCTGAAGCCGATCCACGCGAGCGCGATCGGCAAGGCCTTGCTGACCACCGCCCCCGCCGACGAACGTGCCGACATCGTCAAGCGCGTCGCGCTGCCGGCGGTGACCGGCAACACGATCACCGGGCGCGACGAATTGCTTGCCGAGATCGCGACCGCCGAAGCACGCGGATGGAGCCAGACCCGCGGCGAGAACGTCGCCGACGTCATGGCGATCGCGGTGCCGTTCAAGGTCGATGGTGCCGCCTATGCGATCGCGATCGCGGGGCCGATCGGCCGCATGGAGCCGCTGGCGGCACAGCATGTCGCCACGGTCCAGGCGATGATCGGGACGATGGTCTGATCAGGCGGCGCCACGCCCCAGCGCAAACTCGACCACCTGGGCACCGACCAGCGCGAGTTGGTCGGCGATGCGCGGATCGGCGCAGCAGCCATCGTGGAACGGCCCGCCCGACGTATTGATCGCCGCGCCGAACGGAGTCGGCCAGCCGCGCAGCGCATGGACGATCGATCGCATCGCGAGCAGCGTCCCGCCGGTCGCCTGCCAGCCGAACGCGGTGGCGATCAGCCCGACGGGCAGCCCGTGGAGATAGACACGCCGATCGCGCGCGGTTTCTTCGAGATAATCGATCGCGTTCTTGACCAGCCCGGAAATCGATCCGTGATAGCCCGGGCTGGCGAGGATCAGGCCATCCGCATCCCGCACCGCCGCCACCAGCGCCGCCGCGTCGCTGCCCGGCACCAGCGGTTCGCCCGAATAATGCGGGATGGCGAGCAGGCGTTCGCCGCCGAACAATTGCGTGTGTGCGCCTGCATCCGCCGCGGCGGCAAGCGCCAGCGCGAGCGCCTGTTCGGTCGATGAGCCCGGCCGGGTGGTGCCGCCGATGCCGACGATGCGAAGCGGCCGATCAGCCATCGGCGAACACGCCGCGCGCGCGCCAATCCGCGATCCGGGCGTCGTCATGGCCCAGCTCGGCGATCACCGCGGCGCCGTCCGCGCCCTTGGCGGCGACCGACCTCAGCGGCGCGGCGCCGGTCCGCCCGAAACGCGGCGCGGGCGCGGGTTGCAGGACGCCGTCGACCTCCGCCGTGCTGTGCCGTGCGACGAAATGCGGGTGCGCGGCGGCCTCGATCGGCGACAGCACCGGCGCGAAGCAGACGTCTTCGTCGCCGAGCAGCGCCTCCCAATGCGCACGATCGTGCATGCGGAAGGTCGCATCGAGCAGCGCCTTCAATTCGGGCCAGCGCGCCTTGTCGGCGCGCGCCGCTTTCCATTGGGGATCGAGGCCGAGGATATCGACCAGCCGCGCGAAGAATTGCGGTTCGAGCGCGCCGATCGACACATATTGATGATCGGCGGTTTCGAAGACGCCGTAATAGGGCACACCGCCGTCGAGCAGGTTGGTGCCGCGATCAAGCGTGTGGAAACCGCTGGCGAGATAGCCGAACGTACTCGCAAGCAGCGTCAGGCAGCCTTCGACCATCGCCGCGTCGACCACCTGGCCCTTGCCCGACTGGCTGCGCTCATGGAGCGCGGCGAGGATTCCGAACGCGATCAGCATCCCGCCGCCACCGAAATCGGAAATCAGGTTGAGCGGCATCACCGGCGGGCCGTCGACAGGGCCGATCAGATCGATCACGCCGGCGAGCGCGGTATAATTGAGATCATGCCCGGCGCGCTGCGCCAATGGTCCGTCCTGGCCGTAGCCAGTGATCCGACCGTAGATCAGCCGCGGGTTGCGCCCCAGGCAGATATCGGGGCCGACGCCCAGCCGCTCGGCAACCCCCGGGCGAAAGCCTTCGATCAGCACATCGGCGCGATCGATCAGGTCGAGCAGGATCGCGATCGCATCGGGCTGCTTCAGGTCGAGCGCGAGACTGCGCTTGCCGCGATTGTAGACGAAGAAGCGTTGTTCGATCTCGAAACCGTGATCGTGCGCGCTCGCGCGCTCGATGCGGATCACCTCGGCGCCGTGATCGGCGAGCATCATGCCCGCCATCGGCCCCGGCCCGAAACCGGCGAGTTCGACGACCCGCAATCCCGAAAGCGCGCCCATTCCCGTCCTCTCCGCTCAGATCGGATCCCAGCTAAAGACGTCCTTGCTCATGTCCGGCCCGTAGAAATTGGCGCGGAGCGCGGGAATGGCGTGATCGGCAACGCTTTGCGGCGTCCAGCCTTCGGGACGGTGGACCGAGCGTAGCGGACGGCTCTGCGACATCAGGAAAATCTCGTTGGCGCGCACCGCGAACACCTGGCCGGTGACATCGGCCGCGGCATCGGTGAGCAGATAGACGGCGAGCGGCGCGACCATCGCCGGATCCATCTTCTTGAGCGTCTCGACGCGCGCGGCCTGCGCTTCGTCCTTCACCGGGATCGCCCCGATCATGCGGCTGAACGCGAAGGGGGCGATGCAGTTCGAGCGCACCCGCGCCTGCGCCATGTCGATCGAGATCGAGCGCGACAGGCCAGCGATCCCCATCTTCGCGGCAGCGTAGTTCGCTTGGCCCATGCCGCCGATCAGCCCCGAGGTCGAGGTCATGTGGACATAGGCGCCCGATTGCTGCGCGCGGAGGTGGGGCGCCGCCGCGCGCGACATGTAGAAAGTGCCGTTGAGATGCACGTCGATCACCGCGCGCCACTCGTCGGGATCCATCTTGAAGAAGAAGCGGTCGCGAAGGATGCCGGCGTTGTTCACCACGCCGTCGATCCGACCATAGGTGTCCAGCGCCTGGCCGATGATCCGCTGCGCCGATTCCCACGAGGCAACGCTGTCGCCGTTCGCGACCGCATTGCCCCCGGCGGCACGGATTTCATCGACCACCTTCCCGGCGGCGCTGGCACTGGCCCCCTCCCCGTGGACCGACGCGCCGAGATCGTTGACGACGACGCTGGCCCCCTCCGACGCTAACAGCAGGGCGATGCCGCGCCCGATCCCGCCGCCGGCGCCGGTGACGACTACGACCTTGTCTTCAAGCAATCCCAACGTTCTTCCTTCCCGTTGCGTAATCGAGACGCGATGCCGCGTCAGAAACGATAGCCGAGTTCGACCGCCACCTCGCGCCCGCGGCCGACGACGCCGCGCTGCTCGCGCGCCTGCCCGGTCTTGTCCTGTGCCGAGAGGATGTAATAGCGGTTGGTAAGGTTGCGCCCCACCAGCCCAACGGTGGCACCGTTCCCGAGATCGAACCGGGCGCTTGCGTTCAAGCGCCAGAAATCGGGCTGGTACGACCCCGGCGATAGCGCCTCGGCGCCGTAATAGCTGCTCGTATAGATCGCGTCGCCGGTGAGGGTGAGCTTCTGATCGCCCAGATCCGCGACATAGGTGGCGCCGATGTTGCCCGCCCAATCCGGCGAGCGCGTCGGTGCCCGGCCGGTGAAATCCTGCGCCGCCGCGACGCAGCCCTCGTCCTCGGTCTGTCCCGAGAAGCATTGCCCGACGAAGGTGCCGAACCGGTTTCGGTTCCAGTTCAGCGAACCGCGCAACTGGAAAGCGCTCGTAACGTCATAATAAGCGTTCGCGTCGATCCCGACCTGTTTCAGCGCTCCGGCATTCGCAAGCGTGTAGGAAATGGTCGCGGGGTTGTAGGTGTTCACCTGAAGATCGGTGAATTTATATGTATAGGCGGTCACGTCGGCACGCAGCCGGCCACCCATCAGCGACGCCTTCGCGCCGGCCTCGAAACCGCGCACCTTTTCGGATTCGAAGTCGAAATCGCCAAGCACCGATGCCGCCGTAATCGTCGACGACAAGGCGAAGCCGCCCGATTTGTAGCCGGTCCGATAGCCGACGAAGAAGGTCACGTCGGGCGAATAATGATAAGCGACCGTCACTTCGGGCGAGACGTTGTTGAACGTCTGGTGATCGGTGAAGCCCTTGCCGTAGGGGAAGGACGCGCGCCCGTGTTCGGCGATGTTGAACAGCGTCGATGCCTTGGTTTCATGCGTGTACCGCGCGCCACCGGCGATCTCGAGTTGGTCAATCGGCTTGAGGATCATCTGCGCGAACGCCGAATAGGCCTTGTTGAGCTGGGTGCCGTGCTTTTCGAACGCGACCAGCGTGCCCGCCGCCAGATTGAGATCGGTATCGTCGCGCAGCTTGGCGTATTGATGATACGGATCGACATCGACGCTCTGGTAGAACCCACCGACCATCAGGTTGAACGGCCCTTCGAAGTCGGTCAGGACGCGCAATTCCTGGCTGAAAATCTTGTAGGTCATGTTGGTGTAGGTCTGGAGCTGCGAATAGCTCGTTTCGTCGAAATTGCCGTAGGCGAAATTCTCCCATGCCGTGTAGCCGGTGATCGCGCTGATCTTGAACTTGTCGAGATCGAGCTGGTTGGCGAACGAGACGAGCACCGCCTTGAACGATCCGCGATCGATGCCACCCTTCGAATCCGGGATATATTGGGCGAGGCCCGGCGGAAGCTGCCCCTGCGAGACGCGGTTGTCCGGCACGCATTCGCCGTACGGATCGTCGATATTGTAAACCTTGGGATGCGCGCCGACGCACCCGCCGACGACCTGGCTGGTAACGCCGGGGCCGTCGTTGCGCGCATCGTCGACCGTCACCTTGAGCTTGCTCGAGAAGTTCGGTGCCGGATCCCAGCTCAGCGACACGCGGCCGAGGAACTCGCGATCCCCCAGCCGCTGACGGCTCTTGGGCGGATCGGCAAAGGGATAGGCCGGGTTGAACGGGTTGGCGATCGCCTGCGCGGTATTGTGCATCCAGCCGGTCATGTTGCGATACCTGAGCGCGATCCGGCCCTTGAGCGTGTCGGTGAGCGGGCCCGACAGCATCACGTCGGTGGTCGATTCGTCACCGACGAATTCGTACGACGTGCGCGCATAGCCCTCGAAATGATCGGTCGGCTCGGCTGAGGTCAGCGAGATGACGCCGGCGGTGTTGTTCTTGCCGAACATCAGCGTCTGCGGCCCCTTCATCACCTCGGCCCGGCCAAGGTCGAAAAAGCCCGCCGAGGTGATCCACGAGCTGTTGATCGGTACGCCGTCCGCGACGATCGTCACCGGCTGTTCGAAACCGATCGTCGTCGGCGCGGTGCTGACCCCGCGGATCGCGATCGAACCGCCGCCGAGCCCGACGGTGCTGCCGACGACAAGGCCGGGCACGTTCTGCGTGATCCGCTGGATGCTGTCCGAATTATAGCGCTGGATCTCGTCGCCGGTGAGCACACTGACCGCCACCGGAACCTCGATCGCCCGCTCCTCGCGCAGGCGCGCGGTGACGACGATATCCGCGGGCGCCTGATCGGCGGCGGCCGACGGCACCTGCTGCGACGGCCCCGAATCGCCCGCATCGGCGGTCTGCGCGATCGCCGCACCGCCGCACAACATCACGGCAACCGCAACCAATGATGCGGCGCCCTTCATCGTCACGTCCAGTTTCGTCATGACCAACCTCCCCTAGAGAGCACCGAAAATTTTCCATCAACTTTCGTATGCCCGATGAAATCAGATTAAGTTTCGATCTTTATTTGGTTTTATCTTCTATATATCGCGCGAGCTTTGGCCCGATATCTTCGGCCATCAGCCGGTATGATTTGAGATGGGCGGCGCGATCGTCCCAATCCTTCTTCGCGATCAGGAGGCCGCCGAACGGCCCGACCGTGTCGACGATCTCGACGAGACGATCGAGCACCGTCGCCGGGCTGCCCTTGATGACGATATCGGCGAGCATCCGCGCGACGGTGATGTCGGCATCGGGGGTCTCGGGGGTCGGCTTGAAGATGCCGAGCATCCCGCGCGATCCCAGGTTCCGCCAGAAATAATCGTAATACCACCAGATCGAATTGTTCGGCCGAGCGAGATAGGCCTCGGCCTCGGCATCGCTGTCGGCGACGAAGATGCTCCGCCCAAGCCGCCATTTGCGCCAGTCGGGCGCGATCCCGCCGCGCTCGGCGCCCTCGCAATAGGTTTCCCAATGCGTCTTGGCGTTCACGAAGGGCATGAAATTCGCCGAAATCATGCCCCAGCCGCGCTCGCCGGCGAGCCGTGCCGGCCCCGAACGCGGGCTCATCGCGGTGGTGAAGATCGGCGGATGCGGCTGCTGGAGCGGCTTGATCACCCGGCCGTGGCCGAGGCTGGTGTTGACCGCCTTTTCGAGCTTGATCGTCCAGAACTCGCCCTTGATGTCCCAGGGCGGTTCGCCGGCCCAGATCTGCTGGATCATGTCGATCGATTCGACCATCATCGCGTTGCGATCGGACGTGAGTGTGCCGAACACCTCCATGTCGCTGCCCAGCCCGCCCGGCCCGATGCCCATCAGCAGGCGCCCGCCCGAAAGGTTGTCGAACAGGGCGGTATTGCCCGCGATCTGGAGCGGGTGATGCTGCGGCAGGTTGAAGACGCCGGTGCCCAGCTTGATCGACCGCGTTTCGGGGATCAGCGTCGCGAGGAACTGGAGCGGATCGGTGATCGGCTCCGACGTGGCGGTATAATGTTCGCCGACGAAGACCTCGTCATAGCCGAGCTTGTCGAGTTCGATGACGCACTCGCGATCCTCGGCGAGAAACGGCGCAAGCGGTTTGTCGGGATCGTGCAAGGGCATCAGGAACAGGCCGAGCTTCATCACGCAATCTCCGCTTTGTGGGTATGGCCCTGGGCCTGAACGTCGTTCGCGGCCGTGGGGCCGTCGAGGTGCCGCTGCGCCATCTCGCGCAGCCGGCCGCGCTGGATCTTCACGCCGTTGGGACTAGCGATCGACGGCAGGCTATCGATCACCAGCGCGCGCACCGGCACCTTGTAGCGCGCGAGCGAGGCGCGACAGGCGGCCAGGATCTCTGTTTCGACCAGGACCGCGCCGGGCGCGGCGATCAGGAAGGCGAACGGCACCAAGCGGCCTTCATGGGTCACCGCGACCACTTGCGCACTCTCGACGCCAGGCAGGTCCTGGAGGAAGTCCTCGATCTCGCGCGGGTTCACGAGGAAGCCGCCGAGCCGCAACACATCGTCGATCCGGGATCGGAAGGTGAAGCGCCCATCGGCGACCTCACCATGATCGCCGCTGTGAAAGAAGCCGTCGGCATCGCGTGCGCGTTGCGTGCGTTCCGCGTCGCCCAGATAATGGTCGAAGCCCGAAGGGCCGCGGAGCAGCAATTCGCCATCGACGGCGCGGACATCGGCATCGGCGCTCACCGGCGCCACCGCAACCTGCTCGCCAGTGGCCTGCGACGCCAGCGCGTAGAGCGCCTGCATCTCGGAACTACCATAGATGCTGTGTGGACGGAGCCCCATCGCGATACCGCGCGCGATCGCGTGGACGGCATCGGGTTGGAAGGCCGCGATCGCGGAGAAGCGCACGCCGTCGAACGGCACGCCTTCCGCAGCGTCGGCGAGCCGGCCGATCATCCGATCGTCGCCGAAGAGATGCGTGATGCCCCGATCACGGATCAGCGTCGCCGCCAGGCGCGGATCGAATATGTCGAGGCAGACAAGCTCAGCCGCCCCGGCGACCGCCGCCATCGCCGCGACATTACCGAACGTCCCGCAAAACGGCACCGTCGCGAGCAGCCTGGCGCCCTGCTCCCCCATACCGATCCGATCCGCGACATCATCGGCATGGCCCGCGATCGAGGCCTGATCGTGGACGATCAATTTGGGTCGCGCGGTCGTACCGCTGCTGGTGTAGACGAGCGCGGCGGCATCGGGCTGCGCGCGATCTTCGATCCGACCGTCGAGCCCCGTGGGGATCAACGCGCGACGCACCGCCAGATCATCGTCGGGCAGCGTGTCCGCGAACAACATCGCCTCGAGCGCGGGCAGCGCGCCAAGATCGATCCCCTCCCGCACCGATCGCAAATCGATCGCGCCGAAGGCTTGACGCGTGATCAGAAGCCGAGCGCCCGAGCGCGCCAACACGTCGCCGATCTCGGCACTGCCGAAGCGCGTATTGATATGAACCGCCGGCGCCGCGAGTCGCGCGAGCGCGAATATGCCGGTCAGGTAATCGATTCCATTGGGCAGCCAGAGCGCGACGGGCACGCCGGGCGCAACGCCCTGATCGGCGAGATACCGCGCGAGCCCTTCGACCCGGCGCGCGAAAAGAGTCCAGGTCAGGCGCTGATCGCCGTCGTGGATCGCGACCCGCGATCCGGCACGCGCCATCGACCGGGCAAGAAGCTCCGACAAGGTTGCCGAACGGCCGTATCGAGGCACGCGAGCGATCATCCTCTTCCCATCTTCGGGCCAGGCGTCTGATGCGCCCGAGCCGGCAGACCATAGGCACAGCCGGATCGACGTTCAACATAATTTTCAACTGAGTGACATTATTTTCATCATATTGAATAATTTTGATGTGATAGGCCATGAACGCTTGACGATCTATATTTCACCATGCAGAAACTTCTTTCACTGATGTGTAAATATTCGCTTCGGACGGATGAGGCGTAAGAGAGGGTGTCGGGGCAGACATGCTGGTTGCGAAAACGCACAAAAGTGGCGTCGTCACGCTGACGCTGTGCCGCGCCGCCAAACGCAATGCGCTGAGCGGTGCTCTGATCGAAGCGCTCGGCACGAGGCTTGATGCGACGCGCGACGAAGATATGGCGGTGCTGGTGGTGCGCGGTGACGGGGACCGGGCGTTCGCGTCGGGGGGTGATCTCGACGAACTCTCGGCGATCCGCACCGTGGAAGCCGCCGCCGATATGTCGCATCGCTTTCGGGCGGTTCTCGAAAAATTGCGCAGCTTCCCGGTGCCCGTGATCGCGGCATTGAACGGCGATGCGTTCGGCGGCGGGGCCGAACTGGCGATGGCCTGCGATCTGCGGATCGCGGCCGGGCACGCGCGGATCGGGTTTCTCCAGGGCAAGCTCGCGATCTCCACCGCATGGGGCGGCGGACCGGATCTGTTCGCCGCGCTGGGGATCAGCCGCGCGCTACGCTTACTAGGACGCGCGGAAATCCTGTCCGCGCCCTGCGCGCGCGAATGGGGATTGCTCGACGCCGTCGCCGATGACGGCCAGCCGTTCGAGGCCTTCGTCGACGCTTATGTGGCGGGCTTCTCCGAACGGACGCCCGACGTCATGCGCGCCTTCAAGGCGCTCGCACATGCCGCGCGCATCGGCGCCCCCCGCGACGCGGCGCTGGCGCTCGAAACCAAGCATTTCGCCCGCACCTGGGCCGACGACGCACATTGGGCCGCGGTCGAGGCAAGCCTTGGCCGGGCCGGAAAGGTTCAGGAGTAACGATGGCGCGCGCAGCCGAACCCCCGCCAACCCGCCCGCTGGGCCGAACGCCGTCCGGAATCGAGATCCCGCTGGTCGCCGGCCCCGGGCATCACCGGACCGCGAGCGAAGGCGAGCCCGGGCAATGGCCGTTCACGCGGGGCATCTTCCCCGACGGCTATACCGGCCGGACCTGGACGATGCGCCAATATTCGGGGTTCGGCACCGCCGAGGAATCGAACGCCCGGTACAAGTTCCTGCTCGAAAGCGGGCAGACCGGCCTGTCGGTGGCGCTCGATCTGCCCACCCAGTGCGGCTACGATCCGGTCGATCCGATCGCCGGCCCGGAGGTCGGCAAGGTCGGCGTGTCGCTGTCGAACCTGTCGGAAATGGAATTGCTGTTCGACGGCATCGATCTCGGCGGCATCTCGACCTCGTTCACGATCAACGGCACCGCGGCGATCATCTACGCCATGTACGTCGCCTGTGCCGACAAGCAGGGCGTGCCGCGCGATCGGCTGACCGGCACGATCCAGAACGACATCCTCAAGGAATATGTCGCGCGCGGCACCTGGATCTGGCCGGTGCGGCCGTCGATGCGGCTGATCGCCGATACGATTCTCTACGCGAACCAGACGAGCCCGCGGTTCAACCCGATCTCGATCGCCGGGGCGCACGTCCGCGACGCCGGCTGCACCGCGGTCGAGGAAATGGCGTACACGCTCGCCAACGGGCTCGCTTATGTCGACGAACTGGTCGCGCGCGGCGGCGAGGTCGCCAAATTCGCCAAGCGGCTGAGCTTCTTCTTCTACGTCCACATGGATTTCTTCGAGGAGATCGCGAAGTTCCGCGCCGGGCGGCGGCTGTGGGCGAAGCTGCTCAGCGAACGCTACGGCGTCACCGACGCGAAGGCGCTGATGTTCCGCTTCGGCGTCGTCTGCGGCGGGTCGTCGCTCACCGCGGCGCAGCCCTTCAACAATGTGGTGCGCGTCGGCATCGAGACGATGGCCGCGGTCTTCGGCGGCGCGCAATCGATCTTCACCGCCGCGTTCGACGAGGCGACGCAAATTCCCAGCGAATTTTCCGCTGAACTCGCGCTGCGCACCCAGCAGGTGCTCGCCGCCGAAAGCGGGATCGCGAAATCGGTCGATCCGCTGGGCGGCAGCCATCTGGTCGAATATCTTACCGATCGTACCGAAGAGGCGATCGAGGCGGTGATGCGCGAGATCGACGATTATGGCGGCGTGATCAAGGCGATCGAGGACGGCTGGTTGCAGGCGCGGCTGGCGCAACGCGCGCTCGAGCGCAAGATCGCGATCGACGCCAGGGAAACGCTCGTCGTCGGCGTCAACGTCCATACCGGCGGCTCGGGCGGCGAGATGGGCGAACAGTTCCGGATCGATCCGGAAACGACCCGCACCGTCAAGGCGAAATACGCCGCGATCCGCGAATCGCGCAACGAGGGCGATGTCGAGCGAACGCTTGCCGCGCTGTCGAGGGCGGCCGCCAGCGACCACGAGAACATCCTGCCCTACCTGGTCGACTGCTGCCACGCTTATGCCACCGTCGGCGAGATGGTCAGCCGGCTGAGCGCCGAATGGGGCGCTTTCGAGGAACCGATCCGGCTATGAACGACGCTCACGCCCTCCCCCTCACCGGCAAGCGCATCCTGGTGGCAAAGCCGGGGCTCGACGGCCACGACATCGGCGCCAAGATCATTGCGCTGGCGCTTCGCGACGCGGGCGCCGAGGTGATCTATACCGGCTTGCGCAAGGCGCCCGATTTCATCGCCCGGATCGCGGTCGATGAGGATGTCGACGCGGTCGGCCTCAGCATCCTCTCGGGCAGCCATGTCGAACTCGTACGGCAGACGCGCGACTCGCTCGCCGACCTGGGCGGCGAGGATATCCCGATGTTTGTCGGCGGCACGATCCCGGGTGACGATCATGACGCGCTGCGGCAGCTCGGCGTCGCGCGCATCTTCACCAGCGAGATGCAGCTTCCCGACGTCATCACGCAGGTCGCCGAGGTATTGGCGTGAGCGGCCCGCTTCGCGGCATCCGCATCCTCGAAATCGGCCATATGCTGGCCGGCCCCTATTGCGGGCTGCTGCTGGCCGATCTCGGCGCCGAGGTCATCAAGATCGAACCCCCGACCGGCGATATCGCCCGCGAGGCGAGCCCGCATTTCGTCGGCGCGCACAACGCCTATTTCGCCAGCCTCAACCGCAACAAGCGCGGCGTCGTCATCGACCTGCAAAGCACAACCGGGCAGGCGCAGCTTCACGAGCTGTGCCGGTCGGCGGATGCGCTGATCACCAATCTCCGGCCGTCGGCGATCCGCAAGCTCGGGCTGACTTATGCGACCCTGCGCGAGATCAATCCCGGTCTCGTCTGCGTGGCGCTGACCGGGTTCGGCCTCACCAGCCCCTATGCCGAGCGCCCCGCCTATGATTACATCATCCAGGCGATGACGGGGGTGATGGAATTGACCGGCGATCCCGGAACGCTTCCCACCAAGACGGGCTATTCGGCGGTCGACAATTCGGCCGGGGCGTTCGCGGCGCTGGGGATGCTCGCCAAGCTGCATTCGGGCGAGGGCGGGCAGGTCGATATCGCGATGTACGACGTGATGCTGTCGCAGCTCAATTATCTCGCCTCCTCGATCCTCAACGGCCAGGAAACCGCGCTGCGCCAGGCGAGTTCGGCGCACCCTTATTTCGTGCCGGCGCAGGTGTTTCAAACCGCGGATTCGTGGCTGGTGCTGTTCATCACCCATGACAGCTTCTGGCGCCTGTTCTGCGAAGCGGTCGGCCATCCCGAATGGATCGGCTCCCCCGAACACGGCACGATCTCCGCACGTAGCCGCAATCGCGCCAAGGTGATCGCCGACGTCTCGGCGGCGCTCGCGCAGCGCACCACCGAGGAATGGCTCGAACGGTTGCTACCGCTCGGCATCGTGGTCGCCGGGATCAAGACACTCGACCAGGCCCTGCACAGCGAGCAGACCCGCGCCCGCGGCATGATCGTCGAGGTGACCGCCGGCGACGCCACGCTCCAGCTCGTCGGCAATCCGATCAAGGTTCTCGGCATGGACGAGCAATTCGCCGAACCCCCGCTGCTCGGCGGCGACGACGACACGCTGCTCAGCACGCCGGCCGAGCATGACGCCGGTTGACCGCCGCAGTCTCTCCCGCGAGATCACGCGGCTCGCCAATGCCAGCGTCGCGGAGGCGCTCGCGCTCGACGCGCTGCCCGCCGACCGCTGCCCGCTGATCGGGATCACCGGCCCGCCCGGCGTCGGCAAAAGCTCGCTGATCGCCCGGCTCGCGCGCGAGCGGATGGCCGCGCGCGACTCGCTCGCGATCCTCGCGATCGACCCGACCAGCCCGTTGAGCGGCGGCGCGATCCTCGGCGATCGCATCCGCATGGGCGAACTGGTCGATGAT
This sequence comes from Hephaestia caeni, assembly GCF_003550065.1. Taxonomy (GTDB): domain Bacteria; phylum Pseudomonadota; class Alphaproteobacteria; order Sphingomonadales; family Sphingomonadaceae; genus Sphingomonas; species Sphingomonas caeni_A. The sequence goes on from NZ_QXDC01000003.1 coordinate 358,351, forward strand.
CGCCGCATCTTCATCCGATCGCTGGCGACGCGCGACAGCCGCGACGGGCTGGCCGACAACCTGCCGCTGATCATCGACCGGATCGTCCGTGCGGGCTTCGCCGAAGTGCTGCTCGAGACGGTCGGCGTGGGGCAGGTCGAATATGCCGTGCGCGACATGGTCGATACGATGGTGCTGGTGTTGTCGCCGGGATCGGGCGACCAGATCCAGGCGATGAAGAGCGGCATCATCGAGACGCCCGACATCTTCGTCATCAACAAGGCCGATCTGCCCGGCGCCGACCGGGTGGCGGGCGAAATCCGATCGATCCTGCATTTCCGCAAAGCCCCTCCGACCGTATGGCGGCCACGATTGGTCAAGGTGTCGGCCGATCGCGGCGAGGGGCTGGCCGATCTGAGCACGCTCATCGACGGCCATCAGGCATGGCTCGTCGAACAGGGCGGCGGTCCCACCGCGGCCCAGTGGCGTCGCCAGATCCTCGCCAGCCTGATCGCGCGGCGCGCCGGCGACGTCTTGCGTGCGTTGCCCACCGACGCGACCGAAGGCCGGCTCAGCGACGCCTTCCACCGCGCGATCGGCGCAATGGCGGCGAAGGAGGAGCCCGGCGATGGCTGACGCCTATATCGTCGGTGCGTATGAATTGCCGTATCGCAAGGCGCCCGACAAATCGGTGGCGCAGATGCACGGCGAGGCGGCGCTCGGCGCGCTCGCCGATGCGGGGCTGACGCTCGCCGATGTCGACGGCTATTTCTGCGCGGGCGACGCGACCGGGCTCGGCCCGGTGTCGATGGCCGATTATCTCAACCTGCGGCTGCGCCACCTCGACAGCACAGAGATCGGTGGCAGTTCCTACGTCGCCCACGTCGCGCACGCCGCCGAGGCGATCCGCGCCGGCAAGTGTGACGTCGCGCTGATCACGCTCGCCGGGCGGCCGCGACAGGGCCAAAAGGGCGGGCTGCCTTTTCCCGGCCCCGAAGGCGCCTGGGAAATCCCGTTCCGCCCCGTCACCGCCAACGTCTATGCGATGGCGGCGCAGCGGCACATGCACGAATTCGGCACCACGTCCGAACAGCTCGCCTGGATCAAGGTCGCCGCCTCCGAGCACGCGCAGCACAATCCGCACGCGATGCTGCCCAGGCCGGTGACGGTCGAGGAGGTGCTTGCCTCGCCGATCATCGCCTCGCCGCTACACATGCTCGATTGCTGCGTCGTCAGCGACGGCGGCGGCGCGCTGGTGGTGGCGCGCCCCGAGATCGCGCACGGCCTTTCGCGGCCACGGGTCGCGGTGAAGGGCGCGGGCGAAAGCTACAAGGGCCAGAACGGCGGCGCGATCGACATCACCTGGTCGGCCGGGCGGATGTCGGGCGCCACCGCCTTCGCCGAGGCGGGGATCACCCCGGCCGATATCAAATATGCCTCGATCTACGACAGTTTCACGATCACCGTGCTGATCACGCTGGAAGACCTCGGCTTCTGCGCGCGCGGCCGCGGCGGCGCGTTCGTCGCCGACGGCAATCTGATCTCGGGCGTCGGCGCGCTGCCGTTCAACACCGATGGCGGCGGGCTGTGCAACAACCACCCCGCGAACCGTGGCGGGATGACCAAGGTGATCGAGGCGGTCCGCCAGCTCCGCAGCGAGGCGCACCCGGCGGTTCAGGTGCCGTCGTGCGACCTCGCGCTGGTCCACGGCACGGGCGGTTTCCTGGCCAGCCGCCACGGCTCGGCGACGTTGATCCTGGAGCGCGAATAATGGGCGAGAGCCTGCTGCCCGCACCACCGGCGAGCCCCGAGACGGCGAAGTTCGTTGCCGCCGCGCGCGAGGGGCGTTTCCTGATCCGCCGCTGCACGGTCTGCGCGAAGCCGCATTGGTATCCGCGCGCGATCTGCCCGTTCTGCGGCGGCGAGACGCAGTGGGAGGAAGCGACCGGGCGCGGCGAACTCTATGCCTTTTCGACGCTGATGCGTGCCGATCCGCCGTACACGCTCGCTTATGTCACGTTGGCGGAAGGCCCGACGATGATGACCAATATCGTCGATGCCGACCCGGCGGCGCTGGCGATCGGGCAGCCAGTGCGGATCGTCTGGCGCGCAGCCGAGGACGGCACGCCGGTGCCGTGCTTCACGCCGGCCGATCAGCCGACCTGACGGCTGCGCCCCTCCCAGAAGGGTTTGCGCAGCTCCGCCTTCAGCACCTTGCCGGTGGCGTTGCGCGGCAGCGCATCGATCGCGAAGACCGCGCGCGGCGCCTTGTATCGCGCCAGCCGTTGCTTGCTCCATTCGATCAGCGCGGCCGCGTCGATCGCGCGGCCCGGCTTGGGCACCACGAACGCCGCCACCGCCTCGCCCCACGAATCGTCGGGCACACCGATCACCGCGACCTCGGCGACATCGTCGTGACCGAACAAGACGTTCTCGACCTCGGCCGGGTAGATGTTCTCGCCGCCCGAGATGATCATGTCCTTCACCCGGCCGCGGATCCACAGATAGCCCTCGGCGTCGATCGAGCCCGCGTCGCCGGTATGATACCAGCCGTCGGCGTCGATCGGTGCCTGATCGGGGCGCCGCCAATAGCCCTGCATGACGCAGTCGGATCGCACCACGATCTCCCCCACCTCGTCGGTGCCGAGCGGGTGGTTCCGTTCGTCGACGATGCCGATCTCGACCCCCGGCATCGCCTTGCCCGCCGCGGGCAGCAGGCGCCCGCCTTCGGCACGGTGATCGTCGGGGGTGAGCGCGACCACCCCGCCCCCGGTTTCGGACGCGCCATAACCCTGCGCGAACCCGCAGCCGAACACCTCGGTCGCCTCGCGCAGCAGATCGGTCTCGATCGGCGAGGTGCCGTAGAAGATGAGGTTGAGCCGGCTGTAATCGGTGGCCCGCGCATTGGGGCTCGCGAGCAGCCGCTGGATCATCGCCGGCACCAGTGCGATCTTGCTGATCCGGTGCGCCCCGATCGCCCGCAGCACGGCTTCGGGCTCGAATTCGGGCAGGATCACGGCCTCGGCGCCGAAATACCAGGTCCGCAGCAGCACCGCATAGCCGCCGACATGGCCGAAAGGCATCACGCACAGGCACGTATCCGCGCTCGTCCAGCTATCCCACGCCAGATGCCGCCGCGCCTGATTGCCTGCGAGCAGGTTGCGGTTGGTGAGGGTAACGCCCTTCGGGATACCCGTGGTGCCAGACGTATAGACCAACGCCGCCATGTCGTCGCCGGTGCCGGGATCGGCGTGCCAATCATCGAGAAGCTCGGCTATCCAGTCGGTCGAATCGGCCGGCAGCACCTTGACCGCGCCGTCAAGCGCGGCGGTGCAATCGGCGAGGAAGGCGTCGCTCACCAGCGCGAGCGCCGCGCCGCTGTCTTCGGCGATGAAGCGCACCTCGGGCCGGGTCAGCCGCCAGTTGATCGGCACGAGCACCATCCGTGCGCGCGCGACCCCGGCGACGATCCGGGCGAACCCGTCGTTGTTCTTGCCCACCCACAGCACGCGATCGCCCGGCGCCAGCCCCATCGCGGCAAGCGTCGCGGCGATCCGGTCGGCGATGTGGTCGAGGTCCGCATAGGTCATCGACCGTCCACCGAAATCGACCGCCGGCGCCATTGGCGCGATCGTCGCATGATGCCGGATCATTCCCGAAACCGTCAGTTCGCGATCGTCCAGAACATCTGCCATGTCTCGTCCTCGTCCGGCATCGGCGGTCGATCGGAGAGATCGCCTGTCCGCGTTGATCTTTTCACAGATATGATTAGAGATTTCTATAGATGAATTACAGGAGACGGTCATGACCGACGGCCCCACCACGCGCATTGCCTGTTCGGACGCCGATTCGGTGACGATCCGCGGCGAAAATCTGGTCGACGATCTGATCGGTAAGAAGACCTTCACCGAGATGGTCTATTTCCTGACGCGCGGGCGGCATCCGTCGCCGACCGAAACCGCGATCCTCGATGCCTGTCTCGTCACGCTGATGGAACATGGCTTCACGCCGGCGGCGCTCGTCACCCGGATCACCGCTGATTCGGTGCCCGATCAGGTCCAGGTCGCGATGGCGGCGGGGCTGCTCACCGTCGGGAGTGTCTTCGTCGGGACGATGGAAGGCTGCGCGGCGATCCTCGCACGCGGGATCGAGGCGCCCGATGCCGAGGCTTTCTGCGCCGGGATCGCGCGCGACTATCTGAGCGCGAAGCGGCCGCTGCCCGGTTTCGGGCATCCGTTCCACAAACCCGACGATCCCCGGACGCCGCGGCTGTTCGCGGTCGCCGAAGCGGCGGGCGCCGAGGGCCGCTACATCCGCCTGTTGAAGATGCTGAGCGCCGCCGTCGATCGCGAGGCCGGGCGGCACCTGACGATCAACGCCACCGGCGCGATCGCCGCGCTGCTGCTCGAGATCGACTTTCCCGCCGACGTCATGCGCGCCGTCGCCGTGATCTCGCGCTGCGGCGGCCTCGCGGGCCATATCATCGAGGAGCGCGAGACGCGCAGCGCGCGGACGATCTGGGCGCTCACCGAGGCGAATATCCCGTATGACGGGCCGCCGCTCAGTCGCGAATGATCGTCGCGATGTCGCCAATCGGCGCGCGCCGCGTCCTAAATGCGTTGGCGGGGTCGCTCCGGTTCTCATAGCCGAACGAGATGCCGCACACGATGACGCGCTCGTCGGGAATCGCGAAATGCGCGCGCACCGTCGGCGATCGGGCGGCCAGCGCCGCCTGGGGAATCGCCGCGACGCCGTGCGCCTGCGCGGCCAGCAGGAAGGTACCGACATAGGCGCCGCAATCGACCGCGCCGTACACGCCCAGTTCGCGCCGCGACGTCACGATCGCGACATGCGGCGCATCGAACAGGACGAAATTGCGGGCCGCCTGCGCGCCCGATGCCGCCCGGTCGCCATGCGCGACGCCGACCGCGTCATAGAGCTGAAGCCCGCATTCGCGCCGCCGCGTGCGATATTCGTCGGGATAGCCTTCGGGAAAGGGGAGATCGGGTTCGGGGGGCGCCGGTTGGGCGAGGGCGTCACGGAACCGGTCGGTCGCGGCGCCGCTGGCGACGATCACCTGCCAAGGCTGGGCGTTGCACCACGAAGCGGTGCGCTGCGCGAGTGCCAGCATCGCGTCGATCGTCGGTTGCGGGACGGGGTCGGGCAGGAACGCGCGGCAACTGTGGCGCGTCGTCAGCAGTCTTTCGAGGGTCGCCGCGTCGGTCATGGGTGCTGCGGATAGCCCATCGCCGCGATCGCCTCCGCGTCGAAGCCGAGTTCGCGCAGCACTTCCGGTCCATGCTCACCGAGCCGCGGCGGCAGGCGCCGTAACCGGCACGGCGTCTCCGAGAAGCTGATCGGAAAGCCCAGCAGCCGGATCCTGCCCTCGCTGGGGTGATCGACGACCGGAAACATCTCCATCGCTTCGAGATGCGGGTCTTCGAGCAGATCGTTGGGGCCTTTGACCTCGCCGAACAGGATATCCGCGGCGAGCAGCAGGTCGACCCATTCGGCGGTCGTCTTCGTCGGCATGACGCCGTCGATCAGCCCGTAAAGCTCCTCATAATGCCGGCTGCGATAGACCGGATCGGCGAGTTCGGGATTGTCGGCCATGTCGTCGCGGCCGATCATCCGCAGGAAGCGCAGCCACTGTTTGGTGGTATAGGGCAGCACGCACAGCCAGCCGTCCTTGGTCTGGAACGGGCGCCGGTCCTTGTTGATCACGCGGGCATAGCCCGCCTCGCCCATCGGCGGCTCGAAGGCACGGCCCGCCATATGTTCGGGCATGACGAACGCGACCATCGTCTCGAACATCGGCACTTCGATATACTGGCCCTTGCCGGTGCGTAGGCGGTGGATCAGCGCGCCCATCACCGAATAGGCGATCGCCTGGCCGCACGCCTTGTCCGCGACCACCGTCGCGATCAACTGGTTGGTGCCCGAGGCAAGCCGCTGGAGCCCGGCGATGCCCGACATCGCCTGGATCGTATCGTCGGCGGCGGGCCGCCCGGCATACGGGCCTTTTTCCGAATAGCCGTAGGCCGCGCAGTAGATGATCTGAGGATTGATCGCGCGAACGGTCTCGTAATCCATGCCGAGCGCGCGTGCTGCCTCCGGCCGCACCGTCACCAACACCACGTCCGCGGTCTTGAGCAGCCGTTCGCGCGCCTCGCGGCCGAGATCGCTCTTGAGGTCGAGCGCGAGGCTGCGCTTGTTGCGGTTGAACTGCATGAAGGTGTGGCTCATGCCCGCCGAACGCTGCGGCACGATATGGCGGAAGGCATCCCCCACCGGCACTTCGAGCTTGATCACGTCGGCGCCGAAATCGCCAAGGATCTGGGCCGCAAGCGGGCCCATCCCCAAGGTCGTCATGTCGACGACGCGCATGCCTTCGAGCGGCTGCGACGGCGCCGTCTCGCCTTCAGCCATCGGTGGGAACCTTCATCATCAGCGCGATGCGATGGATTTTGGCGATCAGCGTGCCTTTCTGGTTGTAGCCGCGATGCTCGAATTCGACGATGCCCGCGTTCGGGCGCGACTTCGATTCGCGTTTCGACAACACCTCGGTCTCGGCGCGTAGCGTGTCGCCGATCGAGACGGGGGCGGGAAAGCTGATGTCCTTGAAGCCCAGATTGCCCACGGTGGTGCCATTGGACACATCGCTGACGCCGACCCCGACGACGAGGCCGAGCGTGAAGATGCTGTTGACGAGCCGCGTGCCCGACACCGAATGCTCCTTGGCGAATTCCTCGTCGAGATGGAGCAACTGGGTGTTCATCGTCAGCGTGGTGATGAGCAGATTGTCGGTCTCGGTCACCGTGCGCGTCAGCGGATGCCGGAAGACGTGGCCGACCTCTAGCTCTTCGTAATATTTGCCGGACGGACGTTCCATCATCTTCTCCCTTATTCCCCGATTTCGGTTGGTTCGGCGGCAGCGAGGATCGCGCGCGCCGTCTCGACATGCGCCTTGTCGATATGCTCGCCACCGACCATGATCGAGCCGAGCCCGGCCGCCTGCGCGCGCTCATATTCGACGATCATCGTGCGATAGTGCGCGAGTTGCTCCGGCCCCGGGCTGAACGCGCGGTTGACGATCGGCGCGTTCGACGGGTGCAGGATAGTCGTGCCCGCGAACCCCATCCGGCGTTCGGCGGCGGCGAACGCCGCGAGCCCGTCGAGATCGTGGACCTGCTGCCAGATGCCGCCGATCGGCCGCTTGCCCGCCGCGCGCGCGGCCATCACCACGCGCGACTTGAGATAGAGCGCCTCGGTGCCTTCCGCGCTCCATTCCATGCCCATCGCGCCCGCGAGATCGGCGCCCTTGGCGAACGCGCCGATCAGATAATCGACCCGCGGGTGCTGCGCGATCTCATAGGCGAGTTGCAGCGATCGCGGCGTCTCCAGCGCCGGCAACAGCCGGACGCTACCGGGGGTCACGCCGTTGCGATCCTCCGCCTCGGCGACGATCGCCGCGCACAGCGCCACGTCTTCCGGCCCCATCGGCATCGACAGGCAGATGCCCTCCAGCCCCGGACGGACGACCGCCATCAGATCGTCGTAATCGTACAGATGCGGGCTCTTGTTCGCGCGCACGTAGACGCGCCGGCCGTGTTCGGCGAGCCAGCCGATCCTGCTCGCGGACAAATCCCGCGCGGCCGCCTTTTCGGATGCCGGCACGCTATCCTCAAGATCGAGGATCACCGCATCCGCTTCGGCTTTGGGCAGGCCGTCGATGAATTTCTGCCGGTGCCCCGGCACGAACATGAACGATCGGATCGGCTTCATCGTCATTTCTCTCGCAGGATCCGGTTCAATAGGATTTGGGCAGCCCGAGCACGCGCTCGCTGATATAGCACAGGATCAGTTCCGGACTGATCGGCGCGATCCGGGGAATGAGCGCTTCACGCAGGAAGCGTTCGACGTGATATTCGCGCGCATAGCCGAACCCGCCATGCGCCATCACCGCGCGCGTACAGGCCTCGAACCCGAATTCGCCGGCGAGATATTTGGCTGCGTTCGCTTCCGCCCCGCAAGGCTTTCCGGCATCGTAGAGCGTCGCCGCCTTCATCATCATCATCTGCGCGGCCTCCAGCTTGATCCAGCTATCGGCGAGCGGATGCTGCACGGCCTGGTTCTGGCCGATCGGCCGGCCGAAGACGACGCGTTCCCGGGCGTATTCGGTGGCGCGTTCAAGCGCGACCTTGCCCAGCGAGATTCCTTCCGAGGCCACGAGGATGCGCTCGGGGTTCAGCCCGTCGAGCAGATAATAGAAACCCTTGCCTTCCTCGCCGATCCGGTCCTCGGGCGCGATCGGCAGGCCGTCGAAAAAGACGGTGCACGATTCCATCGCATTGCGGCCCAGCTTGGCGATCTTCGAGGTCTCGACGTAACGGCGGTCGAGCGGGGCGTAGAACAGCGTCAGCCCATCGACCGGACGCTTGCACTGATCGATCGGCGTGGTCCGCGCCAGCAGCATGATGCGCGCGGCGGTACTCGCCATCGTCGGCCAGACCTTGGTGCCGGTGGCGATATAGTTGGTGCCGTCCCACGTCGCGCGCATGCTGACGCGGGTGGTATCGAGCCCGGTATTGGGCTCGCTGATCCCGAAGCACGCGCGTTCCTCGCCCCGCGTCAGCGGGCCGAGCATCCGCTGCTTCTGCTCGGGCGTGCCGTGCATCACGATCGGATTGGGCGCGAAGACGTAGGAATGGATCGTCGCCGCGCCGGTGAGCCCCGCGCCCGATTCGACGATCGCCTGCATCACCACCGCCGCATCCGCGATCCCCAGACCGGCCCCGCCGCATTCCTCGGGCAGCGTCAGCCCGACATAGCCGCCGGCGACCATGTCGGCGTAGAATTCCTCGGGGAAGCGCTCCTCGCTATCGCATTTGAGCCAGTATTCGGGCGGATACTTCGCGCAAATGGCTTCGACCGCCTGCCGGATGGCGACCTGGTTCTCGGTCGGTGAAAAGTCCACGCGACATTCCTCTCCGCTCGCGTTTCAAGCTTGTCCGGGCCAAATTGACCTCCACAACATTTCAGTCAAGAGAATTATTTTTCACTGTTATGAAATATACCGCATCCGCCGCGCCGCCTCCGTACCGACGCCACTGGCCGTAAACCTCTTTCCCGGCTACATGCAGGACCGAACCTTATGACATATGGCACGACGATCCGAACCGGGCTGATCGGCTACGGCCTCGCCGGCCGCGCGTTTCACGCGCCGCTGATCGCCGCGGTCGAGGGACTCGATCTCGTCGCGATCGCCTCGTTGCGCGCCGAGGAGATCGCGCGCGACTGGCCGGCCGCGCGGACGGCCGACGCCAACACGATCATCGCCGACCCCGACATCGACCTCGTCGTCATCGCCACGCCCAACCCGACGCACGCCCCACTGGCCTGCGCGGCGATCGCGGCGGACAAGCACGTCGTGATCGACAAGCCGCTTGCGCTCGACGTCGGCGAAGGTGCTGTGGTCGCCGCGCTCGCGGCCGACCGGGGGCGCGTGCTCGGCGTGTTCCACAACCGCCGCTGGGATGGCGATTTCCTGACCGTCCGGCACCTGCTCGACGATCGCGCGCTGGGCACGGTGCAGCTCTACGAGGCGCGCTGGGATCGGTTCCGCCCCGCGATTAAGCCGGGCTGGCGCGAACAGCCGGGGCCGGGCAGCGGGCTGCTCGCCGATCTCGGCCCGCATCTGATCGATCAGGCGCTGCTGCTGTTCGGCGCACCGCAGGCGATCACCGCCGACGTGCTCGCCCAGCGCGATGCCGCGCAGGTCGACGATTATTTCGAGCTGACGCTCGATTACGGGCCGATGCGCGCGATCCTTTCCGCCTCGACGCTGGCGGCGGCGCCGCGCCCGCGCTTCGCGGTGCACGGCACCGGCGGCAGCCTCGTCAAATACGGGCTCGATCCGCAGGAGGCATGGCTGCGCGCCGGCAAGCGCCCCGCCGATCCGGGCTATGGCGAGGACGATCCCGCGCTGTACGCGACGCGGACCGACGCCACCGGCACGGCGACGCGTGTGCCGACCGCGCGCGGCGACTATCGCGCCTTCTATGCCGGCATCGTCCGTGCGATCGAGGAAGGCGCGCCGCCCCCGGTCGCACCCGCCGACGCGATCGATGCGCTGCGGCTGATCGAGATCGCGCGGGAGAGCGCCGCCCAGGGCCGCCGCCTCGCCCTCGCCTGATCCCCTTGCGTTCGGGCCGGCGCGCGCCGATGTTCGCCCGTACGTAAGCCGCACCGAGGAGTAGATGGCCGATCCATATTCGACGTTGGGGGTGTCGCGCGGGGCGAGCGAGGCCGAGATCAAGAAGGCGTATCGCAAGCTCGCGAAGGAACTCCATCCCGATCGCAACAAGGACAACCCCAAGGCGGCCGAGCGCTTTTCGCTGGTGACCAACGCCTATGACCTGCTCACCGACAAGGACAAGCGGGCGCGCTTCGACCGCGGCGAGATCGACGCCGACGGCAATCCCACCTCGCCGTTCGGCTTCGGCGGCGGCGGGGGCGGCGCGCGATCGGGCGGGTTCCGCCCCGGCGGCGCGCAGTTCGATTTCGGCGGCGAGGCAGGCGATATCGGCGACATTTTCGAAGGGCTGTTCGGGCAGCGCCAGCAGGGCGGCGGCGGCTTTTCAAGTGGCTTCGGCTTCAACCGCGGCCCCAAGCCCAAGGGCGCCAACATCGCCTATCGGTTGCAGGTGCCCTTCACCGATGCCGCCGCGCTGAAACCGCAGCGGATCACGCTGGGCGACGGATCGACGATCGACCTCAAGCTGCCCGCCGGCGTCGAATCGGGCACGCAGATGCGGCTCGGGGGCAAGGGTCAGGCCGGCCCCGGCGGCAACGGCGACGCGATCGTGACGATCGAGGTGCAGCCGCACCGCTTCTTCACGCGCGACGGCGACGACGTGCGGCTCGATCTGCCGGTGAGCCTGGCCGAGGCGGTGCTTGGCGCCAAGGTGCGCGCACCGACGGTCGACGGCGCGGTCAATCTGACGATCGCGAAGGGCTCCAGCTCGGGCAAGGTGCTGCGGCTCAAGGGCAAGGGCTTCCACAGGAAGGGCGGCGGCCGCGGCGACCAGCTCGTGACGCTGATGATCGATCTACCCGCCGACGACACAGCGCTCGCCGACTTCGTCGAGAGCTGGCCCGGCCGCGACCAGGGGAACCCGCGCGCCCGTTTAGGCGTCTAGCACCGCGTGGAGGACGTCTCCCCCGTCTCGCCCGAGGAGCGGCGCCGGCACGGCGGCACCGCGCGCGTCCGGCTCGACCGGCACCTCGCCAAGGTCAGGCCGGGGAGCTGGACCTACGAGCTGATCAAGCGCGTGCTCGTCGGCACCTGGTCCGACGGGTTCATCCATGCGGGCAATATCGCCTATCTCTCGCTGCTGACGCTGTTCCCCTTCTTCATCGTCGCCGCGGCGGTGGCGCAATTGTTCGGCCAAACGGGCGAGGGGATGCACACCGTCGAGGCGTTCCTGCGCACCGTGCCGCCGAGCGTCGCCAACGTGCTGGCCAAACCGATCGGCGACGTGCTCGCCGCACGCTCGGGGACGCTGCTGTGGCTCGGCGCGATCGTGGGGCTGTGGACCACCGCGAGCTTCGTCGAGACGATCCGCGACATCCTGCGCCGCGCCTATGGCGTGCGCTCAACCCGGGCTTTCTGGCAATATCGACTGACCTCGATCGGGCTGATCATCGCCTCGGTGGTGCTGACGCTGGTGGCGTTCGGGTTTCAGGTGGTGCTCGTCGGGATCGAGCAATTCCTGCTGCGCGTGCTGCCGCTGTCGAGCGACGCGGCAAAGCTGATCTCGATCACCCGCGTCGCGCCGGCGATCGCGCTGTTCGCCGCGCTCTACATGCTGTTCTATTCGCTGACGCCGAGCAAATATCGTTATTCGAAATGCCCCAAGTGGCCCGGCGCACTGCTCACCGCCGCGTGGTGGCTCGCCGTCACCGCGCTGCTGCCGCCGATCCTGTCGATGCTCGGCAGTTACGACCTCACCTATGGCAGCCTTGCCGGCGTGATGATCGCGCTGATCTTCTTCTATCTGGTAGGGCTTGGCCTCGTCATGGGCGCGCATCTCAACGCGGCACTGGCGGAAGACCCCGATGACGGGCTAGAGGGCGCGGCTGGACACAAGGAGGACACTGCGTCGTGACTGGATTGATGCAGGGAAAGCGCGGGCTCATCATGGGACTCGCCAACGACAAGTCGCTCGCCTGGGGCATCGCGCAGAAGCTCAGCGAGCACGGCGCCGAGCTGGCGTTCAGCTATCAGGGCGAGATGATGGAAAAGCGCGTGCGCCCGCTCGCCGAGCAATTGGGCACGGCGAAGCTGATCGACTGCGACGTTTCCGAGACGGCGGAAATCGACCGCGCGTTCGACGATCTCGCGCGCGACTGGCCGCAAATCGATTTCGTCGTCCACGCGATCGGCTTTTCGGACAAGAGCCAGCTTCGCGGGCGCTATTACGATACCACGCTCGACAATTTCCTGATGACGATGAACATCTCGGTGTTCAGCTTCACCGCGGTCGCCCGGCGCGCGCGACAGATGATGCCAGAGGGCGGCAGCCTGTTGACGCTGACCTATTACGGGTCGGAAAAGGTGGTGCCGCATTACAATGTGATGGGGGTCGCCAAATCGGCGCTCGACACCTCGGTCCAGTATCTCGCGGTCGATCTGGGGCGCGACAATATCCGCGTCAACGCGATCTCGGCCGGGCCGATCAAGACGCTGGCGGCCAGCGGGATCGGCGATTTCCGCTACATCCTCAAGTGGAACGAACTCAATTCGCCGATGAAGCGCAACGTGACGATCGAGGATGTCGGCGGCGCCGGGCTCTATCTGTTGAGCGACCTCGCCAGCGGGGTGACCGGCGAGATCCATCATGTCGATGCCGGCTACAACGTCATCGGCATGAAGGCCGAGGACGCGCCCGATATCGCGCTCGCCTGAGATGAAGAGAATCGTCGTCCAGCGCGCGGCGCCGAAAGATGCCTATGACATCGACGACTTGCTGCGCACCTGCTTCGCGCAACCGGCGGAGGCGATGCTCGTCAAGCAGCTCGCGATGGACGGCGACCTCGTGCTCGCGCTGATCGCGCGTGACGAGGCAAGCGATGCGATCGCCGGGCTGGTCGCGCTGAGCAAGATGCACGTCGCGATCGGCGGCGATCCGGCACCCGCGGTCGCGCTGGCGCCGCTCGCGGTGATGCCCGATTATCGCCGCTCAGGCGTTGCCGCGGCGCTGGTGACGGCGGCGATCGAACAGATGCGGGACGCAGGGGCGCTGCTGATGTTCGTGCTCGGTGAACCCGGTTATTACGGGCGCTTCGGTTTCTCGTCCGAAAGCGCCGAAGGCTTCGATTCGCCTTATGCCGGCCCCTATTTCATGGCGCTCGAGCTGCAAGGCGGCCTGCCGTGCGGCCCGCGCGGGCTGGCCGATCACGCGCCGGCGTTCGCGGCGCTGGCGGAGACCGATCCATGAGCTTCAACACCTTCGGCCGCGTCTTTCGGTTCACGACCTGGGGCGAAAGCCACGGGCCGGCGCTGGGCGCGGTGGTGGACGGGTGCCCGCCGGGGCTCGCGCTCACCGAAGCCGACATCCAGCCGTGGCTCGACAAGCGCCGGCCGGGCACCTCGCGCTTCACCACCCAGCGGCGTGAGCCCGATTCGGTGCGCATCCTCTCGGGCGTGTTCGAAGGGCGCACCACCGGCACCCCGATCAGCCTGATGATCGAGAATGTCGACCAGCGCTCGAAGGATTATTCGGAGGTCGCCAAGACGTATCGCCCGGGCCATGCCGATTACGCCTATGACGCCAAATACGGCTTCCGCGACTATCGCGGCGGCGGTCGTTCGTCGGCGCGCGAGACGGCGGCGCGGGTGGCGGCGGGCGCGGTGGCGCGCGCGGTGATCCCCGAGGTCAAGATCCGCGGCTGGGTGGAGGCGATCGGCGGCGACCGAATCGATTACGATCGGTTCGATCCGCAACAGATCGACCGCAACCCCTTCTTCTGCCCCGATGCCGAGGCCGCCGCACGCTGGGAAGCCTTGATCGATGCCACGCGCAAGGCGGGGTCGTCGATCGGTGCGGTGGTGGCGTGCGAGGCGATTGGTGTGCCCGCCGGTTGGGGCGCGCCGCTCTATGCCAAGCTCGACAGCGAACTGGCGGCGGCGTGCATGTCGATCAACGCGGTCAAGGGTGTCGAGATCGGTGACGGCTTCGCCGCCGCCGCGCTCACCGGCGAGGGCAACGCCGATCCGATGCGTCCCGGCGCCGACGGGCCCCAGTTTCTGGCCAACCACGCCGGCGGGATCGCGGGCGGTATCTCGACCGGGCAGCCGGTGCGGCTGCGCGTCGCGTTCAAGCCGACCAGTTCGATCCTGACCCCGGTCGCGACGATCGACCGCGACGGCGCGGCGGCCGAGATCGCCACCAAGGGCCGCCACGATCCGTGCGTCGGCATTCGCGGCGTGCCCGTGGTCGAGGCGATGATGGCGCTGGTGCTGGCGGATCAAAAGCTGCTCCACCGCGCCCAATGCGGCGGCTAGAGCGCTTTCCGGCCTGTCTGGATCGCCGTGATCGTCCTGGGAAGCTTGCTGGGTAGAAGCGGTGCGCAGCGCGGGCTGTCGCGACGCCCCCAGCGAGCTTCCCAGGACGACCCCGTCGGGGCGGGCCGATTTTGGCCGATTGCAGCGTTGCTCGTCGGTCACGATAGGCGCTGGCATCGCTTCCTCCTCGCGCCTTGCACTCGGCCAAAATCGGCTCCGTCACGACGACCCAGACAGGTCGGAAAGCGCTCTCAACACGCCCGGGCGGTCGATTCGGGCGACGAATCAGCTCTGACGATGCGACCCGCCCCCGCGCGGAATCGTTGATTTTCCTGAGAGGTGACGGGGAGCGACCCATAGCTTCGAGGAGAACAGACATGCGCATCGCAACAATCATGAGCATCGCGGTGCTGGGTCTGTCGGGCGCCGCCATCGCGCAGGTGACGTCGACGCCCGATCAAGACATCCCGGCGCCGACGCAGAACGACATGGCCAACAACATGGTCACGCCGAACGATACGATGACCAACGACATGATGGACAACGGCGCCGACGATATGGATTCGGCAATGCCCGACACCGTGCCGCCGACCGCGCCCGACACCCTTGATCCGACGATGCCGCCGACGACCGCGCCGGTCCCCGATGGCGCACCGATCCCGCCGGACGATACCAACCCGACGATCTGACCGTCATTCGCGGCCAGATTGCGCGAGACAGCCGGCCCGCCACACGGCAGGCCGGCTGTTCATGTATTCATTCGTCGTATTTTGGTCACGGTGGATCGCAAATCAGGCAATTTTACGTCGGTCAAAGTCGATTTGTCGACTCGATAGCTAAAAAGGCCCAATCGTTCGATTCAATGGATGAAATGAACAATCATGGTCTGGAATTATCCAAAGACAATCAAATATACACTGTGAAGCAGGGGCTTTGCCACTTCACCTGTAATGGAGAACAAGACAATGCGGATCGCAACGATTTTGAGCCTGGGCGTACTTGCCGTGTCGACCGCTGCCGTTGCGCAGGTCGCCACCGACCAGAGCGCACCGCAGGAGATCGAGAACAACACCGCCGCCACCGACGGCACGGTCGCCCCGGAGACCACCGCGCCCGATACGAGCGCGACCGATCAGACCGCGCCGACCGACGACAGCGCGACGACGCCTGCGCCGACCGATGATTCGGCGACCGACGACGCCACGTCGGGCGACGATACGACCGCCCAATAAGCGAAGGCTCAGTCCGCGAACGGATCGCGCACGAGGATCGTGTCGTTGCGTTCCGGGCTGGTCGATACCAACGCCACGGGGCAGTTGATCAGCTCCTCGACACGGCGGATATATTTGATCGCGGCCGCCGGAAGTTCCGCCCATGAGCGGGCTCCGGCGGTCGATTGCTGCCAGCCTTCGATCGTCTCGTAGATCGGCTCGACCGCCGCCTGATCGGCATAATGCGCGGGGAAGTAATCGAGCTGTTCGCCGTTCAGGCGATAGCCGACACAGATTTTCACTTCATCGAAACCGTCGAGCACGTCGAGCTTGGTGAGCGCGATCCCGGTGACGCCGGAGACCGCCGCCGATTGCCGTACCAGCACCGCATCAAACCAGCCGCAGCGGCGCTTTCTGCCGGTGACGGTGCCGAATTCATGGCCCCGCTCGCCGAGCCGGGTGCCGGTAGCGTCGTCAAGCTCGGTCGGGAACGGCCCCGATCCGACGCGCGTCGTATACGCCTTGGCGATCCCGAGCACGAAGCCGACCGCGCTCGGCCCCAGCCCCGAGCCGCCGGCGGCGGTCCCCGAAATCGTGTTGGACGAGGTGACGAACGGATAGGTGCCGTGATCGACATCGAGCAGCACGCCCTGCGCGCCTTCGAACAGGATGCGCTTGCCCGCCGCGCGCGCATCGCCGAGCATCCGCCAGGCGGGCTGCGCGAAGGGCAAGACGAAGGGCGCGATCTCGCGCAATTCGCCGAGCAGCCGCGCGCGATCGATCGGCGGCTCGCCGAAGCCGGCACGCAGCGCGTCGTGATGCGCGGTCAGGCGATCGAGCTGCGCATCGAGATCGTCGAGATGCGCGAGATCGCACAGCCGGATCGCGCGGCGGCCGACCTTGTCCTCATAGGCCGGGCCGATCCCGCGCCGCGTGGTGCCGATCTTGCCGGCACCGCTCGCATCCTCACGCAGCGCATCGAGATCGCGGTGGAACGGCAGAATCAGCGCGCAATTGTCGGCGATCATCAGCCGATCCGGGGTGATCTCCACCCCCTGCGCACGCAGCTTCTCGACCTCGGCCTTGAGCGCCCAAGGATCGAGCACGACGCCGTTGCCGATCACGCTCGGCGTGCCGCGCACGATGCCCGAGGGCAGCAGCGACAATTTGTAGACGGTATCGCCGACGACGAGCGTGTGGCCGGCATTGTGCCCGCCCTGGAAGCGGACGACGACATCGGCGCGCTCGGCGAGCCAATCGACAATCTTGCCCTTGCCCTCATCGCCCCATTGGGCGCCGATCACCGCTACATTTGCCACTGATGCTTCCCTGTCTGCTGCCGTCACCTGGACGCGTGGAGATCAAATCGGCCGCGCCTCGCCGTCGGCCAGAATGTGCGTACACAATTGCGCCTGCGCGGTATCGCGCGGCTCGAGCGCGGCGACGGTGACCCAGCCGGCGCGTCGCAGCCCGGCCGCGATCGCGGGATCGCTGCCCAGCGGCACGAACAGGCGGCGGCGCGCGTCGGCGCCCGCGCCCGCCTCGACGAGCTGGTCGATATAGAGCGAGAAGCCCATCGCGGGCTCCTCGGTGCCGTTCTCGACGATCGCATAGGCGCCGCCGCGCCCGATCTCGCCGCGCACGCCTTCGGCGAACAGCGAGAAGCCGAGCCAGGTCTGATATTCGAAGCCGTGGCGCTCGGTCGGGTCGAGCGTCAGCGCGACATCGAGCCCGGCGGCCACCGCCGCCAGGCCATCGAGCCGCGAGGCAAGCGCGCCATCGAAACCACGCAGCCGAGTCAGCGCGGGGCCGAACGGCCCGGCCGCCTCGATCAGCGGCAGATAATCGGGCGCGATCTCCGCGACCCCGCCGGCATCCTTGGCGTCGAGCCGGTCGCGCAGCGCATCGATGCGCTCGGCCGGCACCGGCAGCGGCCCGGCGGCGAGCACGTCGACCAGATCGGGAAGCGTGAAATCGATCGAGACGCCGGTGACGCCCGCGGCCGCCAGCGCCTCGACCGCGATCCCCGCCACTTCGCGCGCGGCGGCGACGTTATCGAGCCCGATCAGCTCGCAGCCGACCTGGAGCCGTTCGCGTTCGGGCGCGAGATCGGCCGCGCGCAGCTTGAGCACCGGCCCGCCGTAGGAAAGCCGCAGCGGGCGCGGGTGGTGCGCCATGCGCGTCGCCGCGATGCGCCCGACCTGCGCGGTGATGTCGGGCCGGATCGCAAGGCTGCGCTGCGACACCGGATCGATGAAGCGCACCGCATCCTGCCGCCGCGCCGCCTTGAGGCGGCTCGCCAGCCCTTCCTCGAATTCGGCAAGCGCGGGATCGGTGCGTTCATAGCCGTGCGCGAACGCGGTGCCGAGCACGCACGCCTCCAGCCGCGCCGCCGCATCGGCACGCGGCGGCAGGCGATCGTGAAAGCCGGCGGGGAGAAGCGCGGAGGTCATCGGCGGCCCCTTAGCACGGATTCGGGCAGCGTCACCCTCACCCTTCCGATACGACGGCGCCGCGCGGAAGAATGAGGGCGTGCGTCATCAGAACGACAGCGCCATCGCGGTCTTGACGCCCGGAAGCACGCGGACTTTGGCGACAAGCTCGGGCGATACCGGCTCGTCGACCGAAAGCAGCAACACCGCCTCCCCACCCGCCGACCGACGGCCGAGGTGGAAGGTGCCGATATTGACCCCCGCCTCGCCCAGCGTGGTGCCAATGCGGCCGATGAAGCCGGGCGCGTCCTCGTTGACGACGTAGAGCATATGGCCTTCGAGATCGGCCTCGACCTTGATGCCGAACAGTTCGATCAGCCGCGGCGCGGCGTTGCCGAACAGCGTGCCCGCGACCGAACGCTCGCCCGCCTCGGTCTTGACCGTGACGCGCACCAGCGTGTGATAATCGCCCTCGCGATCGTGGCGCACCTCGCGCACGTCGAGGCCGCGCTCGCGCGCGAGGAACGGCGCGTTGACCATGTTCACCGTGTCCGAATAAACGCGCATCAACCCCGCCAACACCGCGCCGGTGATCGGCTTCATGTTGAGGTCGGCGGCAGCCCCCTCGACCTCGATCGAGATCGTGCTGAGCGGCCCGTGCGCAAGCTGGCCGATCAGGCTGCCCAGCGTTTCGGCGAGCGCCATGTACGGCTTGAGCTTGGGCGCCTCCTCGGCCGACAGGCTCGGCATGTTGAGCGCGTTGGTGACACCGCCGTTGACGAGATAATCGGCCATCTGCTCGGCGACCTGGATCGCGACATTGACCTGCGCTTCGGTGGTCGAGGCGCCGAGATGCGGGGTCGAGACGAAATTGGGGGTGCCGAACAGGCCATTTTCTTTCGCGGGCTCGGTGACGAACACGTCGAGCGCAGCACCGGCGATATGCCCCGAATCGAGCCCGGCCTTGAGCGCCGCCTCATCGATCAGCCCGCCGCGCGCGCAATTGATGATGCGCACGCCCTTCTTCGTCTTGGCGAGGTTCTCGGCCGACAGGATGTTGCGCGTCTGATCGGTCAAGGGCGTGTGGAGCGTGATGAAATCGGCCCTGCTGAGCAGCGTATCGAGATCGGCTTTCTCGATACCCAGTTCGATCGCGCGCTCGGGCGTAAGGAAGGGATCGTAGGCGACGACCTTCATCTTGAGCCCGCGCGCGCGATCGGCAACGATCGAGCCGATATTGCCGGCGCCGACCAGGCCGAGCGTCTTGTTGGTCAGCTCGACCCCCATGAAGCGGTTCTTTTCCCACTTGCCGGCCTGCGTCGAGGCGTCGGCCTCGGGGAGCTGGCGGGCGAGCGCGAACATCAGCGCGATCGCATGTTCGGCGGTGGTGATCGAATTGCCGAACGGGGTGTTCATCACCACCACGCCCTTGGCGCTGGCGGCGGGGATATCGACATTATCGACGCCGATCCCGGCGCGGCCGACGACCTTGAGGTTGGTCGCCGCGTCGAGGATTTCCTGCGTGACCTTGGTCGCCGAACGGATCGCGAGGCCATCATATTGGCCGATGATCGCCTTCAATTCTTCGGGGGTCTTGCCGGTGATCTCATCGACCTCGACGCCGCGCGCGCGGAAGATCTGCGCGGCCTTGGGATCCATTTTGTCGGAAATGAGGACTTTGGGCATTTTGATGTGTCCTTGTTTTCGCCGTCACCCCCGCGAAAGCGGGGGCCCAGCCCCTGTCGGTTGCGCTGGCGGGACGGTCGGGAGATGGGTCCCCGCTTTCGCGGGGATGACGTCAGGCGGCCGAAAGCTGCGCCCAGGCCCAGTCGAGCCAGGGGCCGAGCGCCTCGATATCGGCGGTGTCGACGGTGGCGCCGCACCAGATGCGCAGCCCCGGCGGGGCATCGCGATAGCCGGCGATGTCATAGGCCGCGCCTTCCTTCTCGAGCAGGCCGGCGAACTTCTTGATGAAATCCGCGTCGGCGCCTTCGACCGTCAGGCACACGCTGGTCTTCGAGCGGATACCGCGATCGACCGCGAGATGGCCGAGCCACGGCCGCGCGGCGACGATCTTGTCGAGCGCGGCGGCATTGGCGTCCGAGCGCTTGATCAGGCCGTGCAGCCCGCCCACCGACTTGCCCCATTCGAGCGCGAAAATCGCATCCTCGACCGCGAGCATCGACGGCGTGTTGATCGTCTCGCCCTTGAAGATGCCTTCGCTGAGCTTGCCGCCCTTCGTCAGGCGGAACACCTTGGGGAGCGGCCATGACGGTGTATAGCTCTCCAGCCGTTCGACCGCGCGGGGCCCAAGGATCAGCACGCCGTGCGCGCCCTCGCCGCCCAATACCTTCTGCCACGAGAAGGTGGCGACATCGATTCGGTCCCACGGCAGGTCATAGGCGAACACCGCACTGGTCGCGTCGGCGAAGCACAGCCCTTCGCGGGTCTCGGCGATCCACTCGCCGTCGGGCACGCGCGCGCCCGAGGTGGTGCCGTTCCAGGTGAACAGGACGTCGTCCGACCAATCGACGGTATCGAGATCGGGAAGCTGGCCGTAATCGGCGCGCAACACGTTCGGTTCGAGCTTCAATTGCTTGACCGCGTCGGTGACCCAACCTTCACCAAAGCTTTCCCAAGCCAGCGTGGTGACGCCGCGCGCGCCCAGCATCGTCCACATCGCCATTTCGAAGGCGCCGGTATCCGACCCGGGCACGATGCCGATGCGGTGCGTATCGGGCAGCGCGAGCATCTCACGCATCAGATCGATGCAATATTGGAGGCGCGCCTTGCCCAGCTTCGAGCGGTGCGAGCGGCCGAGCACCTCGGCGGCGAGTTTGGTCGCGTCCCAGCCCGGCGGCTTGGCGCAGGGGCCCGACGAAAAGAAGGGGCGAGCGGGTTTGGTCTGGGGCTTGGCGGACGCAGATGTGGCGTCGGTAACAATCGTATCAGTCATATAGACTCTCCTTGCAGAGAGCACGCGCGGCGTTGGGACCGCGTGGCCCGCCGGCGGCCGTAACGATCTTCGCGACGGAGTCAAGGAAATGCCCAGGTGTTCATCAAAAATCCGTCATTCCCGCGCAGGCGGGAATCCGGACTGGTTGACGTCGCGACTCTTCAGGCGCGCTGGTGGTTCTGGATCCCCGCCTGCGCGGGGATGACGGAAAAGAGAGACAGCCGCGATGCAGGGATCACGCTATTTGGGCGTGAAGACCGGCGCGGGGCGGCCGAGCAGCCCCCGATCCGACAGCCAGTCGAGCACGACCTGCGGCCAGTGCTGGAGGCTGACGAGCGGCGTATCCTCGCCGAGATTGAACGCATGCCCGCCCGCGGCATAGAGATGGATTTCCGCCGACGCCCCCGCCTGACGATACGCCTGGAGAAGATCGATCGTCGGCGCCGAACAGCACGCATCGTCGTTCGCCGCGCCGAGCAGCAACGGCGGCGACTCGGCCGTGACGTGCTCGGCGGCGTGGAGTGGGCCGGGGAATTCGAGGATCGCGAAATCGGGCCGTGCGGAGAGCGCATCGATCGCATCGGGCGTCCCCCGCGCGGGCACCGGCGGGCTGAGCGTCGTCATCCGCGCCAGTTCGCCGCCCGCCGAAAAACCCCAGATACCGATCCGGTGTGGATCGATCGCATAATCGCCCGCGCGGGCACGCACGCTGCGCACCGCGCGCTCGACATCGGCGCGCGCGTCCTCGAGCGTGTAGGGCGAGCCCTCCTCGCGGAACAGGCGATAGCGCACGACGAACGCCGCGATCCCGCGATGGGCGAGCCAGCGGCCGACATCGTCGCCCTCGGTGGTAGTGACGAGCAGCCGATGCCCGCCGCCCGGCACGACGACGATCGCGGTGCCGGTCGCGTTCGCGCGCGGTGGCAGAAAGGCGGTGATGCCGGGGTTGTTGACGCGCTTCGTCCAATAATCTCCGGTCAGTTCGGGGATAGCCGCGCGATCCTCGAAGCCCGGCGCGCCGTGCGCCCATAGCGGTGTTCGCACGGGTTGTTGCTGCGCGACGGCGCCTGCCCCAATCAATAACGCTATCATCAGTACGACAGTTCGTATCGAACGCATTTTCATCGCCGACCCTCCCCTCCATTGGTAGCGCAATCTTCACTGGCCGGCGCGAGGCTGTCAATGCGCGCCGTCGCCGCGCGCACGGGCCGGCGCGGCACAAATGCAACAGCGCGTCGGCAAAGCATGGGGGCCTCTTGCGCCGCCCGAATGGAAACGGTTACAAGAACGTGGTGGAACCGGTTACAGGACCGCAAGAGTCCGAGCCGGCACGGAGGATGCCGACGGCGCAGCACACATGACCATCTTGTCGATCCGCATTGTGGGAAGGCGCACGCGCGCGCTGGGCCTCGCCGCCCGGCCACGGGCCTTTCTGGCCGTGCGGCGCGATACCGATCGATCGATCAGCACAACGTACCGATGCCCTGAGAAGGCCGGAACGGGGGAGAACCACCAATGATGTTCAACACCAAATCCTCACGCGGCCTGCGGCTGCATTTCGCCGCCGCGCTGCTGATCGGAACGGCCTCGGCCGCGCTGATAGCAACGCCCGCGCACGCGCAGGTTTCCGCCGCGTCACTGCGCGGCACGATCACCGAGGGCGGCGAAGCGACCGCGACATCGGTGACGATCGTCGAGACCGCCACCGGCTATCGCCGCACCGCGCCCGTCAGCGCGAACGGCCAGTATAATTTCCCCTCGCTGCGCCCGGGCACGTACCGGCTCGAAGTGACGACCCCCAGTGGCGTGCGCAACACCGATACCTTCACGTTGCAGGTCGCGCAGAACGCGCAGCTCAACTTCGACCTCGCGGAGACCGCGCCCGAAACCGCGAGTACGCCCGGCGAGGACATCACCGGGGGCGACGACACCGGCGGCGCGATCATCGTCACCGCATCGAAGCTCCAGAGCCTCGAGGGCGGCGAAGTGGGCGCGGTCGTCTCGCAGCGGATGATCGAGCAACTGCCGCAGAACAACCGCAACTTCCTGGCCTTTGCGGACATCGCGCCGGGCGTGCAGTTCATCACCGGCAGCAACGGCAATTCGCGCATCCAGGGCGGCGCGCAGGACAGCCGCACGGTCAACATCTACATCGATGGCGTCGGGCAAAAGGATTACGTCCTCAAGAACGGCATCACCGGCCAGGATTCGACGCAGGGCAACCCATTCCCGCAGCTCGCGGTCGGCGAATATCGCGTCATCAGCTCGAACTACAAGGCCGAGTTCGATCAGGTCAGCTCGGTCGCGATCACCGCGGTCACCAAGTCGGGCACCAACCAGTTCCACGGCGAGGGCTTCTTCGATTTCACCAACCAGGACTTGCGCGAAAAGATTCCGGACGAGGTCTTCAACAGCCGCGAGAAGGTGAAGACCAAGGACATGCAGTTCGGCGGCGCGCTGGGCGGGCCGATCATCAAGGACGTGGCGCACTTCTTCGTGACCTACGAAGGCAAGCGCCAGCAGGTCCCGGTCGAGATCACGCCGGGCACCAACTTCCCAATCAGCTATTTCCCGGCCGAATATCAGGGCTATTTCGGCACCACCAACCGCACGTTCAACGAAGACCTGTATTTCGGCAAGATCGACATCGTGCCGACCGCATCGGACCTGTTCGAATTTTCCGGCAAGTATCGCAACGAGAGCGGCGAGAATCTCAACAGCGGCAGTTCCGCGCGTGAAACACTGAGCCTGGTCGACACCAAGGAATGGCGCGGGCTCGGCCGCTGGCAGCACAGCGCCGACACCTGGATCAACGATTTCAAGGTCGCCTACGAGGACGTCCACTGGGCGCCGCAGCCCGACATCTTCGAACCGGGCAGCATCTTCGTCTATGACGGGCCGAACCCGAACGATCCCGGCGGCGACAGTGTCCGCGGCACGATCTTGCGCATCGGCGGCAGCCCGAACTATCAGAACAAGGGCCAGAAGGGTTGGACCGTTTCCGACGACTTCACCTATACCGGCCTCGTCGGGCACACGATCAAGGCGGGCGTGAAGGCCAAATGGGTCAAGCTCAACGCCGAGACGCTCAACAATTTCAATCCACAATATACCTACAATCCGGCGTTCAACCCAGGCGGCGGCGGCTTCAACGACACCATTCCCTATACCGTCCAGTTCGCCGCCAACACGGGGAACGGCGACCCGGTCGTGCGGTCGAAGAACTTCCAGCTCGGCCTCTATCTCCAGGACGATTGGGAGGTCACCGATCGGCTGACGCTCAATCTCGGCGTGCGCTGGGATTACGAGGAAACGCCGTCGTATCTGAATTTCGTGACGCCGGCGGACGCGGTCGCGGCGCTGACCAACTGGCCCAACATCCAGAACACCGATTACGACATCAACGACTATATCTCGACCGGCAACAACCGCCACCCGTTCAAGGGCGCGTGGCAGCCGCGGCTGGGCTTCACCTACGAACTCGACGATGCCGGCCGGTTCGCAGTGTTCGGCGGTTACGGCCGGTCGTACGACCGCAACCAGTTCGATTTCCTCCAGCAGGAGATCAGCACCGGCGCCTTCACGACGCGAACGTTCAACTTCATCACCGGCGATCCGGCGAATACCTGCTCACCCAGCGCGACTTGCGTTCCCTGGGATCCGATCTACCTGACCGAGGAAGGCCGCCAGCAACTGCTCGCCGGCACCGGCCCGGCAGGCGCGCGCGAACTGCACCTCGTCAACAACGATCTCAAGGTGCCTTATTCAGATCAGTTCAGCCTCGGCGTGCGCGGCCGGTTCGGGCTGTGGCAGCCCGAGATCGGCTACAGCCATATCGAGAGCCACGATGGCTTCGCCTTCCTGCTCGGCAATCGCGACGCGAACGGCAACTTCTTCATCTACAACGCCACCACCGGCGAACCGGGGGCGCCCTTCGGCTTCCCGCCGCCTGGATTCGGCAGCCTGCTGATCGGCAAGAACGGCATCGAGACCAAGGCGGATTCGGCGTATTTCAAGGTGGTGAAGGATTACACGCCGACCTCGCCGTGGAGCTTCAACGCGACCTATACCTACACCGAGGCGGTCGAGAACCGGCAGTTCGGCGAGACGTTCGCCTTCGACTTCCCCGACTTTGGCGGCGACAACGGCTACCCGGACAGTTATCCGTTCGCGCGCTCGGCTGGGGTGCGCAAGCATCGCCTGGTGATGACGGGAAGCGTCGATCTACCGCTGGCCTTCGCGCTGTCGGGCAAGTTCCAGATCGCCTCACCGCCCTATTTTGCGTCGTTCGTGCGCACCGGCGGCACCAACCCGTCGCTTGGCGTGATCTCGAACGAGGCAGATGGCAATGGCGATCGCTGGGGCCTGCGCCAGCTCGATCTCGCGCTCACCAAATATTTCCCGCTGCACTTCGTGACCGACGAAACGCAAGTGCGCCTGCGCGTCGACGTGATCAATGTCTTTAACGACCGCAACTACGTGAATTACTTCACCAATCCGAACGAAGACCGGTATTTGCAGCGCAACGGCTACGGCGTCGGCGGCAACCCGCCGCGCACGATCAAGCTGACCGCTGGCTTCAGCTTCTAAAGGAGGCCCTTCCCCTCCTCACCTGTGGCGCGTTCTCTACCCGAGAGCGCGCCATTTTCTTTTCGATCACATGGACGGCGCAACAATGCCCCGCTTTAACGTCATCCCCGCGAAAGCGGGGACCCATCTTCCAACCGTCGCGTATGAGCAAAGCGAAGGAAATGGATCCCCGCTTTCGCGGGGATGACGGACTGAAGAAAAGGTATGATCGCCAAGACGGCGATCGGCGTTACGACCCGCCCGGAAACGCCAGATCGGCGACGATCGGATAGTGATCCGATGGATAGACGTTCCCCCGATGCGTGGTGATCGTCTGCTGATCGAGCGCGGTGAAGCCGCGATAGAGGATCCAGTCGATCCGCTTGTCGGGGGTGCCGGTGAAATTGTGGAAGGTCTCCGCCGGGCCTTCGGGGTTCGTCACCGTGTCGCGCGCGTCCTTGAGGTCGGTGGTCAGCAGCGTGTGCGCCTCGCTCTCCGGCCCGGTGTTGAAATCGCCGGTCATCACGAACGGCACGCCCGGCGGCAGCGCCTTGATCCGCGACAGGATCAGCGTCGCACCCTTGACGCGCGCCGGCTCGTCCTCATCCATATAGGGCAGGTGCGTATCGTACATGTAGAAGCGCTTGCCGTCCGCCTTGCGCTCGAACAGCCCCCAGGTGACCATGCGCGGGAACGGCTCCTTGCTCCAGCTCTTGCTGCCCACCACCTCGGGCGTGTCCGACAGCCAGAAATTGCCGAGATCGACCAGCGTCAGCCGGTCGCGGCGGTAGAAGATGCCCATATGCTCGTCGGCATGGCCGCCGCGGCGATCGATCCCGAACCAATTATACTGGGGCAGCTTCTTCAGCACGTAATCGGCCTGGAGCTTGTAGAGTTCCTGCGTGCCGATGACGTCGGGGTGCGCCTTGCGGATCGTATCGACGAAGAGGTCACGGCGTTTCGCCCACACGTTCGCGCCGTCGTCGGGCGACGGCCAGCGGACGTTGAAGCTCATCACCTTGAGCGGCGCGGCATCGTCTGCGGCGTAGGCGGGGCCAGCGAGCGCGAGCAGCGCGACCCCGGCGGCGAGCGAAAGGCGGATCATGGGCGTCTCCTGACTATCGGGCGAGCGTGACGCGCGCGGGCTCCCCCGCCTCTGCCGAGGGGGCGATCCAGACGTCGAAATCGCCCGGCTCGGCGATCCATTGCATCTTCGGACCGACGAACATCAAGTCCGATCGTGTCAGCGTGAAGCTGATCGTGCGGCGTTCGCCGGGCTTGAGCGTGACCTTCTGGAAGCCTTTCAGCTCGCGCACCGGCCGCGTGATGCTGGCGGTGCGGTCGTGGATGTAGAGCTGCACCACCTCCTCGGCCGCGCGCTTGCCGGTGTTCGATACGGTGGTGCTGACGACGAGCGTGCCGTCCCAGGCGAGCGTCCCCGCGCCGGCATCGACCGGGCCGTAGCCAAGCGTCGAATAGGTGAGTCCGTGGCCGAAGGGATAAAGCGCCTTGTTCAGGATTCCGCGGAAATGCGCCTTGTACGGCTCGGGCGGCTTGCCCGCGGGATTGGGGCGGCCGGTGGGCTTGTGATCGTAATGATAGGGGGCCTGCCCCGACGCCTGCGGAAAGCTTACCGGCAGCCGCGCTGAAGGCAGAGCATCGCCGAACAGCATGTCCGCGGTGGCGGGGCCGCTCTCGCTGCCGAGGAACCAGGTGACGACGATCGCCGCGGCATCGCGCACCGCGCCCTCGAGCGCGAGCGCACGGCCGTTCTTGAGCAGCACGACCACCGGCTTTCCCGTCGCCGCGACCGCCTCGGCAAGCGCCTGCTGGGCGTCGGGGACAGTGATCGACGTGCGCGACTGCGCTTCGCCCGACATGTTGGTGCTCTCGCCGATCGCAAGCACGACGACATCGGCGGCGTTGGCGGCGGCGACCGCGGCGTCGATCCCGCCGGGAAGCGGTTCGTCGACACCCGAGCCGTCGGTGACGGTAAGCGCGCCGCGCTGCCCCATCGCCGCGCGGATGCCGGTTTCGAGATCGACCGCCTGCTTGTCGTCGCCATAGACGTTCCACGGCCCGACCAGATCGTGCTGACCGCGCGCGAATGGGCCGATCAGCGCGATTCGTTTGCCCGCTTTGGGCAGCGGCAACAGCTCGCCCTCGTTCTTGAGCAGCACGATCGAGCGTTGCGCGGCCTCGCGCGCGACCTTCAGATGCTCGGGCGTGCGCACGCGCTGTTCCTCGCGGCCGGGCTGGATGCGGCGATAGGGGTTGTCGAACAGCCCGAGCCTGGCCTTGAGGTCGAGCACGCGGCGCACCGACGCATCGACCAGCGCGATCGGCACCTCGCCCCTGGCGACCAGATCGGGGAGGTGATCCATGTAGAAATGCGATTGCATGCTCATGTCGACGCCCGCGAGGAACGCCTTCATGGTCGCATCGCGCGGATCGGTGGCATAGCCCGCGTCGATCAATTCCATGTCGCCGGTGTAATCCGACACCACCACGCCACCGAAATTCCACGCCTTGCGCAGCACCTCGGTCAGCAGCCAGTGGTTGGCGTGCGCGGGCACGCCGTTGATCTCGTTGAACGAGGCCATCACGGTGCCGCATCCGGCCTCGAGCGCAGCCTTGAACGGCGGGAAATAGGTCTGCTCGAGCGTGCGTTCGGAAATGTCGACCGGATTGTAATCGAGCCCGCTTTCGGCCGCCCCATAAGCCGCGAAATGCTTGGCGCAGGCCATGACCGAAGTGTCGCTGGTGAGATCGTCGCCCTGAAACCCCTTCACCCGTGCGGCCGCGAACAGATTGCCGAGATAGGTGTCCTCGCCCGCACCCTCGACGCCGCGGCCCCAGCGCGCATCGCGGGCGATGTCGACCATCGGCGCGAAGGTCCAGTCGATGCCCGCCGCCGACGCCTCGACCGCCGCGACTCGTGCGGTCCGCTCGGCGAGGTCGGGGTCGAAACTCGCCGCCTCGCCCAGGGGCACCGGGAAGACGGTGCGGTGACCGTGGATGATATCGGCCGCGACGATCAGCGGAATCTTGAGCCGCGACTGCATCGCCGCATCCTGCAAGCGGCGGGCATAGTCCGAACCGCGGCCGTTGAACACGCCGGTCAGCCGGCCGGCGCGCGCCTCGGCGATCTGCTGCTCGACGGAGGGCGTCGTCGTCACCGGATTGAGCGCGCTCGCCGCCGCGCCGCCCAAAGCGGCGGCCATCAGCGTCAATTGGCCGGCTTTCTCCTCGATCGTCATCCTGCCGATAAGATCGGCGATGAAAGCGGGGGTCGCGCGGGTCGCGCCCAGCCCGCGCGCGACCGCGGGGGCCTTGGCAAACAGCACCAGCCCCAGCGCCCCGGTGATCGCGCCGCGGCGCGTCGTCATCATCTTCGTCATCTTGCCCTCCCCGCTCACGCCCGCTCAAGCCAGCCGCCGGTGAAGCCCGCGCGCTTCAATCCGGTGACGATCGCCGGGTGGCGTCGCATATATTTCCATACGAAATCAGAACGATGGTTGGCGATCATCGTCAGGATCGCGCCCTGATCGATGCCGAGATAATCGGTATCGAACCACCCCAGTTCGGGATCGACGATCGAATGCGGCGCCTTGTTCTCGAAGGCGTAGCTGGGGTTGAAGCTGTCGAGGAAACCATAGTCGCCGTAGAGCCGCCGGCCGTAGCGCGCGACCATCGCCTCGGCCGCCGCCGTCGCCTCCTCGGGCACGAACGCGATCGACCCCAGCGCCGCGGTGGGCGCGATCGTGCCGTCGTCGAACGGGTGGTTGCCGCTCACCCCGCGCGCCGAATAGGTACGGAATTCGCGCAGCTCGCCCTTATAGGTCAGCTTGCCGCCGCCCGGGCCGTCGCAGGCCGTCCAGCCCCACACATTCTCGTCATAGCCGCGCCAGCCCATCGGATTGGCGGCGCCATAGCCGCGCTGGGCAAGCGCCGCGCGGCGGCTGTTCTCGAAATAATCGAAGCCGGCGGCACGCATCGGCGCATCCTTGATACCGCGAAAATCGATCCAGACATGGCTGTACTGATGCCCGAACAGCGGCGCGAAGCCGAGGAAATGCTGGCCGTATTGATTGACCCAATCCTGCTCGTAGCCCGCGACCCAGCCCTGCCACGCGTCGGCCGACAGCGGGTGCGTGGGCGAGGCGAGCCCCAGCACGTAGAGCAGCATCGCTTCGTTGTAGCCGACCCAATCGGCGGCGATGAACCCCGATTCGGGATGCCAGCCCATCGAGACGACGGGCTTGTCCTCGACGAACCACGGCCAGTCGGCGCGCTCGTAGAGGCGCTGCGCAAGATCGCGGATTTCCGCCTCTCCGGCCTCATCGGCGTCGAAATAGCGCGCCGCGAACAACACGCCGCCGAACAACAAGGTGGTGTCGATCGTCGAGAGTTCAGTGCGGCCGTAGCGGTGGCCGGTCTCCATATCGAGGAAATGGTAGAAGAAGCCCTTGTAGCCGGTGGTGCCGCTGGGCTCCGGCCCCTGCGGCGCGTTCCAGAAGAAGCGCAAGGTGGCGAGCGTGCGATCGCGCGCCTCGGCCCGCGTCACCCAGCCCTGCTCGACGCCGTAGGGATAGACGGTGAGCGCGAAGCCGACTGCCGCGATCGAGGCGAAGCTTTTCGACGGATAGCGATCGGGCGCCAGCCCGTTGGCGGGGTTGGTCGTCTCCCAGAAGAAGCGGAAAGTGCGGTGCGCAACATCGTCGATCAGCGCCTCGCCGCGTAGCGCGCCTGCGCTCGCGCCGCCTGCGGCAACCGTCGCGCAGCCCGAGAGCAGGCCCGTGCCCAGCAGCATCGTCGTGGTCAGCAAATCGCGGCGATTGGGGCGCGGCGCACCGACTCGCGTCGGATGCTCGTAAGCCATTACTCTCTCCCTGATCCACGGCCGGGGTGACCGCGTATCAGGTCTTTGTAACCGGTTACATCAATGCTTAGCAAGGGGCGGTTCGCGGCATCTTCGCCGCGATCGGGCAAATATCAGCAGAAAGAAGAATGGTCGGGGCGACTGGATTCGAACCAGCGACCCCCACACCCCCAGTGTGATGCGCTACCAGGCTGCGCTACGCCCCGACCGGAGCCGCGCGCTCTATGCGCAACCGCGCCGAGATGCAAGCGGGAGCTGCGGTACGTTCGCCGCAGTGGCTACGAAGAGTCTTTCCCGCTCTTCTTTCGTCATCCCCGCGTTCGCGGGCACGACGGAAGGGTGGACCGGGTGATTCCGAAATTCGTTTTCGTAAATCGCTTGTCGCGCCTACGCGCGCCTGCTTTGATGTGCGCCATGAAGATGCTCCGCCGCCTGACGCTTCCGCTCGCGCTGCTCGCCGCTCCCGCCTTCGCGCAGACCACGCCCTCGCCCTATGATACGGTCGATCCGTTCATCGGCACCGGCGGCGAGGGGCATACCTTCCCCGGCGCGGTGGCGCCGTTCGGGATGGTGCAATTGAGCCCCGACACCGACACCACCTGCACGATCCGCGACTGCTACGATCATGCGGCAGGCTATCGCTACGACGACACGACGATCCAGGGGTTCAGCCACACGCATTTCTCGGGCGCGGGGCATTCGGATCTCGGCGATTTTCTGGTGATGCCGGTCGCCGGAGACACGGTGGCGCTCGAACCGGGCGATCCGAAGAAGCCCGGCACCGGCTATCGCCAGCATTTCGACCACCAGACCGAAATCGCGCAGCCCGGCTATTACGCGGTGACGCTGACCGATTCGAAAGTGCGCGCCGAGATGACCGCGGGCACGCGCGTCGGCGTTCATCGTTACACTTTCCCGGCGGGGCAGGCGGCGCATCTAGTGCTCGACCTGCGCCCCTCGCTCTACAATTATCCCGGCAAGGTCTTGTGGTCGTCGATTCGGCTGTGGCCCGACGGCACGATCACCGGCACCCGCCAGACGCGCGGCTGGGCGCCCGATCGCAAGCTCTATTTCGCGATGAAATTCTCCGCGCCGCTCGCCGATCATGCCTTCCTCGATACCGAGAAGCATGTGGCCTACAAGGGCTTCCAGGGGCCGGGGCGCGGGCAGGACGACCTTGCCGAGAAAGCCGGGCGCCAGCTTGTCGCGCGGCTCGATTTCGGGCGGCTCGCGCAGCCGCTCGAGGTCCGGGTCGCGATCTCGTCGGTCGACGAGGCGGGGGCGATGAACAACCTCACCGCCGAGCAGGGCGATTTCGACGCGATCCGCGCCAAGACCAAGGCGGCGTGGCAGAAAGCACTCGGCGCGGTCGAGATCGCGGCCGACGCCCCGATGCGCACGACGATGTACACCGCGCTCTACCACAGCCTGATCGCGCCCTCGGTATCGAGCGATGCCGACGGGCGCTGGCGCGGGCCGGACAACGCGGTCCACAAGGCCGACTTCACCGTACATTCGACCTTCTCGCTGTGGGACACGTTCCGCGCCGAGCATCCGTTGCTCACGTTGGTTCAGCCCGAGGAGACCAACACCGATTTCGTCAAATCGCTGGTCGCGAGCCAGCGGGTGAGCCCGTTCGGCATCCTGCCCGTCTGGCAATTCCAGGGCCGCGAGACGTGGACGATGATCGGTTATCACGCGGTGCCCGTCATCGCCGACGCCTATATGAAAGGCATCAAGGGCTTCGACGCCAAGGCCGCGCTCGACGCGATGGTCGCGAGCGCGACCTACGGCCCGTACGGCGACCTCAAGGATTATATGGCGCTCGGCTACGTCCCGATCGACAGGGAGCCCGAGGCGGCATCCAAGACGGTCGAATACGCCTTCGACGATTGGACGATCGCGCAGATGGCGCGGAAGATGGGCGAGACCGACATCGCCGACCGGTTCGAGAAACGCTCGCTCAACTGGCGCAACAGTTTCGACGCCGAGACCGGCTTCCTGCGCGCGCGCAAGAGCGATGGCAGCTTCCGCACCCCCTTCGACCCCACCGCGATCAATTACGGCAGCGACTATACCGAGGGGAATGCCTGGCAATATTCGTGGTTCATGCCGCACGACGAAGGCGGGCTGATCCGGCTGCTCGGCGGCGACGACGCAACCGTCAAGAAGCTCGACGCGATGTTCGAGTTCGACAATTCCAAGCTCGACTATAGCCATGCCGAGGACATCGCCGGGCTGATCGGCCAATATATCCACGGCAACGAGCCGAGCCACCACGTCGCCTATATATACAATTACGCAGGCCACCCGTGGCGCACGCAGGAGCGACTCAAGCAGATCGTCGACAGCCAGTACAAGCCGACCCCCGATGGCCTCTCGGGCAATGACGATCTCGGCCAGATGTCGGCGTGGATGTTCTTCACCGGGCTCGGATTCTATCCGGTGGCGCCGGGGAGCAACCAATATGTGATCGGGCGGCCGTTCGTGGAGCGTGCGGTGCTCAACCTGCCGGGCGGCAAGCATTTCACGGTGCGCGCGGACCATCTGTCGGCGGCGAACCATTACGTCGGGCGCGTGCTACTGAACGGCAAGCCGTTGGCCAAGGGCTATGTCACCGACGCGCAGGTCCGCGCCGGGGGCGAATTGCGCTTCGTGATGCAGGCGACCCCCAACAAGGCCTGGGCGACCGCACCGGCGGACCGGCCCTATTCGCTGAGCGGATACGGGGCGGAGTAGAGGGTCGCCCCTTCCTCCGTCATGCCGGATTGGTTCCGGCATCCAACCATCCGCGAGCGACGGCGCTTGAGGCTCGTTGGACCCCGGAACAAGTCCGGGGTGACGGGCGCGTACAAGGAAACCGACGGAACCGTTCCGATCGGCCTGCGTAGGGCTTATTATCCCACCCACTTGCCAGAAAAGGGCCGATGGCCTCCACAGATCTCGCGCGCCCGCCCGCCGGCCTGCTCGACGGCGCCAGTCTCTTCCTCGATTTCGACGGCACGCTGGTCGATCTTGCCGACCGACCCGGCGATGTCGCAGTCGATCCCGCGCTGATCGCGCTGCTCGACCGGTTGGCGCGGCGGCTCGACAACCGCATCGCGCTCGTCAGCGGCCGATCGGTCGCGCAACTCGACGGCTTTTTCGGCGACGGCGGCAAGGCGCTGGCGGTGATTGGCAGTCACGGCGCCGAACATCGCACGATCGGCGGCGCGATCACGCGGCCCGACCGACCGCAAGCGCTCGATGCGGCGCAGAAGCTGATCGCCGAGACCTTCGCCGGGCGTGACGGCGTGGTGATCGAGGAAAAGAGCCTCGGCGTCGGCGTGCATTACCGGCTCGATCCATCGAGCGAGGGCGATGCGTGCGCGCTGGTCGAAAAGCTCGCCGCGGCGCACGGCCTGGGGGTGCAGCACGGCAAGATGATGGTCGAGCTGCGGCTGCCCGGCATCGACAAAGGCAGCGCGATCACGGCGATGCTCGGCGAGCCGCCCTTCGCGGGCCACCGTCCCGTCTTTCTGGGCGACGACCTGACCGACGAACCCGGCTTCGCGGCTTGCGCCGCGGCAGGCGGTGCCGGCGTGCTCGTCGGCTCCTTGCGCGAGACCGCGGCGACCTACCGGCTCGACAGCGTCGCGGCCGTGCATCTTTGGCTGAAGGAGGCTGCCCGATGACCGCGACGCTCGATCTCTGGCCGATCGGCAATTGCCAGGTCTCCGCGCTGATCGATCGTTCGGGCCGGTTCGTGTGGGGCTGCACCCCGCGCGTCGACGGCGACCCCGCCTTCTGCTCGCTGCTCGACGACGAGCCGCCCGCGGGCGAGGGCGCCTATGGCTTCTGGGAGATCGACCTCGACGGCGCGGTCGAGACGACCCAATCCTATATCCGCAACACGCCGATCCTGGTGACGCGACATGCCGACGACGCCGG
This sequence comes from Hephaestia caeni, assembly GCF_003550065.1. GTDB lineage: Bacteria > Pseudomonadota > Alphaproteobacteria > Sphingomonadales > Sphingomonadaceae > Sphingomonas > Sphingomonas caeni_A. The sequence goes on from NZ_QXDC01000003.1 coordinate 392,879, forward strand.
CAACGCGATCGAGGTGATCGATTTCTGCCCGCGCTTCAAGCGCAACGGGCGGATGTACCGCCCGGTCGCGTTCGTGCGGATCGTGCGGCCCGTCGCCGGCTCCCCCCGCGTGCGCATCCGGCTGCGCCCGGCGCGCAACTGGGGCGAGCGGATGGCCGAGCATACGCGCGGCTCCAACCATATCCGCTATCTGCTCGAACAGGAGGTGCTCCGGCTTTCGACCACGGCCCCGGTCGGCTGGGTGCGCGACGAGCGGCTGTTCCGCGTCGAGCGGCCGCTGCATTTCTTCCTCGGCCCCGACGAGAGTTTCGCGACCGAGATCGCCGCGTCGCTCGACCACATGCTCGATCATACCATCGCCGAATGGCAGCATTGGGCGCGCGGGCTCGCCACCCCGGTCGAGTGGCAGGAAGCGGTGATCCGATCGGCGATCACGCTCAAATTGTGCCAGCATGAGGAGACCGGCGCGATCGTCGCTGCGCTGACCACGTCGATCCCCGAATATGCCGATTCGGGGCGCAACTGGGATTACCGCTTCTGCTGGATCCGCGACGCTTATTACACGGTGCAGGCGTTGAACCGGCTCGGCGCGCTCGACGTGCTCGAAGGCTATCTCGAATATCTGCGCAACATCGTCGACAATGCGGCCGGCGGGCATATCCAGCCGCTCTACGGCGTCGGCGGTGAGGCCCGGCTGATCGAATATGAGGCCAAGGCGCTTTCAGGCTATCGCGGCATGGGGCCGGTGCGCGTCGGCAACGAGGCCTATGAGCAAATCCAGCACGATGCCTATGGCCAGATCGTGCTTTCCAATGTGCAGGCATTCTTCGACCAGCGGTTGCTGCGCGTCGCGGGGACGGCGGATTTCGAAGCGCTCGAGCCGATCGGCGAGCGCGCTTGGAAGGCATATGACCAACCCGATGCCGGGATCTGGGAATTGCGCACCAAATCCTATGTCCACACCTATTCGGCGGCGATGTGCTGGGCGGCGTGCGACCGGCTCGCCAACGCCGCCGCCACGCTCGGCCTCGTCGATCGCGCCGAATTCTGGCAAGAGCGCGCCGACACAATGCGCGCCCGGATCGAGGACGCGGCGTGGCGCGAGGACGCCGGGCATCTCTCCGCGACCTTCGCCGGCGACAATCTCGACGCGAGCCTGCTGCAATTGCTCGAGCTGCGTTTCCTCGCGCCCGACGATCCGCGCTTTCGCGGCACGCTTAAGGTGGTCGAAGAAGGGCTGCGGCGCGGCGGCTATATGCTGCGCTATGCCACCGAGGACGATTTCGGCCTGCCGCACACCGCATTCAACGTCTGCACCTTCTGGCTGATCGAGGCGCTCCACGCGACCGGCCGCAACGAGGATGCGCGCATCCTGTTCGAAGAGATGCTCGCCCGGCGCACACCCGCGGGGCTGCTCAGCGAAGATATCGACCCGGCGACCGGCGACCTATGGGGAAACTATCCGCAGACCTATTCGCTGGTAGGTATGATCAACTGCGCCGTGCTGTTGAGCAAACCGTGGAGCACAATCCGCTGAGCCGCCTGATCGTCATCTCGAACCGCGTTTCCGCGCCCCAGCCCGAACAGCCCGCCGCGCAAGGCGGGCTCGCGGTCGCGCTCACCGCGGCGCTGCGGGAAAGCGACGGCATCTGGTTCGGCTGGTCGGGCGACATCGGCGCGCGGCACGATCTCCATTTCGAGACCTATGGCGGCGTCACTTCGGGCACGATCGACCTGTCGGAGCAGGATATCGAGGAATATTACAACGGCTACGCCAACCGGACGCTGTGGCCATTGTTCCATTACCGGCTCGATCTCACCGAGTTCGAGCGCACCTTCCAGGGCGGCTACGAGCGCGTCAACGAGGCGTTCGCGCGGATCATCGCGCCGCATATCGATGCCGACGATCTCGTCTGGGTGCACGATTACCACATGATCCCGCTGGGTTGGCTGCTGCGCCAGCAGGGCCTGGCCAACCGGATGGGGTTCTTCCTCCACATCCCCTGGCCGCCGACGCGGCTGCTGGTGGCGCTGCCCGATCACCGCCGGCTGGTCGAGGCGCTGTTCGCCTATGACGTGATCGGCTTCCAGGCCGAGGAATGGCTCGAATCGTTCCGCCATTACGTGACGCATGAAATGGGCGGCACGCTGGGGCCGGACGATACGCTGACCGTCGGCGGCCGCACGATCCGCGCGATCGCCTGCCCGATCGGGATCGACGCGCAGGATTTCATCGCCAGCGCAGCGAGCGCCACCGCCCGCGACGTGCAACAGCGAATGCGGGAGAGCGGCACCGGGCGCGGCCTGATCGTCGGCGTCGACCGGCTCGATTATTCGAAGGGGCTCGCCGAACGTTTCCTCGGCTACGAGCGCTTCCTCGATGAGCATCCGGACCGGCACGCGCGCGTCTATCTGCTCCAGATCGCGCCGCCCTCGCGCAGCGATGTCGAGACCTATCAGAACATCCGCGATTCGCTCGACCAGCTTTCAGGGCGGATCAACGGCGCCCATGCCGATATCGACTGGGTGCCGATCCGCTACGTCAATCGCGGCTATCCGCGCGAGGCGCTGGCGGGCGTCTATCGCGCGGCGCGGATCGGGCTGGTGACGCCCTTGCGCGACGGGATGAACCTGGTCGCCAAGGAATATGTGGCGGCGCAGGATCCCGCCGATCCCGGCGTGCTCATCCTGTCGCGCTTCGCGGGCGCGGCCGAGCAGCTCACCAACGCGCTGCTGATCAACCCTTACAGCGCCGACGACATTTCCGACGCGATCGACAAGGCGCTGTCGATGCCAAAGGAGGAGCGGATCGCGCGCTGGCGGCCGATGTTCGAGAACGTGCGCGACCACGATGTGGTGTGGTGGCGCAAGCGCTTCACCGAAGCGCTGGAAGCGGTTTAAGGCGCGGCCTACAGCCCCAGCGTCCGTTCCAGCCACCGCGCCGCCGCATCGGGCGTGCGCTTGTCGGAATCACGATCGACCATGTAATTGGCCTCGCGCATCGCCGCGACGGGTATCGCGCCGACCAGCGGTTGCAGTGCCGTCACGATCTTCGCATCATCCGCCCGCTTTGGTGCGAGCAGTAGGATCGCGTCGTAGCCGGGGATTGCGCCCTTCGGATCGGAAACCACCGTCAGATGCTGCGCCGCAATCCGGCCGTCCGAGGAGAAAGCGGAGATCACGTCGGCGCGCCCGCTTGCGAGCGCGCGATACATGAAGCTGGGCGTATAGCGTTGGGTGGCGGCGAAGCGCAGGCCGTAGGCATCGCGCACCGCGGCCCATTCGGGGCGTTCGAGGAATTCGAGGTCCGACCCCAGCGTCAGTCGCGGCGCCTGCCGGGCAAGATCGCCGAGCGTCGCGATGTCTCGCCGTTTCGCATCGTCGCTGCGCATCGCGAAGGCATAGGCGTTCTCGAACCCGAGCGCGCCGAGCAGCCGTACGCCATCCGTCTGGCGCGTCCACTCGCCCACAAGCTGCACGATGCGGGGGCGCGGCGGGACATCGGTTCGGTGCATCGCGTTGGTCCACAAGGTGCCCGAATAATCGACATAGACATCGATATCACCGCTCGCGAGCGCCTGATAGATCACCGCCGAGCCCAGTCCCTCGCGATAGCGTACGCGGTATCCCGCGGCCTCCAGCCGATGCCCGATCACGCGCGCGAGCACATATTGTTCGGAGAAATTCTTGGCGCCGACGGTGATCGTGCGCGCCTGCCCGCCGCCCGCCCAGATCGGCGCGAGCGCAAGCGCGATTCCTGCACCGAGCAGCCCGATCCCAGCCCATATCCGTCCGCGCCGCCGCATGGCGATGCCGCGCTCGATCAGCCCGAGCAACGCATCGGCAACGAGCGCGAGCAACGCCGCCGCGGCGCACCCGGCGAGCACCAGCGCCCAGTTCTGCGTCTGCAAGCCGGCGAAGATCAGATCGCCCAGACTCGGCTGGCCAACCGTGGTCGACAGCGTCGCGGCGCCGATCGTCCACACCGCCGCGGTACGGATGCCCGCCATCACGATCGGCACGACCAGCGGCGCTTCGACCAGCCGCAGCTTTTGCGCGGCCGTCATGCCCACGCCGTCGGCGGCCTCGATGATCGCGGGATCGATCCCGGCAAGCCCGGTCACCGCGTTCCTGAGGATCGGCAGCAGCGCATAGAGCGACAGCGCGAGCAGCGCGGGCAGGAAGCCGAGCGCGGGGATGCCGCCGCCGACCAGTGCCGACAGCCACAAGAGCAACGGATAGAACAGCGCGAGCAGCGCCAGCGACGGGATCGTCTGGACAAGGCTCGCGAACCCCAGCGTCACACGCGCGACACCGGCATGGCGCGCCGATAGAATCGCCAGCGGCAGGCTGATCGCCAGCCCGGCCACCAGCGCGGCTGCTGCGAGCAACACATGCGCCGCGAGCAGATCCGGCACGCGGGCGAGAGCATCGAGGAAGGCGCGCGTCATATGCCGTCATCCCCGCGAAAGCGGGGACCCATCTCCCCCCTCCGGGATCGTTCGGAACAGATGTTTGGAGATGGGTCCCCGCTTTCGCGGGGATGACGATAATGGTTAATCATACCCCCGCCTCCAGCGCCCGCAGCCGCCGCGCCTGATCGCGGGGGACTGCCACCAGCGCATCCGCCACCGCCCCGCCCTCGCCCGCGAGCAATACGCGCGGGGTGGCGTCGGCGACGATCCGGCCCGCCTGCATCACCAGGACGCGATCGGCGAGCAGGAGCGCCTCGGCCATATCGTGTGTCACCATGATCGTGGTGAGGCCGAGCGTGTCGTGCAGGCCCCGCACGGCCGCGCCCAGTTGCTCGCGCGTGACGGGATCGAGCGCGCCGAACGGCTCGTCCATCAGCATCAACCCGGGTTCCGTCGCCAGCGCCCGCGCGACGCCGACCCGCTGGCGCTGCCCGCCCGACAGCGCCTCGGGCATCCGCTCGGCCAGATCGCGCGGCAGATCGACCAGATCGAGCAGGTCGCCGACGCGCACGTCGTTGCGTCGCTCGCCTTCGAGCCGCAGCCCGATCGCGATGTTCTCGGCCACAGTCATATGCGGGAACAGCCCGACATTCTGGAAGATGTAGCCGATCCGCCGCCGCAGCCGGTGTGGCTCGATCGTGTCGACCGGATCACCGTCGATCAGCACGCGGCCCGCGCTCGGTTCGACCAGCCGGTTAACCGTCTTGAGCAAGGTCGACTTGCCCGATCCCGACGCGCCGACCAGCGCGACGAAGCCGCCCGCCGCGATCGCCACCGACACCCCGTCGACCGCCACCGTGCCGCCCGGATAGCGCTTGACGACCGCGTCGAACGCGACCGACGGGCCGTGGGGGAAAGGAGCGGCTGGCATCGCGCGGGATAGTGAGCGGCGCGGCGGACGGCGTCAAACGCCGCGTGATCGCGCTGGCATTGCACGCGATTGTGCGGGATGATCGCGGCAAAGGAGAGGGGCATGAAAGCGATCTTCATCACCGGCGGCGCATCGGGGATCGGGCGCGCGGTGGCGCAGCGGTTCGCCGCCGAAGGCTGGCGGATCGGGGTTGCCGATGTCGACGCCGCGGGTCTTGCCGAAACGGTCGCGATGCTGCCGGACGGCGCCGACAGCTACACGATGGACGTGCGCGATCGCAATGCCTGGGGGCGGTCGCTCGATGATTTCACGCGGCAAGCGGGGCGGCTCGACGTGCTGTTCAACAATGCCGGGATCGGCGTCGGCGGGCCGCTGGCCGAGGCCGATTTCGCCGATCTCGATCGGCTGGTCGCGATCAATTTCACGGGCGTGCTCAACGGCGCGCGGATCGGCCATGCCTATCTCGCGGCGACGCCGGGATCGTGTCTGCTCAACACCGCCTCGGCCTCGGCGATCTACGGTTCGGCGGGGCTCGCGACCTATTCGGCGACCAAATTCGCGGTGCGCGCGCTGAGCGAGGCGCTCGACGGCGAATGGGCCGCCGCCGGCATCAAGGTGCGCGACATCGTCCCCGGTTTCATCGAAACGCCGCTGCTCGACGGCGGTGTCGCGGGATCGAACCACACGATCCGCGATACGGTGAAGGAAGCCGGGCTCGAGCTTACCCCCGTCGAAGCGGTCGCCGACGCGGCGTGGGCAGCGGTGCATGGCGATCGCGTCCATACCTATGTCGGGCCGACCGCAAAGCGCATGGCGTTCGCCGCGCGCTGGATGCCGGGCAAGCTGCGTACAATGATGCGGCGCGGATTGAGCTAGGGCCTCTCACCCCACGGCGGAGTTGCGAACAGATCCTTGAGATAGGCGAGCATCGCCGCCCCCGCGCGCGGCAGCGCGTCGGGAAGGTGGAGGGCGTAGACCGCCGCGTCATCGGAGCCGCGCCAATCGGGCAGCACCCGCACCAGCCGCCCGTCGGCAAGCTCGGCATCGACATCCCAGATCGAGCGCAACGCGATTCCCGCCCCGGCGATCGCGAGTTCGCGCACCACCTCGCTCGAATCGGTGGCGATCGCGCTCGGCGCATCGATCGCGGTCGCGCCCGCCCCGGTCAGCCGCCACGGCATCTGCCCATCGGCGGCGAGTAGGCGATGCTGCGCCAGATCGCCGATCGCGCTCGGACACCCGGCCGCTGCCAGATAGGCGGGCGCGGCGCACAGGACGCGGCGGCTCGGCGCAAGGCGGTGCGCAACCGTCCCCGGCGGCGGCGCCCCGGTGACACGGATCGCCAGATCGACTCGCGCCACGGTGAGGTCGACGAACGTATCGGTGAGATCGAGCCGCAGCGCGATCGCCGGATGCGCATCGAGAAACGACCGCAAATGGGGCGCGAGATGCAGCCGCCCGAACGAGGTCGGCGCGTTGACCACCAGCGGCCCGGCGATGGCGCCGGTATCGGCGACACGCGCCTCGGCCTCCGCGATCGCCGCGAGCACCGCGACCATATCGCGGTGGAAGACCGCACCGCGCGGGGTGAGCGCAAGACGCCGCGTGGTGCGGTGGAGCAACCGCACCCCCAATCGCGCTTCGAGCCGCGCGATCCGTTTCGACACCATCGCCGGCGAAATGCCGCGCGCGCGCGCCGCCGCGCTCAGGCTGCCCGCGGCGACGACATGGACGAACAGGGCGGCATCGGGATCGATGATTGTTTCCTTAGGCGAACAACAGCATCTCCTTTCGATCGTCTACCGAAAGGCCCGGCGAGCGTCTATCGTGCGCCACGAGGAGATACGACATGACCGACCGGATGGATCGCGCGGGGCTGAAGGTGGCGCCCGCACTGGCGCAGTTCATCGAGGCCGAGGCGCTGCCCGGCACCGGGATCGACGCCGAGGCTTTCTGGCGCGGCGTCGCGGCGATCTACGCCCGCTTCACGCCTGAAAACCGCGCCTTGCTCGCGACGCGCGATCGCCTCCAGGCTGAGATCGACGGCTGGCACGCCGCGCGCACCGGCACCCCGATCGACCAGACCGGCTATCAGGCGTTCCTGCGCGAGATCGGTTATCTCGTCGATGCCCCCGCCCCCTTCACGATCGCGCCCGGCGCGGTCGATGACGAGGTCGCGCGGATCGCGGGGCCGCAACTCGTGGTGCCGATCCTCAACGCGCGCTTCCTCCTCAACGCCGCCAATGCGCGGTGGGGCAGCTTGTACGACGCGCTCTACGGCACCGATGCGCTGCCCGGCACGCCCGCGGGCAAGGGCTATGATCCCGCGCGCGGCGCGACGGTGATCGGCTGGGCGCGCGCTTTCCTCGATTCCGCCGCCCCGCTCGCGCAGGGCTCATGGACCGATTGGGATGGCAATGCGCCGGTACTCGCCGATCCGGCGCAGTTCGTCGGCCATGCGGGCGACAATCTGCTGCTCAAGCGCCACGGCCTGCACATCGAGATCGTGATCGATCGCAGCCACCCGATCGGCAAGGACGACAAGGCCGGCGTCGCCGATCTGATCCTCGAATCGGCGATCACGACGATCTGTGACCTCGAGGATTCGATCGCCGCGGTCGATGCCGAGGACAAGGTGGCGGCCTATGCCAATTGGCTGGGGCTGATGAAGGGCACGCTCGAGGCCAGTTTCGAGAAGGGCGGGCGGACGATGACGCGGCGTCTTGCCGGTGACCGCGCCTATACCGCGCCCGACGGCACCACCTTTACGCTGCCCGGCCGTAGCCTGCTGTTCGTGCGCAACGTCGGCCATCTGATGACGACGCCGGCGATCCATCTGCCCGATGGCAGCGAGGCGCCCGAGGGCATTCTCGACGGCATCGTCACCAGCCTGATCGCGCTCCACGACCTCAAGCGCACCGGCGGCCTGCCCAACAGCCGCGCGGGGTCGGTCTATATCGTCAAGCCCAAGATGCACGGGCCGGACGAAGCCGCGTTCACCAACAGCCTGTTCGACGCGATCGAGGATCTGCTCGGGCTCGCACGCCACACGATCAAGGTAGGTGTGATGGACGAGGAGCGCCGCACCTCGGCCAACCTCGCGGCGTGCATCCACGCGGTGAAAGGCCGGATCGTGTTCATCAACACCGGCTTCCTCGATCGCACCGGCGACGAGTTGCACACCTCGATGCAGGCCGGGCCGATGGTCCGCAAGGGCGAGATGAAGAGTTCGGCCTGGATTGCGGCCTATGAGGATCGCAACGTCCAGATCGGGCTCGCCTGCGGTCTCGCGGGCAAGGCGCAGATCGGCAAGGGCATGTGGGCCGCCCCCGATCGGATGGCCGATATGCTCGATCAGAAGATCGGTCACCCGCAAAGCGGCGCGACCACTGCCTGGGTGCCCTCGCCGACCGCGGCGACGCTGCACGCGACGCATTACCATGCCATCGATGTCGCCGCGCGGCAGGCGGCGCGCGCCGGTGAGCCGGTGGCGTCGCTCGACGCGCTGCTCACGGTGCCGCTCGCGCTCGGCCGCAACTGGCAGCCGCAGGAGGTTCGCGAGGAACTCGACAACAATGCGCAAGGGATACTCGGCTATGTCGTGCGCTGGATCGATCAGGGCGTCGGCTGCTCGAAGGTGCCCGATATCCACGACATCGGGCTGATGGAGGACCGCGCGACGCTGCGTATCTCCTCGCAGCATATCGCCAATTGGCTGCTGCACGGCGTCGCGACGCCGGTGGATGTCGATGCCGCTTTCACGCGGATGGCCGCCAAGGTCGACGCGCAGAATGCGGGCGATCCGCTCTACGAACCGATGGCGGGCAATCCCGACAGCATCGCCTTCCAGGCGGCGCGCGCGCTGGTGTTCGAGGGGCTGGAACAACCCAACGGCTATACCGAACCGCTGCTCCACCGCTTCCGCCAGCAGCGCAAGGCGACCGCCCCGGCCGCGTGACACGGCAGGGCGAGGACGATAGACCGGCGGCATCCTGTTGAACGAGGTGGATGCCCATGCGCCGTGCCCTTTTCCTCGCCCTGCTCGCGACCGCCGCTTGCTCCGGGCCGACATCGACCGACAATAACACCGCCGCCACCGAAGCGGTCGCCTCGCACGCCTATCTCACCGCTGAGCGCGCCAAGGTCGCGCGGATCGACATGGCGCCGCGCACCGATTTCCTCACCGACGAGGAACGGCAGGTGGTCAACCTGCTGATCGAGGCGTCGGACCTGATGAGCCAGATCTACCTGCGCCAAGTCGCGGTCGATAACCCTGAGACACGCGCGGCGATCGACGCGGCGAAGGGCGGCGATCACGATCTGCTGCTTAACCTGTTCGATCTCAATTTCGGCCCGTGGAACCGCTTCGACGAGAACAAGCCCTTTTGGGGAGGCAAGCCCTGGCCCGAGGGCGCGGGCTTCTATCCCACCGACATGACGCGCGACGACTATGATCAGTGGCTCGCCAAGCATCCGCAAGACAAGGAGGCGTTCGCCAGCCTCTACACCGTCATCCGCCGCACGCCCGAAGGGGGCCTCAAGGCAGTGCCCTATTCGGTCGAATATAAGGAGTGGCTCGAGCCCGCGGCGGCCTTGCTCGACAAGGCGGCGGCGATCACGACCAACCCCAGCCTCAAGAAGTTCCTCTCGCTGCGCGCCAAGGCGTTCCGCACCGATGATTATTACGCGAGCGAGCTTGCCTGGATGGACCTGAAAGACACGCCGATCGAGATCGCGATCGGGCCGTACGAGGTCTATACCGATCGCCTGTTCGGGCAGAAGGCGGCGTTCGAGAGCTTCGTGACGCTCAAGGATCCGGAAGAATCGGCCGCGCTCGCCAAATACAAGGCATATCTGAAGGACATGGAGGCCAACCTCCCCGTCCCCGATGCCTACAAGAACTTCAAGCGCGGGTTCGAATCGCCGATCGCGGTCGCCGAGCAGGTGCATGGCGGCGGCGACAACGTGCCCGGCAGCCAGACGATCGCGTTCAACCTGCCCAATGACGAGCGCGTGCGCGAGGCCAAGGGCGCGAAGAAAGTCATCCTCTCCAACGTGCTCGGTGCCAAATACGATCGCGTGCTCGCACCGATGGCGCCATTGGTGCTCGTTGGCGATCAGGCGAGGCTGGTCGTCAAGAAATACATGCAGCTAGAGACGCTGTTCCACGAACTGTCGCACAGCCTCGGCCCCGGCACGATCACCGTCGACGGGCGGCAGACCACCGTCAACGACGAGCTGAAGGAACAGGCGTCGGCGATCGAGGAAGGCAAGGCCGATGTGATGGGCGCCTACAACATCCTCTTCATGATGGCGAAAGGCGAGCTTCCCGCCGCCGAGAAGAACCAACTGCTCGCGACCTATTTCACCGGCATCTTCCGTGCGATGCGCTTCGGCGCGGCCGAGGCGCATGGGCACGGCGCGGCGATGCAATATGGCTATCTCAAAGCGAAAGGCGCCTTCACCTGGGACGGCGCCGCCAAGCGTTACCGCATCGACGACGCGAAAATGGAGGCGGGCATCCGCGATCTCGTCCACGACATCGTCTTGCTCCAGGGCAACGGCGATTATGCGGGCGTCAAGGCGTTCATGGCCAGATACGCGGTGCTCGACGAGCAGGCCGAGGCCGTGATCGGCTCGATGAAGGACATCCCGGTCGATATCCAGCCGGCCTATCCCGGAAAGGTGTGAAGTCGAGTTCTATATGCCGCGCCGATCATCCTCACCCTTCCGGCGCTTCGCGCTTCCTTCCCTCTCCCACTGGGAGAGGGAAGGGGCCCGCTCGGCGCAGCCGAGTGGGAAGGGTGAGGGTGATACGGGAGGCTGTCCCTATTCCGGCCCGAAGCCGCCGAAAATGCCGTGAAGATACTGCACGGTGATGTCGATCGTCTTCACGCCGGCCCCGACATCGACGATGCCGTCGGCAAGCTTGGGCTTGGATCGGCCGAGCTTGCGGTTGCTCGGCACGCCCGCGCCGTCCTTCCAGATGCTGAACTTGTTCTTGCCGTCGCGATCGTGCGTGAAGACGAGGCCGTAACGGCCGGGCTTGGGCACCTTGATGCACATCGCGACCGCGCCGCTCGCGGGCACGTCGGCCCAGACGCGGCGGAAGGTCTTGCCAGCCGCCTCCAGCGTCTTGCGATGTTCGAGCCAGTCAACCTCGGTCGCGGGATAGAGTTCGAGCTTCATCCGCCCGGCGCGGTCCTTGAACCCGGAGACGTTGACCAGCACCGCCGGTCCCTTGCCCGCGGCACAAGCGGCGGCGTCGGGGCCCACAGGCGTCGCCGCGTGCGCGGCGGCCGGCAGCGCGAGCGCAGCGGCAAGCAGAGCGGGAATCGTGCGGTTCATATTGATATCCTCGTAAGCGAGAGCGCGCCGAAAGCGGCGTCGGCGCGCCATGCATCGGCGCGGCAGGGCCCGTACCGGCCCGATTGATCCCTTAAGGATAGGGGCGATATTGGCGAAAAGAAGGTCTTTGTTCGGCGCTGGCACGAGACGCGCGCGAATCGGGGGGCCGGCAGCGTGCGTTCAGGCGGGCCGGGCGCGGTCGGGATGAGCAGCGGCAAAGGCCGGCAGCGCGGTGGCGGCGGCATCTGCACGCACCAGCGCCGGATAGGCGGCAAGCGGCAGTTCGAGCCGGCGCGCATTGTATATCTGCGGCACCAGGCAGACGTCGGCGATACCGGGTGCGGCGCCGTCGAGGAACGGCCCCGCGCCCGCCATCCTTTCCAGCGCGACGAAGCCTTCGGCGATCCAGTGCCGATACCAATCGTCCCGCGCCTGCTTGTCGGCCCCGAACTGGCTCTGGAGCCGCTTGAGCACGCGCAGATTGTCGAGCGGATGGATATCGCACGCGACCACCAGCGCACGCGCCAGCGCCTGCGCCCGCGCGACAGGCTCGCGGGGAATGAGCAGCGGATCGGGGAAGGTCGTATCGAGCCAGTCGATGATCGCGAGGCTCTGGACGAGCGGCGTGCCGTCGACCTCAAGCGTCGGCACGAAACCCTGCGGGTTGATCGCCAGATTATCCGCGCCGTGCTGGGCGTCGTCGAGCAGGCTGACGGGCCGCGACTCATAGGCGATCCCCTTGAGCGCGAGCGCGATCCGCACACGATAGCTCGCCGACGAGCGCCAGTAATCGTGGAGCACGAGCTTCATGCGGCGCCCCCGCCCTCTTCTTCCTCGCGCTCGGCGCTGCGTTCGAGCGCGACCTTGATCATCGCCGTCATCGGATCGGCGAGCGCGAGACCGACGACGCCGAACAGGGTGCTCGCGAGGATCTGCGCCGACAGCGTGAGCGCGGGCGGCAGGTCGACGGTGCGCTTGGCGACCATCGGGATCACGACATAGCCGTCGAAAGTCTGCACGACGAAATAGGTCGCGAGCGCATAAAGACCGGTATCGACGCCCGCCGAAAAACCCACCGCGGTCATCAGCACGCCGGTGATGAACGCGCCGACATTGGGGATGAAGGCGAGGATCGCCGCGATCAGCCCGAGCACGAGCGCCATCGGCACGCCCAGCACCATCAGGATGAACCAGGTGAGGAACCCCTCGAACGCCATCCCGAGCAACCGCCCCGCGAGCAGCCGGCGCATCGTGAATGCCATCCGATCGATCGTGATCGCGAATTGCTCGCGCTGCGCGGTCGGCACCATCCATTGCAGCCCGCGATCGTAGATGCGCGGCTCCATCGCGACGAACAGGCCGATCACCATGACCATGAACAGGCTGGTGAGCGCGCCTACCGCGGTGCCGACCCAGGTGGTGAGCCTGCCGACCGAGCCCAGCGCCTGCTGCGCCAGCCCCTTGAGATCGGAGTGGCCGGGGACGATGCCCATCTGCGTCGCCCAGGCGGAGACGCGCGCGGCCTGCACATCGAGCGTCGTGCGCAACTGTTCGACCTGCGCGGCGATCTGAACCCCGGTGAGGTAGAAGACGCCGAAGAGGAACGCGAGCACGCCGAGCACGACGATCAGCAGCCGCCAGCCGCGCGGAATCGGCAATAGCTTGCCAAGCAGTCGCACGCCGCCGTCGAGCATCGACGCGAACACCAGCCCGGCGAAAATGATGAGCAGCGGCTGGATCAGCAGCACGACGAGCGCGATCGCGCAGATCAGCCCCAGCCAGACGCCCGCCTTCTTGAGTTCGCGGCGCGTTTCGGGATCGCGCCATTCATGCGGGCTCGCCGCCTGGACCTCGGCTCCCTCCCCGGCCCCGGCTCCATCCCGGCCCCCGGCCTGCGATCGCGCCGCGCTCACCGACCGGCCTCATGCGGATGGAGCGAGGTGCCCGAGCGCCCGCCGCGAAACGCGCCGAACCAGGTGAGCGGGTTCCAGGTCGCGCTGCCGTCGAGCGAGAAGGTGATGAATTCGGCGCGCCCGCCGATATATTCCCACGGCACTGGGCCGCCGAGCCCGAGTTCGGAGAGCGGGAAGCGGCTGTCGGCGCTGCGATCGCGATTGTCGCCCATCAGGAACACATCGTCGGCGGGGACCGTGATCGGCCCGTAATTGTCGCCCGGGCTGTAGCCCGCTTCGAGATCGATCGTATCGTAGCTGCGCCCACCCGGCAGCGTCTCGGTGATAATCGGCAGGCGGCAGACGAGGCGGCCGTCGGGAAGTGTCCGCCGCGCGCCGGGATATTCGTTCGGATCGCAGACCGAATTGTCGTCGATCTTGAGATCGACATAATGGAGCGGCCCACGCTTCACCGGCACGCCGTTCAGGATCACCTGCCCGCCGCGCACCTCCAGCCGGTCGCCGGGCAACCCGATCACGCGCTTGATGTAATCAGTGCGCGTGCCCGGCGGAGTCACGATCACGATGTCGCCGCGTTCGGGCAGGCTGCCGAACAGCCGCCCCTTCACGAACGGCATCAGGTGGAAGGTCGGCGACACGAACGAATAGCCGTAGGGATATTTGCTCACCACCAGCCGATCGCCGACGAGCAGATCGGGCAGCATCGATTCGGACGGGATGTAGAACGGCTTGGCGACGAAGCTGTGGAAGGCGAGCACCGCGAGGATCAGCCAGAAGATACCCTTGATCTCGGCCCACCATTCGGCGCGGCGTCGCGCACCGCGCGCGGCGGCCGATTCTTCGATCGCGGCCCCGGCCCGCGCTTCGTCACTCTCCAACGCCAACTCCTCGGCCATCTACTCGTCCCTATTGCGCGATCGCTTCGATGATCACGAAGGCCTGCGCCCAGGGGTGGTCGTCGGTCAGCGTCACATGGATATGCGCGACGTGGCCTTCGGGGGTCAACGCGTCAAGTCGCGCCTTGGCTCCGCCGGTGAGTGCGAGCGTCGGCGCGCCCGACGGCGCGTTGACCACGCCGATGTCTTTCAGGAACACGCCCTGCTTGAACCCGGTGCCGACCGCCTTCGAGAAAGCCTCTTTGGCGGCGAAGCGCTTGGCGTAGGTGCCCGCGCGCGTGAACGGCCGCCGCGCCGCCTTCGCGCGCTCGACCTCGGTGAAGCAGCGCGCCTCGAACCGCGCCCCGAAACGATCGAGCGACGCCTGGATGCGCTCGATATTGCACAGGTCGGAGCCGAGGCCGATGATCACGAACAAATACCTCCCCGGAACGGGGAGAGGAACCAAGGCGCGAAGCGGCTTGGTGGAGGGGTTTTTGACCCGGACGATTCGCTCGTGGCGGCCACCCCTCCACCATTCGGCATTGCCGAACGGTCCCCCTCCCCGTTCCGGGGAGGTGTTTGGAAGGGCATTCTCACCGCGCGTCGTCCATCGTCGCGCGCATCCGGCGGACGCTGGCGTCGAGCCCGACGAAGATCGCCTCGCCGATCAGGAAATGGCCGATATTGAGTTCGCGCACCTGGCGGATCGCGGCGATCGGCGCGACATTGTCATAGGTCAGGCCGTGGCCGGCATGGACCTCGATCCCGTTCTTGGCGGCAAGTGCGGCAGCATCGGACAGGCGGCGCAGTTCGTCGGCGCGCGCTGCCCCATCGATATCGGCATAGCGGCCGGTGTGCAGTTCGATCACCGGCGCGCCGAGCCTCAGCGCCGTATCGATCTGCCGCGAATCGGGTTCGATGAACAGCGACACGCGCACCCCCGCCCCGGCAAGCGCCGCGACCATCGGCTGGAGCCGATCGAACAGACCCGCGGCATCGAGCCCGCCTTCGGTGGTCAGTTCCTCGCGCTTTTCGGGGACGATGCACGCGGCGTGCGGGCGATGGCGCAGCGCGATCCCCAACATCTCGTCGGTCGCCGCCATTTCGAGGTTGAGCGGGATCGCCAGTTCGGACGACAGGCGCGCGATATCGGCATCGGTGATATGGCGGCGATCCTCGCGCAGATGCGCGGTGATACCGTCGGCGCCCGCCTCGGCCGCGAGCAAGGCGGCGCGCACCGGATCGGGATAGCCCGAGCCGCGCGCGTTGCGCACCGTCGCGACGTGATCGATATTGACCCCGAGGCGCAGCGCATCGGTCATTTCTTCAATCCCCGGCTGCCCGGCTTGGTCGCGGGCAAGGCGGCGAGTTCGGGCGGCAGCGCGTCGGCCGGATAGGCGGGCACGTCCATCCTGAGCAACGACACCAGCGGCGCGCCGACATCGGCGCGGCCGTTCGAGCGATCGATGATACACGCCGCGCCCAGCAACTCGCCCGGATGCGCGCGGATCGCGGTGAGGCATTCGCGCGACGACAGCCCGGTGGTGACGATATCCTCGACCATCACGACGCGCGCACCGGCGGGAATCTCGAAGCCGCGGCGCAGGCGGAATTCCCCGTCCTCGCGCTCGACGAAGATCGCGTGACAGCCGAGCGCGCGCGCGGTCTCATAGCCGGGGATGATCCCGCCCATCGCCGGCGACACGATCAGATCGGGTTCGCCGAATTCGTCGATGATCGCCTCGGCCAGCGCGCGGCACAGCCGTTCGGTACGCGCCGGATCCTGAAACACGCGCATCTTCTGGAGGAAAACGGGCGAGTGCAGCCCCGACGACAGGATGAAATGCCCCTCGAGCAGCGCATCCGCGCCACGGAATTCGTCGAGCACTTCGTCTGGGGTCATCGGCGCACTTCCTCGCTGCAATCGGCAAGCGCTCAATACGAAGCGTCGGGCAGGCGCGCAACGGATGTGCCAAAAATCACGCGGCTGGCGCTTGAGACACCCGGCACTGCGGCGTATAGGCCCTCACAAAAGGGCGTATCCCCGTCCTCGCGCCTGGGGTAAGGCGCTCCGCAACAAGGGTGAAAAGCAACGATGCGCATGACAGGGTTGAAATCGATCGTCCTGGCCGCGGGCCTGGCGCTCGCGGGCATGGGGGCCGCAACGGCGCAGGAACCCGCCGCGCCCACCGCGAGCACTGCCGCCCCGACGACCGCGGTTGCCGCGCCGGCGGATCAGGCAGCGGCGCCCGCGAGCCCGCTGCTCGCCCAGGACGGCGCGCCCGCGATGGCGCCGATCGAGCATGTCGGCCAGCCGAGCGACGGCCGGATGGGTCTCCAGGTTCAGGTGACGCCCAACGGCCACCGCGCACACTGGATGCACAATGCGATCCTGATGCCGGCGGTGACGGGTATTTCGCTGCTCGTGCTCGTGCTGATCCTGTGGTGCATCTTCGCCTATCGTCGCGGCCGCAACCAGACGCCCTCACGCACCGCGCACCACACCGTCATCGAGATCATCTGGACCTTGGTGCCCGTGATCA
This sequence comes from Hephaestia caeni, assembly GCF_003550065.1. Classification (GTDB taxonomy): domain Bacteria; phylum Pseudomonadota; class Alphaproteobacteria; order Sphingomonadales; family Sphingomonadaceae; genus Sphingomonas; species Sphingomonas caeni_A. Next base: position 409,907 of record NZ_QXDC01000003.1, read on the forward strand.
TCCTGGTGCTGATCGCGATCCCTTCGATCGGGCTGCTCCAGGCGCAGTACAAGCCGGCGCCGGACAATGCGATCACGCTGAAAGCAATCGGCAACCAATGGTTCTGGAGCTACGAATATCCCGATAACGGCGATCTCCAGATCACCGCGAACATGCTGAAGGAGAAGGATCAGGTTCCGGCCGGCGATCGCTACCGCACCGATGCCGACGGCCCGCGCCTGCTGGCGGCCGACAACCGCGTCGTGCTGCCCGTCGGCGTGCCGATCCGCCTCATCACCACCGCCACCGACGTGATCCATAGCTGGGCGGTGCCCGCCTTCTGGATCAAGCTCGACGCGATCCCCGGCCGCCTCAACGAGACGAGCTTCACGATCGAGAAGCCGGGTGTGTATTTCGGCCAGTGTTCGGAATTGTGCGGCGCCCGCCACGCCTTCATGCCGATCGCGGTCGAGGCCGTGCCGGCGGCGGAATTCGCCGCCTGGGTGCGCGCCAAGGGCGGGACGATGCCGGGCGACGCCGCCGCGGCGCCCGCGCAACCCGCCGCCGGCGCCGATGCGGCCGCGCCGGCCGCCGCCCCCGCCACCCCGACTCCGGCTGCGACACCCGTCGTGCCTGCTCCCACTTCGGACCTCTGATCATGACCGATACCGCCATCCAGCCATCCGCCTTCCAGGCCCACGACGCCCACGAACACAGCCACGACGCCGATCACAAGCCGGCATTCTTCCAGCGTTGGTTCATGTCGACCAACCACAAGGACATCGGCACGCTCTACCTGATCTTCGCGATCTGCGCGGGGATCATCGGCGGCGCGGTCTCGGGGCTGATGCGCGTCGAACTGGCCGAGCCGGGCATCCAGTATCTCCAGACCTGGGCAAGCCTGTTCCACGGCGGGCCGCAGAGCTTCGACGAAGCGCTGCACTTCTGGAACGTCATGATCACCGCCCACGGGCTCATCATGATCTTCTTCATGGTGATGCCGGCGATGGTCGGCGGGTTCGGCAACTGGTTCGTGCCGCTGATGATCGGCGCGCCCGACATGGCCTTCCCGCGAATGAACAACATCAGTTTCTGGCTGCTGGTGCCGGCGTTCACGCTGCTGATCACCTCGCCCTTCTTCGGTGGCGCGGGCAACGGCTGGACGATGTATGCGCCGCTTTCCACTTATGGCGAGCCGGGGCCGTCGACCGACATGGTCATCCTGTCGATGCACCTTGCCGGCGCCTCGTCGATCCTCGGTGCGATCAATTTCATCACCACGATCTTCAACATGCGCGCGCCGGGCATGACGCTGCACAAGATGCCGCTGTTCGCCTGGTCGATCCTGATCACCGCGTTCCTGCTGCTGCTCGCGCTGCCGGTGCTCGCCGCCGCCATCACGATGCTGCTTACCGACCGCAATTTTGGGACGACCTTCTTCGATCCGGCCGGCGGCGGCGATCCGGTGCTGTATCAGCATCTGTTCTGGTTCTTCGGCCACCCCGAGGTCTACATCATGATCCTGCCGGGCTTCGGCATGGTCAGCCAGATCATCGCGACCTTCAGCCGCAAACCGGTGTTCGGCTATCTCGGCATGGCGTATGCGATGGTCGCGATCGGCGTGGTCGGCTTCATCGTGTGGGCGCACCACATGTTCACCACCGGCCTGCCGGTGAACGTCAAGATGTACTTCACCGCCGCGACGATGGTGATCGCGGTGCCGACCGGCATCAAGATCTTCTCGTGGATCGCGACGATGTGGGGCGGCTCGATCACCTTCAAGACCCCGATGCTGTGGGCGATCGGCTTCATCTTCATGTTCACGATCGGCGGCGTCACCGGCGTCGTGATCGCCAACGGCGGCATCGACGATTACATGCAGGACACCTATTACGTGGTGGCGCATTTCCACTACGTGCTCAGCCTGGGCGCGGTGTTCAGCCTGTTTGCCGGCTTCTACTACTGGTTCCCGAAGATGTCGGGCCGGATGTACAACGAGTTCCTCGGTCAGCTCCATTTCTGGATCTTCTTCGTCGGCGTGAACGTGCTGTTCTTCCCGATGCACTTCCTGGGCCTCCAGGGCATGCCGCGGCGCTACCCGGATTATCCCGATGCGTTCGAACATTGGAACGCCATCGCGACCCACGGCTATGAGATCATGGCTGTCGGGATGGGCGTTTTCTTCATCAACCTGATCTGGTCGCTCGCGGCCGGCAAGAAGGCGGCCGACAATCCGTGGGGCGACGGCGCGACGACGCTCGAATGGACGCTGTCGAGCCCGCCGCCGTACCACCAGTTCGAGACACTACCGAAGATCGACTAGCCGATACCCGGCGCGCAACCCACGTTGGTTGCGCGCCGGTGACGCTATCGAACGAACGACGGACCGGCGACAGCCGCGCCCATCCTTCGGCACGGAATTCGAGACCGCACCGGCCCTTCCACCCCCCTTCCCCCGCAGCGCGTGCCTGCCTATAGCCGGGTCAGCCATGACCACCGTTGATCACCCCCTGGCGATTCCCGCCGACTGGCGCGATTTCCTCGCGCTCACCAAACCCCGCGTGATGACGCTGGTGGTGTTCACGGGGCTGTGCGGGATGCTCGCGGCACCGCAGGCGATCGACCCGATCCTCGGTTTCACTGCGGTGCTGTGCATCGCGCTCGGCGCGGGCGCGGCGGGCGCGCTCAACATGTGGTATGAAGCCGATCTCGATGCGCAGATGAAGCGCACCCGCGGCCGCCCACTCCCCGCGGGGCGGATGGACCGCCAGTCGGCGCTCCATTTCGGGGTCGGGCTCGCGGTCTTTTCGGTGCTGCTGATGGGGCTTGCGATCAACCTCATCGCCGCCGCGATCCTCACCGCATCGATCCTGTTCTACGTCATCATCTACACCGTCTGGCTCAAGCGCCGCACGCCGCAGAACATCGTCATCGGCGGCGCCGCGGGCGCGTTTCCGCCGCTGATCGGCTGGGCGGCGGCGACCGGGCAGGTCACGCTGCTGCCCTTCCTGCTGTTCGCGCTCGTCTTTTTGTGGACGCCACCGCATTTCTGGGCGCTCGCGCTGTTCGTGAAGACCGATTACGCCAATGCCGGCGTGCCGATGCTGCCCGTCGTCGCAGGCGAACGCACCACGCGGCACCAGATCGGGCTCTATACGATCCCGATGGCAGCGGTTGCAGTCGTGCCCTGGCCGCTGGGGCTGACGGGGCCGATCTACGGCGCGGTCTCGATCGTCGCGACCGCGTTCTTTGCGCTGCTCGCCGCGCGGGTCGCGCTGCGGATGGCGGCGGACGGCGACACGATGGCTCCCGAAAAGCGGCTGTTCGGCTATTCGGTCGCCTATCTTTTCATCATGTTCGGCGCGCTGGTCGTCGATCGGTGGGTGGCATGAACGATCCCAGGCGCGACGACGAAGACCTGATCCGCAAGCGCCAGCGCAGCCGCTCGATCGTGATGGCGCTGCTGCTGGGCGCGTTCGTGATCCTGATGTTCGGGATCTCGATCGTGAAGATCAAGGCGGGCATGCTATGACCCCCAAGCTGCGCACTGCGCTGTTCGCCGTCGTCGGCGTTTTCGGCATGACCGGGCTCGGCTATGCGAGCGTGCCGCTCTATCGCGTTTTCTGCCAGGTGACGGGGCTGAACGGCACCACCCAGCGCGCGGCGGATGCTCCCGGCGGGGTCGGCGACAAGGTGGTGGTCGCGTTCGATACCAACGTCTCGCCCAAGCTGCCCTGGACGTTCAAACCCGAAAATCACGAGGACCGGATCGACATCGGCGCCCGCGACATGGCGTTTTTCCTCGCGACCAACGATTCGGATCATCCGATCACGGGGACTGCGACCTTCAACGTCACCCCGGCGCAGGCAGGCAAATATTTCACCAAGATCGAGTGCTTCTGCTTCACCGAGCAGACGCTGGCGCCGCACGAGACGGCGCGGATGCCGGTGATCTTCTTCGTCGATCCGAAGATACTTGACGATCCCGATACCCGGGATATCCGCGAAATCACGCTGAGCTACACCTTTTACCCGGTGGATTCCGCCGGGACCGCAAGCTAGAGCGGTCGCAATACAGACAGGGACGAGACGATGGCTGGAGCCAAGAACCACGATTATCACATCCTGCCGCCGAGCTTCTGGCCGTTGCTCGGCGCGTTCGCCGCGCTGACGATGGCGACGGGCGCCATCATGTGGATGCACGGCGGCCACCTGAGCCCTGAAAAGGCCAATGGCGGCGGCTGGGTGTTCTTCCTTGGCGTCGCGCTGGTGCTGCTGACGATGCGGCTGTGGTGGGGCGACGTGATCAAGGAAGCGCATCACGGCGATCACACGCCGGTGGTGCAGCTCCATTTCCGCTACGGCATGATCCTGTTCATCGCCTCCGAAGTCATGTTCTTCGTCGGCTGGTTCTGGGCGTTCTTCGATTTCGCGCTGTTTCCCTCGACGGTCGATGCCGTCGGCGGCGTCTGGCCGCCCAAGGGGATCGAGGTCATCAACCCGTTCGAGCTGCCGCTGCTCAACACGATCATCCTGCTGACCTCGGGTACCACCGTCACCTGGGCGCACCACGCGCTGATCCACGGCCAGCGCGGCGGCGACAAGACCGGCCTGTGGGGCCTGCTCGGCGTCGGCAACCGCGATGGCGTGCTCAAGGGACTGTGGCTGACCATCGTCCTCGGCGTGCTGTTCAGCTCGATCCAGGCGTATGAATATGCGCACGCGCCGTTCGCGTTCAAAGGCCTGAACTATGGCGCGTCGTTCTTCATGGCGACGGGCTTCCACGGCTTCCACGTCATCATCGGCACGCTGTTCCTGATTGTGTGCCTGATCCGTGCGTACAAGGGCGACTTTACGCCGCGCCAGCATTTCGGCTTCGAAGCCGCCGCCTGGTATTGGCATTTCGTCGACGTCGTGTGGCTGTTCCTGTTCGTCTCGATCTACGTCTGGGGCGGCTGGGGCGCGCCATACCACGCGGGATGACCGACGCGGGCGACCAGGCCGGCGGTGCCGCGCCGCCGTCGCCCGCCGCCACGCCGATCGTGGGGGCGATCAAGGGGCTGTGCCCGCGTTGCGGGGCGGCGACCCTGTTCGCCGGCCCGGTTCGCTTCGCCGACCGTTGCCGGGCCTGCGCACTCGATTATTCGAGCTTCAACGTCGGTGACGGCCCCGCCGCCTTTCTGACGCTGATCATCGGGGCGCTGGTGATGGCGCTGGCGGTGACGCTGCAACTCAGCATCGATCCGCCGCTGTGGCTCCAGTTGCTGATCTGGGTTCCCGTCACCGCCGCGATGGTGATCGGCGGCCTGCGCGTCGCCAAGGGCGTGCTGCTCGCGCTCGAATATCGCAACGCGGCGCGCGAAGGGCGACTCTCGGACACGTGAAGCGCTTGCCTCTCCTGCCGACGCTCCTCGTCACGCTCGCGGCCGCGGCGATGGTCGCGCTCGGCGTGTGGCAGCTCCACCGCAAGACGTGGAAGGAGCATCTGCTGGCGCGCTACGCCGCCAACGAGACGCTGCCGCCGATGGCCTTCCCGAAGACATCGTTCGGCGACGACGCGCTGTTCCGCAAGACCTATGCGACCTGCGCCGAAGCATCGGATTGGGCGCGCGAAGTCGGCCGCAGCGCGGACGGCACGATCGGCTGGCGCCAGATCGCGCGCTGCACCCGACCCGAAGCGGGCGCGCCGTTCTTCGTCCAGCTCGGCGTCTCGTCCGATCCCGATTGGCAGCCGGACTGGCACGGCGGGACGCTGTCGGGATTCATCAGCCACGCCCCCGACCACCGCTCGTTGATCGAGGAAATGCTCAGCAAGCGCGGCCCCAAGCCGCTGCTGCTCGTCGCCGACACCCCGCCCGAGGGGCTGATGCCCAATAGTGGGCCGGATCGGTCGGCGGTGCCCAACAACCACCTCGCTTATGCGGTGCAATGGTTCATCTTCGCGGGGCTCGCGGTGCTCATCTACCTGCTGGCGCTCAGGTGGCGCGGGCGCGTGCTTGTCACACCGCCGACGCGCGGCTGAGGGTCTGCCTGCGCGATTGGTAACGGCCCATATTCGCTCCGTCCCGGCCATTGCCAATCGCGCAGGCAGGCCCTAGGCGACGCCCGATATGCGTTACGTAAGCACCAGGGGAAATGCGCCCGTCCTCGATTTCGAGGGTGTGACGCTGGCCGGGCTCGCCGCCGACGGCGGGCTGTATCTGCCCGAGCAATGGCCGGCGCTGTCGGCCGACGCGATCCGCGACCTGCGCGGCCTGACCTATGCCGAAACCGCGGCCGAGGTGATGGCGCCCTTCGTCGGCGACTCGCTCACCCGTGACGAGCTGACGGCGCTATGCGATCAGGCCTATGGTCGCTTCGCGCATGACGCAGTGACGCCGCTCGTCCAGCTCGATCATCGCCAGTGGCTGCTCGAATTGTTCCACGGCCCGACACTGGCGTTCAAGGATGTCGCGCTGCAATTGCTCGGGCTGCTGTTCGAGCGTTTCCTGACCGGCAAGAACCGCCACCTCACGATCATCGGCGCGACCAGCGGCGACACCGGATCGGCGGCGATCGACGCGCTGGCGGGGCGCGAGCATATAGACGTGTTCATGCTCCACCCGGCCGGCCGCGTCTCCGACGTCCAGCGCCGGCAGATGACGACGGTGCTCGCCCCCAACATCCACAATATCGCGATCCAGGGCAGTTTCGACGACGCGCAGGCGATGGTGAAGGCCGCGTTCAACGACAAGGATTTCGCCACGCGGTTCCGGCTCGGCGCGGTCAATTCGATCAACTGGGCGCGGCTGATGGCGCAGGTGGTCTATTATTTCTATGCCGCCGTGCGATTGGGCGCGCCTGAGCGGCGAATCGCCTTTGCGGTGCCGACGGGCAATTTCGGCGATGTGTTCGCAGGGTATGTGGCGGCGAAGATGGGGCTGCCGATCGCAAAGCTGATCGTCGCGACCAACGTCAACGACATCCTCCACCGCGCCCTGAGTGCGGGCGACTATTCGGTCGGCGGCGTCACGCCGACGCCGAGCCCGTCGATGGACATCCAGGTCAGCTCCAACTTCGAACGCCTGCTGTTCGACGTCGGCGGCCGTGACGGCGCGGCGCTCGCCGAACAGATGCGCGGATTCGAGGCGTCGAAGGCGATGCGGCTGACCAACGCGCAAACCGAGGGTGCGGCGGCGTTGTTCACGAGCGACCGCGTCGACCTGGATGAGATGGCGATCGCGATGCGCTGGGCATGCGACCATGCCGGCGAGATCATCGATCCGCACACCGCGATCGGGCTGGCGGCAGCGCGGCGCGCGGACGTAGGCGATGCGCCCGTCGTGACACTGGCGACCGCGCATCCGGCCAAGTTCCCCGACGCCGTCGAGCGGGCGACCGGCGCGCGGCCGGCGCTGCCGGGCCGGATCGGCGACCTGTTCGACCGCGAGGAGCGCTACACCACGCTGCCCGCGACCTTCGAGGCGGTGACCGCCTATATCGCCGAGCGGGCGACGCCGGCTTCGTGAATCTTTCGTCCTCACCCTTCCCACTCGGCTGCGCCGAGCGGGCCCCTTCCCTCTCCCGCCGGGAGAGGGAGGGAGGCGCGAAGCGCCGGAAGGGTGAGGGTGCACGAAATCGATGAACCTCCACACCCTCATCGGCGAGCCCTGGTCCGATTACGGCCTCATCGACTCGGGCCACGGCCGTAAGCTCGAACGCTACGGCCGCTTCCGCTTCGTCCGGCCCGAACCGCAGGCGATGTGGGCGCCCGCTTCCGACGACTGGCGCGCCGAGGCCGAGTTCGTCCCCGGCTCCGATGAGGAAGGCGGCGGGCGCTGGGTCTATCACCAGCCCGTCCCGCATGACGGCTGGCCACTCCACTGGGACGACGTCACCTTCACCGCGCACACCACGCCGTTCCGCCACCTCGGCTTCTTCCCGGATATGGCGCCGGTGTGGGCCTGGATGCGCGAGCGCGTGGCGGGGATGGACGCGCCCGAGTGCATGAACCTGTTCGGCTACACCGGTGTCGGGACGCTCGCGATGGCGGCGAAGGGCGCGCGGATGGTGCATGTCGACGCCTCGAAGAAATCGGTCGAAGCGGCAAAGGGCAATGCCTTGCTCTCGGGGCTCGCCGAGGCACCGGTGCGCTGGATCGTCGACGACGCGGCCAAGTTCGTCGCGCGCGAAGGTCGGCGCGGGCGGCGCTACGACGGCATCCTGCTCGATCCGCCCAAATACGGCCGCGGACCCACGGGTGAGGTGTGGAAGCTCGAGGAAGGGCTGCCCGGGCTGATCGCCGATTGCCGCAAGCTGCTCGACGGCGAGTCGCGCTTCCTGTTCCTGACGGTCTACGCCGTCCGCATGTCGGCGCTGGCGATCGGCGAGTTGCTGCGGCAGGCGCTCGGCGATCTGGGCGGGACGATCGAGGCAGGCGAACTCGGCGTCCGCGAGGAAGCGCGTGGCCTCGTTCTCCCCACCGCCATCTGGGCACGCTGGTGGCGGTAAGCGGTCCGCCTTCGGATGGCCGGGTGGGCGCGCGTATCCGGATCAAGCCGGAACATGCCGAGGCGACCGCCGCCCGGTTTACCGCCGGGTCATTTCATCCGATCCATGTTGAGTATCGCCCGGACGGAAACACATCGTTCTGGTTCGATAGAGCGACCGCGAAGAAGCCCGCCTTTATCGAAATCGTCCGAGCTCTCCCGTTGGAATGGTGGGCGATCATCGGCGTCGTTGGTGGGGCGCCGTTTACCGACCAAGACTGATCCCGCGCAGGCGGCTCGCGACGCCTGCGACGAAAGCCTGCATCCGCAAGGCACATCGCAAACCGCTGTCCTACACGTTCATTTTATGTTCTATCCTGCGTGATGGAACAGAATCATCCCGACGCGGCGCCTTCCGCACCTCCACCGCGCACGCACTGGACGCCCGCGAAGCAGCGCATCTTCCTCGCCACCCTGCTCGATAGCGGCAGCGTCGCGGCCGCGGCGCGGGCGGCGGGGATGTCGCGATCGAGCGCGCATCGCCTGCGCCGGCGCCTTGCCGGCACCCCGTTCGACCGCGCTTGGGATTCGGCGCTCGCGCTCTACGCCCGCCGGCTCGCCGATCCCTTCGCGCGGGCGCCGACGCCGGCGCGCGGCTGATGCGCAGCCCGGCACGCCACCGGCGCGGTCGAGGCGCGGCCCCGGCGCACGCGCGCCGCAGACCGCCCGCCGGCAAGGTGCGCCCGTGTCGCGTCGCCGTCGCGCTCATGATGCCCCGATGCCGCGCTCCTGCCGCCTCCCCGGCGTGGCGCGTTGCCGAACCGTCGCGTCGGGGGCGCAACTGCCCGCTACCCTCCCGATACGGTGAACATCGTCAATTTCGCTTGCGCGCCGGCGGCCGTTGGTCGCTACGCCCGCCCCGCCCGGATCGCCGCGCCGGCCACGAAGGGGGCACCCGCGAGCAGCAGCAGGCTGACCGCGGCGAGCAGCTTGACCGCGCCTGGCCCACCCGCGATCGAGCCCGCGCCGAAGATGAGCAGCGGCACCGCCACCGGCAGCATCACCAGCCCCGCCAGCGCGCTCGCGCCGCGCAGCCCGGCGACGAGCGCGCCGGTCGCCACCGCCAATGCGGCGAGGCCGGGAGTGCCGATCAGCAGCCCCAGTTCGACCGTGGCGAGCGTCTCACGATCGATCCCGAGCAACCCGGCGGCAAGCAAGGCGGCGAGCATCAGCGGCGGGCCGAAGCTCAGCCAGTGCGCGGCGATCTTGGCGGCGGCGACGGCGGCCATGCTCATCCCCCGGATCGCGAACTGATCGAGCACCCCCGATTCGGCGTCGGGCGCGACGAGGCGTTCGACCGGGAGCAGCGCCGCGAGCAGCGCCGCCGCCCAGATCACGCCGCCGCCCACCTGCGCGAGCAGCACCGAATCCGGCCCGATCGCGAAGGGGAACAGGATCGCGACGAGCAGGAAGAAAGCGATCGGCAGACTCGCGCCGCCGTGGCTCCAGGCGCGGCGCACATCGCGCACGATCAGGGCGGCGACGACGCTCATGCCGCCTCCAGCCGGATCGTCGCCGCGCCGGGCGCCTCGATCGGCAGATGGGTCGCGACCAGCACCACGCCGCCGCCCGCACGATGCCCCGCGATCAGCGTTTCGAGCGCCTGCATCGCCACGCGATCGAGCCCGTTGCCGGGTTCGTCGAGCAGCCAGATCGGCGCGCCGCTCGCCGCCACCGCCGCGAGTGCCGCGCGCCGCCGCTGGCCGGTCGAGAGCAACCCCACCGGCACATCGGCGAGCTGCGTCAGCCGAAGCGCGTCGAGCGCGGCATCGACCGCGTCGCGCTGCCCATCGATCGCCGCCCAGAAGCCGAGCGCCTTCGCCAGCGGGCGATCGTGATCGAGCGCCGACGCCTCGACGAGCAGCGCGCGCCGCCCCGCGACCGTGACCTTGCCTGCCGCCGGCGCGAGCAGCCCGGCGGCGACGCGCACGAGGCTCGACTTGCCGACGCCGTTGGGGCCGGTGACGAGCGCCGCGTCGCCGGGGGCGAGATCGAACGAGCGGTCCTCGAACAGCAGCCGTCCGCCGCGAACGCACGACACGCCCGCAAAGGCAAGCCGCGTCATGCTTCGTCCTCAAGCCGGTGCATATCGTCGTCCGACAGCCCGAAATGATGGCCGACCTCGTGTACCAGCACATGGCGGACGAGATCGTCGAGCCGCACGCCGGTCTCCACCCATTCCTCGAGGATCGCGCGGCGATAGAGAAAGATGCGATCGGGCATCGCGCCCGAATCCATCGACGATTTCTCGCCCACCGGGCGGCCGTGATAGAGCCCCGACAGATCGAGCGGGTGGTCGATGCCGAGCGCGGCGAGCGTCTCATCGTCGGCATATTCCTCGACCGCGAACACGACATCGCCCAGATAGGCGCGGAACTCGGCCGGCAGCCCCGCCAGCGCGTCCCGCGCCATCGCCTCGATCTCATCCGCGCTCGGTGCTTGCCCCTTCATGGCCATGTGGATAGCCCTGACCTCGAAGCCACGGCAAGGAGAGAGCGATGGTCGAGCAACTGAGCGAAGCCGAGCGTGCCGAAGCGCTCGATGGCCTGTCCGACTGGGATTATGACGAGGCGCGCGATGCGATCACGCGGGCGTTCGTCTTCGCGGACTTTTCGGAGGCGTTCGCCTTCATGACGCGGGTCGCGCTGCTCGCCGAGAAGGCCGATCACCATCCCGAATGGTCGAACGTCTACAATCGCGTCGAGATATTGCTGACGACGCACGACGCCGGCGGGCTTTCCGGGCGTGACATCGAGATGGCCGACGCGATCGACGGGCTGGTGGAATGATCGTCCTATCCGCTCTGTAGCCCGTCGCGATACCGCCGGCTGCCGCGTACGGCCACGCCGCTCGCCAGCTCGACGGTGAAGTCGCCGCTCTTGTCGGTGACGACGCGACGGATCGCGGCGCGGCGGACGAGGCGGCCGCGATGAATGCGCACGAAGGCGTCGCCCAGCTCGGCTTCGACGGCGGCGAGCGTGGCGCGATGGAGCAAGGTACGTGGCGCCCAGGCGATCTCGACGTAATTGCCGGCCGCGGCGACGCTTTCGATCTCGTCGACCGGCACGTGATGCGTGATGCTGCCGTCGCCGATCGCGAGCGTGCGGACGGACGGGGCGGCCTCACCCGAGGTCGCCGCCCGCGCGATCAGCCACTGCGCGACCAGCGCGATCGCCGCGAACTGGAGATAGGTGCCCAGATCCTTGCGATATTCGTAGAGCAGCGGGTTCCCGATGCCGACCATGAAGCGGTATTGCTCGCCTTGCAGCCAATAGACCAGGATCCGGATCGCGACCATCAGGCCGATATGCCAGGCCGATGCCGGGACGCTCGCCGCCGCGACGATCAGCGCGGTCTTCCACCATGCGAGCCGCGCGCGGGCGAGCCAGGCGACCAGCAGCCAGATCGGCGGCAACAGCGTGAGCCAGGCGATGATGCTGCTGACTTCCCACAGCCAGACGTGCGCGGTCGTCACGGGCACGCCCGCGGCGGCGAAATCGCTGGCCATCGAGGTCGCGTTGGCGACCATAATGACGGCGAGGATGACGAGGAAGCCCGCGCCGAGCAGCAGCGCGAGCCGACGCTGCGCGCCGTTCATCCCGCGCCACCCGCCGCTCGTCACGCTCGCCTGCTGCATTGTCCCTCGGAAGCCTCCATCCGCCCCTTCCCGATACAAGGCTGACCGGACCGGCGCCAGTTGTCACGCATCGACGCATCCGAAGGACGATGGTGATGGAACGGCATTACGGCATGGACTGGCTGCGGATCGGGGCGTTTGCGCTGCTGATCGTCTATCATGTGGGCATGGTCTTCGTGCCCTGGGGCTTCCACGTGAAGACCGAGCACCCGCTGGTCTGGGCGGAAATCCCGATGTTCCTGACCAGCCCGTGGCGGCTGACGCTGCTGTTCGTCGTGTCGGGCTATGCGAGCCGCGCGCTGATCGGCAAGATGCCGGGGATCGGCGCGTTCCTGCGGCAGCGCAGCGGGCGGCTGCTGTGGCCGCTGCTGTTCGGCATGGCGGTGGTGGTGCCGCCGCAGACCTGGGTCGAGCTGACCACGCAGCACGGCTATACGAGCGGCTATCTCCATTTCTGGCTGACCGACTATTTCCGCTTCGGCACGCTGGCGGGGATCGTCATGCCGACGTGGAACCACCTGTGGTTCGTCGCCTATCTGTGGGTCTATACATTGGTTGTCGCAGGGGTTGCCGCGCTGCCGGTGGGGGCGCGGGCGCAGGCGTGGTTCGATCGCGCGTTCGGCGGCTGGCGCGCGCTGGTGCTTCCCGCGCTCTATCTCGTGCTGCTCGAGGCGGTGGTCTTTCACCGGATCGACGACACCCACGACCTGTTCCGCGACGGGGTGGCGCACCTGCGCTATCTGCCCGCGTTCGCCTTCGGCTTCGGCCTCGCGGGATCGCGGCCAGTGATGGCGGCGCTGGCGCGGCACTGGAAGGCGGCCGCCGTCGTCGCGATCGGCTGCTACGCGACGCTCGCGGGGCTGCTAATCGCCTGGCCCGATTTCAGCTTCCCCGGCGACGCGAGCGTGCTGGCGTATCGACTCGCGCGGCACGGCGAGGCGTGGCCCGCGATCGCGGCGCTGATCGGGATCGCCGAGACCTTCTGGAACCGCGATTCGGCGTGGCGCCCGATGCTGACCGAGGCGGTGTTCCCGTTCTACATCATCCACCAGACGGTGATCGTCGTCGTCGGCTACGCGATCATCGGGCGCGGGATCGCACCGGGGGCCGAATTCGCGATCCTGCTGGCGGCGACAGTGGCGGGGTGCTGGGCCTTCTATCTGATCGGGCGCGAGATCGGCTGGCTGCGGCCGCTGATCGGGCTGAGGGTGGCGAAGGCCCGCGCGTCTGCTACACCGCGCGGCGATGGACGACTGGACCCTGCTGATCCACGGTGGCGCCGGGATTCTCGAGCGCGGGAAGATTGCGCCTGAGGCCGAGGCGGCCGCGCGCGACGGGCTTGCCCAGGCGCTGGAGGCGGGGAGCGCGGTGCTGCGGGGCTGCGGCACCGCGCTTGACGCGGTGGAGGCGGCGGTGCGCGCGCTGGAGGATCATCCCGCATTCAACGCCGGGCGCGGATCGGTGTTCACCTATGAGGGCCGCAACGAGATGGACGCCGCGATCATGGACGGGCGCGACCGTTCGGCCGGCGCAGTGGCGGGCGTCGTCGCGACGCGCAATCCGATCAGCCTCGCGCGCGCGGTGATGGAGCACAGCCCGCACGTCATGCTCGCCGGGCGCGGCGCCGACGGCTTCTCGCGCGACCACGGGCTGGAGCAGGCCGATGCCGACTGGTTCGCGCTCCCCGAGCGGCGCGCGCAGCTCGACGCGATGAAGGCATCGGGCGGCAGCGCGTTCGATGTCGACATGAAATACGGCACCGTCGGCGCGGTGGCGCGCGACGCGCACGGCCATGTGGCGGCGGCGACCTCGACCGGGGGCATCACCGGCAAGCGCTGGGGCCGGGTGGGCGATTCGCCGATCGTCGGCGCGGGTACCTGGGCCGATGACCGGGCGTGCGCGGTCTCGTGCACCGGATCGGGCGAGTTCTTCCTGCGCGTCGGCGTCGCGCACGAAATCGCCGCGCACCTCCGCTTCGCCGGCGAAAGCGTGCAGACCGCCGCCGATGCGGTGATGGCCGAGGTCAAGGCGATGGGCGGCACCGGCGGGGTGATCGTGGTCGGCGCCGACGGCACGCCGGCCTGGTCGCTGACGACGCCCGGCATGTATCGGGCACGAGCGCGGGCGACCGGGGTGCCGGTCGTGGCGATCTTCGGCGACGAATGAACCGGCGTGGGGCGCCGCGGGCGCGGAAGAAGAAGAATGGTTCACGCGGAGGCGCGGAGACGCGGAGGTGTATCGTTGGTGGTGCCGTCGGCCGCGCCAGCGGCCAATCATTTCACGGCAGCCTCGGACTTCAGGGTCTCGCTGACGCGAGACGGAGGCAAAACGCGCCGACTCTCCGCGTCTCCGCGCCTCCGCGTGAATCATTCTTCTTCGAGCCGGTCGGGTATGACCCTGGACTCCCGCTTTCGCGGGAAAACGATGGTGCAGGAAGAATGAAGGCGCCGCCGCGTGAACATCGTCTTTCTTCGCACCGCCGCGCGCCGCGAAACGTAACGACAGTGCCTCGGTAGCGGCGTAAGGCGCGTTCATGATTCGTCGTCTTTCGCTGCTGCTCGCCGCCTTTGCCCTCACCACCCTCGCCGCGTCTCCGGCCGCTGCCTATTGGGAATATGGGCATGAGACCGTCGCAAAGATCGCGATGCTCAACGTCAAGCCGCAGACCCGCGCCAGGGTGCGCGCGCTGCTTGCCCATGCCGGCGATCTCGATACCCCCGAGTGCCCGGCGCGCACGCCCGAGCAAGCGGCGGTGTGGCCCGATTGCGTCAAGAAGCTGGGCGACCGGTTCAAGGCGACATTCGTCTGGCACTATCAGGACGTGAACATCTGCGCGCCGTTCGCGCTGCCGCCCGAATGTGCCGACGGGAATTGCGTCTCCGCGCAGATCACGCGCGACATGGCGACGCTGAAGGACCGGCACGCGGCGCGGATCGACCGGCTCAAGGCACTGGTGTTCCTGATCCACTTCGTCGGCGATCTGCACCAGCCACTCCACGCGGGCGAGAAAGGCGATGCCGGCGGCAACAAGGTGAACGCGGCATACGGCATCTACGCGCCGCCGCGGCTCAACCTGCACAGCGTGTGGGACGGGCTGCTCGCCGAACGCGCGATCTCGACCCCGCCCTCGATCGTCCGCCGCTATTCGGCGGCCGAGAAGGCGCGGATGCAGGCGGGCGACGTGATCGACTGGAGCCGCGAGAGCGCCAAGGTCGCGCACGATTCGGTCTATGGCAGCGTCATGCCCGATCCGTGCGCGCCAACCCCGGCCAAGGTGACGCTCGACGAGGCAACGATCGCGCGGCTGGTGCCGGTCGCGCAATTGCAGGTCGCGCGCGGCGGGCTGCGGCTGGCCAAGTTGCTCGACCAGGCGTTCGGCTGAAGAACCGGCTCAGTCCCCTCGTCACCCCGGACTCGTTCCGGGGTCCAACGTGCCTCAAACGCTACCGCTCGTGGAGGGTTGGATGCCGGAACGAGTCCGGCATGACGTGTGGCCGATCTACACCGTCTGCCCCGTGGGTTATTCCGCCGCGATCTGCTGAGCGGCCTCGGCGGCGTCGATCTCGGCGGCCTTGGCCTCGACCAGCTTGACGATGTGATCGACCATGTCGGCATCCTGCACGTGGTGATCGGTGACGCCCGAGAGATAGACCATATGGGTGCCGTTGCCGCCGCCGGTGATGCCGATATCGGTCTCGCGCGCCTCGCCGGGGCCGTTGACGACGCAGCCGAGCACCGACAGGCTCATCGGCGTGCGGATGTGCTGGAGGCGCTCCTCCAGTTTCTGCACGGTGCGGATGACGTCGAACCCCTGCCGCGCGCAACTGGGGCACGAGACGACGCGGACGCCGCGGTTGCGGATGCCGAGCGCCTTCAGAATTTCGAAGCCGACGCGCACCTCGTCCTCGGGCTCGGCCGACAAGGAGACGCGGATCGTGTCGCCGATCCCGAACCACAGCAGGCTGCCGATCCCGATCGCCGATTTGACCGTGCCCGACACGAACCCGCCCGCCTCGGTGATGCCGAGGTGCAAGGGACAATCGACCATCTCGGCGAGTTGCTGATAGGCGGCGACCGCGAGGAACTGGTCCGACGCCTTCACCGCGACCTTGAACTCGTGGAAATCGTGATCCTGGAGGATCTTGATGTGATCCATCGCCGATTCGACGAGCGCCTCGGGGCACGGCTCGCCATATTTTTCGAGCAGGTCGCGCTCAAGGCTGCCGGCGTTGACCCCGATCCGCATCGAGCAGCCGTTCGCCTTGGCGGCGTTGATGACTTCCTGCACGCGGTCGGCCGAGCCGATATTGCCCGGATTGATGCGCAGGCACGCCGCGCCGGCATCGGCGGCTTCGAGCGCGCGTTTGTAGTGGAAATGGATGTCGGCGACGATCGGCACGCGGACGGCGCGCACGATCTGCTTGAGCGCGGCCGTACTCTCCACATCGGGGCAACTCACGCGGATGATGTCGACGCCGGCGTCCTCGCAGCGGCGGATCTGGTCAATCGTCGCTTTCGCGTCCGAGGTCGGCGTGTTGGTCATCGTCTGGACGGTGACCGGCGCATCGCCGCCGACGGGCACGTTGCCGACCATGATCTGGCGGCTCTTGCGGCGCACGATATCGCGCCAGGGACGAAGAGACATGGGAGAATTCCTGCGTTTGCGCAGCCCATATAGCGCTTGCGCGGTGCAGGTGAAAGGCAGGTGGATCAGACGCCGTTCGAGAATGCGCCTTCCGGCGCATTGCCGCACCGGCCCACTCCCCCACCCGACCACCCATAGGATAATCGCATTGGGTGGCCGGGTGGGGGAGTGGGCCGGTGCCGTTTTCGGAAATCGCTCTTCCGCGATTTCTCGAACAGACTCTCAGCCGTTCGGCAACGCCCCGTTCCCCGCGATCACGTCGCGATAGAAATGCGCGCTGTTCTTGAGCGTGCGCGCCTGGGTTTCGAAATCGACATGGACGATGCCGAAACGCTGGGCGTAGCCGAGCGTCCATTCGAGATTGTCGAGCAGCGACCACAGCATATAGCCGCGCACGTCCACCCCGCGCGCGATCGCCTCCCCCACCGCCGCGATATGGGTGCGCAGGTAATCGACGCGCAGCGGATCGTCGATCGCGCCGTTCATCGCGCGCGGCGGATCGTAGAAAGCGGCGCCGTTTTCGGTGACGTAGAGCGGGATGTCGCCATATTCGGCGCGGACCCAAACGAGCATGTCGGTGAGCGCCTGCGGGGAGACTTCCCACCCCGTCGTCATATGGGTTGAGCGCGGCTGCGGCACCGGCGCAGCGCGGGTGAGGAATGCGGCATCATCGGCGCGCACGACGCTGCGCGTGTAATAATTGACGCCGAGGAAATCGAGGCGCTGGCGGGCGAGCGCGAGATCGTCCGGCGACCAATCCTGCCACGCCTCGCCGTACATCTCGGCGAGTTCGGGCGGGGTGCGACCACAGAGCGCGGGATCGAGATACTGACGGTTCATATACGCCTCCGCCCGGCGCTGCGCGGCGTGGTCCGCTGCGCTGTCCGATGCCGCCTGCTTGGGTTCGATATTGACGACGAGGCCGATCTCGTGGGCGCCGCCGGCGCGGTAGGCCTGCACCGCCCGCCCGTGCGCGCGCATCAGGTTGCGGCTGACGATCGGCGCCTCGAACATGTTGCGATGCCCCGGCGCGAGCACGCCGTTCAGATAGCCGCCGTCGGCGACCACCCACGGCTCGTTGATCGTCACCCACCGCGTCACCCGCCCGTCGAGCCGATCGAACAGCACGCGCGCATAATCGGCGAACCAATCGGCGCTGTCGCGGTTGAGCCAGCCGCCGCGATCATCGAGCGCGGCGGGCAGATCCCAGTGATAGAGCGTGACGAGCGGTTGAATCCCGTTCGCGAGCAATTCGTCGACCAGCCGCTCGTAGAAATCGAGCCCGGCCTGGTTGATGCGGCCGGTGCCCTCGGGCAGCACCCGCCCCCAGGCGATCGAGAATCGATACGCCTGCAACCCGAGCGTCTTCATCAGCGCCACGTCGTCGTGCCAGCGGCGGTAATGATCGCACGCAACCTCGCCGGTGTCGCCCTTGGCGATCATCAGCCGCGGATCATGACTGAAGCGCCGCCAGATCGACGCGCCCGCCCCATCGGCGAGCGGCGACCCTTCGATCTGATAGGCCGCGGTGGCGGCGCCCCACAGGAAATCGTCGGGAAAACGGGTCATACGCAAAACCGTCCTGTCGGTGAGATCATCCCTTGACGCTTCCCGCGAGCAGCCCGCGAACGTAGAAGCGCTGGAGCGCGAGAAAGAGCAGCAGCACGGGGACGAGGGTCACGACCGCGCCCGCCATCATCAACTCGATATCCTGGACATGCTCGCGCGCCAGCCCGGCAAGGGCCACCGGCAGCGTCTGCTTGTCGGCATCGTTGAGGATGATCAGCGGCCAGAGAAAGTCGCTCCAGCTCGTGAGGAAAGCGATGATCGCGAGCGTGATCAGGATCGGCGCCAGGCCGGGGAGCACGATGTGCCCAAAGATGCGCCATTCGCCCGCGCCGTCGACGCGCGCGGCCTCGAGCATCTCGTCGGGAATCGACAGCGCATATTGGCGCACGAGGAAGATGCCGAAGATCGTCGCGAGATTGGGCGCGAGCACGCCCGCGAAGCTGTTGACCAGCCCCAGTTCCTTGCACAGCAGGAACAGCGGGATCATCGCCACCTGCGCGGGGATGACGAGCGCGGCGATCAGCAGCCGGAACAGCCGATCACGCCCGCGGAAATGGAGCTTGGCGAAGGCGTAGCCCGCGGTGACGTTGAACGTCAGCGACAGCAGCGTGGCGAGGATCGCGAGCGCGAGGCTGTTGGCGAAATAGCGCGCCATATCGAGCCGCGCGAACAGCATCGTGTAATTCGTGAAGGTCGCATGATCGGGCAGCAGCGGCGGCGGCGTGTGCGCGGCGTCGCCCGGCGCCATCAGCGACACCGATACCATCCACGCCAGCGGCACCAGCGTCACCAGCGCGAGCAGGGCGAGCAGCCCGTTGACCGCGACCGCGCGCTTCATGCCCGGCTCCACCGGCGCGCCAGCGCGAGCTGCGCCAGCGTCAGCGACAACAGGATCGCGAACAGCACCACCGCGATCGCGGTCGCAACCCCGAGGTTCCAGAATTTGAAGCCCTGATCGACCATCATGTAGATGATCGAGGTCGTGCTCTCGACCGGCCCGCCCTGTGTCATCACATAAGGCTCGGCGAAAAGCTGGAAATAGCCCGCGACCGTGAGGATCGAGACGACGAGCATGATCGGCGCGAGCGCAGGCAGCGTGACGTGGCGGAATTGCCCCCACGCCCCCGCGCCGTCGATCCGCGCGGCCTCGTACAATTCGTCGGGGATCGTCTGGAGCCCGGCGAGCAGGATGATCATGTTGTAACCGAAATTCTTCCACACCGCGAAGATCACGATCGCCGGCATCGCCCAGGCGGGATCACCGAGCCAGTCGATCGGGGCAATGCCGACGCGCCCGAGCGCCCAGTCGATCAGCCCGTATCGGGCCTGGAACAGATACCGCCAGATCAGCGCGACCGCGACCAGCGTGGTCACCACCGGCGCGAAATAGATCGTGCGAAAGACGCCGCGCCAGCGTGCCACTCTGGAATTGACGAGCAACGCGGCGCCGAGCGACAGCGCGATCGAGAGCGGCACGCCGAGAATGACGAATTCGGCAGTGTTGCCCAGCGCCTTCCAGAACAGCGGTGTGCGGGCAAGCGCGAGGTAATTGTCGAGCCCGACGAAGCGCAGATTGCCGAGATCGGCAAGCGCATAGATGTCGAAATCGGTGAAGCTCAGGAGCAGCGCCGCCACGACGGGCAGCGCGAAGAACAGCCCGAGCGCGGCGAGCGCGGGCGCGACGAAGGTCCAGGCGGTAAGCTCGCGGCTCATGCGGGGATGCCTTCTCGTCGTCATGCCGGACTTGTTCCGGCATCCAACCCTCCGCGAGCGTCGACGCCTGAGGCGGGTTGGATCCCGGAACAAGTCCGGGGTGACGGAGGCGGCGATGTGGCAGCGCGGCACGCGGACGCTCCGCCGGACGCCCGCTCCAGCATCCAGCGGCGCTTGGTGAGGATCGCGTCGGCGCGGGCGTCGATGTCGGCGGCGACCGCGGCAACGGGCGTGTCGTTATGCGCGGCGGCCTCGGCGACGAGGCGCATTTCGGTCGCGATCCGTTCCCATTCGGGCACTTTGGGGCTGGGCCTGAGCCGGGTGAGTTGCGCGGCGAAGGCGCGTTCGGGGAGGCCCTCGACAAGCGCAGGCGCGCGCCATGTGCTGCGGCGCGGCGGCAGATCGCCGGTCAGCGCATGGAGGCGGCGCTGGATTTCGGGGCGCGAGAGATAGGCGATCAGCCGCCACGCGGCATCCTGCCTGTCCGAACGGCGGAAGATGACGAGGCTCGATCCACCCGCGGTCGAGACCCCCGGCCCATCCGGCCCCGGCATCGGCGCGGTCGCCCAGATATACTGGCGATCCGGCGGCAGGCGGCGACGGAACTCGCCGATCTGCCACGGCCCGGTGATGTAGAAAGCGAAGCGCCCGCGATCGAATTCGTCCCAGATGTTGGCGACCTGCGTGCTCGTCCAGGCAGGCGCGAGCCCAGAGCGGATCGTATCGAGATAAAAGCCGAGCGCGCGTTCGAAGCCCGCGCTTTCGAAATTGCCGTGGCCGTCGTCGGTCACCATCGGCTCGGGCGCCTGAAGCCCCAGGACCTGAAGCGGTTCGTATTCGTTGAGCGGGAAATAGGCGGCGTAGCGCCCCGGCCCCACGAGCGCCTTGATCGCCACCATCTGCCGCCGCCATTCGGTCCAGGTGACAGGCGGCGCATCGAAGCCGGCGCGCTTCAGGATGTCACGCCGGTAGAACAGCAACCGCGTATCGACATACCAGGGCACGCCGTAGAGGCGCCCGTCGATCAGGTTGCTTGCCCACACGCCCTCGAAATAATCGTTCGGATCGATCGACGGCGTCGCGGCGACACGCGCGTCGAGCGGCACCAGCGCGCCCAGCGCCTCGAATTCAGGCACCCAGGTGTTGCCCATCTGCGCCATATCGGGCAGCGAATCGCCCGCGAAGCCGGTCAGCAATTTTTCGTGCGCGCCGTTGTTGGGCAGCGCGGTCACGCGCACGCGGATACCCGGATTCTCCGCCTCGAAACCCTTGACGAGCGCGCCGATCACCTCGCCTTCGCGGCCCATCGCCCACATGGTGAGTACGGTCCTGTCCGGGGCGCGGGTGCAGCTTGCGAGCAGCGCTATCAGCGCGAGGATCAGCAGGCAGCGTCCGGGCACGGTCGGCTAGCCTCCCCCGTCGCCCGCGCGGAGGCTGGAGGCGCGGACCAGCAATTCGGGCATCAGGTGATCGGGCTCGCCCGCCGGCGCGGCCGGATCGTCGATCGCCTCGATCAGCCGATCGAGCGCGCGCGCGCCGAGATCGGCGATGCGAATCCCCATCGTGCTCAGCCGCGGCGTCACGAAGCGCGCGATCGGGACGTCGTCGAACCCGATGATCGCGACCTTTTCGGGCACCGCGACGCCCCCCTCGATCAGCGAGACCATGCACGCGATCGCCATGATGTCGTTCGCCGAGAACACGCCGTCGATATCGCCGCGCGCGCGCAGCGCCCCGGCGGCGGCGACCCCCGCTTCCTCGGAGAAATCGCCGGGCAGGACGAGTGGCGTTTCGTCACCAAGCAAGGCGCGCGCCGCCTCGCGGAAGCCGCGCGCGCGTTCGAGCGCGTCGGCATTGTCCGCCGGGCCGGCGATATGCGCGAGCCGCGTGCAGCCCTGCGCGACCAGATGCTCGACCGCCGCCCACGCCCCGGCATGGTTGTCGATCACGATCGAGGCGTGGCCGGCGCCGTCGAGCCGCGCGCCCATCACCACCGCGGGCAACCCGGTCGGCAGATTGGCGACGAGGACGTCGGCGTCGATTTCGGGCGACATGACAAGCAGGCCGTCGACGCGCCCGCGCATCGCGCGGATCGCGAGCGCGGTCTCATCGGCATTGCCGTGCATGTTGGAAAGCAGCAATTGCAGGCCGCGGCGGTGCGCCGCCCGATCGATGCCGCGAATGATCTCCGAGAAGAATTCGCCGAACAGATCGGGCAGCACGACGCCGATCGTGTTCGAGCGCCGGGTCGACAGGCTGCGTGCGCCGAGATGCGGCACGTAGTTGAGCGCCTGCGCGGCCGAAAGCACGCGCTCGCGCGTCGCCGGGGTGACGCTGTGATGGCCGTTCAGGGCCCGCGACGCCGACGCGACCGACACCTCGGCCGCGCGCGCGACATCCCTGATCGTGGCGGTTCCGATGGCCACGGGCCGCATCCCCCCGAATTTCGTCACCGGCCGCGCCAACGCGCCCGTGTAACCGTTTTCACGACACGCTTCTAAGCCGGTTGTCAGCCTGGCGCCAAGATTCTTTTTGTGTCGGCGCGCCGTTGCCGATCGTCAAGGCGCCGCCGTCGCCGCCGAACAGATGGAGCCGATCGGGCGGCAGCGCGACCGACATCGTCGCGCCGGGCGCGGGGCGATCGGTGGTCGTCACGAGCAACGGCTCGGCAAGGCCAGGCAGATCGAGATGGACGACCTGGATCGCGCCGAGCGATTCGACGAAGCGCACTCGGCCCTCGCGGGCGTTGGCGCCGCTCTCCGCGACATGCTCGGGCCGGATGCCGATCGAGACCGGGGCACCGGGCGCGATCCCGGCGAGCGGCGGGCCGTCGAGGAACGCGCCGCCGGCAAGGTCGAACCGCGAGCGATCGGGGCCGGCCTCGCGCAGCGTCGCCGCGATCAGGTTCATCCGCGGGGTGCCGATGAAGCCGGCGACGAAGCGCGTCGCGGGCCGGTCATACAATTGCTGCGGCGTCCCGACCTGCTCGATCCGGCCCTGGTTGAGCACGACGATCCGATCGGCGAGCGTCATCGCCTCGACCTGATCGTGCGTCACGTAGAGCATCGTCGCGCCGAGCGCGCGGTGGAGGGCGGCGAATTCGTAGCGCATCCGGACGCGCAGCGCGGCATCGAGGTTCGACAGCGGCTCATCGAACAGGAACACGCGCGGCTTGCGCACGATCGCGCGGCCGATCGCGACGCGCTGGCGCTGGCCACCCGACAGCACCGCCGGCCGGCGATCGAGCAGATCGGTGAGATCGAGCGTGGCGGCGGCGGCATCGACCGCGGCGCGGATCTCAGCGCGCGGCAGCCGCTGCATCCGAAGCGCGAATTCGAGGTTCGCGCGCACGCTCATGTGCGGATAGAGCGCGTAGGACTGGAACACCATCGCGATGCCGCGCTCGGCGGGCGGCAGATGATCGACCACGGCGCCGCCGATCGCGACCGACCCCGCGCCCGGCGCCTCGAGCCCCGCGATCACGCGCAGCAGCGTCGACTTGCCGCAGCCCGACGGCCCAACGACGACCACGAACTCGCCGTCGGCGACCGTGAGATCGACGCCGTCGAGCACCGTCGTGTCGCCGAACGCTTTGCGCACGCCCGTCAGCCGGACGTCGGCCATATCCGCCTCTCCCGAGCGATGGAGCCGTGGGTGATGCGCGTTCGCCCGGCCGCTGGCAAGGGGCGTGCCGCCGCACCTGTTGCGCACCCGCCACGATGATGATAGCGCCCGCCGCTTGACCCTGCGGGTACTTTCGCTCGCGTTCCAGACAGTCGGGACCTTCATGTTCGCAACTCCAGCTTATGCCCAGGCCGCCGGTGCGGCGTCCGACGCAGGCGCCGCCGGCTCGATCCTGTCGTTCGCGCCGCTCGTCCTCATCTTCGTCGCTTTCTATTTCCTGATGATCCGCCCGCAATCAAAGCGGATGAAGGAGCTTCAGGCCTCGGTCGCTGCCGTCAAGAAAGGCGATGAAGTGACCACCGCGGGCGGGATCGTCGGCAAGGTGACCAAGGTCGAGGATCTGATCGTCGAGATCGAGATCGCCACCGGCGTCAAGGTGAAGGTCGTCAAATCCACGCTGGCGGCGGTCGCGCCGCGCGGCGCCAAGCCGGCGAACGACTAAGATGCTCGATTTTCCGCGCTGGAAGATCACCTCGATCATCGCCTTCCTCGTGGCGTTGATGCTGCTGGCGGTGCCGAGCTTCTTCCCCGAAGATCAGACCGCCAAATGGCCGATCCCGCATCCGCGGGTCAATCTGGGGCTCGATCTTGCCGGCGGCAGCTATCTGCTGCTCGAGGCCGACACCAAGGATCTCGCCAGCTCGCGGCTCGAGCAGATGCGCGAGCAGGTGCTGACCGAAATGCGTCGCACCGAGCCCCGGATCGGCATCGGCGACATCTCGATCCGCGGCGGTAAACTCTCCTTCATGGTCCGCGACGCGAGCCAGGTCGACGCCGCGCGCGAGCGGCTGCTGGGCATCACCGGCAGCGGTGCGGGCATGACCGGGCAGCGCGAGTGGAACGTCGAGGTGGTCGATACCTCGCGCTTCGTGCTCACCCCCACGCAAGCCGGGCTGAGCGAGGCGATCAAGACCGCGATGGCCGACGCGACCGAGGTCGTGCGCCGCCGCATCGACGAACTCGGCACCAAGGAGCCGACGATCATCCAGCAGGGCAGCGACCGGATCGTCGTCCAGGTGCCGGGCTTGCAGGACCCGCAGGCGCTGAAGGACCTGCTCGGCAAGACCGCCAAGCTCGAATTCAAGATGGTCGACATGAACGCCGACCCCGCCGAACTGGTGAAGGGCAACGCGCCGATCGGCGACGAGATCGTGCCCTATCCCGGCAACCCGATGGGCATCCCGGTGATCGCGGTGAAGCGCGCGACGATCATCGAGGGCGGCCAGTTGGTCGACGCCCGCCAATCGTTCGAGCCGCAGACCAACGCGCCGATCGTCGACATCACCTTCAACGGCGAGGGCGGCAAGCGCTTCGCCCGGGTGACGCGCGAGAATACCGGCAAGCAGTTCGCGATGATCCTCGACAATCAGGTGATCTCGGCGCCCTCGATCAACGAGCCGATCATGGGCGGCAAGGCGATGATCAGCGGCAGCTTCACCGTCGACAGCGCCAACGAACTGGCGATCGCGCTCCGATCCGGCAAGCTGCCGGTGCCGCTCAAGGTGGTCGAGGAACATACCGTCGGCCCCGATCTCGGTACCGATTCGATCCACGCGGGCATCCTCGCCTCGGCGATCGCGGCGACCGCGGTGATCGTGTTCATGTTCGTCACCTACGGCCGCTTCGGGCTCTATGCCGACCTTGCCGTCACCATCAACATCTTCGTCATCCTGGGCGTGATGGCGCTGCTCAACGCGACGCTCACCTTGCCCGGCATCGCCGGGTTCGTGCTGACGATCGGCACCGCGGTGGACGCCAACGTGCTGATCAACGAGCGCATCCGCGAGGAACGCCATCGAGGGCGAAACGTCGTTCAGGCGGTCGAGCTGGGCTATACCGAGGCCAGCCGCACGATCTTCGAGGCGAACGTGACGCACGCGATCGCGGGCTTCATCATGCTGATGCTCGGATCGGGGCCGATCAAGGGCTTCGCGATCGTGCTGCTGATCGGCATCGCGACGTCGGTGTTCACCGCCGTTACCTTCACGCGCATGTTGGTTGCGATCTGGCTTCGCCGGAATCGTCCCAGCGACATCCACATCTGACGGGACCGGATCGATGCGTCTTCTGAAAATGGTTCCCGACGATACCAACATCGATTTCGTGCGCCTGCGCCACGCGGCGTTCACGATCACGGCGTTGTTGACGGTGGCGGCGATCGCGCTCGTCCTCGTGCGCGGGCTCAACATGGGCGTCGATTTCGTCGGCGGGCTGATGATCGAGGAGAAATTCGAATCGCCGCCGCCGCTCGACGAGGTGCGCAAGACGATCGAAAGCCTCAACGTCGGCGAGGCCACGCTTCAACCATTCGGCGATCCGCGCACGATCTCGATCCGACTGCCGGCGCCGGAAACCACCGACGAAGGCGCGACCAACGCCATCGTCAGCAAGGTGGAAACCGCGCTCTCCGCCAAGTTCCCGGGCGCGACCTTCTCGCGCTACGCCACCGTCTCGGGCAAGGTCTCGGGCGAGCTGGTGCGCAACGGCATCCTCGCGGTCATCCTCGCGGTGGTGGGGATCGGGCTGTTCGCGATGTTCCGGTTCGAATGGCAGTTCGGCATCTCCACCGTGGTCGCGATCCTGCACGACGTGCTGATGGCGATGGGCTTCTTCGCATTGTTCCGCGAATGGCTGGTGTTCGATCTCACCATTGTCGCCGCGGTGCTGACGATCGTCGGCTATTCGATCAACGACAAGATCGTGATCGACGACCGCATCCGCGAAAACATGCGGCGATACCGCAAGATGGACATGACCCAGATCGTCAACCTGTCGGTCAACGAGACGCTGCCGCGGACGGTGATGACATCGGTGACGATCCTGCTGGCGCTGGGCGCGCTGCTGATCTGGGGCGGGCACGTGCTGCGCGGCTTCACCGCGGTGATGATCCTCGGCGTGATCGTCGGCACCTATTCGTCGATCTACGTGTCGTCGTCGCTGCTGATCACGCTCGGCCTGCGCGCCGAGCCGCCCGCCGACAAGCCGGGCGCGGTCAGCAACGCCGAACGGGTCGGACCAAAGAGCGGCGGCTGATGCGGATCGACCGCGAGACGCGTGCCGCCGGGCCGATCGTCAGCGGTTTCGCGGCGGGCGGCTTCAAGGTCGACGAAGCGGTCCACCCTGCGTTGCTGATCAGCCCCGAGGGCGCGGCCGGCTGGGCACCCCCGCCGCTCGACGCGCTGCGCGTCGACGATCTCGGCACGATCCTGGCGATCGACCCGCCGCCCGAATTCGTGCTGCTCGGCACCGGCCCCGATCTCGTCCGCCCCGCGCCCGCGTTCGTCGCCGCGCTCGAGGCGCGCGGGATCGGCGTCGAGGCGATGGACAGCCGCGCCGCCGCGCGCGCCTGGGGCGTGCTGCGCGGCGAAGGGCGCGTGATCGTCGGCGCCTTCTACCCGCTCGCCTGAGCGGCGGTTTTTCCGCTTGCGCGGACGCGGTACTGGTCCGGTGCCGCCTTTGGTTCAGCCTCGCTGAAACAGACTATAACCCCGCAAGATGCGCATAGAGCGCGGCAGTATTCGCCTCCCAGGTGAAGGGTAGCGCCGACCGACGCGTTTCCTCGGGCGACGGCGGGTGTGCGAGCACTTCCTTGATCGCGGCGGCGAAGGCGGGCGCGGTGCGCGCGACGACGCGCCCCGCCGCCGCGTCGCGCACCAGTTCGCGCGCGCCGCCCGCATCGGTGATGACGACCGGGGTGCCGCAGGCGAGCGATTCGACCCAGGCATTGGCGAGCCCTTCCGATGACGAGGCGAGCGCGCTGACATCGGCGGCGGCGATCAGGCGCGGTAGATCGGCATGCGGGACGGCGCCGAGCAGGCGGACGCGATCCGTGAGCCCCAACCGGGCGATCAACGCGTCGAGCCGGCCGCGTTCGGGGCCGTCGCCCGCGATCAGCAGCGTCGCATCGGGCACGCCGCGCATCGCTTCGATGACGATCGCATGGCCCTTGCGCTCGATCAGCGCGCCGACTGCGACGACGAGCGGCCCCGTGACGCCGAGCGCGCTTTTTGCGGTGGGACGATCCAACGGCGCGAAGCGATCGAGGTCGACGCCGGTCCGGTGGACGCGGATGTTTTCCGCCGGCAGGCCGAGCGCAGCCATGTCGCGCTTCATCGCTTCCGACACGGCGAGCATCCCGGCAGCACCGTGCCCGGCGGCGACCACCTGGCGACCGGTAGGCCCATGCCCCCAATGGTGGATGTCGGCGCCGCGCGCCTTGATCGAGACCGGCACGCCGTAGCGCTGCCCGAGCGCGATCGCGGCGGGGCCGTCGGGAAAGAAGAATTCGGCATCGATGACGTCGAAGGGAAATTCTTCCCGCAGCGCATCGATCACCGGCACCAGCGCGCGGACCAGCGCCGCGACATGACGCCGCCCGCCCGTCCCCGGCACCGTCAGAAAGCGCGGCCGCAGCGTATCGAGCCCTTTCCACATTTCATGCCGGGGCAGGCCCGCGAGCGCGCGGTAACGCGGGTGGCGCGTCAGCGGCCACGGCGGCAGCCCGATGGGCGCGACCAGCCGCAGATCGACCTCGGCGTACGCCGCGAGCCCAAGCGTCTGGCGTTCGACGAACACCCCGAAATTGGGGCGGGTCGCATCGGGGAACAGGGTGGCGAGGGTCAGCACACGCAGCATCGCCCCGTCATAGCGCGAGAAGGTTAAGAGGTGCTCGCGGATCGACGCGCTTTCGGGCTGGCAAAGCCCGCCCGCGACGGGCATGCGCAATCGCCATGATCGAACATATCCTCGCCTGGCTTGCGGGCATCATCATTTCCGTCATTTCGACGACGGGCTATCTCGGCATCCTGATCCTGATGGCGATCGAATCGGCGTGCATTCCACTGCCGTCCGAGGTGATCATGCCGTTCGCAGGCTATCTGGTATCGACCGGCCGATTCGACCTGGTCCTCGCCGCGACGGCGGGGGCGCTGGGCTGCAACGTCGGGTCGATCTTTGCCTATGAGGCGGGCAAGCGCGGCGGACGGCCGCTGATCGAGCGCTGGGGCAAATTCGTGCTGATCGGGCCGGGCGAGCTCGACGCCGCCGACCGTTTCTTCGCGCGCTGGGGATCGATCGCGGTGCTGATCGGGCGGCTGATGCCGGTGATCCGGTCGTTCATCGCCTTCCCGGCGGGAATCGCGCGGATGCCGCTGGGGAAATTCCACCTCTACACCTTCATCGGCTCATGGCCGTGGTGCTTCGGGCTCGCCTGGCTGGGCATGGTGCTGGGCGACAAATGGGACAGCGACCCGCGCGTCAAGGCGGCGTTCCATTCGGCCGACGCGGTGATCCTGGCGGTGCTCGTGCTGGGCGCGATCGCCTATGTCTGGCACCGCTGGCGCGGCGTGCGGCGGGGATGAGGGAAACCCGGAGGTATCGCCGGCTGATGGACCTAGCGAACAAGGGACATACCGATCTGGACGGATTTTGTTGGTGGATTGATGCCTTTCCGCTTTGGACGATTATGCGTCGAAAGGGGACATTCCATCCGCCATTTACATGTCGCAAACCATGAGAGCCGCGCTAGGCCGGTATTATGAGCGTGCAGATTTCTGAGGTCAGCACAACAGCAACGTCGCCACTTGGCGCGGTATCGTTCCACGTCAGCGGATCGTCTGGCATTACGATTGACGTATCTCAGACCGAAGTACCCGCACTGCCCAAGGGTATGGTCGTCGACGGTGTAATGCTGATTTGCATCCATATAGCAACGCCAGTTACCCGCGAGTTTCCCGTGCAGCTAACGGCAAGTGTTGGTTGCAATGGAGATGCCGAAACCGGCGAGTGGTTAGAAAGCATGGCGTTCCCAAGCGACGACGGCGTTTTGCAGGTGGCGATGCGAGATACTGAATGGCTTGCTGCGAACGGCGTTACCGCAGAGCCTGTGCAATACCAGCGGCAGGGCTTCTATCAGATTATTAGCAATGCTCCCGCTGCAACGACGCTTTACGTCAGCGTGGCCTGGCGGGTTGATGATCGCGCGGCGGCCGCAAACGACGCCTCCACATGGTTTGCGGCCGATCTTACACTCCCCAGCTAGTGGGTCAGGCAACGTCTATGATCGACCGCAATATGCAGCGATGTAGAGCGAACGGCAGAGAATGACCTGAACCGTCGCCCGCCTCATGCTTCGTCGCGCAGACGCTCGTGGTGGCGGATCACTTCGTCGATGATGAAGCGCAGGAATTTCTCCGAGAATTCGGGGTCGAGATCGGCCTCGTGCGCGAGCCGGCGCAGCCGCGCGATCTGGCGTTCCTCGCGCGCCGGATCGGCCGGGGGCAGCCCCTCGGTCGCCTTGTAGCGGCCGACCGCCTTGGTGATCCGAAACCGCTCCGCCAGCATGAAGACGAGCGCGGCGTCGATATTGTCGATGCTCTGCCGGAATTGCGCCAGCGTCTCGTCGGTCATCGTGGGGGCTCCTTCGCCAGATCGCGCGGCCTTTTGGGCATGCGGCCGCGCGCGCGCAACCCCAAACGCTTGCCTTTGACGCCGTTCCCCGCCACATCGCCGTGCACGATGACCGCGACGATCCACCGCCTCGATGCGCACCCGCAGCCCTCGCTCGATCCGATGATCGCGCTCGTCGCGGGCGATATGAACCTCGTCAATGCGGTGATCCTCGATCGGATGCAGTCGCAGATTCCGCTGATTCCCGAGCTTGCCGGGCATCTGATCGCGGGCGGCGGCAAGCGCATGCGGCCGATGCTGACGCTCGCGGGGGCGGCGCTGCTGGGCTATACCGGCAACCGTCACCACCGGCTCGCCGCCGCGGTCGAATTCATTCACACCGCCACCCTGCTCCACGACGATGTCGTCGACGGATCGGACCTGCGGCGGGGGAAACGCACCGCCAACATCATCTGGGGCAACCCGGCGAGCGTGCTGGTCGGCGATTTCCTGTTCTCCAAAAGCTTCGAACTGATGGTCGAGGACGGCAGCCTGAAGGCGCTCAAGATCCTGTCCAACGCGAGCGCGGTGATCGCGGAAGGCGAGGTCAACCAGCTTACCGCGACGCGCCGGATCAACCTCGGCGAAGAACGCTATCTCGACATCATCGGCGCCAAGACCGCCGCGCTGTTCGCCGCCGCGTGCCGGATCGCCGCCGTCGTCGCCGAGCGCGAGGAAGCCGCCGAGACCGCGCTCGACGCCTATGGCCGCAACCTCGGCATCGCATTCCAGCTTGTCGACGACGCTATCGATTACGTCTCTGACGCCGATACGATGGGCAAGGACGCCGGCGACGATTTCCGCGAGGGCAAGGTGACGCTGCCCGTCATCCTCGCCTATGCGCGCGGCGACGAGGCCGAGCGCACGTTCTGGAAAGACGCGATCGAGGGCCGGCGCACGAGCGACGACGATCTCGCGCACGCCATCCGCCTGATCCGCGACAGCCGCGCGGTGGACGATACGCTGGCGCGCGCGCGCCATTACGGCCAGCGCGCGATCGACGCGCTCGGCATGTTCGCATCGGGCCGCGCGAAGGACGCGATGGTCGAGGCGGTCGAATTCGCGATCGCGCGCGCTTACTGAGCCGCGCCCAGCGCCGCCTTCACCTCGAACGCCCGCGCGAACACCGCTTCGAACATCGCCGCCGTCAACCGGCCGGTGTTCGTGTTGTAGCGCGAGCAGTGATAGCTATCGATCAGCACCCGCCCGCCGGGCAGCCGGTGTTCGGCGAGATGGCCGAACCGCGCCTTGGGCAGCCGCCCGCCCAAGGCCTTCACCGCCGATTGATGCGCGATCTGGCCGAGCGCGATGAAGATGCGCGTCCCCGGCAGCGCCGCGATCGGGGCCTCGAGGAACGGGCGGCAGGTGCGGATTTCCTCGGGCGTCGGCTTGTTCTGCGGCGGCAGGCAGCGCACCGCGTTGACGATGATCGCACCGTTCAGCGTCACCCCGTCGTCGGCCCGCGCCTGATATTGCCCCTCGGACAGCCCGAACTTGGCAAGCGTCGCATAGAGCAGATCGCCCGCATAATCGCCGGTGAACGGCCGCCCGGTGCGATTCGCGCCCTGCTTGCCCGGCGCGAGCCCGACGATCGCGAGCCACGCGTCCGGGTCACCGAAAGCGGGGACCGGCGCGTTCCACCAATCGGGAAAAGCGTCGCGCAGTTCCTCGCGAAACGCGACGAGGCGGGGGCAACGCGGGCAATCGTGTGGCGGCTCGGTCGCCGGTAAGGGGCTTGGTGGCGGCATCCTTCCCGGATAGGCACCAGGCGATGGCAAGGACAAGCTATGTCGTGGCGCTGGGATCGAACCGGCGCGGCCGGCACGGCAGCCCGCGCGCGGAGATCGCGGCGGCGCTGGCGGCGATCGGCGGCGTGACGGCGGTGTCGCCGATCGTGACGACGCCCCCGCTCGGCCCGTCGCTGCGCCGCTTCGCCAATGCCGCCGCGATCATCGAGAGCGACGAGGCGCCGCCCGCCCTGCTGTGCCGCCTCAAGGCCATCGAACAGGCGTTCGGGCGGCGGCGCGGGCGGCGCTGGGGCGCGCGCGTGATCGATCTCGACATCATCCTGTGGTCGGGCGGCGCCTGGGCGGACGCGCGGCTTACCGTGCCGCACCGCGCGTTTCGCGCGCGCGGCTTCGTGCTCGGGCCGCTGCTGGCGATCGCCCCCGGCTGGCGCGACCCGCTGACCGGACGCACCGTTCGCCAACTCGCCCATCGCCAGCGCGCGGTTGACCGGCGCGCGCGCGATGCGTAACGCCGCGCGGATGGTGCGGGTCCGTAGCTCAGTCGGTAGAGCAAGCGACTTTTAATCGAGAGGTCCCGGGTTCGAATCCCGGCGGACCCACCATTTTCCCACCACGAATCCACGAACCAAGCGCGATGCCTTGCGGCGACAACGAGTGCGCAAGCGCGGGCTTGCAAAATGCCCGTTTCGATCTTATGAATGCTATTGCTGTAATTCGTTCTGGAGAATGCCGATGGCAACGGCGCGACTGGCCCGCACGGCGGACGAGAATCGGGTGCTTTCCGAAGCGGTCGCCCGCGTGGCGCGCTGCTGGAAGCTGACCAACGAGCAGCTCGGCGCCATCCTGGGGCTGTCGTCCGCGACGGTGTCGCGGCTTCATGCGGGTGGTTTCCGGCTCAATCGGTCGAACAAGGCGTTCGAGCTGGGCCAGTATCTCGTGCGCCTGTTCCGCAGCCTCGATTCGCTGATGGGCAGCGACGACGCGGCCGCGATCTCGTGGCTCAGGACCGCCAATCTCGATCTCGGCGCGCGTCCGGTCGATCTGATCCGCACCATTCGAGGCCTGAGCGACGTGGCGGATTATGTCGACGATTACCGCGCACGCGTCTGATATCACCCCCGACGCCCGCGATTTCCGCGCCTATCGGGGCGACGTCTGGCGGCTGGTCGAGGCGCAGCACCGCATCTCGACCAACCGGCTCACGGCGGATGCGGGCGACCAGGTGCTTCTCGAACAGCTCGTCGAGGAAGCGAAGCCGGCGCTGCCGCCCGCCGCGCATCGGCTGCACTATCTGCTCGCGACGCCGTTCCGCTACGGCTACAAAAAGGGGTCGCGCTTTCGGGCGGCGGGCGAGCGGCCGGGCATTTTCTACGCCTCGGAGCAGCTCGCGACCGCGATCGCCGAAACCGCTTATTGGCGGCTGCTGTTCTTTTCGCGGTCGCCGGGCTTCACCCCGCCGAACGCGGTGGTCGAACATTCGGCCTTCACCGTGGCGATCGCCGTCGACCGGCTGATCGACCTCACCGCGCCGCCGTTCGCGCAGGCCGCCGCGCGCTGGCGCGATCCCGACGATTATTCGGCGTGTCGCGCCCTGGCCGGGGCCGCGCGGCGGATCGACACCCAGGCCATCCGCTATACCTCTGTGCGCGATCCCGACAGCGGCGCGAACGTCGCGTTGCTCGACCCGTCGGGTTTCGCCGCACGCACGCCCCGGATCGAGCAGACATGGCATTTCCGCTACGAAAGCGGCCGGATCACCGCATTCGCCGCCTTTCCCTCGAACGAACGCTATTCGTTCTCCTGCGCGCAATTCGGGCTTTGAGCCGGATCGGGCGACACTGAACCCGGTTACGGCACCGGCCCGCTCCCCCACCCCGCCTCCTACGGCAATATGCTGAATGGGAGGTGGGGTGGGGGAGCGGGCCGGTGCGGCCTACACAAAAGGAATCACATTCTAATGCGCGACCGGTGCCTCCGCTTCGGGGTCGAGCGGCAGGAGGTTATCCATCCGTTCGCGCACGCGCTTCTCGAAATCGGCCTGGGTCTGTGAACGCGGCCGTGCGCCGGCGACATCGGCGATGATCGCCTCGCGGATGCGCTCGACCGCGTCGTGGCCGAGCACGCGGGCATCGAGCAGTTCCTTGAGCAACTGAAGCAGCCCCACCGCGCTGCCCGATGCACGCATCCCGATCGCATCGAGATCAGCGCGCACGCGATCGCTATCGCTCTGCATCGATCCTCTCCCTCTGGTGCCGGCACAGCCTATCAGGGGGAGGCACGTGCGCAAGGGTGCGCTATCGAGGCACCGACGAGGAAACGGCAGAATATCATGGAGCATCCCCATCTTCCCCATCCGCAGGGCGCCGACGCCGCCGGCCAGGTGCCCGAGGCGGTGCGTCATCCGCCGTGGCTGCTCTGGGCCGCCGCAGGGCTCGCGCTGGCGATGGCGATCGTGGCGCTGGTCGGCTGGACGATCGATCGTGGCCATGTCTTCGGCTTCGACCGTTCGATCATGCGCGCGATGCGGCATGCGGGCAATACCGCGCTGCCGATCGGCCCGGCGTGGCTCGAAGGCCTGATGATCGACATCACGACGCTGGGCGGCGGCACCGCGCTGACGCTGGTCGTCGTGCTGACAGCGGGCTTCCTCGCGGTGCGGCGCTTGTGGATCACCGCGGCGCTGGTGGTAGCGGCGACCGCGCTGGGCTCGCTCGCGGTCGATCTTGCGAAGCTGATCGTCGCGCGGCCGCGCCCGCAGGTCATCGACCATCTCGTCGAGGTATCGTCGATGAGCTTCCCGAGTGGGCATTCGGCGAACAGCGCGATCGTCTATCTCACGATCGCGACGCTGCTGGCACAGGTGGTCGACACGCGCGGCGCGCGCAACTTCATCCTCGTCGCCGCCGGGCTGCTCGTCGTCGCGATCGGATGCAGCCGCGTCTATCTGGGCGTCCACTGGCCGACCGACGTGCTCGCCGGGTGGAGCTTCGGGACGTTCTGGGCGCTCGGCTGGTGGGCGCTCGGCGCGTGGATCAGGATCAAACGCTCAACCGGTTAGCGCATCACGCCGACAATCAAGACACCCCGTCACCCGTTCCCCCGCGCTCGTCGACGCGAGTCGGGTCGCCGCAACGGATTAAAGCCCAAGCAACCGCTGCGCCGCTTTCAGATGCGGCGCGTCGACCATCTTGCCGTCGAGCGACAGCGCACCCGCGCCGGGATTGGTGGCGAACAGATCGACGATGCGGCGCGCGTGCGCGATCTCGTCGTCGCCGGGCGTAAAGGCGGCGTTGATCACCGGCACCTGCGTGGGGTGGATCGCCATCATCCCGGTAAAGCCGTCGCGGCGGCCGCGCGCGGCATAAGCGGCGAGCCCGTCGAGATCGCGGAAATCGGGATAGACCGTCTCGATCGCGGGCACGCCCGCGGCGTGGGCGCCGAACAGGGTGAGCGCGCGCGCGAGTTCATAAGGCGGCGTGAAGCGGCCATCGGCCTCGCGCGCCGTTGCCGCGCCGATCGCGGCGGGCAGATCCTCCGCCCCCCAGGTCAGCCCCGCCAGCCGATCGGTGATCCCGCCATAGGTGCCCGCCGAAAAGATCGCCGCCGGGGTTTCGGTGGCGATCGGCAGGATCAGCATGTTTTCGGGCAGCCACGAATCGAGCGCCTTGAGCGACGATGCGCCCTCGGCCTTGGGCAGCACGATCCCATCGGGCGCGGCGGGCAGCATCGCGGCGAGATCGTCGGCGATGAAATCGCTGTCGAGCGGGTTGATCCGCACGAACAGGGGCATGGCGCGCGGCGTGCCGAGGAACGCCGCCACCGCCTCGCGCGCCGCCGGCTTGGCATCGGGCGCGACCGCATCCTCGAGATCGAGGATCAGCGCATCGGCGCCGAGACCGAGCGCCTTTTCCATCCGATCGGGCCGATCCCCGGGCACGAACAGCAGCGAACGCAGACGGGGCATGGGCTTCTCCAGACGGATCGAATGACGCGATTCGCTAGCACGCGGCAGAGGTGCGACAAAATCCTCATTGGGTCTTGTAATACTATATCATCACCTGTACCGCGCCGCACAAAGATCGTTCAGTCCAGGGAGTTTCATTCATGCCGATCCGTTCGCTTCTTCTCGCCGGGGTAGCGCTAGCCGCCGCGTCCGCCGCCCACGCGCAGACGAGCCGCGACGACGATGCGACGCCAGCGAACATCATCGTCACCGCGCCGATCGAACAGAGCGAGGCCGACGTGCTGTCGGGCACATCGATCGTCAGCGGCGCCGAACTGACGCGATCGGTGAAGCCGACAATCGGCGAGACGCTGGCGCATCAGCCCGGCGTGACCGCGAGTTCGTTCGGCCCCAACGCCTCGCGCCCGATCCTGCGCGGGTTCCAGGGCGATCGCGTGCGCGTGCTGACCGACGGGATCGGCTCGATCGACGTGTCGAACACCTCGGCCGATCATGCGACGATCATCAACCCGCTGCTCGCCGAGCGCGTCGAGGTGCTGCGCGGGCCTTCCGCCCTGCTGTTCGGATCGTCGGCGGTGGGCGGCGTGGTCAACGTGATCGACCGCCGCATCCCGCGCAGCGTGCCGGGCGACGGCTACCGGCTCGACGGCCTCGCGACCTATGGCTCGGCCGCCGACGAGCGCTCGATCGGCGGCGCGGGCGACGTCGCGGTGGGCGATCACCTCGTGCTCCACGCCGACGGATCGTATCTCAAGACCGGTGACCTGCGCATCGGCGGCCACGCGCTGAGCCCGGCCGCGCGCGCCGCCGCGCTCGCCTCCAGCCACCTGCCGCCCGAGGCAGGGGATGACGGCGAGGAACCGATCGATTTCGCCGCCAACGCCGCGATTCGCGGCAGGCTGCCCAATTCGGCGGCCGAGACGTGGACCGCGGGCGCGGGCGCCGCGTGGATCACCGACGGCGGCAATCTCGGCGTGTCGTACAGCCATTACGACAGCCTCTACGGCGTGCCCGTCCGCTACGCGACCGAGCCCGGCCAGGAACAGGAAGCGCCGCGGCTCGATGTCGTCCAGAACCGCTTCGACGTACGCGGCGAGGTCGATGCCGGCGGCGGGCTGCTCGACAGGATCCGCTTTCGTGCCGCGACCGCGCATTATCGCCATTTCGAACTCGAGGAAGACAATTCGGTCGGCACCGCCTTCTACAATGACGGGATCGAGGCGCGGCTCGAACTCGTCCAGGCGAAGCACGGCGGCTGGCAGGGCGCGACCGGCGTCCAGTATTTCTCGCGCGACTTCGACGTCGAGGGCGACGAGGCCTTCCTGCCCAAGAACAGCACCAGCCAGTTCGGCCTATTCACGCTCCAGCAGCTCGAATCGGGCCGGGTGAAGGCCGAGGCGGGGCTGCGGTACGAGCGTACCAGCGTCGCCTCACACCTTACGGCCGGCGATCTGCGCTTCTTCGACGGCGCCCGGCGTTTCAGCGCGGTGTCGGGCTCGCTCGGCGCGTCGTACGACCTCGGCGGGCAGTGGCGGATCGGCCTCAACGGCTCGCGCACCGAGCGCGCGCCCACCGCCGAGGAATTGTTCGCCAACGGCGGCCATGCCGGCACGCAGGCCTATGAACTCGGCAATCCCAACTTCAAGCTGGAAAAGAGCTGGGGGCTGGAAGCGACGCTCCACCATCACAGCGACGCGTTCAGCGTCGATGCGTCGGCGTTCTACAACTGGTTCTCCAACTACATCTACGAGAACCAGGCCGCGCAAGGCGTGTGCGAGGCGGCGGCGGCGCCGTCGGGCCGCGACGTCGATCTGCCCTGCTACCAGATCAGCCAGGCCGACGCGCGCTATTACGGCTTCGAGATCGACGCCACCGCCAGGCTGGCGACGATCGGCGGCACCGCGATCAACGCCGACGGGCTCGCCGATTACGTCCACGCGACCGTAACCGGCCAAGGCCCGGTACCACGCATCCCACCGCTGCGGCTGCTCGGCGGGATCGAGGCGCAGAGCGACACGGTGACCGGGCGCGTCGAGGTGGAGCACAGTTTCAAGCAGGATCGCGTCGCCGATTTCGAAACGGCGACGCCGAGCTATACGATGGTCAACGCATCGCTGTCGCTGAGCCCGTTCGGCGCGGGTAACCGCACCAGCCTGGTGCTGAGCGCGAACAACATCTTCGACGTCAACGCGCGACGCCATTCGAGCTTCCTCAAGGATTTCGCACCGCTCGCGGGCCGCGATCTGCGCGCGACGCTGAAGTTCAGTCTTTGATGGAGATTCAGCGGGGCTGAATCTCGGAGCGGCGCCGGCCCGCTCCCCCACCCTGCCTCCCAACGGCAGTATACTGAATGGGAGGCGGGGTGGGGGAGCGGGCCGGCGCCGCAATCAACAAATCAAGCGTCGCGCTGAGTCTCGTCGAGCGGCGGCACGGCGGGCGCAGGGGTGGCGCGATAGCCTAACCGCGCCTCGCCCTGCACCGGGCCGGCAATATCGGCGACGAGGTAGAGCGGCCGCCGCTTGGCCTCGATATAGAGCCGCCCGAGATATTCGCCGATCATCCCGAGCACGAACATCTGCACCGCCCCCAGCAGCACGACGACGAGCATCGTCGAGGTCCAGCCCTGCACCGCCGAACCGGTGATCCAGCCGAAGGCGATGTAGATCAGCAACAGCAGCGACGCGCCGGTCAACAACAACCCGGCATGGCTCGCGAGTCGCAGCGGCGCGGTCGAAAAGCCCGTCACCGCGTCGAGCGCGAGGCGCACCATCTTGCCCAGCGGGTAATTGGTCTCGCCCGCATGACGCTCGGCACGGTCATACGCGAACGGCACCTGGCGGAAGCCGATCCACGCCACCATCCCACGGATGAAGCGCGCCTGTTCGGGCAGCGACAGCAAGGCATCGAGCGCGCGGCGGCTCATCAGCCGGAAATCGCCGGTATCGAGCGGGATCGGCGTATCGGTCAGCCGTTCGAGCACGCGGTAGAAAGCGGCGGCGGTCGCGCGCTTGAACACCGTCTCGCCCTCGCGCCGACGGCGCACCGCATAGACGACATCGGCCTCTTCGCGCGCCATCGTCGCGCGCATCTCGGCAAGCAGTTCGGGCGGGTCTTGCAGATCGGCGTCGATGATCAATATCTGATCGCCGCTGCACAGATCGAGCCCGGCGGTGAGCGCGAGCTGGTGGCCGTGGTTGCGCGACAGGTTGATCGCGACGAGGTGCGGATCGCCCGCCGCGAGCCGCTGCATCGCCGGCCAGCTCGCATCGCGTGAGCCGTCGTTGACGAGGACGATCTCGTAATCCCCGCCCACCGCCGCGCGCGCGGCCGCGCCGACGCGCGCATGGAGCGTCTCCAGACACCCTTCCTCGTTGTAGCAGGGGATGACGATCGAAAGCGCGGGACGATGCATGGCCGCGCTGCTTTAGCCGCTCGCGACGCCCGCGTCATCGGGCTCTTTGTTGTGGGTGGCGGCGAAGAACGCAGGCCGTTCGCATAAGGTGGTCATCCCCGCGAAAGCGGGGACCCATCTCCGCATGGTTATACTGGGCGAGACGGCGGGAGATGGGTTCCCGCTTTCGCGGGGATGACGACAAGAGGATTGAGAGGCCGCAGCCCCCCTACACCCGCTCCGCCTTGGCGACCGCGTCGGCGGCGCGCAGCGCGGCGAGGACACGCATCAGGTGCGCGGCGTCATGGACCTCGAGGTCGATCGTGTTGGTGTGGAAAGTGGTGTCGCGCGTGTCGAGGCGCAGGTTGATGATGTTCGCCCGCTGCGCGCCGATGATTGTCGCGAGCACGCCGAGCGCGCCGGGCTCGTTCTTGACCTCGACGCTGATCCGCGCGGTGCCGCCTTCCGAATCGTCACCCCAGGCGAGATCGACCCAATCGACATCCTCGCCGTCGACCAGCCGGTTGCAATCGATACCGTGGACCTCGATCCCCTGCCCCGGCCGCCGCAGCCCGACGATCCTGTCGCCGGGGACCGGATGGCAGCATTCAGCGAGCGTATAGGCGACGCCGGGCGTCAGCCCCTTGATCGAGATCGCGGTCGATTGCGGCGGCAGCGCGTGGATCGCCTCGGCATCCACCGAGCCGGGCATCAGCGCCTCCATCACCTCCTCGTCGGTGATCGTGCGCCGCGCGATCGCCTCCATCAGCGCGGCCTCGTCGACCAGCTTCAACCGCGCGAGCGCATCGTCGAGCGCATCGGCGGCAAGCGGCACCGGCAGACGGGCAGCGATCTCGTCGTAAATCTTGCGGCCGAGCGCGAAGGTCTCGTCGCGCTCCTTGTTGCGCAGGTGGCGGCGGATCGCCGCGCGCGCCTTGCCGGTGATCGCGAAGTTGAGCCAGTTGCGCTGCGGCGTCTGCGCGTTCGAGCGCAGGATCTGCACCTGATCGCCGTTGGCGATCGCGGTCCTCAGCGGCACGACGCGGCCGTTGATCTTGGCGCCGACCGCTTGATCGCCGAGATCGGTGTGGACCGCATAAGCGAAATCAATGGGCGTCGCGCCTTTGGGAAGCTGGAACAGCTCGCCCGCCGGGGTGAAGGCGAAGATGCGATCCTGGTACATCGCCATGCGAGTATGTTCGAGCAGTTCCTCGGGGCTGCCGGCGGTGTCGAGGATCTCGATCAGGTCGCGAATCCAGCGCACCTGCGTATCGGGACGCACCGCGTCGTGCTTGTAGGCCCAGTGCGCGGCGATGCCGAATTCGGCCTGGGCGTGCATCTCGTGGGTGCGAAGCTGGACCTCGATGCGCATCGTATCGGCGTGGATCACCGTGGTGTGCAGCGAGCGATAGCCGTTGCGTTTGGGGGTCGAGATGTAATCCTTGAAGCGCCCCGGCACCATCGGCCAACGGCGATGGATGACGCCGAGCGCGCGATAACATTCCTCCTCGGTGCCCACGATCGCGCGGAACGCCATCACGTCGGACAGTTGCTCGAGGCTGACGTGGCGTTCCGACATCTTCTTCCAGATCGAATAGGGGTGTTTCTCACGCCCCGAAACCTCGGCCTCGATCCCCGCGCGCGCCAGCAATTGTTCGAGCCCGGCCGAAATCTTGAGAATCTGGTCGTGATCGCCCGCGCGCACGCATCGAGCCGCTTGGTGATCGATTCGTACGCCTCGGGCTCCAGTTCGCGGAAGGCGAGCGTCTGCATCTCCTTCATGAATTCGCACATGCCGATCCGCTCGGCGAGCGGGGCGTAGATATCCATCGTCTCGCGCGCGATCCGGCGGCGCTTGTCCGCGTTGGCGATAAAGTGGAGCGTGCGCATGTTGTGCAGACGATCGGCGAGCTTGACGAGCAGCACGCGGATATCGTCGGACATCGCCAACAGGAATTTGCGCAGATTCTCCGCCGCGCGCTCGTTCTCGGTCTGCGCCTCGATCGACGAGAGCTTGGTGACGCCGTCGACCATCCGCGCGACATTGGCGCCGAACAGCTTCCTGATCTCCTCAGGCGTGGCGACGGTATCCTCGATCGTGTCGTGGAGGATCGCGGTCGCGATCGTCTCGTCGTCGAGGCGGAGGTCGGTCAGGATTCCCGCGACTTCGATCGGGTGGCTGAAATAGGGATCGCCCGAGGCGCGCTTCTGGCTGCCGTGCGCGTGCATCGAAAAGACGTAGGCGCGGTTGAGCAGCGCCTCGTCGGCTTGCGGATCGTAGCCTAAGACCCGATCGACCAGTTCATATTGCCGCAGCACACGGCCAAGATGGGGCCGCGTGCTGCCGCTTTGCAACATGAATTGCGTGCGGGCGGGTCGAATCAGTTGCGGCGCCGGCCCGCCCCCCACGCAAGGGATCAAGATAACCCGCGTTACTTCGCCTTGGCGTTGCACTTGGCGAGCGCATCGGCATCGAGTGCGGTGCCGCCGGCGGTGAACGCGCTCAAGGCGCCGACGCTGCCCGCGACGCGTTCACACACGAAAGCGTCGCGTTCGGGCGCGCGGGCGGCGGTGCAGACCGCCCCGTCGCACGACCAGGCAGTGCTGCGGGTGACGAAATTGGCCTTGGCCGGGGCCTCGAGCGCGGTGGCGACATAATAG
Source organism: Hephaestia caeni (assembly GCF_003550065.1). Classification (GTDB taxonomy): domain Bacteria; phylum Pseudomonadota; class Alphaproteobacteria; order Sphingomonadales; family Sphingomonadaceae; genus Sphingomonas; species Sphingomonas caeni_A. The sequence continues at coordinate 451,873 of NZ_QXDC01000003.1, forward strand.
CCGCGCGGCTGGGCGGCATGGCCGGCGGCGGCACCGAACAGCATGGCCGGGGCCACGACGGCCGCGGCGAGGGGAACGAAACGCAACATGGTGTCCTCCACAAGATAAGTTGCGAATCGCTACTTACTTGCTGCACATGCGAGTTGCAAGTAGAAACTTATAACCCATTCCCAACCCTCGCAAAGTGGGATAGGCTGCGTGCCGATGGGTGGTAAATTACGCGAGCCTCTTCGGGATCTGGCCGAATGCAGCCTGCCGGCGGCACTCGAGGCGATGGGTGAACGCTGGTCGTTCCTCATCCTGCGCGCCGCCTTCAACGAACTGCATCATTTCGAGGAATTCCAGTCCGAACTGGGGATCGCGCGCAACATCCTCGCCAACCGGCTGTCGCGGCTGGTCGAACACGGCATCCTGATGCGCACGGCGATGCCCGAGGATCGGCGCAAGATCGAATATCGCCTGACCGACAAGGGCGCCGCGCTGCTGCCGACGATGATCGCGCTCAGGCAATGGGGTGAGCGCTGGGAAACCGGCATCGCGGCCACCCCGGTGCTGGTCGACGCGCGCGATCGCCGCCCGATCGGCCCGATCGAGGTCCGCGCGCATGACGGCCGCGTCCTCACCAAACAGGAGCTGATCTGGTCGCTTCCCGAAGACGTCGCCGACGACGCGGCCGAAGTGCGCGCCGCTGAATAGCGGGGCGGGGCGCGGAAGAATTGGTTTCGTCACCCCAGCGCCGGCTGGGGTCCATGTCTCTCGCGATCGGACTCCTTGATCAGAGATAGACCCCAGCCTGCGCTGGGGTGACAAACAGAACCGTGTTCAGCGCTTTAATCGAAATCTTCGGCGGGGATCATCGCGCCTTCACCCGATTGATCGTGCCGTTCCGCCGGATGCGGGCGATGGCCCCAATGCACCAGCGACCACGCGCGTTCGTGAAAATAGAACAGCACGATCTTGGTGAACACCTCGGTCCCCGCGATCGACGCCGCCGCCCCGGTGCTGCCGGTGAAGATGTAGCTCAACACAAAGGTGTCGATGCTCCCCAGCGCCCGCCAGCTTATGGCCTTCACCAGCGAGCGCGGATGGCTTTCGACCCCCCTGAACAGGAACATGCGTTCAGCCGGTCCGTTGCGTGGGCGTGTTGACGCCCATGCTCTGGAGGTAGCGTTTCACGTTGCGCGCCGCCTGGCGCAGCCGCTGCTCGTTCTCGACCATCGCGATCCTGACATAGCCTTCGCCCTTCTCGCCATAGCCGACCCCGGGCGCGACCGCGACCTTGGCCTCGGTGAGCAATTGTTTGGAGAACTCAAGGCTGCCTAAATGCGCGAGCGCGGGCGGCAGCGGCGCCCAGGCGAACATCGACGCGGGCGGCGACGGAATCTCCCAGCCGGCGCGGCCGAAGCTTTCGACCAGCACGTCGCGGCGCTTGTGATAGAGCGCGCGGTTCTTCTCCACGATATCCTGCGGGCCGTTCAAGGCCGCGCACGCCGCCGCCTGGATCGGGGTGAAGGCGCCGTAATCGAGGTACGATTTCACCCGCGTCATCGCCGCGATAAGCCTTTTGTTGCCAACCGCGAAGCCCATCCGCCAGCCCGCCATCGAATAGGTCTTGGACAGCGAGGTGAACTCGACCGCGATATCCTTCGCGCCCTTGACCTGGAGGATCGAGGGCGTCGGCTTGCCGTCGTAATACAGTTCCGAATAGGCGAGATCGGACAGGATCCAGACCTGATTCTCGCGCGCCCAGGCGACCAGCCGCTCGTAGAAGGCGAGATCGACCGTCTCGGCCGTAGGATTCGACGGATAATTGACGACGAGCACGCTGGGGCGCGGCACGGTGAAGTTCATCGCGCGCTCGAGGCTTTCGAAATATTCGTCGTCGGGCGTGGTCGGCACCGCGCGAATCGTGGCGCCGGCGATGATGAAGCCGAAGGTGTGGATCGGATAGCTCGGGTTGGGCGCGAGCACGACATCGCCCGGCGCGGTGATCGCGGTGGCGAGGCTCGCCAGCCCCTCCTTCGACCCCATCGTCACGACGACCTCGCTCTCGGGATCGAGATCGACCCCGAAACGCCGCGCATAATAGCCCGCCTGCGCGCGGCGTAGCCCCGGAATCCCCTTCGATTGCGAATAGCCGTGCGCATCCGGCTTGCGCGCCACCTCGCACAATTTCTCGATGACGTGATCGGGCGGCGGCAGATCGGGATTGCCCATGCCCAGATCGATAATGTCCTCGCCCGCCGCCCGCGCCGCTGCCCGCATGCCGTTGACTTCGGCGATGACATAAGGCGGCAGCCGCTTGATGCGGTAGAATTCCTCGGACATTCTATCCTCCGTGGGCACCACGCGGACATCGCGCGGCGCGGGCGCGTTGGTATACGGAGAGGCAAGCGCGCTTGCCAGAGGAGATGAAGGTGGCCGACGACAGCGATACCCCGCCGATCCCCAGCCTCGAAGACATGCAGCACTGGACCTGGGTGATGGGGCGCGCGCAGCAGATGATGCTCGAACACGGGTTGCAGACGCTCGACGATACACCCGCGCTGCCGACGATCCCCGGCTTCACCGACAAGGCGACGATGGCGCGCGCGCAGGAATTCTGGCTCGACAGCATGAAATTGTGGCAGCGCTTCCTCGATCCCGCGGGCGCGCCGGCCGCCGACGAACCGCCCGAGCGCGCGAAGGACCGCCGCTTCCAGGCGCCGCAATGGCACGAGAACCCGGTGTTCGACTGGATCCGCCAGAGCTATTTCCTGATCGCCGACCATCTGCTTCGCGGGGTCGAGGCGATCGAGGGCGTCGACCCCTTGCAGAAGGAGCAATTGCGCTTCGCGGCGCGCAACTTCGTCGACGCGATGAGCCCGACCAACTTCCCCGCCACCAACCCGCAGGTACTCGAAAAGACGATCGAGACGCGCGGCGAGAATCTGTTGAAGGGGCTCGCCAACATGCTTGCCGATCTCGGCAAGGGCCAGGTGACGCACACCGATTCGGATGCGTTCGAGGTCGGCGGCAACATCGCGACGACGCCGGGCAAGGTCGTCCACCGCACGCGCGTCTACGAACTGATCCATTATGCGCCGACCACCGAGACGGTGACGACGACGCCGCTCGTCATTTTCCCGCCGTGGATCAACCGCTTCTACATCCTCGACCTGCGGCCGGAAAAAAGCTTCGTCAAATGGGCGGTCGACCAGGGATTGAGCGTGTTCATGGTCTCGTGGAAATCGGCCGACGCGTCGATGGGGGACGTGACGTGGGATGATTACGTCGCCGCGCAGATCGACGCGATCGACACGATCCGCGACCTGCTGGGCGTCGAGGGCGTCCATGCGATCGGCTATTGCGTCGCGGGCACCACGCTCGCCGCGACGCTCGCGCTGCTCGCCGCGCGCGACGAGGCCGCGAAGGTCAAAAGCGCGACCTTCTTCACCGCCCAGGTCGATTTCGCGCGCGCGGGCGAGCTGAAGCTGTTCGTCGACGACGATCAGTTGAAGCTGATCGAGCGCCTGTCGCCCGACGGCTTCCTCGACGGCCGCTACATGGCCGCGACCTTCAACCTGCTGCGCGGGCGCGACCTGATCTGGAACTATGTCACCAACAATTACCTGCTCGGCCAGGATTACATGCCGTTCGATCTGCTCCACTGGAACGGCGACACCACCAACCTGCCGGTCAAATGGCATCTGAGCTATCTGACCGATCTCTATCGCGACAATCTGCTCGTCCAGCCCGGCGCGCTCAGGATCGCGGGCATCCCGCTCGATCTCACCACGATTCACACCCCGGCCTACGTGCAGGCCGGCCGCGAGGATCATATCGCCCCTGCCGAAAGCGTCTGGAATCTCACCCAGCACCTCAAGGGGCCGATCCGCTTCGTGCTTGCCGGCTCGGGGCATATCGCAGGCGTGGTCAACCCGCCGGCCGCGGGCAAATATCAATATTGGACCAACGACACGATCGGCGACACGCTGAGCGAGTTCGTCGCCGGCGCCACCGAGACCAAGGGAAGCTGGTGGCCCGACTGGATCGACTGGCTCAAGGCGCGCGACCCTGAAACGGTGCCGGCGACAGGCGCGCGCGTGCCGGGCAAGGGCAAGCTCAAGGCGATCGAGGACGCACCGGGAAGCTACGTGCGCGCGCACTGAGGACCGGTCGCAATACTTTCCGTCACCCCGGACTGGTTCCGGGGTCCAACGTGCCTCGATCGCTGACGCTCGGGGATGGTTGGATGCCGGAACAAGTCCGGCATGACGGAAGAGGAGTAGCGTTCGTCCGTATTCGGACGCGGCCGACCTGTTCTCTGCACAGTGCTGGCACCGGAAGCGCCATCATCCTACATCGCATCCTCATGCCGCCCGATCCCACCTCGCATACCCGCGCGGATCAGCCGCTGTGGCCGACGCTGCGGCGTTTCCTGCCCTATCTGTGGCCGGCGGACGAACCGCACCTGAAGCTGCGCATCGTCGCGGCGATGCTGCTCGTGCTCGCCTCCAAGCTCGTCCAGGTGTTCGGCGCGGCCTATACGCTCAAATATGCGGTCGATCGGATGGCGGCCGGCGATCGCGGGCTCGCCACGCTCGTCATCCTGCTGGTCGTCGGCTACGCCACCGCGCGCTTCTCGACGACCTTGTTCGACAATCTGCGCAACGCCGTGTTCGAGCGCGTCGGGCAGGAAGCGACGCGGCGGCTGGCGGCGACGGTATTCCGCCACCTCCACCAATTGTCGCTGCGCTTCCACCTCGAACGCCGCACCGGCGCGGTGACCAGAGTGGTCGAGCGCGGCACCAAGAGCATCGATACGATGCTCTATTTCATGCTGTTCAACATCGCGCCGACGGTGTTCGAGCTGGCGCTGGTGCTCGGCATCTTCTGGGTCGATTTCGGGCTCTGGCTGGTCGCCTCGACCGTGGTGATGGTCGCGGCCTATATCGTCTTTACCCAGAAGGTGACCGACTGGCGCAACGCGCTCAGGGCGCGGATGAACGACCTCGATACGGGCGCGGTGGCGCACGCGGTCGATTCGCTGCTCAATTTCGAGACGGTCAAATATTTCGGCGCCGAGGAGCGCGAGGCGCGGCGCTACGATCGCGCGGTCGAGGCCTATGCGGCAGCGGCGGTGAAGTCGGAAAACTCGCTCGCGCTGCTCAACGTGGGGCAGGCGCTGATCACCAACGCGATGCTCGGCGGCGGGATGGCGTTCGTCGCCTGGGGCTGGAGCCGGGGGCGCTTTTCGGCGGGCGACGTGGTGTTCGTCTCGACGCTGCTGTCGCAGCTTTTCCGCCCGCTCGACCTGCTCGGCATGGTCTATCGCACGATCCGGCAGGGCGTGATCGACATGGCCGCGATGTTCGATCTGATCGACACGCCGAGCGAGGTGATCGACGCGCCCGGCGCCCCCGCGCTGACGGTCACACAGGGTCATGTCCGTTTCGAGGACGTACGTTTCGGCTATGACGACGACCGCGCGATCCTGAAAGGGATCACGATCGATATCCCCGCCGGGCATACGGTCGCGGTGGTCGGGCCGTCGGGGGCGGGCAAATCGACGCTCGCGCGGCTGATGTACCGTTTCTACGATCTGACCGGCGGGCGCATCACGATCGACGGGCAGGATATCGCGCGGGTGACGCAGGCAAGCCTGCGCGCGGCGGTGGGCATCGTCCCGCAGGATACGGTGCTGTTCAACGACACGATCGGCTACAACATCGCTTATGGCCGCGAAGGCGCGACCGAGGCCGAGATCGTGGCCGCCGCGCGCGGGGCCGCAATCGCCGATTTCATTGAGCGCCAGCCCGACGGCTATGAGACGCGCGTCGGCGAACGCGGGCTGAAACTGTCGGGCGGCGAGAAGCAGCGCGTCGCGATCGCGCGCACGCTCGTCAAGAACCCGCCGATCCTGATCCTCGACGAAGCCACCAGCGCACTCGACAGCCGCACCGAGGCCGAGATTCAGGCGACGCTCGAACGCATCGAGCAGGGCCGCACCACGATCGTGATCGCGCACCGTTTGTCGACGGTGGTCGCGGCCGACGAGATCATCGTCCTCGATGCCGGTCGGATCGTCGAGCGCGGCACGCACGCCGACCTGCTGCGACAGGCCGGCCTCTACGCCGAAATGTGGAACCGCCAGGCGCAGGAACGCGCCGAACAGACGCTGGCGGCGGAGTGATCTTCTACCTCGTCCTGCCAGCACAGGCTGGCGTGACGGATCATTGCACCAGATCGCGATATTCCGGATGGCGTTCGATATAGGCCGCAACGAATTCGCATTGCGCCACTACCTTCAACCTCTCATCACGCGCGGCATCGAGCGCGGCGCGGATCAGCTTGCTCGCCACCCCGCGGCCCTCGATCGCCTTGGGCACCTTGGTGTGCGTGAACACGATCTTCCCGCCCTCGCGCTGATAGGCGGCGATCGCGCGATGACCGTCGATGTCGAGTTCGAATTCCTGTTCGGCGCGATTATCGCGCACGGTGCCGACCGCCATTCGCTGTCCTTTCGCTTCGATGGGTTGGTGTAACGCCCCGAAGTGCGCAATAGCACCGGCAATGACCGACCCGCGCGACATTCTCAATTCAGTTTTCGGCTTTTCGGACTTTCGCGGCGTGCAGCGCCAGGTGATCGCGCGCGTCCTCGAAGGCACGCGCACGCTCGCGGTGATGCCGACGGGCGCGGGCAAGTCGCTGTGTTACCAACTCCCCGCGGTGATGCGCGAGGGCACCTGCGTCGTCGTCAGCCCGCTGATCGCGCTGATGCACGATCAGTTGCGCGCGGCCGAGGCGGTGGGCATCCGCGCGGCGACGCTGACCTCGGTCGACGACAACCGCGCCGAGACGCGCGAGCGCTTCGCGGCCGGCGATCTCGATCTGCTCTACGTCGCCCCCGAGCGCGCCTCGTCGGGGTATTTCCGCGACCTGCTGGCCCGCGCGAAGCTCAATCTGTTCGCGATCGACGAGGCGCATTGCGTCAGCGAATGGGGGCATGATTTCCGCCCCGATTATCGCCTCCTGCGCCCGCTGCTCGATAGCTTCCCCGATGTCCCCCGCCTCGCACTGACCGCGACCGCCGACGCACACACCCGCGCCGACATCCTCGACCAGCTTGGCATCCCCCACGACGGGCTGATCGTCGCCGGGTTCGATCGCCCCAATATCCGTTATGCGATCAGCCCCAAGGCCGGGACGACGCAGCAGATCGCCGATCTGATCCGCGAGACCCCCGGCCCCGGCATCGTCTATGCGCCTACCCGCGCGGCGACCGAAAAGCTCGCCGAGGCGCTCAGCCGGACCGGGCGACCGACGCGCGCCTATCACGCCGGGCTCGATTCCGCGGTGCGGCGGCGCAACCAGGCCGATTTCGTCGCCAGCGAGGATATGGTGATCTGCGCCACGATCGCGTTCGGCATGGGGATCGACAAGCCCGACGTGCGCTTCGTCGCGCACGCCGCGCTGCCCAAATCGATCGAGGCTTATTATCAGGAAACCGGCCGCGCGGGCCGCGACGGCGATCCGGCGGTGGCGCATCTGTTCTGGGGCGCGGAGGATTTCGCCAAGGCGCGCCAGCGGATAGCCGAGGTCGAGCCCGAGCGGCAGGCGGGCGAGCGCGCGCGGCTGACCGCGCTGGGCGCGCTGGTCGAGACCGCGGGCTGCCGCCGCGCGATCCTGCTCCGGCATTTCGGCGAGAACCCGCCGCCGACCTGCGGCAATTGCGACAATTGCCTCAACCCGCCCGCCGCGATCGACGCGACCGAGACCGCGCGGAAATTCCTCTCGGCGGTGTTCCGCACCGGGCAGATGTTCGGCGTCGGCTATATCGAAGGCGTGCTGACCGGCCAATCGAGCGAGCGCAGCCTGATGAACGGGCACGAGCGGCTGTCGGTATGGGGCATCGTCGACGGCGAGGAGGCCGCGTTGCTCAAGCCCGTCTCGCGCGCGCTGCTGCTGCGCGACGCGCTGCGCACCAACGCGCACGGCGGGCTCGAATTCGGCCCCGGCGCGCGGGCGCTGCTCAAGGGCGAGGACGATCTCGCGCTGGTCCTTCCGCCCAAGCGCGAACGCCGCCGCCGGCGCGGCACGGCGGAAGCCAATCCCATCGGCGATCCGCTGTTCGAGGCGCTGCGCGACAAACGGCGCGAACTCGCGGCCGAGGCGCAGGTGCCGCCGTATATCGTCTTCGCCGATGCCGTGTTGCGCGATATGGTCGCGCTGAAGCCCACCAGCCTGGCACAGATGAGCAATATTTCAGGTGTTGGCGCGAAGAAGCTGGACGCCTATGGCGACGCCTTTCTGGCGGTGATCAGGGATAACGGTTAGATCCTGACCACCCCGGCGAAGGCCGGGGTCCAGTATCGGGCCGTTCGTAACTGGACCCCGGCCTTCGCCGGGGTGGTTTGGTGAATGGAAAGAGCGAGAATGCAGATTCGCCGCCTTGATGACCGCATCTCGGTCTCTCCGCAGATCACGACGGATGATCTGGCCGTGCTGGCCGACGCTGGCTATCGGACCGTCATCAACAATCGCCCCGACGCCGAGGAAACCGGCCAGCCCGAGGGCGTGGCCGTCGCCCGCGTCGCCGAGACGCTGGGGCTCGATTATACCGCGATCCCGATCGACCACACCGGCTTCTCGCACCCGCAGATCGATGCGATGCGCGCCGCACTCGACGCCGCCAGGGGACCAGTGCTCGCCTTCTGCCGCTCGGGCACGCGCTCGGCGCATCTCTGGGCGCTCGCCGAAGCCAAGGCGGGCGGCGACCCCGAGACGATCATCGCCAAGGCCGCCGCGGCGGGATACGACCTGGCTGGCATCCGGCCGCTGCTCGAGTCGCTGGCGTCCGGGCGCGCATGAACTGGCTGGTTCTCGCCGGATCATTGGCGGCGATATTGGCACTGGCGGGGATCGCCCGGCTGCTCCGGCTCGGCCGCGACGGCAAGGTCGAGGATGCGGGCGCCGCGGCACAGGCGGCAGAGGATGCGCTCGCGGGCTTTTGCGCCGAGGGCGCGCTCGTCTCCGATGACGATCTCGCCGCGATCGTCGCGGGCGCCGACGGGCGCGTCGCGGTGGTCAAATGCCACGGCGTCAACCTCGCGGTGCGCGAGGTGCGCTGGTCGGCAGTGCGATCGACCTATGAAGGAATCGAGGTCGACACCGGCGACCGCCGCTTCGGCCTCGTCAAATTGAAGGGCGTCGACGTGCTCGACGTCCGCCGTATGGCGCGCTCGCTGACATCAGTGTAAGCAAGCGGGCATGGAATTGCCCGATCCTGTCGATATCGCGGTTCCCGGCTTCGTCGCGCTGGTGCTCGCCGAGATGCTGGTGGCGTGGGCGAAGAACCGGCGGCGCTACGAACCGCGCGACACGCTGACCTCGCTCGCGCTCGGGCTGGGCAGCACGATCGCGGGCGTGCTCTCGGCCGGGCTGGTGGCCGCACTCGCCTTTTGGGTGTGGCAATTCCGCCTCTTCGACATCGGCTACCAATGGTATTGGTTCGTCGTCGCGTTCGTGATCGACGATTTCGCTTATTACGTGTTCCACCGATCGGCGCACCGCGTCCGCTGGTTCTGGGCGAGCCACGTCATCCACCATTCGAGCCAGCATTATAACCTGTCGACCGCGCTCCGGCAGACCTGGACGGGCTTTTTCAGCGCGTCGTTCGCGTTCCGCCTGCCGCTGTTCCTGATCGGCTTTCCGCCGCCGCTGGTGTTCTTCGTCGCAGGGGTGAACCTGATCTACCAATTCTGGATTCACACCGAAGTGATCGGGCGGATGCCGCGCTGGTTCGAGGCGGTGATGAACACGCCGTCGCACCACCGCGTCCACCACGCGACCAACCCGCGCTATCTCGACAGGAATTATGCCGGGGTGTTCATCGTCTGGGACAAATGGCTCGGCACGTTCGAGCCCGAGCGCGATGACGACAAGCCCCGCTACGGCATCGTCAAGAATCTCGGCAGCTTCAACCTGCTCTGGGCGGCGTTCCACGAATGGGTGGGGATCGCGAAGGACGTGTGGGCGGCGCCGGGGCTCGCCAACAAGCTGGGCTACATGATCCGCGAGCCCGGCTGGAGCCACGACGGCAGCCGCGACACCAGCGCGACGATTCGCGCGAAATGGCAGCAACGAGAGCAGGGAGAGGCCGAGTGGAGGAAGCCGATATCGTCGTCGTCGGGGGCGGATCAGGGGGCGCCGCCGCCGCGGGTCGCCTGAGCGAGGGCGGCCGATACAGCGTCGCGATCCTCGAAGCGGGCGGGGCCAATGACGGCATCCGCACCCTCTGCCCCGGCTTCATGGCGTTCCAGACGCCGGCGACCAACTGGCAATATGAAACCGTCCCGCAAGCCGGGCTGAACGGCCGCCGCGGCTACCAGCCACGGGGCAAGGGCATGGGCGGATCGAGCGCGATCAACGCGATGCTCTACATCCGCGGCAATGCGTGGGATTACGATCGCTGGGCCACACTCGGCGCGACCGGCTGGAGCTGGAGCGAGGTGCTCCCCTATTTCAAACGCGCCGAGCACAATGTGAACGGCGCCGATGCCTGGCACGGCGCCAACGGGCCGTTATGGGTGAGCAATCAGGAATATGCGCACCCCGGTGCCCGAGATTTCATCGAGGCGGCGCGGCGGCTGCAAATCCCCGTCAACCAGGATTTCAACGGCGCCACGCAGGAAGGCGTCGGCCTCTATCAGGTGACGCAGAAGGGCGGCGAGCGCTGGACCTCGGCGCGCGCCTATCTCGCCGATGCCAAGAGCCGGCCAAAGCTCAACATCCTCACCGATGTGCTTGCCGAGCGCGTGCTGTTCGAGGACGGCCGCGCGACGGGCGTCGCCTATCAACGCGGCGGCGCGCAGCGCGTGATCCGCGCCCGCCGCGCGGTGGTGTTGGCGGGCGGGGTTTTCGGCACGCCGCAATTGCTGATGCTTTCCGGCATCGGCGGCCCGGCGCAGCTTGCCGACCACGGCATCCCGGTGCGCATCGCACGCGACGAGGTCGGGCAGAATTTGCAGGATCATGTCGATTACGTCGCCAGCTTCGAGACGCCGGGCACCGCGTTCATGGGGCGCTCGCTCAAGGGCAGCATCAATGTCGCGCACGCGATCCTGCGCTGGAAATGGTCGCGCTCGGGGCTGATGACGACGCCCTATGCCGAGGCGGGCGGCTTCCTGACGGTGACCCCCGGCGCCCCCGCGCCCGACGTCCAGCTCCATTTCGTCATCGCCCCGCTGGAGGATCACGGCCGCGTCGCGGTGAAGGCGCATGGCTATAGCTGCCACGTCTGCGTGCTCCGCCCCGAGAGTGCGGGCAGCGTGACGCTCGCCTCGGCCGATCCGCGCGCGGCGCCGCTGATCGACCCCGCCTTCCTCAGCGACGATCGCGACATGACCGTGCTCAAGGCCGGGGTGCGCGCGATGTACCGCATCCTCGAGACACCGCCGCTCGCCGATCATCAGGGGAAGGATCGCTATCCGATCGACCTCGCCGACGATGAAGCGCTCGAACACCTCATCCGATCACGCGCCGATACCGTCTATCATCCGGTCGGCACCGCACGGATGGGGTCGGACGAGGCGGCGGTGTGCGATCCGCGGCTGCGCGTGCGCGGGGTCGACGGGCTCTACGTCGCCGATGCCTCGGTGATGCCCAAGCTCGTCTCGGGCAATACCAACGCGCCGTCGATCATGATCGGCGAGCGGTGCGCCGATTTCATCTGCAGCGATCTCGGTTGACGCAATTGCACGTTCAGCCCGGCGCGTTACACGGGCGGGCATGGACCGCAAGACCTGGAACCGCCTCGGCCTCGCCGCCGTGATCCTGCTCGCCCCCGGCGGGTTCATCCTCGGCGCCACGCTCGCGGCGAAGAAATGGCGTGATCGGCAGGCGGAGGACAGCGACGGCGGCGATTGAGGCATAATCCCCGACCGTTCGTGCTGAGCTTGTCGAAGCACCGCTCTTACGTGCGGCAGCGGGAGAAGAAGAACGGCCCTTCGACAAGCTCAGGGTGAACGGAAGGGAGAAGTCGATCCCGAGTAGCGAAGGCCGCGCTTGAGGCACGAGGCCCCCGCCTGCGCGGGGGCTGCGCATCATTCGCTGGGAGCGAATGATGCTTGAAAAAATGGCCGGCGCGTCGCCGCACCGGCCAGGGGGTCCGCAGGAGGAACCTCGTCAATAATTGTAAGCGCGCTCGCCGTGCTCGCCGAGATCGAGCCCTTCGCGTTCGACCTCCGCTGAGACGCGCAGCCCGGTGAGCCACCTCGCGACGGTAATCGCGATCGCGGTGCCCACCGATGCCCAGACGACCGTCGTCACCACTGCCTGAAGCTGGATCCAGACCTGCGCGCCGATCCCCACCGAACCGTCGCCCGGCCCGCCGAAGACGGGGGCGTAGACGATGCCGGTGCCGATCGCGCCGATCATGCCGCCGATGCCGTGGATGCCGAACGCATCGAGCGAATCGTCATAGCCGAGCTTCGGCTTGAGCACCGACACCGCGTAATAGCAGACCACGCTGGCGACCGCGCCGAGCACGATCGCGCCGAACGGCCCCGCATTGCCCGCCGCCGGCGTCACCGCGACCAGCCCGGCGATGATCCCCGAGCAGAACCCCAGCGCCGATCCCTTGTGGCCGTTCAGCCGCTCGGCGAGCATCCAGAACAGCGCGGCCGAGGCAGTGGCGACGAAGGTGTTGATCATCGCCAGCCCCGCGGCGCCGTTCGCCGCCAGCGCCGACCCCGCGTTGAACCCGAACCAGCCGACCCACAGCAGCCCGGTGCCGATCCCGGTCATCGTCAGCGAGTGCGGCGCCATGTATTCGGTCGGGTAGCCGATCCGCTTGCCGAGCATCACCGCGGCAACCAGCGCCGAGACGCCGGCGTTGATATGGACCACCGTGCCCCCTGCGAAATCGAGCGCGCCTTTGTCGAAGAACAGCCCGCCCGCCGCCCACACCATGTGCGCGATCGGGAAATAGACGATCGTCAGCCACACGATCGCGAAGACCATGATCGCCGAGAATTTCATCCGTTCGACCACGCCGCCGAGCACCAGCGCCACGGTGATCGCAGCGAAGGTCATCTGGAAGCTGGCGAAGACATATTCGGGGATCGTGCCCGCGACGCTGCCGGCGGTGATGCCCGCAAGGAAAGCCTTGTCGAACCCCGCGACAAGCGCGTTGCCGCCGTCCCCGAACGCCATCGTATAGCCCCACATCACCCAGATCAGCATGGCGAGGCAGGCGACCGCCCCGATCTGCGTCATCGTCGCGATCATGTTCTTGGCTCGGGTGAGGCCGCCGTAGAACAGCGCCAGCCCTGGCACGATCATCAGCAGCACGAGCAGCGTCGCGGTCATCATCCACGCGGTGTCGCCGCTGTCGATCGCGGCCGGTGCGGCGCCCTGCGCCCAGGCGGGTACGCCCGCGACCAGGGCCGTGCCGAAGCCGGCGACCGCCAGGATTTTCAAGCCATGCTTCATTGCTTCCCCCTTGTTTCTAAAGTGCATTGTCGTCGGTTTCGCCGGTGCGGATGCGCACCGCACGGCCGACATCGAGGATGAAGATCTTGCCGTCGCCGATCGCGCCGGTGGCCGCGGCGGCCTCGATCGCCTCGGCGACGCGATCCGCGAGGTCGGTGGCGCAAACGATCTCGATCTTGATCTTGGGCACCATGTTGGTGGTGTATTCGGCGCCGCGGTAGATTTCGGTCTGGCCCTTCTGGCGGCCGAATCCCTTGACCTCGGTGACCGTCATGCCCGCGACCCCGAGATCGGTGAGCGCTTCGCGAACGTCGTCGAGCTTAAACGGCTTGATGATGGCGGTGATGAGTTTCATGCGCGCGCCCCTGTTGTGGTGCGACAACGCTTCGCAAAGTGCGTGCCAACGCCCGAAACGCACGCGATCGGGCATTTTCGGTGGTACGGCGTTGCGGGATCGCGACGATTTTTATGCAGCCGCGCGCGACTGCCTAAAAATCAGGCAGCGGGTGGCGGGCCGGCGAGGAGCGCGCGCGCGGCGCTGAGGTCATCCTCGTCGACCATGACGCGCGAAGGCACGAGCAGCCAGCTTCCTCCCGCGATGCTGGCATCGGCATCGAAGGCGATCGCGGGAATATCCGCCGCCTCGAGCCGGCCGACGATGATCAGCGCCTCGTTGCGATCGGTGCGCAGCAGTTCGACCAGCGCCATCAGTCGGGCGTGTCCCAGGCGGGGATCTCGCTTTGGACGCGCAGCGGCAGGCCATCGATGCTCCGCGTGCGCCCCGCAATCCTGGCGAGGCGCTTTTCGGGATCCTGCTGGACATGATATTTGAACAGCGTCTCGCGCTCGCGGTCGAGCGTCATCCGCGGCACGCCCCAGCCGCAGCTCGTCATCACGCTGTCGATCGCGATCGAGAACACCTGCCGCACGCCGGGCAGCCGCGGGAAAAGTGCTGCGAGATCGGCGAAGCCCGCATCCTGCGGCAGCGTCGAGGTGCCGCGGCCGTAGAGCCGCAGGATCAACGCGGGATTGTCGAACGCGCAGAACATGATCGTGATGCGCCCATCGGCGGCAAGGTGCGCCTGCGTTTCGTTACCCGAGCCGCCGAGATCGAGATAGGCGACGTGATTGGCATCGAGCACGCGGAACGTATCCATCCCCTTGGGGCTGACATTGACGCGCCCCGTGGCCGCGGCGGTGGCGACGAAGAACACCGGCTGCGCCGCGATGAAGGCGCGATGATCGTCGGTCAGTGCGTCGAAGAAATCGGCCACGGCATCCTCCTTCCCCGCGCCTCACACCAGCGCAGCGAACCCTTGTTCGAGCCCGGCGATCAGATCGTCAGGGTTTTCGAGCCCGATCGACAGCCTGAGCAACCCGTCGCCGATCCCTGCGACGCGGCGCGCCTCCGCGCCCATATCGGCGTGCGTCATCGTCGCCGGGTGCGCGATCAGGCTTTCGACCCCGCCGAGCGATTCGGCGAGCGTGAAGACGGTGATCGCCTCGACCAGCCTGGCGGCCGCCGGGGCGCCGCCCGCCAGATCGAAGCTCATCATCGCGCCGAAGCCCTGCTGCTGCGCGCGGGCGATCGCGTGCCCCGGATGCGAGGCGAGCCCCGGATAATGGACCGCGCTGACCGCCGGATGCGCCTCAAGCCACGCCGCGACCAGCCCGGCGTTGCGCTGCTGGCGCTCCATCCGCGCGAACAGCGTGCGCAATCCGCGCAGCGTCAGCCAGGCATCGAACGGCGATCCCGTGACGCCGACGACATTGGCCCAGCCGCGCAGCCGCTCGACCTCACCCGCGTCGGCGGCGATCACCGCGCCGCCGATCACGTCCGAATGGCCGTTGAGGAATTTGGTGGTCGAATGGACGACATAATCGGCGCCGAGCGCGAGCGGGCGCTGGACGGCGGGCGAGAGGAAGGTGTTGTCGACTGCCACTTTGGCGCCGGCGGCGTGCGCGCGCGTTGCAATGGCGGCGATATCGACCACGCGCATCAGCGGATTGCTGGGGGTTTCGATCAGCACCAGCGCGGGTGCCTCGGCCAGCGCGCGATCGAGCGCGACCGCGTCGGCCTGATCGACGAAGCGCAACCGGAACTGACGCTTGGCCGCACGCGCGGCGAGCAGGCGATAGGTGCCGCCATAGCAATCGTGCGGTGCGACGATCAGGTCGTCGGGGCCGAACAGCCCGAGCACCAGATCGATCGCCGCCATGCCGGTCGCGGTGACGACTGCGCCCGCGCCGCCTTCGAGCGCGGCCAATGCGTCGCCGAGCATGTCGCGATTGGGATTGCCCGAGCGACCGTAATCGTAGCGCCCCGCGCGCTCATAGCCCTCGAAGGCGTAGGTGCTCGACAGATAGAGCGGCGGCGCCACCGCACCGAACGACGAATCGTGCGCGACGCCGTGCGCAGCGGCGATCGTCTCGGGGGCGGGTTTGAACGTGTCGGTCATCGCGAATTCCACACACAGGCATCAAGCGGATTCGCGTTCGGCGAACAACGCGCCGATGTCCAGTCGTTTGGCGAGCAGATCCTCGAGCGTATAGCCGTCGAGGACCGCCATGAACGCCGCCAGCGCCTCGCGCAGCGCCACCGTCAGCCCGCACGCGGGCGCGATCACGCAGGCATCGCAATCGGCGAGCGCGAACCCTTCCTCGGTGTGACGGATCACCGCGCCGACATTGATCTCGCCCGGCGGCCGGCCCAGCCGCATCCCGCCGAAGCGGCCGCGGACGCTGGTGACATGGCCCTGCCGCACCAGATCGTTCGCGACCTTCATCAAATGGTTCTGCGAGACACCATAGGCGCGCGCGATCTCGGAGACCGAGCACAGTTGATCGGGCCGCGTGCCGAGATAGAGCAGCACGCGCATCGCATAATCGGTATACCGCGTCAGGCGCATCGGCTCCCTCGGTCAATTTGTCCCATTTTAATATGCATCTATATTGCATATATCAATTCGCAGGGATACATGCAGCGCGAATACATGATTGGAGACGACTCGTGAGCATGAGCGGCGACATCCTCGACAGGCTCGACGACGCCGGGCTGAAAAATGTCGTTCACAATTTCTACGGGCGCGTGCGCGACGATGCCGAGCTGGGGCCGGTGTTCAACGACGCGATCTCCGATTGGCCGCATCACCTCGGCAAGATGGTCGATTTCTGGTCGTCGGTGATGCTCACTACGGGGCGCTACAAGGGCAATCCGATGATGATGCACCTGAAGCACAAACGGCGCATCACCCCCGAATTGTTCGATCGCTGGCTGGCCTTGTGGGCCGAGACCACCGACGAACTGATGCCGCCCGACATCGCCGCCGCGCTCCAGGCCAAGGCCGGGCGGATTTCGGAAAGCCTTCAGCTCGGCATGTTCTTCAGACTCGATCCGCATCCTTCAGGCGCGATGGCCTGAACCGTTCGGGAGATCACCCATGCAGACCGCACCGTTCGTCGATCTTAGCGTCCATCACAAACCGGTCGATTTCTCCGATCGCGTCGCGTTCGGCTTCACCAAGGCGATGCGCTTCTGCGCCGACACCTTCTTCGCCAAGCGCTATGGCCACCGCGCGATCGTGCTGGAGACCGTCGCGGCGGTGCCCGGCATGGTCGGCGCGACGCTGACCCATCTCAAATGCCTGCGCCGGATGTGCGACGATCAGGGCTGGATCCGCACGCTGATGGAGGAGGCCGAGAACGAGCGCATGCACCTGATGACCTTCATCGAGGTCGCGCACCCGACGCTGTTCGAGCGGTTGGTCATTTTGGCCGTGCAGTGGGTCTTCTACCTCGCCTTCTTCGGGCTATATCTGGTGAGTGCCCGAACCGCGCACCGCGTGGTCGGCTATTTCGAGGAAGAAGCGGTGGTCAGCTACACCCTCTATCTGGAAGAACTCGATTCGGGCCGCAGCCCCGATCTGCCCGCGCCCGAGATCGCGCGGCATTACTGGAAGCTCGGCGCCGACGCGACGCTGCGCGATGTCGTGCTGGTGGTGCGCGCCGACGAGGCGCATCACCGCGACGTCAATCACGGTTTCGCGTGCGAGCTTGCCGGCCGCGAGGTCGATCCCGCGCACCACGCGCCCTACCCCGAACACGCGGACGATATCCGCATGGCGGCCTGAGATGGCGGACCGGCCGACCTCGCTTTTCAGCACGAGCGCGAGCAACGACGCGCGGGGCGATTTCATTCGTTCGATGCGCTGGATCGCGATCGCGGGCGTGCTCATGGTCGCGGGCGCGCTGTGGTATATGTCGCTGTTCGGCCCGCTCACGGCCCACACCGTGATCGCGACGACGCTCGGCGTGTTCATCTCGATGCTGCTCGGCTGCGGGCTGTTCGCCGCGGCGTTCTTCAGCTCCAAAAGCGGTTACGACCAGAACGTCACCGACGCGACCCGCGGCGACCATCTCGACACCAACCCGACCAGCCTTCCCGAGGGGCTCGAATCGTACCGGCGCACCGGCGATTTCACCGACGCCACCATCCCGGCCGCGCTGTTGAACGCCCACACCACCAAGGAAGGAAGCTGGGGGCTGATCCACGTCACCGAGGGGCGTTTGCGCTATCGCGTCACCGACCCGCACCGCGCGCCGCTCGACACGATCCTCACGCCCGATACCCAGCCGGGGATCGTCGAGCCGACCATTTTGCACCAAGTCGAGCCGCTGGGCGCGGTGCGCTTCCACGTCGAATTCTGGCGCCGGCCGGCCGATTAGAGTTTGATCCACTTGCGTGGAAGCGCCACCGGCCCGCTCCCCCACCCGGCCACCCAGCAGAGTATTCTATGGGTGGCCGGGTGGGGGAGCGGGCCGGTGCCGTAGCCGATTCAGCGTAGCTGAATCCGACTCCAGAATCAATCAAGCCGGCGGAGCAGCTCGCCGCTGGCGATGACTTCGAACGTCTGCGCATCGATATAGCGCACCGGCTCTCCGGTGGTGAGCGCGAGCCGCCGCGCGCCCGGCCGGCGGCGCACGCCCGTGGCCCCCGTTTCGATCGCGACATTCTCGATGGCGACATGGCGATAATCGACGACGGTCACATAGGTGCCGTCGTCGCCGGCGCAGCGATAATGCGCCAGCGCCTCTTCCATTATTCGGCCGGCGCGGGGCGCACCTGCTCGATCCTGAGGCGCCGGTCGTGGCCGTCGCGATCGGGCCAGGTGATCGTCTGGCCTTCGGACAGGCCGATCAGCCCCGCCCCGACCGGGGTCAGGATCGATACGCGGCCGTTCGCGATATCCGCATTCTCGGGATAGACGAGCTGGACCTCGCGGCGGCTGCCGCTGCCTTCGTCGACAAAGGTGACATGGCTGTTCATCGCGACCGTGTTCGCCGGCAGCGTGGCGGCGGTGTGGATTTCCGCGCGATCGATTTCGTCGAGCAGCATCTCCGACACCGCGGGCTGGCTGTGCTCGACGCGCAGCGCGAGACCGGCGAGCCGATCGGCTTCCTCGTCGATGAGGTGCAGCGGTGGCCTTGAATTGGCATTCGTCGTCATGACAGTGATCCCGGAAGATAAAACTAAGACGTGCCCAACACGCACCACTCTTGCGATTTGGGCCCAGACTTCGTGATGGAAATGGAGAAGTCCGGGTCAGGCGCGCGCGGCGAGCTGCCCGGAATGGTGGCGATAGCGTACGAAGGCGATCGGCGCGGTCATTTCAACATGATGCGGCGGCCACATCGCGCTGTCAAACCCGATTCGTCGCGATCATCGCAGGCGGCAAGGCGGCGGCGTCACATCGCCCTGCCGCCGACCGTGAGCCCCCCGACGAGCAGCGTCGGCTGGCCCACGCCCGCGGGCACGCCCTGCCCGCCCTTGCCGCACATGCCGATCCCCTCGTCGAGCGCGAAATCATCGCCGATCCCCTCGACGCGGGTGAGCACGCTCGGCCCGTCGCCGATCAGCGTCGCGCCCTTGATCGGCGCGCCCAGCCGGCCGTTTTCGATTTCGTATGCCTCGGTGCACGAAAACACGAACTTGCCCGAGACGATATCGACCTGCCCGCCGCCGAACGCGCTGGCGAAGATCCCCTTCTTCACCCGGCGCATCAATTCGGCGGGATCGTCGCTGCCGGCACGCATGAAGGTGTTGGTCATCCGCGGCATCGGCGCGTGCTCGAACGATTCGCGGCGGCCGTTGCCGGTCGGCGCCATCCCCATCAGCCGCGCGTTGAGCCGATCGTGCATATAGCCCTTGAGGATGCCGTCCTCGATCAGCACATTTTCCTGCGTCGGCGTGCCCTCGTCGTCGATCGTCAGGCTGCCGCGCCGGTCGAGGATCGCGCCGTCATCGACCACGGTGACACCCGGCGCCGCGACACGTTCGCCGATCCGGCCCGAAAAGGCGCTCGTGCCCTTGCGGTTGAAATCGCCTTCGAGCCCGTGGCCGACCGCTTCGTGGAGCAGCACGCCCGGCCAGCCGGGGCCGAGCAGCACGGTCATCTCGCCCGCGGGCGCCTCGACCGACTCGAGGTTGACCAGCGCCTGGCGCAGCGCCTCGTCGATCGCGCGGTTCCACACGTCCTCGCCCATCAGCCGGTCGTAGAGATAGCGCCCGCCGATCCCGAAACTGCCGGTTTCGCGCCGCCCGCCGGCCGCAACCGTGATCGAGACGTTCAAGCGCACCAGCGGCCGGATGTCGGTGGCGACGAAGCCGTCGGCGCGCACGATCTCGACCACGCTCCACGATCCCGACAGCGACACCGAGACCTGCGCGACACGGCGGTCGCGCGCCCGCGCCGCCGCGTCGACCGCCAGGCACAGGTTCACCTTGTCCGCGAACGGCACGAGGTCGATCGGATCGGCGTCGGTATAAAGGTGACGGTTGGTCCGCTTGGGCGCGCTGCTCCGCGCTTGCGTCGACGGGTCGATCAGCGCCATCGTCTCGCCCGCGCGCCGGATCGCGGCGGCCGACAGTTCGTTGGCGTGCGCGAACGCCGTCGTCTCGCCGGAGACAGCGCGTAGCCCGAAGCCTGATTGCGTATCGTAGCTCGCGGTCTTGAGCCGTCCGTCGTCAAAACCGAACGACTCGCTCTTGCGATATTGCAGGTACAATTCGCCATCGTCGGCGCGCGCGAGCGCTTGCCCCGTGAGGCGGATCGCGGCGTCGGGATCGAGCCCCTGGCCGTAGAGGAAGCTGCGCGGATCGGCGGAAATCGTCATGCCCGCCGATATAGGGCGTCTAGCCCGCGTCGCCAGACGGGCTCGCACCCGAAGCGATATCGGGAAGCGCGGCCTGATCGACGCCATCGGCCGGCCCGCCGGCAAGGATGAAGCGCCGGTCGCAATAGCCGCAATCGACATAGCCGTGCTCGTCGATCTCGAGGAACACGCGCGGATGGCCGAGCGCGCCGGGAATACCGTCTCCGCTGCCGTCGCAGGCGATGCGGCGGTGGGTGACTCGGATCGTTTCGGGCGGCGGGATCATGGATGCGCCGATAGCAAGGTGCGCTGCGGCGGGCAATCGCCAACCGACATCCCGCCATGCCAGCGGAAGCCGGCACCTCGCGCGGCAAGAGACCCCGGCTTTCGCCGGGGCGACGACGAGGGTTGGCGTGACAACCAGACCATCCTAGATGCCCCTCCATGACCGACGCCGCGATCGCCATCGACCAACTCTCCAAAACCTACGAAGGCGGCAAGCAGGCGCTCGACAATGTCTCGTTCGAGGTGCCGCGCGGCAGCATCTTCGGGCTGCTCGGCCCCAACGGCGCGGGCAAATCGACGCTGATCAACATCCTCGCCGGGCTCGTCAACAAGACCAGCGGCAGCGCCGCGATCTGGGGTTTCGACATCGATCGCAACCCGCGCAATTCGAAGGCGTCGATCGGCATCGTCAACCAGGAAATCCTGTTCGACCCCTTCTTCACCCCCTATGAGACGCTCGAGATCCAGGCCGGCCTCTACGGCGTGCCCAGGGCGAAGCGCCGCTCGATGGAGCTGCTGCGCGCGGTCCATCTCGACGACAAGGCGAACGCTTATGCGCGCACGCTCTCGGGCGGCATGAAGCGCCGGCTGATGGTGGCCAAGGCGATGGTCCACGCGCCGCCGGTGCTGGTGCTCGACGAACCGACCGCGGGCGTCGACATCGAGCTTCGCCAGCAGCTCTGGAGC
Organism: Hephaestia caeni; assembly: GCF_003550065.1. Classification (GTDB taxonomy): domain Bacteria; phylum Pseudomonadota; class Alphaproteobacteria; order Sphingomonadales; family Sphingomonadaceae; genus Sphingomonas; species Sphingomonas caeni_A. The sequence continues at coordinate 473,473 of NZ_QXDC01000003.1, forward strand.
TATGTCCGCGGGCTCAACCAGGCCGGGGTGACGGTGGTGCTGACGACGCATTACCTCGAGGAAGCCGAGGAATTGTGCGATCGCATCGCGATCATCAACCACGGCCGGCTGATCGCCAACGAGCCCACGCGAACGCTGGTCGGCAAGGCCAAGGAGAAACTGGTCGAGGTGACGGTCGATCGCGACGTCGCCGAAGCGCCCGCCAGCCTCCGCTTCGAAAAGGTCGAACTGAAGGGCGATCGGGTGCTCGCGATCACCTACGCCAAAGACCAGGCCAATGCCGGCGACGTGTTCGCCGCGGTGCAGGCGCAAGGCTATGGCATCATCGACGTGTCGACCCGCGAAGCCGACCTGGAGGACGTGTTCCTGAGCCTCACGCGCGCCGCGAACGCCTGACGCTCGTCCCGTCATGCCGGACTCGTTCCGGCATCCAAATCTCCAAGAGCGGCAGCGTTTGAGGCGCATTGGACCCCGAACGTAATTCGCGACTATCCCGTTCGGGCATGTAGTCTGGGAGAACGGTGCGCGAGTGCCGTATTCGTCCCTTGTGCTCCCGCGAAGACGGGAGCCCAGACTGGGTCAATACCGGGCTAAGCATGTCCCGCATGCTCAACCCGGTACTCCTTCGCGGGGACGCAAGCGAGGCGCTACGGATTGCGCGCCATCGAGCCGCCACCTGCCGATAGCGGCTTGCGTTGCGCCGCCGCCTTGCCCCATGCGCTGCCGGCGATGACGTTTCAGGTGGACATGGGTTTGGACGATGCCGGCCGCACGGTCGCGATCGATCTTGAGGAACTGCTCGCGACGCGGCTGCTCGTCCAGGGCAATTCGGGCTCGGGCAAATCGCACCTGCTGCGCCGGCTGCTCGAAAAGAGCGCGGGCGAAGTCCAGCAGATCGTGATCGATCCCGAGGGCGATTTCGTCACGCTCGCCGACCATTACGGCCATGTCGCGATCGAGGCGGTCGATTATTCGGCGACCGAGATCACGCGCTTCGCCGGGCGCTGCCGCGAGCATCGCACCTCGGTGGTGCTCAGCCTCGAAGGGCTCGAGATCGACAGCCAGATGCGCTGCGCCGCCGCGTTCCTTTCCGGGCTGTTCGATGCCCCGCGCGACCATTGGTATCCCGCGCTCGTCATCGTCGACGAGGCACAGTTGTTCGCCCCCTCGGGCGCCGCCGAGGTGAGCGAGGACGCGCGGCGCGGGTCGCTCTCGGCGATGGCCAACCTGATGTCGCGCGGGCGCAAGCGCGGTCTGGCGGGCGTGATCGCGACCCAGCGACTCGCCAAATTGTCGAAGAACGTCGCCGCCGAGGCCTCCAATTTCCTGATGGGGCACACCTTCCTCGATATCGATATGGCGCGCGCCGCCGATCTGCTCGGCATGGAGCGCCGCCAGGCCGAGGCGATCCGCGATCTCCAGCGCGGCAGCTTCCTCGGACTCGGCCCGGCGATCGCACGCCGATCGATCACGGTCAGGATCGGCGCGGTCGAAACCGCCGCACGCAGTACCAGCCCGCAGCTCGTGCCGCTGCCCACAGCGCCGGCGGAGGACATGCGCGAATTGTTGTTCGCCGATCTGGAGGATGCGGCGCCGGCCCCGCCACCGCCACCCCCGCCTCCTCCGCCGCCGACCGCCAACCAGATGCTCGCCGACCTCGCCCGCGCCTCCGCCGAGGCCGTCCCGCCCGCCGAAGCGGAGGAAGAACCGCAGGACCACGAGCCCGTCATCGTCGACGTGCTGCGCGCGATCATCGCCGATGCCGATTCGGCCGCGCGGCCGATCGCCGCTTTGTTCCAGGATTTTCAGGTCCGCTGCCGGATGGCGGGGGTGCGCCGCCCGCTGCTCGATCCGCCCGGCTTCGCGCGGCGGCTGGCGGCGGCGCGCGCGGGCATCTTCGAATCGCTCGACGACGATTGGGCGGATGCGCTCGCGGTCGCGCGCGACCTTCCCGACGACATGCTCGGCGTGTTCCTGCTGATCGCCCGCACCGCACGCGACGGCGCCCCCTGCCCCGGCGACGAGACGATCGCCGACATCTACGGCACCAGTTCGCTCGGCCGCGCGCGCCGCGTGCTCGCCTATATGGAAAGCCGCGACGTCATCGTCCCGCGCGAGGATCTGGCCGGACGCCGCTCGATCGCGATTCCCCAACTCGGCTGGACGACCCAGCCCGCCGAGCCGGCGTGATGCCTTAGCGCTTCCTCGAACATCACCTATTGTGTATTGCCCAAGTCATACACCTGCGGAGGATCGGATGTTCTTGCTGCTCTTGGCACTTGCGGCCGCTGGGCCTGATCCTGCGTCGGCGGACCAGCAGGTCGAGGCGGCGGACGTCGCCTTCTGGCGCGCGTTCAACGCCTGCGACCGCGCCGCGATGGCGCGGCTCATCGCCGACGACGCCGAATTCTACCACGACAAGACGGGCCTCACCGCCGGCCGCGAGCGCATCGTCGCGTCGCTGATGGACGGGCCGTGCGGTACGCCCGGTCTGCGCGTGCGTCGTGAGGCCGTCGCGTCGAGCGTCAGGGTGGACCCGGTGCCGGGCTATGGCGCGATCGTCAGCGGGCGCCAGCGTTTCTACGCGCGCAAGGGCACCGCGCCCGAGGCGGTCGACGGCGAGGCACGTTTCGCGGTCGTCTGGCGACTCACCCCCGATGCCGCGCAGATGGAACGCATCCTGAGCTACGATCACGGCGCCGTGCAGGCCGAGGTGCCGGTGTGCGAGGTCGCGCTGCCGCCGGCTGCGCTCGCCGCGCTTACGGGCCGCTACGCCTCGCCGATGGGCGAGATCGTGGTGACGAGCGACGACACGCATCTTCACCTTGTCTCGGGAAAGCTCCGTACCGTTCTGATCGCGACCGGCCCGCGCAGCTTTCGCGTGCCCGATCGCGCGCTCGTCATCGACTTTCCCGCCGAGCGCGCCGGCCGCATCCGCGTGCGCGAGAACGGCGCGATGGTCGCCGAGGGCAATCGGCAGCAATGATCGCACGCCCCTCTGTCCTACAGGCCCCGATCTGTGGCAGAGAATGGGGATGAGCACGATCGGCCCGTCCTGCACCCACCGCGACCGCGCGCCCGGCATTGTCCGGTTGGAACTCCATCCGCGCGACACTCTCCACTTTCTCCACTTCACCTCCGCTGAGAGGCATTGCTCGTGAGCGACACCCAGCATTCCAGCGACGTCCTGATCGTCGGTTCGGGCGCGGCGGGATTGACGGCGGCGCTCAACCTCGCCGAGCGCTTCAAGGTGACGGTGCTCGCCAAGGGCGCGCTCAACGAAGGCTCGACCGCGTGGGCGCAAGGCGGAATCGCCGCGGTGCTCGAACCCGGCGACACGTTCGAAAGCCATATCGAGGATACGATGATCGCGGGCGCGGGGCTCAACGATCGCGCGGTCGTCGAATTCGTCGTCGAGGGCGCGCCGCGCGCGATCCAGCGGCTGGTCGATCTCGGGGTGCCGTTCAATACCGAGGGCAAGACGCTCCACCTGACGCGTGAGGGCGGGCACAGCCACCGCCGCATCGTCCATGTCAACGACGCCACCGGCTGGGCGGTTCAGGAAGCGCTCCAGCGCGCCGCCGAGGCGCATCCCAACATCACGCTGGTGCCCGATCGGGTCGCGATCGATCTCGCCACCAGCCGGCACGAGGAACGCTATTCGGGCGCGGGCAATGTGTGGGGCGTCTATGCCGTCAACCGCGCCACCGGCCATGTCGAGACCTTCACCGCCAACGCGACGATCCTCGCCACCGGCGGTGCGGGGCGCACCTATCTGTTCTCGACCGCGCCGCGCGGCGCGACCGGCGACGGTATCGCGATGGCGTGGCGCGCGGGCTGCCGCATCTCGAACATGGAGATGATGCAGTTCCACCCGACCTGCCTCTACAACCTGGAGGTCAAGAATTTCCTGATCACCGAGGCGGTGCGCGGCGAAGGCGGGCAATTGAAGCTGCCCCCCGGCGTGCCCGGCGGCGGCCATCGCTTCATGCCCGATTTCGATCCCCGCGCCGAGCTGGCCCCGCGCGATATCGTCGCGCGCGCGATCGATCATGAGATCAAGCGGTTGGGCCTCGATTACGTCCATCTCGACATCAGCCATCGCGGGCCCGATTTCGTGAAGGCACATTTCCCGACCATCTACGACAAGCTGCTCGGGCTCGGGATCGACATGACGACCGATCCGATTCCGGTGGTGCCCGCGCAACATTATACCTGCGGCGGGGTGGTGATCGATCGCGACGGCCGCACCGATCTGCCGGGCCTTTATGCGGCGGGCGAGGTGACGCAATCGGGGCTCCACGGCGCCAACCGCCTGGCCTCGAATTCGCTGCTCGAATGTTTCGTGTTCGGCGAGGCGGCAGCACAGCATATCGCCGCGCATTGGGACGATCTGCCGCCCCCGCCCGCGATCCGGCCATGGGACGAAAGCCGCGTCGCCGATTCGGACGAGGAAGTCGTCATCAAGCAGAACTGGACCGAGATCCGGCGCTTCATGTGGAACTATGTCGGCATCGTGCGCACCACCAAGCGGCTCGAGCGCGCGGCGCACCGGATCAAGATGCTCAACGACGAGATCGCCGATTATTACGGCCATTTCCGCGTCACGCCCGACCTCATCGAGCTGCGCAACCTGCTCCAGACCGCCGATCTGATCGTCCGCTCCGCGCTCCATCGTCAGGAGAGCCGCGGGCTGCACTACACGCTCGATTATCCCGAAACCCTGCCCGACGCGGTGGATACCGTGCTGGTGCCGTGACGCGGGATGCACGGTTCATCGCGTATTTACCGGCATTCGCCGCAGGATTGGCGGGCAACTATGTTGCGATCGTGCGGAAAACCGCATGATTCACGGTAACGAAAGCGTCGGGGCGCGAGTATAGTCGAATGATCTGGAACGCGAGGATGACGAAATCCGCGGTGGCCGTCGCCGCGGCGATCGCCGTGCTCGCGGGCTGCCGCGCGGACGACCGGATCGGCGCGGCGGTGGCAAGCGTCGGCCGCGTCGCCCAGCCCGCGCAACCGAGCTACAGCGTCCGCGTGCCGGTGCCGCCCGCGCCGGTGCGCATCGCCGCGCCGCAGCCGCTGGTCGCCGCGATCAAGGCGATCGGCACCCAGTTCGACGGCAAGGTCGGCATCGCCGTCCAGAGCATCAACCAGGGCTGGACGGTCTCGAGCAACGGCGACGTCAAGATGCCGCAGCAGAGCGTCAGCAAGCTGTGGGTCGCGCTCACGGTGCTCGACCTGCGCGATCAGGGCCGGCTGACGCTCGACGATCCCGTCACCGTCACCAAGGCCGATCTCACCTTGTTCCATCAGCCGGTGGCGAGCCTGGTCGGCGACACCGGCTATCGCACCACCGTCCGCGATCTCCAGTATCGCGCGATCACGTCGAGCGACAACACCGCCAACGATCGCCTGCTCAGCTATGTCGGCGGGCCCGAGGCGGTGCGCGCGATGATCGCGCGCAAGCAATTGGGCGCGATCCGCTTCGGCCCCGGCGAGCGTCTGCTCCAGAGCTACACCGCCGGGCTGACATGGCAGCAACGCTATTCGGCCGCCGGCGCCTTCCAGCAGGCGCGCGCCGCGCTGTCGCCGGCGGTACGCGCGGCGGCGTTCAACGCCTATGTCGCCGATCCGATCGACGGCGCCTCGGCCAATGCGATCGCCGATGCGCTCGCGCGGCTGGTGAAGGGCGATCTGCTCTCGCCCTCCTCGACGCAGTGGCTGATCCAGACGATGTCGGAGACGCGCACCGGCCGCGCCCGCCTGCGCGCGAACCTCCCCGGCGGCTGGAGTATCGCGCACAAGACCGGAACCGGGCAGGATTTCGGCCGCCGCACCGCGGGCTTCAACGACGTCGGCGTGCTGACCGCGCCCGATGGCCGCCGCTATACCGTCGCGGTGCTGATCGGCGATACCAGCCGCCCGGTGCGTGAGCGCCAGCAGCTCATCCAGTCGGTCGCCGGTGCGGTGATCGCCGCCGAACACAACCGTTCCGATATGGTCGTGGCGCAACAGCCTGCGGCGATGTCGTCCGCCAGCGGCGCAAACTAGTTTCGCCGCACGCTCGCCTGCGATAGAGCCGGGCGGGACATGACCAATCACCTCTATCTGGTCGATGGCTCGGGCTACATCTTCCGCGCCTATCACCGCCTCCCCCCGCTCACCAACATCCGTGGCGAGCCGGTCGGCGCGGTCTACGGCTACACCACGATGCTGTGGAAGCTGGTCGACGAACTCCACAAGGCCGACGGCCCCACCCACATGGCGGTGATCCTCGACAAGTCGAGCCACACCTTCCGCAACGAGATGTACGATCTCTACAAGGCGCAGCGGCCGCCGCCGCCCGAGGATCTCGTCCCCCAATTCCCGATGATCCGCGACGCCACCCGCGCCTTCTCGCTGCCGTGCATCGAGGAAGAAGGCTGGGAAGCCGACGATCTGATCGCGAGCTACGCCAAGGCCGCACTCGCGCAAGGCTGGCAGGTCACGATCGTGTCGTCGGACAAGGATCTGATGCAGCTCATCGAGCCCGGGCTCGATCTCTACGACACGATGAACAACCGCCGGCTGGGGCCTGAGTACGTCCAGGAGAAGTTCGGCGTGCCGCCGGCCAAGCTCGGCGAGGTGCTCGCGCTGATGGGCGACAGCGTCGACAACGTGCCCGGCGTCCCCGGCATCGGCCCCAAGCGCGCGTCGGACCTGATCAATCAATTCGGCGATGTCGAGGCGGTGCTCGCCGCCGCGCCGGGCCTGAGGCCCTCCAAGATGCGCGACAACCTGATCGAGCATGCCGAGATGGCGCGGCTGTCGCGGCGGCTGGTCGAACTCGCGCGCGACGTGCCGCTCGAACACCCGCTCGAAGAATTGACGCTGCAAGGCATCCCCGAGGCGCCGCTCAAGGCGTTCCTCGAACATCACGGCTTCCGCTCGCTGCTCGCGCGGCTGGGCGCGGTCGCCGATGCGCCGGTGGCGGCTCCGGCCGCCGATGTCGTTCTGCCCGACGAGGAACCGTGCGATCACGATGCTTATGAAACGGTGATCGACGCGGCGACGCTCGAACGCTGGATCGCCGAGGCGCGGCACCAGGGCTTCATCGCGGTCGACACCGAGACCACCGGCAAGGATGCGACCCGGGCCGAGCTGGTCGGCGTCAGCCTCGCGCTCGCCCCCAACCGCGCCTGCTACGTGCCCGTCGGCCACGGCGGCAGCGACATGTTCGCCGAGAAGCCGGTTCAGCTCGATCGCGCGCTGGTGCTGGCCAAGCTCAAGCCGCTGCTCGAGGACGCCAGCGTCCTCAAGATCGGGCACAATCTCAAATACGACGCGATCATTCTCGGGCGTCTCGGGATCGCCATCACGCCGTTCGACGACACGATTCTGATGAGCTTCGATCTCGACGCCGGGCTCCACGGCCACGGCATGGACGAGCTTGCCGCGACGCACCTGTCGCACACCTGCATCGCCTACAAGGACGTGGCCGGCACGGGGAAGAAGCAGATCGGCTTCCACGAGGTCGATCTCAAGGCGGCGACGCGCTACGCCGCCGAGGATGCCGATGTGACGCTCCGGCTGTGGCGGCGCTTCAAGGCACGGCTGCCCGCCGAGGGCGGCACGCGGGTCTACGAGATGGTCGATCGCCCGCTGGTGCCGGTGATCGCGGCGATGGAAAGCGCGGGCGTCAAGGTCGATGCCGACGCGCTGGGCCGTCTTTCGACGCAATTCGCACATCAGATCGCCGACCTCGAAATCGAGATTCACGGGCTCGCGGGTGGACCGTTCACGATCGGCAGCCCCAAGCAACTGGGCGATGTGCTGTTCGATCGGCTCGGGCTGAAGGGCGGGCGCAAGGGCAAATCGGGCGTCTATTCGACCGACGTCAACGAGATGGAACGCCTCGCCGCCGACAAGGACCAGCCGCAGGGCGCGGCGATCGCGAAGAAGGTGCTCGACTGGCGCCAGCTCAGCAAGCTCAAGAGCACCTATACCGATGCGTTGCAGGCGCAGATCAACCCCGCGACGGGGCGCGTCCACACCAGCTACTCGCTCACCGGCGCGCAGACCGGGCGGCTGAGTTCGACCGATCCGAACCTCCAGAACATCCCGATCCGCACCGAGGTCGGCCGCCAGATCCGCGACGCCTTCGTGGCGGAACCGGGCAATGTCATCATCGCGGCCGATTATTCGCAGATCGAGTTGCGGCTCGCCGCGCACATGGCCGACGTGCCCGCGCTGCGCGAGGCGTTCGCGCGCGGCGACGACATCCACGCGATGACCGCGACCGAATTGTTCGGCGAAGTCACACGCGACACGCGCGCGCAGGCCAAGACGATCAACTTCGCGATCCTCTACGGCATCTCGCGCTGGGGGCTCGCCGGCAGGCTCGACGTGACGCCCGACGAGGCGCAGGCGATGATCGATCGCTATTTCGAGCGCTTCCCCGGCATCAACCGCTACATTGCCGAAACGCTGACGAGCGTGCGCGAGCACGGCTACACCGAGACGCTGTTCGGCAGAAAAACGCACTTTCCGCGCATCAAATCCAAGGTCCAGCACGAACGCCAGGGCGCCGAGCGCGCCGCGATCAACGCCCCGATCCAGGGCACCTGCGCCGACATCATCAAGCGCGCGATGGTGCGAATGCCGGCCGCGCTTGCCGACGCCGGGCTGCCGGAGGTGCGGATGCTGCTCCAGGTCCATGACGAACTGGTGTTCGAAGCCCCCGACACCGATGCCGACAAGGCGCGGGGCGTGATCGAAGCGGTGATGGCGGGGGCGGCCGAACCGGCGGTGACGCTGTCGGTGCCGCTCGCCGTCGAGATCGGCGTGGGCAAGAGCTGGGGCGCAGCGCATTGAGCGAGGCCGGGGGCAAGGCGGACATCGCCGCGCTGGCCAAGGGCGGACGCACCAATGTCGGCGGTTTCGTGCTGCGGCTGATCGCGCGGCTTCCGTTCCTGTTCATCGCCGGGCGGCTCTACGGACCCGATCTGGTCGGGCGGTTCGCGCTCGCCGTGGTCGTGGTCGAACTGGCCGCGCTGCTTGCCACGCTGGGGCTCAAGCGCGGGCTGGCGCAGGCGCTCGCCAACACCGATCGGCCGCACGTCCATGTCGTGTGGGATGCGATGGCGCTCGCCTTCGTGATGTCGCTGATCGCGAGCGCGGTCCTGATCGCCTTCCCACAGGTCATGTATCCCGACAGCGTGGTCAAGGGGCTCGATCGGTTCCTGCCGTGCATCATCTTCGCGATCGCCTGGTCCGACGTCAGCCTCGCCGCGCTCGCCTATCGCCTCAACATCAAGGCGACGGTGACGGCGCGCGCGGTGGTCGAGCCGTGGACGATCAGCATCGCCGCCTGGGTGATGTCATACGTTTCGTTCCACGACGGGCTCGTCCTGTCCTACGTCGCGTCGATGGCGGCGGCGATGATCGCGTCGGTGATCCCGTTCGTGCGCAGCTACGGCCTGCCCTATGGCTGGTCGCCGCGCATTTCGGAGCTGTTCACGCTAGCCCGGCGCAACGTGCCGCTGGCGGGCGCCGATGCGATCGAATGGGCAACACGCAATGTCGATCGCTTCATCCTCGGCTTGCTGTTCGAGCCGCGGATCGTCGGCATCTATTTCATGGCGCAGCAGGTGTCGTCGCTGCCCCAGAAGCTCAAGACGAGCTTCGAGCCGGTGCTGGGCCCGGTGATTTCGCGCAGCCTTGCCGACGACAATTACAAGGCGGTCGCCAATCAGGTGCGGCAGGTCGGGTTCTGGACGATCGCGGCGCAGGCGGGAATCGCGCTGGCGCTGTCGATTCCAGGCGAAGCGGTGATGGGCATGGTCGGCCCCGAGTTCGTCGCGGGCACCGCCGCGCTCGGCTTCCTGCTCACCGCCGAGGTGCTCGCCTCGACAGGGACGGTATGCGAATCGGCGCTGGTCTACGTCGCGCGGATGCGCAATCTGATGATCTCGCTGACGATGCTGGGCGTGCAGATCGCACTCAGCTTCGCGCTGATCCTCGCGATGCGAAGCCAGCATTGGCCGATCGATTACCAAGCCGCCGGGCCTGCGGTCGCGCTGATGGTATCGGTCACCATCACCTCGCTGATCAAGGCGCTGGTGCTCAAGCGCGTGCTCAAGGCGCCGGTATCGGGCTATCGCTGGCCGCTGGTCTGGGCGGCGCTGGCCGCGATCCTGATCGGTACGATCTTCACCTCGCTGCCCAGGAACATGGAATGGGCCGAACTCGTCATCGGCATCCCGGCGATCGCGGCGACCTATCTGTTCATCATCTGGCGCTGGGCGTTCGGGCCGGAAGACCGCACGCTGTTCAGGAAGCTGCCGCGCGGTGACGAGGAAGCGCAGCCGGCGGGAACCAACTGAGGTTTTTTATCCGTATCCGGCTTCGCCGCATCCGGGTGTGCCGCACCGGCCCGCTCCCCCACCCCGCCTCCCAACGGCAGTATACTGAATGGGAGGTGGGGTGGGGGAGCGGGCCGGTGCGGCACAACATCAGTGCCGGAAATGCCGCATCCCGGTGAAGACCATCGCCAGCCCGGCCTCGTCGGCGGCGGCGATCACCTCGTCGTCGCGGATCGAGCCGCCCGGCTGGATGACCGCGGTGGCGCCCGCCTCGACGGCGGCAAGCAGCCCGTCGGCGAACGGGAAGAACGCATCCGACGCCACCGCCGAGCCGATCGTGCGCGGTTCGGCCCAGCCCGCCTTCTCGGCGGCATCCTTCGCTTTCCACGCCGCGATCCGCGCCGATTCGAGGCGGTTCATCTGCCCCGCGCCGATGCCCGCGGTGCTACCCCCCCTGGCATAGACGATCGCGTTCGACTTGACGTGCTTGGCGACCGTCCAGGCGAAGCGGCAATCGGCGAGTTCCTGCGCGGTCGGCGCGCGCCTGGTGACGACCTTGAGATCAGCATCGGCGACGCGGCCGTTGTCGCGCGACTGGACGAGCATCCCGCCCGCGATCGTCTTCATCATCAGCCCGCCGCGCGCCGGATCGGGCAGGTCGCCGGTGAGCAGCAGCCGCAGGTTCTTCTTGGCCGCGAAAATCGCGCACGCCTCCGCATCGGCGTCGGGCGCGATCACGACTTCGGTGAAGATCGCGGTGATCGCGCGCGCCGTGGCGCCGTCGAGTAGGCGGTTGAGCGCGATGATCCCGCCGAACGCCGACACCGAATCGCAGGCAAGCGCGGCGTTATAGGCGTCGACCAGGCTATCCGCGCTGGCGACGCCGCACGGATTGGCGTGCTTGACGATGACCACGCTCGGCGCGGCATCGCGGAATTCGGCAACCAGCTCCAGCGCGGCGTCGGCATCGCCCAGATTATTGTAGCTCAGCGCCTTGCCCTGCACCTGCTCGGCCTGCGCGATCCCGCGCGTGTCGCCGGTGAGATACAGCGCGGCGTGCTGGTGCGGGTTCTCGCCGTAGCGCAGTTCCTGCCCCTTGGTGAGCGGCACCGAGAGCGCGACCGGGAACGTCTCGCCCTGATCGACTTCGGCGAACCAGCGCGCGATCGCGGCGTCGTACGCGGCGGTGGCGGCATAGGCCTTGGCGGCGAGCCGCTTGCGATCGTCGAACGTGGTCGAGCCGCCCTCGACCAGCGCGTAATCGGCCGGGTCGGTGACGATCGCGACATAGGCGTGGTTCTTGGCCGCCGAGCGCACCATCGACGGGCCGCCGATATCGATATTCTCGATCACCTCGTCGCGGCCAGCGCCCTTGGCGACCGTCTCGCGGAACGGATAGAGATTGACCACCACCAGATCGATCGCGCCGATCGCATGGTCGCGCATCGCCGCCGCGTGTTCGGGATCGTCGCGCACCGCGAGCAACCCGCCATGCACCTTGGGGTGGAGGGTCTTGACGCGGCCGTCCATCATCTCGGGAAAGCCGGTGAGATCGGCAATATCGCGCACCGTGAGCCCGGCGTCGCGCAGCGCCTTCGCGGTGCCCCCGGTCGAGACCAGCTCGACCCCCTTGCCTGCGAGCGCCTTGCCCAGATCGACGATTCCCGTCTTGTCCGAAACCGAAAGCAGCGCGCGTTTAATGGCAATGGCGGTCATGATATCTTTCCGTTCGCCCTGAGCTTGTCGAAGGGCGGGTGGCGACAATCGTGCAGCGACAAGCTCGGCACGAACCGGGGACGTGTGGCGTTTCCCTTAACCCTCAGGCCGCGCGCTTCAAGGCCCAGCTCACATTGGCGCCCCCCGGCGCCGCCTCGCCCGAGACGACGAGCTGCTGCGTGGCGACCGGCCGGCCGTCGCCGTCGATCCACACGCTCGATTCGATGCCGAGCGCACCGCCCTTGCAGCGGAACTGCCATGCCGTGCCGCCGGGCAGGCGCAGCAGCGCGGCAAGGCCGTCGGCGGTCTGCGTGACCTGCACCGTCGCGCCGAGGTGGAAGCGGATCGCGAACGGTGTCTGCGGCCGCTTGGGCGCGCGGCGGCCGGCGGGCAGCAGCATGTCTTCGCCGCGCAGCTCGCGCCCGTCGCCGGTCAGCACCAACTGGCGACGGTGGACGAAGCCGTGGCGCTTGGCATAGCCGTCGTGGCTCGCCTCGATCCGGCTCGCCTGCTCGCTTTCCTGCCGCGTCAGCTCGACCTCGGCGACGCCCTTGCCCAGCGTGCCGTCCGCCAGCACAGCGGTCGAGTTGGAATCGGCCAGCACCAACGTCGAATGTGCGGCGGTAGTGCGCAGTCCCTCGGCGAGATCGGGCGGCAAATGCGCGACCGCGGCACGCGCGCCGCCGCAATTGACGATCAGCCGGTGCGGCCCGTCGGACATCTCGAACGCGAGCGTCGAGGCGCAGCCCCCATCGATGACACGCGCAACCGGGGGCGGGGCGGCGTCGACGATCACCACCGCCTTCGCTGCCGCGAGCCGTTGATAGCCCCATTCACGCGCCTGCCGCATCGGGCGCGTGCGAATCCCCGTGCCGTCGACCAGACGATCGAGTTCGTCCGCGGTCAGCGGTCCGCCGCCCTGCCAGCTCGACAGCGCGTGATCGCCGTGGGTGATGCCGAGCAAGGCGGGCACCATCCGCGCGAGCGCGGCGTCGATCGACGCGGGCACGACCATCCGCCGCGCGTCATACGTGCGCGCCAGCATCGTGAGGATGCGGATCAGCGCGACCTGATCGCGCGGCGAGCGCGAGACGATCCCGCCGTCGTCGAACACCGAGAGCGCGAGCGCCTTGGCGATTCCCGCCTCGCCCACCGCGCGCCGCGCGTCGCCACCCGGAATCAGCAGCCCCGCGGTGAGCACGCCCGCCCAGGTCGCGACCCGACGAACCCCGATCGGCTGCTTGTCGGCGACGCGATCGATGTGGCGGGCGCCGCGGGCGAGCGTGTTGAGCACGCGCGAGCGATAGATGAGATCGGTGCTCGACAGGATCAGCGGTGCGTGCGCCGCCCAGAATTGCAGCCGCCGTCCACACAGATCGGGGCGCCAGGCGGGATCGGCGATGGTGTCGGCGTGCGCGTGGAGCCAGCGACGCATGAGGTTTTCGGCGATCGGCGCGGCCTGCGCGCGCGGCGCGACCGACGACAGATCGCGCAGCCACGCGAACCGGTGGACATAATCGAGGAAATCGGCCGACACGTCGGGCCGGGCGATGTCGAACGTATCGATCGCGCGTTCCTCGCCGCGAAAGCGCAACTTGCCCTCGAGCAACGCATTGCCGCGCGCGACATCGCCGAAAAAGGGATCCTCGGGCACCGCGATCAGCTTGAGCGGGTAGCGCCCGCGCAGGCGCAGCGTGTGGATCGGGGTGCGCCAGGTGAGGCGATGGAAGCGATCCTGCAACCGCTCGGCGAGCGACAAGCCCTTCTCGCCCCCCAGCCTGATCAGCCGCTTGCCTTCCTCGATACCGTCGGCGGCGGGATCGTCCTCGTGCCCGCTCACCCGCCTCTCAAGGCCCGGATATTGTCGGCATAAGCGGCCGGGCCACCCTTAAAGGTAGCGGTGCCGGCAACGAGCACGTTCGCGCCTGCCGCGATCGCGCGTGGCGCGGTTTCACGATCGATGCCGCCGTCGACCTCGAGATCGATCGGCTTGCCGGTCTTGTCGATCATCTTGCGGATCGCCTCGATCTTGCGGAGCTGGCTCTCGATGAAGCGCTGCCCGCCGAAACCGGGATTGACGCTCATCACCAGCACCAGATCGACCTCCTCGATCAGATAATCGAGCATCTTGGCGGGCGTCGCGGGATTGAGCACGACGCCGGCGCGCTTGCCGAGCCGCTTGATCTCCTGGATCGTGCGGTGGGTATGCGGCCCCGCCTCGGGGTGGACGGTGATCGTATCCGCGCCCGCCTCGGCAAAGGCATCGAGATACGGATCGACCGGCGAGATCATCAGATGGACGTCGAAGGGCTTGCTGGTGTGCGGGCGGAGCGCCTTCACCACCGCCGGGCCGATCGTGATGTTGGGAACGAAATGCCCGTCCATCACGTCGACATGGATCCAGTCCGCGCCCGCCGCGTCGATCGCGCGTATTTCCTCACCGAGTTTCGCGAAGTCGGCGGAGAGGATCGATGGAGCAATACGGATGTCGGCCATGAGATCGCCATGTAGCATGGCGCGGTCGCCCCGCAAGCCGCCCCGTCAGCCGACCCGCATCATCCGTGCGATGAAGAAGCCGTCGCAGCCGCCCTCGTCGGCCAATATCCCCGGCAAGGTGCGCAGCCAGCCGCGTGGATGCGGCGCGAGCCCTTCGGGAAGCTCATCGGGCAGCACGGGATCAATCGCGAAATCGGGATGCCCCCCCAGAAATCTCTCTATCTGCGCCTCGCCCTCGGCGGGCTCGAGCGAGCAGGTCGCGTAGACGAGCAGCCCGCCGGGGCGCACCATCGCCGCGGCGTGATCGACAAGGCGGGCCTGGAGTGTCGCCATGTCCTCGACCAGCCCCGGGCGGACGCGGTGGAGCACATCGGGATGGCGGCGGAAGATGCCGGTCGCGCTGCACGGCGCGTCGAGCAGGACGGCATCGGCGGGCGCCGCGGGCGTCCAGGCGAGCGCATCTGCGGCAACCACCTCGGCTGCGAGGTGCGTGCGGGCGAGATTGTCGCGAAGTCGCGCGAGACGACTTTCCGAAACGTCGATCGCCGTCGTCGACCAGCCGGCGGCGGCGAGCTGCATCGTCTTGCCGCCGGGCGCGGCGCACAGATCGATCGCGCGGCCGGTGCCGCGGCCGATCAGCCGCGCGGGGAGCGACGCGGCGATGTCCTGCACCCACCAGCGCCCCTCGTCGAAACCGGGCAGGCTGGTGACGGGACCGGCATCGGTGAGCCGCAGATGGCCGGGGAGCAGGCTGGCGCCGCCGGATTCCGCGAGCAACGCATCCGCTTCGTCCCGGAAGGTGAGGTCGAGTGGCGGCGGGGCGGCGATCGCGCGGGCGGCGCCCGCCACCGCTGGCGCCCCCCAGGCAGCGCGCCAGCGCGACGCGACCGCGTCGGGAAGCACCGGCACGTCGGTCAGCCGCGCCTCGCCCCGCATCAGCGTGCCGAAAACGCCGTGGACGAGCTTGCGCGGGCCACCGTCGACCAGCGGCAGCACGGTCGCGATCGCGGCGTGCGGCGGGGTGCCGAGCGACAGCGCCTGTACAAGCGCAATGCGTAGCGCGGTGCGTGCCTTGGCGTCGTCCGGAAGCGGTTGCCGGGTCGCCGAATCGATGAGCGAGTCAAGGTCGGGAAGGCGCCGCAGCACCTCGGCGGCGATGGCGTGTGCGAGCGCGCGGTCGTCCGCCCGGTCGAGCCCGCGCGTGGCCGGGCCCAGCGCCGACTCGAGCGCTTCTCCGCGCCTCAGCACGCCATCGAGGACGCGCAGCGCGGCGCGGCGGGCGGGGACGCCGGGCGCGTCGGTGGAGCGACGAGGCCCGGTCATACGCGCGAAACGCGGCGCGCGAAGTTGACCAGGTTGACTGTCACACACGAGTAGGGAGCCGACCCCGCGGCGCGGGGATGGTGGGAACGAGCGCAAGGTGGAAGATCGGTCATCATGCTCCCTTGCCACAAATCGGGGGCTGTAGGACAGGCCGCGAGGACGCACAGGCGCTTGGCAAGCCCGCTTCACGGCACCAAAATAGCTGCCCGCGTGTTGAAGACCGATCGCAATGAGGAACCCGCCAATGGGCCAGCGCCCGCCGCATGTAAAACCGCCCGCCTATCTTTCGAAGAGCCCGCCGGTGCCCGAGCCTGATCAGACCCAGGCGCCCGCGCACGATCCGCTCGGCAAGAATCCGGTGCGGTACGGCGATTGGGAACTCAAGGGAATCGCCGTCGATTTCTGACGCCACGGCCCTGCGCGATCGGTTGACCGGCTGGGCGGCGGATCGCCGCCTCCGCCGGGGCGCAGCTATTCTCGGCGGACTGGCAATCGGCCTCGTCATCCTGATCGGCGCCTTCCCTTGGGGCACGCTCAAAGGCGTGGTCGAGAACCGGCTCGGCGCGCGTTACGGCGCCGGGGTGACGATCGGATCGATCCACCGCACCCGATTCTTCTCGTTCACGCCCACCGTCGAAATTCGCGATGTGCGCATTCCGCAACCCGCATGGGCCGGAAGCGGCGCGTTCGCGCAGGTGAGCGTCGCCCGGGTGCGGTTCAGCGCGTTCGGTGCGCTGACGGGGCGCGTCTCGCCGAGCGCGATCGAGATCGACGGACTGCGACTGGCGCTGGTGCGCGACAAGCAGGGCCGCAAGAACTGGAGCGACGGCGACGACCGCGGCGGCAGCCTCGCGCTCGATCGCCTGCGGCTCGCCGACAGCCGGTTGCGCTACGACGATGCGGTGCAGGATCGCCATCTCGACGCGGCGATCGCCGCCGACGCGCAGAGCCTGCGCCTGACGGGCAAGGGATCGATCCGGGGCGCGCCCATCACCGTCACCGCGCGCGGCCCCGCCGTCTCCTCAGCCGGACGCTGGCCGTTCGCGGCGGCGATCGACGGCACGGCTTTGACGATGACCGCCAAGGGCACGATGGCGCGCGCGCTCGACACCGGCCATATGGCCTTCACCATGACGGCGCGCGCCGACGACCTCAAACGGGTCGACGCGGTGATCGAGGCGGGGTTGTTCGGCACGCAGCCGATCAACCTCGCCGCGCATGTCGAGCGTGCCGGCGCAAGGTGGATCGTCACCGCCCTCAAGGGCACGATCGGCGGGTCCGATCTCACCGGCCATGTCACCGTCGACAAGCGACGCGGCCGCACCATGCTCGACGGCGAAGTGGCGTTCGGGACGCTCGATTTCGAGGATCTCGCGTCCGACGCCGGCAATGCGGCGGCGCTTGCGCTCGAGCAGTCGGAAGGGCTTCGGCTCGTCCCCGACACCCGCATCAACCTCGCGCATGTCGGGCCCACCGATGGACGAATCGCGTTTGCCGCCAGACGCATGGTCAGCCGTCGACGGCCGTCGTCGCTGGCCTGGACGCGCGAGCAACTAACGCTCGATCACGGCGTGCTCACCGCCGATCCGTTCACACTGGGGCTCAAGCGCGGTACGATCGAGGGGCGCATCGCGGTCGATCAGGCCGATGGCGGGGCGGTGCCGACGGTGACGGTCGCGCTCGATCTCAAGGGCAGCACGCTGGCGGCGATCGCGGGTGGCGGCGGCGCGGTCGACGGGCGGCTCAACGGCAAGGTCCGACTGGTCGGCAAGGGCGGCACCTTCCGCGAGGCCGTCGGGCGCGCGGACGGCAACATCGGGCTGATCGCGACCCAGGGGGTGCTTCCCGCCCGGATCGCCTCGCTGCTCGGCTTCGACGTCGGGCGCGGGCTCACCACCGACGCGGACGAACGCGCCGCGCTGCGCTGCGCGGTGATCCGCCTCGATATGAAGCAGGGCATGGGCACGCTCGCCCCGATGGTGATCGACACCGCCCGCGCGCAATCACGCGGCAGCGGCACGGTGGCCTTCCCGTCCGAAGCACTCGCGATCCGGATCACCGGAGCGCCCAAGGAAAAGAGCGTGCTGCGGCTGCCCGGCGCGATCATCGCATCGGGCACGATCCGCGATCCGCAGATCGAAACGCAAAAGGGCACCAAATCCCTGGGCAATGTCCTGAAGGCAATCGGTCGGTCGATCACCGGCGACCAACCGCCGCGCGCCACCGACGCCGATTGCGACGCGCTCGCCGCGCAGGCGCTCAATTTCTAGATCGCGTCGCGGCGGAGCGCTTCGGCGAGCGCGTCGCGGATCGTGCGCAGCCGGGCGGCCCCATCGGCACCGGGCGCGGGTGTAACGGGCGCCGCGCCCTTGGTCGCAAGCAATTGCTGGACGCCCTTGATCGTATAGCCTTCGCGGTTGAGCAACGCGTCGATCCGGCGCACCAGCGCGACATCGCCGGGGCGGTAATAGCGCCGCTTGCCCGCCCGCTGGAGCGGCCGCAACTGGGGAAAGCGCGTTTCCCAATAACGCAGGATGTGCTGTGGCAGCCCCGTCTCGCGCGACAACTCCCCGATCGTGCGGAAAGCGGTGTCGGCCTTGTCGGGAGCGCCCGCCACCCCGCGGCTATCCCGCCGCGACGATGCGGTCGCGCATCATCTGGCTAGCCCGGAAGGTGAGCACACGGCGCGGCGCGATCGGCACCTCGACGCCGGTCTTGGGATTGCGGCCGATCCGTTCGCCCTTGTCACGCAGCACGAAGGTGCCGAATCCCGAAATCTTGACGTTCTCGCCATCCGCGAGCGCGCTGCACATGCGGGCGAGAATGCTTTCAACCATCCGGGCCGAATCGGCGCGCGACAGCCCCACCTCGCGATGGATCGCATCGGCCAGATCGGCCCTCGTCATCGTTCCGGCTTCGCTCATGACATCCCTTCTCCCACCACCCTCGTGATAAGAGTAACACACGCGGCAAGTTTCCTGAAAGAGGCATTGTTACCGGAACGTTGCGGCATGCCCCGCGTCAGAAACGGACGACCGCCGCGCCCCAGGTGAAGCCGCCGCCCATCGCCTCCAGCACGATCACGTCGCCGAGACCGATCCGGCCGTCGCGCACCGCGGTATCGAGCGCCAGCGGCACCGACGCCGCCGAGGTGTTGGCGTGCTTATCGACCGTCACCACGACCTTTTCGGGCGCCAGGCCCAGCTTGCGCGCGGTGGCATCGAGGATGCGGGCATTTGCCTGGTGCGGCACGACCCAATCGACCGCATCGGCGGCAATCCCCGCGGCGACGAGCGATTCCTCCATCACCGCGGCCAGATTGACCACCGCGTGCCGGAACACCTCGCGTCCCTTCATTCGGAGCTTGCCGACCGTTCCCGTCGTCGAGGGACCGCCATCGACATAGAGCAGATCGTTGTAGCGACCATCGGCGTGGAGGCGCGTCGTCAGGATGCCACGACCGGTGGCGTCATCGCTTTCCCGTGCCTCGAGCACGATCGCGCCCGCGCCGTCACCGAACAGCACGCAGGTGCCGCGATCTTCCCAATCGAGCAGCCGGCTGAAGGTCTCGGCGCCGATCACCAGCGCGCGGCGATGGACGCCGGCGCGCAGCATCGAATCGGCGACCTGGACCGCATAGAGGAAGCCCGAGCACACCGCCGCGACATCGAACGCCACGCAATCGTCGATGCCGAGCATCGCCTGCACCCGGGTCGCCGAGGATGGGAAGGTCTGATCCGGCGTCGCGGTGGCGAGCACGATCAGATCCATGTCCTGCGCCGCGATTCCGGCCGCCGCGAGCGCCGCTTCGGCCGCATCGGCGGCGAGCGTCGCTGTCGTTTCCTCCGGGCCCGCGATGTGGCGGAAGCGGATGCCGGTGCGCTCGACGATCCATTCGTCCGAGGTGTCGACGGTTTCGGCGAGTTCGGCGTTCGAGACGCGCCGCGCGGGCAGCGCCGAGCCGGTGCCGATGATGACCGAACGCACCGTCATGCCGCTTCGGCCCGGACGTTGCCGAGATCGTCGATGATCCGCCGGGTGAGAT
Source organism: Hephaestia caeni (assembly GCF_003550065.1). Lineage (GTDB taxonomy): Bacteria > Pseudomonadota > Alphaproteobacteria > Sphingomonadales > Sphingomonadaceae > Sphingomonas > Sphingomonas caeni_A. The sequence continues at coordinate 493,402 of NZ_QXDC01000003.1, forward strand.
CGTCGCGCACCATCTTGGCGGCGGCGCCGATCGCGGTCGCGACGCCCAGTTCAGTCGCGCCGCCGTGGCTCTTCACCACCAGCCCGTTGAGGCCGAGAAACACCGCGCCGTTATGGTTGTTGGGATCGAGCCGGTTGCGCAGCAGATCGGTCGCGGGCTTCGAGATCAGGAAACCGATCTTCGAGCGCGTCGAACTGCGGAAGGCACGGCGCAGCAGATCGGCGACGAAGCGCGCGGTACCCTCTGCAGTCTTGAGCGCGATGTTGCCCGAAAAGCCATCGCACACGATCACGTCGACCTCGCCGCGCGACAGCCGGTCGCCCTCGATGAAGCCGGTGAAATCGAGCGGCAGGTGATGCGCATCGCGCAGCACTGCGGCGGCATCGCGGATCGTGTCGGTGCCCTTTTGATCCTCGGTGCCGATGTTGAGCAGCGCGGTGCGCGGGCGCGCGAGATCCATCGCGGTGCGGGCGTAGGCGGCGCCCATCACCGCGAACTGGACGAGATTGCGCGCATCGCATTCGGTGTTGGCGCCGAGATCGAGCACGACGACGTCGTTGTCGCCGAGCGTCGGCAGCAACGCGGCGAGCGCGGGGCGATCGATCCCCGGCATCGTGCGCAGACTGAGCTTGGCCATCGCCATCAGCGCACCGGTGTTGCCCGATGAAACCGCAGCGCCCGCACGGCCCTGCTTCACCATGTCGATGGCGATCCCCATCGAGGTGGTCTTGGCGCGGCGGATCGCCTGGCTCGGCCGTTCGCTCGACCCGATCATGTCGGGCGCGTGGACGATTTCCGAATGCGCCGTCAGCTTGGGGTGATTCTGGAGGCCGGCCCGAATCCGCTCCTCGTCACCGACGAGAATGAATTTCATGCCCTCGAATCGGCGGCGTGCACGCGCGACGCCAGCAAGCATCACCGCCAGCCCCTCGTCGCCGCCCATCGCATCGACGGCAATCCGGGAGCTGGTCGACACGCGCGCTGGTCTCCTGTCTGGCGTGGTAGGTCGGCTTAGCCTTCGACCGAGACGATCTCGCGGCCGTTATAATGGCCGCAAGCCGGGCACAGATTGTGCGGGCGCTTGAGTTCGCCGCAATTCGGGCATTCCTGGAACGCGTGCGGCGTCAGCGAATCGTGCGCACGACGCATACCGCGCTTCGAAGGAGAGGTCTTTCTCTTAGGGACGGCCATTTCGGCACCTTATTCGTGTAAATGCTATCGGGGCGCGATAAGCCCGAACGCGGCATGAAGCAACCGATGGCCCCGAAAGGCCGCGGAAGGCACCACGGCCAGACGCATCGCGAAGCGTGGCGCTATAGCGATTTTGAACGGCGTTGCAAGCGGCGCGGCGGCGTGCGATCGCTTGCCGCGTAACGGAGACGGGAGCGCGACATGGCTTTGATCACCCTACCGGTGACGCTGGTGACCGCGGGCGGCGCGGCGCTGATCAACGCCTGGCTCGCCCTGCGCGTTGGGCTGGTGCGCCGTGCCGCCGCGGTCAGCATCGGCGACGGCGGCAATCTGGCGCTGGCGACGCGGATGCGCGCCCAGGCGAATTTCGTCGAAAATGCGCCGTTCATCGTCATCCTGATCGGGCTGATCGAATTCGCGCAGGGATCGTCGATCTGGCTGTGGATCGTCTCGGCAATCTTCCTGATCGTGCGCGTCGCGCATGCGCTGGGGATGGAAGGGCTGCGCCACGGCCGGCTGGCGGGCGCGGTGGTGACGATGCTGTTGCTGGTGGTGCTCGGCATCTATGCGGTGTCGCTGCCCTTCCGCGAACCGCCGCGCACGCAGATCGAACTACCGATCGAATCGCCGGCACGAGGGTAGCCCGGCACCCCCTGAGACAGAGAAGCAGCGGCCCCGTCATGCGCGCAATTACCCTCTAGCGCGCGATCGCGGCGTCGCTGACGAACGGATTGTGGCGGCGTTCGTGCGCGAAGTTGCTTGTCGGGCCGTGGCCGGGGATGAAGGCAGTGTCGTCGCCCAAGGGCCAGAGCTTCTCGACCACGGTGCGCAACAACGTCTGGTGATTGCCGAGCGGGAAATCGGTGCGGCCGATCGAGCCTGCGAACAGCACGTCGCCCACCAGCGCGAGCGCCGAGGGCGGGTGGTGGAAGATGACGTGGCCGGGGGTGTGCCCGGGGGTGTGATAGACGTCGAGCGCGAGCGTACCGACCGTGACCTGATCACCTTCATCCAACCAGCGATCGGGCTCGAACGGTACACCGTGGATTCCGTATTTGCGGCCGTCTTCGTCGAGCCGGGCGATCCAGAAGCGATCCTCCTCGTGCGGCCCCTCGATCGCCACGCCGAGATCGTCGGCGAGCAGCTTCGCCTCGCCGCAATGATCGATATGGCCGTGGGTGAGGAGGATCTTCTCGATCGTGACGCCGTGCTGCGCCGCGGCCGCCTTGAGCCGGGGAAGATCGCCGCCGGGATCGACGAAGGCCCCCTTCATCGTCTCGGTGCACCACAGCAAGGTGCAATTCTGCTGGAGCGGGGTGACGGGGATGATCGCGGCGCGGAGCGGGGGCTGAGGCATCGCCCGGAAATAGGCCTGGCCGCCGAATCTGCCAAGGAGGCTTGCCCCACCCCGCCTTTGACGTGCATCTGGTCCGAACGATGGTCGCCGACGAAAAGACACCCTTCGTCCTGCTCGACGATGCCGCGGGCGGTGACGCGACGCTTTATCGCGCGCCCGTCCGCGTGATCGAGGCGCGCCGGGCGGACGAGGTGCGCCCGGCGCTGGCCGCGTTGCGCGCGGCGCGACGCGACGGACTGCACGCGGCGGGATATCTCGCTTACGGCGCGGGTACGGGGATCGAGCCCCGGATCGCGGCGGTCACCGACGATCGCGCGCTGCTCTGGTTCGGGCTGTTCGAGCGCGCAGAGACGATCGCGGCCGATCAGCTATCCGCGCTGCTTCCCGATCCGGCGGCGGCATGGTGCGCGGCGCCGCGGCCCGCGATCACCAACGCCGATTATGAGGCACGCCTCGCGCGCGTGCTCGATTACATTCGCGCGGGCGACATTTATCAGGCGAACCTCACCTTTGCCGCTGAGGTGGCCATCCTGGGTAATCCGCTGGCGCTCTACGCGCGGCTGCGCGCGCAGGCGCGGGCGCATTACGGCGCGGTGGTGCGCACCGACGACACGCTGCTGCTGTCGCTGTCGCCCGAACTCTTTTTCAGGCTCGATGCGGACACGCTGCTGGCGCGGCCGATGAAGGGCACCGCGATGCGCGGCGACACCGCGGACGAGGATCATGCGATCACCGAACGCCTCGCCGCCGATCCCAAGCAGCGCGCCGAGAATCTGATGATCGTCGATCTGTTGCGCAACGACCTGACCCGCGTCGCGCGGCCGGGCAGCGTGAAGGCGCCGCGGCTGTTCGGGGTCGAAACCTATCCGACGATCCACCAGATGGTGTCTGACGTCACAGCCGACCTCGCCGAGGGCCGCGACGCCGTCGACGTGATCGAGGCGCTGTTCCCGTGCGGATCGATCACCGGCGCGCCCAAGATCCGCGCGAGCGAGGTGATCGCCGAAGTCGAGGCCGCCCCCCGCGGCACCTACACCGGCGCGATTGGCCGGATCGACGCCGACGGCGACGCGATCTTCAACGTCGCTATCCGCACGCTCGAGATGGCACACGGCGACGAGACCGCGCGACTGGGGCTGGGATCGGGTGTGGTTGCCGATTCGAACGCCGCCGAGGAATGGGCCGAATGCCTTGCCAAAAGCGCGTTCGTCACCGCGGGTCAGCGGCGCTTCGACCTGATCGAGACGATGGCGTTCGATCCGCAGGCGGGGACCGTGCTGCTCGACCGGCACCTCGCGCGGATGAAGGCGAGCGCGCTGGCGTTCGGCATCCCGTTCGATCGCCACGCGACGCGCAACGAATTGCAGGCTGCGACCTTCCGGCTGCGCGAGGCGCGCCGCATCCGGCTGCTGCTCGCCCCGAGCGGCGCGATGGCGATCCAGGTTTCACCGCTGCCCGAACCCCCGGCCGGCCCGGTAGAGGTCACCATCGTCGCGTCGACGATCGACCCCGACGATTTCCGCTGCCGCCACAAAACGAGCGACCGCGCCTTCCATGATGCCCCGCGCAAGGCCGCCGGCACGTTCGAGGTCGCCTTCGTCGACGCGCACGGCTTCCTCACCGAGGGCAGCTTCACCAGCCTGTTCGTCGAGCGCGGCGACAAACTCGTCACCCCGCCGCTGACGCGCGGGCTGCTGCCCGGCGTGCTCCGCGCCGAATTGCTCGAATCGGGCCGCGCGATCGAGGGCGATCTGACCCCCGCCGACCTCGCCGGGGGCTTCTTCGTCGGCAATGCGCTGCACGGGCTCATCCCGGCGGTTGCAGTCGCGAACAAGGCGGGGCTATAGCGCCCCCGCCTTTTGTAGGGGACACCACGCCATGCAGACTTCCGCCGCGCTCGGCCGCATCAAGCCGTCGCCCACGCTCACGATCACCAGCAAGGTGCTGGAACTGAAGCGCGCGGGTGTCGATGTGATCGGTCTCGGCGCCGGCGAACCGGATTTCGATACGCCCGATTTCATCAAGGATGCGGCGATCGAGGCGATCCGTGCGGGCAAGACCAAATACACCAATGTCGACGGCACACCCGAATTGAAGCAGGCGATCGCCGCCAAGTTCAAGCGCGACAATGGGCTTGCCTACGAGGCCAGCCAGATCACGGTGAACGTGGGCGGCAAGCACACGCTGTTCAACGCAATGATCGCGACGCTCGATCCAGGCGACGAGGTAGTGATCCCGGCGCCGTATTGGGTGAGCTATCCCGATGTCGTGCTGTTCGCCGGCGGCGTGCCCAAATTCGTCGCGGCGGGCGCCGAGCAGGGTTACAAGCTCGCGCCTGAAGCGCTCGAGGCCGCGATCACGCCCAAAACCAAATGGGTGATCCTCAATTCGCCGTCGAACCCGACCGGCGCTGGCTATACCGCGGCTGAGTTGAAGGCGCTCGGCGAGGTCATCGAGCGTCACCCGGACGTGTGGGTGTTCGCCGACGATATGTACGAGCATATCGTCTATGACGGATTCGAGTTCGCGACGATCGCGCAGGTCTGCCCCTCGCTCTATGAGCGCACGCTGACGGTCAACGGCTGTTCCAAGGCCTATGCGATGACCGGCTGGCGGATCGGCTTCGCGGGCGGCGCGCCGTGGCTGATCAAGGCGATGGCGAAGCTCCAGAGCCAGTCGACCTCGAACCCCTGCTCGATCGCGCAGGCCGCGGCGGTGGCGGCGCTGAACGGCGACCAGAGCTTCCTGAAAGAGCGCGCGCAGGCGTTCCAGGGGCGGCGCGATCTCGTCGTGTCGATGCTCAACCAGGCCGACGGAATCACCTGCCCGCGGCCCGAGGGCGCGTTCTACGTCTATCCCGAACTGTCGCAGTTGATCGGCAAGACGACCCCGAAGGGGGTGACGATCGACAGCGATTCGGCGTTCGTCGAATATCTGCTCGAAGACGTGAAGGTGGCGGTCGTCCCCGGCGTCGCGTTCGGCCTGTCGCCCGCGATGCGGATCAGCTACGCGACCTCGGATGCGCTGCTGCTCGAAGCCTGCGAGCGCATCCAGACGGCCTGTGCTGCTCTAAGATGAACGGGTTGCCCAGCGCGCGTTAAGCCGCCGGGCGTACAAGCCGGTGCCAAGGATCGCGAGTCGGCGTTGCCGATTCCGGGCGGTCCTTGCTCCTGATGCTTGTGCTGCGGCGACGCGGCGCGGGATGGATAGAAAAAGGCAAGAACGATGCGGGCCATCCTGAAGTCCGACTTCCTGTGGCAGTTCCTCGGCGGCTTCGCGCTCGGCGCGATCGGGCTTGCCGGGCTGCACATCGCCGAATCGTCGGCGGCGCCTACCGAGGCGACGGCGCCCGCGCCCGCGCCCGCCCACTGAACGCGACTCGGGCGGGGATCGCCCGATCGTGCTAGGATGAGGGCTGATCGAGGCCGCGGCGCCATGCCGCGCGCCGCAGGAGAGCGCTCATGCACCGCCCCTTCATCGTCCTGGCCGGCTTCGGCGGCATCGCGGCAGCCGCGTGCAGCGCTGCCCCTGCCGCCGAGCGAGCGGTTGCGATCCCCGCCCCCGTGCTCGACGTGCCGCCGTCGACGCATTCCGAAACCGCGGTGCTGGCGGGCGGCTGTTTCTGGGGCATGGAAGCGGTGTTCGAGCAGGTGAAGGGCGTCACATCGGTGGTCAGCGGCTATGCCGGGGGCAGCAAGGCGACCGCCCGCTACGGCGACGTCAGCACCGAAAAGACCGGCCATGCCGAAGCGATCAGGATCACCTACGATCCAGCCCGGGTGAGTTACGGCACGCTGCTGCGCGTCTATTTCTCGGTCGCGCACGACCCCACCCAGCTCAATCGGCAGGGGCCGGATCGGGGGCCGAGCTATCGTTCGGCGATCTTCCCGCAGACAGCAGCACAGCAGAAGGTGGCCGCCGCATACATCGCGCAACTGACGCGCGCGCACGCCTTCAAGGCTCGGATCGTAACGCGGCTCGAACGCGGCGGCTTCTACCCGGCCGAAGCGTATCATCAGGACTTCTATCGCCGGAACCCGACCCATCCGTATATCGTGCACTGGGACAAGCCCAAGGTCGCCGCCTTCCGCGCCGCTTTCCCCAAGCTGGCGGTATAACGCGGCGATCCCGACCAACCACGTTGCGGCAAGGCCCGGGAACGCCTAAATTGGCGCGATGAACACTTTCCTCGTCATCCTGCTCGTCGCCGCGATGATCGCGACAGTGGTCGCGCTGGTACGCGGCATCGTCACCTTCCTCAAGACGACCGAGGCGGATCTGAACGGCACCCAGCCGAGCGCGTCGAGCCTGAAATCGAACAAGATGATGCAGTTTCGCATCTTCTTCCAGGCGCTCGCGATCATGATCGTGGTGCTGATCCTGTTTGCCGCCGGACGTACTTGAAGGCTTTGGTATAGATCGGTTCCGGCCCGCTCCCTCACCCGGCCACCCATAGGATAATCGCTTTGGTTGCCCCGTGGGAGAGCGGGCCGGAACCGCAACAAAAGGGCATCTCGCGCTGGTCAAGCTCAACAAGATCTACACCCGCAAGGGCGATGACGGCACGACCGGGCTGGTCGACGGATCACGACTCGCCAAGAGCGATGCGCGGATGACGGCGATCGGCGATGTCGACGAGACCAACAGCGCGATCGGCGTGGCGATCGTCGCGATCGGGGAGGCCGACACGATCCATTCCGCCGGCCTTTCCGCCGGGTTGACGCGCATCCAGAGCGACCTGTTCGATCTCGGCGCCGATCTCGCCACGCCGGGCGAGGATTTCACGCCGTCGGAGATGGTGCTGCGGATCGTGCCGACCCAGGTCGCGCGGCTCGAAGCAGAGATCGATGCGATGAACGCCAGCCTGACGCCGCTCACCAGCTTCATCCTGCCAGGCGGCACGCCGCCGGCCGCGGCGCTCCATCTGGCGAGAGCGATCGCGCGCCGCGCCGAACGTGCCGCCGTCACCGCGGCGGCAGCGATGCCGATCAACCCGCACGCGCTCGCCTATCTCAACCGATTGTCGGACTGGCTGTTCGTCGCATCGCGGGCGATGAACAAAGCCGGCGCCGAGGACGTTCTCTGGCAACCCGGCGCGACGCGCTGACACGAGGTTCACCTGCTCGCGAGACGATGATCGATCGACGCTCCCCCGCCCCCGCACCGCTCGCAGCGCGGTTCGCGGCGGTTCGCGCGCTCAGCCGCGCACTGGTCGAACCATTGTCGGATGCCGATGCGACCGTGCAATCAATGCCCGACGCCTCGCCTGCCAAATGGCACCTCGCTCACACGAGTTGGTTCTTCGAGACGTTCGTGCTGCGCGATTTCGTGCCGGGTTATGCACCGTACGACGCGCGGTTCCCATTTCTGTTCAACAGCTATTACGAGGCCGAGGGACAGCGCCACGCGCGCGACCGCCGCGGCATGGTGACGCGGCCGAGCCTTGACGACGTGCTCGCCTACCGCGCGCATATCGAAGCCGCCCTGCTCGATGCGCTGCCGGGGCTGGCGCCCGAGGTGCGCGATCTGGTGGCGCTCGGCTGCCATCATGAGGAGCAACATCAGGAATTGCTGCTGACCGACATCCTCCACCTGCTGAGTTGCAACCCGATCGAGCCTGCGCTGTGGCCGTCGGCGCACGAGGCACCGATCGCGATGCCGGGGGTGATCGACTGGATCGAGGGTGCGCAAGGCACGGTCGAGATCGGCCACCGCGGCGACGGGTTCGCGTTCGACTGCGAGAGGCCGCGCCACGCCGCGCTGCTCCACCCCCACGCGCTCGCCGACCGCACCGTCACCAACGGCGAGTGGATCGCGTTCATCGAGGACGGGGGCTATGCCGAGTCGCGCCACTGGCTATCCGACGGCTGGGCGTGGGTGCAGGCCGAACGCATCGCCGCGCCGCTCTACTGGGAACAGGACGACGGCGGCTGGACACGCTTCGGGCTCGACGGGCGGCAACCGATCGATCCTGCCGCACCGGTGACGCACATCAGCTTCTACGAAGCCGATGCTTATGCGAGCTGGGCGGGCGCGCGGCTGCCAACCGAGGCTGAGTGGGAAGCGGCGGCGCAGGCGCACGACCCGGCGGGCGGCAACCAACTCGACGCGGCCGGGCCGGCCGAACCGCGTCCTGGCACCACGCCCGGCTTTTTCGGTGACGTCTGGGAATGGACCGGTAGCGCGTATCGCCCCTATCCCGGCTTCCGCCCTGCCGAGGGTGCGGTCGGCGAATATAACGGCAAGTTCATGAGCGGGCAGTTCGTGCTCAAGGGCGGCTCATGCGCGACGCCGCGCGGGCATGTCCGTGCGAGCTATCGCAATTTCTTTTATCCGCATCAGCGCTGGCAGTTCACCGGCGTGCGGCTGGCGAAGGATTGTTGATGCATTCCTATCCTGTTGGAACACAGCACCGGGCTTCCGAAGACAAATAGCTGCTGGAGAAACGCGCCATCGACGACAGCGATACCATCACCGCCGATCCGGCTTTCCGCGCCGACGTGCTCGACGGTCTCACCGCGCCGCAGCGCGCGGTGCCGGCGCGCTGGCTGTACGATCGGCGCGGATCGGAGCTGTTCGAGGCGATCACCGACCTGCCCGAATATTATCCGACACGCACCGAAACGCGCATCCTGACCGAAAGCGGCGCGGATATTGCCGCCAAGGTGGGGCGCGGCCGTGCGGTGGTCGAGTTCGGATCGGGATCGTCGGCCAAGACGCCGCTGCTGCTGCGCGCGATTACGCCCGCCGCTTATGTGCCGATCGATATCTCAGGCGATTTCCTGCGCGATGCGGCAGCCGCGCTGGCGCAGGATTTCCCCGACCTGCCGGTGATCCCGGTCGAGGCCGATTTCATGGAGCCGATTGCGCTGCCGGAGGCGATCCGCGGCCTGCCCAAGCTCGGCTTCTTCCCCGGTTCGACGATCGGCAATCTGGTGCCGCGCACCTCGGTCGATCTGCTGCGCGCGATGCGCGAATCGCTCGGCGACGACGCCTTGCTGCTGATCGGGATGGACCGGGTGAAAAGCGAGGACGTGCTGGTGCCCGCCTATGACGACGCCGCCGGGATCACCGCGGCGTTCAACCTCAATTTGCTCGATCGGATCAACCGCGAGCTGGGCGGCACCATCCCCGTCGATGCGTTTCGCCACCGCGCGATCTGGAACGAGACGCTGACCCGGATCGAGATGCACCTCGAGGCGACGCGCGACGTGGATTTCGCGATCGACGGCCACGCCTTCCAGATGGCGGCGGGCGAAACGATCCACACGGAGAACAGCCACAAATACGGGCCCCGCGACGCGCGGATGCTGCTGCTCGCCGGCGAATGGACCCCGGTGGCGGAATGGACCGACCCCGACGATCGCTTCGCGCTGCTGCTCGCCGAGGCGCGCCCACGGCGGAAGGCGCCGTAGAGGGCGACAGTCGGCCCCTATCGTCGCATCACCTGTGTGCGCCATGTCGTGAGGAGGTTCGGGTTGCCGCGGCATTCGCCCATTTCCGCCTGCTGGGCGAGGCGGAACATGCTGCCGTCCCAGACGAAATCCTGCTCGACGCCGCAATCGCCCAGCCCGCGCCCCTTGGCGTAGCTGGAGAGCACGCCATCGGTGACGCCGGCGTTGACGACCTGCGGAATTTCCGCGGGCGCGCCCGATTCGGTGAAGCCGGAGGGGGCGTCGATGCGCGCGGGGTCGGCCTTGCCGTCCTTGAGCACGAACAGCGCCGAACTGAGATTATAGGCGCCCCGGCCACACGGCACGAGCACCAGCGTCGCGCCGTCGCCCAGCGAGTACGTCTCGGGCGCGATGCCGGTGACGAGCGTATCGTCGCAGCCCGCGCGCTGCTTCAGTTCGGCCGCCATCGTCGCGCCGACCTGCGCGGTGCCGGTGGCGGCGGGCGGGGCGACGATCACCGGCAGCGCCGGCGCGGCGGGCACCGCGCTCGCGGGCCGGTTGCCCTTGGCGACGATCGCGGTCGCGGTGCCCGCACGACGTTGTTCGGCATCGATGTAGCGCAGGCTCGCCGAAGCGCCCGCGAGCGAGATCGTCGCCAGCACCGCGCCGCCAGGATCGCGCACCGTGAGCCGCTGCCCGTTGGCGAGCGCATAAGCGATCGCGGCGGCGGCGTTGCCCGTCACCGTGGTGCGCCCGTCTTTCACGGCGGGAAACGCACCGCCCACCGGCACGCCATCGACCGCGACCGCCGCCGGGGTCACGCCTTCCTCGTTGGGCAGCAGCGCGACCGCGATCGCACCGTCGGGCCCCGCCGCGCGGGTTAGCGCGAGGTTGACCGCGTAGAAGTCTCCATCTTCGGGCGAGAGCGAGGCCATCGAGCATTCGCCGCCATTGTCGCATGCCACCGTCCAGTCGGCGAACGTGCGCGCGCCGGCGGGGTGCGGTGTCGCATGACTGTCGGGTGCGTCGGCGGAAACCGACGACGCCGGCGCAGTTTCCGTATCGGGCGCCGGCGCTGCGTCGTTACCCGGCGCGCGCGGAGCGCAGGCGGCGAGAACGGACAACAGGGCGAACGCGGCGATCGGTCTCATCGCACCATCTTAGGAGGCTGCGGGCGATGGAAAAAGAGGCCAGGTCCCGTTTCCGGCACCGGCCCGCTTCCACGTAAGCACAATAAACTCTAGAGCGCGTGCGACACGGAACATTCTTATCGAAGGAGCAGGCGAGATGCAGGCAGTCGGCGTGATCGGGGCGGGGCAGATGGGCGCTGGCATCGCGCAGGTATCCGCGCAGGCGGGGTATCGCGTGCTCCTCACCGATGTCTCCAGGGAACGCGCCGAGGCGGGCAAGGCGGGGATCGCGAAGCAACTCGGACGGCTGGTCGAGAAGGAAAAGATCGACGCGCAGACGCGTGACGCCACACTTGCCCGAATCGAGCCGATCGACGGCGTTGCCGGCATGTCGACCTGCGGGCTGGTGATCGAAGCCGCGACCGAGCGCGAGGAGATCAAGCGATCGATCTTCGAGGCCGTCGGCAAGGTGCTGGGCCATCAGGCGGTGCTGGCGTCGAACACCTCGTCGATCCCGATCACACGGCTGGCGCAGGCGGCGCCCGATCCCAAGCGTTTCATCGGCGTGCATTTCTTCAACCCCGTGCCGGTGATGGGGCTGATCGAGGTGATCCGCGGACTCGCTACCGCGGACGAGACCGTGAAGATCATCGAGACCTATGCCGCCGCGCTGGGCAAGCGCGTGGTCCATGCCAACGATGCGCCGGGCTTCATCGTCAACCGCGTGCTGATGCCGATGCTCAACGAGGCGTGCTTCGCGCTCGGCGAGGGCGTGGCGACGATTGCCGATATCGACGCGGCGTGCCAATTGGGGCTCAACCACCCGATGGGGCCGTTCACGCTCGCCGATTTCATCGGGCTCGATACGTGTCTGGAGATCACCAAGGTGCTGTTCCACGGCACCGGCGATCCCAAGTTCCGCCCCGCGCCGCTGCTCGTCAAATATGTCGACGCGGGCTGGTACGGCCGCAAGACCGGGCGGGGCTTCTACGATTATTCGGGCGACGCGCCGGTTCCGACGCGCTGAGCCGCGGCGGCGCGCGCGGCACGTCGATCGAGCAGCTTCCGCCAGAGCGGGATGGTGACCAGCGCCGCTTCGGCAAGCGCCGGAATCGGCGAGACGATCGCGACCAGCACCGCCGTCGCTGCGCCGAGCACGACGGCAAGCCCGCGCCGGCGGATCGTCTCGGCGCGGCCCGGCGACAGCACCGGGCTGACGACCGGCGGGGCGAGCACCACGCGCTGCAGGTTCATGTTGAGGAATCCGGTGACGAGCAGCCAGCCGCAATAGACCGCCACCGGCACGCGCGCGTTCGGATTGGCGCTGACGAACGCGGTGAAGAAGGGCATCGCCGCGATCGCGCACAGTATCAGCAGGTTGGGGAAGACCAGCCGGTCGCTCCAGCGTACTGCGCAGGCGAAGGCGCGGTGATGCCCCGCCCAGAAGGCGCCGATCACGAAGAAGCTGATCAGGAAGCCGACGAAATTGGGGATGAGATAGGCGAGCGCCTGGACATAATCGAGCGCGCCGGCACCGCGCTCAAGCTCGGGCACGTGAATTTCGATGATGAGCAGCGTGATTGCGATCGCGAATACCGCGTCCGAAAAGAAGATCAGCCGTTCGATCGTATGTTCGGGTTCGGGTTGTTCGGCGCTCATCGCGTTCCCTTTCCTACTGGATCAACAACCCCGCCAGCGCCGCCGACATCAGGTTGGCGAGGCTCCCCGCGATCAGCGCGCGGATACCGAGCTTCGCGATCATCGGGCGTTGGTTGGGCGCCAGTCCCCCCGTCACCGCCATCTGGATCGCGATCGACGAGAAGTTGGCGAAACCGCAAAGCGCAAAGGTGACGATCGCGACGGTGCGCGGGCTGAGCGTATCCTGCACCTTGCCGAGATCGATGTACGCGACGAATTCGTTGAGCACGATCTTCTCGCCGAAGAAGCCGCCCGCCGCGCCCGCCTCGTGCCAGGGGATGTTGAGCAGGAACATCACCGGCTTGAAGACCATGCCGAGCAGCCCCTGAAACGTCAGTCCCGGAAGCCCCACCAGATTGCCGACCCCGGTGAGGAGCCCGTTGGCAAGTGCCACCAGCGCGACGAAGGCCAGCACCATCGCCCCCACCGCAACCGCGAGCTTGACCCCTGTCTGCGCGCCTTGCGCGGCGGCCATGATGATGTTGGCGGGCTTTTCCTCATCGTGCGTGGCATCGGCGAGCGCGATTTTTTCATCCTCTGGATGGTCGCCCAGCGGCAGTTCGCCGTCGCTATCGGCGGGTGTGTCGGGCATGATGATCTTGGCCATCAGGATGCCGCCGGGCGCCGCCATGAACGAGGCGGCGAGCAGATAATCGATGCGGATGCCCATCGAGGCATAGGCCGCGAGGATCGTGCCAGCGACCCCCGCCATCCCGCTGGTCATCACCGTGAACAATTGCGCCGGAGTGAGGCTGGCGAGATAGGGCCGGATGACGAGCGGTGATTCGCTTTGCCCGACGAAGATGTTCGCCGCCGCGCACAGCGATTCGACCTTCGAGACACCGATCACTTTTTCGATCGCCCCGCCGATCCAGCGCACGACGAGTTGCATGATGCCGAGATAATAGAGAATCGACACCAGGCTGGCGAAGAAGATGATCACGGGCAGCGCCGCGATCGCGAAGCTGTTGCCACCGATCTCGGGCGATGCGAGCGGGCCGAAGATGAAATCCACCCCCGCCTTGGCGTAGCCGAGCAGGTTGGAGACCCCGCCCGACAGGAAAGCGAGCACCGATTTGCCCCAGGGCACGTAGAGCACCAGCACCGCGATTCCCGCCTGGAGCGCGAAGGCGGCGCCGACGACACGCAGGCGGATCGCACGGCGGTTGGTCGACAGCGCGAACGCGAGGCCGAGGATCACCAGGATGCCTGCGATGCCGATCAGGATTCGTGTCATGGAAGGTGCTTGCCCGCGCTTGATAATCGACCGACACGCGGCCCCCCGGCTGCGCGGGCGACGACCATACACGGCGCACGCGCCTCCGCCAGCCCCGACGTTGATCTGCGCCGATTTCGCGTTACAGCTTGGAGCGAACGACCAAAACCGCTCGTGCTGAGCTTGTCGAAGCACCGTTCTTTTCTCCTTGCGTGCGGGCACGAGGGAAGAACGGCCCTTCGACAAGCTCAGGGCGAACGGACGGGGACGTATCGCCTTTTCCACTTTTCGGCCGACCGCATGAACCATCCCACCCCCGCGATCCCGCGATCGCTTTTCGCTTTCTCGATCTTCTATGGCGGCATGGTCTGCATCGCGGGCGTGCTCGGCAACAAGCAGGTGTCGCTGGGGCCGGTATCGGAGCTGGGCAATCTGATCGGCATCGGCCCGCTGGCGGTCGAGGCGGGGATCTTCGCGTTCCTGCTGCTCGTCGTCACGTCGAGCGCGGTTGCCGAGTTGCATGGGCGCGCGATCGCCAACCGGCTGGTGCTGATTGGTTTCGTGCCGCTGATCGTGTCGATCATCCTGTCTGTGATCGTCCACGCGCTGCCCGCCTCACCGGCGATGCGCCCCGAGAATCGCGAGGCGATCCAGCTCATCCTCGGCGGCACCTGGCGCATCTGGACCGGGGGCATCGTAGCTTACGGGATTTCGCAGACGCTCAATGTCACGATCTTCTCGGCGCTCAAGGGCAAGGAGGGCAGCCGGCTGCTGTGGCTGCGCGCCGCGCTGGCGAGCATCCTGAGCCAGATCGTCGATACCTTGCTGTTCGTCACGATCGCGTTCGCGGGCGTGTTCCCGATCGGTGCGCTTCTCGTCGGGCAGATGCTCGCCAAGGTGGTGCTGTCCGCAGTGCTGGTGGCGCCGGTGATCTATCTCTTCGTCGCGATCGGGCGGCGGCTCGATCGGGCGCCCGCCAAGCTTCCGCTAGCGTGACGGCCACGCTATGGGAGCGCGCATGACCGACCATACGCCCTCCGCCGCCTTGCTCGCCAAGGCCGAGACGCTCACCGAGGCGCTGCCCTATCTTCAGCGCTATGCGGGCGAGACCTTCGTGGTGAAATATGGCGGCCACGCGATGGGCGATCCCGAGGCGCAGCGCGACTTCGCCGAGGACGTGGTGCTGTTGAAGGCGGTCGGGATCAACCCGGTCGTGGTCCACGGCGGCGGGCCGCAGATCGGCGCGATGCTCAAGCGGCTGGGGGTCGAATCGCAGTTCGTCGGCGGCCTGCGCGTCACCGACGCCGCCACCGCCGAAGTCGCGGAGATGGTGCTCGCGGGCAAGATCAACAAGGAGATCGTCGGCTGGATCGCGGCGCTAGGCGGGCGCGCGGTGGGGCTGTCGGGCAAGGACGCCAACCTCGTCATCGCCGAGAAGGTGCAGCGCACCGAAGCCGACCCCAATTCGGGGATCGAACGGCATGTCGATCTGGGCTTCGTCGGCGATCCGGTGACGGTCGATCCGCGCATCCTGACCAACCTTGCCGCGGACAATTTCATCCCTGTGGTGGCGCCGGTGGCGCTGGGCGCGGACGGCGCGACCTACAATATCAACGCCGACACGATGGCCGGCGCGATCGCGGGCGCGCTGGGGGCCAAGCGCTTCTTCCTGTTGACCGACGTCGCCGGCGTGCTCGACAAGGCAGGAGAGCTGCTGACCGATCTCGACGAGGCGAAGATCGCCGCGCTCAAGGCCGACGGCACGATTTCGGGCGGGATGATCCCCAAGGTCGATACCTGCGTTGCCGCGATCGAGGCGGGGGTGGAGGCCGCGGTGATCCTCGACGGGCGGATTCCGCACGGGATGCTGCTCGAAATCTTCACTCGCCGCGGCGCGGGCACCTTGATCGGGAAATAGGTTTGCGCCTGACAGGGGTTGTTGCCCCGCGCTGCTTTCCTGTAACGATCCCCCGTTCCTCATGTCTGCGGAGGCCCGCTTGATCGCCGTTTTTCAGATCCTGACGATTCTGCTCAACGTCCTGTGGTGGATCATCATCGTCCAGGCGATCATGTCCTGGCTGATCGGGTTCAACGTCATCAACCTGCACAACGATCTCGTCCGTTCGGTGTGGTACGCGCTCGAGAAGATCACCGATCCGATCTATCGCCCGATCCGCAAGATCATGCCCGATTTCGGCGCACTCGACCTGTCGCCGCTGGTCGTGCTGCTGATCATCTACATCTTGCAGGCGGTGGTGCTGCCCAATCTCGCGATGTCGCTGATCGCGCCCGTCACCTATTGAGCGGCTGGCGCGCGACCGATTCGGGGATCAGCCTTGCAGTGCGCGTCACGCCGCGCGCCTCGCGTGACGGCTGGGGCACGCACGGGCCCGATCATTTCGGCATCCGCATCGCCGCGCCGCCGGTGGAGGGCGCCGCCAACGCACGGCTGATCGCGTTCGTCGCCAAGGCGTTCAAGGTCGCGAAACGCGACGTGACGCTGATCGGCGGCGACACCGGGCGGCTGAAGCGGCTGGCGATCACCGGCGATCCCGACACGCTGGCGGGAATCGCCGCGAGCCTTTATGGGGCGCAGACATGACGGCTGACATCATCGACGGAAAGGCGTTCGCGCTTGGCTTGCGCGAGCGCGTGGGCAAGCAGGCAGCGGCGTTCACCGCCAGGACCGGGCGCCAGCCGGGGCTCGCGGTGGTGCTCGTCGGCGACGACCCGGCCTCGTCGGTCTATGTCCGATCGAAGGGTAAGGCGACCGCGGCAGCGGGGATGCAGGGGTTCGAGCATCGTCTGCCCGCCGCCACCAGCCAGGCCGACCTGATCGCCTTGGTCGATACACTCAACGCCGATCCCGCCGTCGACGGCATCCTCGTCCAATTGCCGCTGCCCGGCCATATCGACGAACGCGCGATCATCACCCGGATCGACCCCGACAAGGATGTCGACGGCTTCCACCCCGTCAATGCCGGGCGGCTGGCGACCGGGCTCGACGGCTTCGTGCCGTGCACGCCGTTGGGTTGCCTGATGCTGCTCAGGCACCAGCTCGGCGATCTTTCGGGCAAGGAGGCGGTGGTCGTCGGGCGATCGAACATCGTCGGCAAGCCGATGGCAGCGCTACTGGTGAAGGAAAGCTGCACCGTCACGGTCGCGCATTCGCGCACCCACGACCTCGCCGGCGTGATCCACCGTGCCGATATTGTCGTCGCCGCGGTCGGCGTGCCGCGACTCGTCAAGGGAGAGTGGATCAAGCCGGGTGCGGTCGTGATCGACGTCGGCATCAACCGCACCGAGGACGGGTTGGTCGGCGATGTCGATTTCGATGGTGCCGTAAGCCATACGGCCGCAATCACACCAGTGCCGGGCGGGGTCGGCCCGATGACGATCGCGTGCCTGATGCGCAACACTCTGGTGTCGGCGTGCCGGCGCGAGGGTGTGGCGTACGACGCGAACGCGCTGGGATGAGCATCGCCGCGCTCACCGAATTGTTCGTCTCGGCGCTGATCACTTTTTTCGTCGTCATCGATCCGCCGGGCTGCGCGCCGATCTATGCCGGGCTGACGGCGGGGGCGAGCCCGGCGCACGCGCGCGCGATGGCGTTGCGCGCGGTCGGCGTCGCGGCGCTGATCCTGTTCGTCTTCGCGCTGTTCGGGCACGACATCCTCGACGCGCTCGGCATCAGCCTCGACAGTTTCCGCATCGCCGGCGGGATCATGCTGTTCCTGATCGCGCTCGAGATGGTGTTCGAGAAGCGCACGCAGCGGCGCGAAGATCGCGCGCAGAAGATCATCGACACCCCCGAGGTGGAGGACGTTTCGATCTTCCCGATGGCGATGCCGATGATCGCCGGGCCGGGATCGATCGCGAGCGTGATGCTGCTGATGTCGCAGGGGCACGGCGTGTCGCACACGCTGGTGATTCTCGCCGCGATGGCCTTGATCCTGCTGCTCACGCTCGCCGCATTGCTGCTTGCCGGGCCGCTGATGCGGATCCTGGGGCAGAAGATCGAGGCGGTGATCACGCGATTGCTGGGGGTGCTGCTGGCCGCGTTGGCCGCGCAATTCGTCATCGACGGCCTGATCGCGAGCTTCGGCGGCGCCTGAGCGGCCGTGCCCCTCGCGCCGACGCGCGAAAAGGTGTATGGTCATATCCAGAGGGCGGACTGGGCTTCGGGAGAGGCACCGATGACGACGCTCACCCAATCGACTCCCGACATCAGGCCGGCGGAGGCGCGCATCCGCCGAATCGACGCGGCGGACCTGCGCTGGGCGCTGCGCGAAGGCTGGAACGATTTCCGATCGATGCGCGGCGATATCTTGTTCGCGGCCTTGCTTTATCCGCTGATCGGGCTGATCGCGGCGGCGCTCACCTTCGATACGCGGCTGCTGCCGCTGTTCTTCCCGCTGGTCGCCGGGCTGTCGATCCTCGGGCCGATCGTGTCGTCGGGATTCTACGAACTGGCGCGGCGCCGCGAGGAAGGGCTCGAGGCGAACTGGACCCATTTCCTCGATCCGATCCGCGAGCGCCGCCGCGGGATCGTCGAACTGACGATCTGGCTGCTGGTGCTGTTCCTGATCTGGCTCGGGGTCGCATGGCTCGTCTACGATCTGACGCTAGGCGCGCTGGCGCCGACCGATCTCGGCAGCTTCCTCTCGGCGCTGTTCACCACGCGCGAGGGCTGGATGATGATCGTGCTCGGCAATCTCGCTGGCGCGCTGCTCGCCGCTGGCACGCTGGCGACGACGCTGGTCGCGGCGCCGATGGTGGTCGACAAGGCGGTCGAAGCCGATAGCGCGATCGCGGTTTCGCTGCGCGCGACGCGGGCCAATGCTGGGGCGGTCGCGCGCTGGGGGATGATCGTCGCCGCGCTGCTCGTGATCGGCGCAATCCCCATCTTCATCGGGCTGGCGGTGGTGCTGCCCGTGCTCGGATACGCCACCTGGCACCTGTATACGCGCCTGGTGGAGCGATGAGTCAGCCGTCGCTGACGCGCTCGATATCGGCGCCGACCGCGGAAAGCTTCTCCTCGAGCCGTTCATAGCCGCGATCGAGATGGTAGACGCGCTGGACGTGCGTCTCGCCCTCGGCGGCGAGCCCGGCGAGGATCAGGCTCATCGAGGCGCGCAGGTCGGTCGCCATCACCGGCGCGCCGACCAGTCTGTCGACGCCACGCACCACTGCGGTGCGGCCGCGCACCTGAATATCGGCGCCCATCCGCGCCAACTCCGGCACGTGCATGTAGCGGTTTTCGAAAATCGTCTCGGTGAGCACGCTCGCGCCATCGGCCTTGCACAGCATCGCCATGAATTGCGCCTGCATGTCGGTCGCGAAGCCCGGATAGGGCGCGGTCGACAGCGTCAGCGGGCCCAGGCCGTTGGTCGCCTCGACGCGGACCCCCTGCTCGTACTCGATGATCGTCACGCCGGCCTCGACAAGCGCCTGGAGTGTCGCGCGCATATCGCCCGCGTGCGCACCGACCAGATCGAGGCTGCCGCCGGTGATCGCGGCGGCACAGGCATAACTGCCCGCCTCGATGCGATCGGGCATGACGCTGTAAGTCGCGCCGTGGAGCCGATCGCGGCCCTCGACCTCGAGCGTCTCGCTACCGATCCCGCCGATCGACGCGCCCATCGCGACGAGCAGATTGCACAGATCGACGATCTCGGGCTCGCGCGCCGCATTTTCGATGCGGCTGCCGCCCTTGGCAGTGACGGCGGCCATCAGTGCGTTCTCGGTCGCGCCGACCGAGACGACGGGGAAGGTGACGCAGCCGCCCGGCAACCGCCCGCCCGGCGCGCTCGCCTTGACATAGCCCGCGGCCAGCTCGATCTCGGCACCCATCTCCTCGAGCGCCTTCAAATGAAGATCGATCGGCCGGTTGCCGATCGCGCAGCCGCCCGGCAGCGACACCGTCGCCTCGCCCGCACGGCCGACCAACGGGCCAAGCACGAGGATCGAGGCGCGCATCTTGCGGACGATGTCATAGGGCGCCTCGGTCGCGGTGAGGCGGCCGGCACGGATCGTCATCACGCGCCCGAAATCCTCAGGCCGCGCGCCCTCGATCTGGGTCGAGGCGCCGAGTTGGTTGAGCAGATGCCCGAAACTGTCGACGTCGGCGAGGCGCGGCAGGTTCCTGAGCGTCACCGGCTCGTCGGTGAGCAGCGCGCACGGCATCAGCGTCAGCGCGGCATTCTTGGCACCCGAAATGGGAAGGCGGCCCTGGAGGCGATTGCCCCCGCGAATGAGGATGCGGTCCATCGACGCGCTTTAGAGCCTGTCCCGCCCAGCGGCAATAATCGTGATGGGCACGCCCCGGCCGCGATTCACGCCTTTTCGAGCGTGCATTGCAGTGGGTGCTGGTTCTCGCGTGCGAAATCCATCACCTGGCCGACCTTGGTCTCGGCAACCTCATAGGTGAACACGCCGCACACCCCCACCCCGCGCTGATGGACGTGGAGCATCACCCGCGTCGCTTCCTCGATCGACATGCGGAAGAAGCGCTGGAGGCACAGGACGACGAATTCCATCGGCGTGTAGTCGTCGTTGAGCATCAGCACGCGATATGGCGTCGGATGGCGTGTCCGCGTGAGCGTGCGCGTGGCGAGCCCGGTGCCGGTGCCACCATTCTCGTCATCGTCGTCGTCGGGCGGCGAGGCCATCGCCCGGGGGATGTTGGGATTGTCGATCATGCCAGGCTGAAAATATGGCAACCGATCCCGCAAGGGCAAGGGGCTGCGCGCCACGTTCACCTTCTTTCGACACCGCCGACAAAAAGCGCGGCCGCCGATCGGCAGCCGCGCTTATCGGGTTCGATCCACCACGTTGGTGGATGCGGGCCTGGCTTCAGGCGCTGAGCTTGATCTTCTCGGCCGCAACCGCGGCGCGGTTCGACAGCGGCTGGGCGACGTCGCCGGCGAGCTTGAGCACCGCCTCGGTCTTCTTCGAGGTTTCGGCAACGACCGCATCGAACGCCGAGCGGACATAATCGCTCTGGAGCTTGAAGAATTCGGCCGGCGACTTGACGGCGGCGAACTGCTTCAGCGTCGCGGTCGCGTCCTCGAACGACTTGCGGCCGTATTCGGCGCTGTCCTGGCCGAGCGCTTCGAAGCCCTTGGCGGCGATCTTCGACGATTCGACGATCGCCTCGATATTGCCCTTGGCGAAATCATTGGCTTCGTCGAACAGCTTCGTGCCCTTCTCGACCGCGGCCTTGGCGCGATCGTTGAAGTCGGCGAACAGGGTCTGGGCCTGGGCGGTGGTCTTCTTCACGGTGTCTTCCATCGGTTCGGGTTCCTTGTCAGCGGCCGCGCTCGCGGCGAATGCAGATGATTCGTTGATCGTCGCGGCAACCGGGGGGAGCGATGTCGCCGGCGCGGCCACGGGACGCTTTTTGGGCGCCGACGCAGGCTTCGCGACCGGACGGGGTGCGGCGGCGGTCTGCTTGGACGGGGTATCCTTGCGGGCCATCGGGCCTCCTTCTCATCGATTGCTGCATTGCACAATAAGCGAGTCGCGCATCGATTTCAAGAGAATTTTGTGCGTTGCACCATGTTGGATATTGATCCACTTCCGTGGGAGGCGGCGCCGGCCCGCTCCCCCGCCCCACCTCCCCTTCAGTATACGGCCGTTGGGGGACGAGGTGGGGGAGCGGGCGGGCGCCGCCCTTGTTTCAGTGCAACTGAAACAATCTCAGCCGACGCTTGGCAGTGCCCAATCGATCGGCGGCTGGCCGGTCGCTTCGAGGAAGGCGTTGACCTTCGAGAAATGGCGGCAGCCGAAGAAGCCGTTATGTGCCGAGAGCGGCGACGGGTGCGCCGCCTTGAGCACGAGATGCCGGCCACCGCGATCGACCGATTCGACGAACGCCGCCTTCTTCTGCGCGTAGCTGCCCCACAGCAGGAACGCGACCGGGGTCTCGCGCGCGTTGACCAGCCGGATGATGGCGTCGGTGAAGCGTTCCCAGCCTCGCCCCTGGTGCGAGGCGGCGTTGCCTGCCTGGACGGTCAGCACCGAATTGAGCAGCAGCACCCCCTGCCCGGCCCAATGTTCGAGAAAGCCGTGGCGCGCGGGCGCGATGCCGAGATCGGCGTGAAGTTCCTTGTAGATGTTGACGAGGCTGGGCGGCACACGGACGCCCGGCCTGACCGAAAAGCACAGCCCATGTGCCTGGCCGGGACCGTGATACGGATCCTGCCCCAGGATCACGACGCGAACGCGCTCGATCGGCGTCAGGTCGAGCGCGCGGAACCACTCGGCCCCGCGCGGGAAGATGCGGCGGCCTGCCGCCTTCTCGGCGACGAGGAATTGCTTGAGTGCCGCCATATAGGGCTGCTCGAATTCGCCCGCGAGCGGCGCGAGCCAGCTTGGATGCAGGTTGATGGCCGATCCCGTCACCCCGGTGGCATGTCCGAATTGCGCCCGTGATGTCAACGCGTGCCGGCGCGCTTGACCACCCCGGCACGCGGCCATAGCCTCGTGTCTCGGCCGCGCCGCAAGAGCGCGCCGAACCGAGGGGGTGCCCATGAACATCACGCTCGTCATGCTGGCGGCGCCGATCGCATTGATCGCGGCCGCGCTGCCCGCGCAGGATCAGGCCGGCGACATCGCCGACAAGATCATCAACAACCCGAATCCGCAGGCCTTTCAGGTCTTCAACGCGCCCGAACCCGCGCGGGTGGTGGCCGACAAGACCGTGCAGGGCGGCCATGCGCTGCGCGTCAAAATTCCCGGCGCCGACGCGAAGGCGTGGACGATCTCGCTCTCCGACCCGATCGAGAAACCAGTGAAAAAGGGGGACAAGCTGGTGCTCGCCTTCTACGCGCGCGCCACGAAGAGCGAGGCCGCCGACGGCGGGGCGCACCTGCCCAACAACGGCGTCCAGCTCGCCAGGGAACCCTATACCGGGATTTTCGGCGGGCCTGTCGACATCACCCCCGAATGGAAGATGTACGACCTGCAAGGCGTCGCCGATCGCGATTATGCGGCGGGCGAGCTGTCGGTCTCGATGCATCTCGCGTCGGGCAAACAGACGCTCGAATTCGGGCCGATCTTCGTGCTCGACCTCGGCCCGACATCCTAATCGCCGGAATCATCGGCGATCGCGATCTCTCTCGCCGCCACGAACGCACCCCCGGCGATCGCGCTGCGTACTTGGAGCCGCCGGGCCGATGTGCTTCATTGGCGCCGGTCGCTGCCCGCGGAGATCCGGTCTCATGCTCGAACATATTCCCCGTTGGCTCGGCACGGCGATGCGGGGAATGCGCGCGGGCGCGGACAAGCTTGCAATCGTCCAGCTTACCAACGGGATCGAGGTCGGCACGATCGATCTGATGAGCCCCGCCTTCGCCAACGAAGGACGCCTGCCGCCGCGCTTCACCGCCGACGGCGCGGGGCTGTCGCCACCGCTCGTGTGGGGCACGCTGCCGCCGAAGACCGCGGCGATCGCGCTGATCGTCGAAGATGCCGACGCGCCGACGCCGGCGCCGCTCGTCCATGCGATCGTATGGGATCTGCCGCCCGACGAGCACCGGATTGCCGAAGGGGCGATCGCGGCCGATGGCGCGGGCGAAGCGGATGGCCGCGATGTCGGCCGGCATTCGTTCTTCGGAGAGGGCTGGCTACCGCCCGATCCGCCGACCGGGCACGGCGAGCATCGCTATGCGTTCCAGCTTTTCGCGCTGGACGACGATACGCCCGACCCCGGCGAAACGCCGCGCCGCGCCGCGCTCGTCAAGGCGATGCGCGGGCATGTGCTGGCGGCGGGCTTGCTGATCGGCACCTATTCGCGCGGCGATACGAAGCCGGCCGGCAAGGCGCGCACGGCGGCGGCGTTGCGCACCGCGGGCGGCATCTAGGATCGGGATTCATTAATGGCGCGAACGACGCCGGTTTGCGCGGGGTGGTCAGCCGACCGCGCCGCCGATCGTGGCCCCCTGGCCGACGATCAGAAGGATCGTCGTCGCGAACGAGGCGAGCGCGATCAGGAAACTGCGCATGCGAGGAACTCCTTTGACGCGCGTGTGGCGCGTCGTCCCGATCAGGCGATCGGAACGACGGGCACGGCGGCGCTGATCATCAGCGCGGCGACGACGAGCGCACCGACCATCGAGATGGCGAAGCGCTGGGCGGATTCGAAACGGAAAGCCATGATATCTCTTCCTTGCCTGGGCCGATCGGACCACCCGATCGGTGATGCCCAATCCACCGCAAGGGGTGTGCCAATTTTCTAAGTTGTTGAAATTACGTCGCACGTAAAGCCACGCACCGCGGCATTAGCGCCATATACCAAATGAGCCGCGTGAAATTCGCTATCTATCGGCGATATCTGCCGCCGCAGCGCGGATGCAGTTCCTGCCATCGGCCTTGGCGGCATAGAGCAGGCGATCCGCGCGGCCGAGCACGGTGCCGAGCGTCTCTCCGACCGCGGCCAGCGTGAGCCCCGCCGAGAAGGTGATCACGCCGAGCGGCGCATCGCTTTCGCGCAGCCGATACCGCTTGCTCGACACCGACGCGCGCGCGCGTTCGAGCAGTTCCTCGGCACAGGCAAGCGACACGCCGGTGAACAGAACCGCGAATTCCTCGCCGCCGTACCGCGCGACGAGATGATCGACGCAGATGTCGTCGAGCGCGGTGCCGATCGCGCGCAACACGCGATCGCCCACAGCATGGCCGAAACGATCGTTGACCTGCTTGAAATGATCGATGTCGCACATCGCGAGGCAGATCGCCGGATCGGCGTCCGTAGGGATCGCATAGCGCTCCTCGAGCACGCGCCGGTTGGGAAGCTGGGTCAGCGGATCGCGCTGAGCATCGGCGCGCGCTTCGTCGAGTTCGCGCCGCAGCACCTGCGCCTCGCGCGTCGCATCGTCGAGCCGCGCTTCGACCACGCGCGTCCGCGCGACCATCGCGCGTGCGACCGCGACGATCTCACTTACCGGGCTGATATCGCGCGCGTCGCTGATCGCGTCCGCCCCGGCGGCGATCGAAGTGGCGAACGCATTCGCCTCGGCCTGAACCGTGCGGACGATATGTTCGACACCCTCGATCTGTGTCTGCGCGCGCGCGACCCATTTTTCGCCGGCCGCCGATGGCGCGCATGCCTCGCCGACCGATTCGCCGAGCGAGGCGATGTCCGACAAGGTGAGCCGTACGCCGCCATCGACGAGCCCATTGACCGCGCGCGCGAGCGGCCCCTGAGGCTCGCTCAGCACCCGATAGACGAAATTATAGGTGATCGGATCGGTGCCGAGCCGGTGATTGTCGAGAAAGGCCCCGATCCGTTCGAACAGATGGCGCGCTGTCTCGCCCGGTACATCGCCGGGCGACGCCATGTCGCCCGACCGGTCAGCCGGCTGATCCCGCTCGCTCTCCGATACGTGCGATGCCATTCTCGCCCCCAACCCGGCACCATGACGCCCAATCGCTAAAATCTCGTAACATCAACAAATTATCGCCGGATTCTACCCATGATGCGTCGCGCGCCATGCCTTGACCGCGGCGAGCGTGCCGCTGATGTGCCCCTCCGGCGCGGAATCGGAATGCGCGTAAATGATCTTGCCGTCGGGCGCGATGACATAGCTCGTCCGGCTGGTGATCTGGCGCGGCGCCGATCCGTTGATCGATACCTTCTTGCCGATATCGACATCATAGCCCGCGACCACGCGCGGCCCCGCGCTCGCGACCGCGAACTTGCCCGCGCATTTCTGCGTCGAGAATTTGGCGAGCGTCTCGACCGTGTCGGCCGACATGCCGATCACCGTCGCCCCGGCCGCGGTGAAATCGTCGACCCGCTCTGCAAAGGCATGTGCCTCCGCGTTGCAGCCCGACGTGAACGCAGCGGGAAAGAAATAGAGCACGACCGGCCCCTTCTTGAGCTGATCGGCAAGGTGAATCGTGACGACCTTGCCCGCGATCGCACCGCGCGTCGTGAAATCGGGCGCGTGTGCGCCCGTATCGAGCGCGGCATCCGCAGGAACGGCGAGCATGAAGGCGGCCAGCGCCGCAATGGCAATACGCATCGGTTCTCCTCCCCAGCGAGCCCCTGCTTCAGGTTACTCCGTGGCCGCGTCTTGTTCAATCACCTCCCGAAGCGATTGGATAAAAACGACGTCATGACGGCTGGCCCGTGCGCGGTGGATGGACAGGCGGCACCATTCGGCCACCGCCATTGCCGTTTGGAGGCGCGGACCTTAGGGCGATCCGATGCGTGTTGCCGACGACGATATCGCCTTCGCCCACCGCCTCGCCGACGCGGCGGGCCTGGCGATCCGCCCCTATTTCCGCGCGCCGCACGGGCTCGAGATCAAATCCGACGAATCGCCGGTGACGCTCGCCGATCGCGCCGCCGAGCAGGCGATGCGCGCGTTGATCGAGGCCGAGCGCCCCGAAGACGGCATCGTCGGCGAGGAATTCGGCGTGCGTGCGGGCACGAACGGGCGGCAATGGGTGCTCGATCCGATCGACGGCACCCGTGCCTTCATCTCGGGGCGGCCGATCTTCGGCACGCTGATCGCACTGGTCGTCGAGCGCTGGCCGATGATCGGGGTGATCGACCAGCCGATCGCGCGCGAGCGCTGGACCGGCGCCGTCGGGCGCGCGACCACCTTCAACGGCGCGCCGGCAACGACGCGAGCGTGCGCGACGCTTGGCGATGCGCTGCTCGCCACCACCTCACCGGCGTTGTTCGACGATGGCCAACTCCACGCTTTCGAGCATCTCGACGCGGCCGCCCGCAGCACCGTGCTGGGCGGCGATTGCTACAATTACGCCTGCGTCGCCAGCGGCTGGCTCGATGTCGTGGTCGAGGCCGGGCTCAAGCTCCACGATTTCGCGGCGCTGGCCCCGATCGTCGAGGGCGCGGGCGGGCGGATGTGCGACTGGCAGGGCGATCCGCTGACCGCCGACAGCCCGGGCGAGGTGATCGCCGCGGGCGATCCGGCGCGGGTCGACGAGATCATCGAGCTGCTCGCCTGTCGCGGCCACAGCCACGGCTGACGTCTCCATCCGCCCCGTCGCCTGCGAAAAGGCCCGCCACCGCTTTCGGGACGGGCCTTGCCGTTATCGTCGATAGCACGCGCGTCAGCTTACGCGCGTGCCCGTCATCGGAAAGCTGCCGAACGCGCCCGCGCCGACCGTGCCGGTGAGCGTGTCGCCGTCGATCGTCGCTTCGCAGTCGAGCGTCATCGGCATCGGCACCGTCATGTTCATTTTCCAGGCGAGCTTGTTGCCGTCGACCGTTCCGTCGGTGATATCGGCCGATCCGAGGCTGCCCGTATTGGTGCCGGTGAAGGTGGTGCCGTCGCTCTTGACGGTGAGCGTCGATTTCTGGTCGCCCAGCGGCGATTTGGTGACGCAATCCCAGGTGCCGTCGACTTCCGCCATTGAAGGTCTCTCCTGCTTTTACTGGCCGCCCGGCGCGACCGGTGCCTTGACGACCTCGACCGGCAGACCGAGGCTGTCAAGCTGGGGTTTCACCTTGGCGGCGTCGCCGACCACGACCCACACGAGCTTGTCGGGGTCGAGAACCTTGCGTGCCGCAGCGTCGAGCTGCCCGATCGTGAGCCCACGGAAGCGCCCGGCAAGCGTCGCATAATAATCGTCCGGACGGTCGTACAACTCGATATTCTGCATCGCGCCGAGCACGTCGCTCGAGGTTTCGAAGCTGCCGGCAAGCTCGCGAATCGTTCCCGTCACGGTGCGATCGAACTCGGTCTGTGTAATTCCCTGATCGGTGAGGAAGCTTTTCAGATCGTGCCGGAGCGCGGTGATCGCGGGGCCGGTCTTGTCCGCCTGGACGGGCGCGTTGATGATATAGGGCGCGGCGTATTCCAACGTCTGGAAGCGGCCGCTCGCGCCGTACGACCAGCCTTTCGCCTCACGCAGATCCATGTTGATCCGCGACAGGAAATTGCCGCCCAGCGTGTCGTTGGCGGCATTATAGGCGAGCATGTCGTCGGTGCCCTTGAGCCCCGTCAGCGCGCCGGCGCGGATCAGCGATTGCGGCGAATCAGGCCGGTCGATCAGCACGATCCTGGGTGCCGATTGCGTCGCGGGGGCCGCGAAATCCTTTTTACCGGGTGTGCCGGGCATCGTCCACGCGCCAAAACGCTGGTCGAGCGCGGCCTTGACCGTCGCCAGCGGTTCGGAGCTGACGACGAAGATCGTCGCCTTGTCGGGGCGCAGCCACGCCTGTTGGAACGCGATCAGATCATCGCGTGTCAGCTTGGCGACCGCCGCCGGATCGCCCGCGCCCTGCTGCTTGGCATACGGGCTCGTGGCGCCGAAGACGAGCGGCGGTAGCGCGCGCGCGGCCAACCCCTGCGGGCTGGTCATCTCCTGCGCGATGCCGGCGAGCTGCTGGCCCTTGACGCGCTCGACCTCGGCGGGGGCAAAGGCGGGGTTCTTGACCACGTCGGCGAGCAGATCGAGCGACGGCGCCAGATTCGCGCTTGGCGTATAGATGCCGACATAAGTGCGATCCGCATCCGCGCCGGTCGAAATGTCGGCACCGAGCCGCTCCTGCGCTTCGGCGAGCCGGGTGGCATCCAGCGCCTTGGTGCCCTCGTCCATCATGCCGAGCGTCAGCGCCTGCGTGCCGAGCGCGGTCGCGGGATCGGCCGCGGCGCCGGCGTCGAAGCTGATCGTCGCCAGCGTGATCGGCACCGCGTCGCGATGCGCGTAGACCAGGCCGATTCCGTTCGCGAGCCTGGCATGCTCGATCGTGGGGAAGACCAGATCGGCGACCTTGCCGACCGCCGGCAGCGGGCCGCGGTTGCCCTTGACGGTCTCCGTATCGGCATCGGCCTTCGCGGCGGTTTCGGCTGGGATCTTCGCGGTCGGCGTCGCCTCTTGATAGGCGTCGCGCGCGCCGGGCGCGATCGTCAGCGCATAGGTCGGGCGTGACAGCCATTTATCGGCGACCGCCTTCACATTGGCAGGCGTCTGCGCGGCGAGATTCTCCAGATCCTTCTTGTAGGCGCCGGGATCGTCCGAATAGAGTTCACCCTGCGCCAGCGCGACCGCCTTGCCGCCGAAGCCGCCGACCGATTCGAGCCCCGAGATCGTTTCCGACACCTGCTTGGTGACGACGCGCCTGACTTCATCCTCGGTCGGGCCGGTCTTCAGGAAATCGGCGATGATCTGATCGATGCGCTTGCCCACCACATCGGCATCGGCGCCGGGGCGCACGATCACCTGGATCACGAAGATGCCGAGCTGCGCGAGCGACTGGTTGTAGGCGCTGACCTGGACTGCGAGCTTTTCCTTGCGCACGAGCTGATCGGTGAGGCGCGACGAATCGAGCCCGCCGAGCACGCCGGCCGCGACATCGAGCGCCGCCATGTCCTTGCTGTTAACGCCGGGCACCGCCCACATGCGGGTGAGCATCGTCGCGGCGACGCGATCCTTCATCACCTCGTCCTTGCGCGCGGGCAGCGTCGGGATCGGGGCGTCGGGCAGCACGTTCTGCGGCCCGCGCGGAATATCGCCGAAATATTTCTGGACCTTGGCCTTGGCGGTCGCGAGATCGATATCGCCCGCAAGCACGAGCACCGCGTTGTTCGGCCCGTAATGATCGTGGAACCATTGCTTGACGTCGGCGAGGCTCGCCGCGTCGAGATCGGCCATCGAGCCGATCGTGGTGTGGCCGTAGGGATGCGTCGCGGGAAACAGCCCCTCGACCTGCTTGTAGCGGAACAGGCCGTAGGGCTGGTTGTCGCCCTGCCGCTTCTCGTTCTGGACGACGCCGCGCTGCTCGTCGAGCACTGCCTGGGTGATCGCGCCGGTGAGGTGGCCCATCCGGTCGCTTTCGAGGAACAGCGCGCGATCGAGCGCGGGGGTGGGCACCGTCTCGAAATAATTGGTGCGGTCGAAGCTGGTCGTGCCGTTGTAATCGGTCGCGCCGACTTCCTTCAAAGGCTTGAAGAAATCGCCCGGCGCATTCTCCGATCCGTTGAACATCAGATGCTCGAACAGGTGCGCGAAGCCGGTCTTGCCCTTGGGCTCCTCCTTCGAGCCGACATCGTACCACACCGACACCGCGACGATCGGCGCCTTGCGATCGGTGTGGACGATGACGCGCAGGCCGTTGGCGAGCGTGAACTGCTCGTAGGGAATATCGACTTCCGCAACGAGTTCGGAGACGGGGGCGGCGGCATCGGCGGTCGCGGCGGCCTGCGCGGCGGCGACCGGCGCGGCAACGGCGGGTAGCGAGAGCGCGCACAGCGCCGCGCCGCACAGGAAGAGCTTGGTTTTCATGAAAAGATATCCCCGGCGAACTGTGATGTAGTGAGGTGTAGCACCTGACCGACGCCGCGCAACCGCCCATCGCGACGGGGCCACGGCTCGACTGCCCTTGCGCTGTATGACGTGACCGTTACACCCGCTGGCAGCACCACAATATCGCCAAGGATCATCATGAAACGTCTCACCGCCCTGCTGCTCGCGTGCACCGCCGCGTCCGCGTTCGCGCAAACCCCGGACGCGCCCGCCTTCACCGCCGAGGGCGTGCGCGCGCATGTCGAATTCCTCGCCGACGACCTGCTCGAAGGCCGCGACATCGGCAGCCGCGGGCATGAGATCGCGGCACGCTATGTCGCCAGCGAGTTCGACGCGCTTGGGCTGAAGCCCGCGGGCGACGACGGCACCTGGTATCAGCGGATCACCTTCCAGAAGACCAGCCCGGGCGAGACGCCCGCCACGCTCACGGTCACCGGTCCCGGTGGGGCGCACGATTTCGCGCAAGGGGAGGATGTGATCATCAGCCCCAATGCGCTCGAGCGGGCGGTGGATCTGACGGCGCCGCTGGTCTTCGTCGGCTACGGCATCGACGACGACACCGTCGGGATCGACGATTACAAGGGCCTCGACGTCAGCGGGAAGATCGTCGTCGCGCTGGCGGGCTATCCCGACGGCATCGCCAGCGAGGTGGGCGCACACCTCAACTCGACCAAGACCGAGACCGCACAAGCGCACGGCGCGATCGGGTTCCTGACGCTGCCAACGATCGCGCGGATGAAGATCCGGCCGTGGGACATGATGCGCCATTATGCCGACGGCGCGCGCTACACCTGGGTCTCGCCCGACGGCACGCCCTTCGTCGAGGCGCCGAAGATCCGCGGCCAGGGCACGCTCAACACGCCCGCTGCGCAAGCGATCTTCGCCGGCGCGAAGCGCTCGCTCGACGCGGTGCTCGCCGAGGCGGACAAGAAGGGCGCCCGGCCCAAGGGCTTCGCGCTCAAGACCACGGCCCATATCCGATCGAGCAGTACCGCCGAGACGATCACCAGCCCCAATGTCGCGGCGATCCTGCCGGGCAGCGATCCCAGCCTGAAGAACCAGTATGTCGTGCTGTCCGCGCATCTCGACCATATCGGGATCGCCGACCCCAAGCCCGGCGATGCACCCGACAAGGACCGGATCAACAACGGCGCGCTCGATAATGCCGCGGGCATCTCGACGATGCTCGAGGTTGCGCGCGCCTTCGCCGAATCGAACGACAAACCGCGCCGCTCGATCGTCTTCCTCGCCTCGACCGGGGAGGAGAAGGGGCTGCTCGGCGCTGATTATTATGCCCAGAACCCGACAGTGCCGGCGGACGCGATCGTCGGCAATGTCGATCTCGACATGCCGCTGCTGCTCTACCCGTTCACCGACGTGATCGCGTTCGGCGCCGATCATTCGACGTTGGGGCCGCTGGTCGCCAAGGCGGTACAGCCGATGGGGGTGACGCTGATCCCCGATCCGATGCCCGAACAGGGGATTTTCGTCCGCTCGGATCACTATATGTTCGTCAAGCAGGGCGTGCCCGCGGTATTCCTCGCCACCGGCTACGGCAATGGCGGTGAAGAGGCGTGGAAGACTTTCCTATCGGGCAACTACCACCATCCCGGCGACGACATGCACCAGAAGATCGATTGGCAGGCCGGCGCGCGCTTTGCCGAGGCCAATTACCGCATCACCCGCGCGATGGCCGACGGCGACACCCCGCCGCTTTGGTACAAGGGCGATTATTTCGGGAACCTGTTCGCGCCGGATGCGATGAAGGCGGGGAAGTAGGCGGTCGATTACCCGAACCGTCACCCCGGACTTGTTCCGGGGTCCAACGCGCCTCAAGCGGGGACGCTCGTGGAGGGTTGGATGCCGGAATAAATCCGGCATGACGGAACGGGTTCGTGGCTTGTGTTGCATAATCGCAACACTATCTGAGCGGTGACAACCAACAGGGGACAGCATGAACCTCGAAAAATTCACCGATCGCGCCAAGGGCTTCCTGCAATCGGCGCAAACCGTCGCGATTCGGCTGAATCATCAGCAGATCGCGGCGGAACATCTGCTCAAGGCGTTGCTCGAGGATGAGCAGGGCATGGCCGCCGGGCTGATCAAGGCGGCGGGCGGCGACGCGCGCAAGGCGGCGAGCGAGACCGATCTCGCGCTCTCCAAAATCCCGGCGGTGTCGGGATCGGGGGCGCAGCAATCGCCGGGGCTCAACAACGATGCGGTGCGCGTGCTCGATTCCGCTGAGCAGATCGCGCAGAAAGCGGGCGACAGCTACGTCACCGTCGAGCGGCTGCTGGTCGCGCTGGCGCTGTCGCTCAACACCCCTGCGGGCAAGGCACTCAAGGCCGCGGGCGCGACCCCGGAGGCCCTCAACGCCGCGATCAACGACCTGCGCGGCGGCCGCACCGCCGACACCGCGTCGGCCGAGGATCGCTACGACGCGCTCAAGAAGTTCGCGCGCGATCTGACCGAGGATGCACGCAGCGGCAAGCTCGACCCCGTCATCGGCCGCGACGAAGAAATCCGCCGCACGATCCAGATCCTCGCGCGGCGCACCAAGAACAATCCCGTCCTGATCGGCGAGCCCGGCGTCGGCAAGACCGCGATCGCCGAGGGGCTGGCGCTGCGCATCGCCAATGGCGACGTGCCCGATACGCTGAAGGATCGCCAATTGATGGCGCTCGACATGGGATCGCTGATCGCGGGCGCCAAATACCGCGGCGAGTTCGAGGAGCGGCTCAAGGGCGTGCTCGACGAGGTCAAGGCCGGCGACGGCAGCATCATCCTGTTCATCGACGAGATGCACACGCTGATCGGCGCGGGCAAAGGCGAAGGCGCGATGGATGCGTCGAACCTCCTCAAGCCGGCGCTCGCGCGCGGCGAACTGCACTGCGTCGGCGCGACCACGCTCGACGAATATCGCAAGCATGTCGAGAAGGATCCGGCGTTGCAGCGGCGTTTCCAGCCGGTGTTCGTCGGTGAGCCGACGGTTGAGGATACGATCTCGATCCTGCGCGGGCTGAAGGAGAAATACGAGTTGCACCACGGCGTGCGGATCACCGACGGCGCGCTCGTCAGCGCGGCGACGCTCTCCAACCGCTACATCACCGATCGCTTCCTGCCCGACAAGGCGATCGACCTGATGGACGAGGCCGCGAGCCGCATCCGCATGGAGGTGGAGAGCAAGCCCGAGGAGATCGAAACCCTCGACCGCCGGATCATCCAATTGAAGATCGAGCGCGAGGCGTTGAAGCGCGAAAGCGATCAGGCGTCGCAAGACCGGCTCGAACGCCTCGAGGCCGACCTCGCCAATCTCGAACAGCAATCGACCGAACTGACGACGCGCTGGCAGGCCGAGAAGGACAAGATCGCGGGCGCGGCCAAGCTCAAGGAGCGGCTCGACGCGGCCCGGCTCGAACTCGATCAGGCGCAGCGCGGCGGCGATCTCGCACGCGCGGGCGAGCTTTCCTACGGCACCATCCCCCAGCTCCAGAAGCAGCTCGCCGAGGCCGAGGGCGCGACCAAGGGCGCAATGCTGCGCGAGGAAGTGACCGACGACGACATCGCCGCGGTGGTCAGCCGCTGGACGGGAATCCCCGTCGATCGGATGCTAAAGGGCGAGCGCGAGAAATTGCTCGCGATGGAGGAAGCACTCGGCAAGCGCGTGATCGGCCAGGCCGATGCGGTGCGCGCGGTCTCGACCGCGGTGCGGCGCGCACGCGCGGGGTTGCAAGATCCCAACCGGCCGCTGGGCTCGTTCCTGTTCCTCGGGCCGACCGGCGTCGGCAAGACCGAGCTGACCAAGGCGCTCGCGCGGTTCCTGTTCGACGACGACAACGCGATGGTCCGCATCGACATGAGCGAGTTCATGGAGAAGCACGCCGTCGCGCGGCTGATCGGCGCGCCGCCGGGCTATGTCGGCTATGAGGAAGGCGGCGTGCTGACCGAGGCGGTGCGCCGGCGGCCGTATCAGGTGGTGCTGTTCGACGAGGTCGAAAAGGCGCATGGCGACGTGTTCAACGTGCTCCTCCAGGTGCTCGATGACGGTCGGCTGACCGACGGCCAGGGCCGGACGGTCGATTTCTCGAACACGCTCATCATCCTGACCTCGAATCTCGGCAGCCAGTATCTGGCGACGATGAGTGACGACCAGCCGGTCGCGGATGTGGAACCGCAAGTGATGGAGGTGGTGCGCAGCCATTTCCGCCCCGAATTCCTCAACCGGCTCGACGAGATCATCCTGTTCCATCGGCTGGGGCAGGATCATATGGGGCCGATCGTCGACATCCAGGTGGGCCGCGTCGGCAAGCTGCTTGCCGACCGCAAGATCGCAATCGACCTGACCGACGCCGCGCGAGCGTGGCTGGGGCGGGTCGGCTATGATCCCGTCTATGGCGCGCGGCCGCTGAAACGCGCGGTCCAGCGCTACCTACAGGATCCGCTCGCCGACCTGATCCTGCGCGGCGAGGTCAAGGATGGCGCGACCGTCAAGGTCGACGAGGGCGATGGGAAGCTGGAGTTGAGCGTCGCTTAGAATACGATGACCTTTACGTTGATCCGTTCGCCCCTGGATCACGTCCGGGGATGAACGGGTTTGGCGAGTGGTTCGACGTAAAGTCATCAGACTCCAAGGTCGGGAGCGCTCAGGTTCGGGCGCAACCGCCGGTCTCGGCTCGTTGGCGGATCGGTCGCTGGCCGGCGGAACCGGTCGGCGCAATTCCGGCCGATCGAATTGATCGCTACGTGCGCTCACGCCGCGGGGGTAACAAAAAAGGGGCCGGCGATGCCGGCCCCTTTCCGTTGTGCGATGGTCGATCGGATGATCAGAAGCCAACCGCGAGTTCGATACGCACCGAACGCGGCGCCTGGAACCCTGTGACCCGGCCATAATCGGCACGCGGGGCGCCCGAAGAGGCCGTACCCACCTCGGCGAAGTCGAGCTTCGCATCCTGATTGAAGACGTTGAACACCGAGATGTTCAGCGTGCCGTCGAACGTGTCGGTCGGCAGGCGGAACCCGACGCTGAGATCGAGCTGGGTCAGCCAGTCGCTCTCGAACGCGGTACCGCGGCGAACGAGCGAACGGTCCCCGCCGACCGTCGGATCGGTCACGACACTGCCGTCGCTGTCGAGCACGCAGAAGTGCCCGGCCGCGCCATAGGCATAGCCGTAATCGAAGCTCGCGCCCGAACGGATGAGCGCCGGGCTCGACACCGACGAGGCAACCGTGCCGAGGCAGCCGAACTTGCGCGGCGCGATCGCGATGACCGTCGCGCCGAGCTGCATCCAGTCGAACACCTTGTACGATCCGAACGCCTTGAACTGATGGCGGCGATCGTTGGGCAGATAGCCGTAGCTGCCGAGCATCAGGCTGGGGAAGTCGAAATCGGTGCTCAGGCCCGAGTCGGTCTGGCCGTTGTCCGATTTCACGCCACCTTCGATGTTACCGAGGTTCTTGGAATAGGTGTACGACCCCTTGAGGCCCCACACGCCATCGAACTCACGCTCGAAGTCGATCGTCACCGCCTCGTATTTGCGCTTGGCGGACGGGTAGCCGAGCTGATCCGCGGTCAGCGAGATCGGATCGAAACTGCCGTCGAGGGCGAAGGTCGGCGTGATCGTGATGCCCTTGCCCGGATTGAGGAGCGCATATTGCGCGGCACCGAAATAATTGCCGCCACCGCAATCGACGACACCGTTCGCCGCGCAATAGGTCAGGATGCCCTGATCGATCGCGGCATCCTCCAGCGACGCATTGAGCTTGCGATAGGTGCCGTAGACGCCGATCTTCCAGTGATCGCCGAAGCGCTGCTCGGCACCAAGGATATATTCATCGACCGACTGGTTTTCGAGATTGGCGGCGACGACGCTGTCGAGCGGCGCGATCGAGCCGTCGTTGCGCAGCACGCAGTTGTTGCCCCCGCCTTCCGGGCAGGTCGCGTTCGCGATCGGCGCGCCGAGCATCGGCGTATTGTCCGAGTTGAGACCGTTCAGGACATAGAGCCGATCGTAATCCATCTCCGACCCGCCGAGGCGAATGTTGGTGTTGGTCGCGATCGGCAGGTAATAGCGGCCGAACGAGCCGTAGACCTTGGTGCGCCCGTCGCCGAACGGATCGAGCGTGACGCCGATGCGCGGCTGCCAATTGTCGCCCGAATCGTAATAGACCTGGCCCGCGACATTCTTGTTCTCGAACCGATCGTTGCGCGCCCCGATCTTGAGCGAGAGCCGATCGTTGAACAGCGACCAGCTATCCTCGATGTAATAGGCCTCGTTCTTGCTCTTGAAGATGCCGCCATTGCGATAGGTGCGGGCGCTCACATAATCGGTACCCGCCGGCACACCAAAAGTATCCGAATCGCTACCCGCGATATAGGTGTAGGCAACACCACCGGTATAGGTCACCGTGTTGTTGCTGATCAGATTCTCGCGATCGAAACCAGCCTTGACGTGGTGGCGGCCGAACAGATTGAAATACAGATCGACGTCAGCACGATAGAATTCGCGCTCATCTTCCTGGAACTGGATTGCATTGACCGGATTGCCGATCGAGCGAGACGTGCCGCTGCGCTGATCCAGAATGAGCGGATAGGAGTTATTCGACGAGACGGCGTTGTCGCGATTCTTGTTCTTGCCGTAGGCTGCCGAGATAGTCAGCCAGTCGGTGAACTGGCCGGTATAGCGGCCAACAAAGTTCTCGCCGCCATATTCGAACACCTGCGTGCTGGAATACGGTCCGGACATATTCGTATCCGGATTGTAGGCATTGTAGATGTTACGAGTCGTAGAACCCGACGTGTTGAAATAGGTGAACTCAAGACGCTGGCCGTCGACGATCACCGCATCGATCTTGCCCGCGTAGAAGGGCGACGACGTGCGATCGGCGTAGCTGAACGTCCCCCGGACATCCTGAAGCTCGCCCGTCGGGCCGAAGACCGGGCTCGTCGAGCCGAACTTCGAGGTGACGTTGCGGGTATTGTACAGGCCGTAGAAGAACAGGTGATCCTTGATGATCGGGCCCGACAATTGGGCGACCATCTCGCGACGCTCGTCCTGATCGTAATCATTGTCCGAGAACAGCGTGTTGGGCGCGTTCGAGTTGAGGTCGTCCGGCTCCCAGGTGAACTTGACGCTGCCGTGGAATTCGTTCGAGCCCGACTTGGTGGTCGCGTTGACGAACGCGCCGGTCGCGCGACCGAATTCGGCCGGGTAGCCGCCGTTCTTGATGTCGACCGTCTCATAGAAATCGAACGGCACCGTGACCGAGCCGAGGCCCTGGCGGAAATCGGTGATGTTGAGGCCGTTGATGTAGAAGACGTTCTCCGACACCGACGAACCGACCGCGGAAGCGAGATTGCCGAAAGCGCTGTCGCCCTGGGCGGTGCCCGGCGCAAGCAGGATCACCGAGGTGAGATTGCGGCCGATCGGAACGCGCTCCGAAAGCTCGGCGACGTTGATGACCGCGCCCGTCGTGGTCTGATCGAAGTCGGCGACCTCGATGCGGCCCGCGGTGACGACGATGTCGCCGCTCGATTCAGCCGCTTCGGACACCAGCGCGAACTGGTTCGCAGCGCCCGACTGGTTCAGCAGGACGCCGGCTTCGGTGTAGGTCTGGAAGCCGGGCGCGGACACCGCAAAGGTATACGAGCCGGGCGGGATCTGCGCGATACGATACGCACCCGAGCTGTTGGTCGTCACCGTGCGGGTGAAACCCTGATCGTCCGAGGTGACCGCGACCGTCGCACCAGCAACCGGACCGCCGTTGACCGACACGACGCGACCCGAGGCGGTAACGTTGGTATAATCCTGCGCGGAAGCCGGCGCGGCCAGGGCGGCGCTGATCGTGAAGCCGGCACCCAGCAGCGCGAGCGCATGCAGGGCCGAGCCGACGCGGAGCTTTTTCCGCGTGAAATGCGTGGTGGTGGTCACAGATAAATCCCTCGCTTGACCGGGATGCCCGCGCCAATCAGCGAAGAGCCCCCCGGTATGTGCCAAGCCCCCTTATCCGCATATTTGCGGTTCCCAGAGACATGGCTGCGATGGATGGAGTGGTTCCGCCTTGCTGTAAAGGCGGCATTCAGCTTTCCAGCCGGACTTTGCGCACTGCTGTAGCGAAAAAGTCACAGTCGTGTTAGGCGAGACCAGAAGCACCGGCCTCGTGCGCAATTTTATTACTTTGCCGGGGTCCGGGGGCGGCCTCGGCGGCGCCCCCGGGCAGCCGTTTCAGAAGCTGAACTTCGCGCCGGCCTTGATGTAGCGGCCGAGGATTCCGGTGCCTCCCTGAACCGGATTGTAGAGATGGGCGCCGTAGGTGACCGGATCGAGCGGCGGCAGATCATCGAACACGTTGAGCACCGTCGTGTAGAAGGTGAACTTGTCGGTGACCGGGATCTGCGCGGTGAGATCGAAGGTCACGTAATCGTCGACACGGCACGGCACGCTGCCGTCGCTGAGGCCGCAATCCTTGTACGCCCCGCCCTGATCCATCGCCGACAGATCATAGCCGCCCATGTAATTGACCGTGCCGCTGAGCCGGAAGTCGTCAAAATCGAGCGTCGTCAACCAGTAGCCGCGCCATTTGGGCGTGCCCGAGCCCGCGGTCAGGTTGAAGTTGCCGAGCGTCCCGTCATAGCGTTCGACCGTCCCGTCGGGGAAGGTGGTCGAAAGCTTGAGGATGTAGCTCGCCTCCGCCTGGCTGCTGATCCGGAAACCGTTGGTGATCGGCAGATCGACGCTGGCCGAGAAATCGAGGCCTTCGGACTTGATCGTATTGGCGTTGATGAAGGCCGCCTGCACGAACGCGATCCGCGGCAGCGCGCCCGGCGTGCCGGTATCCGCCGCGTCGGGGATCACCGTATAGCCGTCGGGGATCGGCTGGCCGGTGTAATAGGCCGCGATCGCCGGCGCGAAGTTCGGCGCGCTGATCGCGCCGGTCTTCTTGATGTTGTAATAATCCGCGGTGAACGACACGCCGGGGATCGGCTCGATCAAGGCGCCGACCGTCCAGCTCCGTGATTTCTCGGGCTTGAGGTCGGGATTGCCGAGCGTGGTCAGCCCGTAGCTCGCGTTGCGGATGTAGGTCGGGCAGTTGGTGTTGTAATCGTTGGGCTCGCTCGTGCAGCCATATTGCGCGAGATACGAATCGGGGTAGATGCCGCGCGACGCGGTGACATAGCCCGTTGTCGGGAAGGTCGCATCGGCCTCGCCGAAGCTCGGCACGCGGAAGCCGCGCGAATAGGTGCCACGCAGCACGACCTGCTGGATCGGCGTGAACTTGACGCCGACCTTCGGCGAGAAATTGTCGAGCCCGCCCGAATAGCGATCGTAGCGGCCCGAGAGGTTGACCGAGACTGGGTCGAGGATCGGTGCGTTCAGCTCGGCAAACGCCGAATAGACGGTGCGATGGCCCTTGGTGGCAAAGCCGTTGAGGCGGTAATAGCGCTCGGTGCCGCCGTTGATATCCGAATTGATGCTCGGCGAATCGACCGCCTCGTAGCGCACCGAAACGCCCGCGCCGAACTGAAGCGGGCCGCCCGGCAGCTCGAACAGGTCACCCGTCACCGTGCCTTCGGCCTGGACAAGATCCGACGTCGAGGTCGCCTGCGCGGTCGGCGCGAGATAATCGAGCACGTCCTGGCTGTTCGCGGAAGGATCGAGGAAATTGTAGCTGCCGTCGGCGACCACATCGAGCAGATGCTGGATGTAGACATAGCCGGTGTTCTTACGCCGCAAATCCATGTGCATCGCGGTGGCGTTGAAATTGTAGCTCCACCGATCCGACAGATCGCCCTTGATGCCCGCTGCAAAACGATAGGCCCGGGTGCGCGATTCGTTATGCTCGGTGAGGTTGGGCAAGCGGCCGATGACCGCCGCCGTTTGGCCTTGATCGGCATAAGGGTTGTTGGGATTGATCGTACCGTTGGCGGCGGTGCAGGCGCCTTGCGTCTCACGCGGGCAGACATAGACCGGAAGCTGCAGGATCGTGTTGTTGCCATAATAAGCGATGTTCGACGAGGTGCTGTAGCGCGGGAAGTAGAACGGCGCCGGCGCGTTGCCGCGGATCGTCGACGGCAGGCCGTCGTACGAAACCTCGGTCTGGAGGAAGTTCAACTCGCCATAGGCTTCGCTGCTGTCGCCGACCTTCGCGGTGACCCGGCCCGAAAAGCCGAACCGTTCGATCTCGGGGGTAATCACGCCGTAATTCTGGGTAAGGTCTTCCTGACAGACGGTGGTCGGTGCCAGCGGATTGTCGGCGAGATCGCCGGCCGACAGATCGTACGCTGTCCCACGCGGACACCCGACCCCCGGATTGAGCATCTGGTATCGGCCCGCCGCGACCCCTGCCGCCGAATCGAACGGCGCTACATAGAGCGTGCTGCCGAGATTGGTCGTGTTGGCGCTGAAGCCAGGATAATTGCCATCGCCATCGAGCCCGTCGATGACGTTGTTGGGGCCGCAGGTGCCGTCGTTACAGACGTTGCGCAGATCATCCGAATTGTACGGATACGGCCGCTGGCGATTGAACAGTTGCTCGCTGCGATAATAGAAGCCGCTGAGATAGGCGTTGTAGCCCTGCTCGTCGATGTCGCCGACGCCGCCGGTGAGGCTGAGGCGATACTGGCTGGCGTCGCCGCGCTCCGAAATGCCGCCCTCGACGCGGCCGGTGAGCCCCTTGAACTGGCGCTTGGTGATGATGTTGACCACGCCCGCGATCGCATCCGCACCGTAGGTCGACGAGGCGCCGTCGCGCACCACCTGAACCTGATCGATGATGTCGTCGGGGATCGTGTTGAGGTCGACGAAGTTGCGCGTGCCGTCATCGGCCAACGGATAATATGCCGCGCGCATGCCATCGAACAACACCAGCGTCGAGTTGGTGCTGAGGCCGCGCAGCGATACCGCCGAGGCACCGCCGGCGAACGCGCCGTTGGCCGAGAACGAATTGGTCAGCGCCGGGCCGTTGTTCGCCGACAGCGACTGGATCGCATCCTGCGTCGTGCTGATGCCACGCTGATCGAGATTCTCGACCGTGATGGTGGTGACGGGCGAGGGGGTCGCCGTATCGGTCTTGAGGATCGAGCCGGTGACAACGATGTCCTGGACCGGCGCTTCCTCGGTATCCTGCGCGCTCGTATCGGCAGCGGGCGGGGTAGCGGTTTGAGTGTCCTGGGCGGAAGCCGGGCTCGCGAGCGAAGCGAGCACCAGCCCGATCGGCGCGACGCCACAATAAAGGAACGACGCGCGATGGCGGGTAAAGCGAAGCACTGGGGGTCTCCCTGTCATCAAAGTGTTTTCGTGCACCCCCAGGTTGCCCCACCGTTGACCAGCGAGGCGGCACGTTGCGCGTGGACTGCGCTTGCCCGCCTCGCGTGTAAATACGGCGTCGCGACCCCGTTTTCAGTTCGCTTTACGAGTGTCACCGGTATGCAACACTAATACGGTTTCGGAAGCGTAATATCTTGTATTAAAACCGATTCGGCGCAGCGGTTGGAACTTAATCATCACCGGCAGCGCGCCGGGCGAGGCACGCCCGTCGGCCGCCGGTCAAATACGCTCAGCGCCCCGGCATCGGCCCCGCCATCAGCCGCGGATCGATCCGCGCGTCGCGCCATTTGAGACCCCAGTGGAGATGCGGCCCGGTTGCGCGACCGCTGGCGCCCGAGCGCGCGATCGCCTGGCCCTGGCGAACGCGATCGCCGACCTTCACGTCGATCTCGGACAGATGCAGGAACGCGCTGTTGAGGCCCATGCCGTGATCGATCATCAGCAGATTGCCTTCGAGCGTGAAGGGGTGGTCTGCCGCGAGGATGACGACGCCGTCGGCGGGCGCGACCACGAGCGTGCCAGTGGGCACCGCGACGTCGGTGCCCGAATGGTACGCGCCCTTCTCACCGCCCTTGTAGATGCGCTGCGACCCGAAATTGGTCGAAATGCGCCCCGTTGCCGGCCAGATGAAGCGCTGGCGCCAGCCGTCGCTGTCATGATCGGTCGCGCGCGCGGCCTTGATCTGCGCGAGTTCGGGCGGGCGCAGCCGCTGGAAGGTGGCGCTGGGCACGGGATATTTGGGCAGGCTGCCGAGCCGCGAAATGTCCCAGCCGCGCGGCGCGACGGCGAGGCTTCTGGTGACGCGGCGGCCGTCGGCAAGCGTCGCTTCGAGCAGAGCATTGGGGCCGTGATCGCGATCGAAGGCGATCAGGAACCGGCCGTCGGCTGCGATCGGGATCGCCGCGCCGTCGAAGCGGAGGCCGACGGTGCCGGCGGGTGCCGTGCCGATCACCGCCCCGCCCTGTTCGATCTCGCCGGCAAGATCGAAGGTCGCCGGCGGCAGCGGTGCGGGCGTCGGGCTGGGCACGGGTTGCGGCACGGGGGTCGGCATTGGTGCGGGCGGCCGATTGTCGGGCGGGCCGACGCAGCTCGCCAGCGTCGCGAGCGCGACCATCCCGACCAGCCCCGCTCCACCCCGCCAATACGCGCGGCTCATGCTGCGATGGCGGCCTGGGTGGCGATCTCGGCGCTGGCGTAGGGTTCCTGTTTGGCGACGCTCCAGTACCGCAGGTCGTCGAGCGGGATCGCCGCACCGGACACCGCACAGACGACATGATCGCCCGGGCTCAGCACACGGAAGCCGTTGGCCATATAGTGGAGCCGGGCGGCGCGGGCGGTGTTCGACATCAGCATAGACAATCCTTGGCTTGGAAGCGCCCGCAACGTCATAACAACGACGGTTGGTCGGGCTTTTTGCCAGCATAGGATTTGGCGCCGCCGCGCTCAACCCGAGCGTCGACCGTGCC
Source organism: Hephaestia caeni (assembly GCF_003550065.1). GTDB lineage: Bacteria > Pseudomonadota > Alphaproteobacteria > Sphingomonadales > Sphingomonadaceae > Sphingomonas > Sphingomonas caeni_A. Next base: position 536,465 of record NZ_QXDC01000003.1, read on the forward strand.
GTCGGCGAAGTGCAACGTCACGGCGCCCGCCGTACGCGCCGCCGCGGCCGAGCCGACGACGGCATCGTTCAGGCGTGCCGACACGCGCGCATAGCCGCGCTTGAGCGGGGCATCGGGATCGAGCGATTCGAGCAACCGTCCCGTACGGTCGAGCCGGTCCCGCGCGCTCGCCAGCCGCTGGTCGAGCATCGCCGGCCGCAGCGCGCCGGTGGTGCGATCGAGCTGGCCGCGCGCGCGCGTCAGCCGGTGTTCGAGCCCGCGCGCCAGCCTGCCGGTCGCGTCGTCGAGCCGCTGACGCTGCGGCCCGAGCAACGCGTCGCGTTTGGGCAGCAGCCGCACCAGCGCGCCCAGCCGCTCGCGCCCGCGCTCGGCATAGCGACGCGCGCAGCGTTCGGCGCGCAGCCCCAAGGTGGTGAGCGTTGCCGCCAGATCGGCGCGTACCGGCACCGCAAGCTCCGCGGCCGCCGTCGGGGTGGGCGCGCGCAGGTCGGCGGCGTAATCCGACAGCCCGGTGTCGGTTTCGTGCCCCACCGCCGAGATGATCGGGATGCTGCACGCCGCAATCGCGCGCACCACGGCTTCCTCGTTGAACGCCCACAGATCCTCGATCGAGCCGCCGCCGCGCCCGACGATGAGCAGATCGGGGCGCGGCACCGCCCCGCCCGCCTCCAGCGCATCGAACCCGCGGATCGCGCCGGCAATCTGCGCCGCCGCGCCCGGCCCCTGCACCTGCACCGGCCACAGCACGACGTGGGTCGGACAGCGATCCTCGAGCCGGTGGAGGATGTCGCGGATCACCGCCCCGGTGGGTGAGGTGACGACGCCGATCACCCTGGGCAGGAAGGGCAACGGCCGGCGCGCGCGCGATTTGGCGAACAGTCCTTCGGCGTCGAGCTGCGCCTTCAGTTTCTCGAACAGCGCCATCAGCGCGCCTTCGCCCGCCAGCTCCATCGCCTCGATGACGATCTGGTATTTAGAGCGGCCGGGATAGGTGGTGACCCGGCCGGTCGCGATCACCTCGATGCCGTCCTGGGGCGCGAAGGCGAGCCGCGCGGCCTGCCCCTTCCACATCACCCCGTCGATCACCGCGCTCTCATCCTTGAGGCTGAGATAGGCATGACCCGAGGCCGCGCGCTTGTAGCCCGAAATCTCGCCGCGCAGGCGGACATGGCTGAATTCGCCCTCGACCAACCGTTTGAGCGCGCCCGACAGCGCGCCCACGCTCATCGGCGCGGCGTTGTCGCCGGGGCGCTCGTCGGCTACGAGCCGGGAAGAAGCTTCGTCTCGGGGAAAATCGCTCATGAATGTCCTGTTGCTCGGCGCCGGCGGCCGCGAACATGCGCTTGCCTGGCGGCTGGCGCAATCGCCGGGGCTCGACAAGCTCTATGCCGCACCCGGCAATCCGGGAATAGCACAGCACGCGGAACTGGCGCCGATCGATCCCGCGGATCATCGCGGGGTGATCGATTTCTGCCTGCGTCATTCGATTGGACTCGTCGTGATCGGCCCCGAGGCGCCGCTGGTCGACGGCCTTGCCGACAATATCCGCACGATGGGGATTCCGGTATTCGGCCCTGGGCGTGAGGCCGCGCGGCTCGAAGGATCGAAGGGCTTCACCAAGGAACTGTGCGCGCGTGAAGGCATCCCCACCGCGCGGTTCGAACGCGTCTATTCGCGTGACGGCGCGCGCGCCGCGCTCGACGATTTCGCGCTGCCGGTGGTGATCAAGGCCGATGGCCTCGCCGCGGGCAAGGGCGTGACGATCGCCGAGACGCGCGAGGAAGCCGAGGCCGCGATCGATGCGCTGATCGCCGCCGGCCGCGCGGGCGGCGAGGCTGTGATCGAGGAATTCCTCGAGGGCGAGGAAGCCAGCCTGTTCATCCTCACCGACGGCACCAGCGTGATGCCGTTCGGCTCGGCGCAGGACCATAAGCGCGTCGGCGAGGGCGATACCGGCCCCAATACCGGCGGCATGGGCGCGTACAGCCCCGCGCCGGTGCTCACCCCCGAGCTGGAGGCGCGCGCCATCGAGGAGATCGTGCGTCCGACGCTCGCCGGGATGGCACGCCAGGGCTGCCCGTTCACCGGCATGCTCTATGCCGGGCTGATGCTGACGGCGGACGGGCCCAAGCTGATCGAATACAATGTTCGCTTCGGTGATCCCGAATGCCAGGTGCTGATGATGCGGCTCGACGACGATCTGCTCGATCTGATGCTCGCGGCGGCCGAGGGCCGGCTAGCCGATCACGCCGCACCGCGCTTCTCAGGCAGGAATGCGATGACGGTGGTGATCGCCGCCGAAGGCTATCCCGGCACCCCGAAGAAGGGCGGCACGATCGCCGGAATTGACACCGCCGAGGCAAGTGGCGCGCGCGTCTTTCACGCGGGCACGGCGGAACAGGACGGCAAGCTCGTCGCCTCGGGCGGCCGCGTCCTCTCGGTCACCGCGACCGGCGGCACCTTGAAAGAAGCGCGCGACGCCGCTTATGCCGCGGTCGACAGGATCACCTTCCCCGACGGCTTCTGCCGCCGCGACATCGGCTGGCGCGAGTTCGACCGGAAGGGGTGACGGCGCTCGATCGCCATTGCGATGTTGCGCCTGCCTCACGCCGTTCGTGCTGAGCCTGTCGAAGCACCGCCCTTCTTGCGACGCCGTAAAAAAGAAAGAACGGCCCTTCGACAAGCTCAGGGCGAACGGAAGGCGGTTGCCTCGCTGTCCCCATTGCCGTGACGATCGAAGGTCAGCCGTTCACCCCGGCAGCCTGGCCTTCGGGAAATCGGCCCAGGCTGCATCGTAATCGGGCTGGGCGCGATCGAGCGCGTAGGCAGTCGGCGTGTAAGGCCAGCAGCTTTCGACCATGAACGCCATCGTGCCCTCGATCTTGTGGGGCGCAAGATCCGCCTCGCTCGCGGCCTTCCAGCTCGCGACATCGGGGCCGTGGCCCGACATCATATTGTGGAGCGACAGCCCGCCCGGCGCGAAGCCTTCGGCCTTGGCGTCATAGGCGCCGCGGATCAGCCCCATCGCCTCGGACATCACGTTGCGATGGAACCACGGCGGCCGGAAACTATGCTCGGCCACCATCCAGCGCGGCGGGAAAATCACGACATCGGCGTTGGCGCGCCCCGGCACGGTGCTCGGCGAGGTGAGAAGCGTGAAGATCGACGGATCGGGATGGTCGAAGCTCACCGTATTGATCGTGTTGAAGCGATCGAGATCGTAGCGCCACGGCGTCAGGTTGCCGTGCCAGGCAACGACATCGAGCGGCGAATGATCGAGCGTCGTCGTCCAAAGCGATCCGAGGAATTTCTGCACGACCTCGCAAGGGTCGTCGCGATCCTCGAACCACGCAACCGGCGTTTCGAAATCGCGCGGATTGGCAAGGCCATTGGCGCCGATCGGCCCCAGATCGGGGAGCCGGAACAGGCTGCCGTGATTCTCCGCGACATAGCCCCGCGCGCTTCCATCCGGCAGCAGCGCCCGGAAGCGCACGCCGCGCGGCACCAGCGCGATCTGGCCGGGCGACACCTCGATCCGGCCGAGTTCGGTGAAGAGTTCCAGCCGCCCCTGTTCGGGAATGAACAGCAATTCGCCGTCGGCATCGACGAAGACGCGACCATGCATATCCTTGGTGGCGGCATAGATGTGGAGCGCGACGCCTTCGAGGCTGGCGGGCTCGCGGTTCGCCATCATCGTCGTCATGCCGTCGATCAGATCGACCGGCGCTTGCGGCAGCGGCAACGGATCCCAGCGCAGCCGGTTCGGCGCGAGCGGCTGATCGACCGTGCCCGGGGCAAAACGCTTGGCCCACTCATAGCGCGTATAGGGTGGATGGTCGGCGGTCGGGCGCATCCGGTAAAGCCACGAACGCCGGTTCTCATGGCGCGGCGCGGTGAAGGCGGTGCCAGAAAGCTGCTCGGTATAGAGCCCGAACGCCGGCCGCTGCGGCGCGTTCTGCCCCACCGGCAACGCGCCCGCCATCGCCTCGGTTGAGACGTGGTTGCCGAAACCTGGGATATAGTCGCTCATCGTCTGCTCCCTAGGCGCAGGTGTCGTTTGCAATACCCACATCACCCCGGACTTGATCCGGGGTCCCGCTGCCTTCTCACGGCAATAGAAGAAAAAGCGGGATGTCGGATCAAGTCCGGCATGACGGAGGGAATGGTAATTTGTCCACGCGGTTACGCGTCCACCGCAACCACCCCGCGCCGGATCTGGTCCAGTTCGATCGATTCGAACAACGCCTGGAAATTGCCGTTGCCGAAACCTTCGTTCCCCTTGCGCTGGATGATCTCGAAGAAGATCGGTCCGATCATATTCTCGGTGAAAATCTGGAGCAAAATGCCCTCGTCGCCGACATTGCCGTCGATCAGGATACGGTTCTTGCGCAGCCGTTCGAGATCCTCGCCGTGCCCGGGCACGCGCTTGTCGACCAACTCGTAATAAGTCTCGATCGTGTCCTGCAGCTTCACGCCCCGCGCGCGCAGCTTTTCGACCGTCTCGTAGATGTTGGCGGTGGTGAGCGCGAGGTGCTGGATGCCCTCGCCCTTATAATCGCGGATGAATTCCTCGATCTGCGAATTCTCGTCCTGGCTTTCGTTCAGGGGAATGCGGATCGCGCCGTCGGGGGCGATCATCGCCTGGCTGAACAGCCCCGTCGCCTTGCCCTTGATGTCGAAATATTTCTGCTCCTCGAAGCCGAACAGCTTGGCGTAGAAGCTCGACCAGGTGCGCATTTCGCCGCGCCGAACGTTGTGCGTGAGATGATCGAGCAATTCGAGCCCGACATTGTTCTCGGCCTCCGCCTCCCGCCAGCCGGGAACTTCCTCCCAATCGGCATAAAGATCGGCACCCGCCTGCACGAGATAGAGGTACGAGCCGCCGATCCCCTCGATCGCGCACGCATCATCGCCGAGGATTCCGCGACCGGCGTCGACCGGCGTAGCGCCTTCCTTGATCGCGTGATCATAAGCCGCCCCAGGATTGGCGACGCGGAACGCCATGCTGCTCGCCGAGGGGCCGTGCAGGCTGCGGAAATCGGCGGCCTGCCCTGCTGTCTCACGGTTGAGCAACAGCGTGATGCGGCCCTGCTTGTAGCGCACCACATCCTTGGCGGGATGTTTGTGACTCACCACGAAGCCCAGCGCCTCGAACTGACGCGCAAGCGTATCGGGATCGGGCGAGGTGAATTCGCAGAATTCGAAGCCGTCGAGGCCCAACGGGTTGGCTTGATCGGTCATGAAACCTCTCTCGGACAATTTGGTATCGATTGATACTAATTGTCCCCGATTGCCAAAATGGTGTCAACCGTTACGAGTCGTCCCATGTCTCTAAAAGGCGGCAGCCGGGCGCTCGTCCTCGATCATTTCCTGCCCTATCGGATGTCGTTCACCTCGAATCTGGTGAGCGACCTGATCGCGCGCACCTATGGCGCGCTGTTCGGACTCACGATCCCCGAATGGCGGCTCGTCGCGGTGATCGCGGAAACCGGGGGGATCACGCAGGGCGAGATCGGCCAGCGCACGCGAATGGACAAGGTGACGGTAAGCCGCGCCGCGATCGCGCTCGTCAGCCGCGGGCTCCTCGAACGGCTTGCGCATCAGGAAGACCGCCGCTCGCACCATCTGGTGCTGACCGAGGCGGGCCGCACGCTCCACGCGACGACGGCGCCCAAGGCGCTCGACATCGAACGCCACATTTTCGCGCATTTTGAGCCCGAGGAGGTCGAGCGTTTCGAAGCGATGCTACGCCGGATCGATCGAATCGCGTTCGATCTCGCCGCGGAAGAGGAACAGAGGAAAGCGAGCGAGCGCGAGGACTGAGGCAGCCCGTGCTCCTGCGGAAGCACGAACCCAGAATCATGAGCGATACGACCCGTTGCCCCGGATTCCTGCTTTCGCAGGAATGCGACCTCAGCCGAGTTTGCCGAACGTCGCCTCGAACCCGGCGCGGTCGCCCGCCGCGAGCAGACGCGCCTGATCGAGCCAGCGGTCGCGCGCCATTCTCCCCGAAAAATTGCCCAGCTTCGCATCGAGCGCCGCCGCCTCGGCTTCTGACAGCGCGGCCAGTTGCTCCACTCGCGTGACGCCGTTTTCGGCAAGCCGCGCCGCGACCTTGGGGCCAAGCCCCTTGATGATCGTCACCGGCGCATCGGCGATGCCGTCGGCAGGCGGCGCCGGTTCGGCGGCAGGGGCAGGGGCGGGGGCAGGCGACGGCTCGGGAAGCGGCGCCGGCGCGATCTGCTCGTCGGCAGCCTGCGCGGCGGGATTGGCCTCCAGCGGGGCGCTGGCGGGGATCGGCTCGTCGTTGGCGAGCTGGCGCGGCGCGATGACCGGTTCCGGCGGCGCGACCTGTTCCTCCGCTGGCGATGACGATGCCGCCTCGCGGCGCTGGCGCGCTTCCGCTTCGACGCGCCGCCGCCTGGTGCCCCACCAGATGCCGAACGCGACCAGCAGCACGAGCACCACGATCAGCGTCAATTGCGCGCCCGTGATCACGCCGACCGCCTCGGGCGTGCCGATTCCGTTATCCATGACCGACCCCGTTCTTGTGTTCGAAGCACCGAGGCATACCGCCTCGACGCGCACACGCCAACCTCTGCGCTGGGTTCAGCGATCCCCCACCAGCGGGGCGAAGCGCGCGACCTGACGGCCGATCAGCGACAATTGCTCATGCACCGCCGGATCGCTGCACCCGCCATCGTCGTCGAAATTGGTCGATCGCACATTGATCGCGGCAGCGAACGGCGTCGGCCAGCCACGCAGCGCATGAACGATCGAGCGCAGCGCCGCGATCGTGCTGCCCGTCGCCTGCCAACCGTGCGCGGTGGTGATCAGCCCGACCGGCATGTCGGCGAGATAGGGACGCTCGTCACGCGCGGTTTCCTGGAGCAGATCGAGCGCATTCTTGACCACGCCCGAGATGCTGCCGTGATAGCCCGGGCTGGCGATGATCAGCGCCGAGGCGTCGCGAACCGCATCGACGAACGCGCGCTCGTCGTCGGTGCGCACCGTCGCACGCGGATTGTAGAGCGGCAGCCGCGCCATATCCTCGCCGCCGAACATCCGCGTGCGGAACCCCTCCTGCGCCGCCGCGTCGAGCGCGATCGCCAGCGCGCGCTCGGTCGAGGAATTGCCGCCGATCACCCCGCCGATGCCGACGACGAGCGGGCGGGCGGTGGCGGTCTGATCGGGCATCATGGTCCTTCGGGTGCGCAGCGACGGTCACCGCGATAGCCCGCCCGGCGCCGCGCCTCAATGGCTCCCGCCTGCCCCGGCCGGCGATTTTGATGGGCGCGCCGGCAAGGATGGTGTAAACGGCGCGCGTCCGGGCCGATGCCGTGCGTTGCAAACGCTGTTATATTAGAGTAACACAGCTATCCGCCTGATGGTGGGGACTTTCCGACCCGAAACGATGCGCGACGATCCCTATCCACCCTATTCCCGCCGCCCCGGCGACATGCTCGCGCTCGACGACGGGTTCGACACGCCCGATGCCGCCGATCCCGATTTCTGGCCGCTGGGCGACGACGGCATCCCGATCGGGGAGGTGCCCGATCGCCCGCGCGGGTTCCGCTGGGGGCGGTGGATCATGCACGGGCTGGGCGTGGGCATCATCCTGCTGGTGCTGATCATCGCGTGGCTCGCGATCACCGCGCCGCTTTCCAAGTCGCTCGAGTCGCCCACCCCGCCCTCGGTCACGCTGCTCGCCGAGGACGGCACCCCGATCGCGCGGCGCGGGGCGATCATCGGCGAGGCCGTCGATGCGGGAAAACTGCCGCCGCACGTCAGCGAGGCGTTTCTCGCGATCGAGGACCGGCGCTTCTACAGCCATTGGGGGATCGATCCGAAAGGCATCGCGCGCGCGGCGATCCACAACTTCATGGCCGGCAGCGTGGTCGAAGGCGGCAGCACGATCACCCAGCAGCTCGCCAAGAATGCTTTCCTCGATTCGGATCGCAACGCCGGCCGAAAGCTGCGCGAAGCGCTGATCTCGTTCTGGCTCGAGGCGTGGCTGACCAAGAACGAGATCCTGTCGCGCTATCTCTCCAACATCTATTTCGGCGATAATGTCTATGGGCTCGACGCCGCGGCGCATCATTATTTCAGCCGCGATCCCAAGGATCTGACGATCGCGCAGGCGGCGATGCTCGCCGGTCTCGTCAAGGCGCCTTCGCGGCTCGCCCCCACCGGCAACCTCAAAGGCGCGCGCGCCCGGCAGAAGCTGGTGGTCGGCGCGATGGAGGACGCGGGCTTCATCACCCATGCCGAGGCGCTCGCGGCCAAACCCGCGGTGCTCCATGTCGAGAAGGTGCGCGAACTCCCCAACGGCACCTATTTCGCCGATTGGGTGCTGCCCGCCGCGCGCGACAGTGCCGGCGAAGTACGCGACGAGATGACGGTCAAGACCACGCTCGACATGCGGCTGCAAAAGGCGGCCGAGCGTGCGGTGCGCCGCGCCGGGCTGCGGCGGGCGCAGGTCGCGCTGGTGGCGATGAAGCCCGACGGCAGCGTGGTCGCGATGGTGGGCGGCAAATCCTATGCCGACAGCCCGTTTAACCGCGCGACGCAGGCGCGCCGGCAGCCCGGGTCGACCTTCAAGCTGTTCGTCTATCTGGCGGCATTGCGCTACGGCATGACCCCCGACACGCTGGTAGCCGACGAACCGATCACGATCGCCGACTGGTCGCCCAAGAACGACAACGGCAAATATCGCGGCGACATTCCGCTGCGCACCGCGTTCGCGATCTCGTCCAACGTCGCCGCCGCGCGGTTGACGCAGGAAGTAGGCGTCAGGAACGTGATCCGCGCGGCGCGCGATCTGGGTATTTCGACCCCGATCCCCAACGAGGCCACGATCGCACTCGGCACCGCCAATGTCTCGGTGCTCGAACTCACCTCGGCGTTTGCCGCGATCGCCGCGGGCGCCTATCCGGTCGAGGCGCACGGCATCGCCGATACGCGGGCGAAAGGCTGGATCGAACGGCTCACCGGCGGCCAGAGCGCGTTGCCCGAAAAGACTCGGCGCCAAATGCTGACGCTGCTCCAAGCCTCGGTCGATCGCGGTACCAGCCGCAACGCGCAGCTCGCCGTCGACACGTTCGGCAAGACGGGCACCACGCAGGACAATCGCGACGCCTGGTTTGTGGGCTTCGCCAATGGGCTCGTCACCGGTGTGTGGGTGGGCAATGACGACAATTCGCCCAACCCCGGGCTGCACGGTGGCGGGGTGCCGGCAGGCATCTGGCGCGATTTCATGGGCGACGCGCTCGGTGTCGGCCGTCCCGCGCCACCGCCCGAACCGGTCCTCGCCGAGGAGGACGATCCGGTCGGCAATTTGATCGACGCGACGATCGATCTCGTGCCGCCCAGCGCCCAGATCCAGGGCCAGATCGGCGATGTCGGGCTTAATCTCTCGATCGGTGGCGACGGCCGGTTGGAGCTCGCGCCCGTGGAGCCGCCCGCATCGCCGGCGCGCGATCGCGCACGGCGGCCCGAGGAGGCGCCCGCGCCCGAGGATCGGCCGTAAATCGCCGTCACCCCAACCAAAGCTGGGGTCTCTTGCCGCGAGAGATGCCAGCTTTCGCTGGCATGACGACTGGCGAATAGTTGACGCCCGCGTGCGTCCGCCGCACATCCGCTCGCCATGCGCTTCTTCTCCGACAACGCCGCCGCCGTCTGTCCGCCGGTGCTCGCCGCGATGGCCGAAGCCAACACGCTCGACACCGCCTATGACGGCGACCGCTGGAGCGCGCAGCTCGACGATCGTTTTTCGGCGCTGTTCGAAACCGAGGTCCGCGCCCTGTGGGTGCCCAGCGGCACCGCGGCGAACTGCCTCGCGCTCGCCGCGCTCTGTCCACCGCACGGCAGCGTTATCTGCCACCGCGACGCGCATATCGAGAACGACGAATGCGGCGCGCCCGAATTCTACACCCACGGCGCCAAGCTGCGGCTCGCCGACGGCCCCGGCGCCAAGCTGACTCCCGAATCGATCGCCGCCGCGCTCGATGGCGTGCGCGACGACGTCCATCAGGTGCAGCCGCACGCGGTGTCGATCACCAACGCGACCGAATACGGCCTGGCCTATACCCCGGCCGAGGTCGCGGCGATCGGCACGCTGTGCAGCGAGCGCGGGCTCGGGCTGCACATGGACGGCGCGCGCTTCGCCAATGCGATCGCGCATCTCGGCTGTGCGCCCGCCGACGTCACCTGGCGCAGCGGCGTCGCCGCCTTGTCGTTCGGTTTCGTCAAGAACGGCGGCATGTCGGCCGAGGCGCTGATCTTCTTCGATACCGCGCTGGCCGAGGCGACGCTCTATCGCCGCAAGCGCGCGGGGCTGCTGCTGTCGAAGGGCCGCTATCTCGCCGCCCAAATCCTCGCGATGCTCGACGGCGACGTCTGGCGCGCCAACGCCGCCGCCGCCAATGCCGGGGCGGCGCTGCTCGCCGCCGCCGCGCCCGATCGCCTCGTCTATCCGGTCGAGGCCAACGAAGTGTTCCTGCGGATGAGCCCCGCCGAAGCCGCCGGCCTGCGCGCGCTAGGGTTCGATTTCTACGATTGGGCGCCAGGCGAGGTGCGGCTGGTGGTGTCGTGGGACCAGACGGAAGCCGCGATCCGCCCACTGGCGCAGGCGATCGCCGCGCTTGGTCCATCACCCCAGCTTGTGACCTCATAAGGAGAGGGGTGGTTCGCGAAAGCGTTGCGGCACCCTACATCCCATCCTCCCGACCGGTGCGCCGCGCTCCGTTTTGGGCCAAGCAAAGGAAAATCAGTGTTCCGCCTCGATCGAAGCGATCGCGACCCGGTGCCGCCCGCCCCCACCCCCGCCGCACCGGCGCGCCCGCAATCGACCCGGCTCGCGATCCTGATTCCGTTCGGCATCGTCACCCTGCTGTGGGGTGCGACGTGGATCGTGATCGCCGATCAGCTCGCGGTCGTCCCCGCAAGCTGGTCCGTCACCTATCGCTTCGTCGCCGCCGGGCTGACGATGCTGGTCTGGGCGCTGATCCGCGGCGAGCGGTTCGATTTCGACGCGCGCGGCTGGGGCTTCGCGATCGCGCTGGCGATCAGCCAGTTCTGCATCAACTATAATTTCGTCTACCGTGCCGAGGAACATATCACCTCCGGCCTGGTCGCGGTGCTGTTCGCGCTGCTGATCGTCCCCAACGCCATTCTGGGCCGGGCGTTTCTGGGCCAGCGGCTGGGGCGCCAGTTGCTGGCCGGATCGGGGATCGCGATCGCGGGCGTCGCGCTGCTGTTCGTCCACGAAGCCCGCATCGACCCAAGCGGCTTCAACGAGGCGCTGATCGGGATCGGCTGCACGATGGTGGCGCTGCTCGGCGCCTCGATCGCCAACATCCTGCAAGCGACCCAGACCGCGCGCGCCTATCCGATGGTGGCGATGCTTGCGGTGGCGATGCTGATCGGCGCGGCGATCGACGGCGCGCTGGCGTGGACCACGGCGGGGCCGCCGGTGGTCGAACTGCGGATCGGCTATATCGCGGGCATCCTCTATCTCGGCGTGCTTGCCACCGCGTTCGCGTTCAAGCTCTATTTCGGGATCATCCGGGTGATCGGCCCAGTCAAGGCCGCCTATTCGAGCGTCCTCATTCCGGTGATCGCGATGCTGTTCTCGACCGCGTTCGAGGGCTATCGCTGGACCCCACTCGCGCTCGGCGGCGGGCTGCTGACGCTGATCGGGCTAGTCGTCGCGTTGAGAGCGCGCAGGCCGGCGCGGTAATCGGCGAAGGTGGGCGCCCAGCCCAGCACGCGCTTGGCCTTGCCGGTCGCGACCCGGCGGTTCTCGGTATAGAAACCGCGCGCCGCCGGCGACAGCCGATCGAGCGGAATCGACTCGGGCGGTGCCATGTCGAGCAATCGCGCGGCGAACGCGACCACCTCGTTTTGCGGCGCGGGCGTGTCGTCGGCAAGATTGTACGCGCCCCCTGGGCCATCGAACGCTGCAATTACGCCGCTCGCGATATCATCGACATGGACGCGGCTGAACACCTGCCCCGGCGCTGCCACCCGATGCGCCGTGCCCGCGCGCACCCGATCGAGCGCCGACCGGCCGGGGCCGTAGATCCCCGGCAACCGGAACACGCGCGCACCCAGCGCCAGCCACGCCGCATCCGCCTCGGCCCGTGCACCGCGGCGGCCGGTGCCGACGGCCGCGCTCTCATCCACCCACGCCCCGCCGACATCGCCATACACCCCCGTCGACGACAGATAGCCGATCCAGCCACGATGCTCGCGCAACGTCGCGCCGTAGCGCGCGAGCACCGGATCGCCGCCGTCGGCGGGCGGCACCGACGAGAGCAGATGCGTCGCCGCCGCGATCTCGGCGCGTACCCGGGGCTCGTCGTCGAACGCGATCGTCTCGCCGCGACCGTCGCGCGTCGTCCCCACCACTTGCCAACCCTCGTCGCGCAGCCGGGCCGCGAGGTGCGTGGCAGTATAGCCGAGGCCGAAGATGAGAAGACGGGACATGTTCCAGGTCATTAATGCCGGTCGCTGCCAGTTTGAACCATGTTCCCCCGCGCAGACGGGGTCCAGAGCGTCAGGTGCCGCACCCGCGACCCCGGGTGTCCCGCCTGTGCGGGAGCACAACGCCCCACCAAAAGGGATGGCGCCCGGCGGCCGTCACCATGTAGGTAACCATGATGCTCGACGCCCAGAACACGCCCGCCTTGCCCGCCGTCACGCGTCGCGAGGCGTACCAGCCGCCCGATTGGCACGTCCCCGAACTCGCGCTCGATATCGATCTCGATCCGGCCGAAACGCGCGTCCGCGCCACGCTGTCGGTGATCCGCGCGGATGCGCACGATCGCCCGCTCCGGCTCGACGGCGCGGGGCAGGTGCCGTTATCAGTGACGGTCGACGGCGTCGCGATCAACGACTGGCGGCTCGAAGGCGAAACGCTCGTGGTCCCGCTCGATGGCAGCGCCCACACGATCGAAACCGAGGTCGTGATCGCCCCCGAGCGCAACACGCAGTTGATGGGGCTCTATGCGTCGGGCGGGCTGCTGTGCACGCAATGCGAGGCCGAGGGTTTCCGCCGTATCACCTATTTCCCCGATCGCCCCGACGTGCTCGCACGCTACACGGTGCGGATAACGGCGGACAAGGCGCGCTATCCGGTGCTGCTCGCCAACGGCGATCCTATTGCTTCGGGTGATCTGGAGGATGGCCGGCACTGGGCCGAATGGCACGATCCCTTCCCCAAGCCGTCGTATCTGTTCGCGCTGGTCGCGGGCGATCTCGCCGCCAACCGCGCCAGCTTCACCACCATCTCCGGCCGTGAGGTCGCGCTGGCGATCTGGGTGCGCGAACGCGATCTGCCCAAGACCGGCCACGCGCTCGACGCGCTCCAGGCCGCGATGGCGTGGGACGAGGCCGTCTATGGCCGCGAATACGATCTCGGCATGTTCAACATCGTCGCGGTCGACGATTTCAATTTCGGCGCGATGGAGAACAAGGGCCTCAACATCTTCAACTCGCGCTATATCCTGGCCGATCCCGACACCGCCACCGACCAGGATTACGACGCGATCGCGGGCGTCGTCGCGCACGAATATTTCCACAATTGGTCGGGCGATCGCGTCACCTGCCGCGACTGGTTCCAGCTTTCGTTGAAGGAAGGTTTCACCGTCTATCGCGACCAGAGCTTTTCGGCCGATCAGGGCTCGGCGGCGGTCAAACGGATCGAGGACGTCCGCGTGCTGCGCGCGGCACAATTCCCCGAGGATGCGGGGCCGCTCGCGCACCCGATCCGCCCCGATTCGTATCTTGAGATCGCCAATTTCTACACCGCGACGATCTACAATAAGGGCGCCGAAGTCATCCGCATGATGGCGACGATCCTCGGCCCCGAGGCGTTTCGCGCCGCGACCGACCTCTATTTCGACCGGTTCGACGGCACCGCGGCGACCTGCGACGATTTCGTCGATTGCATGGAGGAAGCCGGCGGCGTCGACCTAACGCAGTTCCGCCTCTGGTACAGCCAGGCGGGCACCCCGCGGGTCGTCGCCGGGCTTGCCGGTCAACCCGGCGGGCGCGCGATGCTCACGCTGGCGCAGCACGTCCCCGCGACCCCCGGCCAGCCGGCCAAGCAGGCGATGGTCCTGCCGTTGAAGCTGCGGTTGTTCGGCGCCGACACCGGGCGGCCGCTCACCGACGAACGGCTCGTGCTGCTCGATTCCCCCACGAAGGAGATCGCGTTCGACGGGCTCGCCGAACGCCCCGTCCTGTCGATTAATCGCAGCTTTTCGGCCCCCGTCATCGTCGAATCAGCGCGCGCCGCCGCCGATCTCGCCTTGCTGTCGGCGCACGACGACGATCCGTTCGCCCGCTACGAGGCGATGCAGCAGCTCATGCTCGACACGCTCGTCGCCGCGGTGACGCACGGTCGCGCCGATCATGCGGCGGCTGTCGAGGCCGTCCGCCATATTCTCGAAGACGCCACGCTCGAGCCCGCCTTTATCGGCGAGGCGGTGTTGCTGCCGTCGGAGAGTTTTATCGGCGATCAACTCGCGGTGGTGGACCCCGAGGCGATCTTCCGCGCGCGCGCCGCGCTCCGCCGCGATCTAGGCATCGCGCTCGAACCGCTCTGGCGCGCCGCTTATGCCGACAACGCCGCCGGGCACTACGAATACACCCCCGCCGCCAAGGGCTGTCGCCGGCTGCGCAACGTCGCGCTCGATTATATCGCCGCCGCCGATCCGCAGGGCGGCGCCGCGCTTGCCTTCGCGCAGTTCGAAGGCACCGACAACATGACCGATCGGCAAGCCGCGCTGACCACTCTCGCGGGCGGCACCTCTGATGCGCGCATCGCCGCGCTCGACATCTTCTACAACCGCTATTCGGACAACGCGCTGGTGCTCGACAAATGGTTCTCGACCCAGGCGCTCTCGACCCGCGACGATACCGCCCAGATGGTCGAGGAACTGGCGCATCACCCCGATTTCACGCTCGCCAACCCCAATCGCGCGCGCGCGCTGGTCGGGGCGTTCGCGGTCAACCAGCGCGCGTTCCACCATCCCTCGGGGCGCGGCTATCGCTTCCTCGCCGATCAGGTGATCGCGCTCGACAAATTGAACCCGCAGACCGCCGCCCGGCTGCTCCCCCCGCTCGGCCGCTGGCGCCGCGTCGACGAGCACCGCGCCCAATCGATGCGCGCCGAACTGGAGCGGATCGTCGCAACGCCGGGGCTATCGAAGGACGTATTGGAACAAGCGACGAGAAGCCTCGACGACTGACGCGCCGGGAAGCTGGATGCCCCGCGTGGATTCGAACCACGATTGACGGAGTCAGAGTCCGTAGTCTTGCCGTTAGACGACGGGGCAACAAGGCGCGCGATCTAAGGGGCGGTTTTCGCTCGGTCAAGCCCGCGGCGCTACATTTGCCGCGCTTGCTTGCCGGGCGGGCGCGGTTCCGCTACCGTTGCCGCCAAGCACCGAACGGCGCCTTCCCGCGTCGCGACGGAAGAACATAAGAAGTGAGTGACGGCATGGGTGATCGACCCGCCAGCGTGCCGTACCAGCAAGGCCCTGCGCCCTGCTCGTCCGGTAGACCGATGCGCGGCTATGGCGCGCGCCCACGGCATTATGCCGCGCTCGATCTCGGCACCAACAATTGTCGCCTGCTGATCGCGCGCGTGCAGGGCGACGGCTTCACCGTCATCGACGCCTTCTCACGAATCGTGCGGCTGGGCGAAGGGCTCGCGAGCACCGGCCGGATCAGCGAGGCGGCGATCGATCGCACGATCGCCGCGCTTGCGGTGTGTTCGGACAAATTGCGCCATCGCCGTGTCACGCTCGCGCGATCGGTGGCGACCGAGGCCTGCCGCCGCGCCGCGAACGGTGCCGAGTTCATCGCGCGCGTCGCCGCCGAAACCGGCATCATGCTCGACGTCATCACCCCCGAGGAGGAAGCACGGCTCGCGGTGCTCGGCTGTCATGTCCTGCTCGAACCGGGCGACGACGCCGCGCTCATCTTCGACATCGGCGGCGGATCGACCGAACTGGTGCTGATCGACACCAGTGAGCCGGTGCCACGCGTGCTCGACTGGCATTCGACGCCCTGGGGCGTCGTCTCGCTGACCGAACATATCGGCGAGGCCGACAGCGAGCGCGCCCGGCTCGCCGCTTATACGCGGATGCGCGAGATCGTCGCCGAATCGATGGCGCCGTTCGTCGCGCGGCTTCCCCGCGGGCTCGGCCATCCGCGCCTGCTCGGCACCAGCGGCACGGTGACGACGCTCGCAAGCGTCCACCTCAAGCTCGATCGCTACGACCGGTCGGCGGTCGACGGACTGATCGTGCCTGCGGCGGCGATGCGCCGGATCAGCGCCGATCTGTCGGGCATGTCGCTCGCCGAGCGCGCGCGCGTCGCCTGTATCGGCCACGATCGCGCCGATCTGGTGGTGGCGGGCTGCGCGATCCTGGAAGTGGTGCTCGATCTGTGGCCGGCCGAACGGCTCGGCGTCGCCGATCGCGGCATCCGCGAGGGCATATTGCGTCGGCTGATGCGCAACGAACGGCTGTGAAGGAACCACGATGAGTCGCGGCGGAACCGGTGGGCGCCAACGCGTGCGAACGGCACGCGGGCGCACCGCGCAGTCGACGCGCTGGCTCGAACGCCAGCTCAACGATCCCTATGTCCGGCGCGCCAAGGCCGAGGGTTATCGCAGCCGCGCGGCCTATAAATTACTCGAACTCGACGAGCGTTTCGGGATGCTCAAGGGCGTCCGGCGCGTGATCGATCTGGGCATCGCGCCGGGCGGCTGGAGCCAGGTCGTGCGGCGCAAGCGCCCCGACGCGATCGTGGTCGGGATCGATCTGCTGCCGGTCGATCCGATCGAGGGCGTGACGATCCTGCAAATGGATTTCATGGACGAGCGCGCGCCCGCCCTGCTCACCGAGGCGCTGGGCGGCGCGCCCGATCTGGTGTTGTCTGACATGGCGGCGAACACCGTCGGCCACCAGCAGACCGACCACCTGCGCACGATGGCGCTGGTCGAGGCGGGGGCATGGTTCGCCGCCGACGTGCTGCGTCCGGGCGGCGCGTTCGTCGCCAAGGTGCTGGCGGGCGGCGCCGACAGCGATCTGGTCGCCGAACTCAAGCGCAACTTCACCACGGTCAAACACGCCAAGCCGCCCGCGAGCCGCAAGGAATCGTCCGAATGGTATGTGATCGCGCAGGGGTTCAAGGGGCGGGCCGACGGCGGCGATTGACCGAGGCACCGGCGCTCTTTGAAACGCGCGGAAGGTTACAAAAGTTAGGCTACGTCCCCCTGTTTTGCCTTCTCCTGCGCGCCGTGCGCATCGGGCATGGCGGGTCGGCCGGCAAAGCGCCGACGCGGATAGATCGATCGAATCAAAGAGCGGCGCGGAACGTGGCATGATTTCGGGGTTGTAGGACAGCGAAAAGAACAAAGAGGGAATCGTGCGAAGGCGCGAAGAAGAAGAATTGGTTCACGCGGAGGCGCGGAGACGCGGAGAGAGGCGGCGTGTTTTGCGTCCGTCTCGGGTTAGCGAGACCGTGAAGCCCGGGGCTGCCGGGAAATGATTGGCCGCTGGCGCGGGCGGCGGCACCGACGAACGATACACCTCCGCGTCTCCGCGCCTCCGCGTGAATCAATCTTCTTTGAGCATGGCGGTCGCGGCCCTGGACTCCCGCTTTCGCGGGAGAACGATTGGGTGCGGGAGAAGGACGCCGCCGCCGGGGCAGCGCGTGATCTACGACGCCGGCGTCACCGCGCGCAGCGACGCGGCGCGCGCCTTGAACGCGCGTAGCGCCTTGCCACTCAATTGCGTCACCGATGCGATCGAGAACGAGCGCGGGTTGATCGGGCGGTTATTCTTGCGGACCTCGAAATGGAGGTGCGGCCCCGTCGACAGCCCGGTCGAGCCGACATAGCCGATCACCTGGCCGGCGTGGACATGCGCACCCGCGCGCACCGCGATCTTGCTCATATGGCCATAGCCCGTGGTGATCGCGCCCGAGTGCTTCAGCCGCACGAAATTGCCATAGCCGCCGTTGCGGCCCGCGAAGGCGACCGTGCCGTCGGCGGCGGCATGGATCGGCGAGCCGTAGCGCGCGCCGATATCGAGCCCGTCGTGCATCCGCACATAGCCCAGGATCGGGTGGCGCCGCTTGCCGAAGCTCGAGGTGATGTGTCCGCTGACGGGCATCCCGCCACTCCTGGTGGTGTGCGCGCCCTTGCCGTCGGCGTCGAGCCATTGGTCGCGGCCGTCGACCGCCCAGCGCACCAGCGCCACATCCTTGCCCTTGCGTTCGAGCCCGGCGAAGGCGAGCCCGCCTAGCCGCTCCTCGCCGGTCGCGGCGCGCTCGCGCTCGACGACCAGATCGAAGGTATCGTCGGCGCCGACGTCACGGCCGATCGAGACCTTGGTGGCGAGCGCCTTGATATACGCCTCGACGATCCGTGCGGGCACGCCGGCGGCACGCGCCGAGCGATAGAGGCTCGATCCCACCCGTCCCTGCACGCGCAGCGGGGTGTGATCGATCGCGATCGGCTGCCGGTCGAGCGTCAGCGCCCCATCGGTGCGGTTGATCGCGAGCGCGAGATCGAAGCGCGCGCGCAAGGCGAGCTTTTCGAGTGGGCGCGGCACCGATTTGGTCGACCGGCGGCCGAGCGTGAGATCGATCCGCGTGCCCGGCTTGAGATCGCCGAGATCGATCGCCTGCGCGATCAGATCGGCGGCGCGGCTGGCGTCGCCGCGCCCGACGCCCGCGCGCTGGAGCACGCCGCCGAAACTGTCGCCGCTGGCGAAGGTCGCGGTCAGATCGACGATCGGGCGTTCGGGGGTGGCGGCGAGCGGGGCGACCAGATCGGTCGCGGCCATCCGCCGCCCGGTGGCAGCGCCCCAGGCGAGCGGCGCGATCGATTGCGCGCGTGCCTCGTCCCATTGATGGCCTGACAGCGATGGCGGCGCCGCACCGATGATCGGCGCATGCAGGCTGGGGCCGAGCATCCACGAGACGGTGCAGAGCGCGAGGCAGGTGGCGGCGCCACGAAACCACTCGAGGCTGCCGATCCGCGCGCCGAGATCAGGGGTCCAGTCGACGTCGCGCAGACGATCGGCGAGCGTCGCGAAGCCGCCGCGCGCGGGCGCCGTATAGGCGAGCGCGGTGGCGCCGCCACCCCCTAGCAGATCTGAATCGCTGCGCAAAAACAAGGCGCGCTGCCCCTATGCGACATGCCGCGCGAAAACCCCCGGCACCCGGTTCGAGCGTTGTGGCGCCGACATCCTAAAGTCAAATTAACCCGAGCCGGGGCGAGTCGCTGCTGCGGCGAACCGTTGTCGTTCAAAGCTGGAGTGATTCCAGCACACTGCGCAAGCGCCGTGCCCGCGCATTACCGGTTGCGCTTTCGGGGCACCGGCCCGACATTGTCGTCATCATGGCGCGGACCCCTTCCGGCGCGATCACCGCGGTGCTCGGGCCGACCAATACCGGCAAGACCCATCTCGCGATCGAACGGATGTGCGCGCATTCGAGCGGCATGATCGGCTTCCCGCTGCGGCTGCTCGCGCGCGAGGTCTATGATCGCGTCGTCGCGATCAAGGGTGCCGCCCAGGTCGGGCTGATCACCGGCGAGGAGAAGATTCTGCCGCCGCAGGCGCGCTGGTTGCTGTGCACCGCCGAATCCATGCCCACCGATCGGGAAGTCGCGTTCGTCGCGCTCGACGAGGCGCAGCTCGCCGCCGATCCCGAGCGCGGGCACGTCTTCACCGACCGGCTACTCCACGCGCGCGGGCGCGATGAGACGATGATCCTGGGTTCGGAAGCGCTGCGCCCGATCGTGCGGTCGCTCGTTCCCGAGGCCGAGATCGTTAACCGGCCGCGCTTCTCGACGCTCTCTTATGCCGGCGCGACCAAGATCTCGCGGCTGCCCAAGCGCTCGGCGATCGTCGCCTTCTCGGCCGAAGAGGTGTACGCCGTCGCCGAGATGCTGCGCCGGCTGCGCGGCGGCGCGGCGGTGGTGATGGGGGCGTTGTCGCCGCGCACGCGCAACGCGCAGGTCGCGATGTTCCAGGCCGGCGAGGTCGATTATCTGGTCGCCACCGACGCGATTGGCATGGGGCTCAACATGGATGTGGCGCATGTCGCCTTCGCGAGCCTGCGCAAGTTCGACGGGCACCGCCAGCGCCGGCTGACGGTGCCCGAAATGGCGCAGATCGCGGGGCGCGCGGGGCGGCATCAGCGCGACGGCAGCTTCGGAAGCGTGATCGCCGAAGGGCCGGGCGCGTTCACCCCCGAGGAAATCGCCGCTATCGAGGGGCATCATTTCCCCAAGCTCGAAGCCGTCTATTGGCGCGAGGGGTCGCCCGATGTCGCAAGTGTGGCCGCGCTGATCGACAGTCTCGAAGCCAGACCCGATCACGCGCGGCTGCGCGCCGCGCCCGAAGCGCTCGACTTGACCGTGCTCAAGCGGCTCGCCGAGGAGGATTGGGTGCGCGATCGGGCGCGGTCGCCGGCGATGGTCGCGCGGCTGTGGGCGGCGTGCGGCGTGCCCGATTTCAGGAAGGTGGGCATCGAACCCCACGCGCGCTTCGTCGCACGGCTGTTCGCGCACCTTTCCGAAGGCACGGGCCATATCCCGCACGACTGGTTCGCGGCCGAGATCGCGCGGCTCGACAACGTTCAAGGCGATGTCGAGCCGCTGGCGGGCAGGATCGCGTCGGCGCGGACCTGGGCCTATATCGCGCACCGCGCCGACTGGCTCGCCGATCCGGCACATTGGGCCGAGCGCACGCGCAGCATCGAGGAACGCCTGTCCGACGCGCTCCACACCTCGCTCACCCAGCGCTTCGTCGACAAGCGCACGACGATCCTGATGCGTCAGATCGGCGCCGATGTTTCTGCGCTGCCGGTGGTGGTCGATGCGACCGGCGAGGTACTGGTCGAGGACCATCCGATCGGGCGACTCGATGGCTTCCGTTTCGTCGTCGCGCCCGATGCGCGCCATGCCGACAAGAAGCTGTTGCTCGCCGCGGCCGAGAAACGGCTGACGGGCGAGCGAGCGCGCCGCGGGCAAGCGCTGGCCGACGTGCCCGATACCGCGCTGGCGCTGATCGCCGATCCCCCGGCGATCGATTGGAATGGGATCACGGTCGCGACGCTGGCGCCCGGCACCGCGCTGGCGCGGCCGCGCGTCATGCTCGATCGCGCGCTCGATTGCCTCGACCGGCCGTTGGCGGACGCGGTGCGCGCGCGGCTCGAAGCGTGGGTCAATGTGCAGATCGCCCGCCGCGCGGGCGTGCTGCCCCGGCTCGAAGCGCTGGCAAGCGATGCCGCGGCCTCGCCGGGGTTGCGCGTCGTTGCAGCGGCGCTCACCGACGCAGGCGGGATCGCCCCCCGGATGCCGATCGCCGACGCGATCGAGGCGCTGGCCCCACCCGAACGCAAGCGGCTGCGCAGCGCCGGTATCACGCTCGGCACGCTCGACCTGTTCGACGCGCGGTTGCTCAAGCCGGCAGGTGCGCGCTGGCGGCAGGCGTTGCTTGCGGCGCGCGACGGCACGCTATCGGCAGCGCTGCCGCCCGCCGGCGCGACGGTGCTGCCGCGTGCCGAAATCGCCGGGTTCCGCACGATCGGCGCGCAGGCGGTGCGCGTCGACCTGGCCGAGCGTATCGCGCGCGCGGCGCACGATGCCCGCACCGGTCGCACACCCTTTGCACCCGATCCGGCGCTGGCGACCTCGATGGGGGTAACGGCGGCGACCTTTGCCAAGCTGATGGCGCAGCTCGGTTTTCGCACCGCGCCCGCTAAGGACGGCACGGCGCGCTGGGCATGGCACGGGCGGCCGCGCGTCGCCCCGCGCCCACGCGTCCAGCCGCGCCCCGACAACGCCTTCGCCGCGCTCGCCGACTGGGGCAGGCGCGGTGGCTGACGCGGCGCTGGCAATGCGGCTCGATCGCTTCTTGTGGTTCGTGCGCATCGCCAGGACCCGCTCGGTCGCTGGTGCGATCGCCGCGAGTGGGCATCTGCGGCTCGACGGGCGGCCGGTCGTGCGCGCCGCGGCGCCCGTGCGCATCGGCAATATCCTGACCTTCCCGACTCCGCGTGGGGAAATTCGCGTGGTCCGCGTGGTGGCGCTGCCCGCGCGACGCGGGCCTGCATCCGAAGCCCGGACGTGCTACGAAGACCTCACGCTTGCGAACGTCTCGCAGCAAGCGCCGGGTCATTGACGCGCGCAGGCCGGCGGCATAGCAGCAGGGCAAAATGGAGCCTTCCAGAGGAGTATTCCGGCAATGACCTATGTCGTCACCGACGCCTGCATCCGCTGCAAGTACATGGATTGCGTCGAGGTGTGCCCGGTCGATTGTTTCTACGAAGGCGAGAACATGCTGGTGATCAATCCCAGCGAGTGCATCGATTGCGGCGTGTGCGAGCCCGAATGCCCGGCCGAAGCGATCCTGCCCGATACTGAAAGCGGGCTTGAAAAGTGGCTCGAACTCAACAACACTTTCTCCGCGCAATGGCCCAACGTGTCGCGCAAGAACGACCAGACACCGGCCGACGCCGACGAGCACAAGGGCGAAGAGGGCAAGTTCGAGAAGTATTTCTCGCCCGAGCCCGGCGCCGGCGACTGATCGGCGAGGGACAGGCCCTCGCCCGAATGGGGAGGGAATCATGTCGACATCGACGTTGCCCACGCGCTGGGAACCCATCGCACACGCGCTCCTGCGGATCGTCGCCGGGCTGATCTTCCTCGAACACGGCACGCAGAAATTTCTTGGCTTTCCAGCCGGGGACATGGCCGGCATGGGCCGCGCGTTCAACAATATGGGCGCCTATGCCGGCGTCGTCGAAATCGCCGCCGGCCTGCTGATCGCGCTCGGCCTGTTCACGCGCCCGGCAGCGTTCATCGCCTCGGGCACGATGGCGGTCGCGTACTGGCTCGCGCACGCGCCGCAGAATTTCTTCCCGGTCAACAATGGCGGCGACGCCGCGATCCTCTATTGCTTCGTCTTCCTCTATCTCGTTGCCGCGGGAGCTGGGCCGTGGAGCCTCGACTCGCGGCGCCGGGCGGATGATGCCGCGGCGCCGATCGCCCGCGATTGACGCACGGCGCGGACAAGCCGCCCGTGTTCGTATATATGTTCCGCTGGCAATTATGTTGCGAGTGTGTTAAATAGTGAGTCACCGGAGGCGGTGTGTACCGCGCTCCGCCTGGAGACGCTCATACCCTCCCCCGCCCGCGCCGACCGGCTTCGTCGCCGATGGGCTGCCCTCGTGCGGGGACGAATCCACGGAAAGGCTTGCACAATATGGTCGCCAAGGCGCTGTCCTTCGATGTCGGAGATTATGTCGTTTACCCCAAGCACGGCGTGGGCCGTGTCGTCGAACTCCAAAGCCAGGAGATCGCCGGGATGCAGCTCGAACTCTACGTGCTGCGCTTCGAAAAGGAGAAGATGACGCTCCGGGTGCCGACCAACAAGGCCGAGAGCATCGGCATGCGCAAGCTTTCCAGCGACAAGACGCTCAAGGAAGCGCTCGATACGCTGAAGGGCAAGCCCCGCGTCAAGCGCACGATGTGGTCGCGCCGCGCGCAGGAATATGAAGCGAAGATCAATTCGGGCGACCTCGTGTCGATCGCCGAAGTCGTCCGCGACCTGTTCCGTGCCGAAGACCAGCCCGAGCAGAGCTATTCGGAACGCCAGATTTTCGAAGGCGCCACCAGCCGCCTCGCGCGCGAACTCGCCGCGATGGAAGAGGTCGACGAACCGACCGCACAGGAGAAGATCCTCGATATCCTGCGCAAGGCCGCCGCGATCCACAACAAGGCCAAGGAACAGGAAGCCGCCGACGCCTGAGGCGCTCGACCATAGCCACGCTAAACGGGGCGGCCCCTTCTGGGGTCGCCCTTTTTTGTTTGCGCGCGCTTTTCGAGTGTATTAATTATACAATACACAATCTCCGGAGAGTTCCCATGCGCCTGCTTCCGCTTCTCGCCATGCTGCCGCTGGTCGCGTGCTCGGGCCAATCGGACGCGACCGACGCCACCTCGACTACCGCGGCCGGAGGCGACCCCGTCACCGCGCAGGGCACGGGCACCTCGCGCAACTACGACGTCACCGGCTTCGACCAGATCGATCTGCGCGGACCGGACGATGTCGACGTCCGCGTGGGCGCCGCGTTCGCGATCCAGGCGACCGGGCCGGCCGACCTGCTCGACAAGCTCGAGATCGTCCGCGACGGCGACACGCTCAAGGTCGGCCGGCGCGGCAACAGCTTCTCCTGGGGAGGTGAGGGCCGCGCGATCAAGATCATGGTGACGATGCCCGCCATCCGCGGCGCCTCGGTCGCCGGATCGGGGAACCTGTCGGTCGATCGCGTCGAGGGCGACGATTTCGCCGCCTCGGCCTCGGGCTCGGGGGACATGACGATCGGCGCGATCAAGACGCGGTCGGCGAGCTTCTCGGTCGCGGGGTCGGGCGACATCAACGCCGCGGGCACGACCGGCGCCGTTAAGATGAACATCACCGGCTCGGGCGATATCGACGCCGAGCGCCTGGCCGCCACGACCGGCAATATCGCCGTGCAGGGCTCGGGCGAGGTCGAGGCGACCGTCACGGGCAACGCCAAGGTATCGGTGACGGGCTCGGGCGATGTCGAGGTTCACGGCGGCGCCAAATGCGACGTCTCGAAAATGGGTTCGGGCGACGTGCGCTGCGGCTAGTGTCAGGAACCAGAGCCTGATGACTTTACGTCGAGCCGCATCCTAAAACCCGTTCGTGCTGAGCCTGTCGAAGCACCGTTCTGTGCTTTGACCTGTCGAAAGAAGAGCGGCCCTTCGACAAGCTCAGAGCCTGCCCCGGACATGACCCTGGGGCGAACGGTTCGATGCAAAATCATCGTACTCCAAGGACCGCCGGCGTTAAAACGGGCACACCTGTCGCCCGTTCGTCCTCGGACTTGCCCCGCCCGGCCCGAAAATGCGATGCCGTTGCCATGCGCCGCGCCTTCCTTGCCCTGATCCTTCTCGCCGCTGCCGCGCCCGGCGCGGCGGCCGAACGCAGCTATACGATCGGAAGCTTCGATCGCGTGCGCGTCAGCGGCCCGTTCGAGGTCCGGCTGACGGTCGGCGGATCGCCGCGCGCGCGCGCCGAGGGCGAGCGCGACCTGATCGATCAGGTCCAGGTTCGCGTCGACGGCAACACGCTGGTGGTGGCGATGGGCACCAACGGTTGGGGCGAGCGCGGCGCCACCAGCGGGTCGGTGCCGGTCGTCACCTTGTCGACCCCGCGCCTCAGGAGCGCGTTCCTGAACGGCGGCGGGCGGCTGACGATCGCCAATATGGAGGGCCAGGCGCTCGACCTGGCGGTCACCGGTTCGGGCACGATCGCCACCACCGGGCTCGACGCGCGCCAACTCGATGCACAGGTGATCGGCACCGGCGCGCTCCGGCTCGCGGGCACGGCCGCCAAGGCGCGGCTCTCCAGCAACGGCCCCGCCACGATCGACGCCGCCGCGCTTGCGGTCGACGACCTGGTGGTCCGCACCGACGGCGCGGGCGATGCCCACGTCGCCGCCCGCTACACCGCCGAGGTGACGGCGACCGGGGTCGGCCGCGTCGTCGTCGACGGCAAGCCCGCCTGCACGATCCGCCCTGCCCGAGGCCATGCGCCAGTGGTGTGCGGGGCTGGGAATAGTCAGGTGAACTAAGGGTGCCGACGACGGCAAAGCCGCCGTCGGACGGGATCGGCGCTGCCGACCCGCCGGCCGGTCGGGCTGCTGCGCTTCGCGCATCGCCGCGGGCGCGGGCGCGGCCACGGCTGCGGCCCGACGAACAAGGGGCCGGCTTCCTTTCGGAAACCGGCCCCCGCCCTCGCTACGCTACAGGAGGGAACGCAACTGCCTGATACCGCTTAGCGGCGGCAGTATCGGGGATTGTCGGCACGATCGATCGCGCGGCCGGCGAGCGCACCCGCGCCTGCGCCGAGCACGGTGCCGAGCGTCTTGTCGCCGCGGCGGCCGACGACCTCGTGGCCGAGCAGGCCACCGGCGATCGCACCGATGATGGTGCCGCCGTCGCCCTTGTCGCAGCGCTGGTACGCACGGCGATTGTAATGGCGGCGGTAATCGCGACGGTCGTAATTGCGATAATTATGGCCGCGATCGTAATCGTGGCCGCGATAGTGGTGGTGGCGCGACTGCGCGGCCGCCGGGGTCGCGGGCACCATTGCCGCCGCCCCCATCGCGATGGCGGCACCGGCAAGCGACATGATCTTGAGCTTCTTCAGCATTGTTGGTCTCCTTGCTTCCCGTTTTTCCCCGACGATGAAACGCGCCGCCGATTTGGCCGCTCGCCCATCGATGGAGCGGTTATGGCGACTCGGCATTGAGCGGCTCCTGAATGCCCGCGTTATCGCCCGTTCAGTTATCTGCGGTTCAGAAGGATTAACGGTGGCCCCGCGGGGGATCGCCGCTAATGAGGTCGGCGATGCGCATCCTGTTCGCCGTTCTGCTCGCGCTCGTCTGCGTACCGATGTGGAATGGCGTGCCGCGGCTGCCGCTGCTCGGCGATCGCGCGGTGGTCCACGCCGAGCGCGTCGCGCTGCGGGAGGGGCATCCCGAGGTGACGCGGATCGGGCAGCTCGAATGGCTCGGCGGCGTCGCGCTGACCAGCCCCGATCCGGCCTTCGGCGGCTTCTCCGCGATGCACGTCGCAGGTGACCGCTTCACCTTGCTCAGCGACGGCGGCAATGTCGTGCGCTTTCGGATGGGGCGCGACTGGCGGATCACCGAGCCGCATTTCACCAACCTGCCCGACGGCCCCGGCGCGGGCTGGGAGAAGCTCGATCGCGACAGCGAATCCTTGGCGGTCGATCCCGCCACCGGCGATCATTGGGTGGGCTTCGAGAACAGCAACGAGATCTGGCGCTACGACGCGGAGTTCACCCGCGCGCTCGGCCATGTCGCGCCGCCGGCGATGCACGACTGGCCCGACAATGGCGGCGCCGAATCGCTGGTGCGGCTGCCCTCAGGCGGCATCATCGCGATCAGCGAAACCGCGCGCTGGCCCAAGACGCGCAACCGGGTCGCGATCCGGTTCGACGGCGATCCGATCGCCGCGCCGCGCCGGGGCTTCCGGTTCGGCCTCGTCGTGCCCCCCGGCTTCAGCCCGAGCGACGCAACGCTGCTGCCCGACGGCCGGCTGCTGGTGCTGCTGCGCCGCTTCGCGCTGCCCTACACCTTCACGGTCAAGCTGCTGCTGGTCGATTCGCGACGAATCGCGCCGGGCGCGATCGTGGGCGGGACCGAGATCGCCACCTTCGCGCCGCCCTATATCCACGACAATTTCGAGGCGGTGGCGGCGACGCGCGAGGGCAGCGACACGATCATCTGGATCGCATCGGACGACAATCAGTCGATCCTGCAACGTTCGCTGCTCTTGAAATTCCGGCTGATCGAGCCGGCGCCGCCCGGCGGCACCGGCAATCGCAGGATTACGCCGACGCGGTAAGCTTCTTGGCGATGTCGCGCTTGAGGCGGCGCGCCTTGAGCGACAATTTGTCGTCGCTGGTCTTGACCAGCCAGTTGTCGAGCCCGCCGACATGCTCGACCGAGCGCAGCCCGTGCGTCGAGACGCGCAGCTTGACGCTGGTTTCCAGCGCTTCGGACATCAGCGTCACGTTCTGCAAATTGGGCAGGAAGGTACGCTTGGTCTTGTTGTTGGCGTGGGACACGTTGTTGCCCACCTGACGGCCCTTGCCGGTCAGTTCGCAAATGCGCGACATCGGTTGAAATCCTGTGTTCTCGGGTTCCCGGAAAGGACGGGCCGATAGCTGTATTGTGCCGCGCGGTCAACCGGGTCGCGCAACCCTTCGCGCGGCGCCGGCGTTATTACGGGATCGATTCGACATACCGGGAGAAGATTGATGCGTGCCCTACTCGTGCTGCTCGGCCTCGCCGTCGTCGTCGTCGCGTTGCTGATGGCGTTCGGGATGATCGATATCGATCAAACCAAAACCGCGCAATTGCCCAAGGTGACGATCGAAGGCGGCCAGGCGCCCCGTTTCCAGGCCGATGTCGGGCGCATCGACGTCGGCACCGAGAACCGCACCGTCGCCGTGCCAACGATCGACGTCCGCAAGGCCGACAACAGCGTCGCCCCCGCGCCATAAGGCCGTCGGCAAGACTGCCCCGCGCGCCGCGATTCTGCTATCCCGCCGGCGATGATGGCGACCATGACCAGCCCGATGCGCGCCGCGCTCGATGCAGCCGAAGCGGCGGCGCGCGCGGGTGAAGTCCCGGTCGGCGCGGCGGTGGTGCGCGACGGCGCCGTCATCGCGGTCGCCGCCAACGCCCCGCGCACGCTCGGCGATCCCACCGCGCACGCCGAGATCCGCGCGATTCGCGCTGCCGCACAAGCGCTCGGCACCGATCGGCTCGACGGCTGCGACCTGTGGGTGACGCTCGAGCCGTGCGCGATGTGCGCGGGCGCGATCGCCCATGCCCGGATCGCGCGGCTCTATTACGGCGCGAGCGACCCCAAGGGCGGCGCGGTCGAACACGGCCCGCGCTTCTTCGCGCAGCCGACCTGCCACCACCGGCCCGACATCTATGGCGGCATCGGCGACCGCGAGGCCGCGGCGCTGCTCCGCGCCTTCTTCGCCGCCCGGCGCGAGGATTAGGATCTCGGTGCGGTTATGAAGCAGGCGGCGCCGGCCCGCTCCCCCACCCCGCCTCCCATTCAGTATGATTACTTGGGAGGCGGGGTGGGGGAGCGGGCCGGCGCCGCGATCAAAGGAGCCGCAGCGCGTCCAGCCCGATCAACAATCCGGCGACGGTGAGCACGGCGCAGCACGCGATCCGGATCGTCCCCAGCGGGAGCCGGCACCACGCGGCCTCCTCCATCAGCGCGGCGGGGATCGTCACTGCGAGCGACCCCAGCGTCGCGCCCACGAAAGCCAGCGCCGGGATCGGGGTGCGCGCGGCAAGCGCGAAGGTGACGAATTGCGTGCGATCGCCGATCCCGAGCGCGAGCAAGGCGAGCAGGCCCGTGGCGAGCGGCCCGAGCCGCGAATCGGGCAAGGCATCGGGTGCTTTCATTTTGAACAACGCCGCGGCGCCCGCCGAGACCAGCGCGAGCGCGAGCAGCAGCGCGCGCGCCTCCGGTGTCAGCATCGACCCGATCAGCGCGCCCGCAACCGCCCCCAAGCCGTTGATCACGACGATCGCGATCACCAAAGCGGCGATAACGGGTACGGGCCGCGCGAACCGGCTGCCGAGCAGCGCCGCGCACCACGGCGTGCGATCGCTGGCCTGGGCGAAAAGCGCCGCGACCAGCGCCGCCATCAGCACGTCCATCGCCGCACCCGATCAGTTGGCGAGGCGGACCGAGCAGGCCGCAGCATAAACATCGCACGCCGGCCGATCGAAACGGTCGCAGCGAATCGCATCGTGGAGGATCGACAGCCAGCCGTGGATCAGCGCGCCGCGCTCGCCCTCGGCCAGCGCCGATTCGAGCACCTGCGCGACGGTGACAGCGGGCAGCAGCCCGTTCGTCTGCGCGATCCGGCGCACCTCGTCGAGTTCGCTCGCGAGCGCACCGGCGGTCAGCCGATCGGCCTTGAGGTCGATCGCGGCGATTCGCGCTGTGAGTTCCGCCCTGATATGGTCGATCCCGAAATCCCGCTGCATCGTCCGGCTCCCGCCTTTGGCCCGCCTTGGGAAAGAACGATGCGCCCATTATGGTAAATCCGTGGTAAACGGACGAAAGGTCGCCGCCCGATGAATCGCCTCGCTTTCTGGATGGCTCTCGGCATCGCGATCGGCGCGGGCGTCGCCCAGGCGCTCGACGATCCGGCCTGGATCGCGGCGGGCGCGGGGCTCGGCACGGCGGCCGGGCTGGCGGTGCGGCACCTGCGGCGACGGAGCAAATCCCCGCCCGAGGCTTGACAACCGCCCCCCATCTGGCGCATCCGCGCGGCCGTTGAGGAGCGGCGGACGCACGTTCGCCGCTTTTGCTATTTCACGCACACAGCCTATTTCACGTATACAGGAAGCAGGTCATGGCCAAGCCGACCACCGTCAAGATCAAGCTCGTCAGCTCCGCGGACACGGGCTTCTATTACGTCACCAAGAAGAATCCGCGCAACCAGACCGAGAAGCTGAGCTTCCGCAAATACGATCCCGTCGCGCGCAAGCACGTCGAGTTCAAGGAAGCCAAGATCAAGTAAGCCGCGCATAGCGGGTTATCTTGATCCCGGCGCACGGCCGGGGCCGGAATCGAACAAAGCCGCGAGCGCCCCCGCGCTACGCGGCTTCGTTATGCTTCCTGGCCGACGAGCGCGTTAACCTCGTCGACGAAGCGCATCAGCGAGATCGGCTTCGAGACATAGGCATCGGCGCCCGCCGCGCGGATGCGTTCCTCGTCCTCGCGGCCCGCATAGGCCGTCACCGCCATGATCGGCACCTGGCGCAACGCTTCGTCGAGCTTGAGTTGGCCGATCAACTCATAGCCGCTGACGTGCGGCATCTGGATATCCATCACGATCAGATCGGGCGCGAACGCACGCGCGCGCTCCACGGCGTCGCGGCCGTCGCGCACCGGCTCGGCGGCGAACTCATGCGCCCGCAGCAGATCACAGAACAGCTTGAGATTGAGTTCGTTGTCCTCGACAACGAGCACCCTTTTTGCCACGTCCCGCCTATCCCCGGTCTGACGTCGAGATGTAGGCGATGCCACTGCGCGAAACAATCGAACAAGACGCGAACACGCTGGCGCTTCGGGCTCTCGCCTGGACGCTTGCCGAGCCCGATCGCGCGGCCCGCCTGCTGGCGCTGACCGGGCTCGACCCGCACGCGCTGCGCGCCCGCGCGGACGATCCCGACATGCTCGCCGCGACCCTGGGATTCCTTGAATCGCACGAGCCCGACCTCATCGGCTGCGCTGCCGCGCTCGACGTGCCGCCGGGCGCGCTCATCGCCGCCCGTGCCGCGCTGGAGACGAGATGAAACCGCTGCTGATCTGCGATTGTGACGAAGTGCTGCTCCACATGGTGTCCCATTTTGGGGCATGGTTACGCGAAACGCACGACATTTGTTTCGCCCCCGACGGCGGCGACTTTGCCAGATCGATGACCCGGCGAGACGGCACCCGCCCCACGCCCGAGGAGATGTGGGGCCTGCTCGGCGGATTCTTCCCGGCGGAGATGCACCGGCAGACGCTGGTGCCCCACGCGCGCGAGGCGCTGGCGGCGCTCGCCGGCACCGCCGACATCGTCATCCTCACCAATCTGACCGACGCGTGCCGTACCGCGCGGATCGATCAGCTCGCCGCGTTCGGCATCGCCCACCGCGTCGAATGCAACCAGGGCGGCAAGGGCCGCCCGGTCGCGCGGCTGATCGCCGAGCACGGCAACCCCGTTACCGTGTTCGTCGACGATCTCGCGGTGCATCACGAATCGGTCGCGCGCCATGCGCCGCAGGTCCACCGGCTGCACATGGTCTCCGAACCCGATCTCGCCCCGAGCGTTGCGCCCGCACCGCACGCGCATGCCCGCATCGACGACTGGCGGGCGGCGCAGGCGTGGATCAGCAATCGCTTCGCCGCCGGTGCCCACGCCGAGGCTTGACCCACGCGCCATGCGGGTGTTCATCCACGGCCATGACCGATCGAATCGACCGCAAGCTGCTTGAACTCAAGCTCACGCTTCCCGAAGCCGCCGCCCCTGTCGCGGCCTATGTGCCCACCGTCGAGGCGGGCGGGCTGCTCCATATCTCAGGGCAGCTTCCCTTCGACGAAGGCGCGCTGATGACCGGCCGGCTCGGCGCCGATCGCGATATCGATTACGGCTATCGCGCGGCGCAGCGCTGCGCGCTGATGCTGGTCGCGCAGATGAAGGCCGCGCTGGGCGGGCTCCACCGCGTCGAACGGATCGTCAAGCTGGGCGTGTTCGTCAATTCTGCCGCCGATTTCACCGACCAGCCCAAAGTCGCCAACGGCGCCTCGGAACTGATGGTCGAACTGTTCGGCGACGCCGGGCGGCATGCGCGAAGCGCAGTGGGTGTGCCGGTGCTGCCGTTGGGCGCCGCGGTCGAGATCGACGCGATCGTCCAGATCGCCGCAGGCGAAGGCGCGGTCTGATCCGGCACCGCCACCCGCGGCGGTGACGGCCTCCGATCAGGACGCGAAACCGCGCCAGGGCTGGCATAACGGCCCCTCAGAC
Organism: Hephaestia caeni; assembly: GCF_003550065.1. GTDB lineage: Bacteria > Pseudomonadota > Alphaproteobacteria > Sphingomonadales > Sphingomonadaceae > Sphingomonas > Sphingomonas caeni_A. Next base: position 568,675 of record NZ_QXDC01000003.1, read on the forward strand.
CCCATATAGGGGCCATCGCGCCGTCCGTTTCCGAGCATGGTCGCGACTGAGAGAGCACCACGCTACCGCTTTGCAGCGGAAGCGCCTGCCTTCGCGGCGACTTTGCCCCGCGCGCACCGTAGACTTCCGGCCTCGATGCCGGACCGGCAGCGCGACGCGCGCTCGATCGAGCGGCACGCGACGAAGATGGCCGCCCTATGGCGGCGGCCTCTCGCTCATCCTCTAACGGGAGATGCCCATGTCACGCGCCGTCAACATCGATGCAACCGAAGCCAGAGTCGTGAAGATGGCGGCACGCCACAATGCGACCATCAGCGCGATCGAGCCGCTGCTGCCGCGCGGCACACGCGCGGTCTTCACCAATATCGACGATGCGCGCGTGATCGCCGAGGCATTCGGCCGCAAGGTGCTGACAGGCCCCGTCACGCGGATGCCGACGCGGCCGCACCACAGCTACTGACGCAGTAGCGCAGCGCGGCGTGATCATCGACAGGGTCTGTCGGGAGCCCGGCGCGTAGCGTACGCGTTGGTTCCGCCATGCATGCCTTCGCCGCGCTTCTCGATTCGCTCGTCTATACGCGCTCGCGCAATGCCAAGCTCAAGCTGATCGGCGACTACCTCGTCGCCACGCCCGATCCCGATCGCGGCTGGGCGATGGCGGCGCTGACCGGCGATCTCGACCTCAAGGCGGTCAAGCCTGCGCTGATCCGCGGCCTGATCGAAGACCGCGTCGATCCCATCCTCTTTCGCATGAGCCGCGACTATGTCGGCGACACTGCCGAGACGGTCGCGCTGCTCTGGCCCGGCGCGATCGAGGGCGATGGCGAGGAACTGCGCCTGTCGACAGTGATCGACCGGCTTTCCGCGCTCTCTCGCTCCGACGCGCCCGCCGCGATGGCGGGCCTGCTCGACCGGCTCGACGCAGAGGAGCGATTCGCGCTGCTCAAGCTCGCGACCGGCGGGTTGCGGATCGGCGTCTCGGCGCGCCTCGCCAAGACCGCGCTGGCACAGGCGTTCGCTCTCGATGTCGATGCGGTCGAGGAAATATGGCACGGCATTGATCCGCCCTACGCGCGGCTGTTCGACTGGGCCGAAGGGCGCGGTGATCGGCCGACCGCGGCCGACGTGCCCGTGTTCCGCCCGTTCATGCTCGCGCATCCGCTGGGCGGGGCCCGCATCGACCTCACCGATTACGCCGCCGAGTGGAAATGGGACGGCATCCGCGTCCAGCTTGTCCATGTCGCGGGCGAGACGCGGCTCTACAGCCGCGCGGGCGACGACATCACCGCGAGCTTTCCCGAGGTTGCCGCCGATTTCCGACTGCCCGGCGCGCTCGACGGTGAACTGCTCGTCAAGGGTACGACGCAGGGCGGCGGGCTTGGCGAGGGGGCTGGCGCGGCGAGCTTCAATGCACTCCAGCAGCGCCTCGGGCGCAAGCAGGTATCGGCGAAGACGCTCGCCGCGTTTCCCGCCTTCGTGCGGCTTTACGACGTGCTGTTCGACGGCGGCGAGGATCTGCGCGGCCTGCCCTGGGCCGAGCGCCGCCGCCGGCTCGACGCGATCGTCGCACAACTCGATGCCGGGCGGTTCGACATCTCGCCGGTGATCGAGGCGGCGGATGTCGCCGCGCTCGAAGCCTTGCGCGAGGGCGCACGCGACGCCGCGATCGAGGGCATCATGCTCAAACGCCGCGATTCGCCCTATGTCGCGGGCCGCCGCACCGGCTTGTGGTATAAATGGAAACGCGATCCGCTCGTCGCCGATTGCGTACTGATGTACGCGCAGCGCGGCAGCGGCCGCCGCTCGTCCTTCTATTCGGACTATACCTTCGGGTGCTGGAGCGACGACGGCACGCTGCTGCCGGTCGGCAAGGCCTATTCGGGGATCACCGACGACGAAATCAAATTTCTCGATCGCTTCGTGCGCACGCACACCGTAAACCGCTTCGGCCCGGTGCGCGAGGTCGAAAAGACGCTGGTGCTCGAAGTCGCGTTCGATTCGGTCCACGCCTCGTCGCGGCACAAATCGGGGGTGGCCATGCGCTTTCCCCGCATCAGCCGCATCCGCACCGACAAGCCCGCGGCCGAAGCCGATCGGCTGGCGACGCTGGTGGCGATGACGACTTGAGCCATGATCACGGCGGGCCGTATCCGGCGGACGCAACCAAATCGCCGCCCCGATGGTTGACGGCGCGTAACAATCAAGGGGATTTGTAATGCGTAAATCCATTCTCGCGACGGCGCTTCTGGTCGCGACCGCAGCGCCGCTCGGCGCGTGCGCAGGCGACAATGGCGGGCTCTTCAGCTCCGGTGATCGCGTCTACAACCCGGATACCGTCGATCGCGGCGCGCGCGACGGCGATCGCATCTATCGCGACCGCGACGGCCGCTATTACTGCAAGCGCGAGGACGGCACGACCGGCACGCTGGTCGGCGCGGGCGTCGGCGCGCTGCTCGGCAACCTGATCGCGCCGGGCGGCTCCAAGACGATCGGCACGATCCTCGGCGGCGCGGCGGGCGCGGTCGGCGGACGCGCGATCGACCGGTCGGATCTCGCCTGCAAGTAACCGGTCTCGAATCCAAATCGTGCGGCGCGCGTCGGCAACGGCGGGCGCCGCCGTCATGATGGTGCGCTGGCAATGATCGCGGCGCCCGAGTAGCGAGCGGCGATGCCGCCGCTCGCCATCGCCTCGATCCTGATGATCGCCTCGGGATCGATCCACGCGATCGTCAACGCGATCGTCAAGGGCGGGCGCGACAAGATGGCTGGCCGCGCGCTCACCGACGGCTCGAGCGCGATCATCCTGTTGCCGGCAACGCTGTTCGTGCCCTGGCCGACCGGCGCCTGGGGGTGGCTCGCGACGAGCGCACTATTGCACGCCTTCTATCTGTTCTCCCTGATCCGCGCCTACCAAGTGGGCGATCTCTCCGCGGTTTATCCGGTGCTGCGCGGCACCGCGCCGCTGCTCACCGCGTTGGTCACGCTCGGGGTGCTCGGCGAGCCCGCGACAACACAGGAAATCGCAGGTATCGCGCTGGTCGGCGCGGCGATGTTCGTGATGATCGCGGGCCGGCACGTCGCCTCCGATGCACTCGGCTGGGCGCTGCTCACCGGCGTCTTCATCGCGGGCTATACGGTGATCGACGCGCACGGCGTCCGCGCCGCGCCGAGCCCGGCGAGCTACATCGTCTGGGTGTTCGTGACGATGGGCGGGGTCGTCGTGACGATGTTCGGCATCGCCTCGCGCGGCGCGATCTTCGCGAGCGCCGCGCGACAGTGGAAGCCCGGCGTGATCGCCGGCGCATTGTCGATCGTGACCTACGGCATGGCGCTATGGGCATTCTCGCTCGGCCCCACCGCGCCGCTCGCGGCGCTGCGCGAGACCGGGATGGTGACTGCGCTCGCGATCGCGGTGCTGTTCCTGGGCGAGCGGGTGACCCCCGGCCGGATCGCGGGCGTGCTCGGCATCCTCGCCGGCGCGGCGCTGATCCTGAGCGGATGAAAGAAAGAGCCCGGCGCGTACATGCGCGCCGGGCTTCCTCTCCCTAACCCCGCTGGATCAGATCGACTGGAGGTTCACCGCCGCATATTTGCCGCGACGATCGACCTCGAGTTCGAATTCGAGCCGGTCGCCCTCGTTGAGCGTCGGCAGACCGGCACGCTCGACCGCCGAGATGTGCACGAAGGCATCGGGCTGGCCGTCATCGCGCTGGATGAAGCCGAAGCCCTTCATCGCGTTGAAGAACTTGACCGTGCCGCTCGCCTTCTCGCCGGTAAGCTGTCGCTGCGGGCCACCACGGTCGCCGTCGCGATCCCGCGGCGGGCCGCGGTCCTCGACCGGCATCGGCTCGCCGTCGATCTTGAGATCGGTTGCCGAAATGCGGCCGCCGCGATCGACCAGCGTAAAGTTGAGCGGCTGGCCTTCGGCGAGCCCGGTCAGCCCCGCCTGCTCGACTGCCGAGATGTGAACGAACACATCCTCGCCGCCATCATCGCGGACGATGAAGCCGAAACCCTTCTGGCCGTTGAAGAACTTGACGGTGCCCGAACCCTCGCCGACGACCTGCGGGGGCATGCCCCCACCGCCGCCGCCGCGACCGCCGCCGAAGCCGCCGCCGCGGAAACCACCGCCACCGCCGCCGAATCGGTCACCGCCGCCACCGAATCGGTCGCCACCGCCGAATCGGTCGCCGCCACCGAAGCCGCGATCCTGAAAGCCACCGCCGAAATCGTCGCCACCGCCGAAACTGTCGCGCTTGTCCCTGCCGCGCCCGCCGCGATCACCGCGGCGTCCTTTGTCGAAACTCATGCCCTGCTCGTCTTCCCGACTTCGCCCAAATTCACCATCAAGAACCCAAGCGCCGGACGACAAACGCAGGTCTTCGGGCGCTCTCGTCCCGCGCCACATTTCCCGGCATATCCGAAAAGAGGGACAACCGCGAACAAATTCGTCCAAAATCATGCCCGCTTCACACCAATACTTGCGCAAGCGTTGCGCGAACGGCACAGGTTGTCGTTATGCCGCTTGCAACCCTGCTCGCCGATCCCGCCGCCTGGGCCGCGCTGATTACGCTGATCGTGATGGAGGTGGTGCTCGGCATCGACAACCTCATCTTCATCTCGATCCTGTCGAACAAGCTCCCTGAGGGGCAGCGCAGCAAGGTGCGCCGCATCGGCATCAGTCTGGCGCTGATCATGCGGCTGGCGCTGCTGTCGGTGATCGCGTGGATCGTCGGCATGACCGCACCGATCGTCGATCTCGGCATCGCGGGCGCGCCGGGCAGCCACGGCGAGCCCACGTTCGAGACCGCGTTCTCGATCCGCGACCTGATCCTGATCGCGGGCGGGCTGTTCCTGCTCTACAAGGCGACCACCGAAATCCACGGCACGATGCAGGGCGAGGATCATTCGGGCACCGACAAAGGGCCGGCCGTCGGCAAGGCCGCGATGGGTTTCGGCGCAGCGATCGTCCAAATCCTGTTGCTCGACATGGTGTTCTCGATCGATTCGATCCTGACCGCAGTGGGCATGACCGACCATCTGCCGGTGATGATCGTCGCGGTGATATTCGCGGTGGGCGTGATGATGTTCGCCGCCGATCCGCTCGGCAATTTCATCGCGCGCAACCCGACGGTGGTGATGCTCGCGCTCGGCTTCCTGCTGATGATCGGCGCGGTGCTGATCGCCGACGGCTTCGGCGCGCATGTTCCCAAGGGCTATATCTACACCGCGATGGCCTTTTCCGCCGGGGTCGAGGCGCTCAACATCGCCGCGCGGCGGCGCCGGGAGGCCAAGGCGGCCGACGGCGGCCATTGAGCGGACGGCCGAACGGCGCTAGGCGGCTGGCATGACCGTCCATTTCCACGAAGAAGACCTGCCCGCCGGCGCGCTCGGCCCGGGCGCGATCGCGATCGACACCGAGACGATGGGGCTGATCACCCCGCGCGACCGATTGTGCGTCGTCCAGATCTCCGATGGCCGCGGCGACGAGCATCTGGTGCGCTTCAATCCCGGCAGCGATTATGCCGCCCCCCATCTCAAAGCGGTGCTGGCCGATCCCGAACGGCTCAAGCTCTATCATTTCGCGCGCTTCGATCTTGCCGCGATCCGCCATTATCTCGGCGTCGTCGCCGCGCCGGTCTATTGCACCAAGATCGCGTCGCGGCTGGTGCGCACCTATACCGACCGGCACGGGCTCAAGGAGTTGGTGCGCGAACTACTCGGCCAGGACATCTCCAAGCAGCAGCAATCGTCGGACTGGGGCGGGCCGGTGCTGTCCGAGGCGCAGCGCGACTATGCCGCCTCCGACGTGCGTTTCCTGCACGCGCTGCGCGAGGAACTCGACCGGCGGCTGACGCGCGAAGGCCGCCAGCATCTCGCCCAGGCCTGTTTCGATTTCCTGCCCACGCGCGCCGAACTCGATCTCGCCGGCTGGCCCGAGATCGACATTTTCGCGCATGTTTGAGATCTGCCGATCTGCGCGGTTCCAGCCCGCTCCCCCACCCGGCCACCCACAGTGTACAATCAATGGGTGGCCGGGTGGAGGAGCGGGCTGGAACCGCTTCGCCGAAGGCAGCAAAAATGTCTGAAATCGCCCGCCGGCAGAAAACCGCCCGGCAGGTGTGGGCGGCGCCGGGCGGCAGCCACGATCGCGTGATCCAGGTGCTGCGCGTGGTGCTGCCGATCGCGATCGGCGTGCTCGCGGCGTTCCTGGTGATGGCACCGCTCTACATGCGCGGCGACGTGTCGTTCATCCTCGACAAGAACAAGGTCGATGTCGCCAAACAGCGGATGAAGCTGCAATCGGCGGTCTATCGCGGCGAGGACAGCAAGGGCCGGCCGTTCGTGCTCGCCGCGGGCTCCGCAGTGCAGCGCAGCTCTGCCGAACCCATCGTCCAGCTCGACGATCTCGCCGCCGGCATCCAGCTTTCGGACGGCCCCGCGAAAATCGCCGCGCCCGGCGGCCGCTACGACATGGATTCGGAAAAGGTGGCGCTCGACGGGCCGATCACGGTGCGGACCGCGAGCGGCTACGCGCTCGATACTCACGACGCGACCGTCGACCTCAAGACGCGGACGATGAACAGCGACGGCGGTGTTACAGGATCGACCCCCCAGGGACAGTTCCGCGCCGACCGCCTGAGCGCCGATCTCGAGAACCGCACGGTGTCGCTCGATGGGAACGCCCACTTGCGCATCGTGCCATAAGGCAACAGATAGCACGCCCATGTCGCGTTTGCGCTTCCTGCCCGTCCTCGTGGCGCTCCTCGCGACCGGCGCGATCGCGCAGTCGCGCCACAATTCGCGCGCGCCGATCGATTTCTCCGCCGCGCACATCGAATTGCAGGACAAGGCGAACCGCGCCGTCCTGTCGGGCGACGTCGTCGTTCGCCAGGCCGAGATGACGCTGAGCGCACAGCGCATGACGGTTGCCTATACCGGGCGTGTGCTCGACGGATCGCCGCAGGTATCGCGGCTCGACGCGGCGGGCGGGGTCACGGTGACGCGCCCCGACCAGAGCGCACGCGGCAATTATGCCGTCTATGATCTCAACCGCCGCGTGATCACGATGATCGGCGGCGTCACGCTGACCCAGGGCGGCAACACCGTGAACGGCGGGCGGCTGACGATCACGCTCGATACCGGCCGCGCGGTGATCGACGGCGCGGCGATGGCAGGCGGCAGCACCGGTGCGACCGGCACCACGACACCGTCGAACGGCCGCGTCACCGGCCGGTTCTCGGTGCCCGATCGCGGCGGCGACACGCGCGATTGACCGGCACGCCGACGCGATGTGCCGCGTGCCCCTTGGCGAACCGGGGGGCGATCGCCTAGATTCGGGCGGACTGTTTATGCAGGTTATGCAGGAATCTTGCTAGCGCGCCGTCATGCAAAGGCGAGCGACGGCAAGGCGTGAGGGCCAATGGACAACATAACGACCCTGGACGAGATCGAACCGATCACCGAGGCCCCGATACACGACGGCCTGTCGGCGATCTCGATCGCCAAGTCGTACGACAAGCGCACCGTGTTGACCGACGTTTCGGTTTCGGTCGGCCGCGGCGAGGTAGTCGGGCTGCTCGGCCCCAACGGCGCGGGCAAGACGACGTGCTTCTATTCGGTGATGGGGCTGGTGAAGCCCGATTCGGGCCGCGTGCTGCTCGACGGTGAGGATATCACCGGGCTGCCGATGTATCGCCGCGCAATCCTGGGGCTCGGCTATCTGCCGCAGGAAACGTCGATCTTTCGCGGGCTGACGATCGAGAAGAACATCCTGACCGTGCTCGAACTCGCCGAGCCCGATAAGGCCGCGCGCCAGCAGCGGCTCGACAAGCTGCTCGACGAATTCGGGCTGACGCGGCTGCGCGATGCGCCCGCGATGGCGCTGTCCGGCGGCGAGCGGCGCCGCGCCGAGATCGCCCGCGCGCTTGCCGCCGACCCGACGATCATGCTGCTCGACGAGCCGTTCGCCGGCATCGACCCGATCTCGATCGCCGATATCCGCGATCTGGTGAAGGACCTGAAGCGGCGCGGCATCGGCGTGCTGATCACCGACCACAATGTCCGCGAGACGCTCGACATCGTCGACCGCGCCTACATCATCTACGACGGCCGCGTGCTGTTCTCGGGCTCGCCCGAGGAACTGGTGGCCGATACCAACGTGCGGCGGCTGTATCTCGGCGAGGGGTTCTCGCTGTAAGCCTATGAAGATCAGCGATCTTCATAGGTGCCATCCCAGCGAAGGCTGGGATCTCGGGCGGCAAGGACTCGGCGTGACGGCAAGAGACCCCAGCCTTCGCCGGGGTGACGGTGTGCCATGAGCCTCGCCCCGCGCCTCGATCTTCGGCAGACGCAATCGCTGGTGATGACGCCGCAATTGCAGCAGGCGATCCGGCTGCTCGCGCTGTCGAACCTCGAGATCGAGGGGTTCATCGCCGAGGAGATCGAGAAGAACCCGCTGCTCGAATCGGGCGGCAGCGACGACGACGGCCCGGCTGAGCCGGAGCCGCCGACGATCGAGCGCGACGAGCCCGCCGGCACCGACGACCTGCTCACTGGTGGCGACACCCTTGGCGAAGCCGCGCTCGACGTCGATTTCGCGACCGAGAGCTTCCACCACGATTCGCCTGCCGACAGCATCGGCGGGCTCGACGGCTCGCTCGGCATGAGCGGGGCGGCGGGCGGCGCGATGCCCGAGGACGGCCCCGATCTCGATGCCTTCGCCGAGCGCGCGGAAAGCCTCGCCGATCATCTGCTCGCGCAGGCCGGGACGGTGTTTTCGGGGCGCGATGCCGTCATCGCCCAACACCTGATCGACCAGATCGACGAGACCGGCTATCTCGCCGCCTCGCTGCTCGATATCGCCAACCGGCTCGGCGCGCCGCTGGCCGAGGTCGAGGCGGTGCTCGGCCGCATCCAGACTTTCGACCCCACCGGCGTCGGCGCGCGCGACCTTGCCGAATGCCTCGCGCTCCAGGCGAAGGAGGCCGATCGCTACGATCCGTGCATGGCGCGGCTGATCGAGCATCTCGATCTGGTCGCGCGCGGCGATCTCGCGCGGCTGCGGCGGCTGTGCGCGGTCGACGATGAAGATCTCGCCGATATGATCCGCGAGTTGCGCGGCTATGATCCCAAGCCGGGGCTGCGCTTCGGCGGCGAGGCGATGCAGGCGGTGGTGCCCGACCTGTTCATCGCGCGGCGGCCGCCGGGCTGGGCGATCGAGATCAACGCGGCAACGCTGCCGCGCGTGCTCGTCAACCGCCGCTATTATGCCGAATTGTCGTCGGGGCCGCAGAACAAGGCTTCGAAGGCATGGCTTTCGGATTGCCTCGCGAACGCCAACTGGCTGGTCAAGGCGCTCGACCAGCGCCAGCGCACGATCATCAAGGTCGCGACCGAAATCGTGAAGCAGCAGGAAGCGTTCTTCCTCAAGGGCGTCGCGCATCTGAAGCCGATGACGCTGCGCCAGGTCGCCGACGCGATCGAGATGCACGAATCGACCGTCAGCCGGGTCACCAGCAACAAGTATCTCTCGTGCGCACGCGGGCTGTTCGAACTCAAATATTTCTTCACCTCGGCGATCGCGGCGGCCGATGGCGGCGACGCGGTGTCGGCCGAGGCGGTCAAGAGCGCGATCCGCGCGCTGATCGCTGCCGAAGACCCCAAGAAGATCCTGTCGGACGACACCTTGGTCGATCTGCTCAAGGCCAGGGGCTTCGACATCGCCCGGCGCACGGTGGCCAAATATCGCGAGGCGATGGGGATCGGCAGCTCGGTCCAGCGGCGGCGCCAGAAGGCGCTCGAAGGGGTGGGATAGGCGCTGCCGCAGCGCGGAAGGTTACAAAGGTTACACTACGTCCCCCCTGGCTCCCCCCTCCCCGACGCGGCGCCGGATAGGTACGGCCGTTCGATCGGCAAAAAGGCCGATGCGCGCGCGATCAACCGAATCAAAGAGCGATGCGCAACATGGCACAAAGACAGGGCTGTAGGACAGTGAAAAGAACAAAGAGAGATCACGCAAGAGCGAAGAAGAGGAGGAGGAAGATTTACGCGCAGAGGCGCGGAGGCGCAGAGATCCGAAGCCACAAGAGCCGTCATCCCAGCGCAGGCTGGGGTCCATCGCTGGCTGTGGTGCCGATCGCGAGAGACATCGACCCCAGACGCTATTCTCTGCGCGTCTCTGCGCCTCCGCGCGAACCGATCTTATTCGCGGCGGCGGGCGACCGTCAGTCATCCTCGTCCTCATAGCCCACGAGCGCCAATGCGCGGGCCGTGATCTGGTGGGTCGCGCACCAGTGAACGAGCGCGTCCTCGTGGCCGTGGGTGACCCAGACCTCCCTTGGGGCGATCTCGCGGATGGTGGCGGTGAGTTCGTCCCAATCGGCATGGTCGGAGAGGATCAGCGGCAGCTCGACGTTGCGCTGGCGGGCGCGCTGGCGCACGCGCATCCAGCCGCTCGCCATCGCGGTGATCGGATCGGGCAGCCGCCGCGACCAGCGATCGTTAAGCGCCCCCGGCGGCGCGACAACGATCCGCCCCATCAATTCGGCCTTGGGCACTCCGGTCGCCGCACGCAGCTCACCCAGATCGACGCCGTGGTCGACGTAGAGATCGCACAGGCGCTGCACCGCGCCGTGGATATAGATCGGATCGTCATGCCCCATGTCGCGCAATTCGCGGATCACACGCTGCGCCTTGCCGAGCGCATAGGCGCCCACCAGCACGCAGCGCGTCGGGTTGGCGTGCAGCGCCGCGAGCAGCTTGTCGATCTCGTCATGCGTTTCGGGGTGACGGAATACCGGCAGCCCGAAGGTCGCCTCGGTGATGAAGATATCGCACGGCACCGGCTCGAAACCCGCGCAAGTGGGATCGGGGCGGCGCTTGTAATCGCCCGAGACGACGACACGCTCGCCGCGCCAGTCGAGCGCGATCTGCGCCGAGCCGAGGACATGGCCGGCAGGCACGAACGTCACCTCGACCTCGCCGAGCGTCAGCGGTTCGCCATAGGCGACGGGTTTGCCGGCTTGCGGACCGTAGCGCGTCGCCATGATCGCCAGCGTCTCGGGGGTCGCCCACACCGCGCCGTGGCCGCCGCGCGCGTGATCGGCATGGCCGTGCGTAACGAGCGCGCGCGGGCTGGGCAGCGAGGGATCGATCCACGCATCGGCCGGCGCGACGTAGATTCCGTGCGCGTGGGGTTCGATCCAGTCGCCGAGCGTTGCCATCCTGCCTATATGATCGGGATGGCCGGCGGTTCCCACCTCGCATGAGCGACCTTCCCGCCGTGCTCGCAACCTGGTTCGCGAATCGCGGCTGGGCGCCGCGGCGGCATCAGCTCGAGATGCTCGATCAAGCGCGCGCCGGGCGTCACGCATTGCTCGTCGCGGCCACCGGCGCAGGCAAGACGCTGGCGGGCTTTCTGCCGACGCTCACCGAACTAATCACGACGCCGACCGATGGGCTCCACACGCTCTACGTCTCGCCCCTGAAGGCGCTCGCGGTCGACGTGCAGCGCAATCTGCTCACCCCGATCGCGGAAATGGGGCTCGACATCCGCGTCGAGACGCGCACCGGCGACACGCCGAGCGACCGCAAGGCGCGCCAGCGCGCGCGGCCACCGCAAATCCTGCTGACCACGCCCGAATCGCTGTCGCTGCTGCTCTCCTATCCCGACAGTTTCACGATGTTCGCCGGTCTGAAAACGATCATCGTCGACGAGGTCCACGCCTTCGCCACCGGCAAGCGCGGCGACCTGCTCGCGCTGTCGATGGCGCGGCTGCAACGCATCGCGCCGGGGATGCGGCGGGTGGCGCTGTCCGCGACGGTGGCCGATCCGGACGGCTATCGCGCGTGGCTCGTGCCCGATGGCGATATCGACACAGTCGCTCTGGTGGAGGGCGAGCCCGGCGCGGCGCCCATCGTCGATATCCTGCTGCCCGAGGGCCGCGTGCCCTGGTCCGGCCATTCGGGGCGCTATGCCGCCGAACAGGTGATGGCCGAGATCGAGACCCACAAGACGACGATCGTGTTCTGCAACACGCGCAGCCTGGCCGAGCTGATCTTTCAGGATCTGTGGAAGGTCAATGCGATGAACCTGCCGATCGGGGTGCATCACGGCAGCCTGGCGCGCGAGGCGCGACGCAAGGTGGAAGGCGCGATGGCGGCCGGGCGGCTGCGCGCGCTGGTCGCGACGTCGAGCCTCGATCTGGGGGTCGACTGGGGCGATGTCGATTGCGTGATCCAGATGGGCGCGCCCAAGGGCGCCTCGCGGCTGTTGCAGCGGATCGGGCGCGCCAACCACCGGCTCGACGACCCGAGCGAAGCGATCGTGGTACCGGGCAACCGCTTCGAATATCTGGAAGCGCGCGCAGCGCTGGACGCGGTGGAAGCGGGCGAGCTCGACAACGAGCCGTTCCGCGCGGGCGCGCTCGACGTGCTCGCGCAGCATGTGATGGCCTGCGCGTGCGCGGCGCCGTTCCGCGAGGACGAATTGCTCGACGAGGTGCGATCGGCCTTGCCCTATTCGGCGCTGACCGACACCGCCTTCGCGCGCGTGCTCGGCTTCATCCGCGACGGCGGCTATGCGCTCAAGGCCTATGACCGCTTCAAGCGATTGACGCAGGACAGCGACGGCATCTGGCGCGTCAGCCATCCGCGCTTCGTCCAGCAGCACCGGATGAACGCCGGCATCATCGTCGAGGCGACGATGCTCACTGTGCGCTTCAAAAACGGCCGCAAGCTCGGCAAGGTCGAGGAGGGCTTCGCGGCGACGCTCTCCCACGGCGATACGTTCTTCTTTGCCGGGCTCAGCCTCGAAGTCGAGAAGATCGATACCGAGGATCTGATCGTGCGCGCGACCACCCGCCCCGCGCGCATCCCGACCTACGGCGGTGCGCGGATGCCGATCTCGACCAATCTGGCGGGGCGCGTGCGCGGCTTTCTCGCCAGCCCGGAACAATGGCATCGCTTCCCCGGCGACGTGCGCGAATGGCTGGAAATGCAGGCGTTTCGCTCGGCGCTGCCGCGGCCCGACCAGCTTCTCGTCGAGACCTTCCCGCGCGAGGGGCGGCATTACATGGTCGCGTACAGTTTCGAGGGCTGGAACGCGCATCAGTCGCTCGGCATGCTGGTGACGCGGCGGATGGAAAGCCAGGGATTGAAGCCGCTGGGCTTCGTTGCCAGCGATTATGCGATCGGCACCTATTCGCTGGAGCCGGTGCGCGATCCCGCGCGCCTGTTCTCGCCCGACATCCTCGAGCACGAATTCGTCGATTGGGTGCGGCAATCGCACCTGTTGAAACGCGCCTTCCGCGAGGTCGCGGTGATCGGCGGGCTGGTCGAGCGCCAGCATCCGGGCAAGCGCAAGACCGGCAAGCAAGTCACTTTCTCGACCGACCTGATCTACGACGTGCTGAGCAAATACGAACCCGATCACCTGCTGCTCGGCGCCGCCTGGGCCGATGCGCGCGCCAAGATGACCGATGTCGGCCGGCTCGCCGACCTGCTCGATCGCGCCGCCGCGACGATGGTGCATGTCGCCGCCGATCGCGTGACGCCGCTCGCGGTGCCGGTGCTGACGCTGATCGGGCGCGAGCGCGTCGCCACCGGCCTCGCCGACGACGCGCTGCTCGCCGAGGCCGAAACGCTCGCGACGGAGGCGATGCGGCGCGATTGAAGGCTGCCGGCCGCGTTTCGGGCACGCGATATCGTTTGTGATAGGACCGAAACGGGTGTAGTATCGGTTTATGTCACGGCTTGCAGCCATCGGACTGTCGATCGCACTCGCGGGCGCGGCACCGGCCCCCGAGATCAGCCAGACCGTGCCCAAGCCGGCCCCCCCCCGCAGACCGCGTCCCCCTCCGGCGTCGAACACATCCTGCTGCTGCTGGGCGACGCCCAGGCGCGAATGACGGTTCCCGTTTCCATCGGTACCACCGGGCCGTACAATTTCATCGTCGATACCGGCTCCGAGCGCAGCGTCGTCTCGCGCGAACTCGCAGGTCAGTTGAAGCTCGCCGCGGGCCCCTCGGTTCGGATGACGGCGATCACCGGCGCGAGCACGGTCGGCACGGTGATCGTGCCCTCGCTCAATATCAGCGACGTCAAGAGTAGCCAGATCGCGGCGCCGGCGCTCGAATCGGCCCATCTCGGCGCCCCCGGCATGGTGGGAATCGACGCGCTCCAGGGCCATGCGGTGTCGATCGACTTCGATCGCCGCGAGATGACCGTGCGGCCGATGAGCAAGCGTCCGCACGAAAGGCCCGAGCGCAACGAGATCATCGTCAAGGCCAAGAATCGCTACGGCCAGCTCATCGTGACCGATGCCGCCTATCACGGCAGGCGCATCTCGGTCGTCGTCGATACCGGCTCGCCGATCACGATCGGCAACCTCGCGCTGCGGCGGCGCCTGAGCGTCAAGCCAACCCAAATCGGCATGGTCAAGATCATGTCGGTGACCGGCGATATCCTGACGGCCGATTATCTGGAGATCGATCGCCTCACGATCGGCGATGTCGGCTTCAGCCATGTGCCGATCGCCTTCGCCAATGTGACGCCGTTCAAACGCTTCGACCTGCTTGACGAGCCCGCGCTGCTGCTCGGCATGGATACGCTGCGGCTGTTCCGCAACGTCGATATCGACTTCACCAATCGCGAAATCCGCTTCACCGTTCCGCGCGACACGCCCGGAATCCGGAGCTGACGCACGGCGGCGTTTGTTTAGCGGCGCCGGCCCTCTCCCCCACCCCACCTCCCAGTCAGCATAATGTCATGGGAGGTGGGGTGGGGGTGTAGCCGGACGCGACGTTTTGGAGTCTTTGACACTTGAATCTGGAGCACTCGAATTTTGATCGGCGGTCGGTCACGGGCCGCTGATAATGAGTTCGCGACCAGCCGTCACCTTCCCCGACACGCGATAGCTGAGTTCAACCGCCTCGATAGCGAAGCCGGCGAACAAATCGCGGATATCCGGCGTGTCGTTGATCGACAAAATGAAGCGCCCCCTTATCGCCTCTAAGAGGCCCCTCAGCCGGTCGAAATCAGCCTCTGAAAACACGTCAGCGCCATAGTCGCCCTCGTTCCCGCGATAGGGCGGGTCGAGATAGAACAGCGTCCCCGGCCGATCGCAGCGTTGGATGAAGACGTCGTAGGGCAGACGTTCGATCTGGACCGCTTCCAGCCGGTCATGAATGTCCTGAAGCAGCGGCTCTAACGTCGAGAGACGGAATTTGCTGGGGGCCGTGTAGCTGACGCCGAAGCTGCGCCCGACGACCTTCCCACCGAACGCGGTGCGTTGGAGGTAGAGGAATCGGGCCGCGCGCTCCAGATCGGTGCACGTCGCCGGATCGACGTCGAGAAGGCGGTCGAATTCTGCTCGGCTGGCGAACCGCCATTTGAGCATGTCGAGAAACGGCTGATAATGGCGCTGGAGGATGCGGAACAGCGTCGTCACGTCGGCTGAGATATCGTTGATGATCTCCGCCTTCGGGCGGCGGGTGCGGCGGAAGAACACGCCCCCCATGCCAACGAACGGCTCCGCGTAGGTGTCGTGGTCGATCGCGTCGATCAACGCGACCAGGCGGCGGCTCAGGTTGCGCTTGCCGCCAATGTAGCCCGCCGGGGGACGGACGGGTTGGACAGCCGCAAGCGGGCTGGACTCGATCATGATCTACACCTCATAACGCCCCGGCCGGTGCGCCCGGTGGGGGAATTGAGCGCGGCGGCCGCCGCGCGAGATGCAGGCGCAGTTCCTGCGGCAAAGGGCGCGCCAACGCCCGAGCCTCCCCCTTTTTTACGTCACACCCATTGCTCGATCCCGAGTTCCCAGCGTGAGCGTTTCGGATCGCGGCGCTCGAAGCTGCGGAAGCGATCAAAGGTGCCGTAGTGGATGCGGTTGCGCAGACCGGTCGAGGCGGCCGGGTCTTCGACGACCAGGACCGGCCGGGTCTCACCACGATCGAGCGCGAGATCGTAGAGCGCGTCGACCTCGGCCGTCGTCAGGTCGCCCAGCGTCCACGAATAGCCCCCCTTGCGTGCACCCTCGACGGTCCCGAAGCCGCCGCCGGGTAAAGACGTCTTGGTCCCCGTGTCGATGATGCGCCGTCCTGCCCCCCACTCTTTATCGAAGCTCGGCACGAAGGCTTGGCCTGCCATCACAACCCCCGCCATCAGCGCCGGTTGTCCAGCCGGCTGGGTAAGCGCGAGCCGGATATAACGCACGTTGGCGGCCGTCCCGTGCCAAAGCGCATGGCTGACGGTCGGCGCGGCGCCCACGCGATCGGGGACGCGCAGCGCTCCGGCCGGTTTGATGACCGAATCGGTGTAGCTCGCCGCACCGCCGCTGATCGTCCAGGACGCGGCCGCTGCCGGCGCGCGCGCATAGCCGAGAAAAACCGTGTCGATCGCGCGCGAGGTGCCCAGATCGATGTCGATCGTCGCCGCACTGCCGGAAGCGCTATCGGCCCAAACCTCCTTGGGGTCGGGCGTCAGCAGATTTGCGATCGCAGACCCGCGCGAGGCCGTGATCGCCGCGATCGCCGTGGGGGCAAGGATCAGGATGCGCGCCATTCAGAGTCTCCGCAGAACGGTCACCGTCGACAGCCCCGTCGCGAGATCGTCCTGCGCGAACAGGACGAACACATCCATGCCCTCCTCATAGCCGAGCCGATCGATCGTCACGGTGATCACTTGCCCCCGCCGGTGGCGCCATTCGCCGGGCAGAAGGTGCTCTTCAGTCGCCAACGGCCCGCCGAAGAAGATAAGTTGCCGCTCCCCTTCATTGGCGGCCGCCTCTTTCGAAGCGAGCGCGCTGGCCCGCTCGACCGTCATGGCACTATCGCCCCAGCGGTCGAGGCGGCCAGCGTCCTCGACGATCTTAAAAAGCGCGTCCGCCTGGAGCCATTCGGCGAAGAGCGCGTCGACGCTCACGCCACCGCCAACCCGACGCCGGTCACCAAGCACCGCAGCTTGCCGTTCCACGCCTCGGCCGCGTACCGATCGTCAAGCGCCAGCACGGCGGTGCGCACGGTCTCGAACGCCTCGCTATTGAGGATGTCGGTCAACGGCGCCAAAAAGGTAGCGCGCTCCGCCGCGGCCGCATCCGCCAGCGCCGACTGATATGCGCCGACCAGCGTCTGCCACTCGCCGATCGCGGCGGCGATCGCCGCGAGCTGATCTGACGACAGTGCCGCGATCTGATCCGTCGTCATACCGCCGACCTGCGCGCCGCTCAGCTCGCCGAGATCGGCCGCGGAGTAAGCCGCCAGTTCGGCGGAGGTGAGCGCCGCGATCTGCGCCGCCGTCATCGTCTTGATATCGTCCATCGTCATGCTCCGTTGATTAAGTGACCCGCCAAAGCAGGTTGTTGCCGCTGCTCAGGGCCGAGCCGGAGGCACCGAACCTCTGGATATTGACCATGATCGCGCAGGCTTTGACGCTCGAAAGGCCGGTGGGCACCGAGACGTCGAGCGCCACGGCTGTCGGGCTGCCGCCGGTGCCCCCGGTGATCGAGATCGGATCACCGATATCGATCGTCGACATGCCGGCGCGCGCGAGCTGGAACTGGAGACTGCCGCCCGATGGGGCCGATGCCTCGACGTTGATCGTGCCGGTGATATGCAGCGTGCCTGCGCTCAGGGCCGGCGAGGCCACCGCGGCGGGCGTGTTGCTGTTAGTGAGCGCGGAATAGCTGATCACGCCCGACCGCTGCGCACCGTCGCCGCTCCCGCCGCCGGTGCCCACCTCGGCCGCGCCGTAATAGACCTTGCCATCGGTCGCGATCGCCCAGATGCTGTTGGCGATGGTCTCCGAGCCGACCGCGACCGACTTGAGCCCGTACCACTGCACGAGATTGGCGGCCGACCCGAATTTCGGCCCCCAGGCAAGCCGATACGATCCGGCAACCACCCGCCAGACACCGCCCGCAAAGCTGGTCCCATCGCCCGATCCGCCGTCGATCTCGAACACGTCCGTGAGATAGATGATTTTCGACGTCACCCCGTCATTGGTCGAAACCCTGCCGGAGACCTTGCCGTTGACGTCGATCTTGAGCCCGACAACCGCCTTAGCGATCCCATTGGCTTCGGCTGCAACGGCGTCGGTGGCGGTAATATTCGCCTCGGCCGTTCCCATTCGCGCGTTGAGCGCTGTGACGGTGGACGCGTTGGCCTTGCCGGTCGTGAGCGAGGCGATCGCCCCGGTGTTGGTCGCAACACTGGCCGACAGATCGTCGATCTGGCCCGCCTTGATCTCTGCGTCCGAGGCTGCCCGGATACCGCACCGATACCAGTTCACCGTTTTGGCCGTGACGGTGCCGAACCCGGTCCAGCCGCTGCACATAAACAGCTTGCCCGCGACCGCCGACGCGAGCGTCACGTCGGCGCGGGCTCGGATGCGATAGGTCTTGCCCGCCGGCCCCGACGATCCGATCACATCCGTGAACTTGCACAAGATGCGCTGCGTCTGCGAACCGTCCGCATTACGCACATCAAGAATGAAACCGGTGCCGCTCAGATCGCCCGCAGTCGGCTCGACGTCGGCCTCGAAAACATAGGTTCCTGGCCCCATTGAGGCGAGGCCGGAGCCCGCAGGCGCATCCTGAGCGATGCCGCCGTTTCCGCCCGCCTCGACCACCTGTTGCACCGCGTAAGGGCTGTTGCGCCCGGTGACGCGGGTGACGACGCCGACCCATGCACCCCATCCGGCCGGGCGGGCGGCACCGTCCGGCCAATCGGCGAACACCGAATTGAGCGCGAGCGATCCGGTACTGGCGTTGGCGGAAACGACGGCGAAGGTCTTCGCGGCTGAAGCCTCCGCGGTGGCGATCGCCGCTTTGTTGGTCGAGACATCCGCCGAGGTGGCGGCATCGCCCTTGTACCCAACGGTGAGCAGCATATCCGCATGAGCCGATGCCGCATCATCATTCGCAGCAGCCGCACGACTGGTCGCGACATCCGCGCTTTGTTCGGCGCGCTTGCTCTCAGTGATGTCTTCGATGCGGAGGGCCGCCCAATAGGCGAGCATGTTGTCCACACCGTTCGACCCTGCCGCAAAGAGCCAGGGGCGGAGACTCACCGTGTCGGACGTGACGGCGAAGGTCTTGTCGAAATACTGCCAACCGCTGTGTGGATTGGCTACGATTGCCCGATAAGAATACGACGCCGCGCCGCTGGATAGCGTTGCGAGCAGACCCAGACTGACCGCAACGTCGCCCGCACTCTGAACCCAGCCGGTCACCCTGAATGTCTTGCCGTTGAAATTACCGTAACGAAGTGGCTCTTCGAGCGTGTCTCTGGCAGTGGTCTTGAGCGCCTTGGTAAGGCCCGCCGACGCCAAGCCGCTGACCGCAACGACGGTTGATCCGCTACCCCAATTTCCGCGCGAACCGTCCTCGAAATCGCCATGTTGAATAAGATTGCCAGATGCACCCGACGCAGCCGCAGCCGCCGACTGTGACGACAAGTTCGAATACGCCAGCGCCTGGTTCTTGAACCCTAGCGTATTGCTCTCGCTGATCGCGATCCGGCCCTCGGCCGCCGATACCTCGCCTGCCTTGGTGTTGACCGTGTTGGTATTGGTGGTGACCGACGCGGCCTTTGTCGTCACGTCGTCCTGGATCAAGGTGACGACCGACAGGCTCGATGCCGCTGCGTCGGCTGCATCCTCGGCCGCTGCCCGCTCGGTGATATCTACTATCTCGCCGCTGATCCACCGGCCTGCGTTGCCAGCCGCAGAAGTAGCCGGGACACGGAGCAGCAAGCGCAGATACGCACCGCCCGAGGCAATGACTGTATCGCCATCGACCTCTAGGGTCAGCGTCTGCGCGTTACCCGTGGCGGTGATCGTCTGTGATGTAGCAGGCGAGCCGCTGATATAGCTGTAATCACTCGTCAATTGGACGCCAAAAAGCTGGATATTCAGTGGGGCGGTGATGGATTGAGCATAGAAGCGGGCTGTCAGCCGATAGCGGTGACCCGGCTGCACGGTCATGACGCCGATTTGAGCAATATCGATCGTGGCGCCGCTCGTCGTGAAGCGGGCGACCCGGCCATAGCTTGCGTTCACAACAAAACTTACGGTCGCGTCGGACGGCCCAATTGGGGTCCGCGTCTCGGGCGCGCCTATATAACTTCTCGACCAGAATGTGCCGTCCTGCTCGAAATCGCTGGGAAGCAAGCTCGCAGCCGTCCGGTTGGCCGCCGCCGCCGAATCAACCGACAGCGTCTTCGCCGCTTCGGCCGCCGCCTTGAGCCCATCGACCGTGACGACTGACGCGGCGGCGTGGTCTTCGGAGATCGAGGCGTTGCCAGCCGCCAGTTCGCTGGCCTCCTTGGCGATGACCGAGCCGTCCTCGGCGGCCTCTGCCAGCGCGAGGATCGCGTCCGCATCCTCCTTGGCTTGCAGCGCGAGCGCCGCACTGGTGGCCGCGTTGTCGGTGTGATCGAATACCTCGAATAGCTCGGTGATATCGCTTTGCGCGGTGTCGATCGCGCCGGTGACATCGATCGCGGGGCGGCCGGCCACATTGGTGGTGTCCGCCGCCGTGCCCTTGCTGGTCTCGATATCCTCGTCGGTGTACGTGCCGCCGCCCGGCTTGGTCAGGTTGCCGGGCGTTTCGGCGTCGCCGACCGTGGCGCCGACCGTGGCGCCATCCTCGATCCCGCCTAGCTTCTCCGCCGCGCCCGGATCGAGTTCGGCAAGCTCGTCCGCCGTGGCGCCAGCGCCCAGGCCGACCACATCGTCGACCAGCACGGCACCGGCGATATCGCCGCGCGACATGACGTGACGATTTTGGCGATAGCCGACCCGACGCCGGCCGGATGGTTTGAAAACATTGGTCCGGCGGACGCGCTCGCTGCGCACTGAGGCGACGCTCGCCCCCCATGCGATGGGGCGGATCACGATCGCGCCGGCGTCGTCGAGCAACCAGAGTAGCGAGACGCCGCCCAGCAGTTCGTCGAGCGCCGCTGCCGCCGCCACATTCTCGTCGTCCGCGAACCAGCCCGCCGCGTCTGGCCGATCCGCAACGGCGGCCGCCACCGTACCCGTCGCAAAGCTGATCGCCGATCGCGCCGCCACGATCCGCATGGCGATCTCGGCGGCCGTCTCCACATAACCGTCCGCGATCTCGCCCCGAATATCGGCGCAAAGGGCGCCGGCGGGTACCGTCCACCATTTGACGCACGCGATCGAGGGCGCCACGACGCCGCCGCCCTCAGGCGCCTCGGCCGCTTGCAGCGCAGCGAACGTCGCCGCCGCCGAACCCTGCCAGTCGAGCACAACGAGTTCAGCCGCCGCCGCGCCCTTGTCGCGCACCGCGTCGATCGCTTTCCACGGTCGCAGCGGGTCACCGAAGCAATAGATGTTGTTCGGCGCATCGATCGCGTCGCCGAGCACGTTGAAGCAGCGCCCCCAACCCCGCCGCTTGATCGCACCTTCCCACTCGGCTGGCCCTTCGAGGCCGCCCGTGCCCGCGAATCGGTCATCGAGGAGCGGCCGCTTGAGATCGGCAGCCGGATCAGCGAGCGCGATCTTGATCACGCCGCCTTCGACGACCAGACCAAGGACACGGCCCGCCTGTGCGACAGGCGGCAAGCCGCCGTCTGCCGGCTCCGGCCCGACGCGTACGGTGATGGTTGCATCCGGCCAGTAATAGGCGGCCATGTCGTCGAGCACCGCGCCGGCGGCGGGCATCCAGTGCAATTCGCCGGCGGCTGCAACGCCGCTCGCGATCGCCACGCCGTCGAAGCTGAAGCCGGCGACGATCGTCGGCAGTGCGACGATCCCGGCCAGCCAGTGCTCGCCGCCATAATAATATGGCCGCGCGTCGCCACCGCCCGCGAGCCGCACCGTCAGGGCGCCACCATCGGCGACGCGGCGCGGCTGCGCCTCGATCAGGATCACCGGCGCGCTCATTGTGTGGTTCGTGCGAGTTGCGAGAGATCAAATGCCGATTGACTATTCAACGACGCCAACCGGCCCAGCAGCGCATTGTTCGCATCAAGCGCCGCGATCATCCGCGCGTTCTGCGCGTTGTTTTCGTCAAGCGCGGCATTGGTCGTCGCCAGCGCCGGGTCGCTCGTCTTCTCGGCCGCCGCAACCTGTTCGTTCGCCTTCGCGATCGCCGCGCGCGCCTGGTCGAGGATCGCGTTGCGGTCGGCCGCAAAGCCGCCCGTCGTCCCATAGGCTTGCTTCGAGACTTGATTGAACTGTTCGAGCAGGCCGGCGAGCGTGTCCCCCGCGCCCTCGACGCCGCTGTCGAGATCGGCCTGCGCCTTTCCGATCTGATCGAGGAGCGCCTGCCGGTGCTCGACGGCCGAGCCCTCGAACAGCGACCCCGCCGTCATCGAATCGACCAGTCGCTGGAGCGAGCCCACCTGCTGATCGACGAACTGCTTTTGCAGATCGAGCCGTTCCTTGTTGTTCAGCTCCTCGATTTTGACAACGTCGAAGCCATAGGCGCGCGCGATCCGCAGCCGCTCCTTCGCCTGGGCCTCGAAGTCCTTGAACGCCTTCGCCATCTCGCCGCCGATGCCGCCGATCGCGGTCTCGACCTCCTGGACCTTGAGCGCCTCCTGCAACGCCCGGTCGATATCGGTGGAGGATTTGAGCGCCTTTTGAACCGCCGCTGAGAGGCCCGTCACGGCGCCATCCTTGATCGCGTCCATGATCGCGTAATTCAGCGCCGCTTGCTGGCTATCGAACGCCAGCACTGGCCCGCCGGCGATGCCGCCGGCGCCGGTGGGATCGACCCGGTAGACGCCTGCCTTGTGGCCGGGACGGTAGCCGACCGAGACTCTGGCGCTACCGAGCGAACCGCCCAACTGCTTGACGATCGAATTGAGCGTGTCGGCGACGTCCTGGCCGAACTGTTGCGCCGCCTGTTTGGCCTCGCTGCCCTTGCCCGAGACCGCGCCGATCCGCGCCACACCACCATCGAACGTCAGCGCGGTCGATCCGTTCTTTTCCTTCTTGAACAGCCCGCCGACGACACCGCCGAGCAGCCCGCCGGCGATCGACCCGATCGGGCCGGCGAGGCTCCCCAGCGTCGAACTCAGCAGCTTCTCGGCCGCAAAGCCGCCCAGCGCCCCGCCGATCGCGCCGCCGGTGCCGCTGCCGGTCACAGAGCCCGCGATATAACCCATGCCGGCGTTGCGCAGCAGGCCGGCGAACGATCCGTTCTGGCCGAACACGCTCTGCATCGATCGGTCGAACTCGCTGCCGACCTCCTTGCCCACCGATTTGCCGATCACGTCGGCCGTCGTCTGCGTCGTGGTGTCGTTGCCCGTCGTCGGCGCGGCGGCGGCCTTGCCGCGCCCCAGCAACAGGCCGAGCGCGCCGCCGGTCTGGCCGCGCCCGGCCGACGTGCCCAACATCGCCGCCAGCGGCCCCGTGCCCAGCAGGCTCGCCTCCAGCGTCGCGGAGGCGATCGATTGCGCGAGCCGCTTGATCGTCCGCCCCGCGCTCTCGCCGCCGACGATGATGTCGTCGAGCGCCCCCACCGCCGCCCGGCCAAGGTCGTACTGCGCGCGCGCCGCCTCGCGGGTCCGCTCCGCGAGATCGTCCATCGCCGCGTTTGCGGCCACGGCCTTGCGAAGGTCGGCTTCAGCCTGGCCGCGCTCGGCCTCGGGCAGTGCAGCAAGCTCCTTGCGGTGCTTGATCATTTCGGCCTGCACCGGATCGAGCGCCTGGCGCACCGCCAGTTCGGTGTTGAGGCTCTCGATCAGTCCGTCGATCGCCGCACGCGCACGATCGAGTTCCTGTTCTTCTTGGGTTGCCTGCTTGCCAAGATCACCGATATCGATCTTGCCGCCGAAATAGGCGCGGCGGGCCTGTCCGCTCCAGTCATCGGCGGTCTTTCCGTCGATCTTACCCGCCGCTTCCAGGTTGGCGATATCCTCCAGCTCTTTCCGGTACGCGCGCGCGGCGGCAGCGACCGGATCGTATTTCTTCTCCAGTGCCACGAGATCACCCGCGAGCGCGCGGGCGTCCTTTGCGGCTTCACGCGTGGCGGCACCGCTCGCACGCCGCGCGCCCGTCGCGGCGCGCTCGGCATCGCGAGCGCTCGTGACGGCCTTTTCGGCATCCCCAACCCGCCGTGAATATTCAGCCTCCGAGATCGCGCCCGAATCGAGCGCGGCCTTTGACTGAATGCGGGTGACCGTCAGTTGCGCCTGCGCGCGTTCCACCGTGCCGGTGCTGGCGGCCAGCTTGGCCTGCGCGTCGAGCAGCGCGGTATTCGCTTCGGCGGTGATGCCGAGCAGCTTTTTCTGCGCATCCGTCGCGGTGCCGGTGAGCAGGGCGATATTGGCGCGCGTTTTCTCGGCCGCCTGCGCGCCCTGGACCGTGCCGCTCGCCAGCTCGACGATATGCTCAGCGACCTTCTTTACGGCGGGATCGGCATCGCCGATTTTCTTGACCGCCACACCGAACGCGTTGGCGTTGATCGTACCACGACGATATTGCTCGGCGAGCGCCTTGATCTGGCGCTCGCTTTCGGTGTCCGTCCTCGTTGCCGTATTGCCGGGCGCGAAAAGGTTGCTGGAAAACTCGCCGCGCCCAGCCGTGCGTCCATACGCAATCAGCGCGCCGCGGCTGCGCACATAATCTGCGCGCTGCTGGTCGAGAAGATTGGCCTGCCGCTGCGCTTCCGCCAGCGCGACGACCGCCGCGACCTGGTTGCGGATTTTGCCCGTGGTTTTGTCGAGAATATCACCGAGCGCGCGCTGCCGCTCGCCCATATCCTCGGCGGCATCGCCACCGGACAGTAATTTGGTGACCAGCACACCGAGCAGCGACATCGCCCCCGTGATCGCTATCGTCAGCCCGAAGCTCATCGCTCCGCTGAGCAATTGCGTGCCCAGCGTGAGCCCGGCGACCGCCTGCGTCGTCTTGGCGCCCTGTTGCGACAGGATATCCAGACCGTTCCCGCCCGTGGCCGCGCCAGCCGCGGCGTCAACCAGCGCGCCGCCAAGTTCCTTCGCGCCCTTGCTCAGCCCCTCCGTCGAGGTGGCGGCCGCGTCCTGCGTCCGCGACAGGTTGTCGGTCGACGCGCCCGTCTCCCGGATCGCCCTGTCGAGATCGTCGAGCGCGCGCTGCGCGCCCTCGGTGTCGCCGGTGATGATGAGCGAGGTCTGGAGCGTCATCGCGTCAACCCCGCACGCCGTTCAAGGCGCCGCGCGCCGCGGCCTCCATCAACTGCAACCCGCTCCATTGCGCGGGCGTGAGCGTCCGCCCTGCGAAGTTCAGCCCGGCAGCAACCGCGGTATAGTCGAGCCCGGCCCAATAGACCGCGCCCGACGCCAGCGGCACCGTGCGCCACTGCGTATCGATTGAGAGGAACGCCTCCACGACAGGCCAGTTTTCGGGCCATATGCCGAACTCCTCCGCGCCGACGTCGCTCAGCGCCGCCACGATCTCTTCCGACATGCCCCAGCGCCGGGCATCTTCGGCGGCTTCGCCCAGGTCCGCCGCGCCGCCCGTCGCCCAGGCCCGCGCGGCGGCGGTCAGTTTCCCGGCCGCGCCTTGTTGATCGCCTCGAAATAGCCATTGGAGATCGCGCGGCGGGCCCAGGGCAACGTGAGCAGGCGGTCACGCAGCTCGATCGAAAAGGGGATCGGTTTCTTGTCGGCGCCCGCGATATCGTCGAGGCGGTGGATCGCGCGGCGCAGGAAATCGGTCGAGCCCGCCACCGTCCCGAGGTCGAATTCGTCGATCTCGTCGGGGACGATGACGTTGTAGGTGACGTCGAACGTCTCCTCGCGATAGCCGCCGTCGATCGGCACCATCGCGGTGACGGTGTGCTTGAAGGTCGGATTGTCGGCGACGATGAACATGCGTGCGTCCTTCAGGTCAGGTGAGCGTGATCAGCCACTGGTCGTCGCCTTCGTCGGGCGTCGGCACGAACTGGAGCGGCCATTCGAGGATGTTCTGGTTCTGCTCGTAGCCGGTGAGCCGCTGCTGGACGGCCGTCGGGAATTCGAGCTTGACCTTGCGGCCCGCGATCGTGCCGTGCTCCAGCACCACCGCCTTCGCGGTCTGCGTATTGGCGAGCGCGAACGGGTTGTAGGTGGTCAGCGGCACCGCATCGACGCGTGCCGAAAGCTGCTCGGCTTTATCGACGATCAGGATCGCCTCGGTGCCGATCAACAGCCGCGGCTGGACATCGCACCCGAGGTTGAACGTCAATTCGCGCAGCGTAAACGGGTCGCCGCCGATCGTGAACACCGGCGTGTTCGCCTTCGACGCGACCTGCGGCTTCTGGAATTTCGACAAATCGGGCACGATCCGCACGCCCTCGGCGGGCTGGGTCCACAGCCCCGTCAACGTGACGCGCGCCGACGGCAGACCCTGCGCCGTCACCGTTGCCACCGCCGTGCCGCGCGCGCCGAGCAGCACATGCTTGGTGTTGCCGATGAAGAAGTAGATCGAGACCGATTCGTGATCGTCGGAAACCGGCGAATATTCGACCTTGCCGTCTTTCGCCCCGGCCTCCGTCTCCTCGGTCAGCACCTCGGCCACGCCGCACGCGCGGAGCAGCGCCCCCCAGGGCGGCGGCTCACCTGCGTTCGAGGCGCCCCCGCCGACCAGCTCGATCGAGCCGGTGAGCACCGCGCGCAGCGCCGAAGGGAAGCGCTCGTTCGCGCCCATGAAGGCGCGCTCGACATTGCGCTCGACGTCATCGCCTTCCATCGGTTGGAGTTGGACGTCGGTCAGCAGCATCGCATCGGCGGCGCCGGTCGGCGCCGCGTCGGTGGCATAGGTCGTCTCGATCTTGGCGGCGATGATCTTCGAGCGCCATTTGATGGGTGCAATCGCCATGTCAGCCCTCCTGCTTGATCAGCTTGCCGCCGCGCCGCAGCCAGCGGCCGCCGCCCGGCGGGCGTATCCCCTCTACGGCGACGGGCGGGGCGTCGGCCGGCGGCGTCTCCGTCGTCTCGATCGCATCCGCCGCGGCCGTCTCGGCCTCGGCCATCTCGGCTTCCGGCGTTGCGTCCTTGATCTTCTTCATGGCGTGATCCTCAGTTGATCCTCGATCGCGAAATCGAGCTGGTAGGTGAGCGTGCCGGCGGAGAGGCTGAGCAGTTCGCCGCGCGAGAGCGTGAACACGCCGATCGTGTCGTCGTCGGGCGTCCAGCCGGCGATTCCGCCGACCACCGCGTCGATCAGCGGGTCGAGCGTCGCGAGCCCGGCCGCGCCGGTCGCGTCGCCCGCCGCGCGCACCGCGAGCAGCACGCCGACGACATGGCTGACGCTCTGCCGATACAGCCCCGTAACCGCGTCGGCCGCACCGCCCTGCAACCCCAGCGGCAGCACGAACGCCGCCGGCGTCACCTGCGGCAACTGGTTGCGCTGCATCACCTCGGAGAGCTTGGCGGCGCTGTGGACCCGCCCCGCCAGCACCGGCGCCGCCAACGCGACGCGGTCCATGACCGCCCCGATCTGCATCAGATATAGCCTTTGAGCGTCTGCTCGGTCAGCGGCCGCTCGCGGTCGTTGGTCACCACGCCGCTATTGCCCGACGCCGCCGGCTCCAGCCCAGCGACATTCAGACGGATCGTGCCCGCCGCGATGTCGCGCAGGCTCTTGAGCGCCAGCTCGTAATCCTTCTCGATCTTGGGATCGGGCGCGAAGGTGTGCAGCTTGTAGATCGCGATCGTCAGCGCGAGATCGGTCAGCAGGTCGGGCGTCTCGGCGAGCGGCAGCACGTAACGGCCTGCGAGATAGCCGTCGATCATCGCATCGGTGTCCGCCAGCGCTCGTGTCACCACGCTCGCATCGATCGCGCCCGCCGGCGGGCTGGCGCGATCGGTGAGCTGGACGAGCATCTGTTCGCCGAAACGCTCCGAAAGCTGGTCGAGCGTGGCGTAGGCCATCAATGCGACCCTTCCGACATCCACGCGAACAGCAGCGCGGCGACAAACAGGAAGCCGAGCACGCCGATGGCCAATGGCCCCGCGAACAGCGCGACCGCGATCGCCCACCACGGCAGCACGCCGGCGGCGACGAACGCCCCGCAGACCGCCGCCGAGACGAGCGAGATGATGACGATGATCAGGGCGGGGCCGTTGTCGCTCACGCTTCGGGCTCCGTCCCCGCCTCGCCGACGATCGCCCAGGACAATTCGGGGTCGGCGTCGATCGCGCGCAGCCCCTCTTCGCCCAGATCGGCGAGCGAGACCCGCACCGGCTCCGCCCCGAACGACCGCCCCGCCCGACGCCGGCCGCGGCGCGGGCCGGTCACCTCGACGATCAGGCTCGCCGCGGCGTCGTGGTCGAAGATCGCGTCGATGGGTGCGCGCACCGGCGGGCGGGTGCGGGAGGTGTCGGCGGACGGCTCAACCGCCGACACCCCCACGCTGGCGGCGGATACAGTACCCTCCGCCGCCGCCGGGGCGACGGCCGCCGCCCCGGTGTCATTCCCAGCCGCCGCGTCGGGCACGCCCCCAGCGGCCGATGCGGTGCCTTCGGCCGCATCCGCCGGATCGAGCGCGGCCGCCGCAGCGCTTCCGGCCTGTTGCGACACGATAGAGACGCCACTGGTCACAACCGTCGTGTCGGAAACCGACGCCGAGAGCGCGGCGTG
Source organism: Hephaestia caeni (assembly GCF_003550065.1). Classification (GTDB taxonomy): domain Bacteria; phylum Pseudomonadota; class Alphaproteobacteria; order Sphingomonadales; family Sphingomonadaceae; genus Sphingomonas; species Sphingomonas caeni_A. The sequence goes on from NZ_QXDC01000003.1 coordinate 597,256, forward strand.
ACTGGTCGCGACCCCCGTATCCCCCGATTTGGCGGCCCCACCGGCGTTGCTCGATTGCTTGCGCTTCGTCATGTTCCGGTCCTCCGATCAAGCGAGCCAGGGAACGATGAGCAGCTCGGCCGTCCCGCGCCACACATTGGTCGCGCCGGCCGCGTCGCGCTCGGCGTTGAGCAGTTCGAGCCCCGCGCCTTCGAGGCTCGGCGGCACGATCAGCGTCTTGCCCGAGAGGCCGAGCGGGCGGCCGTAATCGCCCTTCATCCCCGCCAGCCCGGCGCGCGCCTTCTTGTAATTGTCGGCGTTGAGCGTCTGCTTCGAGCCCCAGGCGAACTGCCAGAAACCGAACCCGACATTGGCGCGGGCATCGACGCCGTAGACGTTCTCGTTCTGATCGAAGACGTTGTCGTCGGTGTCCTTGTCCTTGGCCACGAACTTGAAGTCGCGGCGCTTCTGCAAGATCACCGGCTTGAGCACCTGGCTGTCGTCGACCAGATACCAGGCCGTGCCCGCTCCCCCATCGGTATTGGCGACCGACGTTTCCTTGCCGTCGGCATCGAGCACCGGATGGTCGGTGTCGAAATAGCTCTGGCCGTCGTAGCACGCGGTCGAGAAGCCGAGAGGCAACATCCCCCAGCACAGCGTATCCCAGAAGCTACCGGAAGATTGACCCATCTGCTCGAACATCGGTGCGTAGAGCCCGATATTGTCGGTCTCGATGTCGTCGCGATTGACCGCGATCGTCATCTCCCACGGCTCTTCCTTGATCGAATAATCGTGTTCCTGCAGGTTCTGGACGGCGCGCGGGCCGACCCATTTGCGGACGTTGGGCATCTTGCCCAACCACCCGTATTTCTGCTCACGCGTGGTCGCCGGCACCGTGGTCGCGATCCGCTGATATTGCGGCTTCGCCATCCCGAGCCCTTTGGAATAGCTCGTGTTGAAGCCGGTCCGCACCGCGTCCAGATTGGCCCTGTTGATGATCATCGAAATCGTCCTTTCTTAAGCGGCGGGCTTGGCGGCGGCGTCGGCCCACGCCTTGAGCATCGCCTCGTCGAAGCGCACCCAGACGCCCTGATCGTCGATCATCTCGACGAACCCGGCCGGCGAGCGAGCGGCGCTGCCATCGGTCTTGGCGACGGTGTGATCGTCGACCGCGAAGCAGACCTCACCGATCTCGGCGATCGTGATCGCGTCGGTGCTGCTCGAATTGTCGAACCGGAACGTGCCGCTGCGATAATCGAGTGCCACGTCGCCGGCCGAGCCGTCGTTGACGACGCGTGCCTCAGCACGGCCGACCCCGGTCAACCCGGTCGCGGTCGCGCCCTTGACGAGGTAGCCGGCGGCGTTGCGCATCACGAGCGCGCCGGCATAAATCGTGGTGCTGGCGGCAACGCCGCCATTGCGGACATCGCCCTGCGCGCGCGGCGTGTTGCGGTCCCCGGTGAGCGCGGCCATCAGAGCGCCTCCTCTTGATCGGCGCCGGTCGCGGCGCGGGTTTTGCGGTATTCCTCGGGATCGAGACCCATCAGCGCGATGACGCTGGCGTCGGCCTCGCCGAGATCGGCCTTCGCGCCGCCTTTCGGCGGCTCGCCCACGATCCGCGCGCCCTTGATCACCGGCATCGCCCCGATCATCTTCTCGGTGCGCGTCGCGTCTTCCATGTGCATTGCGATGTAATCGTCGCGCAGCGGCTTCACGCCGACGCGGCCGGCAGCGATCGCGTCATCGACGAACCGCGTCGCGGCCGTGCGCGCACCGTCCTCGGTGAGCGCGTTGAGCTTGGTCGTAAGCGCGCCGATCTCGGATTGCAGCGCGACTACGGCGTCGCTTTCGGCGACGTGCTTCGGCTTGGCGGCAAGCGCCTCGACGCTGACCAGCACGGCGGCCGCATCGGCAGTCTCGGCCAGCCCGGCCGCCTTGGCGATCGGTGCGAGCGCCGATTGCAGCGCGGTAGCGGCATCGCCCGCGCCGGGCTTCGCCTTGACGGCCGCGATGATCGCGTCGTCGTCGGCAGTGCTGTCGAGGCCCAGCGCCTCGATCAGCCTGGCTTTGAGGTCCATCAGATTTTCCTCCTGGTGCAGGGCGACGAGCCCCTTGAGATTCGGCGTGTTGGTGAGGCTGGCGCGCAGGATGCGGGTGATCACGCCGTCCTTGCGGTAGGCGATCACCGGACTGACGCCGCGATAGGCTTTATCCTCGGCGAGCTTGCGGCCGGCGCCGGTCCACTCGACCCGCCCCCAGATGCCGCCGGCCCGCTGTTGCAATTCGACGATCCAGCCACGCGCCGGCGCCGCGCCGCCGTTGGGCGCGGCGAGATCGGTCGCGTGATTTTCGTCGAGCACGATCTTTTCGCCTGCCGGCAGCGATGCGGCCATCAGCGCCGAGGCGTCGGGCACGCGATATGGGCCGCGCCCGTCGATCGTCGCGACGGCGCCGGCGGGGAGCAGATGCAGCCACTCGGGCGCCGAATCGCCATCGGCGATCGGCTGTGCAGCGCAAAGAGCAAGGGATGGCGCGGTCATGCCAACCATCTGCCCGCTCAGGCGTCAGGAAAACATGCCCGCCACGGCGGGCAGGAATACAGGTCGAGCCGCGCCCGCGGCGGCGACACTGCCACCGCGCGCCGCCGAAATCAAAGCCGATCAGATCAGCCGCCGTCGAGCGCCGGCGCGATCGCCTCGTCGACAATGTCGAGAATGTTGCGTTCATCGGTCTCGGACAGGCCGAGCCAGACGCGCGCCGGGATATTCCCCCACGGGATCGGCCGGCCGGCGCCATCGCTGCCGAACGCGCCCTTGGCCGCGCCGCCCTGCATCACGCCCGAATAGATCAGGTTCGAGCCGACCTCGACCGCCGCCTTCGTCGCCTGCGCGTGGATCTCGGTCGACAACCGCCGCGACGGGCCGATCAGAGGTTTCGGCCGATCGCCATCGCCCATCCGACGATAGTGTTCGAGCGTCGTCGGGCTCTTCGGCGCCCATTTGCTGCCGTCGGGCGCCTCGCTCGCCGCGAAGCGATCCTTGGTCGCGCCGACCAGATATTCGCCGATATCGGTAAAGACCGGCTCCATGTCGTCGAGCGTCGCTTGCGCCTGGCGCAGCGCCTCGGCGATCGGGCGGTCGTTGAAAATCACGCGAAACATCGCTATCTCCTCTTCAACGGCAGGCGCGACACGGTGATATTCTCTCGGCCGTAGCACGATCGTCTCGATCGGAGCGCCATGCGGGGTTTCCGGGCAACCGGGTGAGAGGCCCCGCCGCCTGCCGACCCAGCCTCACGTCGCAGTCCGATCGCCCTTGCCCAGCAACCGCGCGAGTTCGCGGTCGCGCCGCGCTTCGTCCCGGCTCAGACGCCGGAAACTCGTGACGAACAACCCCAGCTTCGTCTTTGTCGTCTTGACTACCAGCACATGGCCGCCGGCCGCATCGTCCAGAACCTCGCGAATGTAGATCAGGCTGTCGCCGTCGCGGATAGGTGCGTGCGTCGCCGCGCTCACCACCTGTTGCGCGGACCGGTATTCGGCGATCGTCAGCTCGGGGTGCTTCAGGTGTTGCTTCGCCACTGTCGCGGCGGAGATGTCGGCAACCGTTCGCTTGGCGCCAATCAGCGCCGCATCTTCCTCGGGGACCCGGACGAGCGGCCACGATCCCTCCGGGTCTTCCATCCACCGCGCGAACCCATCGCCCAGCCAGTCCTGGATAACCGCGATCGACAATTGGGGCGGCAGTTCGTCGAGCTTACCGCGCAGCGCGCGCACGGTGGAGACGACGCTCGCGCCGGGCGCATAGCCCCAGCCCTTGCCGATACCCTTGGGCTCGCCCGTCTTGGGATCAGCCCGGTCCCAATCGGGCGGCAGCTTCTTGTCGGGATCGCCGCCCAGCCGCCGCGCGGCGCGCATCGACCGCGCGCCGAGCACGTAACACGAGCATCCCCAATCCGAGGGCGGGTAGAATTTGCGCCAAAACGGGTGATCGGGCGGCAGGACGATACCGTCGAACACATGAAGGTGGATGTGGCGGGGATGCACCGACCCGCCGTGACGGTAGACCCAAAGCGGGAAGTCACCATCTTCGAGCTGGACGCGCCGGCCGGCCGAATAGCTCGTCGACGCGTTGGTGCGATAGATCGTCCGCGTGCGCCAGGCGCGTCCGCCCTTGCTATCCTCGCCGGTCCAGCCGTGCCAGCCGTGCCGCTCAACGATTGCCCGGAATTCCTTTCGGAACGCGCCCAGGCTTTTGCCTTCCGCAATCGATCCATCGACCGCACCGGCGAGATCGGCGAGCAGGTCCGCCTTTTGCGCACCGGCCACCATGAACGCGCTGTCATGCGCTTCGGCGGTGATGTCATCCCACCTCTCGGTCGGCACGAGGCGACCGAGCTTCTGGCGGAAGAACGCGATCTGCTCCGGAAACGGCTTTCGAAAGACGCCTGAAACACCGCTCGGCGGCCCCTCAGGCACGATCATCCACCACACCAGCGCGGCCGGCCGCGTGCGCGGCCGTCATGCCCAGCGCGATCTTGCCGGCGATCGCGCTGGTATCGAGGTCGGGATAGGCCGCGCGCAGCATCTCGCCGAACTCGCCGAGATCGGCTGCCGCCGCCATCATCGCCTCGATCTGGCCCAGCAGCGCGCCCATGTCGCCGCGCGTCTCCTCGACGAGCCGATCGCCGATCGCATCGGCGGGCGTCGGCGCTGCCGCCGGCGCCTCGCTTTCGCGCCGCTGAAGCGCCACCCCGGACGACACCCGAGCCGCCTCCGGCGCCGGCGCCGGCGCCGCGAGCAGCTCGGCGCCCTCGTCGGGGTCGCTCAATCCGAACTTGTCGCGGATCTCGCTCTGCTGAACGCGCAGGCCGATCGGCACGAGCTTGGCGAGCGAATCCGCCAGTCCGGTGAGGTCTTCCTGCTTGGGCCGCGCGATGCGCAGCCGCGGATAGCGCTTCTGCGGCCCGCGATCCAGATCGACCCACGGCCGCACCAGATCGCGGTTGAGCGTCGCGGCGAGCGCCTTGCAGTCGGCGGTTTCGATATCCTCCTGCACCTGCCGGTGCTCGCGGCTGACCGCGTGCCCGCCCGAGATCGCGTCGGTCGTCGTCGTCTGGCCGAGCACTGCCTTCGACATCTGGCGGTCGAGCCAGTCCGCGCGCTTCTCGTAGAGCCCCGCGCCCGATCCGATATTCTCCGCCGAAATGAACTCGATCTCCATTTCTGCCGGGATGATCGCCGCGCAGTCGCCGGCGATGTTGGCGACGGCGCGGAACAGCGTCTTCTTGTCCTCGTCGCTGGCGCCCGAATGGAATTTGCCGACGCGCACCGGCTGGCCGTACGTCTGCGTGAAGATCGCCCAATCACGCAGGGTGAACGCCTTGAACATCCAGCCCCAGGCGGCGAGCCGCGCCAGCCCGCTGCGCACCGGCAGGCCGGACTTCGCCTTGGCGATATGATGGATGAACTTGAACGGCTCCAGCGGCGTGTCGACGCCGCTCCCATCCTCGCCGCCGCGCAGCATCGGCGTGCGCAGGTCGGTGCGGTCGGGGACGAACCAGCGCGGGTCGCGCCATTCGAGCCGATCGGGCCGCCACTGGCCCGCGCTCGTGTCCCAGACGATCTCGGTGAAGCTCTCGCCCTTGCCGATCGCGTCGAGCATGTCGAACACTTCGTCGGCCAGCTCGTCCCGCGTCAGCCAGTCGCGCACCATGTCGGCGAGATCGACGTCGGCCGCGTCGTCGCTTGCCGCATCGACGGTGATGTCGATCTGCGCGACCGAGCGCTTGCGCGTCGACAGCACCGCCAGATAATGCGGGTCGCGTTCCTCGATCTGCTCGGCCAGCTCGTAATAGCGCAGCGGGTCGCCGGCGTCGGCCTCGCGCAGGATATTGGCCAGCCGCACCGGGTTGAGCCCGTCGCCCGGATAGCCGCCGAGCGGCGAGCGCACGCCGCCGATCGTCGGCGTCGCGACCTCGCGCGTCAGCGCCTCCCTGCGGATCGGCCGCCCGTATTGATCCACCAACCCCGTCATCGCACCCGACCCTTCAATCCAGACATGCCCGTAAGAGGGCGTGAGAGGCCCCTTGTGGCGCCGATCGCCGCGAGCGGCGCCCACGACACCCCTTCGCCGCCCCATCGCGCTCCTGACGCGTTATTTCGGATCGTCGCGATCACCACCGCGCGCCCCTGATCCCGGCCCCCAGCGGCGGCCGCCACCAGCCGCGCTCATCGTCGTCGTCATCGGGGTCGTTGAAGTCGTCGCGATCGCGGCGGCCGGCGGGCTCGTAGCCGTACACCGGGATCGTCCCGTCGGCGGCGTGGATGCCGAGAAACGCCGCCCAGGTGCGATCGGCGTGATCGTCGTCGCGCTCCGCGACGAAGCGCGGCGCCCCGGTCGCCGACGCCACCCTGCGCAGCTTGTGGAGATCGGCGCGCAGCTTGGCGTCGCCCTCGCTGATCCGCACCCGGCGTCCTTCGAAGAAATCCTTGCCGCGCGTTGCCATCACCAGCTTGCTCGGCCCGGTGAACAGCACGCCCTCGATTCGGCTGCCATATCGGCGCTGCGCGTCCTCGACGACCTTTTCGCCCATGCCGGTTTGGTCGATGCAGGCGCGGCCGACGCGATAGCGCAGCATCACCTCGTCGAACGCCGCATCCATATCCGCGAAGCTCGCGCGCTTCTGCTCGATCCGCTCCCGCTCCCACAACACGTCGCCGATCTGCTCCCACACCCAGATCACATGCAGATCGTTGCGCCGGCCGATATCGCGGCCGACGAAGCACACGCCGCCCTGATAGGCGTCAGGCTCGCCGGCCGTCGCCTCCTCGCAACTCATGATCAGCTCGTAGGACAGCCACGCGCTCGCCTCGTCCAGCCACTTGAGTTCGAACTCCTGGCTCCACAGATCCTCGTCGGCCATGCCGGCGCGAAGCTGGTCGATATCGCGCGGCAGGCCGTCGCGCACCGCCTGATAGATATCGACGATGTGGCGCGACCAGGTTGTGTCGTCGGCCGTCATGATCTCGTAGAATTTGTTCCCCTTGCCTTTGGGCGTCGAGGTGACGCGCAAGTCCCACCCTTTCGAGATCACGGGGAACAGCGCGCCCCATATCTCGCGGCTGTCTTTGTGGATCGCGAACTCGTCGAGAAACACGTTGCGCGAAAAACCGCGCGCGGTGTCGGGGTTGGCGGGCAACGCCGTCACCTTCGATCCGTGCGGAAACGTCACTTCCTGCGCGCGGTAGACGAACCCGTCCGGGCTCTCCCAATCGTATTCCTCGGCCTCGAACCCCATCGCATAGGCTTTCGCGTGGAGCTTGATCCCTTCGTTCATCGCTTCGGCCGCCTGCCGCGCCCCGCGCGACAGGATCACCCACGGCTCGCGGCGGGCCTGCGTGGCGGCCTCGACACAGCGATCGACGATCTCCAGCGTCGTCGTGAACGTCTTGCCGGTCTGGCGCGCGAACATCCCGGCCTTGAACCGGCTGCGGTCGAGAAACCACCGCCGCTGATAGCCGTAGAGCGGAACAGCGGGGCCGGTCATTTCCCCACCGTCATTCTGGACGAAGCGCAGCGACTGGTGAGCGAGCCTTTCGCGTTCAGTCGCATCTCGACACGCCAGCCATTGGCGTAATCGGCGCGCACGCGGCGCGGCCTGTCCGCCGCGTCGAACCAGCCGATCACCGATTCGGGCGCCGCGCCGCCGGCAACCGGGAAGACGTCGTGTAGCACCTCGGCCAGTTCGACGGGATCGAGCGCGGCGCGGCGCAAGCTGGGCGAGCGTTTTGGTTTCCGCTTCACCGTTCGAAAATCCCGTAGACATCCTCGCGGATCGCCTTGAGCACCGCCTTCGGATCAGCAAGCGTATGATCACCCGCGAGCTTGTCACCAGCCGCATCGATCGCGCGATCGACCTTCGCCTTGACCTGATCTTCGAGCCGCTTGCGATGATCAGCCGACACCTTCTGCGCGGTCACCGCCGATGCGACCGCGCGCGACAGCTCCATCACTTCCTTTGATCCCACCCCCATCTCATCGGTCGAAAGACCGCGTTCGAGCAGCCGGAAAGCCGCGAGCTTCACCATCTCGGCCACCGCCACCGTCACCTGATCGGGGCCGTCCGTGCCGAGCGACTGGACGAGTTCGTCGCTGATTCGACGTACTTCATCGAGCTGGCGAAACTGGATCGCCTTGCGCACCGCGTATCGCGACCAGGCCGACTTCGAGATCGAGCCGATCCCGCGATCCGCGAGCCGAGCATTGAACTCGGCGAGGATCGCGTTGAGCGGCATCTTGCGCTCGCGCAGCGCGGCGAGCGCCCAGACGACATCGGGCTCGGCCTCGTCGGGCAAGAGGTCGATCGACGACAGCCGGCCCCGGCCTTCGCGACGGTCGGCGTCGCCCATCGCTCAATCCTCGTCCGAAGGCCGCGACACGCCCTCGACGATCGCGCGGCGCTCGACATGCGCGCGACCGAGCTTGGTCAGCGCGGCGACGATGACTGTCCCGGCCTCGCTGACGTTCACCGCGCCGAGTTGGTCGAGCATGCGAAGCTGCGTCGCCACCCACTCGCGCGTGCGGCCGATCCCGAACACGTCGAGCACGCGCATCAGCGCGATCTCGTTCATCCGGCCGTCGACTTGCCGCGCCAACTCTTTCAGGATGATCAGGCGCGCGTCCTCGGCGATCCTGTCGTCGTAATTCATGCCTTCGTCTCTCTAAGGTAGTCTTCGATCCGCCTGACGGTGCGCGCCACGGAGGTGATCTCCGCGTCGAACGTGCCCATCTGACCCTTCATTTCGGCCATCGCGATCCGCAGGTCGGCGACGTCATCTTTGCTCGGAAGGTGCGGCAGCGCGTCCTCGATGCGCTGAACGCGGCTGTCGAGCGCATCGATGTCGTCGCCGACTTCGGTCAGCGCGCCGTTCGTCTCAGCGCGCTGATCTTTTAGCTTGTGCGCCAGCTCGCGCCCGCTCTTGCTGAACCAGACGTAGACCGTGTTGCCGATCGACAGGATCAGCGCGATCGCGCCGAGCCAGCGCGTGATGCTGTCCGCGTCCATTACCACCCCCTCATCGCGCGTACCTCGCGGCGCCGCTCGCACTCGACGCACCGGATCGCTGATGTCAGCGCCGCGCGCCTCGCCGGCTCGATCCCGTCGCCGCAATTCAGGCAATGCGCTCGCCCGGTGCGCGCGATCCGGCGCCGCACCCGCTCCACGCCGGCGTCGCGCTCTTCCTCGATGCGCACCGCCATGTTCTCGATGAGTCGTTCGCCGTTCACGGCGCGGCCTCATTGCCGATGTCGACGCGCGCTTGCGCCTCGACCCAGTTGATCAGTTCGTCGAGCTGGATGGCCTGCTCGGTCGCGACAAGCGCGTCGTCGAGCCCGAGGCCGGCGGCAGGAAGTCGATCTTCGCAGGCCGCTTCATCAGCGCCGCCGGCGGCTGCGCCGGCGGCGGGCACTGGCGCGTCTGCGCGATCGCCGGCACGGGCTTCGGCGTCGCGGCGCAGGCGCTCAGCGCGAGCGCGCACATCGGCAATGCGAGCTTCGTAATCATCGGTGATTTCCTTCGAGATGCGATTCTGTTCGGCGTCGACCCGCTGCCGGTTCGCCGCATCCTTGCGCGACGCCTCGGTCGCCGCCGCCCAATAGGAGGCCACCGTCTGCTGATGCGCGGCACGTTCGTCGGCGAGGTCCTGGGTGCGATCGGCGAGCGTCCCGCGCGTGACGAACAGCGCGATCGCCAGCGCCGCGATCGGCGCCGCCCACCAATAGCGAAGCAGGAGCGCCCAGGTCATTGCCCGCCGCCCTCCTGTTTCTGCCGGAAGTGTATCCAACCTGCCGCCGCCGCGAAGATCGCCGCGCACCCGCCGCCGACCCCCACCGGATCGAACTCGCCGCGCGCCGATAACTGCCAGAACACCCCGCCCCAGAAGGCGAGCACCGATATCGCCGACATGGTCCGCGCGATATCGAGCGAGACGTTGCCCCGCGTGAAGAGCAGGTCTTTCAGCAGCTTCATTGTACCGTCCGCTCGCGGATCAGACGCGTTTCCAGAATGTCGAATGCTCGCTGCCGCCGCGCTACCAGCTCGGCGCCGGCACCGGCTGCAAGCGAAGCAATTGCTTCGGAGCGCATCGCCATAGGATGAGGGAGAGCCGCCCTCATCCTTGCGCGGCGCACCGCGATCTCGATCTCGATCGAGATATCGTCGAGCAGCACCGACATCACGCGCCGCCCACCCTGTTCGCGAGCCAGCCGTAAACGAATGCTTCATTCGCCGCCCGCCGCTCGGCGATCTCGATGTAGCGCGCGCCCTGGAGCGCATCGACCGCGCGCAGCAGCACCGTCTCGCCGGCCGCCCCACGCGCCTTGCGATAGGCGTCGAGCGCGGCGAGCGTCATCGCGCCGATCGCGCCGTCCGCCGCGATGTCGGGATAATCGACCGCGCCCCGGTTGAGCGCGTTCAGCGCGCGCTGCAGGAATGTGGCGGCGACCGCCGGCCCCATGTTCACGCCGGTATCGAACAGCTCTTCGGCAAGACGGGGATAGCGCTGTCCGACCTGATCGAATCGCGGGCCAGACCAATAGCGCTTGCGATAAATATCTTCGGCCCTGCCCCGCGGCAGCGCCTTCATCGAACCGGCATAGCCATAGGCGCGGGCGACCTGCTCGGTGACACCCCAATTCGTCGGCCCGCCTTTGTCGGCGGGATGATCGACATAGCCGCCTTCGCGCTTGATCAGGTCGTTGATGAGGCGGTCGATATCCATGCGACTCCTGCTTCGAAAAATGGCCGGCGACATGCCGCCGCCGGCCAGGCATCGGAGAGAGCTGCAAAGTGCTGGATCGGGGCGATGAATTACATGCCCGCCGGGGCGGGCATGGGTGGCCGGTGTCTCAGGCGAGCGTGCCGAACAGGCTGGGTTGAGAGCCCTTCTCGGGCTTGTCGCGCATCCGGGCGAACAGCTTGTCGACGCCCGGCTCGGTCATGCCGAGCCGACGCGCGATCGCCGCGTTGCTCAGCCCGGCGGCGCGATAGTGACGCGCCCGAAGCTCGCGCGCAAGCGGCACCCGAATCTGCGCCGGGGCGCAGCGGCGACACAGCCGCTCGGCGGCGGCCAGGCCGATCGCGACGGCGATCTCGTGGTCGGGCCGCATCGTGTGCGGCACATAAAGGCGGGTGCCCCCGAACGCCTGCGCCAGCCGGACGAACGCGTCGTCGCCCAGCAGCGCTTGCAGATCGAAGATCACCCCGCCGCTCATGGGTTCAGCGATGCTCCCCGGCCGGTGAGCATGATCGCGCGCAGCCGCTCGCTGTCCTTGTCCAGCACCGTCACGACCGTATCGTCGCGCACGAGGTACGACAGGCCGTCGATCGTGATCAGGTAATCCCCGCCGCCGATCGAGCGCGCCGCCGCGGCCGCGCGCGCCAGCGATGCCTCGACCGTCAGCCGCAACCGTTCGAGGTCGATCTGCGCGCCGCGCTCCAACAGCCGGATTAGCGCATGATCGGAGAGCTTGGCGCCGCTCACGAGCGCGGTCCGTTCGTAATGATCTCGTGGTGGCGCATCCGCACAAACGGGATGGTATCGGCGCCCTCGTGGCGCCTGTCGGTAGACGAGCGAGCTTCGATGATGTGAAAGGTCTCGCCCCGCAGGGTATCGTTCAAGCCGGCCGCGATCGCTTCGGCGCGCGTATCGAATTCGCCGATGCAATAAGTACCGTCGCCTTCAACATCCGACGAATATCCCGCCCACCACGTCCAAGGCGTCATTGGAAGCGCTCCTCTGATGAATGCTGATCAGGGCCAAGCGGCAGCGCCGTGCCGCAACGCGCGCATTCCGCCGACACGCGGCCGACGAACCACGCGCCGCTGGCACAACCGGGGCAGCGGCAGCCGACCGAATAGACCGGCCGATAACCACGGTGCGCCACGTCGTCGGCGACGAGGCGGCGCGGCGCCGATGCGCGCGGCAAGCGGAGCGCGACCACACCCATCACCCGATCTCCCCGGCGGAAACGGGGCGCGGCCCCTCGCGCAGCAACCGGCCGAATGCCGCCGCGATCAGGTCGAACTCGCTCGCCGACCAGAACAGCGGGCTGGGCTCGCCGGGCCGGATGCCGGCCAGCCGCCACGCGGCGTCGCCGAGCCGCCAATCCCGCGGCGCGAGATCGGCGTCCTTCAGCTTGGCGAGGAGCGCGTCGCAGAGCCGGTGCTTGAGCACCTGGACCGATCGTGCCGCTGGCACGCCGGACAGGTCCTGCGACCAGCCCGCGCGCTCGGCCATCTTCTTGAGCGCCTCGATCAGCAGGTACATCTGCGACTGGTTCGCCCACTGGAGCTTGTCGCAACCGAGCTGGCGCCGCGCGAACGCTTCGAGCGCGCTTTCGCGCCCGTCCCGCACCACGCCGAGATGGTGCAGCGAGATCCACAGCGCGCGTGCCTTCATCGCGCCGGGATGGTCGGCCGCGCGCGGCGCGCCCGCCTTCGGCTTCGCCGAGAAGCCCTTCGCCTTGAGTTCGTCGATCACCAGCACGAGCTGTTCTTCGGTGCACTCGCCGGCGCTCATCCGGCCAGTGATGCGAAACAGCATCGCCCGGTAATCGTCGTCGGCGAGCCCGAGCTGCTTGATGGCTACGTGCACCTTGGCGATCAGCACCCGGCGCCGCTGCCGCGCGCCGTCGAAGCGCGCCGTCGCATATTGGTTCATGCCTGCTCTCCTGAAAATTCTTCCGCGAGCCGATCCGTCAGGCGCCGAAACGCCGGATCGGCGGCGCGCAGCGCCTCGGCGCGGCGAAGCTGATGGATGACCGTGCTATGGTCGCGCCCCATCGCCCGGCCGATCTGGGGCAGGCTCCGCAGCGTCGCCTCCCGCGCGATCCACGACACCGCCGCGCGACCCCGCCCCAGCGCCTTGAAATTGCGACGGCTCATGATGTCGATCGGCCGCAGCCCCATCTCGAACCCGACGCGATCGACGATTTCGGCGACGCGGGGTGAGCCGCCGGTTTTCTCGATATCGATGACGGCTTCTGTGGCCGCGAGGGCGTCACGGAGCTTCGCGATCGCGGCCGAATCGAACTCGCCCTCGATGATGATCCGCCGGATGCTCATGACAGCACCCGATGCACGAGGGCCACGATATCCGGCCCGGCCGAGCCGAGCGCGCACGCCACCGCGAACGCCGCGCCGCCCACGACGTGGCGGTGACGGCGCAGCTCGGCGGCGATCGATCGCACCGCGCTCATGACGCCGCCGCCAAAGCGGCCGCGAGCGCCTGATCGCGCAGGTTCGCCGCCTGTTCGAGCTTGTTCGCCGCCCCGCGCAGACACCGCGCCGCGCTGCGCGGTGCACCGTCGGCCAGATAGACGCCGGCCAGCTCGACCTTCTCCAGCGCCTCCTCTTGCAGATCGTCCCACGCGCTCATGACGCGATCGGCCGCGACGCGAGTTGCGCCCAGGCGTCCTGCATATGGGCGAGGTCACGCGCGCGGTGTTCGCCGCCCGCGATCATCGTCGCCAACTCCAGCACCATCGTGCAGCCGCGCAAACCACCCGGCTTGGTCGCGATCGACTGAATGAAGGCGATCTCCTTCGCATCCTCCAGACCCCACGCCTCGGCGAGCGCGCGTGCGTCGGCCGCCAGTGGCACGTTGCGCACCAGCCGCATCCCGACACGGCTGTAGAGCTGCGCATAATGCGCGCGCCGCGTGCCGCCTTCGAGCCGCGCGATCACGCTTTCATTACCCAGCAGGGCGATGCCGATCCCCTCTGCATCGTGCCATGACCGGATTTCCTCGACCGACTTCTCGGAAAGGTGCTGCGCTTCGTCGATGATGATGAGCCCGCCGGTGTTGCGCACCCGCTCGCGCACGCGGCGCGACAGTTTCTGCGACGTCCCGACCGCATCACGCTCCCCCAGCGCCGCCAGCACCTCGATCTGCATGTTGTTCACGCCACTCGTCGACGGCGTCATCGTCGCCACCCAGACGTTGGCGACCGCGGCCTGATAATGGCGGCAGGTGATCGTCTTGCCCGTTCCCGGCCCCGAGGCGACCACCGTGATGCGCCCGCGCTGCGCCCAGGTCAGCAGCGCGACGATCTGACGCGACGTGCCGGTCTCGAAATAATCGGGGATTTCGGGCGCTTCGAGCGCCAGTTCGGCCTGCATCGCCAGCCTCTGGCGGAACAGGAGCAGCTTGCGCGCGACTGCCTCGTTATTGCCGCCGTACCCGCCGCCCACGAATTGCGTCAGCGTGCCGTAAGCGACGCCCGATTGCGGCGCCAGTTCGCTATAACTCAGCCCGGTGCGCTCTTTATAGTCGAGCACCCAGGCGCGCAGTTCCTCGACGTCGACGGGTGTCTTTGATGGATCGTTCATGGTATTTATCTCCTGTCATCTGCTCACGATGTCCGGCCGCTCCGAGGTTCCAGCTCGGGGCGGCCGCTTTCATTCGACCAGCCGCAAATGGCTGACGGCCGTCGAAAACTTGTCCATGAAGGCGCTCTGAGCCGGGGCTGAGGCGGGTTCGGAAACCGGCTTGAGCGCCGCCGCCGTCTGGCCGCGATGGCGGACAGGCCGCACCACCGCCGGCGCGGGCGGATCGCTCTCGTCCGCATAATCGGGGAGCAGCGCCGCGATCTGGTCGGCGCTGAGCAAATCCTCCAGCTCGGTCGCGCGCCGCGTCGCCTTGCGCCAATCGGCTTCCTGACGCGCGCGCCGCCGTGCCGCCTCGACGTCGAGGAAGCCGTCCGCCGCGATGATCCCGGCCGATACCAGGAATCGCCCCGCGCGATCGTAGACGTGGACCGGCAGCATCAGATCGTCGGGATCGAACCGGATCGTCACCTTCTGGCCCGCGATCTGGCTGAGTTCGGGCGCCCAATAACGGTTGCCGTGCAGCCGGATGTGGCCGCTCTTGCGATCGGTCGAGAGCTGCTCGCCGGCCATCAGCGCGAGCCGCAATTGCTCCTCCGTCGCCTTGCCGATCGGCGCGACCGCATAGGATGCGTTGAACGCGTCGTCGAAGCTGCGCCCGGCCGCGATTTCGGTGCGCCGGCCCTGCCGCGCGTTGTGCGCGGCGATCCCGCGCGCGATCACGCGCACGAACACGTCGAGATCGATCGCCTTGCTCGCGTAATTCTCGGGCTTCGCGTCGGGCCGGTTGCCGGTGTAGGCGCCCGCGAAGGCCGGATGCTTGGCGAGGTCGCGGCAGAAGTCCCCGAACCCGCGCTCGATCGGTTTGGACGAACCACGATACGGCGTCGTCCAGTGCGTCGTGATGTTGAGCGCGGTCAGCAGGCCGAGCGGCTCGTCATCCTTGATTTTGAACCGGAATCGCGTCGGCGAACCGCCCGTGATCCATTTCGAGGCGAAGCCGCGGCCGTTGTCGACCACGGCGCCCTTCGGGATGCCGAATTTCTTGAGCATGTCGGCGAGAGCGAGCCGCGTCATCAGCGCGCTTTCGCTCACGCCGATCCGCCAGCTCAGGAATTTGCGGCTGTAGACGTCCTGGATCGCCACCATCATCGGGCGGCGGATCGCGCCATCGGGGAAGCGCACGAAGACGTCCCATTTATGGCCGTCCATGTTGATCAGTTCGAGCGCGTGGAGATCGGCCACCGTCCGCTGTTGCGGCGGCATCGTTTCGCGTAGCGCATCCTTGCCCTTCCGCGCCGCCACGATCACGCGCCGGTCGACCTCACGATCGAACTTGCGCCGCAGTGAGCGCTCGCAGGGCAACGTCGCGCCGATCGTCTCCGCATATTCTTCCGCCCAGCGGTAGCAGCTCGAAAACGTCGGCTTTTCCGGCCGCAGATAATTCGATTTGAGATGCTGCCACACCCGCGGATCGATCTCGGCTTCTGTCCCGCCGCCCGCCCGCCGCGGCGCGAGGTGTACCAGCCGGTCAGCCGGATCGGTGCCGTTGAGAGACTTGAGCCAGCCCCACAACGTCGACGCGGCGCCCCCATGCTCGCCCGCGGCCGACGCGACCGCGGTCGAGCGCGAAAAACCAAGCCGTTCGTGCGCGGCCACCGCATCGACGATTTCCGCGCGGCGCCGCGCTTCGGCCTTCACCTTTTCGGGCTGCCGATCGAACCAGTCCCACCCGCTCGCGCGTGCCGGCCGCGCCGGCGGGCGATCGGTGACGATCGCGACGACCGCGATCCCACGCCGCGCCAGCTCGATCCGAGAAGCCGACGGCAACACCTCGACATGATATTCGAGGCCGCCGCCACGCGCCTGACGCGGCCGGGCGAGCGGCTCGCCCGACGCCGTCTGGCGCAGCGCCCAGCCTTCGTCGTCGGCGCGCTCATTGATCCGACGCTTCGACTTCGGCAGCCCCGGCAGCTTGAGCGCGGCGAGTTCCGCCGACGTGAACCACACCTTGCCCCCAAACGGCTTCATACGCGCTCACCACCCCGTTCGATCGGTTGCGCACGGCCGCGCAATTGCTTGATTTCGGCGTCGATCCGGGCGCGCTGCGCTTGCAGATGGCCGAGCCGCGCGGCGAGGATTTCCTCGCCCCAAAGGATGCGCCCGCCGAGACGGTGGACCGCCTCCTCGATCAGCGCGTGATCCTGCGACACGGCCATCAGCGCGAGCGCGCGGCCGAAGCTGATATTGTGGCCGTCGCGCGCCGGCGACGCGTAGGCGTCGAGCATCCAGCGCGAGACGTCCTCGGCCATGATCGCCGACATCGCGCCTGCGATTTCCTCGCGAGATCGCGAATCCTCCTTCAGCATGATCCCGACCTCGGCCGCGATCCACGCCTCGACCCCGGCGAGCGCGGCCGGCCCGTTCATCGGCCGCGAAGCCGTGAACAGGTCGAACTGGCGTTCGTCGGGGGAGCGGCGCTTAGCCATCGGCGCGCACCCAGGAACTGCAAGCCGGCGACGATTTCTTGATATCGGTCGCCGCGCCCCCCGTTTCGGTGAGCGCGCACTTGAAATAGGTCCGCGCGAACTCACGCCGGACGAGCCGCATGCAGCTTCCGCACGTCTCGCCGGCCGGCCCGCTGCCGGGCAGCGTCGGATAGCCGTTCCGCCGCTTGCCGCGCGGCGCGCCGAACCGCGCCGCCTGCGCACGCAGCGGCGCATTCAGCGCGGCCTGAATACGGGGATCGACCGGCATCAGTCGCCGCCTCCCACCGTGCGCGCGCGATGTTCGAGCTTGGCGATCGCCATGATCGTCGGCTTCACCTCGGCCGAAGCATGGTCATAATCGCGTCCGTACCGGCCGTTGAGGCGCGGCAGCATCGCGCGCGGGATCAGCTCCCAATTGGCGGGGTCAGTGTTCGCTTTGTTGCCGTCAAGAGACTTGAGGCACATGCCTTCCGGCACTGGCCCGTGAAGCTCTTCCCAGCGGATCAGGTGGACGGCGCGCCATCGCGACTGGAGCGGCAAGCCGTCGTGGATTTTCCGCTCGACATAGCCGTCTTTGCTCAGCCGCTCCGTGCCGATCGTTTTGTAGAGGTCCACGGCGACGCCGCGTCGCTCGCCCTTGCGGAATTGAGTCTTGCGAGCGTTGGGATGGTTGCCGCCGACGCCTGGCGGGCACTTCCTGCCCTTGTTGATCGGCGTCTGCCCGGCTTCGAATCGACCGGTACGACCGGTCTTCCAACCCTTGCGCTTCCGAAGCGCATTGAGATTGACCGCCGACACGTCGTCCCGGCCGAAGCGTTCGCAGAACGCGTGGTGCAGGTCGCCGATCACCAACCCGCGGTTGGCTTCGATCCACGCCAGTTCGTCGGCGCTGTAGGAGATCGCGCGGCCCTTCACGCCGTCTTGTCCTCGATCATCGGGAGCTGATGCAGAAACCGATCGCCATGCGCGGCCACGATCTCGACGGCCTTGAGCTGGAGGCTCGCGCCCTTCACGATCTGATCCGATACGCGCACGATGGCCTGGGCGCGCTTGGCCTCGGCCTCGATCTGCTCGGCCGTCAGGTCTTCATCGCTGAGGCGCTCGATCTGGGCGAACAGATGGTTGTTGAGATCGGTGAGCTTATTCTTCACGACTTGGTCTCCTGTTGCTTGGGCGGCAGCGTCGCGATCATTGCGGCGAGCACATCGACATGCAGCGGATCGAGCCGCGTCGGGCGCAGGCTCTTCGGCGCCGGGCGGCGCCGGCCGATCTGGATAGTCAGCCGCTTCACCGCTGCCACCATTGCAGGCGGGCATCGCCGTCCTCGTCCGTCTCGGCGAACGCCGGCGCGGCGGTGCCGCACAAGGCGGTATTGTTTTTGGCGGAAAGGCGTGCGTCGGCCTCGGCCCAGCGCTCCCGCGCCAGCCGGTCGCGCGCCACCGCCATCGATACGCGGTCGCGCACCGCCAGCTCGAACACCTGCCGGCAGCGCCGCAGCCGTTCGGCTTCGGTCGTCGGCCGCGCGCTCATGCGAACGCCTTTCCGGTCGCCGCGATCGCGGCGGCGAGCCGCCGCGAGCCGTCGCGCACCATCGCCTCGAAGAGCCGGTTATCGGCGCCCCCGTCGAATTGGCTGATCGTCTTGCGGACTGCCTTCGCCGTACAAGACGTCGCGGCCGCCACCTGGTCGATCGACAAACCGGCGTCCCACAGCTCAAGGATTCGCTCTTCGAACGGGAACAATCCGACCACGTCGTCGCGCCGCCACGGCCTCTTGCTCACAGGCGCCTCCTGGGCGCATCAGCGCCCTTGGCACGGTCGATCCGGTCGCGCGCTTCGGAGACAAACACCTGATATTTGCCGGTGTCCTTCGCCGCGAAGGCGCGCTTGATGTCCTGTTGAAGGCTCAGCGGCAGCGAGAACCAGTGGCGCCGGCAGAACAACTGCCCCCGCTTGACCTCGATCTGGCAGCTATCAGCCGCACAGCTCACCGCACGGCCGAACACGCGCCGCTCGAAGGTCGCGATCCCGTCAAACGTCTCGCCGCGCCGCCCCAGCTCGGCGCGTAGCGCGACCGTGGGAATCGTGGTGAGGTCGGGTGCCTCGGGCAGGCGCAGGCTGCGATGGCGATAATAGTCGCGCACCACCTTGCCGTCGTCGGCCAGCCGGCCGACGATCCGCCCTGCCGCGCCGGTCGAAATGCCGACCTGCGCCCCGATCTCGGCCAGCGTGGGCGCATAGCCCAGCCCGGCGATTGTCTCGCGGACATAGTCCAGCGTCTTGAGTTCGGCGGGCGTCATGCGCCACCTCCCGTGCTATCGTCCGCCAATTGCGATGAAGGGGAGAGCGTCGGTGAGCCTGCACAATTATGAAAACGCATGGCGGTCGATCGGCCGTGATCTGGCGGAGTTGCTGACGGCTCAGCAACGTCGCCAGGCAGCCGATTTGCTCGATCAGCCCGAATGGGCTCGGGCACCATTGTCGGAATGGAAGGAAGCAACCGCCCTGCTGGGCCTCGACCCGAAGCCGTTCCGGGCGAAATGGGCGAAGATTGATCGAGATCACCAGCCGCTTCTGTGGCTTCGTCTTCAGTTTCTCGTTCACCTGTCAACCAACGCAATAGCGATCGCTGAAACGGCTGAAGACGTGACGGGTCTGCCATATCGGAAAGCACTTCGAAGCGCCTCCGAGCGGCTTCTTCAGCTTCCACTAGACCCATCAGCAGACGATCTACGGGACGCATTGCTCTGATCGCGCGCCGCGCGGCGCGAACCACGCTGATCGCGCACGGCAACGGCGCCTTCATGCGCCGTCTCCCGCCAGCGGGACGGCGCCGAGCTTGCGAAGATACTCGTGCTCAGCGCTGGTGATCGACGAAACGTCGAACCGTACGGAAAACCCTGGAGGATGATCGCCCGCGGCGACAATAGCGCCGAGCAACGTGGCTTTTTGCGGCCACGTCAGCGCCCCATACATAGCCGCGAGGTCATCGGTGCAGGCGTCAAATGCTTCGCGAAGCCGATCACGTGCCGGACCATTGACATCCAGATGGCGATGTTCATGCGTCATCGACGTTCTCCCCATCAAGCCGCAGCGGCGCGAGAAGATCGCGGGCTTCGGCGGGTAACAGGTTTTGAAAAGTCGGCGACTGGACGAGGCCAAGGCGTTCGGTGCGCGACATTCGCGTGACAGCGCCGATGACCGCATCGAGCCGCTTATCTTCGGGCGATTTGTTTGGTTTGGGATTATTCCGAACGAGCGCCGCTGCTTCGGCGACCTTCGCCACCGGCCCGACCCCGCTCGAATGCGTCCGCCACGTCAGATATTCGACCGCTTCGCGCTGTTCGTCAGGCAACATCTCCGCGAGCCGCAGCAGCTCCTTCTGCACCTTGAGGATCGGATGCCGTTCCTCGCGCAGCTTCGCGACGACAGACGCCGAAAGGCGCCGAACCAACATCAAATCGCGCTCGATGAGCCGTCTCGAAAAGCCGAGTTCGGCGACAACGCGATCGGTGAAATCGTATGCAACCGCCATCGTGGCGGTTGCATCTGCAGCATCGTCCTTCAACTCCTGCGCGGTCGTTTTGTCCCAGCGCGCATGAGCAGAGGCCGTCCGCCCATTCTTTTCGGGATCGATGCCCGCGCGAACCTTCAGCAGCGCGATCTCTTCGGCGATAAACATCGCTCGATCGAACGGATCGAGATCGCGTCGATGAAGGTTCTCGATCACTTCGCGGCGGCGGCGTTCATCCCGGCCAGCGCCGACAACGATGGCTTTGAGATATTCGATGCCGGCGAGCCGCGCCCCTTCGACACGATGAGCGCCAACAACCAGAGTCCAGTGATCGCGGCCGGGGAGCCGGCAGACCTTGATCGGGTCTTCCTGGCCGTTTCGCGATAAGGACGCGGCGATCATCTCGGCGTAGACCGGATCGACCTCGCGCAAACGACCACTGACGTCGATCTGATCGACGCGGATCGACACGATCTGCTCGACCGGATTTTCTTCGAGCGCGGCGCCGCCGACCGGCCGTGCCTCATTTGCGGCTGTGTGGACCATGTCTAGCGCGCCTCCGCATTATGACGATGCAGCGCGACTGCGATGTTGGTAGGAACCGGAATTATGGATTCGGCTTCCTTCGCCTGCTCGCGCAGAACGCGTTCGATCGCTGCGGCGGTGCGCGCGCTTGGGCGACCGCGCAAAACTTCTGAGACCGATTCTCGTGCCAGCCCTTCGGCGCGCTCGAACGCTGCGAGCGAACGATACCGCTTGCGGATCACCGCTTTGATATCCTCGGGATGTGCACGCTCAAGGAGCGTCATAAACAGAATTCCTGTCATCAATAACAAGAATTCGATGTTCTACACGGAATTCCGGGCAGCGCAAGCGTGACGGGGGCTATTTCTTCGCGCCTCGCCGGGTTAGGGCAGCGAATTCGGGAAATGCGCGTCGATCGTGGCTTGAATCAAAAGGATTTTGGGGCGCTGGGAGGCGTGAGCATCACCAGCCAACAACAGTATGAGGCTGGCAAAACCCCGCCTAACGCTGAATATCTCTATCGTTTGGAAAGCAACGGAATCGACCTGATCGGTTTGTTCGGCGAGCGCTCGACATCGCCGATAGCCGACGAGATTCGGCGCTCTCTCAGTCGAGCCGAAAACATCGAAGCATTCGATCTCCGGCCTGTGCAGGAAATCGACCTCGCCTATGGCCTGGGCGGCACATATACGGACGGGCCAGTGGAGGTCCGCACGCATCACTTCCCTAGGGCGTGGCTCGAATCGATCACGGCGACGCCGGCTGAACTACTGACGATCGCGCGCGGCCGCGGCGATTCGATGGTGCCGACGGTGCTGGACGGCGACATGGTGCTGATCGATCGCAGCCAGCGCACGGTGCGCGAGCAGGATGCGCTCTGGGCGCTCACGATCGGGGATATCGGGATGATCAAGCGGCTGCGCGTTCGCGCTGAGCGCGTTCAAATGCTATCGGACAACGATCGCGTGCCGCCGGACGAGGCGCACCATGAGGAAATCAACATCGTCGGCCGGGTGATCTTCATCGGTCGCAATGTTTAGGGGGAGCGGGAATGAAGGGGGTTCTGGGGGCGGCGTTGGCGATCGCCGTGATCGCGATGCCAGTGCAAGGGGCGATATACGAAAATTGGGTGGTCGGACAGGAGCGGGAGGTTGACGAAGGAGTCTATGCTCGTCTGGCTAAGGAAGAAGGAGGGTGGCGCCTATGGCGATTCGAAACAAAATACGGTGTGACGTGTAAAGCTGTTAAGCCAGCCGACGGATTGCCTGCGCCCATTCCCCTTGGTGTCTCTAGTAAACTAGGCTTAGGAACACCGTTCTTGGAAATCACGTTCTTCGATCGTCAACGAACCTCGCGTATTGAGGGGCGGCATTTAGGCGATCAAGCGGAGTATCGCTCGCCGGGAGAACGTTTCTGGCACGAGTGGAGCGAAGAAACTGACTTGGTGGATTTTTTGGAAAGCCCTTCAATCGAAGTCCATGTCTCGTCTTGGAAATATCCAGCCAACTTTGTTGGAAAAATAGAGGAGCGTGGCACGATCAACCTTTCTGGGCTCGCTTCTATAATGCATGATGGTTCTGAATGCGCCGCCGCGCGCTCCGAAGACCAATAATGACCGAGGTCAGGATCATCGTCGAGGCCAAAGGCAACGGTTTCGGCGCCATGATCGTGATGCGAGGGGTGTCGATCGGCTCCGCCGAATCGTGGCCGACGCGTGCCGAGGCAATTGAGGCGGCGGCGGCAAAACTGCTCACCATGCCCGAGCGCCTTCGCAACCTCGATCTCGACGTCGAGGAATTGAGCGCGTCGGATGATCCCGCCGCCGCGCGCCGCAACCTCGCCGAGCTGATCCGCGCCCGCGACGCCAGCATGGCCGAACTCTCGCGCCTCCTCGGCCGCAATGAAGCCTATCTCCAGCAATTCATCCGCCGCGGCTCGCCGGAGCGGCTCGACGAGGACGATCGGCTACGCCTGGCGCAATATTTCAACGTCGACGAACGCCTGCTCGGCGCCCGCGATCCCTGGCGCCCGGAATGAGGTGGCGCCGGCCGACCGCGATCGAGGTCGAAGCCGCGATCCTCACTACGTTGATCCTCGCCGCCCTCGCATCGTCGCTGCTTTGATCACCGAAAAAGCGTCCCACTTAATTCGCCTGCGGTGCGCGCCGCTGCACACAAGATATGACCCGAAACCCCCGGAAATCAGCCGCGTACACGGAAGTGGGCGGCCGAAACGGCAAGTGGGACGGTCCGCCGCCCACTTCTAATGGACGATCGGCGGCGGCGGCGCCGGCGATAGACGCTTAAGAGGTGCCTCAACCGTCGCAAATCCGCCGCTGAGACGCTTTTCAAAAGGCACCCTCTCAAAACGGCGTGACTCCAGCTTCTCTTGTCAAAGGAGTGTCTAATTGGCCGGTCACTCTAGACAGCGGTCCAATCGCCGCAAAGCCCGCGACGGGCCACAGAAACCCGCGAAAAGCGCGGAAAACCCCGTTTGGAACACCCTGATCCCGGCCGATCCCGCCTAACCCCGGTCACTCCAGAATGAAGTGTCAACTAACAGGGGGAGAGGGCCGGCGCCGCAACCGGATTCGGCAACGCCCTCTCCTCTACACCGTCACCTGCTCGCCCAGTTCGAGCACCTTGCCCGGGGGGATGTTGAGGAAATCGGTCGGGTCCGACGCGTTGCGTTGCAGGAACATGAAGATCCGATCCTGCCATAGCGGCATCCCCTCGCCCTTCGACGGCTTCAAGGTGTTGCGGCCGATGAAGAACGAGACCTTGGTCGAATCGACCACGACCTGCTTGCGATCGGCCTCCAGCCCCAGCGCGCGCGGCACGTCGGGCGATTCCATGAAGCGGTAGGTCAACGTCACGGTCGAGAAATTGTCGTCGAGCCGCGTCGCCTTGATGCGCTCGTCGAGCGGCACGAACGGCCGATCGGCGGTGTGCACCGCGACGATCAGATTCTGCTCGTGGAGCACCTTGTTGTGCTTGAGGTTGTGGAGCAGCGCGCCGGGCGCGCTTTCAGGCGTGGCGGTGAGGAACACCGCGGTGCCCTCGACGCGTTCGGGCGGGCGGCGCGCCAGTGCAGCGGCAAGCTCGGCCATCGGGATCGAGTTGCGGCGCTCGAACACATGGACAATGCCGCGCCCGCGCACCCAGGTCGCGATCAACAGGCCGATGAACGCCGCGACCAGCAGCGGCACCCAGCCGCCTTCGACCACGCGCAGCAGGTTGGCGGCGAGCAGGATGCAATCGAGCACGAAGAACGGCGCCAGCATCACCAATGCCCGGCGGTAGCCCCAGCGCCAGCGCTGCCGCACGACGATATAGGCGAGCGCGGTCGTCACCGTCATCGTGCCGCTGACGGCGATGCCGTAGGCGGCCGCCATCCGCGTCGATTCGCCGAACTGGACGAGCAGCACGAGCACGCCGATCATCATCAGCCAGTTGACCGTGGGCAGATAGATGCGCGTGGTGCCGTCGGCGACGGTGCGGCGCACCCGCAGGCGCGGCAGCAGCCCCAATTGGCTCGCCTGCTGGGTGAGCGAATAGGCGCCGTCGATCGCCATCTGGCTGGCGATCACCGTCGTCACCAGCGCGAGCAGCACCAGCGGGATCCGCGCGGCGGGCGGGGCGAGCAGGAAGAACCAGTTGTCGTTGGTGAACGGCACCCCGGCCGTGATCGCCTGATCGAGCGAGGTCAGCGCGAGCGCACCCTGCCCCAGATAATTGAGCGCGAGCGCGGGCAGTACGATCGCGAACCAGCCGAGCCGGATCGGCGCGCGCCCGAATCGCCCCATATAGGCCGTCACCGCCTCTGCCCCCGCAACCGTCAGGATCATCGCGCCGAGCACGAAGAAGCCGATGATGCCGTGGTGCATGAGAAACGCGATCGCATAGACGGGCGAAAAGGCCCTTAGGACGACCGGATTGCCGACGACGTGCCCCAGGCCGAGCAGGGCGATCACCCCGAACCAGACGAGGCAGATCGGGCCGGCGAGGCGGAGCAGCCGGCGCTGGCCGCGCGCCTGCACCGCGAACAGCGCGATCACGATCGCGATCGTCAGCAGCAAAGCGACGCCCTGCCCGACGCCCGCGCCGGGGATCGTGCGGACGCCCTCGGACGCCGCCAGCACCGACAAGGCGGGGATGATGATCGCGTCGCCGTAGAACATCGCCGCGCCGATCGCGCCCAGGATGAGCGCGGCGCGCGCGCGATTGCCCGTCACCCGGCGCGCGACCGCGGCGAGCGCAAGCACCCCGCCCTCACCCTGGTTGTTGGCGCGCATCAGCACGACGACATATTTGATCGAGACGACGATGATCAGCGACCACATCGCGAGGCTGAGCACCCCCATGATCTCGTCGCCACCGATCCGCCCGCCCATCTGCCCCAGCACGTCGCGGAAGGCGAAGATCGGGCTGGTGCCGATGTCGGCGAAGACGATGCCCAGCGCCCCGAGCGTCAGCGCCAGCCGCGTGCGGCCCGGCTCGGCTGAATGATGATTGGCGGCGATGCTCGAAATGGTGCGTCCCCTGCTTTCCGAAATCGCCTTCTAGGCGCTCGCAGCGACGCTGTCAGCGCCTCGCCGCATCACCGTTGATCGGCGCGCGCCGGCGCGGCATAGCGGCCGCATGGTTCGCTTTTCGTTCGCTGGCCACGATCTCGTCGCGCTGCGCGAAGGCGCGCTGTTCTGGCCGGCGCGCGACGCGCTGCTGGTCGCCGACCTGCATCTCGAAAAGGCGAGCTGGTTCGCACGCGGCGGACAGATGCTGCCGCCGTACGATTCGATCGCGACGCTTGCCGACCTGACCGCGCTCGTCGAACGCATCGCGCCCGCCGAAATCTGGTGCCTGGGGGACAGTTTCCACGATTCGGAAGGCTGCACGCGCCTGCCCGAACGCGCGCGCGCCATGCTGGGCACGCTCACGACGCGGCGGCGCTGGGTGTGGATCACGGGCAATCACGATGCCGCGCTGGTCGACCATTGCGGCGGCGAGATCATGGACGAGGCCGAGGTCGAAGGGCTGGTGCTTCGCCACGAAGCGGTGCCCGGCGAGACGCGACCCGAGCTTTCGGGCCATTTCCATCCCAAATTGCGGATGACGCTGCGCGGCCGCCGTGTGGCGCGGCGCTGCTTCGTCGCGACCGGGACCAAGCTGATCCTGCCCGCGTTCGGCGCGCTCACCGGCGGGCTCGATGCCGATCATCCCGAAATCCTGCGCGCGGTGGGCGTGGGCGCCGAAGCGCTGGTGCCGCTCGACGATCGTCTGTTGCGCTTTCCGATCGCGGCCTGAGATCAGCTTTCGGGCACGTCGCCCCGGCGCAACGACTCGGCGAGCGCGCGGCCGTCCTCGCCCGCCAGCCGCCGCTCGGCGAGCGTCGGGGCGCCGCTCCGCTTGGCGAGCCGGGCGCCGGTGGCGTCGGTGAGCAGCGCATGATGGTGATAGACCGGCGTCGGCAGGCCGAGCAGCGCCTGGAGCAGCCGATGGACATGCGTCGCTGCAAACAGATCCTTGCCCCGCACGACATGCGTGACGCCTTGCGCCGCATCGTCGATCGTCACCGCGAGGTGATAGCTCGCCGGCGCGTCCTTGCGCGCGAGAACGACGTCGCCCTGCGCCGCCGGATCGGCGACCTGCGCGCCGGCCCGCTCGTCATACCAGCCGAGCGGCCCCGCGACCGCGCATGCGCGCGCTATGTCGAGCCGCAGAGCGTGCGGTTCGCTGCGCCGCGCCGCGCGCTCGGCATCCGACAGATGCCGGCAGGTGCCCGGATAGATCGGCCCATCGACACCGTGCGGCGCCGCCACGCTCGCGGCGACCTCGCGTGCGATATCGGCGCGGGTGCAGAAACAGGGGTAGACGAGGCGCCGCGCCTTCAGCGTCTCGAGCGCGGCGGCATAGACGTCGAGCCGGTGCGACTGGAACAGCACCTCACCGTCCCAGTCCAGCCCCAGCCAGGCGAGGTCGGCGAGGATCGTCTCGACATGCTCGGGGCGGCTGCGCGTGCCGTCGATATCCTCGATCCTGAGCAGGAACCGCCCGCCGCGGGTGCGCGCGGCATCGTGCGCACGGATCGCCGAGAAGGCATGGCCGAGATGCAGCCGGCCGGTCGGGCTCGGCGCGAATCGCGTGACGACACCGTTCCCCGATATCGCTTTCATCGCGGCCCTTGACCGCGAGTCGCGCGCTGTGCTGTCATGACGACGTCATCCGAATGGGCGACCCCCGGCCGGAAGCAGCAGGGAACGCGCATGTACCATCCCGATCTGATCCGGCACCCGGATAGCTGCCCCGCGCTTGTGCTCAACGCCGATTATACCCCGCTTTCCTATTATCCGCTGAGCGTGTGGCCGTGGCAAACCGCGGTCAAGGCGGTGTTCCTCGATCGCGTCGCTATCGTCGACCATTACGAACGCGAGGTCCGAAGTCCCACCGCGCGGCTGAAGTTGCCTTCGGTGATCGCGCTCAAACAATATGTGAAACCTTCCCAATTCCCCGCCTTCACTCGCTTCAATCTCTTTCTGCGCGACAAGTTCACCTGCCAATATTGCGGGTCGAACCGCGACCTCACCTTCGATCATGTCATCCCCCGCGCGCAACGCGGCCGCACGACGTGGGAGAATGTCGTCACCGCCTGCGCGCCGTGCAACCTGAGGAAAGGCGGGCGGACCCCCAAACAGGCGCGGATGCCGCTCCACGTCGCGCCGATCCGGCCGACGAGCTGGCAGCTCCAGGAGCATGGTCGCGGCTTCCCGCCCAATTACCTGCACGAAACCTGGCGCGACTGGCTGTATTGGGGCATCGAGCTGGAGGCGTGAACGGACTTGCCCTCACCGCCGCGACCGCGCATTCATAGCATCATGCGGACTGTTCTCTTTCTCGCCGCCCTGCCCCTCGCGCTGCTGGGCTGCTCGCACGACGATGAATCCGATCGCAACGCCGAAGCCGCCGTGGCGGCCGGGTTCCGCCCGCCGACCGTGCTCGGGCGCGCCGATTTCGGGATGGATCTCGACAAGCGGTTCGACCGGCTCGACGTCAACGGCGATTCGATCCTCGAACGCAACGAATGGCCCCCCCGCTACGCCGATCGGATCGCCGAGCTGGACAAGAACAAGGACGGCAAGGTCACCAGCGGCGAATTCTTCGACGCGCTGATGGCGCGCTTCGATGCCGCCGATACCAATCACGATCAGGTGCTGACCAGCGAGGAACGCGCGGCCGCCGATATTCCGAAAGACCAGGGCGAGGATGACGCCGACGGCGATATCGCGAACGCCACCGAAGCGGCTGCGACCAACCAGAGCGGGACACCCTGACGCCCCTCTTCGTCGCCGGTACAGGTTGACCCTGGCGCTGCCGCGGTGCAGCAAGGCGCCCCTATGGCCAGCCTTCCCCCGATCGCGAACAATCCCGACATCCGTTTCCTCGGCACGCTGCTCGGCGACGTCATCCGCGCCTACGGCGGTGACGCGCTGTTCCGGCGGATCGAATATATCCGGTCAACCTCGGTCGATCGCGCGCGCGGAGTGGTGGGCGCCGACGCGATCGACCCTGGGCTCGAGCGGCTGAGCCTCGATGACACGCTGTCCTTTACGCGCGGCTTCATGCTGTTTTCGATGCTTGCCAACCTCGCCGAGGACCGGCAGGGCGTCGCGACCGAGCAGGATGCCGATCTCGCCGCCGCGATCGCCCGGCTGAACGCCGAGGGGATCGGCACCGACGCGGTGATCGACCTGCTCGACCACGGCCTGATCGCGCCGGTGCTGACCGCGCACCCGACCGAGGTTCGGCGCAAGTCGATGATCGACCATCGCAACCGGATCGCCGACCTGATGGCACTCAAGGATCGCGGACTCACCGCGACGGCCGACGGCGACGATGTCGACGAGGCGATCACGCGCCAGATCGCGCTTCTGTGGCAGACGCGCGTACTGCGGCGCGAAAAGCTCTACGTCGCCGACGAGGTCGAAACCGCGCTTTCCTATCTGCGCGACGTATTCCTGCCCGCGCTGCCCGCGCTTTACCAGCGCTGGGACCGCGCGCTCGGCGAGCGCAGCCCGAACTTCCTCAAGCCGGGAAGCTGGATCGGCGGCGATCGCGACGGCAACCCCTTCGTCACCGCCAATTCGCTGCGCACCGCGCTTGGCCGCGCGTGCGAGGCGGTGCTCAGTTTCTATCTCGACGCGGTCCACACACTCGGCGCCGAACTGTCGATTTCGAGCGAACACGCCGCGATCGACGCCGCCGTCACCGAATTGGCCGATGAGAGCGGCGACGATGCACCGAGCCGCGCCGACGAGCCGTACCGGCGCGCGCTTACCGGCATCTACGCCCGGCTTGCCGCCACCTACACCCATTTCACCGGCAAGCCTGCCCCGCGCCACGTGACGCACGAGAGCACGCCCTATGCGACCCCGGCCGAACTGCGCGCCGATCTGGTCGCGATCGCGCACGGGCTGGGCGGCAGCGGCGGCGGCAAGCTCGGCTCGGGCGGCGCGCTCGGGCGGCTGATCCGCGCGGTCGAGACCTTCGGCTTCCACCTCGCCGTGCTCGACATGCGGCAGAATTCGGCGGTGCACGAGCGCGTCATCACCGAATTGTTCCGCGTCGCAGGCATCGAACCCGATTATGCTGCGCTCGACGAGGACGCGCGCGTCGCGCTGCTGCGCCGCGAACTCGCCAATCCGCGCCCGCTGGCGAGCCCCTACGCGGCCTATTCGGACGAGACGCAATCCGAACTGGCAATCATCAAGGCCGCCGCGGAGGCGCATGCGCGATACGGCAAGGAATCGATCGTCAATTATTGCGTCTCGATGGCGACCTCGGTCTCCGATCTGCTCGAAGTCAATCTGCTGCTGCTCGAAGCCGGGCTCTACCGGCCGGGCGAGACGCCTGAAGCCGATATCATGGCGGTGCCGCTGTTCGAGACGGTCGCCGATCTGGAGGCCGCACCGCAGGTGATGGCCGACTGGTTCGCGCTGCCCGAGATCGCCACGATCACCGCGGCGCGCGGGTATCAGGAAGTGATGATCGGCTATTCCGATTCGAACAAGGACGGCGGCTACATCACCTCGACCTGGCAATTGTCCAAGGCATCGAGCGCGCTGGCGCCGGTGTTCGCGGCGGCGGGCGTCAGGATGCAATTGTTCCACGGCCGCGGCGGCGCGGTGGGGCGCGGCGGCGGATCGGCGTTCGCGGCGATCCGCGCGCAGCCGCCGGGCACCGTCCAGGGCCGCATCCGCATCACCGAGCAGGGCGAGGTGATCGCCGCCAAATACGGCACCCGCGAAAGCGCAATGGTCAATCTCGAGGCGATGGCCTCGGCGACGTTGCTCGCAAGCCTCGAACCCGAGCGGCTGTCGGACCGCGATTACGATCGCTTTTCCGGCGCGATGGACCGGCTGTCGGATACCGCCTTCCACGCCTATCGCGATCTCGTCTACGGTACCGACGGCTTCACCACCTTCTTCCGCCAGATGACCCCGATCGCCGAGATCGCGGGGCTCAAGATCGGCTCGCGCCCGGCGAGCCGCAAGAAATCCGACCGGATCGAGGATCTGCGCGCGATCCCCTGGGTGTTCTCATGGAGCCAGGCGCGCGTGATGCTGCCCGGCTGGTACGGCGTCGGGCAGGCGATCGCCGCGTTCGACGACAAGGCGCTGCTCGCCGAGATGGCCGAAGGCTGGCCGCTGTTCGCCGCGAGCCTCGCCAATATGGAGCAGGTGCTCGCCAAATCGGACATGGGCATCGCCGGCCATTATGCCGGGCTGGTCGAGGACGAGGGCCTGCGCGACCGCGTGTTCACGCAGATCCGCGACGGCTGGCGGGCGACGCATGACGGCCTGCTCGAGATCACCGGCCAGGCGCGGCTGCTCGAAAAGCATCCGAGCCTCGACACCTCGATCCGGCTGCGCCTGCCCTATATCGAGCCGCTCAACCTGCTCCAGATCGAACTGATGAAGCGCCACCGCGCGGGCGAGGATGATCCGCGGATCGGCGAGGGCATCCTGCTCTCGATCAACGCGATCGCGACGGCGCTCAGGAACTCGGGGTAACGCGCGAATACCCTATCCGCAATCGCCTGACCTACCTCGTCATGCCGGACTTGTTCCGGCATCCAAGGCGCCACAAGCGAGGCCGCTGCCGGAGGCGCGTTGGACCCCGGAACAAGTCCGGGGTGACGGGAAGTTTTATAGCTCCGCCCCAAACGATAATTCAGCCGCCCGTCTCCACGCGCCGCGTCGCGAGCGGGACGTCGCACACGCTTGCACCGATCGCGACCATCGGTGGATCGGGCCGTTCGCGTTTGGCGATCGCGAGGCCGAAGCGCGGATTGTCCGCCGCGCGATACTCGTAATGCGGACGCTGGGCGGCGGGGATGTCGCTGGCCAGCCGAACGCTGGCGAGCGGCGTGCGCTCGGCCTCGGTCGCGTAGAAACCCATCTCGGCCCCGCTGCGCGGCAGCGCGGACAGATATTGCATCCCCTCGATGATCCGCCCGACCACCGTATAATTGCGATCGAGCCGTCGCGCCGACTGGCCGATAGGCGTGAACAATTCAGCCCCGGTGCCGGTATCGGGCGATACGTCGCGCGCGACCCCGACCATGCCGTAGCAATGCGTGAGCCACGCCGCCTTGCCGTCGGTGGCGACCGGCCAGCCGTCGGCGGTGATCCCCGAGGCGGTCGAATAAGCGTCGGCCTTGCGCATCCGTTGCGCGGGCGCAAAGCCCGCGATTTCATATTCGGCCGCGGGCCGCGCGACGATATCGGCGGGCAGCGGCTTCTTCTCGGTCGGATCGCCCCATTGCGCGACCCAATTCTCCTGCACGCGGTAGACGCTCTCGCCGTCCCACCAGCGCGCTGCCGCCAGCCGCTTGAGGTTGGCGACATGCTCGGGCGCATAGGCCGACGCGAGCCGGATCACGACCCGATGTCCGTCGCCGAGCGTCATCACCATCAACTCGTCGTCGGGGATCGGCTTCCAGTCGGCGGCGATCGGGTCGGAAGGCGCGGGCACGGCGGCGGCCTGCGCGGCGGCGAGCAGAACGAGCAAGGGAGCGATCATGGCGGCGACCATGCCCGGCGCCGGCGCGGGTGGCAATCGCCGCGCTTGCCGATCGCATCGCCACCCGCTAGGCGGCGCGTTCCAGCGATGCGGAGCGGTGGCCGAGTGGTCGAAGGCGCTCGCCTGGAAAGTGAGTATACGGCAAAACCGTATCGAGGGTTCGAATCCCTCCCGCTCCGCCAGGACCCCCTCCATAGGGGTCCACAGAAGTCCACCCGGATTGACGTTTTTCCTCTGAAATCTGACGTTTAGCGGATCAGGTCGGCCACAGTCGTCCGCACGCCTCCACTCATGGCGTGGTTCTGATTCGTGGTCCCGGCACCGGAAAAACGTGGTCTCGGAGATGACAATGTTGAGCGACGCAAAAATCCGCGCAGCCAAGGCGCGCGACAAGGCATACAAGCTGACTGATAGCCATCGGCTCTACCTTCTGGTGAAGCCCAACGGCTCGAAGCTCTGGAAATGGAACTACGCCTACGACGGTAAGCAAAAGACGATGGCCTTCGGCATCTACCCGATGGTCAGCCTTGTGAACGCTCGTGCCAAGCGTGATGATGCCCGTGCCTTGCTCGATGAGGGGAAAGACCCGTCCGTGGTCAAGAAGCTGCGGATCGAAGCCAATCTCGAAGCAGGTCGTAATACCTTCGAGCGCGTGGCGCGCGAGTGGCATGAGAACGCAAAAGCACAATGGGCAGCAATCCATGCCGACGATGTTCTGCGTAGCCTGGAACGGGACGTGTTTCCGCTGATCGGCGATCTGCCGATCTCGGAATTGACCGCTCCCAAAATCCTTGAGGCGCTGAAAAGCATTGAGGACCGGGGCGCGATTGAAACCGCCAAGCGGGTTCGGCAGCGTATCTCCGCCGTGTTCGTTCATGCCATCGCCAAGGGCATTGCCGAAAAAGACCCCGCCGAGAAGCTGGGCGCGGTATTGAAACCGCTCCGCAAAGGACGCCAACCGGCCATCACCGATCTTGGACGTTTGCGGCAGATGATAAACGATGCCGAAGAGGATTATGCTCGCCCAATCACCCGTCTTGCACTTCGGTTGCTGGCGTTGACGGCGGTGCGGCCTAACGAAATCCGGGGTGCGCGTTGGGAGGAGTTCGAGAACCTGAATGACGCAGAGCCGCTATGGCGTATCCCGGCCGCCCGGATGAAAGGCGACGTTGAGCGCAAGAACGAGATCGGCGGCGATCATCTTGTTCCTCTGGCTCGCCAAAGCGTCGAAGTGCTGCGCGCGCTATGGCCTTTAACCGGCAGCGGCGCCTTGCTGTTCCCCAGCAATCGCCACGGTCATCGGCCTATGAGCGAGAACGCGATCGGCTATCTGCTCAACCGGGCGGGCTATCATGGGCATCACGTTCCGCATGGATTTCGTGCGGCGTTCTCGACGATTATGAACGAGTGGGCGGAGCGGAACGGCAAGAAGCATGACCGGCAAATCATCGACCTGATGCTGGCGCATGTTCCCAAGGAAAAGGTCGAAGGAGCATACAACCGGGCTGCCTATCTGGAACGGCGTCGCGAACTGGCCGTGATTTGGGCAGACAAGCTGATAGCAACCCTGCCGCCGCCAACCGTCCTTGTTCACCGGCCGGCAAAGAAAACCGGCGAGTTTTCGCGGCGGCGAGTTCCTGCTGAACTGCCAGATGATTTTCGCTTTCCGCAGGTTACGTTGGCAGGATGAAATTGCCGAAGCCCGTCAAATGTGAAGAAAATCTGACAGGTTCTCGGTGATGCTGCTCACACTGTTCGTGCTGCCGACGCAACGCTCGCTGTGGCCGCCGCGAGACGACGGTGCCGGAAACCGGAGAGAAGGAGCTGCTAGCAAGGAACGATGCGGTCCAGCTGGGCTGACCGGCTGGATCGTCACCTTGCGGCAGGACGGAACGGCAGATGGGTAAAACGACGCCATCCAGGAGGGCGGCAACCACATCCTATGACTGATTGAGCCAGAAGACTTTAATTGCTGCGCATAGCGGACACGAAAGTGCTGGCGCCGGCGTTCGCAAGCAAGTTGCTCGACCCCGCATCTAGAACCAGAAGCGAACACCGGTCACGAAACTGGTCGCGTGAACATCTTCGCCTGCAAGGCGGGCAAGCCGTGCGGTGCCCCCAGTCTTTTGAAGATAGGAAATACCGACATAGGGCGCGAACTGGCGACTGATCTCGTAACGCAGCCTGCCGCCCAGCTCGAAGTTGACCAATCCCGAACCGATGTCGTTTTCCGGCACATTCTGCGCCGAGAAATTCAGTTCTACACTCGGTTGAAAGACGAGACGTTGTGTAATGCGCTGATCGTAATAGCCTTCGACCCGGCCGAGCAGATCGCCCTTTGTGGAGAGGAATAATGCGCCTTCCACCTCGAAGTATCCGGGAGCCAGCCCCTCGAAGCCGATGGTCGCATATGTGCGATCGGGACCGCGTCCAAAGTCCTGCCGGACACCGCCCTGAAGATTGAAATAAGGATCGATGGCATGGCTATAGAGCGCCTGGACCTCGGCCGTGTCGATGCCGCGCCCAAATTCGCCTTCGCCTTCGCTTTTGATCCACAGGCGATTGATGTCACCGCCATACCAGCCTTCGCCTTCCCAGCGGTATCCGTCGTGCCCCTTGTTGGCCTGGTATTCGAAGATGTTGAGCAGCAATTGGCTGAAGGTCGGCTCCTTCATCATGGCGGAACGGGCCTGCGCCATCTCCGCTGCCGGAAAATCGCGATCGGCATAATGGTCAGTCGGGGCCGGCGGCGGCGGTGTATTGCCGACCGGCAACGCGGTTCCGACCATCTGCATGCCGGATGCGCCGCTCATGTTATGCCCGGAATGGTCCATGCCTTCCATGTCAGACATGTCCTCCATGGTTCGCGTATCTGCGCTCTGGGGCGCCGGTGACGCGGCAGTATCATGACTGAAATGATCCATGCCCGGCATGTCGTCCCGTGCCGGCACTGGCTGGTCAGCTTGTGGCGCGTCCTGTTTGGGCTTCTCAGGCTGTGACGATTGCGCGCCCGGCGTCTGCATGCCGTGCATCGAATGATCCTGCGCGATGGCGGGCGTGGTCGCCATGAATGCCGTCATGCTGACGATCATCGGGAGATGCCGGATCATTGCACGCCTCCCCGCGGGCGGACGCTTACGATACGCATCATACCCGCGTGCATGTGGTAGAGCAGGTGACAGTGGAAGGCCCAATCGCCGACCGCATTGGCGGTGAAATCCCAACTCACCTTGCCGCCGGGCTGGACAATGACCGTATGTTTCCTGGGCGAGTGATCGCCATGGCCGGTGACCAACTCGAAAAAGTGGCCGTGAATGTGGATCGGATGACCCATCATCGTGTCGTTGATGAGATTGACGCGCACCCGCTCGCCCTCGGTAAAGGGGATCGGCTCATGCACATCGGACATCTTCTTTCCGTCGAACGACCACATGAAGCGCTCCATGTTGCCGGTGAGATGGATGTCGATGCTGCGGCTGGGTGCCCGGACGTCGGGGTTTCTCTCCAGCGCCATGAGATCGCGATAGACCAGCACCTTGTGGCCGACATCTTCCAGCCCCTGGCCCGGCTCACCTGTGCGATCGACAGGCATCGGGGATATGGTCTGAACGCCGGGGTTGCGATCGACTTGTGGCGCGGCCGAGAAGTCGCGCATATTCATTGCGCCCATCTCATGCCCGCCAGCGCCATGGTCCATGCCCGCCATGCCGCCGGCCATGCCAGAATGGTCCATTCCGGCCATGGACGAGTGATCCATCCCCGACATCGCACCGTGATCCATGGCGGAGGGCGCGGCGGCGATAACCGCAGCACTGAGGCGTCCCGAAGCGTTCTGCTCGGCGCTCGGGTCAACGCCACGCGCGCCGCCGCCAGTCATGTCCATGCTTTCCATGCCAGGCATGGAGGACATATCCATGCCCATATCCTTCATGGTTGCCACCGGCCGGGGGCGCAGCGGCGGCACTTCGGCGGTCATGCCAACGCGCGGAGCCAGCGTGGCGCGCGCCATGCCCGAGCGGTCGATCGCCTCGCCCACGATCGTAAACGCCTTGTCTTCGGCCGGCGTGACGATGACATCGTAGGTTTCGGCAACCCCAATCTGGAACTCGTCGACCTCCACGGGCATGACATTCTGCCCATCGGCCTGCACGATGGAGAGCTTCAGGCCGGGAATGCGGCAGTTAAAGGTGGTCATCGCCGAAGCGTTGATGAAACGCAGACGAACCCGCTCGCCCGGCGTGAACAGCGCGGTCCAGTTGTCGAAGGGGCCATGGCCGTTGACGAGATAGGTATAGGTCGATCCAGTCACATCAGAGATGTCGGTGGGGTCCATCCGCATCTGGCCCCAATCGAGGCGTTCATTGAGCGCCTGATCGCGTCCCGAAAACAGCCCCGCCAGGGTCTGCCGCTGAAAGTTGAAATGGCCGGGGTCGACCTTGAGACGACGAAAAATCGCTTCGGGGCTGAGCGGGCTATGATCGGCCAGCACGATCACATGCTCGCGGTTATAGGCAATCGGATCGGTCCCGGCCGGGTCGATGATGATGGGCCCGTAATGCCCTTCCTGTTCCTGAAGACCCGAATGGCTGTGATACCAATAGGTGCCGCTCTGCATGACAGGGAAGTCATAGAGATAGTTCGATCCCGGCTTGATGCCGGGGAATGAAACGCCCGGCACGCCGTCGTCCTTCGCTGGCACGAGCAATCCGTGCCAGTGGATTGAGCTGTCCTGTTCGAGCTGGTTGACGACGTTGAGCCGAACCCGCTGCCCTTCGCGGAGACGCAGCAGTGGCGCTGGCACCGTTCCGTTGATCCCGATGGCGCGGAACGGGCGACCATCGATCGTCATCGACTGACGAGCTATAGTGAGCGTGATGTCTTCGCCGGAGAGCGTGGGAAGCGTTGGGCGCAGCCCCTCGGAGGCAGTCTGTGCCCAAGCAGGAAACCATTGCGCCAGTGCCAGGCTGCCGCTGGCGACTGCGGCGCCACGCATGAACTGACGGCGGTCCAGAATTGTATTCATTGATGGCGGCTCTACTTAAATTCGAGGGGGTTATTTCGAATACGCAGCGAGACCGCCGCCCCCTCAGATTTCTTTCAAAATTTCCGCGAGGCGCGTCCTGGCGCGGTAAAGCCGGGTCTCGATGGCCTTTTGACTGATGCCCAGGATTTCGGCCGTCTCCGCTTCCGATCGCTCTTCTATCGTCCGCAGGATCAAGACCTCCTTGAGCGTGGCCGGCAACGTAGCAATCGCTTCCATTGTGCGCGCAAGTTCTGCTTTCGCACCGATTGCGTGATCGGGCCACGGCGTTTCATCCGCGACATCGTGCGCTTCCCCGATCGGCAGCGCGAAAGCAAACATCCTTCTAACGGCGCGACGCCGGTGCCAGTCACGGCATTTGTTTATCACAATGCGCGAAAGCCAGGCACGGAAGGAGCGCGCGGTGTCGTAACGGCGCAATGCTGCAAAGGCGGCAACGAAGCTCGCTTGAGCGAGATCTACAGCCTCGTCCGCGTCCCGCACATGACTATATGCGAGGCGATAAACCCAGGACTGATGCCGTCGCACCAACTCGGCAAACGCTGCTTGCCGGCCCGCCAACGCCAGAGCTGCAAGCTCCCCGTCCGAGCAGCCGGGGAATGCAAGGGTCACTGCTTCTTTGCCGTGAGCGCTTTCACGACTGCGGCGTCGAACCTCGACGTCTGATCGGGCCTGAGAACGGCGCGCATCGCAAAGATGTGCTGCAACGTCTCTTTCTGCAATTCGCCCATAGACTGGTGCGAACGATCGACGGCGGCGGCGACCTTCGGGCCATAGCCATGCTCGGCCTCGATCGCCTCGGCCAACCGCGCATTATCCGCGCGCAACTGGGACTCCAGCGCCTGTCGGCGAATGGCATAGTTATTCTCAATGACGTCGAGACGGGCGCGTTGCGCGTCATCGAGCTTCAGATCGCGATGCAACAGCTCATGGAGTTCCGTCTCAACGGGACGGTCAGGCACCACGAAAACACGGCCGATCACCACCCCCGCGATTGCCACAGCGAAAGTCAGCAGGACCAGCAGAACGAGGCGGCGGCGGTTGTGCATCATTGCGCTCCGAGCAAGGTCGAAGGCGCGAGCGCCTGATTGGCATCGAACGGCGAGATCGGAGTGGCATCAGCCGGTGATGCAGGAACGGCAGCGCCGGCAATCCCGACGACCAACGCCATTACCGAAGCAAGGCCAAAAGCCGTCGCGCCGAGACTTGGCGCCGTTTGGATACCGGCGATCTCCGCCATCACCCTCGCGTCGAGACCATCAAGCCGGGAATCGAGCGGCGCATCGCGCAATCGGGCGAGCAATGTTTCGACGTCAGTCACTTTCATTCTCCGTCTTCATCTCAAGACTACGCAGCGCCATGGAATAGCCCTCATCCACTGACGTGTGAAAATTTTTGAGGGGGCAGCTCTTCGACTGCGTATCCCATCATACCTACCGTAAAGGAGTCCGTTTCATGCCTTCTCTTCGTGGTCTTTCCATCGCCGCGATCGCCGCGGGCGCGCTGTTCGCCTCGCCAGCGCTCGCTCACCCCAAGCTCGTGTCTACAACGCCTGCGGCCGACGCCAGCGTCGAAACTCCCTCCCGGATCACGCTGACCTTTAGCGAGCAGTTGATGCCGAGGTTGTCTGGCGTCGAGGTCATCATGACCGGAATGCCGGGTATGCCCAATCACCGCATGGCGGTCACCGGGTTTCAGACATCAACCGGCGCGGACGGGAAAACGCTGATCGTCGCACTCCCGCGGCCGCTTACGACGGGCAGCTATCAGGTTACCTGGCACGCGGTGTCGGCCGACACACACCGCATCGAAGGCAATTTCGCTTTTGCGGTGAAGTGAAGCCGTGACGGACATTGCGATCATCGCGATCCGCTGGGCGCTCTACATCGATCTGGGCCTGCTTTTCGGGCTGCCCTTGTTTGCCCTCTACACCTTAGGGGGAGACCGGATTGAGCGTGGATATCTGCCCATCGCCGCGATGATCGCTATCCTTGCGCTGATCGGCGCGGTCCTGTCCGTTGTCGGTTTTGCGATTCAGGCTGCTTCGATGGCGGGTCTGCCGCTCCTGCACCCTGACTTTGCGCTATTGCGCGATCTTCTTGGAGGGACGGCGCTCGGCACGGCCTTGCAGGTCCGGCTCGCTGCGTTGCTGGTCCTGCTGCTGTGTGCAGCACTATATGACCGGGCACCAAGGGCGGTCACGATCACGGCCGGAGTGGCCGGCGCGCTGGCGTTGGGCACTCTGGCATGGTCGGGCCATGGAGCAGCGGGCGAGGGAAACGCTGGCTGGGTGCAGCTTGCCGCCGACCTTGTGCATTTGTTGGCTGCTGGAGCCTGGTTAAGTGCGATCGCCGCGTTTTTCACGCTTGTCGCCGGCAAGGCCGTGACGGCGGATATACAGCGCGTGCGGATCGCGGCCCTATGCCTGCGCGGCTTCGCGATCACCGGCACGGTGCTCGTCGGCTTGCTCCTCGTAACGGGAATTGGCAACGGCATCTTCCTGATCGGGCCTGCTCATATCGCCTCGCTTTGGCAGTCGACCTATGGTCTGCTTCTCCTTCTAAAACTGGCGTTGTTCGCGGCGATGCTCGGGCTTGCCGCGCTGAATCGGTATCGTCTGACGCCGGCCCTCAGCCTCGCGATCGAACAGCGCGATACCAGGCTCGCGCTCCAGGTTCTTCGTCGAAGTCTGCTGATTGAGGGAGGCCTCGCAGTGATCATCTTCGGTCTCGTGGCATGGCTGGGCACGCTGGCGCCGCCGATATCGAGCTGAGGAGATTAGCTATTGACCCTGACATGATGTCAACCCTTACATCGGGAGGCGTCGAAAGGAATTAAGCGATGGACAAGGCAACACCTGCGGCGCACGGACACGGCTGCTGCGGCAACCACGGCGCCGGAAAACCTGCCTCGGGCGTAAAGGACCCGGTGTGCGGTATGACCGTCGATCCTGCGACTGCCGCGCATCGTGCTGACCACGATGGCGAGACATATTATTTTTGCAGCGCTGGCTGCCGTGAGAAATTTGTCGCTGATCCGGCGTGCTATCTGAATCCTGCTTCCGCGCCCAACGACGACGCGGCGGCGGGCACGATCTGGACTTGCCCGATGCACCCCGAGGTCCGCCAGGATCATCCGGGCGCCTGTCCGATCTGCGGCATGGCGCTGGAGCCGGCACAAGTAACGGCGGATGCCGGGCCGAGTCCTGAGCTTATCGACATGACGCGGCGTTTCTGGATCGGCCTTGCGCTGGCCATTCCGGTTTTCGCGCTGGAAATGGGCGGGCATCTTTTTCCGATACTGCACCATCTCATTCCCATGCAGGTTTCGATATGGGTGCAGTTCGTGCTGGCAACCCCGGTCGTGCTCTGGGCCGGGTGGCCCTTCTTCGAGCGCGGTTGGGCATCGCTCAAGACGCGCAACCTCAATATGTTCACGTTGATCGCGATGGGGACCGGCGTCGCCTGGGCTTACAGCGTCGTCGCAACGCTGGCGCCGCAGATATTCCCCCCTGCCTTTCGCGGGAACGATGGCATGGTCGCCGTTTATTTCGAGGCGGCGGCGGTCATCACGGTTCTTGTCCTGCTGGGGCAAGTGCTTGAGCTGCGCGCCCGCGAACGCACGTCCGGCGCGATCAAGGCGCTGCTCAATCTCGCTCCACGGACGGCGCGGCGTATTGCCGCCGATGGCAGCGAGGAGGAGGTCAGCCTCGATCTCGTGGCAGTCGGCGACCGCTTGCGTGTGCGTCCGGGGGAGAAAGTGCCCGTTGACGGGATCGTCGAAGATGGCCGCTCTTCGCTCGATGAATCCATGGTGACGGGGGAATCGATGCCCGTCACCAAGGCGAAGGACGACAAGGTCATCGGCGGCACGCTGAACCAGACCGGCGCGCTCATCATCACTGCCGACAAGGTGGGCCGTGACACGATGCTGGCCCGGATCGTCCAGATGGTCGCTGAAGCGCAGCGCTCTCGCGCGCCGATCCAGCGCATGGCGGACCAGGTTTCAGGCTGGTTCGTCCCCGCTGTCATTCTCGTCGCGATCCTCGCTTTCGCGGGCTGGAGCAT
This sequence comes from Hephaestia caeni, assembly GCF_003550065.1. GTDB lineage: Bacteria > Pseudomonadota > Alphaproteobacteria > Sphingomonadales > Sphingomonadaceae > Sphingomonas > Sphingomonas caeni_A. Next base: position 638,336 of record NZ_QXDC01000003.1, read on the forward strand.
CTGGGGACCGGAGCCGCGCTTCGCCTATGGTCTTGTCGCCGCCGTCGCCGTGCTCATCATTGCCTGCCCCTGTGCGCTCGGCCTTGCCACGCCCATGTCGATCATGGTCGGCGTCGGTCGCGGCGCGAGCATGGGTGTCCTCATCAAGAATGCCGAAGCGCTGGAGCATATGGAGAAAGTCGACACGCTTGTTGTCGACAAGACCGGCACGCTCACCGAAGGACGCCCCGCCGTCACCGAAATCCTGTCAGCTTCTGGATTTGAGGATGCGGAAATCCTGCGGCTCGCCGCATCGGTCGAGCGCGCCTCAGAGCATCCGCTCGCACTGGCGATCGTCGAAGCCGCGAAAGAGCGCGACATCGCGCCGGCCGAGGTCAGCGATTTTGATTCCCCAACCGGACGCGGCGCCCTCGGCGTCGTGGATGGTCGCCGGATCATACTCGGCAATGCCCGCTTCCTTGCGGACGAAGGGATCGCAGCTGAAGCACTTGCCGCACAGGCCGATACGCTGCGGCGTGACGGTGCGACGGCGATCTTCATCGGTGTCGATGGCAAGGTGGCTGGCGTCTTCGCGATTGCCGATCCGGTCAAACAGACAACACCGGAAGCTTTAGCCGCTTTGAAAGCAGAGGGCATCCGGGTGGTGATGCTGACGGGCGACAACCGCAGGACAGCGGAAGCTGTCGCCAAACGCCTGGGTATCGATGATGTCGAAGCCGAGGTTCTGCCGGACCAGAAAAGCGGCGTAGTCGCCCGTCTCAGGGACGAAGGACGTGTAGTCGCCATGGCTGGCGATGGCGTCAACGATGCGCCGGCGCTGGCTGTGGCCGACGTGGGCATCGCCATGGGTTCGGGCACTGACGTGGCCATCGAGAGCGCAGGCGTGACGCTGCTGAAAGGCGATCTCACCGGAATCGTGAAGGCGCGGCGGTTGTCCGAGGCAACCATGTCCAACATCCGCCAGAACCTTGTCTTCGCGTTCATCTATAATGCGGCTGGCGTGCCGGTGGCAGCCGGTGTGCTCTATCCGGTGTTCGGCATCCTGTTGTCGCCGATTATCGCGGCGGCGGCGATGGCGCTCTCATCGGTGAGCGTGGTTACGAACGCCTTGCGGCTGAACCGGCAGGTCATATGAACATCGGCCATGCCTCGGAAGCGAGCGGGGTCTCCCAGCGGATGATCCGCCATTACGAGAAGATCGGGCTGGTGCCGGCGCCGGCGCGGCGCGACAGCGGTTATCGCGATTATTCGCCATCGGATGTGCATCGCCTGCGCTTCATCGCCAATGCGCGTGATCTGGGCTTCCCCATTGAGGAAATCCGCACATTGCTGGCGCTATGGAGCGATCGCAGCCGGTCGAGCGCGGAGGTCAAGGCGCTGGCCAGCGCGCGTGCCGCAGAACTGCACGGCAAGGTCAAAGCGCTCGAAGCGATGCGTCGCACCTTGCTCGATCTTGCCGAGCGATGTCACGGCGATGCGCGCCCCGACTGCCCGATCATCGACAGGCTAGCCGATGCCGACAAGGGACAGGTGGACAGATGAGCATCCACTAGCATCGTCGAGGTGCAGGAGATCGATCCGATAAATGCGGTCCTCGCACGCAAATAAAATACGCGGAGGAACTTTGAGCACATAAAGCTCGCCATGATGCCGCCCATTTGTGCAGGGAGCGGGCGTGGTGGGGACAAGGAGAATGCAAATGAGACCCATCAAGGCATTTCTGACGGCAGTTGCGCTCGCCGTGCCGGCAAGCGCGCTGGCAGCGCAGCAGATCGCTGTCCACCGCGATCCTGGATGTGGATGCTGCGAGCAGTGGGCGGTGCAGGTGCGCGCGCAGTTCGGCCGGCAGGTTCAGATGACGGATGATACGAACCGAGCCGCGCTCCACCGGCGCTACGGCCTGTCGCCGGACCTTGCCTCTTGTCATACCGCGATTATCGACGGCATCGTGTTCGAAGGACATGTGCCGATCGCCGACATGAAGCGCGCACTCGCGCAGCGCCCGCGCGGAGTGACCGGTCTGGCCGTCCCCGGCATGCCGCTCGGTTCGCCGGGCATGGAAGTCCCCGGTCAGCGGCCGCAGTCCTTCACCGTCGTCGCCTTCGGGCCGGGCGGCAAGAAGGTTTTTGCCCGCCACAACGGATAGAGAGCACTGCGATGCACAGCGAAACCCTCTCAAACCACCGGCACGACCACATCTTCCTCGGCGACGCCCACGACGAGCATGAACGCCGAACGCGTTGGGTGGTAGCGCTGACCGCGGCGATGATGGTGATCGAGATCGCCGCCGGATGGATCACCGGTTCGATGGCGTTGCTGGCCGACGGACTGCACATGGCGACGCATGCCGGAGCGCTCGGTGTAGCGGCGCTCGCTTATGCTTTCGCGCGGCGCCATGCCGATAATCCGCGCTTCACCTTTGGAACCGGTAAGGTCGGCGATCTCGCGGGCTTCGCGAGCGCTCTCATTCTGGCGCTGATTGCGCTCGGCATCGGCGTCGAGTCTGTCGGCCGCCTGTTTGCGCCCGCCAAGGTTGACTATGCACCAGCGTTGTGGATCGCGGGTCTCGGGCTCGCGATCAACCTCGCGAGCGCCTGGCTGCTTGGTGGCGGACATCATCACGGTCAGTCGCACGATCATGTCCATGGTGACCACCATGCGCATGCCGACAACAATCTGCGTTCCGCTTATGCGCATGTGCTCACCGATGCGCTGACATCGGTGCTCGCGATCGTCGCACTGCTCGCGGGTCGCTTCCTTGGTTGGGTGTGGATGGACGCGGCGATGGGAATCGTCGGTGCGCTGGTCATTGCCCGCTGGTCCTGGGGACTGCTGCGCGATACCGCCGCGATTCTGCTCGACGTCTCCACCAATCCGGCGCTGGAGTCGGAGATCCGCGAGGCGCTTGCCGATGGTGATGCGCAGATCGCCGATCTCCATGTCTGGCGCGTCGGTCCGGGCCGCTACGCGGCGATCATTTCGCTGGTGGTCGCCGACCCGCTCGCCCCGGCCGATTATGCTGACCGCCTGAAAATTCACGAGGAACTCGTCCATGTGACCGTAGAGGTGCATCGCTGCCACGGCACCCATCGCCGATTGCGCAAAGTGGCATGACCGCCGGCGGAAATCCCTCCTTTTCGTTGCCGCTCCCGCGCCGATCGGCTAAACGTAGCACGTCGTGAAACGCGCGCTTCCCCTCCTGCTCCTCCTTGGAGCGCTGTTCGGCTTGCTGGGAGAACAGACCGTAGCCACTGCTGCGCCCGTCTCAGTGGCCGCAGCCGCGCCGGCTGCCGCAATGAGCGCCGACTGCATGGAGATGATGGGCCAGCATCCCGCCAAACAGGAGAAGAAGCCCTGCAATGGCCTGACGCTCGATTGCATATTTGCGATGGGCTGCGCGCTGCCGCTCCTGAAAGACCCAGCTAAGCTGGTCGGCTCCACGCCCATGGTGAGCAAACAAGACTATTGGTCTATCTCGTCCGCGCTCCTCGGGCACGATCTCACTCCCGAGCCCGAACCCCCCATCATCCTCGGCTGATCGCCGCCGGGCGCGCCGCGAACGCGGCGCCCGCATGGTCGCGGGCCATTCGCCTCGCGTCCGGCCAGTTCCAGATCACCTAAGGATATTCGTCATGAAGACGTTCACGATTGCCGCCGCGCTCGGCGCAGCCTTGCTTGCCCCCGCAACCGCCTTTGCCGCTGACAGCCCGCAGGAGCGAGGCTCCGGCCACTATGAATGGCGTGACGCGCCACAACCCGGCCCGCGCAGCACCGGCCCGACGCACAAGCGGGTCTGGGTGCCCGATCATCCGCAGATGGCGAACTGCGACTGCGACATGATGAAGATGAGCGCCGATGACTGCATGAAACCCATGCAGCCTGGGAGCGCCGCACCGTCGGCCAGCTGAAGGCTGGCTCTCTGGCCGATTGTGCCGGGCCGGATATCGGCGCCGGCGGAGCCGCGATGCTCCGCCGGTGCAGCGGTTGACCGCTCTCTCGCGCATCGGTCGCTTCCGAGCAGGAAATTTCCATGCGACTGCTGTTTTTCGCGCCGCTCCTGGCGGCGATACCTGCGGCGGCTTTCGCCGATCCGCTAACCTTTGATGAGGCGCTGGCGCGCGCGGCGGATGAAGCGCCATCGCTCCAGGCGCGTGCGCTGGCCGTCGACGCCCGCCGCTCCGCTGCGACGGCCGCCGGCCAGCTTCCCGACCCCAGACTTGGAGTTGCGCTCGACAATTTTCCGGTCTCGGGGCCGCCTGCCTTCACCTACGCCGGCGAGAGCATGACGATGGCGCGGGTCGGCATTAGTCAGGACGTGCCCAATCTCGCCAAGCGCCACGCGCGCACCGGCCGCGCTGAGGCCGATATCGACGTCGCCGAGGCTGACCGTGTCGTTGAAGCGCGCGAAATCCGGGTCGCAACCGCACTTGCCTGGATCGATCTCGCCTATGCCGGGCAACGGCTGACAGCGATCAACGACGTGCTCGGCCGCCTGAGCGAACTGGCGCCGGCCGCAGTGGCCGGCATGGCGTCCGGCACGTCCCGCCCGGCGCAGGCTCTCGAAATCCGCCAGGCGATCGCGGACCTCAAAGACCGCCGAAGCCAGGTTGTCGCGGATGTCGCGCGGGCCACGACAGTCCTCGCGCGCTGGACCGGCGATCCCCATCCCGAGACTGAAGGCATGATCCCCGATTTCGCTGTCGATCCCGACAGGCTGCGCGGCGCGATCGAGCACAATCCGACTCTCCTTGCCGCCATAGCCCGCACAAGTCAGGCTGAGGCAGGCGTGACCGTCGCACGCGCCGAGAAGCGTCCTGATTGGAGTTTCGATCTTTCTTATGGGCGGCGCGCCGAGCGCTACGGCGACATGGTCTCGATCGGCGCGACCGTCACACTGCCGTTGTTCACCAGCAAGCGTCAGAATCCCATGATCGATGCGAGCATCGCCGATGCGGGCGCCGCGCGTGCCGATGAGGAAAATGTCCGCCGTGGCCTTATGGCCGATCTCGACGCGGGGATCGCCGATCATCTGATGCATCATGAACAATGGCAGCGCGCCCGCGATACGCTGCTGCCGCTCGCCCGCCAGCGCGCCGATCTGGAAATCGCCAGCTATGCCGCCGGGCGGGCCAGCCTGACCGACATGATTGCTGCCCAGGCGATGCTCGCCGACGCTTCTCTGTCCACCCTCGACCGCGAAGCGGCAGTGGCGCGCGATGCCGCCCGGCTCGTGCTGACCTATGGAGATGACCGATGATGACGATTGAACTTTCCCGCCGAGCGCGGCTTGGCCTCGCGGCGGCCACGCTCGCACTCGTCGCGGGCGCGACCGGTTACGGCATCGCAACATTGATCCATCCGGGCGACATGCCGGCTGCTGCCGAGGGCGGCCGCAAGGTGCTCTACTGGTATGATCCGATGGTGCCGTCGCAACACTTCGACAAGCCCGGCAAGTCGCCCTTCATGGATATGCAGCTCGTTCCCAAATATGCTGACGAGGCAGGCGGGGAAGCCGGCATCCGCATCGATCCGGCGCGCGCGCAGAATCTTGGGATCAGGGTGGTTGCAGCCGAACGGGGGACGCTTTCAAGCGCGCTCACGGCGACCGGCACGATCGATTTCAACCAGCGGGACGTCGCAATTGTTCAGGCGCGTAGCGGCGGTTTCGTGAGCCGCGTCTATGCCCGCGCACCCGGAGATGTAATCGGCGCGGGCGCGCCACTCGCCGACCTGCTCGTTCCCGAATGGGCGGGGGCGCAGAGCGAGTATCTGGCGGTCAGGCGCACCGGCGATGCGGCAATGATAAGCGCTGCGCGGCAACGCCTGACACTGCTCGGCATGCCGGCGGGCACTATCGCCGCAGTCGAACGCGGCGGACGCCCGCACAACATTGTGACGCTCTCCGCGCCATCCGGCGGCGTAATCAAGACGCTCGGTGTGCGCGCTGGCATGACCGTCGCTGCGGGCCAGACTCTTGCCGAGGTGAATGGGCTCGGCACCGTCTGGCTCAACGCCGCGGTGCCCGAGAGGATGGCGGGCCAGCTTCGTCCCGGCCAGACGGCCAGCGCGACGTTGACCGCTTACCCCGGCGAGCGCTTCGCGGGGAGGATTGCCGCGATCCTGCCGAGCGTTGAAGCTGAGAGCCGCACACTCACCGTTCGGATCGAACTGGCCAACCGGGGCGGGCGTCTCCGTCCCGGCATGTTCGCCAATGTCGATTTTGGCGGCAGCGAACGCACAGGGCTGCTCGTTCCCACCGAGGCGGTGATCCGCACCGGCCGCCGGACTCTGGTCATGCTCGCGCTGAGCAATGGCCGCTACCAGCCTGCCGAAGTGCGGATCGGCAATGAGAGCGACGGACAGTCCGAAGTCCTCGCGGGGCTGTCCGAAGGCGAGAAGGTGGTGGCATCGGGCCAGTTCCTGCTCGATTCCGAAGCGAGCCTGTCGGGCATGGAGGCCCGGCCGATCGGCGGCATGGCTCCGGCCTCCGCGCTGACCAGGCTCTACGAGACTAGCGGCCGGATCGAAAAGATCGACGCCAATGGTGTCACGCTGGCCCACGGCCCGGTGCCGGCGCTCCAATGGCCGGCGATGACGATGACCTTCCGGCTCGGCGATCCGGCGCTCGCCCGCGGGTTCAAGGCCGGGGACCGGGTGCGCTTCGGTTTCGATCAGCCGCCGCAAGGGCCGACGCTCCGGAGCATGACGCGCGAGGCAGGCCAATGATCGGCGCGCTCATCCGCTGGTCGGCGGCCAACCGGCTGTTCGTCGTGCTTGGCGCGCTGGCACTGGTCGTCGCCGGCTTCGCAGCGCTGCGTGCGACCCCGATCGACGCGCTGCCCGATCTGTCCGACACGCAGGTCATCATCCGCACGTCATGGCCAGGCCAGGCACCGCAGATCGTCGAAAACCAGGTCACCTATCCGCTCACAACTACCATGTTGTCGGTGCCGGGGGCAAAGACTGTCCGGGGCTACAGCTTCTTCGGCGACAGCTTCGTCTATGTCATCTTCGAGGATGGCACCGATCTCTATTGGGCGCGAAGCCGCGTGCTCGAATATCTCAATCAGGCACAGGGACGCCTGCCAGAAACCGCGCGAAGCGCGCTTGGCCCCGACGCGACCGGCGTCGGCTGGGTCTATGAATATGCGCTGGTCGATCGCACCGGCGGGCATGATCTGTCGCAGCTCCGCAGCCTGCAAGACTGGTTCCTGCGCTACGAACTGAAGAGCCTGCCCGGCGTCGCCGAGGTCGCCAGCATCGGCGGCATGGTCAGGCAGTATCAGGTCGTGCTCGATCCCGTGAAGTTGGCCGCTTTCGGCGTGACGCATCAAGAGGCGGTTTCCGCCATCCAGAGAGCCAATCAGGAAGCTGGCGGCGCGGTGGTCGAACTGGCCGAGGCCGAATATATGGTCCGCGCTTCGGGCTATCTGAAGACGCTCGATGATTTCCGCGCGATCCCGCTCCGCACCGCTGCGGGCGGCGTGCCGGTGACGCTGGGCGATGTTGCAACGATCCAGATCGGCCCGGAGATGCGGCGCGGCATTGCCGATCTCGATGGAGATGGCGAGGTTGCGGGCGGCGTCGTCATCCTGCGCTCGGGCGCGGACGCACGTGCTACCATTGCGGCGGTGCAGGCCAAGCTTGAGGAATTGAAGAAAAGCCTGCCCGCTGGGGTCGCGATCGTGCCCACCTATGATCGCTCGCAGCTGATCGATACGGCGATCGAGAACCTCTCCCACAAGCTCGTCGAGGAGTTCATTGTCGTTGCGCTCGTCTGCGCGCTGTTCCTCTGGCACGTCCGCTCGGCGCTGGTCGCGATCGTAACATTGCCGCTGGGCGTGCTTGCAGCCTTCATTGTCATGCACGCGCAGGGGGTGAGCGCGAACATCATGTCGCTGGGCGGGATCGCGATCGCGATCGGTGCGATGGTCGACGCCGCAATCGTGATGATCGAGAACGCGCACAAGGCGATCGAGCGATGGGAGCACGAGCATCCTGGCGAAACGCTCGAAGGCTCTGCGCGCTGGCGCGTCATCACCGATGCTGCGATCGAGGTCGGCCCGGCGCTGTTCTTCTCGCTCCTGATTATCACACTGTCGTTCGTCCCGGTGTTCACGCTCCAGGCGCAGGAGGGCCGGCTGTTCGCGCCGCTTGCCTTCACCAAGACTTACACGATGGCTGCGGCCGCCATCCTGTCGGTAACGCTCGTTCCCGTGCTGATGGGCTGGCTGATCCGGGGCAAAATTCCATCCGAACAGGCCAACCCGGTCAACCGTGCCCTCACTGCGGCCTACCGTCCGGCGATCGACTGGGTGCTGAAGCGCCCCAAGACAACGCTCATAATCGCCGCACTGGTGTTCGCGACCACCGCCTGGCCGGCGTCACGACTCGGCGGCGAGTTCCTGCCGGCGATGAACGAAGGCGACCTGCTCTATATGCCTTCGGCGCTGCCCGGACTGTCGGCCGCCAAGGCGTCCGAGCTGCTCCAGCAGACTGACCGCATGATTAAAACCGTGCCCGAGGTGCAGAGCGTGTTCGGCAAGGCCGGCCGCGCCGAAAGCGCGACAGATCCGGCGCCGCTGGAAATGTTCGAGACGACGATCCGGTTCAAGCCCCGCGACCAGTGGCGTCCGGGCATGACGCCGGAAAAGCTGATCGACGAACTCGACCGGGCGGTGAAGGTGCCCGGCCTCTCCAACATCTGGGTGCCGCCGATCCGCAACCGGATAGATATGCTGGCGACCGGGATCAAAAGCCCGATCGGGGTCAAAGTGTCGGGCAGCAATCTCGCCGAGATTGATCGCATCGCGCGGGATATCGAAGGGGCCGCCAAGACGGTGCCGGGAGTCAGCTCGGCGCTTGCCGAGCGGTTGACTGGCGGGCGTTATATCGATGTCGATATCAACCGTGCGGCAGCGGCACGCTATGGGCTCAACATCGCCGACGTGCAGGCGATCGTCTCGGGCGCGATCGGCGGCGAGATTGTCGGCCAGACCGTCGAAGGACTGGCGCGCTATCCGATCAGTGTGCGCTATCCGCGCGAGCTGCGCGACAGCCCGGAGGCGCTGCGCGCCTTGCCGGTGCTGACGCCCTCGGGCCAGCAAATCACGCTCGGCACCGTTGCGCGGATCGGGGTTGCCGATGGGCCGCCGATGCTCAAGACCGAGAACGGTCGTCCCTCGACCTGGGTCTATGTCGACGTGCGCGGGCGTGATCTTGCCTCAGTCGTGTCCGACCTTCGGACTGCGGTCGGCCGCGACGTGCGGCTCTCGCCCGGCGTCTCGATCGCCTATTCGGGCCAGTTCGAATATCTCCAACGCGCGCTCGACCGGCTCAAGCTGGTGGTGCCAGCGACGCTCGCGATCATCTTCCTGCTGCTCTACCTGATCTTTCGGCGCGTTGGAGAAGCGGCGCTCATCATGGGCACGCTGCCCTTTGCGCTGACCGGCGGCTTCTGGATTCTCTATCTGCTCGGCTACCACCAGTCCGTCGCAACCGGGGTCGGGTTCATCGCGCTGGCGGGCGTATCGGCCGAGTTCGGTGTGGTGATGCTGATCTACCTCAAGCAAGCCCTCGACGAGCGCGGTGCCGCGCCGCAGTCCGATCAGGTAGAGACGGCAATCCGCGCGGGAGCGCTGCTGCGTGTCCGGCCCAAGGCAATGACGGTCGCGGTGATTATCGCCGGCCTGCTGCCGATCCTGATTGGTAGCGGCGCGGGCTCGGAGATCATGAGCCGGATCGCCGCACCGATGATCGGCGGCATGCTCACCGCCCCCTTGCTCTCGATGTTCGTCATTCCTGCCGCCTATCTGCTGATGCGGCAGCGCTCGTGTTCAACCCAAGAAAAGGAGATCTGAAATGAAATCGCTATCCATTCTCGCGCTCGGTAGCGCCGTGCTGCTCGCTGCCTGCGGCCAGAATGCCGATAAGCCGGACAATACCGCTGAAGCGTCCGCCACGATGGGCGATATGTCGGGAGACATGGGCAACATGGCGATGCCGGCCGAGACGGCGAAGGTCGCCAAGGGCACCGGCACGGTGAAGGCGATCGACGAGACCGCCGGCACCATCACACTTGAGCATGGACCGATCGCTGAGGCGAACTGGCCGGCAATGACCATGGCGTTCAAAGCCGCGCCGGCGCTGATCGACAGCGTGGCGGTTGGGGACAAGGTTGCGTTCGATCTCGCGCTTAAGGATGGCATCGGCGAGGTAACAGCCATACAGAAACAGTAAGCTGCCGTTGTCGCATTGGATCAGAAAAAGCTCTTGCGAATATCGCCCGCTGGATGATTTTGCGCTGCTCAGCTTCGAGATCGACCGCGCGCTTCACCGCTCAGACCGTGACAGGCAGGTCGGTGCCAGCGATCGCCTCGATCACCCTGCAGTCGCGGGCGCGGCCGCCCTCGCAGGAGACGGCGACCTCCGAGAGCGCGTCGCGCAGTGTCTCGAGCCGGGTGATGCGCGTCTCGATGTCCTGCAAATGCCGACGAGCGATGGCGGCTGCTTCGGCGCAGTCACGTTCGGGCTCATCGGACAATGCGAGGAGCGAACGTATCTCCTCGACCGAGAAGCCGAGTGCGCGACTGTGCCGAACGAACGCGAGGCGGCGGACGTCCGGGATACCATAGGACCGTCGGCCCGAGGCGGTGCGAACCGCGCGCGGAAGCAGGCCGATATCCTCGTAGAAGCGGATGGTGTTGACCTTGGTACCCGTCTGCCGGGCCAGATCGCCGATCGCCAGTCGCTTCGTCATATGCCTTGATCCTCCAGTCACTGGAGATTGTATAGTGATGATGGCTCAAACCAAAGGACTTGCGTTGGCCGAAAAGACCTTCACACCTGCCCTCGGACGCTCTGGCCTTACCGGCGCCTATGATCTCGCCATAAGGTTGTTGACGCGCGAGCGTGCGTGGCGGACGGCACTGCTCGAACAGGTCGCGCCGCGCGACGGCGAGGCGATCATCGATGTCGGCTGCGGCACCGGCAGCTTTGCGATCCTAATGAAACAATGGGCTCCAGGCTCGCGGATTGTCGGACTCGATCCCGATCCAGACGTTCTTGCCCGGGCGGAGGCCAAGGCGAAGAGAGAAGGCGTCGTCATCGAGTGGCGGCAGGGTTACGCAAGCGATGCAGCCGCGTCGGGCAAGCGATTTGATAAGACGGTATCCAGTCTCGTCTTCCATCAGATACCAATGCCCGGCAAGCGAAGCGGGATAGCGGCAATGTTGGCGGCCCTCAAGCCGGGTGGTCAGCTAAATATCGCCGATTATGCACTGCAAGAATCGCTGGTGATGCGATCGCTCTTCCGGCTGACGGTCCAGTGCCTCGGCGGAGTGGCCGATACACAGCCCAACGCCGATGGTGCGATCGAAGCTATTCTGACTGAGATTTCGGGTTCGTCGGTGATCCCGCAACGTGTGGTTCCGACACTCACCGGCGCCATCAGCCCTGTTCATGGTGGAGGCTCCAAAGGGCTTATAACGCGAACCAATTGCAGATAGCCTTGCTTCTACAGTTACTGGAGGTTGTAGAAGCGAACGCATGGCAGATTCAGATGAAGCAGGCGGCTGCGGCTGCACCGGTGACAGCAAGCGGGCCGAGAAAGACCCGGCCTATCGTCGTGCGCTTTGGATCGTCGTGCTGCTCAATTTGGGCTTCGGCGCATGCGAGATCATCGGTGGGTTCATCGCCGATAGTCAGGCGCTCAAGGCTGACTCGCTTGATTTCGTCGGCGATGGAACGATCACGCTTGTCGGCTTGATTGCGCTTGGCTGGGCCGCGGCGGCGCGCGCGCGGATCGCGCTCGTGCAGGGCATCTTCCTGCTGACGCTGGGTCTTGGCGTGATCGGCGTGGCGTTCTGGCGCGCATTGACGGCGGTCGCCCCCGAGGCCGAACTGATGGGCGGCATCGGCGTGGTCGCGCTCCTTGTAAATGTCGTATCGGCGCTTGTCCTCTCGCGATTCCGCGAGGGCGATGCCAACGTGCGGGCGGTCTGGCTGTTCAGCCGCAACGACGCCGTCGCCAATGTCGCGGTGATCGGGGCTGCTGGGCTAGTCGCCTGGACGGGCAGCGCTTGGCCCGATCTGGCAGTGGCGGCCGTTATCGCGCTCCTCTTCCTCCATTCCGCCTACGAGATCCTTCGTGGAGCACGCGCCGAGTTGCGCGAGCATTCACTGGCGGCCTGATTTTTGGAGTTTCCCTGCGTGGCCAGCCTTTTCCGTCTTCCTTTCCTCCTGATTCTATTCGTCGCCCTCAGCGGCTCCATTCCGTATCCCGCGTCTGCGCGCGCGGATACCGGAGAGGTCCAGACCGTTTGGCGGCTTCTCGACTATGTAGCTGTCGACTATGCCGGTGCAGTTTCGAATGGCCGGGTGACCAGCGCCGCGGAATATGCCGAGATGACCGAGTTCTCGGCTACGGTCCAGAGCAGCATCGCGGCCCTGCCGGCAAAGCCCGAGCGTGCCCGGCTGGTTGCCGAGGCGAAGGAACTCCAGGCGGCTATCGCATCCAAGGCAGCACCTGAAGCAGTGGCCCAGAAAGCGCGTGGACTCGCAGGCGACCTGCTCGCCGCTTATCCCGTGCCGCTCGCACCCGCGAAAGCCCCCGATCCGGTGCGCGGCGCCGCGCTCTATGCGGAAAATTGCGCGAGCTGCCACGGGATGAAGGGCGATGGTCACGGCCCTCAGGCAACGAGACTGAACCCGCCGCCGATCGCCTTCACTGATGTCGAGCGCGCGCGCAAGCGCAGCCTGTTCGCGCTCTATCAGGTGATCGGTCAGGGGCTAGATGGCACGGCGATGCAAAGCTTCGCTCAACTGCCTTCCGATGACCGCTGGGCGCTGGCGGCACATGTCGGCGGCTTCGCTTTCAAGGACGTTTCGGCCGGTGAGTGGATCTGGAAGGATGATCCGGCGCTACGTCAGCGCGTCCCTGACCTTCAGGCATTCACCAGCATGACACCCGAGACCCTCGGCCGTGCAATCGGGCAGGACAAGGCGGATGCCGTCTTCGCCTATCTACGTGCGAACCCGCAAGCGCTCGGCGCACCAAGGCCTGCGTCGCTGTCGGTCGCCCGCGAGAAGCTCGTGCAAAGTCTCGCGGCCTATCGCGCGGGAGACCAGCGTAACGCCGAACGGCTTGCGCTCTCGGCCTATCTCGACGGGTTCGAACCGTTAGAGCCGATCCTGACCGCCCGCGACGCGACGCTCATGGCGCGCATCGAGGGCGCGATGGGCGAATTCCGGACCGCCATCGGGCGCGGGGTGTCCGTGGAGGCGCTCGCCCAGAAGGCGGCCGTACTCGAAAGCCTGTTCTCAGATGCCGAAACGGCGCTCTCGCCCGATGCGGCAAGCGACGCCTCGACCTTCATCGGCGCGCTCACCATCCTGCTGCGCGAAGGACTTGAGGCATTGCTTATTGTCGTTGCGATGATCGCGTTTCTGCGCAAGGCGGACCGCCCCGAGGTTCTGCCTTATGTCCATGGCGGGTGGATCGCGGCGCTCATCGCTGGCGGCGCGACCTGGGCTGTCGCGACCTATGCAATCTCGATCAGCGGTGCCAGCCGCGAGCTGACCGAAGGGTTCGGTTCGCTTTTCGCCGCCGTGGTGCTGGTCTCGGTCGGCATCTGGATGCATGGCAAGTCGCATGCCGAAAGCTGGCAGCGCTATATCCGCGAAGCGCTGGGCAAGGCGTTGTCGCGCCGGTCAGCCTGGTTCCTATTCGGCCTCGCGTTTCTCGTCGTCTATCGGGAGGCGTTCGAAACGATCCTCTTCTTCGCCGCGCTCGCGGCACAAGGGAGCGGCAGCATCATCGCAGCAGGCGCCGGGACCGCGGTGGTACTGCTCGGGGTGATTGCCTGGACGATGCTGCGCTACAGCCGCTCGCTGCCGATCGGCAAATTCTTCGCCTATAGCTCAGTGCTCATCGCTGTTCTCGCGGTGGTGCTCGCCGGGAAAGGGACGGCAGCGCTTCAGGAAGCCGGTCTCATCGACATCACGCCGGTCGCGCATATACCAAGGCTTTCGATGCTGGGCATCTTCCCGTCGCTACAGCCTCTACTGCTCCAAATTCTTGCGCTGGCGGTCCTCTGGATCGGGTTCCGTTACAATGATCGGAAGCATGCGTCGAATACGGCTGCCGCCGAGTAAAGCGCGCTGCTATGGCAATCCCGAGGTTCAGCTACCATTTGCTGAAAGCGTCTCGATCAGGGGGCAGCCGGAGCTATCGCCCCCGTCACATGCCCGCACGGTTTCGTCGAGAACCCGCTCCATGCGCTGCAGATCGGCGAGGCGCGCACGGACGCTCTCCAGATGCGCAGCGGCAATCTCACGGGCTTCCGCACAGGACACTTGGCCTTCGGCGGCAATCCCGAGCAGCGCACGGATTTCGTCGAGCGTAAAGCCGAGTTCACGGGCACGACGAACGAAGCGAAGACGGTGGACATCCGTCACGCCGTAACAGCGATAGCAGCCGCGGCGGCCTGCCTTGGGCGTAAGGCCGATCCGCTCATAATAGCGGATCGTCTCGATGTTGCAGCCTGTCTGCCGTGACAGGTCGCCAATCGTGATCACCCCACTGGCCGTCATGCGTCACTCCACAAAAAAGAGCTTGAGTCTGTAGTTGCTACAGACGGTAAGACCGGGACATGACCGGTTCAAGGAGTCGCTGATGTCGATCGATCCGCGTGATGCTGCGCGTCTCGTGCGCGCGCGTGGCGCCGCTGCATTGACGCTGGGCGGTATCGCCGCCGCCTTCAGCGTGGCGTCTTGCTGTGCGTTGCCAGTCGTGCTCATGACGGCGGGTCTCAGCGCTGCATGGCTCGGCGGGATCGCGATGGTGGCCGCGCCATACCGGGTTCTTCTGTTGTGGTTAAGTACGCTCAGCCTCGCTGGCGGCGCGCTGTTGCTCTGGCGGACGCAGCGCTCGGCCATTGCCCGCGCCTCCGACAGAGTCTGCACACCTGGATGGCTGCGTCTCGTCTTGCTGATCGGGCTGATCTCAGGGGCGATCCTGCTGTGGCTGGGCTATTCCTATGTCTGAGCGCCCTCCTCAACTCCAATCGACGCTCACTTGCCCGCGTTGCGGGTTCGTGAAGACCGAAACCATGCCGACCGATGCGTGCCAATATTTCTACGACTGCACTGGCTGCGGCGCGATCCTGCGACCCAGGCGCGGTGATTGCTGCGTCTTCTGTTCCTATGGCAGCTTGCCGTGCCCGCCAATTCAGATCGAGGGCGAAGATGCGGGTTGCTGCGGCGACGGCTAGGCCAGCGTGCTTGTCAAACGTCCCTGGCGATCCCCGGGCGCTTGGGTGATGCCGACTGATGCCACACTGGCCAGGCGCTGCGCAGGACCTTGACGGCCGAGCGTAGGAAAATGGCGGCAATAGCCGCGCCCACGATGACGTCCGGCCAGGGCGACGCAAATAGGCCGACCAGCGCGGCGGCGACCAGTACTCCGACATTCGACGCGACGTCGTTGCGCGAGCATTCGAAAGTGCTGCTCATGTTCACATTGGCTGTGCGGAAACGCCATAGAAGCGCCAGACAGCTGAGATTCGCGACGAGTGCGACCGATCCCACCTCCAGCATCAGACTGCTCGAAGGCGGCACGCCATGGATGATCTTTATCGCCAGCTCGGCCAATACGGCGATCCCAAACCCGAGGATGATGAAGCCCTTCGCCAAGGCTGCTCCAGCCTCCCAGCGCGGCCCCCGCGAAAGCGCGAACAGGCTCAGCGCATAGACGAAGGCGTCGCCAAGCATATCGACGGAGTCCGCCATCAGCGCCGACGAGCCGGCAATGAGTCCGCCCCCAAACTCGAAAAGGAACATCATGGCGTTGATGATGAGAACGATGATGAGCACGCGCCGCTGATCGCGCCTGGCCGCAAGCCTCGCGAGTTCACTTCCCTTCTTTGAGCAGCAATCGTCCACTTGATGCGTCCTCGACTCGATCAGTGGATTGGGATTATCCACCCTGTATCCACTAGAGGGTCAAGCGGTCGTTGCTTCTCGGCGCGTATGTAACGTGTCGCGTCAACGGCCATAGTAGAGGCGGTTCGGTCATGTTGCTGATCGGTGAACTAGCCCGACGGACGGGAACGAAGGTGGAGACGGTTCGCTTTTACGAGCGTGAGGGGTTGCTGCCGCCCCCCAAGCGTACCGCTGGAAACTATCGGGCTTATTCCAATCGGCATCTCAACCGGCTTTCGTTCATCCGCCGTGCGCGCGATCTCGGTTTTACGCTGGACCAGGTGCGCGAGCTTCTTGACCTCGCCGATGATGCGAACCGATCTTGCGCGGCCGTGGATGCGATCGCGAGCACGCATGTGGCGGAAATCGACCGCAAGATTGCGGATCTGAATGCTCTTCGCGAGGAACTGGTTCGTCTGCTCGATCAATGCGAGCAGGGCACGATCGCCCACTGCCTTATCCTCGATGCGCTCGCGCCGGCTGGGCTTGAGGGGACAGCGCACCGACGCGACGTCTCAGCACCGGACCCCGGACGAGAGTAAATGACGATTCAATTGGACAAGGTTGGATGCACCGGCCCGGGGCTCCAATGCGCTGCTCTTAGCGACGCTTTTCGGCGCGAGGACTTCGCTTGCCAAGCTATTGCTCAGCGATGGCATCAAGCCTTGGATACTAAGCGGCTTGCTTTACCTTGAATCCGGCTTTGGTTTTTCAGCCATCATCTGATCCGGCGCTTCTTGCCGAGCGAATCGAAGCGCCGCTTCATCGCGGCGATTTGCCCTGGCTCATGCTCCCGACCCAGTTCGTCGTACATTTTTGCCCCTTTCTGGTCATGTTTGGACGTGCATCATCGACACGCTCACGCAGAAGCATCGATCCGGAAGGCAACCTCAAGGAGTACATTGTCTGTGCTGCCTCGGCATCACGCTCGATGATAAGAGTTCACAATTTTGAGACCCTTGCCATTTCTCTATAAATAACCAAGTTTTTGGTAGTTAATGATAGATGGCGATCTGCATGAGTAAAGAGATTACGAGAGTTCAAAGATAACTGCATGCATATTTACACATTTGTTTTGAAATATTCGGAGTGTTTTCGCCAAAATCGATCAATGATACACCATTACATCTATGATGCAAGATGACATACGGCGTCGCGGATTGATCGATATCGCAATTTTCTCTTTCCTTCCGGTAACAATGGCGATAGGGCCTGGAAATATGAAGGGGCTGTTCGCGCTCATTATAGGTCTTTTTGTCGCCACCGGCATGGTGGCGGGATCGATGGCGCATGCGGCGGAAATGGGTGGAGGCCGCGCTGCTATCGCTTCGGTGAGCAGCTGCTTCAATTCGCCCAACGAAGCCAAGGATGGCGCCGAGCAGGGTAAAAGCTCCCCATCGGAAGACGGCAAATCTCTGGTGAAATTCCATGCTTGCCATGGTCATCATATCAGTGTGCCGGTCGAGCCTGCGGGCGACGAGGTGATGTTGACGAAAGTCGAAATTCTGCCTGCGGAACCAAGCTCGGGCCTTGCGCCGCCAACATTCATCGGCACCTTCCGCCCTCCAATCGCCTGACAGCCCAATTGGCTGCGCCTGACTGCAAACAGGTGCGCACCTTTGGATTGTCAGGAGTTCCTTCTTCATGCATCGCAAAACTGCCGCCGCCACGGCCGCGGCGCTCGTGGCCGCATTTGCAGCCGCGCCCGCTGCCGCGCAGGCGACAACGTCCGAAATGGCCGGGCCGCCTGCGCCATCGATGGCACCATCGGTCCGAACGGGACCGCTTCCTGCAAAGCTGACGCTTAGCAAGGCACTGGAGGAGGCAGAAGCGCGCTCCCCTGCGCTTGCCGCCGCAAGAGCTGAGGTTGATGCCGCGCGCGGCCGGCTGCGCCAGGCGAAATTTCGCTTCAATCCGGTCCTGAACGTCGAGGTCGAGAACTTCGCCGGCACGGGTCCTTATTCGGGCTTTAACGGAACCGAGACGACGGTCTCAGTCAATCAGCGGCTCGATATCGGTGGGCGGCGCAAGGCGCGCATGACGCTTGCCGAAGCCGAACTCGCAGCCCAGGAATACCGCTTCGCGATCGCCCGCGCTGATCTCGGACAGCAGGTCCGTAATCTGTTTGCGTTGGGTGTATCGGCGCGTGACAATCTGGCGCTTGCGAGGGAAAATGAGGCACGGGCGCGTGAGTTGACGCGCATCGCACGCGAACTCGTCGATGCGGGAAAGGAGCCGCCACTTCGGGGGCTCAGAGCAGAGGCGGCACTGGCCCAGGCGACCGCGGCTCTGCGCACGGCCGAAGCCGATGAGGTCACCGCCCGGCGTTCGCTCGCGGCGATTTTCGGTGTCGATATTCCGCCGACAGAACTGGTTGGCGGTGACATGCTGCCGCCGCCCAGATCAGTTGATGCCATGGCCACGCTCGATGTGCGGCTTGCCGAAGCCGAACGCGTAATTGCTGAGGCACAATTGCGCCAGGCACGCGCCGAGGGCCGCCTTGATCCTTCGGTTGGAGTGGGCGTACGCCAGCTGCGCGAGACTGGTGATCGGGCACTGATCGCAAGTTTATCCGTCCCTCTCCCAGTGTTCGATCGCAACCAGGGCAATGTGGCGGCGGCACGGTCAGGTACGCAGGCGGCGGAAGCACGCCGAAACAACGTTCTCGCCAACACCCAAGCCCAAATCGCCAACGCCCGTTCCGTGCTTGCCGCTGCCGAAGCTCGTGTAACGGCCCTCGAAGGCAGCGGCATTGGCCAGGCACGCGAGGCGTTGCGGCTTGCCCAACTCTCCTATCGGGCCGGCAAGTCATCGTTGCTCGAGCTGCTCGACGCTCAGCAGGCCTATGCCTCGACACAAGCCGAACTCATCGCGGCACGACGTGCTCGCGCAGAAGCCCAGGCAACTCTGGAGCGTCAGGCAGCGACCGCCAACGATGTGGAGACCAGTCAATGAGCGAACTTGTCTCGATAGATACCAGCCCCTTGGTGTCACCTTTGGCCGTCGCTCGTGCAGCTGAGTCCATCGAAGGATTTGGTGCTGCATCCGATCGCAATAACGCAAAGCCCGTTGTGACCCTTGCGACGTATTCCGCAGCGCGCTCTTGCAATGTCCTTCCCTTACGGCTCGCGGCAACGCGCGACCCAGCGCAGCCGGCCCAGATGAAATTCGGAGATGCTAAATGATCACTCAGAATAGACGCCTCCTCGGCGGGGTGGGTGGCGCCGTCCTGCTTGCGGCCGTCGGCGGCTTCACGGTTGCTCGCTGCACCGCAGACCCGGCCGCAGAAGCGCAGAAGTCCAGTATCGGTGAGGACAGTGCGGAAGCCCCGCCGAGCAGCCTCGCGATGACGGACGAGGCGATCCGCGCCGCCGACATCGCCGTTGAGGCGGTCCGTTCGGGCGGCCTTGGCTCTGAAATTCCCGCCCAAGCTACCGTCACGGCCGCGCCAAACGGCGAGGCGATCGTCACGGCGCGCGCGGGCGGCGCGGTCACTCGCGTGTTCAAGCGGCTCGGCGATCCTGTAAAGGCCGGCGAGGGGCTCGCGGTCGTGCAGAGCCGGGATGCTGCCCAGATCGCGGCCGATCGGACGGCGGCAGACGCGCGTGCAGTCCTTGCCCAGCGCAATCTTGCCCGGGAACGCCAACTCTACGAGCAGAAGGTATCAGCTCGCGTCGATTATGAGCGGGCGCAGGCGGAAGCTGCGGCTGCCTCGGCCGAAGCCCGGCGCGCCCAGGTCGCAGCAAGCGCCGCGAACGTCACCCGCGACGGCAGCGGCGTGATTGTCGCCAGCCCGATCTCCGGCCGCGTCACGGCGGCAAGCATCAGCGTGGGAGCGTTCGTGCAACCCGAAACCGAGCTGTTCAGGGTGGCCGACCCGCGGCAAATCCAGGTTGAGGCGGCCGTTGGCCCGCTCGATGCGCAGCGCCTCGCTGCCGGCGACACGGCAATCGTCGAGCTTCCCGACGGCCGGACGATCGATGCGCGCGTGCGATCGATTACGCCCACGCTGAGTGGCGAGACTCGCGCCGCCACGGCGGTGCTCGATGTGCGTGACTCCGCCCTCGTGCCGGGCCTTGCGGTCCGGGTGCGGCTGAGGCCGAGCCGCGGCGATGTTTCCGGCGCGATCGTTGTGCCCGAGGAAGGTCTTCAGTCGCTGGAAGGCCGCGACGTGGTGTTCGTGCGAACCAAGCAGGGGTTTCGTGCACAGTCCGTCACGATCGGGCAGCGCAGCGCCGGCAGGGTTGAAGTCACGTCGGGCCTGAAGCCCGGCCAGATGATCGCAACCAGGAACGCATTCCTGCTCAAGGCCGAGCTCGGCAAGGGCGCGGGCGAGGAGGAATAAGCCGTGATTGCAAGTCTCATTGCGCTTGCCGTTCGCCAACGCTGGGCGGTTCTGTTTTTCTTCCTCATCGTCGCCGGGCTCGGCGTCTGGCAGTTGACCAAGCTGCCGATTGATGCGGTGCCCGACATCACCAATAAACAGGTGCAGATCAACACCGTCGATCCGCGACTTTCGCCGGTCGAGATCGAGAAGCTCGTAACCTATCCCGTCGAGATCTCGCTCGCCGGTATTCCCGGGCTCGAAACGACACGCTCGATTTCGCGTAACGGGTTCAGTCAGGTCACGGCGATCTTCACCGACTCGACCGACCTCTATTTTGCCCGTCAACAGGTTGGCGAGCGTTTGCGCCAGGCAACCGAGAATCTTCCCGACGGTGTTCAGCCGCAGATTGGCCCCGTGACGACCGGACTTGGCGAAGTCGTCATGTATACCGTCGGTTACAAAAATCCCGATGGCAAGGGCGCCAAGAAAGTCGCCGGACAGCCTGGCTGGCAGCCGGACGGTAGCTACCTCACAGCCGAAGGCGACCTGCTTACCGACGAGATCGCCAAAGCCGGCTATCTGCGCACCGTGCAGGACTGGATCATCAGCCCGCAATTGAAGGCCGTGTCCGGCGTCGCGGGCGTGGACTCGATCGGCGGCTACGCAAAAACTTTCGTGGTCGAGCCCGATCCAACCAAGCTCACGAGCTTCGGTATCTCCTATAGCGAGCTTGGCGAAGCGCTGGAGAAGGCCAACCTCGCGGTCGGAGCAAATTACTATAATCGCGCAGGCGAGGCCTATCTCGTCCGCGTCGACGCCCGAGTGCGCTCGGTCGACGAAATCAGGAATGCCGTCGTGGCAACGCGCGGCGGTGTTCCAATCACCGTCGGGCAGATCGCCAATGTCAGGATTGGCGGCGACCTACGCACAGGCGCCGGCAGTATGAACGGTGAAGAAGCCGTGATCGGCACCGTGCTCATGCTCATCGGCGAGAACAGCCGAACCGTCGCGCAGGACGTCTCGGCCAAGCTGAACGAGGTATCGAAGACACTGCCCCCCGGCGTTGAGGTGAAGATCGTTCTCGACCGCGCCAGTTTGGTCAACGCGACGGTGGGAACGGTCGAGCGCAACCTGACCGAAGGCGCGTTGCTTGTTGCGGCTTCGCTGTTCCTGCTGCTCGGCAACTGGCGCGCGGCGATCATCGCCGCCCTCGTCATTCCTTTCTCCTTCCTGATGATGGCGATGGGGATGAATGTCTTTCGAGTGCCTGGGAACCTGATGAGTCTTGGCGCCCTGGACTTCGGCCTGATCGTCGATGGCGCGGTGATCATCATCGAGAACTGTCTGGCGCGCCTCGCGCACCGACAGGAGCATGAAGGGCGGCTGATGACACTTCGGGAGCGGCTCGAGGAAACGATGCATGCCGCGCAGGAGATGATCAAGCCGACCGTGTTCGGGCAGGCGATCATCCTTCTCGCCTTCTCGCCGCTGCTGATGTTCACGGGCGTCGAGGGCAAGACCTTCTCGCCGATGGCGATCACGATCATGCTGGCGCTGGTCGCCGCGTTCATCCTGACGCTTACGCTGGTGCCGGCACTCGTGGCGTTGCTCATCCGTGGACGGGTTGCCGAAAAGGAAGTGTGGCTGATCCGCAAGACCAAGGATCGCTATTTGCCGCTCCTCGACAAGGCGATCGCGCGTCCTTGGCCGTTCATCGTTGGCGGGCTGGCCTTCTTTCTCGCGGCGGTTCCGGCTTTCGGGCTGCTCGGCTCGGAGTTCATCCCGCAGCTCGATGAGAAGAATATGGCGCTTGCCTCCACGCGAGTTCCATCTGTCAGCCTTGAGCAGTCGCTGGTGATGCAGCGCAAAGTCGAAGAGGCGGTCAAGAAGCTGCCTGAGGTCGAGTTGATGTTCTCCAAGACCGGCACCGCCGAGGTCGCGACCGACCCGATGCCGCCCAATATTTCCGATGGCTTCGTCATCCTGAAGCCGCAGGATCAATGGCCGGCGGGCGTCGAGACGAAGGCCGACGTGATTGAGCGCGTCGAGAAGGCGGCAGGCGGCCAACTCGGCCAACTCTACGAAGTCAGTCAGCCGATCGAACTGCGCTTCAATGAACTGATCGCTGGCGTGCGCGGCGACGTGGCCGTCATGCTCTATGGTGACGATCTCGACAAGATGTCGCAGGTGGCCAACGAGATGGTCCGCGTGCTGCAATCGATCCCAGGTGCGGCCAGCGTGAAGGCGGACCAGGTCGGCGGTGCGCCAATGCTCGACGTGAAGCTCGATCGCGCGATGATCGCGCGCTATGGGCTGACCGTACAGGAGGTCGCCGATACTGTTGCGGCGGCGCTCGGCGGGCGAGAATCGGGACTGCTCTACGAAGGCGACCGGCGCTTCGACATCACGGTCCGCGTACCGGACGCGACGCGGGTCAATCTCGATGACATCCGTTCTCTTCCGGTACTGCTGCCGCAGGACGGCGCAGATGCGCGGAAGCAGGTGCCGCTCGCGCAGGTCGCGCGGATTCAACTCACCGAAGGTCTGAACGAAGTCAGACGGGAGAACGGCAAACGGAGGATTGCGGTGCAGGTCAACCTCGAAGGTCGTGATGCGGGATCGTTTGTCCAGGAGGCGCAAGCCAAGATCGCGCAGGTGAAGCTGCCCGCCGGTTACTACCTCACGTGGGGCGGCCAGTTCGAGAGCCTCCAAGCAGCGTCTCAGCGACTGTCGATTGTAGTGCCTCTGTGTTTCGCCGTGATCTTCGTGCTGCTCTACATGGCCTTGGGCGGTATCGGCCGGGCACTGGCGGTCTATCTGGCGATACCGCTCGGGCTTGCCGGCGGCGTGTTCACGCTCGCAATGACAGGCATCAACTTCTCAGTCTCGGCAGCCGTTGGCTTCATCGTCTTGGCCGGTGTGGCAGTGTTGAACGGCCTGGTTGTGATGACCGCGATCCGCGAACGGCTCGAAAGCGGTCGGCCGCTGGCGGAAGCAATCCGCGAGGGTATGGCCGAGAAGATGCGAGCGGTGGTGATGACCGGGTTCGTGCCGGCGATCGGCTTCGTGCCAATGGCGCTCGCGCACGGCACCGGCGCCGAAGTCCAAAAGCCCCTGGCGACGACCGTCATTGGCGGACTCATCGCCGCGACCGTCCTGACGCTGCTCGTGCTCCCAGCGATCACCAAGGTGGTGCTGGGCATCAAGTGGAACTGGCGCCGCAAGGACCGCCAGCCCGAAGGCCTTGACGTCCCAGCAACGGAATGAAGGAGAGGAATATGGGCAAGTCGATCAAATTGCTGCGAATATACACCGACGAAGCCGCCTATATGGGGGATCGCAACGTCTACGAGTATATCGCCTCGCTGGCGCGCGAAAAGCAGCTGGCAGGGGTGACCGTGCTCGAGGCACTGATCGGCTTTGGCCATTCGCCTCGCCTTCATCGAGGCCATGTTCTGGAAAGCCGCCGGGCCATCGTCATCGAGATCGTCGACGAGGAAGCCAAGCTGAGAGACTTCGTCGCGGCGCTCGATGACGTTCCTGACGTCGGGCTCATGACGCTCGAAAAGGTCGAAATTTTGGGCGGGAAGGCCGAACAGGCCATCCCGAAAACAGACGAATGACCTACGCCGGGTCCCGAGGCGAAGCGCTTGGTTCGCCAAGGGCAGTTTGGGCGCGACATGCTTGCAGGCCGCCCCAAGCCTCCTCCCGACGGGCGCGAACACCCGGCGAGACGCTTGGGATAACGACACATGTTTACGGTCGAAAACTCGATTTTGTTACCCACACCCCTGGCGCGGGTCTGGCGGCTGATTGTCGATGTGGACCGCTATTGCGATTGGCATCCTTTCATAACGCTCCAGAGCGACCCGGTGGATCCCAGGAAGGTCACCTGTACCTATTGGAAGCCAGGCAACGCAGCCCCGCTTTTTTCGGCCACTGGAACAATTGTTCACCTCGACCGGCCGTCCGATTTTGCCTGGCGAACGGGGATCCGAGGCGTGATCGAGGTCGAGGAGGGCTATCATTTGGAAAAGTTAGCTCAGGGCACCCAACTCACCCATCGTCTGTCCTGTTCGGGACTGGGTTCGTGGCTCGGACTTGTGATCTTGAAGCGGGGCTTCCGACGCTCCCTCGTGAGGGCCGACGAATTGCTGACGACCCATCTGCGGCGGGGGACCACGATCTCCCGCTATTCGCATCGGGTCGGTCGACATCATTAAGACGCTGCTCCGCGAACAGCCGCCAGGTTACCGCAGGAGGCAAGTGCAGGCGTCCACCTTACTCCACAAGCTCTCCGGCTTGGCGACATCGGCATCGCCGATGCCGTCATCATGAGGTGCGGGCGTTCGATCTCGCCCGCACCTCACCAATGAACATGGGCTGAGCGGTCGTGGGGCGAGCACGCAACGAATGGCGCCAGCGGGCTTAGGGAAGGAAGCATGAAAGATCATCTGCGTCTCGATATTCCGCTCCTCCTTCCGGATGTTCCGGACGAGGCTGATCAGTGTCTTGACCGGCTTACCTCCGACCTAAAAGGCCGGCAGGGGATCGATGAAGCGCACATCATTGCCGCTAACGCCGACAACCCCGCGCAACTCTGCATCCATTATGATCCGGACGTGCTGCCGCTGGAACGCGTGCGACAGGTCGCAAGATCTGCCGGAGCCTCGCTGACGGAGCAGTACCAGCACCTGCTTTGGTCGGTCGATGGCCTGGGCCATCCCCGGCGCGCGCGCACCGTAAGCGATCGCCTTCGGCAGCTACCCGGCGTCGTCGAATCCGAAGCCAGTGCCGCAGGGACAATCCGCGTCGAACTCAGCCGCGCCGAAATCACCGCCAATGATATCAGTAGTGCGCTCGCCGAAATGGGCGTCCGCCGGCGGACGGGCGCGTCCGCCGAGCGCGCACTGCCACGGGAACCGCACGATCATGCCGGCCATGATCATGGCAATCATGCGGCTGCGGAAAGTAACAGCGACGACCATGAGCATATCCATGGCGGCATCTTCGGCCCCAATACCGAACTGATCTTCGCACTTCTCTGCGGCGCTATCCTTGCTACCGGATTTGCGATCGAGAAACTGACGACCTTTCCCGCTTGGATTTCTCTCGTCTGTTACCTCGCTGCCTATGTGTTAGGCGGTTGGTTCACCCTGCGGGAAGCGATCGAGAACCTACGGCTTAAGCGGTTTGAGATCGACACACTGATGCTTGTCGCCGCGGCTGGAGCGGGTGCGCTCGGCGCCTGGGCAGAGGGCGCGCTTCTGCTCTTCCTGTTCAGTCTAGGCCATGCGCTTGAGCATTATGCCATGGGGCGGGCCAAGCGCGCCATTGAGGCGCTCGCCGAGCTGGCGCCACAAACCGCCATGGTGCGCCGTGACGGCAGCGTCAGCGAGGTGCCGGTAGAGGATCTGGTCGTCGGCGATACCGTGGTGGTAAAACCGAACGAGCGTTTGCCTGCGGACGGGTTCGTTGTTGTCGGCCGCTCCAGTGTCGATCAGTCACCCGTGACCGGCGAAAGCGTGCCGGTCGACAAGGAGCCTGTCCCGGACCGATCGCAAGCAGCTGCGCGACCGGACAAATTGCCCGCGCAGCACCGGGTGTTCGCCGGGACAATCAATGGGCCGGGCGCGATTGAGATCGCCGTGACTCGCCTTTCCACCGACACTACGCTTGCCAAAGTAGTGAAGATGGTGAGCGAGGCGGAAACGCAAAAATCGCCCACGCAACGCTTCACCGACCGGTTCGAGCGCGTGTTCGTACCGTCCGTTCTCGGCGGCGTCGTGGTTCTCCTGTTCGCCTGGGTGGTCATTGATGAACCAGTCCGGGACAGCTTCTATCGCGCAATGGCGGTGCTGGTGGCGGCGAGTCCCTGTGCGCTTGCCATCGCCACGCCGAGCGCGGTGTTGTCCGGCGTGGCGCGCGCTGCACGCGGCGGAGTTCTGATCAAAGGCGGCGGACCACTTGAAAGCCTTGGTTCGCTCACCGCGCTCGCGTTCGACAAAACGGGAACGCTCACCGAAGGCCGGCCGCGCATCACCGACATTGTTTCGGCCAAAGGCGTCGAGGATGACGAGCTCATGACGGTTGCCGTGGCGGTCGAGAATCTGAGCGACCATCCGCTCGCCGCTGCTATCGTACGCGACGGGCGCCAGTTTCTCGACGAGGAACCCATTCCTGCCGCCCATGATCTTAACAGTCTTACCGGCCGTGGCGTTCGGGCACGGGTCAATGGCGAAGCCGTCCTCATCGGCAAGGCTGAAATGTTCGGGAGCGACGGGATCGCTCCGCTCTCCAGCGAGATGGCGAAGGCAATCGAACGCCTGCGTGAGCAGGGACGAACCACGATGGTGGTGCGAATGGGCGACCGCGACCTGGGTGTGATCGGGCTGATGGATACGCCGCGGGTTGCGGCCAAAGCCGCCATCGATCGGCTGAAGTCTTTGGGGATCAGTCGAATGATTATGATCTCGGGCGACAACCAGCGCGTTGCCGCCGCTATCGCTGCAGATGTCGGGGTCAACGAGGCTTGGGGCGACCTGATGCCCGAGGACAAGGTCGATGCGATCGAAAAGCTTCGGAAGGAAATGCCCGTCGCGATGGTTGGAGATGGCGTTAACGACGCGCCTGCCATAGCCAATGCGACCGTCGGCATCGCCATGGGCGCCGCGGGCTCGGATGTCGCGCTGGAGACGGCAGATGTGGCGTTGATGGCGGACGATCTGGCGCATCTGCCGTTCGCAGTGGGACTGAGCCGCCAGACTCGCTGGATCATTCGGCAAAATCTCGTCGTCAGCTTGGGTGTGGTTGCGCTGCTAGTTCCGGCAACCATCCTCGGATTGGGCATTGGACCCGCGGTCATGGTTCACGAGGGATCGACGCTCCTGGTGGTCTTCAACGCGCTGCGTCTCCTCGCCTACCGCGACAACGCGGAGGCGGCATGATGGCTGGGCAAGCTCTTCGATTGACGATCGCGGCACTACCGCTGTTGTTCGCGACGGCGGCATCTGCTGAAACCCTCCGCCAGGCACTGATCACGGCCTATCGAACCAATCCCAGCCTGACCGGCGCGCGCGCCGGTCTTCGGGCAACCGATGAAGGTGTGCCGATCGCAAAGGCGGCCGGTCGGCCTAATCTCAGTGCCACCGCCGATTATCAGGAGTTCGTCGTTCGGTCTGCGAACAGCTTCTCTGCGCCCTTGCGAGCGGCGAATGCCAGCGCGAACCTGTCCTTTCCTCTCTACCAGGGCGGCCGTGTCAAGAATTCGATCCGCGCGGCCGATGCACGTGTCGAATCCGGCCGCGCGGGTCTGCGCGCGACGGAGGCGGACGTCTTCACCGCAGTCGTCTCGGTTTACATGGACGTTATGCGCGACAGTGCGATTGTGAAGCTGAACGCGCGCAATGTCGACGTGCTCGAGACCAATCTGCAAGCCTCGCGCGACCGCTTTGAGGTTGGCGACCTCACGAGGACTGATGTCGCCCAGTCGGAAGCGCGGCTGTCCGTCGCTCGGGGACAGTTGGAGCTGGCGCAAGCGCAGCTCGATGCAAGCCTCGAAAACTATCTTCGCTTTGTCGGCGTGCCGGCGCGGGACCTGGAACAACCACCCGTCCTGCCCGGCCTTCCCGCAACATCGAAGAGCGCAGTTAACATTGCCATCAAGAACAACCCCCAGCTCCTGGCCGCGAAGGCTGACGCCAGTGCGGCTCGCTATGACGTTCGCGTCGCGGCCTCTTCGCGGCTTCCCAGCCTATCTGTGGTGGCCAGCACCGGTTACAACAATTACCTCGGGTCATTGACCAGCACGTCGCCGGGTCGGGTCTTCCGGCAAGCGCAGACCACGGCGATGGTCGGCCTCTCCGCGACGATCCCGCTCTACCAGGGCGGCCTGCCTGCGGCCGAAGTCCGACGGGCAAACGCCCTTTCAGGTCAGGCACTCGAGCAGATCGTTTTCGTTGAGCGCCGCGTCGTCGCGGACACCCGCGCCGCCTTTTCGCGTTATCGGGCAACGCTGGTGGTGATCGAAGCCTCGAAATCCGCTGTCACCGCCAACGAGCTCGCTCTCGAAGGCGTTCGTGCGGAAAACACCGTGGGCACGCGCAATGTGCTCGACGTACTGAACGCCGAGCAGGAACTCCTAAACAGCCGCGTCCAACTCGTCACCGCAGAACGCGACGCCTACGTGGCCGGATTCACGCTTCTGGCTGCCATGGGGCGCGCCGAAGCCCGTGATCTCAATCTCTTCGGAGGAACATTGTTCGAACCTGGTTTCAGTCGCCCGGCGCTGCCGGGTCCGTTTGCTCCGTCCGGGTCAACGGGCTCCAGCGAAATACCGGGCACGCCTTTCGGAGAGACACCAGAAGGGGCCAGCCCCGGTTCGGTCAATCGCCCTATCGTTTCCGAGGCTCGTGTACTTGCGGTTCGGCAGGATCGGCCATGATGCACAGATCGGTGGTTCCTGGGCGTCGCAGCCTCGATCAGGACAATTCTGATCCGCGGGAAAGGAGCAAACCGTGCCGAAGCCCATGACTGAACAGGCGAACGTCAAACCGAATGTTGCCGCCAATCCCTCGCACGATCATGCCACGACCGCCAACAGCAGGATATTGCTGATCGCGCTTCTTCTAACCGGCACATTCTTGATTGCCGAAGTCGTCGGCTCCTTCGTCTTCAACAGCCTCGCTCTGCTGTCCGACGCCGGCCATATGCTGACGGACGTTGCAGCGTTGACCATTGCACTGCTGGCGATCCGGATTGGAGCCCGGCCCGCAGATGACCAGCGAACCTTCGGCTATCGCCGGTTCGAGATCCTCGCAGCTGCCTTCAATGCCCTCCTGTTGTTCGCCGTCGCCATCTATGTCCTGTTCGAAGCGGTAAACCGCTTCCGCGATCCTGAGCCCGTCCAGTCGACGGGGATGCTGGTCGTCGCCGTCATCGGCCTAGTCATAAACCTTGTGTCGATGCGCCTGCTCATGTCGGGCAAGGACCGGAGCCTCAACCTTAAAGGCGCCTATCTCGAAGTCTGGGCGGACATGCTCGGCTCCATCGGCGTGATCGCTGGTGCGCTCGTCATTCGCTTCACCGGCATCAGCTGGATCGATCCGATTGTGGCCGTAGGCATCGGCCTCTGGGTTCTGCCGAGAACCTGGATCCTGCTTCGCGACACCGCGAATGTCCTGCTCGAAGGCGTGCCGCGGGGCCTTTCGCTGGCTGACGTGCGGGCTACGATTCTTAGGGTGGATGGGGTTCGCGGCGCTCATGACCTCCATGTCTGGTCGATCACAAGCGACAGCATGAGCTGCTCGGTTCACATTATGGTGGATGGTGACGCAAACGCCGAGGCCATCAGAGGCCAGGTGGCGGCCAAGCTCGCGCAGGCGTTCGCCATCGAGCACGCCACGATCCAGACCGAAACCAGCCCCTGTTCCGAGGTCGAGCCTCTCCATCTCTAGCAGTGAAGCAAAATAACCAGCTGAAAAGGAGAATGATGATGAATGTCCCGACGTCTTCAACACCAAGCATGCTATGCCCAGTTTGTCGTGTGGCCCTTTCCATGTCCGAGCGACAGGGCGTTGAGATCGATTTCTGTCCGCAATGCCGCGGCGTGTGGCTCGACCGCGGCGAACTCGACAAGATCATAGAGCGATCGGAAAGCGCAGCACCCTCGCGATCCGATGTTGGTCCCAGGCCACGACATGAACAACCGGATTACGACTATGGCGGCCATGGGCGCTCGGGTCATCATGGCCACAAGCGCCGGCGCGGTTTCCTCTCCGACTTGTTCGACTAAGCCAGCTTAGGGGAGAGGCGCGTGTTCGAGCTAAGTAACGAAACGATACTCCTTGCGTCGCCACCAAGGGTCTGGACGGTGCTAACCAGATTTGAGGACTACAGATTCTGGCATCCCTATACGCGCCCGGCTGGGATGGCGGCAGCAGATAGCGTCATCCAATATTCGTTTAGAATAAATCCCCGAAAGGACCGATTTTGGGCCCTTGAGGCGCGGCTGACGGGCTGCACTGAAAATGTTCATCTGGCGTTCCAGGTTGAGCTCGGTTGGCTGTTGACGCTCGAGGAGCGCTTCATGATTGCCCATGAACCTGTCGGTTCGAAATTGATCCACAGCTACCGGTGTTCCGGACTCTTATCAGTTCTACGACCCAAGGGCTTGCGGCGAAATTTCGAGGGGATGCTTAAGGCTACAGACCGCCTCATACAAAGGCGGCTGACTCGCACGCAATCCAAGCCACCCGGACGGCCACGGGTTCGCAAGGGATTTCGTCCGGATCAATCATGAAACGTATCGCAATAATGGAGTGCCCGACTTTTACACGTCGAATGACTGGAGGTTGGCGGTCAAAAACCGGATCGGTTCCATCATTCCATTCCGAAATACCCGTCAGATTTATTTGGGGCTCGGTCCCCAAGACTCGACAGAGCCGAAATCCGGTTTGGTTCCGCGCAAGCATCCCCCCCTGGAGGAGAACCTCCCTCAAGATGAGGTTACTCCGCTTGCGACGGGACCACGCCGTGGGTGCGTGGGTTCACGCGCCCACGGCGGAACGGGGACAACCAAGCAGATTATCAAGAGGGTGGTTTATATGATCAGCTATTATGTCGGCGGGCAGGCCCGTTCGGGCAGACTGTCGATAAGGCATATCGTGCTTCCGTTGGCATTTGTCGGTCTTCTCCTCGGTTGCTCAGAAGAAAAGCCTAAAGATCGAAGCATGACGGGAAATATGTCTTCCTCAACCGTCGCGCCGCCGCCTGCAATTGTTGCAAGCCATTCCTATCGATGCAGCGATGATCAGGTGATCTACATCGATTTCTTGGCAAATGATTTGTCGATTATCATTCGCAAATCGCCGACTGGTCCGATGCTCCGGCTTTCCGCATACGCGCAGGGAGTTTCGTATGTTGGAGATGACGGGACGAACCTGACCCTCGATGGGAAAGACATAAAACTGGACGAGCCCACGCGAGAGCCCGTCACGTGCAAGCGCCTATGAGCGGCCATAGTCTCACAGGCGTTCATTCGAGGGGGCAATATGCTGCTCGTCTTTGGAGTTCGGTGTCGTTGACCGATTTCAGTTTTCACTCTTCCAACACATGGCCTCGGTGAATGTATTGCCAGAAGGGAAGGACAAGTCGCCTCCGACGCTCATAGATTTCGCGCACCCGGTCCACACGAACGAGTTTCGGTTGGATGCTCGCCTCAGCCACGGCGGCGTCCATTTGGTGCAGGGAACCTTGGCTCCACATGAAAGCGGGCTGATCGGCTCACCACGACTTACCATCGTCGTTCACAACGATAAGCCCTTCGATATGGAATGGAGATTGCCGGGAAGCGATCGTCTCCAGTCCGCCCGGATCGAATATGGTGCCGTTCATATCGATCCTGGAGATAATCCCTTTTTCCAGCGATGGATCGTATGCCCCAACATTGTCGGCATCGCACTCGACCGTAAGCTGGTCGATCGCGTTGGGCATGAGACGTTCGGGCGAGATGGAGCCAGTTTGCGTCCCGGTGTCGCGGTAACGGACAACTTCCTCGCGGACGCTGCAAAGATGCTGTCCCTTGAATTGCGCGAACAAAGCGCTGGCGGAAAGCTTTTTGCAGAGCATTTCGGTATCCTTATCGCAGTCCATATGTTTCGTCATTACAGCGATGGCGCATGGCATCCAGCGCCCGCCAGAGGCGGACTCGGAACACAGCGGCTCCGGCTGGTGATCGACTATATCGAGGCCAATCTCGGCGATGACTTGAGCATCGCCATGCTTGCCCGGATCGCGGATCGAAGCCTGCACCATTTCAGCGAGGCCTTCCGGCAGTCCACTGGCACGCCGCCGCACCGCTACATCATAATTCGTCGAATCGAGCGGGCGAAGATACTGCTGCTCTCGACAGATTTGCCTATCGCCCAAATCGCCTTGGCAGTTGGTTTCGCCAGCCAAAGCCATTTCGGCGCCACGTTTCGCGCAATGACCGGCGTGACGCCGCTTCGTTTTCGCCTCGATCGGCTCTGATAAACGGAGTGATATGCCTATCCTGACGCCACTGGTGGCGCAGTGACAAAAAAGGAGCGAGAGGATGACCGATTTACAGGTAACGCAGCACCGGGCTGCACGGATCAAGATCGCGCTTGCCGCCATAAGCGGCTTGTCGTTGACACTGATGGGATGCAGCGATCCCAAGGCGGCGAGCAAGGCGAATTTTCGCACGGCTTTACAGGGTTGGTTCGACGCGCATCCCGAGTGCGTCAATATCGGACAGATGCCCGCCACGGTCCGCGCCGACGGATCTCCGGCCGATCGGCGCGGTTATGAAGCGCTGACCGCCGCCGGGCTCTTGTCAGTCCAGAAGCGCCGTGAGAACCGGCCGCCCGTCATGGGGCAGGACATGAGTTATGACGCGCTGGTCTATCAACCTACCGATGCGGGCGCGAAGGTCATCCGAAAATCCGACAATACGCTGCTGGGCGGGTCCGACCTTTGCTTCGCCCGCCGCGTCGTCGGCGAGGTCACGTCCTTTACCGAACCGGCCGACGTAATGGGCGTGCGCGTATCGCAGGTTCGCTACACCTATAGACTGGAGGATATGGAACCTTGGGCCGGGGACACGGCCGTGCGCGCTGCACTGCCTTCGCTCGCCAAGGCAGCAGGCACCGAACAGGGCGAGGACAAGGCGGCGCTGGTTCTCACCAGCGAGGGATGGCAGCATGAACGCAGCCTTAGCCGATAGCGCCACATCGTAAATTCACCCCTGATTTCCATTATTTGTCGGTATTTTCCGACATACGGCCGGTTCTTATTCCGGCATTCCTCAAACTGCGCCGGTTCCGCCTCATTCCCAAGCGCCTCCGGCAGCGGGCGTCCTGAACGCCTGGCAGGCTGCGCCTGGTCGCTTTGCGACCCCCGTGCGCCAACAGGGAGAGGATCACATGGCAAGAGCCATCCGGGCGGATACTGCATCCGCATGGCGCGATCGCGCGCGCTACGATCGTCTGCTGGGATTCGACCGGGCGACTTGGGCATGGGAATGTCTGCGTCGCGCGATCGGCCACAATCTACGAATGCCGTGTCGGGCATCATGGACCCTGTTGCGCGCGCGGCCGCCACTCTGCGTCCTGACCATCCGCCGCTGCAATTTCGTCTGCAATCGCGTCCTGCCGCTTGCGGCGCTCGGCAGCCTGGACGATTTTACCGGGCATGTATTTTGGTGTGCCGAACGACAAGCCCCTACGTTGACCGTCGATGCGCGCTCCGCTTTGCCGGGCGAGGTCGATCTGTTTGATCTCCACGCACTTGACCATCCCATCGTCGTCCTGCGCCATCCCGTCGACGGTGAGCATGTGCTGATCGCCGATGGGCCGCGCTGTATCCGTATCGCGGTGCGATCGGGCACATTGCTCGCTGGCCCCGTCCATCTCGATTTTCATGTGACGGGCGACGCCCAGGTCGAAACCAATATTCTGATGCTGCGC
This sequence comes from Hephaestia caeni, assembly GCF_003550065.1. GTDB lineage: Bacteria > Pseudomonadota > Alphaproteobacteria > Sphingomonadales > Sphingomonadaceae > Sphingomonas > Sphingomonas caeni_A. Next base: position 672,131 of record NZ_QXDC01000003.1, read on the forward strand.
CGTCTGGTGTCCGTGTGCCGCCTGGGCCGCTTTCCTCGAACGCTGTTCCCACCCGAACGGCGGGCACGGCGTTGGGCCCTGGCATTGCAGGCATGGGATGGCCGGCAGGCCGGGGCCAGCCACCGCGAAATCGCCCGCGTCATTCATGGTGACGCAACCGTGCGCGATGAATGGCTCGGCACGTCCGACTATCTGCGGACCCATATCAAGCGTTTGCTCAGGACTGCCGATACGTTGATCGGCGGCGGATGGCGGCATCTGCTGCGGTAGAAGGCCCGGATGATTAAGTGGGCATTGGGGCGTCTCGCCCGCCCCGGCGGGCGACCGCGCTCTACTGTGCTAGGCGCCTTCGGCGCCAGGCTTCGCTGGGCCACCTGCGGCGTCCCGGCCGTTCCGGTCAGGATCGCATGACGCGGGGGGGCATCGCCGATCCCCTGGCCCTCCCAACCAAGAGGGGCCCTCGCCATGAGGAAGGACACGACCGCGCGACGGGCGCGCGACGATTGAATGCGAATATCTTTCGCAATGCTGGCTGACCTTCAAAGAGGCATACGCGCCGATGGTGATCATGCGATCCGCTTCTCCGCCGCCAACGTATCGAGCAGCGGACAGCCTGGGTTCTGTCCGGCATCGCAGGCCCGCACTGAGTCCGAGAGCACCCGTTCCATTCGCTTGAGGTCCGTGATCCGTGCACGCACGTCCTTAAGATGCGATGCCGCCAGCTCGCGCGCTTCGGCGCACGACGTCGGTCCTCCAGCCGCGAGCCTCACCAGGGCGCGCACCTCGTCGAGGGTAAACCCAAGCTCCCGCGCACGGCGCACGAAGCTTAGCCGTGCCACGTCCTCTGTCCCATAGCTACGATAGCGACCTTGCCGCGGCGGCGTGGGTAGCAGCCCGATCCGCTCGTAATAGCGAATCGTTTCGATGTTGCAGCCGGTGCGGCGCGAGAGTTCGCCGATCTGGATCGTCTTGGCAGCCATGGGCGCAGCTTTCGATTGGGGCTTGAGTCTGTAGTAGCTACAGATGCTAAGGCGGTTGCATGACTGCCACAAGGAATCGTTCGTGACCGAAACGCCACACTCGCCCAAGGGCATCGGCACCGTCACGCTTACGCTGACGGGTATTGCCGCCGCATTCGGCGTCGCCGCCTGTTGCGCATTGCCGATCCTGCTCGCCTCCGCCGGGATTGGCGCGACTTGGCTCGGCGGTGTGGCCTTCGTCGCCGCGCCCTATCGCACGCCGCTCCTACTGATCGGTGCCCTGTGCCTTGTCACCGGTGCCGCGCTGTTGCTGCGCCAGCAGGTGGTCGCTGCGCGCTGCGGGCCCAACGGCGTGTGCACGCCGCGCTGGATGCGCCTGCTAACGCTCGTCGGACTGCTGTTGGGCGTCGCCTTGCTCTGGGCAGGGTATCGTTATGTCTGAGGAGGTTCTCAAACTGCGCTCAACGCTGACCTGTCCACACTGCGGCCACCGGGCGACCGAGACGATGCCAACCAACGCCTGCCAATTCTTCTACGACTGCAAGGACTGCGGTGCCGTCCTCAGGCCTAAGTCGGGCGACTGCTGCGTTTACTGCTCCTATGGCGACGTGCCCTGTCCCCCGATCCAGCAAGATGGCGGCAAGGCCCGCTGCGGCTGATTCCCGTGGCCACCGCATCCACGCCAGCGTCATTCACGGCGACGCAACGGTGCGCGATGACTGTCTCGACACATCCGATTATCTGCGGACCCATATCAAACGTCTGCTCAGGACCGTTAATACGCTGATCGGCGGCGGATGGCGGCATCTGCTGCGGTAGAAAGCAAGGCATAAGGGCGTCTCGCCCGCCCCGGCGGGCGACCGCGCTCTACTGCGCCAGGCGCCTTCGGCGCCAGGCTTCGCGGGGCCACCTGCGGCGTCCCGGCCGTTCCGGTCACGATCGCATGACGCTGGCCGGGGGCTTCGCCCCCGGTTGGTTGCCCGGCGCTCCTCCCGTCGCGCCGGCGTCTGTTTGTTGGCAACCCCTTGGGCGCGGAGGGTGGTCGGCGCGCCCTGCTAGGCCCGCCGCGCCGGGCGGCAAGCCTCCGCTTCGCTCCGGCTGCTTCATTGCATTGCGCCCCTGCGGGTGCCGCCCGCCGCTCTTGCGGGCCTCTCCGGTCGCCCCTGCCGCCCACCCCCCACGCCCGGCGGGTTTGCGGTCGGTTTTTTGGTTGTGACAGGAGGCTAGGCATGGGCTTTTCCCGCAAGCGTCGCGCGTCGGGGCAAGGTCGCGAGGCAGGGGCGCAGCCCCGCGCGAATCTGTATGACGAGGTAACGCGCAAGATCATCAGCGAACTGGAAGCGGGCCGCTTCCCTTGGGTGCAACCTTGGGATGCCAGCGCGGCAAGCGGCCCCGGCCTGCCGCGCAACGCGCTGACCGGGCGGCGCTATTCCGGCGTCAATGTGCTCTTGCTTTGGGGCGCGGCGATCGAGGGCGGCCATGCCTCGCAGCATTGGCTAACCTTTCGGCAGGCGCTGGAAGCGGGCGGCAATGTCCGCAAGGGCGAGAAGGGCACCACCGTCGTCTATGCCGACCGCTTCATTCCCGAAGCGGAAAAGGCCCGTGCCGTCGAAAGCGGCGAGGATGCCCGCGCCATTCCGTTCCTCAAGAAATTCACCGTCTTCAATGTCGCGCAATGCGAAGGTTTGCGGCCCGGTCTCGCCACCGATCCCGCGCCGCTGCCCGAACGCGAGATCATCCCCCACGCCGAAGCCCTGATAGAAGCCACCGGCGCAGATATTCGCATCGGTGGCGATAAGGCGTTCTATGCGCCGTCCGGCGATTATATTCAGGTGCCGCCGCAACCGGCGTTCCGCGACCAGATCAATTATTATCGGACGGTTTTTCACGAACTGTCCCATCATTCGGGGGCAAGGCACCGGTTGAACCGCGACCTGTCCGGGCGGTTCGGCTCCAAGCCTTACGCCCGCGAGGAACTGTGCGCGGAAATTAGCGCCGCGTTCATTTGCGCCGCGCTCGGCATCGTCCCGACCGTGCGCCATGCCGATTATGTCGGCTCATGGCTGGAGGTGTTGCGCGAGGATAATCGCGCGATCTTCCGCGCCGCCAGTCAGGCGAGCAAGGCGGCGGATTATATTCTCGCCTTTGGCGAGGGCGACGAAGGGAGGATTGCGGCATGACGCTCCTCACCCCCGAATTGTGCGCCGCCTTGCGCGCCAACGCCATCGCCCATCGCGCCGCGCAGGAGGAAGGCCGACGCGAACCCGACCCGCTTCCCATCCTCAAATTGTTCAATCCGATGGGCGCGGCGACATGGCTGGCGACCGAACTGGACGAGGATGGCGACACCCTGTTCGGCTTGGCCGACCTTGGTTTCGGATGCCCCGAACTCGGCTCTTTCAGCCTGTCGGAGATCGCATCCGTCCGCTTGCCGGGCGGACTCAGCATCGAGCGCGACCTGTATTTCACGGGCCGCTTTCCGCTGTCTGCCTATGCCGACGCGGCCCGGATCGCGGGCCGCATCACCGAAGCCGAGGCGCTGTTAGCCACCGCCGCGCGGGCGCGCGAGCTTGCCCGCCGTTCCGAGATTCCGCCCACACCGGACGGATGAGCCGCGCCGCTATTTCGGCGCTAACCCGGCCCGTCCGTCCATCTTGGCAGATCACACGAACGGGCCGGTCCACCCCAAGCAGGAGTGAACCACCATGCAACTCGCAAATATCGACGCTGGCAAGCTGTTTGTCAGCAAGACCAATATGCGCCACGGGGAGAAGAACCCGGATGTGTCCGATATTCTTCCGTCCATCCGCGCGCGCGGCGTCATCGTGCCGCTCGTCGTGCGCCCCGGCGAGCTTGAGGACAGGCCGGAGATGTTCGGTATCGTCGCCGGACGCCGCCGCCATCATGCCAATGGCATCGCCCTGTCCGAAGGGATCGACCACGGCCCCGTGCCGTGCGCGATCATGGAGGATGGCGACGACGCCGCCGCGCTGGAAGCCTCGTTGATCGAGAATATCCAGCGGCTCGACCCCGATGAAGTCACCCAATGGGAAACCTTCACCCGGCTTATCCAGAAGGAAAAGCGCAGCGTGGAGCAGATCGGCCAGACCTTCGGCCTGACCGAACTCTATATCCGCCGCATCCTCGCGCTCGGCAATCTGTCGCCGCGCATCCGGGGGCTCTACCGCAAGGGCGAGATCGACACGCGGACCATCCGTCATCTGACGCTCGCCAGCAAGGCGCAGCAAAAGGACTGGCTGGCGCTGCTTGATGACCCGGACCAATATGCGCCGACCGGCGACCGGCTGAAAGCATGGCTGCTGGGCGGCGAGTCCATTTCGGTCAAGGCCGCGATCTTCCCGCTGGGCGATTATGGCGGCAGGATCGTCGGCGACCTGTTCGAGCAGGACGGCTTTTTCGCGGACGCCGAACAATTCTGGATCGCGCAGAACGAGGCTATCGCCGCGAAGCGCGACGCCCTCATTGAAGCCGGATGGGCCGAAGTCGAGATCATGGAACCGGGCAGCTATTTCTATAGCTACGAGCATGAAAAGATGCCCAAGGCCAAGGGCGGCAAGGTCTATATTTCCATCCGCCACAATGGCGAGGTGGAAGTGCATGAGGGCTGGCTGTCGGGCAAGGACGCCCGGAAAGCGCGGGCAGCGGAGGCGAAGGCGGGAACCACCGAAGCCGACCGGCAGGCCGCGCGCAATGCCCGCGCCGAAACCACCAGCGCCTTGCAGACCTATATCGACCTCCACCGTCACGCCGCAACGCGCGCCGTGCTGGCCGATTATCCCGCCGTCGCGCTGCGCCTGATGCTGGCCCATGCCATCACCAGCCCGGCGCATTGGACTGTCCGCGTCGAGCCGCAGACCGCCCGCAACGACGCCATCACGGAGAGCGTCGAGACGAGCACCGCCGAAACCCGGTTCGACGAAAAACGGCGGACGGCGCTCGCGCTTCTCGGCTTTGATGCCGACGAGCCGACCGTGACCGGCGGCTATGGCGACAAGGACGGAGCCGCGACCATCTTCGCCCGCCTGCTCACCTTGTCCGACGCCGATGTCATGGCGATCATCGCTATCGTCATGGGCGAGACGATGGAGGCAGGCAGCGCCGTGGTCGAGGCCGTGGGCAGCTATCTCGCCGTCGATATGGCGAGCCTGTGGACGGCGGACGATGCGTTTTTCGATCTTGTCCGCGACCGCCAGATGGTCAACGCCATGCTCCGCGATGTCGGCGGCAAGAAAGTCGCGGACGGCAATATCACCGAGAAGGTCAAGACGCAGAAAGCCATCATCCGCGATCACCTGACCGGCGAGAACCAGCGCCCCAAGGTCGACGGATGGGTGCCGAAATGGCTGCGTTTCCCTGCCGCCAGCTATTCGGCGCGGCCCTTTGTCACGCTCTCCCGGTGGAAATCGGTCGAGCGGTCTTTCAGGAATGTGCCGCAGCCGTTCGAGATCGAGCAGCCCGATCCTTATGCCATCGCGGCGGAATGACGATGGGAGTGGCGGCGTTGCCGCCCCTCCATTTTCCTTCGCAAGCCCCCGCGCCGGAGTGGACGCGGGGGCTTTTTCGTGGCGCCGATGACGGCGTTTGAGGATCGCGGCGCACGGGCGCGGCGGTCCCGTTCCGGTGGTTTGCCGCATCGGCGGAATGAGCCACGCCGATCATCGGACAGGCGGGCGGGCAAGACAGCGTGGCCGTCGCGGTCGCACCTGATCCAGCCCGCGCCGAGGCCGCTGGTCGCTGTCCGATGGCGGGCAAGGCGGCTCCCTTTCCCGCTTGTCGCGGCGCAGGATCGACGCGCGGGGATGCGCCCGATCCATCCTCTGCACCCTCGCATCGCCGGTTCCGGGAGCGATCCGTCAGGCCGTGACACAGGCAATCGGCATCCTGTCCGTATCGCCAGACGCGCGACCCTGGCTGTTGCTGCTGGACCTATGGGCGGCCCTGAACGCCCGCAACCGGGATTGCTGCCGCTATTTTCCCCGCCTTCGCTGCGCTTCGGCTCCTCGCGGTCGCTTCGCTTCAAAATAGCCGCGCATCCCGGTCCTCCGCTGCCGCTCCGGCCCTTCGGGTGCGGGCGTCCCGGTCAGCCCATCACGGTCCGCGCATCGCCGGGGATCGGCTCTGGCGAGCAACGAAAGGAATGCATCATGTCCACTCTCGGTATCGTCTCGCGCAACCCGGAAACCAACGAAATGCGCGGGCAGATCGGCCTTCTCGGTCGCCGCAATCCGCTCGGCATCGAGATCACGCCCAACACCGAAAAGCGCGGCGAGAAGCAGCCCGATTTCCGCATCTGGAGCGGTCCCAACGACATCGGCGCGGGCTGGATCAAGCCCAATCGCGAGACCGGCAAGCCCTATGTCTCGCTCCGCATCTTCCATCCGCAGATCGCGCCGTGGCCGATTTACGCCAATCTCGGCCGCGCCGCCGGACAGGACGATGACGACGTGCTGGCGCTGATCGTCAACGCCGCCTGACCGGCCCGGCAAGCCCCCGCGTCCACTCCGGCGCGGGGGCTTTTGCCGTTTCGGGCCAGTCGGGTCGAAAACCGGCAGCCGCGTTTTCGACCCTGCCGCGCCGTCTCCCCGTCCCGCACGGTCCCTGCCTGTCGCGGATGGTCCTTCGCCGTCCGCACTCATCAGGAGGATCACGCAGATGGATGACGACGATCATATCCGGGCCAGTCAGGCGCGGAAAGGAAGCCCGTTTCTGACCGCCAAGCAGGCCGCTTTTTTCCTCGGCTTGCAGGTCAAGACGCTGACCAACATGCGCTGGAAAGGCAAGGGTCCGGCCTATCGGCGGCACGGCGGGCAGGTCCGCTACCATATCGCCGATCTTGAGCAATGGTCCCGCGACAACGGGCGCGGCCCGCGCAGGGGGAAGCGCGATGCGTAAGCCGCTCTCCCGCAATCCGGCCAGACCCAGGCCCGCGCCGCTGCTCGAATGGCACCCGCCGCTGGCCCGCCAGCTTCGCGCCCGCCGCCGTCCGCTCCTTATCGCGGGCGGCATCGGCCTCGCCTTGCTCGCCGCTGCCGCCACGCTCGATGTCATGGGGCCGCCCGCGCCGCGCATCATCTGGAACGCCTCGGCCAGCGCGCCGATCGGTCTTTGGCGCATCCATCCCGGCGCACCCGTCCGCACCGGCGACATGGTGCTGGCCCGCACGCCGGAGAGCGTTCGCCAGCTCGCCGCGCGTCGCCATTATCTGCCCGCCAACGTGCCGCTGCTCAAACGGATCGCGGCGCGCGATGGCGACAAGGTTTGCGCGCTGGGATATGCAATTTTCGTCAATGGGCGCAGGATCGCCGAGCGCCGCGCGACCGACCGGCAAGACCGCCCGCTGCCGTGGTGGAGCGGCTGCGAGCATCTGCGCGACGGTCGCGTATTCCTGATGATGGACGCCGCCGAGTCGTTCGACGGGCGCTATTTCGGGCCGATCAGCGAAACCGCGATCATCGGGAAAGCGACGCCGTTATGGCTACGCTGACCTCCATCGCCGCGCCCGTGGCATGGGCGTCGCTGGCGCTCGCCGTGCCGGTGGCCGTGCCTGCGAGCGATGCGCCATCGGCATCGCCACCGGCGTTCCGCACATCACCAGCGGTCGAACGATGGCGACCCTATATCGCCGAAGCCGCGCAGCGCTTCGCCATTCCGCAGGCATGGATTGCTGCCGTCATGCAGGCCGAAAGCGCCGGATTGACCCACTTGAACGGGCGTCCGATCACCAGTCCCGCAGGTGCAATGGGCCTCATGCAACTCATGCCCGGCACATGGGCGGCAATGCGGCGGCGGCACGGTCTCGGCGCCGATCCGTACGACCCGCACGACAATATCATGGCGGGCGCGGCCTATCTGCGCGCCATGTATGATCGCTTCGGTTATCCCGGCCTGTTCGCCGCCTATAACGCCGGTCCGGCCCGCTACGGTGAGCATTTGCGAACCGGAAGGCCGCTACCGGGCGAGACGCGCTCCTATATCGCGCAGCTTGCCCGCACGCCTGCAACGCCGTCCATGCCGCCCGCCATGCTGTCGGGAACGCGCTTGTTTTTCTCGCTGGGCAACACGACGGAACCGGCATCCGGTCATGCGGATTCCACGCCTGAACGACCCGCATCCGGCACGCTGTTCATCCCCCTGAACGACCCGCCCGGAGGCCAGCCATGACGGGCGTTGCGCGTGGCGAGAGGGAAATATCCGCTCAACATTGCCCAGTATCCGGCATGGATCGAGCCGCCTCAAGGACGACGCCGGACACGATTTTTTTCGGCCTGGCGAGGCCGGTTCTTCACCCCCTGACATGGCGCGCGGCCGAAAAAAATCGCGCCCGGCATCGCCGCTGGCGCGGCCGCTTCGCGGTCCTTGACCCGGCTCGATCCATACCGGGCGCAGCCTCCTGTCTTTCGAAGATCAGGAGGAAATCATGTCTGTCGAACAGCATATCGAAGAACTGCGCGCCGAGCTTCGCAGCCTCACGGACGAGAACGAATTGCGGCAGGTCGAAGCCGAACTGGAAGCAGCGCTGGCGGAACGGGATCGGCTCTGGCGGGAGGACGGCTGACAGGCCGCATGGACAGCAGGAGCGCGGCGGCAGGCGCGGCGCTCCTGCTTCTCTGCCGTTCGCGATGGCGGGTTTCGGCGGCTTGGGGGCGGTTGAAGCGGGTAGGACTCGAAGGGCAAGATTAAAGGTCGATCCCGCAAGCGGGATCAACATATTGTCTGCACATCATTATTTCACGAGACAGGTTATAGGGATCGAGAGACAGGAAACCCATAAGTCATTGATAATAATATCCCACCCGCGAGACTCGTTGATTGTCCCGGTTACTTTGGATCAACCTCATCAATCCTCAAGAAGTTCGCAAGGTGATGGGACGCTGCCATGAGCGATGACGACGATTTTACGCCCGACCTTGGCAAGCCGCGCGCAGGCGGAAGCCGGATGCGCCGCAGCTATCTTCAGCGCGTGCTTCAGGCGCGGACGCTTGCCGGTGGCGTGCGACGCACAGGCCGCGCCTTTACCGGCAGCAGGATCGGGCGTGGTCGCGTCGCGGGGCGACAGCTTGCCAGCCGGGACCGTCTGGCGGGCTATCGCCAGCGCCGCGTCATGGTCAAATACCGGATCGCCAAATTCAACAAGGCGAACAGCCTTGGGGCGGCGCGCGCGCATCTGCGCTATATCCAGCGCGACGGCGTGACCCGCGATGGCGAGCCGGGGCGGCTTTATTCGGCCGGGCAGGAGCAGGCCGACGGCAAGGCGTTTCTCGAACGGGCCGACGGCGACCGGCACCAGTTCCGCTTCATCGTCTCGCCGGAGGATGGAGATCATTATGATGATCTCCGCTCGCTGACCCGCCGCCTGATGGTGCAGATGGAACGGGATTTGGGGACGAAGCTCGACTGGGTGGCGGTCGATCATTTCAACACCGGCCATCCGCACACCCATATCGTCGTGCGCGGCGTCGATGATCGCGGGCAGGATCTGGTGATCGGCGGCGAATATCTGACGCACGGTATTCGCGAGCGCGCAGCCGAGCTGGTGTCGCTCGACCTGGGACCGCGCACGGACATCGAGATCGAGGACCGGCTGACCCGCGAGATCGAGCAGGAACGGCTGACCAGCATCGACCGGCGCTTGTTGCGCGACATGGATCATCGGCGGATCGTCGAAGCCACCGACCGCGATCCCTTCTATCAATCACTCCGCGCGGGGCGCTTGCAAAAGCTCGGCCACTTGGGGCTGGCCACCGAGATCGAACCGGGACGCTGGCAACTGGCCGACGGCATCGATGACACGCTGAAGCGCATGGGCGAGCGCGGTGACATCATCCGCACCATGCAGCGCGCCTTTACTGAGCATGGAATGGAGCGCGCCGCAGGAGACTATGCCATCGCCGATCCGGCGAGCATGAAGCCGATCGTCGGCCGCGTCGTCGAGCGTGGTCTGTCGGACGAGGCGAACGATCGCCATTATCTGATCGTAGATGGCACCGATGGGCGCAGCCACTATGTCGATATCGGCCGGGGTGATGCGACGGCCTACATCCCCGAAGGCGCGGTGGTGCGGATCGCGCCCAAGCCGGTCGAGGCCCGCGCCGTCGATCGCACCGTGGCCGAGATCGCCGCCGCCCATGACGGGCGCTATTCGATCGATATTCATTTGCGTCACGATTCCACCGCGCGCGAATCTTTTGCCGAAACCCATGTGCGTCGGCTTGAGGCGATACGCCGGGTGATGACCAAGGGCGGTAGCATAATCGAGCGCGAGGCGGACGGAACATGGCTCATCGCCCCCGATCATGTCGATGTCGCCGCCGCCTATGAAGCACAACGCGCCAAAGCCGCGCCGGTCATCGTGGATACGCTCTCTACGCTTCCCTTGGACCGACAAACCGGGGTGGATGGCGCGACCTGGCTAGACCGGGAATTGATTGCGGCCGATCCCGAGCCGTTGCGCGATGCCGGGTTCGGCCGGGAAACCCGCGCAGCGCTCGTCCAGCGGCGGCAATGGCTGATCGCCGAAGGGCTGGCACAAGAAGAACAGGGCCGCATCATCTATCGCGAAAACCTGCTGGCCATGCTGCGACGGCGCGAATTGAACCGGGTCGCGGGCCAGCTCTCCGACGAACTGGGTATCGTCTATGCCGAAGCCAAACCCGGCGAGCGGATCGATGGCATCTATCGCCGTCCGGTGGAACTGGCGTCAGGCCGTTATGCGCTGATCGAAAAGAGCCGCGAATTTACCCTGGTGCCGTGGCGCCCGGTGCTCGATCGCCATCTGGAGAAGCAGGTGTCCGGCATCATGCGCGGCGACACGATCAACTGGACGATCGGTCGTCAGCGCGGCCCGTCGATTTCGTGAAGGCGCGCAATGCTCAGAAATTACTCGGAGGTCGGATTTGCCCAATCCGGCAGTGCATCCAGATAGGCAAGCTCCTCCCGCAACACCGGGTCGAGGGCTTCCGGCAACAGCTTTCGTAACAGAATCCATTCAGGGGATTCGTTCGTGGCCTGTATCGCGTCTCGATAGCGGCGGAGGTGATCGTGAACGGATGCCTTGATTATGCTGCTGCTTCGCGTGTTCTCGATAATCTGCTTCAGTAGGTCCGAGTAGGGCGAAAGAACTTTGGTGCTCAGATAGGTATTGAGCATCGCAGAAATGTTTGAATGTTCACTCGCATAATTTCGCCCCTTCCCGTTCGTGGCGGCAACGATCGAGAAGGCAGCCGCGAGAAGCAGACTTTGCGGACGCGCCAGATCGCGAAGGGGTTTGTAGCGATCCTCCCATTGAGCAAGCGCGTTGAACCAAGGCCGACGCACTTTTTCGATCTCTGCTAGTCGCGAGCCAACGATTCTGTCTTCGTGATAGGGAATCTTTGAGCGCGGAACCGTAAGCGCGTCGAACCGAACCAGCTTGGGCGCGTCCAGTCGTCCATCGGGCTTGCGAAGGTAACAGGACAGCACAAGGGTTTTCTGCTCCCGCGATGCGGCTACCGCTGCTTGATCGAGAACGAAGGCGTTGCCGCGGTGACGGCGGATAACATCGATGAAGCTCTGCGGAAGCGCGGTGGCGGTATCAAGCCCGAACAGAATCCATAGCAGAGGTATGCCTTCACGTTCGTAGTGCTTGCAGCGCGCCGAGATTTCCGTCTGGAACGTGCCGGACATCTGGAACTCAACGACGAACGGGCCGAAGTCGTCCCACTCGACATAGGTATCGGGATAGCGACCATGCTCATTCTCAGTTGGGGAACGATACTGGCCGACGGTATGCTTGATGTAACGAGAATCGAGTGCGGCAAGCTCTCCCACCAACTCGCACATCAGACGATGAAAGTTTGATTCCTGCTTCCCCTGATATTGTGCGGCCCGAGCGGCATCGGGTTTGATATTCCGTCCCTGAAACCAGGGGCAGTCCGGATCGCTCCCGTTATAATGCTGAAACAGAGGGCGAGCGATGCCGCGCGTCTTGGACGTGCGGATATACACTTCGCATTCACACGCTAGGCATCGGGCGACGAGACCGTCTTTTCCGTTGCGACGATCCGTAATCTGATCGCGGATCAAGCCCCAGCTATCGTCCGACATCGCCATCAGATCTTGCGCCGTCACCGGACCGATCCGTTCGATGATAGCTGCTTCGACAATCCGTTGTAGTTTCCGCCCCATGAGCCGACTGTATCCTCGATTGGGAACGGATCAAGAACCTTGCTCCCCGAGGCACGCTGGCCAGGCATTGCCAGGTAATGAGAGTGTATATATCTTGTCAGTATGAACTTGAATGGAGTCGTCCATGTCCAAGGATGCCGTTTTCACGATGAAACTGGAACCCGATTTGCGGGATGCGTTCATGGCCGAAGCCGAGGCTACCCATCGCCCGGCCTCCCAGATCGTGCGGGATTTCATGCGCGAATATGTCCAGCGACAGCGCGAAGCGCGGGATTATGACGAGTTCCTGCGCCGAAAGGTCGAAGCTGCCCGTGTGTCGGTTCGTGCTGGTCGTGGCCGCCCAAACGAGGACGTCGAAGCCGACTTTGCGGCCCGTCGGGCAGAATTGCGCCGCAGGGCCGATGAGGCAGAGGCGTGAGCGTCAAGTGGACGCCGGAAGCTGAACAGGACCGTATCGAGATCATCGCATACATCGCTGGCGATAATCCGCGTGCTGCGTTGCGGATGGATGAACTTTTCGGAGATGCGGCGGCGCGTCTGGCCGATTTTCCACACATGGGCCGGACAGGCAAGATCGCGGGAACGCGCGAGTTGATTCCCCATGAGAATTATCGGCTGGTGTATCAGATCGAAGATGGGACGGTCTGGATTCTCACGCTGGTCCACACGTCGAGGCAATGGCCGCCATTGGTTTCGGAGGAAGGATGAACGACAGGACAGACATGGTCGAGCGGGAGCATTGCAACAAATGCTTGCAATGGAACAACCATGCGATCGTTCATACGGAAAAGACTTCGTGGCAGGAAGAGTTGGACGATCAGCGGGGTATCTATATCGAGGGTGGAGACAGTTGGGCGCTGATGCGCTGTCTCGGTTGCGATTCCGTCAGGCTACGCCATAGGCACTGGTTCTCCGAAGACTCGGACGAACACGGGCAGCCGGCGATTTACACCGAGTTCTTTCCGCCGTCGATCACGCGCCAGAAACCGCAATGGCGCCGCCAAGCCTTCCCGTTCAATGCCTATCTTCAATCCTATAACGGCCTTTGCGACGAGATATATGGGGCCATGGCGATAGGGGCGCACCGGCTCGCCACGATGGGAATCAGGGCGCTGGTGGAGCGCTTGATGATCGACCAAGTGGGAGATCAGGGAAGGTTCGAGAAGAACATCGAAAAGTTCTTCGACGCAGGACACGTCGCCCCCAACCAGCAGGCCATGTTCAAGGATACGCTGATCGAAGCTGGCCATGCCGCCATGCACCGGGATTTCGAACCTAGCGCTGATACGGTGAACACTCTGCTCGATACAGTCGAGGGTATCCTTCACGCTATTTACTACGCGCCGATGTTGGCGGACAAAGTGCGAAAAACTATCCCGCCACGCGTTCGCTGACTGTGAGCATATGATGTTGCCTCTCTACGACAGGCTTTCCAAATAAGGCCGCATGACATTGTGCATCCGGCAGATGGCGCCATAGCGCCGAAGGTCGGCACGGGTTACCTTCCGCTGGCGCAGCCCGTCGCGCAGGGCTTCAATCGCTACATCGAGGCCGACCCGGCTGCGATATTTGAAACAATCGACAATGGTTTTGGCGGGGTCGTAGATCGATACAGCAACCCCTTCGATTTCAACCGTCATGCGCCCGGCCGTGAAGGCGTCGCCTGATGCACGCACCGCCTCGACACGGAAAGGCAGCGTGCGCGGAATCCGCGCCTTGTGGTGGAAGCAAATCCATACCGCATGGGGAAGCTGCGAGGTCAGCCCATGATATTGCAGGGCGGACAGGAGCACGATGACACCATGCGGTGCGAGCCGTGCGGCTTCGGCGAGGCTATGGGCTGCGTCGATGTCATCAGCATCGGCGAGTTGATACAGTCCTCGCGCAAGCCGCACGAGTTGTCCCTGCTCGCAAAGCCGCGCGATGATTGCCGGGGGTATGCCTGCCTCGCGAAAGTCCCGCGCGCGCGCGATCCCACGCCAACGCGCAAAGGCAATGGCCTGATCCGATAGGGTTCCAGCGAGTTCCATATAGCTTGATGTTATCAAATGTCGGTATTTGTCAATAAGTGCCGACATTTTGAATGGATCATGCAGAGCGATGGAGCCTGTCCGGTAGCAACGCGCCTTCCCCAGCAGTCCAAGCGCTTTGCCGCTCTTGTTACCTTGGCGGCATCCGGCCCGCCTGCTAAGCAGTCAACCGCGCTGCGAAGTGGCAGCGCCGGGCTTCACAACCCGACGAAACGAAAACGTCTCGGAAACTTCGGTTTCCGGGGTGCCGTCGTATATGTCCAAGTCCTCGGACTAAAAACGGCGGCGCATGTCGTTTCGTCATGTTGTGAAGCCCCGGCGGCTCCCGCGTCCAGTGCGCGGGAGTTCGGTGCTGATGACAGTATAGATCGTCCCGACTGAACCTATCGACTGCAACTATTCGATCGGGACGCGCTGTGAACGAGCAATCGGATTTTTCGAACGATATTTACGACCCTATCGCCATGATGGCGCGTGTCGGGCATCTTCCGGTTCAGGCGCAGCAGGAAATTGAGCAAATCAGCCGGATTGTCCGCGCCGCTTTTGGCTATGGAGAGGGCGGAATGCCCGAACAAGGCCGGATCGTCCTTATCGCATTGACCAACCCGTATGCCATCTGCCCATCCAGCGGTGACATCGCAGGCTATGATTTTCATATTACGGTCAACCTGTCGGAATGTGTTGATGACGCGCATTGGTGCCTCGTGCGCCGATTGATTGCCGCCGAAATCCCGCATCGCACGGTCACGCTGACCGTGACCGTAGAGGACTGCCCGTCCGGTATCGTCCTCTATGATGCGGAGGCAGATTTGCCGCTTAACATGCGGGAGCTGTCTGTGCGACCTTAGCCTTCACTTCCCTGCTCCCAAGACAGCGGGGACGCCCAAGGACATTCCGGGACCACTGGGGGTATCACGCTGCCTTCCTGACCTGACGCAGCTTGAGTTCCGTTCGCGCCGCACTCCGCGGCCGGCGAGTCGGAACCAGGAACATGACCCCCACAAAGCTGCTTCTCGGACAGATTTTCGTTGTCTTCGCTATCGTCATCCTCGGCCTTTGGGCAGCGACCCAATGGGCCGCATCAATGCTCGGCTATCAGGCGCAGCTTGGCGCGCCGTGGGCTACCCCGTTCGGCGTGCCGGTCTATCGGCCGTGGCAGCTTTTCGGCTGGTGGTATCATTATGATGCCTATGCCCCGCAAGTCTTCGACAAGGCGGGGATGCTGGCGGGCGCGAGCGGATTCCTCGGCTGCGCTTCCGCCATTATCGGCTCGCTCTGGCGCGCCAGGCAGAACCGGAACGTCACCACCTATGGTTCCTCCCGCTGGGCGGAACGCGGCGAGATCGCGAAGGCCGGGCTGTTCGACAATGCCGGCGTGTTTCTTGGCCGCTATCGCGGTAATTATCTGCGCCATGACGGTCCCGAGCATGTCATGGCCTTCGCGCCGACCCGTTCGGGTAAGGGCGTCGGCCTCGTCGTGCCGTCGCTATTGTCCTGGACCGGCAGCGTGGTGGTCCATGACATCAAAGGGGAGAACTGGACCCTGACTGCCGGCTGGCGGTCGCGCTTTTCGCATTGCCTGCTGTTCAACCCGACCGATCCCCGTTCGGCGCGTTACAATCCGCTGCTGGAGGTCCGCAAAGGGCCGGATGAGGTCCGCGACGTTCAGAACATCGCGGATATTCTTGTTGACCCCGAAGGCGCGCTGGAACGCCGCTCGCATTGGGAAAAGACTTCGCACTCGCTGCTAGTCGGCGCGATCCTGCACGTCCTCTATGCGGAGGAAGAAAAGACCCTCGCGCGCGTCGCGACCTTCCTCTCCGATCCGCAGCGGTCGTTCGCCCACACGCTGCGGCGGATGATGGCGACCAACCATCTCGGCACCAAGGAGCATCCGCAGGTCCACCCCGTCGTCGCATCGGCCGCGCGCGAGGTGTTGAACAAGAGCGAGAACGAACGCAGCGGCGTCTTGTCGACCGCCATGTCGTTTCTTGGCCTCTATCGCGACCCGATTATCGCGCGGAACACGGCGGCGTGCGACTGGCGCATCGCCGATCTTGTCGACGCCAAATCGCCGGTGTCGCTCTATCTGGTCATTCCGCCCAGCGACATTTCCCGCACGAAACCGCTGGTTCGTCTGGTGCTGAACCAGATCGGCCGCCGGCTTACCGAACGGCTCGAAGGCGACCCCAAAAAGAGCCGCAAGCATCAACTGCTGATGATGCTGGACGAGTTTCCGGCGCTGGGACGGCTCGACTTCTTTGAGACCGCGCTCGCCTTCATGGCCGGCTACGGCATCCGCGCCTATCTGATCGCGCAATCCCTCAACCAGATCAGCAAAGCCTATGGCGAGAACAATGCCATATTGGACAATTGCCACGTCCGCATCGCGTTTTCGTCCAACGACGAGCGCACTGCCAAGCGGATCAGCGACGCGCTCGGCACCGCGACGGAATTGCGTGCCCAGCGCAACTATGCCGGCCATCGCCTCGCGCCCTGGCTCAGCCATGTCATGGTGTCGCGGCAGGAGACCGCCCGTCCGCTGCTGACGCCCGGCGAGGTGATGCAGCTTCCGCCTGCCGACGAACTTGTGCTGGTATCCGGCCTGCCACCGATCCGGGCGAAGAAGCTTCGCTATTATCAGGACCGCAATTTCACATCGCGGGTGCTGCCGCCGCCCGATCTTGATGGCGGCGGCAGTGGGGGAGCCGGCAGCGGCGATGGGAATGATGGTGGGAATGGCGGCGTCGGCGGTGCGGCATATCACGACCGGCCCGCTCCGCGCCCCGATGACTGGGGTGGTGAGGTGCGCGGCCTCCATGACGGGTTGATCCCCGCCGCCGAGGACGAAGGCGCCGCGCTCGATGAAGATTCCGAAGGCGGCTTGCAGCAGCAGCGGCATCCCGGCCTCGAAGAACAGGCGGAGACGCCGTCCGAGCGCGAACCAGAGCTGACGCCGGGAGATGACGATGATGGCGATCCCGTCGCCGACCAACGCGCAATGACCGGCCTTGGCACTGTCGCTCGTGCCGTCGCCATCAATGAAGGGAAGTCGCGCGGCGACGATCTTCTCCCCGGCTTCGACGGGGACGAATGATGCGGAACCGAGACAAGGTGCGTTATCAGCTTTTCCTCGAACCGCGCCTCGCGGAGCGGCTGGAGGAGATCGCCGCCAAGCCCGGCGTGGCGCGCTCCGACATATTGGTGGCTGCTCTCGATGCCTGGCTGACCCGGCAAGGCAGTCACGAACTGGACGATCGCTTTGGCGGCCGGCTCGACCGGATGAGCCTTCAGATCGGCCGCGTCGGGCGTGACGTTCAGGTGCTTCTGGAAAGCCTCTCGCTTTTCATCCACCAGCAATATTGCCTCAATGCCCAGCTTCCCGAACCCGATGCCGCTGCCCGCGCCATCGGCCGGGACCGCTTCGACCGCTTCATCGCGCAAGTCGGCCGCCAGATGGCGACCGGTGCGAAACCACTCGCACCTGCAAGCGAGGCGGCACGGTGACTGCTTCCGCCAATATGACGGCGCAGGGCCGCCGCCGCGCCATGCTCCGCACGGCGATGGGGCCGGCGATTTCCGCGGCGCTCGGCGATCCTCGTGTGATCGAGATCATGGTCAACCCCGATGGCACGCTCCGGCTCGACCTGCTCGGCGAAGGCCGCGTGGATACCGAACTGCGGGTCGAGCCTGCCGAAGCCGAACGCATCATTCGCTTGGTCGCCTCGCATATTCGGGCGGAGGTTCATGCCGGCGCGCCGATCGTCAGCGCCGAGCTGCCTGAAGGTGGCGAACGCTTCGAGGGGCTGTTGCCTCCGGTCTCGGCCGCGCCCTGCTTCTCGATCCGCAAGCCCGCCGCCCGCATCCATCGGCTGATGGACTATGTTGCCGACGGCATCATGCGCGCAGAGGTCGCGCTGGCGCTGTCGATGGCCGTGGTCGAGCGCAAGAATATCCTGGTTGCCGGCGGCACCTCATCGGGTAAGACGACGCTGGCGAATGCGCTTCTCAACGAAATGGCGACGCTCGACGAGCGGGTCATCATCATCGAAGACACGCGCGAACTGCAATGTGCCGCGCCCGATACCGTGGCGCTGCGCACCAAGGCCGGCACCGTGTCGATGGCCGATCTGGTGCGCTCGACGCTGCGCTTGCGCCCGGACCGGATCATCGTCGGCGAAGTCCGGGGCGGCGAAGCCCTCGACATGCTCAAGGCGTGGAATACCGGCCACCCCGGCGGCATCGCCACCGTCCACGCCAATAGCGCTCGCTCCGCGCTCTACCGGATCGAGCAGCTTGTCGCCGAGAGCGTCATCACCGTTCCGCGCCGCCTGATCGCTGACGCGATCGACCTTGTGGTGTTCATCTCCGGCCGGGGCACCGGCCGCAGAATCGAGACCGTTACCGAGGTCAGCGGTCTCGACGCCGACGGCGATTACGCCGTCACCGACCTTGCCATCCCCCATTGCTCTGGAGATTGAAATGCATATCACACCTCTGCCCGCATTCGCGCGCCTGCCGCACCGGCTTACGCTTGCCGCGAGTGCCGTCCTCATCCTCCCCGCCGCCGCGATGGCGGCCGGATCGGGAATGCCCTGGGAAGAACCGCTTCAGCAAGTGCTGGAATCGGTCCAGGGTCCGGTCGCCAAGATCGTCGCCGTTATCATAATCATCACCACCGGGCTGGCACTGGCCTTCGGCGAAACCAGCGGCGGCTTTCGCAAGCTGATCCAGATCGTATTTGGCCTGTCGATCGCCTTCGCCGCCAGTTCCTTCTTCTTGTCCTTCTTCAGTTTCGGCGGCGGGGCGCTGGTCTGATGGTGGTGGCCGCTTCCATCGCGCCCGCCACCTCCATCGAGGGCTTCGAGGTGCCGCTGCATCGCGCACTTACCGAACCGATCCTGCTCGGTGGTGCTCCCCGAGGGATCGCGATCCTCAACGGCACACTGGCGGCCGCGATGGGACTTGGCCTCCAGCAATGGATCGGGGGCCTGCTGCTCTGGCTGGTCGGGCACAGCCTCGCCGTCTTCGCGGCCAAGCGCGACCCCGATTTTGCGCCCGTCCTTGCCCGCCACCTCCGGCAAAAGGCGTATCTCTCATGCTGAACCTGAAGGAATATCGTGGACTATCCGACCGACTGGCCGATCATTTGCCGTGGGCTGCGTTGGTGGCGCCTGGCGTGGTGCTCAACAAGGATGGGAGCTTCCAGCGGACGTTCCGTTTTCGCGGTCCCGATCTGGAATCCGCTACCGAAGCCGAACTGGTCTCGGTCTGCGCGCGGGCGAACAACGCGCTGCGCCGGCTGGGGTCGGGCTGGGCCTTGTTCTTCGACGCCGAGCGCGCGCCCGCATTGGGTTATCCCGACAGCCAGTTTCCTGATGCGGCCTCCTGGCTGGTCGACGAGGAACGGCGTGGACATTTTGACGGCCGCAAGGGCGAGCATTTCGAGAGCCGCTATCACCTGACCCTCTGCTACCTGCCGCCCGCCGATCAGATCAGCCGGGCCGAACGGGCATTGCTGGAGCGCGAGCAGCCGCAACAGGATCGCGACTGGCGCACCGAACTGCGCGCCTTCATCGCCGAGAGTGATCGGCTATCCGACCTCCTGACCGGCATCATGCCGGAGGTTCGCGCGCTGGACGACAGCGAGACGCTGACCTTCCTGCACGGCTGCATTTCACCCAAAAGGCATCCCGTCGCGGCCCCTGAGACGCCGATGTATCTCGACGGGCTGCTGGTCGATACGCCGCTGTCCGGCGGCATCGAGCCGATGCTGGGGAACGGACACCTTCGCACGGTGACGGTGCTGGGATTTCCGAACGTAACTCGACCCGGCATCCTCGACGCACTCAATCGTCAGGGGTTCGCTTATCGCTGGGCGACACGCTTCATTGCGCTCGACAAGACGCAGGCCAACAAGGCGCTGACCCGCATCCGGCGGCAATGGTTCAATAAACGCAAGTCGATCGCGCAGATCATGCGCGAGGTAATGATGAACGAGCCGGTGCCGCTGACCGACAGCGATGCCGATAATAAGGTGGTCGATGCCGATCTCGCCTTGCAGGCGCTGGGCGGCGATCATGTCGCGTTCGGTTATTACACGGCGACGATCACCGTGTCCGATGAGGATAGCGCGGCGGCTGACGAAAAGCTCCGCATCGTCGAGCGGATCGTCAATGGCATCGGTTTCACCTGCATCCGGGAAACGGTGAACGCCGTGGAAGCCTGGCTCGGCAGTCTGCCCGGCCACGTTTATGCGAATGTCCGCCAACCGCTGGTCCACACGCTGAACCTCGCGCATCTGATGCCGCTGTCGTCAGTATGGGCAGGGCCGTCGCGCAACGATCATCTGGATGGGCCGCCGCTGCTCTATGCGGAGACCTGGGGTTCGACGCCGTTCCGCCTTTCCACCCATGTCGGCGACGTTGGCCATATGCTGGTTGTCGGCCCGACCGGAGCGGGCAAATCGGTGCTGCTGGCACTGCTCGCCTTGCAGTTCCGGCGCTATCCCGGCGCTCAGGTCTATATCTTCGACAAGGGGCTGTCTGCGCGCGCCACCGTGCTGGCGATGGGCGGCGAACATCATGCTCTGGGCGAGAGCGACGCACTGGCATTCCAGCCCTTGCGCAACATTCACGATGACGGCGAGCGGGCATGGGCGGCCGACTGGATCGCGGCCTTGCTCGCCCATGAGCGGGTCGATGTGACGCCGGAGGTCAAGGAAGCGCTTTGGTCGGCGCTCACCAGCCTTGCCAGCGCGCCGCCCGAACAGCGCACGCTCACCGGCCTTGCGGTTCTACTCCAGTCCAACGCGCTCAAGGCCGCGCTCATGCCCTATACGCTCGAAGGGCCATTCGGGCGGCTGCTCGATGCGGCGGAAAACGCCCTGGACCTGTCGGATGTTCAGTGCTTCGAGACCGAAGCGCTGATGAACTCAGGCAGCGTCGTGCTGCCGGTGCTAACCTATTTGTTCCACCGGCTCGAAGAACGCTTCGACGGGCGGCCGACGCTGCTCATTCTCGATGAAGCCTGGGTATTTCTCGACAATCCACTGTTCGCCCAGCGCATCCGCGAATGGCTGAAGGTTCTGCGCAAGAAGAATGTCAGCGTCATCTTCGCCACGCAGAGCCTCGCGGACATTGCCGACAGCAGCATCGCGCCCGCGATCATCGAAAGCTGCCCGCAACGCATCCTGCTTCCCAATGACCGGGCGATCGAGCCGCAGGCCCGCACCACCTATGAGCGGTTCGGCCTCAACGACACGCAGATCGAACTGATCGCCCGCGCCACGCCGAAGCGGCATTATTATCTGCAATCCCGGCGCGGCAATCGCCTGTTCGAGCTGACGCTGGGGCCGATCGCCGTGGCGCTGTGCGGCGCCTCCGATCCCGACACGCAAAGCCTGATCGATCGTCTGCTCGCGGAACAGGGCGAGGTCGGGTTCGCCGCTGCCTTTCTTGAAGCGCGCCGCCTCGGCTGGGCGGCCGGTCTTCTCCGAGACTTCCCCGGCGCGAACAGCGCCGGGGGAGACCCCTTCATCCCCCAGCAGAAGGAGCTACCCTCATGAAAACCAATATCCTTGCCGCGTGCTGTGCTGCGACCGCCATGATCGGCACCGCCATCGTGCCGACCGCACCCGCGCACGCGCAATTTGGCGGCGTGGTGTTCGATCCGTCGAACTACGCACAGAATGTCCTGACCGCGGCGCGCACCCTCCAGCAGATCAACAATCAGATCCGGGCGCTCCAGAACCAGGCGACGATGCTCACCAATATGGCGAAGCACCTCCAACGCCTCGACTTCTCATCGTTGGCGCAGATCACCCACTCAATGCAGCGCATCGACACGCTGATGATGCAGGCGGAGGGCATCGCGTTCGATCTCGGATCGACCGATAACGCGCTGCGGACACAATTTCCCGCCGACTTCGATCAAACGCTGTCGACCAGCGACATCATCGCCCAGGCGCGCGCGCGGTTGCAGGCGTCGATGAAAGCCTACCGGCAGACCATGCGCGTTCAGGCGCAGGTCGTGGAGAATGTCCAGGGCGACGCCGCACTGCTCTCGGAACTGGTATCGCAAAGCCAATCAGCGACTGGCGACTTGCAGGCGCAACAGGCGACCAACCAGCTCATTGCGCTGTCCACCAAGCAGCAGCTCCAAATCCAGAACATGATGGCGGCCCAGTATCGTGCCGATGCGATCGAGCGCGCCCGCCAGCAACAGGCGCTCGAAGCCGCGCGTGAGACCACGCGGCGCTTCATCGGCGAACGCGACATCTACACGCGCAACTGACGGCGACCGGAAAGGCGGCACACGGCCATGAACCCCGATCTCAACATCATCGACAACTTCCTGGCCGTCTTCACGACCTACATCGACAGCGGCTTTGGCCTCCTGTCCGGGGATGTCGCCTTTCTTACCACCGTCCTGATCGGCATCGACGTGACTCTGGCCGCGCTCTGGTGGGCGATGGACAATGATTCTGACGTGCTTGGCCGCCTTATCAAGAAGACACTCTATGTCGGTGCCTTCGCCTTCATTATCGGCAATTTCAACACGCTTGCCGACATCATCTTTCGCAGCTTTTCCGGGCTTGGCATCACCGCGTCGGGAGGCGGTATGTCGGCCGCCGACCTGCTCCGTCCGGGCGCGATCGGGGGCACGGGGTTCAAAGCAGCGTGGCCGCTTCTGGTTAAGGTCGGGACGCTTTCCGGCTTTCCCGAGTTCTTCGGCAACTTCCTCACCATCGCCGTTCTGCTCGTGTGCTGGTTTCTGGTGGTGCTGGCCTTCCTGGGCATGGCCGTGCAGGTCTTCATCACCATCATTGAGTTCAAGCTGACGACGCTCGCCGGGTTCGTGCTGGTGCCGTTCGCACTGTGGAATAAGACCAGCTTCCTCGCCGAGCGGGTGCTGGGCGGTGTCATATCGTCAGGCATCAAGATCATGGTGCTGGCGGTCATTATCGGCATCGGCACCAACTTCTTCGCGCAGCTCAACAGCCTGGTCGGAGCCGATCCCGGTATCGCGGAAGCCTTGAGCCTGTTGATGGGCGCGCTGACGCTGGTCGGCCTCGCCATCTTCGGTCCCTCAATTGCCTCCGGTCTCGTTACGGGCGCACCGCAACTCGGCGCGGGTGCGGCCGTCGGCACGGTGGCGGGCGCAGCGCTGGCCACTGGCGGCGCGGCGATGCTCGGCACTCGCGCTGCGATGGCTGGCGCCTCTGGCGGCATGGCTGCGATCCGGGCCGGAACCGCGATGGGCTCCGCCGGCGCCACCGCTTATCGGCTCGGGCAGGAAACTTCCGGCAGCAGCACGATGCGCGCCGGTATGGGTGGCATCGGCACCGCAATCGGTGGCGCGACATCGCAAGGATTGAAGGCAGCGGCCGCGCGCGTCACGGCACCATTCAGGGACGCTGCCGGTCGCGGGCAGCAGGCTGCATGGCATGCCGGCCGCACGTCTTCGCCGTCTAGCGCATCGCCCGGCGCTTCGGTTGCGGGCGCGGCCGCCGGAGCAGCCGGTGGCGCTCCGGCCTGGGCGCGCAATCTGCGCTCCGAACAGGCTGCACGTCATCGCCGCCACATGGCGATGCAGACGGTCAAGGACGGCGATCGTCCCGGTGGCTCGGCCAATCCCGACCTTAGCGACAAGGAGTGATTTTTCATGATCTTCAAGCGATCCATCCAGCGTTACGGGCGCACGCCCGAACCGGAAACCCCATATCAGCGTGCCGGCCAGCTCTGGGACGAGCGCATCGGCTCGGCGCGCGTGCAGGCGAAGAACTGGCGGCTCGTCGCCTTCGGATGTCTTGGTCTGACCGGCATCCTGATCGGCTCGAACGTCTGGCAATCGATGCAGAGCCGCGTCGCCCCCTACGTCGTTGAGGTGGATCGGCTCGGTGAAGCCCGCAGTGTAGCGCCGGCGATCCAGAACTATCAGCCCACCGACGGGCAGATCGCCTGGTTCCTGAGCCGGTTCATATCGAACGTGCGGTCGGTCTCCACCGACCCGGTATTGGTCAAGCGCAACTGGCTTGATGCATACGACTTCGCTACCGACCGCGCGGCGATTTTCCTCAACGAATATGCCCGTAGCAACGATCCGTTCGCGGGTATCGGCCAGCGCAGCGTATCGGTGCAGGTGACGAGTGTGGTCCGCGCCTCCGACACCAGCTTTCAGGTTAAGTGGACCGAAAGCATCTACGAGCGTGGCAGCTTGGCCAGAACCGAACGCTGGACCGC
The DNA here is from genome assembly GCF_003550065.1 of Hephaestia caeni. Classification (GTDB taxonomy): domain Bacteria; phylum Pseudomonadota; class Alphaproteobacteria; order Sphingomonadales; family Sphingomonadaceae; genus Sphingomonas; species Sphingomonas caeni_A. The sequence continues at coordinate 696,569 of NZ_QXDC01000003.1, forward strand.
CATGCTGACGGTGAAGATGCAGCCGCCCAAAACTGCCGATGCGCTCCGCAAGAATCCACTCGGCCTGTTCGTCAACGCTATCGACTGGGCACGGGAACTCGAAGGCCCGCCGGCGACGGCGGACCAGCAGCCTCCGCAGCAGCCCATCGTTCCGGCTCCAACAACGCCGACCGCAATGCCCGTGCAGGATAGCGCGCCGGTTCAGGCCGCGTCGGCCAGTCCCGCCAATGAAGGAGATTCCGCCCCATGACCCGGATCATTGTCCTGTCCGTCTCGGCACTGGCGTTGTCCGCCTGTGCCGGCAAGACGACACCGCCGGCGATCAGCTATGACACCGCTGACTTCCAGCCCGCGCACCAAGAAGCCGAACCGCCCAGGCCGGTCGAGATCGTCGAACAGCCAGTGCCGCTTCCCTTGCCGGGGCAGCTATTGCCGCCGCCATCGGTGAAGGCCGACAACAGCCCTCCCACCGCACGGGTGGAAGCCGCGAACCGCGCCGCCACGCGCGAGCCGTCGAGAGCGGGTTATATTAATGCCGTGCAGGTCTATCCCTGGACCGAAGGAGCACTTTACCGGCTCTATGCCGCACCCGAACGGGTGAGCGACATCGCGTTGCAGCCTGGCGAGAAGCTGGTGGCGGTTTCGGCCGGTGACACGGTGCGTTGGGTTATCGGTGACACTGCAAGCGGCGCTGGAGATCAGGCCCGCGTGCATGTGCTGGTCAAGCCGTTTGCGCCGGGGTTGGCGACCAACATGGTCATCACCACCGATCGCCGCGCCTATCATCTGGCGCTCGAAAGCACCGACAGGACGGCGATGGCCGCTATAAGCTGGACCTATCCGCAAGACCGGCTTGTGGCGCTTCAGCGCCAGAACCAACAGGCCGAGCAGGCGCAGCCGGTGGCCGATGGCATATCGCTCACCAACCTGCGCTTCCGCTACGAGATCACGGGTGACAGCCCGCCGTGGCGGCCGGTTCGCGCCTGGGATGACGGGAATAAGGTCTATATCGAGTTTCCCGCGCGACTCGATCAGGGGGAAGCGCCGCCGTTGTTCGTGGTCGGCCCGCTCGGTGACAGCCAGCTCGTCAACTACCGCGTCAGCGGCAACCATTACATCGTCGACCGCCTGTTCGCGGCGGCTGAATTGCGTCTCGGCGAAAACCCGCAAGCCGTCGTGCGGATCAGCCGAACTGACGGTCAGGCCGGGAGGACGCGGAAATGAGCGAGCCGCCCGTTGATCCGATCGCGCCGGAGCCGGAAGCGCAAGCCGCGTCGCCCGCGCCGCCCTCAAAAGCCGCGCCCGACACCTTGGTTCTGCGCGCCAGCCCCCGCCGTGTGGTGCGCTTCCGGCGGGGCGTCATCATCGGCGGCGCGGCCGTCGGTTCGCTCGCCATTGCCGGCGTCGCCTGGATGGCGCTGGGGCCGAAGACGCTCCAGATCGTCGCGGCCGGCGAGGACAAGGCCATCACCGACCGGCATACTCCCGCCGATCAGGTGATGAACCTGCCGGGCAGCTATGGCGAGGTCGCGCGCGGCGTCCCGGTGCTGGGAGCGCCGCTCCCCGGAGACCTGGGTAAGCCGATCCTTGATCGCCAGCGCCAGCTTGCAGGCGATGACCCCACACCGGCGATGACCCCTGAGGAACAGGCCGCAGAAGCCGAACGCCAGCGTCTCGCTGGGCAAGCCGCGCAGGCCCGCGAGGCCGGCGTCATGGTGCAGTCGTCGGGCCGTTCGACGGGCACTGCCATGGCCTTCAGCCAGAGCGCCGCTGACGTCCCTATCGCTCCGGAGCCACCGGCCGCGAGCGATCGCCTCGCGCTCGACCCGGAGCACGATCAGAACAACCAGCAGCGCAAGCTGGATTTTGTCGGGCGGCAGGCGTCGGGCGGGATCTATAACGCCCATGTGCTGGAGACACCGGCATCGCCCTATCAGGTGATGGCGGGGAGCGTCATCGCCGCCAGTCTGCTCACCGGGCTTAATTCCGACCTGCCGGGCATGGTCATCGCGCAGGTGACGGAGAATGTATTCGACACCGTGACGGGGCGGACCCTGCTCATTCCCCAGGGCGCCCGTCTGATCGGTAGCTATGATAGCGTCGTGGCGTTTGGACAGAGCCGTGCGCTGCTCGTCTGGCAGCGGATCATACTGCCCGATGGCTCCTCCATCCAGATCGACAATCTGCCTGCTACCGATGCGGCGGGCTATGCCGGCCTTGAGGACAAGGTGGATTTCCACACCTGGCGCCTGCTCAAAGGTGTGGCGCTCTCGACGCTGCTCGGCGTCGGCACCGAAGTGTCGATCGGCGACGATGAAAGCGATCTTGTCCGCGCCGTCCGTCAGTCGACCCAGCAGTCCGCCAATCAGGCAGGGCAGCAGATCGTCACCAGGAATCTCAACATCCAGCCCACGATAACCGTCCGCCCCGGATGGCCGCTCCGCGTGATCGTTCACAAGGATTTGCAATTGCGGCCCTGGGGTGGCGCTCGCTGACAGGAGAACGCCCCATGCTCAAACTCGCCAAACTTCCAGACCGCACGCCGGTCAAGATCGCGATCACGGTGACACCGGACCTAGCGCACACCCTTGCCGACTACGCCGCGATCTACAATCGGGCCTATGCCGACAAGGCGGCGGTGGCCGACCTGATACCGGCGATGCTCGAAACCTTCCTCGCCAGCGACCGCGCATTTGCGAAAGCGCGCCGTGATGTGGAGAGCGGGACGTGAGGCGCCGCAGAGTCATCGGCCGTTTCAAGCGGTCGAAGCAAGGCGGTTGGGAGGGCGAAATCACCACGCTCACCATCCAGCGAAAAATCCGTCTCGTCCCCAACGACAATCGGGTCAGCGACAACGCGCCCGCGTTTCGTGTGATGCTGGGGTGGCAGACGGTTGGCGATGCCTGGGAGAAGGAATCGCGGAGCGATCCACCGCGCGATTATCTACGCGTCGAAATTGACGACCCATTTTATCCGCTCAAAGTCATGCTGTTCCCGGACGCGGAAGGCATGACCGCGCAGATGGTGTTGCCCTTTGCCCATGCATCCGCCGTTCCCCCGAATATGGGTTAGATATGACGGAGTTTTCCGAGCCTCCCGAACGCCTCCTGAAACTGGAAGAAGTCACGCGGCGCGTTGGTCTTGGAAAGTCGATGATCTACCGGCTTATCACCCAGGGACGTTTCCCCGCCCCCTACAAAATATCGCCTTATGCTTCCCGTTGGAGCGAGCATGAGATTGTCGCATGGATCGACAAGGTGAAAGATGGCTTTGAAGGGAAACGCCGCAAGTTCTGGTAGGGGCGTCGATCATGCTACCGCTTGCAAACCGCGATGCTTGAGATGTCGCGCGCCGGGTCAATGACAATATCGGCGGATTTGCGTTCGGAATAGCGATCTACGAGTTGATCGGCATGCGGCCGTAACAGGATAGTGAACCGTATCAATTCCTCCATCACATCCACGATGCGATCATAATAGCCTGACGGTTTCATTCGACCCGTTTCGTCAAACTCCTGAAACGCCTTGGCTACGCTCGACTGATTGGGGATCGTGAACATCCGCATCCAGCGGCCGAGCAGGCGCAGCGTATTGACCGCATTGAATGACTGCGAGCCGCCGGACACTTGCATCACCGCGAGAGTGCGTCCTTGCGTGGGGCGCATACCTTTCATTTCGAGCGGTAGATGGTCGATTTGCGCTTTCATGATGCTGCTTATCTGGCCGTGACGCTCCGGGCTGCACCACACCATGCCTTCCGACCACATGGCATGGTCGCGCAATTCGTGAACGGCGGGATGATCGTCCCCCTTCACCTGATCGGGCAATGGCAGATCAGCCGGATCGAAAATCCGCGTTTCCGCGCCGAACAATTGGAGCAGCCTTGCGGCTTCCTCGACAGCGTGGCGCGAGAAGGACCGTTCGCGCAAGCTACCATACAGGAGCAGGATGCGCGGCGGCGGATCGCCCGCACCAAGACCAACGGCGGGCCGCTCACGGATATAGCGGAGATCGAGGGCGGGCAGATGACGCGGATCGGAAAGCGCGCGGAGACGGGTCAAGCGATGGCTCCTTTCTCATACCAGCCGCGAGTCCGCTTCACGATGGCGACCACGGAGAGCATGACCGGAACCTCGACCAGCACCCCGACCACGGTTGCGAGCGCCGCCCCCGACTTGAGGCCGAACAGGCTGATTGCGGCGGCCACGGCCAGCTCGAAGAAATTGGATGCGCCGATGAGCGCGGAGGGCGCGGCGACGCACCACGCGACGCCAAAGCGGCGGCTTAGCCAATAGGCCAGCCCGGCGTTGAAATAGACTTGGATCAGAATGGGGACGGCCAGCAGGCCGATGACCAATGGCTGTTCAATGATCGCCTCGCCCTGAAAGCCGAACAGCAACACCAGCGTTGCCAGCAAGGCGACCAGCGACACAGGCCCAAGGCGAGCCAGCAGGCCGTCTAGGGCGGATTGCCCGCCTGCCGCCAACACAGCGCGCCGGACGAGCTGCGCGACGACCACCGGCACCACGATATAGAGGCCGACCGAAAGCAACAGCGTATCCCACGGCACCGTCACCGAAGCCACGCCGAGCAACAGCCCGACCAGCGGCGCGAACGCAAAGACCATGATGAGGTCATTCAAGGCGACCTGACTCAATGTGTAAGTCGGCTCACCGTCACACAGGTTGGACCAGACGAACACCATTGCCGTGCAGGGTGCGGCGGCAAGCAGGATCAGCCCGGCAATATATGACGATGCTTCGCCCGCTGGCAGTAGCGGCGCGAACAGCCAGCCGATGAACAGAGTGCCGAGCAGTGCCATCGAGAAGGGCTTGACCGCCCAGTTGATGAACAGGGTGACACCGACACCCTTCCAATGCTGCCTGACGCTTCCAAGCGCCCCAAAGTCGATTTTGAGCAGCATTGGCACGATCATCAGCCAGATCAGCACCGCGACCACGAGATTAACGCGGGCGACTTCGGCCGCTGCGATCACGCTGAACAGACCGGGTAGCGCATGGCCGAGCGCAATGCCCGCCACGATGCACAGCGCCACCCACAGGCTTAGATACCGCTCGAAAAAGGAAATGCCGGGACGAGACGGCACCGTGGCCGCAAGGGGAGCCGTTGACATATTCGCCTCAGATGACCCGTTGGCCTTGTTCATCCACGACCCGTTCGCCATCTTCCTTGGCGAACGCGCCCTGTTGCGGCACAGGCAACAGGTCCAGCACCGCTTCCGAAGGGCGGCACAATTTCACACCGAGCGGCGAGACGACCAGCGGCCGGTTGATAAGGATTGGATGCACCATCATCGCGTCTAACAAGGCGTCGTCGGTTAGGCTTTCGTCGCCCAAGCCAAGTTCAGCGTATGGTGTGCCTTTCTCGCGCAAGAGGTCGCGCGGCGCGATTCCCGCGCGTTCGATAAGCTGGACGAGCAAGGCGCGCGCAGGCGGCGTTTTCAGATACTCGATAATGTGCGGCTCGATCCCGGCATTGCGGATCAGGCCCAACACGTTCCGCGAGGTGCCGCACTCCGGGTTGTGATACACGATAATGTCAATCGGCATTGTTGCTTGCTTTCGGATGGGTAGTGCCTTCGGCTTGGCCGATTTCGCGGAGCTTGGCGGCGAGCGTCATGCGGTCGATGCTGTCATGGGGCAGCGCGAGGAACAGCGTGATACGATTCAGCATGTAGCGAAGGGCGCGGACAAAGGCTTCCCGCTGGCCTTCCCCTTCGACCTTGGCAGGATCTTCGATCCCCCAATGGGCCGTGATCGGCCGCCCCGGCCAAACCGGGCAGGTTTCGCCCGCAGCGTCGTCGCAGACAGTGATAATGAGGTCGATCTTCGGCGCACCCGAAGCCGCAAACTCATCCCAACTTTTGGAACGCAGCCCATCGGTCGGATAGCCGAGCGAGGCCAGCACGTTCAATGTCATCGGATGCACGTCGCCTTTCGGGAAGCTGCCCGCCGAGAAGGCCCGGAAGCGGCCTTCTCCCAGCTTGTTGAGCGCGCTTTCCGCCAAGATCGAACGGGCCGAATTGCCGGTGCAAAGGAACAGGACGTTGTAAACCTGATTGCTCATGCACAACCCTCCTGTCCGCACCGGCTGTCCAGCGCGACCTTGACGAGAGGCGCGCAGATTTCAGGATGCCCGGCGCAGCAATCCTGCATCAGATATTCGAGCAACGCGGTCATGTTCTCATATCGTGCGGTGTAGATAATCGACCGCCCATCCCGCCGACTTTCGATAAGGCCCGCGTGGGACAAGATGCTCAGGTTTGACGAAAGCGTGTTCGGCGGCACGTCGAGGCGACGGGCTATTTCGCCCGCCGCCATGCCTTCGTGGCCCGCTTGAACCAACATGCGGAAAGCAGCGAGACGCCCTTCATGGGCGAGAGCGGCGAGCGCGGAGAGGGCGTTCTTAAGTTCCATATTTCGACTATATAGGAAATTTCGATTCGAGCAACCTTCGGATGGCGTCGTAAATTGGCGCAAGTCCCGCTACCGAATATCAAATGCCCTGCGGCACCTCCGAGAATGTCTGCTCACATTGCGCCGTCGCAGGAGTTGCAGCCCAATTCAGGGACGCAGAACAAGCGATCGGTTAGTTGCTCAAAGGAGCCGGATTCATTATAGAAAGGGAGCCGATGATTTGATCGCCATGCGTTCGGATCAAGTGGAAGAACGGCAAAACTGCCCTGCGTGGTTTCCAGCGTGGCTTTCTGGATTTGGCGAGTAAATTAGGGTTCGTAAAACAGCAACATATCGCCTGAGTTCGAATCCCTCCCGCTCCGCCATTTACCGCCGATCACCGCATCGCCGCCAAGCGGCTATACGCCCCGCAAATCACCGCCGTTCTTACGCTACAGCCTGATGATCAGCGACGACAGGCACCGACCTGATTGCGGCTGTTGGAACCGCTTAGCTCACTGATTACAACCAGATCACAAGACAAGGGCGGTGACGATGGCCGAAGTACTAGACGAGGGACCGTTCTTTCACGGTACAATCGCGAATTTGTGCGTGGATGATTTCCTCACCGCAGGATACCGGTCGAACTATCGTCCCGACGTGGTGATGAACCACATCTACTTCACTGCCATTGTGGACGGTGCCGGGCTTGCCGCTGAAATCGCGGCGGAGCTCGCCGGAGGCGACGCAGCCCCGCATGTTTATGTCGTAGAGCCGACCGAGACATTCGAGAACGACCCGAACGTGACCGACAAGAAATTTCCCGGCAACCCCACTCGGTCGTATCGCAGCAGCGCACCGCTCAAGATCATTGGCGAAATCACGCATTGGACCAGATTGACGCCCGAAGCATTACGATTGTGGAGAGAACGTCTGACCGCACTGCGTTCAGACGAACGAGGCGACATCATCAACTGATGCGCGGCGGCGCGCAGCTCATGCTCATCACACGATCGAATCGCTAAAGGGAGACGGTCAGCAAACCACCCCATCATAGCGTTCCTCTTTGCCTCAATGTCGGAGGGCTATAGCGCAGATGTAGTTCTCCGTTTCGTCGGCTTCGGCCCGCCAGCGTCCTCGCCTGCGAAAAGCGCCCCGGTGCCGCGTCAGGGCGGCAGCACCGGGGCGTGCCCTGCCGGTTAGGCCAGATCGAACCGGTCGGCGTTCATCACCTTGGCCCAGGCCGCGACGAAATCGTGCACGAACTTGTCGCCCGCGTCCGCCGCGGCATAGACTTCGGATATCACCCGCAACTGCGCGTTCGAACCGAAGACGAGGTCGGTGCGCGTCGCCGTCCATCGCGGCGTATCGGTCGCGCGGTCGGTGCCGACGAATTCCTCGTCGCCAGCCTCGTCCACTTCCTTCCACGCCGTGCCCATGTCGAGCAGATGCACGAAGAAGTCGTTGGTGAGTTGCCCCGGCCGATCGGTGAAGACGCCGTGTTTCGACCCGCCGTGATTGGCGCCGAGCACGCGCAGCCCGCCGACCAGCACCGCCATTTCGGGCGCGCTGAGGCCGAGAAGCTGGGCACGATCGATCAGCAGCTCCTCGGTCGGCACGCTGAAGCGCGTCTGGAGGTAGTTGCGGAAGCCGTCCGCCTTGGGTTCGAGCGGTTCGAAGCTGTCCGCATCGGTCTGCTCGGCGGTCGCGTCGACGCGGCCGGGGGCGAAGGGCACCGTCACCCTCTTGCCAGCGGCCTTCGCCGCCTGCTCGATGCCGACGCCGCCGCCGAGCACGATCAGGTCGGCGATCGAGACCGGCTTGCCGACATCGCGCTGGATGCCCTCATAGACCTTGAGCACCTTGGCGAGTTCGGCCGGCTCGTTGACCTCCCAGCTATTCTGCGGCGCCAGACGGATGCGCGCGCCGTTGGCGCCGCCGCGCTTGTCCGATCCGCGGAACGTGGAAGCGGACGCCCAGGCGGTTTTCACGAGCTGCACCACCGAAAGGCCCGAATCGGCGATGCGCTTCTTCAAGGCGGTGACGTCGCTGTCCCCGATCGGCGCGTAATCAGCCTTGGGCAGCGGATCCTGCCAGATCAGGTCCTCCTCGGGCACGTCGGGGCCGAGATAGCGAACCTTGGGCCCCATATCGCGATGGGTGAGCTTGAACCAGGCGCGCGCCCAGGCATCGGCGAAGGCGGCCGGATCGTCACGGAAACGCTCGGCGATCTTGCGGTATTCGGGATCGACCTTCATCGCCATGTCGGCCGTCGTCATCATCGTCGGCACGCGCCTGTCGGGGCTGTGCGCGCCCGGCGCCAGATCGTCGGGCGCGACGTTGACCGGCTGCCATTGTTTCGCCCCCGCGGGGCTCCTGACCAGTTCGTATTCGTAATCGAGCAGCATGTGGAAATAGCTGTGATCCCACTTGGTCGGCGTCGGCGTCCACGAGCCTTCGAGCCCGCTGGTGATGGTGTGATCGCCGACACCGCTTTCATGCCCGCTGATCCAGCCCAAGCCCTGCTGCGCGATGTCCGCGCCTTCGGGTTCGGCGCCGACCAGCGCGGCATCGCCCGCGCCGTGGCACTTGCCGAACGTGTGCCCGCCCGCGGTCAGCGCGAGCGTCTCCTCGTCGTTCATCGCCATCCGCGCGAAGGTCTCGCGGATGTCGCGGCCCGATTGCGCCGGATCGGCATTGCCGCCGGGGCCTTCGGGGTTGACGTAGATGAGACCCATCTGGATCGCCGCGAGCGGGTTTTCGAGCACCATCTCCTTGTCGGGATCGATCCGGGTCTGGCCCAGCCATTCCTCCTCGGTGCCCCAATAGACGTCCTTTTCGGGCTCGAAAATGTCCTCGCGCCCGCCGCCGAAACCGAACACCGGCCCGCCCATCGATTCGATCGCGACGTTGCCGGCCAGGATCAGCAGATCCGCCCAGGAAAGGTTGCGCCCGTATTTCTGCTTGATCGGCCACAGCAGGCGCCGCGCCTTATCCAGATTGGCGTTGTCCGGCCACGAATTGAGCGGCGCGAAACGCTGATTGCCCGACGAGGCGCCGCCGCGCCCGTCGCCGGTGCGATAGGTGCCCGCGCTGTGCCACGCCATGCGGATGAAGAACGGGCCGTAATGCCCGTAATCGGCGGGCCACCACGGCTGGCTGTCGGTCATCAGCGCGTGGAGATCGCGCTTGACGCCCGCGTAATCGAGCGCCTCGAACGCCTTGCGATAATCGAAATCGTCGCCCAGCGGATTGCCCGAGCGGCCGTGCTGGTGAAGGATATCGAGCGATAGCTGGTTGGGCCACCAATCGCGGCTGGTGCGGCCGAGCAGCGAGCGTATCGCGCCTTGTTGATGCATCGGGCAGCCGTCGCCCAGCGGATCACTTGTCGTCGCGTCCATGCTCTCTCTCCTCATGTCTTCGGCTGTCGGAAGCGAGGCTAGGCCCGAGTCGTCAACGACGGAAGCGATTAAGATCGGTCAGGTTGAGCGAGAAAATCGATTGATCGGCACCGCGCGATCACGCCCTCGACCAAAGCGGCCGGGCCTGTGATATGGGACGGCGCAACGAAAGGATGATCGCTATGAAGACCCGTGCCGCCGTCGCGTTCGAGGCGAAACAGCCGCTGGAGATCGTTGACCTCGATCTGGAGGGGCCGAAGGCGGGAGAAGTGCTGATCGAGATCATGGCGACGGGCATCTGCCACACCGACGCCTATACGCTCGACGGGCTGGACAGCGAGGGGCTGTTCCCCTCGGTGCTGGGGCATGAGGGGGCGGGGATCGTGCGTGAGGTGGGCGCGGGCGTGACCAGCGTGGCGCCGGGCGATCACGTCATCCCGCTCTACACCCCCGAATGCCGCCAGTGTAAATCGTGCCTGTCGGGCAAGACCAATTTGTGCACCGCGATCCGCGCCACGCAGGGCAAGGGGTTGATGCCCGACGGCACCACGCGCTTTTCGTACAAGGGCCGGCCGATCTTCCATTACATGGGCTGTTCGACCTTTTCGAACTTCACCGTGCTGCCCGAAATCGCAGTGGCGAAAATTCGCGAGGACGCGCCCTTCAAGACGAGTTGCTATATCGGCTGCGGCGTCACCACCGGGGTGGGCGCGGTGGTCAACACCGCCAGGGTGCAGGCCGGCGAGAACGTCGTCGTGTTCGGGCTGGGCGGGATCGGGCTCAACGTCATCCAGGGCGCGAAGATGGTGGGCGCGGGGCGGATCATCGGCGTCGACATCAACCCCGACCGCGAGGCATGGGGCCGCAAGTTCGGGATGACGCATTTCCTCAATTCAAAGGGCCTGTCGCGCGAGGAGACGATCGCGAAAGTGATCGAACTGACCGACGGCGGCGCCGATTACAGCTTCGATGCGACCGGCAACACCGAGGTGATGAGGACGGCGCTCGAATGCTGCCATCGCGGCTGGGGCGAAAGCATCGTCATCGGTGTGGCGGAAGCCGGCAAGGAGATCGCGACGCGGCCCTTCCAGCTCGTCACCGGGCGGGTGTGGAAAGGCACCGCGTTCGGCGGCGCGCGCGGGCGCACCGACGTGCCGAAAATCGTCGACTGGTACATGAACGGCCGAATCGAGATCGACCCGATGATCACCCATGTGCTCAGCCTCGACGAGATCAACAAGGGCTTCGATCTGATGCATGCGGGCGAAAGCATCCGCAGCGTCGTGGTGTACTGAAAAGGGGAGGGAAACGATGTTCAGCCATGTGATGGTCGGCGCCAATGATGTCGCGGCGTCGAAGGCGTTCTACGATGCGATCCTCGGCGCGCTCGGCGCGAAGCCGGGGATGACCGACGCCAAGGGCCGGGTGGTCTATGCGCACAACGGCGGGCTGTTCATGATCACCGCCCCGATCGACGGCGCGCCTGCCTGCCATGCCAATGGCGGCACGATCGGGTTCGCCGCCGCTTCGCCGGCGCAGGCCGACGCCTGGCACGCCGCCGGCGTCGCCAACGGCGGCACGACCTGCGAAGACCCGCCCGGCGTGCGCGAGGGCGGGTTCGGCAAGCTCTATCTCGCCTATCTGCGCGATCCCGCGGGCAACAAATTGTGCGCCGCGCACCGGATGGAGTGATGGACGCAGCCCGCTGGATCCTCACGCTCGCGTGCGAGGATCGCGTCGGCATCGTCGCGGGGGTCAGCGGCTTCCTCGCCGAGCGCGACGGCTTCATCACCGACAGCCAGCAATATGCCGATCTGGAGACCGGGCGATTCTTCATGCGCGTCGTCTTCCAGGCCGGCGGGGCGCACTTCCCGGCCGATACGGCCGCGCTGCGGGCGGCGTTCGCGCCAGTCGCCGCGCGGTTCGCGCTCGATTGGGGGCTGGTCGAGGCGGCCGCGAAGCCACGCGCGATCATCGCGGTATCGACGGGTTCGCACTGCCTTGCCGATCTGCTCCATCGCCGCCGCTCCGGCGCGCTTTCGATCGAGATCGCCGGCGTCGTCGGCAACCATGACAATCTGCGCGCGCTGACCGAATGGCACGGCATCGCCTTCCACCACCTGCCCGTCACCGACGCCAATCGCGCCGAACAGGAAGCCGCGATCGAGGCGGTGATGGCGGAAACGCAGGCCGATTACCTGGTGCTCGCGCGCTATATGCAAGTGCTGTCGGCGGATATGACCGCGCGGCTCGCGGGGCGCTGCATCAACATCCACCACAGCTTCCTGCCCGGCTTCAAGGGCGCGCGGCCCTATCACCGCGCGCACGAACGCGGGGTCAAGCTGATCGGCGCGACCGCCCATTTCGTGACCGGCGATCTTGACGAGGGGCCGATCATCGAACAGGCGGTCGAGCGCGTCGATCATCGCGCCTCGGTGGACGAGATGATCCGCACCGGCCGCGACATCGAGGCACAGGTGCTCGCGCGCGCCGTGGGGGCAGTGGGCGAGCGGCGCGTTTTCCTCAACGACGGCAAGACGGTGGTGTTCCGGTGACGATCGAGACGGTTTCGCAGAACAAGGCGCACGGCGGCGTGCAGGGCGTCTATCGCCATCGATCGACGGCGACGGGCACCGACATGACCTTCGCAGTATTCGTGCCCGCGCACGAAAAGGGCGCACGACTGCCGGTGCTCTGGTACTTGTCGGGGCTCACCTGCACCCACGCCAATGTCACCGAGAAGGGTGAGTATCGCGCCGCCTGCGCCGCGCACGGCGTGGTCTTCGTCGCCCCCGACACGAGCCCGCGCGGCGAGGACGTGCCCGACGACGAGGCGTATGATTTCGGGCAAGGCGCGGGCTTCTACGTCGATGCGACCCAGTCCCCCTGGGCCACCGGTTTCCGCATGAAATCCTATGTCGAGGACGAATTGCCCGCGCTGGTCGCGGCGCATTTTCCGATCGATCCCGGCCGGCAGGCGATCACCGGCCATTCGATGGGTGGGCACGGCGCGCTGACGATCGGCTTGCGCAACCCGGCGCGGTTCCGCAGCATCTCCGCCTTCGCGCCGATCGTCGCCCCCGGCCGCGTGCCGTGGGGCGAAAAGGCGCTTGCCGCCTATCTGGGCGACGATCGCACGGCGTGGCGCCCCTATGATGCCTGCGCGTTGATCGAGGATGGCGCGCGCGTGCCCGAAATGCTGGTCGATCAGGGCGACGCCGACCCGTTTCTCGCCGAGCAGCTTCGGCCGGAGCTGTTGCGCGTGGCGTGCGACGAAGCGGGAATCGCCCTGACGCTGAGGATGCAGCCGGGCTACGACCACAGCTATTATTTCATCTCCAGCTTCATGGCCGATCATGTCGCCTGGCACGCCGAAAGGCTCGGCGCATGACCTACGATGTGCTGATCGTCGGCGGCGGACACGGCGGCGCGCAGGCCGCGATCGCGCTGCGCCAGAACGGCTTTTCGGGCAGCATCGCCATCGTCGGCGACGAGCCCGAATTGCCTTATGAACGCCCGCCGCTTTCCAAGGATTATCTCGCGGGCGACAAGCCGTTCGAGCGGCTGCTGATCCGCCCGCCCGCCTTCTGGGAAGAGCGCGCGGTGACGATGCTCACCGGGCGCCGTGTCGTTACGGTCGATCCGGCCGAGCGCGCGGTGATGACCGCGGACGGCGCCACGATCGGCTACGGCACACTCGTCTGGGCGACGGGGGGCACGCCGCGGCGGCTGACGTGCGCGGGACACGATCTTGCGGGCGTCCACGCGATCCGCGCGCGCGCCGATGTCGATCGGCTTGCCGCCGAACTGCCGGAGACGGCGCGCATCGTCGTGATCGGCGCCGGCTATATCGGGCTTGAGGCAGCGGCGGTGCTGAGCAAGTCGGACAAGCAGGTGACGGTGCTCGAAGCGCAGAATCGGGTGCTCGCGCGCGTCGCCGGCGACGCCCTTTCCGAATTCTACGCCGCCGAACACCGCACGCACGGCGTCGATCTACGGCTTGGCGTCGGCGTCGAATGCCTGGAGGGCGATCGCCGGATCAGCGGCGTCCGGCTTGCCGACGGCACCGTCATCCCCGCCGATCTCGCGATCGTCGGCATCGGCATCGAGCCCGCGGTCGCGCCGCTGATCGACGCCGGCGCCGCAGGCGGCAACGGGGTCGCCGTCGACGCGCAATGCCGCACCAGCCTGCCGCACGTCTTCGCGATCGGCGATTGCGCGCGCCACGCCAACGCCTTTGCCGACGGCGCCGAGATCCGGCTCGAATCGGTGCAGAACGCCAATGACATGGCCAATGTCGCCGCGCGAACCATCCTCGGTGAGCCGGCAAGCTACGACGCGGTGCCGTGGTTCTGGTCCAACCAATATGATCTCAGACTCCAGACGGTGGGGCTGTCGATCGGCCACGACACCGTGATCGTGCGCGGCGACCCCGCCACGCGGCGCTTCTCGGTGATCTATCTGCGCGGCGACCGCGTGATCGCGCTCGATTGCGTCAACATGGTCAAGGATTACGTCCAGGGCCGCAAGCTCGTCGAAGCCGGCGCCGCGCCCGACCGGGCCGCGCTTGCCGATCCGGCCGTGCCGCTCAAGGAACTGATCTGACCCTAGCCGCCTTCCGCGTCAAACCTGAACCGTTCGCCCTGAGCTTGTCGAAGGGTCGTTCTTGCTTCCGCGCCCGAGGGGCAAAGAAGAACGGTGCTTCGACAAGCTCAGCACGAACGGGGGATTGAAACGGTCTCTACGCCCGCACCGCGGCGAGGAAATAATCGAGTCCGAGATCGTCGCTGAGCACGAACCCCTTGGCGGGCGACAAGGCGAGCCCGCGCCGGTCGATCACGCGCAAACCGGCCTCAGCGAGCGAAGCTGCCAGCTCATCGGGGGTGATGAACTTGTTCCAGTCGTGCGTGCCGCGCGGGATCTGGCCTGTGCCCTCGCCGATCGTGATCAGTGTCAGCTTCGATCGCGCAGTGCGATTGGGGGTCGAGACGATCAGCAGACCGTCATCGGCGAGCACATCGACAAGCCCGCGCACGAACGCCGCGACATCGGCGACGTGTTCGATCACCTCGAGACAGGTGACGAGATCGAAGCGCGTGCCGGCAAGCGCGGCCAGCTCGCCCGCGCGATAGGCGATGTCGAGCCCCGACTGGCCGGCGTGCGCGGCGGCGGCGGCGATATTCTCAGGCGCGGCATCAAGCCCCGTCACCGCCGCGCCCAGCCGCGCGAGCGGCTCGGCGAGCAGGCCCGCACCGCAGCCGACGTCGAGCGCGGTCCTGCCGGCGAGCGGGGTGAAGCCTTGCCCGTCGCCGCCCCAATGCCGGTCGATCTGCTCGCGGATAAAGCCGAGCCGCGCCGGATTGAGCCGATGGAGCATCGCCGACGAGCCGTTGGGATTCCACCAATCGGCCGCGAGCGCCCCGAAATGCGCGGCTTCGGCCGCATCGATCGTCGTCGCGTCTGTCATTCCCGCTCCATAGCCGACCCACCGCATGGCGTCGATTGCGCAGCGGGCGAGGGGGGCGAAACAAAGGGTAACTTTCGCCGGCCCAAGGCGACATGATCGGCGCGTCGCTTGCCTTTGCGGGGCGGCGTTTCTATCAGGCGCCGTCTTCTCCCTCCGGTACAGGAAGTTTCTCCCCCGATGGCGCGCATCGTGATGAAGTTCGGCGGCACCTCGATGGCCGGCATTGAGCGCATCCGGAGCGTGGCGGCGCGCATCAAGCGCGAGGTCGAGGCCGGCAACGAGGTCGCGGTCGTCGTCTCGGCGATGGCGGGCGAGACCGACCGGCTGGTCAATTTCTGCCGCGAGGCGAGCTCGCTCTACGATCGCCGCGAATATGACGTGGTGGTCTCCTCGGGCGAGCAAGTGACGAGCGGGCTGCTCGCGATCGCACTCCAGGCAGTGGGCGTGCGCGCACGAAGCTGGATGGGCTGGCAGCTCCCGATCCGCACCTCCGACGGGCACGGCTCGGCCCGGATCGCCGAGATCGACACCCGCGCGCTCGGCGCGGCGCTGTCGAGCGGTGAAGTGGCGGTGATCCCCGGTTTCCAGGGCGTCGCGATGGGCGAGCGCGTGACCACGCTCGGGCGCGGCGGATCGGATACCTCGGCGGTCGCGATGGCGGCGGCGATGCAGGCCGATCGCTGCGACATCTACACCGATGTCGACGGGGTCTACACCACCGATCCGCGCATCGTGCCCAGGGCGCGCAAGCTGAAGCGCGTCACCTATGAGGAAATGCTCGAACTCGCCAGCGTCGGCGCCAAGGTGCTCCAGACGCGCTCGGTGGGGCTGGCGATGAAGGAAAAGGTCCGCGTTCAGGTGCTGTCGTCGTTCCTCGACGAGGACGGGGGCTCGGAGCCCGGCACGCTGATCGTCGGCGAAGAGGAACTGGAAAACATGGAACAGCAACTGATCACCGGGATCGCGCACGACAAGAACGATGCGAAGATCACGCTGACCGCGGTGCTCGATCAGCCCGGTTCGGTCGCGGCGATCTTCTCGCCGCTCGCCGATGCGGGCATCAACGTCGACATGATCGTCCAGAACGTGGCGCATTCGGGCGATTCGACCGACGTCACCTTCACCGTGCCGACCGCTGATCTCGCGCGCTCGATCGAGGTGCTCAACGCCGCGCGCGAGCGGATCGGCTTCATCGACCTCAAGCACGACACCCGCGTCTCCAAGATCTCGGTGGTCGGCGTCGGCATGCGCAGCCACGCGGGTGTCGCCGCGACGATGTTCCAGACGCTGGGCGAACGCGGCATCAACATCCAGGCGATCACCACATCGGAGATCAAGGTCAGCGTGCTGATCGAGGAGGATTATACCGAGCTTGCGGTGCGCGTGCTGCACACCGCCTACGGCCTCGATGCGGAAGAAGATCCGGCGTAAGGTTCCGCCGCGCCGACCACCCGCCCCCCAAGCATCTCTGCAATGCCCCCAAGCAACGCTTGCTGGCCCCGCTGGCCGCGAGGTTCCATCATAAGGGCGTAAAGGAGATTCACGCATGTCGATCCAGCTTGGCCAGATTGCCCCCGATTTCGAGGCTGACAGCACGCAAGGGCGTATCCGTTTCCACGAATGGCTCGGGTCGTCCTGGGGCCTGTTCTTCAGCCACCCCAAGGATTTCACGCCGGTCTGCACGACCGAACTGGGCGAAGTCGCGCGGCTGCGCCCCGAATGGGACAAGCGCGGGGTGAAAACGATCGGGCTGTCGGTCGATCCGGTCGATTCGCACCAGGGCTGGGAAAAGGACATCGAATCGACCCAGGGGCAGAAGCTCGATTATCCGATGATCGCCGACACCGATCAGAAGGTCTCGACGCTCTACGACATGATCCACCCCGAGGCCGATCCCACCGTCACCGTGCGTTCGGTGTTCGTGATCGATCCCAACAAGAAGGTGCGGCTGATCCTCACTTATCCGCCGAGCACAGGGCGCAACTTCGCCGAGGTCATCCGCGCGATCGACAGCCTCCAGCTCACCGACACGCAATCGGTCGCGACTCCGGTCAACTGGAACCAGGGTGAGGAGGTCATCATCTCGCCCAAGCTTTCCGACGAGGACGCGCACGCGCGCTTCCCGCAAGGGTTCCGCACGCTCAAGCCCTATCTGCGCTACGTCGATCTGAACCAGAGCGCCTGAACCGCATGGCCCCCGGCCCGCGGGGATGAATGGAAACTTGCCCCGTGGTGCCCGCCGGCGCTACGGGGCAAAGATGAACGACATGCATTCGATCGGCGCCGAGCGCCTGCACCGCCGCATGGCGCGGGGCTGCGATTTCCTGGGCTGCGAGGTCGCGATTCTCGGCGGTGCGATGTCGTGGGTTTCGGAACGTCACCTCGTCGCGGCGATCTCGAATGCGGGCGGGTTCGGCGTGATCGCGTGCGGCGCGATGACGCCCGAACTGCTCGACGCAGAGATCGCGGGCACCAAGGCGCTCACCACCAAGCCGTTCGGCGTCAACCTGATCACGATGCATCCGATGCTGTTCGATCTGATCGCGGTCTGCGCGAAACATGACGTCAGCCATGTCGTGCTCGCGGGCGGCTTGCCACCGCGCGGCAGCCTCGAGGCGATCAAGGCGGGCGGCGCGAAGCTGATCTGCTTCGCCCCCGCGCTCAGCCTCGCCAAGAAGCTGATCCGATCGGGCGTCGACGCGCTAGTGGTCGAGGGCATGGAGGCCGGCGGCCATATCGGCCCGGTCTCGACCAGCGTGCTCGCACAGGAGATCCTGCCCGAGGTCGCCGCCGAGGTGCCCGTGTTCGTCGCCGGCGGCATCGGCCGAGGCGAGGCGATCGCCGGCTATCTCGACATGGGCGCCGCCGGCGTCCAGCTCGGCACGCGTTTCGTGTGCGCGACCGAATCGATCGCGCACGAGAATTTCAAGAAGGCGTTCATCCGCGCGTCGGCGCGCGATGCCGTCGCCAGCGTCCAGATCGACCCGCGCCTGCCCGTCATCCCGGTCCGCGCGCTTCGGAACAAGGGCGGCGAATTGTTCACCGCCAAGCAGCGCGAGGTGGCGCAGGCGCTCGACGACGGCGCGGTCGCGATGGGCGAGGCGCAGCTTCAGATCGAGCATTACTGGGCAGGCGCGCTGCGCCGCGCAGTGATCGACGGCGATGTCGAGCACGGCAGCGTCATGGCGGGCCAATCGGTCGGGATGGTCACCCGCGAAGAACCCGTCACCGAGATCATCGCGGCACTGATGGCAGAGGCCGCGACGGCGCTCGCCAAGCGCGCGGCGTAAGAGGTTGTTTGGGAAATCGCGAAAGGGCGATTTCCGTTGCGGCACCCAAAGGCGCATTTCCGAACGGGCTCTGAGTCCCATCGCGCTTCGGACTCGCCTCGCCGCAAAACAAGCCTAACGCCTCGTTAACCTTATTAGGCCAGCTTCTGCCGTGCATTGCCACGTAAGGAGTTGTTATGACGCGCAATCGTCTGCTGCTGATCGCGACCGCCGCGGGGCTCGCGCTCGCGGGCTGCGCGTCCAAACCCAAGGAGGTCGCGGTCGCGCCACCGCCGCCGCCCGCCCCGGCGCCGCAGCCGATGCCCCAGCCGCCCGCGGGAACCGCCGCGGGAATCGCGGTGCCGCCGCGGCTCGCCGACGGCCGCTATGCGACGCCCAATACCGGGCTGAATGCGGCGTCCGCGCTATGGCACGTGCGCACCGGGCTCAACGTCGCCGCGCTCGGATGCCGCGGCGCGAACGAGGCGACGATCATCGCGGGGTACAATGCGCTGCTCGACAGCCAGGAAACCGCGCTCGCCAAGGCACACAAAGCGCTCGTCGCCGCCGCCGGCGAGGCGCGCTTCGACGATGCGATGACGCGGCTCTACAACTATTGGGCGCAACCCGGCGCGCAGGCCGAATTCTGCGCCGCCGCCAGCCGCGTGCTGGCGCGCGTGCCGGGCGTCGGCCCGGCGACGATCGACAGCTTCGCGGCCGGCGCGATCGCCGAACTCGACCAGCCGTTCGTCGATCTGTTCCGCGCCTATGACAGTTATCGCGTCGCGCTGGCGCAATGGCAGGCGAACCGGACCGCGGTGGCGCTCCAGCCGATCGAAACCAGGACCGTGCTCGGCGCGGCGGCCGCCCCGGTGACCACGCCCAAATCCACGCCCGAAATCGGCTACGATCCCGCCATCTTCACCATGCCCTGAACGCGCCCAGGCGTTTTGCCGATTGGCGCGGGCAGGGCCGATCTGGTAGCGCATCCACATGCCGCTTTCCGCGCCCGCCGCCGCCCGCGAGATCCTGACGCGCCTTCATGACGTGATGGGATCGCGCAGCGCGACACCGGCGAAGCTGGGCGCGGTCGTCCAGATCATCGGCGAGGCGCTCAACAGCGAGGTCTGCTCGATCTATCTGCTGCGCGACGGGCTGCTCGAATTGTTCGCGACGCGCGGTCTTTCGCAAGCCGCGGTCCATGTCACCAAGCTCGCGCCCGGCGAAGGACTGATCGGCGTGATCGCCGCCAATGTCGAAACGCTCAACCTCGACGAAGCCGCCGCGCATCCCGATTTCGCCTATCGCCCCGAGACCGGCGAAGACAGGTTCCACAGCTTCGCCGGCGTGCCGATCATCCGGCGCGAACAGGCGGTCGGTGTGCTCGCAGTCCAGCATACCGAGCCGCACCGGTACGAGGATGTCGAGATCGAGGCGCTGCAAACGGTGGCGATGGTGCTGTCCGAGTTGATCGCCAACACCGGCCTGGCCGACGAGGCCGGCGCCTCGCCGACGCGCGCCCAGACGACCGCGGCCAAGACGATCCTGGGGCTGCGGCTGGTCGACGGGATGGGCGCGGGCCACGCGGTCTATCACCAGCCGCGGATCACGATCGAACACACCGTCGCGGAAGATACCGAGGCCGAGCGTCACCGCGTCTACGGCGCGTTCGACAAGATGCGCGAACAGATCGACCGGATGACGAGCCAGGCCGAATTCGGTGTCGACGGCGAGCATCGCGAGGTTCTCGAGACCTACAAGATGTTCGCCTATGACGAGGGCTGGTCGCGCCGGATCAACGAGGCGATCGATTCGGGGCTGACCGCCGAGGCGGCGATCGAGCGCGTCCAGCAGCGCACGCGGATGCGGATGCGCCAGATCGACGATCCGCTGCTCGCCGATCGCATGCACGATCTGGAGGATCTCTCCAACCGGCTGCTGCGGATCGTGTCGGGCCAGATGGGCACCGCCGCACAACTGGGGCTGCGCAAGGACACGATCCTGATCGCGCGCAATCTGGGGCCGGCCGAGTTGCTCGAATATGATCGCCGGCGGCTGAAGGGCGTCGTGCTCGAGGAAGGATCGCTGACCGCGCACGTCACGATCGTCGCGCGCGCGATGGGGGTGCCGGTGCTCGGCCGGATGCGCAACGTGCGCCGCGAGGTCAGCGAAGGCGACCTGCTGCTGCTCGATTCGAATTCGAGCACCCTGCTGGTGCGGCCGACCGCGGCGATGGAGGAGGTGTTCGAGGCCAAGCTCGCGCTGCGCCAGAAGCGGCGCGCGGTCTTCGCGGCACTCAAATCCGAACCGCCGGTGACGAAGGATGGCCATCGCCTCGCCGTGATGGTCAATGCCGGGCTGCGCGACGACGTCGCCGCGCTCGATCTGACCGGCGCCGACGGGATCGGCCTGTTCCGCACCGAATTCCAGTTCCTCGTCTCGGCGACGCTGCCCCAGCGCGAGCGCCAGCAGCGGCTCTATCGCGACGTGCTCGATGTCGCGGGCGATCGGCCCGTTACCTTCCGCACCGTCGATATCGGCGGCGACAAGGCATTGCCGTATCTGAACGGCGACGGCGCCGATGAGGAGAACCCGGCGATGGGCTGGCGCGCGCTGCGCCTCGCGCTCGAACGCGACGGGCTGATGAAAGCGCAGGCGCGCGCGCTGATCGACGCCGCGGGCGGCCGCGCGCTCAACATCATGTTCCCGATGGTGTCCGAACCCTGGGAGTTCGACGAGGCGCGGGCGCTGTTCGAAGCGCAGCGGGACTGGATCGCGTCGCGCAACCGCATGCTGCCGTCGCAGATCCGCTATGGCGCGATGCTCGAAGTGCCCGCGCTCGCCGAGCAGCTCGATCTGCTGCTGCCCAAGCTCGATTTCCTGTCGATCGGCACCAACGATCTGACCCAATTCCTGTTCGCCGCCGATCGCGCCAATCCCAAGCTCGCCGAGCGCTACGACTGGCTGAGCCCGTCGATCCTGCGGTTCATCCGCCGCATCGTCGACCCCGCAAGAGACGCCGGCGTCGACCTCGCCGTGTGCGGCGAGATGGGCGGACGGCCGCTCGAGGCGCTGGCGCTGATCGGGCTGGGAATCGACCGGCTGTCGATCACCCCCGCCGCGGTCGGCCCGATCAAGGCGATGATCCGATCGATCGACCGTTCGGCGGTGATGGCGGAAATGGAAACGCTGCTCGCCCGCCCGCCGCGCGACCTGCGCGGCGCGCTCGCGCATTGGGCGGGCGAACACGGCGTCGAACTGGCGTAGGGTTTATTCCACTTACGTGGGAGCCGCACCAACCCGCTCCCCACCCCGCCTCCCATTCAGGATGCTGCCGTTGGGAGGCAGGGTGGGGAGCGGGCCGGTGCGGCCTTGCGTATCTAAACAGAGTCACACGCCGGCGCACAAACCTGGCCGTGATCGCGCACGAGACGTTGACAGCACGCCCCCGCTTTGAAACACCTTGCGCCCAAGCGGGAGAAAAACAGGGTCGCATCCCTCCCGCCGGAGAACCGGATGACCGACACCCCGCGTGAGGACGCGTCGCTGTTCCCCGCATCCGCCGGAGACAGGTTGCGCGAGGCGCGCGAGAAACAGAAGCTGTCGATCGCGGACATCGCGCAGCGCACACGCGTGCCGATCCGCCATCTCGAGGCGATCGAGCAGGGAAATTACGGCGAACTTCCCTCGCCGACCTATGCGATCGGCTTCGCCAAGGCGTATGCGCGCGCGGTGGATACCGACGAGGTCGAAATCGGCGGCCTCGTGCGCACCGAGGCCGGAGTGCCCCGCCGCCCCACCGCCGAAACTCTGCCCTACGAGCCCGCCGATCCCGCCCGCCTGCCGCCGGCCGGCATCGCCATCGTCGGCGTGGTCCTGGCACTGGTGCTCGTGATCGGCGCCGGGGTATGGCTCGGCACCGATTGGTTCCGCGGCGGCAGCGCGCAGCCCGCTTCGGTCGCCGCGACCACCCCGGCCGCCGACGGCACCGCCGCGCCGGCGCCCGCGCCTGTCCCCCGCGTCGACCAGGTGACGCTGACCGCGACCGACGCGGTGTGGCTACGCGTCTACGATGCCGGCGGCAACAGCCTGTTCCAGAAGACGATGCAGGCGGGCGAGCGCTATCAAGTGCCGACGGACGCCGATAATCCGATGATCAACGTCGGCCGGCCCGACAAGCTCGAGGTTCGCCTGAACGATACGCTGCAACCCCCGCTCGGCGACGGATCGCGCGCGCTCAAGGACATCGGCGTCAGCGCCGCCGCGGTCAAGGCGCGCCAGCCGGCGGGCACGGGCACGACGGCGGAATCGCCTGCGTCGACGGCAGCCACGGGCTGACGGCGGCACGGATCCCCCGCGAAATGCGTTGATCCGCTATCCTTAATACTGGCGACAGCATCGCTGTGTCAGCTATAGCGCGGTCAATGGAGATCAGCTCGGGGGAGAGCCATGCGCCGCACCATCATCATCGCCGCCGCCACGGCCAGCCTCGGTTTCGGGGCCGGTGCGGCCAATGCGCAGGATAGCGGCGCGATCACGCAACGCGTCGACCGGCTCGAGGGCCAGATGCGCGCGGTCCAGCGCAAGGTGTTTCCGGGCGGCTCGGCGCAGTGGGTCCAGCCGCAGATCACCCCCGCGGAGACGCCGACCATTGCCGGGCCGGGGTCGACCAACCCGGTCACCGACCTCACCGTGCGCGTCAATTCGCTCGAGATGCAGCTCCAGAGCCTGACCAACCAGGTCGAGGAAGGTCAGCACCAGTTGCGCCTGCTGCGCGACGAGGTCGACGCGCTGAAGCGCGAGCGCGCCGCGCCGCCGCCCGTCGCCCCGGCGGCGAACCCCGATCTCGGCGCCGCTGCCGACGCCGGGCTGGGCGGAAGCGTCGCGGCGGCGGGTGCGTCGCCCGCCGGGGGCAGCGGGCTGCAACTGCCCGCCAGCCAGGGCGGCCCGACCCGCGCCGATCGCGTCGCCGCGGTCGAGAAACCGGCAAGCGGCGATCCGGCCGAGGATGCCTATATCTACGGCTACCGCCTGTGGCTGGCGAAACTCTATCCCGAGGCCGAGGCGCAATTGAAAACGGTCGTCCAGAAATATCCGCAGCATCGCCGCGCCAGCTTCGCGCAGAACCTGCTCGGCCGCGCCTATCTCGACGAGGGCAAGCCCAGCCTCGCGTCGATCGCTTTCTACGACAATTACAAGAAGATGCCCGATGGCGAGCGCGCGCCCGACAGCCTCTATTATCTCGCCGACGCGCTCGTCCAGCTCAAGAAGCCGCAGGATGCGTGCAAGGTCTATGGCGAACTGACCGACGTTTATGGCAGCAGGATTTCGGGGACGATGAAGGTCGATATCGCGGCGGGCCGTGACCGCGCCGGCTGCAAATAGCGCGCTGACCCCCGACGCGGCGCTGGTCGCGCGCTTTCGCGAGGATATCGCCGCCCTGTGCGACCCCGCGAACACGAAGGTGCTGCTCGCGGTCTCGGGCGGGGCGGACAGCACCGCGCTGCTGCTGCTCGCCCACGCCGCGCTGGGCGGCCGATGCCAGGCCGCCACCGTCGACCACGGCCTGCGGCCCGAAGCCGCCGCCGAAGCCGCGGCGGTTGCCCGGCTCTGCGCGACATTGGGGGTCGAGCACGCGACACTCACTGCCCCGATGCCGCCCCGCGTCAAGCGCACCGCCAATCTGTCGGCGCGCGCGCGTGCGCTGCGCTATCGGCTGCTCGAAGATCATGCGCGCGCGATTGAGGCGACGCGCATCGCCACCGCGCATCACGCCGACGATCAGCTCGAAACGCTCATCATGCGGCTCAATCGCGGCTCGGGGGTGGCGGGGCTGGCGGGGATCAGGCCCGCCGGCGGGATGACGATCCGTCCGCTACTCGGCTGGCGCCGCGCCGAGCTTGCCGCGCTCGTCACGCAGTGCGGCATCACCGCTATCGAGGACCCGAGCAACCTCGACGACCGGTTCGATCGCGCGCGGCTGCGCAAGGTGCTCGCCGAGGCGGGCTGGCTCGACGCCGACCAGTGGCGCCGGAGTGCTGCCGCGCTCGGCGATGCCGACGCGGCGCTCGAATGGGCCACGCGCGATGTCGCCGCGCGGTTCTGCCGGCTTTACGAGGGCGGCGCGACGCTGCGTGTCCACGATCAGCCGCGCGAAGTGCTGCGGCGGCTGGTGTTGCTTTGCCTCGTCCATGTCGATCCGGCCGCCGATCCGCGCGGCGCGCAGGTCACGCGGCTGGTGGCGGCGATCACAGCGGCGCGCGCGACCGGCGCCGATTTCCGCGCGACGCTCGGCAATGTCCTGATCGAAAGTCACGCGCATCGCGAAACGGGGCCGACGATCGCCTTCACCCGCGCCCCACCCCGGCGCGGCACCTGACTCGCTTTTGTTCCATTGCCATTAACCTGCCCGCTCTTATCTTGGGCCAGGAAAGGTACCAGCGTTCATGAACGACAACGACAAGCAGCAGGGCCCCGACAACGACAGCGGCGGCAATCCCTGGATGAAGAGCCTGATGATCTGGGTGGGAATCCTGGTCGCGCTGGCGCTCGTCGTCTCGCTGCTCGACGGCCGCACCGCCCAGCCGACCGGCAATACGATCGCCTATTCGCAATTCCTCGACAAGGTCGAGGAGGGCACGGTGAAGGAGGTCAATGTCGCGGGCGAGGTCATCACCGGCACGCTCAAGGACGATTCGGCCTTTCGTACCTATGCGATCCAGGATCCCCAATTGACCGATCGGCTGCGCAAGGCCGGGGTGACGATCACCGCCCGGCCCGAGGAGAGCCCGTCGATCTGGATGATCATGCTCTACAATTCGCTGCCGTTCCTGCTGTTCCTCGGCATCGCCTTCTTCGTGCTGCGCCAGATGCAGAAGAATTCGGGTTCGGGCGCGATGGGGTTCGGCAAATCGCGCGCGCGGATGCTGACGCAGAAGGAAGGCAAGGTCACCTTTGCCGACGTCGCGGGCATCGACGAAGCGCGCGAGGAACTGGAGGAGATCGTCGAGTTCCTGAAAGACCCGACCAAATTCGCGCGTCTCGGCGGCAAGATCCCCAAGGGGGCGCTGCTGGTCGGTTCGCCCGGCACCGGCAAGACGCTGCTCGCACGCGCAATCGCGGGCGAGGCGGGCGTGCCCTTCTTCACCATTTCGGGCTCGGATTTCGTCGAGATGTTCGTCGGCGTCGGTGCGTCTCGCGTGCGCGACATGTTCGAACAGGCCAAGAAGAGCGCCCCGTGCATCGTCTTTATCGACGAGATCGACGCGGTGGGCCGTCATCGGGGCGCTGGGCTCGGCAACGGCAATGACGAGCGCGAGCAGACGCTCAACCAGCTCCTCGTCGAAATGGACGGTTTCGAGGCGAACGAAGGCATCATCATCATCGCCGCGACCAACCGCCCCGACGTGCTCGACCCCGCGCTGCTGCGCCCCGGCCGCTTCGACCGCCAGGTCGTGGTGCCACGGCCGGACATCGAAGGCCGCGTCAAGATCCTCCAGGTCCATATGAAGAAGGTGCCGCTGGCGCCCGACGTCGAGGCGCGAGTGATCGCGCGCGGCACGCCCGGCTTCTCGGGCGCGGATCTTGCCAACCTCGTCAACGAGGCGGCGCTGCTTGCCGCGCGCAAGGGCAAGCGGCTCGTCGCGATGGCCGAGTTCGAGGAGGCCAAGGACAAGGTCATGATGGGCTCCGAGCGCCGGTCGATGGTGATGACCGACGACGAGAAAAGGATGACCGCCTATCACGAGGCCGGCCACGCGATCGTCGCGATGCACGAGCCCGCGAGCGATCCGATCCACAAGGCGACGATCATCCCGCGCGGCCGCGCATTGGGCATGGTGATGCGCCTGCCCGAGCGCGATTCGTACAGCTATCACCGCGACAAGATGTACGCGAACCTCGCCGTCAGTATGGGCGGGCGCGTCGCCGAGGAGATCATCTTCGGCTACGACAAGGTATCGAGCGGCGCGAGCGGCGACATCCAGTACGCCACCGGCCTCGCGCGCGACATGGTCACCAAATGGGGCATGTCGGACAAGGTCGGCCCGGTCGAATATTCACAGCCCGAAGGCGAGAGCTTCCTCGGCTATTCGTCGTCGCAGCCGGTGCGGATGTCGAACCAGACGCAGCAGCTCATCGACGACGAGATCAGGCAGATCGTCGAGGGTGGGCTCGCCAAGGCCAAGACGGTGCTGACAGAGCATCTCGACCAGCTCCACGCGCTCGCGGGTGCGCTGCTCGAATATGAGACGCTGTCGGGCGACGAGATCAAGAAGTTGATCGCCGGCGAAGACCTCGGGCGGACCGATAACGACGCCGGCGCGCAGCCGGTCGCCGCCGCGGGCACTTCGATCCCCAAGACGCGGCGCCCCAAGGGGCCGTTCGGCACGCCCAAGCCGCTTGGGGCGTAAAGCTGGCGCCGGGCGCCCGACGGCACCCGGCGCGTTACTGCTTGGCCGGAATTGCGCGCGCTGCCGCCTGCGCAAAGATCGCCCGCAGCAACGGCCCCTTGCGCTTCACATACCATGTCGCGGCAATACACTCCGAAAAGACATAGCCGCTGTCGACCTTTCGCAGCGCCGCGAACGCGAGATCACCGTCCTCGGCCTGGATTGGACCGTAAGCATCCGTATGCGTGCCCACCCGCCCGATGCGCGTCGGGATCAGCTCGAACCTGCTCCCCTCGCCCTTCGCAAGCACGACCGGCTCGAAAATTTGCTGCTTGCGTTCGGCGTTGTCGATCGTCGTGACATAGCCGATCCCGACGACATCGGCATATCTCAGGATATAGGCTGCACTGTCTTCGATGCTGCGGTTCTCGATCATACGCATGTCGCACATCGCCCACGCGGGCGATGGCGCGGCGGCGGCAACGGCCACGACCAATTCGAGCCACGCCACGCGATGCGTCGTCACCCCATCAGGCCCATGCCGAGCATCAGCATGATGAAGAACAGCAGCGCGATCAGCGCGAAGACGAGCAGCACGAAGGTGCGCCACAGCGCCGAAAATCGCCGCAGTTCGTAGGCGCCGCGCAACTGCTTGTAGATGTGGATCGGCGGCAGCAGCATCGCCGCGAAGGCGATCAGATCCGAACCAAGACCGATCGCGCCGAGCAGGCTGAGCGCGATCACCAGCAGCGTCATGAAATCGAGCGAATAGATCACGAAGATCGCGTGGTCGTAGAGCTTGTACCGGCGCCGCCACAGGAACAGCAGCGCCACAAAGGGCACCGAGATCGGGATCAGCGCCCACGAGAATTTATAGGCGCTCATTTGCAGCTTGTAGAGCGCGAGGCCGGGATTCTCGTTCGCCTTCTTGATCCCGTGATCGAGCCGCGCCCAGCCCGTCTTCATGTTGGAGCCGAAATGCTCGCCTTCATCCGCCACCGCCGCCCGCGCCCGCTCGAGGCTTTGCTCGGTCGTCTCGAGCGCCTTGCGCTCGTCGGCCGACCCGGCGGCGGCGATCGCCTTCTTGGTCTGCGCGATCTGTCCGTCGAGCTGGTGGACTGCTTCGCTATCGATCGTCGCCGACACGCCGGTCGCCTCGAACTCGCCGGCGAGCACGTGGATCATCGCGAACATCACGAAGACGAGGAACAGGAACAGCGCCAGCGGCGACACGAAACGCGCGCGCTCGCCCGCGATGTAGCGGCGCGTCAGCGCGCCGGGCCGGAACAGCAGCATCGGCAGCGTGCGCCAGATCTTGCCTTCGAAATGGGCCACGCCATGCGCGAGATCGTGCAGAATCGCCGCGAGCGACCGGTGAACATGCCCCGCCTGCCCGCATTCGTGGCAGAAATCACCGATCAGCGCGGTGCCGCAATTGAGGCACAGGCGCGGATCCTCGCCATGCCCCGGCTCGCCCGCGCGCGGCTCCGCGGTGCGACTCCACAGCGCGCCGGTGGCGAAATCGCCTGCTGCCTCGATGCCCCCTGTCATGCGCGGCGACGATAACGGCTATGCGGCCCCCAAGCGACCGTTTTTTGCGGTGCGGCAACCGCCATGATAGAGTGCGGCCATGCTCGACACCACCAAAGACCCCGCCCATCTGCCCACTCAACTGATCGCCGACATGGGTGCGCGCGCCCGCGCCGCGGCCGCCGCCCTCGCGCGCAAGACCAGCGCCGAGAAATCGGACGCGCTGCGCGCCGCCGCACGCGCGCTGCGTGCCGCCGTGCCCGCGATCGTCGCCGCCAACGGCAAGGATATGCAAAGCGGCCGCGACAAGGGGCTGAGCGATGCGATGCTCGATCGTCTGCGGCTCGACGCGGGCCGGATCGAGGGGATCGCCGCCAGCCTCGAGTCGATCGCCGATCTGCCCGATCCGGTCGGCGACGTGATCGACACGATCGCGCGCCCCAACGGCATGACGCTCAGCCGCGTGCGCATTCCCATCGGCGTCATCGGCATCATCTACGAAAGCCGCCCCAACGTGACCGCGGACGCCGCGGCCTTGTGCATGAAGGCGGGCAATGCCGTCATCCTGCGCGGCGGCTCGGAAGCGATCGAGAGCAACCGCGCGCTCCACATTGTGCTCGCCGAGGCGCTGGCGAGCGCGGGCATCCCCGCCGACGCCGTCCAGCTCGTCCCCACCACCGATCGCGCCGCGGTGGGCGCGATGCTTCAGGCGGCGGGCCTCATCGACATGATCGTGCCGCGCGGCGGCAAAAGCCTGGTTGCGCGCGTGCAGGCCGAAGCGCGCGTCCCCGTGCTCGCGCATCTCGACGGGATCAACCACCTCTATGTCCATTCCTCGGCCGATCCGGCCAAGGCCGAGGCGATCGCCGTCAATGCCAAGATGCGCCGCACCGGCATCTGCGGCGCGCTCGAAACACTGCTGATCGACGCGGCCTATCCCGGTGCGCGCGCGCTTCTGGCGGCGGTTGCGGCAACCGGATGCGAGCTGCGCGGCGATGATGCGGTGCGCGCGCTGGCGCCCGAAGCGACACCCGCGACCGCCGAGGATTGGGATACCGAATATCTCGCGCCGGTGCTGTCGGCGGCGATCGTCGACGGCCCCGAGGCCGCACTCGACCATATCGCACGGCACGGCTCGGGCCATACCGACGCGATCGTCGCCGAGGACACCGAGGTGGCCGAGACATTCCTCGCCCGCGTCGATTCGGCAATCGTGATGTGGAACGCCTCGACCCAGTTCGCCGACGGCGGCGAATTCGGGCTGGGCGCCGAGATCGGGATCGCGACGGGGCGCCTCCACGCCCGCGGGCCCGTCGCGCTCGAAGGGCTGACGACCTACAAATGGCAGGTCCGCGGCACCGGCCAGACGCGGCCTTGAACAGGCGAGGTCGCTTACTGGCTGTGGGCGCAGGCTCTGCGATCCTGGGGGCTGTCGTCGCCATCGTGGCGATCGCTGCGCCGCAGCGGACGCGCGATCTCGACGGCGTGCGGCTCGCCGTGCCCGCCAGCGTCACCATCGAGAAGGTGCCGCTATGGCTTCGCACGATTCCCGGATTGGACCAAGGTGCAGCGGAGCTTCTGGTCAGAATACCCGCAGAGCAGGTTGCGGCTCACGTGCCGGGTTATGCCGTTCTGGACGGCAAAGTCCGTTAGGATCAATCGCTTGTTATCAAAGTACTGGATGCTGACGAGAAGCGCAGATGCCGGCTCCACCCATTGATGGACGACCTGATCGCACATCAAGGCCGCTATTCCGGCGCGACCGTAGAGGTTTATCCAAAAACGGGTGTCTGGAGGCTCGGAACCGGACCGATGTTCGACCTTTTCCGTGCCGATCCGGCAACCTTCAGGAATTCCATGGATGCCCAGACCGCCTGGATGGGGATGTGCCAGGAAATGTCGATGGTTCAGACGGCGAGCGGCGTTGACTGGTTGTGCAACGACTACGCCTTGACCGGCAGATTGCTGATCAGCTTTCATTACGGCCGGAAGAATCTGCTCCGATACGGCGCGCTTCGCCATTATCTCTCGCAAGAGGTCGCTTCTTGGGTCGTGACGGACTGATCTACCTCCTCGACCCGCAAGATTGACACCAATGTATCGGATGTATACATTCGATACATGAGCAAGACGTCGGTCATCACCGCGCGCGTCGATACCGACACACTGGCATTGGTCGACCGGATCGCGGCCGCGCAGGGGAGAAGCCGCTCCTGGTTCGCGGCCGAAGCCGTTCGTCGCATGGCCGAAGAGGAGGCCGCGTTTCTCGCGTTCGTGCAGGCGGGGATCGATTCCGCCGATCGCGGCGAACTCATCCCGCAGGAAGAGGTTTTCGCGCATCTCCGCGCCCGCCGGATGAAGCGTCACGCAGCATGAGCCG
This sequence comes from Hephaestia caeni, assembly GCF_003550065.1. GTDB lineage: Bacteria > Pseudomonadota > Alphaproteobacteria > Sphingomonadales > Sphingomonadaceae > Sphingomonas > Sphingomonas caeni_A. Next base: position 727,421 of record NZ_QXDC01000003.1, read on the forward strand.
CATCGTCTGGACGCCGCTCGCCAACGGCGATCTTGAGGCGATCGACGATTATTGGGCGAATTATTCGCTCGAATCGGCAGAGGAGGTCGCGGCCAAGATCGAGGCCGCCGCGTCCTTCCTGTTGACCGTACCGCACGCGGGCACGCCCCTCGACAGCCAGAAGGCACGTAAATGGCGCGTCGCGAGCACGCCCTACCTTCTGGTCTATCGCCCGGCCGCCGATCACATCGAAATCCTGCGCGTCTACCACGCCCGCATGAACTGGCGCGAAGAACCGTGAACCGCCGCATCGGCCTGCTCGGCGGTTCCTTCAACCCGGCGCATTCGGGGCATCGGGCGATCAGCCTTGCGGCGATCGACGCGCTCGATCTCGATGAAATCTGGTGGCTGGTTTCACCCGGCAACCCGCTCAAGCCCGAAGCCGGCATGGCGCCGCTCGCCGTCCGGCTGGCCTCGGCGCGGGCGATGAGCCGCCACGCGCCGATCCGCCCGACCGACATCGAAGCCCGGCTCGGCACGCGCTACACCGTCGATACGCTCGTGGCGCTGGTGCGGCGCTACCCCAATCACCGTTTCGTCTGGCTGATGGGCGGCGACAATCTCGCCCAGTTCCACCGCTGGCGCGACTGGCGGCGGATCGCGCGGATGATGCCGATTGCGGTGATCGCGCGACCGGGATATGATCGCGCGGCGTATCGCGCGCCCGCGATGCACTGGTTGCGGCGTTTCGTCCATCCCGCGGCCACGGCTCGACACTGGACGACGTGGAGATTGCCGGCGCTCGTGCTGTTGCGCTTTCGCCCCGATCCGACTTCCGCGACCCGGCTGAGAGAGGCCGACCCCGCGTGGCAGCGCCGTTTCCTGCCGCGCCGAGCCCCCGACGCACCCTAAACCCAGGAGTTCCCTTGCCCGCACCCGTTTCCGTCCCGCGTACGCCCGACACCGAAGGTGGCGCGGCGCTGCATCGGCTCGTCCTCGCCTCGCTCGACGACGACCAGGCGGTCGACACGATCTCGATTCCGCTCGCGGGCAAATCCTCGATCGCGGATCACATGGTGATCGCAAGCGGTCGCTCGACGCGCCAGGTCGCATCGATGGCGACCAAGCTGGCTGAGAAGATCAAGGCCGAGACCGGCCAGACCGCGCGGATCGAAGGCTTGCCGACCGCGGATTGGGTGCTGATCGACGCCGGTGACGTCATCATCCACCTGTTCCGCCCCGAAGTGCGCAGCTTCTACAATCTCGAACGGATGTGGGCGTTCGGCGATACGCCGGCCGGTGCCGCCTAGCTGAAGCACCATGCTGCTCCACATCGTCGCGAGGGGCCGCATTGGTCGCGGGCCCGAGGCGGACCTCGTCCAGCGCTACGCCAAACGGCTGTCATGGCCGTTCAAGATCACCGAACTGCCCGATACCGGCGGCAAGATGCCCGCGCTGGAGCCACACACCAGATTGGTGCTGCTCGACGAGACCGGCGCCGTGCTGCCGTCGCGCGACATCGCCGCGACGCTCGGTCGCTGGCGTGACGACGGCGTGCGCGAGGTGCGCTTCCTGATCGGCGCCGCCGACGGTTTCGACGATGCCGAGCGGGCCGGGGCCGACCTGCTGCTCTCATTCGGCCGCGCGACCTGGCCGCACCTGCTTGCGCGTGCGATGCTCGCCGAGCAATTGTGGCGCGCGACCAGCATCCTTGCCAACCACCCCTATCACCGCGAAGGATAGCCGCCATGCGCGGCTGGATGATCGCCACGATCGGGATTGCAGGCGCGGCGATCGCCGCACCGCCCGCGGTTGCACCCGCCGCCGGCCCGCACGCACAGCGCCTCGCCGACGCACGCCGCGCCTCGGCCGCCGCCGAACAGCGATCGCTACGCCTCGATGCCGAGGCCGCGGCGCAGCGCGACGCCGCCGCGAGGGCACGCACCGAGCAGGCCGCGACGGTCGCGCGCCTCCAGGCCGCCGAAGCCGACATCGCCGCCGCCGAGGCGCGTGCCGCGATCGTCCGTACCGCGCTCGACCGGCAGCGCGCCCGGCTCGCCGCGCGGCAAGGCCCGGTCGTCCGGCTGCTCGCCGCGCTGCAATCGCTGGCGGCGCGGCCCGCGATCGTCGCGGTCGCGCAGCCGGGATCGGTCGACGACATGGTCCATATCCGCGCGGTGCTCGGCTCGGTGACACCGGTGATCCGGGCGCGCACCACCGCGGTGCGCCGAGACCTTGCCGATACGCGCGCGCTCGAGGCCGATGCCGCCGCCGCGCTCACCGCGCTCGAGGCGGCGCGCGGCCGGCTCGACGAGCGCCGGCTCGCGCTCGCCCGGCTCGAAGCGACGCATCGCGCCCGCGCACGCACGCTGGGCCGCGGCGCGCTCGCGGCATCGGATCGCTCGATCGCGCTCGGCGAACGCGCGCGCGCCTTGGTCGATCTGATGGATCAGGCGCGCGACGACGCCGGCACCCGCGCCGCGCTCGCCGCGTTGCCCGGCCCCGAACCCCGGCCGCCGCGCCCAGGCGAGGTCGCCTCGACGCTCGATGCGCCGCCCTGGACCGCCGCCGACGCGCCTTATCGCCTCCCGGTGACCGGGCAGCTCGTCACCGGATTCGGCGCGGTATCGGCGGCGGGCATCCGCTCACGCGGGCTGACGCTGGACGCCGCCGACGGCGCGGTAGTGACCGCGCCCGCTGCCGGGACGGTCGCTTACGCCCGCGCATTCCGCGATTACGGCCCGATCGTGATCATCGATCACGGCGGCGGCTGGACCACGCTCGTCACCGGGATCGGCACACTGGCGGTGCGCCCCGGCGACAGCGTGGTGCAGGGGGCACCGATCGGCCGCGCCGGCACCGCGCACGACGGCGCCACCCCGCGCATCACGGTCGAGCTGCGCCGCAAGGGCCGCCCGATCGACCTCACCGCGCTGCTCGGCTGATCCCGGCGCACGGCGCAGGCCGCGGATTCTCGGCGACTTTGCTTTGCTCGCCCGCGCGAAAGGCGTTATCGTGGCGGAATCCGTCGTCTATCGGAAGATCAGCGTGCCCATGCGTTCCCTTCTCCAGGCCACCGCGATCGTCGGCGCGCTTGCTCTCGTTCCCGCCGCGACCAGCGCGATGGCCGAGGTCGATACCCAAAGCTACCGCGAACTCGACACCTTCATGGACGTCTTCAACCGGGTGAAGGCGAATTACGTCGACAAGGTCACCGACGAACAGCTCATCAAGGGCGCGATCGATGGCATGCTGGCCTCGCTCGACCCGCATTCGAGCTATGAGGACGCGCTCGATTTCGAAAATCTGCGGATCCAGACCGAGGGCAATTACGGCGGCCTGGGGCTGACGGTGACCGAGGAAGACGGCGTGGTGAAGATCATCGCGCCGCAAGAGGATACCCCCGCCGATCGCGCCGGAATCAAGGCCGGTGACTATATCACCCATATCGACGGCAAGCTGATCTACGGCTCCTCGCTCGACGACTCGATCAAGCTGATGCGCGGCAAGCCCGGCACCAAGATCGCGCTGACGCTGGTGCGCCCCGGCCGCGACAAGCCGATCGAGGTGACGCTGACGCGCGAGGTGATCGTCCAGAAGCCGGTCAAATGGGAGGTGCGTGGCGATGTCGGCGTGATCAACATCAACACCTTCTCCGAATCGACCGGCGCCGACACCAAGGCGGCGATCCTGGCGATCGACAAGGCGCTCGGCCATCGTCCGCTCGGCTATGTCATCGATCTGCGCAACAATGGCGGCGGCCTGCTGACCGAGGCAATTTCGGTGTCGGACGCCTTTCTCGATCACGGCGAGATCGTGTCGCAGCGCGGGCGTGAGGCGACCGATATCGAGCGCTATTACAGCGAATCGGCGATTCCGGGCGACCTGACCCATGGCCTGCCGCTGATCGTGCTGACCAATGCCGGCACCGCCTCGGCCTCCGAGATCGTCGCCGGCGCGCTCCAGGATCAGCATCGCGCGCTGGTGATGGGCGAGCGCAGCTTCGGCAAGGGATCGGTGCAAACGCTGCTGCCGCTCGGCCCCAAATCGGCGCTGCGGCTGACGACCGCGCGCTATTACACGCCCTCGGGCCGATCGGTGCAGGAAGGCGGGATCGTACCCGACGTCGCCGTGCCGCAATTGAGCGACCCCGATTACAAGACGCGGCCGGTGTTCCGCGAGAACGACCTGCGCCGCCACCTGATCAACGAGGTCAAGGCCGACGACCCGATCCTGACCGAGGACACCAAGGACGATCCGCGCTTTTCGGCGACCGCCGAGGATCTCGAAAAGAAGGGCGTCGACGACTTCCAGCTCGAATATGCGGTCAAGACGATCGCCCGGCTCGGCGGCCCGGCACAGGTCGCCGCGGCCAGCTCGAAGCCGCCCGCGCCGGCCGCCGCCAAGGCCGCCACGCCGAAGAAGAAACCCTGAGCCCCCGCGCGATGGGCGAAACCTTTCTCCGCCCCGCGCGCTGGATCGCGCTGCTGCTGCCCGCAGCACTGGTCGGCGGCGCGTGGATCGGCCAGCTCTTCTTCGGGCTCTATCCGTGCGAGATGTGCCACTGGCAGCGCTGGCCGCATTATGCCGCGATCGTGCTGGCGCTGCTCGCCTTCGCGGTGCCGGGGCGCGTCAACCAGCGCTGGCTGGTCGGGCTGGCCGCGGTCGCGATCGCACTGAGCGGGGCGATCGGCGTCTATCACGCGGGGGTCGAATATCATTGGTGGGCGGGCGCGACGGCATGCACCGCGACCTTTTCCGGCACCGGTGACGACGTGCTGGCGCAGATCATGAACGCGCCGCTGGTGCGCTGCGACACCGCGCAATGGACGCTGTTCGGCATCTCGCTCGCCGGCTTCAACGCACTCTTTTCGCTGGCCGGCGCGGGTCTGATCCTCGTACTGATGCGTCAGCGGAGACCGCGAATATGAGCTGGAAGCCCGGCGACCGCAAACCCGTGACCGAGGCGATGATCCGCGTCGATCAGGCGGGCGAATACGGCGCGACGCGCATCTATGCCGGCCAACTCGCGGTGATGGGGGATCGCACGCCGATGGCGCGATCGATCGCGGGCATGGCGGCGCAGGAGGATCGCCACCAGGCGTTCTTCGACGCGATGATCGCGCGTCGCGGCGCGCGCCCGACCCTGCTCCAACCGTTCTGGAACGTCGCCGGCTTCGCGCTCGGCGCCGCCACCGCGGCGATCGGCCCCGAAGCCGCGATGGCCTGCACCGCGGCGGTCGAAACCGAGATCGACAAACATTATAGCGAACAGCTCGACGCGCTGGGCGACGACGATCCCGAGCTGTCGGCGGCGATCGCGGAATTCCGGGCCGAGGAACTCGAACACCGCGATACCGCACTGGCCAGCGGCGCGGAACGCGCACCTGCTTATCCGCTGATGAGTGGGCTGATCCGCCTCGGCTGCCGGATCGCGATCGCGACCGCGAAACGGATCTGACCCGTTCAGCGCATGGACAAGTCCGCCGCTTCATGCGTTGATGACGGCCAAAGGAGTGGACAATGATGGCTCGATTCATCGGCAAGGGGCTGATCGCGATCGTCGTCGCCGGCACCGGTCTGACCGTGGCGGCAACGCCGGCCGCCGCGCAGAATGCGGCGCAAAACGGCGTGCTGGTGATCTATGGCGACCAGAAATGCCCAACCGATTCGAACGGCAGCGAGATCGTCGTCTGCAAGCGCCGCAACGCCGATGAGCAGTTCCGCATCCCCAAGGAATTGCGTGAACTCAAGATCACGCCCGAGAACGAAAGCTGGGTGAAGAACAACGAGGCGGTGCTCGAAACCGGCGGCTCGGGAATCGGCAGTTGCTCGGCGGTGGGCGTGGGCGGGGCGACCGGCTGCTACGCACAGCAGGCCCGCCGCGCCAAGCGCGAGAATCGCGAACGCGCGGCGGAGGAACGGCAGACGCCGTAGACGCGCGCGGCGCCGTGTTTGGGGGGACGATGACCGCAGCTTCTGACGATCGCGTATTTTTCGGCCACCCGCGCGGCCTCGCCTATCTCGTCTTCACCGAAGCGTGGGAGCGCTTCTCCTACTACGGCATGACGTCGCTGGTCGTGCTCTACATGGTCCAGCAGCTCTTTCTGCCGGGGCATGTCGAGCATGTCGTGGGGCTGGCGGCGGTGCGCGGAATGCTTGGGCTCGGGCCGGGTGTCGCGGATCAGGCGCTCGCCTCGATCATCTTCGGCTGGTATTCGGGGCTGGTCTATTTCACGCCCATCATCGGCGGGTTCGTCGCCGATCGCTGGCTCGGCACGCGCAACACCGTGATCCTGGGCGCGGCGCTGATGAGCGCGGGCCATATCGCGATGGCGTTCGACCGCAGCTTCTTCGTAGCCCTACTGCTGCTCATCCTCGGATCGGGCGCGCTCAAGGGCAATATCTCGGCGCAGGTCGGGCGGCTCTATCCGGCGGCCGAGGAATCGCGGCGGACGCAAGGCTACACGATCTTTTCGGCCGGCATCAATGTCGGCGCGGTCGCCGGGCCGCTGGTGTGCGGGCTGCTCGCGGCGCGGTTCGGCTGGCATATCGGCTTCGGCACCGCGGGCGCGTTCATGCTCGTCGCGATGCTGACCTATCTCGCCGGGGTCCGCCACCTGCCCACCGATCGCGGCCCCGCGACGCGCATCGTCCACCCGCCGATGACCGCCGCCGAGCGCCGCCGCACCCGCGTACTGATCGGGGTGATCGCGCTGACGGTGCTGCCCAACATCGCCTATCCGATGATCTGGAACGTCGGCATCCTGTGGGCCGATCAGCACGCCTCGCTGGCGACCCCGATCGGCGCGATCCCGGCGTCGTGGTTCAATTCGATCGACGCCTTCGTCAGCATCGTCGCCGTGCCGCCACTGGTCGCGTACTGGCGCTGGCAGGCGCGGCGCGGGCGCGAACCGGGCGATATCGGCAAGATCGCGATCGGATCGGCGCTTGCTGGGGCATCGGCGGCGCTGTTCGCGCTCGCCTCCGCGCTCTATCTGCCGGGTCGGGTGCCCGCGTGGTTCGCGGTGCTGCCCTTCGCTGGGATGGGGGTCGCCTTTCTCTATTTCTGGCCCACCCTGCTCGCGCTGATCTCGCAGGCCGCGCCGCCCAAGGTCAACGCGACGCTGATGGGTGGCGCGTTCCTCTCGCTATTCGTCGGCTCAGTCGCGATGGGGTGGGTAGGCAGCTATTACGAAGCGCTGGGGCCGACCGCCTTCTGGCTGCTCGACGCCGCGATCGGCGTTGCCGGCGCGCTCATCATCCTCGCCGTCCACCGGCCGCTGACGCGCGCGCTCACGCCGGGCGGGTGACGTAGTTCAGGCCCGCCGAAGCGGCCCATTTTGCTTTCGCTCAAGGCCGTTAATCCCTATATGACCGGCATGACCGACACCCCCCAACAAAAAGATTACGACGCCGAATCCATCAAGGTGCTCAAAGGCCTCGACGCCGTTCGCAAGCGGCCGGGCATGTACATCGGCGACACCGACGACGGATCGGGCCTCCACCACATGGTGTTCGAGGTTTCCGACAACGCGATCGACGAGGCGCTCGCCGGGCATTGCGATCGCATCCTGATCACGCTCAACCCCGACGGCTCGGTCTCGGTCGAGGATAACGGCCGCGGCATCCCGACCGGAATCCACAAGGAAGAAGGCGTCTCGGCGGCCGAGGTCATCATGACCCAGCTCCACGCCGGCGGAAAATTCGACAATGCGGGCAACGACAATGCCTACAAGGTGTCGGGCGGGCTGCACGGCGTCGGCGTGTCGGTGGTCAACGCGCTGAGCGATTTCCTCGACCTCACGATCTGGCGGCACGACGAAGAACATTTCATGCGCTTCCAGCGGGGCGACGCGGTCGCGCCGCTCAAGGTCGTCGGGCCGGCCCAGGGCAAGAAGGGCACGCGCGTCACCTTTCTGCCGAGCCATGAGACCTTCAAGATCACCGAATTCGATTTCGACAAGCTCGAGCACCGCTATCGGGAACTTGCCTTCCTCAATTCGGGCGTCCGCATCGTCCTCGCCGACGAACGCAGCGAGGAGCGCAGAGAAGTCGAGCTGCATTACGAAGGCGGGATCGCCGCATTCGTCAAATGGCTAGATCGCACCAAGGCGCCGCTGTTCCCCGATCCGATCGCGATCACCGGCCAGCGCGACGATATCGGTATCGAGGTCGCGCTCGAATGGAACGACAGCTATTACGAGAACGTCCTCGCCTTCACGAACAATATCCCGCAGCGCGACGGCGGCACGCACATGGCCGCGTTCCGCGCCGCGCTGACGCGCACGATCAACGCCTATGCAGACAAATCGGGACTGCTCAAGAAGGAGAAGGTCAACCTGACCGGCGACGATATGCGCGAAGGGCTGTCGGCGATCGTCTCGGTCAAGCTGCCCGATCCCAAATTCTCGTCGCAGACCAAGGACAAGCTCGTTTCCTCCGAAGTGCGCCAGCCGATGGAAAGCCTGATGGCCGACAAATTGGCGGAATGGCTCGAGGAGAATCCGGCGTCGGCCAAGGCGGTGGTGCAGAAGGTCATCGACGCCGCCGCCGCGCGCGAGGCGGCGCGCAAGGCGCGCGACCTCACCCGGCGCAAGGGGGTGATGGACATCGCCTCGCTGCCCGGCAAGCTCGCCGATTGCCAGGAGCGTGATCCCGCCAAGTCCGAACTGTTCCTCGTCGAGGGCGATTCGGCGGGCGGCTCGGCCAAGCAGGGCCGCGACCGCCATTTTCAGGCGATCCTGCCGTTGCGCGGCAAGATCCTCAACGTCGAACGCGCGCGCTTCGATCGGATGCTATCGTCGCGTGAGATCGGTACGCTCATCCAGGCGATGGGCACCGGCATCGGCCGCGACGATTTCAACATCGACAAATTGCGCTACCACAAGGTCGTGATCATGACCGACGCCGATGTCGACGGCGCGCATATCCGCACGCTGCTGCTCACCTTCTTCTATCGGCAGATGCCGGAGATCATCGAACGCGGGCACCTCTATATCGCCCAGCCACCGCTCTACAAGGCGACCCGCGGGCGCAGCGAAGTCTATCTCAAGGACGATGCCGCGCTCGACGATTATCTGGTCGAAAACGGCGTCGCGGCGACGATGCTCGAGACGACCGGCGGCGCGCGCTCGGGCGAGGATCTGCGCCACCTCGTCAATCACGCGCGGCGGATGCGCACGCTGATGCACTATGTGCCGCGACGCTACGATCCGGTCATCATCGAAGCGCTGGCGATGGCCGGCGCGCTCGATCCACAGGCGACGCGCGACAACCGGCTGGCGCGCGCGGCGGAAGTTGCCCGCCGGCTCGACCAGGGCGATGAGGATGCGCGCTGGACGGTCTCGGCGACCGAGCAAGGCGGCTATCATTTCGAACGGCTGTGGCGCGGCGTGACCGACCACCATATCGTCGAGGCGAGCTTCATCGTCTCGGCCGAGGCGCGCAAGCTCCACGGCCTCGCCGCCGAACAGGCCGACAGCTACACCGCCGCCGCCAAGCTGGTCCGCGCCAGCGCCGCGGCCGCCGAGGCGAGCGACGATGACGACGAAGGCGCGCGCGAGGGCGAGGGCATCCCCGGCGGCGCGGCGACGTCGCTCAGGACGAGCAAGGGCGAGAGCCTCGTCGCCCGGCCGAGCCAGTTGCTCGACGCGATCCTCGCGGCGGGGCGCAAGGGGCTATCGATCCAGCGGTACAAGGGGCTGGGCGAGATGAACGCCGAGCAATTGTGGGAAACCACGCTCGATCCCGCCAACCGCTCGATGCTCAAGGTCGCGATCGAGCAGGCCGATATCGCCGACGAGATCTTCACCCGGCTGATGGGCGATATCGTCGAGCCGCGTCGCGAATTCATCCAGGAGAACGCGCTCAGCGTCGCCAATCTCGACGTGTAATCACGGAAAAATCAGGAGGGGCCCCATGAAGCTGCCGACCATCGCCACCGTCACCGCCTGCGCGATCCTCGCGCTCGGCGCCTGCACGGGGCAGACCACCGACAATGTCGCAACGCCGGCAGCAGCAGCGGCCGACGCCATCACGGCGGCGCTCGCCGATCCCGCACGCGCCGATCAGGCCGGCGACGATGCCCGCCGGCAAGCCGCCGCGGCGCTCGAATTCTCGGGCGTCAAGGCGGGCGACACGGTGATCGATTACATCCCCGGCAGCGGCTATTGGTCGCGGATCTTCACTCGCGTCGTCGGGCCCGAGGGCAAGGTCTACGCGATCTGGCCGGACAGGGACGGCAAGACTCCGCAGGGCTTGAGCGATCTCAAGGCGAAGAACCTCGCCAACGTCACCGCCGAGACGCTGGCGCCCGATCAGCCGCTGCCGGCCGATGCCGACCTGTTCTGGACCGTCCAGAATTATCACGACATCGCCAATAACGGCGGCGCCAACGCGCTGACAGCATTCGACAAGCGCGTGCTCGCGGCGCTCAAGCCCGGCGGCATCTATGTCGTGATCGATCACGCCGCCGAGGCCGGATCGGGGCTGCGCGACACCGATACGCTGCACCGGATCGATCCCGCGATCGTCAAGCAGCAGATCGTCGGCGCCGGCTTCGAGTTCGTCAGCGAGAGCCCGGTGCTCGCCAACGCGCAGGACGATCACACGCTCAAGGTGTTCGATCCCAAGGTGCGCGGAACGACCGACCAGTTCATCTACAAATTCCGCAAGCCCGCGGAATAGGTTGACCCCAGCATCGTCATGCCGGACTGGTTCCGGCATCCAACCCTCCACGAGCGGTAGCGCTCGAGGCCCGTTGGGCCCCGGAACCAGTCCGGGGTGACGGGGGGAGGTGTGGCGGTGGCCGCACTCGGGCCTAAAGCAGCGCGCCCTGCACCGTCTGGCGGCCGACCGCGCCGCCGCCGTGGCGCCGGGCGAGTTCCTGTTCGGCGGTGTAGCGGACGTCGGGGTCGCGATCGTAGGTGAAGCCCTCGACCACGTCCTCGTCGATCTCGCGCCAGTCCTTGCCGCGATCGGGGCCGCTGCGCACGCGCGGCAACAGCCCGGGCAGGCGCGACCATTCGAGCAATTGTGCGAGACTCGCCTCACCCAGCATGTCGCGCAGATGGTGCGCAGTCACATAAGCGTCGGGAAAGGCGCGATGAACGGGCAGGCCGCGTTCGTGCACCAGCCCCTCGGGCTTGCGCCAGTAGCGCAGCACCTGGTTCGAGAAGCTGGGCGAATCGGGCCATAGCCTGAGCGCGCATTTCCACGTGCAGATCCAGTCGGCGCCGTGGGTCAGCGGCGGGGTGCAGAATTGCTGCTCGAAATCCGCGCGGTGCGCCGCGAGCGCAAGCCGGCGCGGCCACGGATCGAGCACCTGGCGCGCGATATCGTGCCACCACGGCGCATCGGCCACCTGCTCTTCGAGGATATGGTGCACGGCTTGCGTGATCGGCGGAATCGGGCGGCCGGGGTTGACGAGGATCGATCCGCCCTCGCCCTCCAGCGCCCAGCGACCGTCCTCGCCGAGCGCGACGTCCTGCCAGCCGATCTCGCACACGCCATGCGCGGGCGGTGCCGATCCGGTGGTTTCGAGATCGACGACGCGGATGATCTGACGCGAGGACATGCCCCTAAATGGGCGCGTCGGCGCGCGATTGCCACCCCATTCGCGCGGGTCGCAAGAAACGCCATTCTCGCGGCTGCGCAAAAGCCCTTATCGATTGTAGGCCGTTTCAGTGGCACTGAAACGGCGGCGGCCCCGGCCCGCTCCTACACCCCACCTCCCATTCAGTATACCACCGTTGGGAAGGGGGTTGGGGAGCGGGCCGGGGCCGCCTCCACGCAAGTGAAGGAAGCTTTAATGCCCGGCTTGCGGGCCGCGGGCGACGCCCGATTGCGCGAGTTGATCGTCGATTTGCGCCACCAGCCGGTCGAGCCCTTGCTGGCTATGCGATTCGGCGCGCGCGACGAGCACGTCCTGCGTGTTCGACGCACGCAGCAGCCACCAGCCGTCGGGCGTGGTCACGCGCGCGCCGTCGGTGCGGTTGACCTCCGCCCCCGCGGTCTCGAGCCGATCGAGCACCTCGTCGATGATCGCGAATTTGCGCGGTTCGTCGACCTGGAAGCGCATTTCGGGGGTGTTGACGAGGCTGGGCATCTCGCCGCGGATCTGCGTCAGCGATTTGCCGATCATATGCACCGCGCGGATCAGGCGGACGGCGGCATATTGCGCATCGTCGAAGCCGTAATAATCGTGCGCGAAGAAGATGTGGCCGCTCATCTCGCCGGCCAGCGGCGCGCCGGTTTCGCGCATCTTGGTCTTGATCAGGCTGTGCCCGGTTTTCCACATCAGCGGCTCGCCGCCCAGTTCGGCGATGCGATCGTAGAGCATCTGCGAGGCCTTCACATCGGCGATGATCGTCGCGCCGGGCTCCTCGCGCAGCACAGGCTCCGCCAGAATGGAGAGAAGCTGATCGCCCCAGATCACGCGGCCCTCGCCGTCGATCGCGCCGATCCGGTCCCCGTCGCCATCGAAGGCCAGTCCGAAATCGAGGTTCTTGTCCGCGACGAGCCGCTTCAGATCGGCCAGATTCTTCTCTTCGGTGGGATCGGGATGATGATTGGGAAAATGACCGTCCACCTGGGTGAAGATCGTATGGTGCTCACCCGGGAGCAATTTTACGAGCTTCTCGATCACCGGGCCGGCGGCGCCGTTGCCCGTGTCCCACCCGATCCGGTACGCGCCGCCCGCATAGCCGACCATCAGCCGGTCGACATATGCATCGACGATATCGGCCGACGAGACTTCGCCCACGCCCTCGTCCCAATCGCCCTCGGCCGCCATTGTGCCGAGCTTCTGGATGTCGTCGCCGAAAAACGGCTTGTGCTGCAACACCATCTTGAAACCGTTATACTCGGCGGGATTATGGCTGCCGGTTATCTGGATGCCGCCATCCACCTCTAGCGTCGCCTCGGCGTAATAGAGCATCGGCGTCGGCCCCATGCCGATGCGGATGACGTCGACGCCCGATGCCGTCAGCCCTTCGATCAGCGCCTGTTCGAGTTCGGGCGACGAAACGCGTCCGTCATAACCAACCGCGACGCGGCGCCCCCCTGCGCGGCGGACGCAGGTCGCAAAGCCGCGCCCGATCGCGGTCGCGTCGGCGGCCCCCAGTGTGGTGCCGACGATGCCGCGGATGTCGTATTCGCGAAGGCTGGTGGGATCGAAACGGTGGGTCATGGAAACTCCTTGGGTCGAACCCTTCGCCTAATCGGTCAGCGCCGATAAAGTTCAATCGCGGCGCGCGAGGAGGGTATCGCGCGCCACGTTGATGCGCCGCGCAAGCTCGGTCGAGCCGCCGCGATCGGGATGGAGGGCGACCATCAGCCGTCGGTGCGCGGCGCGGATCGTATCGGCATCGGCATCGGCATCGACCCCCAGCACTGCGCGCGCCTCGGCCTCGTCGAACACCGGCGCGAACGGCCGTGCCGGCTTGCGCCGGGGCAGGCCCTTCCACCAGCGCCAGCCGAGATAGCCGATCAGAAGCGAGATCAGGAGCTTGAGGATCATGCGCGCGTGCTCACCTCAGGCGGTCGCGAACATCGGGATCGTCGGCTCGGGCAGCGCGAGCCCCGCCATCATCTCGCGCAGTTCCTGCCGCGCCGCGACGTGGCTCAGCCCCATGTCGCCGAAATCCTTCGAATCGAGCATCGTCAGCCCCTTGGGGAATAATTCGCGGTAGATCACCCGCTCGCCCAGCCCCGGAATGATGCGAAAGCCGACGCGCTTGGCGAGCTGTCCCAGCGCCTCCGACACGCGCCGCATGTTGCGCGCCTCGATATGCTGGAGGCGGTTCCTGAGCACGACCCAGTCGATCGTCGAGCCGTCCGATTTCGCGCGCACCTTGCGCGCATCCCAGATCAGCTCCGAATAGAAGCTCGGCCGCGTCACCTTGTAGCTGTCGGGGTCGACCTGCCCGATCAGATCGAAATCGACGAAGCTGTCGTTCATCGGGGTGACCAGGGTGTCGGCACGCGTGGCGGAAAGGCGCGCGAAATGATCGTCGCGGCCCGGCGTGTCGATCACCAGATAATCGGCATCAGCCGCAAGCCGGGCATAGACCTGCTCGAACCGGTCCTCGCTCACACCGTCATGCGTTTCGTGGATCGGCATCGGCAGCGCGCGGCCGGTGCGCGCGATCGTCGCGGCGCGATTGTCGAGGTAGCGCCCCGTGGTGCGCTGGCGGTGGTCGAGATCGAACGCGGCGACGCGCGCGCCCTTGGCGGCAAGCGCGATCGCGACATGGACCGCGGTCGTCGATTTGCCGGTGCCGCCCTTTTCGTTCGCGAACACGATGATGTGCGTCTTTTCCCTCCCTTCAGACAAAGCCTGTCAACGCTCCATGTTGCTCGAACCGCTCGCTCCCCATAGATGGCGCGCCTGATCTTGTCGAAGGATAGTGACGCGTGCTGACGATCCGTGACCTCCCCGCGCTGCGCGAAACGCTCGCCGCCTATGTTTCGGCCGGGGAGCGAATCGCGCTCGTACCGACGATGGGGGCGCTCCACGCCGGGCACATGGCGCTGATCGAGGCGGCCAAGCCGCTTGCAACCCGGATCGTCGTGTCGATCTTCGTCAACCCGACGCAATTCGGCGCGGGCGAGGATCTCGATCGCTATCCTCGCCGCGAGGGCGCCGACGTGCGGATGCTCAAGGCGGCGGGGATCGACCTGCTGTGGATGCCCGACGCCGAGACGATGTACCCCGCCGGCTTTTCCACGACGATCACCGTCTCGGGCGTCAGCGACGTGCTCGACGGCGCCGCGCGGCCCGGCCATTTCGATGGTGTCGCGACCGTCGTCGCCAAATTATTCAATCTGGTGCGCCCGGACGTCGCGCTGTTCGGCGAAAAGGATTTCCAGCAGCTCGCGGTGATTCGCCGGATGGCGGCCGATCTCGATACCGGGATCGAGATCGTCGGGGTGCCCACCCAGCGCGACGACGACGGTCTCGCGCTCTCATCGCGCAACGTCTATCTCGACGACGAGGACCGCCTGCGCGCGGTGGCGCTGCCGCGCGCGCTCGGCGTCGCGGCACGCGCGATCGGGCGCGGCGTCGACGCTGAGGATGCGCTCACCGCTGCGCGCGAGATGATCCTCGCCGCCGGGTATGAGACGATCGATTACGTGACGGTGGTCGATGCCGAAACGCTTCAGTCCTCGGCCGATCTCGCGCGGCCGCTGCGCGTGCTTGCCGCCGCGCGGATCGGCGGCACGCGGCTGATCGACAATGTTTCCGTGGACCTGCCCGAACAGGGTTAATCGCGTTAACCATTTGTTGAAACCATCCCGCCAGATTGCCGAGCAAGGGGTAATCCTGGGGGGTTTGATCATGGCCAACAGCCTGAAGACCGCACAATTTCTGGTGGAAAGCCGGTTGCGCGATGCGGCGCGTGGAGACAGCAACGCCTGTTTCGATCTCGGCATCCTTTATTCGACCGGCACCGGCGGCGAGACGATCGATCTCATCGAGGCGCACAAATGGTTCAATCTCGCTGCCGTCCACGGCAGTGAGGAAGCCCAGATGTGCCGCGCCGAAATCGCCGAGGACATGAGCGCGCGCGAGATCGCCGAAGCCCAGCGCCAGGCGCGCGCATGGCTGACCGCCACCGAGTGCCGCGCGGCCTGAGCCCGGTACCCATCGTCATGCCGGACTCGTTCCGGCATCCAACGTGCCGCAGAAAATAACGGTCGCGGTGTGCGGCACCTTGGACCCCGGAACAAGTCCGGGGTGACGGATATGGCGCTGATGTCTCCCTTTATTCCGCTGCGACCTTGTTGGGGGCGGCCTTCTTCTTCGCCGGCGCTTTCTTCTTCGCCGCGGGCTTTTTCGCGGCCTTGCGGCCCTTCTTCGCCGGCCCGGCCGCCGCGCGCGCATCGATCAGTTGCGCCGCTTCCTCGAGCGTCAGCGCTTCCTTCTCGATCGACTTGGGCAGCGTCGCGTTGGTCGTGCCGTCGGTGACATAGGCACCGTAGCGGCCTTCCATCAGCCTGATCTCCGCCTCGGTGCGCGGATGCTTGCCGAGCACCTTGAGCGGCTCGCGGCTGCCGCGCGCGCGCGGCCCCTTTTCGGCGGCCTCGGCGAGCTTGACGACGGCGGCGTTCATGCCGGTTTCAAACACCTCGGCGGTGGAGCCCAGTCGGGCATATTTGCCGTCATGCTTGAGATACGGCCCGTAGCGCCCGATCGCTGCCTCGATCGGCAGCCCCGTCTCGGGATGATTGCCGATCACGCGCGGCAGGCTGAGCAGCTTGAGCGCGATCTCGAGATCGAGGTCGCCCATATCCTTGGGGATCGAGGCGCGCTTGGCCTCCTTGCCCTCACCCAACTGGAGATACGGCCCGAACCGGCCGACCTTGCGCTCGACCGGCAGCCCGGTTTCGGGATCACTGCCGAGCGCTTCGGGGGTGCTGTCCTCCGCCCCCGGCCCGCCGGGCTGCGCGAAGGCGCGGGTATATTTGCACTCCGGGTAGTTCGAGCAGGCGACGAACGCGCCGTAGCGGCCGCCGCGCAGCGCCAGCCGGCCCTCGCCGCAATTGGGGCACAGGCGTGGATCGCTGCCGTCGGCATTGGCCGGAAACAGGTAGTTTTCGAGGAACTTATCGAGTTCGGCGGTCACTTCGGAGGGCTTGAAATCCATCACCTCGCTGGTGCGGGGCTTGAAATCGCGCCAGAACGATTCGAGCACCGCCTGCCATGCCGCACGCCCGCCCGAAACATCGTCGAGTTCGTCTTCGAGGTCGGCGGTGAAATCATACGCCACATATTTCTCGAAGAAGCGTTCGAGAAACGCCGTCAGCAGCCGGCCCGATTCCTCGGCGAAGAAACGGTTCTTCTCGATCCGCACATAGGCCCGATCCTTCAGGACCTGGATGATCGAGGCATAGGTCGACGGGCGGCCGATCCCCAGTTCTTCCAACCGCTTGACGAGGCTCGCTTCCGAAAAGCGCGGCGGCGGCTGGGTGAAATGCTGCTCGGCATCGACGCCCTTCTTCGCCGGCTTGTCGCCCTCGCGCAGCCGCGGCAGGCGCTTGCTGTCGTCATCCGCGGCGTCGGCCTGTTGGCCAGAGCCGCCAACAAAACCCTTGTCGTCGCTGCCCTCTTCGTAGAGCGCGAGATAGCCGGGGAAGAGCACGACCTGCCCGGTCGCGCGCAGCGCGGTGCGGCCGGTTCCCTCGGCAAGTTCGACGGTCGTGCGTTCCATCCGCGCCGACGCCATCTGGCTCGCCAGCGCGCGTTTCCAGATCAGATCGTAGAGCCGCGCATGGTCGCCCGACCCGGCGCGATCCTTGCCGAAATCGGTGGGGCGGATCGCCTCGTGCGCTTCCTGCGCATTCTTGGCCTTGGTCTGATATTGACGTGGCTTGTCGGGCACGTAGCTCGCGTCATAGCGATCGGCGACCGCGCGGCGTGCCGCGGAGATCGCGCTGCCGTCCATCTGGACGCCGTCGGTCCGCATATAGGTGATCGCGCCGTCCTCGTAGAGGCCCTGCGCGATCCGCATCGTGTGGCTGGCCGAGAAACCGAGCTTGCGCGCGGCCTCCTGCTGGAGTGTCGAGGTGGTGAAGGGCGGCGGCGGGTTGCGCGTCGCGGGCTTGGTCTCGACGCTCTCGACGGTGAAATTGCCGTCGAGCACCGCCTGTTTCGCGGCCTTTGCCTGCGCTTCGTCGCCGATCGTCAGCCGATCGATCCTGTCGCCGTTCCAGCGCACCAGCCGCGCGTCGAACCCTTGCCCGTCGGCTTCCAGATGCGCAGTGATCGACCAATATTCCTGGGGGCTGAACCCCTCGATCTCGCGCTCGCGCTCGACGATCAGCCGGAGCGCGACCGATTGGACGCGCCCCGCCGATTTGGCGCCCGGCAGCTTGCGCCACAGCACCGGCGAGAGCGTGAAGCCGACCAGATAATCGAGCGCGCGGCGCGCGCGATACGCATCGATCAGATCGGTATCGAGCGCGCGCGGCGCCTTCATCGCCTCGGTCACCGCCTGTTTGGTGATCGCGTTGAAGGTGACGCGATCGACCGTCTTGGGCAGCGCCTTCCTTTTGGCGAGGACTTCCTGGACGTGCCACGAAATCGCC
Organism: Hephaestia caeni; assembly: GCF_003550065.1. Taxonomy (GTDB): domain Bacteria; phylum Pseudomonadota; class Alphaproteobacteria; order Sphingomonadales; family Sphingomonadaceae; genus Sphingomonas; species Sphingomonas caeni_A. The sequence continues at coordinate 745,493 of NZ_QXDC01000003.1, forward strand.
TCGCCCTCGCGATCGGGGTCGGTCGCGAGGATCAGCCGATCGGCCTTCTTGGCCTCGTCGGTGATCGCCTTCAATTGCTTCGCCTTGTCGGCGTAATTTTCCCAATCCATCGCGAACCCGTCGTCGGGGTTCACCGAGCCGTCCTTGGCGGGCAGGTCGCGGACATGGCCGTAGGAGGCGAGGACGCGATAATCGCCGCCCAGGTATTTTTCGATCGTTTTGGCCTTGGCGGGCGATTCGACGATGACAAGCTGCATACGGGCTGGCTTTTCTCTCTCGTGTGTACGCGTGAAGATGGGGGGCGGCGCGCGAGATCGTCAAGCCGTGCTGATCAGCCGAGGCTCACGCGGCCGCCCGCATGGCGTTCGAGCCGCCCGGCAAGCTCGAGTTCGAGCAGCACCGTCTGCACCGCGGCAGGCGCGAGCCCGGCCTGGCGGATGATCTCGTCGACCGCCACCGGCACCGGCCCGAGCAACGCGCCGACGATGCGACGCTCGGCGTCATCGGCATCGACCGGCGGGGTGGGCACATAATCGCTGCCGGGCGCGCGGACCATGCGCGCGTCGATCGGCCGGATCGTCTCGAGCACGTCGGCCGCCGATTGTACCAAGGTCGCGCCGTCGCGGATCAGCCCGTTGCACCCCTGCGCACGCGGATCGAGCGGGCTGCCGGGCACCGCCATCACCTCGCGCCCCGCCTCGCCCGCCAGCCGCGCGGTGATCAGCGAGCCCGAGCGCGGCGCCGCCTCGACCACGACGGTGCCGAGCGCGAGCCCGGCGATGATCCGGTTGCGATAGGGAAAGTGGCGCGCGCGCGGCTCGATCCTCGGCGGCTGTTCGGCGATCAGCAGCCCGCCGTGCGCGATCCGTTCCTGCAATTCGGCGTTTTCAGGCGGATAGACGATATCGATCCCGCCCGCGATGACGGCGATCGTGCCGCCGGCGAGTGCGCCGACATGCGCGGCGGTGTCGATCCCGCGCGCCAGCCCCGAGATCACCGCCACCTCCTCGCGCGCCAATTCGCTCGCGAGCTGCCGCGCGAACCGGCAGGCGGCGGCTGAGGCGTTGCGCGCGCCGACCATCGCCACCGTGGTGCGCGCCGCCAGCCCCAGGTCGCCGCGCCAGGTGAGCGCCACGGGTGCGTCGTCGAGCGCGGCAAGCAGCGGCGGATAGGCGGGGTCGTCGAGGAAGAGATACGCCGCCCCAACCTTCTCCACGCGCGCCATTTCGCGCTCGATCGTGCGCGCGTCGGGGATGGCGGGGCCGGCGGCACCGCCGCGCCGGGCGAGATCGGGAAGCGCGTCGAGCGCCGATGCCGCATCGCCGAAGCGCGCGATCAACTGGCGATAGGTGACCGGTCCGATCCGGGGCGTGCGGAGGAGGCGGAGCCGCGCGACGTGCGCGGCGTCAGCCACGCGCGCGGCCGACGCGCGGCTCGGTGCCGTCGAGCAGGCGGCCGATATTCGCGCGGTGCTTCCACACCACGATCAGTGCGAGCGCGAGCAGCAGCAGCACGAGATCGAACCGACCGAGCAATGCCGCGCTGACCGGCGCACTGATCGCCGCGGCGATCCCGGCGACCGAGGAGATTCGCAGTCCTGCAAGCAGCCCCAGCCACACCAGCGCGTAGACCAGGGCGCACGGCCAATGGAGCGCAAGCACGATCCCCATCAGCGTCGCGACTCCCTTGCCGCCGCGAAAACCGAGCCAGACCGGATAGCAATGGCCGAGGAAGGCGGCGGCGGCGGCAAGCAGGCTGTCGCCCGGAAACAGCGCCGCGGCGATCGCGACCGCCGCCCATCCCTTGGCGAGATCGAGCAGCAACGTCGCCGCCGCCAGCCCCTTGCGGCCGGTGCGCAGCACGTTGGTGGCGCCGATATTGCCCGATCCGATCGCACGCAGGTCGCCCGCGCCCGCCAGCCGCGTCAGCAGCACGCCGAACGGGATCGAGCCCAACGCATAGCCGAGCAACAGGGCGCCGGTGGGCGCAACCCAGAGCATCTCACTACCCAAAAAAGGCCCCCTTTTCTCGACGGATCATAGCCGATGGTTGGCGAGGCGCAACAATCTGAGTCAAGGGTGCTGCCCCTTTGACTGGCGGCGGCGCGGCGGCTGCGATAGAGCCCGATTCAGCGGCGCTGAATCGGGTGCGACACCGGCCCGCTCCCCCACCCGACCACCCATAGGATAATCGCATTGGGTGGCCGGGTGGGGGAGTGGGCCGGTGCCGCTTCCACGTAAGTGCATCAAACTCTAGGAGCGCGGGAATGGCGGACGATCGGCCGATTCTGTTGTTCGATTCGGGCGTGGGCGGGCTCTCGGTGCTCGATGCCGCGCGCACGCTGCTGCCGCAGGCATCCTATGTCTATGTCGCCGACTCGGCGGGCTTTCCCTACGGCACCAAGAGCGAGCGCGAGATTGAGGCGCGCGTGCCCGCGCTGCTCGGGCGCCTCGCCGAACGCTATCGCCCGCGGCTGATCGTGATCGCATGCAACACCGCCTCGACGATCGCGCTGGCAAGCGTGCGCGCCGCACTCGATCTCGCCGTCGTCGGCACCGTGCCCGCGATCAAGCCCGCCGCCGCGCTGAGCACGACGCGCACGATCGGCGTGCTGGGCACCGAGGCGACGGTGCGCCAGCCCTATGTCGACGATCTCGCGGCGCGGTTCGCCGCTGATTGCACGGTGCTGCGCCACGGATCGGCCGCGCTGGTCGATCTCGCCGAGGCCAAGCTCCACGGCGCGGCGGTCGATCCGGCGGCAGTGCGCGCGGCGCTGTCCGGCCTGTTCGACCAGCCGGGCGGCGACGCGATCGATATCGTCGTCAACGCCTGCACGCATTTTCCGCTGCTCGCGCCCGAACTCGCCGCGGCGAGCCCGCATCGGGTGCGCTTCGTCGACGGCAGCGACGGCATCGCACGGCGCATTGCCGCGCTCACCGAGGGTCAGGAATGGCCGGCTTCGCGAGAGGGGATCGCCGTCTTCACCCGCCGCGACCCGTCGCTTCGGGCGCTGGCCCCCGCGCTTGCGGCACGCGGGCTCAACACAATCGAATCGCTCTGAACAGGCCATTCGACCCGAGGCGCCTCGCGCGCGAGATCGGCGTAGCAGCGCGCCATCTCGCGGTGCGCGTGGCGCGCGGTGCAATCGGCGGCGGCATCGGCGAGGCGGCGTTCCTGCGCCGCCCGACGCGAGAAATAGGCGCGATGATCGATCATGTTCATGGGGCGCTCCTCCTGCCGAAGTGCGCCGCGACTCGGAACCTTGGAGCCGTGGCAACCATCTATACCAGATCGCGCGCCAGCCGTCAGCGACGGCCCTGGGGCAAGATGTCCACTGGAATTCTGCCGCCCACGGCAGTAGGGGAACCCGTATGAGCCAGGAGTCGATCCCGCCCGCCATCGATTATTCGCGCGTTTTCTCGCAAGCGATCGATCGGTTGCACACCGAGGGGCGCTACCGCGTTTTCATCGATATCCTGCGCAACAAGGGCGCCTTTCCCAACGCGCGGTGCTTCGCCGGGCATAACGGACCGAAGCCGATCACCGTCTGGTGCTCGAACGATTATCTCTCGATGGGGCAGCATCCCGATGTGATCGCGGCGATGGAAGAGGCGCTGCACGATGTCGGCGCGGGCTCGGGCGGCACGCGCAACATCGGCGGCAACACGCATTACCACATCGATCTCGAAGGCGAGCTTGCCGATCTCCACGGCAAGGAAGCCGCGCTGCTCTTCACCTCGGGCTATGTCTCGAACGAGGCGACGCTGTCGACGCTGGCGCGGCTGTTCCCCGGCATGATCGTCTTTTCGGACGAGATGAATCATGCCTCGATGATCGCGGGCATCCGCCACGCGGGCTGCGAGAAGCGCATCTTCCGCCACAACGATCTCGCACATCTCGAACAATTGCTCAGCCAGGCCGATCCGGCCGCCCCCAAGCTGATCGCGTTCGAGAGCGTCTATTCGATGGACGCCGACATCGCGCCGATCGCGGCGATCTGCGACCTCGCCGACAAATATAATGCGCTCACCTATCTCGACGAAGTCCACGCCGTCGGCATGTACGGCCCGCGCGGCGGCGGCGTGTCGGAGCGCGACGGCCAGGCGCATCGCCTGACGGTGATCGAGGGCACGCTCGGCAAGGCGTTCGGCGTGATGGGGGGCTATATCGCCGCCGACCGCACCGTGATCGACGTCATCCGCAGCTACGCGCCGGGTTTCATCTTCACCACCTCGCTGTCGCCGGTGCTGGTCGCGGGCGCGCTGGCGAGCGTGAAGCATCTCAAGGCCTCGTCGGTCGAGCGCGAGGGCCAGCACGCCGCCGCCGCGACGCTCAAGGCGATGATGCGCGAGGCCGGGCTGCCGGTGATGGGATCGACCACGCACATCGTGCCGCTGATGGTCGGCGATCCGGTCAAGGCCAAGAAGATCAGCGACGTGCTGCTCGCCGAATACGGCGTCTACGTCCAGCCGATCAACTATCCCACGGTGCCGCGCGGCACCGAACGGCTGCGCTTCACGCCCGGCCCGACGCATGACGAAGCGATGATGCGCGATCTGGTTTCGGCGCTCGTCGAGATCTGGGACCGGCTCGACCTGCGCGCCGCCGCCTGACACGGCGCTGAAGGGACGTCAGGGGCGATCGCGCGCCCGCTGACGTTCATCGGACGCCGCCGACTTCCTTCCTCTCTTGCGCGCCCGGCCCGCCCGCCGTCGGCCAGGCGGTATCGCCCATCCGCGTCAGCCGCATCTCGAAGAAGCGCTGCGGCGCCTGTCCCGTGACGATCCGGTCGCCGACCTCGGTCCAGGTGCCGTCCGTGAGCGTCGCGGTATAGCGGATCGTCGCCGGACCCGCGGGAATCGTCCAGACATAGCCGGCGTCGGTGGGGGTCAGTGGGAAATCGCCCGCGCGGCCCTGCGCGTAGGAGTGCATCGTATAGGCCTCCGCCGCTGGATCGTAGGAGATGATGCCGAGCGCGTTGAAACCGACGCTGCCGTCGGCGTTGAACCCCTTGCCTTCGACCACGCGCACGTCGCCGTCGAGCATCGGCCCGATTCGCTCGGTCTGGGTGATGCGGCGTTCGCCGGCGGGGGTCTGCATCATCGCCTGCCCGCGCCAGACGCCGTCCATCCAGGCAAGTTTCGTCATCGCCGCGCGCTCGGCCGCCATCGCCTCGCGATCGGCGGTCTGCGCCTGCGCAGCGATCGGCAGCACAGCGACGAACAGCACCAGCGCGGCGCCGGATGGACGGAGGGCGATCGTCATTTCGGTTCTCCTTCGGGTTGCCCGCACGGGGCGCCGGTGGCAGCCTCTCCTCATGCAGGCTGCGGAAACGATCGTCGGAAAGCGTCGCCGCCACCGCAATGCGGTTTTCGCGAATCGTGTCCGGAACTTCGTGAATCGCGCGCTGGTGCGGCTGCCCGGCCTCGGGCCGCTGGCGGCGGCCTCGGCGGCGGCGATCGTCATCATGACAGTGGTCGGCGGGTTCGGCACCGGTGCGTTGCCGATCGCCGCGCGCGCGGGCCTCTGGGCGCTGTTGATCGGCTGGAACGCCGCCAAATGGCAACTCTGGTTCGCGATGCTGGTGCGCAAGCGCGCGGATTGGCCGCGCGCGGCGGCGATCGGCGCGATCGTGATCAATCTGCCGCTGCCGGCCGAGATCGCGCTGGCGCTTTCGCTGTTCGGCGCGGCGGGTCCGGTCCCCTCCGTCGAGATATGGGTGGAGGCACTTGCGATCAGCGCGGCGTTGTTCGCGCTGGTGATGCTCGCGCGTCGCAGCGCCGCTCCCGTCGCGGCCCCTTCGATGGCACTCCGCCCGGACGGCCTGCTCGATCGCGCCGGCCTGGCGTCGCCCGCCGATCTTCTCGCGGTCGAGGCGGAGGATCATTATTGCCGGATCCACGCCGTCGGGCGCGTGGCGGTGCTGGTCCACGGCCGCTTCGGCGACGCGCTCGACGAGGTGCGCGCGCTCGACGGCCTGCGGGTCCATCGGGGCGCCTGGGTCGCGGCAGGCGCGATTGCGGGGGCGGCGCGCGAGGGACGGCGCTGGCGGCTCGACCTCACCGGCCGACACCGCATCGTCGTCAGCGCCCGCTACCTGCCCGCGGTGCGCGATCGCGGCTGGCTGCGGCGCCGATGAAATCACAGTAGGATGCGTCGATCGGGTGTGGCGTTCGGCGCCGCCGTCGCCTAAAGAGCCCGCGTTCCCACAACCGAAAGGCGCCGCCATGCGCATCGCCATCGCGTCCGATCACGCCGCCTTCGCGCTCAAGGAGGCCCTGGCAGCCTGGCTGCGCGAAAACCACGAGGTGGTCGATCTCGGCACGCACGGCCCCGCCAGCGTCGATTACCCCGATTACGGTTACCGACTCGCAGCGGCGATCGCAGGGGGCGAGGCCGAGTACGGCGTCGCCTTGTGCGGCTCGGGCATCGGCATCTCGATCGCGGTCAACCGCAATCCGGCGTGCCGCTGCGCGCTCGTCAACGAACCGCTGTCGGCCGCGCTGGCGCGCGAGCATAACGACGCCAATGTCATCGCACTCGGCGCCCGCCTGATCGGCGAGGAGATGGCGCGCGCGTGCATCACTCGTTTCCTCGAGACCGATTTCGCGGGCGGCCGCCACCGCGCGCGCGTCGACAAGCTCGCCATCCCAGAAACCGTCCCGAAGACCGTCAAGGAATCCGCATGAGCACGAACCCGACCCAATTGTCCGACGTCCAGCCCGACGGCTTCTTCACGCGCGGTCTCGCCGATGCCGATCCAGCGGTGTTCGCGGGCGTCACCCACGAACTCGAACGCGAGCGCCATCAGATCGAACTGATCGCCAGCGAGAACATCGTCTCGAAGGCGGTGCTTGAGGCGCAGGGCTCTGTTTTCACGAACAAATATGCCGAGGGCTATCCCGGCAAGCGCTATTACCAGGGCTGCGCACCTTCGGACGAGGTCGAGCAGCTCGCGATCGACCGCGCCAAGCAGATCTTCAATTGCGGCTTCGCCAACGTCCAGCCGCATTCGGGCGCGCAGGCGAACGGCGCGGTGATGCTGGCGCTGACGAAGCCGGGCGACACGATCATGGGCCTCAGCCTCGATTCCGGCGGTCACCTGACCCACGGCGCGCGCGCAGCGATGTCGGGCAAGTGGTTCAACGCCGTCCCCTACGGCGTCGACCCCGAGACGCATCTGATCGACTTCGATCAGGTCGCGCGGCTGGCGAAGGAGCACAAGCCGACGCTGATCATCGCGGGCGGCTCGGCCTATCCGCGCATCATCGATTTCGCCAAATTCCGCCAAATCGCAGACGAAGTGGGTGCGACGTTCATGGTCGACATGGCCCATTTCGCCGGCCTCGTCGCCAGCGGCCACCACCCGACGCCCTTCGGCCACGCTCATGTCGTCACCACCACCACGCACAAAACGCTGCGCGGGCCGCGCGGCGGCATGGTGCTGACCGATGACGAGGCGATCGCCAAGAAGATCAATTCGGCGGTGTTCCCGGGGCTTCAGGGCGGCCCGCTGATGCACGTCATCGCCGCCAAGGCGGTCGCGTTCGGCGAAGCGCTCGATCCCTCGTACAAGAGCTACATCGCTGCGGTGGTCGAGAACGCCAAGGTGCTCGCCGCAACCTTGAAGGAGCGCGGCGCCAACCTCGTCTCGGGCGGCACCGACACGCACCTCGCATTGGTCGATCTCACCCCGCTCGGCGTCACCGGCCGCGACGCCGACGAGGCGCTCGAACGCTCGGGCATCACCTGCAACAAGAACGGCATCCCCAACGATCCGCTGCCCCCGGTCAAGACCAGCGGCATCCGCGTCGGCAGCCCCGCGGGCACCACGCGCGGCTTCGGGACGGCCGAATTCCGTGAGATCGGCAATATGGTCGCCGACGTGCTCGACGGCCTCGCCAAGAACGGCGAGGCCGGCGACGCGCAGGTTGAGGCCCAGGTCCGCGAGCGCGTCCGCGCGCTGTGCGAGCGATTCCCGATTTATGTGTAGTTTTGGGCGCTCACGCGCCAGCCGCACCGGCCCGCTCCCCCACCCGGCCACCCAACAGGGTATTCTATGGGTGGCCGGGTGGGGGAGCGGGCCGGTACGGCTCGTCCGTCAGGACAAAAAATAATGCGCTGCCCCTTCTGCGGCCATGAAGACAGCCAGGTGAAGGACAGCCGCCCCACCGAGGACGGGGCGGCGATTCGGCGGCGGCGCCAGTGCGAGGCGTGTGCGGCGCGCTTCACCACCTTCGAGCGCATCCAGCTTCGCGATCTCGTAGTGCTCAAGAGCGACGATCGCCGCGAGCCGTTCGAGCGCGACAAGCTCGTCCGCTCGGTCTCGACCGCGTGCCGCAAGCGCCCGATCGGCGCGGTGCAGATCGAAAAGCTCGTCTCGGGCATCCAGCGCCAGCTCGAGACGCTCGGCGACGGCGAAATCCCCTCGCAGCGCATCGGCGAACTGGTGATGGAGGGGCTAAAGGGCCTCGATTCGGTCGCCTATATCCGCTTCGCGAGCGTCTATAAGGACTTCCGCGAGGCCCGCGATTTCGAGGAATTCGCCGGCAGCGTCACCGAGGTCGGCAAGGGCTAGGCGTCAGCAGTGCTCCTGCGAAAGCAGGAGCCCAGTGCATCGAACGCCACCGCTTGCGACTCTGGGCTCCTGCTTTCGCAGGAGCACCCAGCTCAAATCCGCGCGTCGCCCGGATAGGCGAACAGGACGTCGCCGCCTTCCGCGATCTCGATCTCGGCGCTTCCCGTCACCGTCGCGCATTCGCCGGCACGAAACGCGACCCCGTCGGCGACGCCCTCACCCGTCACCGGCACCAGCCAGCCGGTCAGCCCCTCGGGCAGCGTTACCTTACGGTGCCCTGCGGGCCAGCGTTCGAGCACGAATTTGGGGCCTTCGGCGAGGATCATGCGGTCGCCCGATACCTTGCCCGGCGCAGGCTGCGCGATGAAGGGCGTGCCCTCGCTCACCGCGATCCCGGCATCGAGGTGCAGGTCGCGCGGCCGCCCGTAATCGTAGAGCCGGTAGGTCAGATCGACATTCTGCTGCACCTCGATCAGCGTGATCCCCGCGCCGATCGCATGCACCGTGCCCGCCGGCGAATAGAAGAAGTCGCCCGCCTTGACCGGTTTCCAGTCGAGCAGATCCTCGATCGACCCGTCGAGCGCGGCGTCGCGCAGTTCCTCGCGCCCCACCGGCCGCTTCGTCCCCAGCGCGATCGTCGACTCGGGTTCGGCGGCGAGGATCAGCCACGCCTCGTCCTTGCCCCTGGCATAGCCCGCCTTGCGCGCGGCCGCGTCGTTCGGATGGACCTGCACCGACAGCTTCTCGCTGGTGAAGAGATATTTGACGAGCAGGTCGGGATTGGCGTCGCCCGGTGTCTGGAACCATACTTCGCCCACCGGATCGGCGTCGGGCGCGGGATCGGGAAAACCCGGCCAGAGGATATGGCGGCCCCAGGGCTTGTCGACGCGGCGGGTGGCGAGCAGGGTGGCGGGCATAAGCGACTCCTTGGCCAGATAACGCAACCGGCCGCGCGATAGCTCCAATCGCGACATACCGCCAGCGTTGGGCCGGTGCCGGTCTCCATCAAGCGAAAAACCGTTGTTCGCACGAGGCAGGGTCGGCTAAGAACCGCAACCATGCGTACCCCTTCGTATCGCCGGGCGCTCGCCCGCCCGCTCGCGCTCACGCTGATTGCCGCGTTCGCGCTCCCGCTTGCCGGCTGCGCGCGCAACAAGACCAAGGCCGACATTCCCTATGTCGCGCGCGATGTGGGCACGCTCTACACCACCGCGCGCGAGCGGCTCGATCGTGATCAATACAAGCAGGCGGCGCTGCTGTTCGCCGAGGTCGAGCGCCAGCATCCCTATTCGATCTGGGCACGCCGCGCGCAGTTGATGAGCGCGTTCAGCTATTATCTCGATCGCGACTACACCAATTCGCTCCAGGCGGCGCAGCGCTTCATCTCGATCCATCCGGGCAGCCCCGATGCGCCTTATGCTTATTATCTGGTCGCGCTCGATTATTACGAGCAGATCTCGGATGTGACCCGCGACCAGAAGATCACCCAGCAGGCACTCGACGCGCTGGGCGAACTGACGCGGCGCTATCCCAACACCCGCTACGCCGCCGACGCGCGGCTCAAGATCGATCTCGTGCGCGATCACCTCGCGGGCAAGGAAATGGAGATCGGCCGCTTTTACCAGACGCGCGGCCAGTGGCTGGCGTCGACGCTGCGCTTCCGCCGCGTCGTCGACGAATATCAGCAGACGACACACGCCCCCGAAGCGCTGATGCGGCTGACCGAATCGTATCTCGCGCTCGGCATGCCGCGCGAGGCCGAACGGGCGGCCGCGGTGCTCGGCGCCAACTATGTCGGCACCGAATGGTACGAACACGCCTATGAGCTGATGCAGAAGCACCCGCCCAAGGAGGTCGCTGCCGCGACCCCGGGCCAGGTGCTCGCCCCCGGCGCGCCGGGCACCGGGACGACGGCGGAGGAAGCGGTGTTGCCCGATACCACCGACGCGCCCGACACGACCGACGCCACGCCCAGCGCCGAGGCGCCCGCACCGCCCACGCCGACCAGCCCCGGCGGCGATACGACGGGTGGCGCCACCGCTCCGGCGGGCGATCCCGATACCACCGGCTGATCCGATGGCCGATCGTCGGCGCGCGCGATGCTGAGCGCGCTCTCGATCCGCGACGTCGTGCTGATCGAGGCGCTCGACCTCGATTTCGAGGCCGGTCTCGGCGTGCTCACCGGTGAGACCGGGGCCGGCAAATCGATCCTGCTCGACGCGCTCGGCCTCGCGCTCGGCGCACGCGCCGATTCGGCGCTGGTCCGCGCAGGGGCAAGCCAGGCGGTGGTGACCGCGAGCTTCAATACCCCCGCGAGCGTCGGTGCAACGCTCGCCGACAACGGCATTACGATCGAGCCCGGCGAACCGTTGATGATCCGCCGCATCGTCAAGGCCGACGGTGGCAGCCGCGCTTTCGTCAACGATTCGCCCGCTTCGGCGGGGTTGCTGCGTGAACTCGGCGCGCAACTCGTCGAGATCCACGGCCAGCACGACGATCGCGGGCTGCTCAACCCGCGCGGGCATCGCGCACTGCTCGACGTATTCGGCCGGATCGACGCCGCGCCCGTCGCTGACGCCTGGCGCGGGTGGCGCACGGCCGAGGACGCGCTGGCCGAGGCGCGCGCCGAGCAGGATGCCGCCGCGCGCGACCACGATTTCCTCAGCCACGCCGTGGCCGAACTGCGCGCGCTGGCGCCCGAACCGGGCGAGGAAGAAACGCTCGCGGCACGCCGCGCGACGATGCAGCGCGGCGAGAAGATCGCGGGCGATCTCCAGGCGGTCGCCGATCTGCTCGACAGCGCCGAGGGCGGGCTGGCCCGGCTGCGGCAGGCCGCGCGCATCCTCGAACGCGTCGCGGGCGATCACGAAGCGCTGGCCGAGGCATTGGCCGCGATCGATCGCGCGATCATCGAAGGCGCCGCCGCCGAGGACAGGATCGACGCGGCGGCGAACGCGCTGGCATTCGATCCCGCCCGGCTCGACGCCGACGAGACGCGGCTGTTCGAGTTGCGCGGGCTCGCGCGCAAGCATCGCGTCCAGCCCGACGACCTCGCAGCGCTGACCGACGAACTGAGCGCGCGGCTCGATCGGATCGAAAGCGGTGACGAAGGCATCGCCCGGCTCGAACGCGAGGCGACCGAGGCGGCGCGGCGCTACGAAGACGCCGCCGATGCGCTGTCGCTGGCGCGCCGCGAGGCCGCGGCCCGGCTCGACGCGGCGGTGACCGGCGAACTCGCGCCGCTCAAGCTCGATGCCGCGCGGTTCCGCACCGCGGTCGCGCCGCTACCGGCCGAGCAATGGGGCGCCGCCGGGCGCGACCGCGTCGAATTCGAGGTTTCGACCAATCCCGGCGCACCCTTCGGGGCGCTGATCAGGATCGCCTCGGGGGGCGAATTGTCGCGCTTCATCCTCGCCTTGAAGGTCGCGCTTGCCGAACAGGGCGCGGCGGCGACGATGGTGTTCGACGAGATCGATCGCGGCGTCGGCGGCGCGGTGGCGAGCGCGATCGGCGAGCGGCTGGCGCGGCTGGCCGAGGGCGCGCAGGTGCTCGTCGTCACCCACAGCCCGCAGGTCGCCGCGCGCGGGCGCCAGCATCTGCTGATCGCCAAAAGCCATGACGGGTTCGTCACCCGCACCGACGTGCGCGCGCTCGACGAGACCGCGCGCCGCGAGGAGATCGCGCGGATGCTGTCGGGCATCGACATCACCCCCGAAGCGCGCGCGCAGGCCGATCGGCTGATCGCGCCCGCCATGTCCTAGTATCTCGCGGGCGTGCAATGATAGCGATCCGGCGATGAGCCACGATCATTCGCACGGCCACGCCCACGGCCACAATCATAGCCACGCCCCCGCGAGCTTCGATCGCGCGTTCGCGATCGGCATCGCGCTCAACCTCGGCTTCGTCGCGATCGAGGCGGGCTATGGCTTCGTCGCCGATTCGGTCGCGCTGCTGGCCGATGCCGGGCACAATCTGTCCGACGTGCTTGGGCTCGCGCTGGCGTGGGGCGGCGCGACGCTCGCCAAGGCGCCGCCCTCGAAGCGCTTCACCTATGGCTTGCGCGGATCGTCGATCCTCGCCGCGCTCGGCAATGCCGTGCTGCTGCTCGTGGCACTCGGCGCGATCGGGCTCGAGGCGGTCCAGCGCATCGGCGATCCGCCCCATGTCGCAGGGTTGACCGTATCGATCGTCGCCGGCGTCGGGATCGCCATCAACGGCGCCACCGCGTGGCTGTTCGCGCGCGGGCGCAAGGGCGACCTCAATATTCGCGGGGCGTACCTCCATATGGTCGCGGACGCGGCGGTATCGGCCGGGGTGGTGATCGCCGGGCTCGTGATCTGGCAGACCGGGCTGGGCTGGGTCGATCCGATCGTCAGCCTCGTCATCGCCGCACTGATCTTCTGGCAGACATGGGGGTTGCTGCGCGAATCGGTCGAGATGTCGCTGGCGGCGGTGCCGCGCGGGCTCGATTACGATGCGGTGGTCGATGCCCTCGGTGAGCTACCGGGCGTGGCCGCAACGCACGATCTCCATATCTGGTCGATGAGCACGACCGAAACCGTACTGACGGCGCATCTCGTGATGCCCGCGGGCCATCCCGGCGACGCCTTCCTCGCGCACGCGCAGGCGATACTCCACGAGCGCTTCGGCATCGCACACGCGACCTTCCAGATCGAGGTCGATCCCGATCGATCCTGCGCACACGCGCCCGACGACGCCGTGTAGCGGGGAGTACCGCTTCTCTTCCCCTATTGCGCGGTAGCGGCTGCCGCGTCGGGTTCGGCGACCGGCAGCGCCGGTGGGGTCTGGTCGGCCGCTGCGGGCGCCGCTGCACCGACAGTCGGAACGGCGGGGCCGCCCTGGCCGAGGATCGCAGCGGTTTCGATCACGTCGAGCGCGCGCCGCGAATCGACATAACGCTGCGCGGCGGCGATCCAGCGGTCGGCGCGCGGCGCGCCCGGCAGGCGGCGGACCTCGGCAAGCGCCGATTCGACCTGCCCGGCCTCGATCAGATAGCGCGCCCTCGCGAGCCGATCCGATGGCCGCGACGACAGCGTCCCTTCCTTATGGATCACGACGAGGCTCGACAGCTCGTCGCGCAGGCGATCGAACCAGCCCTTGGTATCGCCGCCGCTCACCAGATCACTGCCGATCGACGTGAGGCCGAGGCGCAGATCGTCCGCCGTCACCGGGTTGCGCGATGCCTGGATGATCGTCGCTACCGCGCGCGGTTGGGTCGCCCCGAAACGCTGGCGGAGCTGGCCCTCGACATAGCCGAGCCCAAGCCCGCGATCGAGCGCGCGGCGCGCGGCGAAGGCGACGAGCATCCCCTCGGCGCGCGTGGCGTTGCCGCCCGCCTGCTCGGCCTTGGTGTCGATCGTCGCCGCACGCGCCTCGAGATCGGCGAGCCGCGCCGCGAGCGCCGCCTCGCGCGCGTTGAGCGAATTGAGATCGGTGCTGGTCGCCGATGGTGCCGCGATCGCGTCGTCGTCGGGGACGGCCGGTTGCATCGCCGACGAGCGCGTCTTGACGGGGGTCGGCTGGCCCTCGAACCAATGGCCGTAATTCTTGATCGCATAACCGATCGCGATCGCGCCGATCAGGAAGGCGACGATGCCGACGATTCCCAGCGTGCGCAGCCCGATCCGGCGCTCGGGTTTCTCGTCGAGAGGCACATAGTCTCGGCTCATGGCGTGTCTTATCCCCGTGCTGGCCGGTGCGGTCAATCGGCGAGCGTGCGGGCAAGCGCCAGCAGCGCGGCATCGCTGGGCGCCGCTACCGCCTCGATCCGCGCCCAGCCGGTGCCGAGCGCGCCCGCCACCGCCGCGCTCAGCGCCGCGATACGCACCGATCCCCGGTCGATCGTCGCGGCAAGGTGATCGAGTCGCCGCGCGGCATTGGGCGAATGGACGAGCGTCACCGAACCTTCGAGTCGCGCCAGCGCTGCGGCCCCGATCGCCAGCGGCTCGCTCGCATAGACGGTGATCGCCGCCGCGATCGGCCCGCCCGCCTGCAACTTGCGCTCGCGCCCGCCAAGGTGGAGCGCGCGCGACACCCCGCTGCGCGCCGCATCGGCGATCAGCGTCACACCGTCGCTGTCCCCCACCGCCACCACCGAAAACCCCGCCTCGCGCGCTGCCGCCGCCGTGGCGCTACCCACCGCATGCACCGGCAGCGCCTTGAACCGATCGAGCCCGGCGCCGCCCAGCCGCACCGCATTGGCGCTCGTGAGCACCAGCGCGTCGAACCCGTCCGGCTCGGGCGCGACCCAATCGATCGCGCGCACCGCGAACAACGGCAGCCGGATCGTCGCCAGCCCCATCGCGTCGATGGCCGCCGCGGTCGCCGCATTGCCCGGTTCGGGCCGCAGGATGGCGATCGGCCGCATCATCCGGTGAACAAAGCGCAGATCGCGGGCGGCGCGCGATCGAGCAGGTCGCGCGCCAGCCGCGGGCCGATCGTCGCCTCGTCGGGGGCGCCTTCGATCGCCCCGGTCACGGTCTCGCGGCCGTCGTTCGAAAACAGCGCCGCCTCGATTCTGAGCCGCGTGCCTAGCGTCGCCAGCGCCGCGACCGGCGAATGGCAATCCGCGCCGAGCGCCGCGAGCAGCGCGCGTTCGGCCAGCACGCAGGTCGATGTCGCCGGATCGCCGATCGCCGCAATCAGCCGCCGCGCCGCGTCATTGGCGGCGAGCACCTCGACCCCGATCGCGCCCTGCGCCGGCGCCGGCAGCATGACATCGATGCCGATCGGCGCCCCCAGATCGTGCCGCCCCAACCGCTCCAGCCCGGCGGCGGCGAGCAGAGTCGCATCGGCCTCGCCCGCCGCGAGCTTGCCCAGCCGCGTATCGACATTGCCGCGGAACAGCACGGTCCTGAGATCGGGCCTGAGGTTCAAGAGTTGCGCGGCGCGGCGCGGCGAACTGGTGCCCACGATCGCCCCCTCGGGCAGCGCGGCGATGCTGTCGGCACCGATCAGCCGGTCGCGCACGTCGGCGCGCGGCAGCATCGCCGCGATCGCGATGCTGGCGGGGCGGATCGTCTCGACATCCTTCATCGAATGGACCGCGCAATCGATCGCACCGTCCGCCAGCGCGCGATCGAGTTCCTTGGTCCACAAGGCCTTGCCGCCGATCTCGGCAAGCGCGCGATCCTGCACGCGATCGCCCGTGGTCCTGACGGGCACGATCACGACCTGATCCGCTGCCCAGCCGTGCGCGGCGACAAGCGCGTCGCCCACCATATGCGCCTGCGCGAGCGCCAGCGGCGAGCCGCGCGTGCCGATGCGGAATATTCCGCGCAATTTTCATTCTCCGTTCGTGTCCGGCCGATCGATGCCGTGCACTCTATCGCGCCCGCCATGCAGAAACCGCAGCCCTTCGACAAGCTCGGTGCGGCACGATAAGGACAGCCGATGCTGATCCTGGGCCTCGAATCCTCGTGCGACGAAACCGCCGCGGCGCTCGTGCGCGGCGACCGCACGATCGTCGCGCATCGCCTCGCCGGGCAGGAAGCGGCGCACCGGCCCTATGGCGGCGTAGTACCCGAAATCGCCGCGCGCGCGCATGTCGAGATCCTCGCCCCGCTGATCGAACAGGCGCTCGCCGAGGCGCAGGTGTCGCTCGACGCGGTCGATGCGATCGCCACCACCGCCGGGCCGGGGCTGATCGGCGGGGTGATGGTTGGGCTCGTCACCGGCAAGGCGCTCGCGCACGCGGCGGCCAAGCCGCTGATCGCCGTCAACCACCTCGAAGGCCATGCGCTGTCGCCGCGGCTCGCCGATCCCGGCCTCGCCTTTCCCTATCTGCTGCTGCTCGTCTCGGGCGGGCATTGCCAGTTGCTGCTGGTCGAGGGGGTGGGCCGCTATCGCCGGCTCGCGACCACGATCGACGATGCGGCGGGCGAGGCGTTCGACAAGACCGCCAAGATCCTCGGGCTCGGCTTTCCCGGCGGCCCCGCGGTCGAGCGCGCCGCCACGCGGGGGAATCCCGCCGCGGTGCCGCTGCCGCGCCCCCTCAAAGGATCGGCCGAGCCGCATTTCTCGTTCGCCGGGCTCAAGAGCGCGGTCGTACGCGCGCATGCGGCGGGGCGCTGGTCGCCCGAGGATATCGCCGCGTCGTTCCAGGCCGCGGTGGTCGATTGCCTGATCGATCGCACCGCCCGCGCGCTGGAGACGATCGATGGCGCCACCGCGCTGGTCGTCGCGGGCGGAGTCGCCGCCAACGCGGCCGTGCGCGGCGCGCTCGAAGCGCTCGCGGCCAAGCACGGCCTGCGTTTCGTCGCACCGCCGGGGTGGCTGTGCACCGACAATGCGGCGATGATTGCCTGGGCGGGCGCCGAGCGTTTCGCCGCCGGGCTCACCGATCCGCTCGACACGCGCGCGCGGGCGCGGTGGCCGCTCGATCCGACGGCGGAAAAGGCGCGCGGCGCCGGGGTAAAGGCATGACGGGCAGAGGCATGAAGATCGGAGTGATCGGCGCGGGCGCGTGGGGCACTGCGCTGGCGCAAGTGGCGGCACAGGGCGAGCGCGAGGTCATGCTCTGGGCACGCGAGCCCGAAGTGGTAACCGCGGTCAACCGGGGCCATGAGAACCCGCTGTTCCTGGCGGGCGTGCCGCTGTCGCCCACGATCCGCGCGACCGGGTCGCTCGGCGATCTGGCGGGGCTCGACGCGTTGCTCGTCGTCGTCCCCGCGCAGCATGTGCGCGCCATCCTCGCCGAAACGCCCGTCGACGGCACCCCGCTGGTGCTGTGCGCCAAGGGGATCGAGGCGAAGACGCGCCTGCTGATCAGCGAGGTCGTGCGCGAAGTTGCGCCCGCGGCGCCGATCGCGGTGATCTCCGGCCCCACCTTCGCGCATGAGGTCGCCGCCGGACTGCCCGCGGCGGTGACGCTTGCCTGCGAGGCCGCAGCGCTGCGCACGCGGCTGGCCGAGCGGCTGGCGGGGCCGGCGTTCCGCCCTTACGCTTCGTCCGACGTCATCGGTGCGGAGATCGGCGGCGCGGTCAAGAACGTGCTCGCGATCGCGTGCGGCGTGGTCGAGGGCGCCGGGCTCGGCCAGAACGCCCGCGCCGCGCTGATCGCGCGTGGGTTCGCCGAGATGACGCGTTTCGGGCTCGCGCGCGGCGCGCGGGCGGAAACGCTCGCGGGGCTGTCGGGGCTGGGGGACCTCGTCCTGACCTGCTCGTCGGTCAGCTCGCGCAACTTCTCGCTCGGGGTCGGGCTCGGCCGGGGCAAGGCCGCTGCCGATCTGCTCGCCGACCGCAAGACGGTCGCCGAGGGCGCCTTCACCGCGCCCGTCCTGCGCGAGGCGGCAGCCGACGTCGGCGTCGACATGCCGGTCGCGGAGGCGGTCTGCGCGCTGCTCGGTGGCGCGGCCGTGCGCGGCGTGATCGACGACCTGCTGGCGCGCCCGCTGCGCGACGAGGCGCACTGACCGGCCAGACTCGGAACTCGAAGATTTCCGGATTGCCGGCCTGGTTCCGCTATTTTTGAACGCCCCCCGCCGAACCGCGAGAACCAAAACGCCGAAATTGCCCCTTCGCACCCGTGGCGGATTGCGATATGCAACCGAAAACGGCGGGAGAGGATGATGCGGCACACGATGATGCTGGCGCTGGCCGGCGGGTTGATTCTGGCAGGCTGCCACCAGGCACCCAAGACCGACGCGCAGGGCTTCGTCATCGATCCCGGCTTCGAACAGAAGCTCCAGCAGCAATTGCTCGACGCCAAGCCCGGCACGATCGTCGCGATCCCCGCAGGCAAATACGCGCTCACTCGCAGCCTTTCGGTCACCGCCAACGGCGTCACCATCAAGGGCGCGGGGATGGATAAAACCGTGCTGTCGTTCGCGAAGCAGATGTCGGGCGCCGAGGGGCTGCTCGTCACCGGCGACGATTTCACGCTCCAGGATATCGCGCTCGAAGACACCAGGGGCGACGCGCTCAAGATCAACGGCACGAAGAACGCGGTGATGCGCCGCGTGCGCGCCGAATGGACCGGTGGCCCGAGCACCGACAACGGCGCCTACGGCCTCTATCCGGTGCAGGTCGAAAACGTGCTGATCGAGGAAAGCGTGGTGAAGGGCGCATCGGACGCGGGCATTTACGTGGGCCAGTCGACCAACATCATCGTCCGCAACAACCGCGCCGAGGGCAATGTCGCCGGCATCGAGATCGAGAATTCGACCGGGGCGGACGTCTACGGCAACACCACGACCGGCAATACCGGCGGCATCCTGGTGTTCAACATGCCCGATCTGCCCGTGCCGGGCAGCAAGACGCGCGTCTACAAGAACACGATCACGGCCAACAACCACGCCAATTTCGGCGCCAAGGGATCGGCGGTATCGTCGGTGCCGGCGGGGTCGGGCGTGGTTATCAACGCCAATGACGATGTCGAGATTTTCGACAACGAGATCGCCAACAACAAGACCGCGAACATCATCGTCTCGAGCTATTTCTCGACCGGCTTCGACACCCAGCGGGGGCGCAGCGCGGCGTACGATCCCTATCCGCAGAACATCTATGTCGCGAACAACCGCTTTTCGGGCGGTGGCAACGATCCCACCGATCAGTTCAAGCCGCTGATGGCGCTGGGCGGCGGCAAACTGCCCGACGTGGTATGGGACGGCTTCGTCGATCCCAAGGTCACCGACGCGCGCATCTGCGTGCAGAATGGCGACGCGAAACTGCTCAACGTCGATGGCCCGCACCAGTTCAAGGGCGCGGCGATCGTCGCGGCCGATTGCGCGCCCGCCACACGCCTGCCCGAGATCGCGCTGCCCGCGGAGATGACCAGGGCCAGGTGACGGTGAACGGTTGGCGAGAAGGACTCGCGCAGAGACGCCGAGACGCAGAGAGGCTCCCTCAGGGGTCGCCGGTGCCATCCTGTCTGCGCGCCGTCGCGCATTTCTTCCGTCTCTGCGCCTCCGCGTCTCTGCGCGAACCGAATCCTTTCAACCTCCTGCGGAACACCGCTGCGATCCTGCTCCTCGCGCTTGCCGCCACCGCCTGCCACCGCGCACCGGACGCGGTGACCTTCCACGC
This sequence comes from Hephaestia caeni, assembly GCF_003550065.1. Lineage (GTDB taxonomy): Bacteria > Pseudomonadota > Alphaproteobacteria > Sphingomonadales > Sphingomonadaceae > Sphingomonas > Sphingomonas caeni_A. The sequence goes on from NZ_QXDC01000003.1 coordinate 765,117, forward strand.
CACGGATAATCCCGAAAACCTCGCCGATTGGGGGGTGTTCACGATGTCGAACGGCCGGCTCGCTCCGCGTGCTGGGCTGGTCACCTACGAACTCGCGACACCGCTGTTCAGCGATTACGCGCAGAAATGGCGCACCGTCTTCGTGCCCAAGGGCGCGAGCGCGACCTACGATCCCACCGGGCCGTTCGATTTCCCGGTCGGCTCGATCATCACCAAGACCTTCTATTTTTCGGTGCCCGCCGCGGCCGATCGGCCGGGCGAGACGGCCGAGGTGCTCAAGGTGACGCCGGCGACCTATCAGAACGGTGTCACCGGGCTCGATCTCGCGCATGTCCGGCTGATCGAGACGCGGCTGCTGGTGCGCCGCGCCGATGGCTGGGTGGGGCTGCCCTATGTCTGGAACGCGGACCAAACGAAGGCGACGCTCCAGCGCGCGGGCGCCGATGTGTCGCTGACCCTGCTCGATGACGGAAAGCGCACCAATTTCGTCTATTCGGTACCCAACGCCAATCAATGCGCGGGCTGCCACACGCTCGATCATCGCACTCGCGCGGTCGAGCCGATCGGGCTTCAGGCGCGCCATCTCAACCGGACGTTCCCCGGTGCAGGTGGGGAGATCAACCAACTCAAGCGACTGGCTGCGCTCGGTTATCTCACCGGAGTGCCCACGGCGGGCATCCCGCGCGATGCCGATTGGAGCGATGCGGCCGCGCCGCTCGACGCCCGCGCGCGCGCCTATCTCGACATCAATTGCGCGCATTGCCATTCGCCGACCGGCCCGGCGCGCGTGTCCGGGCTATGGCTCGATAGCGCCAACGCCGATCCGCGCGCGCTCGGCGTGTGCAAGCCGCCGGTCGCCGCGGGCAACGGCGCCGAAGGCCGCGCGTTCGATATCGTCCCCGGCGACGCCCCCGGCTCGGTCCTGTCGCACCGCATGGCGATCACCGATCCCGGCGCGAGGATGCCCGAAACCGGCCGCAGCCTCACCCATGCGGAGGGCGTCGCGCTGATCGATGCGTGGATCGATCAGCTCAAGGGTGAATGCCGCGTCGCCGACGCTCCCAAATTCGCGATGCGTTGAGGTGTTCGGGGATGCGCCTTTCGGCGCATGGCGGCACCGGCCCGCTAGAGTCAGACGATTTTGCGTTGATCCGTTCGTGCTGAGCTTGTCGAAGCACCGTACTCCGCGCCGCAAGCGATCAGCGGGTCCATCGCAGAACGGCCCTGTGACAAGTCAGCACGAACGGATTTGGGGAGCGGTTCGACTTAAAGACATCAGGCTCTAGGACATCGCTCTTCCGCGATTTCCCGAACAACTCCTCAGCGCACCGCGATGCCGTTGGCGAGCAGATCAGCGATCGTGTCGGCAACCTCGGTCGCGCTGCGATCGTCGGCCCAGACCCCGAAGCGCAGCCCGAGGAACACGTTCATCCCCATGATCGCCCAGGCGTGGATGTCGTCCACCCCCGCGCGCACCTCGCCGCGCTCGGCGGCGGCGGACAGGCGCTGCGCGATGCGCTCGGCGGTGGTCGCATAATGCGCGCGGAAACTTGTCGGATCGACGAACTCGGCCTCGTCGATGATCCGGTAGATCGCCTTGTTACCACGCACGAACTCGATGAATTCGAGCAGCCCCGCGCGCTCGGCGGATAGCTGGTCGGGTGCGCTCGCCAGCACCGGCGCCACCCGGTCGCGCACCTGCCCCGACATATCGCGCACCAGCGCCCGGAAGATCGCATCCTTGCTGTCGAAATAGGTGTAGAACGTGCCGAGCGCGACGCCCGCGCGACGGGTGATCGCGCTGATCGACCCGTCGTGGAAACCCTTCTCACCGAACTCCGCCGCCGCCGCGTCGAGCAGCGCGCGCAGCGTGCGGCGGCCGCGCTCGGTCCGCGGCGCCTTGCCGACGCTTGCGGCGGTATCGGGCACCCGCGCGGCGGCGGTATCGGGCATCGCCCGCGCGCCGGCTGTGTCGGCTACCGGCTCCCCGGCGGCCTTGTCGAGCCCCGGCCGCGCGGTCGCTGTTGCCCGAAGGCCACGCTTGCCCGTCATTGTCATCCTCTCCCCGCACGCACCAAGTTGAAAGTTGGTTCAGGTTTCATTATAGCGTGATCGACCGACGCACAACCCTGAGAGTTGTGCGCTTTTTCGAGGGAGGGGAGAACCATTATGTCCCGTCGCATCCGCTATCGCACCTTGCCCGTCGTTGGCCTCACCTTCGCGGCACTTTCCGGCGCGCCCGCGTTCGCGCAAGAGAGGGGCGGCGGCACCGAACAGGCCGCGCAGGCGGCGAACGACACCGCCGATGAGGCGAGCACGGGCGACATCATCGTCACCGCGCGGCGCCGCGACGAGCGCCTGCTCGACACGCCGGTCGCGATCACCGCCTTCACCGGCGCACAGCTCGAAAAGCAGGGCGCGATCGACATCACCGAGGTCGCGCAATCCACCCCCAACGTCACGCTCGAGCCGTCGCGCGGCACCAACTCGACGCTCACCGCCTTCATCCGCGGCGTCGGCCAGCAGGATCCGGTACCCGGCTTCGAGGCGGGGATCGGCGTCTATCTCGACGACGTCTATTTGAACCGCCCGCAGGCTGCGGTGCTCGACATCTACGACGTCGAGCGGATCGAGGTGCTGCGCGGGCCGCAGGGCACGCTCTACGGCCGCAACACGATCGGCGGCGCGATCAAATATGTCACCAAGCGTCTGCCCGACCATGTCGAGGTCAAGCTCCGCGCGACCTACGGCAGCTACGATCAGGCCGACGGCGTCATCAGCGCCTCGACGCCGATCGGCGACCTGTTCAAGGTGGGGATCGCGGGGGCGCGACTGTCGCGCGGCGGGTTCGGCGACAACCTCAACCTCGGCATCGACAATTACAACAAGGATATCTGGGCCGGGCGCGGCACGATCGAGTTCGAATCGCCCGACCAGGGCCTCTTCGTGCGTCTGACCGGCGACTACACCCACGACAAGTCGAACGCGCGCAACGGCCATGCGCTGTTCCCCGGCATGATCTCGGGCGATCCGGTGCTCGACAATGTCTATGATACCACCGCAGGGCTCAACAATCCGCGCGAGGACGTCAAGGCGGGCGGGCTGTCGATGACCGCCGAGGCGCATCTCACCGACACACTGACGCTCAAGAGCATCAGCGCGTGGCGCAAAGACACGAGCTATACCCCGATCGATTTCGATTCGCGGCCCGTGGTGGATGTCGATGTCCCCGCGGTCTATCGCAACGAGCAGACGAGCCAGGAATTCCAGCTCCTCTACGACAGCGATCGGCTGCACGGCATCTTCGGCTATTATTATCTCGGCGCGACCGCGCAGACCTCGTTCGACGTGCTGCTGGGGCTGACCGGCGACCTGATCGGGCTGCCGGGGCTCAACGGCTATACCTCGGGCGACGTGCGCACCGAAACCTCGTCTTTCTACGGCGACTTCACCTATGACCTGACCGATCAGCTCAGCCTCTCGCTGGGCGGCCGCTACACCTGGGATGAACGCAAGTCGCACATCCTCAAGCAGAACAAGGTCGGCGGCACCTCGCCCGAATTCGGCGGCACCGCGATGGTGATCCAGACGCTCACCGATTTCCGGGGCCGCGCGATGTTCCGCCGCTTCACCCCGCGCGCGTCAGTGAGCTTCAAGCCCGCGCCCGATCACCTGCTCTATGCCTCCTATTCGGAAGGCTTCAAGGGCGGCGGCTTCGATCCGCGCGGCGACGCCTCCAAGACCCCCGATTTCAACGGCGACGGCGCCGTGAGCCCGTCGGAAGTCTACGACTTCCTCTCGTTCGCCCCCGAAAGCGTCGACACCTATGAGATCGGCTGGAAGGCCGCGCTGTTCGGTCGGCGCGTGACCTTCGCGGTCGACGGCTTCTGGTCGAATTACAAGGACGTGCAGATCCCCGGTTCGGTCGGCGCCGACAGCGACGGCGACGGGGTGAACGACACTTTCGTCGGCGTCACCTCGAACGCGGGCAAGGCGACGATCAAGGGCCTCGAGTTCGAAGGCAACGCCGTGCTTGCCGAGGATTTCGCCGGGCTGGGCTCGACGATCAATCTCGCCGCGACCGCGGGGTATATCGACGCCAAATACGATCGCTTCATCGATGCCTTCGGGGACGACGTGGCGGACCAGCGCGCCTTCCAGAACACGCCCAAATGGACGCTGTCGGGCACGCTCGGTGCGCACATTCCGGTGGGCGACGGCGCGGTCGATGCCTCGACCAGCGTGTCGTATCGCAGTCTGACGCATCAATTCGAGGTGCCGATCCCGTGGCTCGACCAGCCCGGTTATGCCTTGTGGGATGCGAACCTGCGCTACAGCTTCGCCGACGATCGCTATTCGATCGGCCTCCACGCCAAGAACATCCTCAACAAGCGCTACATCACCTCGGGCTATAATTACCTCGCGCCCGATGGCGCGGGGGGATACACTTCGACGCTGGGGCTCGAGGGCGTCGCGACCGCTTTTTACGGCAATCCGCGACAGGTGTTCGTGACCCTGGGGGCGAAGTTCTGAACAACGGCCCTTTCGTCATGCCAGCGAAAGCTGGCATCTCGTCGTCACCGGGAGACCCCAGCCTTCGCTGGGGTGACGGTCTTTTGGGATCGTAACGATGCGCTCGACGCCGCTCCGCGCCCCTCCCTCCCGCGGCCTCGTGCTCGCGATGCTGCTTGTCGTCTACACCTTCAATTTCCTCGACCGGCAGATCCTCGGCATCCTCGCCCAGCCGATCAAGGCCGATCTGGGGCTCAGCGACGCCGAGTTCGGCGCGATCGGCGGGCTCGCCTTCGCGATCCTCTATTCGGTGCTCGGCGTGCCGCTCGCGCTGCTTGCGGACAAGACCAGCCGCTCATGGGTCATCGCGGGCGCACTCACCGTATGGAGCGGTTTCACCGCTTTGTGCGGGTTCGCGAACAGCTTCTGGCACTTCTTCATCTTCCGGCTCGGCGTCGGCGTGGGCGAGGCGGGCGGCGTCGCGCCGTCCTATGCGCTGATCGCCGATTATTTCCCGCCCGAGCGCCGCGCCCGCGCGCTCGCCATCTATTCGCTCGGCATTCCGATCGGGCTCGCGGGCGGGGTGCTGCTCGGTGCCTATATCGCCGCGTTGGTCGAATGGCGCGCGGCCTTCATCACGATGGGGATCGCGGGGATCGTGCTCGCGCCGATCTTCATCGCGGTGGTGCGCGATCTGCCGCGCCCGGCCAAGGCCGCCGAAACCCAGGCGGTGCCGCTCGGCGCGGTCTTCCCGATGCTCGCGAAGAAGCCGAGCTTCTGGCTGATGGCATTCGCCGCCGGGTGTAGTTCGCTTACCGGCTACGGCCTCGCCTTGTGGACCCCGGCGGTGTTGATGCGCAGCTTCGGCTTCGATCTCATCACCACCGGCCAGTTCATGGGATCGCTGCTGCTCGTCGGCGGCACCGCGGGCGTCTTCGCGGGTGGCTGGCTCGCCGACCGGCTCGGCACGGTCGACAGGCGATGGTATGCGCGGCTGCCCGCGATCGCCTGGCTGATCACCGCGCCCACCTTCGCCGCCGGGCTGGTGGTGCCGATGCCCGCCGCATCATGGGTGCTGCTGCTGATCCCCAACGCGCTCAACATCCTGTGGCTGGGGCCGGTCACCAACGCGGTCCAGCACCTCGTGCCGCCGCGGATGCGCGCGACCGCGAGCGCGAGCTTTCTGATGATCAACAATCTGATCGGGCTCGGCATCGGGCCGATGCTGATGGGCGGGCTGTCGGACTATTTCACGGCGAGCTACGGCGTGGATGCGTTGCGCAACGCGGTGATCCTGTGCCTTGGCTTCTATCTGATCGCGGCGGCGCTGATGATGCTCGCGATCCGGCCGCTCCAGCGCGATTGGGTCGATTGAGCGCGTTCAACCGCTACGCGAATCATCGCGTCCGACCACATCGGAAGCGCCGTCGTTCGCCCGCTCCTCGCGAGCGCGTCCCTTGCGGCGGCGCAGGTTCTCCCGCAACTGCCGGGCCAGCCGCGCCGCGCGATCGTCCTTTTCGGTCATGGCCGGTGATTATGTCGCGGCGCGCACCTTGACAATCCCGGCGCCCCGCGGCCATAGGCGCCGCTTCCCGACCGGGCCCCGTGCTGCCGTAGCTCAGTGGTAGAGCGCATCCTTGGTAAGGCTGAGGTCGTGAGTTCAATCCTCACCGGCAGCACCACGCCCTAGAGTTGGTCCACGTTTGGTGGAGGCGGCACCGGCCCGCTCCCCCACCCCGCCACCCAAGACATTATAGTTGCATGGGTGGCCGGGTGGGGGAGCGGGCCGGTGCCGCACTTAACCCAAACATGCCAGCGCCGCCGCGTCGATCGCGGACACCGCGCCCGGCAAGGCGTAGACGTCGGCGAACGCCCGGCCGGCGCCGCTCACGCCTTCGATGCTCATGCTCCGGCCCGATCGCATCGCGCCGACGATCGCGGCATCGGTCTCGCGATCGGGCGCCCAGGCCCGATCGCCGCGCGCAATCAGGTCGAAACGGCGGTCATTGATGCTGAGCGTCATCGGCGCGCCTTCACGTACCGTCCGGCTCAGCCGCGCGCCGAATTGATTGCGGATACCGCGCCCCGGCCACGTGGCGATGCTTGCATACGCCCCCGTCCGTGCCGCCGCGCTGCCGGGAACAGGCGTCGCAATCGCATAACAGCGCGCCTCGTCGGCAAACGCACCCCAGCCGTCATAGATGCCGACCGCCTGCTGGACGGCGGCGAGCGCGAGTGCGAGCGTCAACGCCGCGTTCATGCCGGCGCGTGTCCCAGCCCGCGATGCACCACCGTCTCGACGCCCTGGTCAACCATCACCACCGACCCCTGCGGCAGCGCCGGTGCGAACGGCGTGCCGATCGCGGGCGCGGGCGCCCGCCCGGTCATCAGCCCGCGCAGCACCGCGCTCGAGATGCCGTGCATGATGACCAGCCGGTCGCCGGGCGCATCGTCGGTATCGGCAAGCCACCCCGCGAGACGCGCGGCGATATCGGGGTAGCGCTCGCCGTCGGGCGCGGGCGTGAGGAACCCCGTTCGGGCATCGATGATCGGGCCGACCTCGGCGGCGAGTTCATGATAGTGGCGCCCCTCCCAGCTACCGACATCGATCTCGCCCAATCGCGGGTCGGTTTCGGCGCGGTGCCAGTCGAGATCGAGATGTTCGGCGATCACCGCGAGCGTCTGGAGCGCGCGTCCGGTGGGCGATGCCCACATCGTGAGCGCCGGTCGCGCTCCGAGCAGCGCGCGTAGCGCACGCCCCATCTCGTCGGCCTGCGCGAAGCCGGCGCGCGTCAACGGCGTATGGGGCTGGCGCCCTTGCAGGCGCCGCGCCGCGTTGAACACCGTCTCGCCGTGGCGAGCGATAAAATCGCGGCCGGATCGCTTGGAATTCATCGCCCCTCTTTCAAGCCCGTGTGGCGCAAAAGCAACGCTTTTCCGCGTTTATCTGAGGTTAATGCAACCTCGCGCGCGCCTACCTATTTCCCCAGTCCGCCCTGCCCCCGGGGCGCGACATGAATGGAGTTGTTATGCGTAAGCTTGTTTTGACCGCCCTCGCCGCCGCAACCGCGACGGGTGCGTTCGCCGCCCCGGCGTTTGCCCAGGACGCGACCTTCACCGGCCCGCGCATCGGCGTCATCGCCGGCTATGACGGCATCCGCCCCGGCAGCACCGAGGATTCGGACATCGCCGGCGACGATCAGACCGCCGACGGCCTGCTCTACGGCCTCGACGCCGGTTACGACGTCGATTTCGGCAGCGCAGTGATCGGTGCCGAGGGCGAGATTTCCGGCTCCACCGGCAAGGTGACCAATGAGACGGTCGATACCAACAATCTGGGCTACGGCCGCGTCAAGGCGGGCCGCGACCTGTATCTGGGCGTGCGCGCCGGCTTCAAGGCGACGCCCGCGACGTTGATCTACGCCAAGGGCGGCTATACCAACCAGCGGCTCGATCTGATCGCCGGCGCCGATGATGCCGAAACCGGCCGGCACTTCAACCTCGACGGCTATCGCCTCGGCGCGGGCGTCGAACAGAAGGTCGGCTCCAACGCCTATGCCAAGGTCGAATATCGCTATTCGAACTATGGCGACGCGCGGCTGGAGTTCGCCAACGGCGGCAATACTGATAACTTCAGCGTCGATACCGACCGTCATCAGGTGGTCGCGGGCGTCGGCTGGCGCTTCTGATCGCCGGCACGTCGATTCGTGACGCTTTTGAAGGGCCGGGGCGCTTGCTCCGGCCCTTTTTTGCGTTAAGGAAGATGTCTAAAATCGTCCCCGGCCACGGGCTTATAGGGGGACCAACGGGCACGACCCCGGGGGAATCAGATGAAGGCCACGATCGAACGCGCCATCCTGCTCAAGGGGCTCAGCCACGTCCAGTCGGTGGTCGAGCGGCGCAATACCATTCCGATCCTGTCGAACGTGCTGATCGAAGCGCGCGCCGACGGCACGCTCAGGCTGATGGCGACCGATCTCGACCTCCAGATCGACGAAAGCGTGGCGGCCGCGGTCGACCAGCCCGGCGCGACGACGGTGTCGGCGCACACGCTGTTCGACATCGCCCGCAAGCTCCCCGAGGGCGCGCAGGTCGAACTCTCCGCCGCCGAAGGCCGGATGGCGATCGTCGCGGGCCGCGCGCGCTTCAGCCTCGCGACGCTGCCGCGCGACGATTTCCCGATCATCGCCGAGGGCGAATTGCCGACGACGTTCGAGCTGCCCGCCGAAACGCTCAAGCAGATCATCGACAAGGCGCGCTTCGCGATCTCGACCGAAGAGACGCGCTATTATCTCAACGGTATCTTCCTCCACGTCTCCGACGATCCGCAACCGGTGCTCAAGGCCGCCGCGACCGACGGCCACCGCCTCGCCCGCGTCACCGTGCCGCGCCCCGACGGCGCCGAGGGCATGCCCGACGTCATCATTCCCCGCAAATGCGTGGGCGAGCTGCGCAAGCTGCTCGACGAGATCGACGGTTCGGTGGGCGTGTCGCTCTCCAATACCAAGATCCGCTTCGATCTCGGGCAGGCCGTGCTCACTTCGAAGCTGATCGATGGCACCTTTCCCGATTACAGCCGCGTGATCCCGACCGGCAACGACAAGATCCTCAAGATCGACCCGCGCAGCTTCGAGGAAGGCGTCGATCGCGTCTCGACGATCGCGACCGAAAAGACCCGCGCAGTCAAGATGGCGCTCGACAAGGACAAGATCACATTGTCTGTAACGAGCCCCGAAAACGGCACCGCCGCCGAGGAAGTGCCCGGCGACTACTCCTCGCTGGCGTTCGAGATCGGCTTCAATTCGCGCTATCTGCTCGATATCCTGGGGCAGCTCGAAGGCGATCTGATCGAGGTCCACCTCGCCGACGCCGCCGCCCCCACGCTGATCCGTGAGAACGACAAGGCGCCCGCGCTCTACGTGCTGATGCCGATGCGGGTGTAAATGTCTCCATATTGACTCGCTGACCGTCGATCCTTACTTACATTTGTGTAAATAAGGATCGACTCATGGCCAAGCTTCCCCCCTTTCCCGGCACCACCGGGCGGCGTGACTGGCGGACCGCGTTCGATGCGATCCGCAAATTGCTCGCAAATGGCGACGATACGACGCAGGTGTTCCGCATCATGAAGGCGCTCAACGCCGGCAATGCGGAGCGTAATTACGCGCGGCTGCTCGCCACCGAAGAGGGCGGGCGCACCGCGTATGACCGCGTCGAGTTGGCACAGCGTTTGACCGACAAGCACTGGGTCGACCAGTTCGCGCCCGGCACGGTCGGCGCCGCGTACCGCGAGTTTCTGGAGACGACGGGCTATTCGGCCGACGGGCTTGCCGAAGTCTCCAAGGTCATCCACGAGGACGAGCTGGCGCATCCCTATGCCTGGTTCGGCCGGCGGACCCGCGACGTCCACGACATCTGGCATGTGATGACCGGCTACAAGGCCGACGAAAGCCTGGGCGAGGCGTGCCTCGTCGCCTTCAGCTACGCGCAGGTCGGCGGGCTCGGCTGGGCGTGGATCGCCGGCGCGGCCTCGCTCAAGAGCCTGAAGGTCACGGGCAACCGCCTGTTCTCGAAGGCGGTGTGGGAAGGTTATCGCAACGGCCGCAAGGCCAAATGGCTGATCGGCGAGGATTATGAGGCGCTGATGGCCGAGCCGATTGAGGCCGCGCGGCGCCGGCTCGGAATTGCAACTCCGCACGCCTATCTGACCGCGCAGCGCGAACTCGGCCCCGAACTCGCCTCCTATCTCTCGGCGCAGAAGCAGCAGGCAGCGGCCGCGGTGGCCTGACTCACAAGGAACCACGCTTCATGGAAGCGGGCCGGGGCCGCTTCCACGCACGTGCAATAAACCCTAGACGTGCGCGAGCATGATCGCGCGCCTCGTCCTCACCGATTTCCGCAACCACGCCGATGCGGTGCTGACGCCCGGCAGGGGGTTCGTCGTGCTCACCGGCGAGAATGGCGCGGGCAAGACCAACGTGCTGGAGGCGGTGTCGCTGCTCGCGCCCGGCCGCGGCCTGCGCCGGGCGAGCCTCGCAGAGATGGCGCGGCAGGGCGGCGAGGGCGGCTTCGGCATCGCGGCGACGCTCGCCGGCGACACCACGCTTGCCACCGGGATCGAGCCGGGCGCTGCCAGCCGCCGCATCGTGCGCATCAACGGCGCGCCCGCGCCCGCGGGCACGCTCGCCGAATGGGTGACGATCCTGTGGCTCACCCCGGCGATGGACCGTCTGTTCGTCGATACCCCCGGTGACCGCCGCCGCTTCCTCGATCGCCTGACGCTCGCGCTCGCGCCCGGCCATGCAGCGCACGCCAGCCGTTACGAGGCCGCGATGCGCGCGCGCAACCGCCTGCTTGCCGACGATGCGCCGCCCGATGCCGACTGGCTCGCCGCGCTCGAAGCGCAGATGGCCGAGCATGGGCGCGCGCTCGCTACCGCCCGCCATGCGACCGTCGACGCGCTCACGACGGCAATCGCGGCCGAGCCCGACAGCGCGTTCGCGCGCGCCGGCCTCGCGATCGAGAATACCGACGACGCGCCCGATCTCGCCGCCGCGCTGGCCGCGAACCGGCGACGTGATGCCACCGCGGGCCGCACGCTCACCGGCCCGCACCGCGCCGATCTGGTGGTGACGCATCTCGCGAAAGGGCAGCCGGCGGCGCTATGTTCGACCGGCGAGCAGAAAGCGCTCCTGCTCGGCCTCGTGCTCGCGCATGCCGCGCTCGTCGCCGCGCGCACGCAGCACGCGCCGATCCTGCTACTCGACGAGGTCGCCGCGCATCTCGATCCCGTCCGTCGCGCCGCCCTGTTCGATCGGCTCGCCGGCATGGCAGGGCAGGTGTGGATGACCGGCACCGAGCCGGCCTTGTTCGACACGATCGCCGGCCATGCGACCCGCTACACCGTCGCCGACGGACGGATCGCGGCGGCAGGATGACGCGCGCGCAGGCTCAGGACGGTTGCTGGTCGGCGGGCACCGGCGTCAGTTCGTAGACGTCGATCCCCTTGCCGCCGTCGCGCGGCGCCACCAGTCGCCAGCGGAACGGCCCGACCCGCTCGACCACTCCGGCGACATCGCGATCGGGTTTGACACCATAGCCGAGCGAGACGTCGCCCGGCGCATCCTGTCGCGCGCCGAGAAAGACGTAGCGCTGCTCGCCATCGGCATAGAGATAGCCGGCCGGGAGATCGCTTCCCGATTGTTTGGTGAAGCTCAGCCCCTTTTCCTCGTCGCGGATGTAGCAGAATTTCGGCGCGAAAGATTCGATGAGGTTGCGGCCTGCGATCTTTCCGAGCCGCACGACGCGGCACCAATAGGAACCGGGCGGCAGCGCGGGATGATCGAGCGCGGCATCGGCCTCGAGCAGCGGTCCTTCGGCATCGATCTTCGCGGCGCTCCGTTTCCTCGCGGTCGCCAGCACCTGCGTCCAGATCGAGGGCAGTTCCTCGAGCAACGCCTGATCGGCGGGGGCGATCGTGTCGTGCCACGCTTGCTCGGATGGCGGCAGCGGGTCCGCATTCAGCGAAACGACCGGCGCGGGCGTCCGCGCACAAGCCGCGAGCGCGCACGGCAAGACGGCAGCGAAAACGAGCCATCGCATCGGAGATACTCCCTATACTTTTCCGACCCTTACGAATCTGGGGAGATTTGGTTAACAAATCGTAAACGCGTGCGCGGCGCGGCAGACGATTGGCGCGACCGCCCCCGACCTGATACGCGCCTCCCCGCGCCCGCCCGACCGCGGCGGACGGCGGCTCGGAACGAGGGACCATGACCGATCACACTCCAGGCGCACCGCCCGTCATCGTGCTGGTGCGCCCGCAACTGGGCGAGAATATCGGCAAGGCGGCGCGCGCGATGCTCAATTTCGGGCTCACCGAGTTGCGCCTCGTCGCCCCGCGCGACGGCTGGCCCAACCCCACGGCCGGGCCGGCCGCTTCTGGCGCAGACATCGTGCTCGAACGCGCCGCGCTGTTCGATCATCTCGCCGATGCCGTCGCCGATTGCGCGCACGTCCACGCAACCACGGTGCGCAAGCGCGGCGTCACCAAGCCGGTGCTGACCCCTGAGGCCGCCGCGCACGAGATTCACGGCGCGCCCGGCCGCTCGGCGATCGTGTTCGGCCCGGAACGCTCGGGGTTGGAGACCGACGACGTCGCGCTCGCGCGCACCATCGTCACCGTGCCGATCAACCCCGAATTCGGCTCGCTCAACCTCGCGCAGGCGGTGATGGTGATCGCCTACGAATGGTCGAAGGGCATGGATCTGGCGTCCCCGCCCGGCACCCTTCTCGATCCCCCCGCGCCGCAGGACGAATTCGAAGGCATGTTCGCCCAGCTCGATACGATGCTCGACGGCGCGGGATTCTTCCACCCGCCCGAGCGCACGTCGGCGACGCGGCGCACGCTGCGGACGATGCTCACCAAGCCGGGCTGGACGAGCCAGGAACTGCGCACGCTGCGCGGGGTGCTCTCCGCGCTCGACGGCAAGAAGCGGCGGCGGGGATAGGTGCGGGGAAGCGGACCGGTGCCGCTCCCACGTAGCCGAATCATCCTACCGCTTGTCGAATTCGTCGAACTCGTACGCGATCGAGGCTTCAACGAGTTGATCCCACAAGGCCGCGATCGGCGCCTCAGGGATGCCCGCGGCGCGGGCGCCTGCGCGGGCGTTGTCGATCACCTGGGCCTTGCGCACCTCGTCACGCACCTGGCCGCGCTCGGGCTTGATGCGCGCGGCGGCGTCCATATAGGCGAAGCGGCGTGCGATCAGCGCGATCAGTTCGCGGTCGACGTGGTCGACGCCGGCGCGCACCTCGGCCATCGTCGTGCAGGCCGCGCCGGGAAGGATGATGTTGGTCATGAAACCGCCTTTGCGCGCGCGCCGCGCGGCTGTCCAGCTTGACTCCGGGCCACCTGCTCGCTAGGCGCTCGCGCTTCGCAATTGGCCCCGCATCCCGGTGAAGCGGTGGCCCTGCCCGGTTTCCCGGACGCAGGCGGTACCGGGGACAACGTTAACGCATTTGAGGAATGACGCATGTCGAAGCGCAACAGCGCCAAGTACAAACTCGACCGCCGGATGGGCGAAAACATCTGGGGTCGCCCGAAGAGCCCGGTCAACAAGCGCGAATACGGCCCCGGCCAGCACGGTCAGCGCCGCAAGGGCAAGGTGTCCGATTACGGCATCCAGCTCCGCGCCAAGCAGAAGCTCAAGGGCTATTACGGCGACGTCACCGAAAAGCAGTTCAAGCGCGCCTATCAGGAAGCCGCGCGGATGAAGGGCGACACCGGTCTCAACCTGATCGGCCTGCTCGAGCAGCGGCTCGACATGATCGTCTATCGCGCCAAGTTCGCGCCGACGATCTTCGCCGCGCGCCAACTCGTCAGCCACGGCCATGTTCGCGTCAACGGCGTCAAGTGCAACATCGCCTCGCGCCGTGTGGTGCCGGGTGACGAGATCACCTTGGGCTCGAAGGCGCAGGAAATGGCGCTGGTGCTCGAAGCGCAGAGCCTCGCCGAGCGCGACATCCCCGATTATGTCGCGCCCGACGGCACGGCCAAGGTCACCTTCACCCGCGTGCCCTCGCTCGACGAGGTGCCCTATCCGGTGAAGATGGAACCGAACCTCGTCGTCGAGTTCTACTCGCGCTGATCGGCGCTTTCCGACGATACGAAGAGGGCGGCCCCGAGGGGCCGCCCTTTTTGTATCAGAGATGCAGCGCCTGTTCGAGGAACGCCGCTGATTTGGACAGCATGTCGGCCCGCGCCGCCGAATCGCGTAATTGATGGTCGAGACCGGGGTAGACGATCAACGTGCTCTGCTTGCCCGCTTTATCCAGCGCCGCGTCCATCGCCTGCGATTCCTTGATATCGACGTTCATGTCCTTGGTGCCGTGGAACATCAAGACGGGTGCCTTGAACGCGCCGACGTGGCGCAGCGGGGAGCCTGATTCGACGATTTCCGGGCTGTCGCCGATCTCGTCCAGCGCAAGCCGCGTATTGACATAGCCCTTGTGCTCATCGCGCAGCATGCCGAGATCGGTCACCGGGGCGACCGCCACGACCGCGTGGAAGAGCGCCGGATCGAGCACGTTCGACTGGAGCGCCGCATAGCCGCCGTAGGACCATCCGACGATCGCGAGCTTGGCGGGATCGGCGATACCCTGCTTCACGAGCCACCGGCCCGCATCATTCACATCGCCGATCGCGGTCTTCCACGAATGCCAGGCATTGTCGTTGAACCAATCATCGCCATAGCCCGTCGAGCCACGATAATTGGGCTGGAGCACGGCATAGCCGCGATTGACGAAGAATTGCGTCAGCCAATCGAACCCCCATTGGTCACGCGAGGCGGGGCCGCCGTGCGGCATGACGATCGCCTGAAGGTTCTTGCCGTCGCTGCCCGGTGGAAGCGTGAGATAGGCGGGGATCGCCGTACCGTCCGCCGCCGGATAGCTGACCGACGTCATCTTGCCGAGCGGCACACCCGCGAGCTGTGGCCGCTCGATCGCGATCTGCCGCAGCTTTTTCGCGCGCTCGTCGAAGAAGTAATAGCGGCCCGAATCGACATCCGATTCGGCGTAGATCAGATGTTTCGTGCCGTCGGCGCTCGAATCGACGATGTTGATCAGCGGCTGGTTCGGCAGGACCGCCGAAAGCGATGCGGTAAGCTTTTCATATTTGGGATCGAAGTAATGTGCTTGTTCGACGTCGCTCGAATAGGTCGCGGCGACGATATGCCCGCGCCGCCCCACCGTGATGACGCCCGCAACGTCATATTTCGGATTGGCATAGGCAAGCTCCTTCTTCATCGAGCCGTCGAGCGCGACGCGGAACAGCGCGTCGCGTCCGTCGACGCGCCCGATCGCATATGCCGTGTCGGTCGACCCATCGACCGCGATCGGCGCCATGCCCTCGTTCGTCACGCTGTTGTAGGTGGAAAAAGGCGTCCAATCGTCGCTACCCTGCTTGCGGTAGTAGAACGTCTCGACGCCCTTCGAGAAGACGTTGCGCCGCAACGATTCGTCGGTCTGCATGATCCGCACCGCACCGGTGCCGTCAGCGATATAGCGTTGCGCGACCGGATTGGGGCCAATGACGTGATCGACCTTACCGGTCTCGACGTCGATCAGATCGACGCCATAACCTTGCTTGCTATTGCCCATGCGCGCCATCCCCGCACGCACCGGCATATAATAGCGTTCGACGAGGACCTTCGGCGACGAGCCGTCGCGCCAATCGATAACGCGCCCGTCAGAGCCCTGCGCCCGATATTGGTTGCGCTGCTGCGCGGTGATGGCGCGCGCGTCGCTGCCGTCGGCGTTGAGCGACGCGAGCCGGAGGAAGACACGCTGGACTCCCTCGACCGTCGCGATGCCGTATTCGGTGCACAGGAGCCGCGTGTTCGATGCCCAGCCGCACGAAACGAGTGCAAGTGGGTTGCCGTCCGCGAAGTTGATCGGCTTCGACGCGCCGCTCGCGACATCGATCACGGCCAGCACGGTGCCCTGGCCCGGACCGGGAACGACCGTCGCGATTTTCGATCCGTCCGGCGACAGGCTGGCGTCGAGCACGCTTTCGCGCTTGCCGAAGGCCGCTGCCGCGTCCGCGTCGCTCATCTGCTGCGCCGACGCGGGACAGGCAATCGCGGCAAGCGACACCGCGGCGACGCCAAAACGGAGCGCTCTCGCGCGCATTCCAACATCGTACATTTGGAAAATTCCCCCCAATCGATTGGTTTCTATGCGGAAGATCGTGCTCCATCCAGCTACGTCACGCAAGGGACCACCCTGCGGCCGCATGCGTGGAGCCTTGCTTCATGTTTCATCCGAAGCGACGCGCCCGCTTGCGTGCGCGCCTGCCGGATGCGACAGATCGCGCATGTCACGCTGCTCGATTCCGCTGCTCCTCGCCGCGCTGCTGCTCGCCGCGCCCGCTGCCGGGCAGGACGCACCCACCCTCTCGATCGAGACGCTCAAGACCGTCACCGAGACGCTGTCGTCCGACGCCTATGAGGGTCGGGCGCCGACCACACCGGCCGAGGCGAAGACGACCGATTATATCGTCGCGCGGTTCAAGACGGCCGGGTTGCAACCGGGCAATCACGGATCGTGGTTCCAGGATGTGCCGCTGGTCGAGATCACCGCGCGCGACGTGGCGCCGATCACGATCACCGGCGGCACGACGCCGCTTTCGTTCGCCTATCGCACCGACATGGTGATCGCGACCTATCGCGTGGTGCCGCGGATCGCCGTTCGGAACAGCGACATGGTCTTCGTCGGCTACGGCATCAACGCGCCCGAGCGCGGCTGGAACGATTATGCCGGCGTCGACGTGAAGGGGAAGACCGTCGTCATCCTCGTCAACGATCCCGATTGGGAAACCGCCGGGAACGACGGCCCGTTCGAGGGCCGCGCAATGACCTATTACGGGCGCTGGACCTACAAATACGAGGAAGCCGCGCGACAGGGCGCCGCCGCGGCGATCATCGTCCATCAGACCGCGCCAGCCTCCTACGGGTGGAACGTCGTTCAGTCGTCATGGACCGGGCCGCAACTCGAGCTTGCGGCCGAGGGCGATCACATGGACCAGAGCGAGGCCATCGGCTGGGTCCAGCTCGATGCGGCGAAGCGGCTGTTCGCCAGCGCCGGCAAGGATTTCGAGGCGCTCGCGGCGACCGCCGGGAACAAGGGCTTCAAGGCGGTGCCGCTGGGGCTCAAGGCGAGCTTCACGTTCGACAACAGCGTCCGGCGGCAGGCATCGAAGAACGTGATCGGCGTACTGCCTGGCACCGAACGGCCGCAGGAGACGGTGTTCTACACCGCGCATTGGGACCATCTCGGGCGCTGCGACGCGGTCGATGGCGACGACATCTGCAACGGCGCGCTCGACAATGCGAGCGGGGTCGCCGGGCTGATCGCGATCGCCGAGGCGCAGGTGAAGGCCGGGCCGGCGGCGCGCACCCAGGCCTTTATGGCGGTGACGGCCGAGGAATCGGGGCTGCTGGGATCGCGTTATTATGCCGAGCATCCGATCTATCCGCTCGGGCTGACGGTGGGGGGCGTCAATATGGACGTGCTCAACGTCAACGGCCGGACCCGGAATGTCGTCGTCACCGGGTACGGCAAGTCAGACCTCGATGATCTGATCGTGCCGCTCGCCAAGGCGCAGGGGCGCCACGTCGAGCCCGAGGCGCATCCCGAGCGCGGCGGCTATTACCGATCGGACCATTTCAGCTTCGCCAAACTGGGCGTGCCGATGCTCGATGCGGGCAGCGGCGAGGATCTGGTGGAAGGCGGCACCGTGGCGGGTGAAGCGGCAGCGAAGGATTATGGCGAGCATCGCTATCACCAGCCCGCCGACGAATATGATCCGACATGGGATTGGTCGGGCGCGATCGACGACCTGACGCTCTATTATCGGCTTGGCCGCGGGCTCGCCGAAGGCGATAGCTGGCCCGCATGGAAGCCCGATGCCGAGTTCCGCGCGATTCGCGAGGCGTCTCGCGCGGCGGCACAATAGGACGTTCGCCAATGGCTCGAGTGGTGCAACCCGCCGAATGGGCGCGGCACAAGGCGGTGTGGATCGGCTTTCCGAGCCACGCGGAATTGTGGCGCGACGATCTGATGCCTGCCCGCGAGGAAGTGATCGCCTTTGCGCGCGCGGTCCACGCCGACGGCAAGGGCGAGACGGTGCTGCTGGTCGCCGCCGACGACGAAGCCGCTGCCGCTGCGCGAAAGGCCGCGCCCTTCGCCGAGGTGGTGGTCGAGCCGTTCGGCGATATCTGGCTGCGCGATACCGCACCGATCCTGGTATCGGACGGGACGGCACGCGATTTCGACTTCAACGGCTGGGGCGGCAAATACGATCTGCCCGGCGACGACGACATCGGCGAGCGGCTGGCCGCACGGTTGGGGATCGCGACCGAGACGTGCGGCTGGATCCTCGAGGGCGGCGCGATCGACGGCGACGGCACCGGGCTTGCCGTCACCACCGAGCAATGCCTGCTCAACCCCAATCGCAACGCCGGGCTGGGCAAGGCCGAGATCGAGGAGCGGCTCTACCACGATCTCGGCGTGGTCGACGTGCTGTGGCTGGGCGATGGGCTGCTCAACGACCATACCGACGGCCATGTCGACAACCTTGCGCGCTTCGTGGGGCCGGCGCGGCTGGCGATCCCCGAGCCGACCGAGAACGACCCCAATTGGCAAGTCTATCAGCGCGCCGCGCAGCGCGCCGAAAGCTTCGGCCGGGTCGAATTGGTGCGGCTGCCCTCACCCGGCCGAATCCTGCATGGCGACGAGGTGGTGCCGGCAAGCTACATGAATTTCTACATTGGCAATGCCAGCGTCGTGGTGCCGCAATATGGCGCCGAGAACGACGCCGCCGCGGTCGCCGCGATCGCCGACCTGTTCCCTACCCGCAACGTCGTGGGCCAGCGCGCCGACCATATCCTGACCGGCGGCGGCAGCTTCCACTGCATCAGCCAGCAGGTGCCCGCGTAGGGTATTGTTCGCGCGGCGCCGGCCCGCTCCCTCAAACAACCCTGAAGCGCGGAAGTTTAGGCGAAGGTGAGCCCAAGAACACTTGCTGCCGAGGCTGGGCGCCGGCGCGCACGAGATCGACCGAATCAAAGAGCGGTGCGAAGCATGGCATGACTGTGGGGTTGTAGGACAGCGAAAAGAACAAAGAGGGAATAACGCGGAGGCGCGAAGAAATCGTCACCCCAGCGAAGGCTGGGGTCTATTTCTGACTGTGGTGCCAGTCGCGAGAGACATGGACCCCAGCCTTCGCTGGGGCGACGGGGTCATTTTCTCTGCGCTCTCTGCGCTTCGGCGCGACCCTATGTCCTTTCTCGTCCTTATGCCGACCAGCACGAAGGCCGGGCATTGATCCGGCGGCGCATCGACATCGCGGTTAAGCAGATCACAACGGTTCGAGGGCTATGCCGCCAGCGGGGTTTTCCACCGCCGGGCGGGGACATGGACACGCGCATCGCCTTCGGGCTCGTCACGCTGATTGCCGCCACGTCGTGCGTCGCCACCGCGCCGCGCGAGCAAGCGCGTGTGACGATGCCGGTGCCGCCGCCCGCGCGGACGGCATCAAAAGTGGTGCTCGCCGTGCCGCCCGGCCCGTCCGAGGCGCTGCTCGCGCATGCCGGAGCGCCGACGCTTGCCGAGGCGATGGCGGTGACGGCGGCGCCGGCCTTTCTCGATACCGCACAGGGCGACGACGCTGCCCGTGCGCTCGATTGCCTGACGCAGGCGGTTTATTACGAAGCCCGCTCCGAGCCGATCGAAGGCCAGCAGGCGGTGGCGCAGGTGGTGCTCAACCGCGTCCGCAACCCGGCCTTTCCCAACAGCGTGTGCGGCACCGTGTACGAAGGATCGTCGCGCAGCACCGGATGCCAGTTCACCTTCACCTGCGACGGATCGCTGACCGCGCGGCGCGAGCCCGCGGCGTGGGAACGCGCGCGGCAGGTGGCGCAGGCGGCGCTGGCAGGCTTCGTCTACGCGCCGGTGGGATCGGCGACCTTCTATCACACCGATGCGGTGCACCCCGGCTGGGCAACGCGCGTCACCAGCGTCGGCACGATCGGCGCGCATATCTTCTATCGCCTGCCGGGGGTATGGGGCGGCGCACTCGCCTATCGCCAGCGCTATGGCGGCGTCGAACCCGGCGTGACGGCGGGTACGCGCTTCGCCGAAAAGGCGACCGAGGCGCTGATCGAGGCGATCGAGGGCGTGCGCATCCATCGCGGCGGCGTGGCGGCGGCGACAGACGCCGACAGCGCGGAGACGGCGAGCGCGGCTCGGCCCGTCGAGCATCGCAGCGGCGTCGCGATCCATCGCGGCCCTGCCGCCGCGGCCGTGCAGCACGGGGTGACGATCCATGCGGGGACGCCGGGCGACGACGCCTGATCAGGATGCCCGAACCCCTGCCTGCGCAGGGGCAGGCAATCCGGCATGACGAGACGGTTTCGATTCGCGCGCCGACCTACTAGATAACGACGCATGACCGAGATCACCGTCGCCGCACTCCAGCTCGCCTTTTCGACCGATACGCACGCCAACATCGCGCGCGTGGGCGAGATGGTGCGCGAGGCCGCGGGCAAGGGCGCTCAGGTGGTGCTGCCGCCCGAATTGTTCGAGGGCGAATATTTCTGCCGCGTCGAGGACGAAGGGCTGTTCGCGGCCGCGAAGCCGAGCGCCGAGCACCCCTCGGTGCTGGCGATGCAGCGGCTTGCCGACGATCTCGGCATCTGGATTCCGACCAGCTTCTTCGAGGCCGACGGGCCGCATCATTACAACAGCCTCGCGATGATCGCGCCGGGCGGCCGGATCGCGGGCGTCTATCGCAAGAGCCACATCCCCGACGGGCCGGGATATGAGGAGAAATTCTATTTCCGCCCCGGCAATACCGGCTTCAAGGTATGGGACGGGCCGGGCGCGACGCTGGGCGTGGGCGTGTGCTGGGACCAATGGTATCCCGAGGCCGCGCGCGCGATGATGCTGATGGGCGCGGACGTGCTGTTCTACCCCACCGCGATCGGCAGCGAGCCGCACGACGAGGGGCTCGATACCGCACGGCTGTGGCGGCGCGCGATGGTGGGACATGCAGTATCGAATGTGGTGCCGATCGTGGCGGCGAACCGCGTCGGCACCGAGCACGGCCAGACCTTCTACGGCACCAGCTTCATCACCGACGAGCGCGGCGACGTGCTCGCCGAACTCGATCGTCGGCAAGAAGGCGTGATCACCGCGACGATCGACCTCGACCGCGTGAAGCTCCACCGCGCCGCCTTCGGCTTCTTCCGCGACCGCCGGCCCGAGCTGTATGGGCGGCTGGTGGAGGACGTGTGAGGAGGCGAGGCAGCGCACGAACCATCATCCGTAACCCTGAACTCGTTTGGCATTTATCCTCTTCGGAGACGTCCTTCATGCACCTCCCCGGCGAAGGCCGGGGTCCAGCGGCGGGCCGGCCGTAACTGGGCCCCGGCCTTCGCCGGGGAAGTAGGTAGGAGGTGTGCAGTGATTACGTGCCTGAAAAGGGGGAATTACCAACGCGTTCAACATGGCGTGTTCGTGTCGCTTTACCCGGCGACCCGCGCGATCAGTGCCTGCGCGGCGGCGGGGGCGCGGATCTTGGCGCCGTTGATGCAGAAGATGAAGGTCTCGCGGCGGCGCTTTTCGGGGGGCGCGGGCGCGACATAGGGCAGCCCTTCGGGCGCGCCGCCTTGTGCCCAGCACCGCGCGGCGGCGGCCCAGCGATCGAGATCGGCGGGCGCATAGCCGGCGGGCTCGGCCTCGACCGCGTTTTCGAGCCGCGCGTAGACGAAATCGGCGGTGATGTCGGCGATCGCGGGATACTCATCCGATTGGGCGAAGACGATCGCCACCCCCGCCTTGCGCGCCATCGCCACGAATTCGGGGACTGCGAAACTTTCGTGGCGCACCTGGATCGCGTGGCGCAGCGCGACGCCCGCGTGCGCGGCCGGCAGCAGATCGATGAACGCCTGCATGTCGGCTGCGTCGAACTTCTTGGTCGCCATGAACTGCCACAGCACGGGGCCGAGCTTGTCGCCCAGCTCGACGATGCCCTGATCGACGAAGCGCTGCACCGATTCGCCCGCCTCGGCCAGCACCCGGCGATTGGTGCAATAGCGCGATCCCTTGACGGTGAAGACGAACCCATCGGGCGCCGTCCTGGCCCAGGCGGCGAAACTCTCGGGCTTTTGCCGGCCGTAATAGGTGCCGTTGATCTCGATCGCCGTCACCGCGCGACTGGCGAACTCAAGCTCCTTTTTCTGGACGAGCCCTTGCGGGTAGAAGCTCCCGCGCCACGGCTCATAGGTCCAGCCGCCGATTCCGATCCTGATCATGGCGAAAGACTAGGCGCGCCGCCCGGCGCCGTCACCCCGCGACGTGCCGTCAAACCCATCCGAGGCCGGCCGGGCCGGTATCGACCCGAAGTCAGCCGCTGAAAATCGTGTGACGGCTGGAGCGGGCGAAGGGATTCGAACCCTCGACCCCAACCTTGGCAAAGTTATACTATGCCTACTCCAGCATTCGCGATTCTACTCTATTCTTATAAAAATCAATTACTTGATCTATATTCTGTGCGCTGCCATACTCCAGAAATACTCTTCGTTTTCCTTCACGGTGGTGAACGGGTGGTGAACTGGAATCGGGCAAAAAGATGCGGAAAACTGCGGAAATTTCGCTGATCAAACGTGTTGTAGATGCCTCCAAACCACGAGCAAAGCGCTATCACGTCTGGGACAGCGAGCTGGCGGGCTTCGGACTGCGCGTCGAATCGACGGGCGTGAAAACATTTATCGCCAAGTACCGCGCGGAAGGCGGGGGGCGCCGCGCGCCCGAACGACGGGTTACGATCGGGCGCTACGGGACTTTGACACCGGAGCAAGCACGAAAGGAGGCGAAGAAAATTCTTGGCGGCGTAGCCATCGGCGCCGATCCCGCCGCCGAGATCAAGGCAAAGCGCCTTGAGATGCGTTTCAAGGAATTGATTGACCTTTACGAGAAGGAAGGCTGCTACATTCAGCGCGGCAAACGCCAAGGACAGGCGATGAAGCCGCGGACCAAGCGATATACGATGGCCCGGCTCCGCCATCACGTCGTTCCGCTGCTTGGACATCGCCGCGTCACCGAGGTCAACACTGGCGATGTGGAGCGGTTTTTCCGGGACGTTGAAGCTGGTAAAACCGCACGAGACGAAAAGGTTGCGCCGCGTAAGCGGATCATCGTGCGTGGTGGCGCGGGCGCAGCGCGCAAGGTCTTTCGCGACCTGTCTGCTGTCTTCAGCTTCGCCCAGCGTGGAGAAATCGTCACACGCAACCCTTGTGAAAAGGCGGCTGTGCCCAAAGCCGACAATCAGAACGATCGCTATTTGAGCTTGGACGAAGTCATGCGCTTTGGTGAGGCGCTCAAACAACTTGAGGCCGAAGGCGTCAATCGCAAGGCGCTCGATATCATGCGTCTATGGGCGCTGACCGGATGTCGGCGCGACGAAATCGCCAGCTTAAAGTGGAGCGAAGTCAATTTCAGTGAAGGTTGCCTCCGTCTTGGTGAAAGCAAGACCGGTAAATCGGTCCGACCACTCGGAGCAGCGGCGTTGGCTGTTTTGAGGTCGATAGGACCGGTCGATGATTCGGATTATGTGTTTCCGTCCGAGACCGGAAAAAGCTTCTTTCAGAGCTATCGGACGCCGTGGAAACGCGTCATCGAGAAAGCGGATCTGCCCGGTGTGACGCCACACACATTGCGGCATACGGTAGGATCGACAGCGATTTCTTCGGGAGAAGCGATGGCGTTCACTGGCGCGATCCTGGGTCATGTCAATCATCGTTCGACGGCCATTTACGCGCATGTCCAACAGAGCCCCGCTCGCCGCGCTGCCGATCGTGTTTCCGAGCGTATAGCTGCAGCCTTGGCAGGCATCTGCAACGATATTGAAGCGCCCGCGGCCGACGCGGATGAGGCGCTGTTGGAAAAGATAGCAGAACTCCTCTCGCAAGGTGGAGCCGAGGCCGACCGGCTTCGGATCGTGATGAACGCGCTGGCCTCGTGAAAGGATCGTCGCCGTCGTTGCGTTGCTGCGGCTATCAACGGGCGTGATCTCCTAGAAATTCAATTTCTCGGCAAAATAGCTTAGCCCACGGCCCTTGAAACTCGGCACGTGCGCCATAGGTTAACTCTTGCGGACCGGGCCCCTCTGGCGGCCGTTCTTCGGAACGACCGTGATGTCGGACCGCATCGGGAGTGTTCTCGATGCAGGTTCGGACATGCCGGCCCATCATAGCACCCCGATCCATCACATCGATTGGATAGAGGCTATGAACGCATTCACTTACAGACTGACCGTCATGCACCGGAAGCTCGATGACGAGATTCGGCGCGAACTCAAACGGCGCTTTCCCGATACGATGAGGCTGCTGCGACTCAAGAAGCTGCGGCTGGCGATCAAGGACCGGCTGCACAGCCGCCAGCTTCGCGCGGGGAGGGCCTGACCATGACAGACCTTTCCGCCATCCGGCCGGCACGCCGCGGCGCCGCCGTCGCGTTCGACGCGGGGCTACGCCGGCACATGCTGGGCATCTACAACAATATGGGTCTGGGGCTGATCGTCACCGGACTGGTCGCGATGCTGATCGCGAGCACCCCGGCGCTCTATCAGCCGATCTTCGGCACGCCGCTCAAATGGGTGGCGATGCTCGCGCCGCTCGCCTTCGTATTTTTCTTCTCGTTCCGCATTGATCGGATGACGCCGGCATCGGCGCGAACCGCCTTCTTCGCCTTCGCAGCGGTGATGGGCATATCGCTCGCGAGTATCTTCCTGGTGTTCACGGGGGCGAGCATCGCGCAGACCTTCTTCATCGCCGCATCGATGTTCCTCGGCGTCAGCCTGTGGGGCTATACGACGAAACGCGACCTAAGCCGGTGGAGCACCTTCCTGTTCATGGGCCTGATCGGCGTCGTGATCGCGAGCCTCGTCAACCTGTTCCTCGCATCCTCGGCGCTGCAATTCGTCGTCTCGCTGGCGGGCGTGCTGGTCTTCACCGGCCTCACCGCGTGGGACACACAGCGCGCCAAGTCCGACTATCTCGCTTATGCCGGAACGCAGCACGCCGATAAGCTCGCGATCATGGGCGCGCTGTCGCTCTATCTCAACTTCGTCAACCTGTTCCAACTGCTGCTGACCTTCTTCGGCCAGCACAAGGAGGCGTGAGCATGCGCACCGAACAAGATATGCAGGCGATGACCTGCCCGGTCGATGGCGCGGTGCTGGTCATGTCCGACCGGCAAGGCATCGAGATCGATTACTGCCCCACCTGCCGCGGCGTGTGGCTCGACCGCGGCGAGCTCGACAAGATCATCGAACGCAGCGCGCCGCCGGGGAGCAGTTCGTTCAGCGGGGGCCTGCGTGACCATGGCGACGATTATCGCGACAAACGCCGCCATAAACGCAAGTCGTTCCTCTCCGAACTCTTCGACTGAACAGGGTGGCCGCCGGTCGGCGGCGGCCACCTCACGGTCGAGTTGAGGTAGATAATCCCTGCTTCGCTCGCTTTAGGGACACTGCTGTCAGCCCATCAGCTCCTCGAGCAGCATCAGGCCAAGGAAGCCGATGAAGAACATTGCGCTGATCAGCGGCGTGTCGGGCTTCTCGTGTGCTTCCACCAGCAGCTCCTCGGTGACGAGATAGAGCAGGGCAATCAATCCGAAGCTCAGGAAGCCGGTGATGATTGCCGGCGGGAAGCCGGCGACGGGCAGCGCAAGCAGTGTTCCCAGGGGCAGTAGAAGGCCGAGTCCAAACGTGAGGGCAACGATGCGCGCTTTCGACGCGAGTGTGTCGCCAAGCTCCTCGGTCACTGTCACACCGAGAAACAGAACCTCCAATGTGAGGGCGACTGTAAGGAGAATGCCAGCCTCGGTGCCCGCGACGAACGCCAAACCGAGCACCAGTCCGTCGATCAACAGATCGACACCGACCGCGCCGATCAGTGCGAATGGACCTTCGACACGCTCTTCGAACATCTTGAGCGAGAGCATGGCGACCATGCCGGCCACGCCGCCGGTCAGCGTCGCAAGTGCCGAACCCTGATGCTTGACGTCTGGTAGAATTTCGGTGGCCGCCGCAGCGAACACGACTCCCGCGGCGAGGTGTTGGATCGCGCTGACCAGCGCCGGACCCGGCCGCCGCCATACGGCGACAACGGCGCCGGTAAGCACGGCGAGAACGGGTATGACGGTGTAGCCGATTGCGCTCATTGCCGCATCTTTCCGCACACCGACGCATTAAGAGGGGTCACGAAGTCGATCTTTCGTCATCCGGCCGTTTAATCCAAGCAGTGTAACCTGGTCGCCAAGGGCGTGTCGTCGAAGAGCGTGAGCTTGAGCTGTGAGGCCCGTCCACGGATCGCATCTTGGGTTCGCCCCCATGCCAGCGGCGACCGCGGACACGGTCTGGCGATGCTTGATCCGCTCCCGAAGCTCGTCGTCCGCCGTCTCGGTCCAGCGCCTTTTGCTATTGAAGCGTTCCATCTCGCTACATTCCCTGGTGACGGCTATACCACCTCGCCGGACTCGAGAACGCAAAGCGTATCGGCATCGGTTTCGATTTGAAGGGTCGCATGATCAATGCCGAACAGACCTTTGAGCAGTCGGACGATTTCGGCTGAGAAGCCGTCGCCGGGATAGCCCGCAGGAATTAGCAGATGTGCTGTGAGCGCCGTTTCGGTCGTACTCATGGGCCAGACATGCAAATCGTGGACGCCAGCAACGCCGGGCTGCTTGCTCAGGAAGAATTCGATCCGCTCAGGGTCGACGCCGACAGGGGCGGCCTGAAGACTCATGTTGACCGAATCGCGCAGCAAACTCCATGTCCCGACCGCCACGACAGCGACGATGATGAGACTCGTAACGGGGTCGATCCAGGTCCGGCCGGTTAGCACGATCAACAATCCGGCAATGACGACACCGGCAGACACACCCGCATCGGCCGCCATGTGCAGGAACGCGCCACGGATGTTGAGATCGCTTTTGCGTCCGCGCATGAACAGCAATGCCGTTGCGGTGTTGATGACGATGCCGACGCCGGCGACGATCATGACGGTCGTGCCGGCGACAGGTTCGGGGTCGGCAAACCAGCTAATCGCCTCGATCGCGATCACCGAGATCGCGACGAGCAGCAGCACCGCGTTGAACAGCGCCGCCAGGATCGACGAACTCCTGAGGCCGTAGGTGTAGCGTCCTGACGGCTTGCGCCTAGCAAGCGCCATCGCGCTCCAGGCGATCAGAAGCCCGAGCACATCGGAGAGGTTGTGACCGGCATCAGCCAGCAGCGCCATCGATCCGGCGATCAAACCATAGGCCGCTTCCACCACCACGAAGGTGAGATTGAGTGCCGTTCCGATGGCGAAGGCGCGGCCGAAACTCGACGGCGCATGGCTGTGGCCATGCCCACCGTGCCCATGCCCATGTTGGTGATCGTGCCCGGCGTGGTCGTGCGTATTGTCGCTCGCGATCATGCCGCCGATACTCCCTTCCGCGAGCCGCCGACGATTTCGACCGCTTCCAGGGTCATCAAACCGATACCTGGGATGTCGCCGAGCGAGGCTACGAATGCGCGCAGCGGTGCTTCAAGATCGATGATCTCGACCACCACCGCCCGATCGCTCTCGAGAACATGCCTTCGGTGGACATGCGCGGACGGACCGAAGCCCAGCAACGCCTCCAGCACGGTGGCGCCGCTGAGCTTCGCGTCGCGCGCACGTGACGCGACGACCTCGAACACCTTGCGGTCGCCGAAATAGGCCGCCTCGTCGGTGTAGATGCGGAGCAGCTTGGTGTCGTTCGTCATCATTCCCTCCTCATGCCTCTGTGGGCGATTGCTTGGGGCTTTCCTCGCGGCTGCGTCTGGCGACGCGCTGGCCTGCGCCGAGCACGACCTTGGCGATTGCTGGCAGCACAAGCAGCGTGAGAATGGTGGCCGCGACGAGGCCGCCGATCACAGTCGTCGCGAGTGGTTTTTGGACTTCGGCGCCGGTTCCATGCGCCAGCGCCATCGGAATAAAGCCGATCGCCGGCACGAACCCGGTCATCACCACTGCACGCATCTTCTCGCGGCAGCCCTCGACGATCGCCGCGCCCAATTCGGCGCCGGCCTCGATCCGTTCTCTGATCGCGCTCATGACGACGAGGCCGTTCAACACGGCGACACCGGCCAAGCAGATGAAGCCCACCGCCGCCGAGACGGAGAAGGCGATCCCCGTCAAAGCGAGCGTATAGACACCACCGGCAAGCCCGAGCGGCACCGCGAGGAAAACCGATACGGCGCGGCCGAAACTTCCAAGTGCCATGAACAGCAGTCCGAAAATGCCGAGGAAGCACAAAGGCACGACGATCGACAGTCGCTTGGAGGCGGCTTGGAGGCTCTGGAATTGTCCGCCCCATTCCAGATAATAGCCCGCGGGAAGCTCGATCTTGTCGACCTTGGCCCGAGCTTCCTCGACGAACGAGCCGACATCGCGGCCACTCACGTTCGCCTGGACGACCACGCGCCGCTTGCCATTTTCCCGGCTGATCTGGTTCAAGCCGTCGGTGAAGCGGAACTCAGCGACCGCAGACAACGGCACTGACTGGCGCTGCCGACCCTCGACCGCGGGGAGCATGACGGGAAGCGCCTTGACCGCATCGAGGTCAACGCGAGTCTCGTTCGGCACGCGCACGGTGATGTCGAAGCGTCGGTCGCCTTGGAAGAGCAGGCCCGATTCCCGGCCGCCCATCGCAGCCGCGACGGTATCGGCCACCTCTTGTACGGTGAGCCCGTATCGCGCGATCGCTGCCCGATCGAAACGAACATCAAGCGTCGGCGCGCCGCCGGTCTGGTCGGCTTTGACACTCGATGCCCCTGGAATGCCTTGTAGCACGCGGACGATCTCGTCGGCCGAGGCGGCCATCTTCTCGAGATCATCGCCGTAGAGCTTGATCGCGACATCACCGCGAGCGCCAGCGATCAGTTCGTTGAAGCGAAGCTGGATCGGCTGGCTGACCTCGAACAGATTGCCGAGCTGGCCGCCGGCGGTCTTCTCGATCTTGTCAAGAAGCTCGGCCTTGGTCTCGCCCTTGGGCCATTGGTCCTGCGGCTTGAGAATGACGAAACCATCGGAGAAATTGGGCGGCATCGGGTCGGTCGCGACCTCGGCAGTACCCGTTTTGGAGAACATTAGCTGCACCTCAGGCAAGCGGGTCACCGCCTTTTCGACGCCGCGCTGCATCCGCAACGACTGTTCGAGCGAGGTCGACGGCACGCGGCTCGACGCCAGCGCGATATTCCTCTCGTCGAGCTGCGGGATGAATTCGCGCCCGAGCAGCCCAAAGACCGGGGCGCAAGCGAGGAAGAAGGCGAAGCCGCCGACGATGAACGGCCAGGGCCGCGCCACCGCCTTGTCGAGGAACGGCAGATATCGATCCTTGGCCTTGGCGATCAGCCACACCTCCTTTTCGGAGACCTTGCCGCGGATGAGGATGGCGACAAGTGCGGGCACCAGGGTGATCGCCAGCACGAAGGCGGAGACCAACGCCAGCATGATGGTGATCGCCATCGGCGAGAAGGTCTTGCCCTCAACCCCGGTGAAAGTGAGGAGCGGCGCGAAAGCGAGCAGGATGATCGCTTGGCCGAACACGGTCGGCCGGATCATTTCCTGGGAGGCTCGCATGGTTTCTTCCAGCCGTTCCCGGAGCGCGAGCAGCCGGCCCTCATGTTTCTGCCGATGTGCCAGCCGTGCCAGACAGTTCTCGATGATAATCACCGCACCGTCGACGATCAGGCCGAAGTCGAGCGCGCCGAGGCTCATCAGATTGCCGGGCACGCCGAAAATATTCATGCCCGTCGCCATCATCAGGAACGAGAAGGGAATGACCAGCACGGCAATGATCGCCGCGCGCCAGTTGCCGAGCAGGAGGAAGAGCGCCGCGGCAACAAGGATGGCGCCTTCGGTCAGATTCTTCTCGACCGTCTCGACGGTCGCGCCGACGAGCTTGGCGCGGTCGAGCACCACTTGTACCTCGACGCCCGGCGGCAAGGTTTTGGCGACCTGCTGGAGCTTGTCGCCAGCCGCCTGGGCGACGACACGGCTGTTCTGGCCGATCAGCATCAATGCCGTGCCGATAACGGCTTCGCCGCCGTTCAGACTGCCCGCTCCTGTGCGCAGGTCACCGCCGACCTTGACGTTGGCAACCGATCCGACCGTCACTGGAATGCCGCCACGCGTCGCCACCACCGCGTTGCGGATTTCGTCAATCGAACGAATGCGAGCATCGGCGCGAACGAGATAGGCATCGCCACCGCGATCGAAATAGTTGGCGCCGACCGCGAGGTTTGCCGCTTCGAGCGCCTGACCGAGCTCGGCATAGGAAATGCCGTAACTCGAGAGTTTCACCGGATCTGGCTCGACCACGAAGGTCTTTTCATAGCCGCCGATCGAATCGACCCCGGCGATGCCGGGTACGTTGCGGAGCTGCGGCCTAATGATCCAGTCCTGCACAGTGCGTAGATAGCCCGCCTGGGCCACCTCGCCGACGAGGCGTTCGCCCTCCGCCGTCAGGAAGCTGCCGTCCGACTGCCAACCAGGCCGGCCGTCGACGATTTTTGCGCCTTTGCCGCCAGGATTGGTATAGCCGACCGTGTACATCAGAATTTCGCCGAGACCGGTCGTCACTGGCCCGATCTGCGGTTGGGCGTCGCCAGGCAGTGTGTCGCGCGCAGCGGTCAGCCGTTCGCCGACCTGTTGGCGGGCGAAGTAGAGATCAGTGCTGTCGGAAAAGATCGTGGTGACCTGGCTGAAGCCGTTGCGCGACAACGACCGGGTCGTCTCAAGACCGGGGATGCCCGCAAGCGCGGTCTCGATCGGATAGGTGACCAGCTTCTCCATCTCGACGGGCGAGAGTCCCTTGTCGACCGTGTTGATCTGGACCTGCTTGTTGGTGATGTCGGGAACGGCGTCGATCGGCAGCTTGGTGAGCTGCCACAGCCCGAAACCGGCAATGACCAGGAACAGAAGGAGGATTGCCCACCGCGCGCGAACCGCGAGGGCCATGAGTGTTGCAATCATCGCTTATTCCTCCTCGCCCGCGCCCTTGCCGAGCTCGGCTTTGAGCAGGAAGGCGTTCTTGGTTGCGATGGTCCGGCCCGCGGCGAGGCCTTCGGTGATCTCGACCCGACCGGCGCTGCGCTGGCCGATCGTCACGAATTGGGCCTTGAAGCCGTCTCCAGTGCGGACGAACACCGCATCCTTGCCGTCGACGGTCTGCACCGCCTCGTCGGGCACGACGATGGCACTGCTCTGCTTCCCGTTGCTGGGGAGAAGCCGGACGCGCACCGCGAGGCCAGGCTGGAGCGCAGGGCTGCGCACGTCGAGTACGGCTGTCGCCTGGCGGGTTTCGCCGTTGAGCGTCGGCGTGACCGAACGTACCTTTGCGTCGACGGTGCCGCCGGTCGGCAGTTCGACAATCGCGCGATCGCCTGAGCGGAGACGCGCGGCGTCGCTCGGCAAGATCGCCGCCTCAATCTGAATCTGGTTGGGATCGGCGACCCGGAACAACTCGGTTTCCGGCTGAACGAACGCGCCAAGGCTGACGTTCTCCGCAGTCACGCGGCCTGAAATCGGACTCGCGACAATCACACCGGTGCCGTCGCGCGTGACGTTCGCGGCGCCAGCCGCGACCTGTGCTCGGCGCGCTTCGGCTGTTGCGGCAGCCGCTTCGGCCTGGGCCTGCTCATAGTCGACCCGCGCCGACACCTTCTCATCATAGAGATAGCGTTCGCGCGCCAAATTCTTGCGGGCGAGCGTGGCCTTTGCCGCCGCTGCGGTGCGATCCGCGACGATCTGTGCGGCGTCCCGGCTGGTCACAACGGCAAGCGCCTCGCCGGCACTGACCGGATCGCCCAGACGCTTGAAGATGCGGGTGACCGCGCCGCCGACGCGCGCGGTCACGACGGCCTCGCCCATCGGCGCGGCGGTGACGGTCGCTTGCGACACGATCTCCGCACCGAGGCCGCCGGGCTGGACCGTCTCGGTCAGAATGGCCGCGTTCGTGATCGCCTCGGGCGTCATCGCGATGCTGTCGGCGGGCGCCGCTGCTTTCTCCTCGCTTGAGGTGCTTTTTGTCGTTTCTGTCGGAGGAGAGGATGTCGTGCATTTGGCGACGGAGAAGCCGCCGATCGCTGCAGCCAGCACGGCTGCGGCGATGCCGCCTGTCAGGCGCTTGTCCTGGGTCATCATGAGAGGTCTCCGGAAAGGGTAAGACGCGGGCACGGGTCGGCGAGCGACTCGGCGCTGGGCGCGATCGGGGGAAAGGTGAGCGCCATAATCAGCGAGCACCCGGTGCGGGCGCCGTCAGACGCGCAAGGCGCGCTTCCGCCTGGTGATAATCGACCAGCGCATTGGCGTAGGCGGCGCGTGTATCCGCCAGCGTCTGCTCGGCCTGTAGCAAGTCGAGCTGGCTGAACTTGCCTTGAGCGTAGCCGATGCGCGCGATGCGAGCGGCTTCCATCGCGGCGTTAAGAACCGGTCCACCGGTCGCGCGAGCAGCCTCTCGCGCATTGGTTAGATCGGCTTCGGCCGATGCAATATCCTGCTCGACATTGAGGGCGGCGAGCCGTCGTTCAGCGTCGGCCTGATCGCGTTCGGCCTGCGCCTGCCGCACTGCGGCCGCGCCGTTATTGAACAAGGGAAGCGGAACCGACAGGCCGACGACGGCCGCTGTATCGTTGGTCGCAGCAAGCCGACGCGCGCCGGCGCTGATCGTCACATCGGGAATGCGTTGCGAGCGTGCGAGCCGGACCCGCGCCGAAGCCGTGTTTACGTCGGTTCGCGCCGCCACGAACGCGAGCGTGCCCTCAGCTGCTGTCGGCGGCTGCGGACCATAAGTGAGGTGCTGGACGTTGGTGAACCAGGCGAGGTCGAGCGGCCCCGCGACCGGTTGTCCGACGAGGCGGATCAGGTTGGCGCGCGCCACCTCGGCGTCGCGTACCGCCTTCTGTTCGGCGACGCCGGTGTTGACCCGGAGGACATCTGCGCGTTGTTGATCGATCGGTGCGCCGGCGCCGGCCTTCACGCGCGTTTGCGCCGCCTTGAAGGCGTTCTCGGCGAGACGTGTCTGATCGCGTGCGATCGCCAGCCGCTGTTCCGCCGCAGCCGCTTCGATATAGGCTTGGGTGACCCTCAGCCTCAGATCGGCCGCCGCGATTGCTGCATTGATCTCGGCGCGGGCGCTCTGCGAATTGGCGACCGCGATTCGCGCAGAGCGCTTGCCGCCGAGCTCGATTGGAAGTTGCACGCTGGCGGTGGTTTCAGCGCTGCGCACGCCGCGATAATCGCCGGTGCCGACGATGTTCTCGCTCTCGACGACGAGCGAGGGATTGGGGCGCAGGCCGGCGACGGCGCGCCCTGCGCTGGCGGCTCGGACGCCGGCGGAGGCCGCTTCGACCGAAGGGGACGAGCCGGCGGCAAGGCTCAGCGCGCGTTCGAGCGTAAAGGGCGCTTCTGCCGCAGCCGGCAGCGAGGCCGTCTGCGCCTGCGCGATCGACGCGCAGGACGCCACGGCCGCAAGGGCCGCGATGACACGGTGCATGAAAAAATACTCCTGACGATACCAAGAAGCCCGCATCGCCGGTCAGGCGGGTGCGGATCAGTTCGGAAGCGTCAGGCTCTGGGAGGTCGCCGTAGCGATTCTGATGAGACGGCGTGCAGGGCGGCCGAACGGGACGAGAAGATCACGGCGACGAGTGTCTGGCCGGGCAATGGCGAATCGTTCGTCACGGGCACGCCAACAAAATGGCCTTGGCAGCCGCTGTGATGATGCGGATAGCCCTTCTCGGAATCGGCCGGAACCTGATCCGAATCGCCCGATATGTGACCAAGCAACGAAGCCTCGGTGGCATCGAGACAGCCGATCGGTTCGGCGGCATGCGCCAGCGATCCCGTTCCGATCGAGATCGCCAAGCCAAGACAAAGAAGAAGGGCCAACAGCCTTCGCATCGTCGGCGCCTTTAGCAAATGCCGCCGGGGTTGTAACCCGGTTCGGTAAGCGATTGCCTCGATCGAGCGCTGTTGAGGTCGGCACGGGCGTGGAGCAGGATTTGAATCCCGCCCCAGATACCGAGACTCGCCATGATTGCCGCAACCAGTATGTCGGGCCATGCGGTGCCGGTCCCGAACA
The DNA here is from genome assembly GCF_003550065.1 of Hephaestia caeni. GTDB lineage: Bacteria > Pseudomonadota > Alphaproteobacteria > Sphingomonadales > Sphingomonadaceae > Sphingomonas > Sphingomonas caeni_A. The sequence goes on from NZ_QXDC01000003.1 coordinate 799,371, forward strand.
CGCCGAGCGCGGCAAGCAGCACCGCAGCGTTGCCGATGGCGTCGTTGCGCGAGCAGATCCACACCGATCGCCGGTTGGCGTCGCCCTCGCGGTAACGGTACAGCATGAATGCGACGACACCGTTTGCGACCAGCGCGATCGCACCGACAATTCCCATCGTGCCGGCGTGGGGCGACGTACTGCCAAAGGCGGCCAAGACCGTGGTTACGGCTATATATAGGCCGAAGGCGAGGATCGTGCCGCCCTTCACCATCGCGGCGCTGGCGCGCCACCGCAAGGCCGCGCCCGCGACCATGAGGCTAATCGCGTAATTGGCGGCATCACCGAGAAAATCCAGCGCATCGGCTTGAAGCGAACGCGAGTCCGAAACGAGCCCGGCGATGATCTCGCCGGCGAACATGGCGGCGTTGATGGCGAGCGCGATCCACAGGACACGGCGCCACAGCGCGTCGACCTTGCCGTCGGCATTCTCGGAAGCGCAGCTTGTACAGACCAACTGGTTTCTCGCACGACTTTCGTGAGAGCCCTATATGCACCCTGTAGCGACTACAGGGTCAAGACGGATTGCGACAATGTTGACCATTGGAAAACTGGCCAAGGCGGCTGGGACCAGCGTCGAGACGGTGCGGTGGTACGAACGCGAAGGGCTGATCGCCGCACCGCCGCGAAGCCGCTCCAATTATCGCAGCTACGGGCAGCGCGACCTCGCGCGGCTGTGCTTCATCCGGCGCGCGCGTGAGTTGGGTTTCTCGCTCGATCAGGTACGCGGCTTGCTCGACCTTTCCGAAAATGGCGGACGCGACTGTCGGCATGTCGATGCGCTGGCCAAGGAGCACCTCGACGCGATCGACCGCCGGATCGCGGATCTCGGCCGCCTTCGCGACGAGCTCGCCCGTTTGCTGAAGTCGTGCGATGGCGGTGCGCTCGCCGATTGCCGCATCGTCGAAGCCCTTTCTCCTGCCGGTCAATGGTTCGATTGAGGCCGACCCGGCGCAATCAAGCAGGGGCGTCAGTGGTGCAATGTATCGCCTTCCGATTATCTCGCGAGGAGCAGGACCAGCGCAATCGAGCCAGCCGCCATGCAATAGAAGGCAAAAGGCCGGAATGCCTCGGGCTCGTGTTGGCGAAACCATCGCATCAGCACCGACGCACTTATCCATGCGCAGATCCCTGCGACAACCCCGGCGAACAGCGCGACGCTACTGAAGTGTCCGCCTTGCTTGAGAAGCTTTGGAACTTCGAGCACGGCGGCGCCGACGATGATCGGGGTCGCGGTGAGGAAGGAAAAGCGAGCGGCGTCCTCGTGGTTCAGGCCGACGAGATAGCCGCCTGCCATCGTCATTCCCGAGCGCGAGAAACCGGGGATCAATGCCAGGCATTGGCAGAAACCGATCGCGAGTGCGTGATGCCAGCGCAAGGCAGCCAGGTCGCGCGAGACGATCGGCTTGCGCCGATCGGCGGCGAATAGCAGGAGACCGTTCAGGACCAGAATTGCCGCTGCGGTTCGCGGAGCGGCGAAGCCGGCGCGCAGGGCGTGTTCGAATAGCGCCCCCAGCACGGCGGCCGGGACGGTAGCGATCATGACCTTGCCGAAGATCGCTCGCTCTGCGCGGGCGTTCGGCGACGACTTCACCAAGATGGCTTGGCCGAAGCTCCACCAGTCGCGCGCAAAGTAAAGTAGTAACGCGACCGCTGTCCCGAGATGCATCACGACGAGAAAAGGCAGAAAACCTGGAGATGACTGATCAATACTCCAGCCCAGCAGAGCGGGGAGGATGACCGCATGTCCGAGACTGGAGATCGGAAAGAGCTCGGTGATGCCTTGGACGAGCGCCAGAAGGCCCGCCTGGAAGAAGTCCATTCGGTGTCTGCTACCGCGTGGCGTCCGACGTTTGGCTGGTCGCCTTGCGTCGGTTGAACGAGAAGCCGAGAGCGATTGCAATCAGCATTGCGGCTTGGGCCGCGAGCGATTGTACGGTGGGGAAGATGCCCAGCAGCGAGACGCGGGGCGCTGCCACGAGCGGTGCGATGTTGATAATTCCTGCTTCTTGCAGTGCCGCGACGCCCTTGCCGGCGAGCACCACGGTGAGCACCGCCATCAACCACGCGCTGTAGTTGAAGAATTTGGCGATCGGAAGATCTCGGCTGTAGCGCAACATCGCCCAGGCGATGATCGCCAGCGCTGCAACCGCCACCCCTGCGCCGGCAAGCATTGCGCCGCCATTCCCCTGCGTCCACAGCGCCGCATAGAAGAGGATCGTCTCGAACACCTCGCGATAGACGACGATGAAGGCGAGCCCGAACAGGAGCCAGGCCGATCGCCCGGTCAGCGCCTTGGTCATCTTGTCGCGGATATAGCGTTGCCACTGATCCGCCTGCGCTTTGCCGTGCATCCAGATTCCGACCGACAGCAGGACGACGGCAGCGAAGATCGAGCCAAAACCCTCGGTCAGTTCGCGGCTTGCGCCGCTAATTCCGATCGCATAGGTCGCCACCGCCCAAGTTGCGACGCCCGCCGTGAGTGCGCTGATCCACCCGCCGTGAACGTAGGGCAGCACCTCGACTCGCTCCGCCTTGCGCAGGAAAGCGATCATTGCGACGACGATCAGCAGCGCCTCCAACCCCTCGCGCAGCAGGATCGTGGCGGCACCGACAAAGGTGGTGAGCTCGCTTCCGCTGTTGGATGCGAGCGCCGCCTCCGCATCATCGAACAGGCCGTTGAGGATCTGAACGCGGCGGGTTGCGTCATCCGCGGAAACGTCCCGCCCAATTGCCGCCCGATACTGGCCCATCTCACTCTCGATCCGGGTCATCAACGTCGCATCGCGAGCGCCGAGCGTCGGCTCGATCGGCTCGAAACCGTCCAGATACGCGGAGAGCGCAAGATCCTGCGCTTGCTTGCGCTGTCCGGCACGATAGGCCGCAAGGCTATCGGCGAGGCGAGTCCGTACCAGATCGAGCGAGCCCGAAGGCTGCTGAACGACGGCATCCGGATGTCGACGGAGATAGGCGAACACTGCGTCAGCCTTGTCTTGTCCGATCGTTTTGGCGAGCGTCGCCGGCCGCAATCCGGCCAGCGTCTTGAGGTCCGGTACGAGCTTATGGAGCGAAGGGCCGCTCGCCCAAAGATGCTTGCCCTCGCTCACCTGCTGATCGGTGAAGGCGAAATGCCCCGCATAGAAAGCGAGCGCCCAGCGATCCTGGCTGGGAAGCGAATCCCAGCTCGGCATCGCGGTGCCGTCGATACCTTGGGTAATAACCTGATAGAGCGCGAAGATGCTGCGCTGCTCCGCCCGCGCCCGATCGGTGAAGGCGATCGGCGGTGTCGAGAGACTCGCGGCATTAGGGCCGTGACCATCGCCAGCGATACCGTGGCAGGCGGCGCAGTTTTGCGCGTAAAGCGCCTTGCCGCGCGCGAACGACGGCGCATTGGCCGGGGCGAGCGGAACCGGATAGGCGGCAAGCAATGCGGCGGCTAGACCATGTCCTGCCTGGGCAACGTCCTGCTTCGGCGCCTTGTCGGCGATCAGTCGTTGTAGCCGCGCTACACCGTCCACAAGCTCCTGACGCTGGGGATTTGCGGGAAGCGCCGCGATCTTCGCAGCAGCGGACGCCGAGAACTCGGTCATCTCGGCATATTCCGAAGGGCTGGTGATGCGGCCGTCCGAAACCGCACCGTCATAGTCGACGGCGATATAGTCGAGCAGCCGCCACGCGGTCTGTACCTCGTTGGGGTTCGCAGCGGCCCGGGCACTTGTCGGGGCCAGCACGAGCGCCAACGCCGCGAAAAAGAACGCAAGCAAGCACTGCCGATGGGCAGTGGCGGGAAACGACATCAGGACGCCTTCCTCAAGGTAGGGGGCGAGAGTTCGGCGAGCGCGCCGCGAACGATCTCGTAGGACGAGTGAAGGAACAGGCCGGCGATCGCAGCGGCGACGACGAGGTCGGGCCAGGCGCTTCCGGTCCACACGATGACTCCGGCGGCCAGGATCACGGCGATATTGGCGATCGCATCGTTGCGACTGAACAGCCAGATGGCGCGGACATTGGCATCGCCCTCACGAAAGCGTGCGAGCAGCAGCGCGGAGACGACGTTGACCGCCAGGGCGACGATGCCGATGCCGCCCATCAACGCCGCTTCGGGCGGAACGGCATGAAAGGCCCGCCAGATCGAGAAGCCGATCACGCCGAGGCCGAGGAGGCCGAGAAAGACTCCCTGGGTGAGGGCGACCTGCGCCCTCGCGCGCGTCGTCCAGGTCAAGGCGAGCAGTCCGAGAAGGCTGATCGAGCCGTCCCCCAGGAAATCGAGCGAATCGGCCTTGAGCGCCTGACTGGCTGCGGCGAACCCGCCGGCGAGTTCGATCGCGCCGAACCCGAGGTTGAGGATGACGACGGTGAGCAGCGCCCGCCGATACGCGGGATCGCGTTCGGCGCGAGTCGTATCGCCGTGGCAACCGCAGGAGGATTCGGTCATGACGCTTCCCCTACAATCTCCAGTCACTATAGATTCAAGCACTTTCTTGCGATAAAGTCGCATTAGCACTCAACAAGGAATGGGTATGGGCGACGCTTTCACGATCGGGCGGCTTGCCCGCGATACGGGCACCAAGGTGCCGACGATCCGCTTTTATGAAGAGATCGGATTGCTAGGGACGCCGATCCGTACGGCGTCGGGTCATCGCCGTTACGGCAGCGGCGATGTACGACGCCTCGCCTTTATTCGCAGCGCCAGAAAGCTCGGGTTCTCGACCGAAGAGATCCGGTCGCTGCTCGGTTTGACCGAGCATCCCGAGCAAAGTTGTGGCGCAGCGTCCGACATTGCCAGACGCCACCTCGGTGAAGTCGAGCGCCATATCGAACAATTGATCAAGCTCCGAGACGAACTCCGCGCGATCAGCACGGTTTGTCCGGGAAGCAACGTGTCCGATTGCGGCGTCATCGCCGCGATCGCCCATTCGCCGGCTTAATCGGACGCCCATCGGTTGCGGATTGCCGCATCCGCCGCCGCATCAGCAAAGTGTAGGTTGCGGGGATCACGAACATCGAGAGCAGCGGCGCGGTCAGCATCCCGCCGATCATCGGCGCGGCGATGCGGCTCGTGATCTCCGAGCCCGCGCCGTGACCGATCAGGATTGGCAGCAGGCCGATGACGATCACCGCCACGGTCATCGCTTTCGGCCGCACGCGGAGCAGCGCGCCTTCGCGGATCGCCTCGCAGATCTCGGCATCGCTCGGGTGTTCGCCGCGCGCAGCCAGTGCCTGCTTGAGGTAGATCAGCATCACCACGCCGAACTCGGCGGCGACGCCGGCGAGCGCGATGAATCCGACACCGGTCGCGACCGACTGGTTGTAGCCCAGTAGATAGAGCGCCCAGAACCCGCCGGTCAGCGCGAACGGCAAGGTGCCCATGATCAAAGCCGCCTCGTCGAACCGCCCGAAGGTGAAATAGAGCAGCAAGAAGATGATCGCGAGCGTCGCCGGCACGACCAGCTCGAGCCGCGCTTCGGCGCGTTTGAGATATTCGAATTGGCCGGCATAGCTGATCGACACGCCGGGGGGCGGCGTCACTTGCCGTGCGACGGCGCGTTGCAGGTCGCCGACCACCGAACCGAGCGCGCGGCCGCGAACGTCGACATAGACCCAGGTCGAGGGGCGCCCGTCCTCGGTCTTGAGCATCGGCGGGCCGTCGGCGATCGCGATGCGGGCGACGCTGCCCAGCGTGATCTGCTGGCCCGACGGCGTATAGATCGGCAACTGGCGCAGCCCGTCGAGGCTCTCGCGCAGGTCGCGTGGGTAGCGCACGCTGATCGGATAGCGCGCGACGCCCTCTACGGTCTCGCCGACCACCTCGCCGCCAACCGCGCCCGAGACGATCTGCTGCACGTCGGCGATGTTGAGCCCGTAGCGACCCGCCGCCGCGCGATCGATGTCGACATCGACATAGCGGCCGCCAGTCAGCCGGTCGGCAAAGGCCGAGGTGACGCCGGGCACGGTCTTGGCGACCTGCTCGATCTGCTGCGCGACGCGGTCGAGCTGGGCAAGATCGGCGCCCGTCACCTTGACCCCGATCGGGCTTTTGATCCCCGTAGCCAGCATGTCGAGCCGGTTGCGGATCGGCGGCACCCAGACGTTGGTGAGGCCGGGCACCTGGACGGTGCGGTCGAGCTCGGCGAGCAGCTTGGCCGGCGTCATGCCGGGCCGCCACTGGTCGCGCGGCTTGAACTGGATGGTCGTCTCGAACATTTCGAGCGGCGCGGGATCGGTGGCGGTATCGGCGCGCCCCGCCTTGCCGAACACGGTCTTCACCTCGGGCACGCTCTTGATCAGGCGGTCGGTGCGCTGAAGCAGGTCCGAGACCTTGTCGATCGAGATGCCGGGCAGCGCCGAGGGCATGTAGAGCAGGTCGCCCTCGTTCATATTGGGAATGAACTCGCTGCCGAGCCGCGCGAGCGGCCATGCGGTGGTCGCCAGCACCAGCGCCGCGAGTCCGAGCGTCAGCCACGGCCGCGCCAGCACGCGATCGAGCGCCGGGCGATAGGCGCGGGTCAGCCCGCGGTTGATCGGATTGTCCTCCTCGGCGGGAATACGGCCGCGGATCAGCCAGCCCATCAGCACCGGCACCAAAGTCACCGCGAGGATCGCGGCCGAGGCCATCGCATAGGTCTTGGTGAAGGCGAGCGGCGCGAACAGCCGGCCCTCCTGCGCCTGCAAGGTGAACACCGGCACGAACGAAAGCGCGATGATCAGCAGGCTGAAGAACAAGGCCGGACCTACCTCGATCGCGGCCTCGGTGACGACCTGCCAGCGTTCGTCGCCGGCGATCTCACGATCGGGATGATCGCTGCGCCAGTGTTCGAGCCGCTTGTGGGCATTCTCGATCATCACGATCGCGCCGTCGACCATCGCGCCGACCGCAATGGCAAGCCCGCCCAGCGACATGATGTTGGCATTGACCCCTTGGATGCGCATCACCAGCAGCGCGGCGAGAACGCCGAGCGGTAGCGTCAGGATCGCGACCAGCGCCGAGCGCGCGTGCCACAGGAACAGCGCGCAGACCAAGGCGACGACGATAAACTCCTCGATCAATTTGTCCTTGAGGTTGTCCACCGCGTGGTCGATCAGCTCGGAGCGGTCGTAGGTCGTCACAACCTGCACCCCCGCCGGCAGGCTGCGCTTCAGCTCGGCCATCTTCGCCTTGACCGCCGCGATCGTCGCGCGTGCATTGCCGCCCGAGCGCAGGATGACGACGCCGCCTGCCACCTCGCCTTCGCCGTTCAATTCGGCGACGCCGCGGCGCATCGCCGGGCCGGCCTGGATGGTGGCGACGTCGCCCAGCGTCACCGGCACCCCGCCGGCCGCGGTCTTGAGCGGGATGGCGCGGAAATCGTCGAGCGTCCGGAGATAGCCCGAGGCGCGGACCATATATTCGGCCTCGCCCATTTCGAGCACCGAGCCGCCGGCTTCGGCATTGGCGTGTCTGATCGCATCGACCGCCTGGCTGAAGGTGATGCCGTAGGCGGCGAGCTTCACCGGATCGACCTGGACCTGATATTCCTTGACCATGCCGCCGATGCTGGCGACCTCGGCGACGCCGGGCAGCGTCTTCAGCTCGTAACGCAGGAACCAATCCTGGATCGAGCGGAGCTGGGCGAGGTCGTGCCGGCCGCTGCGATCGACCAGCGCATATTCGTAGATCCAGCCCACTCCGGTCGCATCGGGGCCGAGCGCGCTGGTCGCGCCCTCGGGCAGCCGGCTTTGCGCCTGGTTGAGATATTCGAGCACGCGCGAGCGCGCCCAATAGAGGTCGGTGCCGGGCTGGAACAGGATATAGACATAGCTGTCGCCGAAGAACGAATAGCCACGCACGGCCTTGGCGCCCGGCACCGACAGCATGGTAGTGGTGAGCGGATAAGTGACCTGATCCTCGACGATCTGCGGTGCCTGGCCCGGCCAGTTGGTCCGCACGATCACCTGTGTGTCGGAAATATCGGGCAGCGCATCGACCGGCGTGTCGCGCATCGCCACCAGACCGGCGACGAGCAGCGCCAGCGCGCCGAGCACGACGAACAGCCGGTTCGCCACCGACCAGCGGATGACGCGCGCGATCATCGGCCTGTCTCGTGCGCGATGGAGGTCAGTGTCGGACCTTGCGGTGGCTGACTGAAGGCGAAGGCGACACTGTCTCCCGCTTTGTAACCAGCGACCAGCTTGGAATCAGGCACGCGGAAGGTCATCGTCATCGCCGGCCAGCCGAGCGCCGGCACCGGCTGGTGCGAGATGGTGATCGCGCCGGAATCGAGCTTCTCGATCCGGCCGCTGGTGCGGTAGGTCGCGGTGCTAACCTTTGGTGTGGCGGCTTCCTCGTCGCTGCCGCCAACCGCATCGACCGCGCGCGCTTGAATGCCGGTCAGGCTCGCCTCGGAATCGATCAGGAACTGGCCCGAGGCGACAATCTTCTCGCCTTCGCGCAAGCCCGCCAGGATTTCGGTCCGGCCGTCGCTTTCCGCCCCGGTACGCACTTCGGCGGGGCGGTAGCGGCCACCGGGTTCGGCGAGCATCACCAGCGTGCGCGTGCCGGTGCGGATCAGCGCCTCGCTCGGCACCAGCAACGCCTCGCGGCTGCCCTGGTTGAGCGATACGGTGGCGAACATGCCGGGCCGGAGCTTGCCGTTTCGATTGCTCAGCTCGGCACGAACCGTCAGCGTGTGGCTCGCCGTATCCGCCTGCGGCAGGATCGCCGAGATACGACCGGGGAAGGTCTCGTTCGGGAACGCGCCGACGGTGGCGCTGATCGGCGCGCCGACGCGCAGCTTGCCGGCGATCGTCTCGGGCACCGCCGTGTCGAGCCAGACGGTGGCGAGCCCATCGATCTCCGCGAGCGTCTGGCCCTGCGATACGGTCATGCCCTTGCGCACGCCGAGGCTCTTGATCGCGCCGCCGATCGGGCTGCGGATGGTGACGACCGGATGCGGCCGGCCGCTTCGCGCTACGCTGTCGATCAACCCCGGCGCCATGCCGAGCAGCAGCAGCCGCTCGCGCGCCGCCCGCGCCAGCGCCGCGTCGCCCGAGCGGCTGGCGGCGAGATATTCGGTCTGCGCGCCGCCCCATTCGGGCACCAGCAGGTCGGCGAGCGGCGCACCCGCGCCGATCACGTCGTCGGGCGCGCGGCCATAGACGCGCTCGACGAAGCCCGAGGCGCGCGGCTGGACCAGCGCGACGTTGCGCTCGTCATAGGCGATCGTCCCCGGCGCGGTGACCGCAGACGCGAGCGTGCCGCGCTTCGCCGTCACGATCCGCGCGCCCAACTGCTGCATCTCGGCCGGCGACACGATCACGCCCGGCGTTGCGGCCTTGCCCGCGCCCTGATCGGCATAACGAGGGACCATCTCCATCCCCATCGGCGACTTGCCCGAATGATCGAAATGCTGGTCCGGGATCATCGGATCGTACCAATAGAGCACCTTGCGGCCGGAATCGGCGGATGGCGGAGAAGCGGCGTGCTCGGTGAGCCGGGCGGCTGTGAACCCGACCGCGCCGCTCACGCCGATGGCCAAAAGGATGGCGCGGCTCGCGGCCGTGCGCGGAACGAGGTCGGCGGGTTTCATCGGTCTTCGCTCCGATAGGTGAGCACAAGTCGCGCGCCGTCCGCGGCGACGACGGCCTCGCGGTCGAGTGTGGTGAGAATGGCGTCGGCGAGCGCGGCATGCGCGTCGGCGATGTCGGCAAGGCTGGCGCGACCGGCCGCATAGCTTGCGGTTTCGAGCTTGACGCGTCGTTCGGCGAGCGGCTGGAGCGTATCGCGCGCGCGCAGCCATTGTTCGTGATGCATGACATGGTCGGCGATGTCGGAGGCGAGCTTGTCGGCCAGCGCCCGGCGCACGTCCTCCTGCGCCGCCCGCGCCGCAGCCGCTTCGGCTTCGCTGGCGGCGATCTGCGCATTCTGCCGATGGCGCGTAAATATCGGCAACCCGATCGTGACCCCTGCCGACACATAGTCGCCGAAGCGCGGATCGCGATGCTGATAGGCGAGGTTCACGCCAAAGTCGGGCCGGCGGTCGGCTTCGGCGAGGCGCAGATCGGCATTGGCCTGGTCCGCGCTTGCCGAAGCCACCTCGACCATCGGGTGCTGATCGATCGCGGCCCTGAGCGTGGCCGCATTGACGTCGAATTGCGGGATCGGCCCGGAGATCTCAGGCGCGGGATCACCCGTCCATCGGGTTAACGACGCTCGTGCCTGCGCGACCGCCGCTATGAGCTCGCTGCGCCGGTCCTGCATTTTGGCGACCGCTTCTTCGCCGGCGATGACTTGCGCGGGTCGGGCGGATCCGGAGGCAACCGCCTGCGGCGATGTGCGCACGATCTTTTGAAGGCGTCCTAATACATCGTCGAGCGCAGTTACACGCCGCTCAGCATAAGCGAGATTGATCCAGGCGAGTGCGGTCGCGACCTCGACATCGCGCGCCGTTGCGACAGCCTCGGCTTGTGCGGCCGCGATGTTGGTGTCGGCGCGCGCCTGTTGGGCGTGACGCTTGGCGAGGTTCGGGATGTCCTGCGACACGCCGACCTTGACCCACGTGAAATTGTCGCGGTTGGGCTCGAACGCGAGCGGCCCCGAAATCGGAAAGCTGTCGACGCTGAGCCCGAGCGTCGGATCGGGCAGCGCGCCCGCCGCGCCGCGCGCGGCTCGCGCCGCATCGATGCCATGTTCCTTTGCGCGCAGCGACGGCGCATCGGCCTGCGCAAGCCGCAGCGCCTGCTGGAAAGTGAGCGGGCCGGCCCTGGCCATGCTCGGTACAAGCATGGCGGCCAGCAAAAGACGAGATGCACGCATGCAGTCCCCCTTTTGTAAAATCATGAACCATCAGGTCGCGGGCGAGCGAGCCCGCGACCGTGCAGCCTAAGCATCAATGCGAAGTACGGTGTCGCCTCAGCGGTCGCCATGCTCCGCAGCCATGCAACTGTCTGGCGACATCTTCATCATCGCGCAGTCGCAAGACCCGCTCTTCGGCTGGTCGGGAACCCATACCCGTCGGGCGGGCTGAGGCGACGACCTGGGTCCGAATTGGGGCGGCGTCTCCCACTGCCAATGGCCGCCAGATTGCGGAGCGTTGGCCGAGACCGCCGAAGCGATGGCGGCGAGCATAATGGCGGCCGACGATGCCGCGATACGATATCTGATCATGACGAGTTCCGATCCATTTTCCCGACTGAAGCGGCGGATCGGCGAGGCTCCGGCGCGCAATGCGTCGAAGCTCATGTGGACCGATCCGCGGCGGAAAGCGGATCAGGCGGTCGGCGGATCGGGTTCCGGGTGCGAGGTGATGCCGTGGAGACGGTGAATGACCGGCATGGCCGGCACCATCGGTGTCAGCACCATCCGAGCGATCGGCGTTGGCTCCTGCGGTTGCGCCAGAGGAATGACGCAGCCCATCGCGGCGATGCAGCCCAGTGTCATGCTCTTGCAAGGCGTCGAGTCGGTTTGACGAGCGGGCATCGCGCGATCACCCATCGCCATGGCGCAATCATCCATGACGGCGGTTTTCGAAATAGGGGAAACCATCATCGGGCCGGCCGCATAGGCAGCCTGCTGCGCAAACAACCCGACCAGGGCCATTACCAACAATACAAGTGCAAACCGCGTCTTCATTGCAGAGAAAGCCTGCGCCTCATTCCGGTGCGCGTCAATTGTCATGATGTGCGTGAGCCGCGCCTTTCGCATGATCATCGTTCGATGCGGGCATGCCTTTCATCATCGGCATATCCTTCATCATCTCGTCATGGTCCTCGGGCGCGCTCGCGATGGTCGCTTTATATTGCTCGACCGACATGGCGGGCAGCTTCTGGATGAACGCGACCATGTCCCAGATCAGCGGATCGGGATGCGTCTTGCCCCAGGCTGGCATCGCGGAGAGCTTGACGCCGTGCTTGATCACCCAGAACTGCTGCGCGGGCGTGAGGTCGGTGCTCTTGGCGAGCTCGGGCGCCTGGGGATAGAGACCTTGCGAAATCTCGGTCTTCTCGACGCCGGGGCCGAGATGGCAGCCTTGGCACATCTCGACATAGAGCCCGGCGCCCGCCGAGACATGCTCGGGCGTCTCAAGATCGGCGGGCGGCTTGATGCCGCGCGCATGGACAGTGATCGAGCGATCACGCAGGCTCTCAAGCAGCCCGAACACCGGCCGGGTGTGCGGCGAGTCCGCGGCGATATTGTAAGCGCCGAACCAGACGAAGGCCGCGATCAGCAGCACGACGATGATTGCCAGCCCGGCGATGAAGGGGCCGCTCGGCAGGTGGTGACGCAGGCGCGATGGTGTGGCGGACATCGTTGGAATCCCTTTAGAACCAGGTACGGATGCCGAGCACGAGGCTCGTCGCGTGAGCGGATTCGCCGTTGCGCCGGGCGAAGGTCGCGGTGCGGCCGGTCTTCGCTTGATAGGAGACGCCGACATAGGGGGCGAACTCGCGCTTGATCTCGTAACGCAGGCGCAAGCCGAGCTCAGCGTCGGTCAGCCCCGCGCCGATCCGGTCCTCGGGCACGTCCTGCGCGGCGAAGTTGAACTCGACGCGCGGCTGGAGGATCAGCCGCTGCGTGATCCGCTCGTCATACCAGCCTTCGGCGCGTGCGAGCACGTCGCCCTTGGTCGACAGGAACAGCGCCGCCTCGGTATCGAACATATAGGGCGCGAGGCCCTCGACCCCGACCGTCGCATAGGTCCGGGTCGGCGACGGCTGGAAATCGTGGCGAACGCCGGCCTGGAGGTTGAAATAGGGACCGATCGCATGGCTGTAGAGCGCCTGCGCCTCGGCGCTGTCGACGCCGCGCCGAAAACTGCCTTCGCCTTCCGACTTTAGCACAAGCCGGTCGATGTCGCCGCCCACCCACGCCTCGCCGTCCCAGCGATAGCCGTTTCGGCCGTTTCGCACCTGAACTTCGGCGAGGTTGAACAGCACCTGATGAAATGTCTGTCCGCCGTCTTCGTGCATCATCTGCTTGCGCGCACGCTCCATCGCGGCAGTCGGGAAATCGCGATCGGCATAGTGATCGGTCGGCGGTGGCGGCGCAGGCGCATGTCCCACCGGCAGACTGGTGCCGGGGGCCGTTTTCATTTGCATCTCCGGCATCGCGCCATGGCTCATATCCATGCCCGGCATCGATCCCCGGCTCATGTCCATGCCAGACTTTGGGTGCTCCTGAGCGGGGGCGGCCTGTTGACCGGACGTGTCCATTCCCGTCATGTTGCCCGCCGACATATCCATGTCCGGCATCGGCTTCTTGGCAGCCGGCTTGGCGGCTTGGGCTGGTTTCGAAGCGGCGGCCTTGTGAGATGCTGCTTTGTGCGCCTGTTTTTTCTTCGGCACCGGCTTCCTTTCCGGAGGCTTCTTTTTCGCCGGCATCGGCTTCGACATGTCCATGCCCGGCATCTGCATGCCCGACATCGACTGCGCGGCGGCGGGAACGGCGGCGAGCGTCAGGGCAGCGGCCCCGGCAAGGAGAGCGACACGGATCATGCCGCGTCTCCCGGATTGCGGACGCTCACCACCCGCATCATTCCGGCCAACATGTGGTAGAGCAGATGGCAATGGAATGCCCAGTCGCCGGGCACGTCGGCGGTAAGGTCGAAGGCGACGATGCCGCCCGGCGCGACCAGCACGGTATGTTTGCGCGGTGCGTGATCGCCATGCCCCGTTACCAGCTCGAAAAAGTGACCGTGCAGATGGATCGGATGGGCCATCATCGTGTCGTTGATGAGCTTCACCCGGACCCGCTCGCCGTTGATGAACGGGATCGGCTCCATCGCGTCCGACATCTTCACGCCATCGAACGACCACATGAACCGCTCCATGTTGCCGGTCAGGTGAACGTCGATCGAGCGCGAGGGCGCGCGCACGTCAGGATTGCGATCGAGCGCGACGAGATCGGTATAGACGAGCACACGGTGGCCAACATTCTCGAGGCCCTGTCCGGGCTCGCCGGTGCGGTCCATCGGCATCGGCGCGATCGTCTGGACGCCCGGTCCCTTCTTGACCTCGGGCGCCTTGGAGAAATCGCGCATGTCCATGCTCTGCGTCGTGCCGGATTGGCCGCCATTCATGCCGGCCATGCCCTGCATATCCGAGCCGCCCTGGTGGCCCGCCATGTCCATGCCCATGTCCTTCATCGTCGCTATGGGGCGCGGGCGCAGCGGCGGGACCGGCGCCGCCATGCCGGCGCGCGGCGCGAGCGTGGCGCGCGCGAGGCCCGACCGGTCGACGCTTTCGCTGACAAAGGTATAGGCGCGATCCCCAGGGACGACGATCGCGTCATAGGTTTCGGCGACGCCGATCTGGAACTCGTCGGTCTCCACTGGCCGCACATTCTGCCCGTCGGCCTGGACGATGGTCATCGGCAGGCCGGGAATGCGCACGTTGAAGGTGGTCATCGAGGAGGCGTTGATGATCCGCAGGCGCACCCGCTCGCCGGGTGTGAACAGGGCAGTCCAATTATCCTCGGGCCCGCGGCCGTTGATGATGTAGGTATAGACCGAGCCGGTGACGTCGGCGATGTCGGTGGGGTCCATCCGCATCCCGCCCCATTGGATGCGCTCGTCGAGCGGCTGGTCCTTTCCCGCGAGCAACCCGGTGAACGTCTGCTTCTGATAGTTGAAATAGCCCGACCCCGCCTTGAGCCGGCTGAAGATCGTCTCGGGCGACATGTCGGGATGGTCGGCGAGCACGATGACATGCTCGCGGTCATAGGCGACCGGATCGGCGCCAGCCGGATCGATCACGATCGGGCCGTACAGGCCGAGCTGCTCCTGGAAGCCCGAATGGCTGTGATACCAGTAAGTGCCCGACTGCTTGATCGGGAACTCATAAAGGAAGGTCGAATGCGGCCGGATACCCGGAAACGAGATGCCGGGCACGCCGTCGAACTGCGGCGGCACCAGCAAGCCGTGCCAATGGATCGAGCTGTCCTCGTCGAGATCGTTGGTGACGCGGAGCCGCACGTTCTGCCCCTCGCGCAGCCGAATGATCGGCCCTGGAACAAAGCCGTTGATCCCGACGGCCTTGGAGGCGCGACCCTCGACGGTCAGCTTCTGGCGCGCGATGGTGAGCGCGATGTCGGCGCCGTTGAGGCTCGGCAGCGGCTTGGCAATGCCGCCGGTGCCGTTCTGCGCCCAGGCGGGCATCGCGGCCGCAACGGCGAGACCGCCTGCAGCGTAGCTGGCGCGGCACAACAACTGACGACGATCGATTGGGTTGGTCATGCGTGTCCCTGCTGGCGATGGCGTCCGCCCAAATCCGATTACGCGAGCGGCAAACGCTCCCCTCATCAGCCGGGCAATTTTTTTGAGATAGGGTCTGACACCGTGTCAGGGTCAAGCCGCGCCGCTCGCGTCGTCGGCGAGCACCCGCGACAGTCGCTCGCGCGCCCGGCGCAGTCGCGTCTCGACCGCCTTCTCGCTGATTCCAAGAGCCTGCGCGGTTTCGGCCTGCGACAGACCCTCGATCGTTCGTAGGATCAGTGGTTCCTTGAGAGCCGTCGGCAGAACCGTGATCGCGCGGGTGGCGCGTGCCAGTTCCTGTCGATCGGTGGCAATGCGGTCGGGCGGCGCGCGCTCGTCGGCGACCCGTGTTGCCTCGTCGTCGAGAATGCCCGTCGAATCGAAGAGCCGCCGCACCCACCGTTTGCGACCCCAGTCGCGGCTCTTGTTGAGCGCGATCGTCGAAAGCCACGCGCGCATCGGTCGCGCCGGATCGTAGCGCCCAAGCGCGCGATAGGCAGCGGCGAAACACTCCTGGACGAGATCGAATGCCTCGTCTGCGTCGCCGACATGCGCGCGGACCAGCCGATAGACCGGTTCGCGGTGGCGCCGCATGATCTCCGCGAAGGCGGCGTCTCGACCGCCCAGCGTCAGCGCCGCGAGCTCGCCGTCCGACAGACTGGAAAGCTCGAGGCTCACTTGGAGTCGGCGGTCAGCGCTTTCACCACCGCGCGATCGAACCTCGCGGCCTGGTCGGGTCGCAGAATCTGCCGCATCGCGAAGATGTGTGCCAGCGTCGCCTTCTGAAGCTCGCCCATCGCCTGATGCGAGGCGTCCACCGCCGCCGCGACCTGCGGCCCGTTGCCATGCTCGGCCTCGATGGCGGCGGCGAGCCGCGCATTGTCTGCGCGGATTTCGAGTTCCAGCGCTTGGCGACGCACCACGAAGCGCTGTTCAAGCACGTCGAGCGCCGCCTTCTGGCGGTCGTCGAGATCGAGATGGTGGTGGAGTAGCTCGTGAAGCTCGATCCCCGGCGGCTGTGGTGCGGGGATCAGCACGCGCCCCACGAACACGCCGGCGATCGCGGCGAGAAAAGCGGTCAGGACAATCCCGACCGTCCAGCGGCCGCGGTTCATCGGTCGCCGAGCAGCAGTGTCGAGGGTGCCAGCGGCGATGCCGCGCCGAAAGGCGACAGGCTGGCCGCCGACGCGGTTGCGACCGGCATGCCGCCGCCCGCAATGCCCATCGCCACGGCACCGATCGCGGCGGCGACAGCGATGTGGCTGGGCGCGCGCCGATCGCGCTCGTTCAGCTCATGAATGCGCGCGAACACCGCTTCGTCGAGCCGTTCCAGGCCGTCATGTACGGGCGCTGCGGCGAGCCGTCCCAATGCCTTATCGATGTCCATCATCCGATCCACTCCGCCCTGCCAACTTATATTACGTCGCTTTGCCGCCTGCCCCTCATATCTTTGTGTGCAGGCGTGCCGCGGTGGGCTGCGATCTCTCCGCTGAACCTCGACGAAGCATCTTTGCGAGGGAATGCTCGGTTCGGCGCGTAACTCCTTTGAAGCTACAGCCTGACGAAAGGGCTTGACCCTAACATGGTGTCAAACCCCATCTAAGAATGCTCTGGAGAATGAGCATGACGGAACACGCGCATCAACACACCCACGATGAAGGCCAATCCGCCTGCTGTGCCGGCCATGCCGGGCCGGCAGGCGTTAAGCCCGTCGATCCGGTGTGCGGCATGACGGTCGATCCCGCGAACACGCCGCACCACGCCGAGCATGACGGTCAGGCCTATCATTTCTGCAGCGCCGGCTGCCGCACGAAGTTCGTTGCGAATCCCGATGCATATCTCGGCGACCACCCCCGGCCCGAGCCCAAGGCGACGTCCGGAGCGATGTGGACCTGTCCGATGCACCCCGAGATCCGCCAGGAGGGCCCGGGCACCTGCCCGATCTGCGGCATGGCGCTCGAGCCGGAGGAGCCCTCGGCGGACGATCAGCCCAATCCCGAACTGGTCGATTTCACCCGTCGGGTTTGGGTTGCGGGCGTGCTCTGCGTGCCCTTGCTGATCGTCTCGATGGGCGCGGAGATGCTGGGGCTGCGGATCGTGGCCCCGGCGCTGTCGCCCTGGGTCCAGCTCGTCCTGGCCGCGCCGATCGTGCTGTGGGCGGGCGGGCCGTTTTTCGAGCGCGGTTGGATGTCGCTCAAGACGCGCCACCTCAACATGTTCACGCTGGTTTCGATCGGAGTCGGTGCGGCCTTCTGCTACAGCTTGGTCGCCACGGTCGCGCCGGGTCTGTTCCCTGCATCGTTCCGTCAGCACGGCATGATCCCCGTCTATTATGAGGCGGCGGGCGTAGTGGTGACGCTGATCCTTCTAGGTCAGGTGCTCGAGTTGCGCGCCCGCGCCGCCACCGGCCGCGCGATCCGCGCGCTGATGGACCTTGCGCCCAAGACGGCGCGCCGCGTCACCGATGGCGGCGAGGAGGAGGTTCCGCTCGGCGACGTCGTCGCCGGCGACCGGCTGCGTGTGCGGCCCGGCGAGGCGATCCCGGTCGACGGCGTGGTGGTCGAGGGCCGCTCGCCGGTCGACGAGGCGATGCTGACGGGCGAGCCCGTGCCGGTCGTCAAGCAGGCCGGCGACGCCGTCACCGGCGGCACCGTCAACACCACCGGCAGTCTGCTGATCGAGGCGCGCGCGGTCGGCGCGGACACGGTGCTGGCGCGCATCGTGCGCATGGTCGCCGAGGCGCAGCGCAGCCGTGCGCCGATCCAGGCCGTGGCCGATCGTGTGTCGGGCTGGTTCGTGCCGTTGGTGGTGGGGATCGCGATCGCCACCTTCATCGTCTGGAACCTGGTCGGCCCCGAGCCGCGCTTCGGCCATGCGCTGCTGAACGCGATCGCGGTCCTCATCATCGCCTGCCCCTGCGCGCTCGGTCTCGCCACGCCGATGGCGGTGATGGTCGGCACAGGGCGCGGCGCGCACGCGGGCGTGCTGGTCAAGAACGCCGAGGCGATCCAGCGCTTCGAAACCGTCGACACGCTGGTCATCGACAAGACCGGCACGCTGACCGAGGGCAAGCCCAAGCTGGTCGCGATCGAGCCAGCGGACGGCATCGCAGAGGAGGAGCTGCTGCGCCTCGCGGCGGCGGTCGAGGCGCATTCGGAGCATCCGCTGGCGCACGCGATCGTAACCGCCGCCGAAGCGCGCGGGCTGACGATCCCGGCGGCGGAGAATTTCGCCTCCGCAACCGGACAAGGCGTCTCCGCTAGCGTCGAGGGGCGCAAGGTTGCGATCGGCAATGCCGCGATGATGCGTGCGGCGGGGGCCGATCCCGCCTCGCTCGAAACCGCCGCCGACGCCCGCCGGCGCGAAGGCGTAGGCGTCATGCTGGTTGCGGTCGACGGCAATATCGCTGGGCTGCTCGCGGTCGCCGATCCGGTGCGCGAGGGCGCCAAGGAGGCGCTCGCCACGCTTCACCACGAGGGCTTGCGGATTGTCATGCTGACGGGCGATAGCCGCGCGACTGCCGAAGCTGTGGCGGCGAAGGTTGGCGGCGTGGACGAAGTGCGCGCCGAACTCCGGCCTGAGGACAAAGCCGCCGCGATCGCCGAGTTCCAGCGCATCGGGGGCAAGGTCGCGATGGCGGGCGACGGCATCAACGACGCCCCTGCGCTCGCCGCCGCCGATGTCGGGCTCGCAATGGGAACCGGCGCCGACGTCGCGATCGAAAGCGCCGGCATGACGCTGACCGGAGGCGACCTCGCCGCGATCGTCCGCGCCCGCCGGCTTTCCCGCGCGACGATGCGCAACATCCGCCAGAACCTGTTCTTCTCGTTCCTGTTCAATGGGCTTGGCGTGCCGATCGCGGCGGGCGTGCTCTATCCCGTGGCGGGCCTCCTGCTCTCGCCGATGATCGCGGGGGCGGCGATGGCGCTGTCCTCCTTCACCGTCGTCACCAATGCGCTTAGATTGAACGCGGTGAAGCTATGAACATCGGCCAGGCCTCGAGCGGGAGCGGCGTTTCGCAGCGGATGATCCGCCATTATGAGGCGATCGGGCTGATCCCGCCACCCGCGCGGCGCGACAGCGGCTATCGCGACTATGCCGAGGTCGACGTCGCGCGGCTGCGCTTCATCGCCAATGCTCGCGATCTCGGCTTTCCGATCGAGGAGATACGCGAATTGCTCTCGCTCTGGGCCGATCGCGATCGTTCGAGCGCGGAGGTAAAGACGCTCGCGCTCGCCCGCGCCCATGAACTGCACCGCAAGGCGGCCGCGCTCGAGGCAATGCGTCGAACGCTGCTCGACCTCGCAAAACGCTGTCAGGGCGATGATCGCCCCGACTGCCCGATCCTGGCCGAATTGGCGAAGTAGATTCGCCAACGATCGATAAGGCGCCATTCCGCCACGATCAATCTTGCGGCTGCCAACGGTTGATTGGCGCCACGAGATGGCTCGTCCAGATTGCTAAACTCGTCTCCGCCTTTTACATGCGCCCCTGCGGTTCATTGCATTCCCCCGGAACGAAGCCGCCACTTGCCGAACGACGACGGATATCGAATGCCCGCCCGCCAAGACGGTTGAATGCCACGATCAAACGTCACGATCAAACGTATCGGACGCTTAAGCATCGTTGACCTTCGTCAGGTGTAGGGTTGTCGTGCCACGAGATGCTGCGCCAAGCCGTCCCCGCTAATTCCCACGACGCAAATCTATTGGCCCGCGATGCCCATGCGCCGCAGAGGATCCAATATTCAAACGATCGGCTCGACGCGCAGTAGCAAAGCGACATCGTGATTGTGGATTCGCGTCATCGCCAAGCGACCTTGCCTACGCCATTCCCTGTCTTTCTTCGCCACGGCGCGATCGACATAAATAGCTGTTGAACTGCTTCATTTTCTGCGTCTCTTACTCATCCCCGACGTGTCGGAGACTTTGCTTCGGCATCGAAACGGGGATGAGCATGGCGACAGCAGCGATCCGATCGGAGGCCGTTGTGCGAGGGGCGCGGATGCTGCGCACCGCAATGGGGGCAGCGATCGCCGCCTGGCTCACTGATTCCAGCATTATCGAAGTCATGCTCAACCCCGACGGCCGGTTGTGGGTCGACCGCCTCGGCGATGGCATCACCAATACCGGCGAACGGCTGACGCCAGCAGAAGGCGAACGGATCATTCGCCTGGTCGCCCATCATGTAGGCGCCGAAGTCCATAGCCGTTTGCCTCGGGTGTCAGCCGAACTGCCCGAGACAGGCGAACGGTTCGAGGGACTGCTACCCCCAGTCGTCGCCGCGCCAACTTTTGCGATCCGCAAACCTGCTGTCGCCGTCTTCACGCTCGACGACTATGCGAAAAGTGGGATCATGTCGCGCCTTCAGGCCGCGCTGCTGCGCGCAGGCGTCACCGATCGGCG
Source organism: Hephaestia caeni (assembly GCF_003550065.1). Classification (GTDB taxonomy): domain Bacteria; phylum Pseudomonadota; class Alphaproteobacteria; order Sphingomonadales; family Sphingomonadaceae; genus Sphingomonas; species Sphingomonas caeni_A. The sequence continues at coordinate 820,042 of NZ_QXDC01000003.1, forward strand.
TAACATTCTGGTCGCGGGCGGCACGGGCACCGGCAAGACCACACTGGCCAATGCGCTCCTTGCCGAAATCGCCAAGTCATCGGATCGGGTGGTCCTGATCGAGGACACGCGCGAGCTGCAATGTACCGTGCCCAATCTGGTCGCGATGCGAACCAAAGATGGTGTCGCGTCGCTGTCTGACCTTGTCCGATCGAGTCTCCGCCTGCGCCCTGACCGCATTCCCATCGGCGAGGTTCGCGGGCGTGAAGCCCTCGATCTCCTGAAGGCCTGGGGCACCGGACATCCCGGTGGAATCGGCACCATCCATGCCGGTAGCGCGATCGGCGCGCTCCGTCGCATGGAGCAACTCATTCAGGAAGCGGTAGTGACGGTGCCGCGGGCCCTGGTTGCCGAGACGATCGACCTGATCGCGGTGCTTGTCCGGAGCGGCACCGGACGTCGGCTCACCGAGCTCGCCAGAGTGGACGGCCTTGACCCAGCAACAGGCGACTATCGGCTCTCTTCCCTCTCTTTTCACAACGATGGAGACATAGAATGACCGTCTCACGGCGGCAGCTCTCGCGCCGTATTTCATCTTCCGTGGCTGCGCTTGCACTCGGAACACAAGTGCTCATCAGCCCCGCTTATGCGTCAGGCTCGTCGATGCCCTGGGAGGCGCCGCTCCAGAGCATCCTCGATTCGATCGAAGGGCCGGTCGCCAAGATCATCGCAGTGATGATCATCATCATTACCGGGCTGAGCCTCGCTTTCGGGGAAACCTCAGGCGGGTTCCGGCGGCTGATCCAGATCGTGTTCGGCCTGTCGATCGCATTTGCCGCCAGCTCTTTCTTCCTGTCGTTCTTCAGCTTCAGCGGCGGCGCGCTGATCTGATGGCCGGAGCGAATGACATCGTGCCGGGCTATTTCGCGCCGGTTCATCGCGCGCTGAGCGAGCCCATCCTGCTCGGCGGCGCGCCGCGCGCGCTCGCTATCCTCAACGGCACGCTTGCCGGCGCGATCGGCCTCGGTCTTCGACTCTGGGTTGCCGGACTCGCGCTCTGGGCGCTCGGCCACACGCTCGGCGTCTGGGCAGCGCGGCGCGATCCGCAGTTCGTCGACGTCGCGCGCCGACACTTGCGCTACTCGGCATGGATGCGGCCATGATGAGCTTGCGCGAATATCGCGCGCAGGCCACCTGCCTCGCTGACTTCCTGCCCTGGGCGGCATTGGCGGCACCCGGCGTGGTACTCAACAAGGACGGCAGTTTCCAGCGCACGGCGCGCTTCCGTGGGCCAGACCTCGATAGCGCGACGCCGGCTGAGCTGGTGGCGGTGACGGCGCGCCTTAACAATGCGCTGCGTCGCCTCGGTACTGGCTGGGCAATGTTCGTCGAGGCGCAGCGCGCGCCGGCGCTCGTCTATCCTCAATCTTCATTTCCCGATCCAGCCTCGGAGCTGGTTGATCTCGAGCGACGCGAGCAGTTCCGCGAGGAAGGTACGCATTACGAGAACCACTATTACCTGACACTGCTCTGGATGCCGCCCGCGGAAGATGCCGCACGGGCGGAGACCTGGCTCTATGAGGGCCGCTCGACCAGCGGTGTCGATCCGCGGGAGCAACTCAAGCGCTTCATCGACCAGACGGCCCGCGTGCTTCATCTCGTCGATGGCTTCATGCCGGAAGCGAGCTGGCTCGATGACGGTGAAACGCTGACCTTCCTGCATAGTACCGTATCGACCAAGCGGCAGCGGGTGCGCGTCCCCGAGACGCCCGCCTATCTGGACGCCTTTATCACCGACGAGCCGTTCACCGGCGGGCTCGAGCCTCGGCTTGGCGAGCAGCATCTGCGCACGCTCACCATTACCGGCTTCCCCACCGAGACCTTCCCAGGTCTCCTCGACGAGCTCAACGCCCAGGCATTTGCGTATCGCTGGTCAACGCGAGCGATCATGCTCGACAAGACCGACGCGACCAGGCTGCTGTCGAAGATCCGCCGGCAATGGTTCGCCAAGCGCAAATCGGTCGCGGCGATCCTCAAGGAAGTGATGACCAACGAGGCGGCGGTGCTGACCGACAGCGATGCCGCGAACAAAGCCATGGATGCCGACCTGGCGTTGCAGGAGCTTGGCGCCGACTATGCCGGGATCGCTTATGTGACCGCAACGGTCACGGTCTGGGATCGAGATCCCGCACTCGCCGCCGAGAAGCTTCGTCAAGTCGAGAAGGTGATCCAGGCACGCGACTTCACCTGCATGGTGGAGAGCCTGAACGCCGTCGAAGCCTGGCTCGGTAGTCTGCCGGGCCAGGTTTACGCCAATGTCCGGCAGCCACCGGTCTCAACTCTCAATCTCGCCCACATGATCCCCCTGTCAGCCGTGTGGGCGGGGGCGGAACGGGACGACCATTTCGGTCAGCCCCCCTTGTTCTACGCAAGGACCGAAGGTTCGACCCCGTTCCGCTTTTCTTTGCACGTCGGCGACGTCGGCCACACGCTCGTCGTGGGCCCGACCGGGGCGGGCAAGTCGGTGCTGCTGGCGCTGATGGCGCTGCAGTTCCGGCGCTATGAGAACAGCCAGGTCTTCGCGTTCGATTTCGGCGGCTCGATCCGTGCGGCCGCGACGGCGATGGGCGGGGACTGGCAGGATCTGGGCGGCGCGCTGCACGACGGTGATGCCGATTCCGCCGTAGCGCTGCAGCCGCTCGGCCGGATCGACGAACCCGGCGAGCGCGCCTGGGCGGCCGAATGGCTGGCGGCGATCCTCGCCAACGAGAGCGTGCTTGTCGACCCCGACGCCAAAGAGCATCTCTGGTCGGCGCTGACCTCGCTCGCGACCGCACCGCGCGCCGAGCGCACCCTCACCGGCCTCGCTGTCCTGCTGCAATCGCAAGCGCTCAAACAGGCATTGGCGCCTTATTGCATCGGCGGCCCCTGGGGCCGCCTGCTCGACGCGGAAAACGAATTCCTCGGCGATGCGTCGGTCCAGGCCTTCGAAACCGAGGGGCTGGTCGGCGCGGCGTCGGCCGCAGCGGTGCTCAGCTATCTTTTCCATCGGATCGAGCACCGGCTTGATGGGCGACCGACCCTGATCATCATCGATGAAGGATGGCTCGTGCTCGACAGCCCGGCGTTCGCCGCACAGCTGCGCGAATGGCTTAAGACGCTGCGCAAGAAGAACGCGAGTGTCATCTTCGCGACACAGAGCCTCGCCGATATCGAGACCAGCGCGATCGCGCCGGCGATCATCGAGAGCTGCCCGACGCGCGTGTTCCTGCCCAACGAGCGCGCCGGCGAGCCGCAGATCGCTCGGGTTTACGAGCGGTTCGGCCTCAACGGCCGACAGATCGACATCCTCGCTCGAGCGACACCGAAGCGCGACTATTATTGCCAGTCGCGGCGCGGTAACCGGCTGTTCGATCTCGGGCTCGGCGAGGTCGCGCTGGCCTTCACTGCCGCCTCGTCGAAAGCCGATCAGCGCCGGATCACGGAGATCGTCGCCGCCCACGGCAAGCAAGACTTCGCCCGCGCCTGGCTACGCCATCGCGGGCTTGAGTGGGCCGCAGATTTGCTACCCGAACCCTCTGCCGCGCCCGACGAACCTTTGCTTTCCCACATCTTTGAGGAGGACATCGAATGACTCGATCCAGAAAGCGCGCGCGCTTGTCGCGAAGCGCGACAGCGTTGGCGATGCTGGCGGCGATCGCCGTATCTTCGCCAGCGACGGCGCAGTTCGGCGGCATCGTCTATGACCCGAGCAATTATGCACAGAATGTCTTGACCGCTGCGCGCAGTCTCGAGGCGGTCAATAATCAGATCCGGCAGATCGAGAACCAGGCGCAGTCACTGATCAATCAGGGCAAGAACCTCGCGACGCTGCCCGTCTCGACGCTGTCGACGCTTCAGCAGCAGATCCAGCAGACCCGTCAATTGCTCGGCGCGGCGCAGCGCATCGCCTATAATGTCCAGGACATCCAGACCACGTTCAGCGAGCGCTACAGCGGCACCAATCTGACCGCCCCGGAAAGCCAGATGGTCGCCGATGCCAACGATCGCTGGCAGGACAGCGTCGGCGCATTCGAGGATGCTTTGCGGGTCCAGGCCGGCGCGGTCGGCAACCTCCAGGGCACCAAGGGGTCGATCGATACGCTGGTAAGCGCAAGCCAATCAGCGAGCGGCGCGCTCCAGGCGGCACAGGCGGGCAACCAGCTGCTTGCGCTGCAATCGCAGCAGCTCGCAGACTTGACCGCGGTAATGGCGGCGCAAGGCCGGGCGCAGACACTCGCGGCTGCGCGCAGCGCGGCTGACGAAGCCGAAGCCCGTGAGCGCCTTCGCCGCTTCTTCAAGAAATGAGCCGTGCGGTGAAGCTGATCGGCGTTGTGGTCGTTGCGAGCCTGATGACTGCGGCACTCATCGCCGCGGGCGCTGCCTCGCATATGTCACCTACGCCAGCTGCCACGACCGTCGATCACCCAAATCACGCGACGCGCGTAGTAGCCCTCGAACACTGCCGCGCCACGACCGGCCCGGACGCAGCCTGTGAAGCGGCCTGGGGTGCCGAGCGCCGCCGGTTCTTCAGAAAGGCGAGCCAGTGAACGATACCGGCGTTATCGACGGCTTCCTCCAGGTCTACAGCCAATATATCGATTCGGGCTTCGGTCTGCTCGGCGGCGAGGTCGGATTCCTGTCCTCGACGCTGATCGTGATCGACGTGACGATCGCTGGCCTGTTTTGGGCCTGGGGTGCGGACGAAGACGTCCTGCAGCGCCTGATCAAGAAGACGCTCTATATCGGCGTCTTCGCCTTCATCATCGGCAATTTCTCCAACCTCGCCACCATCGTGTTCCACAGTTTCGCCGGGCTTGGCCTCAAGGCGTCGGGGAGCAGCCTGGCACTTGCCGATTTCATGAAGCCCGGCGCCATCGCGGCAACAGGGCTCAAAGCCGCCAAACCGCTGACCGATGAAATCTATCTGCTGGCAGGACCGATGGGCGTGTTCGTCAACCTCGCCCAGATCATCGTGCTGCTGGTCGCCTGGCTGATCGTGGTGCTCGCCTTCTTCATTCTCGCCGTCCAGATCTTCATCACGATCATCGAGTTCAAGCTGGTGACGCTCGCCGGGTTCGTGTTGCTGCCGTTCGCGTTCTTCGGCCGCACCGCGTTCATGGCCGAGCGCGTGCTCGGCCATATCATCTCCTCGGGCATCAAGGTGATGACGCTGGCGGTGATCACCGGCATCGGCACCACGCTGTTCGACCAATTCACCAATGCCGGCCTCGGCGACACCGCCGATATCGATCAGGCGATGACGGTCGCGCTCGCGGCCCTGACATTACTGGGACTCGGCATCTTCGGCCCGGGTATTGCTAACGGCATCGTCACGGGCGGTCCGCAACTCGGCGCCGGGAGTGCAGCGGGAACCGCGCTTGCCGCCGGTGCGACCGTGGCCGGCGGCGTCGCCGCCGCCGGCATTGCCGGTGGGGCGGCCGCGGGCGCGATCGGCGGCACGGCGATGGGCGGCGCACGGATGGCAGGAGCGGCGTCGGCCGCCTATCAATCGGGGGCAGCCGGCAAGACCGGTGGCGCCGCTGTAGCTGGCGGCGTCGCGAATGTGGCGAAGGGCGCCGCGAACGGCGCGACGTCGCCGCTTCGCAAGGCAGCGAGCACCTTTCGCGACAATTTCGCGTTGGGGCGCGCCGCCGCCTCCAACTTCACGAACGCTCCGTCAGCACCAGCGACCGGCGGCGAAAGTGCCGCGCCTGCCTGGGTGAAAGCGATGAAGCGGCGCCAGGCGATGACGCATGGAGCGACCTCGGCGGCGAACACCCTCAAGGCCGGCGACAGCCATAGCGGCGGTGCCGGCCCCGACATTTCCGAAAAGGACTGAGCGCATGTTCCGACGCCCCACGATCCGTTATGGCACGACGCCCGAGCCCGTGACGCCATACCAGCGCGCTGCGCAGGTGTGGGACGACCGGATCGGCTCGGCGCGTGTCCAGGCGCGAAATTGGCGGCTGGCCTTCTTCGGCTGCCTCGCCCTTTCCGGCGGGCTCGCCGCCGGCCTGGTCTGGCAGTCGGCACGCGGCACGATCATTCCGTGGGTCGTCGAGGTCGACAAGCTCGGCGAGGCGCAGACCGTTGCGCCGGCCGAAGCAGGTTATCGGCCGACCGATCCGCAGATCGAGTTCCATCTGGCGCGCTTCGTCGAGCATGTGCGGTCGCTACCGGCCGATCCGATCGTGCTGCGCCGGAACTGGCTCGAGGCGTACGATTTTGCGACCGACAAGGGCGCCGCCGCCCTCAATGACTATGCGCGAAAAAACGATCCCTTCGCCCAGGTCGGCAAGGTTCAGATCGCGGTTGATGTGTCGAGCGTGATCCGGGCGTCGCCCGACAGCTTCAGGGTCGCGTGGGTCGAGCGCCGTTATCAGGACGGCGCGCTCACCGACACCTCGCATTGGTCAGCGATCCTGACCGCGTCGATCCAGCCACCGCGCACCGCCGAGGGCCTGCGCAAAAACCCGCTCGGCATTTTCGTCGACGCCTTCAACTGGTCGAAGGAACTCAGCCAATGATCACTCTCATGCTGCCCGGCGCTCGCCGACCGATCGCATTCCTACTTGCCGGCTCCCTTCTCGTCGGCCTGGCAACACCCGCCTGGCCGCAGATCCGGGCGGCGACCTCACCACCGCCGGCCGCAGCCACACCCAAGCCGGGCGGCGGCCTGCGGATCATCACCATCCCCACCCCGCTCCCGCTTCCCGGCCAATTGAAGCCGATCACAGCGTCGCAGCGATCGCACGCTAGCCCCGATCCGAAAGCCCGGGTCAACCGAGCCAATACCGCCGCGCGTGTCGAGCCCGATCGCGTGTCCTGGCTGAACGCCATCCAGCAATATCCCTATGCCGACGGTGCGCTCTACCAAGTCTATGCCGCGCCGGGCCAAGTGACCGACATCGCTTTGCAGCAAGGTGAGGAACTCGCCGGCACCGGTCCTGTCGCCGCCGGCGATACGGTTCGCTGGATTATCGGCGACACCGAAAGCGGCGCAGGCGCCGCCAAGCGAATCCACATTTTGGTGAAGCCAACGCGCCCCGACCTCGAAACCAATCTCGTCATCAACACCAGCCGGCGAACCTATCATCTCGAGTTGCACGCAACGGCTGGAACCTATATGGCTGCGGTGTCCTGGACCTATCCGCAGGACCAGCTGATCGCCTTGCGCAAGGCGGACGCGCAAGCGGCGCGCGCCGCACCGATCGCCACGGGGATCGATCCCAGCGCGCTCGATTTCGATTACCGGATCGATGGCGACAAGCCCGATTGGCGGCCGGTTCGGGCGTTCGACGATGGCCGACAGGCCTATATCGAGTTTCCGGTGACGATCGGCACGAGCGAGATGCCCCCGCTGTTCGTGCGCGGCGTCGATGGCAAGGACGAGCTGGTCAATTACCGGGTGCAGGGCCGCTACATGGTCGTCGACCGGTTGTTCGGTGCGGCCGAACTGAGGTTGGGCACCAAGAAAAGCGAGCAGCATGTGCGCATCACGCGCGAGAGCGCCAAGCGGGGTCGGTCGTGATGATCGAGGCGACGGACGATGCGCCAGAACAGCTGCCGGAACCGGCCGCGGTCGATCATGGACAACCCGCACCGGGAAACCCGGAAGCCTTTCGCTTGCGGGGATCACCACCACAGGTGACCCGATTGTCGCGCAAGGCGATGGCGATGCTCGGGATTGCTGCCGGTGTCGGCATCGGCGGTTCGTTGATTTATGCGCTGCAACCGCGACCGCCCGTAACAGCGCCGCAGAACGTATCGAGCGGCGATACTGCTGCCCGATCCGAGCTCGTGACCGGTGCGCCAGCCGACTATTCGAAAGTGCCGAAGCTCGGTCCGCCGCTTCCGGGCGATCTCGGCCGGCCGATTCTCAATGCGCAGGCCGACGGCAAGACGGTGGCTATTCCGCCGATGGGGGCACAGACCGACCCGCGGGCAGCGGCGGCGGAGCAAGCGCGGCAACGGTTAGTGCAGGAAAAGGAATCCGCGCGAACCAGCCAGTTGTTTCTCGCAAATGGTCGCCAGATATCCCGGACGACGACATCGGCAGCCGAATTGCCAGTCGACGGCAGTCCGCGGCCGACCCTACCCCTGCCGGCCGCGAATGCAGGCGATCGCTTGGGAAGCAACGACGGCGGATCGCGACTGGCCGGCAAGCAGGCGTTCTTTCAAATCGCCGCCGATCGATCGACGGAAAGTACCCAGCGGCTCACTGCGCCGACATCGCCTTATATCCTTCAAGCCGGGAGCATCATTCCCGCCGCGCTGATCACGGGCATTCGATCTGACCTGCCCGGCCAGATCACCGCCCAAGTGACCGAGAACGTCTATGACAGTCCGACCGGTCGTACCCTTCTGATCCCGCAGGGCTCACGCCTGATCGGCAATTATGACAGCGACGTCGCGGCCGGTCAGGATCGCGTTCTGCTCGCCTGGGATCGGCTGATCCTGCCGGGCGGCCGGTCAATCCTGCTCGACAAGATGCCGGGAGCGGATGCGGCCGGCATGGCGGGGTTGCAGGATCACACCGATTACCATTGGGGTAATCTGTTAAAGGCGGCTGTCATCTCGACGCTGATGGGCGTCGGAGCAGAGCTTGCCACGAACGATGATGATCAATTGCTCCGTGCGCTACGCTATGGAAGCCAGGATACGATCAACCAAACCGGCCGCCAGCTCGTCCAGCGCGGGATTGATGTCGCGCCGACGCTTACAATACGGCCCGGTTACCCGCTCCGGGTGATGGTAACGCACGACCTGGTCCTCGCACCGGTTCCGGGAACCGATAATGGCTAGGTTGAAGCTCGGTCCCATCCTCGACGACAAACCCGTCAAACTTACGATCGAATTGCCCGCGACGGTTCATCGGGATTTGCTGGACTATTCTCGTGTTCACGCGGCGGAAACCGGACTTGGAGAGCCGTTGCCGCCAGAACGCCTCATTCCGTCAATGGTTGAGCGCTTCATGGGCAGTGACAGGGGGTTTACCCGCACGCGAAAATGATAGTTGTGTACCTCCGCGCACCATCGTCGCGTGCCAACAAGGCGATTATAATTCAATTATAAAATAGATAGTTCGCGTCCGCTCTGTGACGCTCCGTTCGCGACCAACTGAGTCGCGTTTAAAGGAGTGATGATAATGGATCGCATCGACATCGAAGACATCGTCGAGCTCGGCGAGGCAACCTCCCTTACCCGTGGCGGAGAGCCGAGCGGCGTGCTCGACACGGACGGCATCATGTTCGCGAAACACACTGGTCTCAGCGAAGACGACTGAGAGCATGACGGGGCGCGCTACTGTAATGTGACGCGTCCCGCCATCGAGGATCTGGCGTCGATGGTGACCGTTAGGCCTAATCTACATTTCGCCTGGGTATGCGGCACGCCGATATTTCTTGACCTGTCCGCAGGCCGCTATTTTCTCCTATCCGGAAACGCAGCGGCGCATTTTACGGCCTTCGCGGCGGGGCAGGCTATGCCTGCCGACATTAAATCGCTCTTGCAGCTGAATATCCTTGTTGATGGTCCGGGCATCCCAGAGTCGCGGCAGGATATCCCATCCGCGCGCTCGAGCTATATCGATGCGGCAATCGCTCCGGCATCGATGACCATGCTTGCGCGCGCAATCGCGCTGCAAACGGTCCATTCGTTCCTTTTGGCCCGGCGAGGCCTGTCCAAAACGCTGGATGTCGCGAAGGCAGCGCAAACCCGACCAGGTTTTCCATACCGATCGAGTACGAAAATCGACGAAGCAGTCGTCGCTTCAGCATTTTTTCACGCGCAACGCATCTTCCCTTCGGCGAATAAATGTCTGCCGCGCAGCTTTGCGATCGCTGATCTGCTGCGGCGCACCGGTCATAGACCGACCATAGTCATTGGCGTTCAGCTACCCTTCGCTGCCCACTGCTGGGTCCAGTGTGAGGATCGGCTCGTGAGCGATCCACTCGAACGAGTAGGAACTTTTGTTCCAATCCTCGCGGCATGAACACTCCTCGTTTCGTCGCCTGGACACATGGTAGGGAATTTCAGGCGACGAGAGCCGAGTTGGATGGGCTTCCGCTGATTTTTGAAGGCGACAGGATGAATGTTTGGGGCTCCGAGCATTTCATCAGCATCAAAGACCAAGGCTGCCTAGTTGGCCATCTCTTTACCCGATCGCTGCCAAGCCGGCGCATTACATCGTTCTCGAAGGCAGAGGCCGACCGGATCATTGCATCAAAGGGCGCAAGTCTCATTCGAGAATATTGGGGCGGATATGCCGCATTCCTTCAAACTCGCCTCGGAGTGACGAGGATCGTTCGCGATCCATCGGGTACGCTCCCCGTTTATTGGCGCCGCGTAGCAGACGAAGTCGTGCTCGCCGCAGAACTCGGACGTATGCCTTTTCGCCGCGAAGATGGCCTTCGGGTCGATTCCGATGCGCTGGCCACTTTTCTTTGGTCGCCACAGTTCGCAGGGCGGCAGACGTGCATCGCCGGCGTCTCGGAATTGCTACCGGGCTTCGCGATCGACTTCGTGGCGAAGCAAGCGATCGAAAAATGCCTATGGTCCCCTTGGGATTACGTTGGGACGTGCCATCGTAGCGCGGTCGACAACGCCGAGATGCTGCGAAGCATCGTCCTTGATACAATTCGGGGCTGGAGCAGTTGCTTCGAATCAATCCTGCTGGGAATGTCAGGCGGTCTCGATTCCACAATCGTTGCTGCAGCGCTTGCGAACGCGGGGGCGACCACCCACGGACTGACCATGTTCGGGCCCGATCACAATGGAGACGAGCGATCCTATGCAACGATCGCAGCCGACGCATTTGGCATTTCGCTTAGGGCCGAAGCGTATAGTGACTGGCCAGCCCGCCTGGACACTCCTGTTGTCAGCGATTCACCGCGGCCGTTTCTAGCCCATTTCGTTCAGCCGATCGCTCACGTTCGCGACCAGATATTCCGTGAGAAGTCGCTGGATGCGTTTTTCTCCGGAAACGGCGGCGATAATGTGTTCTGTTCGCTCAATTCCGTTACGCCAATTGTCGATCGCATTCTTGCACGCAATCGGCCGGGTGCGATTATAGAAACCTTCGGCGACGTCGCGCGCCTGACCAATGCCGACATGTTTACTATCGGTCGTTTTGTGCTTGCCCGCTTTGCAAAGAGGCGACGCGAGTTGACCAATGGCGACGCAAGTTTCCTCGACCCCGATCGGCTGGCTCGAGCCGCGGCACACATGTCACCTCACCCCTGGCTCGAAGCCAAGCCCGGTACCCTTCCCGGGGCGAATGTACACATCAGGAAGTTGCGCCACGCATTGGGCAACGATGGCTTCCACAGTCGCGCGACCCACCCACCTTCCATTGCTCCGCTTCTCGCCCAGCCGATCGTCGAACTATGCCTAACGATCCCATCCTGGCAATGGGTCGGCGGCGGGGTCGATCGCTCCGTTGCACACAAGGCGTTTAGCGGGTTGATTCCCAAAGCGCTGTTAGAGCGGAAATCCGGAGGCGGTCCGAGCGGGTTTGTCCATCAATTATATCACCAGAACGAGGCAGTTGTGCTGCGGCGATTGCAATCTGGATTCTTGCAGGAACACGGTATTCTCTCAGCGTCAGGAGACGCGTTGCGGTCTCACGTCCGCGCCGGATACCATTCGCTCAACGCGCAGCGTTTGCTTGCTCTCCTTGCGGCGGACACCTGGGCCAACCATTGGGAACGCGGCTAGTCCGTCTCCTTTCGCGCGACCGCAGCCCTCGAACGCATCGCTTTCCATCGCGCAGCCCTTTTCGGGTCGGACGTGGGTGTCTTTCCACGCAACCAGAAGTCGAACCACTCCAGGTTTTCAACCAGCGCTGCGCGGCGATTGGAGGGAATGTGGAACAAATGGGTCTCGTCGGACGCCGGCGTTTCGCCCGGATATAATGTAATTTCGGTGGGAACGCCTGCCACCTGGAGCGCTTGATAGAAGTCAACGGCGCCCGCCCGTGGTTCAGCGAGTTGCTGCAGTACGGGCGTCGTTGTGTATCTGGCGCGATATGATGGCGCGAGAGCAAGATAGTTCGGGATTGCTCGAGGATCCCCAGGCGCACCGCCATAGACGGCGCGATAGCTGCATTGCAGATAACGGTTCGCGGCGGGTTCCAAATAGGCTCCGTCCCCACTTGATGCAGCCTTGAACAAATGGGTTTGCGTAACGGCCACGTTCACCATTTGCGATCCAGCGCTGTAGCCTGCAATGCCGAGCCGATCTCGATCAATCAGTCCCTCGCCATTCAACCTGTTGATGAGGCTGCGATAGCTTTCGACTGTGTTGAGCCAAATTAGCCGCTGCACCTCCCACGGTGGTGTCCGGCCATCGCAACTGTTCCAAGTGGCTTGCGCCCTATCAAGCGCCTCACTCGGGAAGGAAGAAGGATCATTGACCAGCAGGACTACGTAGCCGCGCTCCGCGAACAAATATGCTGGATAGTTCCATTGCAGGTCGGCAGCGGCAAATCGCTGATCGGCATCAGATGAATGCGTAATGATAATCGCCGGATAGCGCTGCCCATGACGATAGCCACGCGGGTAGATCACGAAACCGTTATCCGTGTAGCCGAAGCTGTTGGTCCAACTAAGCGTCGACATCTCTAGCGGCTTAATCGCCGCGTAGTGCGGCGATATTTCGCTGACTGAACGGACGCTGCCGGTCCGCGTCGAGACGGCGACAAGTTCCGGTGATTCGACCAGCCCCTCATGAATACAGACGCCCTGCATCGCGTCGGAGGTAAAAGCACAGTGGCGCAGGCTGTTTTTCGCTGGGAATATTGTGGATTTTCCGTCTCGATCGATCCTCACCAGGACATATCTGGCTTCGTCCAGCAGGCGTACCGCAAGAACCACGGCGCCGTCGGCTGATCTCCAGAACCCGTGAGACCCTACGCCGGATAAAGCGATATTCATCGCGCCATAATCAATTGATGTTCCATTCGGGAGTTGCTCGGTTAGGCGGGGCTTGCCGCCTATCCTCGTAACGCTGATTGCTCCGCCGTGCGGGCCAGTCGGCACTTCGCCCGCGACAAGGCTCGCGCCGCCAGGAAGCAATGTCGATTTACTACCTCCGAATTGCCAGCGGTACTGCCACGCCGACGGCGTTGGATTGTCGACTGCCTGGAGTGAATAGTCGATGTGATTGCTCGACCATTTAGGGAGCCCGCCCAGATAGCGCGCGACACGATCCTGAGTCGGGGCGGACGCAATCCGCACAGCTTCTCCCGTCTCGCCTCGGAGGTAGAAGCTGACCTTCACCTGGGGAGACCATCTCCGCCGCGCACTTGCCGCGGTGACCTCCGCACCGGTAAGAATCCGACGATCGGCCTTCATCTCCTCGAGGGTCGAATAGAACAAATGTTTTCCATCGGGCGACCAGTCGTAGAACGGAATACCAACCAGCATCGGCGGAACTTCGTCATAGCCAAAGTTTGCCCCATCGGCGCTGCCCACCAACACTTTTGTCTTACTCTCAGCAATCAACGAGATATGGCCATCATCCGTCGCCCGATAGAGTTGAAGACCTTGCCCGAAATTGGCGAGCAGGCTCCATGACGATTGGCCTGGAATCCTTTTCAGTCGGCTGAGGAACGCCGACGAGGCCACCATCCGATCGTGGCGTTCGCGGATATTTACGATATGAAGTTCGAAAATGGGCTGATCCTTTGCGAGATCGACCGTTCGCAGCAAATAGGCAGCTCGACTGCCGTCACCCGAGATCGCTAGATCCGTCACCTCTGGAGCGGCAACGGCGTCGTCGAGCGTCCAAACCCGCCCGCTGGCTGGGGGCTCTGCGATCGCTGGACTGGACTGCCAGGGAAGCGCGACAACGAAGAGGCCCAAGGCCTGCAGGTGCGATTTTACTACCACGATTTGCGCACCGAAACAGAAACAAAGCGCCCAAGCGGCGAATAGTTCGTAGTGTCGAACGGCGTCTGATATGCGGACGCCGTTACGATAGTCTTCGGCTTCTGGTTGAACAGGTTGCTGATCGTTGCTCCCAGTTCGAACCCGTTGCCGCCCTTGAATTGCGCTGAGAGATCAAATGTCGACGGGCCGGCGAACTCTGCGACCGCAGCGGTACGGTTGTCGGTGAGGTGCGACGATAGGTTGGCATAGCCAGAAAGCGACAGCATGTCCGTGCTATAGCTAACGCCGGCGCGCGCTCTTAAGTGGGGTGGGTTGAAGATTGTTCCCGCCAGGTCAACGTACGGCAATCCTGCAAGCAATTGCTGATCGCTCGCGATCCACGTTCCGTCGAGCGTGAAATCTAGGCTCCGATTGTGCGGAAGCCTGGCCAAATAGCGGACTGCCAAGTTGATGCCGTGAAAATTTTGGCGCGCGACATTCCGATCGCGGGTATCGACGAGCGCCACGACATCCGCCGGATCATACGGTTGGCCCGCAGCGTTCTGAAGCCCGACCGTCGCACCAGAGATTTCGGCTTGGAGCAACGCTGCCGTCGGAGACAGCGTAACTAGCGACGAATAAATTGGGTTGTCCAATATGCCCGCCGACGAGGAGATCGGCGTGGCCACGCGGTTCGTATAGTCGAAATTGAAATAGCTGAAGGTTGCGGACAGCGCGTCCAGCGCGGCCGGTTTGATTTCGGCGCTGATCGTCCAGTTTTCGGAGCGCTCCGGCTTCATGTTCGGCCCAGCGCCGCCAAGCCACAGAACAGTGGCTCCTGTAGGCAGACCCGTTCCATAACTGGTCGCCGGATCAAGTACCGCCGCGTAGCCCGAATATTGCTGATATAATGTCGGCAACCGGAACGAGCGGCCCCAACTTCCCTTTAGCGTCAGCCCACCTACGGGGCTGTAGATGACGCCAATCTTTGGAAGGGCAACTGAGCCGGTCCCCCCATTTTCTTCGTACCGGAAGGCAGCGCTAAAGGACAGTTCTCGGCCGAAACGCGAGCGCTGGTTGGGAGACAGGATAGGAAAATATAGTTCGCCGTAGGCGAACCGGTTATCTCGATGCTTGCTGAACTTTTGGAGGGTGATCCCGGCGTTGGTCCCGACGAGGTTGAGACCGACATCACGGTACCCGAGCCCGAATGCGGCCCTAAGTGGCCCAGCAGGCAACTCGCCAATGCTCCCTTGAGCCCCCAGTTCAATGGATATCGACGAATTTTTGTAACGCCGGGTACCGGCAGAAATAATCGCGCCCGCCGAGTAGACGTTGGACGCAATGTCCGTGTCATCCCGCGCATAGGCGGTCACCAATCGCGCGAGCCAATCGCCGCCGAGTTTGACGGTGGCATTTGGCGCGATCGAGAACGTCGTGGTTTTCGCCAGGGCGTCGGCACCACTGGCGAAATGGGATTGCCCGCTTACGAAGCCCTGGATGATTTGCTGCCGGCTATTCTTGTAAAGCGAGTCGATGGTGAACGAAACCAGATCGCCAACGTCCTGATTTAGGCTCACTAAAGCGCTGTGGCGCGTCAGCGCTGGATAGAGGGTAGCATCTGACGCCATCTTCGCCGCGTAAATCCGTTGTGAGGCGAAGACCGGGTTGTTGGATAGGTAATCGTAAGTGGCCAATATGCCACCGCTCGTCCATTTGCGGCCACCAACAATGTTATATTGCTGCTGAAATCCCCCTCCGTCAGTGGCGCCGCCGATCCGACCCATGACCGAAGCGCCATTATAGTCGCGTCGCAGGCGCACATTGACGACCCCGGCTACGGCGTCGGCGCCGTAGATCGCCGATGCGCCATCGGCCACAATCTCAATACGGTCGACAGCTGCTACGGGAATGGCGCTGATATCGACTGCAGCATTGACGCCCGTGTAGCTCAACCGGTTGCCGTCCAGCAGCGTCAGCGTGGCGTTTGGCCCGAGGCCAAGGAGATTGACGGAAGATGCGCCGTTGACGTTTGTATTCGCGCTTCCTTGATCGGTCCCGATTCCTGGACTCTGGCCGCCGGCAAAATTCAGCGGCAGGCTTCGCATGACTTCGCCGAGATCCGCGTGTCCCGCCTTGCGGATATCGGCTGACGTGACCGTCGTCACGGGAGCCGCTACTTTACCTCCTTGAATGCGGCTTCCCGTCACAACAATGTCGGTTTGCGCGGCAGAATCGGATTCGGATTTTTGTGTGGGTCGGCCCCGGATAATCACTGCCCCTTTGTCAAAACGGGCGCGAAGGTTCGTCCCCGCAAGCAGCCGTTCGATAGCTTCTCGGGCAGTCATGCGCGCCTGAAGCCGTGCCGCCGGGATGTTGTTGACGTCATCCGCTCGGGCATAGAGTTCCAAACCAGCTTTGGCGGCCACTGTGCGTAGTGCGTCGCCTAAGTTCTGCGCCGGCAAGTCGAATTGATATACCTGCCGATCGCTCGCCGAAGCAGGCACGGTCGCGAGAACGCCCGCCGCGCTCGCCATCAATACCGCGATCACATGAATTCGATTGGGCGCCATAGTCCCCGTCCTCCCTTGGCGAGCACGATCGGCTTGCCTGCAGGATGGAAGTTGACGCCGCGGATGGTCGAGGGGTGGCGCCCTCAGAATTTTTTATCGGCTCAGGTGAATCCCGTCGCTGCGTCGAGACACTCGCAAGCCGAAGGGCTCCGCAATGCGGGCCGTGAACTTTTCGGTATCTGTAAGCTTGAAGCGGCCAGACGCCTGCAGGCTCGCGAGACTTGGATCATCGAGGACGATCGGCACTTTGGCATAGCGATTGGCCTGCGCGATCAGCGCGTCGAGCGAAATCGACCGATACTCGACCCAGCCCGTCGGCCAATCGCGCGTGCCGGCGGCGGGCTCCGTTACGGCTGTCGGAACGGGGTCATGGGCGGTGTAAATCACAGGCTGATCGATCACCAGCGGCTTTGCTTCATAGCCATCTCCCTGCACGCTTGCCGCGCCGGCTCTAAGCCGAATATCGGCGCGACGTGCCTTGTCGATCTCGACATCGATCGTGCCTTGCTGCGCGACGACCGCTCCGTTCGCGGCTTCAATCGTGAATGGCCTCGGGTCAGCTTTCACGATGAATCGAGCGCGGCCCTGGTGAAGCAGAGCGTGACGGCGAGCACGATCTATCGTCACCTCGACGCGGGTATCGGAATCGAGCGTGATGTCGGTTCCATCCGACAAGGCGAACGAGCGAATCTCGGCGTGCCCGGTTTCAAAGGTCTTTGCCACGGCTGGGCTCGCGATTGGATTGAAGACGGAATTCGAGGGAAGATTGATCCCCAGCACGACGATCGCCGCAGCGGCAGCGGCACCCCCGACCCAGACCGCTTTGCGCCTTCGCGTCCGTTCGCGAGCCGGTGCCTGTTCGCCGGACCCGCGCGCGCCCCATGGCTGCAGGTGAGCGGCCGGGACACTGCGCTTCCGAGTCTCGGCACCAGCGCCGGGCAGGCTCGGCATCATCGTGAATTCGCGACCCAAGGCGGTTTCAATCCGGCGGCGAACGTCGTCCGACATGTCGGCAGTGAACATAGCAGAGGCAAACGCCTGCTGGTGATCGGCGTACCGATCATACCATGCCTTCAGCGCGGCGAGGTTGTCATCCGACGGATCCGCATCGAAGTCGACGATGAGCGACACTGCTTGATCTGAGAGCGACTTCGGCCGGAATTCGTCAGCGTTCTCATCGCTCATCGATGCGCCTCCACCATCGCGACGATGTGGGCATTCGCTCGCTTGATGTGATATTTGACCGTGTCCACCGCGATTCCGAGATCCTCACTTATCTGCTGGTACGACCGCCTGTCGTCCCGGCGCATCAGGAATACCCGACGCGTCTTTTCTGGCAAGCAAGCGACGGCATCATTATAAATCCGAAGAAGGTCCTGCGCTTCAATCTGCAGGCCCTGATCGGGCGGAACGCTCAGTTCACGCTCCTCATCCAGCGGGAACATGACGATCTTGTTCCTCTCGCGGCGGCGCGCCCTGTCGATGAGCAAATTGCGTGTGATCCTTCTGATGAACCCGACCGGGTTGGCGAGCTGGCCCGCCTGCCGGCTGCCGGCGGCGCGCACGAACACCTCTTGCACCATGTCCGACGCATGATCGCTTCCCACCCGCCGGGTCAGGTAGCGCAGCAACTTGCCTCGCTCGGCGCGAAACACCTCCTCGAGCGTCGGGACGAGCAAGGGGTCGGCCTCTAGCGAGATCGCGCCGGACGGGCTGTTATGGCAGCCGGAAGACACTGAAAGCGGCGGCCGGTGCGACGCGGGTGGGCAAGGCGAGGAAGACAAACGAATAACCTGACGCGGCATCGTCCAGGCCGAACGCCGTCGGCCTGCCGCATTCCCAGGGCCATGCCGCCATCAGGCGATAATCGACGCCGTGATCTCAGTGCGGCCGACAGACCGTTCTGGTCTGTCGTTCATAATGCCTGGCTATGGTCGAGACGCCGAGACTGCCAGAGTGCCGCAGCGTAGAGCGAGAATGATTCAGGCGGATCGAAATTGCAATAAGCTGACGGGATGGCTGACGCCTATCCAACCGCCTTTTCAAGTTCTTCGATCCGCTCGGAGCAGATTTCATGCACGACACGGCCGAGTTCGGCGATCCGCTGGCTCAGCCACTCGAGTTCGGCTTCCGAGATTCGATAATGTTTGGAGTACCGCGCCTTCACATAGGCTTCCTTGAGCTTCTCCCATGTCCGTTGTTCGAACCGGTTCTCGCGGGGCCACGCGTCGACAAGCCGGCGGTCGAGCCGTTCGGCTTGCGTCCGGAGGAAACCGATATTGTGAACGTGGGGGGTGTAGAATGTCATCACCAGCAGGACACAGTTATAGAGCCGCTCAGTTGTCTGATGGAGATCGAAGGCAGCGTCCTTCAGGTATTCCTTTTCGATAGCAGTTTTCGCGAGATCAAATCGCTTCATCGAGGACGGAAACCACTCCTCGAAATATTCGCGCGCCATCTCCAGCGCCTTTGGAGGCGTTTTAGGTTTCGGCTCATGCAACTCGGTCGGCAGGGTCTGGTAGATCGCAATGCCATCGCGCTTCAGGTCCATGAAGAAGTAGCGGCCATGGGCCAGACCGTCGTTCACTTCCTGGAGCGTGTGGACGATGAAATTAACCGGCGTGTGCAACGTCTTGGTAATCGCCAGCTCACGGTTGAGGCGTTCCTCCAATGTGAGCCAGTAATCCACCCGATCGGTCAGACGCTTGTCGTTGACGATGATCAGGAGATCATAATCCGATTGATACCCTTTTGCGGTGTGCGGCTCGTCGACCCAGCCGCCACGCGCATAGCTGCCGTAGAGAATGATCTTCTCAATCCGCCCTTGCTTCTTCCATTGATGCTTGGCGAGCGCGAGCGCGTCGTCAAATTCCTCGAACACGATCTGGATGACCCGTTCGAGCTCGCGGCGCTTGTTCGGCGGAAGGTGATCGAGATCAGTACGCACTGGCAGCCTCCCTCCTCTACTAGCCGGCAGATGGGACAGGCGCGTCCCAAGGATTGAGCAACGCTACGCCCGTCTGCGCGAAATCGGCGACATTGCGCGTGACCACCGTCAAATCATGGACCAGCGCCGTCGCCGCGATCCAGCTGTCCCGCTCGCTACACGGATCGGGCACATGGAGGCGCGCACATCGGGTCGCAACGTCGGCGGACATCGGCAGGATGCGGCCTTCGAAGGCGGGCTGCACCGTCTCGGTCAGCCAGCGCCGCAGCATCGTGCCCTGCGTCTTGTCGCGCCGTTCCATGAGAAGGACGCCGTGTTCGAGCTCGAACCAGGAAATCGCCGCAAGGAAAGTGAATTCGGGATCGATCGATTCCATCCATGCCGCCACATTGGCGTCCGCCCGACTCGCTGCGAGCTTCCGGCTTTCCGAGACGACGTTGGTGTCGAGCAAATACATCAGTCGGAAAGGTCCGCAGGTCGAAATGCCGGGTTTGCGCGCGGTGGTTCCCAATCGAAATCGAGCGCGACGCTGGGCGTAAGCGCCGCAGCAAGAGACTGGCGACCGGCCGCCATCTGCTCCAATGCCTGCTCTATCACCTCCGCCTGACTGTGGCCGGGCTTGACCAGCTTGCGAAGCAATTCGGTCGCTCGCGCGGAGCGGATGGTGATCGCCGGTTGCAGGCGTCTGGCCATGTTACCCACGAGACACTCCTTTGAATGTCCAGAAGATAGCGACGTGCTTGCACATATGCAAGCACGCCAACTCCATCGCACCCACGACAAACGTCGCCAATCTGGCGGTATTCCCATTGCAGTGTTGGGCGATACCTCCACATTTATCTCGCGTTCCGAGGTATCGGAGCGTGTGACCGGGCATTGGCACGCATGTCCAGGCCATTTGCGCTAAAGGTGCCAATACGCGCCCCCAACGGTGCGTTTTCCATGGCCCGGTCACTTCTTATGCCGCAATCTTCTCCGCCGAGGCTGTCGGCGCCGCAGCTCAACGATCTTTCATAAAGAAATGATCGCGCAATGCTTGAGCGCGGGCGAGCTTCACGGCGTAATCCGCGTTGCCGCATTCCTCCCCGCGGATTGAACCCCTTCGGCATTCGGCAACCACCTGGCGGGCTTCGTCCAGATGAGCGCTGAAATATTCTTCGCTCCGCGGCTGTCGGTTGCATGCGCTCAAGATCACCAAAATCGCAACCGCGAGAAGAGGCAGTTTCATTTTCGATCTCCTTGGGAATGGGTCCACGATGACGGATCGCCGACTGGCGCTGGGGCGGTCGAACGATGAAGAGGATGCTCAGTCGAGATTGGCCCGGCTGTCCGCTTCGGCGGTCGCGCTCATGGCCAGGAGCCGGACGAAGGTGGCAGCGTGGCGCTTTCGCTCGTCGTGATAGCGGGTCAGGATCTCGCCGATGACCGCAATGTCGGCTCGCGTGGCGAAGGCTCGATCCATCTCCTCCAGCATGACGCCTGGGTCGGGTAGAACCTTCGCTTCGAGGCGCCGGACGGCCGACAGCCGCGAACTGATGCTGGCGACGGCTTCAGCGATTTCGTTATTGCCCGCTGCCCGCGCCAGTCGAAGAAAGCGCCGTGATGCAGAATCGGGCGCGTCATCAACGGCAATTGTTGCCGGCTCGATCAAGAGCCCGGACTGCAACGCGATCAGCAACAGGTGCAGATTAAGATCGAGTAAATCCTTCAGCTGCGTTTCGTCGAGACGCGGAACGTGAAAGCCCACGCCCGGCTCGAACGCTATCAGCCGCTCACCGGCGAGATGGTTGAGGCTGTCGCGAACCGGGCTTTTGCTGACGCCGAGGTCGTCGGCGAGACGAGCCGTATCGAGATGATAGCCGGGTGACCATTGGCCCGCCATGAGCCGCTGCCGGATCGCCTGATAGGTCGGTTCGAGGACATGCGCCGGGCTCATGGAAGGGCCTCCGCCGATTTCCGGTAATCCGCGAGCGCCGCCTCCTGATCGGGGCGCAACGCATCGATCGCACCAATATGGTCGGGCACCTCGTCGCCGAGCAGGATCGATGGGCATTGCCCCTCATAATTGCCGAGATTGGGACGATGCTGGGCGTAGCCGGCAAGCGCGGCCAACTCCGGCGAGAAGTGACGCGCCACCTCAGGGGGATAAGCGAGCCACGGATTCTCATAGGGCTTGAGCCAGCCAAGGCTGTAGCCGATCACGAGGCCGCGACGGACATCGCTCGTGACATTGGCGCCGGCGCCATGTGCGGTCGAGCCGAGGAAACAAATTGCGGCGCCGGGCAGGCATTCGGCAACGATGGGTTTGCCGGGGTCCTCTCTGGCTATGCCGTCGGCCCCGTGGCTGAACGGATAGATGTGGGTTGCGCCATTGTCGGCGGTAAACGGCGTCAGCGGCCACATCACATTGACGAGATATTCGTGCTCGCCCTTGGCGCCGTTCCACATATCGTGGTCGCGATGGGGAAATTGCTGGACCTCACCTGGGTGGATCTCGATCGCTTGCGCGACGTTGAGCTGGATGCGGTCGCAAGCCGCGCCGAGCACGGCTTCCGCCATCGCCAGAATGGTCGGCGCCAGCGTGATCGCCTCGGCATGGCGCGATCGCTTGAGCAAGCTCCCGAACCGCTTGGTCCGATAGCCGTAGAAATGGCCCTGGCCGAAGGGCGTTGCGGCAAACACCGGATCGAGATCGGCGGCGAGCGCAGCAATCGTTGCCGCGGGAACCGCGTCGGGGATGATGCAATAGCCCTGATCCAGGAGCTGCGCGGTCCATGGGCAATCAATCGTGCTCATGCCACACCGCCTTCCGCGCCGATCAGGCGGAACGCGGCGGGCTCGTAAACGCCGCCCCGCTTCAAGCCATCCATCGTCCGCTCGTCCACGTGGATATGGAGGCCGACCAGCGAGCGCGCGCCTTCGCGGGCGATTCCCCCAAGCGGTATGCACTGCCAGCCGAAACGAAGAATCTGGGTGAACCATGGCAGTTCGGCGACGCCGGTATAATCGGTGATGCCGGTCTGCAGCGCATGCTCGGCAAGCGCGGTAACGAGCTGGTTGCGCGCCGACCGCCGCTCGCTCGCGGTTTGATGGCGGTCGAGGCAGAAGCGCGTGATTTCCCGGATCGTCGGCCCCGTCGGCACCGGCCCGTCACACAGGAAGGGATAGAGGTCGCCAAGAAGGTGGGGCTGATCGGTTCTGAGCAGGCGCGCAGAGGCGTGATGCCGGCCGCCCCGGTCGAGCAGAATCAGATATTCAGCGTCGGGATCGTCGAACTGGTCGAGCTCGTACACGCCGGCAAGCACCGGCAAATCCCATTTCAGCAGGTCGATGAAGACCTCCTTGCGCGCCGTGAACATGGCACGCAGGGCGGCGCTCTCGAGCGCAGGCGGCGCCCGATCCAATAACAGCTCCATGAAAGCGGCTCCCCTTGATAGCTGGAGCCGCTATTGGATCACGCGGGCGGGGTCTCGCGTATCTCAACAAATTGGGATGAATTGGCGAAATGCCCGCGCTCAGGCCGCGGCGCGATATCCGCCACGCACGTTCCGGTGAACGTCGGCGAGGCAAAACAGGCCATCGGCGATCGCGCAGACGAGGAGCGCTTCGGCGCAGTGAACGTCATATCGTTCTCTCGCGATCCGCAGATGGTGGATCACCGTTCCCTTGCCGATGCCGAGTTCCGAGGCGATCTGGCCCGCAGTCAGTCCCCGCGCCGACAGAAGCGCGCAGTCGCGCTGGCGATCGCTCAAAACCGACCTCGCCTTCGACTTGGGCACGGCGACGCCGGCGATGCGCCGCGCCGTCGTCAGCGCCACCGCGCCGACGCCTTCGGCAATCGCGAGCATATCGACCGGCAGTCGGGTGCCTGGTCCCACCGCGAATGTGCAGGCCGCATTGGCTTGTCCCGGCAGATGACGCGGCACCGTGAATCCATCGGCGATACCGTTGTCTTGCCCGACCGCGAACATCCGCCGATCGCCGCGCGTCAAGGGGATCAATCGGTCGATATCCCGCCAGACGAACCCCTGGAAACTTTGTTCGCAGGCGCGCCTAACCGGATCGCGGCCGCTCAAATCGAAGCTGACATAGGTTCTGGCCCAGCGATCGGGATAATTATGGATCAGGAGATTGGGACCAGGCGTACACCCGATCCATTGATCGTAGGCGACGGCGAAGTGGTCGAAGCCCATTCTTCGCGCGGCAGAGGTCATTGCCTTGAAGAGTTGATCAGCCGTGGTCGGGCTGGAAATTTCGTAGCCGAGTTCTTCCAATAGTTTGAGACGCATCGTTCAAGCCATTCGATCGCTGGCGCGTTCCCAACCCGTTTGCCATGCCGATCGCTCCGGTTGTGCTTCCCGGGACCAGTTTCCCTCTGGGGACGAGAAGCCGCTTCGAGAGGACTGGCGACAATCCTGTCGCGGAGCCGGGGCTCACGATTGCCGCCCGTTTGCACGCTCACCTACTTCGAGGCCAACTTCCTGCCTCAATTCAGGGCCGATTTCCATCCGTTTATGAAGGCTTTCGACGAATTTCGTCCAGCGTTCCCGGCCCATCGCCTGGGCTGCTTTCATTGCCGTGTCGGGGAGCGGTGGATTGGTGGTGAGCCAGAAGCGAATGAACAGCGCCAGCGTCTCGTTGGTGAGATCGACGTGCCACGCGAGCCGATCGAGCTGGCGCGTGACGCGATCGAGGCGCCGGCTCACCGCAGTCTCCAGCCGATCGCTGCCGTCCGGTGACAGAAAGGCTGCCAGCGCCGCCTCGACGATCGCGGTGCGCGGCACGTGCCGGGCGGTAGCGGTGGCATCGAGCCGGCGGACGAGTTCGGGCGGTAGCCGGAAGCTGTATTTCTCACGACTGGCGGTCACAGGGCCATTCCGTCGTCGGGATCGAGCGACGCATTGCGCGCGGTGCGCACCATTAGTTGATCGGCCTGCTGTAGATGCTGCGCTGCTCCGCCGTCGTCTTCCTCGGTATCGAAATCGAACTCGCCTTGCGGCACTCGGGCAGGCGAGACGATCTCTTCGTGTTCCGCCAGCTCAGGTTCGCGCCGAAGTCCCGCATTATCCGAATCCGAGGACGTGGGTTTGGGCTTCTCGTCATCGCCGCGGGAAGCATCCGGCGCATCGCTGGTTGCTGGCGTCGCGGGCACGGCGGATTGTTCCGGCGATAGTGTGGCCGATGCGTGGGCATCCGACGCGGTCCAATCGTCTTGCGGCCGACGCGCCAGCACCCGCGAAGGCACCCTTGGCGGCATCAAGATCCGCGCCATGAGCCTCTTGTCGGTATAATAGCGCGCCTTCGCCGTGCGGATCGGCGGCACGCCGGCGACCATGACGATTTCCTCACTTGGCGGCAGCTGCATGACCTCGCCGGTGGTGAGGAGCGATCTCGCGGTTTCCTGCCGAGAGACCATCAGATGACCGAGCCAGGGCGACAGGCGATGCCCGGCATAATTCTTCATCGCGCGCAGTTCGGTGGCAGTGCCGAGCGCGTCGGAGATGCGGCGCGCCGTGCGTTCGTCATTGGTGGCGAACGCGACGCGGACATGGCAATTATCGAGGATCGCGTTGTTCTGACCGTAAGCCTTCTCGATCTGGTTGAGGCTTTGCGCGATCAGGAACGCCTTGATGCCATAGCCGGCCATGAAGGCGAGCGCCGACTCGAAGAAGTCGAGACGGCCCAGCGCCGGAAACTCGTCGAGCATCAAAAGCAGCCGCTGCGGGCGAGCGTTCGCGTTGAGTTCTTCGGTCAGGCGGCGCCCGATCTGATTGAGAACGAGCCGAATGAGCGGCTTGGTGCGGCTGATGTCCGAAGGCGGCACCACGAGATAGAGCGAGACCGGTGCGGCACTGTCGACGAGATCCCTGATCCGCCAATCGCAGGCGCGTGTAACCCTGGCCACAACGGGATCGCGGTAGAGGCCGAGGAACGACATGGCGGTCGACAGCACGCCCGATCGTTCGTTCTCGGATTTGTTGAGAAGTTCTCGCGCCGCGGAGGCAATGACGGGATGGACACCCGCTTTACCGAGATGCGGGGTGGTCATCATTGCGCGCAGCGTCCGCTCGATCGGCCGCCGCGGGTCGGACAGGAACGAGGCGACGCCCGCCAGGGTCTTGTCGGGTTCGGTATAGAGGACATGGAGGATGGCGCCGACCAACAGCGCGTGGCTGGTTTTCTCCCAGTGGTTGCGCTTTTCGAGGCTCCCCTCAGGATCGACCAGTACGTCGGCGACGTTCTGGACGTCGCGCACCTCCCATTCGCCTTTGCGCACTTCGAGCAGGGGATTGTAGGCCGCCGAAGCCGGGTTGGTCGGATCGAACAGCAGCACGCGGCCCTGTCGCGCGCGGAAGCCCGCGGTGAGCTGCCAATTCTCACCCTTGATATCGTGGACGATGACCGAGCCGGGCCAGGTCAGCAGCGTCGGGACGACGAGCCCCACCCCTTTTCCCGATCGGGTCGGCGCAAAGCAGAGCACATGCTCCGGTCCGTCATGGCGAAGATAATGCTGGCCATAGCGCCCGAGCACCACCCCGTCGTCGGCGAGCAGACCAGCTCGAGCGACCTCATGTGGGCTGGCCCAGCGCGCCGAACCGAACGTCTCGGCCTTGCGCGCTTCGCGTGCCCGCCATACCGACATGGCGATCGCAACGATGACCGACATGACACCGCCCGAGGCAGCAATATAGGCGCCGGTGACGAAGACATGCGGCGCATAAGCATCGAAGCTGAACCACCACCAGAAGAAGGCCGGCGGCGGATAGATCGGCCAGGACCCGAGCCAGAACCAGGGATGACCCAGCTCGGGCTGATAGGCCAATGCCTGTGCGGTCCATTGGGTCGCCGCCCAAATGCTGGCGATTACGATGGCCAGAACGACGCAGACCTGGCCCCATAGAATTTTCATGGCGTTCATGCTGCGATGCTCCAGATGGCAGCCAAGCTCCTCACAGGCCGAGCTCCTTGCCGCGACCGAGCGCCCAATCGACCCGGCCGCCGGGCGCCATTGTGCCGGTGACATGACGACCGAGATGCGGTTCGAGCGCCGGGCGCCAAGGTACAAGCTGGAAACCGAGCCCATCGTCGACCATCGCGAAACGCCCCGAGGAAAGCGTCACCCGCTCGCGATAGATGCCGCTCACATAGTCACCTTCAGCGGACGGACGATGCGCCAAGCCGGTGCGCTGGGCGATCGCGCTGGCGACTTCGCCCATCTCGCGCTCGCGCAGCGTTGCGATCAGATTGGGTTCGAACCTGAAACCACTGTCCTGCCGGCGCGCGAGCCCGGCCGCCTCCAGTTCCAGGCTCCGCGCCGCCATCGCGTTACGAATGTCGGCGCCAAAGCCGCTACCGGTCGCGACGGACTCGCGCGCGAGCAGCTGGCGGTCGAGCCAGGTGGCGCCGGGCGCCGTGATCTGCTCGGCGAGCGACTGATCGGATCGCGTGGCGAGCGAGAGCCGCGTTCGATCCTTGTTGTCCTGCCAGGATCTAAGCTCGACGATCGCCCCGGGCCGGGCGTCGCCGGTCATCTCAAGGTCATCGAAGCGGAGATGGTGGGTGCGGCCGTCGGCGCCATCGATCACGGCATAAGCGGTGCCCTCGAGTTCGTCGTAAAGGCCGCGCTCGACAAGGCGCCCGACGATCGGATCGGATGGCGGCTCGTTGTGGAGCGCGAAGGCGCCGGCGTCGGGCGCGCGCCCGCTCTGGCCCATCGCGAGATGGATCGTCTTGATGATGTCGGTGCGGATCGCAAGGTCGCGCAGCGTCCGTTCCGTGTCGGCCCCGATCGACCAGAGACCTGGCTCGATCTCGTCGGCTAGACCCAGCCGTTCGAGCTTGGCGACCCGCCCGCACAGCAGGAGCCGCGCCGGCTCGTCGCCTTCGCCACCCGGCCGCCAGCCGACTGTGCCGGTGATCTCGTCGACCATCCCGACCAGACGCTGGTCGAGACTGGTCCAGCGATCGGCCTCGACCTCGCGTTCGAGAGCAGAGCGGATATCGCGTTCGCTGCGCGGCCCGAGCTCAAGCGTCGCCCGCTCCTCGGCGCGGCCGCGAATGCCCTCCTGTATATAGCGACCATCGATGACCAGGTCGCGACCGTCATCGGCGCGGCCGCGCACCAACACATGGATGTGGGGATTGTCGGTATTCCAATGGTCGATCGCGACCCAGTCGAGATCAGTTTCGAGGTCGCGCGCCATGTCGTCGATCAACTCGCGGGTGAAGGCGCGCAGGTTCGCCATGTCGCGCGCATCCTCGGGCGATACGATGATGCGGAAATGATGGCGGTCGTCCTCGCAGCGCTCGGCAAAGGCGTCGCCGTCGACCTCGTCGCCGCGCGCGTCGAACAGGGTCGCGTCACGTCCGTCGCGGGTCACGCCATCGCGCTTGAGATAGGCAATGTGACGAGCAAGTGGCGCTGCGCGGAAGCGAACCCCCTTGTGTCGCACGATGCGGGCAATGGCGGCAACGCGGCGGGCATTGGGCGGATGATAGATCCGCAGCAATGCGTTGCGGCCGCGCCCCCGCACGCCGACCCGCCGGCCGCGGCGGCCGGCCCTGCCGAGCGAGCGGGTATGACCTGCGCTGGCGCCCGCCCGCCGAACCTGCGCGGCAAGGCTCGAAGGCCGGACATTGGCCGTTCCGCCGGAATCCCTGCTCCGTCCCGGCCGCACCTCAAACTCGTTGTCGTCGCGGCTCACGACGACGACCCCGGACCTGCCCGACACCAGGCAGTCGTTATGCCGGCGGTGGTGCATGAGCCTGTCCGACGCCCTGCCGCGCAGTCGGACAAGCAACTCCTTCTCTTCCAACCACAAAAGCGTCGATGTCCGACGCGCCTTTTATCTTGCGATGTCCCCCGCTTCCCTGCTGCCCTCAACTGCCCTTCGAATGCGCGCCACCTCAAACCTCCAGGCCTCCTCCAGCCAAGACGGTACGGATAGCGCTGTCGCGACACAGAGAGCCGCCCGAAAAGGGGCGGAAGCGCTGCTCGTTGAGCCCCGCTTCCGCTTTGGATCGACAGCGTCAGAGCGCCGCCATCTCGGTGTCGAATGCTGCGGTGATGCGGATCATTTCCGCCAGCGCGGTTTCGAGCTCGCGCCTGATCTGCCTGATTTCCTTCGCGCTGCAGCTCGCTGCCAGTTCGGCCCTGAGTTCCTGAATGTGGTCGTAGAGCGCCATCGTCACCTCCTGATGATTGAAAAGGTGACGTCGTCGCCCGGCGTGGAGCGGGTCGGGTCAAGGATCGCGAAGCGACCGCGCCAGCGGCGATGGGGGTCACGATTTTTTCCGGCGCGGCGCTGTCCTGGGTGCGGAAGAACCAACGCTCGATCGCCGGAAAAAATGGTGGGGCCCCGTCGTCCTTGAGGCGAGCCGCTCCACGCTGGATGCTGGGTCCGTCTGAGCAGACATACCCCTCTCCACGCACGCTGCCGCGCTGCAAGCGGTCACCAGCGCACGGCGTTGTGACGGAGATCGGCGCGGCGACTGTCATGAGCGCGCCCCGGCAAGGGCGACGAACAGGTCGTTACGAGGCGCGCCACCGGCAGTCTGGCTGTCATCTGCGCGCACGGATGACATCGCCGGTTCTGCTGCGTCAGCGTCCATTGATCGTGCAGGGGGCGGCGTTGCAACCGCCGCGGATGGGTCGGAGATTGAACCGGATCGCGGCGCGAACAGCGCCGCGCGTGTCCAAGCGAGCGGGTCAGGACGTGCCGGCGTCGGATCATCAGTGATCGCGCTACCCGTCACCACAGGCGCAAGCCGGCCGAGATAAGCGAGGGTCTCGGCCGGCAGCGGACGACCGCGGCGATAATAATCCTCATACCGCCCAGGACCGGCATTATATGCCGCCAGCA
The DNA here is from genome assembly GCF_003550065.1 of Hephaestia caeni. GTDB lineage: Bacteria > Pseudomonadota > Alphaproteobacteria > Sphingomonadales > Sphingomonadaceae > Sphingomonas > Sphingomonas caeni_A. The sequence goes on from NZ_QXDC01000003.1 coordinate 849,317, forward strand.
TGCCGATCGCGCCGTAACGTGTGCGCATCGCGCGGAGAAAATCGGTGCCTGCGAGGATGTTGTCGCGCATGTCGAAGGGATCGTTGCCAAGCCGCAATCGCGCGCGTTCGGTCGCCCAGGTATCCGGCATGATCTGCATGAGGCCCATTGCGCCGGCCGGCGACATCGCGCGCGGATCGCCGCGGCTCTCGACGCGGATCACCTCCCGGATCCACGCTTCGGGCATGCCGAAGCGCTCCGCCGCTTCCGCGACGAAGGCGTCGTAGGATGGTGTGATGACAGCAGGGGCCGTTTTCCGGTGTGGCATCGCCGCCGCGCTCGAACCGGCAGCAACGCCGCCAAGCGATATTGCGACAAGGACGCTTCCGATCGCCAGCCGCCCGCCGCGGCATCGGCGTCGCTGGATACTGCGTGTGCGCATCACTCGGCCTTCGGGCGCCGCAGCCGCGGCGACCAGAGCAGTACATGTTCGTCATCGGCCTGCTTCGACGGCAGCAGATTGGCGTGCACGGGCCGCGCAAAACTGGGGCAGTTGAGTTGGAGCTTGATATAGTGGCCGATTGTCGGGCGGTTGTGCGTCCAGCCCGATCCCACTTCGAGCCCGATACAGCCGGGTCGCGCTTCATCGTCGAGGTGAACACGCCAGTCAGGCGCACGGCCGTGGTCGACGAACCCCGTTGGAACGAGCCTGACGGCAATGTCGAGCGTGAGCGTTTCGACGCGGCCGACGAAGCCGGCGCCGTCCGCGCGAAAGCGGCCTATCTGCATGCCGAATGTCCTTTCTTTGACGATGAAGAAGCTGCCGCGACGCCGATTCCGCGCCAACGCAGCGGCGCGCCCGGTGCATCGCGCGTGAGGATTGGCGTGGCGCGGCCGATCAGGCCGCTGGCCGGGATCGGGCCGAAATAGCGCCCGTCCATGCTGTCAGCGGCGGCGTTAAGCACGAAGAGCTGGCCCGCCGCGATGGTGCGACAGCCGCGCCAACGCGGCAGCAGGCGACCGCGGGTATCACGGCTGAGCGCGACTGCGGCGACGTGCCCGTCGATCGTGACACGCGCTCCGAACCGACAAATGCGCGCGCCGGGCCGGGCGGCGACATGCTTGAGCAATGGCACGCCGATGGGAAGATAGCGGCGTTCATCGAGGAAGCGGGCGAGGCTCATCGGCGGCACGATCACCACCAGCATGCCAACCGCAGGATGGGAGACAGCCGACAGGCGGTAGAGGCCTATCGGCGCACTCGCGCTCGCGTTCCAGACCAGCCGCGGACGTGGTCCAGCCAACGCGGTCGCGATGAACAGGGCCGCGAAGAGCACGGCAGCGAGCAGCGTCATGAGGACGTATCCGGAGCGCCTCACGGCTCGATCGCCTTGCGTTTGAGCCAGGCTCGGTGGCGCTCGGCCGTGTAGGGGCGCGGCCGTTCGCCCGCCGACAGGCGGCTGTGGACGTGACGCCAGTGGTCGGGCGCGACATCGCAGGGATCGACGCCCGCCGCTTCGATCGCGGCGAGCGCCTCCAGCACAATGCGAACGTCCGGCCAGCCCTGGATCGACAGATAGAGTTTGCCGCCGGGCCGCACGAATGGCGCGGTCGCATGGCTTTCGCCCGGCCGCACCGCGCGCATGATGTCGATACGTGAATGGATCTTGCCCAATTCATTCGAAGACCAGCGGACGAGCGCGAATGTCGCCTCGGGCCGGAATGATACGACCCGCGTCGTGCTGCTGACGATACGCTCTGCGGCGATGCGGCCGAAGCGTAGCCAATGCTCGAGCCGCTTCTCGACCCGGATCAGTTCGACCTCGGTCATGGCGTTGCGCGAGGACAGTGCGGCGGTCGCGCTCCCGCACCCGCGATGCGAAAGGTTCATGGGACTTCTCGACGAACGGACGCGGACCCGAAATCCACAGCCGCGTCGGCCGTTAGCAAGAATCCGAAGGATTCTTTTCTATTAGGATGGTTAGAAGGACCACGATTTGGCGCGGTTTTCTGCGGGTTTTCGGAGATCTCGCGTTCCCGATAGTCCGAACTTGCCGTTCCCGATGGTCCGATCCAGCATGTTCCCGATCGTCCGAATCTCATGGCCGGTTATCCACAGGCCGGAGACGGACGCGGCGCATGGCTGCGTCGAGCGGATCGACGGGAAGCGGCACGAATGCGAGCCGCTCGCGGCCAAGTTCGTGATCGAGCTTCAGCGTATAGCCGGGAAGCGGCTGGCGCTGGACGATCGCGCGCAGTTCGAAAGCGAACCGACGGCGCGGCGAGAGCACACCGGATTTCAGATGGAGATGCTCGACGTCGAAGCTCCAGCCGCCTGCCTGGCGACCGCCATGCTTACGCACGAGACGGTAGAGCCAGCGCTCGAGCCCGCCGGTCAGCGCGAAATAGGAGCGGTCGATCGTCAGGACGAGCGCGCGGTCGAGCACGCCGGCATAGAACCAGTCGGGCAGGATGAGTTCGATGCCGAACGCGCGGCCGCGCTCGTCGGCGAGCTCGCGCCATTCGTTGATCCATGAGAAGCGATGGCGACGGCGCTGATGCTGCTGCCGGATCGAGGTAGCGACGGTGGTCGATTGCAGCCGGTCGAGCGCAGCCTTCAGGCGGTCATAACTGGCCTTGCCGGTGCCGCGCCGGGTGAACGTCAGGATTTCGTGAGGCGTAGTCGCCATCAGGCGCGACGTCGGGCGTCCGGCATCATGTGCTTGAACGAGTTGGCTCGCCGCCCAGATCAGGACGTCGGCATCCCAGATCGTGGCCATGCCATGCTCGGGCACCGCTTCGACTGAGATCCACGTCTGCCCCATGCGGAAGTCGATCGGCGCCACGCGCCTCGACTTGGCGAGGCTGAAGAACGGCCAGGTCATCAGGTCTTGCGCATCGCGCGCCGCGACATCGCCCGGTATCGAGCGGAACAGGTCGAGCTGGGCGCGTTCACCGACGCGAAGGGATGCGTTGCGCACCACGGGGCTCAGCCTTCGGCCGGGCGGCGCTTGGCGGGATAGACGATGCCCACGCCGGGATCGGAGGTGGAGCGGCGAAGCCCACGCGCCGCCCAGGCGTCGAGGTCGTCGATCGCATAGACGATCCGGCCGCCGAGCCGGCGATAAACCGGGCCGGTCCCATAGCAGCGGTGCTTTTCGAGCGTGCGCGGCGACAAGCCCAGATGCGTCGCGGCATCCGGCGTTCTGAGATAGCGGGGCGTAACCACAGGCACGGCGGCGTTCATGAGCGTCCTCCTTGGCGAAACCGGCGGGCAGAGGCCGGGCCGGGTCGATTTGGCGGGGGATGGCGGAGAAGCGCCGGCGTGGTGGAGTGGCGAGGTTGGGCAGCCGATTTTTGTCACCCCTTCACAACGCCCTGAAGCAGGGCGCGGTAGCCGCCGTTCATCAGGTGTCGGGCCTGGCCGATCAGTCGGAGCGTTCGGCGTCGCTCGGTCGAGGCCTTCCATTCCGACCCGCGCCCGGTCGTCGTATTGCGATAGATCAGGCGACGCGCGATCTCGTAAGACGTCGGTCGTCCGTCGAGCGCCTGCGTCATGTCCAGAATGTCGAGCAGCAGGTTGAGGCGCTGTCGCTGAAAAAGCGTGGGCCGAAAGCCGGTGCGCTGTGATGAGGGCGTCCCGGCAAGGCGGCGATCGAGCCGCCAGGCAGCTTGGCGGCGGGTCTCGATCGCAGCGTCGCGGACGACGACATAGGCCAGCGACCGGCCACGACTGGTGTTGCGTAACCAGACGTGATGCGGGCCGTCATGGTCGCCCAGCACCATGTGGCGACCATCGGACAAGATGCGGTCGGCAACGATCGCGGGCCAGCGATCGAGATCGAATGGAAATGGTTCAGCGAAGCCTGGCGGCGCTACATCGAGAATGACGGTGGCGGGAAACAGGGTGGCGAGCCACGACGCCGGCGCATCGGCGGGCGGCGCTTCCGGCTGACACGGGAAAGCACAATCCCCATATGCGGGCCATCACCTCCTGTCCGTCTGGCGGTGCATCGTGGATGATGCGATAATCCCGGACGTAATCGGGATTTCGACGGAGAAATTCCTGTGCGAACCCCGCAAAATCGAGATCGGCTCTTCGGTTCGCGTTAGTCCCGCGCCCATTGTTCATCGCGTACCCCATCGAAAGGACGCGCAGCATCGACATCGTTGGAAGCACCGGATATTTCAACAATTTGAGGGAAGCATCTCAAGGAATAGGGAGAGCTCGCCCGACAAGTCGGGCGAGCCTGAACCCCATCAGTCGCTGCTGCGCCGTGTCGGGCGGTTCCACACCAGGTCGAACGCGCCTTCGCTGTTCTCGAAGAGTTGCGCGAAGATCGGACCCACGAAACTGGGATCATCGAGCTTGACCGAAAGATAGGGACGGTCGTCGGTGGTGCGCTTGCTCCAGGCGGCGCCGACCTCGACGTCGCCGATCAGAACCCGGTGGCTGGGAGCATTGCCGGTCGGGTCGGACTCAGGCGCGATGCGGACCGATTTTGCCTGCACCGAAAGCGTGATGATCTGGCCGCGAAACTCGCCCGAGACCTTTTTGAAGCTGCCGATTGTCGTCATGACGTACATCCTTTCCGTCGTTCGGGCCGCGCCCTTGCGGCCTCGATGCGCATGGAAAGGCAGCAGGCGCCCAGCGCCGCAGCGTCAGCCCGAAACGAACGTGAAGGACGGCGTCAGCGGACTTTCTTGGGCCGCGAGGAACGGCGCAGCCGGGGGGAAGAAAGTTCGCTGACGCCGTTGCGGTGCTGGGCGAGCGTCGGCGTCCTGCTGACAGATGCGCGTTATCGAAAGGCCGTTTGGGCAGCGGCGCCTGATGGAGAAAGACGGTGACGAAGGGTAAGTGCAAAAAAGATTTCGGTTGCGATACGGACTCAAAATCAGGCGTGCTTCACCCTATTTAAGCGGCTTGAGGGGAGGAGAATGCCCGTCCTGATGGAGCATGAATATCACGAGCGGCGTGAAGCGCAGGAGCGCAGTCAGGCTGAACAAGCGACGGATGAAATCGCGCGGAAACTCCACAATGAAATGGCCGACCACCACGCGAGCGAGAGGGCGCGCAAGGCGAAGCTCGGGCTGTTCCAGGCTCAAGCCAAGGATTGATGCGGCGTTTTTTGGCCCGTGCTGAACTTGCGATGATGACCATGTTGATGCTGCTATCCATGGCAATCGGTATCCGGGGATGGATCGAGTAATTCCGCCGACTATCAGCTTGTATAGCGCGCCGCCGAAGGGCGAGCGGCAAATGACGGCGATACCAATTGCCTCCAGGCGGCGCTGGCGACAAATCCGCCGCCGACCATGCTCAGCAGCGTAAGGGCGAGCCCTTTTCCGATCACCATGCCGGCGATGCCATTGATCAATTGGTAGCCCGCGACCCCGGCGGGAATCACGAACAGAACCGCAATTGCCAACCGTAATGCGGGCGAGCGGATGGCGTCGAACAGCAGCTGGCCGATCACCAGCGTGATGACGCCAACAAGCAAGCCAGCGGCGATCGACGTGACAAAACCATGATCGTGATGAAGCATCCACATGGAAAGGCCCAGTCCGACATAAAAAGGAAGGGCATGAGCCGCCAGATTGAAGAGCAGCCAAAGCAAGTAGAGGCCGATAAACAGGCCAAGCACGAGGATGATAGTCACAGGCGTCCTCCATGACGAATGCTCGTCGGACGCGCCCGCCACCTCCTCCACAGCGCAATCTGCGAAAATGAAGATAGCAAAGCCGCGCGCTGGCGAAAACCGCTATTCGTCTGAGAAGCAAAGTTCGTCGAACCCTTCGCGATCACGACCATGGGTCGTACTCGCATATGATCCGGTCGGGATCGCCGTCGAATTCGTCGCTCGGCATGGCGACATAGCCCCGGTCGGTCTCGATCAGGACGATGATGGTCATCAGGGTCTTGGCGAGATTCCAGGCGAACGACTGAGCGGTCGTGAGCGGCATGATGTAGGGCTCCTGTCCGGGGAGCGGGACCATCCCCGCTCGACAGCGCCTCGCTGGCCGGGGTCTGGCCGCAATCACCGCGCGCCAGCGCGGCCGCACGCATAGCGTAGCGGACCCTTTACGGGTTGATTGAAGGAGGCCGGACTTCGCGCCAAGAGATCAGCGCGTCATTGGAGCGAGGATGGTCCCCGTGCTGCGATGGAGTGCAGAATTCGTGCCACGCTGCCCTCGTCGTGAAGCCGCTCAGCCAAAATGGTGAGCACTCGTTTGAGCGTCGGCGCCGGCTACCGTCCCGAACCCTGACCCGAGTTTCCGGTATCGTGCTGACCGATATATCGGGGCGGTTCTCGCATCGCGACTGGCATTCGGCTCACTATTGCTGATAGCGCCTGCTGGTCGCCCGGCCGAATGGGCCGATCGACACGAAAGGGAGACAGAATCGATGAATAACAGCGACGTTGCCGAAGCGCTCGCCGCCTCTAACGGGCTCACCAAGGCCGATGCCCGCAAATACGTCGATGGCGTTTTCGCCGCAATCGCCGATGCCGCCGCCAAGGGCGACGAGATCAATCTGCATGGCTTTGGAAAGTTCAAGGTCAAGGACAATCCCGCGCGCGAAGGCCGTAATCCGGCGACCGGCGAGAAAATCCAGATCGCGGCGTCGAAGAAACTAACCTTCGCCGCGGCCAAGGCGCTGAAGGACAAGGTCAACGGTTGACGATATCGCGCGCCGGTGCGGAAAAAACGCATCGGCGCGCTGTCTATTTGGCAGCGGCGCGCTCTGCCTGGGACAGACGGCGCAACGTCGATCGGACGATTTCCGGATAGCGCCTCAGTCCCAATTATCTTGGATGGTCATTTCCTGAAAGCGGACACCAGTTGGGTGCCGTTGGAGCGGCAGCTACGGGGACTGACCGGAACGTCTCCTTTCGAGAGCGTAAATTGGGAAAGCGGACATTCCGGCCGGCGAACCGGCGCGTCAGCTTCGCGCCCCAATTCCGGACGTTCGACCTGCCCACGGGAGACCCTGAAAGCGGCCGTTCGACAATGCAGAGGGCTGTCGGCAGTGTGATCCGCTGTTTTGCGGCTGCCTGGCGCGAGGAATTCGGCGCGAGCATCGACGAAACTCGTACCTTCGTCGACTTTGTTTAGGATCTAGGTGTCGAGCGCGGCAAAGCCGTCTTGACGATACAGCGCAGCCAGCTGCGCGGAGTGAACATCGTGGATAACGTGTTAGGCGCCCCGCTCAAGTCGGTCGTGAGCCAGCAACGCCTGCGCAGAAGCAGACGCTCATATAGGTGGCCACCTCAAGGCAATATTTTCGTCGTCTGACCATGTTGTTCATCCATACGGCATTCTTTGTACCCAGCAGGCGCCAGATTGATGTCAATCAGCAGATGATCACTGACGGTCTAGCCTTCGATCTGGCCATCCCGCGCGAAAGAGGGGTGTCCTCGCATCCCGATCCGCCGCCGTTGCCGCGGACCCTTGCGGCCAGACGGATTGGATGCAACCAACGACACAGTCGTAGCTCAGATATCGAGAACGAGACGGGCGGATTGCGACCCTGAGCAGCAAACCATTATCCGGTCGTTCGCCGCCTGCTCGTCTGGCGTAAGCACCGAATCGCGATGGTCAGGGACACCTTCAAGGACCTTGCATTCGCACGTGCCGCATATGCCTTCGCTGCAAGAATAGGCGATGTCGATGCCGGCATCGATCATTGCGTCGAGAATGCTCTGACCGTGCTCAATGTGGAGCTCGCGGCCGGACTTCGCGCACATCACCGCGAACCCGCCACCCAGCGCCGCCTCTTCCTTGGCTGCAAAATACTCGACATGGATATGGTCTAGCGGACGCCCAAGGTGGACCGCGGCGGTCTCGAATGCCTGCAGCATGGGATTGGGACCGCAGCAGTAGAGATGGGCATTTTGCGGCGTGCCGGCAATCACTTGCTCAAGATCCAGCATGCGCCCGCCCGGCTCCCGATCGAAATTGAAATTGACGCGGCCGGGTTTGGCGAGCTCGAGCGCTTCCAGGCGTTCGCGAAAAGCACACATGCTACGCTGCCGACAGCTATACCACAGCTCCCACGATCGCTGCAGGCGTTCGAGCCGCTGAATCATGCAGTACATCGGCGTGATGCCGATGCCACCGGCGATCAGCACGACATGCTCCGCGTCCTCCACTAGCGGGAAGTGATTGCGCGGCGCAGAGAGCGCGATGCGGTCGCCGGGCTTCACCGTATCATGGATGAGCGTCGATCCGCCTCGACTGTTGGGATCGCGATTGATCGCGACGACGTAATGGTCACGATCCTCTTGCGCGTTGCACAGAGAATAGCTGCGCGACATGCCGTTACCGAGCCGAAGCTCGATGTGCGCCCCTGCGGTGAACGCGGGCAGGAGACCGCCGTCGGCGCGGCGGAACTCCCATGAGCTTATTCCGTCGGCTTGGCGCTCCACGGCCGCGACCACTGCGTCGATATAGTCGACGTCGGCATTCATCATGGCCTTACCCACCGCAGCTGCGCGTTGCAGAATTCACGCAGGCCGAAATGCGACAGCTCGCGGCCGTAGCCGCTCTGCTTCACGCCGCCGATCGGCACGCGCGGATCGGAAGCGGACATGCCGTTGACGAAGACCGCACCGGCTTCAATGTGCAGCGCCAGCCGGGTGCCCGCCTCTACATCGGCCGTCCACAGCGCTGCCGACAGGCCAAAGACGCTGTCGTTGCCGATGCGCACTGCGTCCTCTGCGTCCGCGGCGGACATGATCGCGGCGACCGGCCCGAATGTCTCTTCCGCGCAGACCGGCATGTCCGCGGTTACCCCGACGAGGACGGTAGGCGGGTAATAGCTTCCCGGGCCGTCCGGGATCTCGCCGCCGAGCAGCACGCGGGCGCCCATCGCGACGCTACGGCGGACCTGGTCGTCCAGCTCGGCGCGGGCGCGCACCCGCGCCATCGGGCCCATGTCCGTCGCCGGATCGAGCGGATCGCCGATGCGGATGACGCGCGCCGCCTCGACGAACCGCGCGACGAACGCTTCCATGATCGGCGCGGCGACGATGATCCGCTTCGCGGCAATGCACACCTGGCCGCAATTCTGGAAGCGCGCGTCGATCGCGGCGGCGACCGCGCGATCCAGATCGGCGTCGGCCAGCACGATAAAGGGATCGGATCCGCCCAGTTCGAGCAGCGACTTCTTGATATGGCGCCCGGCCTCGCTGGCAAGCGCGGCGCCGGCAGTAACACCTGCCGTGACAGTGACGCCGACGATGCGCGGATCGGCCAACAGACCGGTGACAAGCGCACGATCGGCATGGACGACACCGAACAGGCCGGGTGGGAAGCCCGCCGCTTCAAAGCACTCGGCGAGCGCCCAGGCGCTGCCTTGAACATTGTCCGCATGCTTGAGCAGGAAGCCGTTGCCGGCGCACATGATCGGCACGGCGGCGCGCAGCACCTGCCACAGGGGGAAGTTCCACGGCATCACGGCCAGCACCACGCCGAGCGGACGATAGCTGACGACCGCCTGGCCATCGCCGCCGACATCTGGGGTTTCATCGGCAAGCAGATCGATTAGATTATCCGCATACCAACGCGCCAGCCAGGCGCATTTGTCGACCTCTGCGCGCGCCGCGGTGATCGGCTTGCCCATTTCCAACGTTATCAGACGGGCGAGGGTTTCGTGACGGGCGTCGAGCGTATCGGCAAGGCGACGGAACGCTTGACTGCGCCGCTTTATATCGCTCGTTCGCCAATCGGCGAAAGCCACGCTGGCCGCCGCCACCCTTTGCTCGAGCGCGGGCCCGTCGAGCATAGGATAGCGTGCGATTTCCGCACCGGTGGCAGGATTGATCGAGATGGCCTCGGTCCGCATGGAAGGACTTCCTGACTTTCAGTAAACGCTGGATGGGGCGGGGGCGGCGCCCGGCGGTATATCGCGAAAGCGGGCGGCGAGCGCCTCCGCTCCGCGCGCGAGTAGCGTCACATCGGTGCCCACCGCGACGAAACTGGCGCCGAGCGCCAGATACCGGCGCGCGGCCTGTTCGTCTGCGATCAGCAGCCCGACGGGCTTGCCCGCGGCGCACACCGCGGCGATGCCGGTTTCGATCGCTGTCTGGACATCCGGGTGCATAGGATCACCGAGATGTCCGAGATCGGCGGCAAGGTCCGATGGCCCGATGAAGACGCCGTCGACACCATCGATGCGCGCGATCGCCTCGATGGCGGCGAGTGCCGTTCGGCTTTCGACCTGGACGAGCAGGCAGATCTCATCCGTCGCGTCCCGCAGATAGCCTGGGGTCCGGTTCCAGTTGCTGGCCCGGCCGATCGCCGAACCGACGCCGCGCACGCCATTGGGGGGATATCGGGTGGCGCGAACCATCGCTTCGGCGGCCGCAGGACTTTCGATCATCGGCACCAGCAGCGTTCGTGCCCCCACGTCGAGATATTGCTTTACCAGGACCGCATCGTCCACCGGCAGCCGGACCACCGGTTCGACGGGATAAGCGGCCGCTGCCTGCAATTGCGCCAGCACGGATCGCAGGTCGTTGGGGGCATGCTCACCATCGATCAGCAGCCAGTCGAAGCCGGCGCCGGCGCAGATCTCGCAGCAGTAAGGGGAGGCGAGAGCTTGCCACAGCCCGATCTGGGCACGCCCTTCCGCGATCGCTTTCTTGAAGGAATTATGCATGTGCGCCCGATCCTGATCCAGTTTCAAAGGAAATGGCAGAAAACGCGGCCGAAACTGCCGAAATCCCCCTCAATCACGCTCCCCGAAGACTCGACCGGACGAATGAACGATCCCGACAGGACGATCTGGCCCGCCTCAATGCGGTTTCCGTACGCCGCCAGCCTTTCGACAAGCCAGCCGAGTGAGACCAGCGGGTCGCCGAGCACGCCGGCGCCGAGCCCCGTTTCTTCTACCTCCCCGTCGCGGGACACGACCGCGCCCACGAAGCGAAGATTCAGATCACGCAGATCACGCACCGGATCGCCAAGGACGATGCCACCATTGGCGGCGTTGTCCGCGATCGTATCGCAGACGGTCCGGGGCCGGCCCGTATCCGGATTTCGGCGGACGATGCGCGTGTCGAGAATTTCGAGCGCGGGAGCGACATAGTCGGTCGCGGCGAGGATCGCCTCGACCGACGCGCGGGCGGGGTCAATCGTCTCCTTCATGACGAACGCAATTTCCGCCTCGACCCGCGGCTCGATGAAACGCCCTGCTGGAATTTCAGCACCACTCGCGAACGCCATGCTGCGCAGCAGCACGCCTGAATCCGGAATGTCGATCGCGAGCGCCGCCTGCATCGCCTTAGAGGTGAGGCCGATCTTCCAGCCGATTATTGGGTCGCCGGCAGCCTGCTTCATCCGGACCCAAGCGGCCTGAATGGCATAGGCATCGTCCATCGTCATTCCGGGATAGATGTCGCTGAGCAGCGGGATCTGATTCCGGTCCCGCTCGGCAGCCGCCAACGCGCCCGCCGCGTCCTCGATCGCCGCCTCGTCAAGCGTGACGCCGCCGAAATCGTGAATACGGCGGGCTTCCACCATCAGCCCGCAACCACGGTGCGATTGGTTGCGAAGCCTTCCTCCGCGCCCAGCAGCGCGGGTGGCTCCTTCAGGCTTTCCTGCCACAGCAGTGATTCCATCGCTATATTGAGCGGCTGGTCTTGAATGGTCAGTTCGTACACCGGCTCATCGTAGCTGGCGTGGTTGTGGATCGACCAGCCGGGCGCCGACAGCATCAGATCGCCAGCCTTCCATTCATAGGTCTTGCCCTCAACGGTCGACCGGCCTGCGCCGGAGAAATAATAGTTCACCGCCGCCGAGGAATGGCGATGCGGGCGATCAACGATCTTGGGCGGGCGCACGGTCATCGTGGCGAAGAAGCTGGGCGTCGTGCCGTTGGTGCGGCCGGTCATCGGATTGTACAGCAAGTAGAGGCGACGGCCGGCATAGTCCTTGCCCAGCGCCTCGAGCTTATCCAGATGCGCCTTAACTTGTTCCCAAGGCCAATAAAGCGCTGGGCTGGTGACCGAAGGCGGGTTGATCAGCCGCTCATAAGGCATCAGCCACGCGCCGTCCTCGGTCAGCTGGAACGTGCCATAAGGGCTGGTGCGGCGCCTGTTATCGGCCTCGTCAGCGCTTTCCTCATCACGGTCGATCGACTTGAGCAACGGCTGCGGGTTTTCCTCGACGACATGGATGTTGAGCATGTCGAGCAGCGCACCGTTCGAATAGGTGAGCCGTGCATAGACCTCATCGCCAGTATTCTTATGGCGATAGATCCGCATCGACGGCGTATTCCACACGTCGTACAACGCGGTGGCGCGGCGCTGGCCGCTGATCTCGGTCTCGCCGCTGCCGCGGATGACGAAGTTCACCTGGGTCGAATTCTGGCGGAAGGTGGCGGTTTCTTCGCCCGGCAGCAGCACGTCCAGCGCCACCTCGATGCCTGGAGCCAGCCCGTTCGAGCGCCGGTTCATCGGATGGCGGAAATAAGAACGGCGGCGGCCGTTCGTCGGCGTGGAGAGCGCGGCGAGACGCTGAATCTCGTCATCGATCGTCTCCTTGGAAATGACGATCGGTTCCCAGGGCGCATCCTTGGCCGGGATCGGGCCGGTGGCGTCGACGAAAACGCAGCTGCTCATAGCGGAAGGTTCCTTCTACGGGTTCAGCGTCAGGCGCGGCGCCTGGCGGGTGATCGGGGCAATGGGGCGGCCGAGTCCGGCAGCGCGGACACGACGTAAGATCTCGATGCCCAGCGACAGGTCCGAAATGCCCATGCCCATCGCCTTGAAGACGGTGAGATCGGCATCGGCGGGTCGGCGCTGGTCGCGCGCGACCAGCGCCGACAGCGGCTGAAGCCGGGCCCACTGCGCTTCGTCGTCGCCAAACGCGGCCATGAACTCCTGGCTGAGCCTGCGGACCTGAGGCACGCTGTCGGCGCCGGTCACGGTGGCGCGATCGAGCAGCGCGGGTTCGAACTCCACTCGCTCAGGCGTGATCGCGCCTACGGCGTTGAGGTGCACGCCGCGCGCCAGCATGTCGCGCGTAATCACCGGCGCGCGCGCGCGGGTGACCAGGGTGACGATGTCGGCCGCGTCGAGCGCCTCGTCCAGCGTCTGGGCGGCGATCGCCTCGATCCCGAGCTTCTGCTCGACCTTCTCGGCAAGCGCCGCGCGATTGGCAGCGGTTGGGCTCCACACCGTCACCCGATCGAGCCGGCGGACCGCGGCGACCGCCGCGATCTGCGTGATGCTCTGCTTGCCTGCGCCGATCATAGCGAGGCGCGATGCATCGGGCCGCGCCATCACATCCGTTCCGACGCCGCTGATTCCGCCGGTGCGCATCTGCCCGAGCGCAAACGCCTCGATCATTGCCACGATCGCGCCGGTGCTGGCGTCGAGCAGCACCAGGAGCGGCATCGCGCCGCCCGCCGTGTGGGCCCAGGTTTTCGTGCCGACGATGTTCCACCCCTCGAACACCGCGCCGATCGCATGCAGGTTTGAGCCGTTCGCCCAAGTCGCGTGTGTCTTCGCCATGTTGGTCGCGCGGCCTTCGGCCTCCTCGCGAAGTCCAGCGCGCAGCGCATCGATCGCCTCTGGCAACGCCATCACCGAAACGACCTCGGCCTCGGAAATCCAGATTCCCTGGGTCACGCGCCCACCCCCTCGAAAATCGAGGGCACCGGCGGCGCCAGTTCCAGCGCGTTCACGATCATTGCATGAGTGATGTACCGGCCGACCAAGAACATGATGGCGATCGTTTGCTCGGGCCCGATCGCGTCGATCAGGGCTTCGCGTTCGGTCGAAACACCCCGCCCGCTGCGCTCGACCATCGCGACGACGAGGCGCTGAACGGCACGCTCTGCTTCGGAAAGGTGTGGCGCGTCGAGCGGCGAGAGTAACTCGACCGCCGCCACCCAATCCTCGCCGAAGCCCAGCTTTTTGGACAGGCGCTCGTGCTGGTGGAGTTCGTAACGGTTGTCGAATAGCTTGGCAACGGTCAGCGCGCCGGTTTCGGTCAGGCGATCGGGCAGCGCCTTCTTCAGTGCCTCGGTCATTTCCATGAAGGGCGCGAGCACATCGGGTTGCGCGCCGGCACATCTGAAGAACTCACCAAGATACCCGAGCCGCTCGACCCGCGCGCGAAGGACGTCCTGAACGTGTGGCGCAAACGCCTCGAACGCCAACCTTGCGATACGATCACTCACTGCGGCGTCTCTTTCGTTCTGTATCTGGAGCATCTCAGGGATGGCGATCGGGGGCGGCGTCGCAAGCGTGCGCCGCCGCCCGGGGGGTGTGCAAGGGCGCGATTAGAAATTGAAACGAATCGTTCCCTTAAGTTCGCGTGGCTTCTCAAGGATGCCGTCGGTACCATTCGGACTGACGCGAAGCGATTGAAAGACGACCGTATTGGTGATGTTGGTCATCGCCAAGGTAAAGACGAACTTTTCATCGGGTGGCGTGAACGAAATCTGGCCGTTGAGCAGAGAATAGGGCTTTTGCGAAAAGTTGTTCGTGAAATCGTAGTAGATTCGATCGCTGTGGTAGAAGTTAAGCCGCGCGCCGATGCGGCCCATCGCATAAGCGTGCGACCAATCTGCGGCGAGGTTCACTGCCGTCCGTGGCGCCAACACGATGCGATTTCCCGACACGTCGGCAATGACGGCGGTGTTGCCGACGCCGTTCGGGTTAGGAGTAAAGCCTTGAGCGAGAGGAAATTCCCCATATTCGCCATGAAGATAGGAAAACTTGCCGGTGAGATTCAGGTCGTGCATCGGCACGAGGGTGAGTTCGAGTTCGCCGCCGTATATTTTGGCGGTCGCTGCATTTTGGAGCAGCACCAGATTGGTAATCGGATCGCGCGCGCTGACCTGCAGATCCTTGTAATCATAGTGAAAGACCGACAAGTTCGTGCGCAACCAACGGGCCGGATCGGCTTTGATGCCGCCCTCGATCGAGGTCAGGTTCTCGGGACGGGTGGGCGTGGGCGAGGTGCCGACGCCGTTGTAGACGCCACTTTTGAAGCCGGTGCCGTAATTCAGATAGATGTTGGCGTCGGGAGCGAACTGCCAGCGCAGCGCGCCGCGATAGGTGAATTTGTCAAAACGGCTGCGTTGCTGTGGAAATAGCGGCACGCCGTTCGTGGCCTGCTCGAACTTCCGCACCTCGGTGGTGTATCGACCGCCAGCCGTCAGAAACAACGTGCTGGTCAGCGAGTACGTGCCCTCCGCGAAGCCGGCGAGCGAGGACACGCGCACATCGGGCGACGTCGTCGTTGTCGACAGGGTCGGCAATGTCGGTGGCGGCACCTTCGCAGGCGTCGTTGTGGGTACGATGCCGTCGAGATGGCTTGTGTAGTAATAGGCGCCGGCGAGCCACTGAAATGGGCCCGGGGTGTCTGAGAGGACGCGGACTTCCTGCGAGAAGGTGCGCTGGCGGGTGTCGACCTGCCCCAACCCAAGATTGATGTTGGTGGAATCGCGGTCCTGTTGCTGGTAGATTTCGCCATTCTGATAAGAACTGGCGGTTTCGACCCTGATCGCACCTATATCGAGCCGCGATTGCAAGGTGATGCCGAACCGCTCTAAGTTGAGTTGAGGATCGTAATTGTAGGCGGCCTGCCACGGCCCGGTGGGGAGGATCACGCCCGGGTAGGAACGGGCAACCGTATTGTTCTGATAGATCTGGTTAGCGTTGGAACCGCCGTCGCGCTTGGCATAGTCGCCGGTGAGCACAAACTGCGCGCTGTCACTCGGCCTAAACAGCAATTTGCTGCGCAAAGAGTAATATTCATCCTCGCCGTAACGCTTACCGCCGTGGACCAGGTCGGTGATATAATTGTCGGTCTTCTTGTAGAGACCCGCAAAATCCATCGCGAACTTATCGGAAAGCCCGCCGGTCATATAGCCGCGCAGGTCATAGTCCCCAGCACCTCGCAATACTCCCGCCGTCGCTGCGACATGGCCGCGGAAATCAAAGCTGGGATCGGGCGTAATGATATTGATCAGGCCCCCGGTAGCATTACGTCCGAAGAGCGTTCCCTGCGGCCCGCGCAGTACCTCGACGCGCTGGATCTCGACCAGATCGAGGTTCGTGGTCCAAGGATCGGGTTGGTAAACGCCGTCGATATATGTCGCGATGCTCGATTCGTCGCCAACCACGCCGCCGCTGCCGACGCCGCGGATCACCGGTTGGTTCACACCGGCGTTCCGGCTTCCGACGAGGCCGGGAACGACCTGGGTCAGTTGGCGGGTGTCGAGCACGCCGCTCGATTCAAGCGCCCCGCCCGTGATCGCAGTGACAGTAACGGGAATTTTTTGAAGGCGTTCCTCGCGGCGGGTCGCGGTTACCACGATATCGCCGATGCCGTTATTGTCCTGGTCGGCGACGGCCGTCATCGCATCGGGATCGCCAGGAGCTGGCGCGGCTGCTTCGGCATCCACCGTCGATGACGTGCCGACGGGCGGCACCGTCTGCGCCATCGCCGGGAAACTGACCGACGCGCAGAGAACCGCGATCGATACCAACCTCTCCATATCATCCTCCCAAATCGACTTTTGTGATTATGAACATGTCCATTAAACGGTAAAAACGGACCTGTCCATTAATAAAATTAGGGGTGTCTCGATATGGAGAAACTCTCGCTAGTGGCAGGCACACGACCGCGCCGACGCGACGCATAAATGCCGAGTGCAGCGATGCAGGATTGCAATGGATTGACAAATCGCCCCGGCTTAATCCGAGGGACGGACCTGAGAGGGCGTTGGCCTATTCTCTAAAGCTCAGCGGCGGGATACCGGCAACGCCCCAGACGTCGCCTTTGTGTTCGGGCCCCCAGATGTGCGCTTCGACCGACGCATCGACGTCGAACTGCTCCATATCGCCGTAATATTCGATGTAATTCCCCGCGGGGTCAGCATAATAGCTGAATATGTTGTTCCCTGGGCCGTGGCGCCCGACGCCCCACGCGCATTCAACTCCCAAATCGCGCAACCGCGCAAAGTTACGCATGACGTTGTCGAGCGAGCCTACGTCGAAAGCGATATGCTGGATTCCGGTCTTGTTCTTGCCGCTCTTCATCAGCGCCAGCGAATGATGATCCGAGTTACAGCGTAGGAAGGACATTCCGGCGTTGGTGCGATCGGTAACGTAAAAGCCTAGCAGCGTGTAAAAACGTTCAGCCGCCGCCTGCGCGGGTGTCCAAAGGACGACGTGGCCGATACGGTTTGGGGCCAAGGGATGACCCGAACCCGCGGCGGCCGCTCCCGGACGGGGCGCGACAAGCCAGATCTCACGGCCGTCGGGATCCGTGACAGCAACGGCCATCGCGTCGGCGCGAAAGAGCGTTTGGTCCGCAATTCGCCGGGACGGGAATCCCGCCGCTTCCAGACGCGCGGCCATTGCAATCAGATCGTCCGGCGAACCCACCGCGAAGGCGACGTGCGCGATTTGCGAAGGGCCTTCGCCAAGCAGCAGGTCGTCATGGTTCTCCGACGGGCTGCGAAAGGCCGTGAACTCGCCATCGCGACCTTGGTCGCGCAGGAGCCAGATGTCGCGGTAGAAGCGCCGCGCTGCGGGCAAATCCGGCACATGGAGCGCCAGCCGGTGAATTCCCTGAACGCGTTGTTCACGCCCCTGCGCCGCCATGCCGCCTCTCCCGTGTGCTTTCGATGCTTGTCGCCTTCCGGACGCCGGTGCGCGACAAAGCGGATCGCGCCGGGATGCGCCCGCTGGCGGCGACCCCGGCAGTCATCCGCTATCGAAATTACAAGGACATGTCCAGTTTTTCAGAAGACAAAAATGAATATGTCCATCTATTCAGGCGCGCGGTTGCATCTGCATCGGTGGGGCGGATCGACGAGTCTAGCGCTCGTGTGCACCCGTTGACGAGCGTTTGCGGGGCGATCGGGGCGTGGCTGCACCTGCTTTCGCGCGCGTGTTGGAGCGCTGCGAAGTCGCCGCGGCACGCGGTGAAAGGCCGTTGATCTGGAGCCGGATCAAGCGGCGCAGATAGTCGATGCCCTCCTCGGCAACGGGATCGTCGCCGCCTACCCACCAGCGCGCCGTCGCCGAGAAAATCAGGAAGAAATGCTGGGCGACGACATCTGTCGTCTCCAGCGGCCGGATTTCGCCGCGATTGATCGCATCTTCGACGATGAACTCAAGCTGCCGCGCGATGGCCCGGCGAGTGCGTGTATATTCCTCGCCGTGCATCCCGCCGGAATAATAGTTGATTTGCAGGAAGATGCGGGCGAGCCGCGGGTTGTTGGCCCAATCCTGGTAGAAGGGGGCGAAGAAGGCGAGGATCCGTTCCCCGAGCGGCATATCGCGCGATCGTGTCATATCGATCGCGATCTCCATCATCTCGACGGTGATCTCATTGAACACGAGCAGCGTGAGATCGCGCTTATCCGCTGCGTAGAGCGACAGAGTGCCCAAGGCGACATGCGCCTCGCGCGCAACGTCGCGTAGCGTGGTCGCGTCATATCCATGTTGCGAAAAGAGCTTGAGGGCCGCACGCCTGATGCGCTCGCGCTTTTCCGCCTTGTTGCGCTCTCGAACCTGCAAGCCGTGCTCCTCTCCAGTCAAGAAGCACGCATATCACAATGTTCCTGCATTATTTACCACGAAAATCCATCCGCCGTCGCTCGACTCAACGGGATTTGTGGGCGGCCGATTCGAACGACAGGACAACGCGGCGTTCTTTCAGACGCCACACCCCGTCCGGACAACGTCGGTAGATATCGTGCGCGTCGGCGAGCGCGATGGGCTCGGCCGGCGTCAGGTCCGGCCCATTCGAGCGGAACAACAGAATGAAACAGACCCCGCGCGCCTGATCGGGACCGTCCTCCCAGAAACGGAAATTCGTACAGACATGGCGGACACGGCGATCCTTGGCCGCAGCGCGGTCACGGCCATAGGCATTGATCGCATCGGGTCCCTCGCAGGCGAAGCCAGGAGCGATGAAGCAGCCGTCGTCAGTGTAGAGTTCGGCGAGATTTTCCGAACAGTTCATATCGAGCCGATAAGCATGTTCGGCGATCAGCGCTTCGAGCTCGGCGCGCAGCGCTGCATCCTTGATGAGAACGGCCGTCATGACGCCGCCTCCGTCGCTATATTCAGTCTCGCTGGGGTGAGTTCCTCCCGGAGCTGGCGCCAACGTCGCCCGGCCTCACGCGAGGCTTCGACATACTCCGCTGGAAACACGTCGTAAGGCGGGCGAACGGGCCCGGGATCGCAATAGCCGGCCGCGGCGATGCGCGTCTTTTCCATTTGGGTGTTGTAGCTTGCGAATAGCTCGGGATTACCCAACATCGGCCCGAGCGGCGCGATGCTCCACGCGATCCGCTCGTCGATATGCTTCGTTCGGTCGGCATCACCGGCCAGGATCGCGTCGATCAGCGCGCGCGATGGTTCCGGTCCCATGCCGGCGGCGGTCGCCCAGCAGGATGTGGTCGTTGCCGGCGAGATCGCCTGGAACTTCGCCGCGACCATGTCACTCGGCATGAAGTGAATTCGGCCGCCGGTAGCGGCGATGTTCTCCGCAAGATTGGTGGGTTGCGACGACTTGGCCGACGTCACCGTCGGCGCTTCCTGCGCGATCCGTGCCCAAAAGTCGGTTGGAAAGGAGAAGCGGAAGGCGCGGGCATTGGCATAGACCATCACCGCCAGATCGGGAAACGCGCGTCCAACCTCGGCATAGAAGCGGACAGCCATATCTACGGTGCAGGGTTGCCACATCGGCAGGCCGAGCAGAGTCCCGTCGGCGCCGCGATCGCGCGCGACGGCGAGCCGCTTGTAAACTTCATGGCCGCCCATCGCGGTCGCCCCGACGAACAGCGGGATGCGCTTGCCCACGGTCTCGGCGACGGTGGCGACGAAGCTGCCATAGTCCTCATTCGAGATGGTCGCGCATTCGCCGGTGGTGCCCAGCACGATCAGGCCATTGGCGCCGTCGGCGATCAACGCGCGGACGAGCCGTTCGGTCTCGTCGAGCGCCACGGTATCGACGGCGTCGATCGCCTGCGCGCCAGCCCGCGACGGTGTCGGGATGATTGCGTAAAGTCCCTTGAAATCCTGCGCCTGCATCAATTTGGCTCTCCCCAATCCCGGACCGGTACCTGGTGCGACATGCCGATTTCGCGACCCTCCCGCGCGGATCGCAAGATCGCTTCGCTGACTTCCATCGTCGCGCGGCCCCAGGCCCCGTCGTGCAGGATCGGGCGCAACCCGGCAAAGGCGTCGTACATCTCGTAGACGACGCCGCTT
Organism: Hephaestia caeni; assembly: GCF_003550065.1. Lineage (GTDB taxonomy): Bacteria > Pseudomonadota > Alphaproteobacteria > Sphingomonadales > Sphingomonadaceae > Sphingomonas > Sphingomonas caeni_A. The sequence continues at coordinate 869,548 of NZ_QXDC01000003.1, forward strand.
TTGTCTGGAAAGGCGCGTGGCGGATCGAGCGGATGCTCGACCGCGCCCCGCCTGCCATAGTGGGTGACACCGCGCGCCGTCTGGCGCAGATCGCCGTCAGGGCCGCTGACGATCGTCACGCCGAAATGGGGATGGTTCCATTCGTCCGGCGGGGGGACGGCGAGGCGCCGGTCGCCGCCGAAGCCACCGGCCGCCTTGGCCGCGACCTCCGAGCCGGTGTCCGCAATCGCCTCCAGGGTCATGCGCGAGGCGGCATGGCGATCGGGCCGCTTGGGCTCGCCCAGCTCGCCGATCCAATAGTGGAATTCATCGGTGTCGAAATAATCGTAGCCGCTATAGGCCAGAGACGCAGCGCTGCCATTCTCGAACTGCAGGAAGGTTACGTGCGCACCCTCGGTCGGCCGGGCGGGATCGAGTGTCCATGCCATCGAGCGCACGCTTCGCACCATGCCGCCGCCGAGCAGCCGCACCACGTCCACCTGATGTGGAACCTGGTTGTAGATGATGCCGCCGCCCGCATCGGTGCGCAGCTCCTCGGGCCGGCGGGGCCGGTAGAGAAAGTTTCCGTAGTTCCACGAGTTGATCATCGACACGGGCCCGATCGCGCCTTCGCAAATCAGCGACCGCATCTTGAGGACCGGCGCGTTGAAGCTGTGGGTGTGGCCAACCAGCAGATGGACCCCGGTTGCCTTCGCGGCGGCGATAATATCGCCGCATTCGTCCAGGGTCAGCGCCATGGGCTTTTCGATGATGATATGCTTTCCCGCGCGCGCCGCGAGCGCAGCATGATCGCGATGCATCTGATGTGGCGTCGCGATGTAGACCACGTCCACTTCAGGATCGGCGCACAGTGCTTCCGCCGTTAGATGGGTGCGCGCGCCGAACTCGGCCCCAAAGGCGCGGCGCGCCTCTTCGCGGGAATCGGCGGCCGCGGTGATCGCAACATGCGGATGGCTGAGGAAGCTCGGCATCATCTGCTTGGCGGCGCCGCCAAGGCCGATGATTCCTAGCCGCATCGTTGGCGGTGCGCAGTCGCTCACAAGTGAATCCCGGCGCTTGTCGCAATATTGGGCGCGAACAGTTTGTCGACCTCCACCCGGTGCTGCGCCAATCCCTGTTCTTGAAGGAAGGCGCATAGCGCCTCGATGGTGGGCCGGTTGGATTCGATGCCATAAGGCCAGAAATCGTCGCCGAAGGTGTCGCGGATCGAGCGAACATAGTGCCCGATCCAAGGGAGCGAAATCGGCAGGGGCTCATCGATCGTCAACGCGGCGAGGCAATTCGCCTTGCTCCGTTCGAACGCCTGCTGAAGGCTGACCGCGATCCAGGGATCGCGCTCCCAGACATCGCGGCGGATCACGACGGTGTGCATGATCGGGAAGACGCGTGTCTTGGCGAAATAGGCGCGCTCGACGCCGACCACGTCGGCAAAGAGGTAGCGGACTCGCCGATCCCCCGCGAGCAGCGCCGGAGGCACTTGGGGGGCGATCAACGCGTCGATGGCACCCTCGGCGAGCATATCGTTCAGCGCCTGCTCCGCCTCATGTTCGATCGTGACGCCGTCGATCTGCGCGTCGGTGAGCGGTCGTCGCCCGCCCGAATTCAGACCGCCTGTCACCCAGTGGATATCGCCCGGCTGGACGCCGTATTCGTGCATCAGCGCGCCGCGCGCCCATACCGCGGCAGTCATCGAATATTCGGGCACGCCGACGCGCCGTCCCTTCAGGCCGGCAGGCTCGGTGATGCCGGCATCGGCATTCACGTAGATCGCGCCGTGGCGAAACGTGCGCGAGGGAAACACCGGGATCGCAACGAACGGGGCATTCCCTTGCGCAACGCGCAAGACATAGGTGGAAAACGACATCTCAGCGCAAGCGAACTCGCCGTGAAGCATCCGGTTGAACGCCTGCACCGGCGACATCGGCAGGAAGTGCAGATCGATGCCGTCGGGCGCCACCGCCCCGGTATAGAGATCGCGGACGCGATCCGAGAGGTGGCCGGCATAGCTGAGCGACAGTCTTCCCACACGCGCCTCAGATGAAGATTGAAAGCGATTTGAGGCCGAGCACGGCGGCATCAAGGATGGCGGTGCGCTTGACGAGCCGTGGCTCGCCCGTGCCGATCCGGACCGCATCGAAGCGCTCGGCTGTGAGGATCTGGGGATGCGCCGCATCGCCCCGATGGCAGAACACCGCGAGGTTGCTGCGCACCGCCATCAACGTCGGATTGCCATCATGACGCGCGACACGGATGTTGGAGACCAGCCGCCGCGTACGGGTCGCCGGGCTTTCAGACCAAGCATAGCGCGAGCGCAAACGCTTCACCCGCGTCTCGATCGAATCGTAATCCTCCTTCAGATAGAAGGCGGTGGCGCTGATGCCGGAGCCGTCCCAATTCTCGCGCACGGTGCGGACCGGCGCCTCATAGTCGATCGCCGGATCGAGCAGTGCAAACCAGTCGGCAAAACGCCGATCGTCAAGATATTCCGCCTCCAGCTTCAGGAATTCCTCGCAGAGACGCTGGACACCGATCTCGACCAACTGGATGGTCGAGATCGGCACAGCGTGCGCGGCGATCGCGGCATCAGTCATGGTCGCTGATCTCGACCGTGGTGTTGGTCATACGTTCGAACCACGTCTTGTGGAAGGTCCGCAGGCCGCCTTCGCCGGCATTCGTCGAATTGGCGACGCCGGGACCGACCCAATCAGCCAGCGGCTTGCTGCTGCTCATATCCCCCATTCCCATCTGATAATTGAACCGAACATCGTTCATCTCGGCGAACACGGTGCCCGCCGAGCGGGTGACGCCCGGCCACACCGCGACGTCGTCCTGCTCGAAGCTGCCCGAGGGACTGAAACTGCTCATCCCCACTTGATAGGCGCGGCGCTTATATTCGGGCGACGCTTCCTTGGGCGCGAGCACCCAGCTCCAGATTTCCATCTGACCTGGCCCCTTGGGCTGCCAGACGCGCAGCGTCAGGAAGCCGGCCTGCGGCTTTTCCGGGCTGTCGCTCAGCCCGATATGGAGAAACGAGAAATTGGGGAACAGCGTGCCGTTTTGCAGTAGCGAGCGCTTGGCCAAATCGAACTGGTCCTGGTTCAGCACGCCCGGGTGGAAATGACGCGTCACCTCTTCGGGATAGGAGATGAAGGGCGCTTCCCCCGGAATCTGGCGGATGCTAATCGCATGACCGCTGCAATCATGGATATGCAGGCCGGTGCCCTCCTTCGGCGCGCCGGCCGCAGCGCTTCCGATGATGCCCACGTCCAGTACCGATCGGTGAGTCATCTGGGTGTGCGAGCTATCCCCGCAGAAATTTTCGGCGCCTTGCTTCCAGTTGGCATCGACCAGCCAGCGATGCGGTTCGCCCAGCACCTCCATCCCGCCATCGGATAGCGCGAACTGGATGTCGAAATACCACTTGTAATCGCCGAGATACTGTTCGAACGGCATCGCATCCGGATCAAGATTGGCGAAGACCAGCCCCATGTAGTTGATGACGTGCGGCGCCGCGAAGAGGCCCCATTCCTTGAGGTCGAGCGCGGCATAGCCTTGGGTTCGTACCGGCGCGCCGACCAGCTCGCCGCTGTTGCGATAGGTCCAGCCATGAAACGGGCAGACGAAGCCCTTCGTGTTGCCGGCCTGCACTCGGCACACTTGCGCGCCGCGGTGGCGGCAGGCGTTGAGCAGCACGCGCAACTCGCCCTGTTCGTCGCGGATCAGAATGAAGGGATCTTCGCCGATGTTGCGAGTGACGAAGTCGCCGCGGCTCGGGATCTCGGTTTCATGACCGATATACACCCAGGATTTCGCGAAGATGCGTCGCAGCTCGAGATCGTAGACGTCGCGATCGTGGAACACCGCGGGCGGGAGCAGCCCCTCGCGTAGATCGTCCACCATACCTTCGATCGAAGCGGGAACAGCAAAGACTTGCTCGGTCACACTACACTCTCCACTGGCGACCCGTCGGTTCGGGTCTGTGATTAACGGCCGCATCACGTTCAAGCCCGGCAAGCAGGTGCGCTGCGCAATACGCCGCCGAATTCGAGAAGCGCCGTTCGCTGATCGCATCGCGAAGCCTCAAACGATGCTCCACCGCTTTCAATTACAAATGAACATGTCCATTAAGTTGGATGATGTCAAGGCGATTGCGAGTAGCTTTTTGGAGGTCGCCGCGCCCCGGGGTTGGCGCAAGGGTCTGGCAACGGCCTTTTAAATAGAGCGAACGGAGGGCGCGTTTTGATGGACGATGGCAATATCGGCGCTGGCAGCAGTCCGGCAAAATCCCCGCGCGGTGCCGTCGCCAGCCTATCCGCCACGATCTTTCTGTCATCGCTGGGCGGCAGCGTGGCAAATATCGGCCTCCCGACATTGTCGCGCAGCTTCGCGATCAGCTTCGCGCAAACGCAGTGGATCGTGCTCGCTTATTTTCTCGCCGTCATCAGCCTGCTCATAAATGCCGGTCGGCTTGCGGACAGCGTGGGCCGCCAGCGATTGTTGTTCGTCGGACTGTTGCTGTTCGGCGTGGCTTCGATCGGCGCGGGTGCGGCATGGAACTTCTGGTTTCTGATCGCTGCGCGGGCGCTGCAAGGCATGGGCGGTGCGATCATGCTCGTACTGGCGATCGTGCTGATCTGCGACATCGTGCCGCCGGCGCGACTGGGCAGCGCGCTAGGGTTGCTCGGCGCGATGTCCGGCCTGGGCACCGCTGCCGGCCCGTCGCTGGGTGGGCTGTTGATCGCAGCGTTCGGCTGGCGCGCGCTGTTCCTGATCAACGTACCGATCTGTGCCGCGATCGTCTGGATGATCCATCGCACGGTTCCCCTAACATTCCATCCGGTGGCGCGGCGGTGGCGGACTGACTGGACCGGCACCTTCCTGCTCATCGCGGCGCTGTGCGCTTATTGCTACGCGGCTACGCCCATCGGCGGGCGATTCGCCGGCGGCAATGTCGTCGCTCTGGCGTTCGCGATCCTGGGCGCGGCGGGTTTCGTGCTGGTCGAGCGGCGCGCCGACGATCCGCTGCTGCGTCTCGAGACTTTCCGCGACGTTTCTTTGTGCGGCAATCTGGGAATGAGCGTGATCGGCTCGACGGTGATCATGGCGACGCTGGTCGTTGGCCCCTTCTATCTGGTCTACGGCCTGCAGATGACGCCCGCGTGCGCCGGGCTGGCGCTTTCGGCAGGCCCGATTACCTCGGTTGTCGCCGGCGTCCCGGTCGGGCGGCTGGTGGACCGTCTGGGCGTATCGGTAATGACCATGGTTGGTCTGTTTGTCATGGGCGCGGGCTCAGCGGTACTCGCATGCGGTGACGGCATCGTCGGACTGCCGCGCTTCATTGCCGCGATAATCGTGGTCATGGGCGGCTATGGCTTGTTCCAGATCGCCAATAATGCCGCGGTGCTGGCGAAATCCGACACGGAAACACGCGGTACTTATGCGGCGCTGATTAATCTCTCGCGTAATGTCGGGCTGGTGACCGGGGCGTCGGTGATGGCCTCGATTTTCTCCGCAGCCGCTCATGGCATGCCCGGCGAATCATTTGCCGCCAGCGCGGCCGCGCACGGGTTGAAGATCACATTCGCGGCGGCGGCCGCACTGATCGTGCTGGCGGTCGCCATCGGCCTCGGCAGCGGCGCGATCCCGCTTTCGTCACAGCCTCGTCTCGGTCGCTGACCCGGAATTCGGGCCGGGCGATCCGGTAGGTTGACGTCGTCATACGATCCATTAAAAACGGACACGTCCATAAATAAACGCGACCGCTAGATTCTCTGGGCGGCAGGAGGGGCCTAATGAATCGGGTGACGACAGCGTCGCACATGCTGATCGGCGGCGAACTGGTGACAAGCGAAGGCGGCGAATGGATCGATTCTATCGATCCGGCAACCGAGGCAGTGATCGGGCGCGTTCCCGCAGGCAATGACCGCGACGTCGCACGGGCTGTTGAGGCGGCAGACCGTTCTTGGGAGGCTTGGAACGGGATCGGCGTCGCCGCACGCGCCGAGGCGCTCCGCGCGTTCGGCCGAAAGATACTCGACCGCGCTCAAGAGTTGCTCGAAGTCGAGGTCCGCGACACTGGCAACACGATCGCACCGATGCGCGGCGATGTGCGCACCGGCGTCGACGGGCTGAACTATTATGCCGGCCTCGCTTACGAGCTGAAAGGGGATACAATCCCCGCGACCCCAGGTAATCTTCATTTCACCGTGCGTGAGCCCTACGGGGTGGTGGCGCGGATCGTGCCGTTCAACCATCCGGTGATGTTCGCCACAGCGCGTACCGCGGCCGCGCTGATGGCGGGCAATTCGGTGGTGGTTAAGCCCCCCGAGACGAGTTCGCTTTCGGCGTTGATTCTATCGGAGATCGCGCGCGAGGCGCTGCCGCCGGGCGTGTTCAACATTGTCACCGGGACCGGCGTCGGGGCAGGGGCGCCGCTGGTTCGCCATCCCACCGTCAAGCGCATCGCATTCATCGGATCGGTTGAGACCGGCATGGCCATCCAGCGCATGGCGGCGGAGAGTGCCGTCAAGCACGTCACGCTCGAACTCGGGGGAAAGAACCCGCTCATCGCCTTCCCCGATGTGGACCCGGCGACCGTGATCGACGCCGCGATCGCCGGCATGAATTTCTCGTGGCAAGGCCAGTCTTGCGGATCGACCAGCAGGCTGTTGCTCCATGAATCGATCTATGACGCTGTCGTCGCCGGGCTGGTGGAGCGCATCAGCAAAATTCGCGTGGGCGACCCGATGGACCCGGCAAGCCAGATGGGCGCAATCAACTCAAAGGGTCAGTACGACAAGGTCCTGGGCCATATCGCAGCGGCGCGTGAGGATGGCGCCCGGCTGCTGGCTGGTGGCGGCCGGCCCGAAGGCGAGGGGTTCCGCAGGGGCTTCTGGGTCCAGCCGACGCTGTTCGGCGATGTCGAGCAATCGATGCGTATTGCGCAGCAGGAAGTTTTTGGCCCGGTTCTTTCTGTAATGAAGTGGTCGACGCTCGATCAGGCGATCGCGATCGCCAACGCGACTGATATGGGGCTGACCGCCTCGATCTATGCCAACGATATCGACGACGCCTTCGCCGCCGCGCGGCGCGTGCGCGCCGGCTATATATGGATCAATAGCGTTGGGCCGCATTATCCCGCCATGCCCTACGGCGGCATGAAGAACAGCGGCACCGGACGCGAAGAAGGCATCGAGGAGATGCTGAGCTATACCGAGCAAAAGGCTTATAATCTGGCGATGCGCAAATAGCAGCAGGTCGAGGAAGCCCGGCGGTTGCCGCTTCGCGTGACCGTCGCTTTGTTGCCGGTACAGCCGGGCAGCATGCATGAGCCTTCGCAATGAACCGATCGCGATTAAAATGGACATGTCCACCCAAATGGGATTACCGAACATGTCCAACTTTTTAGAAAGAAGGGATCGGCGTTCGACATGCGAGATTCCCTTTCCGCTGCGAGATGCACTGCATCCTCGCGTGGGACGGACGCAGCGCCGCCGCCGGCGCCACATGTTCGGGAGCGTAGTAGCCTGCATCCCACGGGTCTCTCCCTTAAAAGCTGGCAACAGCCCCATGCGCAGGGAGTGAGAGATGCTTGATACCGCTACGGTGACCTCGGGTAGCGCTTTCCAGGAGAGACTCGATGAGGGAAGGCTGCGCGCGGTTCAGATTCGCGTGTTTGTGCTTTGTATGCTGGTCACGATGCTCGACGGTATCGACAACCAGTCGATCGGCGTCGTCGCGCCGTTGATGAGCAAGGATCTGGGGCTGGATAAGACAGCGCTCGGATCGATCTTCTCGGTGACCCAGATCGGCGCGACGGTCGGCGCGCTCCTGTTCGGCGTCGTGGGTGATCGGTTTGGCCGCAAGACGGCGATCATGATCTGCGTATCGGTGATGACGGTGTTCACGCTGCTGACCGCGGTCGTTCCGACGTTCGAGCTTTTGATGATCAGCCGCTTTTTCGCCGGTCTTGGTCTGGCGGGCGTGTTCTCGTCCGCGCTTGCCATCACATCGGAATTTGCGCCTGGACGGCTACGCGGCACGATGGTCTCGATCGTCTATGCCGGCTATCCGGCCGGGGCGGCGCTCGGCGGCATCATGGCCGCGGCGATCCTGACGTCACACGACTGGCGCACGGTGCTCTACATCGCTGCATTGATGGGGGCGATCACCCTGATCCTAGTGGTTGGCTGGTTGCCCGAATCGATCCGCTATTTGATCTCGAAGGGTGGCCGCTCGGCAAATCTCGACCGCCTGCTAGGCCAGCTCGATCTCGACCGGTCGGCGTTGGCGGAACCGAAAAACGAGGCTGCCGCACCGACGTCGGAGCGGGCGGGCGGCTTCTGGTCGGTGTTCCGCAACGACCTTGCGCCGCTTACGGTGCTGCTCTGCATCATCAACCTCTTCATCTCGGCGACGACGAAGATCATGGTCGTTTGGTTTCCGACGATCCTTACCGAGCACGGCCTCACCGTCTCGCAAGCGGCGCTGGCTCAAGCGGCGTTCAATATCGGGTGTCTGGCGATCATGATGATCGCGGGCTGGCTCGTCGATCGCTTCGGCTCGCTCCGCATCGTTGCTCCGGCACTGGCGCTGGGCGGGGTGTGCGTCGCAGCGCTGGGCGTCGCCGGCTCCAGCTTGCCAATGGTCATGATCGCTGCGGCTCTGATCGGTGTGTTCGTCGGCACTGGCGCGGCCGGCGCTCAAGCGATGGCGACCCGGCTGTTCCCAGTGTCGTCGCGCTCGACGGGCGTCGGCTGGTGCACGTCTTCGGGCCGGTTCGGCCAAATGCTATCGCCGATGCTGATAGGCATCGTGCTCGCGGGCGGTACCAATATCGCCTATGTTTTCACCGGCCTTGCCTTCGCTCCATGGCTCGCTGCGGCCTTTGCCGTCGCGTTCGTGGTGGTGGCGCGTCGAAAAGGCCGTAAGGGTTTCTGATTCCATCGGCGGCTCGCGCGCCGGGAGTCGAACGTTAGCGATATTTGGTTGGAGCGCTCGATCTGATTAACGCACAATTTTTTCGTCGCTCGAGTAGTACGGCCATTGTCCGACCAGACCGTTCGTTATCGTGCGTCGGAACGCCAGGCGGTGATTGTTGGCTGTCGCGGAACGGCGTCAATGCCATTCGACCAATTGGGCAGCCGCCGTCGCCCGCGCCTGCTCATGAGACAGTTTAGCCGAAATGGTGCGAAGCTGGTGCACGAATTCTTCGGGCGGTTGGCTATCGGAGATTAGGCGGCGTGGACATATTGGGCGCGTCGTTTTCAGGGGACGTGAACTGACTGAACTTCGAGGCGTGCATCCGATGCATCAGCCAATTTGGCATGAAGGGTCAGATCGCTAACTTCCTCGTCCTTGGTCGTCAGATCGACAAGGAACAGCCAATACCCGTCCAACCAGCGATAGACGGACCTTTCCAAGTGGCGGTGTACAATGCGGTCAGCGAAGCGCCGCATGCGCTTACATTGCACACGATGGCTTTCGCCGTTGCTGGACTGACGGGGGCCACCCGGTCGATTGGGTGATCGGAGAGCTGAAAGTCATTTAGGAGAAAGGCATCGACAATCCGTTGAAAACGTATGCGCCATTCCGATGGCACCTCATGCTCATCGCCGTCTCATTGCAGCATTGATAATCGCTCCGCCCAATCGCGATTTTTGCCTTCTGGAGCAAAGCCATAGGGAGGGGCAAGCGGCCTGATCCGCTCAATGTGCGCGACGTCACCTTAGACAACATCCATGATTGAGCTTAAGATGGTTAAATCCGCGGTAACTGTCACTCGAGCCAGTTAGAATGAGAAATCAGGTAAGGGCAGCTTTCATTATGGTTCGGCTTAAACCTGCCCGACGGCTCGCGGCCCAGGAGGCGCCATGATCGGTCGTATGAACGAACGACCGGTTTCAGGCGCCCGCCCAAAAGCCTCGAACGACAGCTATGTCGGCGGCGGCTGACCGGGGCGTTGGTTCAAACGAACGGCAGCTTCACCGATTTTCGCACCTTGAACCAGACAGGAACGAGGCGACCCAGTTGCTGCCGAAAATTGGCCGGTCGGCATTACGCCCATAATCCGGCCCAGCTCCCCGCGACATATAGCCGGCCCCGCCCGAAGGCGGGGCCGGTGCCAGCGGGCTCAGGCCGGCGGGTTCCAGATGATCACCTTCTTGCTCGGGTCATCGCCAGGCGCATTGGCGACGTTGCCATAGATCGTGCCGAACTCGGGCGCCGACAGCGACACCGAGACATATTCCGCGCCGGTATTCTGCGAAAAGCGATTCCAGCCGGCGCCCAGTTCGAAACCGTTCTTGCGGCTGATGATGCGGAAGTCAGGTTCGTTCTCCTTGGTCTTGCGGACGTTGGGAACGATCGAGATCGGCGCGGTCACGTTGAGTGTCGCAAGCGTGCCGTCCATCGAACCATCGGACTTCACGGTAAGGTTGGCAATGGTAGCCATGTCGATTTCTCCTTCGGTTGCTCGGGGACCATCCCCGATGGCGCCACCGAAAGGGGTCGGACGCCGCCGTCACCGCAGCAAAGCGGAGGGCGAACCCCGCACAGGGGTTGACGGCATAGGCGACCGCACCCCGAACCCAGGCGACAAGCAAGGGGTGGTCCAAAACGACCGAAGGCATCCGCTGGCTTCCCGGCATGCCACCGCCGTGGTGGCGCGAGGTTCAGCTGTCGGCATGTTTCTTTACTTGTCGAACTGCGCTGTAGCGGTTTCCAACAGCCCCGCCTGATCGTTCTCGCTGCGCTCCGCCGAGATCTGCATCGCTTCAACGTCCGTCATGAAATGGCGTCGCGCTATTCCCTGCCACCAACGCTCGCTATGCCGACACTCAAGAGGCAGGAGAACGAAGGATGGATTTCTCGGCACTGCAGCGCACCAGCAAGATCACCGACGAGTGGCGCTATCCCGAGGCGGCGGCGCGGGCGAGCGGGCTATTGCAGGTCGACCGTGAGCCCGACCATCGCCTCTATTGGGAAGAATACGGCAATCCCGCCGGCGAGCCGGTCATGGTCCTCCACGGCGGGCCCGGCGGCGCGTGCAGCCCTGTGATGGCGCGCTATTTCGATCCGGCGCGCTATCGCATCGTCCTGTTCGACCAGCGCGGCTGCGGCAAGAGCATGCCCACCGTCGCCGCAGATGGCCCGGCGATAGCGCTGGCCAACAACACCACCGCGCATTTGATCGCCGATATCGAGCGCCTGCGCGATGCGCTCGGCATCGCCGGGCAGATGCACGTCTTCGGCGGCAGCTGGGGCAGCACGCTGGCAATGGCCTATGCCATCGCGCATCCTGAACATTGCGCTAACCTGATCCTGCGCGGCATCTTCCTCGGCGCGCCCGAAGACCTGCACTTCATGTACCAGGGCAATGCAGCGACCTTTGCCGAGGCGCCTTATGCGCTCACCGAGCCGGGCTCCTACGTCAGTTATCCCGAAGCCTGGGCACGTTTCCTGGCTCCGATCGGGGCGGCCGATCGCGGCGACGTGATGAAGGCCTACAAGGCAATCTTCGACATGGTGCCGACGTCCGACGTCGAGCGGCGGCGCCAGCTCGGAGCCGCACTGGCATGGTCGGTGTGGGAGGGCACGATCTCCAACTTGATCCCCGACGAGACCGACGAGGGCAAGTTCGGCGAGGCCGCTTTCGCGCTGAGCTTCGCCCAGATCGAGGCACATTATTTCGCTAACCGCCTGTTCATGGCGCCCGACCACATCATCGACAACGCCGCGACGCTGGCGCGCATCCCGATCCATATCGTCCATGGCCGCTTCGATCTGGTTTGTCCGCTGACTCAGGCGTCCCGGCTGATCGCGGCGCTGCAGGCGGTGGGCACGCAACCCGCCACCTTCGTGGTTACCAACGCCGGCCACAGTGCGATGGAGCGCGAGACCGCGCTGGCGCTGACCGCGATTATGGATGGCCTGCCGCCGCTCGACGCTAGCTCAAAGCCTCGCTGACGACATCTTTCTTGATCATATTTCTTGATCATAATTGCATAGTGCTGTGGATGTGTAACACTGGCTGAATGAGCGCGACGGAGCCCGATCCACATCTGAGCATGAATTTTGCGCCCGATCTGCCGCATTTCGGCAAGGCATTCGTCTATCACGGCCGCGCCGGCATTCTGACGTTTCGCATCGATATGCAGGATTATACCCATGACGGGCTTGTCCGGCTTGGCGGTATCATCCTCCATGGGACGGAGACATTTGAAACCGAGCATGTCGAAGATTGTACCGGCGAGTTCCTCACGGTGTTCGTGACCGAGAGTGAGTATATGCGCCTCTCCAACGCACGACTGGACTGAGCGCATTTGTTGTCGAACCGCCCGAAATGGCGTCAACCGCGGCTCCGGAAGTCCCAGCGGGTGATGCCCATGGCCCGCGCCTTGTCGAACAAATTGTCCTGGATGCCGCCCCCGGGGAACACGATGACGCCGACCAGATTCTGCTGGAGCACTTCGTCATTGCGCTTGAACGGCGCCGATGCCCGGCTGTGCTTCTTGAAGTCGGGCGCAAACGGAACTTGCGGAACACCTCGGATGCCGGCCCAGCTCTTCGCGATCTTCTCGGCACCGGTCTTTGCGTCGCCGTGCAGCAGGATCATGTCGGGGATCTTGGCTAGCGTTCTGTCGAGCACTTCGAAAATCAACGCGTGATCGTTATAGGCGGCACCGCCTGAGAAATAGATGCGCTTACCAGGTGGAATGAGCACCTGCTTGTCAGCCCAACGCTTCGCGTTGATGAAGTCGCGGCTGTCGATCACCGCCGAGGTGAGCGCCTTGCGGTTCACCTTCGAGCCTGAGCTGGGGAGCCAGGGCTTGCGGATATAGGCGCGGAACTGGTCGGCGAAGGCGTCACGGAATGCCTCCATCGCGTCGCGCCGCTCGATCATCGTGCGGCCGATCGCCACCGCTGCCTCGAGCTCGACCGAGCGAACTTCCGAGCCGTCCTGCTCGCGCTGAAGCCGACGCTGCGCCTGCTCGTTGATGTCGAGCTCGCGCTCGACCCGTTCGACCGCGCGCTGGAACACATTGGTCATGTGCCAGAGCAGGTCTTCGAGATCGGATTCGAGCCGGGTGTCTTCCAGCGCCGAGACCATCGCATCGAACGTGTCGGCGGCGACGCCCGCGACTTGGCGGTAGCTTGGAAGCGGTCGGGGGTCGGTTTCGTCTTCGAACGGCCGCGTGGCGTAGAGTTCCAGCTCGTCGAGCAAATGCGCGAACGACGGGGGCTCGTTCTCGGGCTCGTCGTCATGGATGTCGGGGTCGGTGCTCATTGCTGCCTCCGTCTTGCCGGCCGCGCCACTCGCGGCCTTCGTGGCGACGACAGACGGCGGGCGGCCCAGCCGGGCATCCCCGAGCGTCAGCGGTCCGGCGGACACTGCCGGACGGGGACCGAAGCGATCAGCGAAGGACGGCAAAAGCCGCGGCTATTTTGCCTCGCGATGCAAAGCGGGCCGGAGGACCGCGGCGGAAAATAGTCGCGCGCAGCCGTTGCGGGGCCGGGCCGCTTGCCGTTCCGTCGCCCTCTCAAGAAGGCCGATGGCGCGGACTCCCCGGCAAAAGCGGACGGCAACGATAGTGCCCGACCGGAAAGGAGGTGACGGCGAGACCCGAAAACGCTTTCTCGTCCCGGCCTTCAAGCTACGTCGAGCAGAAACTGCCTGCGGTCCTCGGGGCGAAGCTGAATCCCGACATTGTGACGCAGCCGATCGAGCCCGAGACGCCGGAGATCGGTGTTGAAATCGTCGCAGCGGGGTTCGAGCGGGACCATCTCGATCCCGGCCGCGTCAGCACGTTCAGCCAATGTTGTCACCGCATGGGTGCCGGCGGGATCGTCATCGCGTGCGACATAGAGCCTGCGCAGCACCGGCGGAAAGGCGATCGCGGCAAGGTGCGCGCCCGAGAGACCAGCGATCGGCGACAGCGCGGGGATCGCCTCGCGCAGCGAGAGCATCGTCTCGATGCCCTCGCCGGCAACCATGATAGGCGCCATTGGTCCCAAGCGAACCGCATGTTCAAGAAGATGGCCCATGGCGCGACGCGGATAGGAGACCGCGGCCTTGCCTGCGGTGGTCGGATCGAGCCAGGTTCGGTGAACCCCGGTGATCGTACCGGACAGGTCGGTGACGGCGGCGATGATACCCGGAAACGCGGTCGGCGTGTCCGGCGCATCGTCCTTCGATGGACGATACCAGCAATGCGGGTGAAAGCGCAGGGCGGTGCAGTTCGCCGCGGTGAACAGAAGTCGACCGCGCAGATAGCGATCCCCGGTCGTGCGCCGGAGCGGCTGTGTCGCCGCGAACAGACGCCGTGCCGCTTCGGGCGATCCGGTCGGCGCTCGCGTCGGTCGACGGGTTGGCTCGCGGTCCTCTTGCGGTTCGACGGGCATGCTCAGGAAGCGCCGTGCCTCGTCGAGGGTTTCGCGGAGCGTGCGAGTCGCGCGCGTGGCGGCGATGATGTCGAGCAGGTCGCCATGTTCGCCGCTCTGCGCGTCGGTCCATTTCCCCGCACGGCCCTTGCCGTCGGGGGAGTCGACGAGGCGCAGGAAGAGACTGCGCCCCGGCGTGTTGCAGCGATCGCCCACCAGCCAGTAACGCCCCTCGCGACGGCCGTTCGACAGGTAATGGCGGCACGCGGCCTCCACGCGCTCGGCGAGAAGGCGGGCAATCTGGGTGGCGGGCGATTTCATCGGGCCATCTCCTCAGGCGGCACGCGCCGGCTGACGCTCGACCACCCGTTCGAGCGGATAGCGCTCGATCAGGCGGGCGAGGATGTTCGGACCCTCGGCCCCCGTGGGAACGAACAGACGCAGTTTCCACGAGACGATTTCGGAGATCAACCCGACCGATTTTAGCCGATCGACACCCAAATCATTGAACCCGGTCAACTCGATGCGCGGCGTGCCCATCGCGCGGACCTGTTTCAGGACATGGCCCTCGGCGAGATGGATTTCGACAGAGCCGCCGGTCAATGCCTGCCAGACTTGATCGGCCGACAGTTTCGGCGCCTGGTCGCCAAGCGTCGATGCCACCCAGGCGGGCGAGACCCGGCGACCGATGACGCGCTCGCCATCGTCGGTCTGGAGCCGATAGACGTGGGTCGATTCCTCCGGAAGCCGCCGCCAGATCGGCAGCAGCAGCCCCGCGACCATGTGCATCGTGCTGGTCACGAGCTCGGGCACTTCGGCGAGTTCGGCTTCCCAGGCGGCGGTGAACGTCTCGCGATCGACCTCCTGCCAATGGGTCGAGGGCATCTTGTCGAGCGGCACTGCCGTCGACTCGGTTGGCCGGACCAGCCGCACACGCCGTTCGAGCGTGCCGTCGTCGAGCAAGAGGCTGCGGGTCGGTACGCGAACCGCCGCGCGGCCCGAGCGGCTGTTGACCATCAGCGCCGCACCCTGCTCGCGGCGGCGGAACAGCGCCTCGTCGAGCGTCACCGGCCGATTGCGATCCTGCCGCTCAATCGTCAGCAAGCTGGTCTCGGCGCCGGTGCCCGGATGGGTGTAGATGATGCGGCGGTCGGTGATGCGGAAGCTCTCGGCGGTGAGCGTCTCCAGCCCGACCTCGTAGGTGCCGCTGGCGATCGCACCCTCGATCCGCGCGACTAGCAGTTCCTCAAACACCGTGAAGAGGATGTTCTGAAGGTCGATCGGCAGCGCCAGCATCCGGTTGAGGAACGTCGTGATCGGTGGCAGCTCGTCCTTGAGCCCGCCCGTGCCGCTGTCGATCAGGCGAAGCCCGGTCGCATCCTCGAAGCGGTGGAGCGAGCAGCCGTCGACCTTGCCGCGAACCAGCAGGACGTAGAGCTGGCGGAGCGCATCGCGGCCGTAGAAGGATTCGAGATTGTCCTCGGGGCGATACATATTCTGCCCGCCGGTCTGCCGCTGGCCGCGCGTGATCGCGCCCATCGTGTCGAGCCGGCGCGCGATAGTCGAGGTGAAGCGCTTCTGCGCCTTCACGTCGGTCGTCACCGGCTTGAACAAGGGTGGCTGCGCCTGGTTCGTGCGGTTGGTCCGGCCGAACCCCTGAATGGCGTTGTCGGCCTTCCAGCCCGCCTCGAGCAGGTAGTGGATGCGCCGCCGCTGATTCCGGCACCCGAGATCGGCGTGATAACTGCGCCCGGTGCCGCCCGCATCGGAGAAGATCAGGATGCGCTTCTCGTCGTCCATGAACGCGGACGTCTCGGCAAGGTTGGCCGAGCCGGGCCGGTTCTGGACCGCATAGCGCACCGCGCCGCGATCATGCCGCGCGACGATCCGCCGCGTGCGCCCTGTCACCTCGGCGACCTGATCGTCACCGAAATGATGCAATATCTGATCGAGCGCCCCCGGCACCGGCGGCAGTGATGCGAGCTTCTCGATCATCGCCTCGCGCCGTTCGACCGCCTCGCGGCATTCGACGGGCTGGCCATCGGCGTTCTGGACGGGGCGCGAGAAGACATTGCCCTCGCCATCGGAGAACGGTTCGTAGAGCTGCACCGGGAAGCTGCTGGCGAGATAGTCGAGGACGTATTCGCGCGGGGTAATGTCCACGGACACGTCATCCCATTCTTGCGTAGGGATGTCGGCCAGACGGCGGTCCATCAGCGCTTCGCCGGTCGAGACGATCTGGACGACGGCGGCATGGCCGTCTTCGAGATCGCGCGCGATCGACTTCACCACGGTCGGCGTCTGCATCGCGGTGATGAGGTGATTGAAGAAACGCTGCTTGGCGGATTCGAACGCCGAGCGCGCCGCCGACTTGGCCTGCGCGTTGAGCGTCCCGTCCGAGCCGGTGATGCCAGCCGCCCGCATCGCGGCGTCGAGATTGTTATGGATGACCTGGAACGCTCCAGCGTAGGCATCGTAGATGCGGAGCTGCTCGGGCGTCAGGGCATGCTCGACCAGTTCATATTCGACGCCATCGAACGAGAGCGAGCGCGCCGCATAGAGGCCGAGCGCCTTGAGGTCGCGCGCAAGCACTTCCATCGCCGCGACGCCGCCATCCTCGATCGCCGCGACGAAATCCGCTCGCGACGCGAACGGGAAATCCTCGCCGCCCCAAAGGCCGAGCCGCTGGGCGTAAGCGAGATTTCGCACCGTGGTCGCGCCGGTCGCCGAGACATAGACGATGCGGGCGTTGGGGAGCGCATGCTGGAGCCGTAGCCCGGCGCGGCCCTGCTGCGAGGGCGCGACGTCGCCGCGCCCGCTTTTGCTGCCGGCGGCATTGGCCATCGCGTGCGCCTCGTCGAAGACGATCACCCCGTCGAAATCGCGGCCCAGCCAGTCGATGATTTGCTGGATGCGCGACGCCTTTTCGCCGCGCTCCTGCGAGCGAAGCGTCGCATAGGTCGTGAACAGCACGCCTTCATCGAAACGGATCGGCGTGCCCTGCCGGAACCGCGACAAGGGCGTGACGAGCAACCGTTCCTGGCCGAGCGCCGACCAATCGCGCTGCGAATCCTCCAGCAATTTATCGGACTTGCTGATCCACAGCGCGCGGCGCCGGCCCTTCAGCCAGTTGTCGAGGATGATGCCGGCGACCTGGCGACCCTTGCCCGCGCCGGTGCCGTCGCCCAGGAACCAGCCGCGCCGGAAGTGGATGGCGTCCTCGGCATCGTCGGATGCGGCCGAGACGGTATCGAAGGTGTCATCGACCGTCCACGCGCCCGAGATGAAGCCCGCATGCGCCTCGCCGGCATAGATGACCGATTCGAGCTGCGCGTCCGACAGGATGCCCAAGGTCACGAACGCGGGCGGCAGGTGCGGCAGATAGCTCGGCTTGGGCGGCGCGACCGATGCCATCGCCGCCGACTGAACCAACGGCGTCGGGTGCGGTTGCGCGCCGGGAATCGCGATCGACTGGAGCCGATAGGGCTCATAGATCGCGGCGCTCAGCCGGTCGGCCTGGTCGGGCACTGCGTCGAGCAGCGTGTAGTCGAGCGCTACGCCTTGCGGCTCGGCCGATGCCCTCGGCACGGCCTGCGATGAGGGCTTGGCGAGACGCGGCGAGCGGACCGGCGATATGCCGGCCGAGACCGGCAGCGACGGCGCCACACCGGGCGGCGGAGTCGGGCGCGGCGGCACATGCGCCTCGACCAGCGCGAGCAAGGCGGCAGTGTCGGCGGCCTGCTCCAGCACCGGCGGCATCCGCGTCGGATCGTCGGCCGGCACGTGGTCGATGACCGTGAGACGGGTCGCGATGCTGGTGCCGTGCTTGGCATAGACGCTCCCGTCGATCGTCGCCGAGAACAGGATGCGGCCGCGCTCCTGCAGCCGGACGAAGGCGTCGGTCCATTGCGGCATCTCGGGACCGCAACCGGCGCCGGTGATGGCGACCAGCCGCCCGCCGGGGCGGAGCCGCGTGAGCGCGGAGGAAATATGGCGGAGTGCCGCGTCCTTCACGGCCTTGTCGACATTGGCGACGGCCGAGAATGGCGGGTTCATCAGCACCACGTCCGGGATCAGCGCCGGATCGAGTCGATCATGGATCTGCGCGGCGTCGTGCCGCGTGACGGGCGCGGCCGTGAACAGGCGCTGGGCGAGCTCCGTACGAACGTCGGCAAGCTCATTGAGCGAGACGCGCGCGCCAGCCAGTTCGGCGTGAATCGCCAGCATGCCGGTGCCGGCCGAGGGTTCGAGCACGATTTCGCCCGGATGGATCGAGGCGGCGCGCGCCGCGACGAAGGCGAGGCCCGCCGGGGTCGAGAATTGCTGGAGCGCCTGGCTGGTCTCGGACCGCCGCGTGTGCGTCGGCAGCAACCCGGCCAGGCGCTCGATCATCGCCAGCGTCGACGCCGGCGCGCGTGCAAGGATGGCGGCGCCGAACCGGCGCAGGAACAGGATCTCGGCGGCCTCGCAGGCGTCATAGGCCGATTTCCAGTCCCACGCGCCATCCGCGTCGCTGGCGCCGAACGCCCCTTCCATCGCGGCGCGCAGCGCACGCGCGTCGATCGCGCGGCCCTGTTCGAGATCGAGGACAAGACGGCGGGCGGCGTCGAGCAGGCGCTCGGCGGTTGCGGTGAAACCGGATGCGGCAACGGGCGCGGCCGAAGCTGCCGCGGAAGCGGAAGAGGTCATGGCAGAATCTCCGGGAGAGCATGGCTCAGGAAGGGGCCGCCCGGACGCTCTCTCTCAACCCGGCCCGGCCCGTCCGGGACCGGCCGCTCTTTCCTCTTTCCGGTCAGCGCTACGTCCCGACCCATGCCTTGCCGATCGATCGCGAAGGGACTATCTTACATTCGTCTTACCAAGGAGATTCGACCATGGCCGCTACAGCGCTGACGACGGTGGTGTCCACCAAGGGGCAGGTGATCCTGCCCAAGGCGATCCGCGAGCAGCGGCATTGGCCAGCTGGCACGCGGCTGACGGTGGAGGAGACGCCCGAAGGCGTGGTGCTGAAGCCCGCGCCGCTGTTTCCCGAAACCAGCGTCGCCGCGTTATTCGGGTCGCTTGCCTATAAGGGATCCGCCAAGTCGATTGCCGAGATGGATGAAGCGGTTGCAGCCGAAGCGCGGCGTCGTGCGCGCGGTTGATACCAACGTCCTCGTCCGCTTTCTCGTCGCCGACGATGCCCGGCAGGCGAAACGAGCGCGTGCAGCGATCGAGGCGGGAGACATCTTCATTGCGACCACGGTGCTGATGGAGACCGAATGGGTATTGCGCGCCGCCTATGATTTCGATGGCGAGGCGGTCGCCAGGGCGCTGCGCGGCTTGGCAGGCCTGCCCGGCGTGCGCGTGGAGGAACCGGCCCGGCTCGCCCAGGCGCTCGACTGGATGATGAAGGGGATGGACTTCGCCGACGCGCTCCATCTGTCGCGCACCGAGGACTGTGCCCTGTTCCTCAGCTTTGACAAGGACCTGGCGAAGCGCGCGCCCAAAGGGGCAACGGCAGTCGAGGCGCCCTGATCGGCCTCGGTCTCCAGTCGTCAAAAAAGGAGCGGCCCCAAGGAAGGCCGCTCCGATGACGTCAAATTTGCGAGTGCCGCTGCTCGTCGATCACGAAACCGTGCCGGCCGATACTGTATTCGTCGCGCGGCACGAGGAAGTTGCGCACCGGCACATTGCCGCGCTTTCCGCCCAGGGTCGCGGGGCATTCGATCTGACCGGGATGGTCGTCCGACCGCGAGGCTGAGATCACAACCCAGTCATGCGCGTGGACGGCTTCGAAATGCTGCCGATCGCGCATGAAGGACTCGCAAAGGTCGAGCTTGCGACCGTTCACGGCCTCCCAGGCGTCCGGATTCCAGTCGCGCAGCGTGCGCTCGGCATGTTCGCGCTCATAGTCCGTAAACAGGTCCGGGAAGGCGATCGCGACCTTGGCCCATTCGCAATCCTCCTCATACCAGCCGTCGGCGTTGCGAAGCGCCGCCGGCATGACGGCGCTGCGCTCCGCATCGACATGGAATCCGCCGTGGCTCGGTGTCGAATAGCAGATGATGCCTTCGGCGTAGCGAACAGCATGGTCGGGCCGCCCCCACGGGGTTTCGATTCCGAGATCGCCTGTCTCGCGCGCGAGCGCGGGCAATTGGCGGCGATGCTCGGCAATGGCCTGCACATGTGCGCGAAAACCGGCCTCGTCAGCGACCACGCCTTCGGCGCCATGAAAGTCCGCAGGCGTCCATTGCGACAGCGGCTCGATCAGTCGCCACGCGCTGGCGATCCTGATGCCGCTGTCCACCGGGACGGCTAGCCAAGCCAGATCGTCGACGCGGGCCGCGAGCAGACCCGCGGCGGTGCGAACGAAAAGATCGGAGATCGTCATGCCGCCCTCCCAAGATTGGCGGAAAGTTCGGCGGCGCCGACGATTTTGGTGACGAGGTTGGAATAACGGTTCCGCTGCATCCACGCCTCGGCCGCAGCCATGTCGGGCGCGAGATATTTGAGCTCATCGCGCCCGTTCCGGCGATGAAGCACGCGAACCATGCCGGGCTGCGGCCATTCGATGACCTCAAAGCGCTGCGCCGTCGTGACCTGATAGATGGTCCGCACCGTCAGGACGGTAACCCCATTCGAGCCATAACTGCCTTGATCCAGCGTAAAGCCCGCGGGATAGGTCGAATTACCGATCGTCGATGGAAGCGACTTCTCGACCAGGCGGCCGGTGCCGTTGCGGCTGCGCCAGACGTGCAGCTTGCGGGTGAAGCGCGCGGGCGGCTGCGGCGTCCCGTCGAAATAGCGCAAAACCGCGCCGAGCGGGACGGTATCATAAACGGCCTGACCGTCGAGGACGGCCGGGACCGTGCCCGCCGCAGTGGGGGACGTGATTGGATTGGACATGGATCGTCTCCGAGAGAGCGAGGAAAGAACGAGCCGCCGACCGCTCTCTCTCCAGCCGAGCAGCTCACCTGCCGGTGATCTTTCTCTCGCTCTCACCGTCGCTCCCGCGGCAATCAGCCGCCGGCTCGTTTGCGCTCGGCCGCGGTATTCAGCGCACGCAACGCAGCCGCGAAGACGAGTTCGCCATGCTCGTGGCTGAGATCGCGCCCCTCGATGGCGGCGAGGCACGCGACCCGGATGTCATCATCGGTCACATCGTCCTCGACCAGGCCGGGCGATGCTTCGGTCTCGAATATCTCGACCATCGTGCCCCGAACTTCCTCTTCGGAGAGGCGAAGGACGACATGATGTCCATGTCCCGGCGCGCAGGCGAGCTCGCCATAGTCGGCGCGGTCGAGCAGGCTGCACAGCATTTCGCCGGTCGAGCTGGACAGAACCTGGTCGCCGGTGATCACCGTCACCATGCCGCCGAATCCATCCGGGCGCATTTTGCTGCAGGTGAAGGCGGTGGTGACGGTGACATGAGTGATCGTCGCCGATCGACGGATGATATCCTGAAAGAGAAATTCCCAGGACTCCATCGACAAGTCGAGCTCGACGTCCTCGGCGCCGAGTTCGAGCTCCGCCAGTGCCGCCGCCACGAGGTCATTCGCCTTGCTCGCGCTGCTTTGCGATTGGGCAAGCGCGTCGCGGGCCTCGCCAGCGTCGAGCCAGAGCATGTCGCTGGTTGACTGCTCCTCGAAGAAATAGAGAGCATCGTCGATAATTTCGGAATCGAATATCTGCGTGAGGAGCAACTGCTCCAGCGCGGTCATGTCGCCGAACGGGATGGCCGGATCGACGACGGTCGGGGAATAATAATCAGCCATTTCATGTCTCCTGAAACACGAAAGCCCGGCATCTGCGGCCGGGCTTTCGAAGGCTTGAAGGTGAAATCGGATGAGGCGGATCAGGCCGCTTCGCGCTCGGGAACGGCGAAGGGGTCGACCAGCTTGTGGATCGGCTGGGCGCGACCCATCCAGGGCTCCGGCCGGATGCAACGCACCCAGTCAGCAAAACTCGGAATGAAGCCGAGATCCTCGAGGATATGCTGCTCGCCGATCAGCCGGACCGGCACGACACGTCCAGTAGAGATCGTGATCGTCTCGCCGAAAAACCGCTCCAGCATGAACACGCCTTCGGCATGATGACGCAGCGCCCGGTGCCGAAAGTCGGCAGTGATGAGCTTTGACGGCTCGTCGAACCATTGGTGGATCGGCAGATAATCTTGCGGATCACCACCCCATTTGCGCACCGAGGAGAGCGCGTGATGATAACAATGTCCCATTACGCCCTCCTCAAATTTCGTGCGTGTGGTTTTCGGAGTTCTCGATCCGATAATTGAAATCGAGCACGATGCGGTCCGCGGCGACGTCGAACACGAACTCGCCATAGGCGCCCTCGTTATTCTCCCACCCGTCGTGCTTCTCTTCGAGAAGCGCGTAGCAGAGCGTTTCGATCGCATCGGCGAGCGGCTCGCTCAGCCTCTCGGGTGCCTCCGAATCCAAGCTGGCGCGAGCGATCTCGACTGCGCTGTCGGGAAGCTCGGTGTCGGTATCGCCAGCCTTGACGGCGATACTGTCGATCTGGCCACTGTCGCCATAGCCGTTGAAGGTCACCGTCACCTTGCTGATGCCGGCATCGCGCAATACGGCGAGGACTGTAGCCTTATTGCCGGCGTGAAGTTCGGCGGCGCGTGCCTGATAAGCACGATAACGAGCCATGAATTCGTCCGGGTCAAATGCCGGAGCCGGGGTTTCATCGGTCATCGTCTATCTCCTGAAATGCAAACAGCCCGGCGCGTGGCCGGGCCGAAGAGGTGATTGGAATGGATTGGCGGGGCGACCGGAGCCGCCCCGCCAGTTGGTCATTCGGCGGCGATCGCCATGTCGTCGTCGCCCGACGCGTCGGCATCACCGTCGAGGAAAGCCGGCAGCGCTTCCGGCTCAGGCTCGAGCGCCAACGGCTCCTCGACCACCGGGAGCCGCAGCGGCTCGGGGAGCCATCCGGACTCGGCGAGCAGCCGTTCGGCCTCCCGCGCCATGTCGCCCTTCTTCAGATGGTCGATCAGGCTCGCCTTCTGCGGATCGGTGCCCTCGGCCACCGCTTCGAGAATGCGCGGCTTGGTGACACGGCCGAGATAATTCTCGACCGTCGGCCGCCAGCCCGTCGCTACCATGTCGAACCCGACCGCGCGGGCGAGGACATTGGCATGTTCGATCCGGCGCTCGACGCCATAGGCCGAGACGCGGCCACTGCCATGCTTGGGTACCGGCTCCCAGAGCGCGTTCACCGCACCGGCGGCGCAATGCGCGAATAGGGCCGCCTGGTCGGCGCCGTTGAGTTGCTGGATCGCATCCCACACGTCCTTGTCCTCGTTGGGGAGCCGCTCCTTCCACGCGGCATGGCGTTCGGCCATGGCCTTGACCGGCGCGCTTTCCCTGAGGCCCGCCGCCTGGAACGGGAAATAGACCCGGTTCAGCGACAGCTCGACGCAGCTCTCGGTACGCATGTGACAGAAGGTGGTGAGCACCATCGCGTGCAGCACCGCGGCGAAGGCGACCGACGGATTCTGCGCGAACGCATCCTGCAACGCGACCGTGCGCGACGCGGTGAGCTCGGCCACGAGCCGATCGGGAAGCGGCTTGATGACATCATCGTCATCATCATCCGCCACAGTGATCGGAGCCGTGGCCGCTTCGGAAGGCGCTTCACCGACAGGCGCATCACCCGCGTCCGGCGACGCCGTGTCAGCAACGTCATCGTCGGGTTCGTCGACCTGCTCCTCGGGCTCGTCCCCGGGCAGCACATTGCCGCGATCGACGTAGAGCGTGCCATCCTGCTCGATGCCGACGAACACACCGGCACGGGCCTGTTCCTCGGGATCGAAAAGACGGCGACCCTGCGACAATCGGCCGATCTCGACGTCGATGGCGTGGGTGCGCGCCTCGACCTCGGCCGGAACGTCCTCACGGCCGGACCATTCGGCTTCGAGAGCATCGGCCTCGGCGCGAAGCTCGGCGATGCGCGCTTCGTCCGCTTCGGTCGGCGGTTCGAGCGTACCTTCGATATAGCGGCAATCCTCATCGTAGCCGTAAGGCAGGTCGACCATCGCTTCGACCCACTTCCAGCCCTCGGCCTTGATCGCGGCGGCGTCTGCCTCGAGCTTCTCGGCAACGAGCCGGTCGACCAGCGCGGGATCGGCCAGCCAGCCGCCGTCATCGGGCTCGAACAAGTCGCGCGCCGGCGCCGAGCCGCCCGCCGCGAAATAGGTGTCGACGCCAATATAGCGCACGCGCCTGTCCCCGACCGGCACCATATCCTCGTTGAGCTTGTCCTTGATGAACTGCGGCGACTGGTCGCGGCTATGCGGGAGCAAATCCCAGACCTGTTCTTGGCGGGCATGATCGTCGCTGATGGTGAACGCCATCAGATGGTCGAGGGTCATGTCGCCTGCGGCATAGACTTCGTGCAGTTTCGGGGAGACCGAAGCCAGTTTGAGGCGCTGCTTCACGACGGCGGGCGTCACGCGAAAGTGCGCGGCGATCGCCTCCTCGCCTTCGCCCTGATCGCGCAGGCGCTGCATGCCGCGGAACTCGTCGAGCGGATGCAGTGGTTCACGGAAGGTGTTCTCCGCGAGCGAGTCTTCCTCCGCGAGGACGGGATCGTTGGCCGCCTTGACCACGCACGGAACCGGAACGGTCGGCACGGCGCGCTTGCGTTTGACGATCAGTTCGATCGCGAGATAGCGCCGACCGCCGGCCGGAATCTCGAACATGCCGGTTTCGTTGCCATCGGCGTCGAGCTGGGGACGGACATTGAGGCCGGTGATCAGACCGCGACGTTCGATATCATCGGCGAGATCGGCGATCGTCACGCCGAACTTGATTCGGCGGACATTCGACTGGGACAGGATCAGCTTGTTGAACGGGATGTCCCGCGACTCGTTGAGGCTGATCTTCGGTAGGGCTTTCGCCATGACATTTCACTCCATGACGGGCCGCCGAGAAACTCTCTCCCGGCTCTCGAGCCCGTCACGGAAACCGAAGGTTCCTCTCTCCCTCTCATGCGGCGGCGCCACGCGCGCGGCCCCGGCGGGCATTGCGCAGCGCCCGATCCTCGGACCATCCCCAGATGGTCTTGTCGCGCCCGATCCGGCCGGTGCGCGAGTCGATGCCCGATCGCGATCGGGCAAGCGGCACCCAGCCGTCGAAGCGATAAAGATTGCCGCTGTGATGGATGGCGTCCTGATAGCTGACCGCCCAGGAACAGCCTCGGGCGCTGGCGAGAGCAGGAAACACGAAGGCGCGCCAGAGCCGCAATGCGACCCGGCAAAGGTCCGGTCGGTCGGCGCAAAGCCGCGACAGCTCGATCGCCTCGCCTCGCGTGAGTCCCGCGACGGAGGGCCGGATCAACGTATCGGCCGAGGCGACGGCGACGAGGCGGCCGTCGTAGCGAAGACCATGCGCCCAGCCGCGCGTGGGGCGCCGGAGCGGTCCCATCCGGTGACCCCAGGCGATCAGGCAGGCGTTCAGTTCGATGCGCGTGATCGCCTCGAACAGGACCGGCGGGACGTGCGGCCGGTCAGACACCACACATCCCCTCGCACTCATTGTCCCACAGGTCGAGCTGGCCGTGATCGGCGAGCGTGCTGAGATCGGCCTCGTCGAGCGGCACCGCGGAGCGATGGAGGAATACTTGCCCACGAATGCCGCGAAGCCCGGTGCGCATGGCGTGGTCGACCTCGACCGCCTCGGCCCAGCTCTCGGGGTCGCGATCGCGAATCGCGCGCCAGCGATCGTCGGAATGGAAGGGACAGCAGACGCAGGCGCTCTTGGGCGGGATCGTATAGTCATGGCGTTCGAGCCAGGCGATGCAATCGCGCCGCGTCATGGCCTTTTCGACTAGCGGCCAGCGGTTGACCATCCAGCGCTCGAAGCTCGGCTTCATGCGCACCACCTCGTCGAGCGAGATGCCAATCCATTGCTCGACGATCGGGGCATCGGGCGACTTGCGCCGCGTGAGCCCGACAAGCTCGCGAACCTTCCGGCGGATCGGGACGATCTTGTAATCCTTGGTGCATTGACGTCGGATCATGCCGACCTCGACGCGGCCGCGCTTGACGGTGCGCGTGAACGCCGGGATCGAGGCCCAGCGCGCGCCGGAGCTTGCACGCAAAAGGTCGGCGCGGATATCGCCAGCCGAGACGACATGGACCGGGAACGGAAGGACGTTGCCCGATCGCAGCCAGGCGAGATGCTGGTACACCGCAGCCGGCTCCCAGCCGGTGTCCGAGAAGATTGCGCAATCGGGCATCGGACCGATCTCGCCATGCGCCGCCATCAGGGCGAGGGTTGAAGACTGGACGCCGGCACCGAGGCTGAGGACGCGCAGACGGATCGAGGAATGAAGTTGAGGGTCGGACCCCGGAATCGGGAAGTCCGGGATAGGCGTGGCCACCGCAGGTCTCCGCGACGGGCCACGGCGAGCCTCTCTCGCCGTGTCTCAACCCGTCACGGCGGTCACGGCCAAACTCTCACTCTGACGGCGGCGAAGCCGCGCCGACAAAGACAGCGCCCTTGGCGAAGCCGGCCGGCGCGGCGACGTGCGCGCGGACCTGTGGGCCAGCCGCCGCCGCGCCCCCCGGGCCCGAGCCAAGAGCGTCCGCGCCGGGCAAACAGACGCGCGACCCCTGGCGGCGCCTGCCGCCGCCAGAGTGCGCACCACAAAAACCCGCGCTCTTCATGGGGGCGTTGCGGGGCAGGCTGTGCGAAAACTATCAGTTACGCCTCACCAGTTTGGATCCGCTATCGGCCGTTCATCCCTCAACAGCCGGGTTAGCCGCCGTAACACCCCAAATTGGTGTGGACGATGCTCATGACCTTTGACTCAATGCCGTTCATACTCGGCGAAAATCAGGAGGCCCGGCGTGCCGGGCCTCCCGACAATTAATAATCCATCGCCGGCATCGGCGCGGATTTCTCCTCCTTGGGAAGCTCAGCGACGAGCGCCTCCGTCGTGATGAGCAGCGAAGCGACTGACGCGGCGTCCTGGAGCGCGGTGCGCACGACCTTGGCCGGGTCGATCACGCCCGCCTGGACGAGATCCTGATACTCAGCGGTGGCCGCATTGAAGCCCCAGTTATAGTCGGAGCTTTCGAGCAGCTTGCCGACGATATAGGCGCCGTCCTCGCCGGCATTCTCGGCGATTTGCCGCGCCGGTGCGCGCAGCGCCCGGCGGATGATGTCGATGCCGGACTGCTGGTCGTCATTGGCGGCCTTAAGCCCATCGAGCGCCTTGATCGCGCGGAGCAGCGCGATGCCGCCGCCCGGCAGGATGCCTTCCTCGACCGCGGCACGCGTGGCATGGAGCGCGTCGTCGACACGGTCCTTCTTCTCCTTGACCTCGACCTCGGTTGCGCCGCCCACCCGGATCACCGCCACACCGCCGGCGAGTTTGGCCACGCGCTCCTGCAGCTTCTCCCGGTCATAGTCGGATGTCGTGGTCTCGATCTGCTGGCGCAGTTGCGCGACTCGACCATCGATATCGGTTTTCTGCCCGACGCCATCGATGATGGTCG
Source organism: Hephaestia caeni (assembly GCF_003550065.1). Lineage (GTDB taxonomy): Bacteria > Pseudomonadota > Alphaproteobacteria > Sphingomonadales > Sphingomonadaceae > Sphingomonas > Sphingomonas caeni_A. The sequence continues at coordinate 897,437 of NZ_QXDC01000003.1, forward strand.
TATTGTCCTTGTCGATCACGACCTTCTTGGCGCGGCCGAGCATGTTGATCGTAACATTCTCGAGCTTGATGCCGAGATCCTCGGAGACCACATTGCCGCCGGTCAGGATCGCAATATCCTCGAGCATGGCCTTGCGGCGATCGCCGAAGCCCGGTGCCTTGACCGCGGCGATCTTGAGCCCACCGCGCAGCTTGTTGACGACCAGCGTGGCGAGCGCCTCACCCTCGACATCCTCGGCGATGATCAGCAGCGGCCGACCGGACTGGACGACCTTCTCGAGCAGGGGCACGAGCGCCTGCAGGTTCGAGAGCTTCTTCTCGTGGATCAGGATGTAAGGATCGTCGAGTTCGACCTTGAGCTTCTCGGCATTGGTGATGAAGTAGGGCGACAGATAGCCCCGGTCGAACTGCATGCCCTCGACCGTCTCGAGCTCGGTCTCGAGGCTCTTGGCCTCCTCGACCGTGATCACGCCTTCGTTGCCGACCTTCTCCATCGCTTCCGCCAGGATGCGCCCGACCTCCTCGTCGCCGTTAGCCGAGATGGTCGCGACCTGCGCGATCTCACTGTTGGCGTCGACCTTCTTGGCGTGGACTTCGAGATCCTTGACCACCGCGCCGACCGCGAGATCGATGCCGCGCTTGACGTCCATCGGGTTCATGCCGGCGGCGACCGCCTTCGATCCCTCGCGCACGATCGCCTGGGCCAGCACGGTTGCGGTGGTGGTGCCGTCGCCCGCCTTGTCGTTCTGCTTGTTGGCCACTTCGCGCAGCATCTGTGCGCCCATATTCTCGAACTTGTCGGCAAGCTCGATTTCCTTGGCGACGGTGACACCGTCCTTGGTGATACGGGGCGCCCCGAACGACTTCTCGATGACGACATTGCGGCCCTTGGGACCGAGCGTCACCTTCACGGCGTTGGCCAGCGTATCCACACCGCGCAGCATGCGGTCACGCGCGTCCGACGCAAACTTCACTTCCTTGGCAGCCATCTGCCTACTCCTTTCTCAAATTCCTTCCTGATGGTTAGAGGGATGGCAGGCGGCTCAGGCCGCCTGCTTGAGAGGCACGACGTTGTCGATCACGCCGAGGATGTCGCTCTCCTTCATGATGAGCAGATCCTCGCCGTCGATCTTGACCTCGGTGCCCGACCATTTGCCGAACAGGATGCGGTCGCCGGCCTTGACGGACAGCTCGACAAGCGTTCCGCTATCGTCCCGCGCGCCGGGGCCGACGGCCACGACTTCTCCTTCCTGCGGCTTTTCCTTAGCGGTGTCGGGAATGATGATGCCGCCCGAGGTCTTTTCCTCGGCTTCGATGCGGCGGACGACCACACGGTCGTGCAAGGGGCGGAAATGCATGCATAACCTCCAGATGCAAAACAGGTTGTGATGTCCCTGCCGTTCATCTGAACGACAGGTTCGCGTGAACTAGGAAAAGAGATTTTCGGGTTCAAGAGGGCGAATGAAAATTTCTGGCACTCGCCTTCTCAGAGTGCCAATTCAGCTCTTTTCAGCAACATGCGATGATATCTCCCTCTTGACGCGACTCGGATCAGCACCAAATTCTCGTGCCGCGTGCGGCGCCGCACGCATGAGGAAGGAGCGACACAAGGAAAGGAGCCACGGCCATGTCGCAGCCATTTTCCCGTTTCTTGCATCCCTTCGACGTTGCACACCACCCGAGCCTGGAGCCGGAAGTCAAACGCGCAATCCTCGCCTCCTGGGCGTCCGACCGCTCCGCGGTAAAGGACCAGCCGGCGATGCGAAAGCCGCCCGGCGCCAAGCGCGCCGTTCCGATCGACGAGGTCTTCGCCGCCATGCGATCGCTCGATGAACCGCGGACTGACGGCCGACAGCTGCAATGAGTGATCGCGGCTTCATCGCGCAGCTGGAGGGCTACGGTCTCACCACAGCCGAGATCCATTACTACCGGCCCGATGCGCCGTCGCTTCTCCAGCTGTTCATATGGCAGGAATATGATCTTGCGCCCGACTTCCCCACGCTGTTCGATTTCCTCGACCATTGGCGGCGCGAGATCGAGGCCGCACTCCATTCGGTCCGGATCGCCCATGGCCGGCTGATCGGACCCACCGAATGGCGCGCGGTCGATGGCATCATCCCGCTCCCATGACACGCGGTCTTGGCGAGCGCTGGCGCAGGCGAGGCGGACGGACAGTCCGCCTCGTCCTTGTCTTCGACGACATCATGGAATTCGCGCTCGCACTGCTGTCAGTGCCGCCCGATGAGCTTGAGACGCTGGGCTGGACCTTCGCCGACCGTAAGCGGCTCCTCGATCATTTCCTGCGGTCCGGCAAGGCAGCGCAGCGCATCCCGCGCGATGCGTTGGGGCAAAGCCTGATCACGCTGCGGCTGCCGCGACGGGACCTCGCGCCGCTTCAGCGCTTCGCCCGCCGCGAACTGCCGAAGGCCGCTTCCAATGCCGCGATGCTCGATCGAGTTCTTCGGGTATTGGACGAGGCCGCATAGCGGCGGATTCAACCGGCCAGGAACGGCGCGGCCGCGAGACCGTCGAAGACGAACTGGACAGCGAGGCCGGCGAGAAGCACGCCGGAGATGCGGCCCACGACGTCGGCACCGGTGCTCCCCAGCAGCAGAACAAGGCGGTCGGCTGCGAGCATGGCGAGCCAAGTTAGAATCATGCACGCGACGATCATCGCGAGCACGCTGCCGCCCGCGATCCAGTTGTCGGTGCGGCCCATGACGAGCACGGCGGCCGATAGGCTTCCGGGGCCCGCGATCAAGGGAAACGCCAGCGGAAAAACGGCGATGTCGCCAGGCCCTTCGGCTTCCCGGCGCTCGCCCTCGCTAATCGACGAGAGTCCGGGACTGGAGAAGGTGAGCGTCAAGGCCTGGAGGAACAGCAGCACGCCGCCTGCCACCCGGAATGCGGGCAGCGAAATATGCAGGAGCGAAAGAACGACGCCACCCGCCACTGCGAACAGCAGCAGCACACTGGCAGCGATCGTGACCGAGCGCGTGGCAAGGCCGATCCGCTCGCTGCGGTGAATTCCGGCCGTCAGGCTGGCGAAGACCACCGCCGTCTCGATCGGACCGATCGTGACGAGCAGGGTGATAAAGGTGGAAAGGATGCTGGGTGATATGTGCATGGGTCAAGCAACGGAAAACTTGCAAAGGGAGCGGCACCCACGCCGCTCCCTTATGACTCAGGTGGCTTTGAATGAGCTGCCGGGATGGCCGACAGCAGGCTGCGTCATGTGCGGCGCATTCCATCCGTTCGGTTCGGGTGCGCGACAGCCGCGGGTGGTCCTTCACGGCAGTCACCGGAGCTGTTTGACACGACCTTCGGTGGCTGCCCCGAGCCAAGCGAGTTGACCTGAACGCTGCGGCTGCAGGTGCTTCCGCCGTTGGTCGTCGAGACGAAGCTGTAGCTGACGGTCCCCGGAGGCAGGCTGCGCAACGCCGTCAGGTCGATCTTCCCGTCATCGGCCATTGCTGGGAGCGGCAAGGCGCGAACCCGACGCATCATCAGGTCGCTCTGCCGGTCCATGTCGGCCGCGATCCGATCGAACGGCGCGAATGCGGCCGGCTCGAATGGATCGAGGCAGGCTATCGGCGCAACGCTGGAAGCAGGCGCGACCGTGACCTTGGGCGCGACATCTCCCTCATATTCTACGCGGGCGACCGTACCGTCCGGCAGGCCGACCTTCATCACATGGCTGTCATGGCTCGCCGCAAGCGCGGTACCGATGGCGGCGACCGCCGCCACGCCGGCCAGGACGGCTGTACGGATTTTTCGCATCAATCCTCTCTTCTGATCATGGTGAATGTGAAAATGCCATCCCCCCGACGCCAACCGCGCTTCCCGAGCCCAGCGCGCTTTCAAGCGCGGCCGGATAGCGGCAGCAGCATCGTGCGTGCGGACCTGTTGGCCAGCAGCACAGCACCGGCGTCGGTTCCGCTGGCAGGCGACTGGGAAGCGGATGCTGGCGACCCGGCGCGCCATGGAGCGAGAAGTCCAATCCCTGGCGCCGGCAATAGCCCGCTGCGGTCTCCAGATCGGAAAAGCGCAGCTCGATCGCCTCGAGCGGATCGCCGCCGCCGGTCCATCCGGTCAGGGGATCGGCCACGGGCTGCCAGCGCGGCGCGAAGCGCACCCGCCATTGCCCGCGCCCGCCGCGTCCGCCTTGGTTAGTCGCGCGCGGCACCGGCTCGATCACGGCTCGCGTATCTGGCGGTAGCGCGCTCGACGGGCATGACCCAGCGTGATTATCATTGGCAATTGGCCCGGAACCGAAGTCCCGGGCCAGGCCGTCAGGCCGCCTTGCCATTGACCGGGATGCGGCGAACATTTTCGTTCGCCGCCTCCGTCTTCGGCAAGGTGACTGTCAGCACGCCGTTCCTGAAAGTTGCGGCGGCGTGGTCACGGTCGATGCCCTGGGGCAATCCGATACGGCGTTCAAAGCGGCCGTAGCTGCGCTCGGTATAGCCACGATCGTTGTCTTCGACCTCGGACCGCTTCTCGCCGCGAAGCGTGAGCACACCATCCTCGACGGTAATCTCCACGTCCTTCTCGTCGAGACCCGGCAGTTCCGCCGTGACGCGGATTTCCTTGTCGGTCTCGCCGAGCTCGACATGGGGCCAGCCGGCAACGCGGTCGAACCCGGCTAATGCGGGCACGCCGAAGCCGCGGAAGACGTCGTCGAACAGTCGGTTCACCTCGCGGTGGAGCGAGAGCAGCGGGATGGTATCACTGTCGCGGCCGCGCTCGGCGCTGACCGGGACGGGGAGCCGGTTTTCCTGCCGGCTCCAGGGAATGAGATCACGAAAAGCCATGATGGTCATCTCCTTTTCTGGCTGGAAGGGGCAAGGCCTGCCGGCCCGCCTGGGGCGGCGCCGGCAAACCTGTTAATCAGGGTATCAGGCCGCTTCGCGGGCCTCATCCCTGTGCGCTTCGATCTGATCCTGGGCAGCCTTGCCGCCGCTGATCTCGATCCGGCGCGGCTTCATTGCCTCGGGCACCACGCGCTTGAGCGCGATGCTCAGCAGGCCGTTCTCGAAGCGGGCATCGCCGGCTTCCACGAAGTCGGCAAGCTGGAAGCGCCGCTCGAACGCGCGTGCGGCAATGCCGCGATGCAGATATTCGCCCTGGCCGTCGTCCTCGGCACGCTTGCCGGTGACGGTGAGCTGATTCTGCTGGGCCACCACCTCGATGTCCTCGGGGCGGAAGCCGGCGACCGCCAGCGTGATGCGATAGCTATCGTCGCCTTCTCTCAGAATGTCGAATGGCGGATAGCCGTCGTCTTCGCGCGTGCCGGCTTCGAGCAGGTTGAACAGCCGATCGAAGCCCACGGTCGAGCGCCGGTAAGGTGCAAAGTCAAAAGCAGTGGTTCTCATTTCCAAATCCTCCTGATTGAGCAATTCGGGCATGAGACGCGCCGGAGAGAGCCGGCGCTCTCAATGTCCACCGGACCCGGTTTCCAGCGTCCGGCGAGAAAAATTTAGGAAACAGCAAAACGGTTTCAAGAGAGATTTTTCGATTGGCCGACGCCCCCGTGCCGTCTGCGGTAAGACGATCCGGCCAGCCGCTAAAACCGCTTGATATCGGCCCTTCGCTCCATAGGCGCGGCAAGATCATCGGCGGGAATAGAGCGATTCTGGCACCCGGGGGCGGTGAGCTCGGCATCGAATTGGGCGTGCCGCCATGCGTCGAGCCACGGCCGCGGAACTCAGATGAGGTTTGGTCCGCCAAGGCGCCCGCGTGCCATTGTCAGAACGATCCGCACGCCGTCCGGCCGCCATTCGCGCTCGATGCGGCCGCCGAGTTGTACCGTGGCCAGCCGTTCGAGCTGCCTTCCGAAGCCCTCCCTCTTCGGCCCTGCATCAAGCAACGCTCCACGTTCGTTCCAAATCAGCGAAACGGTATCATCTTCCGCGATGACTTCGATCGTTACGACACCTGATGGCGACGTCAAAGCGCCGTATTTGGCGGCATTCGTGGCAAGCTCATAGAAAATCAGCGCGAGCGCCGTAACGGCTCCGCCGGCGAGGTCGAGGTCATCACCGATGATCCGGATGCGAGGGTGATCGGCCCGCATTTGATAAGGAGCGACGATCGTCTCGAGCAGGGCATGCAGCCCAACGGTTTCGCCGGCTCCCCCGAAGGGGGTTTTTGATATCGTAAAGGCATGCGCTCGCGCCAACGCCCCCAGTCGATCTTGCACGATGGTCGCCAATTCCTCGACACTGCCGGTCTCGCCCGCGCTCAAGCGCACTAGACTGGCGGACAGCGTGAACAGGTTCCTGATGCGATGATCCATCTCGCGCAGCAGCAGCTGTTGCTGCTCCTCGGCACGTTTGCGTTCCGTGATATCCCGGGCGATCGAGGATGCGCCGATGATCGTGCCGGTGGCGTCGCGCAGCGGCGAGACGCTGAGCGAGATATCCACCAGGCCGCCATCCTTGCGTCGCCTCACGGTTTCATAATGACGCACGCGCTCGCCACGGCGCAGGCGGGCTAGGATCGGCGCTTCCTCGTCCTGCCGATCGGCGGGCAGAAGAAGCGTAATCGACTTTCCGATAATCTCGCGCGCGGGATAGCCGAACAGCCGCTCTGCTGCTGAGTTCCAGCTGGTGACAATCCCATCCAGATCCTTCGTCAGAATGGCGTCATCCGAGGATTCGACGATCGCCGCGAGGTGCTCCGCGGCATCGTGTGTCCCAGGCGGTCGAGTGTGCGAACGATCGGTCATCGACGCCGCTCGGGCGGGACCGAGATCGATTTCATCAACGCTACGCATCCTTCTTCCCGCTCATCGAATTGAACTTCGCCCGTTTGACCGCGGGGTGTGGCGCGCTCGGGCGTGACCGTGCTGCGAGCGCCATGGGCCAATCCGCATGGGAGTTTCGACTCGCGCCGAAGCCGCAGAGTCAGGCGCCACCTCAGGGGTCGGCGGGTTTGCCTAGCAAAAACAAGCTGATCGGACAACCGCCAGCGCTTCATGCGCTAGGTCGTCTCCGTCAGTCCCTCGAAAGTAGGGCAAGCTATCGCATGGAAAACCCCTCGCGCCCTTCCGGTGGGGGCGTGCGGCCGAATATCGAGGCCGGTTGGCGGGCAGCCGACGCCGCCTGGGAGCTGCCGGTCCGCGTTAATCCTATAATACCCTCCTGGGTATTTGTCCCGTGCGCTTGGGGATGCACATACTGACTCGCCTCAGCCACGACTCACCCGGTTTTGGTCTGCGTGACCGTCTCCGAAGTGAGGAATTTCTGTATACTGATGATCGTTGGGGCGGGAGGCGCGAATGGGATTTATCGAAGGCGTGGATCGCCGACAGGAAGCTCTCCTGCCATCTTGCGTTGATGACTATATCGCTCCCGACGCGTTGGTGCGCGTCGTTGATGCCTTTGTCGCCAATCTCGACTTGGCCGACCTCGGCTTCGATCGCGCGGTCAGCGCTGCCACAGGCAGACCCGGCTATCACCCCGCCGACATGCTCCGCCTTTACATCTGGGGCTATCTCAACCAGGTCCGCTCCTCGCGTATACTGGAGCGTGCCTGCGGGCGTGACCTTGAGGCGCTATGGCTGATGCGTCGTCTCGCACCGGACTATCGAACCATCGCGGCCTTCCGGCACGACAATCCCGAGGCGATCGTCAGAGCTAGCGCCACCTTCGTGCAATTTTGTCGCGAGCAGGGCCTGATCGGTGGCCGAACTGTTGCGCTTGACGGGACGAAGATGCGGGCGGTCGCCAGCGCCAAGAACATCGCCGGTGCCGATCGTCTGGCGCGTGACATTGCCCACACCGAGCGTGAGATCGCCTATTATCTCGATCGCTTGGACGTGATCGACGAGCAGGTGACGCAGGGCTTTGATGACCAGCCGGCACACCGTGAGGCGTTCGCTGGAGCAATCGCGTCGCTTCAGCGCCGCAAAGACCGTCTCGCCAAGCGCCAATCCGAGTTGGCCAAACGTGAGGAAAAGGTGATCGTTTTTGGCGAGCCGGAAGCCAGACCGATGGGCTACGGACGCGCGCCGAAGCTGCCGTCTTACAACCTTCAAAGCGTGGTCGATGTGAAGAGTGGGCTCATCATCCATCACGACGTGTTCAACGACGCGAACGACAGCCATCTCCTCCACCCGGTATCGTTGGCGGCCAAAGATGTCCTGGACGCTGACGAATTGCACGTCCTGACCGACGGCGGTTACTCCAACGCCGAGGAGGTCGCCCGCTGCGAGTCCGAGGCGATCATCGTGTCCGCGCCGATCAAGCGCGGCGCGATGAATACGGAGCACTTCCGGCCGACTCAATTTGTCTATGACGACGAAAGCGACACGATCAGGTGCCCAGCCGGTCAAACATTACGCCGGTCCGGAAAGCACACTCGCAACCGCGCGATTCGATACCGGACATCAGCGTGCAAGAGCTGCGCCCTCAAGCCTCGCTGCACGCCAGGCGTCCAACGCACGATCCATCGACTGTTCGATCAGAGCGCGCTTGATCGAATGGAGGCGCGGATTTATGCCGGAGCCTGATGCGGACCAGGCGATGTACGGTCGAGCATCCGTTCGGAACCATCAAACGAATGTCTGGTGGAGGTAGGTTCCTCACCAGAGGGTTGCGGAGAGTGAAGGCGGAAGCGGCGCTGTCGGTGCTGGCCTTCAACATGATCCGCGTAGTGAACACTCTCGGAACCGGAGCATTGGTCCGGCCGAGCTGAACGGAGTCGTGCCGCTTCGAGACTGAAGGGCCTGGCTCGCGGCATCGCCGTCGTGGCGAGTTTCTGCACAGCCTGGGGGGGCTGAGCCCCCTGCAGATGGGGTCGCCGGGGACCGCAAGGGCTCCCGCTCAGGGGAAGGCTTTTCCCTCCCGGTCGCAACCAAGGCTTATACACCTATCGTTTGGCCGACTCGCTCAAGGGGGTTAGGATGTCGCATGGCCAACGAGCTCGACGGCATCAGAGCGCAAACGACGTGTCCGGTCTGCGATCGGGAACTGAACGTGCCCTATCGGACGTTGCGTCTCAAACGCACCATCGAGTGCCCGGGCTGTGGTGAAACCATCCGGCTGATTGACGATACGCCCATCGGCACGGTCCAGCGTCTGATCGACGAACTTGGCGAAGACCGGGACGAGATTTAGCGACTTTGATAATCTGCCCATGACGCCGGCAGGACAAGTCGCGTGGGGTACTCGCGAAACGACATCAAAGCGACGGTTGTCGTGGCGCGCGAGAGGAGCACTGTCCGTCACCTACCCCCTTGACACCCAGCTTCTCGCGACGCTCTCAGCGACGATGATTCCATATTCGTGGAAATATAGTATTGACGCGCATTTATATGACCATTATTTCCACATTCATCGAAATGATGGAGATCATCGATGTCCTGGAGCATCGCCCGGTTCGTCGAACGGCTGCTGCTAGCGAGCGAAGAGCCGCCCGCGCCTTGCGACCATCCCGATAGGACGGCCTTCCCGTCGGGAAAGAACGGTCGCAATACCCGCCTCTTGGGGCAGTTCCGTTGATGGAGGCCGCAGCGGCGATCGGGGCGTTGGGCGCGCTCGCGCAGGAGCATCGGCTGGCCGTGTTCCGTTTGCTGGTACAGGCCGGCGAGGACGGCATGCCGGCGGGGGCGATCGCGGACGCCCTGGGCATCCCCAACTCGTCGCTTTCGTTTCATCTCGCCCAGCTTTCCCGGGCGGGGCTGATCAGTCAGGAACGGCGGAGCAGGTCCCTCATCTATACCGCCGATTATGCCGCGATGAACGCGCTGCTCGGCTATCTCACCGAAAATTGCTGCGCCGGCGCGACCTGCGCCCCGGACGCGATCTGCGGTTCGCAAGACAAGCCCGTTCTGGAAAGGAAATCAGCATGAAGCGTCTGCACGTCCATGTCGGGGTCAACGATCTCGACCAGTCGGTCGGCTTCTATTCGACGCTGTTCGGCGCAGAGCCGGCCGTCGTGAAGCCGGACTATGCCAAATGGATGCTCGAGGATCCGAGGGTCAACTTCGCCATCTCGGTCGGGCAGCACGCGACCAAAGGCATCGAACACCTCGGCATCCAGGTGGAGAACCAGGACGAACTGGCCGAAGTCTATGGCCGGCTCAAGGCCGCCGACCGTCCGGTACTCGAGGAAGGCGCGACGACCTGCTGCTACGCCAAATCCGAAAAGAGCTGGATCGCCGATCCACAAGGCGTCGTCTGGGAAGCCTTCTTCACCAACGGTGAAGCGACCGTCTATGGCGACAGCCCCGCCCTGTCGGCGATTTCGGACAATGCCGGCGAGACGACTTGCTGCGCGCCGACGATGCCGGCCCAGAACGCCGGCTGCTGCGAGTGAACGTCACCATCTATCACAATCCGGCCTGCGGGACGTCGCGCAACACGCTCGGCCTGATCCGCAACGCAGGCATCGAGCCGACCGTCATCGAATATCTGAAGACGCCGCCGACACGCGCCGAGCTGGTGTCGCTGATCGCGCAAATGGGAATCCGCCCGCGCGACCTGCTGCGCCAGAAGGGCACTCCTTATGGCGAGCTGGGGCTGGATGACCCGAATCTTAGCGACGACCGGCTCATCAACGCGATGATCGAGCACCCGGTCCTGATCAACCGGCCCGTGGTGGTGACGCCGCTTGGCGTGAAGCTGTGTCGTCCGTCCGAGGCCGTGCTCGATATCCTGCCCCGCCCGCAGCGCTCCGCCTTCCACAAGGAAGACGGCGAACTGGTGATCGACCAAGCCGGGCACCGCGTCACCGGGAAAGAGAGCTAAGCTGTGGCGACCACAATGATCGCTTCCGGGCGTCCGGCGATATCGACCTTCGAACGCTATTTGTCGGTGTGGGTGGCGTTGTGCATCGTCGCCGGGATAGCCTTGGGCGCTGCAATACCGGGCGCGTTTGCAGCGATCGCCGCGGCGGAGGTCGCGCATGTGAACCTGCCGGTTGCGCTGCTCATCTGGCTGATGATCATCCCGATGCTGCTGAAAATCGACTTCGGCGCGCTCGGCCAGGTTCGGCAGCATCTGAGGGGCGTCGGCGTGACGCTCTTCATCAACTGGGCGGTCAAGCCGTTCTCGATGGCGTTGCTCGGCACCGTCTTCATCGGCTGGCTATTCCGGCCGCTGCTCCCGGCCGGTCAGATCGACAGCTACATTGCCGGCCTGATCCTGCTAGCCGCCGCGCCCTGCACCGCGATGGTGTTCGTCTGGTCGAACCTGTGCGAGGGGGAGCCGCACTACACGCTCAGCCAGGTCGCGCTCAACGATGTCATCATGGTGTTCGCGTTCGCGCCTCTGGTGGGGCTGCTGCTCGGCGTCGCCTCGATCACCGTGCCGTGGAATACGCTCCTGCTGTCGGTGCTGCTCTATATCGTCGTGCCGGTGATCATCGCGCAGACGGTGCGCCATACGCAGCTTTGCAGCGGTGGACAGCCGGCGCTCGATCGGCTCCTCAAGGCGCTCGGGCCGGTGTCGCTGGTGGCCCTGCTGGCCACCTTGGTCCTGCTGTTCGGGTTTCAGGGCGAGGCCATTTTGGGGCAGCCGCTGATCATCCTGCTCCTCGCCGTCCCGATCCTGATTCAGATCTATTTCAATGCCGGCCTGGCCTATTGGCTGAGCCGCCGCTTCGGCGTTGCATGGTGTGTGGCCGCGCCCGCGGCGCTGATCGGCGCGTCCAATTTCTTCGAGTTGGCCGTGGCCGCCGCGATCAGCCTGTTCGGCCTGCAATCGGGCGCGGCCCTCGCCACGGTCGTGGGCGTGTTGGTCGAAGTGCCGGTGATGTTGTCGGTGGTCGCCATCGTGAAGCGGACACGAGGTTGGTACGAAAGAGCCGCAATGGTCGGCTGACAATCCTAGCCGCAGCAGCTTTTGGCGCCGCTCTCCTGGATCGGCGGGCATGGCATTGTTGCATAGGAGCAGAAGACGCAGCAATCGCCTGCCTTGGGACGCAGGATGGCGCCGCATCCGGTGCAGTCGTAAAAATATTGGCAGGCATTGGTCGGCATCGTTTCCGTCGCCTGATGACCGCAGATCGGGCAGGTGATCGTTGAGCGCAGTTCGAGGCCGTCGTCAGACATAGCGATAACCCGCCCACAATAGGGCCGCACCAAGTAGCAGCCCGGCCAGCGTCAGAATTCGCATCGCGCGGGGAGTACGCACGCCGGCGCGACCGCAGTGCACCGCGCTCCTTTGTTGGCGGACCAACAATACGGCACCGACAATGAGGCAGGCTGTCCCGATCAGAAGAAGCGGCATGCGATAGGGCGCAGTGACGGCGGCGATGCCGCCGAGCCACGCGGCGCTGCCCCCGGCGGAGATGAGCAGTATCGGTAGTGCACAGCACGAAGCGACACCAAAGGCAGCGGCAAGACCAGTGAGTGTGAACGCCGCGGCGCTGGTGCCCTTGGGCGGGGTTGGCGGTTGTGTCACGGGTCGACTCCTTGTGCCGGGTACGCGACGGCCCTACCATCTGTAGCGACTACAGACTCAAGAGGTATTTTGACGATGAGCGGAACGGGCGCGATCCAGATCGGCGAGCTCTCGCGCCGCGCCGGCTGCAACATCGAGACGATTCGCTATTATGAACGAATCGGACTGATCCCGGCCCCGCCACGGCGAGGTCGCTTCCGCAGCTATGACAGGGAGGATGTGGCGCGCCTGGGGTTCGTGCGACGCGCCCGCGAGCTCGGGTTCACGCTCGATGAGGTGCGCGCTTTGCTACGGTTAGCGGCTGGGGGACCAGCCTCCTGCGCCGACGTACGCGATCTTGCCGCGTCGCACCTCAAGGACGTGCAAGCGCGAATCGCCGACCTCAAGCAGATGGAGCAGGTCCTTTCCGATTCGGTGAGAGCCTGCGACGCCGGCCAGGATCCCGGCTGCCCGCTGCTGCAGACGCTCCATGCCGAGACGCCGAACGCCCAAGGCCAAGGCTGACGAGCATGGATTGAATCAGCCGTAGTATCTTTCCCACCGGGGTGAAGGCATCGTTGGGCCACCGCAGAACGCGATGTGGCACGCCTCATTGCGGGGCTTCGCGAGGGCCGCCGGAGAGCTTTTGCTCCAGCACGCTACTTATGCCTTTTATGGCATTGCCGGGCGACGTCCTATCAAAGGGGTATGGCGAGATAGGTGAACGCCGACAGGCGCCTATTGTCGATTCTACCCTCAGCGGTGGTGAACTGGTGGTGAACTGAGCCAAAAACGCGAGAGAGTGGCCTCAGCCGCACCCTCGTAAGTCATCGATTTTCTTAGGAAACCTGGAGCGGGCGAAGGGATTCGAACCCTCGACCCCAACCTTGGCAAGGTTGTGCTCTACCCCTGAGCTACGCCCGCTCTTGGCGCCGGTCCGCGAGGATGCGGACCCGGGTAAGGCGGCGGCCCTAGCATCGGCGCCGGGGGTGGGCAAGCCCCCTTGGATCAGGACTTATCAATTGCGCGGATCGTGATGGCGCCATGCGGGTTCGTGGCGCGGAAAGGGCTTGGCTATGCGCGCTTTCGCCCCACATAAGGGCCGGACCACCGGATATGGGAGCAGATCTTGGCGACACTCGGCATGAGCCCGCAGGAAAATGAAGCGGTCGAGGCGTTCCGGCGCGACGTTGTCGAGCCGTCGATGACCAAGCTGGTCATCGTCGATTTCTGGGCCGAATGGTGCGGCCCGTGCAAGGCGCTCGCCCCGGTGCTGGAGAAGGTCGCGGCCGATTACGCCGACAAGGGCGTGGTGCTGGCCAAGGTCGATACCGACAAGAACCAGTTCATCGCCGCGCAATTCCAGATCAAGTCGATCCCGACCGTCTATGCGATGTTCCAGGGCCAGCTCGTCGCCGACCTGACGCAGGCGCGCACCGAATCGCAATTGAAGGCGATGCTCGACCAGATCCTGCGCCAAGTGCCCGTCGAAAGCGCCGAATCGCAGACCGAGGCCGAACTCGAACCGCTGATCGCGATGGGCGAGCAGGTGCTGGGCGAGGATCCGGCGCGCGCGCTGTCGATCTTCGACCAGCTTATCGCGATGGCGCCCGACCACCCGGCGATCGCCTCGGGCCGCATCCGGGCGCTGATCGCGCTCGATCGCGACGACGAGGCCGAAGCGGCGATCGCGGCACTGCCCGAGGAGATCGCCGGGCTGCCCGAGATCGAGCGCGCCAAATCGGCGCTCGCGCTGAAACAGGATGCCGAGCCGGTCGAAGACCTGTCGGGCCTGCAAGCCGAGGTCGCGGCCAACCCGCAAGATCTCGACGCGCGCTACCGGCTGGCAGGCGGACAGATGGCGGCAGGCGACCGCGACGCCGCCGCCGACAACCTGCTCGCCATCATCACCGCCGAGCGCGACTGGAACGAGGGTGCGGCACGCGACCGGCTGCTCAAATTGTTCGAAGTGACCGGGCTCGAGGATCCGTGGGTTTCGGCGCAGCGGCGACGATTGTCGGCGATCCTGTTCGGATGACGACGACGCGGCTCTCGGTGTTCCCGCTGCCCGGTGCGCTGTTGTTTCCGGGGATGCACCTGCCGCTCCATATTTTCGAGCCGCGCTACAAGGCAATGGTATCCGACGCGATGGCGCGCGACCGACGGATCGGCATGATCCAGCCGCGCCCCGGCACGCTGCGCCGCGATGGCGAACCCGCGCTGTTCGACCTCGGCTGCGTCGGACGGATCGCCGAGATCGAGGCGTTGGACGAGGGCCGCTACAACCTCGTCCTGCGGGGCGTATCGCGCTTCCGCATCGTCCGCGAACTCGAGGTGACGACGCCGTTCCGCCAGGTCGAGGCCGAGTTGCTCGACAGCGGTGACGAGGAGACCGAGATTCTCGCGCTGGGGCAGCGCGCCGCGCTCGAACTCGAATCGCGCCGCTTCGCCGATACGCAAGGCTATGCGGTCGATTGGGAAGCGGTCGGCCGGCTCGACGACGAAGCGCTGGTCAACGGCATCGCGCAGATCGCGCCGTTCGATGTCGCCGCCAAGCAGGCGCTGCTCGAATCGCCCGACCTCGCGACGCGCGCCGAACTGACCATCCAGCTCATGCAGTTCTTCGGCCGCCACGACGGCGACGACATGGTGACGCTGCAATGAGCGGCGCGATCGATCCCTGGCTGCTCTCGATCCTCGTCTGCCCGGCGACGCGGACCCCGTTACGCTACGACGAGGCGCGGCAGGAACTGGTGTCGGAGGAAGCCGGCCTCGCATATCCGATCCGCGACGGCGTGCCCGTGCTGCTGATCGAGGAAGCGCGGCGGATCGAGCAATGAGCAGCGACCGCGCGCTGACCGGCGAGTGGGACGGCATCTTCAACTATCCGCACACGCTCCCGTCGGTCGCCTTCGGCGCGATTTTTCGCGACGACGGCGGCATGCTCTCCGGCGAAACGACCGAGACCGGTGATGGCGGGTCGCTCCATGCGTTGCTGCAAGGCACGCGGACGGGCGCAGCGATCGCGCTCGTCAAAGTCTATGACGACGGCCATCAGACGCCGATCGCCTATACCGGCACGGCAAACGACGATTCGTCCGAAATTACCGGCCGCTGGAGCATCGCCGGGCAATGGAGTGGAACCTTCATCATGGTCCGCCGCCCCGACGCGAGCGCGCAGATCGACGTGCGAATCGCGGAGATCGTTGGTCGGCCCTAGATCGCCTCACCCATCAATAGCCTGGGTAGCTCGCCCGATTCACCGCGTGCCTCCGCCATGAACCGATCTTTGAGCGGCGGGATGCGATCGACCGCGGAGATGCCGAAGCGCCGGATCGCGCTTGCCGCCTTGCCGCGTACGCCGAACAGCCGCGTCAGCCCGTCGGTGGCGGCGGCGACCATGAGATTATCGAGCCCGCGCCAGCGCTGGTAGCGGGCGAGCACCTGGGCGTCGCCAAGATCCATCCCGGTTCTTTTCGCCTCGACGAGCACCTGCGCCAGCGCGGCGGCATCGCGGAAGCCGAGGTTGAGCCCCTGCCCCGCGATCGGGTGGATGCCGTGCGCCGCATCGCCGACCAGCGCCAACCGATCGGCGGTGATCGTCGCGGCGTGGTGGAAGCCGAGTGGATAGCTCGCGCGCGGCCTGAGGGTCGACAGCGCGCCGAGAAAGCCGCCCATGCGCTTTTCGGCCTCGGCAAGGAAAGCGCGATCGGAGAGCTTGAGCATCCCGGCGGCGTCCTTCGCGCGCACGCTCCACACGATCGCCGAGCGGTGGCCGGCAGCGTCGTCGGGCAGCGGCAGCAGCGCAAACGGGCCGGCGGGATAGAAGATTTCGTAAGCGATATTCTCGTGCGGGCGGGCATGGTTGAACGCCGAGATGATCGCGGCGTGATCATATTGCCAGCGCGCGACCTGGATACCCGCGGCCGCGCGCGTCGGCGAATTGCGCCCCTCGGCCGCGATCAGCAGCGGCGCCGACACCGTCTCGCCGCTCGACAGCCGCGCAGTGACGCCGCCGGCCCCGCGCGCGACGTGATCGGCGCGCGTCTTCATGCGCAGATCGACATGCGCCGCGCCGCGTGCCGATTCGAACAGCGCGCGCCGCAGCAGACGGTTCTCGTACATCGTCCCCAGCGCGCCATCATCGGCATCGGGAATGAAATCGAGCTTGCCCGGCGCGAGCCCGTCGCTCACCCGGATGTGCCGGATCTCACAGCCCTTGCCGGCAAGAGCTGTGCCCACGCCGATCGCGTCGAGCATCCGCCCGCTCGCACTCGCCACCGCCGACGCGCGGCCGTCGAAACCGGGCGCCAGCATGTGATCGGGATCGGCGGGATCGACGATGATCGACGACAGGCCATGCGCATCGAGCGCGACGCCGAGCGCACTGCCGACCAGCCCGCTGCCCAGAAGGATGACATCTGCCTGTTGCATCGCCGTGATGTAGCCCGCCCGGTCGCGGCCTCCAACCCTCTCATTGAGCCCGACGATCGCCGGACTCGGCCCACCGCGCGCCTTCTTGACGCCGGACTCGCAAGCGGGGACAATAGGAACATTGGGTGTACGGCCGCGCACAGGCGGCGTTTCGGGGGTCGGATCATGGCCAGTCGCGCGCAACCGTCGCTGTGGCGGGAATCGGTGAAGGCGGGCGCGGCGCGTTCGGGCGCGCTGTTCGCCGCGATCGGAATCGCGCTCGTCACGCTTGCGATCGCCCTCGCGCTTGCCACCTACAATGCCGGCGATGCCGCGCTGAACACCGCCGCCGGCGGGCCGACCCGCAATCTGCTCGGCGTGCCCGGCGCCTGGGTGAGCGATCTGTTGCTGACGATCGCGGGGCCGCTGGTCGCGCTGGTGCTGCCGATCGGGCCGATCATCGCGAGCCGATTGTGGCGCGACCGGCCGATCGGCCCGTGGCGGCGGATGGTGCGCGGCACGATCGGCGGCGTCGCGCTGATGGCGATCGCGGTCGGCTTCATATTCGGTTCGGCGCGGATGTGGCTTCCCGCCGGATGGGGCGGGGTGATCGGCCTCGGCGTCAGCGGCTGCGCGGAATGGGCGCTGGCCTATATCGGCGACGCGGCGATCCGCGACTGGGCCACCGGGCTGCTCGCGGCGGTGGCGGGGGTGAGCGGGCTGGTGATCTGGATCCGCAGCCTCGATCTCGACCTTGCCGACCGGCAATGGCGCCGGCGTCGCGTGCGCGACGACGATGACGGCGCGACGGCCGATGACGACATGCCCGCGTTGCGCGATTCGTTGAAGCGGACGCCGCAGCCGCGCCCGGTGGCCATTCCCGAGAGCCGCCCCGCGCCCGTCATCGCCGATCGCCAGCTTTCGCCTTCGGCAGCCGCGCGGCCCAAGGCGAAGCAGGCGTCGCTTGATCTGCGCGACAATTACCAATTGCCGCCGATCGACCTGCTCAAGGCCGCGCCCGCGACCGGCAATACGACGATCGACAAGGCCGCGCTCGAGCGCAACGCGCGACTGCTCGAAAGCGTGCTCGACGATTTCAACGTCAAGGGATCGATCGTCGAGGTCCGCCCCGGCCCGGTGGTGACGATGTACGAACTCGAGCCGGCGTCGGGGATCAAGGCGAGCCGGGTGATCGCGCTCGCCGACGATATCGCGCGCAACATGTCGGCGGTGTCGGCGCGCGTCGCGACGATCCCGGGGCGCAGCGTGATCGGGATCGAGCTGCCCAACGTCAAGCGCGAGATGGTCAACCTGCACGAACTGGTCGCGAGCCAGAATTTCGAGGATCTGACCGCGCAACTGCCGATCATCCTCGGCAAGAATATCGCCGGCGATCCGGTGATCGCCGATCTCGCGCCGATGCCGCATCTGCTCGTCGCGGGCACCACCGGCTCGGGCAAGTCGGTGGGCTTGAACTGCATGATCCTGTCGCTGCTCTACCGGCTGACGCCCGATCAGTGCAAAATGATCATGATCGATCCCAAGATGCTCGAACTGAGCATGTACGAGGATATCCCCCACCTGCTCGCCCCCGTCGTCACCGAACCGCCCAAGGCGGTGCGGGCGCTCAAATGGGCGGTCGAACAGATGGAGGATCGCTATCGCATGATGGCCTCGGTCGGCGTGCGCAGCCTGTCATCGTTCAACGACAAGGTGAAGGCCGCCAGGGCCAAGGGCCAGCCGCTCGGCCGCAAGGTGCAGACCGGTTACCACCCGGAGACCGGCCAGCCGGTCTATGAGGAGGAGCAGCTCGATTATCCGGTGCTGCCGCAGATCGTCGTCGTCGTCGACGAACTGGCCGATCTGATGATGACCGCGGGCAAGGAGGTCGAATTCCTGATCCAGCGGCTCGCGCAAAAGGCGCGCGCGGCGGGCATCCACCTGATCATGGCGACGCAGCGCCCCTCGGTCGACGTCATCACCGGCGTGATCAAGGCCAATCTGCCGACGCGGATCAGCTTCCACGTCACCTCGAAGATCGATTCGCGCACCATCCTGGGCGAGCAGGGCGCCGAGCAACTGCTGGGCAAGGGCGACATGCTCTACATGCCCGGCGGCAAGCAGATCGCGCGCGTCCACGGCCCGTTCGTCTCGGACGAGGAAGTGCAGGCGGTCGCCAACCACTGGCGCGCGCAAGGGAGCCCCGATTATATCCAGTCGGTCACCGAGGAGCCCGAGGACAGCTTCGCGCTCGATGGCGCGCCGACCGGCGAGGATTCGGCCGAAGACCAGCAATACCGCCAGGCGCGCCAGCTCGTCGCCGAAAGCCAGAAGGCCTCGACCTCGTGGCTGCAACGGCAATTGCGGATCGGCTACAATTCGGCCGCGCGGCTGATCGAGCGGATGGAGAAGGAAGGGCTGGTTTCCAAACCCGATCACGTCGGCCGCCGCGAGGTGCTGATGGATCAGGACGGGCGGCCGCTCTAGATAGGGCGGCAACCAAAGCTGAACCGTCGCGTTCTGCCCGGTTCACAGCGCGTTCAATGCGTTCCTGTAACAATCCCGGACACGTCGATTAAGGAGCATTCTCCCCGTGAAGGTCCGTTTTCTCGCTTTGGCCACCGCCATCGCCGCGCCGGCGATCGTCATCCCCGCCGCGACCGGGATCGCCGCGCCCGCGGCGGGCGATCTCGCCACCGTCCAGCACTATCTGGGATCGGTCGACACGATGACCGCGCATTTCACCCAGACCGACCGCGCGGGCAAGGTGCTTACCGGCACGCTGAGCCTCAAGAAGCCCGGCAAGATCCGCTTCCAGTACGAAAAGGGCGTGCCGATCCTTATCGTCGGCGACGGCAAGGCGCTGTTCTTCATCGATTATTCGGTGAACCAGGTGCAACGCTGGCCGATCGGCGATTCGCCGCTGTCGGTGCTGCTCGATCCGGGCAAGGACATGAGCAAGGTCGCGCATGTCGTACCCGGCGGCGATCCGCGGGTGATCTCGGTCGAGGCAAGCGATCCCAAGCATCCGCAATACGGCCGGATCACCTTGGTCTTCGCCCGCGACACCGGCGCGACCGGCGGGCTGACGCTCCAGGGATGGGTCGCGCTCGATTCGCAGAACAACCGCACCACGGTTCGCCTCAGCGACCAGAAGATCAACGTGCCCGTCTCCGACAACACGTTTCGCTGGAACGATCCGCGGAGGACGACGCGCGGGCGATAAGCGCGCCATTCATATTGGCGACAGGTTCCCGACGCTAATAGGGGCTCGCGGATTCGGGGTGATCCGGGATTCCCCCCTGTTGCCCGGATGCTTACGCCCCGGTTCCCGCCTGCGTGACGAACGCTAGGTTGGCCCCCGTTCCATGCCCCCGGAGCGGGGGCCTTTCTTTTTGTCGGAGAACGGTGTTTTTGTTCGGTGCGGTGCCGGCCCGCGCCCTCGCACTGGCGCGCGATGACCGATACGACTACATCGCGCGGCATGGCCGACACGCTCAAGATCGTCTCCTGGAACATCAATTCGGTTCGTTTCCGTATCGAGATCGTCGAGCGCTTCCTGAAGGAAGCGCAGCCCGATATCCTCTGCCTCCAGGAAACCAAGGTTATCGACGGGGACTTCCCCGCCGCCCCGTTCCGGCGGCTGGGCTATGAGCATATCGTCCTCCACGGCCAGCGGATGCACCACGGCGTCGCGATCCTCTCACGATTGCCGATCGTCGAGGACGACCGGCTCGACTGGCAGGCGAACGGCGAGGCACGGCATATCGGCGTGCGGCTGCCGAACGGGATGCGGATCGAGAATGTCTATGTGCCCGCCGGCGGCGACATCCCCGATCGCACGCTCAACCCCAAATTCGGGCAGAAGCTCGATTTCGTCGAGCGGATGACGCGCTGGTCCGAGACGCTCGCGGTGCCCACCCTGCTCGTCGGGGATTTCAATATCGCGCCGCTTCCCAGCGATGTCTGGGGCCACAAGCAATTGCTGAAGGTCGTCAGCCACACGCCCATCGAAGTCGATGCGCTGGATGCGCTCAAGGCCAGCAATTCGTGGGTCGATCTCGGCCGCCATTTCCATCCCGCGCCCGCGCGGCTTCACACCTGGTGGAGCTATCGCTCGCCCGACTGGACCAGGAACGATCGCGGCCGCCGCCTCGATCATATGTGGGCGACGCGCGAGATTGCCGACAAGGCCGTGGCACACCACGTCTTCGAGGATTGCCGAAGCTGGCTGAAGCCATCGGACCATGTGCCGATCATGACCGAGTTCACTGCATGAGCGCGCGCGCCGCGGCCCGGGCGATCGACGCGCTGCGCCGTGGCTGGCCGGTGGCGATCGGCGACGGCGCAGCGGTGCTGAGCCTGCTCGCGATCGAGACCGCCGATCCCGCGCGCCTCGCAAGCTTCGACCCCGAGGCGCGCGCGCCGGTGCTGCTGTCGGCGGGCCGTGCGGCAACCCTCAAGCTCGCCAACCAGCGCGAGGCGGCGACCCCGGACGCGCCGGTGATGGTCGATCGCGCGCCGTGGCTCGACCTTGCCGTCGCGACCGCGCTCGCCGATCCGCAGCTCGATCTTGCGACGCCGATGAAGGGGCCGTTCGCCGCGATCCCCGTGATCGCGCCCGATCTTGCCGCCGCCGCGCTGCAACTCGCGCGGATCGCCGGCATCCTGCCCGCATTTTTCGTCCGCACCGATGCCGCCGACAACGAGGTCTCGATCACCCCCACCGATATCGCCGCGCATGAGGACGCCGCGCGGCTGACGATCGCGGCGCGCGCGCGCCTGCCGGTCGAGGGCGCAGAGGCGACCGAGATCGTCGCCTTCCGCACCCCCGAAATGCCGGGCGAGCATGTCGCATTGCTGATCGGCGCGCCCGATGGCCGCCCGCCGCTGGTGCGGCTCCACAGCGAATGTTTGACGGGTGACGTACTCGGCAGTCTCAAATGCGATTGCGGCCCGCAATTGCGCGCGGCGATCCGCGAAATCGAGCGCAGCGGCTGGGGTATCCTGCTCTATCTGCGGCAGGAAGGGCGCGGGATCGGGCTGATCAACAAGCTGCGCGCTTATGCGCTCCAGGATCAGGGGTTCGACACCGTCGATGCCAACACCCGACTCGGTTTCGCGATCGACGCCCGCGACTTCGCGGTCGCGGCGCGGATGCTGACCTTGCTCGGACAATGCGAAATCCGGCTGCTGACCAACAATCCGGCCAAGGTCGCCGGGCTCGAGGCCGCAGGCGTGCGCGTGATCGAACGCGTACCACATCATCTGCCGCCCAACCCGCACAACGAGCGCTATCTCGCGACCAAGCGCGATCGCACCGGCCACCAGCTCTGACAGCGATGGCGCATCCGCTCGATCGGCCGGTCTGGAGCGCACTGACGACGCGGCAAGCGGGGTTTGCGATCGGCGATGCGGGCGCGCTGCGCTTCGATCCCGCGGTGGCGGTGTTCGCCGCGGCAAGGGATACGACCCCCGAAAGCCTTGCGGCGCTGGCGCGGCTCGTTCCCGAAGGCGGAACGATCGGGCTGGTCGAGCACGGCGCGCCCGCGCTTCCCGACGCGCTTCATGTCGTCAAACAGGTCGCATGCGTCCAGATGATCGCGCCGCACCTGTCGGTGCCCAAACCCGGTTTCAACGTCGTGACGCTCGGCGATGCCGACGCCGCCGAGATGCTCGATCTGGCAACGCTGACCGAACCCGGCCCGTTCTTCGCGCGCACGCACGTCTTGGGCGGCTTCGTCGGAGTGCGCGAGGCGGGCCGGTTGGTCGCGATGGCTGGCGAACGGCTCAAGGCGCCCGGCTTCACCGAGGTCAGCGGCGTGTGCACGCGGCCCGGCTGGCGCGGCCGCGGGTTCGCCGCAGGGCTGCTGAGGCTCGTCGCCCGGCGGATCGCGGCGCGGGGCGAAACCCCGTTCCTCCATGCCTATGCCGATCACGCCGCGACGATCGCGCTCTACGAACGGCTCGGTTTCGCGGTGCGCGCGCAGATGACCTATACCATCCTCAGGCGCTGACCGCTCCTCAGCCGATCCCGATCAGCCGCGCCACGCTCGCGAAATCACCGGCGACGGCATCGACGCCGATCGCGCGCAGCGTCTCGGCGTGGCCGGGCGGGCAGTGACGCCCCGCGCACAAGCCGATCACGCTCGCCCCCGACGCGACCGCACCGGTCGCGCCGACGGGCGAATCCTCGATGATCGTGCAGCGATCGATCCTCACCCCGAGCGCGCGTGCGGCATGGAGATAGACGTCGGGCGCCGGCTTGCCGCGCGCCACATGCTCACGGCCCGAGAACACCATCGACCCGAAATCGGCGCGCAGGCCGAGATGATCGAGATGCGTTTCGATCCACGCGCTCGAACTGGACGAGGCGATCGCCCGGGGCAGGTCGGCGGGCAGCGCCCGGACGAACGCGATCGCACCCGCGACCGGATCGAGCCCTTCGGCGAGAACGCGTGCATCTTCCTCGGCGCGCGCGGCATGGAAATCGTGCGGCAGCGGCCGGCCGATCCGGCGTTCGATCGCGGCGACGAAATCCGCGCCCGCCAGCCCCATATAGTGCGTCATCGCTTCTTCGGGCGTGTGCGGATGGCCGATCGCGGTCAGATAGCGCGCGATCTGCGCGTTGCCGGCATATTCGCTTTCGAGCAGCACGCCGTCGAAATCGAAGATCAGCGCGTCGGCCGGCAGGACGGCAACGGAGTGACGATCGGCACCCGTGACAACGCTCACGCGCGCGTACCGAACAAGGCCGTGCCGACGCGGACATGCGTGGCGCCGAGCGTCACGGCGGTTGGATAATCGCTCGACATGCCCATGCTCAACCCGGCCACGCCTTCGTCACGCGCCAGCCTGGCGAGCAGCGCGAAATAGGGCGCCGGCTCGACGGCGGCGGGCGGAAGACACATCAGCCCCGCGACCGGCAACTCCGCCCCGCGCGCCTCGGCGAGCAGCGCGGGAAGGTCTGCGATCGCCACCCCGCCCTTCTGCTCCTCGGCGCCGATATTGACCTGGACGAAGCACGCGGGCCGCCGCCCGGCCTTGTCCATCGCCTTCGCCAGCGCGGTGACGAGCGAGACGCGATCGACCGAATGGATCGCATCGAACAGCGCCACCGCCTCGTCGGCCTTGTTCGACTGGAGCTGCCCGATCAGGTGAAGCGAGATATCGGGCGCCGCCGCGCGCAACGCGGGCCATTTCGTCTGCGCTTCCTGGACGCGGTTCTCCCCGAATACGCGCTGGCCGGCGTCGATCAACGGCCGGATCGCCGCTATCGGATGCGTCTTGGAGACCGCGATCAGCGTCACCGCATCACGCGGGCGACCGGCCGTGCGCGCGGCCTTGGCGATGGCGGCATGAACCTCGGCGAGGCGGTGGGCGGGATCGTCGGCGGGCATGCGCGCTGCTATAGGCATCGCCGTGCCCCGCCGCCACCCACCTCGCCTCTGGCTGATGACCGACGAACGGCTCGGCGAGTCGCTATGGACGGCGCTCGACAACCTGCCGCCCGGCGCGGGAATCGTGTTTCGCCACTATCGCACCCCGCTTGCCGAACGGCGGCGACTGTTCGCGGCCGTGCAGGCGATCGCCGATCGGCGCGGGCTGGTGCTGGTGCGCGCCGGCGCCGACCGGCTCGCCG
Organism: Hephaestia caeni; assembly: GCF_003550065.1. GTDB lineage: Bacteria > Pseudomonadota > Alphaproteobacteria > Sphingomonadales > Sphingomonadaceae > Sphingomonas > Sphingomonas caeni_A. Next base: position 921,880 of record NZ_QXDC01000003.1, read on the forward strand.
CGCGCGAGGACGGGGTCCACAATGCCGCCCGGCGCCCCGAGCGAGGGTTGCTGACGCGCGCCGTCCATGCGCGGCGCGAGGCAATCGCCGCCGCACGCGTGGGTGCCGACCTGATCTTCGTCTCGCCGGTTTTTGCGACACGATCGCATCCGGGCGCCGCCGTGCTCGGTGTCGCGCGGGCTCGTGCGATCGCGCGCACCTTTCCCGGTGCGGCAATCGCGCTCGGTGGCGTCACACCGGCACGCGGGCGACGGATGATGCGATTCGGATTTTACGGCTGGGCGGCGATCCAGGCCTGGATCGCCGAATAACGGCGCGATCCGTTAGAAGCGGAAGGCGGTGCCGATATAGACGGCCTGGCTGTCGTGGCGGTCGTCGGCGAGCCGCTGGAGCCGATCACGATCATGTTCGGACTTGTAGCGCACGCCCGCGGTCAGATCGAGATTGCGGGTCAGCGAATACGAGCCGCCGACATCGATCGAATAGCTCGGATCGTCGGCGATCAGGCGCGGCGTATCGGCGAGCGGTCGCGTCGCGGTCGCCTTGACGCGGCCCGAGGCGCGGCGCCCCGTATAGCTCAACCCCATGTCGACCGACTGGGCGCTGCCCGGCTTGCCGCCGAGATCGACGTGGGTGACATCGCCCGACAGCGCGAATCGCTTCCAGCCGACCGCGACGCCGAGATTGTAGGCGATCGGCGCGACGCTGACCGTGCTCGCCGGCGCCACCGTGCGCGCGCTGCTCTCATCGCTGCTGCGCGAGACGCGCTTGCGCACGGCCACCGTCACGCGATGCTGCTCGCCCTTGCCCGCCTCCGAGGGCGTGAAACGGAAGCCGCTGGCGTTGAGGCCGCTGCGGGCCAGCGCCGCCGCGAGCTTGGGATCCGCCGAGGCCGGGGTGAAGGATCCGATGCCGTCTTCCATACCGATCGTGAGCGGCCGGGACGGCGCCAGACGGTCGGGAGCGCCAAGTGCGGGAGACACGGCGATGCCGGCAGCGACAAGCGCCACCAGTCCCATGCCCCCGAGGACTCGACCATCGACCACGATTGACCCTTCGTTATCGCTATCGCGACTACCACGATTCGGGCGCGCGGTTCCACCACCAAAGAGTCGTTTCCGCAGCAGTGTTGCCCCATCTCCACAGCAGCGCCGCGCTTGCGGCGACGGCGGACCATCTATAGAGGCGTAGCGACCCCCATTTCGCTCAGGGAACCGCCAATGAACCGCCCGTTGCGCACCGCGATCGTGGTCTCGCTCTTTCTTCCGCTGGTCGCCTGCGGCGGTGGCCGCGAGCGCCCGAAAGCCGATCTCGCCGCCGCGCGCACCACCACGATCGGCGTCAACGCCTATCTGTGGCGCGCCAGCCTCGACACCTTGTCGTTCATGCCGCTGCTGCAGACCGATTCGAACGGCGGCGTCATCGTCACCGATTGGTACGTCAATCCCAACACCCCGGCCGAGCGGATGAAGGTGACGGTATCGATCCTCGACCAGGATCTGCGCGCCGATGCGCTGCGCGTCGCCGCCCTTCGCCAGATCAACCAGGGCGGCACCTGGGTCGACGCGCCGGTCAAGGCGGCGACGACGCAGAAGCTCGAAGACATCATCCTCACCCGCGCCCGCGACCTGCGCCGCGCCGCGATCAGCTAACCAGAGTATCGTCACCTCATGGCCTCTCGCTTCAACGCGCTGAAGGCGGACGCGGCCTGGCAGAAAGTGTGGGACGACAACCGCACCTTTGCCGCGCGCAACGATTCGTCCAAGCCCCATGCCTATGTGCTCGAGATGTTCCCCTATCCGTCGGGGCACATCCATATGGGCCACGTGCGCAACTATACGATGGGCGACGTGCTCGCGCGCTTCAAGCGGATGACCGGGCACGAGGTGCTCCACCCGATGGGGTGGGATGCGTTCGGGATGCCCGCTGAGAATGCGGCGATGGAAAAAGGCGTCCACCCCGGCGGCTGGACGCGTGCCAATATCGCGACGATGAAGGCGCAGTTGAAGCGGCTGGGCTTCGCGCTCGACTGGACGCGCGAACTCGCGACCTGCGATCCCGACTATTACGGCCACGAACAGGCGCTGTTCCTCGATCTCTATGCCTCGGGGCTCGTCTATCGCAAGGAATCGGCGGTCAATTGGGATCCGGTCGACATGACCGTGCTCGCCAACGAGCAGGTGATCGACGGGCGCGGCTGGCGCTCGGGCACGCTGGTCGAGAAGCGCAAGCTGAACCAGTGGTTCCTCAGGATTACCCAGTTCGCCGATGAGCTGCTCGAGGGGCTGAAGGCGCTCGATCACTGGCCCGACAAGGTCAAGCTGATGCAGGAGAACTGGATCGGCCGGAGCCGTGGACTGACCTTCGGGTTCGAGATCGCCGGCGGCGCCGAACGGATCGAGGTGTTCTCGACGCGCCCCGACACGATCTTCGGCGCCAGCTTCGTCGCGGTCGCGGCCGATCACCCGATCGCGCAAGCCCACGCCGCCGACAGCCCCGAGGTCGCGGCGTTCATCGCCCGCTGCAAGCAGGGCGGCACCACCGCGGCCGAGATCGAGACGCAGGAGAAGCTCGGCTTCGATACCGGGCTCAAGGCGATCCACCCGCTCGATCCGGCGATCGAACTGCCGGTCTATATCGCTAATTTCGTGCTGATGGAGTACGGCTCGGGCGCGGTGATGGGCGTGCCCGCGCACGACCAGCGCGACCTCGATTTCGCACGCAAATACGGGCTCGAGGTCCGCCGCGTCGTTGCCGACGGCGACAAGACGGGCGCGGTGTTCGACGGCGATGAGGCCTATAGCGGCCCCGGCGCGCTGGTGAATTCCGGCTTTCTCGACGGGATGCCCGTCGAGGAGGCCAAGCGCGCCGTGATCGCGCGCGCTGAGGACGAAGGCTGGGGCGAGGGCTCGACCGTCTACCGCCTGCGCGACTGGGGGGTGAGCCGCCAGCGCTATTGGGGCACGCCGATCCCGATCGTCCATTGCGCGGCCTGCGGCCCGGTGGCGGTGCCCAAGGATCAGTTGCCCGTGACGCTGCCCGAGGACGTCAGCTTCGATGTGCCCGGCAACCCGCTCGATCGCCATCCGACGTGGAAGCATGTCGCGTGCCCAACGTGCGGTGCGCCCGCGCTGCGCGAGACCGATACGCTCGACACCTTCGTCGATTCGTCGTGGTATTTCATCCGCTTCGCCAGCCAGCCCGACGACAGGCCGTTCGACAAGGCGACCGTCGAGAAGTGGCTGCCCGTCGGCCAGTATATCGGCGGGGTGGAGCACGCGATCCTGCACCTGCTCTACGCGCGCTTCTGGACGCGCGCGCTCAAGCATCTCGGCATGATCGACGTGGACGAGCCGTTCGCGGGCCTGTTCACCCAGGGCATGGTGACGCACGAGACCTACAAATCGGCCGCCGGCGCCTGGCTCAGCCCGACCGAGGTCGAGGACGGAATCGAGACCGCGACCGGCAAGCCGATCACGGTGGGCCGCGTCGAGAAGATGTCCAAATCGAAGAAGAACACCGTCGATCCAGGACCGATCGTCGACCAGTACGGCGCCGACGCGGTGCGCTGGTTCATGCTGTCCGACAGCCCGCCCGAGCGCGACCTGCCGTGGAGCGAATCGGGGATCGAGGGCGCGTGGCGCTTCGTCCAGCGGCTGTGGCGGCTGTTCGACGATGAAAAGTCAGGCGAAGGTGAGGCCAAAGACGCCACGATCGACCGCAAGCTGCACCAGACCATCGCCGGGGTGGCCGAGGATATCGAGGCGCTGTCGTTCAACAAGGCGGTCGCCAAGCTCTACGCGCTGGTCGGCCTGCTCGAAAAGGCGCCGCCTTCGGCCTCACGCGCCGAAGCGACGCGGACGCTGATGCGCCTCGTCGCGCCGATGGTGCCGCACGTCGCCGAGGAGGCATGGGCGGCCGCGGGGCATGAGGGGCTGGTCGCCGACGCCGCCTGGCCGGCGGTCGATCCGGCATTGCTGGTCGAGGACGAGGTGACGATCGCGATCCAGATCAACGGCAAGCTGCGCGACACGCTGACGCTCCCCAAGGGCACCGAGCGCGGCGATATCGAGGCCGCCGCACTCGCGAGCGACAAGATCGCGCGGGCACTCGACGGCAAACCACCGCGCAAGGTGATCGTCGTGCCCGACCGGCTGGTCAACCTCGTCGCATGAGGCGGCTCGCGCCCCTGATGCTGCTGGGGCTGGCGGGCTGCGGGCTGCATCCGCTCTATTCGGGCGGCGCCAGCGGCCCCGTCGCGATGACGCTGGCGCGCGTCGAGGTGGCGCCGATCGCGGGCAAATCAGGCTGGCTCGTCGCCAATGCGCTGCGGGACCGGCTACCCGAACGCGACGGCAGCGCGCCGCTGTATCGGCTTCAGGTCACGCTCGACGACCAGATCACCGGGCTCGGCGTGCGCCGCGACGACAGCGTGACGCGCGAGCGCCGGAGCCTGCGCGCGCGCTATCAACTCGTTGCGCTCGATGGCAGCAAGGTCGTGATCGACGATACCGCGGGATCGGACGCCGGGGTCGATGTCGTCGGTTCTGAATATGCGACGATCGCGGCCGAGAACAGCGCGCTCGAACGGTTGTCGGAAACGGTCGCCGACCAGATCGTGACCCGGATCGCGACCTATGCGCGGGCGCCGCGTCCGGCGCCGTGAAGGCCAACGCCAACCAGATCCGCGCCGCGCTCGACGCCCCCGGCGCCGACATCCGCCTCTATCTGCTCCACGGCCCCGACGAAGCGGGCGCCGCCGAACTCGGCCAGCGGCTCGCGCGCGCGATGGGGCCGGAGGCGGAGCGCGTCGACCTCGACGCCGGCACGCTCAAGAGCGATCCGGGCCGGCTTGCCGATGAAGCCGCCTCGATCTCGCTGTTCGGCGGTGCGCGCCACTTGCGGATCACGGGCGTCGGCGAGGATGCGATCGAGGCGTTCACGCTGCTACTTGCGGCCGAACAGGCGGGCAATCCGGTGGTCGCGATTGCGCCGAACGTCAAATCGAGCGGCAAGATCGTCAAGCTCGCGCTCCAATCCCCGCGCGCGCTGGCGTTCGCTTGCTACGTCCCCGACGGCGCCGATGCCGATCGGATGGTGGCGCAGATCGCGCGCGATCACGGGCTGCGCACCACCGGCGACACCGCGCGGCGGCTGGCGAGCGCGAGCGGGGGCGATCGCGCGATCGTCGCGCGCGAGATCGAGAAGATCGCGCTCTATCTCGACGCGGGGGCCGATCGCCCGGGCGAGATCGACGATGCCGCGCTCGACGCGATCGGCGCCGACCTCGGCGACGCCGAGATGAGCCGCGCGATCGCCGCGGCGGTGGGCGGCGACACGGCCGCGATCGGCCCCGAATTGACGCGGTTGCGCGATGCGGGCGTCTCCCCGATCCCGTTGCTGCGTGGGCTGGTGCGCCGGCTGATGACGATCGCGGCGTTGCGGGCCGAGAGCGACGCGGGCGGCGCGATCGACGCGGTGATGGAGCGCAACCGCGTCTTCTTTCGCGAGAAAGCCGCGACCGCGCGCGCGGTGCGGACCTGGTCGCCCGACCGGATCGCCGTCGCGATCGATCGCATCCGCGCTACCGAGCGTGCGATCATGGCCCCGGCGACAGCGGGCGATATCCTGGCCGAACAGACCTTTCTGGGGGTAGCGCGGCTGGCGGCGAGAAATCGCTAAGAACCTGTTATTTCTTAGCAATTATCCGGGAATGATCGGACCTAGATGGTCTCGCCGCTGAGGCGCTGGCAGATCATGTCGAGCTGGTCGAGCGTCGAGTAGGCGAGCGTCAGCGTGCCGCCCTTGTCGCCGTGGCTGATCTTGACGTTGAGGCCGATCAGATCGCCCAACTGGCGTTCGAGTGCAGCGATATCGGCATTGCGCTCACCGCCGCCGCGCGCAGCCGTTTCCACGCCCGTGCCGCCGGCCTTGACCGCGCGCGCGAGTTTTTCAGTCTCGCGCACCGAGAGATCGCGGTCGATGACTTCGCGCGCGAGGCGTTCGGGATCACGTGCGCCGATCAGCGCGCGCGCCTGCCCCATGCTCAGCCGCCCATAAGCGACGTGCTCGCGCACCGGCTCGGGCAGATCGAGCAGGCGGATCAGATTGGCGATATGGCTGCGCGACTTGTGAACGAGCTTGCCGAGCGCTTCCTGCGTGTGCCCGAACTCGTCGATCAGCTTGCGATACGCCTCCGCCTCTTCGATCGCGTTGAGGTCTTCGCGCTGGATATTTTCGAGCAGCGCGATTTCGAGTGTTTCGGAATCGTCGAAATCTCGAACGATTACAGGTACTTCGTGCAATCTCGCTCGTTGCGCCGCGCGCCAGCGCCGTTCGCCGGCGACGATCTGATAATCATGGCCGTGCGGGCGGACGACGATCGGCTGGATCAGCCCGCGCGCGGCGATCGATCGCGCCAGTTCGTCGAGCGCATCCTCGTCGAAATAGCGGCGCGGCTGTTCGGGATGCGGCGCGAGCGAGGCGACCGGCAGCGTGCGAATGCCCGCCACGCTCGGCACCGCCCCCGGCGTCACCGGCGCTTCGTGCGCGATATCGCCCATCAGCGCGGAAAGCCCACGCCCGAGACCGGGTTTCGGTTTGCGCGCGCCCTCGCTCATGCCGCCTTCGCCGGCTTCGGCAGGCGCCCGATCAACTCGCGCGCGAGCGCCATATACGCCTCCGACCCCGCGCAGCGATGATCGTAGATCAGTGCCGGAACACCGTGGCTCGGCGCTTCAGACAGCCGCACGTTGCGGGGAATAACGGTTTCGAACACGACGCGACCCAGAACGGCACGGACATCGTCCGACACCTGTTCGGTCAACCGGTTGCGGCGATCGTACATCGTCAGCACGACGCCGAGGATCGACAGCCCCGGATTGAAGCGCGAGCGGATGCGCTCGACGGTATTGAGAAGCTGGCTCAACCCTTCCAGCGCGAAAAATTCGCACTGGAGCGGCACCAGTAGCGAATCGGCGGCGACCATCGCGTTGAGGGTCAGCAACCCCAGCGATGGCGGGCAATCGATCAGGATCACGTCCCACGCGCCGTCATGCGCGGCCAGCGCGCGATCGAGCCGATGCGTCCGCGCGTCGTAATCGACCAGCTCGATCTCGGCGCCCGACAGATCCTCTGTCGCCGGAATGACGTCGAGCCGCGGCACGCGCGTCGCGACGGCCGCCTCCTTCAACGACACCTCGTTGATCAGCAGATCGTAGCTCGATTTGGCACGCTCGGCGCGCGGAATCCCGAGGCCTGTCGAGGCATTGCCCTGCGGATCGAGGTCGATCAGCAACACCCGCAACCCGACCGCCGCGAGCGCGGTGCCCAGATTGATCGCGGTCGTCGTCTTGCCGACGCCGCCCTTCTGATTCGCCACTGCGATACACGTCATCGGGGGTATACGCCTCTCGCCACGATGATCAGCGCGTCGGGATCGGTCACGCTGCGTTCCACGTGAAACGAACCATGCCATGCCTTTCGCGCCGATGCCACCTCTTCGCGCGCGCTCCGCCCCTTTGGAAGTACCCAGACGGTATCGCGCCCCGCATTATGGCATGCAGCGGCGAACAGATCGGGAAGCGCGGCGACAGCCCGGGCCGAAATCACGGCGAACCGGCCCGACAGCGCCTGAACCTTCGTGGCCGCGACCGTCACGCGATCGGCGATATCGAGCACGGTTGCCGCGCGCTCGAGAAATGCGGCGCGGCGCTTGCGCGGCTCGCACAGCGTGACCGGGCGATCGCTGAGCAAGGCGACGACCATCCCCGGAAATCCGGCCCCTGCCCCCACATCGAGCCACGGTCCGTCGCGATCGGCCCAGTCGAGCAATTGCGCCGAATCGACGACGTGGCGCTGCCACATCGAGTCGAGCGTCGATGCGGCGATCAGGTTCTGTTCGGTCGATTCGGCGCGCACGAGATCGCAAAAGTGCGCGACCAATGTTTCACGTGAAACACCATATCGATCGCGCACCCACGCCCGGGCATCGTCCTCGATCATGCCGCACGGCGGCGAACGTGAAGCAGAATCGCCGACAGCGCCGCCGGGGTCACACCGCGCAGCCGGCCCGCAGCGCCGAGCGTCGCGGGGCGCGCTGTGCCAAGCCGCTCGACCATCTCGTTCGACAGACCGGCAATCGACCCGTAATCAAGCGCGGGCGGCAGACCAATCGCGTCGCTGGCACGCATCTCGGCGATCTCCGCCTTCTGGCGCTCGAGATAGGGCGCATAGCGCGCATCCTCAATCGCCTCGGCGAGGATATCCGGATCGGCGTCGATCGAGCCATCGGGCATCAGATGATCGAGCGCGACATCGGGAAAACGCAGCCACTCGGCGAGCGAGCGGCGGATGCCGTCCTGCTTGACGGGCGCACCAGCGCGCGCGACCTCGGCGGGGCTCGCCGTGGTTGCGAGGCGTTGGTCGATCGCCTCGCGCTGCTTCACCCGCCGGCGCTGGTGACGCAACCGCGCCGGCCCCACGCAGCCGAGCGCGGCGGCGATCGGCCCGAGGCGGGTTTCGGCGTTATCGACACGCAAGCGGAGCCGGTATTCCGCGCGCGCGGTCAACATCCGATAAGGCTCGGTAACACCCTGAAGCACGAGATCGTCGATCATCACGCCGATATACGAATCAGCGCGATCGAGCGTGAGGGGCGCGAGATCGCATGCGGATGCCGCGGCGTTGATGCCGGCGACGAGCCCCTGCGCTGCCGCCTCCTCATAGCCGGTCGTGCCGTTGATCTGGCCGGCGCAGAACAGGCCGGGCACGGCGGCGACTTCCAATGTCGGCGATAGCGCACGCGGATCGATATGATCATACTCGACCGCATAGCCGGGGACGACGATCCGCGCGCGCTCGAGCCCGGCGATACTTGCGACGAGCGCGGCCTGGATGTCGGCGGGAAGCGATGTCGAAATGCCGTTGGGATAGACCAAGGCGTCGTCGAGCCCTTCAGGTTCGAGGAAAACCTGATGGCCGTCGCGATCGCCGAAGCGGACGATCTTGTCCTCGATCGAGGGGCAATAGCGCGGCCCCAGCGCCTCGATCGCGCCCGAGAACAGCGGCGAGCGATCGAGACCGTTGCGGATGATGGCGTGGGTGCGCGCGTTGGTGCGCGTGATCGCGCACGCAAGCTGCGGCAAGGCGCGCCCGGCGCTCATCGGCGACATCGTCCAGCCCTCGCTGTCCGACGGCTGGCATTCGAGCGCGGCCCAGTCGATCGTGCGCCCGTCGAGGCGCGGCGGCGTGCCCGTCTTGAGCCGGGAAATCGGCAGATCAAGAGCGCGAAGCTGGATTCCGAGCGCAGTGGCCGCGCGATCATTGGTGCGCCCGCCCTCGGCACGTTCCTCGCCGCAAAACAGCCGGCCGCCGAGGAAGGTGCCGGTCGCGAGAATGACGGTCGGCGCACGCAGCCGCGCACCATCGGCGAGCGTCACGCCCGAGACGCATCCGCCGACGAGGTCGAGGCCAATCGCCTCACCCTCGATCACCCGGACATTGGGCTGGGCGGCGACCATCGCCTGGATCGCCCGCGCGAACCGCCGGCGGTCGGCCTGGACGCGCGGCCCCTGGACCGCGGCGCCCTTGCTGCGATTGAGCATCCGGTAATGGATTGCGGCCGCATCCGCCGCGCGGGCGATAAGGCCGTCGAAGGCATCCACCTCGCGGACGAGGTGGCCCTTCCCCAACCCACCGATCGCGGGGTTGCAGGACATCGCCCCGATCGTCGCGGCGTCGAAGGTCAGCAACGCGACGCGGGCGCCACGCCGTGCGGCGGCGCACGCTGCCTCGGTGCCGGCGTGCCCGCCGCCGACGACGATCACGTCAAAGCTCGTCATGGCGCGGCGCTATGCCGGCGCGCGCGCAAAGTCAAAAGCGTTCCACGTGGAACATCTCACTTGCCGATGCAGAAGCGCGAAAAGAGCGCATCGAGCATCGCTTCGGTGCCCGCCGCGCCGGTGATCCGATCGAGCGCGGTGCGCGCGCGCCGAAGATGTTCGGCGACCATCAGCGGATCGGAATCGGTGGTGATCGCGGCAAGCTCGCCATGCGCCTGGCGACACAGATCACGCTGGCGAAGATTGAGCACGGGTTGATCGAGGCGCGGCAAGAGACGGCCCGCGCGCACGGCGAGCGCCCGCCACAGCGCGGCAATCCCCTCGCCCGTCAACGCCGATACCGCCAATCGACCTTCTGGTGCTGCCGATCGACCGGGAAGGTCGGCGCGGGCATAGATCGACACCGCACCGGCCGGGGGCGGCGCGTCGTCGAGCCACAGCACGATATCGGCCGCGCCGATCGCCTCGCGCGCGCGATCGATGCCGATCGCCTCGATCGGATCGTCGCTCGCGTCGCGCAAGCCGGCGGTGTCGGTGAGCAGATAGGCGATGCCGTCTCGCGCCACGGGTATGTCGATTCGATCGCGAGTCGTTCCCGAGATCGGCGATACGATCGCGGCATCGCGTTCCGCCAATGCATTGAGCAAGGTCGATTTTCCGGCATTCGGCGCGCCGGCGAGAACGACCCGGATGCCGTCGCGCAACCGCTCGATCGTCGGCGCATCGAGGAACGCCGCCATCTCGCCGGCGAGCGCGCCGACACCGGCGGTAACGCTCGCGAGATCGACCGCGACATCGTCTTCGTCGGCGAAATCGAGCGCCGCCTCCACTTGGGCGGAGAGTATCACCAGGCGCTGCGTCCATGCGCCGACAGCGCGGCCGATCGCGCCCTCGGCCGAGGCGATCGCCGCGCGCCGCTGGGTTTCGGTCTCGGCCATGAGGAGATCGCCCAGCCCCTCGGCCTGCGCGAGATCGATCCGCCCTGCGGCGAGCGCGCGCCGGGTGAACTCTCCCGGTTCGGCGCGGCGAACGCCAGGGTGGCGGAGGAGCGCCTCTTCGACCGCCGCGACGACGGCGCGGCCGCCGTGACAGTGAAATTCAACAAGATCCTCGCCGGTCGCGGTCGCGGGACCTGCGAACACCAGCACCAGCGCCCGATCGAGCAGCGCGCCATCGTCGCCTCGCAGCGCGCGCAACGCCGCTTCGCGCGGCGCCGGCAGCGGTCCCGCCACCACCGCCGCCACCGCGAAGGCATCGGGGCCGCTCAATCGGATGATGCCGATCGCCGCGGGCGGCGCGCCGCTCGACAGCGCGACGATCGTGTCAGCCGCCGGTGCCGCCATCACGCCCCTCGAACATCCGCCGCCAGAAGGTCATCGCCCCCTCCCCCATCGGCGCCCAGCTCCGCATCATCTGCTCGATCAGTTCGGGATGCGCGGCGGGGTCCATCATGTCGCCCATCGTCGCGACATATTTGTCGTGCAGCGGCGTCAGATCGGGAAGCCCCATCACGCGGCGTGCCTCTTCGGGCGTGCAATCCACCTCTATGTTGATCTTCATTCGTCGTCTCTCCGCTTGAGCGCAGCGCGCCGAGGCTGCATAGCGTCTGCCATGTATGCGCAGGACGAAGCGGTGATCGCAACGCCGATCGGTGCGGTGCGGATCACAGGGGACGATCGCGCGATCACGCGGATTGCGATCGATAGCGCGGGCGCGCCGTCATCGGGGCACGCCCAGGCCGTGCGCGCCGCCGCCGAGCAATTGGCCGCGTGGTTCGCAGGCGCGCTGACCGCGTTCGACCTGCCGCTTGCCCCTGCGGCGACTCCACGCGGGCAGGCGCTGCGCGATGCGATGGTTGCGATTCCGTACAGCGACGCGATGAGCTATGGCGCGCTTGCGCGGGTCGCGGCATCGAGCCCGCGGGCGATCGGGCAGGCGTGCGCGCGCAATCCCTTCCCTATCGTCGTGCCCTGCCACCGCGTGCTGGCTGCCGGAGGCGCGCTGGGCGCCTATTCAGCGGGCGACGGCCCGGCCACCAAACAATGGCTGCTCGACCACGAGCGCCGTATCCGAGGAGCGCAAGGATGACCGAGATGCTGACGATCACGCCGCTGGACGGCAAGGGTGAATTCGCCGCGTATTGCGCGCGTCCCCAAGGCACGGCGCGCGCGGCGATCGTCGTCATCCAGGAGATTTTCGGGGTCAATGCCGGCGTCCGACGCAAGTGCGACCGGCTGGCCGAGGCGGGCTATCTCGCGATCGCGCCCGACCTGTTCTGGCGGCTCGAGCCAGGCGTCGAACTCGATCCCGATATCGCCCCCGAATTTGAACGCGCCCTGGGGCTGATGGGCAAGTTCAACCAGGATGCGGGCGTGCGCGACATCGAGGCGACGATCCGCGCCGCGCGCACGGCGCTGGGCGGCAACGGCAAGGTCGGCGCGGTCGGCTACTGCCTTGGCGGACGGCTCGCCTATATGACCGCCGCACGCACCGATATCGATGCCAGTGTTGGTTATTATGCGGTCGGTATCGATAACCTGTTAGGTGAAAAGAACGCGATCGCCCATCCGTTGATGCTGCACATCGCCGGCGCCGATCACTTCGTCGACGCCGCCACACAGCAGCAGATGCACGCCGGGCTCGATGATCACCCCAAGGTGACGCTGTTCGACTATCCCGGTGAAGATCACGGCTTCGCGACCGAGTTCGGCAAACGCCGATCGGACGCGGCAGCGACGTTGGCTGACCAGCGTACGGCGCAGTTCTTCGCGGACCATCTCGGTTGAACGATCGGCGCGCGCGTCACGCCAATAAGCGGATCAGCCCCAGGTCGCGGTCGAGCAGGCCGCCGTGGATCATCTTGAGCGCGACCCAGACGATCACCGCCAACCCCAGATAGCCGATCCAGCGATAGCGATCGACCACGCGCGCGATCAGGCTTGCCGCGAGCCCCATCACCGCGACCGAGAAAACCAGCCCGAAGACGAGGATCGTGGGATGATCGCGCGCCGCGCCCGCGACTCCCAAAACATTGTCGAGGCTCATGCTCACGTCGGCGAGCGCCACCGCCCACGCCGCCCCCGCGAACGTCTTGGCCCGCGGGGCGATGTCGGATTGCGTCGCGTGCGCGTCGTGCGCGCGCAGCTCGCGCCACATCTTCCACGCCACCCACAGCAGCAGCAGGCCGCCCGCGAACAGCAGGCCGATGACCTGGAGCAATTGCGTCGCCGCCAGCGCGAAGACGATCCGCAGCACGAGCGCCGCGGCAACGCCGACGAACACGACCTTCTTCTGCTGCGCCTTCGGCAACCCCGCCGCGATCGTGCCGACGACCACGGCATTGTCGCCCGCGAGCACGAGATCGATCATCACGACCTCCGCGAGCACCGCAAGCGCAGCCGGGGTGAAGAGCGAGGTCAGATCCATGCGCGGAACAGATGGCCGACACCGATCTCGGGATCAACCCAGCCGTCGAAAATCATCGATCCGGCGACGTAGAGGATCACCGCCAGCCCGATATAGGCGATCCAGTGATAGCGTTCGATGATCCGCGCGATCAGGTTGGCGGCGACTGCCATCAGCGTCACCGACAACGCCAGGCCGAAGAACAGGACGGTGGGATGATCGCGCGCCGCGCCCGCCACCGCGAGCACGTTGTCGAGGCTCATCGACAGATCGGCGATCGCGACCTGGATCGCGGCGCGGGCAAAGCTCTTGGCAGGCTTGCCGCCTTCGATCGCGGGCGTGTCGGGATCGTCGACCGGCGCCGCGACCTTGGGAGGATGAATCTCGCGAAACAGCTTCCAGCCGACCCACAGCAGCAGCAGGCCGCCCGCGAACAGCAGGCCGACGACATGGAGCAACGTCGTTGCGAGAAACGCGAAGCCGACGAGGCAGACCAGCGCGATACCGACCCCGAGCCCGAGCACGCGCTTGCGTTCGCGCGGCGGCAAACCGGCGGCGAGCGTGCCCAGCACGACGATATTGTCGCCCGCGAGCATCAGATCGATCATGATCACCTGCCCCAGCGTCGCCAGCCCCGCACTGGTGAAGACGTCGGCGATGCTGAGAACGGGCATAAAGCGCCCCTAGCAGGGCCGGCCGTCCACGAACAGTTGCGATTGTCCGCTTGACAGGTGTGTTATCCAAACAATACGGATGCCGTCGGAGGTGACCTGTATGTGTAATACACTTGCGCGCGGCGCGGCCTTGCTCATCGCCTCGCTCACGACCGCGGCGGCATGGGCGGCGGACGAGACCCCGACAACGCAAGCCTTCCGCACCTATCTCGACCATTGCCATGCCGCGCATGTCTGCAACGGCGCGTATCTGGCGGCGCGCGGCGGAAAGACGATCTTCGTCGGGGCGGTGGGCGATGCCGGCGATGCCGCGCGGACGCCGCTGACTGCCGACAGCGCGTTCGACATCGGATCGGTATCGAAGGAATTCACCGCCGCGACCGTGTTGCGACTCGTCGACGATCATCGACTCGCGCTGGACGACGCAGTCGCCTCGCACCTGCCGGGATTTCCCTATCCCGACATCACCGTCAGGCAACTTCTGTCGCACAGTTCGGGCATTCCCGAGGTGCTCGATCATTACGGGATGCAACTTGATGCGGGTCGACCAAGCGAACCGATCACCACGCGCGATGCGGTCGCGGTGTTGGCCGAGGAGCACAAGCCGCTGCGGTTCACGCCGGGCACGCGCTTCGAATATTCGAACACCGGCTATATCGTCCTGTCGCTGCTGGTGGAGCAGATGACCGGGCAGCCCTTCGCCGCCTATCTGAAAACGACGCTGTTCGATCCGCTGGGGATGGATCACACCCGGTTGCGCACCCCCACCGACGATGCGATCCCGAACCGCGCTTACGGCTTCCAGGAATCGCCGCTGGGCGATCGTCGCGCCTATGATCAAATTCCCGATTTCTTCGTTCAGGGCGCCGGCGGTGTCTATTCGACCGTCGGCGATCTCGCGCGTTGGCAGCACGCGCTCAATACCGGCCGCGTGATCTCATCCGCGCTCTACGCACAAGCCACCACGCCGGCGACGCTTCCCAACGGCAAGGTATCGCCCGAGGGCCTGGGATTCGGCCTACGTCCCGACACCGCCGGCCATGCCCGGATCCAGCATGGCGGCGACTGGCGCGCGTTCAAGGCCGACCTGTCCTATCTGCCCGACGAGCATCTGACACTGGTACAGCTCACCAACAATGCGCAGGACGACAGCGTGGACGATCATGTCGCCGTGCTCGCCGCGCTGGCGATGGGCCAGCCCGCGCCATCCGTCCAGCCGTCGATCGCCTGGGCTTTGCCCGACCGGCTCGGCAAAGGCGACGCCGCATCGGTCGCGACGTGGTTCGATCGCGAGCTTGCCGCCGCGCCGCGCCGCTATGTGATCGACGACCGCGATCTCAACCAGCTCGGCTACGATCTCCTGCGGCACAAACGCCCGGCGGACGCCGTCACGGTGTTCGATCTCCTCACCCGCGCCTATCCGGGCAAAGCCAACAGCTATGACAGCCTGGCCGACGGCTATGAGGCGCTCGGCAAGCGCGAGGACGCGATCGCCGCGATGCGCAAGGCGGTGTCGCTCGACCCCGCGTCGATCCGGTATCAGCGCCATCTCGCGACGCTGACCGACGGGAAGGACTGACGCTTCTACTGATTCATCGAATCGAAGAAGTCCTCGTTGGTCTTCGAGTCCTTCATCTTGTCGAGCAGGAACTCCATCGCGTCGATCGTGCCCATCTGCATGAGGATGCGGCGCAGCACCCACATCTTGGAGAGCTTGGCCTTGTCGACGAGCAACTCTTCCTTGCGCGTGCCCGACTTGCCGACGTCCAATGCCGGGAAGATGCGCTTGTCGGCCACCTTGCGGTCAAGCACGATTTCCGAGTTACCGGTGCCCTTAAATTCCTCGAAGATCACTTCGTCCATGCGGCTGCCGGTATCGATCAGCGCAGTGGCGATGATCGAGAGCGAGCCGCCTTCCTCGATGTTGCGCGCGGCGCCGAAGAAACGCTTGGGGCGCTGGAGCGCATTGGCGTCGACGCCGCCGGTCAGCACCTTGCCCGACGAGGGCACGACGGTGTTGTAGGCACGGCCCAGGCGAGTGATCGAATCGAGCAGGATCACCACATCCTTCTTGTGTTCGACGAGGCGCTTGGCCTTCTCGATCACCATTTCGGCGACCTGGACGTGGCGGTTGGCGGGCTCGTCGAAGGTCGAGGACACCACCTCGCCCTTCACGCTGCGCTGCATGTCGGTCACTTCCTCAGGCCGCTCGTCGATCAGCAGCACGATCAGGAAGACTTCGGGATGGTTGTCGGTGATCGCCTTGGCGATGTTCTGGAGCATCACCGTCTTGCCGACGCGCGGCGGGGCGACGATCAGCGTGCGCTGGCCCTTGCCCTGCGGGCTGACGATATCGATGACGCGCGCCGACTTGTCCTTGATCGTCGGGTCCTGCGGATCGAGCGTCAGCTTGCTCTCGGGATAGAGCGGCGTCAGATTGTCGAAATTGACGCGGTGGCGGACGACGTCGGGATTGTCGAAATTGATGCTGGTGAGCTTGGTCAGCGCGAAATAGCGCTCGCCGTCCTTGGGGCCGCGGATCTCGCCTTCCACGGTGTCGCCGGTGCGCAGGCCGAATTTGCGGACCTGGTTGGGCGAGATGTAGATATCGTCGGGGCCGGCGAGATAATTCGCCTCGGGGCTGCGCAGGAAACCGAAACCGTCGGGCAGCACCTCGATCGTGCCGAGCCCCATGATCTGGTCGCCGAGATCGGCCTGTTCCTTGAGGATACCGAACAGCAGATCCTGCTTGCGCAGCGTCGAGGCGCCCTCGACCCCCAGCGCTTCGGCCATTTCGACCAGTTCGGCGGGAGTCTTCTTCTTTAGGTCTTTGAGATGCATGGAGAAAGTCCGGCTGCGGGCTTGTGATGAAAGCGCGTCGGTCGACGGAAAGGCGACGAGGCGGAAAAAGGAGGGCCGGCAACGGGCGATCCACCGCGCACCGGATATCCGGCGAATTAAGTGCGGCCTCCCGTCAAGTCAAGCGCGTGCCGCTCAGAACGGCCGCACGACCACCAGGATGACGACGAGGATCACAATCAGCGCCGGGAATTCGTTGGCGATCCGCAACTGACGGTCGGTCAGCCGTGCTTCCCCGCGCGCGAGTTTCTTCGAATAGCCGACCGCCCAGCCGTGATAGCCCGACAGGATGAACACGAGCGCGATCTTGGCGTGAAGCCAGCCAAGCCCCGCCTGCCCGTCGAACAGGCCCAAATTGACAGCGAGCAGCCCCCCCAGCACCCAGACCATCAGGATCGAGGGCGTGACGATCATCTTCCGGAGCTTCGCCTCGCGATCGATCCACAGCGCCTCCTGCGCGGGATCGCCGAGCGCCTGCTGATGATGGATCAGATAGCGCGGCAGCATGAACATGCCCGCCATCCAGAAGATCACGAACACGACGTGCGCGGCCTTTACCCAGAGATAGGCGGTTCCGAGAAAACCGATCATGCTTTCCCCCTCACCCGCGTCAGCAGGCGTTCGACATGCGCGATCGGCGTGAACTGGCCGATGCCGTGGCCCAGATTGAAGACGTGCGGGCGATTGTGGAACGCGGCGAGGATGCGGTCAACGCCCGCATCAAGCGCGGCGCCGCCGGCAAGCAGCGCGAGCGGATCGAGATTGCCCTGCACCGGCAGGTCATCGGGCAGGATTGCATCCGCCCACGCCGGATCGACGGTCTCGTCGATCCCGATCGCATCGACTCCTGTCTCGCGCGCATAGGCCACGAGCTTGCCGCCCGCGCCTTTGGGGAAGCCGATGATCGGCACATCCGGATGGCGCGCCTTCAACCCGCCGACGATCGCCGCGGTCGGCGCGATCACCCAGCGTTCGAACTGATCGGGCGAAAGGCTGCCCGCCCAGCTATCGAACAATTGCACCGCCTCGACGCCCGCTTCGATCTGGCCGCCGAGATAATCGATCGTCATCGCGACGATCGAGTCGATGATCGCGCCGAACTTTTGCGGATCGCCATAGGCAAGCGCCCTCGTCTCGGCCTGATCGCGGCTGCCTTGTCCCGCGACCATATAGGTCGCCACCGTCCAGGGCGATCCGGCAAAACCGAGCAAGGTGGTGGTGGCGGGCAGCGATGCCGCCACGCCGCGCACGGTGGCATAGACCGGATCGAGCCGTTCGGGACGGCACACGAGGCTGTCGAGGACGGTCTCGACCAGCGGCGGGGCCAGTCGCGGCCCCTCGCCTGCCTCGAAGCGCAGATCCTGCCCCAGCGCCCAGGGGACGATCAGGATATCCGAAAACAGGATCGCACCGTCCATCCCGAAGCGGCGGATCGGCTGAAGCGTGATCTCGGTCGCGGCCTCGGGGTCCATCGCAAGGTCGAGGAATCTGCCCTTGGTCTCCCGCAGCGCGCGATATTCGGGCAGATAGCGCCCCGCCTGGCGCATCAGCCAGATCGGCGGTACCGGCTGGCGGATACCCCGCAGCGTTGCGAGCAGCGGCTTGGCTTCAGGCGATCCCGACAGGTTGGGCACTCCCTTCTTCTATCCAAGAAATAAGATTCAAAGAGGATGTTGATGTGGTTGGCGCGTGGATGCCGGGGCTTATGCGGTCGTGCCCGATATGCCAACAGCTTGACCCTGCGAGGCCGCGACCGTCGCGCGATTCGATTCGTTCGTCCCCGTTATCCACAGCCTGTGCAGCGTACGAGCGGCTGTCGACGAGATTGTGGATGATTCGAAGGTTATCCGCCACGTGCCCGTCGCTTGGCGGGCGGGGGATGTTGCGCTAGCGGTTGCGGGCATGTTGTCCACAGATCTGTGCCCATGATGCGGCTGCACCTCCATCTGCTGTCCGATTCGACCGGCGAGACGCTGGAAAACATCGCCAAGGCCGCGCTGGCGCAATATGACGACGTCGAGACGATCCGTCACTTCTGGCCGATGGTGCGCACCGAAACCCATCTCGAGCGTATCCTCCAGGAAATCGCCCAGAATCCCGGGCTCGTCATCTATACCCTCGTCAACAGCACGACGCGGCGTATCCTCGAACAGCGCTGCCGCGCGCTCGGGTTGCCCGCGGTGGCGCCGCTCGATCCGGTCAACGACGCCTTGTCGGCGATGCTCGGCCAGCAGGCCAAGGCGCGCCCCGGGCGGCAGCATGTGCTCGACGCCGCGTATTTCGCGCGGGTCGATGCGATCCAGTTCACGATCGCGCATGATGACGGGATCGGCGCGGAGGACTGGGAAGAGGCCGATGTTGTGCTCGCGGGCGTCTCGCGATCGTCCAAGACGCCAACCTCGATCTATCTCGCCAACCGCGGCTACAAGACCGCGAATATCCCGATCGTGGTCGAAAGCCCGCCGCCGGCGGCCTTGTTCTCGCTCAAGAACCCGCTCGTCGTCGGGCTGACGACCAGCGCCGACCGGCTGATCCAGGTCCGCCGCAACCGGTTGCTGTCGCTCAACCAGGCACCCGAGACCGATTATGTCGATGCCGATGCGGTGCAGCGCGAGGTCGCGTTCGCGCGGCGGATGTTCGCCGACAACGGCTGGTCGGTAATCGACGTCACCCGGCGCTCGATCGAGGAGACCGCCGCCGCGGTGATCGCGCTCGTCCAGCAACGCGATGCCTTATGCGTCTGATCCTGGCCTCCAAGAGCGCGTCGCGCCGCTCGATGCTCGATGCCGCCGGGGTGCCGTATGAGGCGATCGCGGCCAATGTCGATGAGGAAGCGGTCAAGATAGCGATGCGCGCCGAAAACGTCGCGCCGCGCAATCTGGCCGACGCGCTCGCCGAACTGAAGGCGGTCAAGATCGCACAGGCGATGCCGGGCGCGCTCGTGCTCGGTTCGGATTCGCTGGTCGCGCTCGATGACGGGACGATGCTCGACAAGCCCGAAAGCCGCGAGCAGGCCGCGGCGCACTTGCGGGCGATGTCGGGCCGCCGCCACGATCTGGTGAGCGCGGCGGTGATCGCGGAGAACGGCCGCCCCGTCTGGCGCGTCGTCGATCGTGCCAAGATGTTCGTGCGGCCGCTGTCGGAGGCGTTCATCGCCGACTATCTCGATAAGGAATGGCCCGCGATTTCGGGCTGCGTCGGCTGCTATCGGATCGAAGGGCCGGGCGCGCAGCTCTTTTCCAGGATCGAGGGCAGCCAGTTCACCGTGCTCGGGATGCCCTTGCTGCCCGTGCTCGATTATCTGCGGACGCGGGGAGTGTTGACGTCATGAGCTACGCCGAGGTGATCGGCGATCCGATCAAGCACAGCAAGTCGCCGCTGATTCATGCTTTCTGGCTCGACGCGCTCGGGCTCGACGCATCGTATCGCGCAACCCATGTGATGCCCGACGGGCTGGCCGGATTCTTCGAGGAGCGGCGCGCCGATCCCGATTGGCGCGGGTGCAACATCACGCTGCCGCACAAACAGGCCGCGCTCGATCTGGTCGAGGATCGGGGCGACGTCCGCGGTACGATCGGCGCGATCAACACCGTGTTCCGCGCCGAGGATGGGGCATTGGTGGGCACCAACACCGATGCCGGCGGCTTCTTCGCGCCAATCGCCGATCTCGACCTCGCCGATGCGCCGGTGGTGGTGATCGGCGCGGGCGGCGCGGCGCGGGCGGTGTTGTTCGCGCTGGCGACGATGCGGGTCGGCCGCGTGACCCTGCTCAACCGCTCGCCGCTCAAGGGCGCCGCGTTGCTCGCGTCGTTCGGATTGAAGGGCGATGCGCTGTCGCTCGATGCGGCGCTGCCGCCCGCCGCGCTGCTCGTCAACACCAGCCCGCTGGGCATGACCGGCCAGCCACCGCTCGCGCTCGATTTGGCGCCGCTGCCCGAGAAGGCGGTGGTGTACGACATCGTCTACGCGCCGCTTGAAACCGGCTTGCTCGCCGATGCGCACGCGCGCGGTCTCGACACGGTCGACGGGCTCGAGATGCTCGTCGCGCAGGCCGCGCTCGCGTTCGAGATCTTCTTCGGTGCCGAGCCCCCGCGTGCGCGCGACGACGAATTGCGCGCTCTGTTGACGTCATGACCGCGCGGCCGCTGACGCTCGGGCTCACCGGTTCGATCGGGATGGGCAAATCAACCGTCGCGGCGATGTTCGCCGATGAAGGCGTCCCGGTGTTCGATGCCGATGCCGCCGTGCATCGCCTCCAGGGGCCGGGTGGCCGCCTCGTCGCGCGAATCGAGGCGGTGTTTCCAGACACGACCGGGCCCCAGGGGGTGAACCGCACCGCGCTTGGCGAAGCGGTGCTCGGCGATCCTGAAAAGCTGCGGCGGCTCGAAGCGCTGGTCCACCCCGTCGTCGCCGAGGAACGCGCGCGCTTCCTCGCTGCCAACGCCGGGGCGTGGTTGGTGGTGCTCGATATCCCGCTGCTGTTCGAAACCGGCGGCGACGCGGGTGTCGACAAAGTCGTGGTCGTCTCCGCGCCCGAACCGGTGCAGCGCGCGCGCGTGCTCGCGCGGCAGGGCATGACGGCGGCGCGATTTGAGGCGATCCTGGCGCGCCAGACGCCCGATGCGGAGAAGCGCGCGCGCGCCGATTTCGTGATTTCGACCGATTGCCCGAAAGAGGAGACGCGCGCGCAGGTTCGTGGCCTGATCGCTTGCCTCGCGGAGGCTTCGGGGCGATAGTATCGGAATGCGTGAAATCGTCTTCGATACCGAAACGACGGGGCTCAGCTTCGGCGGTGGCGACCGGTTGGTCGAGATCGGCTGCGTCGAAATGATCAACCGCGTCGAAACCGGGCGCACCTTCCACGCTTATTATCATCCCGAACGCACGATGCCCGCCGAGGCGCAGGCGATCCACGGCATCAGCGACGCCTTCCTCGCCGACAAGCCGCTGTTCGCCGATGCGGTCGAGGCGCTGCTCGATTTCCTGGGGGACAGCCCGTTGATCGCGCACAATGCCGGGTTCGATTTCTCGTTCATCAACGGCGAGCTTGGCCGTTGCGGGCGGGTGACGATCGGCGGTGAGCGGATGGTCGATACGCTCGCGATCGCGCGCCAGCGCCATCCCGGCGCCAAGCACACGCTCGATGCCTTGTGCTCGCGCTTCGGCATCGATCGCAGCCACCGCGTCCTCCACGGCGCGCTGCTCGACGCGCAATTGCTCGCGCAGGTCTATGTCGAGCTGACCGGCGGCCGGCAGATCGGTCTGGGGCTGGTGGTCGAGGCCGGAGATTCGTCGGCGCCCGCGCGCGCTGCGCCGGCGCCCGCGATCGTGCGCCCGCCGCGCACTTTTGCGCCAAGCGAGGCGGAACTTGTGACGCATGCGGCGTTTCTGAAGGATATCGTCAATCCGCTCTGGAACACCGGCGCGCCGGGTTGACGATCCCCGGGGACGTGCCCACGTCCCTTATTGAGGCTGGCCTCATTCAGAATGGAGAAGATGGCTATGGATATCCGGGTTTCGGGCCACCAGGTCGATGTCGGCGACGCGCTCAAGCAGCAGTGTCGAGACCGTCTCCAGGGTATTGCAGGTAAATATTTCTCCCGCGCGATCGCCGCCCAGGTCACTTTCGGCCGTGGCCCGCACGACAATCGCTTCACCTGCGACATCGTCGCGCATGTGATGCAGGGGCTGGTGCTCAAGGGCGCCAACGACGGCACCGACGCTTATGGCGCGTTCGACGGCGCCGCGCACAAGATCGAAAAGCAGTTGCGCCGCTACATGCGCCGGTTGAAGGACCGCAACCAGGGCGAGGCGCTGGCCACGGCGGACGCTTTCTCCTATGACAATGCCGGTTACACGATCTTCTCCGAAATCGAAGGCGAGGAGGAGATCGCGATCGATCATCCGCTGATCGTCGCCGAAACGCGCGCCAATATTCCCGAGGCCAGTGTGTCGGATGCGGTGATGATGCTCGACCTGCGCAACACCGCGGCATTGCTGTTCAAGAACAGCGGCACCGGCGTTTACAACATGGTCTATCACCGCGGCGACGGCACGATCGGCTGGGTCGAGCCCAACCGCGCCGGTTGAAATCCCCACACCCGATCGACCTTCCCTGCTTTTGTGACCCGCGCCCGATCAAGAACGGGCGCGGGTCACGCCAGACGGTAAATATAATGACTGATTTCAGTGATATTCTCCGCCCCGACACCGCGCTCGCACAGGTGCCGGCCCCGACCAAGAAGCATTTGTTCCAGGCGCTGGCGACGGCGGCGGGCGAAGCTTACGGGCTCGATCCGCGGGCTGTGACCAAAACGCTGGCCGAACGCGAAAAGCTCGGCTCGACCGGTTTCGGCGGCGGGGTCGCGATCCCGCACGGCCGCGTCGAGGGGCTCGATCGCGTGGTGGCCGTGGTCGCGCAGCTCGCGCAGCCGATCGATTACCAGGCCATCGACGACCTGCCGGTCGATCTCGCCTTCATGCTGCTCTCGCCGCCGCAGGCGGGCGCCGATCATCTGAAGGCGCTCGCGCGGGTGTCGCGGGGGCTGCGCGACGCCGGTTTCGTCGCCAAGCTGCGCGGCGCGGGCTCGCCCGACGCGCTCTATGCGCTGCTCACCGACAGCGAAGCCCGCGATGCCGCCTGAGGTGCCGGCGGGCGAGGACGCGCATTTCCGTGCGCTCGAATCGCTCTACGCCGCGGCCCCGATCAACGGCCTGTTCGATTCGCGGCTCACCATCACCGGCCCTGGCACCTCGCGCATTGCCTTCACGATCGAGCCCCGGCATTTCCATGCCGCCGGCGCGGCGCACGGGACGAGCTATTTCAAGATGCTCGACGACGCCGCTTTCTATGCCGCGAACAGCCTCGTCACCGATCGCTTTCTGCTGACCACCGCCTTCACCCTGCTGTTCACCAAGCCGCTGCGTGAAGGCCCCGTCACCGCCGAAGGGCGCTGGGTGAGCGGGCAGCGGCGCGTGTTCGTCGCCGAAGCGCGGTTGATCGATGCCGCCGGCGAGGAAGCGGCGCGCGGCACCGGCACCTTCATGCGTTCGCGAATCCCGCTCGCGACGCTCGCCGGCTATCGTCCGAACACATGAGCGCGCGGCTGCCGAGCGGGATCGTGGTCGGCGCGCTGCTCAGGCGGGTGAACGATTCGGGCGGGCTCGGCATGGTACTCGCCAAGGGCGACGCCCAGGCGGGCGCGATCCTCGTTCTCGCGCGCGAGAACGGCGCCAATCCGTGCTTTCTGGAACGTGGGCTCGACTTTGATGGTGCCGGGACGCTGGTGACATCTGGTCCACAAAATACTGATAATGAAGAAGAAATATCGGAATATTGGGCGCGGCGCCGGCGATCCGATCCCGATTTGTGGGTGATCGAACTGGATATCCCGGCGGCAGAACGGTTCGCCGCTGAAACGATCCTGGGTGATTGACTCTTTTGGGGCGCACAACCACAGCGTTCAGCAACGAGAAAGACGCGTTGTGCCGTCGGGGTCAGAGGCCGCCGGTGACGCAGTCGGGGGGTGACCCGGCGGATCGACTGTCGAACGAATGATCCGGCCGCGGGCCAACCGCATTCAATTTGTGATCAATGACCATATCCCAGCGCGTCGCGGCCGCCGCGGCGTTTCTGCTTTGCGTGGGTGGTGCGGGCACCCTCGCCCTCGCGTCTCCAGGCGCCGCGTCCGAGCTGGCCAAGGCCGCGCTCGACGGATCGACTACCGCCGCTGATCTTCCCAACGTTTCGGCATCGGTGACGGTTCCCCGGATCGATACCACGACCGTGATCACCGCCGAACCGGTGCCTGCGCCCGATGGTGTCCATGTCCAGATGATCCCCACCGAAGAGGTCGCCGCCGACGCCGATTATGCGTCGCTCGCCGAGGCGGTTGCCGCGCAGACGATGCCCGATGAGGCCGATCCCCAGCTCAATTGCCTTGCCGGTGCGATCTATTTCGAATCGAAGGGCGAGCCGCTTTCGGGCCAGCTCGCGGTTGCCAATGTCATCATGAACCGCGTCGAATCGGGGCGCTTTCCGTCGACGATCTGCGGCGTGGTGACCCAGCGTGGCCAGTTCTCGTTCGTCCGCGGGGGCAAGATCCCCGCGATCGACACCAACCGTAAGGCGTATCGCACCGCGATGGCGGTCGCGCAGGTCGCGATGGCCGACGACTGGAGCAAGGATCCGGCGCCCGAGGCGCTGTTCTTCCACGCCAAGCGCGTTCGCCCCGGCTGGGGCAAGGCCCAGGTCGCGACGATCGGCCACCACGTCTTCTACCGGTAGGTTTTTCCGCCTTTCCGTTGAAGCCGCACCGGTCCACTCCCCCACCCGGCCACCAGCGGGTTGGCGTCGTTCGCCTCTTGTTCTAGTATCGGCGGGATGATCACGCCGCCTGCCTCCTGTATCGACGATCCGAGGGGGCCATTGTGTGCCGCCGATGTCGCACGCGGGGTGACGCGGCTGCTGCTGCGTCACGGGCTGGTCGCGATGGGCGAGGTGCCGCTCGATGGCGGACGCCGCGCCGACCTGATGGCGATCGATGCCAAGGGCGGAATCGTGATCGTCGAGATCAAGGTCGCGCGGGCCGATCTGCTCGGGGACGCCAAATGGACCGAGTATCTCGATCATTGCGACCGCTTCTTCTGGGCATTGCCGGCGGGATTCGACGCGAGTCCGCTCGATGGTGAGGCGTTCCTGCCGGCGCGCACGGGGTTGATCGTCGCCGATCGCTACGATGCGGCGATCGTGCGTGAAGCAGGCAGGATCGCCATGCCCGCACACGCCCGCAAGCGCTGCACGCTCGCCTTCGCGCGCCGCGCCGGACGGCGGTTGATCGGTGCGCTCGATCCTGAGGCGGCATTGCTTTTTTGAGGTTGTTTCGGTTTTGCCGAAACAGGGCCGGCGCCGCGCTTCACATCATAACGTCGGGCCGGAAACGGCCTTGCGGCCCGGTTGCTCGGTCGTCTCGATCGCCTGGAGCAGCGCCGGGCTGCGGCTGTCGTTGCGGGCGTAATCGCGCGCCGACAGGCCGGCGAGGTGATCGGCCTGATCGGGATCGGCGCCTGCCTTGAGCAAGGTGCGCACGAGATCGAGGTTGCGGAGCTGCACCGCGCGGATCAGCGGGGTCTCGCCGCTGCCGTTGGCGAGGTTGACGTCGGCGCGCCTACTGCCGGCGGGCGGATTGAGCAGCGCCGCGACGCAAGCAGGTGCGTTCTGGGTGACTGCCAGCATCAGCGGCGTCGTGCCCTGATTGTCGCGAATGTCGGGATTGGCGCCGTGTTCGAGCAGGAAGCGGACATAGGTGGGGTCGTTGCGCCTGACGACGATGTGGAGCGCCCCCTCCCCGTTCTTGCGATCGTGCGAATTGATCACCGTCGTACCCGGCTTGGCGAGCAGATCGGTGACGTCCTGCCCCTTGGCGTCGCGCACCGCCTCCAGGAATTTGTATCCGTCGGAATAATTGAGCTGCGCGTGCACCCCCGTCGCCGAGGCGAGCAGCGCGCTCGCGAGTGCGATCCGAACAAAGCCCACCGCCATGATGCTTCCCATTCCCTGCTCTTGCGCCGCGGGTCTTAACCGATCATGGCTGGCCGCGCCATGAACGAGCTGCGTCGCGCCCTTTTACCAGCCTTCCTCCTAGCGGTTGCCGCCTGCTCGCCGCAACCCGATGCGGCAAACACCGCCCAGGCCGATCCGCCGCTTGCCGGCGCGGCCATCGGCGGACCGTTCACGCTGACGGGCGAGGACGGTACGCCGGTGAGCGATCGCGATTTCGCCGGGCAATATCGGATCGTGTATTTCGGCTACACCTTCTGCCCCGATGTGTGCCCGGTCGATATGCAGAATCTGGGCGCGGCGATGCGACTGCTCGATCAGAAGGATCCGGCGCTGTCGGCCCGCATCCAGCCGATCTTCGTGACGGTCGATCCTGCGCGCGACACGCCCGCGGTGCTGCGCGAGTTCACCGACGCTTTCTATCCGCGGCTGCTCGGCCTGACGGGTGATCCCGCGACGATCGCCAAGGTCGCGAAGGAATATGCGGTCTATTACAAGGCGCAGCCGTCGGGACCGGGCGGCGGCTATCTCGTCGATCATACCCGCATGGCGTATCTGATGAGCCCCGAGGGCAAGCCGCTCGCGCTGCTCCCCGTCGAAGGCCCGCCGCAGCCGATCGTCGACGAGATCGAACGCTGGGCGAAATGAGCGCGCGCTTCTGGGAAGACGTGCCGATCGAGAAGCTCGATCGCGCTGAGTGGGAGGCGTTGTGCGACGGCTGCGGCAAATGCTGCATCCACAAGCTCGAGGATGACGAAACCGGCGAGCTGGTCGCGACCAACGTCGCCTGCCGGCTGCTCGATCGCACGAGCGGGCAATGTTCGAACTATCGCCACCGCCACGCCTTCGTCAGCGAATGCGTGCGGCTGACGATCGGCAACGTCCGCGATATCGACTGGCTGCCCGCGACCTGCGCCTATCGGCTGCGCGCGGCGGGGAAGCCCCTGCCCGATTGGCATTATCTGGTGTGCGGCGATCGCGAGGCGGTGCACCGGGCGGGGCAATCGGTGCGCGGCTGGACGATCTCCGAGGACGATGCCGGCGATCTCGAACACCATATGGTCGATCGCGAGCTTTGACGCCGTGACGCACGCGATCCGCATCGTCCGCCACGCGCAAGCACGGCGGGCGCGGCTGTCGATCGATCCCACCAGTGGCGAAGCAAGGCTGACGGTGCCCGCGCGTGGCTCGGTCAAGGCGGCGCTGCGCTGGGCGGAGACCCAGCGCGACTGGATCGCCACGCAGCAATCTCGCTTGCCCGAGCGGCGGCCGTTCGCGCCGGGTGTCGCGATTCCGTTCGGCGACACGGACCTCGTGATCGATTGGGAGGCCGGCCGATCGCGGCGCGTGGTGCGCGAGGGCCACCGCCTCGTCTGCGGTGGGCCGCCGGAAGGACTCGCGCGGCGGATCACATCATGGTTGCGGCGCGAGGCGTTGCGCGTGCTGAGCGAGGACACCGCTTTCTACGCGGGCCGCGCCGGCGTCGTCGTATCGCAAGTGGCGGTGGGCGATCCGCGCGGACGGTGGGGAAGCTGCGCGGCGTCGGGCGCGATCCGCTATAGCTGGCGGCTGATCCTCGCCCCCGATCATGTCCGCCGCGCGACCGTGGCGCACGAGGTCGCGCATCGGCTGCATATGGATCATAGTCCTGCTTTCCATGCCGCTGCCGCGCGAATCCTGGGGGACGATCCGGCACCGGCGCGCGCGTGGCTGCGCGCCAACGGCGCCGCGCTTCACTGGATCGGCCGTGAATCCTAGAGTCGATTCAGCTTTGCTGAATCGGGCGGCACCAGCCCTCTCCCCCACCCCGCCTCCCACGGCATCATCCTGAATGGGAGGCGGGGTGGGGGAGAGGGCTGGTGCCGCTATCCACGCAAGTGGATCAAAACACCTAGGGCCCGCGTGAACGATCGTTCGGTGGCGGCGTGCGCGCCGGCGCCGGTGCGGCGCGCCGGTCGGGATCGGGGGTGCGGCCGAGCACGCGATCCATCCAGTCCTGGTCGAGCCGTTCGGGAGGTTGCTGGACGGGCGGCTGCTCCGGCGGGGCCGTCCTGCTGCCATCGGGCGGATAGGTGCCGCCCGGATAGGCGTCGGGATAGCCTTGCTGCGGTGGCGGGCCGGTGGGCGTGTCGCCGGGATAGGTGCCGGGTGCGATCGGATAGCCGTTCTCGTCGACGAACATGCCGTTGTCGGGCTGGCCGAAATAGCTCTCCTCGTCGGGCTCGAGCTGCCATTCGGGCAGCGTCACCTGCGTGTCGAACTGCTCGACCGGGCGCCCGGCGACGGCCTTGATCATGTAATCGTGCCAGGCGCGCGCCGGTGCATGGCCGCCGGAGAGGCCGCCGACGCGTTTGGCGTCGTCGCGCCCCATCCATACGCCGGTGGTGAGGCCGCTCGAAAAGCCGAGGAACCAGCCGTCCTTGTTCGAGGTCGTGGTGCCCGTCTTGCCCGCGACCGGGCGCCCGATCTGCGCGGCGCGGCCGGTGCCGGTGGCGACCGCGGTCTGGAGCAGGTCGGTCATCTCGGCGGCGACATAGGGCGCGACGAGGACGTGGCTGCGATCGACCTCATGTTGGTAGATCGTCACGCCGTTCGCGGTCACCTTGGTGATGCCGTAGGGCGTGACGGCGATGCCCTTGTTGGCGACGCTCGCGAACGCGCGCGTCATGTCGATCAGATGGACCTCGGAGGTGCCGAGCACCATCGCCGGGGTGGTGTCGATCGGCGTGGTGATGCCGAAGCGGCGGGCCATATCCGCCACGGTATGGAAGCCGACATCCTGGCCGAGCTTCGCGGCGATGGTATTGACCGAATAGGCGAGCGCGGTGCGGATTTTCATCGCGCCCGAGAAATGCCCCGAATCGTTGCGGGGGCTCCAGCCCTGGATCGTCACCGGCTCGTCGACGACCATGTCGTCGGGCTTGTAGCCCGCCTCGAGCGCGGCGAGGTAGACGAACAGCTTCCACGACGAGCCCGGCTGGCGCACCGCGGTGGTGGCGCGGTTGTAGATCGACGAGACGTAATCCTTGCCGCCCACCATCGCACGCACCGCGCCGTCGCGGTCGATCGAGACGAGCGCCCCCTGCACGCCTTTGGGCACATCGGCCTTGATCGCGGTGTCGGCGGCGCGCTGCATCGACAGGTCGAGCGTCGTCCACACGTCGAGCGGTGCGTTGGTCTCGTCGATCAGCATGTCGAGCTGAGGCAGCGCCCAATCGGTGAAATAGCGCACGCTGTTCTGGTGCGGCTCGGGGGCAAGCGCGACCGATTTGGGATCGGTGTCGGCGGCCTGTTCGGGCGTGATTGCGCCGGTTTCGGCCATCAGTTGCAGCACCACGCCGGCGCGGCCGATCGCGGCCTCGGCATCGGCGGTGGGCGAATAATGCGACGGCGCCTTGACCAGCCCGGCGATCACCGCCGCCTCGCCGAGGCTCAGTTGCTTCGCCGAATGGCCGAAGAACTTGCGTGACGCTGCGTCGATGCCATAGGCGCCGCCGCCGTAATAGACCTTGTTCATGTACAGCTCGAGGATCTGGTCCTTCGAGAACTTGCGCTCGAGCGCGAGCGCGAGAATCGCCTCATGGGCTTTGCGCGACAAGGTGTATTTGTTCGACAGGAAGATCGTGCGCGCGACCTGCTGGGTGATCGTCGAGGCGCCCTGGATGCGGCGATCGGTGCCCCAATTCGCGATCATCAGCTTGACCGAGCGCAGCACGCCGATCGGATCGATGCCGATATGCGAGCGGAAGCGGCGATCCTCGACCGAGACCGTCGCATCGCGCATGACCTTGGGAATCTCGTCGTAGCTGAGCCATTCGCCATAGCTCGGGCCGAGCGACACGATCACGGTGCCGTCGGCGGCATGGACGCGGATCATCTGGCCGTTGGGCGACGATTTGAGCTGGTCGAAGCTCGGCAGTTGCGCGCGCGTCGTATAGACGGTGACGGCGAGCGCGATGACGCCCAGCGCAGCGATGACGCCCAGGATCTTGAGCGCAAGGATCAGCCGGCGGCGCCACGGCCGCCGGGAAGGCTTTCTTTTGGGAGAGGACGCACGGGCCATGAGGTCGTTTGGCGGGATAGCGTCTTAACCTGTGCCGAACAAGCGTCCCGATAAGGGGCTCGTTAGCCTCCAAACAAGCGTAATAATCCTATTCGCTCTCGTCGCGACTGTGGAAATCGAGCGACAGCGAGTTGATGCAATAACGCAGCCCCGCAGGCGGCGGGCCATCGGGAAAGACATGGCCGAGATGCCCGTCGCAGCGCGCACAGCGGGCCTCGGTGCGGGTCATGCCGTGGCTCGAATCGCGGTGCTCGGTCACCCGATCAGGCGCGGTTGGCCGGGTGAAACTGGGCCAGCCCGATCCCGAATCATATTTGTCGGCGCTGTCGAACAGGACGTTGCCGCAGCCCGCGCAGCGATAGATGCCATCAGCCTTGTTATGGTAATAATGGCCCGCAAACGCGGGTTCGGTTCCGGCCTCGCGCAGCACGTGATATTGGGCGGGCGACAGCCTGGCGCGCCATTCGGCCTCGGAAAGCGTGACATGATCCATGACGGGACCTTTCGGCTGTGGAAACACCCTCGTCAAATGGGGATCGACCCGATCCGGGTCAATCGTGCGGCGATCCGGACCAGGCCCGGCCATGCGGCGGCCAGCGTGACGAGGGGCGGTGCGGCGACGGGGCTTTCGGCGAGCTGCCGGGCGACCCCTGCGACGCGCATCGCGCGCGCGTTGCGGCGGGCGAGCATCGGTTGCCACGCACATGACGCGGCAGCGCCGTCGCGCAGATAGGTCCGCGTCGCCGCCGCCGCGCTCGCGATGGCGATGGCGATGCCTTCGCCGGCGAGCGAGGGGATGACCGCCGCCTGATCGCCGAGCCGGAAAAATCCCGGCGCGCCACAGGTCTCGCGCCAGCCATAGGGGACGTTGGCGACCGCATCGATGATCGCGGGTCCGCGCCACGTGAGCCGTTCCCCAAGCGCTGGATTCCGGGCGGCGAGCCGGTCGAGCAACGCAGCGGGGCTTCCCGCCTCGGCCAGCAGCGAACGGTGTACCGCGAGGCAGCAATTGGCGGTGCCGTCTTCCTGGAGAACGACCCCGGCATAGCCGCGATCGAACAGGTGCAGTTCGATGCGATTGGCGATGAGGCGGTCAAGCGCGGGCGCCGGGGCGAGCCGCACGCGCAAGCCGAGAACGCGATCCGAATCGCGCGCCGGTGTCGGGCGCGCCGCACCGCGCAGATCGTGCTTGCCGGTGGCAAGAAACAGCGCGTGGGCGGCGATCTCGCTGCCGTCATCGAGGCGGAGGCCGCCGTCGGTCGTCGCGCGCGCGCCGATCCCGCGCTCGATCCGGGCTCCGGCGCGGGCGGCATGATCGAGCAGCAGCGTATCGAGCCGCCGCCGCGAGACGGCCGCGCCGGGCTGCGGCAAGGCGATCGTCGCGCGGCGCGTGCCCGCGAACAGCGCGACGTGCGTCACCCGCCGCGCGCCGATCGCGTCGTCTTCGATGCCGAGCCGTGCGAGCAAGGCGAGCGTCCGCCAGCTCAGGAACCCGCCGCACAGTGCGTCGCCGGTTTCGGCCTGGCGCTCGATCAGCAGATGCGGCGCCCCGGCGCGCGCGAGCAGCAGCGCGGCGACCGCCCCGGCGGGGCCGCCGCCGACGATCAGCGCAGGTGTTCGACGCATAACCGGAACGGGAAGGCACGGAACACACGCGCGCGCTCGATCCCCGCTTCGGCAAGGATCGGCGGCCATTCGGCGGGGCGATACGACCGGGCGATCGAGAGCGTGCCATCGCGCCGCACGATCTCATGCCAGCGCATCGCCCGCGCGAGCAGCGGGAAGACGGCGTGCGCGAAACCGTGGCGGTGGAGATCGTTGACCAGCCAGCCACGCGCGGCCTCGGCGTGCATGAAGCGCAGGAAGGCGACGAGTTGCGCGTGCGTCATATGGTGCGCGACGAGGCTCGAGATGACGACATCCCAGCCGCGACCGGCCAGATCGGCATAATCGCCCGTCACCCAGCGGATCGGCAATCCGGGCGGGGTGTGTAGCCGCGCCGCCCGCTCGCTGCGGGGGTTGAGATCGACCCCCACCAGCTCGGCCGCGATCCCGCGCGGCGCGGCCCAGCGCGCGATTCGGCGCAGCATGTCGCCGTCGCCGAAGCCGACATCGAGCACGCGCACCCGCGTCATCCCCCGCGTCGCGCGGGCGAGAAAGCCGAGCGTCGGCCGCGCGGCCATCGTCACCACATTGACCCTGGCGAGGTCGCTCACCACCGCGGCATAGGTGTCGGCATCGAGGTCGGCGGCGTCCATCCGTTCCTCGGCGACGGCGCGGATGGCGAGGCTCATGGGATGACCCCGATCATCGGGCGGCCCCGATCATCGGGCGCTCGCGAAGCCGAAGCCCTCGGCGGCAAGGCCGGGGCCGAAGGCGAGCGCGATGCCGTTCTCGATTGGTGGCCCGTCGAGCAATCGCGCGAGCACCGCCATCAAGGTCGACGACGACATATTGCCGTAATCGCGGAGCACCCCACGCGAGGCCGCAAGCGCGTCCGGCGGCGGATCGAGTGCATGTTCGACCGCGTCGAGGATCGAGCGCCCGCCGGCATGGACAGCCCAGCCGTCGATCTCGGCCGGTGCGCGGCCGCCGGTGGCGGCGTGGGCGACATCGGGATCGCCGAGACCGGCGGCGATCCGCGCGGGGACTTCGCCCGACAGGTGCATCGCGAAGCCGGTATCGGTGATCGTCCAGCGGATCAGCGCCTCCGATTCGGGCAGCGTCGTGGCGAAGGGCAGCCCCAGTTCGACCCCGCCGGGATCGCCCGTCACCAGCGCGGCGGCGGCGCCGTCGCCGAACTGGAGCGCCGCGAGCAAGGGCTCGAGCGCGGTCTCATCCTGAAGGTGGAGCGTCGACAATTCGACGGTGAGCACGAGGATGCGGGCCCTGGGTTCCGACCGGACGATGTGGCGCGCGCTCCTAAGCGCGGTGATCGCGGCATAGCAGCCCATGAACCCGATCAGCAGCCGCTCGACACCGGGATCGAGCCCCAGCCGTGCGGCGATGATCTGGTCGATCCCCGGTGCGACGAAGCCGGTGCAGCTCGCCACGATCAGATGGGTGATGCCGTCGAGCGAGACCTGCGCCCGCAACGCCTCTATCGCGGCGAGCCCGAGCGCGGGAGCGGCCGCGGCATAAAGCGCCATCCGCGCCGCGGTGCCGGGCATTCCCCTGGCGTAGAAGCCGCCGGGCATGACCGGCGACCCGCCGCCGGGCGCGCGATCGAGCACCGACCAGCGGTGTGCGATCCCCGATCGTGCCGCCATCCGATCGAACAACGCCGCCTGGCGCGGATCGTCGATGCGGGTTTGCGCCCAATCGATGAAGGGCTGGTGGATATCATGATCGGGAACCGCGATGCCGACGGCATTGAGGAAGGCGGGATGAGCCACGGGCACCTTTCCGTCGACGCAAACGTGC
The DNA here is from genome assembly GCF_003550065.1 of Hephaestia caeni. Taxonomy (GTDB): domain Bacteria; phylum Pseudomonadota; class Alphaproteobacteria; order Sphingomonadales; family Sphingomonadaceae; genus Sphingomonas; species Sphingomonas caeni_A. The sequence continues at coordinate 955,705 of NZ_QXDC01000003.1, forward strand.
CGACATCGCCACAGCGCGCGCGCATCCGAATCGTTCCGAGACGCGGCCGATAGCGGATCGCGCGCGCATGGACGTTTGCACGCCGAGTGGCGGATCGATGCTCGATTCTGTTCTGGAACAACCCCGATCAGGGGAATGGTGCGGTCGAGAAGACTCGAACTTCCACGGGCTTTCGCCCACAACGACCTCAACGTTGCGCGTCTACCAGTTCCGCCACGACCGCACGTGATAAGCACCGGCGAGAACCGCCGGTGGCTGGCAGGCGCGAGCCCCTAGCATCGCGTGCGCGGGCTTGCAACAGATTGCTTCCTTGCCTGATCGCAGCCCGCTAAGAGCCCGTTTGGAAATGCGCCTTTCGGGCGCATTGCGGCACCGGCCCGCTCCCCCACCCGGCCACTCATAGGATAATTGCATTGGGTGGCCGGGTGGGGGAGCGGGCCGGTGCCGCTTCGGAAATCGCCCTTTCGCGATTTCCCAAACAGCCGCTAAGCAGCGCCTCCCATGCCCGATCGCCGCTTCCTCACTGCCGAGACGCGCCGCATTCTCGCGCTGGCCTGGCCCGTCGTGCTCACCAGCCTCAACTGGACGATCCTCCACGTCACCGACATCGTCGTCGTCGGGCTGGTCTCGACCGAGCAGGTCGCCGCATTGGGGGCGAGCCGCACGCTCACCTTCATCCTGATTGTCGCGGCGCTGGGGGCGATGTCGGGGGTGCTCGTGTTCGTCGCGCGTGCCGATGGCGCGGGTGATCTCGGGCGCACCGGGCGCGTGTTGCGCGAAGGATTGGTGCTCGGGCTCGGTTTCGGCGTGGCGGCGGGGCTCGTGCTGTTCGGCTTCGCCTCCGAATTGCTCGCGGCGGTGGGGGTCGCGCCCGCGCTGGTGCCCGATGCCGCGCGCGTCGTGCGGGTGATGGCGTTCGGCTTCCCGTTCCAACTCGTCATCGTCGCGGCGAGCTATTTCCTCGAAGGGATCAGCCGCCCGCGCCGGGTGATGGTGGTCAATCTCGGCGTACTGCCGTTCAACGCCTTGCTTGCCTGGATACTCGCGGACGGCCTGCTCGGCTTTCCCAGGATGGGCGCGGTGGGCGCGGCGACCGCAACCGTGCTTGCCTCGGCGCTCGGCGCGGTGGCGATGCTGGTGGCGGTGTGGACGCTGCGTCATGCCGATGCGCGCGGCGTGCATGATCTCGGCCGTGCGGCGTGGGCGGGCGTCGGGCGTGGTGCGCTGGCGCTGGCGCGGTTCGGGCTGGTGCCCGCGATCGCCTCGGCGCTCGAACTGGCGGGCTTCTCGATCCTGATCGCGCTGTCGACCCAATTGGGCGATGCGACAGCGCACGCCTTCCAGATCGTGTTCTCGGTCCACAACGTTACCTTCGGGCTCGCGCTCGGGCTCGGTTCGGCGGCGGGGGTGCGGACCGGCAACGCGGTGGGCGAAGGCCATCCCGGAGCGGCGATTCCGCGCGCGGGGATCGCGATCGGGCTGGCGGGCGCGGCGATGACGGTGCTCGCCGCGCTGCTCGTCCTGGCATCCCCCCTGATCGTCGCCGGCTTTCCCGCGACCGGCGAGGTTCACGCGCTGGCCGCGGCGATGCTACCGGTCTGGGCGCCGTTCATCATCTTCGACGGGTTGCAGATCGTGCTGGTCTACACGCTGCGCTCGCTTGGCGATCAGGTGGTGGCGGGGATCAACTCGATCATCGCCTATTTCCTCGTCACCGGCGGGCTCGGCTGGGCGCTGGTCGACCACGGCGTCGGGCCGATGGGGCTGGTCTATGCCTCGGGAACGGGGATGCTCGTCGCCGCGTTGCTCAACGGCAGCCGCTTCTGGCGGCTCAGCCGCCGCTTTCACCGGCAAAGCTGAGTTCGAGCATCTTCGAATTGGCGGGCACGTCGAGCTTGCCCGAGTTGAATTCGATCGTGCCGCGCGGCCCCAGCGTGCGCTGCTGCGGGGTGATCGTCCAGCTATAGACGAGCCGCCCGTGCGCATCGCGCAGTTCGGCGCGGATGTCGGGGACGCGCTGGCGCTCGGCGGTGGGGTTCACGACGGTGCCCGAGACCGCGAACAATTCGGCGCCCGAGGGCAGGTTGCGGCGGTCGATCGCCTTGTCGGCGAAGCGCAGCGGCGTCTCGACCGGGCCGATCGGGATGCCGAGCCCGGCGACGATCCCCGGCGCGCCCGAATAGAGGATCGCGCCGGTGCCCGCGAGCAGCGCGATTCCGGTCGCGACCGCCGCGATCGTCCAGCGGCGCGCGGGGTTGCGGCGCGGGCGGAACGGCGGCTGATGCGCGAACGCGTCGTAATCGCGCGCGGTGGCGGGCTTGGTATAGCCCGGCTCCTCGTCGAACACGCGCGCGGCGGGCGCGGGCGGTGCGGGCCTGGGTGGCGGCGCCACAGGAGATGGAGCTGGGGTTGGCGGCGGTGCGTCGTCCGCCGCCGCGGCGGCCTGATACCAACTGAACTTGCAGCTTGCGCACCGCACCGTGCGGCCGTCGGCGCCGATGGCGCTGTCGGGAACGAGGTAGCGGGTGTGGCATTCCGGGCATTCGAGGATCATGGGCGGACAATTACCTGTGGACGCCGGATGGCGATAGCGGCGCCGCGTGGCGCTGACGATGGGAAACTGGTCTGGCGGAATCTAGTCCGCACGCGGCCACGCGCGCAAGGGGCGCCGGCGCGCTTGAAGCGTATCGCGGCCCGTGCGATGGCACGAGACGGGTCAGCAATCGAACCGAGAGCGTCTGGCGCCGCATGGCGAATATCGTGCAGTTCGAAAATGTGGGGCTGCGCTACGGCACCGGCCCGGAGACGCTGTCCGACGTCAGCTTCACGCTCGAGGCGGGCGCGTTCTATTTCCTCACCGGCACGAGCGGCGCGGGCAAGACCTCACTGCTTCGGCTGCTCTATCTCGCGCAGCGGCCGAGCCGCGGCATCATCCGGCTGTTCGGCGAGGATGCGGTAACGCTGCCGCGGCGTCGGCTGCCCGGATTCCGGCGGCGGATCGGGGTGGTCTTCCAGGATTTCCGCCTCGTCTCGCATCTGTCGGCCTATGACAATATCGCGCTGCCCTTGCGGATTGCGGGCGTGCCCGAGCCCGATATCGACACGCCGGTGCGCGAGATGCTCGCCTGGGTCGGGCTCTCGGACCGGATCGAGGCGCGCCCGCCGACGCTGTCGGGCGGCGAGCAGCAACGCGTGGCGATCGCGCGCGCGGTGATCGGCCGGCCCGAAATTCTCGTCGCCGACGAACCGACGGGCAACGTCGATCCCGACATGGCCGAACGGCTGCTGCATCTGTTCGATTCGCTCAACCGGCTCGGCACGACGCTGGTGGTGGCGACGCACGACCTCCATCTCATCAGCCGCATTTCGGGCGCGAAGATGATGCGGCTCGACAAGGGGCGGTTGAACGATCCCACCGGCGCGCTGCGCTTTCCGCCGCGGCGTGACGAGACATGAAGCTCGGCATCCTCACCCGGCCTGCCGACCGGCGCGTGCTCGACGACGATCGCCACACCCGTGCGATGCGTTGGATCATGGCGGTGATGCTGTTGCTGACGGTGCTCGCCGCCGCGCTCGGGCTGGGCATGCGCGGCGCCGCGCAATCGCTCGATCGCCAGCTCGCGGGGCGGCTGACGGTGCAGATCGTCGAGGCCGATGCGCGGGTGCGCGAAACGCATGCCGCTGCGGCGCTGGCGCGGTTACGGGCGATGGGCGAGGTCGCCTCGGCCAAGGCGGTCGATCGCGCCGCGCTCGCCGAATTGCTGCGGCCGTGGCTCGGGGCCGACGGCGTCGATCCCGATCTGCCGATGCCCGCGCTGATCGACGTCGACCTCGCCGATGCGAGCCCGGCCGCGATTCGCCGGGTCGACGCGGCGATAACGCGCATCACCCCTGCCGCGCATGTCGATCGGCACCAGCGCTGGATGTCGCCGGTGAGTCGCTTCATGGACACGCTGGTGTGGCTCGCGGTAGGACTCGTCGTGCTGATGGCGGGGGCGACCGCGGCGGTGGTGATCCTCGCCGCGCGCGCGGGGCTGGAGGCGCATCGCGAGACGATCGAGGTGCTGCATATGATGGGTTCGACCGACATCCAGGTCGCGCGGCTGTTCCAGCGCCGGATCGCGCTCGATACGCTGGCGGGCGGGATCGTCGGCACGGTCGTCGCGGCGGCGATCATCGCGCTGGTCGGCTGGCGGATCGCGGCGCTGGGATCGGATCTGCTCGGGGGCGTCGCGCTGGGGGCGGGCGACTGGATCGTGCTCGTCGCGCTGCCGTTCGCTTTCGCGCTGCTCGCGCTCGGGGCGGCGCGCGTCGCGGTGCTCGTCGCGTTGGGGAAGCGGCTGTGATCGTTCGCGCGCTCGGGGTGCTCGTCCTCGCCTGGACGCTCGGTTTCGCGGCGTTCATGCTTGCGCTACCTGCCCCGCTCGATCCCGCGCACACGACCGATGCGATCGTCGTCCCGACCGGCGGCGCGGGGCGGATCGATCGCGGCATCGCGCTGATCGAGCGCCACGCCGCGCGGCGGATGCTGGTGAGCGGCGTCGCGCCGACGGTGCGGCCGATCGAGCTCGCCGTCGAATACAAGACCCGGCCCGCGGTGTTCGAATGCTGCATCGATCTCGGCCATGAGGCGGTCGATACGCGCTCGAACGCCGAGGAGACGGCGGCGTGGGTGCGCGATCATCGCTATCGCTCGGTCCGGCTCGTGACGTCGGACTGGCACATGGCGCGCGCGCGGATGGAACTGCGCCACGCGCTCGACAGCGATGTCGAGCTGGTGTCCGACGGTGTGCCCCAGAAGGAGCCGAGCCTGTCGCTGCTGCTCGCCGAATACAACAAGCTGATCCTGCGTCGGATCGCGCTGTGGACGGGGATCGGCGGATGATCGCCTGGGGTCGGACGATCGCCTTCATGATCGTCTTTTACAGCCTGTCGGTCGCCATCGTCCTCGCCGCGCCGATCCCGGCACTGATCGGGCGTCCGGCGATGATCGGCTATGCGCAGGTCTGGGCGCGCGTCCACCGATGGACGACGCGCTGGATCCTCGGTATCCGGACGCGCGTCGAGGGTGCGCGCCCGGATGCGCCCGTGCTCTATGCCGCGAAGCACCAGGCGATGTTCGAGACGATCGAGTTCGCGCTCATGCTCGATGCGCCGGCACTGGTGATGAAGGCCGAACTGGCGCGGATTCCGATCTGGGGATGGGCGGCGCGGCGCTATGGCATCATTGTCATCGATCGCCAGTCGTCGGGCGCGGGGTTGCGCCGGATGATGCGCGAGGCGCAGGCGGCGCTCGCCGAGGGGCGCTCGATCGTCCTCTTTCCCGAAGGCACGCGCGTCCCACCCGGCGAGCGTCCGCCGCTGCGCGCGGGCTTTGCCGGCCTTTATCGCGCGCTGGGGGTCGAGGTGGTGCCGATCGCGCTCGATTCGGGGCGGATATGGCCGAGGAAGGGCGCGAAGCGCGCCGGCGTGGTGACGTTCCGCTTCGGCGCGCCGGTCCCTCCCGGCCTGTCGCGCGCGGAAGCGGAGGCGCGGGTGCATGCCGAGATGAACGCGCTCGATTGAGCGCCGTCATGCCAGGCTTGGGGTAACGGGAGATGTCTTTACTCGTGCGTGCGGCCGAAATCGGGCTTGGCGTCGTCCTGACCCTGCTCGACGATCCCGCGCCGGATCGCGCGGGTGCGGGTGAACAGGTCGAACAATTCGTCACCCTTACCCCAGCGGATCGCGCGTTGCAGCGCCGTTAAGTCCTCGGAGAAGCGCTGGAGCATCTCGAGCACCGCCTCGCGATTGGTGAGGAAGACGTCGCGCCACATCGTCGGGTCCGACGCGGCGATGCGGGTGAAGTCGCGGAAGCCGCCTGCCGAATATTTGACGACCTCGCTCTGCGTCACTTCCTCCAGGTCGCTCGCAGTGCCGACGATCGTATAGGCGATGAGGTGCGGCAGATGGCTGGTGATCGCAAGCACGCGATCGTGATGGTCGGGCGCCATTTGCTCGATCTCCGCGCCCAACCGGCGCCAGAAATCGGCGACGCGGTCGATCGCCGCGGGATCGGTGCCCTCGGGCGGCGTCAGGATGCACCAGCGGCCGTGGAACAGCGAGGCGAAGCCCGATTCGGGGCCGCTCTGCTCGGTGCCTGCCACCGGGTGCGCGGGCACGATCACCGCCTCGGACAGCGCCTCGCGCAGCGCCGTGGCGACGGCCTGCTTGCAGCTTCCGACGTCGGAGACGATCGCCCCGGCGGGCAGGTCGCCGGCGATCTCGGCGGCCGCGGCGCCCATCGCGCCTACCGGCACGCACAGCACGACCAGATCGGCTTCGGCGACGCTCGCCCCGGCCGAATCGGCCACGGTATCGCAAAGATCGATTGCGCGCGCGGTGTCGCGCACCTCGGCGCTGGCGTCGTACCCCGTGACGCACACATCCGGCATGCGCGCGCGAATGCCGCGCGCGATCGACGAGCCGATCAGGCCGAGGCCGATGACGGTGACGCGGGAGAAGGGGGGCATCAGTGTGCCGCTTCCATCATCGTCACGCTGCGCCCACCAGTTCGCGCAGCGCCTGCGCGACACCGCGGGTCTCATCCTCGGTGCCGATCGTGATGCGCAGCCCGTTGGCAAGCCCCTGGCCGGGCAGCCAGCGGACGATATATCCCTTTTCCATCAAGCCCCTATACGCCTGCTCGGCGGTCACATCGCCTTCGAACAGCACGAGCACGAAATTGGCCTTGCTCGGCACCGCGCGCAGCCCCGCATTGCCGAGCTTGCCGATCTCGTCGCTGAACCATGCGCGCCACCGGGCATTGTGCGCGCGGGTGTGATTGACGAACGCCTGATCGCCCAGCGCCGCCACCGCCGCGCGCTGGCCGGCGATCGTCATGCTGAAGGGCAGCCGGATACGGTGCATCGCCTCGATAATGTCCGCGTGCGCATAGCCCCAGCCGATCCGTTCGGCGGCGAGCCCGAAAATCTTCGAGAAGGTACGCGTGACGAGCACATTGGCGGCGGTTTTCGCCAGCGCCATCCCGCCATCCTCCTCGCCCGCGTCGAGATATTCGGCATAGGCATGATCGAGCACCAGCAGGACATGGCCGGGCAGCCCGGCGTGGAGCCGTGCGATCTCGTCGCGCGGCGCGAAGGTGCCGGTCGGGTTGTTGGGATTGGCGATGTAGACGATCCGCGTGCGCTCGGTGACACAGGCGAGCACCGCGTCGACATCGGTGGCGTAATCCTTGTCGGGGGCGATCACCGGGGTCGCGCCCACGCGCCGCGCGGCGATCTCGTAGACCGCGAAACCGTAATGGACGAAGATCACCTCGTCGCCCGGCCCCGCGAAGGTGCCTGCGGCGAGGTGCAGCACCTCGTCCGAACCGTTGCCGTAGATGATCCGCGCCGGATCGAGATCGTATGTCGCCGCGATCGTCTCGCGCACGATCGCGCCCGAGGCGTCGGGATAGCGTTCCAGTTCGCCGGCGGCGCTCGCGAAGGCGTCGCGCGCGGCGGGGCTGGTGCCGAGCGGATTCTCGTTCGACGAGAGCTTGGCGACCTTGCGGCCGTCGTCTGTGGTCGAGCGGCCGGGAATGTAAGGCGCGATGCCCATGATCCAGGGCTTGGGTTGCGGTGCGGTCATGGTTGCGGCGCATAGCCCCGCGCCTCCCGCGTTGACAAGGCGACGCGCGGCTTCCAAGCGCGCGGGCAATGGATCAACGTTTCGGCCTCAACGCCCATGTGACGCTGCCCGGGCCGCTGGTGCTCGATAGCGGCGCGATGCTCGCGCCCGTCGAGATCGCGTACGAAACGTACGGCACGCTTAATGCCGATGCGTCGAACGCGATCCTGATCTGCCATGCGCTGACCGGCGATCAGCACGTCGCCTCGCCCCATCCGCGCACCGGCAAGCCGGGCTGGTGGGCGCGGATGGTGGGTGCCGGGCTGCCGATCGATCCCGCGCGGCATTTCATCGTCTGCGCCAACGTGCTCGGAAGCTGCATGGGCTCGTCGGGGCCGGCGAGCACCAACCCGGAAACCGGCACGCCGTACGGCATGGCGTTTCCGGTGATCACCATCCGCGACATGGTGCGCACGCAGGCGATGCTGCTCGATCATCTCGGCGTGAAGCGGCTCGAGGCGGTGGTCGGCGGGTCGATGGGCGGGATGCAGGCGCTGTCATGGGCGGCGACCTATCCGGCGCGCGTCGCGGCATGCGTCGTGATCGCCGCCACCGCGCGGCATTCGGCGCAGAACATCGCCTTCCACGAGGTCGGGCGGCAGGCGGTGATGGCCGATCCCAATTGGCGCGACGGCGATTATTACGACGCCGATCCCCCCGCCGCGGGCCTCGCGGTCGCGCGGATGGCGGCGCATATCACCTATCTTTCGGAAGCCGGGCTGACCGCCAAGTTCGGCCGCAAGCTCCAGGATCGCGGCGCCAAGACCTTCGGGTTCGACGCCGATTTTCAGGTCGAGAGCTATTTGCGGCATCAGGGGCTGTCGTTCACCGACCGGTTCGATGCCAATGCGTATCTCTACATCACCCGCGCGATGGACTATTTCGATCTCGCGGAGGAACATGGCGGGATGCTCGCCCATGCCTTCCGCGGCACGTCGACGCGTTTCTGCGTCGTCAGCTTCGATACCGACTGGCTCTATCCGACGCGCGAATCGCGCACGATCGTCCAGGCATTGAACGCCGCGGGCGCGCCGGCAAGCTTCGTCGAATTGTCGAGCCCGTTCGGCCATGACGCCTTCCTGCTCGAATCGCCCGAGTTGCGGCGCATCGTTGATGGCTTCCTGCGGGCAGGGGCATGAGTCTGCGTCCCGATCTCGCGATCATCGCCGATCATGTCGAGCCGGGCGCGCGCGTGCTCGATATCGGCTGTGGCGACGGCGCGCTGATGGCGGCGCTGCGCGATGGCCGTCGGGTCGATGCGCGCGGGCTCGAGATCGACTCCGCGAACGTCTCGGCGGCGATCGCGCGCGGGCTGTCGGTGGTGCAGGGCGATGCCGATGTCGATCTCGCGGGCTATCCCGACAAGAGCTTCGATTACGCGATCCTCAGCCAGACGCTGCAAACCGCGCGCAACCCGCATCTGGTGCTCGATCAATTGCTGCGGATCGGCGAGCGCGCCTTCGTCTCCTTCCCCAATTTCGCGCATTGGCGCGTCCGCGCGTCGCTGCTCTGGGGCGGGCGGATGCCGGTGACGAACGTGCTGCCCGAGCGCTGGTACGACACGCCCAACATCCACCATGTCACGATCGACGATTTCCGGGCGCTGCTCAAGGAACGTCGTATCGCGGTCGAGGGGGCGTGGTTCCTCAACCGCGGCCGCCCGACCAGCTCGGCCGCCGCCAACTTCCGCGCCGAACACGCGGTGTTTCTGCTGAAGCGGTAAGGTTTTGAAGCCAACCTCAGATCGCTCCGAGAGCGGCGACTATCAAACCTGAACCGTTCGCCCTGAGCTTGTCGAAGGGCCGCTCTTCTTCTTTCAAATGAAGAACGGTGCTTCGACAAGCTCAGCACGAACGGGGATAGGTGGGCCAGAACTCAACCCAGCCGACTCTTTAGAACGGCACGTCGTCGTCGAGGTCATCGGCGAAGCCGCCGCTCTGGCCGAGACCGGTGGACCCCCCGCTCGGACCATTGCCGCCGCCAGACCGGCCGCCGCCGAAATCGTTGCTGCCGCCGCCCCAATCGTCACGGCCGCCGCCCCCGCCGCCCTGGCCGCCGCCGGGGGCGCCGTCGAGCATCGTCAACACGCTGTTGAATCCCTGGAGCACGACCTCGGTCGAATAGCGGTCCTGCCCGTTCTGGTCCTGCCATTTACGCGTCTGGAGCTGGCCTTCGATATAGACCTTGCTGCCCTTGCGCAGATAGCGCTCGGCGACGTTGGCGAGGCCTTCGTTGAAGATCGCGACCGAATGCCATTCGGTCTTTTCCTTGCGCTCGCCGGTGTTGCGGTCCTTCCATGATTCGGACGTGGCGATGCGCAGATTGACCACCTTGCCGCCGTTCTGGAACGTCCGGCTTTCAGGATCGCGGCCGAGATTCCCGACCAGGATCACCTTGTTAACGCTGCCGGCCATGTCGTCTCCCGTGTCGCTACAAACCGATTGCCGATGCGATCCAATAGGTCGCTCCAGAAGCGATGTAAGCGAGCACGAACAAATAGCCAACCATGAACGCGGGCCATTTCCAGCCGTTGGTCTCGCGCCGCGTGATCGCGATCGTCGAGATGCATTGCGGCGCGAACACGAACCACATCAGGAAGGCAAGCGCGGTCGGCAGCGTCCAGCGCTTGCGCAAATTCTCGATCATCGATTCCTGACCCGCAGGTGCGTCGGGATCGTCGATCGCGTAGACCGTGCCGATCGCCGCCACCGCCACTTCGCGCGCCGCCATCGCGGGGATCAGCGCCAGCGTGATGTCGCGGTTGAAGCCGATCGGTTCGAAGGCGGGGGTGATCGTGTTGGCGATCCGGCCCGCGACCGAATAATTGACCTCGGAGATGTCGCTGCCCGCGGGCGGCTTGGGAAAGCTCAGCAGCGCCCACAGGATGATCGTCGAGAACAGAATGATCGTGCCCGCGCGCCGGAGGAAAATCCACGCGCGCTGATACAGGCCGATCAGCACGTCGCGCGCGCGCGGCCATTGGTATTTGGGCATCTCCATCATGAAGCCCGACGAGGCGCCCTTGGTTACCGTCCGCCGCAGCACGAGCGCGGCGAAGAACGCGCCGACGATCCCCATCATGTAGAGCGAGAACATGACGAGCCCCTGCAACCGCACGAACCCGAATACGGGATTGTTGGGGATGAAGGTGCCGATGATCAGCGTATAGACCGGCAACCGCGCCGAACACGTCATCAGCGGCGCGATCAGGATCGTCGTCAGCCGGTCCTTCTCATCCTCGATCGAGCGCGTCGCCATGATCCCTGGCACCGCGCACGCGAACGACGACAGCAAGGGGATGAAGGCGCGTCCCGACAGCCCGACCGCGGCCATGATCCGATCCATCAGGAACGCCGCGCGGACCATATAGCCCGAGGCTTCGAGCAGCAGGATGAAGAAGAACAGGATCAGGATCTGCGGCAGGAACACCACCACCGCGCCGACGCCCGCGATCACGCCGTCGGCGATCAGCGATCGCAGCACGCCGTCGGGCATGGTCGCGCGCACCGCATTGCCGAGGTCCGCGAAGCCGGCGTCGATCGCGTCGGCGGGGACGACCGCCCAGGTGAATACCGCCTGGAACATCAGGAACAGGATCGCGGTCAGCAGGATCAGCCCCGCGACCGGATGCAGCGCGATCGCATCGATCGCGTGCGTCCAGCGACGGACCGGTGTTTCGGATATGGTTCCCGCCAACGCGATCGCGCGCGCGCGGCGCTGGAGCGCGACGATATCGTCGGTGACACTGCCGTCGCCGGCAGCGAGCCGCACCGCCGTGCCGTGCCCGATCACCCCGGCGAGCGCCTGTTTGAGATCGTCGATCCCGCGCCGCCGCACCGCGACGGTCGGCACCACGGGAACGCCCAGTTCGCGTGCCAGCGCTTCTGGATCGAGCGTCAGTCCGTCGCGCGTCGCAAGGTCGATCATGTTGAGCGCGACCACCACCGGCAGGCCGAGCGCGATCAATTGCAGCGCGAAGCGCAGATGGTTGTCGAGATTGGCGGCATCGACGACGACGATGATCGCGTCGGGCAGCCGCTCGCCGGCTTGTGCGCCGGTGATGACGTCGCGCGTCACGCGCTCGTCGGGCGACGACGGCTCGAGGCTGTACGCGCCGGGCAGGTCGAGCAGTTCGACCGGGCGGCCATCGTCGAGCGCCATCCGGCCCGCGTGGCGCTCGACCGTGACGCCGGGATAATTGCCTACCTTCTGCCGCGCGCCGGTGAGCGCGTTGAACAGGGCGCTTTTGCCGGAATTGGGATTTCCGACCAGCGCGACCAAAGGGGCCGGCGTCATCAGGGGGTCGAGACGTGGATCGCGCCGGCGACCGCGCGCCGCAGCGCCACCGTCATCCGCCCGATCCGGCACGCGATCGGCCCACTGCCGAGCGTCGCGCGGTGGAGCACCTCGATCGCCACGCCCTCGTCAAAGCCGAGTTCGCGCAAGCGCCGCGCCTCGGGCACCGCGAGTTGCGCCCAGTCGATACCCGCCACGGTTGCCGGCTGGCGGCGCGGCAGCTTTTCGAGAGTCACCGAAATCATCACGCTGGTGGACATATCCATGCTGCGAGTGATTATCAATAACGGCGGGCGAAGGAAAGCCCCCTGATTACGTCTCCGGTTGGGCGAATTGTCACACCACCGGATAGCGTAGCCGGCCGATGAAGCGCGACAGGCTCGGGCGGTGCTCGACGCGTTTGAGGAAGCCGGCCTTGGCCTTTTCGAATCGCATGATTCCCTCAATCCGGCGGGCGAGGAAAGCGCGCGTATCGGCCCAGCCCTCGCTCTCGTCGTCGAGGAACACGGTGATCGTCGCGGCATAGATGCCGCCCAGCATCGCGCGTTTAGTGTAATGATTGTAATCGGTCGCCTTGTCGCCCGCGGCGCGCCACATGACATCGGCCGCGCGCCAACCGAGCTTGCCGGCGCGGATGACGTGCGGCGGCAGCGCGAGGATCGCGATCGCGCGGCGCAGCGATTCGCGATGGGGCGCGAGCAGCGCGAGCCGTGCCTCGACCAACGCGGTGATCTTGCCGCGGACGTTCATCACCGCCAGCCGTTCGGGCGGCACCGCGGCGAGCATCGCGCGGTCGACATGCGCGAACCAGGCGTCGATCATGTCAGATGCGCCGCCGGCGAAGGCGAGCCGCGCGACATCGATATCGACGCCCGCACCGGTCGCCGCGGCGACGATCGCCTCGTCACCCCAGCCGTCGAACGCGGCATTCCCGGCGATGTCGGATGCGAGGCCGTCGCGGATTTCGTCGAGCGTCGGATCGGGGGGAAGGCTGGTCATCGTGCGTCTCCTGTATGCCTTCTACCCGGTGGCCCGGCGCGAAGTCGAGCGGTGGGCGCCGCTATCCGCGCCGATCGTCGCGCTCGCAGCCCACCGGTGCGAGCTGGACCGGCACAGGCGACCGGCGCCGCACCAGCACCAGCGCGAGCCCGACCAGCAGGGCGCCGGCAAAATCGGGCGCACCCAGCACTTCGTCATAGGCGAACCAGCCGATCGCGCCCGAGACGACCGGCTGGGTCAGCAGCGCGATGCCGATGACGAGCGGCGGCAACTTGCCGAGCGCGTAGATCATCAACCCCTGCCCCACGACCTGGCTGAGCAGCGCGAGCGTGATTAGCGGCGTCCAATCGCCCGGCCAGATCCGCTCACCCAGCGTCAGTGCGAACAGCAGCAGCGGCACGGTGCTGACCAGCGACGACAGCGCGAGCGCAGGGAGCGGCGCGATCGTCGTGCTGACGCGCGCCATGATGATGAAATAACCCGCGTAGAGCACGCCCGCGAACATGCACAGCAGGTCGCCCGCGAAATTGTCGGGCGACAATTCGTAGCTTCGGCCCATCAGCAGCGCGCCGCCGGCAAGCGCCATCACCAACGCCAGCGCCTGCATCCGCGTCGGCCAGGCGCGCGCGATCAGGAAACCGTAGAGGGGATAGATCAGCGTCGCCGAATTGCCGAACAGCGTGGCGTTGGCCATCGTCGTCTTGAGGATGCCGACATGCCATGCGCCGAGATCGCCCGCGAAGAACAGCCCCGCGACCGCGAGCGGGAGCCAGATCGCGCGGTGCATGTCCCGCGGGCGCCAGCCGCTCGCGACCGCCCCTGCGAACAGCAAGGGCACCGCCAGCGACAGCCGCCAGAATCCCGCGGCGACCGGGCCGACATCGGCCAGCCGCACGAACCACGGGCCGAACGCGAGCGCGATATTGCCGACTATCAGCGCGATGACGGGCATCAGGCTTGGCCGGTCGGTAGATTTTCTTGAAGCGGTCGCGTCGTGCATGACGCCTCCCAGCGCCTATCTCAGGCGGCTAGTAGCAAAAGGAAACCCGATGCCAAGCCTCTTTGATCCGGTGCAGCTCGGCGCGATCACCGCCCCCAACCGCATCCTGATGGCGCCGCTGACGCGCGGCCGCGCGACCCGCGATCATGTGCCGACGCCGATCATGGCCGATTATTATGCCCAGCGCGCGAGCGCGGGGCTGATCATTTCGGAAGCGACCGGGATCAGCCGCGAAGGGCTCGGCTGGCCCTATGCGCCCGGGCTGTGGAGCGACGAACAGGCCGAACACTGGGCGCCGATCACGCGTGCGGTCCACGATGCGGGCGGCCGGATTTTCGCGCAGCTCTGGCATATGGGGCGGATCGTCCACCCCGATTTTCTCGATGGCGACAAGCCGGTCTCGTCATCGGCGACGACCGCGCCGGGCGAAGGCCATACCTATGCCGGCAAGCAGGCCTATGCCGAGGCGCGCCCGCTCGACGTCGCGGAAATCCCGCGGCTGCTCGACGATTATGCGCGGGCGACCGAAAACGCGCTCGCCGCGGGGTTCGACGGTGTCCAGCTCCACGCTGCGAACGGCTATCTGATCGACCAGTTCCTGCGCGACGGCGCCAATTTCCGCACCGATCGCTATGGCGGCAGCCCAGAGAACCGCTTTCGCCTGCTGATCGAGGTGGTCGAACGGATCGCCGCCATCGCCGGGGCGAACCGCACTGCGGTGCGCTTCTCTCCCAATGGTGATTCGCAGGGCGTGCAGGATAGCGATCCCGAAGCGGTGTTCGTCCCCGCCGCCAGGGCGCTCGACGAGATCGGGATCGCCTTTCTCGAGCTGCGCGAACTCGGCCCCGAGGGTACGTTCGGCCGGTCGCGGCAGCCCAAGGTATCGCCCGCGGTGCGCCAGGTCTTTGCGCGCCCGCTCGTGCTCAATCAGCAATTCGGGGCCGAGAGCGCGCAGGCCGCGCTCGATTCGGGCGTCGCCGATGCGATCGCGTTCGGCCGCCCGTTCCTTGCCAACCCCGATCTGCCCAAACGCTTCCGCCACGGCGCCGCGCTCAACCCCGACGTGATGGCGACATGGTACGGCCGTGGGGCCGAAGGCTATACCGACTATCCGGCGCTGGAGGCCGTCACGGCGGCGTAAAGGGCGCTCTTCTGCCCGTGTCGGGCCTCAGAGGCTGTTTGAGAAATTGCGGAAGGGCGTTTCCGCAGCGCGCCGAAAAGGCGCACTCAAAAAGACCCTCAGCCGAACCGGTCGCGCAGCGCGAGCATCGCGAGCGCTGCCTTGGCCGCCTCGCCGCCCTTGTCCTTCTCGTCGGGCCGGGCGCGCGTGAGCGCCTGCGCTTCGTTCTCGACCGTGAGGATGCCGTTGCCGATCGCCAGGCCGTCCATCGTCAGCGCCATCAATCCGCGCGCGCTCTCGCCCGCGACGATCTCGAAATGATAGGTTTCGCCGCGGATCACGACGCCGATGGCGACATAGGCGTCGTAACGGCCGCTCTCGCTCGCGAGTGCGACCGCGCCGGGGATTTCGAGCGCGCCGGGCACCGTCACCGTCTCGTGGATATGGCCGGCCGCGTCGATCGCGGCGCGTGCGCCGGCGAGCAGCAGGTCGTTGAGATGCTCGTAGAAGCGCGCTTCGACGATGAGAATGTTGGCCATGTCTGTTTCCCGTAAAGGTCAGCTTTCGGTGATCGGCCGTTCGCCGACGATCGACAGCCCATAGCCGTCGAGGCCGACCAGCGTGTGGTGCGAGTTGGTGAGCAGCACCATTTCCTCGATGCCGAGCCCGGTCAGGATCTGAGCGCCGACGCCGTAATCGCGCAGCTCGTCCATATCGGCGGGCTCGAGCTTGCCCGCCTTGGCCTGCACCGCGCGGGTGAAGACGTCGCCGCGATGGCTGGCGAGCAGCACCACCACGCCTGCGCCTTCCTCGCCGATGATCTCCATCGATCGGCGCAGCATGTCGCCGCGCTCGCCGCCCTCGCCGAACATGTCGGTGAAGGGCGACAGAACGTGCATCCGCACCAGCGTCGGCGTCGCGGGATCGACCTTGCCCTTCACCAGCGCGATCTGATCGGTGCCTTCGGCCTTGTTGAAGAAGCTGATCGCGTTCCATTCGCCGCCCCAGCGGCTGGTGAAGCGCGTCTCGGCGCGGCGCTCGACGAGATGGTCGTGGCGGCGGCGATAGGCGATCAGATCGCGGATCGTGCCGATCTTGAGCGCGTGGCGCTGCGCGATCGGGACCAGATCGTCGAGCCGCGCCATCGTGCCGTCCTCGTTCATGATCTCGCAGATCACGCCCGAGGGATTGAGCCCCGCGAGCCGCGCGACATCGACCGCGGCCTCGGTATGCCCGGCGCGCACCAGCACCCCGCCCTCGCGCGCGACCAGCGGGAAGACGTGGCCCGGCGTCACGATCTCATCGGGGCCGTTGGCCGAATCGATCGCGACCGCGACGGTGCGCGCGCGATCGGCCGCCGAAATCCCGGTGGTGACGCCCTCGCGCGCCTCGATCGAGACGGTGAAGGCGGTCTCGTGCCGGGTCCCGTTCTTGCGGCTCATCAGGTCGAGCCCGAGCCTGTCGACGCGGGCCTTGGTGAGCGCGAGGCAGATCAGCCCGCGCCCGTGCATCGCCATGAAGTTGATCGCGTCGGGGGTCGCCATCTGCGCGGGGATGACGAGATCGCCCTCGTTCTCGCGATCCTCGTCGTCGACGAGGATGAACATGCGGCCGTTCTTCGCCTCGTCGATGATCTCTTCGGGGCTGGAGAGGAAGGCGTGGCGCAGATGCGCGAGCGTGGGGTTAGGATTGGCCACGGTAATGCTCCATGCGTTGCAGGTAGCGGGCGAGCACGTCGATCTCGATATTGACCGGCCGGCCGGGCACGAGCGTGCCCAGCGTCGTCACCGCCTGCGTGTGCGGGATGATGTTGATCGTGAAACGGGTGCCGTCGCGTTCGTCCGTGACCTCGTTGACCGTCAGCGATACGCCGTCGAGCGTGATCGAGCCCTTGGCGGCGACGAACGGGGCAAGTGCGTGCGGTAGGCGGATCGTGACGCGTTTCGAATCGCCCTCGTCCTGCACCTCGATCACCTCCGCGACGCCGTCGACATGGCCGGTGACGATATGCCCGCCCATTTCGTCGCCCAGCTTCATCGCGCGTTCGAGGTTGAGCGCGGCGCCCTCGATCCACTGGCCCGCGGCGGTGCGCGACACGGTTTCGCCTGACACGTCGACCGCGAACCAGCCGGGCGCCTTGTCGATCACGGTAAGGCACACGCCCGAGCACGCGATCGAGGCGCCGAGATCGATGCCTGCGGTATCGTAGTGCGTCGCGATGACGGCGCGCAGGTCGCCGCGGTGCTCGATCGCGGTGATCGTGCCGATATCGGTGATGATTCCCGTAAACACTCAGGCCTCCCTGGCGCGCTCGTAGACCTCGAGCCGGTCGCTGCCAAGCTGGCGTGCGTCGGTCTGTTGCCAGCGGCCGTGCGCCTCGGCGAGCGCGCCGAGCCCGATATCGCCCAGCGCGGGCAGGCCTCCCCCGATCAGGATCGGCGCGCGATAGAGCAGCAGCCGATCGACCAGATCGGCGGCGAGAAAGGCGCTTGCCGCACCCGCGCCGCCTTCGACCAGCACGTGATCGACGCCGGCGAGCGTGGCGATGTCATGAGGCGATCGAATCTTATGCCATCCATTGCCCTCCGCGCTTCCGTGGGGGTGACGCCTGGAGAGCAACAGGCGTCGGGGTGCCCGGTCCTCGAGCCCCGCCAGCCGCACGTCGAGCGTCGGCGTGTCGGCTTGCCACGTCCCGCGCCCCACCAGGATCGCCTCGTGCCGTGCGCGTTCGAGATGCGCGTGCGCGCGCGCCTCGGCGCCGGTGATCCAGCGGCTTTCGCCCGAGGCCAGCGCGATACACCCGTCGAGCGAAGTGGCGAGCTTGAGTGTCACCTGCGGTCGGCCCAGCGCCTGCCGCGTCAGGAATCCGGCCATCGCCGTGCGCGCTTCCGCCGCCAGCATGTCTTGCGCAACGGCGATCCCCGCGGCTTCCAACCGCGCGATACCGGCGCCGTGCGTGCGCGGATCGGGATCGCCGCGCGCGATCGCCACGCGCGCCACACCGGCCTCGATCAACAGCGACGAACAGGCCGGCCCTCGGGCGCTTTCATGCGCGCACGGTTCGAGCGTGACATAGACGGTCGCGCCGCGTGCCTCCTCGCCGGCCTGCGCCAGCGCCATCGCCTCGGCATGGGGCCGGCCGCCGGGTTGCGTCCAGCCACGCCCGACCACACGGCCCCGGTTCACGATCACGCAGCCGACATTGGGGTTGGGCGCGGTGCGTCCACGGCCGCGCGCGGCGAGAGCCAGCGCCGCGCCCATCCAGCGCGCGGCGTCCGGGTTCAGAGGCCCCATGCGTCAAGCTGGTTGTCGAGCCGCTGGAATTCGGCCTGGCGCTTCTTCTGCGCGGCCTCGATCTCGGCCATCCGCTTCGCCTTGATCTTCATGTCGATCTTCTGCTGCGCGAGGATTTCGGCCTCGCTGCGATCGGCGCGCCATTGCTCGACATAGATGATGTTGCGTTTGTAGGGCGTCGGGATGTGCGAATCGTGGAAGAAACCCGCGACGATCAGCCCCGTCACCGCGATCGCGAGGAAGCCGAACAGCAATTGATGCGGATGGCGCTGCCCCAGGAATACCCGCAGATCGCGATACGCCCGCAGCGGCGACATGAACCGAAGAATTTTCACAGAACGCTAGATAGGCCCCCGGCGCCGGTCGTGCCAGCCCCGGGGGATGGGGCTCAATCGCTCATCACGAAGCGCACCGATTTGGTGATCCAGCTTTCCTGCGGCACCCCGCCACGCGTTGCCGGCTTGAACCGCCAATGGCCCAGCGCCTGGCGCCGCGTCGCCTCGTAAAAGGCGTCGCTCGTCGCCGAGACGCGCTCGACGCGCTTCACGCGGCCATCGGTGCCGATCAACACCTTGATCACGACATTGCCCTCGCGATTCGCGCGCCGCTCGGCCGAGGGGTAGGGGGGCTGGAGCGCGGCGGCGTAGCGCGGATCGGTTTGCGCCGGGATCAGCGGGGGCAGCGGCGGCGGTGGCGGATCGACCGTGACCGGATCGGTGCCGGTGCCGGTCAGGGTTCCCGTCGAGGGGCCGATATCGATCACCAGCGGGCCGGGATCGGGGCGCGTCACCTCGACCTCGACATGGCGCGGCACGGTGATGCGTTCGGGTATCGGATCGGCGTTCGCGCGCGGTTCGGGGGTCGGGATCGGCTCGGGCGGTGGCGGCTCCTTGACGGGGTAGAGGATGAAGGGGCCGTGGGCCGCGATCTTTTCGACAATGGGCGCCGAAAAGACCAGCGCGCCCATCACGGCGCCGTTGATCGCGATCGCCAGGGCGATGCTGACAGGGTTGAGCCGGTGGGGGCTCGCATAGCGGTCCGCATACATCTGCCTCTCCTTCGTATCATCTCCTTCGGGTCGGCGCGCTTCCTGGGCGTCTGCCGGATTGAAATGTTACAACATAACGTTACGAAGCGGAAGCCTTTGATTCGAGTGAGGGTCGCTTGCGACCGGGCGCGCGGACTTCAGTTGATGGCGAGCCGCTCCAGCGCGCGTTCGCGGCCGATCAGCGGCAGCAATTGCGCCATGTCCGGCCCCGAGTCGCGGCCCGTCAGTGCGCGGCGCAGCGGCAGGAACAGCGGCTTGCCCTTGCGCCCGGTCGCTGCCTTGAGGTCGCCCGTCAATGCGTGCCAGGGGTCGCCCGCCCAGTCGATCGTGCCCGCGATGCGGTGCGCCTCGGCAAGGAAGGCGCGGTCGTCGGGGTCGAATTCGGTCGCCGCGACCGGCCCCTCGACGACGTGCCACCAGTCGGCGGCGTCGGCGATGCGGGTCAGGTTGGGCCGCACCGTTTCCCAGCCCGCCGCGTCCATGCCGGCGGGCAGCGCCCCGGCGACGCGGTCATAGGGCAATTGGTGGACGATCCGGGTGTTGAGCGCGCGCAATTCCTCCTCGTCGAACCGCGCCGGCGCGCGCCCGAACCGCGCGAAATCGAATGTGTCGACCAGCGCGTCGGCCTCCACGATCGGCTCTACGGAATCGCTGGTGCCGATCCGCGCGAGCAGCGCGCGCACCGCCTCGGGCTCGATCCCCGCCTCGCGGAACGCGTCGACGCCCAGCGAGCCGAGCCGCTTCGAGAGCTTGCCCTCGCTTCCCGTCAGCAGCGCTTCGTGCGCGAAGGCCGGCGGCGGCGCGCCCAGCGCCGCGAACATCTGCAATTGCAGCGCGGTGTTCGAGACATGATCCTCGCCGCGCACGACGTGGCTGATCGCCATCTCGGCATCGTCGATCGCCGAGGGGAGCATGTAGAGCCACGATCCGTCGGCGCGCCGCACCACGGGATCGCTCATCGTCGCGGGATCGAAATGCTGGGGGCCGCGGATCAGGTCGTCCCATTCGATCGGGGCGTCGTGATCGAGCCGGAAGCGCCAGTGCGGCGCAATCCCCTGGGCGGCATATTGCGCGCGATCGGCATCGGTCAGCGCCAGCGCCGCGCGATCGTAGATCGGCGGCAGCCCCCGCCCGAGCTGGATCTTGCGCTTGAGATCGAGTTCCTGCGCGGTCTCGTAGGCGGGATAGACGCGGCCCGCCGCGCGCAAATTCTCGAACCGCGCCTCATAGAGCGCAAACCGCGCCGATTGCCGTTCCTCGCCATCAGGCACCAGCCCCAGCCAGCCCAGATCGCGCCGAATCGCTTCGACGAACCGTTCCTCGCTGCGTTCGGCGTCGGTATCGTCGATCCGCAGCACGAAGCGCCCGCCGTGCTTGCGCGCCCACAGCCAGTTGTGGAGCGCGGTGCGGATGTTGCCGACGTGCAATTGCCCGGTGGGCGACGGCGCGAAACGCGTGATGACGGTCATGGCGCCGCTCTAGCACTCGGCCGGGCGGCGGCAATGCCCCCTTTTCGATTTCGATCCTGCCGCCTAAGGGGAGGGCCAGGGACCGCGGGAGCTTCACACCATGAAATTGATGGCCGGCAATTCGAATCTGCCGCTTGCCCAGGCGATCGCCGACTATCTCGAGCTGCCGCTCACCAACGCCAATGTGCGGCGCTTCGCCGACGAGGAGATTTTCGTCGAGATCCTCGAGAACGTCCGCGGCGAGGACGTGTTCGTGCTCCAGTCGACGAGCTTCCCCGCCAACGACAATCTGATGGAATTGCTGATCATGGTCGATGCGCTGCGCCGCGCCTCGGCCAAGCGGATCACCGCGGTGCTCCCCTATTTCGGCTATGCCCGGCAGGATCGCAAGCCGGGGCCGCGCACGCCGATTTCGGCCAAGCTCGTCGCCAATCTGGTGACGACCGCGGGCGCCGATCGCGTGCTCTCGGTCGATCTGCATGCCGGGCAGATCCAGGGCTTTTTCGATATTCCGACCGACAATCTCTACGCCGCGCCGGTGATGTCGGCCGATATCAAGGCGCGCTTCGCCGACCATAATCTGATGATCGTCTCGCCCGATGTCGGCGGCGTGGTGCGCGCGCGCGCGCTCGCCAAGCGGCTCGACAACGCGCCGCTCGCGATCGTCGACAAGCGCCGCGAGCGCGCGGGCGAATCAGAGGTGATGAACATCATCGGCGAGGTCGAGGGCCGCTTCTGCATCCTGATCGACGATATCGTCGATTCGGCGGGGACGCTGTGCAACGCGGCGGCCGCGCTCAAGGCGGCGGGCGCGGAAGACGTGATCGCCTATTGCACTCACGGCGTGCTCTCGGGCGGCGCGGTCGCGCGCGTCGACGGCTCGCAATTGCGCGAACTCGTCATCACCGATTCGATCGGCAGCCATGAAACGATCACGGGCTCGGCGCGCATCCGCCACCTCACCATTGCGCCGCTGCTCGCCGAAGCGATCCGCCGCATCGCCGATGAATCGTCGGTTTCCAGCCTGTTCGATTAGGGTTTGATCGTTGCGGGCCGGCGCCGCCTCGGAAATCGCCGCTCCGCCGATTTCTCAAGCAGCTTCCGACAAACTCACGATATGATTGAACACCGCTGGGTGGAGCGGGCGCGCGAAGGCGCAGCCGTACAGCAGGCCGTCGCGCCACGCGACGGTCGCCTCCAGGCTCGCGAGCCCCGGCAGCGTCAGCCAGACGATATGGCCTTCCCACAGCGTGAAGCTGGTCTCGGCGCGAAAGCCCGTGGTCGAAAGATCGATCACGTCGATGTCGAACTTGGCGGTGCCGCGATCGCGCAGTTGCGCCTTCAGCCGCACCGGCTTGCGTAGGGCACGGCGGTTGTCGCCGGAACCGCCTGCGATCGGACCCATCGGCGCCATCCGTTCTTGCTAGCGCCGATCGGCGATCGCGCCAAGGTGCGCGGTCGCACGCATCGCGACGATCGCGAGCACCGCGACGAAGCCGGCAAGGCCGAGCACCGCATAGGTCAGCGCGCGCAGCCAGCGGATCAGGTCGGGGGTCCGTTGCGGTGCCGGCATGGCCATTTGCCCGTCGCCCACGCCGCCGTTCCCGATGCTGTCCGGCGCCGCAACCGGCGTCTGTGTCACACCGGTGGGATCGGGCGTGGGCACCGGTTCGATCGCCATTTCGCCGGTGGCCTCGCCGTGTTCGGGGCCGCGTTCGGGGCCGCGTTCGAGGACGTCCGGCGCCGATACCGACACCAGCGAGCCGACGATCGCGAGCGTGGCGAGCGTGCTCAGCACCAGCACCGCGACGCGGCCGATCCAGTCGAGCACCCTCATGCGGCGGGCGCCGGTTGTTCGTGCGCCGCGCGCCGCCGCGCGAGCGCGGCCTTTAATGTCGCGGATGCCGCCGCGTGGAGATCGCCGCATCCCCGGAACCGGTCGCGCGGGCAGTGGCGGCTCGCGTGCAGGAAGCGGCCGGGGCCGTGCGTCACCCCACGGCATATGGCGCAGGCAACAGCTTCCATGCCGCGCACGGTCGCAAGAAACAGCGGGATGCCGAGCCAGAGCGCCATGCGCGTCTTATAGCCGCCGCTGTGGGCAAGCACACGGCAAAACCGGGCGACGGTGATTATTGATAACGCAACGCAATACTAACAGCGGATCAAATTGCGGCCGTGGGGGTGGATTTGCCCGCGCGGCTGTGCTTAAGCGCCCCGCAAACCGTTCCGTCGTGAAGGACAAGTCTCCGATGAACATCCACGAATATCAGGCCAAGGAACTGCTCGCGAAATTCGGCGTGCCGGTGCCCGCCGGTTATGCCGCGCTGAGCGTTGAGGAGGCGGTCGCCGCCTCGAAGAAGCTTCCCGGCCCGCTCTACGTGGTCAAGGCGCAGATCCATGCCGGCGGCCGCGGCAAGGGCAAGTTCAAGGAACTCGGGCCTGATGCCAAGGGCGGCGTCCGCCTCGCCCGTACCGAGGAGGAGGTTCGCGCTGCCGCGGCCGACATGCTCGGCAACACGCTGGTCACGGTGCAGACCGGCGACGCGGGCAAGCAGGTCAACCGCCTCTACGTCACCGACGGCGTCGATATCGCGCACGAATTCTACCTCGCCCTGCTCGTCGATCGCGTCACCGGCCGCGTCGCGTTCGTCGTCTCGACCGAAGGCGGCATGGATATCGAGACCGTCGCGCACGACAGCCCTGAAAAGATCCACACGTTCGACGTCGATCCCGCGACCGGCTTCATGCCGCATCACGGCCGCGCGGTCGCGAACGCGCTCGGGCTGACCGGCGATCTCGCCAAGCAGGCGCAGCGCCTCGCCGGCAAGGTCTATGATACTTTCCTCGGCACCGACGCCGCGCAGATCGAGATCAACCCGCTTGCCGTCACCGAAGCTTCTGGTGATTCTGGGGCAAAGCTGCTGGTGCTCGATGCCAAGGTCGGCTTCGATTCGAACGCGGCTTTCCGCCACAAGGACCTGCTCGAGCTGCGCGACGAGACCGAGGAAGACCCGCAGGAGCTGGAGGCGTCGAAATATGACCTCGCCTACATCAAGCTCGACGGCAATATCGGCTGCATGGTCAACGGCGCCGGGCTCGCGATGGCGACGATGGATATCATCAAGCTGAACGGCGAGTTCCCTGCCAACTTCCTCGACGTCGGCGGCGGTGCCAACAAGGAAAAGGTGACCGCGGCGTTCAAGATCATCCTTTCCGATCCGGCGGTGAAAGGCATCCTGGTCAACATCTTCGGCGGCACCATGCGCTGCGACATCATCGCCGAAGGCATCGTCGCTGCCGCCAAGGAAGTGAATCTGTCGGTGCCGCTGGTCGTCCGGCTCGAAGGCACCAACGTCGACAAGGGCAAGGAAATCCTCGCTAATTCGGGCCTTGCGATCGTGCCCGCCAACGATCTGGGCGATGCGGCGAAGAAGATTGTCGCCGAGGTCCGCAGCGCGGCTTGACAAATTTTCCCCTCTCCCGTCGGGAGAGGGTTGCGTAGACTTGGGTCGGGCGTGACCGGACCATAGTCGAAGCTGGGTGAGGGGATCACCCTGTCGAAAGCACACCCCCTCATCCAATTGCGACTGGCACCGCCTTCGCGGGGCAAGTCTCCGTACCCTTCTCAAAGAGAAGGTTTGGAGGAGAGTGAAGCATGAGAGTCCTGGTACCGGTGAAGCGGGTTCTTGACTATAATGTGAAGCCGCGTGTGAAGGCGGACGGGTCGGGTGTTGATCTCGCGAACGTGAAGATGAGCATGAATCCGTTCGACGAGATCGCGGTCGAGGAGGCGATCCGGTTGAAGGAGAAGGGCGTCGTCACGGAGATCGTGGCGGTGTCGGTGGGCGAGGCGAAGTGCCAGGAGACGCTGAGGACGGCGCTGGCGATGGGCGCCGACCGCGCGATCCTGGTGCAGACCGACGATCGCGTCGAGCCCTTGGGCGTCGCCAAGCTGCTGGCGAAGATCGTCGCGGAGGAAGCGCCTGAACTGGTGATCCTGGGCAAGCAGGCGATCGACGACGACAACAACCAGACCGGGCAGATGCTCGCCGGGCTGCTCGGCTGGGGGCAGGGCACCTTTGCGAGCGCGGTCGAGATCGCCGACGGCCATGCCAAGGTGACGCGTGAAGTCGATGGCGGGCTCGAGACCGACGACCTCAAGCTGCCCGCGATCGTCACCACCGATCTGCGCTTGAACGAGCCGCGCTACGCCTCGCTGCCCAACATCATGAAGGCCAAGTCGAAGCCGATGGCGACCAAGACGCCCGCCGATTACGGCGTCGATGTCGCGCCGCGGCTCACCGTCACCAATGTCGTCGAGCCGCCCAGGCGCAGCGCGGGCGTCAAAGTTGCCGATGTCGATGAACTGGTGACGAAGCTGAAGGCGCTGGGAGTTGCGAAATGAAGACGCTGGTCTGGGTTGAGCATGACGGCAAGGCCGTCAAGGACGCCACGCTGTCGGCGGTCACCGCGGCGGCGAAGCTGGGCGAGGTCCACCTGCTGGTGGCGGGGCAAGGCGTCGACGGCGTCGCCGCCGAGGCGGCGGTCATCGCGGGCGTGGGCAAGGTCCATGTCGCCGACGATGCCGCCTATGCGCATGGGCTTGCAGAAAATGTCGCGCCGCTGGTCGCTGGCCTGATGGCGACGCACGACGCCTTCGTCGCACCGGCGACCACGACCGCCAAGAACATCGCCCCGCGCGTTGCCGCGCTGCTCGATGTCATGCAAGTGAGCGACATCCTGTCGGTGGAGGGCGCCGACAGCTTCACGCGGCCGATCTACGCGGGCAATGCGATCGCGACGGTCAAGACCAGCGACAAGAAGCTCGTCCTTACCGTGCGCACCACCGCGTTCGACAAGGCGAGCCCCACCGGCGGTACGGGCAGCGTCGAGAAGGTGGCGAGCACCGGCGACGCGGGTCTCTCGAGCTTCGCGGGCGCCGAGATCGCCAAGCTCGAGCGGCCTGAGCTGACCAGCGCCAAGGTGATCGTCTCGGGCGGCCGGGCGCTGCAATCGAGCGAGAATTTCAAGACGCTCATCGAACCGCTCGCCGACAAGCTCGGCGCCGCAGTGGGCGCAAGCCGCGCGGCGGTCGATGCGGGCTATGTCCCCAACGATTACCAGGTCGGCCAGACCGGCAAGATCGTCGCGCCGGAAGTCTATATCGCGATCGGCATCTCGGGCGCGATCCAGCACCTTGCCGGCATGAAGGATTCGAAGACCATCATCGCCATCAACAAGGACGAAGACGCCCCCATCTTCCAGGTCGCCGACATCGGCCTCGTCGGCGACCTCTACAAAATCGTCCCCGAACTCACCGATAAACTCTGACACCGTCGGGATTGCGAGGACCGCAACACCCCTTCGTCACCCCGGACTTGTTCCGGGGTCCAAGCCGCCGCGCACCTCATGCGGCCCGTTGGATGCCCGAACCAGTCCGGCATGACGAAAAGGGAGTCGCGGTCCCTCTACCAATGTTGGGGAATTCCTGTCACACCGTTGCCCATGCGCGGCCGGTCGACTCCCGTTTCCGCTATCTCCCGCCCCGATAGCCCCGTTTCGGCCCAGCCGCGTGATTCCTTCCAGACCGTCAACTTGGTCAACTTAGCGCGCCGCGAGCAGGCGTTTTCAATCATTTGCCGGAGGCACCCTGCGTGACCCCCACCGATTCGCTCCATGTCGTCACCGGCGGCCCCGGCTCGGGCAAGTCAACGCTGATCGACGCGCTTGCGGCGGCGGGATTCGCCACGTCGCCCGAAGTCGGCCGTGCGATCATCCGGGAGGAGATGGCATCGGGCGGCGCCGCCTTGCCGTGGGTCGATCACCTCGCCTTCGCCGAGAAGATGCTGGTACGCGAAGTCGCCGCGCACGATGCGGCGCTGGCCGCCGCCGGGCCGGTGGTACTCGATCGCGGGGTTCCCGATGTGGCGGGTTTCCTGCGCATCTCGGGGCTGGCGGTGTCGCCTGCGATCGATCGCGCGGCGCGCGAATGCCGCTACAACCCCCGCGTTTTCATCGCGCCGTGGTGGGAGGATATCTTCACCGCCGACGCCGAACGCAAACAGACGCCCGGCGAGGCGCGCGCCACCTTCGCGGTGATGGTCGAGACCTATCGCGACTATGGCTATCGGCTTGTCGAGTTGCCGCGGGCAGCCGTTGTGGATCGGGTCGCCTTCGTCCGCGCGCATCTTGAGGACATGCAATGATCGGCATGACCTGAAAAAAGGTAAGCCCCGTCGCGTTGGCGGCGGGGCTCCCTTTGATGATCGTCCACCGTGAGGCTTCGGATCGATCAAATTGCTCGTTCTTTCGTTCAAGCCTGTCATCAACGCGCGGGCACGCAGCGGGTTCCCGCCCACTCGCGAAAAGTTTTCGCGCGTCAGCCGCCACCGCGCGCGAGCTTTTCCTTGAGCTCGGCGAGCGCGCCGAACGGCCCCGCTTGCTCCTCGCTCAGCACACCCGCGTCGCGCAAGGCAGCCTCGGCGCCGGGCGCGCGCGGGAACGGTTCGAGCGCGAGCGCCATCGTTTCCGCCGCCGCCTCGCCCAGATCGATCGCGCCGCCCATGATGGCGATCGTATCGAGCGCCTCGCCGCTCAATTCGATCTCCTCCTCGTCGGCCGTTTCCTCGTTGACGAAGCGGAGCGCGACCGGCTCGTCGAGCGTGGCGGGCACGGGCTCGCTGGTGACGACGCACGCCTGGCTGACGGCGCCTTCGACATTGCCCCGCGCGACGATACCGCCGGCCTCGCGGTGCAGCGTGAACGCGGCGGCGAGGCGGTCGATCGCGATCAGCCCGAAGCGGGCGGCGAGCGCCGCGCGTTCGGCCGCGTCGGCCTCGATCTCGATTCGGCGCGGCTGGTCCCCGATCGTATCGAGGCGGATGGGACGCGAAAATTCGGGCGTCACGGCAATCGTCCTTCGAGCACGGCTTGCGTCGGCATGGCATCGAGCGCGGTGCGAAAGGCGGCCAGCCGGTCGCGGGTGTGCGTAAGCGCGGCGGGCGCGGGGGCCGTGCCCCGATACAGGTTGCGCTCTAGCGCGGGGCCGAGATCGCCCTCGGCGAGCCCGGCGCGATACGCGCCCAGCCGGCCGCCGAGCATGCTCATCATCCGGCCGATATGCTTGCCGACGACGATGTCGCCGATCCCGATCTCGCGCAACTGGCCGTCCATGTCGTCGACGAAGCGCTCGGCGAGGTGCGTGCTCGGCACGCTGCCGGCCGGATCGCCTTCCAGCCGCAGCAACACCATCGCCAGCACCGCGGCGATCACGTCGAACCGGCCGTCGACCGTATCGGGCACCCCGCCGTCGACATACCAGTGCGGCGCCCGCGCGCGTGCGACGATCGCGGCATAGAGTACTGCCGTCTCGCGGTCGTCGCTTCTGCCCAACAGGCGGTCGATCAATCCCATCGTGTCGTTCTTTCCGAATGCCTGCGGCCTTGTTCGGCGGGCCGCCAGCGCATATTGAGGCGATCGGCGCGCGATGCAATCCGCGCCGGGTTCCACCGCGCCCGGGAGATCGGCATGCGTTTCAGTTCCACCATTCTGTCGGGTGCCGCGCTCGTTCTTGCCGGCGTCGCGGCCGGCGGCTGCACCCCGCTCAGGTCGCACCAGGGCTATGTGGTCGATGTCGATCTCGTCAATTCGGTGCAGCCCGGCGTCGATAATCGCGAATCGGTGCTGGCGACGCTCGGCACGCCGACCTTCACCAGCCAGTTCAACCAGGGCGACTGGTATTATGTCGCGCGCGACAGCCGCAACCTTGCCTTCAACAATCCCCGGCCGGTCAATCAGAACACGCTCCAGATCAGTTTCGACAATGCGGGGACGGTCAGCAGCATCCGGCGGATCGGCCTCGAACAGGTGGCCTCGATCCATCCGCTGGGCAAGAAAACGCCGACGCTGGGCCGCGAGCGCGGATTCTTCGACGAGCTGTTCGGCAATATCGGCGCGGTCGGCGCGCCGGGCGCGGGGCAGGTCGGGGGCGGCGGCCGCGACACGCCCTGACGCTGCTGGAGTTTGATCCACTTGCGTGGATGCGGCACCGGCCCACTCCCCCACCTGGCCACCCACAGGATCATGCTGGATGGGTGGCCGGGTGGGGGAGTGGGCCGGTGCCGCATCCGGTTCAGCGAAGCTGAATCCGGCGAAGCAATCCGATCGGCCGCGACACGCCCTGACTTTTGACTACCGCACCGTGAAAAGCACCTGATCGACGACGTCGCCGCCGAGATCGACGAGCCGCAGCCGGTGCTTGCCGGGGGCCGCGAAGATCAGCGGATTGGTGTCCGCCGCCCCCAGCTCGCGCCCGTCGAGCGTCAATCGGTGCGCGGTCACCTCGCCCGACACGCCGATCGCCAGCCGCTGGCGATCGATCGGAATATCGGGATCGATCGCATAGACGCTCCCCGACACCGGGTTGGTGATGTGCGGCCGTCGTGCGGTCGCGGGCGCGGTCGCGATCCGCGTCTGGCCGGTGCCGGCGATGAAATAGTCGGTACGCGGCTGCTCGGCGGTGCCCGTGAACGCGACGCGCTGCGCCACCACGCGTCCGGGCCGTTCGGGCGCGCGCGGGCGAGCGCCGTCGTGGATCGCGAGCATCACGTCGCGCCACACCGGCGCGGCGCCGCTGGTGCCCGAGACGGCACGCATCGGATCGCCTTCCTTGTTCCCCACCCAGACGCCGACGGTGTAGCGGGTCGAATAGCCGATGCACCAATTGTCGCGCATCGCCTTCGACGTGCCGGTCTTGACCGCGGCCCAGAACGGCAGCCGCAGCGCGTTGTCGAGCCCGAAGGTTGCGACCCGCGCATTGGGATCGGCGAGCATGTCGCCGACGATCCAGGCAGCGGCCGGCGTCGTGATCGCGCGCGGTTCGGCCTCGGGATCGTCCTCGGTCAGCCGCAGCGGCGACCAGCGCCCGCCTTCGGCGAGGCTGCGAAAGGCGGCGACCTGCTGCATCAGCGTCACTTCGGCCGAGCCGAGCGCGAGCGAATAGCCGTAATATTGGCCATCCTCGGTCAGCCCGCGATAGCCGGTGTCCCACAGCCGGTCGCGGAACTGATCGACGCCGACGAGGACGAGCGTGCGCACCGCGGGCACGTTGAGCGAGCCCGCGAGCGCGGTCCGCGCCGATACCGGCCCCTTGAACGCGCGATCGTAATCCTGCGGCACGTAGAGCCCGCTCGCGGTATCGAGCTGGACGGGCGAATCGTCGAGGATCGACGCGGCCGTCAGATAGCCTTTCTCGATCGCGTCGGCGTAGAGAAAGGGCTTGAGCGTCGATCCCGCCTGGCGATAGCTGTCGGCGGCATCGACCGCGGGCGCGGTGGAGGCGGTGCCCGCGCCGCCGACATAAGCGAGCACGTCGCCGGTCGCGTTATCAACGACGATCACCGCGCCGTCGCGCGCGCGCCCGGCAAGGCCGTGAAGCTGGCGTGCGAGGCTCGCGGTCGCGATCCGCTGGAAACGCGCGTCGATCGTCGAGGTGAGGCGCATCCCCGCTTTGGTCAGCAGCTTGACCGCGAGGTGCGGCGCCAGCTCGGGATCGAGCTGGAGGCTGCGCGCGGGCGCCAGCATCCCCCAGGCGGCGGCTTCGAGCCGGTCGCACGGCACGCGTCCGTGGCCGAGCGCGCAGGCGCGCCGCGCGACCGCATCCGCCGACCCTTGCGGATCAGGGAGCAGCGCGGTGAGCAGCAGTGCATCGTCGCGGCCGATCGCGTCGGGGGTCTTGCCGAACAGCCCCAGCGCCGCCGCGCCGATCCCCTGCGCCTCGCCGCGGAAGCCGGCCAGGTTGAGGTAGGCTTCGAGGATTTCGTCCTTCGACCAGTGCGCCTCGATCTCTCTTGCGGCGCGCATCTGCCGGAGCTTGTCGAGCCAGCCGCGCGCGCCGGGTGCGGCGAGGCCGGGCGAGAGGAAGCCCGCGAGCTGCATCGTCAGCGTGCTCGCGCCGCGCCCGCGCCGTCCTTCGATCCGATCGCGCACCGCGCCGATAACGGCGAGCCAGTCCACGCCGTGATGGCGACGGAAGCGCTGGTCTTCCGAGGCGATCAGTGTGTCGCGCATCATCGGCGACACCTTGTCGAGCGGCGTCCAGGCGAGCCGGCGGACCTGGAAATCGACACGCACGCTGTCGATCAGATGGCCGTTGCGATCGTAAAGCCACGCCTCGGAAGGGTGCCACGCCGCTTTGACCGTCTTGTACGAGGGCAGCAGCGGCGGGCGAGTGACGTAATCGCCGATCGCCACCAGCGCGGCGATTAGGAGGATGGCGCACAGCGCGAGCCGCGGGCCATCCCATTTCCACCGTTCGCCCTGAGCTTGTCGAAGGGCTGCTCTTTCTCGCCATCGAGCGAAGAAAGAACGGTGCTTCGACAAGCTCAGCACGAACGGAGATTTGGCAAACCTCACCGCTGGCGTACCGTCACCGGCTTGTTGGGCAGATCGGCGTGGATTTCGGGCGAATACATCGCCTCGACATGCGTCGGCGGAAGCTGGAAATGGCCTGCGCCGTTCAGCCGCACCAGATACGACACTTCGAACCGCCCGCGCGGCACCCAGTCGAAATAGGCGCGCCAGGCATCGTTGCCGCGCTCGACATAGGCGGCGCGTACGCCCGCCTGGATATTCCACAGCTTGCCGGTGCCGTCGGTGGCGAGGAATTCGATCCCCGGGCCGTCGCTCCCCTGTTCGGCGAGCATCTGCGATTGGCCGCCGAGATCGCCGACGATCGTCGCGCCCGCCGGGATCGGGTCGCTCACCACCACCCAGTTGCGCTCGGCGGTCGCCTCGACCTGGATCGTGACCTTGAGCACGTCGCCGCGCGTCAGCACGCCCTTCTGGCGCTGGCTCACCACTGAGACCTTGCGCTTGACCTGATAGCCCGCCGCCAGCGGTTTGGTGAGCGGCACCGCCGCCGATACCGCCACGGTGGCCCACGGCCCCTCGCCACCCGTCTGCCGGAGCAGGAGCGGGGTTTGCGCGGACGGCAGCGGCAGCGAAACGGTGCGCTGGTCGGCCGCCAGCGGCCAGCCACGGCTCACCGAGCGTGCCCCCAGGGCCAGCGTCGTCGTCCCGGTGATCGCGGTCGCGGGATAGGCTTGCGCAAACTTGCGCACCGCGATCGTGCCCCAGGCGTTCGAGGTCGTCGTGTCCCAGCGGCCGTGAAGCTGGCGCTGGGCGACGCCGACCATCATCTTCGGCGTGTCGTCCTGCCAGCCGGGGCGGCCGAGCGTCGCGATCAGCGCCTTGATCGCGGCTTCGTCGTTCGACGACATCAGCCACCACGGCGCCTTGCTGCTGTCCGAAATGTCGAGCCGCGTGCCTTCGTAGACCAGCCGGGTGCGCAGCACCTGCCCGACACTCGCCCGGAGCTGCGTGCCGTTGGCGAGCCCTTCGATATGATCGAGCGTCATCAGATAATCGGCGAGCACACCGGTCGGCATCTCGGCCGGCGGCATGCCGATCTGGCCGAGCATCGCGGGGGTCGCGGCGCCGGCACGCGCGAGCGCGGCCAGAGCGGCGAGCTTGGTGATTCTGCGGTCGCCGTAGTTTTCGTTGCGCAGCCGCCCGTCGAGCACCGCCGTCAACGCGTCGATCATGCGCGATCGCACGCCCTCGGGCAGGCTCAGCCCCGCCTCGCTGCTGATCGACAGCACATAAGCGGTGAGCGCTTCGGAGCCCTGGAGCGAATCCGAGGGGAAATAGCGCAGCAGCCCGTCGGGCGCCTGATAGGTCGGCAACTCGGCGGCAAGGCTCTGCCATGAACCCTGGTCGTCGAGCACGATCGCGCGCGACAGAAGCTGTTCGATGCAATTGTACGGATAGGCGGCCATGAACGCGCGCACCCCGGCCATCGGCGGGGCCAGCGTGTCGTTGAGCCGGATGTCGACCGTGCCCCGGCCCGGCAGCGCGCCGGCGGGCGGGGCGATCGGGATGCTCTCCCCCGAAACGCGCGTCAGCGTCGCCGCCCACACCGAGGTCGGCACCGTGGGCACGACTTCCTGATCGACGGTGATCTGATCGGTCTTGCCGTCCTCGGATCGCGCGGTGACGTGCCACTTGAGATGGGCGACGCCCTCCGGTGCGGTGAGGTTCCACGCGACCGGCGCCGCGCCGCCCGCGGGGATCGTCACCGTCAGCGGTCGACCGGTGGCGAGATGCGGTTGCAGATCGACTTTCGCTGTAACCTTCATCGGCTTGTCCGAGCCGTTCCTGAGCGTGAAGCTGGCCGCGAACCAGTCGCCGCTGCGCACCAGCGGCGGCAGCCCCGAATAGATCGACAGATCCTGCGCGGTGCGCACGCTCGTCGATCCCGTGCCGAACAGTTCGGCGCCGTCGGTCGCGATCGCGACCAGCTTGAACGACGACAGCGAATCGGAAAGCGGCACCTGCACCCGCGCACGGCCGTTGGCGTCGAGTGCGACATGGCCCTTCCACAGCAGCACCGGCTGGAAGTTAGTGCGGTTGAGCCCCGACAGGTCGCCCGTGCCGCCGCCGCCGCCCGGCGTCAGCGCCTTGCGGCCGTAATGCCGCTTGCCGACGACCTGCATCTGCGCGGTCGAGGTGAGCACCGACAGCGGCCGCTCGCCCATCATCGCGTCGAGCACGTCCCAGCTCTCGTTGGGCGCGAGTTGCAGCAGCGCCTCGTCGACCGCGGCGAAGGCGACATTGGCTGCGCGCGCGGGCGTGCCGTCGGGGTGCTTGACTGCCACGTCGACAGTGGCCGTGCCGCGCGCCGCGTAGCGTTCGTGATCGGCCTTGACCGCGACGTCGAGCCGGTGGGCCTCCCAGCCCACCTTCACCTTGGCGATGCCGAGCCGGTAGGCGGGCTTGGCGAGATCGACCGTCGCGGTGGGTTTGGTCGCGACCGGCGATCCGAACGGCAGCCCCCATTTATAGGCGAGGTGCGACAGCCACGACCAGAAACCGTCGACGCGCCCGCGCACCGCGAGCACCGAGACATAGACGTCGGGCGCGTAGCTGCCCGGCATCTTGACCTCGATCACCGGATCCTTGCCCGAAATCTCGGTGACGTAGCTCGCGAGCACGCCCTCGCGCTCGACCGTCACCAGCGCGTGCGCCGATCGGAACGGCATCCGCACCTGGAAGCGCGCGGTCTCGCCGGCCTTATAGTCCTGTTTCTCGGGAATGACGTCCATCCGGTCGCCATTGTCGCCGCCGAACCACCAGTCATCGTCGCCCGCCAGCCACACCGATCGCGTCGCCCGCGCGACATTGCCTGCGCTGTCGGTGGTGGTCGCGACGACATAGACTTCGCCCGACACGTCGGGCGCCAGCGTGCAGCCGGCGAGCCCCTGCGCGTCGGTCGTATCCGAGCATGAGGCGTCGAGCTTCGTGGTCTTCATCTGGTTGTCGTACGCGTAGAAGCCGCCGATCAGCCGCCGCCGCGCGGTCAGGATCTGCCGGCTGTAGACCGCGACCGAGACCTTGCGGCCCTTGGCCGGCTTGCCGTCGGTATCGAGCGCGACGAACTTCAGCCGCAGGTCGTCCTGCTTCATCATCCA
The DNA here is from genome assembly GCF_003550065.1 of Hephaestia caeni. GTDB lineage: Bacteria > Pseudomonadota > Alphaproteobacteria > Sphingomonadales > Sphingomonadaceae > Sphingomonas > Sphingomonas caeni_A. The sequence goes on from NZ_QXDC01000003.1 coordinate 990,131, forward strand.
GCCATCGGTCTTGACGCCGAGCTGGATCGCGGACGGATAGAGCGGGATCTGCTGCGAGGCGGTAAGCGTCTCGCCGTTCGCGTCCTGATAGTCCATCTCGACCCGCATGCTCGCGGGGCCATCGAGACTTGTCGGCACGTCGACCGCGCTGTGTGCGGTGCCGTCGGCGCCCAGCGTCAGCGGAATCGTCTGCGTCGGCGGCAGCGGGCTCGCGGTCTCCTCGCCATTGGGGTTGAGCGGCTTGACGCCTTCCTCGACCTTCTCGCCGCCGAAGCTGTAGGCGTCGTAATTCGCCGGCGACGGCACGGTGTCGAACCAGCCGACCCGCAGCGCCACCGGAAGCCGCGACGCGCCGCCGCCCGAAAGATAGCCGACGAACAGGTCCAGCGGCACGGTCTTCGGCTTGATCTGCGCTTCTTTGGGGCCGGTGATCGTCGCGCGCATCGTCGGCAGGCGATATTCGTCGACGCGGAAGCTCTGGCCGGTCCAGATCGTCTTGTTGCCGGCCTCGACGGTGAGGTCGTAATCGCCCATCGGCGCGCCCTTGGGCACGCTCCAATCGGTCTCGCCGGTGCCGTTGGCGTCGATCGTCAGCGGCAGCTCGAATTGCGTGTCCGATCCGCGGTGCGACAGCCGCAGCGTGCCCTTGAACGCCGGTGTCATCGCGAAGCCCGTCGCCACCGGCATGCGCACGATATGCTTCATGTGGATCGTCTCGCCCTGGCGGACGAGCGCGCGATCGAACACGGTGTGGAACACCTGCTCGGTATCACCATAGCCATAAGGCAGGTCGAAATCATACGGGCGGATGCCTTCGCCCCATTCGCTCAGCACGAAGCTCATGTCGCCGCCCTTGCGCGCGGTGACGATCAGCGGGTGCGGGGCGCTCTCGCTTTCGCAATTGCCGTAGGTTTCGGGATCGGGAAGCCCGGCGGGAACGTTGAGGCCGCCGCTGCGATCGGTCACGCCCCGGGCGAGCAATTCGCCGGTGCAACTGTCGCTGATCTGGACGCGGGCGTCGGCGACCGGCGCGCCGGTGTCGAGCGCCGTCACCCAGACGAGCGAGCGATCGCGCCCCCATTTGAAATGGACTGTCATGTTGGTGACGAGCGCTGCCGCCGCGACATAACGCGGCGTATCACGGCCGAGCAGCGCCTGCCCCAATGTCGGGCTCGCGAGTTCGACGACGTAGAAGCCGGGTTGCTTCAGCGGTATCCCGACGACCTCGAAGGTCTTGCCCTTGCCGGGCAGGCCGATCTTGATCGGATTACCGGTATCGCCCGTCAGAATCGGCTCGGAGCCGGTGTCGTTGATGCGCATGCTTTCATCGCCGCGTTGTTTCTCTTCGTGGCTCTTGTAATCGTCGGCGTGGTCGACCTTGCGGAGCCATTCGGCGATGTCGCCGTCCGATCCGTCGACACGCAGGCTCTGGCCGTTGATCGCCAGGTTGCGCCCCTGGAGCGCGGGCTCGACGTTGCGCACGGTAACCGGCAGCACGCCGCCCTCGCTCGCCTCGAGGATGCCGAAATCGGCCGCGAACTTGACCAGCGGCGGCGCCTCGTCGATCCGCACGTCGAGCGGGAAGCGCTCGGCGTTTGATAGTGGCCGGCCGCTTTCGTCTTTGATGTCGGCGGGCAAGACCACCCTGGCGGTGACGGCGGGGGTGAACGGCGCCTTGAAGGTGAGGTCGGCGATCGTCGCATCGCCCTTGGCGTCATCGTCGATCGTCGGCGCAACTTGCTTGCCGTCGGGCAGGACGAGGCGAATCGCGCTCGCCTTTGCCATCGCGATCGGCGCGGAGAAGCGGACATGCGCGTCTTCGACCGGGTTGCACCCGGCCTGCGGATTGACGCGGCTGCACTCGAAGCGTGCCGCGAACGCCTTGCGCACGGTGAAGTCGAAGCGCTGATCGGCGCCTGCGGCCTTGCCATTGGCACCCTTGATCCCCGCGCCCCAGACCAGCGCCATGTCGCGCCCCGGCGGCAGCGGCCGACGGCATTTGAGCGCGGTGACGCTGGTGAGCGCCTGCCGCCGCGCCGCGGCGTCCTCGGGCAGCGTTTCGGGCAGCCCTGCGGAATCGAGGAAATTGCGCACCTGCCACTGATCGGTCCCGAGCGCGCCGAGCAGTTTCGCGGGCAGAGCCGCGTCGAGCACGTCGACCGCGATCTTCTCGCCGATGCCGTCGACCGCGCAATAGGCGCCGGCGGCCACCGAGGCGCGCGTTGCGGGCATGTTCGATGCGACGAGGAAGACCTGATCCTCCTCGATGTCGCTGCCGTACCGGCTCGGCAGCACGGCGCGCGCGACTGGGCCGCCGCTGTCGACGGTGAAGTGCCGCTGGCCGCCGATCGCATAGCCCGACAGGCTCTTGAGATCGTCGCGCAGATCGAAGCTGCACGTGACGCCGCCGGGTAGCGGTTTCGAGAATTCGTGGACGAATGTCGTCTGATCGACCCAGCGCCCCTGGCCCTCGATCGGGCACTTAACCGCGAAGGGCGAGGCCGCGCGCGGATCGCCCAGCGGCACCATCGCCTGGTTGAAGCGCACCGTGAAGCGCTCGATCGCGCCGTCGCCGATTCCCGGCGAGGCCATCACCACCTGCGGCCCGCTGTCGCCCAGCGCTGCGAACGGGGCGAGCACGGCGGCGAACAGCGCCAGTCGAGCGAAAAGCGTCATCGATCGGTTCCCCGTTCAGTGCCCTCAGCGTGCAAGGCTACCCCGTGTGCCCGGCAAGTCCAACGGCAAGTTTTTCGTAAAATACGAAAAACTTGCCTGTTCCCCCCGCAACGCGAACAATCGCGGTTTCCGACTCGGGGGAAATCGGAAGGTGGACTGGGGCTGGATCGTCTGGGGGCTTGATGCCGCCGTGCATGAGGCACTGCTCTTCGCAGCGGTGGGCTTCCTGGTCGGCGGCATCGACGATCTCGCGATCGATGCGATCTTCCTCGTCCGCACCGCCTGGCGCCGGGCGTCGGTGATGCGGCGTTACCAGCGTGCCAGGCTCAGCGATTTCATGGTCCGCCGCGACGCGGGCAGGATCGCCATCTTCGTCGCGGCGTGGGACGAATCGCGGGTGATCGGCGCGATGCTCGCCACCGCGCTGGCGCGGATCGAACACCCCAATTACCGGCTCTATGTCGGCACCTATCCCAACGATCGCGCGACGATCGACGCGGTGATCGAGATTGCACGGCGCGATGCGCGCGTACGCCTCGTGATCGGGCCCCATTCCGGCCCGACCACCAAGGCGGATTGCCTCAATGCGCTGTGGCGCGCGCTGCTGCGCGACGAGGCGGCGGAAGGCGCGCGCGCAAAAGCGGTGGTGCTCCATGATGCCGAGGATGTCGTCCACGCCGGTGAGCTGGCGATCTTCGATCGGCTGATCGATCGCCACTGGGTGGTTCAATTGCCGGTGCTGCCGCTGCCCGATCAGCGCTCGCGGCTTGTTTCGGGTCACTATCAGGATGAGTTTGCGGAGGTCCATGCGAAACAGCTCGTCGTCCGCGAAGCGCTCGGGGCCGGCTTGCCGCTCGCTGGAGTCGGCTGCGCGATTGCGCGCGCCGCGCTCGATGTGATCGCGGCCTCGCGGGGCGGCGCCCCGTTCGATGAAACCAGCTTGACCGAGGATTATGAACTCGGCCTGCGGATCGGCGCGTTGGGGGGCCGGGGCATTCTGGCCCGCGTACCCGAATATCCCGGCGGGCCGGTGGTGGCGGTTCGCGCCTATTTCCCCGCCACGCTCGACGCCGCGGTGCGGCAGAAGGCACGCTGGCTGTTCGGAATCGCGCTCGCGGGGTGGGATCGCACCGGCTGGGGCCGTCGGCGCCACCTCGGCGAACTCTGGATGCGAATGCGCGATCGCCGCGCCCCGCTTGCGGTGCTGGTGCTCGCGGCCGCTTATCTGGCGTTGGGGGCATGGGGAATGGGGGCGGCGCTCCATTGGCTGACCGGGATTCCGCCCCCGCCACTCGCGCCGCTGCTCCATGCCCTGCTCTCGATCAATGCAATCCTGCTGGCATGGCGGCTTGTGATGCGCGGCAGCTTTACCGCGCTCGCCTACGGCCGCCGCGAGGCGCTATGGGCGCTGCCGCGCACGTTTGTCGGCAACCTGATCGCGATGCTCGCGGTGCGCCGTGCGATCATCCGCTATTTCGGCACGCTCGCCGGCCGGGCGCCGCGGTGGGAAAAGACCGCGCACCATTTCCCTGCCGACAATGCGGACGAGCAGGTATCGTGACCGCCGATGGCCGTCCGCTGCGCTTTCTCGCGGTCGTGCTGGTCGGTTGGACAATGGTGCGCGTGGCGATCCTGTGGCCGCCAATCGAGGCGTCCGCCGACGCGACCGATGCCATAGCCTCGCGTCTGGCCGCAGCCGAACGGACGGGGCGCGGCCGTGTGGCGAACGTCGTGGAGCACCGTCTACCGATCGAGCAGGCGGCCATTCTGTCGACGATTCCCGGCGCGCGGGTTATCCGGCACCCGCCATCCCCGCACCTGCGCTTCGATGCTGCTGAGACCGCGATCGCCGGAGCGACCCCCTCGGCGGCCGTTGGCGTGTGTTTGGAAAATCGCGCAAGAGCGATTGCCGAAGCGGCCCCGGCCCACTCCCCCACCCGGCCTCCTATCGATTGTATGCTGTTGGAAACCGGGTGGGGGAACGGGCTGGGGCCGCAACGCGCCGAGACGCGTATTCCCGAACAGCCGCTGGGCCTTCCGCTTGCGCCGCGCACATCGTCGTCGGACGCGCGCTGGTCGGGCAGCGGATGGGGCGTGCTGCGCGGCGACGGTGCAGCCGGCGCCGCCTTCGGTGGCAGTCAGCTCGGCGGCAGTCAGGCTGGCGCGCGGCTTGCCTATGCGATCGATTCGGCGCACCGCCTGCAACTCGTCGGCCGCGTGGCAAGCCCGCTTCGGGGACGCGGGCGCGAAGCGGCGATCGGCGTCGCGTGGCAACCGACCCGGGCACCGGTGCGCGTCGTCGCCGAACAGCGTTTCGCGATCGACGGCGGCCGGGGAGGCCCCACGATCGGCGTCATCGGTGGTGTCGGGCCGGCCGCCGTCGCGCCGGGCGTCACGCTCGAAGCCTATGGTCAGGCGGGCGCGATCGCTCGGGACGGCGTCGAGGGGTTTGTCGATGGCGCGGCGCGGGTCGCGCATCCGGTCGCTGCGATCGGCAAGGTCCGGTTCGATCTTGGCGCCGGCGCCTGGGGTGCCGCGCAGCGCGCCGCCGCCCGCCTCGATGTCGGGCCCTCGCTCGCCGCCGATCTGCCGCTCGGGCGACGTGCGCATGTCCGCGTTGCGCTCGATTGGCGCGCGCGGATCGCGGGCGATGCGCGGCCGGGCTCGGGGCTGGTGCTCTCGCTCGGCACCGATTTCTGATGCACTGCCGCATGGCGGTGCTTTCGCCGCGGCGGCGAACGCGATACCATCGGGGATGGACGTCTACCTGCCCATCGCCAACCTGTCGGTAAATGCGTTCGTGATCGTGCTGCTGGGCGGTGGTGTCGGAATCCTCTCGGGCATGTTCGGCGTCGGCGGCGGCTTCCTGACGACGCCGCTGCTGATCGTCTACGGCATCCCGCCCACGGTCGCCGCCGCGACCTCGGCCAGCCAGGTCACCGGCTCCAGCGTCTCGGGCGTGCTCGCGCATGTCGGGCGCAAGGGCGTCGACATGAAGATGGGGGTGGTGCTCGTCATCGGCGGCATCGTCGGCACGATTGCCGGCGGCTGGCTGTTCGCGCTGCTCCAGGCGACCGGCCAGATCGATACCGTGATCGCGCTGATCTACGTGGTGCTGCTCGGCGGCATCGGCGGGCTGATGGCGATGGAATCGCTCCAGGCGATCGCGGTCTTGCGCGGGGCCACGCCGCGCCGGCCGCGCAAGCGCCGGCATCATCCGATGATCGCCGCCTTGCCCTTCCGCACGCGTTTCTACGCCTCGGGCCTCTACATCTCGCCGCTGGCACCGTTGCTGCTCGGCTTCTTCACCGGCATCCTCACCGTATTGCTCGGCGTCGGCGGCGGCTTCGTGATGGTGCCCGCGATGCTCTACCTGTTGGGGATGAGCACTGCGGTGGTGGTCGGCACCTCGTTGTTCCAGACGTTGTTCGTCACCGTGATCGCGACGATGGTGCACGCCACCACCACCAAGGCGGTCGATATCGTGCTCGCGGTGCTGCTGCTCGTTGGGTCGGTCGCGGGGGCGCAGATCGGGGCGCGGTTCGGAACGCGGATCAAGCCCGAATATCTGCGGCTGCTGCTCGCGGTGATGGTGCTCGCGGTCGCGGTCCGGATGGCGGTGGGGCTGGGCTGGCGGCCGCCCGAAATCTATTCGGTCGACCTGTTGTGAAGCGCCGCGCCTGGCCGCTCGCGCTGCTCGCGCCGCTTCTCGTCAGCGCCGAGAAACCGACGTTGGTGCCCGACGTGTCGCAGCGCGATATCGAGATCGCCTATAGTTTCACCGGCGCCGAATTGCTGCTGTTCGGCGCGATCCTCTATCCCGGCGGGCGTATTCCCGACGCGAAGGATGAACCCGCCGAAGTGGTCGTCGTCGTCAAGGGCCCCACCCAGTCGATCCTGCTGCGCGAGAAGCAGAAGATCGCGGGGATCTGGATTAACGCCGCGAGCATGCGCTTCCGCTCGGCGCCGTCCTTCTATGCGATCGCCTCGCCCGAACCGATCGCCAAGCTGGTCGATGCGCGCACCCGCGCGATCTATGAACTCGGGCTCGACAGCCTCCAGCTCTCGCCCGCCTCGACCGCGCCGATCGCCGAGCAGACGCGCTTCGCCGAGGGACTCGTCGACGTGCGCCATCGTGCCGGCCTCTATGTCGAGGAGCCCGAGGCGGTCGAGATCACCGACGGTGTGCTCTATCGCGCCCGGATCGCGATCCCCGCGCGCGTCCCGGTCGGCAAATTCACCGCTGAAACCTTCCTCATCCAGGACGGCCGCGTGCTCGCCGCGGCGGTGCGCGATATCGATATCCGCAAGTCGGGCTTCGAGCGTTTCGTCGCCAGCGCGGCCGAGAATGCGTCGATTCTCTACGGCCTCACCGCGGTGGTGCTGTCGGTCGCGCTCGGCTGGTTCGCCGGCTGGGTCGCGCGGCGTATCTAGGGTCAGGACCCATTGATTGCACGGTCGTGACGGAGGCGGGAAAGATGGCGCGAGAAGGCGCGAGTGCGGGCCATAGCAGCGCTATGGCCCAATCGAGCAACGCCGTCGCGGCGCTTTCCCGCCCCGCCCTTCGGGTGCCGCCATGCAGGTCCGTGGCAGCGTCGACGCGCCTCGACGGGGCAAAAACCCCGCCTTCGTCGCTTCTCCTCGCCACGAACCCGCATGGCGACATCACGATCCGCGCAATCAATGGGTCCTGACCCTAGCTAGGCCGGTGCCGCTCTACCTCAGGCAACCTCCCCGGCGATCCAGGTCTTTTGGACGATGAGGTCGTCGTCGACGAGGACCAGGTCGGCGGCGAACCCGGGGGCGATCGTGCCGGTGCGGTCGGCAAGGCCGAGGAACGCGGCCGGCGTCGCCGACGCCATCGTGACCGCGGTGCGCAGCGAGACGCGGCCTTGCGCGATCATGTTGGCGACCGCCCCCGCCATCGTCAGCGTCGATCCCGCCAGCACGCCGTCGTCGCCGCGCAGGATGTCGCCCTCGCGCCGGATCGTGCGACCCTGAAGCTCGAAGGTCGGCGCCGCTGAGCCGACGCTCGGCATCGCATCGGTGACAAGCATCAGCCGGTCGGCACGCTTGGCGCGCACCGCGACGCGCACCGTCGCGGGGTGGAGGTGATGCCCGTCGACGATGATCCCCGCCCAGGTCGAATCGTCCTCGAGCGCGGCGCCGACCATGCCGGGCGCGCGGTTGGCGAGCTGCGACATCGCGTTGAACAGGTGGGTGAAGCCGGTGAGCCCGGCATCGATCGCGCCGCGCACGGTCTCGTAATCGGCATCCGAATGGCCCGCGGCGACGATCACGCCGGCATCGACCAGCCGCGCGATCTGGGCGGGCGTCGCGCGTTCGGGGGCCAGCGTCACCAGCGTCTTGCCGCGCTGCGGTGCCGCAAGCAGATCGACCAGATCGTCCTCGAGCCGGCGCAGCTTGGCTTCGGCGTGGATGCCGCGCCGCGCGGGGTTGAGGAACGGGCCTTCGATATGGATGCCGAGGATGCCGGGCACCCCCTGGGCGATCGCCGCGTCGACGGCCGCGATCCCGCGCTCGACCACCGACAGGTCGTCGCTGATCAGCGTCGGCAACAGCCCGGTGGTGCCGAAGCGGCGGTGCGCGGCGGCGATCGTCGCGATCGTCGCGACGCTGGGGTCGGTATTGAACAGCGCGCCGCCGCCGCCGTTGACTTGGCAATCGATGAAGCCGGGCAGCAGCAGCTTGCCGCCGAGATCGACGATCTCGGCATCGGCGGGCGGCGACGACGAGACCGCGCGGATGCGCGCGCCCTCGATCACCACGCAGATATCGTCGCGCAGCCCCAAGGGCAGCAGCACGCGGGCGTTGCAGAGCGCGGTCGCCATCAAACGGTCTCGGTAACCTTGGCCAGATGCGGCGGCGAATCGGGATCGCGCCCGCGGGCAACGGCAAGCGCATTGGCGAGGCGATAGAAGCTCTCGATCATCAGGAGCGGCTGGATCGCGGGATCGGCATCGATCGCTGGCAGCGCGATTCCGGGCGCGTCGCCAAGCCCGGCGTGGAGCAATGTCGCGCCGCGCGCGGCGAAATCGTGCGCGAGCGCGGCCACGCTGTCGCGGGTCTCGTCGTCCTGCGCCAGCAACAGCACCGGAAAGCCCTTGTCGACCAGCGCCATCGGGCCGTGGCGAACCTCGGCGGCGCTGAACGCTTCGGCGTGGAAGCCGCACGTCTCCTTGATCTTGAGCGCGGCCTCCTGCGCGATGGCGTAGCCGGGGCCGCGGCCGACGATATAGAGGCTGGCCGCGCGCTCGAGCGGGGCAAGCGCCGCCGTCCAGTCGAGAACCCAGGCGCGATCGAGCGCGTCGGGAAGCGTCTCGAGCGCGCGCGCCAGCGCGGCGTCGCCGGCCCAGTGCGTGACAAGATCGAGTATCGCGGCAAGGCTCGCGACGAACGACTTGGTCGCCGCCACGCTGCGCTCGGCGCCGGCATGGAGCGGCAGCGCCAGATCGGCCCCGGCGGCGAGTGGCGAAGCATCGGCATTGACCAGCGCGATGCCATAGGCGCCGCGCGCACGTGCGGCTGCCAGCCCGGTGACCAGATCGGGGCTCTTGCCCGATTGCGAGATCGCCAGCATCACCGCGTCGGTCATGTCGGGCGCGGCGGCGTAGACCGACGCGATCGAGGGGGCGACCGAACTGGTCAGCACGCCCACGCGGGTTTCGATCAGATAGCGCGCGAAGGTCGCCGCATTGTCGGAGCTGCCGCGCGCGAGCGTCGCCACCGCGCGCGGCGGCGAGGCCCGCAACCGTTCCCCGAGCGCCGTCAGCGCCAGCCGGTTGGCGTCGCGCTGCCGCTGCACCACCGCGCCCGCCTCGGCGGCTTCGCGAAACATCAGCGTATGATCGGGGGAGGGGGGCAAGGACGCGAACTCCGGCTTGGGGGCGATCTATACGGGGCCGACGCTCAGCTCGGCCACGAAATCATATGCGTCGCCGCGATAATAAGAGCGCGTGAATTCGACCGTGCGGCCATCGGCCGCAAAGCCGCGCCGTTCGATCTCGAGCCCGGCCGAGGCGGCCGCGATCCCGAGCAATTCGGCCTGTTCGGGTGTGAACAGCACCGCGCGCAACCGCTGGAGCACGCGCACCGGGCGGTTGTCGCCGAGCGCCTTGTAGAGCGAATCGGCCACCATATCGCGCGATTCGAGCACGCGCGCGGGGATCGTCGCATGTTCGAGCGCCATCGATTGGGTGTCTGCATAGCGGATGCGGGTAAAGCGATAGACCGGGCTGCCAGGGCTCAATCCCAGCGCCATCGCTTCCTCGGGCGTCACGCTGCCTTCGGATCGCGACAGCCATTCGCTGCGCGGCGCGCGCCCGCGCGACAGCATGTCCTCGGTGAACGACGAGATGGTGGCGAAATTCTTCTCGACCCGCGTGGCGACGAAGGTGCCCGCGCCCTGCCGCCGCGTCAGCAACCGTGCGTCGACGAGGCCGTCGAGCGCCTTGCGCACGGTGACGCGCGAGACCTTGTACGCCTCGGCGAGGTCGCGTTCGGGCGGCAGCGCTTCGTCAGGGCCGAGCACACGGCGCTCGATCGCGTCGCGCAACACGCGCTGAAGCTGGAGATAGAGCGGCGCCGCGCTCTCCGCTTCCAGCCGTCCGATCCGTTCGACGATCATGTTCGATGCCCCCTGCACCAACACACCTTAGAGCGAGATATAATGCCTATTCAATACCAAAATGGAAAAAAAGTGCATTGGCATCATTTTTGGTATTGCATTCGACGCCCGATTTGCGCCTTATGAGAGCGCAGAAGGCCAACCGGAGCCTATAACCGCCGAAATGGGCGGGCTCGCCGACAAGGTTGGTCGTATTTTGGTCCTGTCCATTGATGCGGGGCCGGAGAAGGGGGAGAGGACATGTTGCACACCTGCAGGATGATGTTCGCCGGCACCGTGAGCGCGCTTGCGCTCGGTATGGCCGCGCCAGCCTATGCGCAGGACACGACCGGCGCCGCGACCGCCGATCAGGGCGAGGCGTCGAGCGAGATTGTCGTCACCGGCATCCGCGCCTCGTTGGAGGCCGCGCTCGACGCGAAGCGCAACGCCAACGCCATCGTCGATTCGGTCTCGGCGGAGGATGTCGGCAAATTTCCCAACACCAATGTCGCCGAGGCGCTGACGCTGGTGCCCGGCGTCACTGTCGATCGCCAGTTCGGCCAGGGTGAGAAAGTGTCGATCCTCGGCACCGATCCGGCGCTCAACCGGACGCTGCTCGACGGCCAGACGGTCGCGTCGGCGGATTGGTTCATCCTCGATTCGCCGGGACGCACCTTCAACTACGCCTTGCTCGCACCGCAGCTCGTCAACCGCGTCGACGTGTACAAATCGCCTGAGGCGCGGATCGACGAGGGCTCGATCGGCGGCACCGTCAACGTCGTCACGCGCAAGCCGCTCGATCTCGAACCGTTCACCGGCGCCGCGTCGCTCGGCTATCTCTACAACGACCGTTCGAAAAAGGGCGACCTCCAGGGCTCGGCACTGCTGAGCTGGCACAATGAGGCGGGCACGATCGGGCTGCTGGCATCGTTCCAGCGCGCCAAGGATCGCCTGCGCCGCCACGGTCTCGAAAGCTACGGTACGATCACGGCCGATTTCTGGGACGGCATCAACGACGCCAAGGCCGGCTCGCGGCCGCAGGATGCCTATCCCGTTCCTACCGATCCCGCGGAGGCGAGGGTGTCCGGGTCGGGCAATTGCATCGATGCGTGCGCGGCGACGCTCGCCGGCAATCCCGGCGCGCGGTTCCCGAACGCGTTCGGCACCAGCTATTTCGAGCAGGGGCGCGAGCGATTGACCTATTCGGCAACCGCGCAATGGAAGCCGGTCAGCCAGCTTACGCTCACTGCCGACTGGCTCAGGGTCGACGCCGATTACGATAATTTCAACCAGTCGCTTTATGCGTTTCCGGGCAATGTCTGGAACAGCTCCAACAAGCTGACCGGGCTCAATGTCGAAGACGGCATCGTCACCAGCGCTAGCTTCACCAACGCCCTGTCGGTGTTCGACGCGCAATATCGTATCGCCTCGATGCATTCGCAGACCTGGCACGGCAAGGCCGAATGGGACGACGATCATTGGGGGCTCAATGTCGAGGCCGGCAGCTCGAAGGCCGACGGCGGCAGCAAGCACCAGGTGTTCCTCGAATTCCTCAACTGGTCCGATTACACGGTCGATATCGGCGGGGCGCCCAAGGCCCCCGGCACGATCAGCTATCCGGGCGACGTGCTCGGCAATGCGGCCGCGTTCGCGACCGATCCGGGATGGAGCGGCAACCTCGTCGACAAGCCGACCAGCGACAAGGAACGCTACGCCCAGGCCGATCTGACGCTCAAGTTCGACGGCAGCCTCAAGAGCATCCAGTTCGGCTACAAATACCGCGATCACGAGACCAGCCAGACCTATGCGGGCGTCACCGTCGCGGGTGTCAGCGCGCCGGCCTCGCTGTTCGATCCCAGCGGCGCGGGCGGCAATTATCTGAGCGGCTTCGACGGCGTGAACGATCAGATGACGGGGCGATTCAAAATCGATGGCGGGGCGATGGTCGATTATGTCGAGGGCGGGGATTGGCTCGCGCCCGGCGCCTCTTTCCCGGTGCCGTCGATGTTCGCCGCGGCCGAATTCACCGCGGGCAATTGGGACGTGACCGAGAAAATCCACGCCGCCTATGTCCAGGCCAATTTCGAATCGGGGCCGCTGCGTGGCAATGTCGGCGCGCGTTACGTCGATACCAAGAGCGCCAGCGCGGGCTTCGTCTGCAATCCGGGTGCGCCCTGCAATTCGGAGCCCGACTGGACCTGGCAGACGACGTCCAAACATTATTCGAACGTGCTGCCGAGCGTGAACGTCGCGATCAACCTGAAGCCCGATCTGATCTTCCGCTTTGCGGCGTCGCAGGTGATCGCGCGGCCCAATTATGCCGACATGACCAATTATTTCTGGCTGTCGGATCAGATCCTGACCGGCGGCGGCGGCAACCCCAACCTCGATCCCTACGAATCGAGCAATTACAACGCCTCGCTCGAATGGTATTTCGCGCCGCGCGCGATCCTCGCGGCGGAGGTCTTCTACAAGGATATCGGCAATTACATCCTCCAGAGCACGGCGCCTGAGGATTATTTCAATCAATCCAGGGGGATCGTCACCACCTACGATATCAGTCGCCCGTACAATGCGGGATCGGCCGATGTGAAGGGCTTCGCGATCGCCTATCAGCAAAGCCTGCCGATGGGGTTCGGCATACTCGCCAATTACACCTATTCGAACGGCAACGGGAAGGATGGCGCCGATCTGCCGTTCAATTCGCGGCATCAGGCGAGCCTAAGCCCGTTCTTCGAAAGCGGCCCGGTGGCGATCCGCGGCACCTATACGTGGCGGTCGAAATATTTCACCGGCATCGATCGCGGCGATCAGATGTACGTCCGCGACAGCGCCAATCTCGACGTCTCAGCGACCTATAATTTCACGAAGAATCTGGGGCTGACGCTGTCGGGCATGAACCTCACCGACAGCCAGTATTACGCCTATGCCAATACCCCGCGGCTGCCGCGCGGCGTGTACAAGAGCGGGCGCAAGTTCCTCGCGACGGTCAATTTCAACTTCTGATCATGCGGGCGGCGGCGAGTCTTGACGCCGCCGCCCGTCGTTTCCGGCGATCGGCACCTGAACTATCGTCACCGTCGCCAAGCGATCCGCGGGATTGGCGGCGCACGGCCTTTTCGCGATATGTCGTCGATCGCACGCCGCTCGAAAGGGTTTTGCACATGCGTACCATCGTGGCCGCCGCCGTCCTGTCGCTGGCGATACCCGCGGTCGCCCACGCGCAATCGACGCTGCCGCTGCTGCCCAGCCCCGCAAGCGCGATCGAACACAGCGGCAGCTTTGCGGTGGCAGATGCCGGCATCGCCGTCGTCGATGAGGGGGCGCTGGCGGCAGCGGGGCGATTGCGCTCGCTGCTCGAGCGCACCGGCGGGCCGGACCTGTCGCTCACGGCGCGCGGACGCATCCGCTTCGAGCGCGATCCGAAGATCGCGGGCGCGGAAAGCTATCGGCTGGTGGTGACGCCGGCGGGCGCGACCGTTTCCGCCGCGAGCGACGCGGGGCTCTATTACGGTGCCGAAAGCCTGTGGCAGCTCATCGCCGCGAGCACGGACGGCCGCATCCCCGCGGTCACGATCGACGATGCGCCCGCCTTCGCCTGGCGTGGGGTGATGCTCGATTCGTCGCGCCATTTCCAGCCGGTCGAGTATGTGAAGCAGCTCATCGACCGCATGGCGCTCGCCAAGCTCAACACGTTCCATTGGCACCTCACCGACGACCAGGGCTGGCGGATCGAGATCGACCGATACCCGAAGCTCACCAGCGTCGGCGCGTGGCGGCAGCCCGCGGGCGCGGCTGGCGTCGACGCCAATGGCAAGCCCGTGCGCTATGGCGGCTTCTACACCAAGGCCGAGATCCGCGACGTCGTCGCTTATGCGGCCACGCGTCACATCACGATCGTGCCCGAAATCGAGATGCCGGGCCACGCGACCGCCGCGATCGCCGCCTATCCCGAGCTCGCCTCGACCCCCAATCCGCCCACCGCGCCGACCCACGATTGGGGCATCCTCCCCAACCTCTTCAACCCCGACGAGCCGACCTTCACCTTCCTCGAAAACGTGCTCGACGAGGTGATGGCGCTGTTCCCGGGCCGCTACATCCATGTCGGCGGCGATGAGGCGATGAAGGATCAATGGAAGGCGAATCCGGCGATCCAGGCCAAGATCAAGGCGCTGGGATTAAAGGACGAAAACGCGCTCCAGGGCTGGTTCACGGCGCGGATCGGCGCCTATCTCGAAAAGCACGGCCGCAAGCTGATCGGCTGGGACGAGATCCTTGAAGGCCAGGTGCCTGCCGACGCGACGGTGATGTCGTGGCGCGGCATCGACGGCGCGATCACCGCGGCCAAGGCGGGCCACGACACCGTGCTCTCGCCCGCGCCGACGCTCTATTTCAATTACCGGTCGAGCACCTCGCCCGACGAACCCGGCGCGCAGGGAACGCTTGTCGATTGGCGCACGCTCTACGCCTTCGATCCGGCCCCTGCCGAGCTCACACCGGCCGAGCGCAGGCACATCATCGGCCTCCAGGGCAACCTCTGGACCGAGCATCTGAGCACCACCGCCGCCGCCGATCGCATGCTCTGGCCGCGCGCCGCGATCCTGGCGGACATGGCCTGGTCCAGGGCGCCGCGCGATTGGAACGGGCTGTCGGATCGGCTGGTCGCCGCCTTCGGCCGCTGGCACGAACTGGGCTGGGCCTACGATGCCACGCCGCTCGTCCCGCTCGCCACTTTCACCGGCCGCGACGGCAGGATCGACGTAACGCTGAATCAGCCCGCGGGAATGGGCACGATCCGGGTCACCACGGACGGCAGCGCGCCGACGCCCGCTTCCCCCGCCTACGCTGCGCCGTTGACGCTCGCCTCGGACACGATCTTGCGCGCGCAGTCCTTTCTCGGCGAGGCCGCGCTTGGCGATGCCGTGCGCTGGACGGTATCGCCCGCGCTGTTGCGCACCCGCGGCGCTACCGAAATGGAGCTGTGCAGCAACGCGATTCCCTTGCGGCTGGAGGATGACGGGCCGACCGACGGCGTCCGCCGCGTCCACTGGGTCGATATCATGAAGCCGTGCTGGATCTGGAAAGACGCCCCGCTCGACGGGGCAACGCGGATCACCGCCGAGGTCGGGCAGATGCCGTTCAACTTCGCGATCGGCGACGACGTGAAGCACATCACGCACGAAGACCCGGCGACCCCGGCGGGCGAACTCAAGGTGCGGCGCGATAGCTGCGACGGCCCGGTGATCGCCACCGTCCCGCTCGCCGCCGCGCTCGACAACAGCGGCGTCACCACGGTCTCGGGCGCGCTCGCACCGCAGCGTGGGACGCATAACCTTTGCCTCACCTTCGCGCAGCACGGGATCGATCCCTATTGGGTGCTCGACCGGCTGACGCTGGAGGCGGGGCAATAGTGTCGGCCGCGTCGGCAGCCACACCCGCTTCCCCGGCGAAGGCCGGGGTCCAGTATCGGGCCGGCCGTAACTGGACCCCGGCCTTCGCCGGGGAGGTAGAAATGGACGGATTCAGCGCGAGCGCCACACGATGATCATCATCGCGGGCCCGCTTGCCGGCTGGGTGACGCCGCTCGACGAGGTTCCCGATCCGGTGTTCGCCGATCGCATGCTGGGGGACGGCGTTGCGATCGACCCGACGGACGGCCGACTGGTGGCGCCCGGCGACGGCACGATCGAGAGCGTCCACCCCGCCGGCCACGCCGTGACGATCGCGCTCGATGCCGGGCCGGTGCTGCTGCTCCATGTCGGGCTCGACACCGTCGCGCTCGATGGTGAGGGGTTCACGCCCGGCGTGAAGGCGGGTGACCGGGTGGCGACGGGCGATCTGCTCGTCACGATCGATCTCGACGCGGTGGGGCGGCGCGCGCGCAGCCTGGTGACGCCGGTCGTGGTCACCAACGGCGACGCATTCGCGATCGAGGAACCGGCCGCACCGGGAGTGATCGCGGCGGGCGCGCCCTTGTTCGTGCTGCGCCCGACCGGGGCGGCGGCGGTGCCGGCGGTAGCAAAGGCGATGCCCGAGGCCGAGCGCACGCTCGCGCTGCCGCTTGCGCACGGGCTTCACGCGCGGCCGGCGGCGCGGATCGCGGCGCTCGCCGCCGAAACCGGTGCTGCCGACCTCGTGACTGCCGACGGCCGCACTGCGTCGGCGAAGAGTGCGGTGGCGATGCTCGCGCTCGCGCTTCGCCACGGCGACATGGTGACGGTGCGCGGCGATACGGCGGCGGTCTCCGCGATCGCCGAACTGCTCGAAACGGGCATGGGCGAGCATCGCGCCGTGGCCGCGCCGATGCCGGCAGCGCCGGTCACGCTGCCTGACCGATTGACCGGGATCGCCGCGGTGCCCGGTCTCGCGATCGGCCCCGCCTTCCGGTTACGGACGACCGCGATCGCGGTGCGCGAGGAAGGGCAAAGCCCCGCGCTCGAACGCCAGGCGCTCGGCGCGGCGCGCTTCAAGGTGCGCAAGGCGCTCGAGGAAGTGGCGCGGCGGGCGGGGGACGGTGCCGGGATCGCGGCCGCGCATCTCGCCTTCCTCGACGATCCCGAAGTGTCGGCCGCGGCCGAGCGGACGATCGACGCGGGCAAGAGCGCGGGCTTCGCGTGGCGCGCGGCGATCGAGGGTTTCGTGGCGCCGCTTCTGGCGAGCGCCGACCGGCGCTTCGCCGAGCGGATCGACGATCTGCGCGACCTCGAACATCGCGTGCTCGCCGCGCTCGACGGCGGCGCCGCCGCCGCGCCCGCCTTGCCCGAGGCGGCGATCCTCGTCGCCGACGATCTGCTGCCGTCGCAATTGATGGCGCTCGACACGCGGCCGGCGGGAATCGCGCTGGCGCGGGGCGGGGCGACCTCGCACGTCGCGATCATCGCTGCGGGGATGGGGGTGCCGATGACGATCGGGCTCGGCCCCGCGCTCGGGCTGGTGGAAGACGGCACCGACCTGATTCTCGCCGACGGCGCGCTCACGATCGCACCGTCTGCGGCCGTGATGGCGGCGACGCGCGCCGATGCCGACGCGCGCGCCGTCCGGCGCAAGGCAGCCGAAGCACGCGCGCACGAGCCCGCCGTGACCACCGACGGCATCGCGATCGAGGTCGTCGCCAACCTCGGCTCGGCGGCCGACGCGCGCGCGGCGGTGGCGGCGGGTGCCGAAGGGTGTGGCCTCCTGCGTACCGAATTCCTGTTTCTCGATCGCGCGCAGCCGCCCGGCGAGGCCGAACAGCGCGCCGCCTATCAGGCCATCGCCGACGCGCTCGGCCCGCGCCCGCTGATCGTGCGCACGCTCGATATCGGCGCCGACAAGCCAGCGCCCTGGCTCGCGCTCGCGGCCGAGGAAAACCCGGCGCTCGGGTTGCGCGGCATCCGGCTCCAGCTTGCGCGCCGCGATCTGCTGGAGACGCAATTGCGCGCGCTGCTCGGGGTGCGCACCGAGGGCGCGCTCAGCATCATGCTGCCGATGGTGGCCGACAGGGCAGAGCTTAGCGCGGTGCGCGCGCTGCTGGTGCGGCTCGCGGACGACGCCGGGGTCGCGCTGCCCGCGCTCGGCATCATGGTGGAAACCCCCGCTGCCGCGCTCACCGCCGCGAGCCTTGCCGAAGACGCCGCCTTCTTCTCGATCGGCAGCAACGACCTCAGCCAATATGCGCTGGCGCGCGATCGCACCAATCCGGCCGTCGCCGCGGGGCTCGATGGGCTCCATCCCGCCGTGCTGAGGTTGATCGACGAGACGGTGCGTGGCGGCGCGATCCACGGCCGCTGGACGGGCGTGTGCGGCGGGCTGGCGAGCGTGCCCGAGGCGGTGCCGGTGCTGCTCGGGCTCGGCGTCACCGAATTGTCGGTGCCGCCCGCCGCCGTGGCCGAGATCAAGGCGCTGGTGCGCGGGCTCGATATGGGGCGGTGCCGCGGCGCCGCGCGCGCCGCACTGATCGCGCCCGATGCCGATACGGTGCGCGCGCTCAGCCGGCCGCTGATGGAGGATGCCGCATGAGGCTTTCGTTGCAATCGCTCCAGCCGCTCGGACGCGCCTTGATGCTGCCGATCGCGGTGCTGCCGGTGGCGGCGCTGCTGCTCCGGCTCGGCCAGCCCGATCTGTTCGACGTGCCGTTAGTCGCGGCGGCGGGGGCGGCGATCTTCGACAATCTGGGGCTGCTGTTCGCGCTCGGTATCGGTGTGGGGCTGGCGAAGGACAATAATGGCGCGGCGGGGCTGGCGGGGCTGGTCTGTTTCCTCGTCGCGACGCGCGGGAGCATGACCCTGCTCACCGTCCCGCCCGATGCGATGGCGGGCTTGTCGGCCGATGCCACCGCGCTGGCCGCTGACGCGTGGCGCACCAAGGCGATCGCCAAGCTCTCGGTGCCGATCGGCATCCTCTCGGGCCTGATCGCGGGGGCGTTCTACAATCGTTATGCGACGATCCGGCTGCCCGAATATCTCGCCTTTTTCGGCGGGCGGCGGTTCGTGCCGATCCTATCCGGGGTCGCCGGGCTCGGCCTCGCTTTGGTGTTCGGCGGGCTCTACACGCCGATCGATACGGGGATGGATGCGCTGTCGAAGGGGGTGATCGGCTCGGGCGAGGCGGGGCTGTTCTTCTACGGGCTGCTCAACCGGCTGCTGATCGTCACCGGGCTGCACCATATCCTCAACAACCTCGCCTGGTTTCTCGTCGGT
This sequence comes from Hephaestia caeni, assembly GCF_003550065.1. Lineage (GTDB taxonomy): Bacteria > Pseudomonadota > Alphaproteobacteria > Sphingomonadales > Sphingomonadaceae > Sphingomonas > Sphingomonas caeni_A. The sequence goes on from NZ_QXDC01000003.1 coordinate 1,009,112, forward strand.
GATTATCATGGGAGCACGGGTGACCTGAACCGCTTCTTCGCGGGCGATCCCAGTGCGGGCGCGTTCATGGCCGGGTTCTTCCCGGTGATGATGTTCGGCCTGCCCGCGGCGTGCCTCGCGATGTATCGCTCGGCCTTCCCCGAGCGGCGCAAGGCGGTGGGCGGGATGCTGCTCTCGATGGCGCTGACCGCGATCCTGACGGGCGTGACCGAGCCGATCGAGTTCAGCTTCATGTTCCTCGCGCCGCTGCTCTATGCGCTCCATGCGGTGCTGACCGGGCTGGCGATGGCGGTGATGGATCTGCTCGGGATCAAGCTCGGCTTCGGCTTTTCGGCGGGGCTGCTCGATTACGCGCTCAATTTTTCCAAGGCGACGCGGCCGCTGCTGCTGTTGCCCGTCGGGATCGTCTATTTCCTGCTCTATTACGGCGTGTTCCGGTTCGCGATCCTGCGCTTCAATCTCAAGACGCCGGGGCGCGAGGATGAGCCCGTGGGCGAGGAGATCGCGCCTGTCGCAGGATCGCGCGGCCCCGCCTTCGTCGCGGCGCTGGGCGGCGCGGCCAACCTTGCGAGCATCGATGCCTGCACGACACGGCTCAGGCTGGTGGTCGCCGATCAGGGCGCGGTGGACGAGGCGCGGCTCCGCGCGCTGGGCGCCAAGGGATTCGTGCGCCCCTCGGCACAGGCGCTGCAAGTGGTGCTCGGCCCCGAGGCCGATCTGGTCGCGACCGAGATGCGTGCGGCGGCGGGACCGCTCGGGACGGTGGCGGAGATACCCGAAACGAAGGTCGCGCCGGCCGCGGACGTGACGCCGTGGCTTACCGCGCTCGGCGGGCGCGACAACCTGGCCGAAGTCGCCGCCAACCCCAGTCGCCTGATGCTCCGCCTGCGCGACGATGCGGTCGACGACACTGCCCTCACCGCGCTCGGCGTGCGTGCGGTGGCACGCACCGAAGGAATGCTGCACCTGATCGTCCCCGACGCCGAACCGATCGGCCGCGCCCTCGCGGCGTGAGCGGGCATCGCGGGTCGGGTCGTGGAGCTATAAAAATCCAAGTGGCAGGAGCCGCCCCAATTGTGGTCATTCGCTTAACGCGGCATGCTGACGTTATGGTCAAAACTTTGAATGGATTGACGATAGCGGCTATTGCCGCGTGGTCGGCCTACCTGCTGTGGCTGCTGGCAATGGTCCTGCGCCTATCCGCTTGGCTTTCCACGTCCGAGACCATCGCCGGTTTAGCCATACCGATCGCAATGATTGCAGCAGTACTATGGATTCGCTTCAGCCTTGCCGCACGGCTGCCAGGCCGCGTTATCGCATTGTTTCAATTGTTCATCTTGGCCGTCGCTTGTCTATTCCTCGTCTCCGTGCTCACTCCGAAGATCTAAGGCCGGCTTTCCACCCATAGCGCCGCGACAATAACGACGGATCGGTGCCGCGGATCTAGCCGCGCTCGGCGAGCGTGCGTTCCCAAGCGAGCGCGTCGCTGACGATCCGGTCGAGATCGGCGTAGCGCGGGCGCCAGGGCAGCGTTTCGAGGATGCGGCGGTTGTCGGAGACGAGCGCATCGGGGTCGCCCGCGCGGCGGCCTTCCATGCGGCGCTCGATCGTGATGTTGGTCACCCGATCGACGGCGTCGAGCACCTCGAGCACCGAATAGCCGCGACCATAGCCCGCGTTCATCGTCAGGTTGCGCGTCGGCTCGGCGATCAGCGCGGCGAGCGCATCGACATGCGCGGCGGCGAGGTCGCTGACATGGATATAGTCGCGCACCCCGGTGCCGTCGGGGGTGGCGAAATCACTGCCGAACACCGCGACATGCCCGCGCTTGCCCGTCGCCGCCTCGACCGCGACCTTGATGAGATGCGTCGCGCCGGCGGTCGACTGGCCCGAGCGGCCTTGCGGATCGGCGCCCGCGACGTTGAAATACCTGAGCGCGCAATAGTTGATCGGATGTGCGGCGGCGGTGTCCTTGAGCATGATCTCGGTCATCAGCTTGGACATGCCGTAAGGGTTGATCGGCCTGGTCGGGCTGTCCTCGCGAACCGGCACGACGTCGGGGATGCCATAGGTCGCGGCGGTCGAGGAGAAGATGAAATGCTTCACCCCTGCCGTCACTGCGCTCTCGATCAGCGTCCGGCTCGCGGCGGTGTTGTTGCGGTAATATTTGAGCGGATCGGAGACCGATTCGGGCACCACCACCGATCCGGCGAAATGCATGATTGCTTCGACACCGTGCCCGGCGATCACATCGCGCACGCGATCATCCTCGACCGCCATCTCGACGAAGGCGGCGCGGCGGTCGACCGCCCAGGCGAAACCGGTGACGAGGTTGTCGATCACCACGACCTGATGCCCGGCGTCGAGTAGCGCCAGCACCGCATGGCTGCCGATATAGCCCGCTCCGCCCGTCACCATCACGCTCGCCATCGGTTTTCCTTTGCTGTCAGGCGCCCTATTTATATCCCCAAGAGCGAAAGGAACGGTTGATGGCAAGCGAAACGGCGATCCTGGCGGGCGGTTGCTTCTGGTGCACCGAGGCGGTGTTCAACGACGTGATCGGCGTCGAAAAGGTCGAAAGCGGCTATATGGGCGGCACGACCGCGAACCCGACCTACAAGCAGGTATGCGGCGGCGACACCGGCCATGCCGAGGCGATCCGCATCACCTTCGACGCCGACCAGCTACGCTATGGCGATCTGCTCGACATCTTCTTCGCGACGCACGATCCGACCCAGCTCAACCGGCAGGGCAACGATGTCGGCACGCAATATCGCTCGGCGATCTTCCCGCAGGATCAGATGCAGCACCACGCCGCGCTGGCTGCGATCGAGCGCAACCAGGCGGAATGGCCGCAGCCGATCGTGACCACGATCGAGCTTGCCGACCGTTTCTGGCCCGCCGAGGACTATCACCAGGAATATTGGGAAGGCGAGGGCCGGCGCAATCCCTATTGCATCGCGCATATCCCGCCCAAGCTCCAGAAGCTGCGCAAGCGCTTTGCCGATCGTGCCAAGGAAGGCGCGGCCGCCTGAGAGTCGGTTTGAGAAATCGCGAAAGAGCGATTTCCGAAGCGGCACCGGCCCACTCCCCCACGGGGTCCCCGCAAAGTAATACTTTGCGGGGTTACACCCCCACCCGGCCACCCATAGGATACTGGCGTTGGGTGGCCGGGTGGGGGAGTGGGCCGGTGCCGCAATATAGACTCAGCAGCGGAAGCGCCGGCAATTCGGCGCCCCCGCCGCGGATCGATCAGAGCGGTTCGCCCGTCACATCGGGACGCTTGCTCGCGTCGGCGCCGAGCGTCTTGTAAATGAGGCCGCCGAGCACGCCGCCGACGATCGGGGCCACCCAGAACAGCCAGAGTTGCTGCAACGCCCAACCGCCCGCGATCAGCGCCGGGCCGGTGCTGCGCGCCGGGTTGACCGAGGTGTTGGTCACCGGGATGCAGATCAGATGGATCAGCGTCAGCGACAGCCCGATCGCGATCGGCGCGAACCCGGCGGGGGCGCGGCTGTCGGTCGATCCCATGATGACGAGCACGAAGAACAGCGTCAGCACGATCTCGAGCAGCAACCCCGACGTCAGCGAAAAGCCCTGCGGCGAATGCTCGCCGAAGCCGTTGGCCGCAAGCCCGTTGGTCGCGAGCGAATAATCGGCCTTGCCGCTGGCGATCAGATAGAGAAGCGCTGCCGCCGCGACCGCGCCGATGACCTGCGCGATGACGTAAAGCGGAATGTCCTTCGCCGGAAAGCGGCCGCCGGCCCACAAGCCGATCGTCACCGCGGGGTTGAGGTGGCAGCCCGAAATGTGGCCGATCGTATATGCCATCGTCAGCACCGTCAGCCCGAACGCGAGCGCGACGCCCGCATAGCCGATCCCGAGCGCAGGCACGCCCGCGGCGAGCACCGCGGCGCCGCAGCCCCCCAATACCAGCCAGAATGTCCCGATAAGTTCCGCAAGCCCCCGTTGTACGTTGGTCATGGCACCCTCCTGTTCTCCCGCGTCTTGAAATATCGCGGAATGAGGGCAGCCTAACCGTCGTTGCGCCGACGTAAAGACCGTTATCGATGCGCGGCGCGGCGCAGCCGATCGTTGATCGCGATGCCGATGCCCTCGGCCGGCACCGGGGCGACCGCGATGCGGGATCGAGGCGCGGCATCGGCGTGGTGGAGGGCATCGAACAGCCGCGCCGCCGCTTCGACGGGATCACCCGTGGCGGAGAGCGTATCGTCGCCGGCGATCGCGCCGAAACCGATCAGCCATTCGTCATCGGCGGCATCGGTCGCGTGCAGGCGCAGCGGCTTGGACGGCGCATAGTGACTGGGCAATTGTCCGGGTGATTCCAATCCCCCTCCCGGCCGATTCGAAACCGGACCCCGGCCTTCGCCGGCGACATATTGTCGTACGTCGATTGCCGTAATCGGCCCCGGCCGGAGGATCGTGCAACCCTTCACGATCGTCGATTCGAGCCCCGCCTCGGTCGCGCCGTCGTCGATGACGAGCGGAATCCGGCCGCCGAGGCTTGCCACGACATGCGCCGCGCGGGTCGGGCTGATCGACCCGCTGGCATTGGCCGAGGGCGCGGCGAGCGGCTTGCCCGTTGCGTCGAGCAAGGCCTGCATCGCGCGGTGGCGCGGCACGCGCAGCGCGATCGTATCGAGCCCGGCGGTCACCAGCGCGGCGATTTCCGCATCGGGCTTGAGCGGGACGACCAGCGTCAACGGCCCCGGCCAGAATCTGCCGGCAAGCGCGCGCGCGTCGGCGTCGAACATGCCGATTCGTTCGGCAGCCGCGACATCGCGAACGTGGACAATCAGCGGGTTGAAGCTCGGCCGGTCCTTGGCGGCATAGATGCGCGCCACGGCATGTGGATTGGTCGCGTCGGCGGCGAGCCCGTAGACCGTCTCGGTCGGCACCGCGACAGGCTCACCCGCCGCGATCAGCGCCGCTGCCTCGGCGATCGCAGCCGTGCCGTAGCGTAAGGTGCGCGTCGTGCCGGGGGTGTTTGGAACGAGCATTTTGTCGCGCTATATCGCGCCGCAGCCAAGGACAAGAGAGGATACCGATGCCCTTCACCCCCGCCATTGCCGATCAGCGCTTCGTGCTCGATCACATCGTCGGCATCGCGGCGCTGGCCGCCGAGGCGCGTTTCGCCGGTGCCAGTGCGGACGTGGTCGATGCGGTGCTCGACGGGATCGGCGCGTTCGCCGCGGGCGAATGGGCGCCGCTCAACCGGCTGGGCGATACCGTGGGCGCGCGCTGGACCCCGGCGGGCGTGGTGATGCCCGATGGTGTCGCCGCCGCGTACAAGGCCTATGTCGAGGGCGGCTGGGGGACGATCGGCGTTCCCGAGGCCTGGGGCGGGCAGGGGCTGCCGTTCGCGATCCAGACGGCGGTGCTCGAAACGCTGGGGAGCGCCAATATGAGCCTCGCGCTTGCACCGACGCTGACGGTGGGGGCGATCGAGGCGTTGCTCCACCACGGCACCCCGACGCAGCAGGCGCTCTATCTTCCCAAGCTTGCGACCGGTGAGTGGACCGGCACGATGAACCTCACCGAGCCGCAGGCGGGCTCTGATGTCGGGGCGCTCAAGACGCGCGCGACGCCGCGCGGCGACGGCACATGGTCGATCCAGGGGACCAAGATCTTCATCTCGTTCGGCGATCACGACATGGCCGACAATATCGTCCACCTCGTGCTCGCGCGCACCCCCGATGCGCCCGCGGGGACGCGCGGCATCTCGCTGTTCCTTGTCCCCAAATACCGGCTCGATGCGGACGGGAATCCGGGTGAAGCGAACGACATCCGCGTGGTCTCAATCGAGCACAAGATGGGGTTGCACGGCTCGCCCACCTGCGTGCTCGCCTTTGGTGACGAGGGCGATTGCGTCGGCGAGCTGATCGGCGACGAGCTGGGCGGGATGGCGGCGATGTTCACGATGATGAACAACGCGCGGCTCAATGTCGGCCTGCAAGGCGTCCAGATCGCCGAGGCGGCGACGCAGCAGGCGGTCGCCTATGCGCGCGAGCGGATCCAGGGGCGGCGCGAGGGGCGCCCGGCGGCGATCATCGAATTTCCCGACGTCCGCCGGATGCTGATGCGGATGACCGCCGAAACGCAGGCCGCGCGGGCGTTGGTCTATTACGCCGCCGCGCAGGTCGATCGCGCTGCGCTTGGCGATGCGGCGGCGCGCGCGCGGCTGGAACTGCTCACCCCGCTCGCCAAGGCGCACGCGACCGATATCGGCTGCCTCGTCACCAGCCTCGGCGTACAGGTGCATGGCGGGATGGGCTATATCGAGGAGACCGGCGCCGCGCAGTTCTTCCGCGACGCGCGGATCACGCCGATCTACGAAGGCACCAACGGCATCCAGGCGGCCGATCTGGTTGGGCGCAAGCTGCCGATGGCGGGCGGCGCGGCGTTCGCATCGCTGGTCGCCGACATGCGCGCCGAGGCGGAAGCGGCGCCGCTGCGCGCGCTGATCGATGCCTGTGAAGCGACCGCGCGAACATTGCTCGACGCGGTCGACGACGATCGGCTGGCGGGCAGCACGCCGTTTTTGACGATGCTGTCGGTCGCGGTGTGCGGTTGGTTGATGGAACGCAGCGGCCGCCTGGCCGATACGGCAGGCGATCCGGCGTTCACCGCGCTCAAGCAGGCGGCAGCGCGCTTCTATGTCGGGCAGGTCGTGCCCGAGGCGATGGGGCTTGCCGCCGCAGCGACGGCGCCCGCCGCCGATCTCTATCCGTTGGGATCGACCGGCTGAGTGCAGGGAAGCGCGGTGGCGACCGCGGCTTTGACCGCGCTCGCGGCCGATTCGGCACGGCGTTCGGGATGCGCGGTGAGATAGGCGGTCACCAGCTCGGCGGCCTTCTGGTTGGTGATCGGCGCGCGGCAGATCGTCTCGTCGCCGGTGCGGGCCTCGGTCAGGAACACGCCGTCGATCACGCCCGCGACATACATCGAGCATTGGCCGTGATTGGGCCGGGTGCAGATGTCGTAGAGCGTCTGGGCGGTGAAGAAGGCCGGGATGAGCGGCGGCTCGACCGGCGTCTGCGCGGCGGCGCCCAGCATCAGCATGATGGTCAGCACGTGCATCTCCCGTCCCCCAGTTCTCCACCGGCTTGAACGAAATCGTGCGCGAATTCAAACCGACAGCGGCGAGTGACGGCAAGCCGTCGTCGGTTGGAGTCGGATTCGATGGATCCGGTTAGGGCAGGGCCGCCTTCGCAAAACTGCTCAAACACTGAACGGCTTGAACTCGGCGACGAGATCATAGCGCGCGCCGGGAAAGACCTGCCGGACATAGGTGACAAGCGCACCGCCGCGCCAGGTCCAGCGCTCGAGCTTGAGGCACGCCTCGCCGGGCGCGAGATCGAGCGCGGCGGCCTGGTCCGCCTCGGCGCCGATCGCCGAGATGCGGTGGCGCGCGTCGCTCCATGGCACATGCGCGAGCAGCCACGACCCGGGGGCGGTGGCGGTGAAATCCTGCGCTGCCGCCTCGGGCGTGGCGTCGAGCGCGATCCAGCGCCGTTCGATTGCGAACGGATCATCATCGGCGCGGTGGAGCCCGGTGACGGTGAGATGTGGCCCGACGCGGCCGACCTCGGGCAGGTCGGCGTGATCGCCGCGATGCTGCTCGGTCAGCACCCAGCGATAGGCTTCGCCGCGCGCTTCGATCACCGCACGCAGATCGGGCACGTCGAGCACCGTCGCATGGATCGGGGGATGCGCGACGAAGCTGCCCGCGCGCTTGCGGCGATCGATGAAGCCCGCGCGCGCCAGCGCCCCGAGCGCCTTGCTGACGGTCGCGCGCGAGCATCCATAGGTCGCGGTCAATTCGTGCTCGAAGGGGATACGGTCGCCCGGCTTCCAGGCACCCGAGCGGATGCGCGCCTCGATATCGGCGCGGATGCGGGCGTCGAGGCTCATGCGAGCAGCCGCGCGAGCGTCGCGCGGTACCGTGCGGCGATGGCGTCGCGTGCGACGTGGCGGCCGTCGGCCACGACCTGCCGTCCTCCGCGCCAGACGTGCCGGACGGTATCGCGGCCGGCGAAGATCCAGCCGTCAAGCAGCGCGTCGCCGCTGCGCCCCACAAGCGCGGGGTCGTCGGCGTCGAGCGCGACCAGATCGGCAGGCGCGCCGACGGCGATTCCCGCCTCGACCCCGAGCGCCTGCGCGCCACCGGCGAGCGCGCCGGCAAAGAGCCGCGCGCCGATCGAAGGATGCGCGTGGTCCGCCAATACGTTGCGTCGCCGGCGCGTCAGGCGCTGCGCATATTCGATCGTGCGCAATTCGTCCGCCGCATCGATGCGGATGTTCGAATCGGTGCCTGTTGCGACCGTGCCGCCCGCGGCAAAATAGCGCGCGGCGGGAAAGATGCCGTCGCCCAGGTTAGATTCGGTGACGGGGCACAGCCCGGCAACCGCGCCCGAGGCGGCGAGTGTGTCACATTCGGCATCGGTCAGATGTGTGGCGTGGACGAGACACCAGCGCGCATCGACGGCCGCGTTGGCGAGCAGCCATTCGACCGGCCGTGCGCCGGTGGCGGCAAGGCACGCCTCGACCTCCTTCACCTGTTCTGCGGCATGGATGTGGATCGGGCCGCCATCGGCGAGCGGCAGGATCGCCGCGAGTTCGTCGGCGGTCGTCGCGCGCAGCGAATGCGGGGCGATTCCAAAAGTGGCGTCATGCGGCAGCAGTGTGCGCGATGCTTCGGCGAGGCGCGCGAAACCGTCGATGCCCGACACGAAGCGGCGCTGCCCCAGCGTCGGCGGCGCTCCCCCGAAATCGGCGTGTGCGTAGAAGACCGGCAGCAGCGTGAGACCTATTCCCGATTCGTCGGCGGCAGCGACGATGCTCGCGGCGGTCGCAGCGGGATCGGCGTAGCGGCGGCCGTCGATATCGTTGTGGAGATAGTGGAACTCGCCGACGCGCGTGTAGCCCGTCTCGAGCATCTCGACATAGGCGAGCGCGGTGATCGCGGCGATGTCGTCGGGGGTCAGTCGGTCGAGAAAGGCGTACATCACCTCGCGCCAGCTCCAGAAATCGTCGTCCGCGCGGCCGCGGCGTTCGGAAAGCCCCGCCATGCCGCGCTGGAAGCCGTGACTATGCACGTTGCAAAGGCCCGGCAGCCCGATCGCGTGGCGCGCGTCGCCGGGCGATGCGTCCCGCTCGACCGAGACGATACGACCATCCGCCACACCGATCCGCACGCCTGTCGCCCAGCCGTCGGGAAGCAATGCCGTCTCGAACCACAAATCCATGCGCGGGCGTCCTCGTCGATTATGTCTAGACATATTAGCAGAGCGGCGCGAGGATAGCGAGATGGTTCGGCCCGATCGACTCTGGCGCAACGCACGGCTCGCGACGATGACGGGCGACGGCCTCGGCGTGGTCGAAGGCGGCGCGGTGGCGGCGACGGACGGGCGGATCGTCTATGCCGGGCCGGCCGACGACGCGCCGACCGACGCGGCCGAGGTGAAGGATTGCGACGGGCGCTGGATCACGCCCGGATTGGTCGATTGCCACACGCACCTCGTCTACGCCGGCAACCGCGCGACCGAATTCGAGCAGCGGCTCGAAGGCGCGTCGTATGAGGAGATCGCGCGCGCCGGCGGCGGTATCGTCGCGACGATGCAGGCGGTGCGTGCTGCTGACGAAGCCGCGTTGATCGCCGAGAGCCTGCCCCGGCTTGATGCGCTGATCGCCGAAGGGGCGACGACGATCGAGATCAAATCGGGTTACGGCCTGTCGCTCGATGCCGAACTCAAGCTGCTGCGTGCCGCGAAGGCGCTGGGTGGGCGGCGGCCGGTGCGGATCGCGACGACCTTCCTCGGCGCGCATGCGGTGCCGCCCGGTATCGACGCCGATGCGTATATCGACGCGGTGTGCGGCACGATGATCCCGGCGATTGCCGATGCCGGGCTCGCCGATGCGGTCGATGCCTTTTGCGAACGCGTGGGGTTCACCCCCGCGCAGACCGAACGCGTGTTCAAGGCCGCCGCCGCGCACGGCCTGCCGGTCAAGCTCCACGCCGAGCAATTGTCGAACAGCCACGGCGCCGCGCTTGCTGCGTGCTACGGTGCGTTGTCGGCGGATCATCTCGAACATCTCGACGCGGCCGGGATCGCCGCGATGGCGAAGACGGGGACAGCCGCGGTGCTGCTGCCGGGCGCCTTCTATTTCATGCGCGATACGCAGGTGCCGCCGATCCGGGGGCTGCGCGAGGCCGGTGTGGGAATCGCGCTCGCGACCGACTGCAATCCGGGCACCTCGCCGCTCACCTCGCTGCTGCTGGCGATGAACATGGGCGCGACCTTGTTCCGCCTGACCGTCGCCGAGTGCCTGGCGGGCGTGACTCGCGAGGCGGCGAAGGCGCTCGGCCTCGGCGGTGAGATCGGTACGCTCGAAGCCGGAAAATCGTGCGATCTCGCGATCTGGGACATCGAGACGCCGGCCGAACTGGTCTACCGAATCGGGTTCAACCCGCTTCATCAACGCATCTGGAGGGGGCAATGAGCGTGACGATCCGGCCGGGCGCGATGGCGCTTGCCGACTGGCGGGCGATCTGGCGCGGCGCGGCGGTGGTGCTCGATCGCGCCGCCGATGACGCCATTGCGGCGAGCGCGGCGGCGGTCGCGCGCATCCTCGGCCGGCATGAACCGGTTTATGGGATCAACACCGGTTTCGGAAAGCTCGCGAGCGTCAGGATCGGCGACGACGAGCTGGAGATGCTCCAGCGCAATATCGTGCTGAGCCATGCCGCCGGTGTCGGCGATCCGATGCCGATGCCTGTCGTGCGGTTGATGCTCGCGCTCAAGCTCGCGAGCCTCGCGCAGGGTGCCTCGGGCGTGCGGCCCGCGACGATCGCGATGCTAGAAGCGATGCTCGCGCAAGACCTGCTGCCGGTGATCCCCGCGCAGGGCTCGGTCGGTGCGTCGGGCGATCTCGCGCCGCTCGCACACATGGCGGCGGCGATGATCGGGGTCGGCGAGGTGGCGTGGCGCGGCAAGACCCGCCCGGCGGCGGAGGCATTACGCGAGGCGGGGCTGGCGCCGCTGACGCTCGGCCCCAAGGAGGGGCTCGCGCTGCTCAACGGCACGCAATTCTCTTGTAGCTATGCGCTTGCCGGGCTGTTCGAGGCCGAGGCGTTGTTCCGCGCGGCACTGGTGACGGGCGCGCTCTCGACCGAGGCGGCCAAGGGCTCCGACACGCCGTTCGATCCGCGTATCCACGCGCTTCGCGGGCACCAAGGTCAGATCGAGACGGCCGGGGCGCTGCGCGGCCTGATGGCGGGCTCGGCGATCCGCGCGAGCCATGTGACGGGCGATGCGCGCGTTCAGGATCCCTATTGCCTGCGCTGCCAGCCGCAGGTGATGGGCGCGTGCCTCACGCTGCTGCGCCAGGCCGGCGCGACGCTGGAGACCGAGGCGAACGGCGTCACCGACAATCCGCTGATCTTCGCCGACACCGACGAAGCGCTGTCGGGCGGCAATTTCCACGCCGAGCCGGTCGCCTTCGCCGCCGATACGATCGCGCTCGCGCTGTGCGAGATCGGCTCAATCGCCGAACGGCGGATCGCGATGCTGGTCGATCCGGCGCTGTCGGGCTTGCCCGCGTTCCTGACGCCGAAGCCGGGGCTCAATTCGGGCTTCATGATCCCGCAGGTGACGGCTGCCGCGCTGGTGTCGGAGAACAAGCAGCGCGCGCATCCCGCCTCGGTCGATTCGATCCCGACCTCGGCCAATCAGGAGGACCATGTGTCGATGGCGGCGCACGGGAGCCGGCGGTTGCTGGCGATGACGGACAATCTTGCGCATGTGATCGGGATCGAGCTGCTCGCAGCGGCCCAGGGGTGCGATTTCCACGCGCCGCTGACGTCGAGTGACGCGCTGGAAGCGGCGCGCACGCTGATCCGCGCAGAAGTGCCGATGATGCATGACGATCATCATTTCGCGCCCGACATCGCCAGGGCGACGGCACTGGTGCGCGACGGCAGCATCGCGGGCGTCGCCGCGCTGCCGGGGGTGGCATGACCGACTGGCTGACCGTCGAGCGCGGTGCCGCGCCGCTGATCGTCAGCGTGCCGCACGCCGGCACCGATATCCCCTCGCCGCACGATGCGGGGATGCGCTCGGTGGCGCTGGCCCGGCGCGATGTCGACTGGAACGTCGACCGGCTCTATGCCTTCGCGCGCGCGTTGGACGCGACCGTCATCCGAACCGCGATTTCGCGCAGCGTGATCGACGTCAATCGCGATCCGAGCGGCGCGTCGCTCTATCCCGGGCAGGCGACGACGGGGCTGTGCCCGACGACGACCTTTATGGGCGAGTCGCTTTACGAGGACGGGCGCGAGCCCGATGAAGCGGCGATCGCGGCGCGGCGCGCGACCTATTTCGATCCCTACCACGCGGCCATCGCGGCGGAGATCGCGCGGTTGCGGCGCGACCATTCGCCCATCGTCCTCTACGACGCGCATTCGATCGTCGGCGAGGTGCCGCGACTGTTCGAGGGTAGGCTGCCGCAATTCAACATCGGGACGAATGATGGCCAGAGCTGCGATCCCGCGCTTGCGATCGCCGTGGCGGCCGCTTGCCCCGAACCGAAAGTAATCAACGGCCGCTTCAAAGGCGGGTGGATCACGCGGCATTATGGACGTCCCGAGCGCGGCGTGCACGCCATCCAGATGGAGTTGGCGATCCGCGGCTATGCCGACGAGGCCGCGCCCGATCGCTGGGACGCGGCACGCGCCGCGCCGATGCAGGCGACGTTGCGCGGCGTGCTCAAGGCTTGCCTCGATTTCGCGAAAGGACGCGCATGACCCGCCTCGACAACAGCCGCAACATCCGCGCGCCGCATGGAACCGAGCTATCCGCCAAAAGCTGGCTCACCGAGGCGCCCTTGCGGATGCTGATGAACAATCTCGATGCCGAGGTCGCGGAGAACCCGCACGAACTCGTCGTCTATGGCGGGATCGGCCGCGCCGCGCGCGACTGGGAGAGTTTCGACCGGATCGTCGACGCCCTGAAGCGGCTCGAGGGCGATCAGACCCTGCTCGTCCAGTCGGGCAAGCCGGTCGGCATCTTCCGCACGCACGAGAACGCGCCGCGCGTGCTGATCGCCAATTCGAACCTCGTACCGCATTGGGCGACGTGGGAGCATTTTCAGCAACTCGATCGCGCCGGGCTGATGATGTACGGCCAGATGACCGCAGGCTCGTGGATCTACATCGGTAGCCAGGGCATCGTTCAGGGCACCTACGAGACCTTCGCCGAAGTTGCGCGGCGTCACTTTTCGGGCGACCCGTCGGGCAAGTGGATCCTGACCGCCGGGCTCGGCGGGATGGGCGGCGCGCAACCGCTGGCGGCGGTGATGGCGGGGTTTTCGTGCCTTGCGATCGACTGTCAGCCGAGCCGGATCGAGATGCGGCTCAAGACCGGCTATCTGGACCGCGAGGCGCGCGATCTGGACGAGGCGCTGGCGATCGTTCGCGACGCGACAGCGCCGGTCTCGGTCGGGCTGCTCGGCAATGCTGCCGACCTCTATCCCGAACTGGTGAAGCGCGGCGTGCATCCCGATGTCGTCACCGACCAGACCTCGGCGCATGATCCCGCCAACGGCTATCTGCCGCAAGGCTGGAGCCTCGATCGCTGGTTCAGCGAGCGCGAGCGCGATCCGGCGGCGGTGGCCGCGGCGGCCAAGGCATCGATGGCGGTGCAGGTCCGCGCGATGCTCGATTTTTACCACGCGGGCGTGCCGACGCTCGATTACGGCAACAACATCCGCCAGATGGCGCAGGACGAGGGCGTCGCGGACGCCTTCGATTTTCCCGGCTTCGTGCCCGCGTACATCCGGCCGCTGTTCTGCCGCGGCGTCGGGCCGTTCCGCTGGGCGGCGCTGTCGGGTGATCCCGAGGATATCTACAGGACCGACGCAAAGGTGAAGGAACTGATCCCCGACGATCTGCACCTCCACCGCTGGCTCGACATGGCGCGCGAGCGCATCCACTTCCAGGGCCTGCCCGCGCGCATCTGCTGGGTGGGGCTCGGCGATCGCGACCGGTTGGGCGTCGCGTTCAACGAGATGGTGGCATCGGGCGAGGTGAAGGCGCCGATCGTGATCGGGCGCGACCATCTCGATTCGGGTTCGGTCGCGAGCCCCAATCGCGAGACCGAGGCGATGAAGGACGGCAGCGACGCGGTGTCGGACTGGCCGCTGCTCAACGCGCTTCTCAACACCGCGTCGGGTGCGACCTGGGTGTCACTCCACCACGGCGGCGGGGTCGGCATGGGCTATTCGCAGCACGCCGGGATGGTGATCGTGGCGGACGGCACCCCGGAGGCCGCCGAGCGGCTCAAGCGCGTGCTGTGGAACGACCCCGCGACCGGCGTGATGCGCCACGCCGACGCGGGTTATGACGAGGCGCGTCGCTGTGCCGACGAGATGGGGCTCGACCTGGTGCGTTAGGGTCAGAACCTATCAATTAGCGCGGTCATGCCGGACTTGATCCGGCATCCCGCTTCTTCTTTGCTCGGCTCCAGGAAAGCGGGACCCCGGATCAAGTCCGGGGTGACGTTTAAACTGATCGCGAGCAATCCAGCGATGGGTGCGCAGGGGCGCGGAAGGTTACAAAGGTTACACTAGGTCTCCCTTGTCTTGCCTTCCCCTGCGCGTCGTGCGCACCGGGCGCGGCGGGGCGGGCCGGCAACGCGCCGACGCGGGTGGGATCGACCGATTCACAGAGCAGCGGGCATTATGCCACGACGGCGGGGTTGTAGGACAGCGAAGAGAACAAACAGGGGGTGAGCTGTCGTACGCCCTGCGATGGCCATGTCGTCTCGCGATATTTCTCACAGGGGCGGCGGAGCGATCCGTGGGATGCAACGTTTTCCTCTTTCGACACAATGGCACGAGGGGAAGTGCGTCATGTGGGAACGGATCAAGGCGGCGCCGGCGATCACCGGCGCGGTGTTCGCGATCATCGGGATCATCCTGGCGGTGGGCGGCGCCCAGCTCGTCCAGCTCGGCTACACCTGGTATTATCTGCTGGCCGGCCTCGGGCTGATCGCGAGCGGCGTGCTGTTCGCGCTGGGGCGGCGCGAAGGCTATTGGCTCTATGCTTTCGTCTTCGTCGCGACGCTGATCTGGGCGCTCGTCGAGGTCGGTTTCGACGGCTGGAAGCTGATGCCGCGCGTGCTCGCCCCCGCGGTGCTGCTGCTGTGGGTGTCGATGCCCTGGGTGACGCGGCGGCTGGCGCGCGGGCAGGATTTCGGCCGCTGGACGGTCGGGCGCTGGGCCGGCGGCGCGCTGGCATTGCTCTCGATCGTGCTCGTCTTCGCGAGCGGCTGGTGGATCACCTGGACGCGCTGGGACCGCGACGGGCAGGTGGCGCAGGCGCTGCCGACGCCCGCGGTCGGCATTCCGGTCGCGGCGGGGGACTGGCGCTATTACGGACGCGATCAGGCGGGGACGCGCTTCAGCCCGCTCGCGCAGATCACGCCGGACAATGTTGGCGCGCTCGAACGCGTCTGGGAATATCATTCGGGCGACCTGCCCCGGCCGGGCGAGAACAAGGGCGGCAAGGAGTTCAATTTCGAGGCGACCCCGATCAAGATCGGCGATTCGGTCTATTTCTGCACCCCGCACCGCGACGTGATCGCGCTCGACGCGGTGACGGGCAAGGAGCGGTGGCGCTTCGATCCCAATAACGACACGTCGGCGAATACGTATCTCTCGTGTCGCGGCGTCGCCTATTACACGCCGCCGGCGGGCGCGACGGGGGTGTGCGCCGAGGAGGTCATCTCGACCACCGCCGACGCGCGCCTGTTCGCGCTCGACGCGCGGACGGGCAAGCTGTGCCCCGGCTTCGGGCAGGGCGGCTACGTCTCGCTGCGCGAGAATATGGGGCCGACGCCGCCGGGGTTCCACTTCATCTCGTCGCAGCCGATGGTCGCGGGCGGCAAGATCATGCTGTCGGGCTGGGTCGCCGACAACATCGCCGAGGGCGAAACCTCGGGCGTGATCCGCGCTTTCGATGCGCGCACCGGGCAGCTCGTCTGGGCGTGGGACATGGGCCGCGTGCCGCAGACCGCGCCGCTCAAGCCGGGCGAGACCTATACGCGCGGCACCCCCAACGGCTGGGGCACCTTCACCGCTGACGAGGGGCTGGGGATGGTCTATGTGCCGCTCGGCAACCCGACGCCCGATTATTACGGGGCACAGCGGCGGCCGTTCGATGATACCTATTCGAGTTCGGTGGTCGCGCTCGACATCGCGACGGGGCAGGAACGCTGGCATTACCAGACCGTCCACCACGACGTGTGGGATTTCGACCTGCCGATCGGCCCCAGCCTCGTCAACCTGCCCGACGGCAACGGGCAGGTGATCCCGGCGCTGATCCAGTCGACCAAGCGCGGCGAATTCTTCGTGCTCGACCGGCGAACCGGCCGGCCGATCGTCGAGACGGTGGAGAAGACGGTGCCGCAAGGCGGTGTGGCGGGCGAGACGCTGTCGCCGACCCAGCCCTATCCGGTCGGCATGGCGAGCCTGACGCCGAAGGACCTGACCGCGAAGGACGCCTGGGGCGCGACCCCGATCGACCAGATGGTCTGCCGGCTGCAATTCGCCAAATACCGCTATGAAGGCCAGTTCACGCCGCCGACGGCGGGGTACGGCAATATCGGCTATCCGGCGTTCGATGGCATCATCGACTGGCATGGCGCGACGATCGATCCGACGCGGCGGCTGCTGATCGCCAACGCCAGCTACATCCCCTTCACCTATCGGATGATGAAAACGCAGGAGGCGATCGACAAAGGGCATATCAAGCCCTGGGCCGGGTGGGAGAGCGGCAAGGCGCCGCCGCCGGCCGAGCCGTGGTGGAACCCGCAATACGGCACCCCGTTCGCGGTGCGCATCCAGCCGTGGCTCAATTTCTTGGGCGTGCCGTGCAACGCGCCGCCCTGGGGTACGCTGACCGCGATCGATCTGGTGACGAAGAAGATCGTGTGGATGCGGCCGATGGGCACCACGCGCGACCTCGGGCCGTTCGGGCTCAACGTCAATCTGCCGCTGCCGACGGGCATGTTCAACATCGGCGGCAATATCGCGACCGCGGGCGGGCTGATCTTCGTCGGCGCGTTCGGCGACGATTACCTGCGCGCGGTCGACGAGCGCACCGGCGCGGTGGTGTGGAAGGCGCGGCTGCCCGCCGGCGGGCAGGCGACGCCGATGACCTATCAAGGCGCCGACGGCCGGCAATATGTCGTGATCGCCGCCGGCGGACACGGCGGGCTGGGCACGACCGCGGGCGACGCGGTGGTGGCCTATGCGCTGCCCAAGCGGGAGTGAGGCGGGTTCGGTAAGAAGAAGGGAGTTGTTCGCGCAGAGACGCGGAGGCGCAGAGACGTAGAGAGGATCGGCAATGCGCGGCGAGAACCCGCCGTCGAGGTCGAATTTTTCCTTATGTTCCCGCGAAGGCGGGAATCCAGAGTCGCCTGTGTGACGCTTTTGACTCTGGGTTCCCGCTTTCGCGGGAGCACTGCTTCGCCGAGAACCGACAGCGCTCTGCGCTAGATTCTATTGCCCGAACACGCCGCGCCGGTAGAGGAGGGTGACGGCGACGCGGCGGTTGCGCGGATCGGCGGGGTTGTCGGCAATCATCGGTTCGCGCTCGGCGACGCCTTCGATCCGCTCGAAGCGCTTCTCGGCGATCCCGCCCGCCGCCAGCCGGCGGCGCACCGCCTCTGCGCGGCCCGACGACAGCATCCAGTTGTTCATGTTGGCCGGGTTGCCGTAGGCGAGGCTGTCGGTATGGCCGCGGATCATGATCGGGTTCTGGCTCGGCCGAATCGCGCCCGCGACGAGCGCGATCAGCTTGTCGGCCTCGGGCTCGAGCGCGGTCGTCCCCAGCGCGAACATCGAATAATCGGCATCGTCGATCAGATCGATCCGCATCCCGTCGCGCGTGCGCACGAAATGGATGTGCTTGGCGAGCCTGGCGAGCCTGGCGTTGCTCGCGATCTCGGCCATCACCTGGCGGCGCATCGCCTCGAAATTCTTGCGGTCCTCGGCGGCGAGCGCCTCGCGGGTGGGGTTCTTGAGCGAACCGGCCTCGCCGTTCCCCGAATCGGGGCCGCCGATCGCGCTGAACGGCACCGTCAGCGCGCGCGTGCCGGTCTGCGTCGCCTTGTGCTGGTAATTGTCGCGGTCGACGATCGATTCGCCGCCGAACAGCCCGTTCGAGCCGGCGCTGTTCTCGCGTAGCTCGACCAGCGTGGGGGCGAAATAATCGGCGATCGACTTGCGCTGCTTCTCGGTGGTGGCGCCGAGGATCCACAGCAAGAGGAAGAACGCCATCATCGCGGTCACGAAATCGGCATAGGCGACCTTCCACGCGCCGCCGTGATGCCCGGCGCCATGCCCTTCGACATAGACTTTGCGGACGATGATCCTGGGCGGCTGGTTCGAACCGTGGGGTGCGCGGGCGGCCATTTATTTGGCTCCCTGCGGTCGCAGGCCGCACCAGCCCGCTCCCCCACCCAACCACCCACGACCGTACACTGAATGGGCGGTCGGGTGGGGGAGCGGGCTGGTGCGGCTATCCAACAAAAACAGCATTCCTCAGCGCCCGCGCAAGCCGTCGAACACCTCGGCGAAACCGGGCTGGTTCGAGTGCGCGATGCCCGAGCGCGCGGCTTCGATCACCAGTGGCTGCGGATGGCCGTGGAGCGACGCGATGATGATCTGCTTGACGGTGTGATAGATCGCCGAATCGGCGTCGATCACTTGCTGGAGCCTCGTTGCGAGCGGGCCGACCAGCCCGTAGGCGAGCAGCACGCCGAGGAAGGTGCCGACGAGCGCCGAGCCGATCATCGCGCCGAGGATCGCGGGCGGCTTGTCGATCGAGCCCATCGTCTTGACCACGCCGAGCACCGCGGCGACGATGCCCAGCGCGGGCAGCGCGTCGGCGAGGCTCTGGAGCGAGGTTTGCGGGCGCTGCACCTCCTGGTGGTGCGTCTTGATCGCGTTATCCATCACCTCCTCGACCGCATGGACATCGAGCGTGCCCGACGACACGACGACGAGCCGGAGCGTGTCCGCGATCAGATCGACCAGCGTGTGATCGGCGAGCAGCCGGGGATATTCGGCGAAGATCGCGGAGGACTTGGGGTCTTCGACATGCGGCTCGAGCGCGATCGGCCCTTCCATCCGCAGCATCTTCATCAGCTTCGAGACGAGGAAGATCGTGTCGAGATAATCCTGCTTCTTGTATTTCGGCCCCTTGAACACCTTGGCGAGCCCGCCGGCGAGCGCCTTCAACTCCTTGCCCGAATTGCCGATGATGAGCGCGCCCGCCGCGGCGCCGCCGATGATGATCAGCTCGTGCGGGATCGCTTCCATGACCGGCCCGAGCGCGCCGCCGGTGAAGACGAAGCCGCCGAACACCATGACGAGCAGAACGACAAGACCGATTGCAGGAAACATGGTACCGGTACTTCCCCCTTGGCGCACGCGCGGCTCATATCGGATAACGACCGCGACGCCCGAGGCTTGACCTCATTTCGTCGCTATTTGGTTACCGGCGCCGTAATTACTTGATGTAGTTGAACAGCGAGAGCTGGGTGAGCTGGGTGAAGCTCGCCTGCGTCGCTTGCAGGATCGTCATCGTCTTTTGCAGTTCGGTGATCGCGGCGGTGATGTCGGTATCCTCGATCGCCGAGCGATCGATCTCGCGTGCCGCGCCGGCGTCGGCGGCGCGCGTTTGTTCGAGATCGAGCCGCGCGCCGCGCGCGCCGATCGACGCGCGCACGCCGGTCAGATGATCGACCGATGCCTTGAGGTCGCCGAGCGCGGTCGCCGCCGCCGCCCCGACATCGCCGCCGTTTTCGAGCGTGTCGGCGAGCGCGCCGATGATCGCGAACACATCGGTGGGGCCGCCCGCCCCCGCGATGCCGCCGAACACGCGCTCGGCGCTGTCGGTCGGCTGGATGCTGACGGTATCCGACACCGGGATCGCTATCGGATCGCCGCTGCCGGCGAAGCCGACGCTGCCGTCGGTCGCGCGGGTGACGCCCGTCTGGGCCGAGCCCGCGCCGAACAGCGGCTGGCCGCGCGCGTCGGTGGTGTTGGCAAGGTTGACCAGATCGTCGAGGATCGCGCGCAACTGCACCGCAATCGACGCGCGATCCGAATCGGAAAAGGTGTCGCTGCCCGCCTGGACGGCGAGTTCCTGCGCGCGCTGGACCTGATCGAGAACGCTTTCCAGCGTCGCATCCGATTGCCCGAGCAGGGTCTGCGCGAGCTGGACGTTGGTCGCATAGGCGGACGCGTCGGCGCCGGTGCGCGCGATCCCCTGCAAGCGCTGATAGGCGATGATGTTGTCCGACGGGGCGGCGTATTTCTTCGTCGTCGAGATCTGCGCCTGGAGCGTGTCGGCATGCGCGGACAGCGCCGCCATCTGCGATGTCGAGCGGGCGAAGAACAGGCTGGTGCTGATCTGCATGGGGCTAGCTCACGTTGAGGATCGATTGGAAGATTTCGCGCGCGACCTGGATCACGCGGCTCGAGGCCTGATAGGCCTGCTGGTAGCGCATCAGATCGACCGCCTCGGAATCGAGATTGACGCCCGACATCTGATCGCGCGCGGCGATTGCGCCGTCATGGATCGAGGTCTGCGCCGCCGCCACCGTCCGGCGCGAGCTGAGCGCGGCGCCGTTTTCGGCGACGAGCGCGGTGACGGCGCCTTCGGCGCTGCCCGAGGCGCGCAGCGTATCGAAGCTGGCGAGGTTGGCGTTGTCGCGCGTGCCGCCGCCGGGGGCGGCCGCGGCGATCCCGCGCGGATCGGTGAGCGTGACGGTGATGCTCGCGGCATCGGCACCGATCGCGAACATCGCCCCGCCGGCATGGCCGTCGAGATCCTCGCCTGCGGCCTGAACCGCGTTGACGCCGTCGACGAATTCGGTGGCGACGCGATCGATCTCGGTGGTCGCGGCGGCGAGCCGCTGCGCGGCGTCGGCGATCCCCGCCAGCGCACCGCCCGAGGGCGATACCGACTGGGTGACGCCATTACGCCGCAGCCCATAGGAAACCGCGCCGTCCACGTTGCGGCTGTAGAGAATCTTGCCCGGATCGACCCCCGGCGTGACGAAGACGGGGCCGCTCGCGCTGCCGAGCCTGACCGTCGCGCGCCCGGCGACATCCATCGTCACGCTGATGTCGCTCAAGGCGCTCATCTGTTCGAGGATCTGGTCGCGCTGGTCGAGCAGTTGCGCGCTGCCGGTCGAGCCCGGCGTGGCACGGCTCAGTCCGTCGTTGATGCGCGCGAGACCGGTGGCGAGATCGTTGAGCGTCGTCACGGCATTGCCCGCGGTCGCATCGAGATCGCGGCCGAGCTGGGCGAGCTGCGACGCGGTGCCCTTGAAGGCATCGGCCAGCCCCGAGGCCGAATCGAGCATCGCGAGGCGCGGGGCGCTCGCGCTCGGATCGGCGGCGATCGCCCGGGTCGCGTTGAAGAAGCCGGTGAGCGCGCCCGAGAGTCCGCTGCGCGTGAGCGCCTGCTCGATCTGGTCGAGCCAGGTGACCGCGGTTTCGCTGCGCGCGAGATCGGCGCCGGCGCTGCGCACCGCGACCTGCCGCAGTTCGTCGCTTTCGCGTGCGATCCCGCTGACGACCACGCCCGAGGCGACCAGCGGCGCGTTGCCGTTGATGCCGCGCGACGCGGCGGCGACCTCGTTCATCGTGGTGGTCCGGCGGACATAGCCCGCGGTGCCCGCGTTGGCGATGTTTTCGGAGGTCGTGCCGATCGCGGTCTGATAGGCGCGGACGCCCGAGGCGCCGATGCCGAGAAGGTCGGTCATGTGCGGTTCCCCGAGCTATCTGCCGAATCGGGCGCGGCGGCGGGATCGGCCTGCAACGCCGCATCGGCGCGCGCCAGGAACTCGACCATCGCCTTGCCGATCCCGATCGGCGCGTGGCTCGCCATCGTCTCGGCGACCTTTTGATCCTGCATGTCGCGGAAGGTATCGAGCGCCTTCGAATCGAACAGGTCGTCGGCGAGCTTCGCAGCCCGCATCGATTTGAGCATCATGCCCGTGAAGATCGCCTCGAACCGCTGGCCCGCAGCGTCGAGATTGTCGCGCGTCGCCAGCCGTTTGGTATCGGCGGAGACCTTGGGCGTCAGCGACGCGATCTGGGAGGCGGCGGTATCGACCATCACAGCACGATCAGGTCGGCGTTGAGCGCGCCGGCTTCCTTGAGCGCTTCGAGGATCGCAACGAGATCCGCCGGCGACGCGCCGATCGCGTTGACCGCCTTGACGATGTCGGCGAGCTGCGGGCCGGGATCGAGCAGGAACATCGGGCGCATTTCCTCGTCGATGGCGACGGTGCTGTTCTGTTCGAGCGCGGTCTGGCCCTTGCTGAACGGCGCCGGCTGGCTGACGCGCTGCTGCTCGTCGATGCGCACGGTGAGCTTGCCGTGGCTGACCGCCGCCGGGCCGACGCGCACCGCATTGTTGATGACGACGGTGCCGGTGCGTGCGTTGACGATGACGCGCGCGGGCGGATCGGCCGAGACGACGTTGAGATTCTCGATCTCGCTCATCAGCATCGTGCGCACGTCGGCGCCCTGTGGTGCCGCGATCGCGACCGAGACGGCATCGACCGCTTCGGCGCGGCCGTTGCCCAGCCGCGAATTGATCGCGGCGGCGACGCGCTGCGCGGTGGTGAAATCGGCGCGCGCGAGGTTGAAGGTGAGCCGCGGCGCGGTGGCGAAACCGGTGTTGACCGCACGCTCGACGGTCGCGCCTTCGGGGATGCGGCCGCTCGAGGGGATGTTGATCACGATCTTCGAGCCGTCGGCGCCCTGTGCGCCGAGCCCGCCGACCGCGAGGTTGCCCTGCGCCATCGCATAGATCTGCCCGTCCGCGCCGAGCAGCGGGGTGAGGATCAGCGCGCCGCCGCGCAAGCTCTTGGCCTTGCCCATCGACGACACGGTGATGTCGAGCTTCTGCCCCGGCTTGGCAAAGGCGGGAAGCTCCGCCGTCACCATCACCACCGCGGCGTTCTTGAGCGCGGGATTGACCGCAGGCGGCAGTTGCAGCCCGAAGCGCGACGCGACCGACTTCATCGACTGGATCGTGTATTCGAGATTGTCGTCGCCCGTGCCCGGCAAGCCGACAACGATGCCGTAGCCGGTGAGCTGATTGGTGCGGATGCCCTGGAACGCGCCCAGATCCTTGATCCGGTCCGCATGAGCGGGCTGGGCCAGGAGCAGGGCGGCGAGACAGGCGAGAAAGGTGCGGATCATGACCGGCTTGCGCTCCGTCAGAAGGGGCTGATGATCTGGAAGAACCGGCTGAGCCAGCCCTGACGGCTGGCACGGGCGATATCGCCCTTGCCGGTGTACGAGATCTGCGCATCGGCCACCCGCGTCGAGGCGACGCGATTCTGCGCGTCGATATCGGCGATGCGGACGATGCCCTTGATCTGGATGAATTCGTCGCCGCGGTTGAGCGTGACGCGCTTCTGCCCCTGCACCAGCATCGTGCCGTTGGGATAGACCTGCGCCACGGTGACGCTGATCTCGCCCGAGAGCACGTTCTGCTGCCCGGCGGTGCCCTTGCCGTCAAAGCCGCGCTTGCCGCCGAAAGTCGCGTCCGATTCGCCGAACAGCGCCAGGGCGCCCGTGGTCGGCGGGATGAGCCCGAACTGGCCCTTCGAATCGAGCTGCGAGGTCGAGGATTTGGACGCGACGGTGCGTTCGACCAGCACGATCGTCAGCGGATCGCCGACGCGGCGCGCCTTCCAGCCTTCGTAGAGCGCGGCATAGCCGGCATCGGCCTGGAAGATCGCGCCGTCGGCCGATGGCGGCGGCGGCGGCGGGGGCAGCGTGAGGCTGTAATCCTCGCGATGCTTGTCGCGTGCGTGCGCGGCGCCGGCGACGAGCGCGACGGCGGCCAGACCGAGCGATAGGGTGCGAAGCGTGCGCATCAGATGTTCTGGTTGACGTATTTGAGCATGTCGTCGGTCGCCGAGATCATCTTCGAATTGACCTCATAGGCGCGCTGCGTCTCGATCATGTCGACCAGTTCCTCGACGACGTTGACGTTCGAGCCTTCGAGCATCCCCTGGCGGATGTTGCCGCGGCCCTCTAGGCCGGCGATGCCGAGGCTGACCGGGCCCGAGGCCGCGGTCTCGACAAGGTAATTGTCGCCGATTTCCTGCAAGCCGGCGGTGTTGGGGAAGCTCGCGACCTGAATCTGGCCGATCTCACTCGGCTCGGTCTGGCCGGGGATCGTCGCCGAGACGGTGCCGTCGGTGCCGATCGTGATCGCGGTCGTGCCTTCGGGCACGGTGATGCCGGGCATCACCTGATAACCTTCGCTCGTGATCAGCAGCCCTTCGGGCGAGCGCGAGAAATTGCCCGAGCGCGTGTAGCCCAATTGGCCGCCGGGCAATTGCACCTGGAAATAGCCGTCGCCGTCGAGCGCGAGATCGAGCGCGTTGCCCGTGGTCTGCATGTCGCCCTGCGTGTCGATCCGGGCGGTGCCCTGGATCTTGACGCCGGTGCCGAGGTTGAGGCCGGTCGCGTATTTGCTCTCCGACGTGCTCGCCGAACCCGGCGCGGTGATCGTCTGATAGGCCAGCGTTGCGAACGCGGCGCGGCCTTTCTTGAACCCGGTCGTGTTGACGTTGGCGAGGTTGTTCGAGATCACCCGCATGCGCGTATCCTGGGCGTCGAGCCCGGTCCGCGCGATGTGCATGGCTGCGCTGCTCATATCCTGTTTCCTCAGCTAGGCATGCGCATCACCGATGCGCCGCTCTCGTCCATGTTCTTGGCCTCTTTCAGAAGGTTGGCCTGTACCTCGTAGCTGCGCTGGTTCTGGATCATGTCGACCAGTGCCTGCGTCATGTCGACGTTCGAGCCTTCGAGCGCGCCGACCTCGACCTTGGCGTCCATATTCTCGGGCAGCGTGCCGCCGCCGTTGACATGGAGCAGGTTGTCGAGCCCCTTGAGCGTGTCCGAGCCTTGGGGGCTGACCAGCCTGAGCTTGTCGATGACCTGCATCTCGGTGCCCTTCTCGGCGCCCAAAGGCAGGATCGAGATCGTGCCGTCGGCGGCGATCTGCACCTTGTCGGCGGGCGGCACGGTGATGGGCCCCCCCGAGCCCATCACCGGGAAACCGTCTCCGGTTTCCAAGACGCCCGATGCCGCGATCGAAAGATCGCCGCGCCGTGTATAGGCTTCGCTGCCGTCGGTCGCCTGCACCGCGAGCCAGGCATTGCCCGCCATCGCGACGTCGAGCGGGCGGCCGGTCTGCTGCACGGTGCCGGGGTTGCGATCGGCGTCGATCACCTCTTCCGAGGTGGGCCGGCGCGTCTCGAGCCCCTGGCCGATCAGATAGAGCTGGTCGAACCGGACGCGATCGGCCTTGAACCCGGTGGTCGAGGCGTTCGCCATGTTGTTCGCGATCGCCGCCTGCGCCGCCATGTGCGCGCGCAGGCCCGATGCCGCGGTGTAGACCAGCTTGTCCATCTATCGTCCCCGGTTCCCCTTGTCCGCGATCAGCGGATGTTGAAGATCGTCTCGGAAATCTGGCTCGACGTATCGAGCGCCTTGGCGTTCGCCTGGAAGTTGCGCTGCGCCGCGATCAGGCTGACGAGTTCCTCGGT
Organism: Hephaestia caeni; assembly: GCF_003550065.1. Classification (GTDB taxonomy): domain Bacteria; phylum Pseudomonadota; class Alphaproteobacteria; order Sphingomonadales; family Sphingomonadaceae; genus Sphingomonas; species Sphingomonas caeni_A. The sequence continues at coordinate 1,034,791 of NZ_QXDC01000003.1, forward strand.
GATGTCGACGTTCGAGCTTTCGACCGCCCCCGACATCAGCGCGCCGAGCCCGTCGCCATTGGCTTCGCCATAAGTGGGCTCGCCCGAAATACCGGTCGACGCCCAGGTCGAATTGCCGAGCTGGCGCAACCCCGAGGGGTTGGAGAAGTTGACGAGCGCGACCTTGCCGAGAATCTGGTTGTCGCCGTTCGAGAAGCTCGCCTTGACGAAGCCGTTCTCGTCGATCGTCACCCCCTGCAATTCGCCCACCGCGACGCCGTCCTGCGTCTGGGTCAGCACCTCGCCCGCGGCGGTGCGCTGGGTCGTGCCGGCGAGATCGATCGTGATCTGCTGGTTCGATGCGGTGGCCGACGGCGTGAACACGCCGAACTGGATCGGCGCCGCCGGATTGGTCAGCGTGCCGGCATTGTCGAAGCTGAGCGCGATATGATCGCCCGCGCCCGATTGCATCTGCTGATCGCCGACGAAGGTATAGGCTTCCCAGGTGCTCGACAGATCGGGCGCCGCGGGCGGCACCGTCGCGACGGGGGCCGAGGTGCGCTTGTAATAGGTCGTCATCGTCATCGGCGAGCCGTTCGAATCGTACACGGTCGTCGTCACGGCCTTGTTGTAGCTCGACGCGTCGAAGCGATCGAAGGTCGCGGTGGTGGGAACCTCGGTGGTCGCGCCGAGATTGACCGCGAGCGCGACGTTCTGCGTCGGGTTGGGCGTGCCGCTGGTCGCGGGCAGGCGCAGGCTGGCGAGCGCGCTCGCGCTGGTCGCGACGACATTGCCCGAGCCGTCGACCGGATAGATCTGGACGTGGCTGCCCTGGCCGTCGACGACATAGCGATCGGCATCGACGAGGAAGCTGCCGTTGCGGGTGTAGTTGACCTGCGCGCCGCCGATGTTCGGCTTGACCGCGAAGAAGCCGTCGCCGGTGATCGCGAGATCGAGCGACGATTCGGACTGGACGAGATTGCCCTGGCTGAACTGCTGGCGGATTGATTTTACCACCGTGCCCGAGCCGATCATCTTGGTCGGGTTGACCGACACGCTCGACGCGATGACGTCGGCGAATTCGGTGTCCGAACGCTTGAAGCCGTTGGTCGAGACGTTCGCGAGGTTGTGCGAGATCGTCGACATTTCGGTCTGCGAGGCCTTGAGGCCGCTGAGCGAGGTATAGAAGGACATGGGTGTTGCTCCTTGACGAAGAGATCAGCCGACCTGGCGGATGTCTGAAATCGGCACCGAGCCGAGGCCCGGCAGCGTGAGTAGGGGATCGCCGGTGGCGGGCAACGACACCGCCGCGACCGGCGCCCAGACGAGCGGCTGGCTGGCGATCTCGGCGCTGCCGTTGATCGCCATCGTGGTGACGAGGAACGGACCGTCGCCGGCATCCTCGCCGGTGTCGGTGGTGCCGTCCCAGTCGAAGGCGACGGTGCCGGCATCCTGCGCGCCGAGCGAGAAGCTCTTGAGCACCGTGCCATCGGCATTGGCGATCGTCACCATGACGTCGCTGGCGTCCTTGGCGAGTTCGACCGCGCCGGCGATGCCGCCGTCGGTGCGCCCATACCCAACGTTGCCCGGCGTCAGCACGGTGCGGCCGACATAGGACAGCGCGTCGCTGGTCGAGCCGCCGGCGAGCTTGTCGGAGATCGCCTTCAGCGTCGAGTTCATCTCGGCAATGCCCGCGACGCTCGAGAATTGCGCCATCTGGGCGACCATCTGTGTGTTGTCGACGGGGCTGAACGGATCCTGGTTCTTGAGCTGCGCGGTCATCAGTTCGAGGAAATCGGACTGATCGAGCGTCTGCTGCTGCTGGCGCGTCTGCACCGCCGGCGCATTGCCCGCGTTGGTGCGGCCGATGCCGAGGCTGGCGAGCGTCGAATCGAAAGCGGTGGTCATGATCAGCGTCCGAGCTTGAGGGTGTCGAGGATCAGCGACTTGGCGGTCTGCATGACCTCGACATTGTTCTGGTAGCTGCGCGCGGTCTCCATCATGTCGACCAGCTCGCGCGTCTCATCGACCGCGCTTTCCCAGATGTTGCCGTTCTCGTCGGCCATCGGGTTGGTGGGGTCGTAGCGCTTGGTGGGCTCCTCGCCCGCGGTGACGATGCGTTCGACGTTCACCGTCGCGAGGCCGGTGGCATTGTCATATTGGGTGCGGAAGACGGGCTTGATCGTCTTGTACGCGGCGTCCGCGCTCGACGCGATGCCGCCGGCATTGGCGAGGTTCGACGCGGTCGTGTTCATCCGCACGAGCTGCGCGGACATCGCGCGCCCGGCGACCTGGAAGATGGTGAGCGGCGAATCGGTCATGGCTTATTCTCCCCTGAGCGCGCGCGTGATCGTGGAGAGGCGGCCGTTCAGGAACGACAGCGTCGTCTGATACTGGACGGCATTCTCCGCGAACGCGGTCTGCTCGGTCGAGAGATCGACGGTGTTGCCGTCGAGCGACGGTTCGAGCGGCACGCGATACTGGAGCGCGCCGTCGAGCGATGCCGGATTGCCGGTCCGTTCGACCGCGGCGAGCGCGGCCTGGAAATCGATGTCCTTCGCCTTGAAGCCCGGCGTCGAGACGTTGGCGATGTTCGAGGCGAGCAGCCCCATGCGCTTCGAACGCACTTCGAGCGCTGCTGCATGAACGCCGAAAAGAGTGTCGTTGGGCATGGGTGTCCCCTCGCGCAAATGTATCCGCGCCCTTTCCAGCAAGGGGCGTGCCAAATGCGCAAAGGCGGCGGCGGGGGCGTGGCTTGCGCGGAATCGGCAAGCCGGGGCCGGGCCGGGCGGCAAGATGTTGCCGGCCAGCGGCAAGCCCGCGCCGCGTGGGTGGCGGATCGGATGCTTGTGGCGGCGGCTTCGCGCGGGTGGCCGGTTTGGCGCGCGGCTTGCAACGCCCGGGCGAAACGCGAAGGAGCAATGATGAGCACCACCCTCACCTTCACGCCGATGCTGGGCGCCTATCTCGACCCGAGCGCGATCGCGATCGTCGTCGGCGGCACCGCAATCGGCACGGTGCTGAGGACGCCGCGCCGCGATCTGGCGCGCGCGCTGGCGGCGGTGCGCGTACTGTTCCGTCGCCGCTTCGATGCCACCGCGCTGGTCGCGCAGGTCGCCTCGCTCGGCCGAATCGCGCAGCGCCACGGGGTGATCGCGCTCGATCGTTCGGTGATCCGCGATCCCGATGTCGCCGCCGCGGTCGCCGCGATCGTCGATGGTGCCGGCCCCGACGAGATCGCGACGCTCCTCGCCGAGCAGCGCGAGACCCGCGACGAACGCCACGCCACCGCCGCCGACGTCTGGGCCGCCGCCGCCGAACTCGCACCGGCGATGGGGATGATCGGCACGCTGATAGGGCTCGTCGGCATGTTCACCGCGATGGACGATCCGCAATCGATCGGCGGGGCGATGGCGATCGCGCTGCTGACCACGCTTTACGGTGCGGTTCTCGCGAGCCTGGTCGCGATGCCGATCGCCGCGCGGTTGCGCCGCGCCGCGCGGATCGAGGCGAGCGAACGCCAACGGATCGAGGCGCCGCTGATCGGCCTCGCCGAGCGCGAGCGCCCGCGGCTGCGCGCCGTCCCCAACGAGGCCGCGGCATGATCGCGCCGCATTCCACCGAGCGCGCCGGGCGCCCGATCTGGCTGACCACGCTCGCCGATCTCAGCCTGCTGCTGGTCGGCTTCTTCGTGTTCATGCAGGCGACGCAGCATCTCGACAAGCGCGCGCTCGCCAACGGTTTCCGCGAAGGCTTCGGCGGAGAGCCGGCGCCGGCCGCGCCCGAGCCGATGCCGGTCGCGGCCGCGGCGATGCTCAATTTCGTGCCCGGATCGGCGGTGTTGCCGAGTGCACCCGACGGCCTGATCGCCTGGGCGCGCACCGCGACCAGCGACCCGCGCGTGACGCTGAAGATCGCCGGCAGCGTCGACGGCAGCGCCGCCGATGTCGATCCCGCGACCGGCAACGGCGCGGTGCTCGCGGCCGATCGCGCGCGCGCGGTTGCCGCCGCACTCGCGGGTACGCGCGTCGCGCCCGGGCGGATGACGATCGTCAACGCCGCCGACCGGCCCGGCGCGAGGCGCCGCGAAGTGATCGTCACGCTCGGCTTTGCCGGAGGCCCGAAATGACCCGTATTGCCTTGAGGGAGACCAAGATGTTCCGCCTGATCATGCCCGCGCTGCTGATCGCTGCGCCCGCCGCCGCCGCTGATTTCCAGGACATTGCCGCGCTCGACCGCGCGGTCGCCGCGTTCGCCGGGCATGGTATCGGCGAGGACGGCGGCGCGCGCGCGCCCGTCGACAAGCGGCTCAAGCTCGCGCAATGTCCCACCGTCGCCCTGTCGTGGCGCACCGATCGGCACGACGCGGTCGTCGTCGCTTGCTCGGGGCCGAACTGGCGCATCTTCGTGCCCGTGCACCACGCCGCGCCGGTGACGGTCGCCGCTGCCAGCGCGGTGGTCGCCGTGGCGCCGCCGGTGAAGCAGCAGCCGGTGATCAAGCGCGGCGATCCGATCGTGGTCGCGGCGGGATCGCCGGGCTTCTCGATCTCGCGCGAGGCGATCGCGATGGGCAATGCCGCCCCCGGCGAACGCTTTCTGGCGAAAGGCGATGGCGACAAGACCCAGTTCCAGGCGATCGCGGTCGCCCCCGGTCGCGCGACGCTGCCGGGCTGGGCGGATCAGCCATAGGAAAAAAATGCTAAAGCGCCGCGCGCGTCGGTCGTTGAATGCGATGTCGGCATAACAGAAGGCTCCGCAGACATGGTTGCTCCCGTCGGTTCAAAGCCGGTTCTGCCCGTCCACGGCCTCGCGCCGTTGGCGAAGGCGGCGGCGGTGCGCCCGGCGGGATCGAACGTGGGGAGCGCCGACGAGACGGCGCGGTCCGCCGTCGCCAGCCTGGCGCGCGACATGGCCGCGAGCGCCCCGGTTGATGCGGCACGCGTCGCGCGCTTTCATCAGGCGATCGCCGACGGCAGCTTTTCGGTGCAGCCCGATGCGGTCGCGGGCAAGCTCGTCGCGATGCGCAACGCGTGGAGCGGCCAATGACCCGGCGCGACGCCCTGATCCGCGTGATCGATTGCCTCCACGCCGAGATCGCGGCGCTGAAGGCGAACGACATCGTCGCGCTCGAGCGCGCGACCCGCGACAAGCTGACAGGGATCGAGGCGGTTGCCGCCAATGACGACGAAGCGCCGCCGAGCGCCGACGTGCGCGAGCTGGCCGAGGAGGCGAACCGCCTCAACGAGACCTGCCGGATATACGTCAACCTGATGACGGCAAATGTTCGCCGCCGCCTGCAACAATTGGCCGGCACCAGCGGCAACGCCTATGCGCCCGGCGCGGGCGGCTACGCCTGCGCGTAACGCGCACGAAAACATCCATTTCCGTCATGCCGGACTTGTTCCGGCATCCAACCATCCACAAGCGGTAGCGCTTGTGGGACGTTGGACCCCGGAACAAGTCCGGGGTGACGGGGGCTGTTGAAGGTCTCTTCAGGAGCGCAAATTTTTTGGCACGATCCTTGCTGAATTGTCCCTGACACGGACAAGGCAGTCAGGATCCGATGAGCGTCCCTTCGATACCGCCCACAGGCAGCGTCCAGTCAGCGATCGCGCTGGCGAGCCGCAAGACCGGAATCGACTTCAACTATCTGCTCGGCCAGGCGCAGGTCGAAAGCGGGCTGCGCCCTAATGCGCGCGCCGGCACGTCGAGCGCGACCGGGCTCTATCAGTTCATCGACCAGAGCTGGCTCGCGGTGGTCAAACAGCACGGCGCCGAACACGGGCTCGGCTGGGCAGCCGACAGCATCGCAGACAATAACGGCCGGATGACCGTCGCCGACGGCGCGATGCGCCAGGCGATCCTGGGCTTGCGCAACGATCCCAAGGTCGCCTCGCTGATGGCGGCCGAACACGCATCGGACAACAAGGCGGCGCTCGAAGGCGCGCTCGGCCGGCCGGTGACGGGCACCGACCTTTATATGGCGCACTTCCTTGGGCTCGGCGGTGCGCGCAGCTTCCTGTCGACGATGGCGAGCGATCCCGATCGCGGCGCTGCGAGCCTGTTTCCGGCCGCAGCGCGCGCCAATCGCGGCATCTTCTATGCCGCTGACGGCCGGCAGCGGACGATGGCGGACATCTATCAGCGCTTCGCCGACAAGCTCGATCGCGGCGCCGCCGCGGTTGGCGGCACCGGGCTCGCATCCGATTCGGCCGGCGGCGGTTTTGCCGCGCAGGTGCGCGCGCTCGGGCTCGGCGGCGAATCGACGGTGATCACCGGCAACGGGGTCGCCGCCGACGATGCCGTGCAATGGGCTGCCGCGACGCTCGATCGCTTGAATGGCAAGACGCAGCTCGCTGACGCCAATCTGTTGCGGCCGACGCCCGAGACCGCGCGGCTCGCCTATATGATGCTCGCGAGCATGGGGGGCTGACGCGGTGGTGACTGCCCTGTCGCGGCGCAATTTCGGCCCGCTCGCCCGCAACGCCGCGCTTCCCGTTGCCATCCTGCTGCTCGTGCTGTTGATGGTGGTGCCGATTCCGGCGGCGATGCTCGACATCTTCTTCATCATGAACATCACGATCAGCCTTGCGGTGCTGATGGTCGCTCTGAACGCGCAGAAGCCGCTCGATTTCTCCGCCTTCCCGACCGTGCTGCTGTTCGCCACGCTGTTCCGGCTGGGGCTCAATGTCGCCTCGACGCGCGTCGTGCTCGTTCACGGGCACGAGGGCGAAGCGGCCGCGGGGCATGTGATCGAGGCGTTCGGCACCTTCATGATCGGCGGCGATTACGTCGTCGGCCTGTTCGTGTTCGCGATCCTCGTCATCATCAACATGATCGTCGTCACCAAGGGCGCGGGCCGCGTATCCGAAGTGTCGGCGCGCTTCACGCTCGATGCCCTGCCGGGCAAGCAGATGGCGATCGACGCCGACTTGAATGCCGGGCTGCTGACGCCCGAGGAAGCCAAGGCGCGCCGCGTCGAGGTGTCGACCGAAGCCGATTTCTACGGATCGATGGACGGTTCGTCCAAGTTCGTGAAGGGCGACGCGATCGCGGCGCTGCTGATCCTCGGCGTCAACATCATCGGCGGGCTGATCCTGGGCATGGTGAGCCACGGCATGGCGGTGGGCGACGCGGCGCGCGCCTATCTGCTGCTCGCGATCGGCGACGCGCTGGTCGCGCAGATCCCCGCGCTGATGCTCTCGATCGCGGCCGCCGCGATCGTCACCCGCGTCGCCTCGAACCACGATCTCGCCGGCCAGATCGGCAGCCAGTTCGGCTCGGCGCGGACATGGACGCCGGTGGCGGTGATCCTCGCGCTGCTCGGCGTGCTGCCCGGGATGCCGCATCTCGTGATCCTGCCCGCGGCGATCGCCGCCGGCGCGTTCGCGTGGAAGATCAACCGCGATGCCGGGCGCCCGGCGGTGGCCGACGCGCCCGAGGATGCCGAGCCGGTCGATCTCGCGCGGATCGGCTGGGACGAAGTCACCGATACGATGCAGGTCAATCTCGACATCGGCTACGGGCTGGTGCCGCTGGTCGACGAGCGCCGCGGCGCGCCGCTGATGGGGCGGATCACCGGGGTGCGGCGCCAATTGTCGAAGGAACTGGGCTTCGTCGTGTCGCAGGTGCGCGTGCGCGACGACATCAATATGCAGCCTTACGCCTATCGCGTTGTCGTCGGCGGCGTCGTCGTCGCCGAGGACAGCGTCTCGCCCGACGAGATGCTCGCGCTCGATACCGGGCAGGCGGTGGGTCAGCTTTCGGGCAAGAAGGCCAAGGATCCGACCTTTGGGCTCGACGCGGTGTGGATCGCGCCGGGCGATGCCGATGCCGCGACCGGGCAGGGTTATCTCGTCGTCGATCCCGGCACGGTGATCGCGACCCATCTCAACCACAAGCTCGCACAGCATTCGGCCGAACTGCTCGGCCCCGACGAGGTCCAGAGCCTGCTCGACGGCCTCAAGGAACGCGCCGAGCATCTGGTCGCCTCGCTGTCGCCGCAGCCGCTGCCGCTCACCACGCTGACGCAGGTGCTGCGTGGGCTGCTCGCCGAGAACATATCGTTGAAGGAATTCCGCCGCATCGCCGCCGCGATCTCGGTCGCCGCGCAGAAGACGGTGGATGCCGACGAGATTATCGAGCTGATCCGTCCCGAACTGGGCGCGCTGATCATCCAGCGGCTGTGCACCGTCAACGAACCGCTGCGTGTGATGACGCTTGAGGGCCAGCTCGAAGGGCTGCTGGGGCAGGCGGTGCGCGGCGATCCGGCGCAGCGCCACACGATCGAGCCCGATCTCGGCCGGCGCATCGTCGACGCGCTCCAGCGCGCGGCGCAGCCGCTCGTCGCCGAGGCCAAGCCGTTCGCGCTCGTCGTCCAGCCCGCGATCCGCGTCGCGATCCGCAAGCTGGTCAAGACGTGCCTGCCCGACACGCCGGTGATGAGCTTCTTCGAAGTCCCCGAGGACAAGTCGGTCGAGGTCGTCGCCGTGATCGGCGCGCCCGAGGCGATCCCGGCATGAACGCGCAGTCGATGAAACGCGATTTCTACGCGCCCTCGCCCTCGCCCGCGCCGCTCACTTATGCGCGCGACGGGGCGAACCGGACTGCGATGGAAGCGCTCGCGCACAAGCATCTGCCGCTGGTGCGGCGGATCGCGTGGCATATCCACGGCACGATGAGCAGCATCGTCGAGGTCGAGGACCTGATCCAGATCGGGCTCGTCGCGCTCGTCGAGGCGGCGGCGGCGTTCGAGGATCGCGGGCAAGTGACCTTCGACCAATATCTCGCGACCCGCGTGCGCGGGGCGATGATCGACGAATTGCGCCGCCAGGCGACGCTGACGCGCGGCGCGATGAAACGCCGCCGCCAGTATAACGACGCGATCGCCGCGCTCACCGACCAGAGCGGCAATGCGCCCGACGAGGTGGCGGTTGCCGAGCGGCTGGGCGTTTCGGTCGAGAAACTGCGCGCCGAATATGCGACCGCCGAGCCGCTGCGCTTCGAGACGATCGACGATGTCTATTCGGATGAAGCGCCGTGGTTCGCGAGCGACGAGCCCGATGCCTTTGCACAGCTCGCCGATGCCGATCTGCGCGACGCGCTGGCATCCGCGATCGCAGGGCTGCCCGAGCGCGAGGCGCAGGTGGTGCAGCTTTATTATGTCGAGGAATTGAACCTCGAGGAGATCGGCCAGGTGCTCGGCGTTGGCGCCGCGCGCGTATGCCAGATCAAATCCGCCGCGCACGCCAGGCTGAAGAAGGTGCTCGCCGAGCGGGTCTGAGCAAAGCCGCGCCCATTCGAGCCAGGCGTTGTTTTGATTGCCGCGATTTCCTGATTCGCCCGGCCTAATCGTCACCCCGGACTTGTTCCGGGGTCCAACGTGCCGCGGACGCTACGCTCGAACCTCTGCGTCGGCACTTGCCGCCCATTGGACCCCGGAACAAGTCCGGGGTGACGACGTGGAGGCACTGGGATGACGGAATGGCGAGCCTGGTCCCTCACGCAAAGCAAAACCCCGGCGGCGCGGACGCCACCGGGGTTTCGGTTTGCACTCCCGCGCCGCGGGAGAGCCGGTCGGCCCCTGCACCCTTGAAGGGGGGCGGCGCCGGGGCCGTACGCTTTACTTAGCGCAGCAGCGTCAGAACGTTCTGCTGGCTCTGGTTCGCCTGGGCGAGCATCGCGGTCGATGCCTGCGACAGGATCTGCGCCTTGGCGAGGTTGGTCGTCTCGGCCGAGAAGTCCGTATCCTCGATGCGGCTGCGCGCATCGGTCAGGTTCGTGGCGTTCGACGTCAGGTTGTTGACCACCGAGGTCAGGCGGCTCTGGCCGGCGCCGAGCGTGGCGCGAGCGGTCGAGACCGTGTTGATCGCGGTCGTCAGCGTCGCGAGCGCGCCCGACGGATCGTCGAACAGGTCCGAAGCAACGGCGTCGTCGAGATCGATCTCGGTGAACGAGAGATCGACCGTGTCGGCGGCGTTGGCGCCGACCTGCACCGTGACCGTGCCCGAGGTGCCGGCGGTGCCGTCGAACAGCTTGATGCCGTTGAACTCGGTGTTGGATTTGATGCTGGTGATCTGCGATTGCAGCTCGGTGACCTCGGCCTTGATGTTGGTCAGGTCGTCGGTCGAATAGGTGCCGTTCGACGCTTGGACCGCCAGCTCACGAATACGCTGGAGCATGTTGGTCACTTCGTCGAGCGCACCTTCGGCGGTCTGCGCCATCGAGATGCCGTCGTTGGCATTGCGCACGCCCTGGTTCATGCCGCGGATCTGCGAGGTCATCGACGCCGCGATGGCGAGGCCGGCCGCGTCGTCCTTGGCCGAGTTGATGCGCTTGCCGGTCGACAGGCGCTGCATGCTCTGCTGGAGCGAGGCGTTCGCCGTCGTCGACGCGTTGGCCGCGCGGAGCGCTCCGATGTTGGTTCCGATAACAGTCATTGTTCCGATCTCCGTATTGCCTGGCGATCCCCGCCGCCCCCTTTTCGGCGGAGGGCCGAGCCGCCAAACCAGCTAACGACCGTCGGCGGAGCGGCTTTAGGCCCAATCGACATTCGACGTCGTGGTGCGCGCAAAATCATGCCGCCTCGCGCGTGGGCGCATACGCGGCTGGCAACAGGCAGAATTTTGCCGGGCGGCCGGTAAACTTAACTCTGCGTTTACCAACAATCGGGCAAGAGGCGGTCAAGGGGGAACTCATTGATGCGACCGCTCTTTCCGTCAGCCGCCGTGCGCGAGCAGAAATACGCGCTCATCTCGTCCTTGCGGGCGCAAGGATCACCGATCCGGTCGCTCGAGGCGGATCAGCCGGGGCCCGATTCGGTGTTCCTGATCGCCGAGGGCGAGACGCCGCCGGTGCCGGCGCGGACGCTGATCGTGTCGCCGGAAGGGCGGTATCTCCATCCCGCGCGCGACGGCGGCCCGGCCCGGATCGGCTATGGCAGCGACGACGCCGCGATCGGCAACGCCTTCGCCCGCGCGCTCGTCACCGATCCCGAAACGCCGACCGCGGCCGACCCCGAAAGCCTTGCGCTCTACGCGCTCGCCGACCGTGTCGCCGCCGCCGACATCACCGTGCTGATCAACGGCCCGACCGGGACCGGCAAGGAAGTGCTGGCGCGCACGATCCATCTGCGCTCGAGTCGCCGCGACGGCCCCTTCATCGCGATCAATTGCGCGGCGCTGCCCGAGACGATGCTCGAGGCACTGCTGTTCGGCCACCAGAAGGGCGCCTTCACCGGCGCGTCGTCGGGCGGCGAAGGCTTTTTCCGCGCCGCGAACGGCGGCACCTTGCTGCTCGACGAAGTGTCGGAGATGCCGCTGACGTTGCAGGCCAAGCTGCTGCGCGCGCTCCAGGAACGCGAAGTCATCCCGATCGGCGCGACCACGCCCGAGGCGATCGACGTGCGCGTGATCGCCTGCGCCAACCGCGATCTTCAGGACGAAGTGGCGGCCGGGCGCTTCCGCGCCGATCTCTATTACCGCCTCAGCGTCTTTCCGCTGGCGACCCGCCCGCTCGTCGAGCGCCCGCAGGATATCCCCGCGCTCGCCGCGGCGCTGATCCTGCGTCACGCCGGCACGCGCGAGGCGGTGCCCTGGCCCGACGCCTCGGCGATCGACAAGCTGGCCGCGCACGACTGGCCCGGCAATGTCCGCGAGCTTGAAAACGTGATCCAGCGCGCGCTGCTGTTCGCCGCCGGCGATACGATCGACGCGAGCCACATCGTGTTCGACCGGGTGACGTCGGCGCCGGCATCGGCACCCGCAGCGTCCGGCGACGACGCGCCGGAGACGCTCAGCAACATCGTCCAGATGAGCGAATTCGCGCATATCCGCGAGACCTTGAAGGCGTGCGGCGGTAGCCGGATCGAAACCGCGAAGAAGCTCGGCATTTCGGAGCGCACCTTGCGCTATCGCCTCGCCAAGGCGCGCGAACAGGGCGATGATATCGCCCGGGTGGCGTCGGCATGAGCGGCGTCGGCGGTATCGGTGCGGGCGGCGGCGGTGGCGCGATCGATCGCGTGATGGCGCTGCGGGCCCAGATCCTCGAACGCAACGAGGCGCTCCAGCGCGCCGGTGCGGCCGGCGGGGCATCGCCCGTCACCTCGGCACCGGCGACCAAGCCGGCGAGCTTCGCCGCGACGCTCGAAGACGCGCTCCAGAGCGTCAACGCGCAGCAGCGGCAGGCGGGTGCGCTGTCGGAAAGTTACGAACGCGGCGAGACGATCGACATCGCCAAGGTCATGCTGGCGCGCCAGCAGGCCTCGGTCGGGTTCGAGGCGACGCTACAAGTCAGAAACAAGCTGTTGTCCGCCTATAAGGACATCATGAGCATGCCGGTGTAACCCATGACCACAGCCGTCACTCCCGCCGTCGCGCCCGCCTTGCCGGAGCGTTTCGCCAATCCGCTGAAGCAGATCGGTTCGCTGATCGCGCAGCCCGCGGTCAAGCGCAGCCTGCCGCTGATCCTGATGATAGGGCTGATCGCCGCCGCTGGGCTCGCCTGGATGATGCTGTCGACGCCGCCGCAGCGCACCTTGTTCTCGGGGCTTCCCGATGCGGACAAGGCCGCGGTCGTCCAGGCGCTCGATCAGGCCAATATCGACAACCATATCGACAACGGCACCGGCGCGGTCACCGTCGCCAACGACGATTACAGCCGCGCGCGGATGCTGCTCGCGAGCCAGGATCTGCCCAAGTCGGCGCCAGGCGGCTATGCCATCCTCGACAATCTGCCGATGGGGGTCAGCCGCGCGGTCGAAGGCGAGCGGCTGCGCCAGGCGCGCGAATCGGAAATGGCGCAATCGATCGAGGAGATCGACGCCGTTGCCGAGGCGCGCGTCCACCTCGCCATGCCCGAACATTCGGTGTTCGTGCGGGATCAGGCGGCGCCGTCGGCCTCGGTGATCCTCAAGCTCCAGCCCGGCCGCGCCTTGTCGGACGCGCAGGTGCGCTCGGTCGTCAACCTCGTCGCCTCGTCGGTGCCCGGGATGACGCCTGATGCGGTGACCGTCGTCGACCAGATGGGGGCCTTGCTCACCAAACATGACGGCAGCGGGTCATCGACCGCCGCGGGCAACGAACGGATCGCCTTCCAGCAACGCGTCGAGGACAAATACCGCCAGCAGCTCGCGCAGTTGCTGACCCCGCTCGTCGGCGCGGACAATTTCTCGACCGAGGTCCAGGCCGAGGTCAATCTCGACGAAACCCAGGCCTCGAGCGAAAGCTATAACGACGGCGCGCTGCGTGCCGAACAGGGCAATTGGACCACCAAGGGCAGCGATACCGCGCCCGCCGGCGGCATCCCCGGCGCGCTTTCCAACACGCCGCCGCCCGCAAGCACGATCGCCGCCGCAGCGCCGCCGCCGGCGGCCGCACCCGCTGCTGCTACGCCCGCGCCGACGGCAACCGCCGCGGGAACGACTCCGGCCGGGCCGATGCCCGACGCGATGAAGGCGAGCGACAATTATTCGCGCGATTACGCGCTCGGCAAGCAGGTCTCGGTGACGCGCCAGGCGCCCGGCGAGATCAAGCGGCTGTCGGTCGCGGTGCTGCTGCGCCAGCCCGACGGCAAGCCGCGCGGCAAGGCCGAGATCGCGCAGATCGAACAGCTCGTGAAGGCCGCGGTGGGCTATGACGCCAGCCGCAGCGATCAGGTCACCGTGATCAGCCGCAGCTTTGCCGACGCCGCCGAAAGCGACGCGGGCCAGCCCTGGTACGAGGCCGGATGGCTGCCGATGGTGGCGCGCAACGTCACCGCGATCCTGATCGCGCTGCTGGTGCTGATCCTCGGCGTTCGCCCGCTCTCCAAGGCGCTGCTCAAGAAGCGCGAGGAAGCCGGCGTGCGCGCCGCGCTCGGCCGCCCGATCGGCAGCCCGCAGGGCGGCGGTGACGGTGGCGCGCACGGCGGCGAGGTGAGCATCGACATGCTCGAAAGCAGCCGCGGCTATGACGATCGCGTCGGCCTCGTGCGCGGCTTCACGCGTGACAATCCCACCCGCGCGGCGCTTGCGGTGCGCGACATGATCAAGGCGGACGCTGAGTGATGGAAACCGCGCTACGCAATTATTCGGGCGTCGAACGCGCCGCAGTGCTGATGATGCTTGTCGGCGAGGAGGAAGCCGCGGCGATCCTCCAGAAGCTCGAACCCGAAGAAGTCCGCAAGCTCGGCAGCGCGATGTTCGCGGTCGCCGACGTGCGCGAGGACGAGGTCGAGACCGTGCTCGACGATTTCGTCGCCAAGGCGCGCGAGCGGACCGCGATCGGTTTCGATCCGCGCCCGCAGATCGAAACGATGATGACCCGCGCGCTCGGCCCCGAAAAGGCGGAGAATGTGCTCGCGCGCATCATCCCGACGCAGGATGCCTGCCAGATCGACCTGCTCGACTGGCTCGAACCCGGCGATGTCGCGAGCATCGTCGAGAAGGAGCATCCGCAGGTCGCAGCGCTGCTCATCGCCAATCTCGATCCGGCGGTCGGCGCCAAGGTGCTCGAACTGCTGCCCGACGGTATGCAGCCCGACATCATGCACCGCATCGCGCGGCTGGGGCCGATCACGCCCGAGGCGGTCGAGATGCTCAACGCGCTGCTCGCGGTTCGGCCCAGCACGCGCCAGCAGCCGGCGGGCTTCGTCCTCGGCGGCACGCGCGAGGCGGCGAAGATCATGTCGAGCGCGCGCAAGGCGACCGGCGAACGCGTCATGCCCAAACTCGCCAAGATCGATCGTGAGACCGCCAAGGCGATCGAGGAAGCGATGTTCGTGTTCGAGAATCTGCTCGAAATGGACGACAAGAATCTTGGCACCTTCATCCGCAACGTCGACGGCGACGTGCTCACCAAGGCGCTCAAGGGTGTCGACGAGAGCGTGCGCAACCGCTTCCTCGGCTGCATGTCGCAGCGCGCGGCGGACGGCATCCGCGACGAGATGGAAGCGCGCGGCCCGATGCGGCTCACCGAGGTGCTCGACGCGCAGAAGACGATGATCCAGATCGCGCGCGCGCTCGCCAAGGACGGCACGATCATGCTCGGCGGGGGCGAGGACGATTATGTCTGACGCGCGCCGGGCGGCCGTCCAGCCCGATTTCACCGCCGGTTTCGCCTCGCGTCACGAGCTTGCCGCCCATATCCTGGCGCAGGCCTTCGCGCCGCGCGAGCGCGATTTTGCGCCGTCGGACATCAAGCAGCGGGCGGGCGGCCGGAACAAGGCCAAAGGCCCGGTCGGCTTCGCGCCGCAGGAGACCGGTGATGCGACGCCCAGGCATTTCGCGCCCGCCGATCCAGACGCCAACCCCACCGAGGGCTGGGATCCGTTCGATCCCGACCCCAACCAGCAGGATCGCGCGGGCTTCGTCGATCCGGTCGCCGCCGCGCATGCCGCCGGCCATGCCGAAGGCAAGACCGCCGCGCTCGCCGAGGCAGCCGAGGCGGGGCTGCGCGATCGCGCGCTGATCGAGGGTATCGCGGCCGCGCTCGGGAATGGCGAGCGCTACGATCGCGAGCGGATGGCGGCGCAGCTCCGGCAGACGGTGCTGCTACTCGTACGCCGCCTCGTCGGCGAGGCCGAGATCGATGGCGCGCTGCTCGCACGGCGGATCGAGGCGGCCACCGACATGCTCGCCGACGCCGCCGAATCGGCGCTGCTCCGGGTCAACCCGGCCGATGTCGCGCTGCTCGACGGCAAACTGCCCAAGAATGTGTTCGCCGCGGGCGATGATGGTGTCCAGCGCGGCGCCTTCGTGCTCGAATCGGCATCGACCATCGTCGAGGACGGCCCCGATCTGTGGCTCGAACAGCTCGGCCAGGTGATCGATCGGATCGCGGTGCCGCCGCTGTGCTGAACGTTTTTGCCGAAGATTATCTCGCGACGATCGGCAGCGCCGATTTCGCGCCGCGGCCCAAGGTATCGGGGCGGCTCGCCTCGTTCGACGGGCTGCTGATGGAAGCGGTGGGTTTGCAGCTTCCGGTCGGCACGGTGTGCGCGGTCGGCGGCGACAACGGCGCGAGCCGCGTCGAGGCCGAGGTGATCGGTTTCCGCAACGGCCGCACGCTGCTGATGAATCTCGGCGGTCCCGCGCCGCTGCTGCCCAAATCGCCGGTGCGCCCGCTCGGGCCTCCGGGCGAGGCGGAAGTCGGGGCGGCGCTGCTTGGCCGCGTCGTCGACGGCGCGGGCAAGCCAATCGACGGATTAGGGCCGATCCGCGGCGCGACCCGCTGGCCGCTCGCGGGCAAGCTCCAGAACCCGCTCGATCGCGGCCGCGTGCTCGAATCGCTCGACGTCGGCGTGCGCGCGATCAACGGGTTGCTCACCATCGGCCAGGGCCAGCGCGTCGGCATCATGGCCGGCTCGGGGGTGGGCAAATCGGTGCTGCTCGGGATGATCGTGCGCGCGGCCGAGGCCGATGTCGTCGTGATCGGGCTGATCGGCGAGCGCTCGCGCGAGGTCGCCGACTTCCTCGAAACCAAGGTCGCCGGCGCGGCGCGGCAGCGGTCGGTGGTGGTGGCGGTGCCCGCCAACCACTCACCGGTGCTGCGCATCCGCGGCGCGCTGCGGGCGACTGCGATCGCCGAGGCGTTCCGCGCCGAGGGCAAGAAGGTGCTCCTCATCATGGATTCGCTGACCCGCGTGGCGCACGCCGGGCGCGAGATCGGGCTGGCGCTGGGTGAACCGGCGAGCGCGCGCGGCTATCCGCCCAGCGCGATCGCGATGCTGCCCAATCTGATCGAACGCGCGGGCACCTCGGTATCGTCGGGCGGCTCGATCACCGCGATCTACACGGTGCTCGCCGATGGCGACGACGGCAACGATCCGGTGGTCGATTCGGCACGCTCGATCCTCGACGGGCATATCGTGCTGTCGCGTCAGCTCGCCGAACGCGGCGTCTATCCCGCGATCGACCTCGGCCCCTCGGTCAGCCGCGTGATGACCGATATCGCCGCGCGTGATCACGTGCACGCCGCGCGCGTGCTGCGCCGGCATCTCGCGACCTATGAGGAAAATCGCGATCTGGTGCTGATGGGCGCGTATCGCGCGGGCGCCGATCCGGCGATCGACGCCGCGATGGCGTGCCACCCGGCCGTGATGGACTATATCCGCCAGGACGCCGACGAGGTCGTGCCGCTGGAGGCGTCGGTCGCCGAGCTGACCGGCGTGTTCGGCGATGGTTGAGGTGGGTTTTCGGGTAGGGAGCGGGCCGGTGCCGCAACCAAACAATGACCCCGCCGCGTAAACTCGACCGAATCCTGCGTGTGCGCACGCTCCAGCTTGGCCTGTCGCGTGCCGACGAGGCGCGGGCGCAGGCCAAGGTCGACAGCGAGGCGACGCTGCGCAGCCGCATCGCGCAACTTTCCGAAGGCGTCGCTCCTGCTGAAGCCGAGGCCGCGACGGCCTTATCGTTCGTCGCCGCGGCGCATTTTCGGGACCGGCTGCATCAATCCGCCGCCGCCGCCGACGAACGGCTGCGCGCCGCGAAGGCGGTGCTCGAACGCGCCGGCGAAGCGCGCAAACAGGCCAAGCGCGACCAGAGCGCGATCGAGAAGCTGATCGCGCGCGACGATGCGCACGCCGCGCTCAAAGCGATCCGCGCGCTCGAGGAGGCGCCGCCGCTACGAAAGATTCGGCACGATCCTTGCTGAGGTCCGATCCGGTATCAGCCCGGACGGAACGAATCATCCATGCTTTCCTTGTCGCCAACCCTGCCGCCGACCGCGCTTCGTGTGCCCGGGAGCACGACGACGCCCGTGCCGCCGGGCGATTTCGCGGCGGCATTGGCGGGGTTGCTCGGGGCGCCGGGCGCTGTCGTCGCGCCGCCGGTCGCGCCGGCCGATCGGCAGATCGCTGCCATGCCCGGCAAGGATTTGCCGGCCGTTGTCGTGGCGGCGGGCGCGATCGACGCCGCACCGGAAACCGGAACGCTTGTTGACGAGACGGTCTCGGCTGAGGCCGTGCCGCACCCGGCTGAAGGGCCGCATTTCCCCGTTCTGCCGGCACCGGCCGCGCCGCCGGTCGCAGCCCCTGTCGATGCCGTCCGCGTGGAGGAGGCGACGCCGCCGACCCTTCCCGAAGCACTGCCGACACCTGCTGTCGCGCCGGCGCTCACCGTTGAGCGCGAGGCGATCGCGCCGCCGATGACGAGCGATGCCGCCACGCCGCCCACGTCGCCCGGCAAGCGGGCGCAAACCCGCAAGGAGGCGATCGCCGCCTTGCCGCTGCCGATTCCCGGCACGGCCGCGCTGATGTCGCCCGTTGCCGACGGTGTTTCCGCCCCCCCTGCGCCGATCGCGGCCGATCATGCGTCGATCGATGCCGGATTGGCTGCCGTGTCGACCGGGGAACCGGAGACTGGAGTTCCGGGAGCGGAAGTGTCGCTGCCCGACGTGGTGCCGGCCGCAATCGACACGATGCCCGCTCACGTTACCGATTCCGAGGCTCACGAGGTTACCGATGACGCTCGTGTTGCGATCGATGCACCCGGCCAGCCCGCTGCCGTCGATTCCGCGTCACCGCTCGTCGTCCTGTCGACGATTGCCGCAGCGCTCGATGGCGTGGCGCCACCGCCTGCCGGGAAGGCGCCGACCCGGCCGCCGCGCTTCGCCGCGCCGATCGCCGCGACTCTGTCGTCGCCGATCGCGATCGAGCGGCCGCAGACTCCCGCGCCTGCTATCGTCGCGCCGGCGCCTGTGTCCGCCGGCGCACCCGAGCCGCCGCCCGCTCGCGCGATCGGTGATGCGATCGTCTCGACGCCGATCGATGGCGCGAAGAACGTATTTGCGCGCGCGGTCGCAACCGACAGCGCGCGGCCCGCACCCGCCATCAGGGCCGATTCCGCCGCACCATCGGTGGTCCGCGGATCGGCGCGCGCGCCCGGTGATGTGATCGGCATAACGCAGGCACCGCCGCTCGCGCCGGCTGCGGGGGCGATTCCCCTCGTCGCGGCGTCGGCCGCGCCGCGCCCGGTTGGGTTGCGCAGGGCGGTCATCGATGCCGCCGAACCGTCGATCCCGACCGTTGCGAGCCACGCGGCCGCGCCTGTCGCCGGCCCTGCCGCACAGGCACCGGCGCTGCATCGCACCCCGCTCGACATGCGGCGCGATGATTGGACGCGCCAATTGATCGACCGGATCGAGACGGTGCGCGACATGGCCAACGCCGCCGACACGCGGATCAAGCTGATGCCCGATGCGCTCGGCAAGATCGACGTGACGATGCGCAAGGACGGCGACACGATGCACGTCAGCTTCACCGCCGATGTCGCCGCGACCCGCGCGATGCTGGCCGAGGCGCAGCCCCGGCTCGCCGAGCTGGCCCAGCAGCGCGGGCTCCGGCTCGGCCAGTCGTCGGTCGATGCCGGCGCGGGCGGCCACGGCCAGCCCAACCAGTCACACCAGCCCGGCGCCTCGCGGGCGCCGCTGCCTTCCCGTCCGATGCGTGCCGAGCACGACGAGGATGTCCTCCAAACCGGCCGCCTGGCCTGAACCAAGGATTGAACGATGAGCGACGATAGCAATGCGACCGCGCCCAAGAAGAAGGGCGGATTGAAGAAGGTGCTGATGATGACCGTGGCGTTGGTCGCGCTCGTCGGCGGTGGGGTCGGTGCGGGGCTGTACGCGGCCTCGTCGGGATTGATCGGTGGTGGTGGCGGTGCGGCCGCGGTCGAGAACGGTCCGCGGCTGGTGCCCAAGGCGGAGGAAAAGCGCGCGCCGGCGCCGGGCGAAGGCGAGGGCCACGGCGAATCGAGTTCAAGCGGTTCGGGCGAATCGACCCCGCTGGGCGTCGGCGGAGACAAATATGCCTCGACCTATTATGCGATGGACAAGGAGTTCACCTCGAACCTCCGCGACAGCGCGCATTACGTCCAGGTCGGGATCGCGGTCGGCACGCATTACGACGACCGCGTGATCGAGAATCTGCGCACGCACGAGATTGCGGTGCGTTCGGCGGTGCTGATGACGCTCGGCGACGCGACCGAGGACGATGTCTTCAGCTCCGAGGGCAAGAAGCACCTCCAGACCAAGATCGTCGCCTCGATCAACAATGTGCTCAAACAAAAAGAGGGCTTCGGGGGGATTGGTAACGTCTACTTTACCAATTTCGTTGTTCAGTGAGACATGGTTAACGAGCCAGCAACCACGGCCAAGGCCGATCGGCGCGAACGCCCCCGCGATAGCGCGGAGCCGTCGTCCGCGCTGGGCGTCGCCAACCTCAATCCGTTCGGCGATCTGCACACGATGCAGCATCTGTCGGCGCGGCTGGCGCGGTCGCTGCGCGGCGTGTTCGAGCCGCTGCTGCGCGCCGAAACGCGCGTCTGGGCCGAACCGCTCGTCGTCCAGCGCTTCGCCGATTACCGCGCCGAGCGCCCCGAGGGGCTGACGGCGTGGGTGCCGCTCAAGATAACGCCCGGCACCGGCCGCGCGCTCGCAGTGCTCGATGCCGGGTTCGTGCTCGAGATGCTCGACCGGTTCTTCGGCGGCCCCGGGGTAGCGCCGGCCGCGATCCCCAACGAATTTTCGGCGACCGCCGAGATGATGGCGGCGCGTGTCGCGCGCCAGCTCGCGGCACCGCTCACGGTCGCCTGGGAACCGCTGGTGCGGCTCGGTTTCGAGGCGGGCAATGTCGAGGTCAACGCCTCGATGCTCGCCGATCTCGACGCCGACGACGCGATGGTCGTCACCCGCTTCGGCATCGCCGCGGGCGACGGCGAGCATCGCCGGCTTGATCTCGTCTATCCGGTCGCCGCGCTGAAGCCGCACACGCTATCGCTCACCGGCAAGGTCCACACCAAGAGTGCCGAGCCCGAGCCCGAATGGCGCAATGGAATCACCCGCGCGGTAATGGCGGTGCAATTCCCGGTCCGCTCGGTGCTCGCCGAGCCCGTCATCTCGCTCGCGCGGCTGATGGAGCTGAAGGAAGGCGACGTCATCCCGATCAGCTTCGGCCCCGAAGTACCGGTGATGATCGGCACCGACCGGTTCGGCGCCGGCACCGTCGGCACCTCCAACGGCCGCGCCGCGATCCGGCTCAATTCGATCGTTCGAATCAACGAGGAAGATTTCCGATGAACGACATGACCGGCGGTATCCCCGCCGACGGCGCGATCGCCGCCAATTTCAAGCTGCTTCAGGATGTCGACGTCAAGCTGACGGTCGAGATCGGGTCGACCCAGCTCACGCTGCGCGAATTGCTCGCGCTCGGCGAATCGAGCGTGATCGAACTCGACCGCCAAGCCAACGAACTGCTCGACGTGTTCGTCAACGGCACGCTGATCGGGCGCGGCGAGGTGGTGACGGTGGGCGAGCGCTTCGGCGTGCGGATGACCGAACTCGTCTCGCCTGAAAAGCGCGGCAAGGCGTAACCGACCGATGATGTGGTCCTACATCC
The DNA here is from genome assembly GCF_003550065.1 of Hephaestia caeni. Classification (GTDB taxonomy): domain Bacteria; phylum Pseudomonadota; class Alphaproteobacteria; order Sphingomonadales; family Sphingomonadaceae; genus Sphingomonas; species Sphingomonas caeni_A. The sequence goes on from NZ_QXDC01000003.1 coordinate 1,056,142, forward strand.
TCAAGCTCGTCGTGCTGCTGCCGCTGGTGTGCGGGCTGATGATCGGCTGCCTCTATTTATGGCGCCGGCTGGAGGCGCGGATGCCGGGCCAGCCCGCCAACCGCCTGCTCGCGGTCAAGGAAACGATGATGATCTCGCCGGGGCTCAAGCTCGCGGTGCTCGAATTCGAAGGGCGCAAGCTGCTCGTATCGGTCGGGCGCGGCGGCGTCACCCTGATCGATCGGGGCAATCAGTGAGCCAGCCCGTGATCCGCCGCCTGCGCGCCGATGCGCCGGTGCTGTTCAGCCAGCCGCGCGCAGCCCGTGAGGTGCGCGGCGGCGGGCTCTCGCTCGGCCGGCTCGTCCTGATCGTGCTCGCGTTTGCGCTGGTCGCGGTCATCGCTGCGCCTGCCTTCGCGCAAAGCACGCCCACCGCCCCGGTGGCACAGGCGCCCGCCACGCCCGGCGTTGGTGATGCTATCGATCGCGCGCTCGGCGATCTCGGCAGCGCCTCGAACGCGGGGCAGGGCGACGCGCCGATGGCGCTCAGCCTGCAAATCCTCATCATCATGGGGCTGCTCACGGTGCTGCCGGGTATCGTGCTGATGATGACCAGCTTCACGCGGATCATCATCGTGCTCGCGATCCTGCGCCAGGCGCTCGGGCTCCAGCAGACGCCGCCCAACCAGGTGCTGATCGGGCTGGCGCTGTTCCTCTCCTTCTTCGTGATGTCGCCGGTGATCAGCCAGATGAACACGACCGCGATCGAACCCTATTCCGCCGGCAAGATCGGCGCGACCGAGATGATCAAGGCCGCGGGCGCGCCGCTGCATGATTTCATGATGAAGCAGACGCGCACCAAGGACGTGACGATGTTCGCGCAGATGGCCAAATCCGGCCCCTATGCGACCCCCGCCGATGTGCCGTGGTCGGTCGCGCTGCCCGCGTTCGTCACCAGCGAACTCAAGACCGCGTTCCAGATCGGCTTCCTCATCTTCCTGCCCTTCATCGTCATCGATCTCGTCGTCGCGACGGTGCTGATGAGTCTGGGCATGATGATGCTGTCGCCGACGATCATCTCGCTGCCGTTCAAGCTGCTGCTGTTCGTCCTCGTCGATGGCTGGGCGCTGACGATGGGCAGCCTCGCCAATTCGTTCATGACCTGAGCCGCGATACGATGGACGCCGATTATTTCCTGACGGTCGCGCATGAGGCGATGTGGGTGCTCGCGCTCGCCGCCGCGCCGATCCTGATCCCGATCCTGCTCGCCGGGCTGATCATCGGCATGATCCAGGCGGCGACCTCGATCAACGAACAGACCTTGTCGTTCATTCCCAAGCTGATCGTCACCGCGGTGTCGGTGCTGATCTTCGGCAGCCTGATCATGGGGCTGCTGAGCGATTTCACGCTCGGAATCTACGATCGCATCCCGGATCTGGTGCAGTGATTGCACCCTCTCCCCTTGGGAGAGGGAGGGGCCCGCTCGGCGCAGCCGAGTGGGAGGATGAGGGTGGTCGCCGTTCGCTTTTCGCCCTCACCCTCCCGCGGCTTCGCCGCTCCTTCCCTCTCCCAAAGGGAGAGGGATAAATGCTCGGCTTCGGCCTTGCGATCGAGCCGCAGCTCTGGGCGCTGATCTTCGTCATGGTGCGGATCGGCGCGGCGTTCATCGCCGCACCCGTGTTTGGCGCGGTCTCGATTCCGCTGCCGGTCCGCGTCGCTTTGTCGGGGGCGATCGGGGTGCTCGTGCTCGGCACGCATCCGGTGACGCCGCCGACGGAGGTGTTCGCGCTCGCCACCTTCCTGTCGATCGCCGGCGAGGCGCTGGTCGGGCTCGCGATCGGCTTCATTCTCCAGATCGCCTTCGCCGCGCCGCTTGTCGCAGGCGAGATCATCGGCAATTCGATGGGGATCGGCTTCGCCTCGATGATCGATCCGCAGACCGGGCGGTCGAGCGCGGCGCTGAGCAATTTCCTGTCGACGATGCTGACCTTGCTGTTCCTGTCGGTCAACGGCCACCTCGTGCTCGTCGACATGCTCGTCAAAAGCTATGATGCGATGCCGCCCGGTGCGGCGTGGATGGCGCCCGAGCGGTTCCGGGACATCGCCTTTTTCGGCAGCTACGCCTTTGCGGCGGGGTTCCTGCTGGCGCTGCCGGTCGGCTTCCTGCTGCTGTGCCTCAACCTCATCGTCGGGATGCTGTCGCGCTCGGCGCCCGCGCTCAACCTGTTTGCGATCGGGCTGCCGATGAGCCTCGGCGTCGGCGTGATCGCGCTCGCGATCGCCTTCCCCGCGATGGGCGATTACATGATCATCATCGTCGACGAAGGGCTTCGCGCCGCGCAGAATCTGGTGTTCGGCTGATGGCGGAGGAGTTCGGCGAAAAGACGGAAGCCCCGACACCCAAGCGCAAGCGCGATTCGGCCAAGGAAGGCAATATCCTCAAGTCGCGCGAATTCGCGACGGCATTGGTGGTGCTCGCGGGATGCGGCTGGATGATGTTCTTCGGGGGCGCGCTGCTCGACGCGTGCAAGGCGGTGATGGCGGCGAGCTTCCAGTTCGGGCGCGGCGACGTCGAGGATTTCGAGCCGTTCCGGCCGCTCGCCGAGGCGGGGTGGAAACTCGCACCGTCGCTCGGCACCCTGTTCGCGATCACGATCCTGGCGGGGATCGCCAGCCAGGCCGGGCTCGGCGCGTTCCAGTTCAACGCCGGGCTGTGGGCACCCAAGGCCTCGCGCGTCAATCCGTTGTCGGGACTCAAGCGCATCCTGGGGCCGCAGGGGTGGATCGAGCTGGGTAAGTCGCTGCTCAAGGTTGCGCTGCTGGCGGGAATCGGGGCGTATATGCTGCTCGCCGCCGGGCATCGCTCGATCGGCATGGCGGGCACCGACGTCAACGGCGCGGTCGCCACGCTCGGCTCGACGCTGATCGGGATCATGTTCGCGATGGCCGCCGGGCTGGCGCTGATCGCCGCGATCGACGTGCCGATCCAGATCGTCCGCCTGCTCGGCAAGCTTCGGATGAGCAAGCAGGAAGTGAAGGACGAGCACAAGGAAAGCGAAGGCTCGCCCGAGGCCAAGGGCGCGATGCGCGCGCGCCAGCGCCAGATGGCGAAACGCTCGGTCAAACAGGCGGTGGCGGGCGCGCACGTCGTGCTCACCAACCCGACCCATTTCTCGGTCGCGCTGCGCTACGAGCGCGCGACCGATCAGGTGCCTGTCGTGGTCGCCAAGGGACGCGGCGTCACCGCGCTCGCGATCCGCGAGGTCGCGGGCGAGGCGGGGGTGCCGGTGCTCGAATATCCGGCACTGGCGCGCGCGCTTTACTACACCAGCCAGGAAAACCAGGAGATCCGCGACGATCTCTACATGGCAATCGCGACCGTGCTGGCGTTCGTCTTCAACCTCAACCTCCAGGCCGGTGGCACGCCGCCTGTGGTCACCGTGCCGCCGGGCGCGCGGTTCGACGAAAACGGCGTGTCGCTTGGTTAGGGAGCGGGCCGGTGCCGCCGCCCGAATAAGCCAAACAACCCTAAATATTTCCGCCGCGCGGTCGCTCTTTGGGATAGCGCGACAAGGGGCTTGCGGATGACCACGACCAGTTCGACCGATCCGACGGCCTCGGCCACATCGCAGATCCTGACCTCGCTCAACAGCGGTTCGGGGATCGATACGCCCAATCTCGTCTCGTCGCTGGTGGCGGCGCAATATGCGGTCAAGCGCGACCAGCTCTCGGCGCGAAGCGACGCGCTCTCCACGCAGATTTCGGATGCCGCCGCGCTGCTCAGCGGTATCCAGACCTTCTCTTCCTCGCTCAAGACGCTCGTCGGCAGCGGTTCGCTGTCGACCCAGCCGACCAGCTCGAACGCCAGCGTCCTTTCGGTCAGCGCGCTGTCGGGCGCCAAGCTCGCCGGCCTGTCGGCCTCGATCGAGGTCCAGAAGCTTGCCATCGCGCAGACCAGCGCCACCGCCGTGGTCGCCGATCGCACCGCGACGATCGGCACCGGCAGCTTCACGCTGACCTTCGGCACCGCGACCGTCGCCGGTGGGGCGATGACGGGCTTCACCGCGGGCAGCGGCACCCCGATCGATATCGCGATCGACGCCGATCATGCCAGCCTCGACGGCATCGCGAGCGCGATCAACGCCGCCAAGGCGGGCGTCACCGCGACGATCGTCACCGATTCAGGCGGTGCGCGGCTGATGCTCAAGAGCGCGACCGGTGCCGAACAGGCGTTCACGCTGACCGCGAGCGCCGGCTCGGACCCCGCGCTCGCCGCGCTCAATGTCGGTGTCGGGGCGACGGGCACGACGATCGGCACCGCCGCGCAAGACGCGGTGGTGGTGCTCGACGGCATCGCCGTGACCCGCAGCACCAACAGCGTCGACGATCTGATCGAGGGGGTGAAGATCGATCTGCTCGCCGCATCGCCGGGCACGCCGGTGACGATCGGCAGCACGCGCCCGATCGCGAGCCTCGAACAGGTCGTGACCGACTTCGTCGATACCTACAATCACATGCTCGCGCTGTTGAAGGAAGACACCAACCCGATATCGGGCACGCTCGCCCGCGATGGCGCGGCGCGCACGCTCAAGACGTCGCTCGCGGCGCTGACGCTGACGCCGCTGACCTCGGGCGGGGCCGCCGGCGTGCCGGCGACGCTGGCCGAGATCGGCGTCACTACCAATCGCGACGGCACGCTCAGCGTCGATTCGACCAAGCTGTCGCGCGCGCTGGCGGCGACGCCCGATGCGATCGAGGCGATGTTCGCGAAGGGGAGTGCGGCGACCGGCGACGGGCTTCCCGCCGCGCTCGACGCGATCGCCAAGGCGGCGGCCGACAAGAAATACGGCCTCGTCGCGAGCCAGGCCACCTATGACAAGGCGCTCGGCGCGATCGCCGACCAGCAGACACGGATCGAGGATCAGGCCGAGGCGATGACGACGCGGCTGACCCGGCAATTCGCGAGCATGGACGCGCGCGTCGCGGCGTATAAATCGACCCAGACCTTCCTCGAGGCGCAGATCGCGGCCTGGAACAAGAAGGACTGACGCGCATGGGGGCGTATGCGAGCAGGATCGGGCGCGACCCCGAGGCGACCTATCGTCAGATCGACGCCGCCGGCCGCACGGGCGAGGCCGATCCGCACGCGTTGGTGCAAGTGCTCTACGAGGAACTCGTGCGCGCGCTGCGGGTTACCGCCTGGGCGGCCGAACACCGCCAGTTGCGCGTGCGCAGCGAAAAGGCGACGCGATCGATCGCGATCCTGTTCGCGCTCGAATCGGGGCTCGATTTCGAACGCGGCGGCGAGGTCTCGAAAACGCTTGCGCGGCTCTATCAGGGCGCGCGCCAGACGGTGATCAACGCCAGCCTCGGCCACGATCCCGCGCCGTTTGTCGAGGTCGCCGACAATATCGAGGAAATCGCCGAAGCCTGGCGGCAGGTACGCGGGGGGTGAGGCGTTCAGCCCTTTTCCGTTCGTGCTGAGCTTGTCGAAGCACCGTTTTTCCTATTCGGCGGCAGAAGGAAGCGGAACGGCCCTTCGACAAGCTCAGGGCGAACGGAAAATTTAATTCCGCCTACCGCCCTCGCAGTATCGTGCGTGCGGCGTTGCGGCCCGGGCGACCGCTCACCCCGCCGCCGGGGTGCGCGCCCGATCCGCACAGCCACAGCCCCGCCAGCGGCATGCGATAACCCGCCATCCCCAGCATCGGCCGCGCGCTCCACAATTGGTCGAGCGACATCCGGCCGTGGAAGATGTCGCCGCCGACCAGCCCGAAGCGCGCTTCGAGATCGTCGGGCGCCAGCGCGAGGTGGCCGATCACCGATTGCCGGAAGCCCGGCGCGGCGGCCTCCACCGTATCGAAGATCGTCGCCACCGCGGCATCGCGATGCATGTCCCAGCCCCCGGTGATCGCGGGGTCGAAATGCTGGCAGAACAGGCTCGCGACATGCTGGCCGGGTGGCGCAAGGCTGTCGTCGACGAGGCTCGGGATCAGCATCTCGACGATCGGGCGGCGCGACCAGCCGTGCGCGCGCGCGTCGGTGAAGGCGCGATCCATGTAATCGAGGCTGGGCGCGAGGATGATCCCGCTTTTGAGGTGGTCGCCCGGCTCGGACAGCACCGCGAAACGCGGCAGTGCCGAGAGCGCGACGTTGATCCGGAACGTCCCCGATCCGTTGGCGTGCCGCGCCATTCGCGCGCGCAGCCCGGCGTCGAGCGTATCGGGCGGCACCATGTAGAGCAGCAGCGCCTTGGGGTGGACGTTCGAGACGATGATCCGCGCCCCGATCCGGCTGCCGTCGGCCAGTTCGACTCCGTCGGCGCGCTTGCCCGTCGCCAGCACGCGCGCGACCGGTGCGTCGGTGCGGATCGTGACGCCGGCGCCCTCGCACGCGCGCGCCATCGCCTGCGTCACCGCGCCCATCCCGCCGATCGCATGGCCCCATTGCCCGGCCTTGCCGTTCACCTCGCCGAACACATGGTGGAGCAGCACATAGGCGCTGCCGGGCGTGTCGGGGCTGGCATAATTGCCGACCACCGCGTCGAAACCCAACACGGCCTTGATCGGGTCGCTTTCGAAGAACCCGTCGAGCACCTCGCGCGCCGAACGCGTGAACAGATCGAGCGCGTCGCGCTTGGCCTCGATCGGCAGCCGCAGCAGCCGCCACGCCTGATTGATCGCGCGCGCGACGTCGCCCGGCCCCCCGCCGACATCGGGCGGCGCGCGATCGGCGAGCATCCGCAGCACGCGCGCGACCGCGTCGAGCCGCCGCTCATAATCGGGCAGTGCCGCGGCGTCGCCTTCCGAAAAGCGCGCGATCGCCGCGCGGCTCTGGTCACCGCCCATCAGCAGGTAGCGGCCGTCGTCGGTGGGCAGGAAATTCGCATAAGGCCGCTCGACGATGCTGAGGCCATGCGCATGGAGGTTCATGTCTGCAATGATGCGCGGATCGAGCAGCCCCAAAGTATAGCTCGCGGTCGAATTACGGAATCCGGGCACGAATTCCTCGGTCACCGCCGCGCCGCCCACTACGCCACGCCGTTCGAGCACGAGCACGCGCTTGCCGCCGCGCGCCAGATACCACGCGCACACCAGCCCGTTATGCCCGCCGCCGATCACGATCGCGTCGACATCCATACGCGCGATCCTGCCACCGACATTGCCCGACTCGCAAGCGCCGGGCACAGACACGCTTGTGTCTCCCACACCGCGAGGCACCTCCCCGGCGAAGGCCGGGGTCCAGCATCGGACCGGTCGTAACTGGACCCCGACCTTCGTCGGGGAGAGGCTTCCGCCGATATGGTTGCGCGCCGGTTTACCGAATCGTGACGATCGCGCGGCATAGTCGCGCACCTGGGGAAGGGGCTGGATGGATCGATTCGACGATATCGACGCACCGCGCATGCGCCAACGGCCGGTTCGCACCGTGCTGGCGGTCGACGACAGCCGCGCGACGCTGGAGATGCTCGGCGAGCAATTGTCGCGGCGCGGCTTCCTCGTCGTGCAATGCGGCGACGGCGGCGAAGCACTCGATCTGCTCGCGGCGCGCGGGGTCGATCTCGTCCTGCTCGATATGGTGATGCCGGGGCTGACCGGGCTTCACGTCCTCGCCGAAATTCGCGCCAGCCGCGAAACCGCGGATTTGCCGGTGATCATGCTGACCGGCCATAACGACGCCGCCGCGGCGGTCGAGGCGCTGGCGACGGGCGCCGACGATCTCCTCGCCAAGCCGGTCGCGGTCGATCTGCTCGCCGCGCGGATCGAGCGCACGATCGATCGCGCCCAGCGCATCGCCGAACTCAAGCGCTCGAACGCGATGCTCGACGCCCGCATCGCGACGCGCGCGATCGAGCTGGGCGAAGCGCGTACCGAGCTTGCCGAACGCCGCGAGGAATGCCGCCGGCTTACCCAATCGGTCGCCGCGCTCAATGCACGGCTCTCGGTGAGTATTTGATCCACTTGCGTGCAACCAGAGTCACCTCCGAAACCAGTGCCGTTGCAGGAAATAGATGATCACGCCTGCGGCGATCGCGGCGCATATGCCGAAGATCGCGTCGAACGCCCAGGGCTCCTTGGCATAAGGCAAGTTTTCGACGTTCATCCCGTAGAGCCCGGTGATGAAGGTGACGGGCAGGAACACCAGCGCGACGATCGAGATCAGCAGCGATCGGCTGTCGATCTGTTCGGCGCGCAGATCGGTGAGCGCCTCGTGCATCAGCGCGGCGCGTTCGCGGATGCTGTCGAGTTCCTCGGCCATCCGCGCGGCGCGATCGGCAGCGGCGGCGAGGTGGAGCCGATCGTCGTCATGGAGCCAGTCGACCGGTAGCGCGGCCAGCTTTTCCAGCGCGGCGCGCTGCGGCGACAGGAACCGGCGATAGCGGATCGCCTCGACGCGCACATGCGTCACCGTGCGGCGCAGCTCGAACACCTGGTCGGCGTCGAGATCGGCTTCGCAATCATCGAGTTCGTCGCCCAGGTCGGCGACCTCGGGATCGAGTTCTTCGGTGATCGTCGCGGCGAATTTGGCGATCAGATCGCCGGGATCGCCGATCTCGCCCGCGTCGATCGCGTCGACGACCGCGTCGAGCGCGGTCAGCGGCTTGCGCATCGCCGAAAACACGCGCGGCCCCGACGCCCAGATACGGACCGACGCCAGCGCATCGGGAAGCGCGGCCTTGTCGGCGACGTTGCCGCGCAGGTTGATGAACGCGCCCGTGCCCACCGCCTCGCAGCGCGGCCGGCTTTCGGTCGCGGTCAGCGCATCGACGATATAATCGGCGAGCCCGGCCTTCTCGCCGAGCCAGTCCTGCGCCTCGATATTGTTGGTCGAAAGATGGACCCAGACCAGATCGCCGTCGGCGGTGAGCGCGGCCTCGGGTGCGATCTTCCCGGCCGCGCCCTTGACGACGCGATAGGCGAATCCGGTCATGGCAGGGTCTCCGGCAGGTCCATTTCGAGCACCACGGTCAGCCCCGGTTGTGGCGCGGCCGGCGCGGGGCCGCAAATCCTTGCCGCATCGGCGCGTGCGCGATCGAGGATCGCGGCGGGCACGCGCGCGTGGTGATAGACGCGGTCGGCCTGCCCCAGCCACCGCACCTCGCGCAGCGTCAGATCGTCGGGATCGGCCGAGCGCAGGCGGATCGTTTCGCGGCGCGCAAGGATCGCGGCATCGGCGTCGAGCCACCGCGGCACGGCGTTCCCGTCCGCCGCCATCGGATCGAGCGCCCCGCCTTCGGCCAGCGCCGCGCCCAACGCGCGCCGTCGCGCGCCGTCATCGGGATAGCGGGTGCGCAACGCCTCGCGCGCGGCGAACAGCGCGCGCGCGAGCCCGCCCAGCGCGGTGGGCAGCATCGCTTCGAGCCGCTGGCGCAGCGCTCCCGCCAGCCCCGCCGAGGCGCCGCCGGTGCCGATCGCGATCAGCACCGGATCGCGCTCGACGATCGCGGGCATGGTGATATCGCACCAATCGGGCCGGTCGACCGCATTGACCAGCACGCCGCGCGCGCGCAGCCGATCGACCGCGGCGCGCGCGTCATCCTCGTTCTCGATCGCGACGATCGCGAGGCGGGCGTCGGCATGATCCTCGACCACAATCGCCCCCGCCCGGTCGAGCAGCCGCCGCTTGGCCTCGGCCGCCGCGCCGCTGCCGAGCAGGATCACCGGCTTGCCTGCCAGCCTGACGAACAACGGCAGGCTGTGGAGGCTCACCGCGTGAGCCACTCGGGCACGCGCTCGGCGGCGAGGATCGTCTCGGCGGCGATGCGATCGGCGACCACGGCGAAGCGGTCGCCGTCGACCAGTACCTCGGGCACCAAGGCGCGGCTGTTGTACGTCGAGGCCATCGTCGCGCCATAGGCGCCCGCGGTGCGGAAGATCGCGAGATCGCCCGAGGCGACCTTGTCGATCGTGCGGCCCATCGCGAAGGTATCGCCGGTCTCGCATACCGGCCCCGCGATATTGGCGACCATCGTCTCGCCGGTCGGGTGGACTGCCGCGAAATCGTGCCAGGCGTCGTAGAGCGCGGGCCGCGCGAGGTCGTTCATCGCCGCATCGACGATGACATAGGGATGGGTGACTCCGGGCTTGACCCAGATCACGCGCGTCAGCAGCACCCCGGCATTGCCCGCGATCACGCGGCCGGGCTCGAACATCAGTTCGACGTCCCAGCCCTTGGTCGCCCTTGCGATCATCGCGCCGTATTCGGCGGGGCTCGGCATCACATCGCCCTGCTTGTAGGGCACGCCCAGCCCGCCGCCGAGATCGACCCGGCTGATCGTGTGGCCCGCCGCGCGCAGCGCGGCCACCAACTCGCCGATCCGCGCATAAGCGGCCTCGAGCGGCGCGAGATCGCCGAGCTGGCTGCCGATATGGATCGCCACACCGCGCAGATCGAGCCCGGGAAGCCTCGCCAGCCGATCGAACATCGCCGGCGCGCGGTCGATCGGCACGCCGAACTTGTTCTCCTTGCGGCCCGTGGAGATCTTGGCATGGGTGCCCGCATCGACATCGGGGTTGACGCGCAGCACGGCGTGCGCGGTCATCCCCTTTGCCGCCGCGATCTCGGCGAGGACGCGGCCTTCTTCCTCAAGTTCGAGGTTGAACTGGCCGATTCCGGCGTCGAGCCCGCGCGCCAGCTCGTCGCGGGTCTTGCCGACGCCCGAAAAGACGATCTCGCTCACGGGCATGCCAGCCGCCAACGCGCGCGCCATTTCCCCGCCCGAGACGACATCGGCGCCATAGCCCTCATCGGCAAGCAGCCGCAGCACGGCGACATTGGGATTGGCCTTGATCGCATAGGCCAGATGCACCCGCCCGAGCGGCAGCAATGCGTCGCGAAAGACGCGCGCGTGGCGGCGAAAGGTCGCGGCCGAATAGACGTAGACGGGCGAGCCCACCTCGTCGGCGATGCGCGCAAGCGGCACCTGTTCGGCGTGGAGCGCGCCGTCGATCAGCGTGAAATGGTCCATCAGTTCTCGGGCGGCAGGTCGAAGGGGTCGGGCGCGCGCTCGTGCGAATCCTTGAGGAGTTCGTCGTCGCGGCGCGGGCGGGTCTGGGGCGGCGGGGTGAGCAGTTCGCTGGCGGCGGGCCGCGCGTCCTCACCGTAGGGCGCGACGGGCAGGGGGGCGCCGTCGGCGGGCTTGAGCCCCGCCGACGAGCCGCAGCCCGTCAGCGCGATCGCGGCGATCAGGATCACCGGTTTCATCGGCCCATCTCCTCGTCACGCCGCGCGCGCGCCGCGGCGATCGCCTCGCGCACGCGCACCGGCGCGGTGCCGCCCAGGCTCGTCCGGCTCGCCACCGACGCATCGACCGACAGAACGTCGAACACGCGCGCATCGATCCGCGCGTCGATCGCAGTCAGCGTGTCGAGCGGCAGTTCGTCGAGCCGCACGCCCGCATCCTCGGCCGCCTTGACCGCGCGCCCGGTGATGTGGTGCGCCTCGCGGAACGGCACGCCGGCCTCGCGTACCAGCCAGTCGGCAAGGTCGGTCGCGGTCGCGAACCCCGATTCGGCCAGCGCGCGCATCCGATCGTTGCGAAAAGTCGCGCTCTCGACCATCCCGGTCATCGCCGCGATCGACAGCCCGAGCAGGTCGTGCGCCTCGAACACCGGCGGCTTGTCGTCCTGCATATCCTTCGAATAGGCGAGCGGCAGCCCCTTCATCGTCATCACCAGCGCGGTCATGCACCCCGCGATCCGCCCGGCATGGCCGCGCACCAGTTCGGCGGCGTCGGGATTGCGCTTCTGCGGCATGATCGACGAGCCGGTCGACCATTGGTCCGATAGCGACACGAAGCCGAACGGCTGCGACGCCCAGATGATGAATTCCTCGGCGAGCCGCGACAGATGCAGGCTCACCTGCGTCGCCGCCATCAGATAGTCGAGCGCGAAATCGCGGTCCGATACCGAATCGAGCGAATTCGCCGTCGGTCGGTCGAAACCGAGCGCGGCGGCGGTTGCCTCGCGGTCGATCGGGAAGCCCGTTCCGGCAAGCGCGGCGGCGCCCAGCGGGCATTCGTTGGCGCGCGCGCGCGCATCGGCGAAGCGGCTGCGGTCGCGCGCGATCATCGCGTGATACGCCATCAGATGGTGGCCCAGCGTCACCGGCTGCGCGCTCTGCAGGTGGGTGAAGCCGGGCATCACGCTATCGGCATGGTCTTCGGCGCGCGCGATCAGCGCGTCCTGAAGCGTGCCGAGTGCAGCCAACACCTCGTCGATCGCGGCGCGCGTCCACAATTTGAAATCGGTCGCGACCTGATCGTTGCGCGAGCGCGCGGTGTGGAGCCGCCCCGCCGCCGCGCCGATCTTTTCGGCCAGCCGCGATTCGGTGACCATATGGATGTCTTCGAGGGTGAGATCCTCGGGCACGCCCTGTGCTTCGTATTCGACCGCGATCGCGTCGAGCCCGCCGCGGATCGCCTCGGCATCCTCGGCCGATACCACGCCCTGCGCCGCCAGCATCGTGACGTGCGCCTTCGATCCGGCGATGTCCTCGCGCCACAGCCGCTTGTCGAAGGGGATCGAGGCGTTTATCTCGCGCATCACCGCGGCCGGGCCTTCGGCGAAGCGCCCGCCCCACATGGCATTGGAGGTGTCCTTGCGCGCGTTGATCCCGTTTCTCCTCGTGGCAACGCTGATGATCGGCGGCTGCGATAGGGCCAAGCCGGGCGCGGAGCAAGCAAGCGGCGCTTTGGCCGACGCCAACCAGGCTTCGCCCGACGAGGTCGCCGCGAGCCCCGACGAGGTGGCGCCCGGCGGCGCATCGGCGGTAACGCAGGGCGAGGTCGATCGCAGCCACAAGGGCGAGGCCGCGTCCGCGGTATCCTTCACCGCGCCCGACGGCAAGACGGTGACGCTCGCCGATTTCAAGGGCACGCCGGTGCTGCTCAACCTGTGGGCGACGTGGTGCGCGCCGTGCGTCGCCGAACTGCCGACGCTCGATGCGCTCGCGGTGCAGAAAGGCGCGGCGCTCCATGTGCTGACGGTCAGCCAGGATATCGAAGGCAAGGCCAAGGCGGCGCCCTTCCTCAAGCAAAAGGGCATCACCCATTTGCCCGCCTACACCGATCCCAAGCTCGAATTCAGCCTCGCCTATCAGGCCAATCTGCCCACCACGATCCTGTTCGACGCCGAAGGCCGCGAAGTCTGGCGCCTGTCGGGCGGCTTTGACTGGATGGGCAAGGAAGCCGCCGCCCTGATCGCCGAGGCGGGCTGAGCTGTCACCTCGGCGCAGGCTGGGGTCCAGTTACGAGCGGCCCGATGCTGGACCCCGGCCTTCGCCGGGGAAGTATGCAGGGTGATTTAGCGGCGACGTTCCCGAAGAGGATACGCGCCTCCGTCACCCCGGACTTGTTCCGGGGTCCATCGAGCCCAAAGCGATTCGCTACTTGGTGCATTGCTGAACCGATGTGCGTCGTGCATGTTTCGTTGATGGATATCCGCTCTATCGGTCTGATATTGTTAGGGGTCTTGCTGCTCGTCTGGCCGACCCTTGTAGCCCGACGTCTTGTCGATCGCCATGAGCGACGATTGGGTGAATTGCAGCGCGGCGAGAAGGAAGAATTTTTTGAAGAGCGTCGGTCGCTTGAAACTTACGCACCTCTTCGCAGGCTTTGGGTCTTGCGGCTTCTCGGGCTTATGAGTTTGCTTGTCGGTGCCGGAAGTTTGGTTTTTGCCCCCCATTGATGGAGACCAAAGGATTGTCGGCAACTGGGCGCCAGCCGTCGGCTCAACCCCAGCCCTAAATCACAATCTCGAACTGCGCCCCACCGCCGGCCGCGTCGGTCACCTCGATCCCGCCGCCGTGCGCCACCACGATCTGGCGCGCGAGGTTGAGCCCCACCCCGGTCCCCTTCGCGCGCGTGGTGAAGAAGGGCAGGAACACCTCCTGTCGGATCGCGAGCGGCACGCCGGGGCCGTTGTCCGCGACGATCAGCCGCCGCCCGCCGCCCTCGATCGTCGTGATCGACAGTCGTAGCTTGGGCGCATCGCTGTGCTGGCGCGCGGCCTCGGCGCCGTTGCGTAGGAGATTGATCAGCACTTGCGCGAGCAGATCGGGGTCGGCGTCGAGCGCGAGACCGTCGGGCGCGATCTCGATACTTATCGGCACATCGGGCCAGTCGGCGGCGAGCAGGCGCTGGAGTTCGGCGGCCCAGGGCTCGGCGGCGAACACCTTGCGGGCGATCACCGGCGGCCGCGCGACCGCGCGATAGCTTTCGATGAAATGTCCGAGGCCGCGCGTGCGCCGCATCAGCGTGCCGACCGCCATGCGCGCATCGGCGACGCGCGGATCGGCCTCGAGCGTGGGCGCATCGAGCAGGTCGCTGGCGGTCTCGGCGAGCGAGGTGATCGGCGTCAGCGAATTGAGGATTTCGTGGGTCAGCACGCGCACGAGGTCGCTTTGCGCGGCCATTTCGATGCTGTCGAACGCGCCCTGCACCGGCTGGACGGTGACGACGCGGGTCTGGCCGTCGAGCCGCGTCAGCTCGGCCGACCGTACGATCGCGCGCTCGGCACGCCCGCCGAAGGTGAGCAGCAATGTCTCCTCGCCGCCGCGGCTCTCGCCCGCCAGCCGTTTGGCGAAGGTCGCGCCGTAGATCGCGTAGTCCTCGGCCCGCGCGCCCGAAAGATGCGCGCCGAACAGCCGCCGCGCGAGCTTGTTGCCCGGCGTCACCGCGCCGCGCGCGTCGATCGTCAGTACCGCGATCGGCATGTCGTCGACCAACGCCTGCTGGAACCGCTCAGCCCTGGCGGCGCTGTCGCGCTCGGTGCGCGCCCGCGCGATCGCCGCGTCGAACGCCGCGCCCAAAGCATCGAACCCGGCACCGCCACCCGCGGCGAAGCGCACGCTGGTGTCGCCCGCGTTCAGCGCCTCGACAAAGCGCGTCAGCATCATGTTGGTGCGCGTGACGTGCCCCCAGAGCAAGGCGACCGCGCCGATGACGAGCAGCCCGGCAAGCACCCGCGCCGCCGCCAGCCCCGGCGTCAGGCATGCCGCGATCAGCAGCGCGATCGCGGTCGCGAGCAATGCGATCCGCAACGCGAGGCCGATCAGGAAGCGGCGGTCAGAGGCCATGTTTCTCCATGCGCCGATAGAGCGCGCCGCGCGAGAGCCCCAGTTCGGCGGCGGCGAGCGAGATGTTGTAGCCGTGCTTCTTGAGCGCCTCCTCGACCAGCCGCCGCTCGGCGCGGTCGAGGTTGAGATCCTGGCGCGACGACGGCGCGACTACCGCCTCCGGGCGCAGCCGTGACGCGGTGGCACCGATCGGGAAGTCGTGCGGCTGGAGCGGCTGGCCGCCCGACAGGATCACCGCGCGTTCGACGGCATGGCGCAGCGCGCGGACATTGCCCGGCCAGTCGTGATGCCTGAGCGCGGTCATCGCCTCGGGGGTGATCGCGGGCACCGGCTGGCCGTAGCGTCTGGCGTAGAGAATCAGGAAATGTTCGAGCAATTCGGGCACGTCCTCGCGGCGGTCGCGCAAAGGCGGCAGGTCGATCTCGACGGTGTTGAGCCGGAACAGCAGGTCTTGGCGGAAATAGCGGTCGTCGGTGAGCATCGCGGGCGCCATGTTGGTCGCGGCGATCACCCGGATATCGACCGGCACCGGCGTGTTGGCACCCACCGGCGTCACCTTGCGCTGTTCGAGCACCGACAGCAATTTGGGCTGGAGATGGAGCGGCAGGTTGCCGATTTCGTCGAGGAAAAGCGTCCCCCCGTTGGCCGCCTGGATGCGCCCCACGCGATCGCTCTTGGCGTCGGTGAAGGCGCCCTTCACATGGCCGAACAGTTCCGAATCGATCAGATCCTCGGTGATCGCGCCCAGATCGACCGTCAGCATCGGCGCGTCGGCGCGGTGCGACGCGCCGTGGAGCGCGCGTGCGACCAGTTCCTTGCCGGTGCCGTTCTCGCCGAGGATCAGGACGTTGGCGTCGGTCGGCCCCGCGCGCGCGATCAGCGACTGGACGCGCGCCATCGCGGGCGAGCGCCCGAGCAGCAGCGTGCTCCCCGGCGTGCCGCCACTCGCGAGCGGATGCTGGCGCTCGGGGGGCGCGTCGCGGCGCGACCGGCGCAGCGTCGCGGCGGTGCGCACGCTGGTGAGGAGTTTCTCGTTCGACCACGGCTTGGAGACGAAATCGGTCGCGCCGCGCTTCATCGCCGCGACCGCGACCTGAAGCCCCGCATGCGCGGTGATCATCACCACCGCCATGTCGGGATCGTAGGCGAGCAACCGGCCGAGCCACGCCAGCCCCTCGGCGGCGTCGGTCGCGCCGCGCGCGAAATTGGCGTCGAGCAGGACGACATCGGGCAGCCGCCCGCCGAGCATGTCGAGCGCGGCCTGCGGATTGGGCGCGGTCAACACCTCGGCGAACATCCGGCGCAGCAGCAGCGTCGCGGCGGTCAGGATGTCCTCGTCGTCGTCGATGACCACGGCGAGGTCGAATTCGGGTTTGTCGCTCATCTTGTCCGCTCTCGTACAGGGGCTGCCCGTTTCCGGACAATCAAGTTGTGTGCCAGCCGGGGCTATGACGTGGCCGATGGCGGAAAACCGCGGGAAATGGGTTTGGCACGCCTGCTGCAACGTTCGGCACGTAACGCCAGATATTCGGAGGACGTCATGCATATCATCGCTTTCCGCCGCATCCTGAGCCTCGTCGGCGCGGTCGCCGCGACCTTGTGCCTCACGCTCGCATCGGCGCCGCCGGTGCTTCCCGGCGTGCCCTCGGCCGTCGTCCGGTCGAACGCCTGAGCATCGGAATCGCGATCATGTCCGATCGTGGACAGATGTGTCCGATAACGGACACTGCCGGCAGCGGCCGGTGACCGCGATTCCGCGCCTGTGCGCCGATCGCCGGGCTGGCACGCCGCTTGCGTCTGACAGGCGCATGAGCGTGGTGCCGATCGAAAAGGAAGATGTCGTGCCGCCGGCGAGCGGCAGCGGCATGGATCGCGTGGTCGCGAAAAAAGGGCTCCCGACCAGGCTGAAGATCGCGGCGGGCGCCGTTGTGGTGGTGGTGCTCGCCGCGATCTTCTATTGGCTGGCGCCGCGCGCGGGGACGCAGAATGTCGCGGCCGATCACGTCACCATTTCGCCTGTCGCCAAGGGCACGTTCGACGATTTCATCCCGCTGCGCGCGCGCGTGACGCCGCTCGTCACGGTCTATCTCGACGCGGTCGAGGGCGGGCGGGTCGAGGAGGTGCTGGTCGAGGATGGCACCAGCGTCACCAAGGGTCAGATGCTCGCGGTGCTCTCCAACCCCGATCTCGCGCTCAACCTGCTCGCCCGCCAGACCGAGGTGACGCAACAGATCAACAACATGCGCAGCCAGGAACTCGCGCTCGAACAGACCCGGCTCGCCAATACGCGCGCGGTGCTCGAGGCGCAGCTCGAAACCGCCAAGGCGCGCCGCCAGTACGAGCGCGAGCAGCCGCTTGCCGCCAAGGGCTTCGTCGCGGGCAAGCAGTTCGCCGACACGACCGATCAATATGCGTACGAGCGCAAGCGGCTCGCGGCGGTGAAGAACAGCCAGGCGACCGACGAGCGGCTCCAGGCGAGTCAGCTCGCGCAACAGAGCGCGGCGGCGCAATCGCTCGAATCGGGGCTGGAGATCGCGCGCCGCAACCTCGATGCGCTCAACCTGCGCGCGCCGGTGACGGGGCAGCTTTCGGGCTTCTCGATCCAGGTCGGCCAGTCGCTGCAACAGGGCGAACGCATCGGGCAGGTCGATTCGCCGGGGCGCAACAAGCTGATCGCCGGAGTCGACGAATTCTATCTCGGGCGGGTCGCGGTCGGGCAGAAGGCGACCGTCGATTGGGGCGGCAAAAGCTATCCGACGCGCGTCACCAAAATCTATCCGCAGGTCCAGAACGGCCAGTTTCAGGTCGATCTGCAATTCCTCGGCGACGAGCCCGGCGATCTCCAGCGCGGCCAGACGCTCCAGGCGAAGCTGACGCTCGGCGATCCCACGCCCGCGCTGCTGATCCCCAACGGCGCCTTCTACAACGAAACCGGCGGCAATTGGGTGTTCGTGGTCGCCCCCGACGGCACCAGCGCGGTGCGTCGCCCGGTGCGGCTGGGGCGCCGTAATTCCGAATCGATCGAGGTGCTCGACGGGTTGGAGCCGGGCGAGCGCGTGATCACCTCACCCTACACCGGCTTCGCCGACAAGAACCGCCTCGATCTCGACGACTGAAAGGACGAACACGATGCTGAGCATGCGCGCGCTATCGCGGGTTTACCGCGCCGATACGGTCGAGACCACCGCGCTCGACGCGATCGATCTCGACATCGCCGAGGGCGAATTCGTCGCGATCATGGGGCCATCGGGGTGCGGCAAATCGACGCTGCTCAATCTGATGGGGATGCTCGACAGCCCGTCGAGCGGTTCGTACATTTTCGACGGCAAGGAAGTCGCTGGATTGCCCGAGAGCAAGCTTGCCGAAGTGCGCAAGGCCTCGATCGGTTTCATCTTTCAGAGCTTCAACCTCGTCGACGAATTGACGGTGCGCGAGAATGTCGAGCTGGCCTTGCTCTATCACGACGTCTCGGCGAGCGAGCGCCGCCGGCGCGCCGATGTCGTGATGGATCGCGTCGGCATCGCGCATCGCGCGCGCCACCGTCCGAGCCAGCTTTCGGGCGGCCAGCAGCAGCGCGTCGCGGTCGCGCGTGCGCTCGTCGCCAGCCCGCGGCTGATCCTCGCCGATGAGCCGACCGGCAACCTCGATACCGCGCATGGCGAGGAAGTGATGCGGATGCTTCAGACGCTGAACGCCGAAGGCTCGACGATCGTGATGGTCACCCACTCGCCCGCGCACGCCGATTATGCCGGCCGCGTCGTCCAGATGCTCGACGGCCGAATCCTCCAGCAACACCGCCGCGCGGCCTGAGACGAGAGGAGGGGTCGGTCCGATGTGGCGCAACTATCTCACGGTCGCCTTGCGCGCGCTTGCCAAGAACCGCGCGTATACGATCATCAACATCGCCGGGCTGTCGCTGGGGATCGCGGCGTGCCTGCTGATCCTGTCCTATGTGCGCTACGAATTCAGCTACGACGAGTGGCTGCCCGATTCGGACAATGTCTTCCAGCTTCAGGATTTCTACCACGCCACCGACGAAGGCGGCGAGGAGATGAAGCTCCAGCAGACCAGCTATGTCACCGGCCAGCGGCTCAAGAAGGATTTTCCGCAGGTCGAAAACGCGGTCTATTTCACCAGCCAGGCGATCGTCGTGCTTCAGAACGGCCAGCCGAGCACGGTGCCCGGTGCGCTGTTCGTCGACGGCAATCTGTTCGACGTGCTCCATGTGCCGTTCGTGCGCGGCGATCCCGCCCATGCGCTCGACGACCCGCATTCGCTGGTGCTCGGCGAGAAGGCGGCGGCGAAATATTTCGGCAGCGACGATCCGATCGGCAAGACGCTGACGCTCGCCAGCCGCGATCTCAAGGAGGATTATCGCGTCACCGGCGTGTTCCGCGACCTGCCCAAAAACTCGTCGCTCGGCTTCGGCATGGTCGCGCGTTTCGATCCCGCGTCATACTGGCAGGCGACCCCCGGCGCGCTGACGAGCTGGAGCTGGCAGGAGGGCGGCTATTGGCTGCGGCTCAAATCGTCCGCCGACGCCGCCGCGATCGAAGCGCAGCTTCCGGCGTGGGAAAAGCGCAACATCCCCGACGAGAATGATGGGGTACGGATCAGCAATCCGGGCGAGTTCCAGGACTGGAAACTCGTCAACATCCGCGACGTCCATCTCGGTGCGGCGCAGGGCGGCGCGCAGACGCCGGGCAACGACAAGACGTCGATCGTCACCTTCGCGGTGATCGCGATGCTCATCCTCGGCATGGCGTGCGTCAACTTCACCAACCTCGCCACCGCCCGCGCCACGCAGCGCGCGCGCGAGGTCGCGCTGCGCAAGGTGCTGGGGGCCACGCGCCAGCAGCTCATCACGCAGTTCCTCGGCGAATCGATCCTCGTCGCGGCGGCGGCGATGCTCGTCGCGCTCGCGCTGGTCGAGCTGACGCTGCCCGCGCTCAACGGCTTCCTCGATGCCCAGATCGCGGTGCGCTATGTCGCTGCCGACGGGCTGATCCTGCCGGTGATCGCGCTGACGCTGATCGTCGGGATCGCCGGCGGGCTCTATCCCGCGCTCGTGCTGTCGCGGTTCGAGCCCGCGCGCGTGCTCAAGGCGAACCGCTCGGCCGCCGGCGCGGAAGGATCGGGGCGGTTGCGGGGTATGCTCGTCGTCGCGCAATTCGCGGTGTCGATCGGGCTGATCATCTGCACCGCGATCGTCTATGCGCAGACCAGCTATGCGCGCAACGTCGATGCCGGCTACAAGCGCGACGGGCTGCTCCAGCTCGACGGGATCGGCCGCCCGCAGGCCGAACAGGTTGCCGACGCGCTGATGCAACAGGTGCGCCGCATTCCCGGTGTGGTCGCGGTCGGCCGTACCAACATCGCGGTGGCGAACGGCCACAATTCGGTGACCGACGTGCAGGTGCCGGGCAGCCCGAACCATGTCGCACTGGGCGTCTACGGCACCGATCAGGGATTTTTCGACGCGATGGGGATCAGGCTGCTCGCGGGGCGCACGCTTTCCGACGCGCGGCCGATGGATGACGCCACCACGCCGTCCCCCGCCCTGCCCGAGGCGCAGCAGGCGCTTGCCGCGCGCGGGGTGAACATCCTCGTCAGCCGCGAGGCGGCGCGGCGGCTAGGCTTCGCGCGCCCGCAGGACGCGATCGGCAAGCAGATCAAGACCCCGATCGTCGACAGCGAATATGGCCTGGTGCCGTCGACGATCGTTGGCGTGGTCGACGATGTTCGCTACCGCTCGGTGCGCGATCCGCTCCAGCCGATCTTCTATCTCTACGACACCGGCATCGTCTCGCAGCTCATGATCCGTTTCCAGGGGCGCAGCCCCAGCGCGGTCTACGATCAGGTCGAGACGGTGTGGCAGCGGCTGGTGCCCGACATTCCCTTCCAGGCGCGCTTCGTCGACGACATCGTCAACGATCTCTACAACCGCGACGAGCGCCGCGCGCAGCTTTTCGGGGCGTTCGCGGTGCTCGCGGTGGTGATCGGCTGCCTCGGGCTGTTCGGGCTCGCCGCCTTCACCGCCGAGCGCCGCACGAAGGAGATCGGCATCCGCAAGGTGCTGGGTGCGCGGACGCGGGATATCGTGCGGCTCTTGGTGTGGCAGTTCAGCCGGCCGGTGCTGATCGCCAATGTGATCGCATGGCCGGTCGCGTGGTGGGCCATGCGTTCGTGGCTCAACGGTTTCGAGGTGCGGATGCCGCTCGGGCCGGTGCCCTTCGTCGCGGCGGGCGTGCTCGCGCTCGTGATCGCGATTCTGACGATCGGCACGCACGCCTGGCGCGTCGCGCGGACCAATCCGGTCAAGGCGCTGCGCTACGAATGATCGCGCGCCGGCACATGCGGAAAACACTATCTTTACCTTCCGCAGGCATGGTTGCCGCCGTTTGACCATCGGGGACGTGGTTGATGGCGGAAATTTTGGGCGCGCAGGATCTGACGGGTGTCGACCCGGAATCGACCGGCGCGCCGGCCACGCCGGTGGGATTCAGCCCGCGCGGCATCGGCGCGGTCGCCGAGATCGGCGGCAGCGGCAGCCAGATCGTGCTCGATGCGGCAGCGCTCGATACGATCGCGCAGAGCAGCGATCCGGCGATCGCGGCGGCGGGGCAGGTCGGCAGCCAGGTCAAGGTGCGCGTCGGTGGGGTGTGGCTGATCGCCAATATCCGCGCGCTCAAGCTCGCTGCCGGATGTGACGACCGTATCGTCGCCGAGGTTGATTTCCTCGGCGAAGGCGATGAGGAAAAGCTGACCGGCAAGCTCTACAAGTTCCGCCGCGGCGTCACTCGCTATCCGCGGCCCGGGGCGCCGGTGTTTCCGGCCTCGACCGCCGATCTCAAGCAGATCTACGCCGCCGACGATCGCGCCAATATCGAGATCGGCACCGTCTATCCGACGCGCGACATCCGCGCCGCGCTCTATATCGACGCGATGCTGGGCAAGCATTTCGCGCTGCTGGGCTCGACCGGCACCGGCAAATCGACCGCCGCCGCGCTGATCCTGCACCGCATCTGCCAGCGCGCGCCGCAGGGCCATATCGTGATGGTCGATCCGCACGGCGAATATGGCGCCGCGTTCAAGACGGCGGGCGCGGTCTACGACGTCGGCAACCTCCAGATGCCCTATTGGCTGATGAATTTCGAGGAACATTGCGAAGTGTTCCTGACCAGCCACGGCGCCGATCGGCAGGTCGATGCCGATATTCTCGCCAAATGCCTGCTCGCGGCGCGCGCCAAGGGCCGGGTGGGGCAGGAGATCGCCAAGCTGACGGTCGACGCGCCGGTGCCCTATCTGCTCAGCGACCTGACCAACATCATCCAGCTCGAAATGGGCAAGATGGATCGCGCGGGCGATACCGCGCCCTATCTGCGGCTCAAGACCAAGATCGACGAGATCAAGGCCGATCCGCGCTACGGCTTCATGTTCTCCGGCATGCTCGTCGCCGATACGATGGGCGATTTCATCGGCCGCGTCTTCCGCCTGCCGGGCGACGGCAAGCCGATCTCGATCATCGACGTCTCGGGCGTGCCCTCGGAAATCACCTCGGTGGTGGTGTCGGTGCTCGCGCGGATGGTGTTCGATTTCGCGATCTGGTCACGCAACGAACCGCAGCGCCCGATCCTGCTCGTCTGCGAGGAAGCGCATCGCTACATCCCGAGCGGCGCCGATGCCGAGAAATCCTCGGTCGGCCGCATCCTCAGCCGGATCGCCAAGGAAGGCCGCAAATACGGCGTCTCGCTGGGGCTGATCACCCAGCGCCCGTCGGATCTGGCCGAGGGCGTGCTGTCGCAATGCGGCACGATCATCTCGATGCGCCTGAACAACGATCGCGACCAGGCGTTCGTTCGCGCCGCGATGCCCGAAGGCGCGCGCGGCTTCCTCGATTCGATCCCCGCGCTCAGGAATCGCGAATGCGTGATCTGCGGTGAGGGCGTCGCGATCCCGATCCGCGTCGGCTTCGACGCGCTCGAGGAGCACAAGCGGCCGGCTTCGGGCGATCCGCTGTTCTCCGAATTGTGGAGCGAGGTCGGGCAGGAAGATCAGATCATCGCCCGCACCATCCGCCGCTGGCGCGCGCAGGGGCGATAACGCAATCTCGGATACGGGCTTTCATTCACCTCCCCGGCGAAGGCCGGGTCCAGCATCGGGCCGGCCGTAACTGGGCCCCGGCCTTCGCCGGGGAAGTGAACAGGGTTAAAGGGGGTAGTTCGGGCTGGCGGCGCCAAAAGCGGGCGACCGTCGATGGTTAGGGGCAGAATCCTATGCCTGATCCGGCCCCAGCGCTGGATCGAGATCGCGCGGGCGGATGAAGCGTGTCAGCGTGCCCGTCGCCGCGCTCACCGCAGGCCAATCGCCATCGAAACGGATTTCGGCGACGGTCGCGGTGGGATATTTGGCCGCCGCCTCGGCGCGCAGCGTATCGCGCGCATCGTCGGGCACCAGCAGCAGCACCAGTTCCTCCAGCCCCGGATTGTGGCCGATCAGCAGCACGCGGTCCGCGTCGCGGGGAAGGCCGTGGATCACGTCGAGCAGCGTCGCGGGCGACGCGAGGTAGAGCCGCCGATCCCAATCGGGCGCGAACGTGCGGCCGTATCCGATCGCGAGCTGGTCGATCGTGTCGCCGACGCGCGCCGCGGGGGAGGCGACGACGTGATCGAACGCCAGCCCCAGCGATCGCAGGTGCCGTCCCACGAGCTGCGCCGCGCGCTCGCCCTTGGCGTTGAGCGGCCGATCGAAATCGCGCTCGACCGGATCGTCCCAGCTCGACTTGGCGTGCCTGAGCAGCGTCAAGGTTTTCATGGGGGCCGCAGTCTCCGTCAGGCGTGTTCGCCCGTCTCTTGCCCGATCGGCGCGCCGGATGAAAGACGCGTTTCGACCCGCGCGACCGCCTCGTCGAGCGTGACGCGCGCAATCCCCACCCCCGGCGGGAACGCCGCGAGCAGGCGCGAGGGCATCGCCGCGGACAGCAGCACGAACGCCCCGCGATCGCGCGACGACCGGATCAGCCGCCCGAAGGCTTGCGCCAGCCGCGCGCGCACCAGCCGGTCCTCATACGCCGCCCCGCCATCGGCGAGCCGCCGCGCGGCGTGAAGCACGCTCGGCTTGGACCAGGGCACGCCTTCCATCACCACCAGCCGCAGCGAATGGCCGGGCACGTCCACGCCATCACGTAAGGCGTCGGTGCCGAGCAGTGAGGCATGCCCGTCGTCGCGGAAGATATCGACCAGCGTGCCGGTATCGATCGGATCGACATGCTGCGCGTAGAGCGGCAGCCCTTCGCGCGCGAGCCGGTCGGCGATTCGCCCATGCACCCCGCGCAGCCGCCGGATCGCGGTGAACAGCCCCAGCGTGCCGCCGCCGGCCGCGACGATCAGCCGCGCATAGGCGCCCGCGAGCGCCGCCACGTCGCCGCGCTTGACGTCGGTGACGATCAGCACCTCGGCCTGGGCGGCGTAATCGAACGGGCTCGCCGCCTCGAAACGCTGCGCGGGCTGGGCGAGGTGCGGCGCGCCCGCGCGCGCCTCCGCCACCGCCCAGTCGCCGCCCGCGCGCAGCGTCGCCGAGGTGACGAGCGCGCCGTGCGCGGGCTTGAGCACCGCCTCGGCGAACGGCCGCGTCGGATCGAGCCAGCGGCGGTGCAACCCGATATCCCATTCACGTCCCTCGATCCGATCGACCGCGAGCCAATCGACGAAATCGGGATCGGCCGGCCCGCCGATGCGCGCGAGCAGGGCCAGCCACGCTCCCACCGTCTCCGCGCGCCAGCCGAGCGAGGCGATCGCGCCCTCGATCCGCGCGCGCGCCGGGCCGTCCATCCAGTCGGGCGCTTCGCCCAGCACCGCGTCGAGCCGCCGCCCCAGCGTCACCAGCGGGCGATAGAGCGCGTCGAGCGCCTGCGCGGCACCAGCGGCGGCGTCGATCAGCGCCGCGTCGGGTTCGGCCAGCTCGGTCTCGAGGCCGTAGCCCGCGTCGCTCTTGGCGGTGTCGCGCGCATAGACGAGCCCGCGGACGGCCGCGAGCAGCGCCTCGATCGCGCCGAACGGATCGCCGTCGGCCAGCCGCTGGAGCCAGCCGTCGGAGGGCAGTGCCGCCGCCGCTTCGCCCGCCGCCTGGATCGCGAGCGCGCCCTGTTCGTCATAGCTCGCGACATCCGACAAACGCGCCGCCAGCCCGCGCCGCCGTCCTCGGCTGCGCGATTCGGGGCCGATCACCCAGCGCCGGATCTCGATCGCCTCCTGCCCGGTCAGCGCGGTCGCGAACATCGAATCGGCGGCGTCGAACAGGTGATGGCCTTCGTCGAACACATAGCGTGTCGGGCGCGTCGCGGTCTCGCGGCCGCGCGCGGCGTTGACCATCACCAGCGCGTGGTTGGCGATCACGATATCGGCCTCGGCGCTGGCGCGCGCGGCGCGTTCGATGAAGCATTTGCGGTAATGCGGGCAGCCGGCATAGACGCACTCGCCGCGCCGGTCGGTCAGCGCGGTCGCACCCGCGCGGCGGAACAGCGTCGTCAGCCAGCCGGGCAGGTCGCCGCCGACCATGTCGCCGTCGGCGCTATACGCTGCCCAGCGCGCGACGAGCTGGGCGAGGATCGCGGCGCGCCCCGCAAACCCGCCCTGCAACGCATCCTCCAGATTGAGCAGGCACAGGTAATTCTCGCGGCCCTTGCGCGTCACTACCCTGGTGCGCCGCACCGCTGGATCGGGATAGACGCGCGCGGTCTCGTGCCCCAATTGGCGTTGCAGCGCCTTGGTGTAGGTCGATACCCACACCGCGCCGCCCGCTTTGTCCGCCCAGAGCGTGGCGGGCGCGAGATAGCCCAGCGTCTTGCCGATCCCCGTCCCCGCCTCGGCGAGAACCAGATTGGGCGTGTCGCGCATCGTCCGCGGGGCAAAGGCCTGCGCGGCCGCCTCGGCATAAGCGCGCTGGCCCGGTCGCGCCTCGGCCGCCGCGCCGGTGAGCGCGGCCAGCCGCTCCTGCGTCTCGGCCGAGTCGAGCGTCACCGCGCGCGGCGCCGGGCGCGGGGCGCCCTCGTGCCATTCGGGGAGCTTCGAGAACAGCCAGCGTTCGTTCTGCGCGGGCCGCGCGAGGCGATCGATCAGCGCCGGCGCCCACGGCCAGCGCAGCCGCGACATGGATTGTGCCGCCGTCCATGCCCCCTCGCGCTCGGGCCAGTCGCCCTCGGCGACGCTGAGCAACGCCGCCGCCGCCTCGCGCAGAAAGGGCGCCACGTCCTCGTCGCGCGTCGGCGGCAGCAACCCGGTGGCGCGCGCGAGCCCCTTGGGCGTCGGCACCATGAAGCGCGCCGGGTGGAGGAACGCGAACAGTTCGAGCAGATCGAGCCCCGACAGATCGGCATAGCCCAGCCGCTGCCCCACCACGGCGGCCCCCAGCAACAGCACCGACGTATCGGCCGCCACCCGGATCGCTTCGCCGCGCGCCAACGCTCGCGTCTCGCCGTCGGGCGTGGCCAGCCAGGTGCCGCCGTGGCTGGCGTGAAGCGCGGGATAGGGGAGCGACATGGCCGCCCTTGTCGCGGCTATGGAACAGATTGGCAACAGCAAGCCGGGTGCACGGTGCGGGCGATGCGCGGCCCGGTCGCCGTCATCCGAGCGCGATCCGCCCGATCCCGGCCATCGACACCAGCGTCAGCGCGCGGCGGTCGTCGGCGATCAAGCCCTGGCGCCGCCAGTCGTTGAGCGTTCGGCTGACGGTGAAGAGCGTCGTCCCCGAAATGTCGGCGATGTCCTTGCGCCGCAACGGGAAGCCGATTTCGGTGCCCGCGCCGGTCGCCCGCCCAGCCTGCCGCGCGAGCCGCAGCAGCGTGTTGGCGATGCGGCGTTCGGCGCGCTGGGTTGCCATCTCGCGCACCCGATCCTGCAACTCGGCAAGCCGGCGACCGACGATCGTGATCAGGTTGAGCGCGATCCTCGGATACCGCTCGATCAGGTCGAGCCAGTCGGCGCGCGCCCAGCTCGCTTCGGTCGAGCCGACCATCGCGATCCCGTCGGCGGGGTAAAGGTGATCGGTGAAGATCGCGACGCTGCCGAAAATCTCGCCGGGGCCGATGAAGCGGAGCACCACCTGTCCACCGTCGCTCCCCGCCTGCGCGATGCGGATCGCGCCCGACAGCAGCACATGCGCGCGTTCGACCGGCTCGCCCTGATCGAACATCCGCGCGCCGCGCCCCAGCGTCCGCACGCGCGCCCGCGCGGTGACCTCGTCGAGCGCGGACGCGGGCAGCCCGGCGAACAGATCGAGCGCCGTAATCGCGGCCGTCACCTCGGGATCGTGCGGGTGCATCGCCTGATCCTAGCCGCCCGAACGCGCGCGGCGAAGGGGGTGATCGATCGCGGCGCGCGCCCCGTCGTCGGCCGGGGGCTCGGCGGTGGTGAGCGTCGCGCGCCGGAGCACCTCGCCCGCCTCGGTCACCGTCACGCGGAAGCGCCGGTTGCCCGCGAAGAAGCTCAGCCGATACGTGCCCGCGTCGTCGTCGATGCCGCGCTCGCAGCGCGCGGTGATCCGCCCCGACCGCATTTCCGCGGCCACGCGCTCGGGGGTCGTTCGCAGCCCCTCGGCGATCACGTGCGCGTCGACCTCGATCGCTCCGTCCTCGAATCTGATCCGCGCCATCGCGGCAACATAATGCGACCGCTGCGCACGTATTTGCGCCAGCGCAACTTCCGCGCGCACAAACGGCGTACACCGGCGATCGATTTCTGGAAGGAGCCTGTGATCATGGATGATCTCGCCTTCGCCCGCGCGCTTCATGTGCTTGCGGTCGTCATCTGGATCGGCGGCGTCGCAATGGCGACCACGGTGGCACTTCCCGCGGTGCGCCGCGGCGATCTCGGCAGCGACCGGCTGCGCGCGTTCCACGCGATCGAGCATCGCTTCGTCTGGCAGGCGCGCGCCGCCGTTCTCCTGGTCGGGGCGAGCGGGCTCTACATGGTGGCAAAGCTCGATCTGTGGGATCGCTTCCGCAGCCTCGATTTCTGGTGGATGCACGCGATGGTGTGCGTGTGGGCCATCTTCACGTTCCTGCTGTTCGTCGGTGAGCCGCTGATCCTCCATCGCCGCTTCCCGCGCTGGGTGGCGCGCGATCCCGATGCCGCCTTCGCCCGGCTCCATCGCATGCACGTCGTGCTGCTGACGCTCGGGCTGATCACCGTGTTCGGCGCGGTCGCCGGAAGCCACGGCTGGTCGATTTTCTGAGAGATTGTTTGGGACATCGCGGAAGGGCGATTTCCGAGGCGGTCCCGGCCCGCTGAATCGATCCCGCGCCACTTCAACATTTGCGATTTTGCGCGGTACGCGCCACAGCCACGCGCATCATGACCGACACACACGATCTCCGCGCCGAAGCGCTCGTCTCCAAGGCCTGGCCCTATGAAGAGGCACGCAAGCTGCTCAAGCGCTATCCGCAGGGCAAGCCCGGCGGCGCGGTGCTGTTCGAAACCGGCTATGGCCCCTCGGGCCTGCCGCATATCGGCACCTTCAACGAGGTGCTGCGCACGACGATGGTGCGCAACGCCTTCCACGCGCTCTCCGACCAGCCGACCCGCCTCGTCGCCTTCTCGGACGATATGGACGGGTTGCGCAAGGTGCCCGACAACGTCCCCAACAAGGAGATGCTAGCTGAGCATCTCGGCAAGCCGCTGACGCGCATCCCCGATCCGTTCGAAAAGTACGAAAGCTTCGCGCACCATAACAATGCGATGCTGCGCGCCTTCCTCGATCGCTTCGGCTTCGATTACGAGTTCGTCTCGTCGACCGATTACTACGCCGGCGGCCGCTTCGATGACGCGCTCAAGGGCGTGCTGCGCCATTTCGACGCGATCATGGACGTGATGCTGCCGACGCTGCGCGCCGAGCGCCGCGCGACCTATTCGCCTGTGCTGCCGATCAGCCCGACGACGGGGGTGGTGTTGCAGGTGCCGGTCGAGGTGGTCGATGCGGACGCGGGCACGATCGCCTTCACCGACGAGGATGGCGCGCGCGTCGAGCAATCGGCGCTCGGCGGCATGTCGAAGCTGCAATGGAAGGTTGATTGGGCGATGCGCTGGGTCGCGCTGGGCGTCGATTACGAGATGGCGGGCAAGGATCTGATCGATTCGGTCACCCAATCGTCGAAGATCGCGCGCGTGCTCGGCGGCCGCCCGCCCGAGGGCTTCAACTACGAGATGTTCCTCGACGAAAAGGGCGAGAAAATCTCCAAATCGAAGGGCAACGGCCTCAGCCTCGACGAGTGGCTGACCTACGGCCCCGACGAGAGCCTCGCTTTCTACATCTATCGGGAGCCGAGGAAGGCCAAGGCGCTGCACATGGGCGTGATCCCCCGTGCGGTCGACGATTATTGGCAGTATCGCGCCAATTATCCGGGGCAGGAGCTGAAGCAGCAGCTCGGCAATCCGGTCCACCACATCCACGACGGCCGCGTGCCGGGCGAGCAATTGCCGGTCACCTTCGGGTTGTTGCTCAACCTCGTCGGGGTGATGGGGGGCGAGGCGACGCGCGATCAGGTGTGGGGCTATCTCGCCAATTACCTGCCCGACGCCTCGGCCCGGGCCTATCCCGCGCTCGATCGGCTGATCGATTACGCGCTGGCGTACCACCGCGACGTCGTCGCGCCGACGCTCCAGCGCCGCGCGCCC
Source organism: Hephaestia caeni (assembly GCF_003550065.1). GTDB lineage: Bacteria > Pseudomonadota > Alphaproteobacteria > Sphingomonadales > Sphingomonadaceae > Sphingomonas > Sphingomonas caeni_A. Next base: position 1,085,867 of record NZ_QXDC01000003.1, read on the forward strand.
GAGGGCGCGGAGATCGACGGTCTCCGGCGCCTCGACGCCGATCTCGCCGCCCTGCCCGCGACCGCGACCGCGGAGGAGATCCAGAACCTCGTCTACGAGATCGGCAAGACCGGCGGCTTCGAAAGCCTGCGCGACTGGTTCAAGGCGCTCTACGAGACGCTGCTCGGCTCGAGCCAGGGCCCGCGTATGGGCAGCTTCATCGCGCTCTACGGCATCGACAACACCCGCAAGCTCATCGCCGAGGCGCTGGCGAGCTGATCCCCCCGTCAACCCGTGCCGGGGGTAACTGCCTCGCACCATAACTCGTTGATTTCTCGAATCATTGGCGACATAGATTGTAAGAACATATCCAGAACAATATTCTGGCCGGCCCGACTCGGAAACACGAGATATGCCGTACCGCACGACCATCGGTCACCGCCATTTCTTCGCGCTCCTCCCGCCGGCCGCCGAAGCCGGCCGTATCGCGCTCATGGCCGAACGCTGGTTCGCTGACGCGGGCAGCCCGGTCCGTCGCGATCGGCTCCACATCACCCTGTTCGCCCTGCCTGCGGCGATCGAGGTGTCTTCGGGGCTGGAGGAGCGATTGTGCGAGGCTGGCGGCACGATCGCCGCCGCGCCGGTCGCGGTGACACTCGATCGCCTTTCGGGCGGCGGCGGCCCGATCGTGCTGCGTCCGTCGCGGCGGATTGTCGCGCTGGGCGCGCTGCACCGTGCGATCGGCGACCGTATCCGTGCGGTCGGATTGCGGCCGCGTGCGGGCTATCGCTTCCAGCCGCACCTCACGGTGGGGTATCGCAACGGGCTGGCGCTTAACGAACCGACCGCACCGATTGCGTGGCGCGCAACCGATATCGTTCTGATCCACAGCCATGTCGGGCGCACGCGACACGATCTCGTCGGCCGCTGGCCGCTCACCGGCGCGGTCGATCCGCAACTCAGCCTGTGGTGAGGATTGCGCGCGCCGTGTCAGCCGATAGGAAGGGACGATGGTCGGCTTCCGCTTCCCCCGCTCGGTGCTGCGCGCGTTCCTTGCCAATGAGGCGGCGGGCGGGATCGTCCTGATCGTCGCGGCGGCGTTGGCGATGGTCGTGGCCAACCTGCCCGCCACCGCGCACGCCTATCACGCGTTCGTCCATGCCCGAACCGGCCCCGTCATTGCCCCTGCGATCGGGCCGATGACGGTGCATCTGTGGATCAACGACGCACTGATGGCGCTGTTCTTCCTGCTCGTCGGGCTCGAGATCAAGCGCGAGTTCATGGACGGGCGGCTCTCGACATGGGAACGGCGGCGGCTGCCGGTGATCGCCGCCGGCGCGGGGATGGCGCTGCCCGCGCTGGTCTATCTCACGGTGACACGAGGTACGCCGGGCCTGCACGCGGGCTGGGCGATCCCCGCCGCGACCGACATCGCCTTTGCGATCGGTGTCCTCGCGCTGCTCGGCAGCCGCGCGCCGACCTCGCTCAAACTGTTCCTGACGACGGTTGCGATCGTCGACGATATGGGCGCGGTCGCGATCATCGCGCTCGCCTATACCGATCAGATCAGCACGATCGCGCTTGGCGGCGCGGCGCTGGTGCTCGGGCTGCTCTATGTGCTCGGCAAGAGCGGGGTGGGCGCGCTGCCGGTCTATGCGATCGGCGTCACTGTCTTGTGGTATTGCGTGCTGCTGTCGGGCGTGCACGCGACGATCGCGGGGGTGGCAGCCGCGCTGGTGATCCCGATCACGCCCTCGCCCGGCGCGCCCGACGATGCCGCGTCGCCACTCCACCGGCTCGAACACGCGCTGCATCCGTGGGTGGCATTCGCCATCGTGCCGCTGTTCGGCTTCGCCAATGCCGGCGTCGATCTCAGCGGCATGGGGCTCGATACGCTGCTCGCGCCGTTGCCGCTGGGGATCGCCGCCGGGCTCGTCGTGGGCAAGCAGCTCGGCATCTTCGGCGCAGTCTGGGGGACGGTGAAGCTGGGGCTGGCGAGCAAGCCCGCGGGCGCGACGTGGCTCCAGATCTACGGCGTCGCGCTCTTGTGCGGGATCGGTTTCACGATGAGCCTGTTCATCGGCGGGCTCGCGTTTCGCGGCGACGTGGAAGGCGAGGTCAAGCTCGGCGTGCTTGCCGGATCGATCGTGTCGGCGTGCGCGGGCTTCGTGGTGCTGCGGTTCGCGCCCGCGCTGCAACCGGCCGAGCCCGCCTGATGCGCGGCTTCTTCGATCCCCGCCAGCGTGCGCACGCCCCGGCGCAGGAACTGCATAACGGCGGCTTCGTCGCCTATGCCGAAACCCCGGCGCGCGCCGATGCGATCCTCGCCGCGCTCGGGCCGCTGGAGACGCCCGCCGACCGCGGCGAGGCGCCGATCCTCGCGGTACACGACGCGGCCTATGTCGATTTCCTGAAAACCGGCCCTGCGCGCTGGAAGGCGGCGGGGCGGCCGGGCGATCTGGTCGGCTATATCTGGCCGATCGTCGGGCGGCGGCCGCTCGCGCTCGATCGGATCGACGCGCTTGCGGGACGGTTCAGCCTCGATGCCGCGACCCCGCTCACCGCCGATACCTGGACGTCGGCTTATTGGAGCGCCCAGAGCGTGCTCGCCGCGCTCGATGCGGTGCTGGGCGGCGATCGCGCCGCCTTCGCCTTGTGCCGCCCGCCCGGCCATCATGCCGGGCGCGATTATCTGGGCGGCTATTGCCATCTCAACACCGCCGCGATCGCCGCGCAGGCGGCCATTTTCGGCGGCATGGCCCCAGTCGCGATCCTCGATGTGGATTACCATCACGGCAACGGTACGCAGGATATCTTCTGGAACCGGGGCGACGTGTTCTTCGCCTCGCTCCATGCCGATCCGGCGACCGATTATCCGTTCTATTGGGGCCATGCCGACGAGACCGGCGAGGGCGCGGGCGACGGCACCACGCTCAACCTGCCACTGCCGCAGGGCACCACGCGTGACGCATTCCGCGCCGCACTGGCGACCGCGCTCGATCGAATCGCGCGCTTCGCGCCCGATCTGCTGATCGTCAGTTATGGCGCCGATACCTGGGCCGGCGATCCGATCTCGCGGTTCGGGATCGAGACGGCGGACTATCGCCTGCTCGCGGCCGACATCGCCGCGTGCGGCTGGCCGACGCTGATCGCGATGGAAGGCGGCTATGCGTGCGACGCGCTGGGTGCGAACGTCGCGGGCTTCCTCAGCGGTTTCTGATCGCAGACGAGAGCCTCAGCCCTCGTAGTCGCCGCCGACATTGGTGTTGCGCGGGGGCGCCGCCGCGGTCAGGCGCAGCGCTTCGGCCGAGGCGGCGAGGCTGCCGATCTCGTCGGGCGTGTCGTCCTCGTCGACCTGCACCTTTTGCAGGCCCGAGACGACCGATTCCTCAAGATGCTTGGGCTTGACCGTCTGTTCGGCGATCTCGCGCAGAGCGACCACCGGATTTTTATCGCGGTCGCGATCGAGCGTCAGATCGGCGCCACCCGAAATCTGCCGCGCACGCTGCGCAGCGAGCAGCACCAGATCGAACCGGTTGGGGATTTTGTCGACGCAATCTTCGACCGTGACGCGCGCCATGGACGTTGTCCTCGTTCAGCTTATTCTCGGAAATCCAAGCGCGCGATCTAGGGTTGGCCCACCCCGATGTCAAGAAATGCCGAGGGGTTGCCGCGCCGATCGGCACCGGGCATCACCCTCTACATGGAGCGTCCGCCGCCGCAACCGACCTTCACGATCGCCGGCAATCGCTTGCGGCTGCTCGATATCGGTCCCGACCGGCTCGACGCGCTGGTCGCATTGATCGAGGGCGCGCGGCACTCGCTCAGGATCATCTATTACATCTATTCGGACGACGCCTCGGGGCGGCGGGTGCGCGATGCCATGCTCGCGGCGGCGCGGCGCGGCGTGACGGTGTCGCTCATCGTCGATGCGTTCGGCAGCGACGCCGCCGAGCATGAGCATTTCTTCGCCCCGCTCGAAGCGGCGGGCGCGAGCGTCTGCGAGTTCGAACCGCGATTCGGGCGGCGCTATCTGCTGCGCAACCACCAGAAGCTCGCGCTTGCGGATGCCGAGGGCGAGGCGCGTGTTATCATCGGGGGATTCAACATCGATGACGATTATTTCGGGACGCGCGCCGAAGACGCCTGGCGCGATCTCGGCCTCATCGTCGAGGGGCCGGCGGCGGGGCGGATTGCGGGCTATTTCGACACCTTGTCACACTGGGTGCGGCAGCCGCAAGGCAGCTTCGGCGAGTTGCGGCGCACGCTCAACCGCTTCAGCGAAGAAACCGGGGCGCTGCGCTGGCTGATCGGCGGGCCGACGCGGCGGCTGTCGGCCTGGGCGCGCACCATCCGGCAGGATATGCGCGCGGCCAGGCGCATCGACATCATCGCCGCCTATTTCTGCCCGACGCCGGGGATGCTGCGCCGCTTCGACAAGGCCGGGATCAAACGCGGCAGCCGCGTGCGCATCATCACCGCCGGAAAATCGGACAATAATGCCACGATCGCGGCGGCGCGCTTCACCTATGCCGGGCTGCTGCGCAAGGGAGTCGAGGTCTACGAATATCGGCCGACCAAGCTCCACACCAAGCTCTACGTCATCGACGACGCCGTCCATGTCGGCTCGGCCAATTTCGACGTGCGCAGCCTGTTCCTCAACCTCGAGCTGATGCTCAGGATCGAAGACCCCGCCTTCGCCGCGCACGTCCGCGCCTATGTCGATCACGAGATCGCCGACAGCGAGCGGATCACCAGGATGTGGTGGAAGCGCCATGTCGGGCTGTGGCAGCGGATCAAGCAGGCGACGGCCTATTTCGTCGTCGCGGTGCTCGATTACAATCTGACGCGGCGGCTCAATTTCGGCCCGGACGGGAAGTGATCTGTTGAAGCGGCACCGGCCCGCTCCCCCACCCCACCTCCCATGCAAGTATGATGACTTGGGAGGTGGGGTGGGGGAGCGGGCCGGTGCCGCGATCAAAATCAAAGAAGCCGCTTCAATCCTTCCACGCCCAGTAAAGCTGCGCGGGCGGCACGTTCCACCATTCCATCGCATGATCGATGCGATCGGCATGGGGGGTGAGGAAATCCTTCACCTTGGGCGAGAATTGATAGACGAGGAAGGCGCCGCCGGGGCGCAGCGTCTCGAAGGTCGCCTTGGCGATCGCGGGGCCGACGCCGGGCGGCAGCGTCGAAAACGGCAGGCCCGACAGCACGTAATCGGCGGCTTCGTGGCCATGATCGGCGACGATCTGCGCGACGTCGGCGGCCGAACCGTTGACCGCGGCAAAGCGCGGATCCTGGATCGTCTGGCGCAGATAGCGGATGAAATCGGGGTTGGTGTCGATCGCGATGTACTGCGCGTCGGGCGCCATCCGCTCGAGGATCGAACGACAGAAGGTGCCGACGCCTGGGCCGTATTCGACGAACAATTTGGTGTTCGCCCAATCCACGGGGCCGAGCATCTTGCGGATCAGCCGATCGGAGGACGGGACGATCGAGCCGACCATCACCGGATGTTTGAGAAAGCCCTGGAAGAACATGCCCCAGGGGGAGGGGACCCCGGCTGCGCGGCGTTCACGCCTGCGCGTGGCAGCAGTGGTCGAACTTGTCATCGCTATCCTAACGCTGATGTTATCACAGAGGAACACACGCGGGTCGTGACTTTCCAATGAACAGGCAAGCGCGTCGGCCTCACGCGTGCGCCCTTAGGACTTTCCGATCTTGCGTGCCAGTGCAAAGCGCTTAATCGAAAGCGATGGACGATCGTGCAGGGCAAATCGCCGTCATCTTCGTGTCGCAGCGCACGCAAGCGGATGCCGACGGCTATGACCGCGCGGCGCAGGCGATGGCGGGGCTCGCCGCGCGCCAGCCGGGCTATTGCGGGATCGATTCGGTGCGTGGCGCCGACGGGCACGGCATCACCGTCAGCTACTGGGCCGACGAGGCGAGCGCGCTCGCGTGGCGCGATCATCCCGAGCACGTACCGATCCGCGGCCAGGGCCGCGCGCATTGGTATCGCAGCTACCAGGTGTTCGTGACGCAGGTGACGCGCGGCTACGCGTGGCCGCGCGGGTGAGCGCGACCACGACCTTCCGCGGCGCCGACCGAAAATTCATCCTGCTGTTCCTGGTCATGCTGACGATCGCGGCGGGCAACACCGCGCTGCAATCGGTGCTGCCCGCGCTCGGCCGGTCGCTCGGCGTCGCCGACAACAATGTCGCGGCCGCCTTCTCGGCATCGGCGCTGCTCTGGGTGATCGCCGCGCCGTTCTGGGCGAAGCGTTCGGATCGGCACGGGCGGCGCGCGATGATCCTGATGGGGCTCGGCGGCTTCGCGGTCTCGCTGCTGATCTGCGGGGTGTTCCTCGCGATGGGGATCAACGGCTGGATCAGCGGCAGCGCGGCGTTCCTCGCGTTCATCGGCGGGCGGTTGGTCTACGGCAGTTTCGGCGCCGCCGCCCCGCCGGCGGTGCAGGCGCTGGTCGCGGGCGCGACGACCCGCGAGGACCGGACCAAGGCGCTGACGCTGCTCGCCTCGGCGTTCGGGCTGGGGACGATCCTCGGCCCCGCGATCGCGCCCTATCTGATCCTCGGCGCGATCGGGAAGATCGAGATCGGGCTCGCCGGCCCGACCTTCGTGTTCGCCTTGTTCGGCCTGGGCGTGTGGCTGGCGGTGCGCCGGATGCTGCCCGACGATCGCGGCGTCGGCGGGGGCGATGCGCACGGTGCGGCGACCGCCTATCCCTCGATCGGCGGGCAATCGTCGGGGGCGAGCGTCACCGCGGCCACCGCCGATCGCGATGCCGAACAGGTCGGCTATGCCGATCCGCGCATCCGCGCGTGGATGATCGCCGGGCTGGTGATGGGCCACGCGCAGGCGATGACCGGGCAGACGATCGGTTTTCTCGTCATCGATCGGCTCCACGTCGCCCCCGAAGATGCGCTCCAGCCGACCGGGCTGGTGCTGATGATGGGCGCGGGCGCGGCGCTGCTCGCGCAATGGGGAATCATCCCGCTGCTCAACCTGTCCCCGCGCAAGCTCGTGCTGAGCGGGCTGGTGATCGCCGCGATCGGTTGCGTGGGCACGGGGCTCGCGACCTCGCTCTACGGCATCGCGACCAGTTACGCGCTCGCCTCGCTCGGCTTCGGTTTCACGCGGCCGGGCTTCACCGCCGGATCGTCGCTTGCGGTCGGGCCCGATGCGCAGGGCTCGGTCGCGGGCAAGGTGACAAGCGTCAACGGCGCCAGCTTCGTGCTCGGCCCGTCGATCGGCGTCGGGCTGTACGGGTTGACCAAGCCGCTGCCCTATCTGATCGCCGCGGCCGCGTTGGCGGCGATGCTCGTCTATGCCTGGGTGGCGCTAAAGGACCGCAAGCAATAGGCCACTCCCCACCCGGCCACCCAATGCGATTATCCTATGGGTGGCCGGGTGAGGGTGTAACCCCACAAAGTAATGCCTTGTGGGGACCCGTGGGGAGTGGGCCGGCGCCGCTTCCACGCCAGTGGATCAAACTCCGGATGCGGCGGATCAGCCCTTCGGCCCGTGCGGGTTGAGCATCCCCGGCGCGATGAAGCCGATCGGCTGGATGGCCGATGCCTCCTGCTTCAGCTTGGCGGCCATCTGCTCGTATTCCTGCTCCATCTCGGGCGTCACCGACGCGCGCGATTCGTGCAGCGCCGCGTCGAAATCGGCCATCGTCACGGATTCTGTGGCGAGCGATTTGCGCAGAGCCACCAACCCGGCGCGCCGCACCAGATCCTCCAGATCGGCCCCGGTGAAGCGATCGGTGCGCTCGGCGAGATCGTCGAGATCGACATCGTCGGCGAGCGGCATCCGCTGCGTCTGGATCGCCAGAATCCGCCGACGCCCGCCCTGATCGGGCACCGAGACATAGATCAGTTCGTCGAACCGGCCGGGGCGCAGCAGCGCGGGATCGACCAGATTGGGCCGGTTCGTCGCGCCGATCACCACCACCGATTGCAGTTCCTCGAGCCCGTCCATTTCCGACAGGATCGTGTTGACCACGCGTTCGGTGACCTGCGGTTCGCCCAGGCCGCCACCGCGCGCGGGCACCAGCGAATCGAGTTCATCGATGAAGATCACGCACGGTGCGACCTGGCGCGCGCGCGCGAACAGCCGCGCGATCTGCTGTTCGCTCTCGCCATACCATTTGCTCAGGAGGTCGGACGATTTGGTGGCGATGAAATTCGCCTCCGCCTCGCGTGCGACCGCCTTGGCGAGCAGCGTCTTGCCGGTGCCGGGAGGGCCGTAGAGCAGGAAGCCCTTGGCCGGCCGGATGCCCAGGCGCCGGAACGCGTCGGGGTCTTTCAGCGGCAGCTCGACGCCTTCCTTCAAGCGCTCCTGTGCCTGGTCGAGCCCGCCGATATCCTCCCAGCGGACCTCGGGCGCCTGCACCATCACCTCGCGCATCGCCGAGGGCTGGATGCGCTTGAGCGCCTCCATGAAATCCTCGCGCGTCACCGACAGGTCGTCGAGCACCTCGGGCGGGATCGTCCCTTCCTCGAGATTGAGCCGCGGCATGATCCGCCGCACCGCCTCGATCGCCGCCTCGCGGGTCAAGGCCGCAAGATCGGCGCCGACGAAGCCGTAGGTCGTGCGCGCAAGCTCGTTGAGGTCCACCTTGTCGCCCAGCGGCATGCCGCGCGTGTGGATGCCGAGGATCTCCTTGCGCCCGCGCTCGTCGGGCACGCCGATGATGATCTCGCGGTCGAACCGGCCGGGGCGTCGCAGCGCCTCGTCGATCGCGTCTGGGCGATTGGTGGCGGCGATCACGACCAGATTGGCGCGCGCCTCCAGCCCGTCCATCAGCGTCAGCAATTGCGCGACGAGGCGCTTCTCGGCCTCGCCCTGCACGCGGTCGCGCTTTGGCGCGATCGAATCGATCTCGTCGATGAACACGATCGAGGGCGCCGCCTTGGCCGCTTCCTCGAAGACGCTGCGCAGCCGCTGTTCCGACTCGCCATAGGCCGAGCCCATGATCTCGGGGCCGTTGATCAGGAAGAATTCGGCCGCGCTCTCGTTGGCGACGGCGCGCGCGAGCCGCGTCTTGCCGGTGCCGGGCGGGCCGTGGAGCAGCACCCCCTTGGGCGGATCGACGCCGAGCCGCTGGAACAATTCGGGATAGCGCAGCGGCAGTTCGACCATCTCGCGGAGCTGGTCGATCGTGTGGCTCATCCCGCCGATGTCGTCATAGGTGACGTCGGCGCGGCGCGATTGCTGCGGTTCCTCATATTCGGAGCGCAATTCGATTTCGGTATGCTCGTCGATATGGACGACGCCCTTGGGGGTCGTCTGGACGACCGACAGGCGGATTTCCTGCAAGGCATAGGCCGGTGCGCGCAGATATTGCGCGACATTGGGCGGGATATTGTCGACGCGCTGTTGCCCCGCGGTCGCGACGACATCGCCTTGGCACAGAGGCCGGCCGACGAAGACGCGCTTCAACGCATGGCTCGATCCCTGGAGCCGCAGATTCTGTTGCGCGGGTGCAAAGACGACGCGTGTCGCGGGCTTCGATTCGATCTTGCGGATTTCGACATATTCGCCCGAGCCCGCCCCGGCGTTGGCGCGCTGGAGCCCGTCGATGCGGATGATCTCCAGCCCTTCGTCCTCGGGATAGGGATAGACCGCGCGTGCCGGCGTCGAGCGTTTGCCGACGATTTCGATCACGCCCCCTTCGGCAAGCGCGAGCTGCGCCATCAGCGCGCGCGGCAGGTGCGCGATCCCGCGACCCGAATCCTCAGGCCTTGCATTGGCGACCTGGAGCTTGTGGACCGGCGGTTCGCTGTCGGCCATGTGCGTTCCCTCTCGTGCAATCGTGCAAGCGTGCGAGATAGGGGACTGGTTCCGGCAATGCGAGGGGGGCAGGCGATTCTGTCCGACAATCGCCTCGGCGCCGGTTCACGCGGCCGGCCGTGCCGCGGCGCGACATGTGGAACCGCTTACGCGCAAAAAAAGGGCCAGCCCCGAAGGGCCAGCCCGTATAAGTTTTTAGGAGAGGATGCCTGAAAGGCCTGCTCTATGTGCAGTGCAGCGTAATTTTGTGCAAGTGCGAAAAGAACGATTGCAGTTGCAAGAATTGCAATCGAGGGCATTGCGCCTGCGCCGCTGATCGCCGATGGTGGCATTTCCGCCTGAACTTCGTGGATTTCCGCCATGCGCCGCTTGCCTCCGCTGACCGCTATCGAGGCGTTCGTCCAGGTCGCCCGTCTCGGCTCGATCAAGGCGGCCGCGCAGGAACTCGCGCTGTCGGCGCCCGCGCTCAGTCGCCGCATCCAGGCGCTCGAACGCTTCATCGGCCGCCCGCTGTTCGATCGCCGCCATCAATCGATGCAGCTCAACAGCGACGGCGAGCGGCTGCTGTCGCAGATCGCGCCCGCACTCGACAGCCTGTCCGACGCGGTCGAGGCGATGACGAGCGGGATCGAGGTACTGCGCCTCCGGCTCGGCATCCTGCCGCTCTATGCGGCGCAGCGGCTTTTCCCCCGGCTCGCCGATCTGCGTGCGCGGCATCCCGAACTTCACCTCGATATCGATACCGCGGGGCACACCGTCGCGCGGCTGGGCGAGGGGCTCGACGTCGCGATCGCGCTGGCGCGCGAGATCGATCCCGCGCTCTACGCCAAGCGGCTCGATCGCAACCGCGTCTATGCGATCGGCGCGCGCGCGCTGGTCGAGGGGCCGAATCCGATCACCCATCCCGAGCAACTCGCGGGGCTGACGGCGGTGCTCCACCGTGACATGCCCGATAATTTCGCCGCGTGGCGCCGCGCCGCCGGGGTCGAGGATATCGAGCCTGCCGCGATCGATCATTTCGATTCGGGCGCGTTGATGCTCGAGGCCGCTGCGCAGGGGCTGGGCGTCGCCTTCATGCTCGCCAGCCATTTTGAAGACGCGCAGGACGATCGGCTGGCGCGGCTGTTCGATATCGAGGTCGAGAGCCCCTACAGCTATTGGTTCGTGTGCCGCCCGCGCGCGCTGATGCAGCGCCCGGTGCGGCTGTTCCATGATTGGCTGATCGACGCGCTGGGGGCGTAATTTGATTGCCGCACCGGCCAGCTCCCCCACCCCGCCTCCCATTCAGTATACTGCCGTTGGGAGGTGGGGTGGAGGAGTGGGCCGGTGCCGCAACATCAGGAAGCTCGCGCTTTCTCGATCTTGCCGGGTTCGCGCGGGGGCTCGCCGGTGGGCAGCGCATCGATATGCTCCATGCCCGACGTCACTTCGCCCCACACGGTATACTGGCCGTCGAGGAAGCCGGCATCGTCGAAGCAGATGAAGAATTGCGAATTGGCGCTGTTGGGGTTCATCGTCCGCGCCATCGAGCAGACGCCGCGCACATGCGGTTCACGGCTGAATTCGGCGGGCAGATCGGGCTTGTCCGAGCCGCCGGTGCCGGTGCCGGTCGGGTCGCCGCCCTGCGCCATGAAGCCGGGGATGACGCGGTGGAAAACGACGCCGTCGTAAAAGCCTTCATTGGCGAGTTCGCCGATCCGCGCGACGTGCTGCGGGGCGAGATCGGGGCGCAGCTTGATCACGACATCGCCGTCGGCAAGCGTCATCGTCAGCGTTTCGAAGGGTTCGGCCATCGGGGGTGCTCCTGAAGGATTGAAGGGCCGCGACGTAGTGATCCGCGACGCCGCTGGCAAATCGGGCCGTTGGCAGACGCGTCGCGCTTGGTTAGAGTCTTTGTCAGCTTTGCTGAATCGGCGCCGGCCCGCTCCCCCACGGGGTCCCCGCAAAGTAATACTTTGCGGGGTTACACCCCACCCGGCCACCCATAGGATACTGGCGTTGGGTGGCCGGGTGGGGGAGCGGGCCGGTGCCGCAACTGTTTCAGCGTCGCTGAAACAGCATCTGATGCGCACGGGACCGCAACGAGGGAGGTCGGACGATGAGCGACGCCGAGCTTCCCCAGCCCGAAACCGAATCGACCCAACTCGACGAGGACGATCGGCTCAAGCCCGAATTCGTCGATGCCGTGCTCGACGCGGTCGAGGACGGCGACGACGAGGCCGTCCGCCAGCTCGTCGAGCCGCTGCACCCCGCCGACATCGCCGATCTGTTCGAATTGACGCCCAGCGAGCGCCGCCCCGCGCTTGCCAAGGCGATCGCCGATCTGCTCGACGGCGAGGTGTTCGCCGAGATGAACGATTACGTCCGCGAGGATCTGATCGACGCGCTCGAGCCGCACGAGGTCGCCGACATCGCGTCGGAACTCGATACCGACGACGCGGTCGCGATCATCGAGGATCTCGACGCCGACGATCAGCGCGAGGTGCTCCGCGCGATGGAGCCCGACGATCGCGCCGCGATCGAGGAAGCGCTGTCCTACCCGGAAGAATCGGCCGGCCGCCTGATGCAGCGCGAGCTGATCGCGGTGCCCGAGCATTGGACGGTCGGCGACGTCATCGATTATCTGCGCGCCGACGACGCGCTGACGACCGATTTCTGGGAAGTGTTCGTCGTCGATCCGAGCCACAAGCCGGTCGGTACGTGCAAGCTCTCGTGGATCATGCGCACCCCGCGCCCGGTGCCGCTGAGCGACGTGATGCAGCGCGAACAGACGTTGATCGCGGTCGATATGGATCAGGAGGAGGTCGCGCTCCGGTTCCAGAAATACGCGCTGATCTCGGCCGCCGTGGTCGACGGCAGCGGGCGGCTGGTCGGCATGGTCACGGTCGACGACATCGTCCACATCATCTCCGAGGAAGCCGGTGAGGACGCGCTGCTGCTGTCGGGCGCGGGCGAAGGCGATATCAACGAGCCCGTGATCACCAGCTATCGCGCGCGCGTGCGCTGGCTGATCGCCAATCTCGCGACCGCGCTGGTCGCGGCGACGGTGATCACGCTGTTCGAAGGCACGATCAGCAAGATGGTGGCGCTCGCCGCGCTGATGCCGATCGTCGCCGGGGTCGGCGGCAATGCCGGCACCCAGACGATGGCGGTGACGGTGCGCGCGCTCGCCACCAACCAGCTCACCGAATCGAACACGCTGCGCGCGATCCGCCGCGAAATCTCGATCGCGTTGCTCAACGGCGTGACCGTCGCGATCGTGATCGGTATCGCGGTCTCGCTCTATTACCAGCATATCGAGCTTGGCGGCGTGATCGCCGCGGCGATGATGGCGAATATCCTGATCGCGGGGCTGGCAGGCGTGGTCGTGCCGCTGACGCTCGAGCGCTTGCGCGCCGATCCCGCGGTCGCCTCGTCGATCTTCGTGACGATGACGACCGATTCGATGGGGTTCTTCGTCTTTCTCGGATTGGCGTCGGCAAGCGGGCTGGTGGGTTGATCGCGGCGCCTTGCGGGGCCACATCGCGCGCGTGGCGCTTCACATCACCAAGGTCGCCTTCGGCAATCATTCGGTCGACAACCTCGCCGAGCGGCTGGCGGCGCGCGGGCGCGAGGGGCCGGTGTTCCTGACGACGCGCTATCTGCCCAAGCGGCATGAGGAGATCGCGGGCACGGGCTCGCTCTACTGGATCATCAAGCACCAATTGGTCGCGCGCTCGCCGATCCTGCGCTTCGGTGAGGCCGAGGGCGGGCGCGTCGCGATCCATATCGACCCGCGGCTCGTGCTCGTCCATGCCCGCCCCAAGCGTGCGCATCAGGGCTGGCGCTATCTGGAGGCGGCCGACGCGCCCGCCGACCTCGCCGGTGATGCCTCCGGGCTCGCCGATCTGCCGCCGGCCCTTGTGGGGAAACTCGCCGAACTCGCGCTGATCTGAAAGGCGCGCGCTTTCAGGTTCGCGCTTTCCGCGTCCGGGTTCAGCCGAGCATTGCGGCGGGGCAGCGGCCGCCCGTCAGCAGGCTGGCCAGTGGCACCGTGCGCGAAGCAAGGGCTTCGAACCGCAGCCAAAAGGCCGCCTCGGCAAGCCGGATGCCTGGATCGGCCGCGATGCGCGCGGTATCGGCGGCGAAATCGACGAAATAGATCGGCCGCCCCATTGCCCGGTGCCAGAAATCCAGCGCCCGTGCGCCGTCCCAGCCGTCGGCATGGAGGGCGATGTCGATCCGGCCGCGCAACGCGCGGAACAGCAGCCAGTGGAGCGCGCCCAGTTCGCCGGCCGGATCGTCGCCAAAAAGCCCGCGCTCGATCGCCAGCGCCTCGGCAAAGGTCGCCCAGCCCTCGACATAGCCGCCCGAATAGCGCGCGCGCACCGGGTGCGGCGGCGCCAGCGCCTCGATCGGCAATTGCACCATATGGCCGGGAAGCAGTTCGTGATGGACGACGCTGCGCAGGCTCCAGCGCGGGCGGCGCGCGATCTGCTTCAGATCGACGACGTAGAAGCCGCGCGAATCGGCACCCGGCACGATCCGATAGCCGCCCTTGCCCGCGGCGATTTCCTGTGGGCTGAGGCGGCGCACCGCGACGTTGGCGCAGGCGGGGGGCAGCGGCCCCAGCCAATCGGCCAGATGCGGGCGCACCGCGTCGAGCCAGCGGTTCATGTCCGCCACCGCGCGGTCGCGCCCGGCATCGCTGTCGGCGTAGTGCCAGCGTGGGTCGTCGAACGCGGCGTCGAACCGCGCGGCGATCGCGCCGGGGGCGATATCGAGCCGGTTCATCACCGCGTGCGCGCGGCGGTGCAATGCCGCGATCCGCGCATCGAGCGTGGCGCGCGCCTCGCCAATATCGATCGGTGCCCCGAACGCGCGTTCGGCGAGCAGCGGGAAACGGCGCGACGGCGCATCGCCGGCAATCGCCAAGCGGGCGTCGATCGCGCAGCCGAGCCGTGCGGCCTCCAGATCGCGCCGCGCGGCATCGGGCAGGTCGGCCGCATCCAAGCCCTCCAGCGCGCGCAACCGCGCCGCCGGGGTCGCCAGCGCGTCCCAGCGATCGAGCACCGCCGCCAGCCGCGCGGCCGCGCCCGAGGCGTTCGCCGCGGCGGGCCATTGCACCGCTATCCCCGCCCCGATCAGGCCGCCGAGCAATGCCCGGCGCGACGGCGCTGCTGTCTTACTCGCCGAGATGCGCATCGATCGTGACGCTGTTGTTGAGCCGCGTGACCTCGGGCGCGTCGCCGTCGATCGCCACCGTCACGCGCGCGCCGCTCGGCAAACGGCCGGCGTAGGCAAGCTGCACCGTAGCCGTCTTGGGTTCGAGATCGATCGGGGCGGCGAGCGCGGCGATCGGGGCAGTGGCGAGCACGCGGCCGTCGGCCGCTTCGAGCCGCGCGGTGCCGCCGGCGACGGGAAGCGCGCCGAGGCTGTGGACCGTCAGCGTGACGCTATCCTTGCCGATTGCGACATCGTCGCCGCCTATCCCCAGATCGGGCCGCTGGTTGGTCGGCGTCGTCGCCGCGATCAGCCGGAAATCGAGGATCGTGGTCGTGCCGGGTTCGAAGCGGACATCGGTCGCGGCGCTGCGTTCGAGCGTCAGCGATCGCGGGCCGCCGGACCAACGCACCGTCTTGCCGCCGTCGGCGCTGGTGCCGACGCGCATTTCCCACCTTCCGGCGGTGACGTTCCAGGTCGACATCGTCGCCGCGAGCGGTGCGTCGGTGACGTTGTAGCCGAGCACGCGGAAGGCGTCGCGCGTCGCATCGGGCACCAGGATCGCGGTGTTGACCGCGCCATCGGGGTCGGCGAAGCGCCAGCTTACCGTGTTGCCGGGATAGGTCTGGTTGCGCTTGAGCGCGATCCCGCCGAGCCGCTCGCGCTGGAGGGTCTCGTTGGGCTGATCGACCCGATCCGACCACCAATGGCCTTCGGTGTACATATATTGATATTGCGATTTCTCGGCGATCGCGTCGGCGTGGAGCGCGTCGAGCCAGGTCTTGTCGCCCGTCGCCTGCCACGCGGCGTAGCGCGCGAACGCGCTGCCGTCGTCCTTGCCGCCGGGGATGATCTCCTGCGCGTAGCGTTTGCCGTCGGGCAGCGCCTCGAAGGCGTTTTCGTTGAACTGGGCGAGCAGCTTCGGCCCCGCGACCGCCAGCCGCGACCGGATCGGCGCGAGATATTTGTCGTCGCCGGTGAAGCGCCACGCGGCCCACGCCGATTGCAGCGGCGTATCGAGCCCGCCGCCGTCGCCCTTGCGCTCTTCGTCGGTGTTCCAGTTGATTTCGTTGGGGAAGACGAGCCGCCCCTCGGCATCCTTCTTCGCGTGCGCGGCCCAGCCGTCCATCAGGCCGGTGATCAGCGCTTCGGCTTGCGGATTGCCGTTATAGACCCCCATCAGGATCGGCGCGTGGGTGACGACGAAACTGTACGGTTTCTGCCACGCCCAGGCATCCTCGCGATACATCTTGGTGCCGCCGTACCAGTTGCTCGCGAAATGGAGGTGGCCGGCCTTGTTGGTCATGATGACGCGCTGGAGCGCCTTGCTGGTTTTCATCAGCCGTTCGACCGATCTGGGCTCGCCCCAGTTGAGATACAGCCGCTCGGCGTCGGCGTTCATCCCCTCCTCATAGGCGTGAAGTTCGTCGGTGGTGATCGTCGCCAGCCCGTCGGTGTGCATCCCGTTGCGATACGCGGCCTCGGAAAGCGCGCGCAGCGACGCGTTGATCTTGTCGGGATCGACCCCCATCAGCGCGAGCCCGGGCCATTGCTGCGTCAGATCGGTATCATCCGAAATTCCGCCGCCGAAATCGCCATAGGGAACCTGGCGCTCGTCGATCCACCAATTGACGAAATGGCGCACGAGCTTGAGGTCGGTAAGCTGGCGGAACGCCCACAGCGGTTGGCCGGCAGGCGGCACCGGCTGCGTGAATTTGGGCATGTTCTCGGGGCGATAATTGATGTCCGCCCAATATCGCCGCGCCTCCGCATGATCGGGGGCGACGCGCAGCAGATCGGAAATGTCGGCGAAGACGCGCCGGTATAATCCCTCGCGCTTCGAAGCGGTGTGTTCCTCGACGAGGAAGCCCCAATTGTCGCGCACCTGATTGAAGCGATCGGCGATATGGTCGGGCAGCGCAGCGGCGCGATCCTTGAACACCAGCCGGATGCCGGCGCCGTCGATCGCCCGCGCGTCGAAGCCCGGCGCCCCCGAGGCGATCGAGAGATAGAGGCTGTCGTTCGAGAGGATGCGATCGCGCAGGTCGAGCCAGAGCGTGCGCGCTTCATGCGGGCGGACCGAGACGGTGGCGTCGATCATGTCGCGCCCCGGCCAGATCGGATCCTTGATGCGGATGTCGAGCGGGATCAGCCCATCCTTTACCGGCGGCAGATCGAGCGCGGGGAGATCGATCGCGATCCCGTCAAGCCCGTCGTGGAGGTTCTGCCAGCCATAATCCCAGGCGCGCGCCAGCGGCTTGCCCGGAAAGGCGTCGCCGAAGCTCGCCGGGATCAGGATATGGACGATCGGTTCGCCGCCGCCGGTCCGCGCGATGTGCCCCGAATCGGCAGCGCTGCCCGCGCCCGCGGCGGCCTTCGCGCCGCTGGCGGGTAGCGCGACGACGGTCGTCCGTTCGCCGGCGGGATAGCGGCCGGCGATATAGGCGTTGAGATCGGTGAGCGCCGCGAAATCGGGCGATGCGTCTGCCTGCACGCGATAATCGAGGCTGAAATTGTCTTTGGGCACCGCGCCGGCAGCGACGTCATACGCCCAGATCTCCTGGATCGGCTCTTCCTGCTGCGCGTTGGTGAAATGGAGCGTGCCGCCGGTCAGCGTGTCGGTGTCGGTGACGCTGCGCACGACGCCTTGCGGGCGCTTGTCGAGCGTGCGCGTCTTGCCGTCCGGCCCCGTCCAGCGCAGGTCGCCGAACGCCGCGCCGCGCAGTTCGACGCGGTTGAAGCGCGCGCCTTCGGGCAGCGTCAGATCATATTGCTTGCCGCCTTCGACATAGACGTTCCAGTCGGGCAGCGTGAAATAGCCGTTGCGCCCCGGCAGGCGCGATCGGTTGTAGACGCCGGGCCAGGTCGTCTCAGGAATGCCGTCGACGCCCTTCCACATCCATTCCTTCAAATCCTTCGCGTCGGCGAATTCGATCTTTCGGATCGTGGTGACGGCTGCGTCGAGCGGCCTGGGCAGCGCGCGATCCCAGCCGAAACGGTGCAGCCAAGCCGCGCGGCGTGCGGCGGCATCGTCCTGCGTGTCCGCGGTCGGTTCGCGCTTGGCGGCAAGTGCTGCAATCTCGCGTGCACCGAGCAGGTGATCGTAGACGCGGATCTCGTCGAAATCGCTGCCGCGCATGAAGCTGTAGCGGCTCTGCACCTGATGCGGCGAGATGATCCGCCCCGCCATCCCGAACTGATCGAGCCCGGCATCGAGATCGGCCGTCGCGTCGTCGCGCGCCACCTCGCGGCCGTTGACGTAGAGGCGCACGCCCTTGGTCCCGTCCCAGCCGAAGGCGATATGCTGCCACGCGTCGGGATCGGGCGCCGCGGTCGTCCACGAGATGCGGTGGCGGGCGAGATTGGCGTCGGTGACGAAGGCTTCGAACCCGTGGCCGTTCCAGTCGATCCTCAGGAACGTCATGTCCCAGCTCGAATGATCGGCGAATCCGACGCGGAAGATGACGAAGGGCGTCTCCCCGGCGGGCGTATGCGACCGCCAGAAGAACGAGAGCGTGCCGCGTTGCGCGTACATATTGCCCGGCGCTTGCCACGCGACATAGCCGCCGTCGCTCCAGCGGATCGCCGAACCGATCGCGCCGTCGGGGATGATCGACATCGCGCTTTCGAAATTGGGGATCGCGGCCCCCTGCGCTTCGTCGGCGACCAGATTCTCGTCCCCCGAGACGCGGAAAAGCAGCCCGTCCCCGCCGCCGTCCTGCGCCGATGCGGCTGGCGGCGCGGCGGCCGCGGCGACGAGCGCGAGGGTGGATACCAGACGCAGTTGGACCGACATGCCCAAGGGATTCTCCTGTCGCTATCGGGCGGCCTTCGCGCGGGCCGCTCCGGGGGGAAACCGGCGCACGGCATCGTTGCCGTGCGCCGTAACCGGGGTTCAGATACCGTCGACGCGCGCCAGCCGCGGGCTGAGCAACTGGACGGCGGCAAGCGCGACGAAATAGGCGCCCGCGCAGATCGCGAACAGCGTCGCATAGCTGTGGGTGGCGTCAAGGATGTAGCCCGTGAACCACGCCATCCCCATGCCGCCGATCGCGCCGACGGTGCCGCCGATGCCGACCACCGATCCCACCGCGCCGCGCGGAAAGATATCCGACGGCAACGTATAGAGATTGGCCGAGAACGCCTGATGCGCGGCGGTCGCAAGCCCGATGACGAGCACCGCCAGCCAGACGCTGTCGATCGACTGCGCGAAGAAGATCGGCAGCACACAGATCGCGCAGACGAGCATCGTCAGCTTGCGCGCGGCGTTCGCGCTCCAGCCCGCCTTCATCAGCCGCGACGACGACCAGCCGCCGGCGACGCTGCCGACGTCGGACAGCAGGTAGATCGCCGCGAGCGGCAAGCCGAAGGTCGTCAGATCCATGTCGTAGCGCTCGAACAGATAGCCGGGCAGCCAGAACAGGAAGAACCACCAGATCGGATCGATGAAGAACTTGCCGAGCGCATAGGCCCAGGTCTCCCGGATCGTGATCAGCTTTGCCCACGGAATCGGGGTTACCGGATCGGCCGGATCCTGTTCGATCCAGGCGAGTTCGCCGGGGGTCACGCGCGGGTGCTCGCGCGGGTGGCGGTACATGATCCACCAGGCGACCAGCCACGCGACCCCCAGCAGGCCGGTCACGTAGAAAGCGACGCGCCAGTCGAACGCGAGGACGAGCACCGGCACCAGCAGCGGGGTAATGATCGCGCCGACATTGGCGCCGGCGTTGAAGATGCCGATCGCGAAGGCGCGCTCGCGCTGCGGAAACCAGTCGGTGACGGTGCGGATGCCGGCGGGGAAATTGCCCGATTCGCCGATGCCGAGGCCGAACCGCGCCATCGCGAACTGGGTGACGGTGCTGGCGAGGCCGTGCGCCATGTGGCTGATCGTCCAGATCAGGATCGCGATCGTGTAGCCGAGCCGCGCGCCGACCCGATCGACGACCCTGCCGAAGCTGATATAGCCGAGTGCGTAGGCGACCTGGAACCAGAAGACGATCGCGGCGAAATCAACCTCGGTCCAGCCGAACTCTTCCTGCAATGTCGGCTTGAGCACGCCGATCATCTGCCGATCGACATAGTTGATCGCCGTCGCTGCGAACAGCAGGCCGCAGATTACCCAGCGATAGCGGCCCACGCGTTGGGCCGCTCCGGCGACCTCCGGCGGTGCTGTCGATGCCATAGGTGCCTCTCCCTCTTGGAGCTTTCTCGTCTTCTTTTATCTTTATTGTCGTTGCTATTCAGGGGTTTGTTCTCGCCGTTACGTGGCGGCTGTGATCGCGCAGCGCACGACGCGATCGCCGTCGAAACGCGCTTCGATCGAATCCCCCACCGCGACCGGATGGACACCGGTCACTGCGCCGCTGGAAATCCACGACCCGCGCTCGATTGCGATGCCGCGATCGGCGAGCAGTTCGAACAGGAAGCGCGCGGCGCCGAACGGCCCGTCGAGCATCTCGGCGGCGCGTGCGGCGCCCGCTTCGCGGCCGTTGATCAGCAGCGACACCGGCCAGTCGGCGATATCGGCGCCCCGCCAATCGGCGATCGCGGGACCGATCACGAGGCCGTTGTTGTTGCCGAAGTCGGAGATCGTCACCGTCGGGCCGAGATCGTTGATCGTCGGCAGCGGCGAACTGGCGATCTCGATGCCGAGATGGACCATGTCGATATGCGCGGTCGCTTCCTCGGTCGTGAACCGCTTCCGGCCCGGCGGCGGCGGGGTGCCGACCCGGAGCAGGAATTCCGCCTCAGCGGCGGCGAACCCGTCGGCGAAGACCGGCATGGCGACGGGGGTGTCGGCCTGCGCGACAATGTGGCGCATGAAGATCGGCCCCGCCAGCCGGTTGGCGCCGTCGAGCGGGGGATCGATCTTGCCGACCTTCCAGCCGCCGATCGTGGTGCCGTCGAGCGCGATCGCGGCATCCTGAACCGCATAGGCGGCGTCGAGCGTGGGCGGAATGGCGCTCGGATAACTGGCGAGGCCGCGTGCCTCGCGTCGCGCGGAGACGAAGGCTTGCGCGATCAGGCCTGCATCATCGGAAAAATCGTTGCAAGCCACCCTAATCCCCTCGTTTGCCGCGACGCGGCCATCTTTCCGCCTTGGCTAATGGAAACCGGTGTCATTGACAAGAAGGATCGTGGAAACTTTGCGTGATTGGTGGATAAATATCTAATGTTAAACCGTAATTCGTCCGACTTCGAAATCGGGGAGCGGGGCGCGCGATCGCCGCTCGACTCGTCGTTGACGGTCGCTTTTGTGTCTTCGCTTGGCGTCGATCGGCCATTCGCGCTAGACCTCTGCCGATGCAAAAGACCAACCGGCCGACCATCAACGATGTCGCGCGCGTCGCGGGCGTTTCCAAGAAGACGGTGAGCCGGGTCATCAACCGCTCGCCGCTGCTCAGCGGCGACACGCGCGAGCGGGTCGAGCAGGTCATCGCCGATCTCGGTTATATCCCCAATCCGCAGGCGCGCGCGCTCGCGTTGCGCCGCAACTATCTGATCGGGCTCGTCCACGACAATCCCAACGCGCAGACGGTGATGAACGTCCAGCAGGGGATGCTCGAGGCGCTGTACGGCACCGAATTCGAGATGGTGGTGCGCCCGCTCAACCGCGGCTCGGCGACGATGCTCGACGATCTGCGCCATTTCCTCGAACGCCAGCGGCTGTTCGGCGTGCTGCTGATGCCGCCGGTCAGCGAGAACGATACGGTGGCGGAATTGTGCGATTCGATCGGCTGCCGCTATGTCCGCATGGGGTCGGCGGCGCTCGATACGGCTGAGCATATGGTCGCGTCGAACGACCGCGAGGCGGTGCGCGCCGCCACCCAGTATCTGATCGGCGAGGGGCATCGCCGGATCGGGCTGGTGCTGGGGCCGCACGGTTTCCGCTCGGCGCGCGAACGGCGGCTGGGGTTCGAGGATGCGCTGAAGGCGGCCGATATCGCGCTGCCGCGCAGCCTCATCGCCGACGGCAATTACACCTTCGAATCGGGCATCGTCGCCGCGGAGCGCCTGCTCGATCTGATGCCGCGGCCGACCGCGATCTTTTCGAGCAACGACGAAATGGCCGCAGGCGTGGTCCACGCCGCCCGCCAGCGCGGCCTCGATATCCCGCGCGACCTGTCGGTGATCGGGTTCGACGACACGCCGATCGCGGGGCATCTCTGGCCGCCGCTGACGACGGTGCGCTGGCCGATCGCCTCAATGGCGCGTTCGGCGGCGCTCAAGCTGATCGCCGGGGTCGGCGACAACCCCGAACCCGAGGTCAGGGAGCCGTCGATGTTCCTGTCGACGCTGATCCGACGCGCGTCGGTGGCGGCACCGGGCGATGGATGAGCGCCGCTTGGACGAACGGCCATTGAACTAATATCTGACACCGGTTACCAACGTTGGATCACCACCCGCGCCCAGGCGCGACATCGCCATGACCGAAGGAGAGGCCCGATGTTCGACCGCACCTATTATGCCACGCATCCTGACATGATGGAGTGTGTTTCCAACGAGGAACTGCGCGATCGCTATCTGATCCCGGGCCTGTTCCGCGCCGGCGAGTGCGTGCTCAACTACACCCATGCCGATCGCTTCGTGATCGGCGGCGTCGCGGTCGCGACGGGTGAGGTGCGCCTGCCCGAACAGGCCGAGCCGCCGTCTGCCGCCGGCCATCCGTTCCTCGAGCGGCGCGAACTCGCGATCGTCAACGTCGGCAAGGCCGATGGCGTCGTCACCGTCGACGGCGAGGCGTTTGCGCTCGGCAACAAGGATTGCCTCTACGTCACGATGGGGGCGAAAGACGTCGTGTTTTCCGGCGACGGCGCGCGCTTCTATCTGGCGTCGTGCCCCGCGCACAAGGCATTCGAGACGCGCAAGCTTGGCATCGCGGACGCCAATGCGCTCGATCGCGGCAGCCTCGAGGAATCGAACGAACGCACGATTTTCCAGCTCGTCATCCCCGGTGTGTGCGATTCGGCACAGCTCGTGATGGGGCTCACCGTGCTCAAGCCGGGCAGCGTGTGGAACACGATGCCGCCGCACATCCACGAGCGCCGATCGGAAATCTATTTCTACTTCGAACTCGACGATCTCGATGCCGATCGCGTGATGCACTTCATGGGCGAGGGCGAGGCCACGCGGCACATCGTCGTCCAGAACGAGGAAGCAGTGATCTCGCCGCCCTGGTCGATCCACATGGGCGCGGGCACCAAGGCCTATGCCTTCATCTGGGCGATGGCGGGCGAGAACCAGGACTATACCGATATGAACGTCCTCGACATCTGCCAGTTGGCGTGAGGCCTTGCGCCCCTCGCCCAGAGCGAGGGGCCAGGGTGGGGCGCTCCCCGCGTGCGGCGCCCCGTTCCTATCCACCCCCGGCCCCTCCCGTTCGGGGAGGGGAGGAGTTGCACATGACCAATCCCTTCGACCTTTCGAATCGCGTCGCGATCGTCACCGGCGCCAATACCGGCATCGGCCAGGGCATCGCGCTCGCGCTGGCCGAGGCGGGCGCCGACATCGCCTGCGTCGGCCGCACGCCCGCCGAGGAGACGGTGGCGCAGGCGCGCGCGTTCGGCCGTCGGGCCGAGATCGTCTCCGCCGATCTCTCGACGATCGCGCCTGTGGGCAGGATTGTGGACGAAACGGTGGAAAAACTCGGCCGTCTCGACATTCTGGTCAACAATGCCGGCATCATCCGCCGCGCCGACAGCCTCGATTTCACCGAGGAAGATTGGGACGCGGTGATCGACACCAACCTCAAATCGCTGTTCTTCCTCGCCCAGGCCGCCGCGCGGCACATGGTGGCGCAGGGCCGCGGCAGCATCGTCAACATCGCTTCGCTGCTGAGCTTCCAGGGCGGCATCCGCGTGCCGAGCTATACGGCCGCCAAATCGGGCGTGGCGGGGCTGACGAAGCTGCTCGCCAACGAATGGGCGGCCAAGGGCGTCAACGTCAACGCGATCGCGCCGGGCTATATCGCCACCAACAATACCGCCGCGTTGCAGGCGGACGAGACGCGCAACCGCCAGATCCTCGAACGCATCCCCGCGGGCCGCTGGGGCGAGGCATCCGATCTCGGCGGCGCGGCGGTGTTTCTCGCCTCGGACGCGGCGCGCTACGTCCACGGGCATATCCTCGCGGTCGACGGCGGGTGGCTCGCCCGATGAGCGCGATCGGGCGGCGCTCGGTGCTCGCAGCGGCCGGCGCGGCCCCGCTGCTGCTGGCACCGGGCGCCGCCCGGGCCGCGGCGCAAGCCGCCGTGGTCACCGCGCCGGCGGGGCGGTTCGAGGGCGATCGCGATCGCGGCGTGCTGCGCTTTCGCGGCATCCGTTACGGGCGCGCCGAACGCTTCATGGCGCCCAAACCGCTCGCCGCCGGTCGCGAGGTGATCGCCGCCCGCGCGTTCGGGCCGGTCTGCCCGCAGCGCAACGATCGCTATGCGCCGCAATCCGAAGACTGTTTGTTCCTCAACATCTGGACGCCCGAAGTCGACCCCCGCGCGCGCCGGCCGGTGATGCTCTACATCCACGGCGGCGCCTATTCGAACGGCAGCGTCACCGATCCGCTCAACGACGGCTACACGCTCGCCGCGCGCGGCGATTGCGTGGTCGTGACGGTCAACCACCGGCTCAATGCGTTCGGCTATCTCTATCTCGCGCGGTTCGATCCGCGCTTCGCCGACAGCGGCAACAACGGCCAGCTCGATCTGATCCTCGCGCTTCAATGGGTGCGCGACAATATCGCCGCGTTCGGCGGCGATCCGACACGGGTGATGGTGTTCGGCCAGTCGGGCGGGGGCGCCAAGATCGCGACGATGATGGGGATGCCCGCGGCGCGCGGACTGTTCCACCGCGCCGCGACGATGAGCGGTCAGCAGGTCACCGCCTCGGGGCCGCTCCACGCGACCGCGCGGACACGCGCGTTCCTGGGCCGGCTGGGGATCGCGGAGGGCGATCTCTCGCCGCTCCTTGCCGCCCCCGCCGAACGGCTGGTCGAGGCCGGCGAGGCGACCGATCCGATCCTCGGCGGCAATGTCTATTTCGGCCCGGTGCTCGACATGAAATGGCTGACGCGCCATCCGTTCTGGCCCGATGCCAACCCGCAATCGAACGCGATTCCCATGCTGCTCGGCAACACGCATGACGAGACGCGCGCGTTCATCGCCCCCGATAGCGCCAAGCTCGCCGGGCTGAACTGGGATAATGTCGCCGAGCGGATGGCCCCCGAACTCAAGGTCGATATCCTGCCCGAATGGGTGGTCGCCCAATATCGCGCGCACTTCCCCGACTGGAGCCCGCGCGACGTCTTCTGGGGCGCGACGACGGCGGGGCGGAGCTGGCGCGGGCAGGTGATCGAGGCCGAGGCGCGCGCGCGGGCGGGCACGCCGACATGGGTCTATCAGGTCGATTACGCCTCGCGGGTCGATCCGGTGCGCGGTGCCTTCCACACGATGGATATTCCACTGGTGTTCGGGACGCTCGATGCACGCAGATCGCAGACCGGCACCGGCGCCGATGCGCGCGCGGCCTCGACAACGCTACAGGATGCCTTCGTCGCGTTCGCAACCCGCGGCGACCCCAATGCGCCCGGCGTGCCGGCATGGCCGCGCTACGATCTCGATCGCCGCGCGACGCTGATCGTCGATGCCGAGAGCCGGGTCGAGAACGATCCGCGCCAGTGGCAGCGCGAATTGTTCGCGCGCGTCCCCTATATCCAGCCGGGCACCTGATCGGCGCCAGGCTGTATCGCCATTCGGTTCTGGCGGCCTACAAATGGTGGTCCCCCGAGCTTCCGGTGCCCACGGACCTTCAGTCCGCTGCGCGCCGGGTCTCGGAAAACCACCATTTTCGGCGCGCCATCTCCTGAATGGCGATACAGCCTAGTCGCGCGGCAGTGGATAGGCGATGATCAGCGTCAGCGGGCGCGTGCCCTGCTGCGTGATCCCGACGACCGCGCCGTCGAACAGATAGGCGGCCGAGCCGGGACGCAGCGCCTGCCGTTCGCCATCGGAGATCACCTCGCCCGCGCCGTCGAGCACATAATAGACCTCGTCATGGGCGATCCGATGCGGGCCGATCGCCGCGCCGGGATGGAGCACGCGCTTGCGGAACTCCATCGTCCGGCCTTCGATGCCGTCGGAAATGCGATACGCGGTGCTCATCCCGATCGCGCCGTGCGGCGGGGGCTCGTCGCGGACGGTTTCGCGCTCGTCGACCACGACCATGCGCGAGGCGGTGCGCTGGCCGGCCGCCGTGGCGTACGGCGTCAGCGTTGCGGCAAGAAGAATGGAAAACAGCGCAAACCGGCGCTTTTTCGGGCTCGATCCAGACATAATCGATCCTCTCGGCTACGACCTATTGACACACCAAAGGTTTACGTTCACCGTTCTGACACCGGTTACCTAAAAAGAAAAGGGGCTGGTCGCCACCTCGGTGGCGTGAGCAAGAATAGCAGTGCCGACGAAGAATCGCGGGCTTGGGGTGCCTTGGCACCGCCCGTTTCGCCGGTTTCGTGGGGTCGAACCGCTCGCGGTGTTCATAACGCGAGGTCACCGGTGTCAGAGCCGGTGTCGGGGACAGGATCAAAGACGAGTCGCGTGACGCGACCGGAAGGGGAGAGGATGATGAAGGAAAAGGGTGCGACGATCGGTCGCTTTGCGGGAAGCTCGATCATTGCCTTGACGCTGGGGCTCGCCGCGCCGGCATTCGCCGAGGATCAGCCGGCACAGCCCGCGCAGGCCGCGCCGGCGCCGCAATCGGCGGGCGCGGAGGATGATGCGACATCGAGCATCGTCGTCACGGGTTTCCGCGCCTCGCTCAACCAGGCGCTCGATATCAAGCGCGACTCGACCGCTGCGGTCGATGCCATCATCGCTGAGGATATCGCCAAGTTTCCCGATCAGAATCTCGCCGAATCGCTCCAGCGCATTCCCGGCGTCTCGATCGAGCGCGATGCGGGCGAGGGGCGTGCGATCACCGTGCGCGGCCTCGGCGCGCAGTTCACGCGCGTCCGCGTCAACGGCATGGAGACGATCGCGACCTCGACCGACGGCGCCTCGGCCAACCGCGATCGGGCGTTCGATTTCAACGTCTTCGCTTCCGAACTGTTCAACTCGATCGTGGTCCACAAGACGGCCGAAGCGGCGCTCGACGAAGGGTCGCTCGGCGCGGTGGTCGATCTCAACACCGGCAATCCACTCAGCTTCCGGCCGGGGGTGACGCTCTCGGCGTCGGCGCAGGCGCGCTACAACGATCTCAACGACAATGTCGGCCCGCGGCTTGCGGGGCTGCTCGGCTGGACCAATGCCGATCAGACGTTCGGCGTGTCGGCGTCGGTCGCCTATTCCAAGTACAAGACGGCCGAACTGGGCAACAATTCGGTGCGCTGGGCACAGGCATCGTTCCGATCGGTCGATGGCACGGCGTGCGACCTGAAAAACCCCGTCGGCGCCTGCGCCGAGGTGGCGGACGCCTTCCATCCGCGCATCCCGCGCTATGGCCTGGTGTCACACGATCGCGAGCGGCTGGGCGCGACGGCGTCGATCCAGTTCAAGCCGACCGACCGCACCACGGTTTCGATCGACGGGCTGTATTCGAACTTCAAGGAGGATCGTGACGAACATTGGGGCGAAGTGCTGCTGCGCAGCGAAGAAGACAATATCGACATTTCCAACTATGTGATCGACGATCACAACAGCATCATTTCCGCCGATCTCGACAACGTCTACGTCCGCACCGAGCGCTATCATCGCGAAAGCGAGACCAAATTCTACCAAATTTCGGGCACGATCGACCACGAGTTCAGCGACGCGTTCCGCGCCAAGCTGCGCGGCGGTTTCTCGCGATCCGATGCCGATATTCCGGTCGAGACCTCGCTGATGTTCGACGATCGCGACGCGACCGGCTACAGCTTCGATTACAGCGACATGAAGAGCCCGCTGCTGGTGTTCGGCGCAGGCATCGACGATCCCACGGCGTTCCAGTTCGCCGAGTTCCGCGATCGGCCCTCGAACGTCACCAACAAGTTCCGCACCGCCGCGCTCGATCTCGAATGGAAGATCGCCGACGGGTTCAGGCTCTCGGGCGGCCCCTTCTATCGCCGGTTCGATTTCAAGACGATCGGCTATCGTCGCGACGGCGTCTATTGCAGCACCTTCGATTGCCCGCCCGGCGCCTATGGCGCGCCGGTGACCGGCGATATTTCCGACATCTTCAAGCTCGGCGATGCCGGCCAGCCATCGGGGAACACCAATAGCTGGGTCGAGCCCAACCTCGAGGCGGCGACCGATTTCATCGATCTCTACAGCCAGAACCTAGTGCTCGATCAGGGCGGCCAGCGTTCGGTGGCCGAAAAGTCGAGTGGGGGCTGGTTCCAGGCCGATTTCGAGACGCGGCTTTTCGGGCTGCGCTTCACCGGCAACGCCGGCATGCGCTACGCCCACACCGCCCAGTCGTCACAGGGCTTCGTGAGCGACACCTACGTCACCGTGAAGCGCAGCTATGACGATTGGCTGCCGGCGATGAACCTGAACCTCTATCCGGCCGACAATCTGATCCTGCGCGGCGCCATCGCCAAGGTGATGACGCGGCCCAGCCTGGGCTCGCTGACGCCGGGCGGTTCGGTCGATCAGTTCAACTTCCGCATCACCTCGGGCAATCCGTTCATCGATCCGTATCGCGCGACCAATTACGACGTGGCGCTCGAATGGTATTTCGCGCCCGGCGCGCTCGCCTCGGTGGCGCTGTTCGCGAAGGATATCGTGAGCTTCCCGCTGAGCAGTTCGCGCGACGGCACCTATGCCTCGAGCGGCTTGCCGACATCGCTGCTGACGCCGGGAACGCCGGCCTATCAGGCGATCGTCGATGGCGAGAAGCCGGATCGCGCCTTCGAGTTCCGGACCACGCTCAATGGCCCCGGCGCGAATCTGAAGGGGATCGAACTGGGCCTCAACCTGCCCTTCTCGGTCTTCTCGCAGTCGCTCAGCTCGTTCGGTGCACTCGGCAACGTCACCTTCATCAAGAGCGACGTCGATTATACCGTCGGCGGGACGGTCTATACGCGGCCGCTGCTCGGGCTTTCCAAGAAATCGGCGAACGGCACGGTCTATTATGACAACGGCACCTTCTCGGTCCGCGTGTCGGGCGCGTATCGTGAGGGCTATCGCACCAGCACGAGCGGCAACGCGAATATCTTCGAAGGGTTCGCCAGCTCGTTCAACCTCGACGCGGCGATCCGCTACCAGCTCAACGAGCATATCGAACTGTCGCTCGACGGCACCAACCTGACCGACGATTATCGCTATCGCTGGGTCGATGATTTCGCGGACCGCAATTACGAGAACAACCATTTCGGCCGCGTGATCATGGCGGGGGTGCGCTTCAAGCTGTGATCGATATCGCCTGACCTTCCTCCCACTTGCGGCGTGCCCTGGAAAAGGGTGCGCCGTATTTTTATGAGGCACATTGATGAACCGTCGCGATACGTTGAAGGGACTGCTGACGACCGGCGGCGCGATGATGATCGCCCCGCGCGCGGCCACGCAGGGGCCGGCCGCCTCGGCATCGCTCGATCCTTATGCGGACATGCACTGGGGCAAGGGTTTCGAGGGCCAGCGCCGTGCCGATCTGGGTGACGGCACGTTCCTCAATCCCGTCTTCGCCGGCGATCATCCCGATCCCAGCATCGTGCGCGACGGCGACGATTATTACATCACCTTCTCGACCTTCGATGCCTATCCCGGCATCGTCATCTGGCACAGCCGCGATCTGGTGAACTGGCGGCCGGTGACGGCGGCGCTGACGACGCCAATCGGCTCGGTCTGGGCGCCCGAACTGACCAAGCACGACGGCCGCTTCTATTGCTACATCCCCGCGCGGACACCCGAGCGCCGCTCGATCTACGTCATCCATGCCGATCGCATCGAGGGGCCGTGGTCGGCGCCGATCGATCTCGATCTTCCCGATCATATCGATCCCGGCCATGCCGTCGGGGCCGACGGACGACGCTGGCTGTTCCTGTCGGGCGGCGATCGCGTGCCGCTGACCCCCGATGGGCTCGCGACGGCCGGGCCGGTCGAGCATGTCTACGATCCCTGGCACTATCCCGAGGATTGGGTGGTCGAGAGCTTCTCGCCCGAAGGCCCCAAGATCATGCAGCGCGGGGGTTATTACTATCTGATCACCGCGGTCGGGGGCACGGCGGGGCCGCCGACCGGGCATATGGTGATCGCCGCGCGCTCGCGCTCGCTCGACGGGCCGTGGGAGAATGATCCCGCCAACCCGCTGGTGCGCACCGTGAGCGCCGCCGAGAAATGGTGGTCGCGCGGCCACGCCACCGTGTTCGAAGGGCCGGGGGGCAAGTGGTGGACGGTCTATCACGGCTATGAAAACGGCTATTGGACGCTTGGCCGCCAGACGCTGCTGGCGCCGGTGACGTGGAGCGACGACGGTTGGCCGCGCTTCGGCGGCGGCGATCTCTCGCACCCGATCGCCAAGCCGCTGGCGGGGCCGCAGACGCCGCACGGGATGCCGCTCAGCGACGATTTCTCGCAAGACAGGTTCGGGCCGCTGTGGGCGTTCTACGATCCCGCGCCCGACGAGAAGCGGCGCGTGACCTTCGGCGATCGCGCGATGCGGCTGGCGGGCAAGGGGGCGAGCCCCGCGGATTGCTCGCCGGTCTCGCTGATCGCGGGCGACCAGCGCTATCGCATCTCAGTCGAGGTGGCGCTCGACGGCGCGGTCGAGGCCGGGTTGCTGCTGTTCTACAGCCGGCGGCTCTACGCCGGGCTGGGGATGGATCGCGACGGGCTGGTGATGTCCCGCTACGGCCGGCAGCGTCGGGCCGGGCCGTCGGGGACGGCCACGGGGCCGATGCGCATCCGCATCACCAACGATCGCAACATCGTGACGATCGAGACGAGCCTGGACGGCGGCCGTAGCTGGCGGCGGTTCGGGGTGCAGATGGAAGTCTCGGGGTATCACCACAATGTCGCGGGCGATTTCCTGTCGCTGCGCCCCGCGCTCTATGCGGCGGGCAAGGGGATCGCGACCTTCCGCGATTTCCGCTACGAAGCGCTGTCATGACGCTCGATCGCCGCACGCTTGTTCTCGCCGGCCTCGCCGCGCCCGCCATCGGCGGTGTGGCGCGCGCCCAATCGTCGCCGCCGCTCGCCGATTTGCCGGGGCCGGACGAGGAGATCGATCTCTGGCCGGGCGCGGCGCCGGGTATGCCGGCGGTGCCGCCGCGCGAAGTGATCATCGATCGCAGCAAGGATCACGCTTTCCAGGATCGCGCCGTCGAGCATGTCGCGCGGCCGCGGCTGGGGATTTTTCGCGCCGCGCGGCCCAATGGCGCGGCGCTGCTGATCGCGCCGGGCGGCGGCTATCAGCGCGTGGTGGTCGACAAGGAAGGCAACGAACTGGGCCGCTGGCTGTCGGCGCGTGGGATCACCGCCTATGTGCTCACCTATCGGCTGCCCGGCGACGGCTGGAAGGCGGGGCCGGATGTCGCGCTCGCCGACGCGCAGCGGGCGATGCGGCTGATCCGGGGGCGGGCGCGCCGCGATGCCGTCGATCCCGAACGCGTCGGGGTGATGGGCTTTTCCGCCGGCGGCCATGTCTGCGCCGATCTCGCGACGCGGTTCGCGCGGGGCGTCTACGATCCCGTCGATGCGAGCGACCGCCTCTCGGCACGGCCCTTCGTCGCCGCGCCGATCTATCCGGTCCAGTCGATGCACGCGCCGCTCGCGCATCCGGGCTCGCGCGATTTGCTCATCGGCGCGAATGCCTCGCGCGCGCTCGAAAGCGCGCACACCCCGGCCGAGAACGTGCCCGCCGACGCGCCGCCCTTCTTTCTCTGCCATGCCGAGGACGATGCGACGGTGCCCGTCGGCAACACGATCGAGCTGCGCGCGGCGGTGCGCGCGCGCGGGATCGTGGCCGAGACGCATCTGTTCACCGAAGGCGGCCACGGCTTCGGGCTGCGCAGTGTGGTCGGCAAGCCCGCCGGCGCATGGCCGGATCTGTTCCTCGCGTGGGGCCGGATGCGCGGCTTCTGCTAGCGGGAACGCCCTATTGGGTCCACGGTCGTGACGAAGCCGGGAACGATGGCGCGATGGGTGACGAGGTGGGCACGGGGCGCGCGGCACAGCAGCGCTATAGCCCGATCGAGCGATGCCGTTGCGGTGCTTTCACGCGCCGCCCATCGGGTGTCGCGATCCGCGTAATCATATAGATCCTGCCACCGAGCGATCGCCGACAATAATCGACGGCCAGCCTATCGATGAGCGGCCTTGCGTTGGTGCTTGAGCGCGTTGCGCATCGCGAAGCTGGATTGGATGCGGGTCACGCCAGGTAGCCGAGATAACACCTCACTATGAATCGCCTCATAGCGAGCGGCATTATCGACGTGAACACGCAACCAGTAATCGACCTCGCCGGTCATTAGGAAGCATTCTCGAATCTCAGGATATTTGCGCACTGCTCCCTCGAATCGGGCGAGATAATCCTCGGTCTGCCGCTCGAGCGTGACACCGACCACCACATTGACGCCCCCGCCCTCCGTCTCGGCATCGGTAACGATGGTGTAACCCCGAATGACGTCATGATCCTCCAACAGCTTGATGCGGCGGTGGCAAGAGGAGGGTGACAGACCGACGGCGGCGGCGATCGCCGCGTTGGATTGACGGGCATCCTGCCGCAACAG
This sequence comes from Hephaestia caeni, assembly GCF_003550065.1. Lineage (GTDB taxonomy): Bacteria > Pseudomonadota > Alphaproteobacteria > Sphingomonadales > Sphingomonadaceae > Sphingomonas > Sphingomonas caeni_A. Next base: position 1,118,561 of record NZ_QXDC01000003.1, read on the forward strand.
GCGCAGGATCGCACGATCGATCTCGTCGAGCCGGGCGGTCATTTTGACTGAATCATTCGAATATTGTCCCGTTTATAAGCAAAATATCGTTCATCGTTCGACATTTTGCGTCCTTATTCCGTCGTGTGTTGCATATCTATGGCGGAATGAAAACCACATCCGATTCGCGGGTTCGCGCTGCCGGTGCCGTGCTGAGGATCGATCTCAACGCGCTGGTTGAAAATTATCGCATTCTGCAGCGCCAGACCGGTGCGGCCGAGGTTGGCGCCGTCGTAAAGGCGGATGCCTATGGTCTCGGCGCGATCCCGGTCGCGGATGCGTTGGCGGGGGCAGGTTGCCGCCATTTCTTCGTCGCCCATCTGGGCGAGGCGATTGCGCTCAGAGACGGGCTCGACGGCGGGCAGCCCATCTACGTCCTGAATGGGTTGCAGCCGGGCGCCGAAGCCGTCGCCGCGGCCGCGGGGGTCGTTCCTGTCCTCAACTCCCTCGACCAGATGGCACGCTGGGCGGCGCAGGCTCGCGAGCATGGCGCGGTGTTGCCGGCGGTCCTGCAGGTAGACAGCGGCATGGGCCGGCTGGGCCTGTCGCCGGAGGAGACGGACCAGCTTGTGGCCGAGCCCGACCGACTGGAGGGCATCGCGTTGCAGCTCGTGATGAGCCACCTCGCTTGCGGCGACACGCCCGATGCCGAGGCGAACGCGCAACAATATGCGCGGTTTACGGATCTGGCCTCGCGTTTCCCCGGCGTGCGCCGCTCGCTCGACAATTCGGGCGGCGCCTTCCTCGGCCGAAACCATTTCGATCTGGTCCGCGCCGGCATCGCGCTCTATGGCGGCGCGCCACACGTGGGACGCCCCAATCCGATGCGCGCGGTCGTCTCGCTCGACGCGCACATCATCCAGGTGCGCGATCTGCCCGCGGGCGCCGGTGTCGGCTACGGCCTGACCTCGGTTGCGGAGGCGCCGCGCCGGATCGCCACGATCGGCGTCGGCTATGCCGATGGCTGGCCGCGATGCGTCAGCAATCGCGGATCGGCCTATATCGGCGGCCGGAGGGTGCCCGTAGCCGGCCGCGTGTCGATGGACAGCATGACGCTCGACGTGACCGGCATCGAAGAGAACCTGCTGCAGCCGGGAGCGCCGGTCGAATTGCTCGGCCCCCATCAGGGGATCGATCACGCCGCCGCCGACGCGGACACGATCGCCTATGAGATCCTGACTCAGCTCGGCGCGCGTTATGCGCGCGACTATCTGCCGGCGGGGAGCACGCCGGTATGAAGATCGCGATCCTCGGCAGCGGTGTTATCGGCGTCACCTCCGCCTGGTATCTGGCGGAGGCCGGGCACGAGGTCGTCGTGATCGACCGGCAAAGCGGGCCGGCGCTCGAGACCAGTTTCGCCAATGCCGGTGAGATTTCGCCCGGCTATGCCTCGCCCTGGGCTGCCCCCGGGGTGCCGCTGAAAGCCTTGCGCTGGCTGCTCCAGGATCATGCCCCCCTGATTCTGCGACCGCGCGCCGATCTTGCGATGCTGCGCTGGCTGATCGCGATGCTCCGGAATTGCACCGCCGACGCCTATCAGACAAACAAGGAGCGGATGGTTCGTCTCGCGGAATTCAGCCGCGATCGGCTGGATGATCTCCGGTCCGCGACCGGCATCACCTATGACGAGCGCTGCCGGGGTACGCTGCAGTTGTTTCGCAAGCCCGAGCAGATCGACGCGGCTGCCAAAGACATTGCGGTCCTCCGGGCGGACGGGGTGCCTTTCGAACTGCTCGACGCGGCGAACTGCATCACCGCGGAGCCCGGCTTGGCGTACACAGATGTCGCCATCGCCGGCGGCCTGCGCCTGCCGAACGATCAGACGGGCGATTGCTTCAAATTCACCAATGCCTTGGCCGCGCTGTGCCGGGGCAGGGGCGTGGTTTTTCGCAACGATCACACTATCCAGCGACTGTTGGTCGAGGACGGCCGGGTTGCCGGGGTCCAGACCGACCACGGCCTCATCAAGGCGGACGCTTATCTGGTGGCGCTGGGCAGCTATTCTCCGCAGTTGGTGGCGCCACTCGGGATTCGCCTGCCGATCTATCCCGTCAAGGGATATTCGATCACGGTGCCGATCGTCGGGGAGAGTCGCGCGCCCGTCTCCACGATCATGGACGAAAGCTACAAGATCGCGATCACCCGGCTCGGCGATCGAATTCGCGTGGGCGGCATGGTCGAGGTGTCGGGGTTCAGCCGGGACTTGCCGCCGGCCCGCCGCGCGACTCTCGAAATGTCTTTGAGGTCGCTTTTCCCAGGCGCCGGCGATCTCGCTGCGGCAAGCTTCTGGAGCGGTTTGCGTCCGATGACGCCCGACAGTACCCCCGTTATCGGGCCGACCCGCGTCGCCAATCTTTTCATCAACAGCGGTCATGGAACGTTGGGATGGACGATGGCCTGCGGCTCCGGGCATGTCATCGCCGATATCATGTCAGGCCGATCGCCCGCCATTGCCGCGGCGGATCTCGCTATTTCTCGCTACCAATCCTGAAGGAGCGACAGATGACCATCCAGCGTATCGAGCGCGGTTCACGCATGAGCCAGGCCGTTATTCATGGGGACACGATCTATTTGGCCGGGCAGATCGGCACACCCGGCAAAAGCGTTGCCGCGCAGACCCAAGAGGTTCTCGCCAAGATCGAAGGGTTGCTTGCCACTGCCGGCAGCAGCAAGGATCATATCTTAATGGCGACGATCTGGCTCTCGGATATGGCCGATTTCGCAGAGATGAATACGGTTTGGGATGCGTGGATTGCCGATGCCGCCGCCCCTGCCCGGGCAACCGGCGAGGTCAAACTCGCGACACCTGATTATAAGGTCGAGATCATTGTTGTCGCCGCCAGGATGGATAAGTAATTCATGCGAGATGCGTACCGGCCGTTCTCGGTAAGGACGTTGGCATCTTTCCCGGCATGTTGATGTAGCCCGGCATCATCGCCGGAGCCCGCCCCCGCAACGCGCTTGCCGCCACGTCCCAGCCGAACCTCCCTCGGCGAGGCCGAAGACGATCGCGCCGACCTCCGTCGTGCCATAGCCGCCGGTAACGGTAGCGTTGGGAAGGCCGAGCGCGCGACGTCACCTGGCCCGCGACTGCGCGTGAGACGTCGACGGACATCAATCGACTGGAAAATGGTGCCCAGAAGAGGACTCGAACCTCCACGCCCTTGCGAGCGCCAGCACCTGAAGCTGGTGCGTCTACCAATTCCGCCATCTGGGCACGGGGTAGGCGGCGCGCTCTAGGTGAGCGTGGCGCGCCTTGTCAACTGCCTGCTCGGTGGGGCAAGGGGATCGCGAACGACACGAGGCGGACATGAACGACAGACTGGTTACGCTCATCGGTGGTGGCGGGTTCGTCGGCCGCTATGCGGCGCAGGCGCTGCTCAAGGCCGGCGCGCGCGTGCGGATCGCGCAGCGCGATCCCCGCCAGGCCTGGTTTCTGAAGCCGCTCGGCGGGCTTGGGCAGACGCAATTCGTCGCCGCCGACGTGCGCCGGCCCGATAGCATCGCGCGTGCCGTCACCGGCGCGGATGCGGTGATCAACCTGGTCGGGGTGCTGAATGGCGATTTCCAGGCGCTCCATGTCGAGGGCGCGCGGCACGTCGCCGAAGCCTGTGCCGCCGCCGGGGTCGAGGCGCTGGTGCAGCTCTCGGCGATCGGCGCCGATCGCGAGTCGCCCGCGGCCTATGGCCGGTCGAAAGCGGCCGGCGAGGCGGCGGTGCGCGCGGCTTTCCCCGCCGCCACGATCGCGCGGCCGTCGATCGTGTTCGGGCGCGAGGATCGCTTCGTCAACCGGTTCGCGGAGATGATCGCGGCGGCCTCCGCGATGCCGCTGGCGCGGATCGTGCCGGTGGTGCGCGCCGATACCAGATTCCAGCCGGTTTATGTCGGCGACGTGGCGCGCGCGCTGGTGACCGCGCTCGCGGCACCCGAGGCGTTCGGCGGCAAGACGATCGAACTGGGCGGGCCGGACGTATTGTCGATGCGAGCGCTGCTGCAATGGATCGCGGGCGCGATCGGCCGCGATCCGACGTTCGTCGACCTGCCCGACCCGGTCGCGCGGATCGTCGCGGCGTTGCCGGGTACCCCGATCACGCGCGATCAACTGCTGATGCTCGCGCGCGACAATGTGGTGACCGGCGCGAACGGCCTCGACGCTGTGGGGGTGGTGCCGACGCCGCTCGCCGCGGTCGCGCCTGCCTGGCTCGTCCAGTATCGCCGCAGCGGCCGCTTCGGCACGAAGGCCGTAGCCTGACATTCTCTCCCGCGCCTGCCGCACCGACGGCGGCGCCCTGTTCGAGGAAATGCCTTTGAGCGATCTTCTCGTCGTCATCCTCCTCGGTATCGTCGAGGGGCTCACCGAATTCCTGCCGGTGTCGTCGACCGGCCATCTGATCCTCGCGGGCGAATTGCTCGGCTTCAAGGGCGCCGTCTCGACGACGTTCGATATCGTCATCCAACTGGGCGCAATCCTCGCGGTGATCGTGCTCTACTGGCGGCGCTTCTGGCATGTCGCCGCGGGGTTGCTGGGGTGGCAGCGGGGCGCGGTCGCGTTCACGCGCAACATCCTGCTCGGCTTCCTGCCCTCGGCGGTGATCGGCCTGTTCGTCTACAAGATGGTCAAGGCGATGCTCGAACAGCCGATCATCGTCGCGGTGATGCTGATCGTCGGCGGGGTCGCGATCCTGCTGATCGAACGCGCGGTCAAACGCACCCCGGTGGACAGCGTCGAGGCGATGCCGACCCGCACCGCGCTCGGTATCGGTATTGTCCAGTGCCTGTCGATGATCCCCGGCGTCAGCCGGTCGGGGGCGACGATCATGGGCGCGCTCGCGCTCGGGGTCGATCGCAAGACCGCGGCCGAATTCAGCTTCTTCCTCGCGGTGCCGACGATGCTCGCCGCCTCGGGCTACGATCTGCTCAAGAGCCACGAGGCGCTGACGAGCAACGACTGGCTGGCGATCGCGATCGGCTTCGTGGTCTCGTTCATCGTCGCGCTGCTGGTGATTCGCTGGTTCGTCGGCGTCGTCACGCGGCACGGTTTCGCGCCCTTCGCCTGGTATCGGATCGTCGCGGGCGGCGTGGCGCTGGTGTGGCTGCTGGCAAGATGATTCCGTATCGGACCTATAATGACGAAAGGCGTCGCGATAAACCAACGGGAATCCGAGGCATCGCATAAATAAGGACATATATACTGTCCTAAAGACCGTTTTGTTCGTGACTCGGCCGCGTTCGCGCACTAAAGCACCCGCATTCTCTTGGATGTGGGGCGATGATGGCGCACGGCACGATGCAAAGGTTCGTGGATCGCGAACAGGCCTATCCGGCCAAGCGCTCGGCCGAGGAGCGTGCGCGTGACTTTCGTGAGATCGCCGACCGTTACGATACCGACACCGCGCGCAAGCAATCGGCGCGCTGCTCGCAATGCGGGGTGCCGTTCTGCTCTGTCCACTGCCCGCTGCACAACCACATCCCCGATTGGCTGCGGCTGACCGCCGAGGGCCGCGTGCGTGAGGCGTATGAGCTGAGCAACAGCACGTCGACCATGCCCGAGATCTGCGGCCGCATCTGCCCGCAGGATCGGCTGTGCGAGGGCAATTGCGTCACCGAATTCACTGGCCACGGCGCGATCACGATCGGCGCGGTCGAAAAGTTCATCACCGATACCGCGTGGGATGAAGGCTGGGTCGAGCCGCTCCATGCCGGGCCGGCACGCGGGCAATCGGTGGGCGTGATCGGCGCCGGGCCTGCGGGGCTGAGCGGGGCCGAATATCTGCGCGCGGCCGGATACGAGGTCCACGTCTACGATCGCTACGATCGGCTCGGCGGGCTGCTGACCTATGGCATCCCCAGCTTCAAGCTCGAAAAATACGTGATCGATCGGCGGATCGAGCGATTGCGCGAAGGCGGGATCGTCTTCCACGAGAATTTCGAGGTCGGCCGCGACGCCACGCTCGAGCAATTGCGCACCCGCCACGATGCGATCCTCGTTGCCACCGGCGTCTACAAGCCGCGCGCGATCCGCGCGCCCGGCGTCGGCAGCGCGGGCGTGGTCGAGGCGCTCGACTACCTCATCGCCTCGAACCGCAAGAGCTATGGCGATGCCGTGCCTGCGTTCGACGACGGCCGGCTCGATGCGGCGGGCAAGCGCGTGGTGGTGATCGGCGGCGGCGATACCGCGATGGATTGCGTGCGCACCGCCATCCGGCAAGGGGCAAGCTCGGTCAAATGCCTCTATCGCCGCGACCGCGCCAACATGCCCGGCTCGCAGCGCGAGGTCGGCAATGCCGAGCAGGAAGGCGTCGAGTTCGTCTGGCTTTCAGGCCCGGTGGCGTTCGATGCCGAGGGCGATGACGCCGCCGGCGCCGTCACCGGTGTTCGCGCGCAGCGGATGCGGCTGGGGCCGCCCGACGCCAGCGGCCGGCGCGCGCCCGAGCCCGATCCGGGCAACACCTTCGTCGAGCCCGCCGATCTCGTCATCAAGGCGCTCGGCTTCGATGCCGAGGATCTGCCGGTGATGTTCGACGCGCCCGAACTCGGCGTCACGCGCTGGGGCACCTTGCTCGTCGATCGCCGGATGATGACCAATCTCGACGGCGTGTTCGCCGCCGGCGACATCGTGCGCGGCGCCAGCCTCGTCGTCTGGGCGATCCGCGACGGCCGCGACGTCAGCGAGACGATGCATGACTGGCTGAAGGCGAAGGCGGTGTCGGATGCCGCACGGGAAAGGGCTGCGGCATGATCCCGCGATTGGCGACGATCGCTGTCGCACTCGCGATCCCGGCGACAGCGCAGGCGCAGGATGCGGCATCGCCGGCCATCGAGCGCGCCGCTGCCGTCGATCCCGCGGCGTTGGCCGCTGCGAAGCACCTGATCGTGACCATGAAGCTCGATGCGACGCTCGATCGCATGTTCGTCGGGATGAGCCCGCTCTTCGCGGAAAGCGTGATCGGCATGCTGAGCCAGAATCCCGCGACCAAAGCCGGTATGGACAATCTGCTTGCCAATGGCGAGGGCGGGCACGACCGGTTCGTCGCGATCCTGTCGCAGGAATTCATGACCTCGCTCAAGGCACGCTACCCCGAGATCGAGGCGGCGGTCGCGCACGAATATGCCGCGCGCTTCACCGCTGTGGAACTCGACGAGATCACGGCATTCTACTCGAGCGGCACCGGGGCGAAGGTGCTGCGGCTGATGCCCGAAATCCAGCAGGTGACCGCCGCCGCGGGCCGCACGATCGGCCAAAAGGCGGGTGAGGAAGCCGGCAGGCGCGCCTTCGAGCGCGCGGAACGTGAAATGCTCAAGATCAACGATCGGCCCTCGACATGACCCAGACCGACCAACGCACCCGCCTCGCCCGTGAGGGCATGTACCGCCCCGATCTCGAATCGGATGCCTGCGGCGTCGGCCTCGTCGCCGCGACCGACGGGCGCGCGTCGCGGCGCGTCGTCCAGTCTGCGATCGATGCGCTGAAGGCGGTGTGGCACCGCGGCGCGGTCGATGCCGACGGTAAGACCGGCGACGGCGCGGGGCTGCATATCGATCTGCCGACCGCCTTCTTCGACGATGCGATCACCTCGTCGGGGCACAAGGCGATGCCCAATCGCCTCGCGGTCGGCATGATCTTCCTGCCGCGCACCGATCTCGGCGCGCAGGAAACGTGCCGCACGATCGTCGAAACCGAAGTCATCAGTGCGGGCTACACGATCTACGGCTGGCGGCAGGTGCCGGTCGATGTGTCGGTGATCGGCCAGAAGGCGCAGGCGACGCGCCCCGAGATCGAGCAGATCATGATCGCCGGGCCGATGCCCGACGAACAATCGGCGGCCGAATTCGAAAAGAACCTCTATCTGATCCGCCGCCGGATCGAGAAGCGCGCGATCGCCGCGCAGGTGCAGGGCTTCTACATCTGTTCGCTGTCGTGCCGCTCGATCATCTACAAGGGGCTGTTCCTCGCCGAATCGCTGTCGGTCTTCTATCCCGATCTCGTCGACGATCGTTTCGTCAGCCGCGTCGCGATCTTCCACCAGCGCTATTCGACCAACACCTTCCCGCAATGGTGGCTGGCGCAGCCGTTCCGCTGCCTCGCGCACAATGGCGAGATCAACACGATCCGCGGCAACAAGAACTGGATGGCGAGCCACGAGATCAAGATGGCGAGCCTCGCCTTCGGCGCGCATTCGGAAGACATCAAGCCGGTGATCCCGGCGGGCGCGAGCGACACCGCCGCGCTCGACGCGGTGTTCGAGACGATCTGCCGTGCGGGGCGCGATGCCCCCACCGCCAAGCTGATGCTGATCCCCGAGGCATGGGGCGAGCAATCGCACATGCCGCCCGCGCACATCGCGATGTACCGCTATCTGGCGAGCGTGATGGAGCCGTGGGACGGCCCGGCTGCGCTGGCGATGACCGACGGCCGCTGGGCGGTCGCGGGGATGGACCGCAACGCGCTGCGCCCGTTGCGCTACACGCTCACCGACGACGGCCTGCTCGTGGTCGGCTCGGAAACGGGGATGGTCGTGGTGCCCGAGACGAGCGTGGTCGAAAAGGGGCGGCTCGGCCCCGGCCAGATGATCGCGGTCGATCTCGACGAGGGCCGCGTCTTCCACGATTCAGAGATCAAGGATCGGATCGCGGGCGATGCCGATTACGCCGCGATGGGCGCCGATTTCATGACCATCGCCGATCTCGACGATCCCGCCGCACCATCGCCCGCCTGTCCGTACGATCGCGCCGAGCTGGCGCGGCGTCAGGTCGCCGCCGGGCAGACGCTCGAGGATATGGAATTGATCCTCGCGCCGATGGTCGAGACCGCCAAGGAAGCGGTCGGCTCGATGGGCGACGATACCCCGCTCGCGGTGATTTCGGACAAGCCGCGGCTGATCAGCCAGTTTTTCCGCCAGAATTTCTCGCAGGTCACCAACCCGCCGATCGATTCTTTGCGCGAACGCCATGTGATGTCGCTCCACACGCGCTTCGGCAATCTCGCCAACATTCTCGATCCGGCGGGGCGGCAGAGTCGCGTGCTGGTGCTCGATTCGCCGGTGCTGACGTGTGCCGACTGGGATCGACTCAAATCGCATTTCACCGCCGCCGCGGCCGAGATCGATTGCACTTTCGAAACCGGCGGCGGGCCGGAGACGCTGCGCGCCGCGATCCAGCGCATCCGCGACGAGGCCGAGCAGGCGGTGCGGCAGGGCAAGAGCGAAATTTTCCTCACCGACGAAAATGTGGGGCCGGATCGCGTAGCGATTCCCGGCGTGCTCGCCGCCGCTGCCGTCCATACGCACCTCGTCCGCAAGGGGCTGCGCTCGTACGCCAGCGTCAACATCCGCACCGCCGAATGCCTCGATACGCATTATTACGCGGTGCTGATCGGCGTCGGCGCGACCACGGTGAACGCCTATCTCGCCGAAGCCGCGATCCTCGATCGCCACGCGCGCGGGCTGTTCGGCGATCTCGCCGCCGCCGATTGTCTTGCCAACCACCGCAAGGCGATCGAGGAAGGACTGCTCAAGATCATCTCGAAGATGGGGATCGCGGTGATCTCGTCGTACCGCGGCGGCTATAATTTCGAGGCGGTGGGCTTGAGCCGCGCGCTGGTCAACGATTTCTTCCCCGGCATGCCCGCGAAGATTTCGGGCGAGGGCTATGCCTCGCTCCACCTGAATGCCACGCTGCGCCACGAAAAGGCGTTCGATACCGCGGTCGCGACGCTGCCGATCGGCGGCTTCTACCGCCAGCGCCACACCGGTGAGACGCACGCCTATTCGGCGCAGTTGATGCACCTGCTCCAGACCGCGGTCTCGACCGACAGCTATTCGAGCTATCTGCAATTCTCGCGCGGGGTGGCCGATCTGCCGCCGGTCTATCTGCGCGATCTGCTCCAGTTCAACTTCCCCGATGAAGGCGTCGCGGTCGATCAGGTCGAGCCGATCACCGAGATCCGCAAGCGCTTCGTCACGCCGGGGATGAGCCTCGGCGCCTTGAGCCCCGAGGCGCATGAAACGCTGGCGATCGCGATGAACCGGATCGGCGCCAAGGCGGTCTCGGGCGAGGGCGGCGAGGATAAGGCGCGCTACACTCCCTATGAGAATGGCGACAACGCCAATTCGGCGGTCAAGCAGATCGCCAGCGGCCGGTTCGGCGTGACGGCGGAATATCTCAATTCCTGCGACGAGATCGAGATCAAGGTCGCGCAAGGCGCCAAGCCCGGCGAGGGCGGGCAGCTTCCCGGCTTCAAGGTCACCGAATTCATCGCGAAGCTGCGCCACGCGACGCCGGGGGTGACGCTGATCAGCCCGCCGCCGCACCATGACATCTATTCGATCGAGGACCTGGCTCAGCTCATCTACGATCTCAAGCAGATCAATCCGCGCGCGCGCGTCTGCGTCAAGCTCGTCTCGTCGGCGGGGATCGGCACCGTCGCGGCAGGAGTCGCCAAGGCGCATGCCGACGTCATCCTGATCGCCGGGCACAATGGCGGCACCGGCGCGTCCCCGCAGACCTCGATCAAATATGCCGGCACGCCGTGGGAAATGGGGCTGTCCGAGGTCAATCAGGTGCTCACGCTCAACGGCCTGCGCGGCCGCGTGCGGCTGCGCACCGATGGCGGCCTCAAGACCGGGCGCGACATCGTCATCGCCGCGATCCTCGGCGCCGAGGAATACGGCATCGGCACATTGAGCCTCGTCGCGATGGGCTGCATCATGGTGCGCCAGTGCCATTCGAACACTTGCCCGGTGGGGGTATGCACGCAGGACGAGCGGCTGCGCGCCAAGTTCGTCGGCACGCCCGAAAAGGTCATCAACCTGATGACCTTCATCGCCGAGGAAGTCCGCGACATCCTCGCGCGGCTCGGCGTACGCAGCCTCGACGAGGTGATCGGGCGCACCGAATTGCTGCGTCAGGTCAGCCGCGGTGCGGAACATCTCGACGATCTCGATCTCAACCCGATCCTCGCCAAGGTCGATGCCGACGAGAACGAGCGCCGCTTCTCGCTGCCCGGCTTCCGCAACGAGGTGCCCGACAGTCTCGACGCGCAGATCATCAAGGATGCCGCCGCGGTGTTCTCGCGCGGCGAGAAGATGCAGCTCACCTATTCGGTCCGCAACACCCACCGCGCGGTCGGCACGCGGCTGTCGAGCGAGATCACGCGCACGATCGGCATGGCGAAGCTTGCCGACGGTCATGTCACCGTGCGGCTCCGTGGCTCGGCGGGGCAATCGCTGGGCGCGTTCCTGTGCAAGGGCATCACGCTCGAAGTGTTCGGCGACGCCAACGATTATGTCGGCAAGGGGCTGTCGGGCGGAATCATCGCGGTGCGCCCGGTGGTCAGCTCGCCGCTCAAGAGCCAGGACAACACGATCATCGGCAATACCGTGCTCTACGGCGCCACCGCGGGCGCGCTCTATGCGGCAGGGCAGGCGGGTGAGCGGTTCGCGGTCAGGAATTCGGGCGCGCATGTCGTCGTCGAGGGCTGCGGCGCCAATGGCTGCGAATATATGACCGGCGGCATCGCGGTGGTGCTCGGCGTGATCGGCGCCAATTTCGGCGCCGGGATGACCGGCGGCATGGCCTTCGTCTACGATGCGGACGACAGCTTCGCCCGCAAGGCCAACCCCGACAGCATCGTCTGGCAGCGGCTCGCCTCGGCGCACTGGGAAACGATATTGCGCAACCTGATCGACGCGCATGTCGCCGCAACCGACAGCGCCTGGGCGGCGGGGCTGCTCGACGATTGGGATCGCGTGCGCGGCCGGTTCTGGCAGGTGATACCCAAGGAAATGCTGGAACGCCTCCCGATGCCGCTCGACGAGACCGAGCAATTGGTCGCCGCCGAATAGCGAGGCCTTCCGCTTCGTCGGCGGGTGCAGTAACGCCAGGGGCATGTGGCAACTCTATCAATTCCCGCTGTGTCCCTTTTCGCGCAAGGTGCGCCTCCTGCTCGGCGAAAAGGGCGTGGGGTACGAACTCGTGCGCGAATCGCCGTGGCAGCGCCGCGACGAATTCCTCGATATGAACCCCGCCGGGCAGACGCCGGTGATGGCCGATCCGGACAAGAACCTGCTGCTCGTCGATTCGATGGCGATCTGCGAATATTTCGAGGAGACGGTCGAGAAATCGTCGATGATCAGCGGCACCGCGGCCAACCGCGCCGAGATCCGCCGGCTCGTCTCGTGGTTCGATACCCAATTCTACGGCGATATCGTCGCGCCGCTGCTCCACGAACGGATGATCAAGCGGCTCGTCCATCGCGCCGCGCCCGACGCCAAGATGCTGCGCGAGGCGATGAAGGCCGCGCTCCAGCATCTCGATTACACCGATTACCTGCTCGATCATCGCCACTGGCTCGGCGGCGCGACGATGACGCTCGCCGATCTCGCCGCCGCCGCGCAGATCTCGGTCGCCGATTATCTCGGCGGGATCGACTGGAAGGGGCACGAGGCGACCGCGGGCTGGTATCGCGGGTTCAAGAGCCGGCCGAGCTTCCAGCCGCTGCTTGCCGAGCGGATGGAGGTGATCAGCCCGCCCGCGCATTACGCGGTGCATGATTTCTGATGGCCACCGCGCAAGCCAGCTTCGACCATTTCCTGAAAATCGACATCCGCGTCGGCACCGTCGTCGCGGCCGAGCCGTTCCCGGAGGCGCGCAAGCCCGCGTTCAAGCTGGTGATCGATTTCGGCCCCGAGATCGGCCGCAAGCGCTCGTCGGCGCAGATCACCGATCACTACACGCTCGAATCGCTGGTCGGGCGTCAGGTCGCGGCGGTGGTCAATTTCCCGCCGCGCCAGATCGGCCCGATGATGTCGGAAGTGCTGACGCTGGGCTTTGCCGATGCTGCCGGCGGCATCGTCCTGATCGCGCCCGACCAACCCGTGCCCGACGGCGCGCGGTTATGTTGATGCTGGTTTGATCCATTTGCGTGGTGATGGCGTAGCTTACAAACCTTCGGGTGATTCAATCGGGCGGCATCGATAGCTGGACGGCATTGTAGGATCGGCGCCATCGATTAGCTCCATATCGGAGCGTACTCCGCAACTCTCTGCCGCCTCCGCCACCGCATCGGCCTGCGCCTCAATGCGCGCAACCATCCGATCGCGTTCGGTGGATACGCAGGCGGCGAGCATGGCACATGCGATGATGACCGCAAGCCTCACTCCTGCCTCTCCTTTGGCTTATGCTGCACCAGCTTCCCCAGCCGCTCTTTGAGGCGTTCGGGGGTCGTCGTCGGTTTTAAGGTTGCGCGCGGCTCACTTGAATTTGTCGAGCTGCGAAAGTTTGTCGGCCCCGTCCGCTCCGCTTCAATCAATACATATGCTGGCCGCCGTTGATCGACAGCGTTGATCCGGTCACGAACCCCGCATCCTCGGCGCACAGGAACGCGACGCCACGCGCGATCTCGTGCGCCTGGCCGAGCCGCCCGACCGGGATTTTCGCGACGATCTTCTCCAGCACGTCGGCGGGGACGGCGGCGACCATATCGGTATCGATATAGCCCGGCGCGATCGCATTCACCGTGATCCCGGCGCGCGCGCCCTCCTGTGCCAGCGCCTTGGTGAAGCCGTGAATGCCCGATTTGGCGGCGGCGTAATTGACCTGGCCATATTGCCCGGCCTGGCCGTTGATCGAGCCGATGTTGACGATCCGTCCCCATTTGCGCTCGCGCATCCCCGGAAACACCGCCTTGGCCATGTTGAAGCAGCCGCCCAGGTTGGTCCGCATCACGTCGTCCCACATCTCATAGGTCATCTTCGGCATCGTGCCGTCGCGCGTGATCCCGGCATTGTTGACGACGACGTCGATCGGGCCAAGCTCGTCGGCGACCTGCTGGCAGCCCTTCTGGCAGGCGTCGAAATCGCCGACATCCCATTTGTATGCCTTGATGCCGGTGCGTGTCGTGAACGCCTTCGCGCGCTCGTCATTGCCCGCGTAATTGGCGGCGACGGTCATGCCCGCTTCCTTGAGCGCGAGGCTGATCGCCTCGCCGATGCCGCGGGTGCCGCCGGTAACGATCGCAACGCGTGCCATGCCTCTCTCCTTGTCTCGGGTGCGGCGCCGGACGGCCCGCCTACCCCCGAAAGCTATGCCGGACCGGCCCACCCTTCAAGCTCGCGCGCGAGCAATGTTTCGAGCAGCGCGATTCCGTCCGCGCTGTCGTTCAGGCACGGCAGATAGGCGAAATCGGTGCCGCCCGCCGCGTGGAAAGTCTCGCGGCCCCGAATCGCGAGTTCTTCCAGCGTCTCGAGGCAATCGGCCGAAAACCCCGGCGCGACGATCGCGACGCGGGTGACGCCCTTGGCGGGCAGCGCGGCGAGCGTCGCGTCGGTCGCGGGTTCGAGCCATCGGGCGCGGCCGAAGCGCGATTGGAACGCGACCGTCAGCTCGTGCCCCAGCGCCTCGCCCAGCAGCCGCGCGGTCTTGCGGCAATGGCAATGATAGGGATCGCCGAGGTCGAGCGTGCGCTGCGGCATGCCGTGGAAGCTCGCGACGATCGCCTCCGGCACGAAATCGAGCTGCCCCAGCGCCGTCTCCACCGACGCGGCGAGCGCGGCGATATAGGCGGGGTCGTCGTGATAGGGCGGCAGCGTGCGCACCGCCGGCTCCCAGCGCATCTGCGCCAGGCTCGCGAACGCGCGGTCGTTGGCGGTCGCGGTCGTCGCCGCGCAATATTGCGGATAGAGCGGGGCGAGCAGGATGCGCTCGCACCCGGCCGCCTTCATCGCGCGCAGCCGATCGGGGATCGCGGGGTTGCCGTATCGCATCGCCCAGTCGACCAGCACGTCCGCCCCGAACGCGCCGTTCAGCGCATCGGCCTGCGCGCGCGTGATCACCGCGAGCGGAGAGCCCTCGTCGCGCCAGATCTGAGCGTAAGCGTGCGCCGACTTCTTCGGCCGGGTGTTCAGGATGATCCCGCGCAGGATCGGTTGCCAGACGATCGGCGGGATTTCGATCACCCGCCGATCGGACAGGAATTCGGCCAGATAGCGCCTGACGGCCCCCGGCTCGGGGGCGTCGGGGGTGCCGAGATTGATCAGCAGCACGCCGATGCGCGCGGGCGGCAGCGGCGGATGATCGGCGGGCGGCGTCATGCGTCGTCGGGCCGCAGCGGCAGCGATCGCAGGCGCATGCCCGTCGCCGCCTGGATCGCGTTGGCGATCGCGGGCGCGACCGCGGGCACGCCGAGTTCGCCGACGCCGCCCGGATCGGCCTCGCTTCGGATCAGCTCGACGGTGATGTCGGGCGTGTCGGCGAGCAGCGGCAGGCCGAGATCGCCGAAGCCGCGCGCATCGGCGAGGTTGTCGGTGAAGCCCGTGGCGGCCCCCAGCGCGGTCGCCATGCCGAAGATCAGCCCGCTTTCGATCTGCTGGCGGACGACGTCGGGGTTGATCAGCCGCCCGCAATCGACCGCCGCCACCAGCCGGTCGACGCGCGGGCGCCCGCCCTCCAGCCGCGCCTCGGCGAGCACGGCGATATAGCTGCCCCGGAAGCGGTGGCACGCGATCCCCTGTCCGCTGCCCGCGACGCCCCCTTGCCAGCCGCCGAGCGCGGCGGCGGTCGACAGGCAGCGCGCCAGCCGCGCGTCGCCGCCGAGCATCGAAATCCGGAACGACAGCGCCTCGGTGCCGGAGACATGCGCCAGCTCGTCGACGAAACATTCGTTGAAGAAGGCCGTATAGCCGTGCGCCCCCCCGCGCAGATGGCCGGTGGGCACGCCGATCTCGGCGGGGTGGTGATCGACCGCGTAATGCGGGATGCGATAGAAGGGTTCGGCGCCCGCCACCGCATAAGCGTCGCCCATGCCGGGCAGCGCGCGCGCCGCCGTGATCGCGGGGTCGCGCGGCAGCAGCCGTCGGGCGAGCGCCGTGCCAGTGGCGGGCGCGGCGATCTTGGCGAGCCAACCCAGCAGCCCGCCGTTGGCGCCGAGCCTTCCCGCCATCCGCGCCGCGGCGGCGGGGCGGTAGCGATCGTGGCGCAGATCCTCGATCCGCGACCAGACGAGCTGCACCGGCCGCTTGAGCCGGTCGGCGAGCAACGCCGCCTGTTCGGCCACCTGATGTTCCAGATTGGCGCCGAACCCGCCGCCGACCAGCATCGGATGCACCGTTACGCGATCCTCGGCGATCCCCAGCGTCGCTGCCGCCGCCGCGCGCGCGAGGCCTGGCGCCAGCGTCGGCAGCCACAATTCGAGGCCCTTGTCGGTGCGCTCTGCGGTCGCGGTCATCGTCTCGATGCCGGCGTGGACGCCCAGCGCGACGCGGTAATCGGCGGTGACGATCTGCGCGTCGCGGAACGCGGTCGAAAGGTCGCCCGCCTTGGCCATCCGCTCGCCCTTGCCGTCGAGCGCAGCGTCGAGCGCGGCGTCGATCGACGCCGAATCGACGATCGCGCCCTTGGTTTCGAAGCGCGGGGCGAGCGCGTCGAGCGCGCGGTTCGCGGCCCACCAATTGTTGGCGACGGCGGCGACCCAGCGCGGATTCTCGATCACCGCCGATACGCCGCGGATGCGATCGGCTGCGTCGCGATTCGTCCGGACCAGCCGTGAATCGCCCACCGGCCCTTGCCGGATCGCGGCATAGACCATGCCGGGCAGCCGGATGTCGCCCGCGAAATTGGCCGATCCGTCGACCTTGGCGGGGACGTCGATCCGGGGCAGCGACTGGCCGTATAGCCGGTCGCTCTGGCCGCCGCGCAGCGGCAGCGGATCGGGCACGTCCTCGGCGGCCGCGGCGGCGGCGAGATCGCCGAAGCGCAGCCGGTCGGCGCCGTGGACGACGAAGCCGCCGGCGGTGCCGCACGCCTGCCAGTCGACGTTCCAGCGCCGCGCGGCGGCCTTGCACAACGCGACGCGCGCGGCCGCCCCGGCGACGTGGAGCGCGCTCTCGAACCTCCGCACCGAACTCGATCCCGCCGTCAGCATCAGCAGCGCGTGTTCGGCGTGCTGCGCGCGCAGCCCCTTGGGCAAGGCGTCGAACAGATCGCCGAACAATTCGCCGGCGGCGATCGGGTTGGCGTAGAGCGGGTTGAGCGGCGCCGCCTCGACGCCGACGGTGCGCCAGTCGGCGCCAAGCTCGTCGGCGATGATTTGCGGCAGCGTGGTATACACGCCTTGGCCATGCTCGGCCTGCGGCACCGCGACCACGATATGCCCGTCCTCGCCGATCTTGAGCCACGCGCCCATGATATGCTCGCCGCGCGCCGCGGTCAGGTTGGGCGCATAGGTGCGTGGCCACACCGCCCAGGCGATCAGCAGCCCGACGCCGGCGCCGCCGCCGATCAGCAGCGTGCGGCGGCTGAACTGCCCCTGTTTGTCGTCATCGGCCATGCACCCGACGCTGTAGCCGATCGCCCGCGGCACTCAAACCGTTCGTGCGGCACCTGTCGAATCGCTTCTCCTACCTCCCCGGCGAAGGCCGGGGTCCAGTATCGGACCGCTCGTAACTGGACCCCGGCCTTCGCCGGGGAGGTGAATGAAGGGTGGCTCCGCAGGCGATAAGCGCCCACGCGTTCAGCGCGGTAAGGGAGAATCGCCTTCAGCCGCGGCCAGCGCCCGGTAATGCGCGCGCAAGGACACCTTGTCGATCTTCTCGGTGCCCAGCCGGGGCAGCGGATCGGGCGATATCCACAGACGCGCGGGCAGCTTGAACGCCGCGATATGCTCGGCCAGATACGCGCACAATTCGTCATCGGTCGGATGATCGCCCGCGCGATAATGGATGACTGCCCCCGGCACCTCGCCATATTTGTCGTCCGCCAACCCGAACACCGCGCATTCGGCCACCGCGGGGTGGTGATAGATCGCCGCCTCGACCTCCAGGCACGAGATGTTCTCGCCGCCGCGGATGATGATGTCCTTCTTGCGATCGACGATGAACAGATAGCCGTCCTCGTCGAGCAGGCCGATGTCGCCGGTCAGGAAATAGCCGTCGTCGGTCACCGCGCTGCGCGTCGCGCCCTCGTCGTTCCAATAACGCTTGAAATTGCATACCGATCGGATCGCGATCTCGCCGCGCGCACCCTGTGGCACCGGCCGCCCGGCGCCGTCGAGGATCGCGAGATCGACCAGCGGCGCCGAGGCACGCCCGGTCGAATCGGGCTTGGCGAGATAATTGTCGCGCCAATTGCCGCAGCCGACCGCGTTGGTCTCGGTCAGCCCGTAGCCGATCAGTGGCGCCGCCCCGCCCATTTCGTCCTTGATTCGCCGCACATGCTCCACCGGGCGCGGCGCGCCGCCGGCCGCAAAATCGGTGACTTTCGAAAGATCGTATGTCGCGCGGTCGGGATGCGTCAGGATTTCGTAGCTCATCAGCGGCACGCCGACGAAATAGGTGATCGCCTCGGCCTCGATCAGCCGCATCGCCTCGCCGGCATCCCATTTGGGCATCAGCACGAGCTTGCGCCCCATCGCGAAGCTCTGGAGCATCACCGGAATCTCGGCGGTGACGTGGAACAGCGGCACCGTGAGCAAGGTCGCCGGCTGGCCCTCGGGCGGGTTGCCCTGTTCGGTCGCGATGCCGAGCATCACCAGCGCCTGCGCCAGATAATTGTAGGTCGCCTGCACCACCGCGCGGTGATCGGAGAGCGCGCCCTTGGAGCGCCCCGTCGATCCCGAGGTGAACAGGATCGTCGCATCGTCGTCGCCGGTCAGCGCGGGCAGCGCCGCGTCTCCGCCTGCGGGACTCGTGACCGGCGCCAGCGCCTCGGCGAGCCGGGGGCGATCGTCGATCGCGATCACTGTCGTCGCCAATCCGGCCCCGGCGATGCGCTCGCGGCGCGGCGGATCGGCGAACACCAGCCCGCAATCGACGTCGCGAATGGCCTCGGCCAGTTCCTCGGCCTGCCACCAGCCGTTGAGCAGGCACGCGATCCCGCCCGCCATCAATACGCCCATGTAGAGCGCGATCCACGATGGCGAATTGCGCATCGCGATCCCGACGCGGTCGCCCTTCGCGACGCCGAACCCGGTCACCAGCGCTGTCGCCACCCGCTCGGCTTGCGTGTAGATTTCAGCGAAGGTGATCCGCTCGTCGCCCGCGACAAGGAAGGTCGCGTCGGCGTGCTCGCGGCAATAATGCGCGAAATAGTGCGGCAGCGCGGGCGGGGCGCTGGCGATCATCGGCAGGCGCCGGCCGCCCAGCACGATATCGGCCAGCGGCAGCGGGCCGCCGGCACCGGTCAATCGTGCGATTCCCGCATCCATCCGCCGGTCCAGATCGGTCGCCATGCCTCTCCCCTTGGTCTTGTCGCCTCTGCTCCTTATGAAGGCGTGCCTCTTCGGGGAAAAGCCTTTGATCCTGACCCTTCTCGCCCAAGCCGTCACCGATACCCAGCATATCCGCTGGACCGATCTCGGCCTCGATCCCGTCCTGCTCTCGATTCGCGGGCACGCGATCCTGCGCTGGTATTCGCTCGCCTATATCGGCGGCATTCTCATCGGCTGGTGGTATCTGCTCAAGCTGCTCGAACAGCCCGGCGCGCCGATGGCCAAGCGCCATGCCGACGATCTCGTCTTCTACGCGACGATCGGCGTCATCCTCGGTGGCCGGATCGGCTATGTGCTGTTCTACGCCCCGGGCATGCTGCTCGATCCGCTCCAGGTCTTCAAATTGTGGGATGGCGGGATGTCGTTCCACGGCGGCGTCATCGGCACCAGCCTCGCGATGATCGTGCTTGCCCGCCGCAAGGGGCTCGATTGGCTGCGCGTCCACGATTATGTCGCGTGCTGCGTGCCGTTCGGGCTGTTCCTGGGGCGCATCGCCAATTTCATCAACGGCGAATTGTGGGGTAAGCCGAGCAACGTCGCCTGGGCGATCATCTTCCCGCGTACCGGCGACGACGTCGCGCGCCACCCCAGCCAGCTCTACGAGGCCGGGCTCGAAGGACTCGTCCTGCTGGCCGTGCTCTGGTTCTTTTTCTGGCGCACCAAGGCGCGCTACGATCCGGGCAAGCTCACCGGCATCTTCCTCGTCGGCTACGGTTGCGCGCGCTTCTTCATCGAATTCTTCCGCGAACCCGATTCGCAGTTCGCTGACACCATCTTCGCGACCACCATCCATATGGGCCAGGTGCTGTGCATTCCGATGATCCTCGGCGGCATCTACCTGATCGCCACCAGCGCCCGCCGCCGCCAGCGCGTCGTCCCCATCGCCGGGGACGAGAGCGTCGCGTGACGTGACCGACGATACCGACGGCAGCCTGCCCGATCGTCTCGCGCGCGCGATCACGCTCGCGGGGCCGATTCCGCTCAGCCGCTTCATGGCCGCCGCGAACGCGCATTATTACGCGACGCGCGATCCGTTGGGCGCGGGTGGCGATTTCGTCACCGCGCCCGAGATCAGCCAGATGTTCGGCGAATTGCTCGGGCTCGCGCTCGCCGATCTGTGGCAGCGCGCAGGGCGGCCCGAGGTCGCCTATGTCGAGTTGGGGCCGGGGCGCGGCACGCTCGCGGTCGATGCGCTGCGCGCGATGGCGAATGTGGGGCTCAGCCCTGCGGTCCATCTGGTCGAGACCAGCCCGGTGCTCCGCAGCCTACAGCAGGAGCGGCTGCCCGACGCGATCTGGCACGCCGATCTCGCGACCTTGCCCGATGACGTGCCGCTGCTCGTCGTCGCCAACGAATTCTTCGACGCGCTGCCGATCCGCCAGTTGGTGCGCGCGGGCGACCATTGGCACGAGCGCCTCGTCGCGTGTCAGGACACATTGTTCTTGCCCATCGGCGGCCCGCCGCTCCCCGCCGAGGTGATTCCCGAACATTTGCGCGACGCCCCCCACGGCGCGGTGCTCGAAACCGCACCCGCCGCCGTCGCGCTGATGCGCGCGCTCGCCGCGCGGCTGGCGGCGCAGGGCGGCGCGGCGCTGGTGGTCGATTACGGCTATGACGGCCCCGCGCTCGGCGACACGCTGCAAGCGGTGCGCGGCCACGCCTATGTCAATCCGTTCGAAGCGCCGGGCGAGCACGATCTCACGGCGCATGTCGATTTCGGCACGCTCGGCGCGGCGGCGCGGGTCGCGGGTGCAGCGGTCCACGGCCCCGTCGATCAGGGCCAGTTCCTCACCGCGCTCGGGATCGGCGCGCGCGCGTCCAAACTCGCGGCCTCGGCGCCCGAGCGTGCCGCCTCGATCCATGCCGATCACGATCGCCTCACAGCGCCCGATCAGATGGGCACGCTGTTCAAGGTGCTCGGCGTGACCGGCACGGCCTGGCCGGCACCGGCGGGGTTCGCATGATCGCCTATCGCGATGCGCTGCCCGCCGACGGGCCGGAACTGGCGCGGATGGCCGCGCGCAGCTTCACCGAGACCTTCGGCACGCTCTACCGCGCGTCCGATCTCGCCGCTTTCCTCGGCGCGGCGTTCGGCGACGAAGGCCTGCCCTCGCAGATCGCCGACCCCGGCTACGCGATCCGGCTCGCCACCGAGGACGGCAAGATCATCGGCTTCGCCAAACTGGGGCCGGTTGATTTCCCCGGCGACTGGCCGGAGGCCGCGATCAGCCTCCACCAGCTCTACGTTCTCGGCGGCTGGCACGGTGAAGGCGTGGGCCCCGCGCTGATGGATTGGGCGATCGCGCACGCGCGCGGGGCTGGCCACAGCGACATGATCCTGTCGGTCTATGTCGACAACCACCGCGCCCGGCGCTTCTACGAACGCTACGGCTTCGTCGAGGTCGGCGCCTATACCTTCATGGTCGGCGATCACGCCGACGACGATCGCATCATGCGGCTGGCGCTGTGAGCGCGATCGACATTATCCGCGCTCGCGCGCTCGGTGATGTGCCGCATGGCTTCCTCGGGCGCAGCGGCGGGGTGTCGCAAGGCGTGCACCACGGGCTCAACGTCGGCCTCGGCTCGGATGACGACGCGCGCGCCGTCGCGCAGAACCGTCACCTCGCGGCCGAGGCCGTGCTCCCCGGCGCGGCGTTGGTCACGCTTCACCAGGTCCATTCGGCCGAGGCACTGGCCGTCACCGCGCCCTACGCCGACGATGCGCGCCCCCACGCCGACGCGCTCGTCACCGATCGGCCGGGGCTCGTTCTCGGCATCCTCACCGCCGATTGCGCGCCGGTGCTGTTCGCCGATGCCGCCGCGGGCGTGGTCGGCGCCGCCCATGCCGGGTGGAAGGGCGCGCTCGGCGGCGTCACCGATGCGGCGCTGGCCGCGATGGAAGGCCTCGGCGCCGATCGCACACGGATCGCGGCGGCGATCGGCCCGTGCATCGCGCGCGCCAGCTACGAGGTCGATGCCGGTTTCGTCGCGCGGTTCGAGGCTGCGGACGCCGCGAACGAACGCTTTTTCGTCGCCGGCCGCGCGGGCCATGCCTGGTTCGACCTCGAAGCCTATGTCGCGCACCGCCTCGCCGCCGCCGGGGTCGCGCGCGTCGAGATGCTGGGTGAGGACACCTATGCGCAAGCGGCGCGTTTCTATTCATACCGCCGCGCGACGCATCGCGGCGAACCGAGCTACGGCCGCCAGATCTCGCTGATCGGCCTCCGCTGACGGCTATCGCGCGACGGATAGTATCGTTAGATACCATATATTCGCAGCGACAGAATCACGAGGACGACATGCCCGACAAGAACAACGACGCTGAGGCGGTCCTTCCCGCCACCACGCCGCGCCGCAACCCCAAGCCCGAAATCGATGAGATCGGCGGGCGAAAATTGAAACCCTCGACGCTGATGATGGGCCACGGCTTCGATCCGGCGCTGTCCGAAGGCTCATTGAAGCCGCCGATCTTCGCGACCTCGACCTTCGTTTTTCCCAGCGCCGCGGCGGGCAAGCGCCATTTCGAAGGCATCACCGGCAAGCGCCCCGGCGGCGCCGAGGGGCTGGTCTATTCGCGCTTCAACGGCCCCAATCAGGAAATCCTCGAGGATCGCCTCGGCGTGTGGGAAGATGCCGAGGACGCGCTGAGCTTTTCGAGCGGCATGTCGGCGATCGCCACCTTGTTCCTCGCGATGGTCAAGCCGGGTGACACGATCGTCCATTCGGGGCCGCTCTATGCCGCCACCGAAACGCTGATCGCGCGCGTGCTCGGCAAGTTCGGCGTCCACTTCCTCGATTTTCCCGCCGGTGCCAGCCGCGCGGAGATCGATGCGGTGCTCGCCAAGGCCAATTCGGGCCGCGTCGCGTTGATCTATCTCGAAAGCCCCGCCAACCCCACCAACGCGCTGGTCGATGTCGAGGCGGTGCGCGCCAGCCGCGACGCGATCTGGGGGAACAGCGAGGAAAAGCCGCCGATCGCGATCGACAACACCTTCCTCGGGCCGCTGTGGCAGAAACCGCTCCAGCACGGTGCCGAGATCGTCGTCTACAGCCTCACCAAATATGCCGGGGGGCATAGCGATCTGGTCGCGGGCGGCGTGCTCGGCACCAAGAAGCATATGGACGTGATCCGCGCGATGCGGAACACGATCGGCACGATCACCGATCCCAACACCGCGTGGATGCTGCTGCGCAGCCTGGAGACGCTCGAACTGCGGATGACGCGCGCGGGCGAAAACGCCGCCAAGGTGTGCGAATTCCTGCGCGATCATCCCAAGATCGAGCGCGTCGGCTATCTCGGCTTTTTGAAAGACGACGCGCAGGCCGATATCTTCCGCCGCCACTGCACCGGCGCGGGTTCGACCTTCTCGCTCTACGTCAAGGGCGGCGAGAAGGAGAGTTTCGCGTTCCTCGACGCGCTCAGGATCGCCAAGCTCGCGGTCAGCCTCGGCGGCACCGAGACGCTGGCCAGTCACCCCGCCGCGATGACGCATTTGTCGGTATCGGACAGCCGCAAGCAGGCGCTCGGCATCACCGACAACCTCGTGCGCATCTCGATCGGGGTCGAGGATGCCGACGATCTGATCGCCGATTTCGACGCCGCGCTGAAGAAGGTGTGACGCGAACCGTCATGCCGGACTTGTTCCGGCATCCAACCCTCCGCGGGCGTTAGTGCCTGAGGCACGTTGGACCCCGGAATAAGTCCGGGGTGACGGCATAGGTCGGGGTTGGCTCTATTTGATCTTCCACACCCGGATCGGCGATTTGGCGGGCATCGCCACCGGTTCCAGCCAGTCGAAACTTTTGCCGTGCGCGAGCTGGTCGTAGAACCCGCCCGGCGATCGCGCGCGATAGACGGTCGATTCGGGCATGTTGGGACACACCATCAGCAGCGTCGCATGGTGCCGTTTGGCGATGGCGCGGAATTGCTCGGGGCTGCCGCCGAAGCCGTGCTGGACGTCGAGGATCGCGTCGCCGTTGCGATGATATGGCCCGGCGATCGCGTCGTGGTGCGTCACCGTGATCAGCCGCGGCCCTAGGTCGACGAAGGTGAACACCACTTGCGGCGGCAACCGGTCGAGCGGCTTGAGCGACGGGATCGTCGGGCACGTCCGGCTCGCGCGGTTGATGATCTTCGTGCGCGCGTTCGGCTGGTCGATGTGCAAATACTGGATCATCAGGCTGGCGAAGAATCCCGACAGCAGGATGAACCCCGCCACCGGCCCCAGCACGCGCACCAGCACCGATCGCTGGCGGCGGAACCACGGCAGGATGAGCCACGCCAGCGCGGTCACGCCGGGCACCGCGAGCAATTGCGCCGCCGGCCCCGCGCGCACCTGCCACAGCAGCATCGCGGTGGCGAAGGCGCTGAACAGCGTCACCGCCACCCAGCCGACCACATTGTCGTTCGCCCGCGCGCGCCAGGTCGCGATGATCCCGCCGATCAGCCCGATCACCGGCAGCGCGGCGATCGGGAAGGCGACGCGCAGCGGATGCTCGTAGATCGGCTTGGCCTCGCGGACATGGTCGAGCCAGGTGCGCGCGAGTTCGGGCGAGACCTGTTCGGGCCGTCCCAGGCATTGCGGGAAGACGAGCGCGAAGCCGATCGCGATCGCGCCGCCCGCGACGATCGCCAGCCCCAGCCGCACCCAACGCGCGCCGGGATTGGCCAGCGCGAGCACCAGCAGCAGCGCGCCCGCGGCCACCATCACGCTCAGCCACACCGGGGTCAGCGCGTCGCAGCGCAGCACCTGATTGGCGTTCGAGGCGAAGGCCGCGAACCCCGCCGCGCTCCCCCCGCCCAGCGCCACCGCATAGGCCGCGAGTCGGGGCGCTTCGGCCCGGTCCCAGATCCAGCGCAGCGCGAGGATCGCCCCCGCCATCGCGCAATAGGGCAGCATCTCCAGCCCGATCGTCAGCGACGCCGCGCTCGCCAGCCCGACCAGCAGCCCGCCGCGCCGCCGCGCGTCATCGGCTAGCCCGGCCACGGTCAGGCTCAGCATCGCGAGCTGCCAGCCGTGATGGTCGATCCGCATCGGCAGGAACATCGGCAGCATCACCCCGCAGAACAGCAGGAAGACGAGCGCGAGCGGCCACAGCAGCGGATGCACCAGCCGCCGCACGGTGAAGGCGACGCCGCCCATCGTGATACTCAGCGGCAGCAGCGGCGCGATCCCGCACGCCAGCCGTTCGGCCTCGCCGGTGCCGACGAACGGCTTGAACAGCAGGATCAGCCCCGCGATCGGCAGGTCGACCAGCCTTGACCAGTGGATGTCGAACCCGGCCGGCGGGTTCAGTCGATACTGGCGCAGGTCGTACCAGCCCTGTCCACCCAGCAGCCCGCGCACCTGCATCAGCCGCATATTGTCGTCGGTGTCGCCCAGCGACAGCCAGTGGATCGCGCCCCAGCGCTGCGCGATGTACCAGATCGCGATGCCCGCCCACATGATCAGCGTCAGCCGCAGCCAGTGGCGATCGAGTTCCTCGAGCGGCTTGAGACCGCCGTTGCGCTGTCCGGTCAAAATGCTTCCCTCACGCTGCGGCGCGCATTAGGGCGAGTGCCACGCAAAAGGCAAAGGCGAACGTGACGGCACTTCTCCGGCAAGTCGAATTGTGGCGGACGAACGGGCTGCTCGGCCAGCTCGTGCGGTTCGCCATTTCGGGCGGAATCGCGACCTTGCTCTATGCGGCGGTCTATTCGCCGCTGGCCGGGTTCGCGATCACCTCCGAACAGGTCGCCAATATATGCGGTTATCTGGTCGCGGTCGTCTCGGGCTATGTGCTTCACAGCACGTGGAGTTTCCGTGGCCACGGCGCCGCCGCGACGCAAACGAGCTGGCGCTTCTTCCTCGTCTCGCTGGTCAGCTATGCGATGAACGCCTTCTGGGTATGGCTCTTGACCGACGACGCGATCCTCGCCGGGCCGTGGTGGTGGCCGCTGATCCCGGTGCTGTTCGTGACGCCGCTCGTCACCTTCGCGCTCAACCGCGTCTGGGTGTTCGGCTGATGGCCAGAGTTTGATGGAACGCATCGTCTACGATCGCATGGCGGCGCACGATTCGACCCATTGGTGGTATCGCGCGCGCCGTGACGTGCTTGCCGATTACATCGCCCGCTATGCCGCCTTGCCCGAGCACGCGCGCATCCTCGAAATCGGCTGCGGCACCGGCCATAATTTGCCGATGCTCGCGCGCTTCGGCGAGGTGGATGCGATCGAAATCGACGCCGCCGCCCGCGCCATCGCCGCCCAGCGCCTCGGCAAGCCCGTCGGCGACGCGCCGCTGCCCGCGCTCCCCGGCGTTCCGCGCGCTTCGTACGATCTGATCGCGGTGCTCGATGTGGTCGAACATATCGAAGACGACGTGGCGGCGCTCCGCGGCATGGCTGATTGCCTCGCGCCCGGCGGCAAGATCCTGATCGCGGTGCCCGCGCACCAATGGATGTGGAGCGCGCACGACGTCGTCAACCACCACCATCGCCGCTATTCGAAAGCGAGCCTCGGCAAGGCGATCGCCGACGCCGGCCTGACGCACAACGGCCTGCGCTGGTTCAACTCGCTGCTTTTCCCCGCCGCCGTCGCCGCCCGCGCGCTCGGCAAGCTCACCGGCAAGGACGACAGCGACGATTCGCCCCCGCCCAAGCCGATCAACGCCCTGTTCGAGGCGATCTTCCGCACCGAACGCCACCTGCTCGGCCGCGTGCCCCTGACGCCGGGCCTGTCGCTGATCACGCTGGCGGGGAAGAGATAACCATCATCGTCACCCCGGCTCAAGGCCGGAGTGACGAAACCGGAACTCAGCCTATTCCAGAAACGGCGCCGCCACCTCATCCCTAACCCGCAGCAGCCGCCCGGTCACGCGGTCGAGCAGTGCCCAGGTCGTCACCGCCTCCACCTTCACCGCCCCGTCGGCGCCGGTGAAGCGCACATGCCGGTCGAAGCGCGCGCCGCGGGGCGGATCGGCCACCCAGGTCTCGCCGGTCGCCGCCTCGCCTTCGCGCAAATTGCCGCGATAATCGATTTCGTGGCGGGTCACGACCCAGATGTACGCCGCCTGCTGGTCCGCCGGCGCCACCGCTTCCCAATGCGCCACCGCGAGCGTCTGAATCCACTCGACCCACACCGCATTGTTGACGTGCCCCAGTTCGTCGATATCGGCGGCGGTCGCGGTGAAGCTCCGGCGGAACCTGCTCATGGCGCGGCCGCGCCGATCGCATCGGGCAAGGTCTTCACAAATCCGCCGCCTTCATCCGCGTGATCGGCGCGGCGAGCGGCTGGTGCGCCGTCATCCGGTCGATCAGCCCGCCCAGCGTCGCATCGACGATCAGCAGCCCGCGATGCTGCGGTCGCAGGAACCCCACCTCGGCCATCCTCTCCCAGAAGGCGATCAGCGGATCGTAATAGCCGAACGCGTTGAGCAGCCCCACCGGATCGGCATGATAGCCGAGCTGCGCCCAGCTCAGCGCCTCCCACAATTCGTCCATCGTCCCCGTGCCGCCGGGGATGGTGACGAAGCCGTCGGCGAGATCGGTGAAGCGCTGCTTGCGCTCATGCATCGTCTCGACGACGTGGAGTTCGGTCAGCCCGCGATGCGCCACCTCGGCGTTGACCAGCGCCTGCGGGATCACCCCGATCACCTCGCCGCCGGCCTGAAGCGCGCTGTCGGCGATCGCCCCCATCAGCCCCAGCCGCCCGCCGCCATAGACCACGCCGATCCCCCGCTCGGCCAGCGTCCGCCCCACGCCGCGCGCCAGCTCGAGATAGCGCGGATCGCCCGGCGTCGCGGAACCGCAATAGATCGCCAGCCGCTTCATCATCGTGCCTCCAGCATCAGCGTTGCGGTGGCCTTGGCGCTCGCCACCACGCCGGGAATCCCCGCGCCGGGATGCGTTCCCGCGCCGACGAAATAAAGGTTGGGGATATGGTCGTCGCGATTGTGAACGCGGAACCACGCGCTTTGCGCCAGCGTCGGCTCAAGGCTGAACGCGCTTCCCAGATGCGCGTTCAGGTCGCGCGCGAAATCCGTGGGCGCGTAGGTGAATTTGGTCACGATCCGCTCGTGGATGTCGGGGATCAGCCGCCGCCCCACCTCGTCGAGGACGCGCTTCTCCAGAATCGGCCCGATCGCGTCCCAATCGACCGGGAACTTGCCCAGATGCGGCACCGCCGCCAGCGCGGTGAAGGTCGAATGCCCCGGCGGCGCCAGGCTCGGGTCGGTCACCGACGGATGGTGGAGATGGATCGCCAGATCCTCCGCCAGCACGCCGTGGTCGTGGATGTCGGTGAACAGCCCTTCATAGCGCGGCCCGAACAGCACGCTGTGGTGCGCAATCCCCGGCCACGTCCCCTTGATCCCGAAATGGACGATGAACATCGAGGGCGAGAAGCGCTTGCGCTCGATCCGCGCGCGCACCCGCTGCGCGCTGCGCGAGCCCGCCAACAGGTCGCGATAGCTGTGCATCACGTCGGCGTTGCTTGCCACCGCATCGGCCTCCGCGCTCCAGCCGCTCGCGGTCGTCACGCCGGTCGCGCGGTCGCCCAGCGTCGCGATTCCCGTCACCGGATCGCCGAGCCTGAGCGTGCCGCCGAGCCGCTCGAACTGTGTAACCAGCCCCGCGACCAACCGGTTGGTGCCGCCTTGCGCGCACCAGACCCCGCCGTCGCGCGCCCGCTTGTGGGCCAGTGCGTGGATCGCACTCGTCGTGAACGGGTTGCCGCCGATCAGCAGCGTGTGGAACGACAGCGCCTGGCGCAGCTTTTCGTTGCGCACGAACCGCGCCACGATGCCATAGACCGATCGCCACGCCTGATGCCGGGCTAGCGCGGGCGCCGCGCGCGCCATCGATCGCAGGTCGAACGCGACATGGCCGAGCTTGGCATAGCCCTCCTCATACGCGGCCCGCGAATAATCGAGGAACCGGCGATAGCCCGCGACGTCGCTCGCGTCGAGCTTGACGATCTCGCCCGTCAGCGCGGCATCGTCGTTCGAATAATCGAAATGCGTGCCGTCGATCCAGTGGAGCCGGTAGAAGGGCGACACCGGGCGCAGCGTTACGTCGTCGGCCATGTCGCGGCCAGACAGCGCCCACAGCGCGCGCAGGCCGTCGGGATCGCTGATCGCCGTCGGCCCGGCGTCGAAGGTGAAGCCGTTGCGTTCCCACGAATAGGCATGCCCGCCGGGCTTGTCGCGCGCCTCGACGATTACCGTCTCGACGCCCGCCGATTGCAGCCGGATGCCCAGCGCCAGCCCGCCGAAACCCGATCCGACGATGATCGCGCGGCTCATGGCGTCCGGCCCAGGATGGCGGTGATCGCGCGCCCGATCGGTACGGGCGGCTTGCCGGTCAGGATGCGCATCTGGTCCCCTATGGTCGAACGGCCGGCATGGAATCGTCCGACCAGCGCCGGATCAAGCCTGTAGAAGCGTTCGGGCAGCTTGTAACGTGCCTCGGGCTCGGCGGCGCGAAACAGCATCCGCGCAAGCATCCGGTAGAATCCCCGCCGCGCCCACGCCGCGCGGGCGGCGCCGTACAGCAGGTCGTGCAGCGCCGCGCCCGAATAATCGTGCTGGCGGGCGATCAGCGCGGCGGTGCGCACCGCATCGGGCAGGGCATCGCCGGTGGTCGGGTGGAACAGCCCCGCGCGCATCCCCGCCTTGGCGACATTGTGCCCGCCCGATTGCCAATAGCCCTCGAAATCGCCGTCCTGCACCACCGGCAGCGCGCCGGCTTCCTCGCGCCGCACCGCTGTCACCTGCCAGCCCCTGGCGGCGGCATAAGCGTCGATCCGCGCGACCATGCCGTCGCGATCGATCGCGCGCGTGTCGCTGTAACAGCACTCCTCGACGACCATGCGCGTCGCCGAAAAGGGCACGCTACAAACGAAGCGATAACCGTCCTCTTGCGCGACGGTCGCGTCCACGATCACGGGCGCGTCGATGTCGTGCGGGGTGGCCAGCTCCAACTCGCGTCCGACGGTTTTCCGCCAGCCGAGGTCAAGCAACGAAAGGTCGCCCGCCCCGCGCGCGTCGATCACCCCTCGGGCCTCGATCCGGCGGCCGTCGGCGAGCACCACCGCGTGCTGATTTGCGGCGAGCGCCTTGCACCCCGTCATCGCCTTCGCGCCCAGTGCCGCGCGCACCACCGCGTCGAGCCGCGCCGATTCGATCGTGCGATAGCCGGTGCCGATCCGCCGTTCGTGCGCGGGAAAGCGCACGCGGTGCGCGGGCCAGCGATGGCCGATCAGCGGCGCGACGATCCAGTCGTCGTCGGCGTCGATATCGCTCGCGAAGAACGGCCACAGATGGTTGCCGCCGATACGATCGCCGCTCTCGATCAGCCGCACGTCGAGCGCGGGGCATCTCTCGGCGAGCGCGAGCGCGATCAGTCCGCCCGCCAGCCCACCGCCGACGATCGCGACATCGCAGGGAAGAACGGCGACCATATCCCGCGCTCTAGATCGTATTCCGCACCCGTGGAAGCGGCCGCGGGGCGTGGGGCTCTACCGCCGGGCATCGCCAACGGCACCACCGGGCGCTACAGGGGCAATCATGGCCTCCATTTCCAGTTCCGGGATCGGCAATGCGGCGTCGGGGCGGTCGATCGGCCGCGTACACCGCTTCGTGCGGCGGCTGGCGGCGGCGTTGATCGTGGTCGCGCTGCTGCCGGGCGCCGTGCCGGCCGGCGCGCGCGGGGGTGCCGCCGACGGCGCGATGGCCGCGCGCCATATTCCTTGATTCTCCAGCAGGTTCGGCACTCCGCGGGGAGCCAATGGGCGTGGAGCCAATGGCGCGCTGCCGCGTTGCTGCAAGACGTCCTTTTGCACGGAGTATTTGCTTGATCCGCCATCTTCTTTTCGTGCCCGCCGTCAGCGCGGCCGCCGCGCTCGCCCCCCAATCCGCTGCCGGGCAGGATGCCGATGCCCCGGCGCCCGACGATAATGTCACCGTCGGCCTCGGCCTCGCTTACCTGCCCGATTACGAAGGCTCGGACGATCATCGCGTCGCCATCGGCCCCGGCGCGATCGGCTCGGTGGGCGGCTTTGCCTTCACGCTGGCGGGCAACCGCGCCAGCCTCGATCTGATCCGCAACGCGTCCGGCCCCGGTTGGGATGTCCAGGCCGGGCCGATCGCGGTCGTCAATTTCGACCGCTCGA
Organism: Hephaestia caeni; assembly: GCF_003550065.1. GTDB lineage: Bacteria > Pseudomonadota > Alphaproteobacteria > Sphingomonadales > Sphingomonadaceae > Sphingomonas > Sphingomonas caeni_A. Next base: position 1,150,012 of record NZ_QXDC01000003.1, read on the forward strand.
GCATCAAGAACATCGACGACGCGCGCATCAAGGCGCTCGGCAAGGTCGATACCGCGATCGAACTCGGCGGCTATGTCGGCATCGGCAAGACGGGGGTGATCACCTCGCCCTACGACAAACTCTCGGTCTCGCTTAGCTATCGCCACGACGTCTCGGGCGGCCACGACAGCGCGATCCTGCAACCGACGATCAACTATTTCACGCCCTTGAGCCGCAAGGCCGCTATCGGCCTGTTCGCCTCGGCCGAGCATGCCGGCAAGGGCTATGCGCGCACCTATTTCGGCATCACCCCCGGCCAGTCGGCGGCGAGCGGCCTGCCCGTCTACACCGCGTCGAGCGGCTGGAAGAACTACACGATCGGCACGATCGCCACTTATGCGCTGACCGGCGATCTACTCCACGGCGTCAAGCTCGTCGCGGCGGGCACCTACAAGCGGATGCTGGGCGATTTCGGCGATTCGCCCGTCGTCTCGATCGCCGGCGACCGCGATCAATGGATGGGCGCCGTGGGGCTGGCGTATACGTTTTGAGTTCGCCGCACCGGCCCGCTCCCCCGCCCGGCCACCCAACGGCAGTATACTGAATGGGTGGCCGGGTGGGGGAGCGGGCCGGTGCCGCCCCTGTTTCAGTGAAACTGAAACAGCACCAGGGCACCCCCCTTGCCCTTTCGCGGACGGGGGCTAGACTGGCTGCTTATCCCCGGGGGGCCGCTGTTGGCGGCTGAGAGGCGGACCTGATCCGCGACCCGCTGAACCTGATCCCGTTAGCGCGGGCGGAGGGAGGGAAGCGGCTTTCAGGCGAAATCCGTCCTCGCTCCACATTTTTGAGGAGCGATCACGCATGGCCGATATCCCCGCAAAAACCGAAATAGGCGTCACAACCGGCCCGATTCGTGGCAGCCGCAAGGTCCATGTGCCCGCGCGCACCGACAGCGGCATCCGCGTCGCGATGCGCGAGATCGATCTCGAACCCGGCTGCGGCGAACCCCCCTTACGCGTCTACGATACCTCCGGCCCCTACACCGATCCGGCCGCGAACATCGACATCATGGCCGGCCTCCCCGCACTCCGCCGCCCGTGGATAGAGGCCCGCGGCGACGTCGAGAGCTACGACGCCCGCGCCGTGCGCCCCGAGGATAACGGCTTTCTGGCATCGAGCCGGCTCGGCCTCGATCGCACCGCGACTGCGGCAGCAACGAGCGGCAACAAAGATTCCGGCGTCCCGCAATTCCCCAACCCGACTCGCCGTCCCTTGCGCGCGCGCGCCGGCGCCAACGTCAGCCAGATGCACTATGCGCGGCAGGGCATCATCACGCCTGAGATGGAATATGTCGCCGAACGCGAGAATCTCGGCCGCGAGATCGCTCGCGACGGGCAGGCCAGAGACGGTCAAAGCTTCGGCGCCGCCATCCCCGATTTCGTCACGCCGGAGTTCGTCCGCGACGAGGTCGCCCGCGGCCGCGCGATCATCCCGTCGAACATCAACCACCCCGAATCCGAACCGATGGCGATCGGCCGCAACTTCCTCGTCAAGATCAACGCCAATATCGGCAATTCCGCCGTCGCCAGCGATGTCGCGAGCGAAGTCGACAAGATGGTCTGGTCGATCCGCTGGGGCGCGGACACGGTGATGGACCTCTCCACCGGCCGCAACATCCACGACACCCGCGAATGGATCATCCGCAACAGCCCCGTGCCGATCGGCACCGTTCCCATTTACCAGGCGCTGGAGAAAGTCGGCGGCATCGCCGAAGACCTGACGTGGGAAATCTTCCGCGACACGCTGATCGAGCAGGCCGAACAGGGCGTCGACTATTTCACCATCCACGCCGGCGTCCGTCTGCCCTATGTCCCGCTCACCGCGAAGCGCGTCACCGGCATCGTCTCACGTGGCGGCTCGATCATGGCCAAATGGTGCCTCAGCCACCACAAGGAGAGCTTCCTCTACGAGCGGTTCGACGAGATCACCGAGATCATGAAGGCGTATGACATCGCCTATTCCTTGGGCGACGGCCTGCGCCCCGGCTCGATCGCCGACGCCAATGATGAGGCCCAGTTCGCCGAGCTCTACACGTTGGGCGAGCTGACCAAGCGCGCCTGGGCGCAGGACGTGCAGGTGATGATCGAGGGTCCCGGTCATGTGCCGATGCACAAGATCAAGGAGAATATGGACAAGCAGTTGGAGGCGTGCGGCGAGGCGCCCTTCTATACGTTAGGCCCGCTCACCACCGATATCGCCCCGGGCTACGACCATATCACCAGTGGCATCGGCGCCGCGATGATCGGCTGGTACGGCACCGCGATGCTCTGCTACGTGACGCCGAAGGAGCATCTCGGCCTCCCCGACCGCGACGACGTGAAAGTCGGCGTCGTCACCTACAAGCTAGCCGCCCACGCCGCCGATCTCGCCAAGGGCCACCCCGCCGCGAAGGTCCGCGACGATGCCCTGAGCCGTGCGCGTTTTGAGTTTAGATGGCGCGACCAATTCAACCTATCGCTCGATCCCGACACGGCGGAGCAATATCACGACCAGACGCTTCCCGCGGAGGGCGCCAAGACCGCCCATTTCTGCTCGATGTGCGGCCCGAAATTCTGCTCGATGAAGATCACGCAAGAGGTGAGGGATTTCGCGGCGAAGCAGAATGCCGGCATCGACAGCTTCCTCGCCACCACCAATTCCTCCCCGAGCTTGCTCGGGGAGGGGGACCATTCGGCGCAGCCGAATGGTGGAGGGGCGCTCAACGAAGCCGAGGCCGAAGCCGGCATGGCCAAGATGAGCGACCTCTACAACGAAACCGGCCGCGAGCTGTACATGGGCGCCGGCGGACGGGAGCACGATTGAAAATTGACGAATGGGCGATGAATTTGACTTCATCGCCCATCCGCTCGTCCATTAAACCGGAACGAGAAGCGGCCACGCTTTGAACCCGTAGTCCTTAGCGTATAGCACGTCGCCCGTATCCGGACACCTCCGCGAAGCGCGGAAAATGTACCGGAAACCCGGCGGCGCTGGAGGAAGCTTCGGCTTCATCCCACTGCCTTTCCCGGGGCGCTGTTTACCTTGAAAAAACCGGTTCGTGCTTTATAAGAGACATTGCGGTGATGTCTTCTCGAACTCTGGGGTTCCAAGGCTTCTACGCCAGCAAGCCCCGTTCGAGCCTGACGCAGAAACTAATCGGCCCGAGCCTAGCTCGGGCCGTTTTTACGACGTGGGGTTGACCATAGCCAAAACCACGTTTGCAATTTTTCTCGCTTCATTCTCCGTCATATCAAATGGCAGACCTTGAATTCGGACCACTAGATCAGATCTCAAAGGTATCGGCAGAATACTTACGGATTCGAATGATGTTGTCGTTGACTTGGGAACGATTTCAGTTGGCGTCGTCGAATCGACCTTTTGTACTTGCGGTTTATCGGATTTGGACGACCGGTCGCGTCGGTTGATGTTAGGTCGAAACCCAAGTGGGTTGGACAGATAAGCTTCGAAATCTTCGAGGGCCGCTTTGACCCTACTTTTGTAGGTATTCATGCTTCCTGGGGTGTAATCTTTCCCCTGTAGATTGCTGAAGCGAAGCATGACGTCGTCGAGGTGAATCTTTGTCACATCCTCCGCTTCTTCATCGGGAAGAATCCCAAGAACTTTCCCCAGGGCAGCCTTACGCGCCATGGCGGTCCCTTTGGCCAGCAATCCCTTGGCGGCTTGATAATCCTGGAACTCCAAAATGGCTTCCCTATTGCGCTTTCCGTTCATCAGGCATCTCCCATTCTGTATATAATACAGCGGCACCGTCCCAATGTCAATCATTTTGTCTATCGGACATATCAATAGTCGGTATAGACAGCAAAGGGCAAATTTAAGTGGCTCGGGATTACGGTGACTAAAAGCACCAAGGGCCAGCACCTCGCTCGTTCGACAATGATACGGGCGCTACGCCATTCGAGCGCTTGGCATCACGGACCGCGCGTCCTAATGCCAGCGTCGTCGCAAAGCACCGCGATCAGGCGCATCCGACGACACACGGAGAGATGACATGATCGTAACGACGGCACTCGCCCTGGCCGCGTCCGCCATATGCCCCGCCCAGCCCGCCGCGGCGCTCCTGCAAACCGGCACATTCGTCTATGTCGATTTCGAGCATGGGAAAACGATCGGGCACGATCGTATCGTCATCGCCGCGCAGCCCGACGGGCGCTACCGCTTCTCCAACACCGCGATCGGCTACGCCGATCAGGCGTGGACCGCCGTCACCCGCGCGGATTTCTCGCCGCTGTCGGCCGTCCTCGAATTCGGGCCGGAGGGCCATCGGCGGCCGATGTTCGATATCCGCTACGCGCCGGGTCGCGTCACGGGCCTGCGCTATCCCCGCCACCCCGCCGGCACCGCACCCGTTACAGTCCACGATACGGTCGGGCCGTGCGTCATCGATCAGCGGATCGATTGGGCCTCGGTGATGGCGCGCAAGCTGGAGGACGGCGCGCGCTTCACCTTCCAGGTCTACGATCCCGCGATCGGCATCAGCACCGCCAGCGCGACGGTGGAAGACGGCGGCACGATCCACGTGCCCGCCGGCGATATCGACGTCTTCAAGATCACCTATCGTATCGAAAAGAAGACGGGATCAGAGCAATATGTCGTCTTCGCCAGCAAGGCGCTGCCCCGCATCATGGTGCGCGAGGATTTTCCCGACGGCGTGTCGTCGCAGCTCGAAAGCCGGCAATAGCCCCCCGCCCCTCACCGTTTCCGCACGAACTCCGCGCGCAGCACCAGCCCCTTGATCCCGTCGAACTTGCAGTCGATCTCCTGATCGTCGCCGGTCAGGCGGATCGATTTGATCAGCGTGCCGCGCTTCAGCGTCTGGCCCGCGCCCTTCACGTCCAGATCCTTGATCAGCGTCACCTGATCGCCGTCGGCCAGCACATTGCCCACCGCGTCGCGCACCTCGACCGTGTTCGCCGCCGCGCGCTTCGCCGCCAGTTCGCTCGCCGGCATCCATTCGCCGCTTTCGTCGTCGAACACATAATCGTCGTCGCTCACCGCGCGCCTGCCTTTCGGTTGATGGGGCCGTCTTCCCGCAGCCATACGGCCGCAAGCGCGGCCGATGTCAATCGCGGACCGCCCCCTTGATGGATGCCCCAAAGCCACGCCCGCCCGCCAAACCATCCAACACGCTGTCCTACACGGTCTTTCCATGTTCTATCCTGCCCGATGGCACAGGATGATCCCACACCCCCGCCGCCCGCCGGCCCCGATCGGCAGGCCCCCGCGCCGCTCGACGATGATCGCGCGCTCGATCCCGATCCGCCGGTCGATCTCGACGCCTTCGATCCCGACGAGTTCGAATGGCGTCCGGTCCCGCGCCGCCCGCGTGCGGATGGCTGGTCGCCCGAGGTCCAGCGCGCCTTTATCGAGGCGCTCGCCGATACCGGCATGGTCGAACACGCCGCGCGCGCGGTCGATATGTCGGTGCAGAGCGCCTATCGCCTGCGCCGCGCGGCGGGGTCGGAAGGGTTCGCGCGCGCCTGGACGGCGGCGGTGGAGGCCGCCTCGCACCGCCTGATCGATCTCGCCTTCCGCCGCGCGATCGAGGGCGAGGAGGTGCCGGTGTTCGATCGCGACGGCTGCCGGATCGGCGCGAAATGGCAGCACAGTGATCGGCTGCTGATGTTCCTGCTGCGCGCCTATCAGCCGGCACGTTTCCGCCACGCGCACCAAAGCATCCGCCGCCCGGAGGAGCCGCTCCCCGCGGCCGCGCCGCCTGTCGCCGATGCGGTCGCCGCGCTCGCGCCGCCGTGCCCGGCCGCGCCGCACCGGCTGATGCCGCCCGATCGCGCGGTCGATGCGATCGCCACTGCGCGCGCGGTCGCCGAGGCGCAGGCGCGCTACCCGCGCGACGATCGCGAACATTACCGGCGCGTGCCCGTCGAGCCCACGCACCCCGCCGCCCACCAACGCGCCCACCGCCGCCACCAACGCGAGGCCGGGCGCGACGATTCCGACTGATCGGCCCGGCTGATCGACGCGCCTGATCGCAAGGGCGCGTTTTGGCCTCACCTTTGCCTCACCTTCCGCGTTGCGGGGTGGCGCCATCGGCGTCGTCATCCTGCGACGGATTGAGGAACCCTTGCGATGGTCTGATCGTTGGCGGGCTTGACGGGAAGGAGAATATGGAACCCATCGTGTATCTTATCGCGATCCTCGGCTGCGGAGACGGGTCGCAAATGTGTCGCCAGCAGCGCGTCGAGCCCACGCCCTATGCGACGATGCAGGCGTGCCGCGAGGCGATGCCCGCCGCGCTCGCGCGCAATACTGATATCGATTATCCCACGATCGCCGCCGATTGCCGCCCCAGCGGCCCGCTGATCGCTGCGCGTGCCGCCACCCCGCGCGGCTGAAGCTTTATTTGGTGGACCAGCGTCTGCCCTTGAATCGATACGCACCCGTCTCCGTTCGCCCTGAGCTTGTCGAAGGGCCGCTCTATTCTTCCAACAAAGAACGGTGCTTCGACAGGCTCAGCACGAACGGGTGGTCAGGGCGACCGGGTTTCACCCCGCCGCTCAACTAACCCTCCACCCCCAATTGCCACAGCACGAAGGCATGTTCCTCGGCGCCCTCGCGCAAACTCTCGAACCGCCCCGATTTGCCGCCATGGCCAGCGCCCATATTGGTCTTGAGCAGCAATAGGTTGTCGTCGGTCTTGGTCGCGCGCAGCCTGGCCGCCCATTTGGCGGGCTCCCAATAGGTCACGCGCGGATCGTTGAGCCCGCCTGAAATGAACAGCGGCGGATAGGCCTGCGCCACCACATTGTCATAGGGTGAATAGCTTCGGATCAGCTCGAACGCCGCCTGGTCGGTGATCGGATTGCCCCATTCGGGCCATTCGCCCGGCGTCAGCGGCAGCTCGGCGTCGAGCATCGTGTTGAGCACGTCGACGAACGGCACGTCGGCGATCACCGCGCCCCACAGATCGGGGTCGGAATTGACCACCGCGCCCATCAATTCGCCCCCCGCCGATCGCCCCGCGATCGCGATCCGGCCCTTGGCGGTCCACCCCCGGTCGATCAACCCTTTGGCCACATCGACGAAATCGGTGAAGGTATTGGTGCGCTTGTCGAGCTTGCCGTCGTGATACCATTGCTGGCCCAGATCGTCGCCGCCGCGGATATGCGCGATCGCATAGGCGAAGCCGCGATCGAGCAGGCTCAGCCGCCCGGTCGAAAATCCCGGCGGGATCGCCATGCCGTAAGCGCCATAGGCATAGAGGAACAGCGGCCGCGATCCGTCCTTGGGAAAGCCCCTGGGATAGACGATCGACACCGGCACTTCCGTCCCGTCGCGCGCCGCGATCGTCAGGCGCTCGGTCGCGTAGTGCGCGGCGTCATAGCCGCTCGGGATCTCCTGCACCTTGAGCGTTTCGAGCGTGCCGCTCGCGACGTGGTAATCATACACCGTCCCCGGCGTGACCATCGATTCATATCCTAGCCGCAGCGTCGGGCAGGCATATTCGGGGTTGTTGCCCAGCCCGGCGGCATAGCTCGCCTCGGGAAAGGCGATGCGGCGCGGCGGCACCGCGGGATCGTACGCATGGATCTCGATCTGGTCGAGCCCGTCCTCGCGTCCCTCGACGACGAAATAATCGGCGAAGCACGCCATTCCGGTCATGTAAAATCGCGGGGAGGGCGCGATCCGCTCGGTCCATTCGCCCGGATTGTCGATCGGCGCGGTCACCAGCCGCCACATCGGATCAGTATCGTTGGTGTGGATGAACAATGTGCCGTCATGCTCGTCGACATCATATTCGCGCCCCGGCTGGCGTGGGGCGACGAGGATCGGCGCGGCGGTGGGGTCGCTCGCGGGGACGAGCCGCACTTCGCTCGTCACATGGTCGCCGGTCGCGATGATGATCCAGCGCCTCGATTGGGTCTCGGACACCCCGACGCGATAGCCTTCGTCGGCCTCGCGATAGAGCACGATATCCTCGGCCGGGTCGGTGCCCAGCCGGTGCAGGCGGGCATTGTCGGTCCGCCACTGCGCGTTGGCGAGGCCATAGAGGAAGCCGCTGTCGTCGGCGGTCCACACGATCTCGGAAAGCATCCCCGGGATCACATCGGGTAGATGCTCGCCGGTCTCGAGATTCTTGACATGGATGGTGAAGCGTTCGGAGCCGTTGTCGTCGATCGCATAGGCCAGCAACGTGCCGTCGTTCGACACCGAAAACGCGCCGAGTCGGAAATACTCCTTGCCCTCGGCCAGCGCCGGCTCGTCGAGCAGCAACTGGTCCTCACCTCCGCTGACGGGCTTGCGCCACCATTTCACATATTGCCCGCCGGTCTCGAACGCGGTCCAGTAGAGCCAGTCGCCGTCCTTTTGCGGCACGCTCGCATCGTCTTCCTTGATGCGCGCTTTCATCTCTTCGTAGAGCCGATCGACCAGCGGCCGGTGCGGCGCCATCGCGGCCTCGAAATAGGCGTTCTCCGCCTCGAGATAGCCGAGCACGTCCTTGTCGGTGACCTCGGGATACCCCGGATCCTTCAGCCACGCCCAAGGATCGTCGATCGTCACCCCATGCGCGGTGAACGAATGCGGGCGCGTGGCCGCGACGGGCGGGGGAAGGCGATCGATCATGCCCGCAGCCCTATCGCGGCCGCCCCCTCGGCGTCGAGAGGGGCATCGCCGATTGACGGCACCGGCCTCGCGGCCTTAGGGAAAACGACTTGCGTTAATGGTGGGCTGGGGGCGGGATGATCCGAAGATTGGCGTTCGCCGGGCTCGCCCTGTTCGCGGCCGCGCAGGTCTCGGGCGAGGATATGATTCCCCCCGACCTCGCCGCTGAGGTTAATCCCTTCATCGGCACCACCAACGGCGGCAACGTCTATCCCGGCGCCACGATGCCGTTCGGGATGGTCGCGTTCAGCCCCGAGGCGACCCCGCTGCCCGGCAGGAGCTTCCCGATCGCCGCGCCCGGCGGGTACGAATGGCGCGCCAACGGCATCCGCGGCTTCGCGCTCACGCATCTGTCGGGCACCGGCTGCACCGGCGCCAGCGGCGATATTCCGATCATGCCGGTGACGGTGCCGGTCGAACGCTCGCCGTCGTCGGTCGCGGCCGGGCTCGGCTATGCCAGCCTGCTCGATCACGCCAGGGAAAGCGCAAGCCCCGGCGCCTATACGGTGACGCTCGACAATCGCGTCCGGGTCGAACTCGGCGCCACCAATCGCACCGCGGTCGGCCGCTTCACCTTTCCGCAGGATCGCCCCGCCAACCTGCTGTTCCGCACCTCGGACAGCGAGGTCGGCAGCACCGCCTCGACGATCCGCATCGACGCCGACCACCGCACCGTCACCGGCTCGGTGACGAGCGGCAATTTCTGCGGCTATCTCGCCCCCGATCGGCGCGAGAGCTATTATACGCTCCACTTCGTCGCGGTGTTCGATCAACCCTTCGAGGTCGGCGGCACCTGGCGCGACGATCAGGTCGCCAAGGGCGCGACCGAAGGGAGTGGCGGCACCACCTACGGCACGCGCGGCCACCCGCCGGCGGGCAAGGGCGCCGGCGGCTGGATCGCCTTCGACGCCGAAAAGACGCCTGCGGTCACGATGCGCGTCGGCATCTCCTATGTCGATGAAGCCGGTGCCCGCGCCAATCTGAACCGCGAAAGCCCGGCGGGCACCACGATCGAGGAAACCCAGAAGGCGACGCGCGCCGCGTGGAACCGCGCGCTCGGGCAGATCCGCATCACCGGCGGCAGCCGCGACGATCGCACCGTCTTCTACACCGCGCTCTATCACAGCCTGCTGGGTGAGACTCTCTACAGCGATGCCGACGGCCGCTACCGGGGCTTCGACGGCGCGATCCATCGGCTCGCCAAGGGGCAGCACGCGCAATATGCCAATTTTTCGGGCTGGGACGTGTACCGCTCGCAACTCCAGTTGGTGACGCTGCTCGATCCGCAGCGCGGGTCGGATATCGCGCAGTCGCTGCTCAATCAGGCCGATCAGAACGGCGGCGTGTGGGATCGCTGGACGCATCTGACGGGCGCGACCAGCGTAATGAACGGCGATCCCTCGCCGCCCTCGCTCGCTGCGATCTACGCCTTCGGCGGCCGCGCGTTCGACGTGAAGGCCGCCTATGCCTCGCTCAAACGCGCCGCGACGGTGCCGACGGCGAAGGATCTCAGCCGCACCGGCTGCCCGGTGCTGTGCGTCGGCCAGCGCCCCGGCCTCGATCAATGGCTCAAGCTCCATTACATGCCCGTGGGCGCGCCCGGCTGGGGCTCGGCCGCCGACACGCTCGAACTCGCCGCCGCCGATTTCGGCCTCGCCGAGCTTGCGCGCGCGGCGGGCGATGAAGCGGGTGCGCGCCAGTTCCGGGAACGTTCGGGCTGGTGGCGCAACCTGTACAACCCCAGGGCGACGCCCGAGGGCGGCTATATCCAGCCGCGCAACGCCGATGGGAGCTGGCCCGCGTTCGATCCTTCCTCGGACGAGGAATTCGTGGAAGGTTCGGGTGCGCAATATCTGTGGATGGTGCCCTTCGATCCCGCCGGGCTGATCGAAAAGCTCGGCGGCAAAGCGGCCGCGACGCGCCGCCTCGACGCCTTCTTCCGTACCTCCACGGGCGGCTGGGCGGTCACCAAATCGGGGCCGCTCCACGCCGAACTCGACAACGAACCCTCGATCGCCTCGCCCTGGCTCTACAATTTCGTCGGTCAGCCGTGGCAGACGCAGGCCACCGTCCGCGCAGCGATGCGCCGGATCTGGACCAACAGCCCCAGCGGCATTTCGGGCAATGACGATCTCGGCCAGATGTCGTCCTGGTATGTGTGGTCGGCGCTCGGCCTCTACCCGCTCTACCCCGGCCGTGCCGACCTGGTGATCGGCAGCCCGCTGTTCCCCGCCGCGACGATCGACCGCCCCGGCGGCCGGATCGACATCCGCGGCGAGGGGGCGGCCCCCGATGCGCCCTTCGTCCAGTCGCTTACCGTCAACGGCAAGCCGAGCGATCGCGCGTGGCTACCGGCGAGCTTCGTCGCCAGCGGCGGCACGCTCGATTTCACGCTCGGCACCAAACCCGATCGGGGCTGGGCCAGCGCCACCACGCCGCCCTCGTTCCACTGATCGCTACTTGCGCAGATGCTTCGCGAAGAAGCGCGTGACCACGTCGTACACCTGCTTCGATTCGGGCAGGTCGGGGTCCATGTGGAACGCGTGTGGTAGCCCCTCCCACACATGCAGTTCGGCATCGACGCCTTGCGCCACCAGCCGCGAATGCGTGTAGACGGTCGAGCTCAGCGCGAAATCGCGCGTCGCGGTGACGAGCAGCGTCGGTGGAAACTTAGCGAGCAGCGCGAGCGACCGCGCCGGAAAGACCAAAGGATCGTCGGCCGAGGTGCCGCTGAAATAGGGGTTTACCGCCATCGTGCTCGCCGATGTATCGTAGACCATCCGCGACGAATCGCCCTCGGTCCAATAAACCCCGCCTTCGCATAGCATCGCGATCGCGCCGGGCAGCGGCAGCTTCTTGTCGATCAGCCACGCCACGCTCTGCGCGGTGAGCAGCCCGCCCGCCGAACAGCCGTAAATGCCGATATTGCGCGGATCATATTGCTTGATCAGCTCACGATACACCGCCGCGACATCTTCGCTCGCGGCGGGGAAGGTGAAATCGGGGCCTTGCCGGTAATCGACGCTGATCACCTTGATCCGCCCGATCGCCGCGATCGGCATCGATTCCATCCGGCTCAGCGTTCGCGCGCCGCCGATGAACGCGCCGCCATGCACGTTGATCAGCACGCGCCGCCGGTTCTCGGGCGCCACGCCGCCGCGCGGCTCGACCACCTCGGTCCGGACGCCGCCGATCACCCGATCCTCGATCGAGACGTCGAACAGCGTCTGCAACCGCCGGTACGCGTTCGACACGTAGAAGGCCTGCGCCTCGCATTCGCGGATGGCGGGGATCTGGTCGTTGGGGGCGCCGGCCATCGACGGGCACGATCGCGGCTGGCTCTGCTCGCGCGGCGGGTTGCGCTGCTCGGCGAGGTGGCGCCGCGTCTCCGCGCTCAGCAATGTCGATTCGGGGATCGCGATCGCGGGGACATGCACCGTCCCTTGCGCATCCACCGTCTGCGCGGCGGCAGGGGTGATCAGGGCGAACAACGTGGCGGCGGCCAGCATGATGTGGCGCCCGATCCGGCGTGTCGGCGTATTTCCTCGATGGCGCATCGGTGTCCTCCCCACAGGCGCTATAGCAGCAATGGTTCCATACAAGAAATACTATTTCGTGTATGAGACATGGTGGCAGGGCGCGATCGGATGCTTCGGATCGGTGCAGCCTGTCCTGCCCGCTGGAAATCTGCCACAAGGTCCGCATCAGTTGTGCCCGTCGCGCGCCCGTGTCCGGGGTGGCGAGCGGGCGCCGCGCCAGAGCGTCGACCTGGTCGACCTGGGGCGCTCGCCAACACCAGTTCGAGGAACCCGAATGTCCACTTATACGGCCCGGCTCGAGGCCCTTCGCGATCAATTGAAGCGCCAGTCGCTCGATGGCTTCGTGGTGCCGCTCACCGATGAACATATGAGCGAATATGTTGGTGCCTATGCGCAGCGGCTGGCGTGGCTCACCGGCTTCGAAGGCTCGGCGGGCAGCGCGGTGGTGATGCCTGAACAGGCCGCGATCTTCACCGATGGGCGCTATACGCTCCAGGTGCGCCAGCAGGTCGACGGCAATCACTGGCAATATGTTCCCGTGCCCGATGTCACCATCGCCGATTGGCTGGCGGAGCACGCCGCGGAAGGTGCGCGCGTGGGCTATGATCCGTGGCTGCACACGCGCCAATGGGTCGAGGAGGCCACGCAAGCGCTCGCCGAAAGCGGGGCGACGCTGGTGGCGGTCGAGAGCAACCCGATCGATGCCGTCTGGGCCGATCGCCCCCGGCCGTCGGAGGCCAGACTCGCGGTTCAACCCGATGACGCCGCGGGCAAATCCTCGGCGCAGAAGCGGCAGGAGATCGCAGACTGGCTCGCCGCGAAGAAGGCCGACGCGGTCGTGCTCTCCGCGCTCGATTCGATCGCCTGGGCGCTCAACGTGCGCGGCGGCGACGTCGCTCATACCCCGGTCGCGCTTGCCTATGCGATCGTCTCGGCCGACGGCACCGCCGATCTCTATGTCGCACCCGACAAGCTGACCGATGCCGTGCGCCAACACCTCGGCAACGCGGTGCGCCTCCATGATCGCACCGCCTTCGCACCCGCGCTGGCCGGGTTCGCGGGCAAGCGGATCGCCGCCGATCCCGACAATGCCGTCGCCGCGATCTTCGACGCGCTCGATGCCGGCGGGGCGACCGTGCTGCCCTTGCGCGATCCGGTCGTGCTCGCCAAGGCGATCAAGAACGCGGCCGAGATTGCCGGCCACCGCGCCGCGAGCGTCCGCGACGGCGCCGCGCTCAGCCGCTTCCTGCGCTGGGTCGAGGAGACCGCGCCCAAAGGCGGGCTCACCGAACTCGATTGCGTCGCCAAGCTGCTCGAATTCCGTCAGGCGACCGGCGTTCTCAAGGACACCTCATTCGACACGATCTCGGCGACCGGCGCGCACGGCGCGAGCCCGCATTACCATTCGACGCCCGAATCGAATGCCGAACTCAAGCCCGGTGAATTGTATCTGGTCGATTCGGGCGGCCAATATGAAGACGGCACCACCGACGTCACCCGCGTCGTGCCCGTGGGTGAGCCGACGCACGAGATGAAGGACCGCTTCACCCGCGTCCTCAAGGGCAACATCGCGCTCGATACCGTGCGCTTCCCGCGCGGCACCAACGGCGGCCAGCTTGATAGCTTCGCGCGGCGGCCGCTTTGGGAAGCCGGGCTCGATTATGCGCACGGCACCGGCCACGGTGTCGGCGCGTACCTCTCGGTCCACGAAGGCCCGGCGCGGATCGCCAAGCCCAATTATCCCGGCGGCGGTCCCTCGGTCCCGCTCGAACCCGGCATGATCCTCTCGAACGAGCCCGGCTATTACAAGGCGGGCGAATACGGCATCCGCATCGAGACGCTGGTGCTGGTGGTCGAACGCGCAATATCAGGCGGCGACAGCCCGATGCTGGGTTTCGAAACGCTCACCTTCGTGCCGATCGAGCGGTCGCTGATCCTGCCCGACCTGCTCACCCCTGAGGAACTGGCCTGGCTCAACGCCTACCACGCCAAGGTGCTCGAAAAGATCGGCCCCGAACTCGACGCCGACGATCGCGCCTGGCTGGCCGCCAAATGCGCGCCGATCGGGTAGAGCCTTTCGTCATGCCGGACTTGTTCCGGCATCCAACTCTCCACGAGCGTTAACGCTTGAGGCACGTTGGACCCCGGAACAAGTCCGGGGTGACGGGGTATCGATGGGAAAGCTTAACGCTCGCGCGTCGCCGCGAATCGCACCTTGGGATAGCGATCCGCGACATAGCCGACTTCCCACGCGGTCTTGGCCATGAACACGGGGTTGCCGTCGCGATCCCTGGCCATCGCCGCGCGGTTCAAATCGGCGAACGCCTTGAGGTCGGCGGGATCGTCCGCCGATACCCAGCGCGCGGTCTCGAACGGCGCCATTTCCAGCCCGGCGGCGACCTTGTATTCAGCCTCGAGCCGGCTCAGCAGCACATCGAGCTGGAGCTGCCCCACCACGCCGATCACCCAGTTGGCGCCGATCTCGGGATAGAAGACCTGCGTCACGCCTTCCTCGGCCATGTCGTCGAGCGCCTTGCGCAACTGCTTGGTCTTGGTCGGGTCTTTCAGCACCACGCGGCGCAGGATTTCGGGGGCGAAATTGGGCAGCCCGGTAAAACGCACCGCCGCTTTCTCGCTCAGCGTATCGCCCACCCGCAGCGTCCCGTGGTTGGGAATGCCGATGATGTCGCCCGGAAACGCCTCGTCGGCCAGCTCGCGGTTCTGCGCGAAGAACAGGATCGGCGAATGCACCGCGATCGGCTTGCCGTGCCCCGTCGGCGTCAGCTTCATGCCGCGCCTGAAGGTGCCCGAACACAGCCGCATGAACGCGATTCTGTCGCGATGCTGCGGGTCCATGTTCGCCTGCACCTTGAACACGAACCCCGTCACTTCGCTGCCCTCCGGCGATACCGGCGCGGGCTCGGCCGGCTGCGATCGCGGCCCCGGTGCATAGGCCGCCAGCGCGTCGATCAGCTCGGCGACGCCGAAATCCTTGAGCGCCGACCCGAAATAGACCGGCGTCAGGTCGCCGTGCCGGTACGCGCCCTCGTCGAACGCGGCATAGCCCGCCCGCGCCAGTTCGATCTCGTCGCGCGCCGCCTCGGGCAGCGCGGGGGCCGCCTCGATCTTGCCGTGGAATTCGCGGCTCGGCCCCTCGGGCCGCGCGGCGCGATCGTGCGCGATGTCGTACACGCCTTCGAAGGTGCCGCCCATACCCACCGGCCAGCTCATCGGCGCGACATCCAACGCCAGCACGTCGGCGATCTCGTCGAGCAGCTCGAACGGCGCGCGTCCTTCGCGGTCGACCTTGTTGACGAAGGTGATGATCGGCACGCTGCGCAGCCGGCATACCTCGAACAGCTTGCGCGTCTGCGCCTCGATCCCGCGCGCCGCGTCGATCACCATCACCGCCGAATCGACTGCGGTCAGCGTGCGGTACGTATCCTCCGAAAAATCCTCGTGCCCCGGCGTGTCGAGCAGGTTGAAGGTGATCCCGTCCTTCTCGAATGTCATCACCGACGATGTCACCGAGATGCCGCGCTGCTGCTCGATCTTCATCCAGTCGGAACGCGCGCGCCGGTTCGCCCCGCGCGCCTTGACCTCGCCGGCAAGATGGATCGCGCCGCCCGCGACGAGCAGCTTTTCGGTGAGTGTGGTCTTGCCGGCATCGGGGTGCGAGATGATCGCAAAGGTGCGGCGATCGGAAATCCTGGTCATCGGGCGCGCTCTAGCGGGGCCGCGCCGATGCGTCGAGACGCCGCCTTGCTTTCGATGCGCTGACTGTATTACCAATGCAATACAGCTTGGAGAGGAAAGAATGCGCTTGACGGTTCTGCTGTTCGCCATCGCCGTCGCCCTGCCGGCGCAAGCGCAGAGCGACCGACACAAAGCCGATGCCTATGCGCAGGGTCGCGAGATCATCGCCGACATCGACAAGATCGTGACGCCCGACGGCATTCAGGAAACTTTTACGGCGACGCTCGGCGGTGCGCCCCAGGTCATCAACGTGCGCGGCGCGGATCGCGACAATCCTCTCCTGCTTTTCATACATGGCGGTCCCGGCTCGGTCGAAATGCCGATCGCCTGGAGCTTTCAGCGCCCGTGGGAAGACTATTTCGCCGTCGTTCAATGGGACCAGCGCGGCGCCGGGCGTTCGTATCGCCTCATCGATCCGGAAAAGCTCGCGCCGACGCTCTCCGTCGATCGCTATCGCGACGACGCGATCGCGTTGATCGAGCTGCTGCGCCGGAAATACGGCAAGCGCAAGGTGGTTCTGGTCGGGCATAGCTGGGGCTCGGCGATCGGGCTGGCCGTGGCTGCCAAGCGGCCGGATCTGATTTCGGCCTATGTCGGGATCGGGCAGCTCATCGATGTGCGAGAGAACGAACGGTTGGGCTTCGCCTGGACGCTTGCGCGCGCCAAAGCCGATGACAACCAGGAAGCGGTTGCAGAACTCGAGGGCATTCGTCCCTATCCCGGTCCGGGCGCGCTGGACGTGAAGAAGCTGCAAATCGAACGCAAATGGTCGATCCGCTACGGCGCGCTCGCCGCGTATCGCGAGGATGCCGCCTTTTATTTCAACGCCGCGGCGCTTTCGCCGGAATACGCGCCGGCGGACATCGAAGCGATCGACGATGGAAGCGAGTTGGCGTTTCGCGCCCTGTTTCCGCAGTTGGTCGATCTGTCGTTTCTGGGGCTGACGCGGGTCGACGTGCCGGTGTTTCTCTTCCTTGGGCGCCACGATCATACCTGCGATTCCGCGCTTGCCGCGCGCTGGCTGGGAAAGCTCGATTCGCCGGAAAAGAAGATCGTCTGGTTCGAGCATTCGGCCCATCTGCCGATGCTCGAACAGCCCGGGCGCGTCCTTACCGCCCTCGTCGACGATGTCCGTCCGCTCGCGACGCCCTGATCAGGTCGACAGCGCGATGCTCATGCGCAGTCGCTTGTCCTCGCCCGGTGCGACCACGAACGCGCCGGGTTTGTCGCGAAGCTCGCCCGCAAAGCCTTCGAGATCGGCTAGCCCATGCCACGGCTCGATGCACACGAAGCGCGCGCCGGGCTTGGTCCACACGCCGAGCCGCGGCGTATCGGGAAAGCCCATCTCGATCGCTGCCCCCTCGGCCGGGCCATAGCGAACCTTGTCCGAATGGACGGGGTCCCACACCAACGCATCGTCGGTGAACAGCGCATCGTCGAGGTGAAGCGAGCGGCCGTCGAGCGGGCTGTCGCGGCGCTCGGGCGCGATCAGTCCGTCGGGTGCGATCCGCAGCAGCCGCTCGGGCTCGTCGGCGTCGAAGGTGATAATGTGCTCGTCGCGCGCCGCGCCGAACGGCAGTGGCCAGGCGAGCGCCGGGTGGAAGCCGAACTGCGCGGGCATCGGCCGCTCGCCGCGATTGGTGATCCGCGCTTCCACCGTCAGCCTCGTGCGGTACAGGGCGAAGTCGATGTCGAGCCGGAAAGCGAACGGATAGTGTTGTCGCGTCGCCTCGCTGTCGGCGAGCCGGAACACCGCGCGATCGCGCTCGTGCCGCACCACGTCGAACGTGGAATGCCGCGCGAAACCGTGCTTGGGCATTGGATGCGCGGTGCCGTCCACCCGGATCACGCCGCCATTGGTCACCCCGATCACCGGGAACAGGATCGGCGCCGTGTGCGACCAGAAGGCGGGGTCGGCGTCGCTCATCAGCTCGCGGCGCCCGGTGTCGCGCAGGTGCGTCAGCTCGGCGCCGAACGGGTTGATCGCCGCGAGCAACCCGTCGCTCGCGATCTCGACGAGATCGGTCACTGGGCGCGTGCCACCTGAAAGCCCGCGAACGACTGGCTCACCGGCATCAGTTCGAGCGTGTTGATGTTGAGATGCGGCGGCAGCGTGGCGACCCACAGCATCGTGTTCGCGATGTCCGCACCCGTCATCGGGTTTGCGCCGCCATAGAGCGCGTCCGACGCCTGCTGGTTGCCGCCGGTGCGCACCACGGTGAATTCGGTTTCGACCATCCCCGGTTCGATCGAAGTGACGCGCACGCCCGTGCCGGCGAGATCGGATCGGATCGCGAGGCTGAACTGGCGCACGAACGCCTTGGTGCCGGCATAGACGTTACCGCCCGTATAGGGATAGCTGCCCGCGACCGACGCCAGGTTGATGATCGCCCCCTTGCGCGCGATCAACGCGGGCAGCAGCGTGCGCGTGATCGAGACGAGCGCGGTGACATTGGTGTCGATCATCGTCTTCCACTGATCGAGGCTGGCCTCCTGCGCCGGGACCGTCCCGAGCGCGAGCCCGGCATTGTTGATCAGCAGATCGATATCGCGAAACCCCTCGGGCAAGGCAGCAAGCGCGGCATCGCGCGCGCCCTCGTCGCGGATGTCGAACGCCGCGCCGTGGAAGGCGGCCCCCAACTCACCCGCCAGCGCGTCGAGCCGCGCGCGCCGCCGCCCGGTGCCGATCACCCGCCATCCCGCGCCCACGAAGGCCCGCGCCGCCGCCTCGCCGATCCCCGCGGTCACGCCGGTGATGAGAGCTGTGCGCATGGATGGTCCTTTCGTCTTCGAGTGGCGTGCTTTAGCGCCTGCGGGGTCGCAGTCCAACCGTCACCCCGGCCTTGTGCCGGGGTCCGCCTGGATGCAGGCTCGTCGCGTGACGATAGAGCGAACCCCGTGCGTCTACATTCTCGCGCGAAGCTATCACGGCACGCTCTATACTGGCGTGACCTCCAACCTCATCGGCAGAATCATTCAGCATCGTGAGGGCTCATTCGAAGGCTTCACCAAGCGTTACGCCATCCGCAGGCTGGTCCATTACGAGGTCGCGGAAACGATGGAAGTGGCGATCCATCGCGAAAAGCAGATCAAGCGCTGGCCCCGCGAATACAAATACAATCTGATCGAGCGCCTCAATCCGACGTGGAACGACCTCGCGGTGGGCTTGGGCTTGCCGCCCTTGCCAACGTGAATGTGGCGCGGCGGAGGACCCCGGCACAAGGCCGGGGTGACGTAATCCTCAACCCCTGAGAACCGCCCCCACCTTCCCCGCCGCCGCGACCACCTTGTCGGCGATGCCCTTGATCTCGGCATCGGTGAAGCTCTTCTCGGCCGGCTGCAACGTCACCTCGACCGCCATCGAGCGCACGCCGTCGCGCTCGAACAGGTCGAATAGCCGCGTCGCGACGATCGCCTGCTTGTCGGCGCCCTTGATCGCGCGCACCAGCGTGTCGGCGCTGAGATCGGCCGCGACGGTGAACGCGAAGTCGCGCGTCACCGCCTGCAACGCGGGCGGCGCATAGGCCGGGCGCATGAAGCCGGTGGAACGCTTGCCCGGAATCGCATCGAGATACAGCTCGACCGCCGCCACCGGCCCGTCGAGGTCGAACGCCTTGAGCGTCGCCGGATGCACCATCCCGAACGCCGCAAGCACCGTCTTGGGGCCAAGCCGAAGCGTTCCCGATTGCCCCGGATGCCATGCCGTGCCCGCGTCGCCGAACACCTGCACATTGTCCACCGGCGCGCCCGCCGCGGCGAGCAGCGCCAGCGCCTCGGCCTTGGCGTCGAACGCATCGAAGCCTTGCGCCTTGCCGGTCGCCCAATGCCGCGCCCGGCGATTCCCGGCGAGCACCACGCCCAGGCTCGGCCGCTCGGCATCGGCCAGGTAGCGCCGCCCGATCTCGAACAGCCGCACGGCTTGCGCCCCGCGCTTCAGGTTACGCTCGGCCGCCGCGAGCAAGCCCGGCAGCAGCGAGGGCCGCATCACTTTCAGATCCTCGCTGATCGGATTGGCCAGCGTCCACGCGCCGCCACCGAACGGCGCGGCTTCGCTTTCGGCGAGGAAACTCCACGTCACCGCCTCGTCGAGCCCACGCGCGGCGGCCGCGCGGCGTGCCCGGCGTTCGAGCTTCTGCTCGGGCGTCGCGGTCGGCCGGGCAACGCCCGGTGTGCGGTCGAGCGGCACCGGCGCCACCTTGTCGATGCCCTCGATACGGATCACCTCCTCGACCAGATCGGCGGCGCCATCCACGTCACGGCGCCAGCTCGGCACCGCCACGGTCCAGTCGCTATCGACCGTGAAGCCGAGGCTTTCGAGAATCGCCTGCTGGCGATCGGCCGGAATCGCGAGTCCGCCCAGCGTCTCGCTGCGCACCGGATCGTAGTGGATCGTCCGTGCTTGCGTCGGCGGCGTGCCCGCGCGCGTGACGCCGCTTGGCCGACCGCCGCAATGGTCGAGCACGAGCTGCGTTGCAATCGCCAGCCCGTCGTCGAGAAAGGCGGGATCGACCCCGCGTTCGAAGCGTGCCCGCGCATCGCTGGTCAGCCCCAGCTTCTGCCCGGTGCGCGCGACGTGATCGGGGTCGAAATAAGCGCATTCGATCAGCACGTCGGTGGTGCTGTCGGTCACGCCCGATTCCTCGCCGCCCATGACACCGCCGATGTCGTGCGCCTGCGTATCGTCGGCGATGACGGTCATCCCTGCGTCGAGCGTATAGGTCTTGCCGTTGAGTGCGAGCACGGTCTCGCCCGCGGTCGCGGCCCGCGCCACCAGCGCGCCCTTGATCGTCGCGCGATCATAGACGTGGAGCGGCCGCCCCAGGTCGATCATCACGAAATTCGTGATGTCGACCAGCACCGAGATCGGCTTCTGCCCGATCGCGTTGAGCCGCCGCGCCATCCATTCCGGAGCGGCGCCGTTGCGCACCCCCGACACCGCCTGCGCGTAGAAAGCGGGGCAGCCTTGCGGGTCGTCGGTGCGCACGTCGGGGCCGGGGCCTTCGCCCTCAACCGGCGCGATCGCGTCGCGGCGATAGACCTCGGCCAGCGGCCTGAGCGTCCCCAGCCCGGCCGCCGCAAGGTCGCGCGCGATGCCGCGCACGCCCATGCAATCCTGCCGATTGGGGGTGATCGACACGTCGATGACGGGATCGTTCAGCCCGGCATAATCCGGGTAAGCGGCGCCGACGGGGGCGTCCGCGGGCAATTCGATAATGCCCTCATGCCCCTCGCCGATCTCCAGCTCGCGCGCCGAACACATCATCCCGTTCGAGGTGACCCCGCGGATCGCCGCGACCTTCAGTTCGAACCCGCCGCCCGGCACGAACGCGCCCGGAGGCCCGAACACGCCGATCAAACCGCTACGCGCATTGGGCGCGCCGCACACGACCTGCAGCGGGCCGTCGCCTGCATCGATCGACAGCACCTGCAATTTGTCGGCATCGGGGTGCGGCGCCGCGCTCAACACCCTGGCGACCTTGAACGCGGCCAGTTTCTCGCCCGGATTGTCGACACCCTCGA
This sequence comes from Hephaestia caeni, assembly GCF_003550065.1. Lineage (GTDB taxonomy): Bacteria > Pseudomonadota > Alphaproteobacteria > Sphingomonadales > Sphingomonadaceae > Sphingomonas > Sphingomonas caeni_A. The sequence continues at coordinate 1,171,488 of NZ_QXDC01000003.1, forward strand.
CTTCCAGCCCGACGCGCGTCAGCGCCTCGACGATCGCGTCGAGCGTGGCGTCGGTGTCGAGATGCTCCTTGAGCCAGGAAAGCGTGAACTTCATGCGCCGACTCCCCCCGACAGTGTCGGCACGTCGAGCGTCGAGAAGCCGTAATGTTTGAGCCAGCGCAAATCGCCGTCGAAAAACGCACGCAAGTCATCCATCCCGTATTTGAGCATCGCCAGCCGATCGATCCCGCACCCGAATGCAAAGCCTTGCCATTCGTCGGGATCGAGCCCGCACGCGGCGATCACCTTGGGGTGGACCATCCCCGAGCCGAGCACTTCCATCCAACCATCACTGCCGCCGATGACGCGCTTGCCCTTCTGAATCGAGAAGCCGACATCGACTTCGGCCGACGGCTCGGTGAAGGGGAAATAGCTCGGCCGCAGCCTCAGCACGATATCGTCGCGCTCGAAGAATGCCTTGAGGAAGGTCTCGAGCGTCCATTTGAGGTGCCCCAGCGTGATCCCCTTGTCGATCACCAGCCCTTCGACCTGATGGAACATCGGCGTGTGGGTGGCATCCGAATCGGAGCGATAGGTGCGCCCCGGCGCGATGATCCGGATCGGCGGCTTCTGCGCCATCATCGTGCGGATCTGCACGGGCGACGTATGCGTGCGCAGCAGCATCTTCCCCGCGCCGTCGTCGCCGTCGGGGAAATAGAAGGTGTCGTGCATCGCCCGTGCGGGATGGCTTTCGGGGATGTTGAGCGCGGTGAAATTGTGCCAGTCGTCCTCGATCTCCGGCCCGGTCGCGACTGCGAAGCCAAGATCGGCGAAGATTTCGGCCAACTCATCCATCACCTGGCTCACCGGATGCACCGTGCCGCTCAGCGGCGCGTCGGCCGGCAGCGTCATGTCGAGCGTCTCGGCGACGAGCTTCGCGTCGAGCGCGGCGCGTTCGAGCGCGTCCTTGCGCGTCGCGATCGCCCGCGTCACCGCCTCGCGCAACGCGTGGATGCGCGGGCCCTCGGCCTGCCGCTCGTCTGGGCTCATCTTGCCCAGTGACTTGAGCAGCGCGGTGATGCTGCCCTGCTTGCCGAGCGCCGTAACCCGCACCGCCTCGAGCGCGTCGAGATCGGCGCTTTCAATCCGGGCCAGCAAGTCGCGCTGCATCTGATCGCGTTCGCTCATTCGATCCTCATTGAAACCGGTCGCCTAAGAGCTTGTCGAAGAGCCGCTCTGCAACGGACGGGGCAGAATCGGGCGTCGATGGACTCAGGCGCGCATCGGATTGGGTACGTCGTGTGTCGTTAGCCATGCCGTGCCGAAACGAAAAGGGGCGCCGGTGATCGCCACCGACGCCCCTTGTCATTCGGGTCGCTACAGGTCGCTTCAGGCGGCCTGGGGCAGCGCCGCCTTCGCCTGCGCGACGATGGCGCTAAACGCTTCCGCCTCGTGCATCGCGATATCGGCCAGAACCTTGCGGTCGAGTTCGACGCCCGCGAGCTTGAGCCCGTGCATGAATTGCGAATAGGTGAGGCCTTCCGCGCGAACGCCGGCGTTGATCCGCTGGATCCAGAGCGCACGGAAGCTGCGCTTCTTCACCTTGCGGTCGCGATAGGCGTATTGGCCGGCCTTCTCCACCGCCTGGCGGGCGATGCGGATGGTGTTCTTGCGACGGCCGTAATAGCCCTTCGCCTGTTCCAGGATGTTCTTGTGCTTGGCGCGGGTGGTTACACCCCGTTTGACGCGTGCCATGGTCTAGTTCCTCCTCAGTCCAGCCCGTAAGGCGCCCAGGCCTTGACGGTCGCCGTATCGGCCTTCGACAGCACGCTGGTGCCGCGGTTCTGACGGATATATTTGGCGTTGTGGCTGATGAGGCGGTGGCGCTTGCCGGCCACGCCGTGCTTGATCTTGCCGGTGGCGGTGAGTTTGAAGCGCTTCTTCACACCGCTCTTGGTCTTGAGCTTGGGCATTTTCGTCTCCTTCGTTGCGCGACGATCACGAACAGCCACGGCAGCCCATACCGGCCGGGCAGTCCTTCCTTGCATCTCGCGGGAAGGCGCGCGCTTAGCCGAAGGCACCGCGCGATGCAAGCGGGGGTGAGTCTGTTTGGAAATGCGCGGGCGCGTATTTCGGCGGCACCGGCCAACACCAACAGCGCCCCTTCCGCTTGCGTCACCCCAGCGAAGGCTGGGGTCGATATCTTGAGCGGGTGGCACGTCGATCAGCCATAGACCCCAGCCTTCGCTGGGGTGACTGCTGATGGAAGCTACCTTCGACCGGGAATCACCGCATCAGCCGCGTGACGTGCCCCATCTTGCGCCCCGGCCGCACCGTCTTGCCATAGAGGTGGACGTGCGCGCCGGGCTCGGCGAGCAGGTCGGCCCAGCGATTCGCCTCGTCGCCGATCAGATTCTCCATCGTCACCCCAGGGGCGGTCAGCCCGGTATCGCCCAGCGGCAGCCCGCAGATCGCGCGAACATGGTTCTCGAATTGCGAACAGCGCGCGCCTTCGATCGTCCAATGCCCCGAATTGTGGACGCGCGGCGCCATTTCGTTGAACACCGGGCCTTGCGGCGTCGCGAAATACTCGCCCGTCAGCACCCCGACATGCCCCAGAGCCTCGGCGATTCGGCCCGTGAGCGCCGCCGCCTCGGTCCATTGCGCGGCGATCTCGGCGGGCGCGGGCAGGGTGGAGCGGTGCAGGATGCCGTTCTCATGCTCGTTGCGCGGCGGCGCGTAACTCGTCATCGCGCCGTCCTCGCGCCGCGCGAGTACAATCGAGAATTCATGGTCGAAGCGCACGAACCCTTCGAGCACCGCCGGCCCGCCGCCGATCGCCTCCCACGCCGCATCGGCATCGTCGGCCGAGGCGAGCCGCGCCTGGCCCTTGCCGTCATAGCCGAATCGCGTCGTCTTGAGGATCGCCGGGCACCCGATCTCCGCGATCGCGGCGTCGAGTTCGGCCCGGCTCGTCACCGCCGCGAACGGCGCGGTCCGGCCGCCCAGATCGCGCGCGCAATTCTTCTCGTTCATCCGGTCGCGCGAAATCTCCAGCGAGCGCTTGCCCGGCCGCACCGGCACGCTGGCCGCCAGCCGGTCGACCACGTCCAGATCGACATTCTCGAATTCGTATGTGACGACGTCGACCACGCCCGCGAACGCATCGACCGCGTCCAGATCGTCCCACGCCGCGGCGGTGAAGCTGCGCGCCACGTCGCACCCCGGCCCCGGTGACGGCGCGAAGATATGGCAGCGATAGCCGAGCTGCGCGGCGGCGACCGCGATCATCCGCCCGAGTTGCCCCGCCCCGAGAATCCCGATCGTCGATCCCGGCGGCAATGGCGTCATTCGGGGCGATCCGCGACCGATTCGGTCTGCGCCGCGCGCCACGCCGCAAGCCGCGCGCCCAGCGCTTCGTCGGCCGTCGCCAGGATCGCGGCGGCCAGCAGCGCGGCGTTGATCGCCCCCGCCTTGCCGATCGCCAGCGTGCCGACCGGAATGCCCGCGGGCATCTGCACGATCGAGAGCAGGCTATCCATCCCGTCCAATGCCTTCGACTGGACGGGCACGCCGAGCACCGGCAGCGCGGTCATCGATGCGGCCATCCCCGGCAGGTGCGCCGCCCCGCCCGCGCCCGCGATCACGACCTTGAGCCCGCGCCCTTGCGCGCTTTTTGCGTATTCATAGAGCCGATCGGGCGTGCGGTGCGCAGAGACCACCCGCGCCTCGTGCGCCACGCCCAGCGCGTCGAGCGTCTCGGCGGCATGGCGCATCGTCTCCCAGTCGGAGGTGCTGCCCATGATGATGCCGACCAGAGGTGCGTCCGCCATCGCCTCGCCCATGCTCGCGTGAGGAAAGCGCGACGGTTAGCGGCGCGCGCGGGCGAGGGCAAGCGGAGTGGCCGCGTGAAGCAAACAGCGGCCTGAAACGTTGGTCGACCAATGTGGATAGGAAATCGCCAATGGACATCACACGCAGCGGCACGCAGCCATCAAGCAAAGGGCCGGATGACTGGTTCACCGGTACAGTACGGGTCGATCCGTTGTTCTCTGCCCCGGCACCGGCGCGGGTCGCGGGTGCCCATGTCACCTTCGAGCCCGGCGCACGTACGGCATGGCACACGCACCCGCTCGGCCAGACGCTGATCGTCACCTTCGGGCGCGGCCGCGTCCAGCGCGACGGCGGCGCGATCGAGGACATCTTTCCCGGCGACGTCGTGTGGTTCGCGCCCGGTGAGAAACATTGGCACGGCGCCGCGCCCGACACGGCGATGAGCCACATCGCGATCCAGGAACAACTCGACGGGAAGGCGGTCGATTGGCTCGAACAGGTCAGCGACGCGCAATATCGCGGCTGACCGGCGCCTACCGTTCGCTCAGATAATAGCGCTCGCGCGCCGCCAGCCCCTCGTCCAGCTCGTATACGATCGGCTGCCCCGTCGGAATCTCCAGCCCGGTGATCTCGTCGTCCGAAATCCCCGACAGATGCTTCACCAGCGCACGCAGCGAATTGCCGTGGGCGGAGATCAGCACGCGCTTGCCGGCCTTCAGTTCGGGCGCGATCCGGCCTTCCCAATAGGGCAGCACGCGCGCGATCGTGTCCTTCAGGCTCTCGGTCGCGGGGATGGCGATCCCGGCATAGCGGCGATCCTGCGACAGGTCGTAGGCGCTTCCTGCCTCCAGCGGCGGCGGCGGGGTATCGAAGCTGCGGCGCCAGATATGCACTTGCTCGTCGCCGTGGCGTTCGGCCGTCTCGGCCTTGTTGAGGCCCGTCAGCCCGCCGTAATGCCGCTCGTTCAGCCGCCAGTCCTTCTCGGTCGGCAGCCAGAGGCGGCCCATCTTCTCGAGCGCGATGTTGAGCGTGCGGATCGCGCGCGTCTGCACGCTGGTAAAGGTCAGGTCGAAATCGAACCCCTTCCGGCTGAGCATCTCGCCCGCGGCTTCGGCCTCGGCGACGCCCTTGTCGGTCAGGTTGACATCCCACCAACCGGTGAAGCGGTTCTCGAGGTTCCAGGCCGATTGGCCGTGGCGGATCAGGACGAGCGTGGGCATGGAGTCTCCAGATCAAGCGTCATGAATCGGTTGTGCGCGCTCGCCGGATAGCCGCCGAACGCGGCGCAGTCCACGAAGCCCGCCGCTTCGTACATCCGGTTGGAGGGAGCGAACATCGGCGCGGTGCCGGTCTCGAGGCTCAGCCGGTGATAGCCGCGCGCGCGGGCGACCGCGATCAGATGCGTCAGCATCGCCCGCGCCACGCCGCGGCGCAGATGCGCGGGCGCGGTGCGCATCGATTTGAGTTCGCCGTGATCGGGCGCCAGTTCGTGGAGCGCGCCGATCCCGAGCAACGCCTCGCCGTCCCAGGCCGCGAAGAAGGCGATGCCGGGCGCCGCGAGCCCGGCAAGGTCGAGCGAATGCGCGTTGCGGCTCGGCGTGCTCGCGCGCGCCTCGGCGCGGTGATGCCGCACCAGCGCCGCGACGCGCGGATCGTCCAGCCCGCCCTCGCGAATCTCCATCAGAACGTATCGATCAGCCCGGCCAGCGTCTCCAGGCACGCCTGCGCGAGCTTCTTCGATCGCTCGCCCGACCAGCCGGCCTCGGGGTCGGGGTTGGCGTCATGGTCCTTGAACGGCATTTCGAGCGTCATCGATATCGCGCCGAACCGTTCGGCGAGCTGGTTGGTCGACATCGACAGATTGGCCTCGCCCGGCGCCGATTTCGGATAGCCTTTCTCGGTCTGGAAGTCGGGCGTGGCGGCCGCGAGCGCGTCGGCGAAGCGATAGAATTTATCCCCCAGCGCGTCGGTCCAAGACGGAATCCCTTCGAAGCCGGCAAGGAAATTGGCCGGGATCGCCTCGTCGCCATGCACGTCCATTGCGACGTCGACGCCGGTCTCGTCCATCGCATTGCGCACCACGAGCACCTCGGGGCTCCGCTCGGCGGAGGGCGTATGCCATTCGCGGTTGAGGTTCACGCCCGCCGCGTTGGTGCGAAGGTGGCCGCGATACGAACCATCCGGGTTCATATTGGGCACGATGTGGAAGGTGCATGTGCCGAGCAGCGCGGCCGTGGTCGCGTTGCCTGTATCGGCGAGCATTTCGAGCGCGCCTTCCATCCACCATTCGGCCATGCTCTCGCCGGGGTGCTGGCGCGCGTAGAGCCACACCTGCTTGGCGCCGGTGCCGGTGGTGAGATAGTCGATCGACCGCCCGTCGAGACTGGTCCCCAATTCGCGATGCGCGAAGCCGGGCCGCGCCGCGTAATCGGCGATCAACTGGTTGTGGCGCTCGACCGGATAGGGCGCGAAATAGGCGAACCAGACCAGCGGCGCGCCGCCCGGCCAGCGCCATTCGAGCACGCCGTTCGCGTAGGTCGTCTCCACCTGCCGCCACGTCTCGCGGTCGGTGCTCGCGCGCACCTTGTAGCCGGGCCAGCCGTCGGGATAGGCCGATCCGCCCGCATTGGTGATGCGCAATGTCGCGGCATCGCCGCCCGCGACGCGGAAATAGAACCATTGGTAGAAATCGGACTGGTGATCGTGCGCGATCTCCAGTTCGGCCGTGTCGCCGGTGATCGAAAGGACACGGATGTTGCCGCCGTCGAAGGCGCTCGTGATCTGAATGCTCATTTGACCTCGATAGTCACCCCCGACAGCCCGGGAAAGTCCTTGAACAATGCCTGTGCCATCCGTGCGGCGGCGGCGCTGGCGGTGGCATCGGGCGCATCGCTGGTCGATTCGCGTTGCGCGCGCCCTTCCCAGATCACCGTGTCGTCGGCGCGCCTTTTGATCTGTACGGACAGTTCGGAGACGATCAGCTCGCGCGTCCGGCGCTTGCCGATCGGCACGCTCAGCCCGCCGCCGACGCCGACATTGCGCCCGAACGACGCGCCGCCGAGCCCGATCGAAAAGGGCGATTTGCGCTCGATCACCCCGCGCGAGGCGCGCATGAAATTGACGATCGCGACATAGGCCGCCTCGCCGCCGGGGGGCGGCACGGTATAGCCGTTGCGCATCAGTTCGGTCTGCACCGCGGCGGCATAGGTCTTGTATTCGAGGCTTGCGGGGCCGGCGGGCGCGAACGGCTCGACGACGATCGTGCCGCGTTCGAGCGGCGCGTCGGCGCGGCCGAGGTGGAACCGCGTCACGTCGACCGGCGCCGGGCCGCTGGCGCAGGCGGAGAGCATTCCGGCCAGCGCGATTGCCATGATCGTCCCGCTCTTGTGCATTGTTCCCGCCTTTCGTCGCGCCGTCCGGTCTGTCGGCCGTGCGCTTCCTCCATACAGACTGCTGGACGTGGTATCCGGTTCCAACCCGTAACGACAGCATGCAAAATGCCGGGGCCACGCCTTGACTTGGGCTGGGCGCGACGATAGGCGAGCGCCACATTTCCAGACATCCTCATTTTGCAGAAGCGAATCGATCATGAAGATCCGCAATTCCCTCAAGTCGCTCAAGGATCGCCACCGCGACAACCGCGTGATCCGCCGTCGCGGCCGCACCTATGTCATCAACAAGACCAACCGTCGCTTCAAGGCCCGCCAGGGTTGATGTGACGCGCCCGACGGCGATTATATTCGACGTCGGCAAGGTTCTGTATGATTGGAGCCCCCGGTTCCTCTACGAGCGCCTGATCGCTGACGATCGGGCGCTCGATGCGTTCCTGCGCGATGTCGTCACGCACGAATGGCATTTCCAGCACGACGCCGGCCGGCCTTTCGCCGAGACCTCGGCTGAGCTGATCGCGCTCTTTCCCGAGCACGAATCGCTGATCGCCGCCTGGGGATCGCGCTTCGGCGAGGCGATTCCCGGCCCCATTCCCGGCATGCCCCAACTCGTCGCCGATCTCGATTCGGCCGGCGTGCCGCTTTACGCCATCACCAATTTCTCGGGCGAGTTCTGGCCGCCCTTCCGCGCACGCGAAGCCGCATTGTTCGATCGCTTCCGTGACATCGTGGTCTCCGGCGACGAGCGGTTGGTGAAGCCCGATCCCGCGATCTATGCGCTCGCGCTTCGCCGCTTCGGCGTCGTGCCGGACGAATCGGTGTTCATCGACGATAACGCCGCCAACGTCGCGGCCGCCGCCGACGCCGGCCTGATCGCGCTGCGCTTCATCGACGAACCCACGCTGCGCCGCGATCTGGAGCGGCTGGAATTGCTCCCGCGATCGTGACTGGTGCTCCCGCGAAAGCGGGAGTCCAGGAGTCACAAGCGATGCGTTCGGCGACTCCGGCCCCCCGCTTGCGCGGGGGAACAGGTGCTCGGTTCGAGTCGGGGAGCGGGCCGGCGCCGCTCCAGAAATCGCTCTTTCGCGATTTCTCGAACAGCCGTTCAGCCCTCGTGGTTCTTCAATTCGTCGCCGATGATGCGCACGACGTGGATCACATTGGTCGATCCAGGCGTCTTGAAGGGCACGCCGGCGATGATGATCACGCGGTCGCCCGCTTGGGCCATATGGTGCCGCAGCGCCATCCGCTTGGCCTTGGCGACCATATCCTCGAACGAATTGACGTCGCGCGTATGCACCGCATAGGTGCCCCACAGGATTCCGGCGCGCCGCGCGGTGTCCATCCTCGGGGTCAGCATCAGGATCGGCACCGACGGGCGCTCGCGCGCCACGCGCCGCGCGGTCGATCCCGAACTGGTGAAGCAGATGATCGCGGAGGCGGAGACGGTGCTCGCGATCGTTTTGGCGGCTTCCGACAGCGCGTCGGCGGTGGTCGGATCGGGCTTGAGCGCGGTGAAATGCACGCGGTCGCCGTGCGCGGGATCGCGCTCGACCGCATCGGCGATCGAATCCATCATCGCCACCGATTCGACGGGCCAGGCGCCCGCCGCGCTTTCGGCCGAGAGCATGATCGCGTCGGCCCCGTCATAGACCGCGGTCGCGACGTCGGAGACTTCGGCGCGCGTCGGCGAGGGTGAGGTGATCATCGATTCGAGCATCTGCGTCGCGACGACGACGGGGCGCCCCATCCGCCGCGCCACCTCGACGATCCGCTTTTGCAGCGGGGGCACGCGCTCGGGCGGCAGCTCGACGCCCAGATCGCCGCGCGCGACCATCACGCCGTCGCACATCTCGACGATCTCCTCGAGCCGGTCGATCGCGGCGGGCTTCTCGATCTTGGCGAGCAACGACGCCTTGCCCTGGATCAGCCGCCGCGCTTCGGCGAGGTCCTCGGGCCGCTGGACGAACGACAGCGCGATCCAGTCGACCCCCTGATCGATCGCGAAGGCGAGATCGCTGCGGTCCTTGTCGGTCAGCGCCGCCATCGGCACGACGACATCGGGCACGTTGAGGCCCTTGTTGTTGCTGAGCGCGCCGCCGACCTCGACCCGCGTCACGATCCGCGCATCGTCATGCTCGATCACGCGCAGCACCAGCTTGCCGTCGTCGAGCAGCAGCCGCGCAGCCGGTTCGATCGCCTCGAAGATTTCGCGATGCGGCAGCTCGACGCGGGTGGCGTCGCCCGGCGTCGAATCGCGGTCGAGCACGAAGATCGTCCCCGTCTCGAGCATCGCGCGCCCGCCGTCGAACCGGCCCACGCGCAGCTTCGGCCCTTGCAGGTCGGCGAGGATCGTGCTCGGCCGCCCGAGTTTCTTCTCCAGCCCGCGGATCGCCTCGATCACGGCGACCTTCGATTGCTGGTCGCCGTGGCTCATGTTGACGCGGAACGCGTCGGCGCCCGCGAGGAACAGCTTCTCGATCATCTCGGGGGTGCTGCTCGCAGGGCCGAGCGTTGCGAGCACGCGCACCTTGCGCGTCCGGGGGCTGGGAGCCTTGGTCATGTAAATTCCTGCGGGTTGTGCGCTCGTCGCTCTAGGACCGGGGCCGGCAAACGGCAATGACCGTTGCGGTTTGCGGGGCCGGGCCCGCATCCCTATCTCGAAGCCATCTACCGCTGGAGAGCAGAACATGGCGAGCCTCGAAGAAATCGACGACCGGGTGGCAGCCGCGGCCTTTCGACGCCTGGTCAGGCACCTGCGTCAGCGCGCCGACGCGCAGAATGTGGATTTGATGGGGCTGGCGGGTTTCTGCCGCAACTGCCTTGCCGATTGGGTCCGGCAGGCGAGCGCCGAGACCGATCGTCCGCTCGATGCGGACGAAGCCCGCACCGCGATCTACGGCATGTCCTATGCGGTGTGGAAGGCCGCGCACCAGAAGGACGCGACGCCCGAACAGCTTGCGCGGATGCAGGAAAGCATGGCGAAGAACCGTCTCGAGCACGATCTCGACGACGCGCTCGACGACAGTTTCCCGGCCAGCGACCCGCCCTCGATGACCCAGCCCGGCGGCTGATCCGCCCGGTTGCGGGAATCGGGCGGGCGTTCTAGACGCGCTGGCTCGCGCCGGCGCCCTGCCGGCGCCTTTTCCATTTTTGCAGCAGCGCCCGCCGGGCGCCGGCGGAGGATTCATGACGGACGAGCGTAGCGAAGGAATGGGGGGCGGCCGCGTCGCCGCCGACGAACTGCGGCTGCTGATCGAGCGCGCCGAGCGGCTCGAAGAAGAAAAGAAGGGCATCAGCGACGACATCAAGGACGTGATGGCCGAAGCCAAAGCCCGCGGCTACGACGCCAAGGCGATCAAGAAGATCATGGCGATCCGCAAGAAGAAGAAAGAGGAATATCAGGAGGAGGAGGCGATCCTCGAAACCTATATGCACGCGCTGGGGATGCTGTAACCGGGCGGCGGATATTGTTGAATCGCGTCTTCGTCGATATCCTCGCGCGATAGCCGCGGCCTGAGCCCAGCCCAAGGTTGAGGCAGAGGCGCCGCGGTCGGAGCAACCACCTTAGTTGAAAGGCGCCGATGGCAGGCCATTCCAAATTCAAGAACATCATGTACCGCAAGGGTGCGCAGGACAAGAAGCGCTCGGCGCTCTTTTCCAAGCTCAGCCGCGAAATTACCGTCGCGGCGAAGATGGGCACCCCCGATCCGGACATGAACCCGCGCCTGCGCGCGGCGGTGGGCGCCGCCAAGGCGCAGTCGATGCCCAAGGATAATATCCAGCGCGCGATCGACAAGGCATCGAAAGGCGACGGCGAGAATTACGAGGAAATCCGCTACGAAGGCTTCGGCCCCGGCGGCGTCTCGCTGATCATCGAGGCGCTGACCGACAATCGCAACCGCACCGTCACCAACGTACGCACCGCGGTATCGAAGAACGGCGGCAATCTCGGCGCGCCGGGCTCGGTCAGCCACGGCTTCGACCGGATGGGTCTCGTCACCTATCCGGCGAGCGCGGGCGACGCCGACACGGTGTTCGAGGCCGCGCTCGAGGCCGGCGCGGAGGATGTCGCGTCGGAAGACGACCACGAAATCTGGACCGCGCAGGACACGCTGCACGAGGTCGCCCGCGCGCTCGAACCGGTGCTCGGCGAGCCCGAAAGCGCCAAGCTGGCGTGGCGCCCGCAGACCACGGTCGATCTCGGCGAAGGTGAGGCTGCGACGCTGCTCAAGCTGCTCGACGCGCTCGACGACGATGACGACGTCCAGACCGTCTGGGGCAATTACGAGATTTCCGACGCGGTAATGGAGAAGCTCGGCTGATGGCATACCGCCCCGGCACGGGGAGGATATGATCATCCTCGGCCTCGATCCCGGGCTCGGCACCACCGGCTGGGGGCTGATCCGCGCCGAGGGCAACCGGCTGTCGCATCTCGCCAACGGTCGTCTCAAAACCGATAGCGCCGCGCCTTTGCCGCGCCGGCTCGCGCATCTCGATGCGATGCTGGGCGCGCTGATCGTCGATCACGCGCCCGATGCGGCGGCGGTCGAGGAGGTGTTCGTCAACGCCAATCCCCAATCGACGCTGAAGCTCGGCCAGGCGCGCGGCGTGGCGCTGTGCGCGGCGGCGCGCGCCGGGCTCGAGGTCGGCGAATATGCCGCGCGGCTGGTCAAGAAGGCGGTGGTCGGCGTCGGTGGCGCCGAAAAGGCGCAGGTCCACGCGATGGTCGCGCGGCTGCTGCCGGGCGTGACGATCGACGGCGCCGACGCGGCGGACGCGCTCGCCGTCGCGATCTGCCACGCCCACCACATCGCGAGCCGTCGCGCCGGGCTGGGATAGTTCGTGATCCACTCGCGTGGAGAGCGGCCCGACGCGCTGTCACGCCACCAGCGCCGGCACCGCGCTCGCCGAGCCGATCAGCCCTAACGCGTCACCGCGATCGCATGAGCGTGCTCGCCGACGCCGTCGTACATGCGCGGCGGCGCGTCGAGCCAGAAGGGCTGCATCTTCGCGGCGCCCGGCTGGGCGATGCCGACGACATGGCTGGTCGCCGTCTGCCCGTCGCCGCCGTCCCAATGATAAACCGCGTTGATCGCGACCAGCGGCACGAACATCGGCCGCCCCTGGACGGTGACGACGTTGACCGCTTCCTTGGGCAGCAGCGCGATCGCGCGCATCGTCTTCGCCTCGCCGGGGGCAAGGTCGAAGGCGGTGACGATCGGGGCGTCGACGGGTGCGTCGAGATAGTCGCGCAGTTCGGTATCGTGATGCTCGCCGGCGGTGAAAAGCTGCAACGCGATCCGCACGCCTTGCGCCTCGGCTGCGCCCCGGTTGCGCACCACCAGTTCGTAATCGACCGCGGCGCTCAGCACGTTCATCCCCGCGCGCCGGGGGGTGAAGGCAAGGTCGAGCCGCGGCCGCGCGCCGGGTTCGGTCGGCGGGGACGGCCGCGGCGGCGCGACCGGTACCGGTTCGATCGCCGCCTCGTCGGCATCGGCCTCGCCGCCGCGCCGCGCCAGCCATAGCCAGACGAGCCCGGCCGTCGCCGCGATCGCCAGTAGCGCCAGCACGAGCAAGAGCCGGGAGCGGCCGTTTGCGTCATCGGCCGCGCCCGCCGTCGGCTGAGGGGCGGCAGGCGCGGAGGCCGGGGCGGGGATGGATGTCGGGGACGGGGCGATGGCCGGCGCCGCGCTCGGGGTCGCCTCGGCCTGCGGTTCGGTCGTGGGCGCGGCGGCCGGTGTCGGCGTCGATGCTGGAGTCGCGGTCGCCCGCGGCGGCGGTTCGCGGTTCGCGGGTCGCGCCGCGCCTGGTGTCGGCGTCGGCAACGGCTGGATCATCAGCGGCGGCGGCGTGGCGGGTCGTTGGGCCGGTGTCGCGCGCGATGCCGGTGGGGGTGTCGGTGTGGGAATCGGGCTGGCGCGCGGCGTCGGTACGGGCGTCGGCGCGCTCTGCGGCAGGCGCAGCCGGTCGTTCGACGGCGGCAGGCTGAAATTCTCAAGGCCGGGGATGGTCTGCGGCAGCGTGGCCTCGGGCGGCTGGTCCTGCGCGGCGCTGTCCTGCGCGCGCGCCGAGGCGCCGGCGAACGCCAGCGCGGCAAGGCTTGTCGTCGTGAGCAGTCGGTACGAGATCATCGCATCCCCGGTTGGGCAGCGGTTAGCCGCGTCAAGCTGAATGCTTGCCAACCATTTGGCGCCGATGGCAACGCCTGCGCCGAGGCGGGGCGACCGCGCGGCGAATCGTGGACGCCGGTGTGGCGCAATTGACACGCTCGGGCCGCGCTCCTATATCGCAGCCCGTCACGGTCCCCGGGAAATGATGTGCCGTCGCGCAGCGCATCGGGCGAATGGGGGGCCGCGGTTTCATACGACGCTTGAAAGCTGCCGTCTTCCGGCGAGGGAGGCGCGCGGCTTTTTTGGCGTCGTTTTGCGTGCACGACCGCCGGCGAACGGGCCGGCGACACAACGATTCTTTATTGTGAGGGCGACACTCCACATGGCGACCAAGGTGATCGACGGCGGCACGCGCAAGCGCCGCATCCGTAAGGTGTTCGGCGACATCCACGAAGTGGTGCAGATGCCGAACCTGATCGAGGTTCAGCGCGAATCCTACGAACAGTTCCTGCGGTCCGATTCCTCGATCGGCTATGTCTCGGGCTTGGAGAAGACGCTGCGCAGCGTTTTCCCGATCCGCGATTTCGCCGGCACCGCCGAGCTTGATTTCGTCAATTACGAGCTTGAGCCGCCCAAGTTCGATACCGACGAATGCCGCCAGCGCGGCATCACCTATGCCGCCCCGATGCGCGTCACGCTGCGCCTGATCGTGTTCGAGGTCGATCCCGATACGGAAGCCCGGTCGGTGCTCGATATCAAGGAGCAGGACGTCTACATGGGCGACATGCCGCTGATGACGTCGAACGGGACGTTCATCATCAACGGCACCGAGCGCGTGATCGTGTCGCAGATGCACCGCTCGCCCGGTGTGCTGTTCGATCACGATCGCGGCAAGACGCACTCGTCGGGCAAATATCTGTTCGCGGCGCGGGTGATCCCGTATCGCGGCTCGTGGCTCGATTTCGAGTTCGACGCCAAGGACATCGTCAACGTCCGCATCGATCGCAAGCGCAAGCTGCCGGTCACCGCGCTGCTCTATGCGCTCGGCCTCACCAGCGAGGAAATCCTCAACCATTTCTACAACCGCGTCACCTATGTGCGCGGCGAGGGCGGCTGGCAGATTCCGTTCGCCCCCGAGAACTGGCGCGGCGTCAAGCCGACCTACGACATCGTCGATGCCAAGACCGGCGAAGTGGTGTTCCCCGCAGGCCAGAAGATTTCGCCGCGCGCCGCCAACAAGGCCGCCAAGGACGGCCTCACTGATCTGCTGATCCCGACCGAGGAAATCTACGGCCGCTATTCGGCGCTCGACCTGATCAACGAGAAGACCGGCGAGATCTATATCGAGGCGGGCGACGAAGTGTCGGCCGAGAATCTCGAAAAGCTCGACGCGGCCGGGATCGACCGGATCGAGCTGCTCGACATCGATCACGTCACCACGGGGCCGTGGATCCGCAACACGTTGAAGGCCGACAAGGCCGAGGAACGCGAGCAGGCGCTCTCCGACATCTACCGCGTCATGCGCCCCGGCGAGCCGCCGACGCTGGAGACCGCCGAGGCGCTGTTCGCCGGGCTGTTCTTCGATCCCGACCGCTACGATCTGTCGGCGGTGGGCCGCGTCAAGCTCAACATGCGCCTCGATCTCGACGCCGAGGATACGGTGACGACGCTGCGCACCGAGGATATCCTCGCGGTCGTCAAGACGCTTGTCGATCTGAAGGACGGCAAGGGCGAGATCGACGATATCGACAATCTCGGCAACCGCCGCGTCCGCTCGGTCGGTGAGTTGCTGGAGAACCAGTATCGCGTCGGCCTCTTGCGCATGGAACGCGCGGTCAAGGAGCGCATGTCGTCGGTCGACGTCTCGACGGTGATGCCCAACGATCTGATCAACGCCAAGCCCGCGGTCGCCGCGGTGCGTGAGTTCTTCGGCTCAAGCCAACTCTCGCAGTTCATGGATCAGACCAATCCGCTGTCCGAAGTGACGCACAAGCGCCGCGTCTCGGCGCTCGGGCCGGGCGGCCTCACCCGCGAGCGCGCGGGCTTCGAGGTCCGCGACGTTCACCCGACGCATTACGGCCGCATCTGCCCGATCGAGACGCCCGAAGGCCCGAACATCGGCCTGATCAACAGCCTCGCCTCGTTCAGCCGTGTCAACAAATACGGCTTCATCGAGACTCCGTACCGCAAGGTCGTCGACAACAAGGTGACCGACGACGTCGTCTACCTGTCGGCGATGGAGGAGCAGAAGCACACCATCGCGCAGGCGAACGCCGAACTGGATGCCGAAGGCCGCTTCGTCGAGGAGATCGTCTCCTCGCGTCAGGCGGGCGAATTCCTGATGGCGATGCGCGACACGATCACGCTGATGGACGTGTCGCCGAAGCAGCTCGTGTCGGTCGCGGCCTCGCTGATCCCGTTCCTCGAGAACGACGACGCCAACCGCGCGCTGATGGGCTCGAACATGCAGCGTCAGGCGGTGCCCTTGGTGCGTGCCGAGGCGCCGTTCGTCGGCACCGGTATGGAAGAAACCGTCGCGCGCGATTCGGGCGCGGCGATCGCGGCCAAGCGCTCGGGGATCGTCGATCAGGTCGATGCCGCGCGCATCGTGATCCGCGCCACCGGCGAGGTCGATGCCGGCAAGTCGGGCGTCGACATCTATTCGCTGATGAAGTTCCAGCGCTCGAACCAGTCGACCTGCATCAACCAGCGTCCGCTGGTGAAGGTGGGCGACGTCGTCAACGTCGGCGACGTCATCGCCGATGGTCCGTCGACCGAATTCGGCGAGCTGGCGCTGGGGCGCAACGCGCTGGTCGCGTTCATGCCGTGGAACGGCTATAATTACGAGGATTCGATCCTGCTCAGCGAGCGGATCGTGAAGGATGACATCTTCACCTCGATCCATATCGACGAATTCGAGGTGATGGCCCGCGACACCAAGCTCGGGCCGGAGGACATCACTCGCGACATCCCGAACGTCGGCGAGGAAGCGCTGCGCAACCTCGACGAGGCGGGGATCGTCTATATCGGCGCCGAGGTGGAGCCGGGCGATATCCTGGTCGGCAAGATCACGCCGAAGGGCGAATCGCCGATGACGCCGGAGGAAAAGCTCCTCCGCGCGATCTTCGGTGAAAAGGCCTCGGACGTGCGCGATACGTCGCTGCGCCTGCCGCCGGGCGTCTCGGGCACGATCGTCGAGGTGCGGGTGTTCAACCGCCACGGCATCGACAAGGACGAGCGCGCGATGGCGATCGAGCGCGAGGAGATCGAGCATCTCAAGAAGGATTCGGACGACGAACGCTCGATCCTCAACCGCGCCACCTGGAGTCGCCTCAAGGAGATGCTGCTCGGCCAGGTCGCGACCGCCGCGCCCAAGGGCGTCAAGAAGGGCTCGGCGATCACCGAGGATCTGCTCGACGGCGTCGATCGCCACGAATGGTGGAAGTTCGCGGTCCAGGACGACAAGGTCCAGGCCGATCTCGAAGCCGTCAAGGCGCAGTATGACGACGCCGCCAAGGTGATCCGCGAGAAGTTCGAGGATCGCCGCGAGAAGCTCGAACGCGGCGACGAGCTGCCGCCGGGCGTGCTCAAGATGGTCAAGGTGTTCGTCGCGGTGAAGCGCAAGATGCAGCCGGGCGACAAGATGGCCGGCCGCCACGGCAACAAGGGCGTGGTCAGCCGCATCCTGCCGCAGGAGGACATGCCCTTCCTCGCGGACGGCACGCCGGTCGATATCGTGCTCAACCCGCTGGGCGTGCCCAGCCGCATGAACGTCGGCCAGATTTTCGAGACCCATCTCGGCTGGGCGGCGCGGCAGCTCGGCCACCAGGTCGCGCAGGCGCTCGAGGATTGGCGTGAGGCCAATCCCGATCCGGCGGTGGGCGCGATGCCGGAGGCGGTCAAGGCGCGGTTGAAGGAGATCTACGGCGATCATTATGCCGACGACATCGAGTCGCGCGACGGCGCCCAGATCATCGAACTCGCGCAGAATGTGGCGACGGGCGTGCCGATGGGCACGCCGGTGTTCGACGGCGCGCGTGAAGGCGACGTGTCGACGATGCTGGCGATGGCCGGGCTCGATACGTCGGGCCAGTCGGTCCTCTACGACGGCCGCACCGGCGAGCAGTTCGATCGCAAGGTGACGGTGGGCATCATCTACATGCTCAAGCTGCACCATCTGGTGGACGACAAGATCCACGCGCGCTCGATCGGGCCGTACAGCCTCGTCACCCAGCAGCCGCTGGGCGGCAAGGCGCAGTTCGGCGGCCAGCGCTTCGGCGAGATGGAGGTGTGGGCGCTCCAGGCGTACGGCGCCGCCTATACCTTGCAGGAAATGCTGACGGTGAAGTCCGACGACGTGGTCGGCCGCACCAAGGTCTATGAGGCGATCGTCAAGGGCGACGACACCTTCGAGGCCGGCATCCCCGAGAGCTTCAACGTGCTCGTCAAGGAAATGCGCAGCCTCGGTCTCAACGTCGAACTCAGGAACGACGAAGCCGACGAGGACGACACGCCGGCGATCGCGGCGGAGTGATGTGATCCAATCTCCCTCTCCCCTTCAGGGGAGAGGGTCGGGGAGAGGGGCAGTTTCATACCGCGCCTCTCCGGACTTCCCCTCTCCCAACCCTCTCCCCTGAAGGGGAGAGGGCTTGAACGGAGCGAAAAATGAACGAACTGACCCCCTTCGCCAATCAGGCTCAGAAGCCCGAGACCTTCGACCAGATCCAGATCGGCATCGCCTCGCCGGATCGCATCCGCTCGTGGTCGTTCGGTGAGATCAAGAAGCCCGAGACGATCAACTACCGCACGTTCAAACCCGAGCGTGACGGCCTGTTCTGCGCGCGCATCTTCGGCCCGATCAAGGATTACGAGTGCCTGTGCGGCAAGTACAAGCGCATGAAGTACAAGGGCATCGTCTGCGAGAAGTGCGGCGTCGAGGTCACCGTCTCGAAGGTCCGTCGTGAGCGGATGGGTCATATCGAGCTGGCCGCACCGGTCGCGCACATCTGGTTCCTGAAGTCGCTGCCGTCGCGCATCGGCCTGCTGCTCGACATGCAGTTGAAGCAGCTCGAGCGCGTGCTCTATTTCGAAGCCTATATCGTCATCGAGCCGGGGCTGACCCCGCTTGAGAAGTACCAGCTCCTCACCGAGGACGAACTGCTCGAAGCGCAGGACGAATATGGCGAGGACGCCTTCTCCGCCGGGATCGGCGCGGAGGCGGTGCGCGTCATGCTCGAAAGCCTCGATCTCGAAGGCGAGAAGCAGCAGCTTCTCGATGAGCTTGCGACCACCAAGTCCGAACTCAAGCCCAAGAAGATCATCAAGCGCTTGAAGGTCGTCGAATCGTTCCTGGAGTCCGGCAACCGCCCCGAATGGATGATTCTCGAAGTCATCCCGGTGATCCCGCCCGAGCTGCGCCCGCTGGTGCCGCTCGACGGTGGCCGCTTCGCGACGTCGGACCTCAACGACCTTTATCGCCGCGTGATCAACCGCAACAACCGCCTGAAGCGCCTGATGGAGCTGCGCGCGCCGGACATCATCGTCCGCAACGAAAAGCGCATGTTGCAGGAAGCCGTCGATGCGCTGTTCGACAACGGCCGTCGCGGCCGCACGATCACCGGCGCCAACAAGCGTCCGCTGAAATCGCTGTCGGATATGCTCAAGGGCAAGCAGGGCCGCTTCCGCCAGAACCTGCTCGGCAAGCGCGTCGACTATTCGGGCCGCTCGGTGATCGTGACGGGGCCGGAACTCAAGCTGCACCAGTGCGGCCTGCCCAAGAAGATGGCTTTGGAGCTGTTCAAGCCGTTCATCTACGCCCGCCTCGACGCCAAGGGTCTGTCGATGACCTTGAAGCAGGCCAAGAAGTGGGTCGAGAAGGAGCGCAAGGAAGTCTGGGATATCCTCGACGAGGTGATCCGCGAGCACCCGGTGATGCTCAACCGCGCGCCCACGCTCCACCGCCTCGGCATCCAGGCGTTCGAGCCGGTGCTGATCGAGGGCAAGGCGATCCAGCTCCATCCGCTCGTCTGCTCGGCGTTCAACGCCGATTTCGATGGCGACCAGATGGCCGTCCACGTTCCCCTGAGCCTTGAGGCGCAGTTGGAAGCGCGCGTGCTGATGATGTCGACCAACAACATCCTCAGCCCCGCCAACGGCAAGCCGATCATCGTGCCGTCGCAGGATATGGTGCTCGGGCTCTATTACATCTCGATGCTCAAGGAAGGCGAGCCCGGCGAGGGCATGATCCTCGCCGACATGCAGGAAGTCCATCAGGCGCTCAACGCGGGCGCGGTGACGATGCACACCAAGATCACCAGCCGCGTGCCGCAGACCGATGAGGACGGCAATTCCTACCTCAAGCGCTACGAGACGACGCCGGGCCGCATGTTGCTCGGCGAGTGCCTGCCGAAGTCGCACAAGGTGCCGTTCGACATCGTCAACCGCCTCCTCACCAAGAAGGACGTCGGCGACGTGATCGACGAGGTCTATCGCCACACCGGCCAGAAGGAGACGGTGCTGTTCGCCGACGCGATCATGAGCCTCGGCTTCCGCAACGCGTTCAAGGCGGGCATTTCGTTCGGCAAGGACGACATGGTCATCCCCGCCGCCAAGGACGGGATGGTCGAGGAGACGCGCACGCTCGTGAAGGATTACGAGCAGCAATATCAGGACGGCCTGATCACCCAGCAGGAAAAGTACAACAAGGTGATCGACGCCTGGAGCCGCTGCGGCGATCAGGTGGCGAACGCGATGATGGACGAGATCAAGGCGGTGAAGCGCGATCCCGAGACGGGTCGTGAACTGCCGATCAACTCGATCTACATGATGGCGCACTCGGGCGCCCGCGGTTCGCAGGCGCAGATGAAGCAGCTTGCCGGCATGCGCGGCCTGATGGCCAAGCCTAGCGGAGAGATCATCGAAACGCCGATCATCTCGAACTTCAAGGAGGGCCTCACCGTCCTTGAATATTTCAACTCCACCCACGGCGCCCGCAAGGGGCTGGCCGATACCGCGCTCAAGACGGCGAACTCGGGTTACCTGACCCGCCGTCTGGTCGATGTCAGCCAGGATTGCACGATCGTCGAGGAGGATTGCGGCACCGAGCGCGCGCTCGAGATGAAGGCGATCGTCCAGGGCGGCAGCACGATCGCGTCGCTTGGGGAGCGTATCCTCGGCCGTACCACCGCCGAAGATATCGTCGATGCCAAGTCGGGCGAGGTCGTCATCGCGTCGGGCACGCTGCTCGACGAGGCGATGATCGCCGAGATCGAAGCAATCGGCGTCCAGGGCGTCAAGATCCGCTCGCCGCTGGTGTGCGAGGCCAAGATCGGCGTCTGCGCCAAATGCTACGGGCGCGATCTCGCTCGCGGCACGCCGGTCAATATCGGCGAGGCGGTCGGCGTCATCGCGGCGCAGTCGATCGGTGAGCCGGGCACCCAGCTCACGATGCGGACCTTCCACATCGGCGGCGCGGCGCAGCTCAACGAACAGTCGAACCTCGACGCGCCGTCGGACGGCAAGGCCGAGTTCCGCGATCTGCGCGTGATCGAGGATCAGCGCGGCCGGCGCGTGGTCACCAGCCGCTCGGGCGAACTGGCGATCCTCGACGATGATGGGCGTGAGCGGGCGGTCCACCGTATCCCCTACGGCGCCTATCTGATGTTCGACGACGGCCATATCGTCACCAAGGGCGATCGGATGGCCGAGTGGGATCCGTTCACCATGCCGGTGATCACCGACACGCCGGGCACGGTGAAGTACCAGGATCTGATCGACGGCAAGACGCTCACCGAGCAGGCCGACGAGACCACGGGCATCACCCAGCGCGTCGTCACCGAATATCGCGCCGCGGCCCGCTCGAAGGAGGATCTGCGCCCGCGTCTGACCTTGCTCGACAAGGATTCGGGCGAGGCCGGTCGCTACATCGTGGCGCCCGGTGCGGTGATCTCGGTCGAGGACGGCGCCGAGGTCAAGGCGGGCGACGTGCTCGCGCGTGTTGCCCGTGAGTCGGCGAAGACGCGTGACATCACCGGCGGTCTGCCGCGCGTCGCCGAGCTGTTCGAGGCGCGCAAGCCCAAGGAGAACGCGATCATCGCCAAGGTCACCGGCCGGGTCGTGTTCGGCAAGGACTATAAGGCGAAGCGCAAGATCGGCATCCAGCCTGAGGATGGCGGCGAGGTCGTCGAGTATCTGGTGCCCAAGTCGAAGGCGATCGACGTTCAGGAAGGCGACTACGTCAAGCGTGGCGACAACCTGATCGGCGGCAGCCCCGATCCGCACGACATCCTGGAAGTCCTCGGTATCGAGGCGCTCAGCGAATATATGGTCGCGGAGATCCAGGAGGTTTACCGGCTCCAGGGCGTGAAGATCAACGACAAGCATATCGAGGTAATCGTTCGCCAGATGCTGCAAAAGGTCGAGATCACCGACGGCGGCGACACCACGCTGCTGGCGGGCGAACAGGTCGATCGCGAGGAGATGGACGCGATCAACGCCCGGCTCGAAAAGAAGCAGAACCCGGCGCAGGGCAAGCCCATCCTGCTCGGCATCACCAAGGCGTCGCTGCAAACGCGCAGCTTCATCTCGGCGGCGTCGTTCCAGGAGACCACGCGCGTCCTCACCGAGGCGGCGGTCCAGGGCAAGCAGGACACGCTCATTGGCCTCAAGGAGAATGTGATCGTGGGCCGGCTGATCCCGGCGGGCACGGGCGCGGGCATGAACCGCCTGCGCATCGCCGCCACCAGCCGCGACGCCGCGCTCCGCGCGCAGCAGCGCAAGCTCCAGGAAGCGCTCATCGCCGCCAATTCGGCCGCCGAGGAGCATGAGGCCGAACTGGCGCAGGATCCGGTCGACGCGATGGTCACCTCCGACGCGCTCGAAAAGGTCGAGGTATCGGGCGACGGCAGCGACGAAGCCGCGGGCGAGTATCTGAACAAGGAGGATTGATCCTTCGGGTTCAGGTTGCGCCTGAACAACAGGAAAGCCGCCGTCCGGGATGCCGGGCGGCGGCTTTTTGCTAGGTCGCGATCGGGTGGATTGCGGATGTTCCCATCCGTCATCCCCGCGCAGGCGGGGATCCAGATACTCCAACACCTCGAAGGAGCCGCAGCGTCAGCCGATCTGGATTCCCGCCTTCGCGGGAATGACGGCGGTTGAGTCGAAGGCGGATCGTCCGTCTTATGCGCCCACGGCTCCCTCACATCCGCACGATCCGGCTCCCCAGCCGCTCGGCTTCCTCGGGATCGTGCGTCACCATCAGGATCGGCAGGCGAAGCGCATCGCGGATGTGCAGGATCGCGCGCATGATCTCCTCGCGCCGCGCGCGATCGAGCGACGACAGCGGCTCGTCGAGCAACAGGAAGCGCGCGCCCGATAGCAACGCCCGCCCGATCGCCACCCGCCGCGCTTCACCCCCCGAAAGCGTGCGCGGCCAGCGGTCGAGCAAATGCCCGATGCCGAGAAAGCCGATCGTGTCGTCGATATCGAGCGCCGCGCCCTCGTGGCGCCCGTACAGCAGGTTCGCCCGCACGCGCTTGTGCGGGAACAGCCGCGCCTCCTGAAAGACATAGCCGGCCCGCCGCGCTTCGGGCGGCAGATCGATCCCTGCCGCTGAATCGAACAGCGTTTCGCCACCGACGCGGACATGCCCCCAATCGGGCTTGAGCAGCCCCGCGATCATGTTGAGCACGCTCGTCTTGCCCACGCCCGAGGAGCCGAACAGCACCGTCAGCCCGTCGTCCGCCTCGAACGCCGCGCCCACCTGCACGTCGCCCAGCCGCCGCGTGACGTCGACGTCAAAGGACATGGCGTACCCGCCCGCTGCGCCGCGCCAGCGCCTCGCTCGCGACCAGCGCGACCAGCGACAGCGCCACCGCGATCATCGCCAGCCGGAACACCTCGGCATCGCCGTCGGGCCGCTGGAGCGCCGAATAGACCGCGAGCGGCAGCGTCCGCGTTTCCCCCGGCACGTTCGAGACGAAGGTGATCGTCGCGCCGAACTCGCCGATCGAGCGCGCGAAGCCCAGCACCAGCCCCGCGAGCACGCCGGGGACGCTCAAGGGCAGGGTCACGCTCCAGAACACCCGCGCCGGGCGCGCGCCCAGCGTTCGCGCCGCGCTTTCGAGCCGCACGTCGACCGCCTCGATCGACAGCCGGATCGCGCGCACCATCAGCGGCAGCGCCATCACCCCCGCCGCGATCGCCGCGCCCGTCCAGCGGAACAGCACGCTCGTCCCGAACCCGTCTGCGAGGATCGCGCCCAACGGCCCGGCGGGCGCGAACGCGATCAGCAGCAGCCAGCCGGTGACGACCGGCGGCAGCACCAGCGGCAGGTGAACCAGCGCGTCGAGCAACACCTTGCCCGGAAACCGTCCTCTTGCCAGCACCCAGGCCAGCGCGAACGCGACCGGCAACGTCGCCGCCATCGCCACCGCCCCGACCTTGAGCGACAGCAGCACGACCGTCCATTCCTCGGGCGTGAGAGTCATTGCGGCGTCATATTCCCCCGACGTCACCCCGGACTTGTTCCGGGGTCCAACGTCCCACGATCAAGACATCTCGGTTCTTGCCGTTCGTTGGATGCCGGAACAAGTCCGGCATGACGGTGGAAGCAAGATGACGATCGCCTTCATCGCGGCACGAACCCATAGCGCGCGAAGATCGCCTTGCCTTTGTCCGACACAAGGAACGCGCGGAACCTCTCCGCATCCGGGTTCGTCGAGGTCGTCAGCCGTGCCACCGGATAGCTGATCGGCGGATGGCTCGTCTCGGGGAAAGTCCACACCACGCGCACCTTGGCGGAGGCGCGCGCGTCGGTCGCATAGACAATGCCGAGCGGCGCGGCCCCGCGCTCGACCAGCGCCAGCGCCGCGCGCACGTTTTCGGCCGCCACGACATGCGGCCGCGCCACCTCCCACAGCCCAAGTTTTTCCAACGCCGCCTTGCCGTATTTGCCCGCGGGCACCGAACGCGTGTCCGCCATCGCCACCGGCTGCGCCGCCAGCGTGTCGCGCAGCGCAGAGATGGGCTCGGTCGCGATCGTCGCCGGATTGTCCTTCGCGGTCACCAGCACCAGCGCGTTGCCGAGGAAAGTCTCGCGGCTGCCCGGCACGATCAGCTTGCGCTGCGCCATCCGGTCCATCCAGTCCTCGTCGGCGGAAACGAACAGGTCGGCCGGCGCCCCCGCCTCGATCTGCCGCGCCAGCGCCGAGGTGGCGGCGAACGAGACGGTCGGGCGCGCATGCCCCTCGGCCGCCCAGGCGTCGGCGGCGGCGGTCATCGATTCCTGGAGGCTCGCGGCGGCGAGCACCAGCGGAGGCGCCGCCGCGTCGCGCCCGCACCCGGCAACCGCGCCGAGCGCGAGCAGGGCCGCCAAAGCGATCGCAATCCGGTGCCACATCGTCTCTCTCCCGCACATCGCGTCGAATCGGGTGCCGGGCATCCCGTCTCCTCGTACGCCGGAAATGACCCCGATGAGAAACCCGGTGCGAAAACGCGAAAGGCCTTTCCTACAGCCGCCTGTTCCTGTTAGGTTCCGCCCTATGCGAGGTTTCCTTTCTTCTCATCGCGGTGCGATCGGCGATCGGGGGGCGTTTTGGCCTCACCTTTGCCTAACCTTCCACGGCCGCGATCGATGATCGCGCACCTCACCGGCACGCTCGCCAGCGCGGGGCTCGATCATGCCGTGATCGACGTGGGCGGCGTCGGCTATCTGGTCGGCGCCTCGGGCCGCACGCTTTCGGCGCTGCCCCCCGTCGGCGGCGTCGTGACGATCCACACCGAGATGCTGGTGTCGGACGATGCGATCCGCCTGATGGGCTTCGCCGACGCCGACGAGCGGAACTGGTTCCGCCTGCTCACCACGGTGCAAGGCGTCGGCGCGCGCGTCGCGCTCGCGATCCTCTCCACGCTCGCGCCCGCCGATCTCCATGCCGCGATCGCCAAGGGCGACAAGGCGATGGTGTCGCGGGCCAACGGCGTCGGCCCCAAGCTCGCCCAGCGCATCGTCAACGAATTGAAGGACAAGACCGGCGGCATCGCGCTCGGCGGCGCGAGCGGCGCGGCGGCTCCCACCGGCGCGGGCGCCGATGCGGTCTCCGCGCTCCTCAACCTTGGCTTCAAGCCCGCCGAGGCGAGCGCTGCCGTCGCCGCGGCCGAGGATGATCTGGGCGCCGGCGCCGGCCTCGACGCGCTGGTCCGCCTGGCGCTCCGGAAGGCGGCGAAGTGAACTGCGGCGATGATGAACTCATCAGGGAGTTAGCTAAATTTCAACTTCATACTCTTGCTGAGTTGAGGCAACTTATATGGGAGCAAAGCACCTCAAGCTATAAATGGCTTAACGCTTCTCTTCTGGCAGTAAACGGGGGCGCTGCACTTTCCATCATCTCGTCCGAAGAGTTCTCTTATACCTCGAGAGAGGGGGCGGTCGTTGCATTCCTAGCGGGAATCTTATTTGCTCTGCTGGGTGCGCGCATCGGGCAGCATTTCGCACACAAGTCTATCCCTCACGTCCAGGAATTTTCAGCGTATTGGCTAAGAGTTGCTGTTAGGGGCGAACGCGATGAGGATATAGAGAACGAGATCCACGGCCAAATGCAACAAAGCGCTCGCTTTGGTTGGACGGCGCAGGCCTGCGGCTGGGTATCAATCGTTGCATTCGTTATAGGCGTTTTGGTTGCGGGGTTCGGGCTCAAATGAGCCTTGGAGATTTATTATGGGCAAGGTGCTTTCGAGCGCTGCCACGGTTGCCGGAACAGCAACGGAAGCTCTTTCGATGACCGACACCGATCGCCTCCTCACGCCCGAGCGCAAGCCCGAGGATGTGGACGCCGCGCTGCGCCCCAAAAGCCTCGACGAATTCGTCGGCCAAAAGGGCGCGCGCGATAATCTGCGCGTGTTCATCGAGGCGGCGCGGCGGCGCGGCGATGCGCTCGATCACGTTCTTTTCTTCGGGCCCCCCGGCCTCGGCAAGACCACATTGGCGCAGATCATCGCGCGCGAAATGGGGGTGGGTTTTCGCGCCACCTCCGGCCCCGTCATCGCCAAATCGGGCGATCTCGCCGCGCTGCTCACCAATCTGGAGGACGGCGACGTCCTTTTCATTGACGAGATCCACCGCCTCCAGCCCGCGGTCGAGGAAGTGCTTTACCCCGCGATGGAGGATCGCGCGCTCGATCTGATGATCGGCGAGGGCCCGTCGGCGCGCTCGGTCCGCATCGATCTGCCGCGCTTCACCCTCGTCGGCGCGACCACGCGGCAGGGATTGCTGACGACGCCCTTGCGCGATCGCTTCGGCATCCCGGTGCGGCTCAATTTCTACACCGTGGATGAGCTTGAACACGTCGTTACCCGAGCCGCGCGGCTGCTCGATCTGCATGTCGCCCCCGACGGCGCGCAGGAGATCGCCCGGCGCGCGCGCGGCACCCCGCGCATCGCCGGCCGCCTCCTGCGCCGCGTCCGCGATTTCGCCAATGTCGCCGGCGCCGCCAGTGTCGATGCCGCCGCCGCCGATGCCGCGCTCAACCGGCTCGAGGTCGATAGCCTCGGCCTCGACGCGATGGATCGCCGCTATCTCCACATGATCGCCGATATCTATCGCGGCGGCCCGGTCGGCGTGGAGACGCTTGCCGCCGGCCTCTCCGAACCGCGCGACACGATCGAGGAAGTGATCGAGCCCTACCTCATCCAGCTCGGCCTCGTCGCCCGCACCGCGCGCGGCCGCTGCCTCAACCCCGCCGGCTGGAAGCACCTCGGCCTCAACCCGCCCGCCGGTAGCCAGGACGGCCTGTTCGATCAGCAGGGTAAATAGGATCGGGCGCGCCAGCCGCTTGCACCCCCTCGCCGCGTCCCGCTACACGCCGAAGACGATGGTAAACCCGCCCGCCGATCTTCCTCCCGAGGGCCGCTTCGCCGGGCGTGAGCACCGTTTCCCGGTCCGCGTCTATTTCGAGGACACCGATCTCTCGGGGGTGGTCTATCACGCCAATTACCTGCGCTACATGGAACGCGCCCGGTCGGACATGCTCCGCCGCGCCGGGATCGATCAGCGCGCGGCGTGGGAAGATGGGCGCGGCGCCTATGCGATCAGCGAATGCACGATCCGCTACCGCGCGCCCGCGCGGCTCGATGATGCGCTGGTGGTCGTTTCTCGGCTCGTCGCGTACGGCGCGGCTTCCTGTCGCATTCATCAACGCGTAAGGCGCGATACGCTGTTACTCGCCGATGCGTCGGTGGTGGCGGCGTTTGTCGCGCCCTCCGGTCGGCCGGTCCGGCAACCCAGACAGTGGCTCGATGTTTTCGAGAGCCTGATCGCAGCAGAGGAAGACGATCCTTGAACCTGTTCTTCAATACCGACGCCGCCACTTTGTCCCCGATCGCGTTGTTCATCCAGGCCGATTGGGTGGTGAAGTTCGTCATGCTCGGGCTGCTCGCCGCCAGCATCTGGGTGTGGGCGATCATCGTCGGCTTCGGCCGCCGCATCGGTCGCCTGCGCCGCACCAGTGAGAAGTTCGAAAGCGATTTCTGGAAGGCCGACGATATCGATGCCTTCCACCGTCTGCATAAGGATAGCGCGCTGCCGATCGCGCGCGTGTTCGGGGCCGGCGTCTCCGAATGGCGGCGTTCGACCGCGGGCAAGACGATCGATCGCGCGGGCACGCGTGAGCGGCTGGCGACGGCGATGGGTGCTGCGATCGCCAGCGAGATCGATCGGTTGGCGGATCGCCTGAACGTGCTCGCGACGGTCGGCGCGGTCGCGCCCTTCGTCGGACTGTTCGGCACCGTCTGGGGGATCATGCGCGCCTTCACCGGCATCGCGCAGGCGCAATCGTCGAGCCTCGCGGTGGTGGCGCCCGGCATCGCCGAGGCGTTGTTCGCGACCGCGCTCGGCCTGTTCGCGGCGATTCCTGCGGTGATCGCCTACAACCGCTTCGGCCACGGCATCAACCGCGTCGAGGCGCGCCTCAACCGGTTCGCCGACGGCTTCCACACCACGCTCAGCCGCCAGTTGGAGGGGCAGGGCTAGCCGATGGCGATGAACCTTCCCTCGCAGCGCAGCCGTCGCCGGGGCCAAAGCGGGCCGATGTCGGAAATCAACGTCACCCCGCTGGTCGACGTCATGCTGGTGCTGCTGATCATCTTCATGGTCACCGCGCCGCTGCTCACCGCGGGCGTGCCGGTGAACCTGCCCGATAGCCGCGCCAACCCGCTCGATCAGGATCAGCAGCCGGTGCAGATCGCGCTCGACCAGAGCGGCCGCGTCTTCATCAATGACGATGAGATCGGCCCCGAAGGGCTGCCCGCGCGGCTCCAGCAGATCGCCGCCGGCGTGACCGGCGATCAGCCGCCGCAGATCTTCCTGCGCGCCGATCGCGCGCTCGATTACGGCCGCGTAATGCGCGTGATGGGCGAATTGAACCACGCCGGGCTCAACCGCGTCGCCTTGGTGACGACGGGCGAGGAGCGCGAGTGACGGGACGGACGGCCTGATGGATCGTGCGGAAAAGACCGGGCTCGGCATCGCGATCGCGGGGCATGTCGTGCTGTTCGGCCTGCTCTCGGTGGGTTTCCTCGCGACGCCCAATCCGATGAGCCTCAAATCCTCGCCGATGGATGTCGCGCTGACCGACGATATCGGGCTCGAATCGAGCGCGCCGACGGTGACGCCGCCGGCGCAGTCGGTCGCCCCCGATCTCGGCGCGCCGGAAGATGCCGCCGCGCCCGCGCCGTCCGAGGCCGCGCCGCAACCCTTGCCGCCGACCCCGCAGCCCGACGCCGCGCCGCCGCCCAGGCCCGCGCCGGTCGCCAAGCCGCAGCCGCCCAAGAAGGTCGCGCCGCCGAAGCCCGATCGTGCCGAGCGCACCCCGCCCAAGCGCGAGGCCTCGCCGCCCGCCAAGAAACCGTCGCCCGCCAAATCGACCGGCAGCGATGCGAAATCGACCCGCGATCGTCCGCGCGGTTCGCGGCTCGGGGACGATTTCCTGAAAGGCATCACCGATCAGGCGTCGGACAGCAAATCGCAGACGCCGAGCGCGTCGAGCGTCAGCCCGCAGGTGCTTGCCGGGCTCGAAGCCGCGATCCGCCGCCAGATCCAGCCCTGCGCCGATCGTCAGGTCAATCCCGGCCCCGGCGCGAACGAGATCGTCACCGTGCTCAACCTGCGGCTCAACCGCAACGGCACGCTCGCCGCCGAACCGCGGGTGGTGCGGCAGGAGGGTGTCGATTCGAGCAACGGCCGCTACAGCCGGCGAGTGATCGATTTGGGGATTGCGGCGTTCAAGGGCTGTTCACCGTTGAAGCTGCCTCAGGAATATTATCAGACGTCGAATGGCGGCTGGAGCAATCTCAACTACCACTGGCAGCTCCGCTGAGGAGGGGACAATGAACCACCATTTCCGACTTGGACGCTGGCTCGCGGCGCTGGTCGCCGCCGTTGCGGCGTTTCCCGCCGCGGCCCAGCAGGCCGCGGCGCCGCCGCCGCAGCAACCGGGCGGTGCGCCGCTCGAAGTCAGCGTCACCGGCGGCATCTCGGCGCCGATGCCGATCGCGATCCCGCCGATGCCGACCCCGCAGGTCACGGGGACGCCGGCGGGCAACACCGATGTGCTCGGGCAGAAGCTCGCCGATGTGATCGCCGCCGATCTTCGCAATTCGGGGCTGTTCTCGCCGGTGGGCCGCAACGCCCTGCGCGCGATCAGCTTCCCCGAGGTCACCGCCCCGGCGTTCGATTACTGGGCCGGCTCGGGCGCGCAGGCGCTCGTCCAGGGCTATATCCGCGCCAATGGCGACGGCACGCTCACGGTCGGCTGCTATCTCTACGACGTGTTCGCGCGCAATGAGTTGACGCGGCAGGGCTTCGTCGTCTCGCCCGCCGATTGGCGCCGCGCGGCGCACAAATGCGCCGATATGGTCTATACCCGCCTGACGGGCGAAGGCCCCTATTTCGACAGCCGCGTGGTCTATGTCTCGGAAACCGGCCCCAAGGGCAACCGGACCAAGCGGCTCGCGATCATGGATCAGGACGGCGCCAACCACCGCTTCCTGACCAACGGTCAGTCGATCGTGCTCACCCCGCGCGTCGCGCCCAACCAGCAGTCGATCGTCTATATGAGCTTCGCCGACAAGCGGCAGTCGATCTATGTCTACGATATCGGCTCGGGGCGGCAGCGGCAGGTGGTGTCGTCGCCCAACCTGACGTTCGCGCCGCGCTTCTCGCCCGATGGCCGGTACATCCTGTTCTCGATGGCGGTGGGCGGCAATACCGACATCTATCGCGTCTCGGCCTCGGGCGGCCGGCCGCAGCGGCTCACGACCTCGCCGGGGATCGATACCGGCGGCAGCTATTCGCCAGACGGCTCCAGAATCGTGTTCGAAAGCGATCGCTCGGGCGGGCAGCAACTCTATGTGATGGACGCCAACGGCGGCAACCAGCGCCGGATCAGCTTCGGCGGCGGGCGCTATGCGACCCCGGTGTGGAGCCCGCGCGGCGATCTGATCGCGTTCACCAAATTGGGCGGCGCCTTCCGCATCGGCATCATGTCGCCTTCGGGCGGCGGCGAGAAGATCCTGACCGACGGCTGGCAGGACGAAGGGCCGAGCTGGTCGCCCAACGGGCGCGTGATCATGTATTTCCGCACCACTCAGGGCGGCCGCGGCACCGCGGACCTGTGGTCGGTCGATCTGACCGGCGTCAACGAGCGCAAGGTGCCGACTCCGCTTGACGGATCGGACCCGGCTTGGGGACCCTTACGGCCCTGAAGCGTTGACACAGCGCCTGCGAAAGGCGATGGCTTCTGCGATCGGAGCGGGGGCGTAACGACCAAATCGAGGGAGTATCGACATGGCCAAATTAACGAATGCGCTCATCATCGGCACCGCGCTCATCGCGGTTGCCGGCTGTTCCAAGAAGCGTCCCGAAACGCTGCCGCCCGCCCCCAGCGAGACGGCGCCGCCGGTTGATCAGACGACGACGCCCACCGGCCCGACGACCACCGGCGTGGCCCCCGGCTCGGCGGCTGACTTCCAGCAGTCGGTGACCGCCGACACGGTCCATTTCGATCTCGATCAATACGATATCGATCCGCAGGCGCGCGCGATCCTCGACAGCCAGGCTGCGTGGCTGGCGAAATATCCCAACGTCCGCGTGACGATCGAGGGGCATTGCGACGAGCGCGGCACGCGCGAATACAATCTCGCGCTGGGCGATCGCCGCGCCAATGCGACCAAGAATTATCTCGCGTCGCGCGGTGTCGATGCCTCGCGCATGACGACGATCAGCTACGGCAAGGAACGCCCGGTCGCGATGGGGTCGGACGAGGCGAGCTGGGCGCAGAACCGGCGCGCGGTGACCGTCGTCATCGGCTGATCCGACACTTTCACGTTCCCAGAGGGCGCCGCCGGGACCGACGGGTTCCGGCGGCGTTTTTCGTGTCGCCGCGCGGCGTTGCTTTCGTCTTGCACGCGCCTGTAATTTGATATAATGATGATATCATCTTTTCAGGGGTGACGATCATGACTCAAACGGTTTCCCAGCTTCTCGATCGTTCGGCGGAGCGGCGCGCGTCGTCGTCGAACGGCTATGCCATGCTGTTGCTGGCGGTCGCGGCACTCGCGGCGGGCATCTACGGCGCGACGCGGATGCAGGCGGCGCCCGAAACCGGCGGGGCGATCATCGCCGTCGCGGTGGTGGTGTTCGCGTTCGTCGTGATCGGCTTCTACATGCTCCAGCCCAACCAGGCGGTCGCGATCACCTTGTTCGGATCGTACAAGGGCACCGATCGCGCGGCGGGGCTGCGCTGGGTGCTGCCGTGGATGATGCGCAAGAAGCTGTCGGTGCGCGCCAACAACGTGATTTCGGACAAGATCAAGGTCAACGATCTGCGCGGCAACCCGATCGAGATGGCCGCGCAAGTGGTGTGGCGCGTCACCGATACCGCGCAGGCGCTGTTCGATGTCGATGATTACAAGGCGTTCGTGAATGTCCAGATCGAGGCGGCGGTGCGCACGATCGGCTCACGCTACCCTTATGACGATTTCGAGCATCAGGAAGTCACGTTGCGCGGCAACCACGAACAGATCGGCGGTGAATTGCGCGGTGAGTTGATCGCGCGGCTCGAGGTCGCCGGGATCACCGTCGACGAATGCGGCTTCACGCATCTGGCGTACGCCCCCGAAATCGCCAATGCGATGCTGCGGCGTCAGCAGGCGCAGGCGGTGGTCGCCGCGCGCCAGACGCTCGTCGAGGGCGCGGTCGGCATGGTCGAGATGGCGCTGGCGCAGCTTTCCGAAAAGGATGTCGTCGAACTCGATGATGAGCGTCGCGCGTCGATGGTGTCGAACCTGATGGTGGTGCTGTGCGGCGATCGCGATGCGCAGCCCGTCGTCAACACCGGCACGCTCTATCAGTAACGAATCGTGGCGGCTCCGGCAAAGAAAGCGTTTGCGTTGCGGCTCGATCCCGCGCTCCATGCGGCGGTCGAGCGCGCGGCGGCGGCCGATCTCAGAAGCATCAACGCGGAGGTCGAATGCCTGTTGCGCGAGGCGCTGGCGCGGCGCGGTGTCAGGGTTGCCGAGCCGGTGCGCGCCCGGCGCGGGCGCCCGCCGAAGCAGGAGGAACCGCAATGATGTGGCACAAGCTGGCCAAATGGTATCAGGTGCGTGAAGGCTATTGGTTCGCGCCGAAGCTGTTCGGCTATGGCGCGACCCCGGTGACGTGGC
Source organism: Hephaestia caeni (assembly GCF_003550065.1). Classification (GTDB taxonomy): domain Bacteria; phylum Pseudomonadota; class Alphaproteobacteria; order Sphingomonadales; family Sphingomonadaceae; genus Sphingomonas; species Sphingomonas caeni_A. The sequence goes on from NZ_QXDC01000003.1 coordinate 1,204,516, forward strand.
AGGGCTGGTTGCTGTCGTTCGGTTTCATGCTGCTGCTGATCGCCGCGATCCGCTTCATCCCCGGCGATCCCGCGCGCTTCACCGTCGCCGCGGCGCTCGTCCTCGGCTTCTGCATCATCGCCGCGCGCAAGACCGACGGCGGCTGGCGCTGGCGCTGGGGCTCGCGCGACTGATCGGATTGGCCTAGCATCGCCGGCAACTACCAGCTTGTCGGGAGTCGAAGCGATGGACGCGGAACTGAACACCGATTGGAGCGCCGCGGGCGAGGCCGAACTCGCCGATGTGATCGCGCTGCGCCGCGCGATCCATGCCGAGCCCGAGATCGGCCTCCACTGCCCGCGCACCACCGAAAAGCTCAAGGCCGCGATCGCCGATCTGCCGCTCGAAATCCGCGAAGGTCCGTCGACCACCGGCTTCGTCGCGATCCTGCGTGGCGGCAGCGACAATGGCCGCACCGTGCTGCTGCGCGGCGACATGGACGCGCTGCCGATGCAGGAGGAAACCGGGCTGCCCTATGCCTCGACCGTGCCCGGTGCGATGCACGCCTGCGGGCACGATTCGCACAGCGCGATGCTGGCTGGCGCCGCCCGCGCCCTGTGCGCGCGGCGGGAGACGCTGCCCGGCACGATCGTGTTCATGTTCCAGCCCGGCGAGGAAGGGCATCACGGCGCGCGCTTCATGATCGAGGACGGCCTGCTCGACGATCCCGCGCCCGACGCCGCGTTCGCGCTCCACATCACCCCCAACGCACCCGCCGGGGTGTTCGTCGGCCGCCCCGGCCCGCTGCTCGCCTCGGCCGATACGCTGATCGCGACGATCAAGGGCCGCGGCGGCCACGCCGCGATGCCGCACGATTGCGTCGATCCGATCCCCGTCGCGTGCGAGATCGTCACCGCGCTCCAGACCTTCATCGCGCGCCAGGTGCCCGTCGCCGATCCCGCGGTGCTGACGATCGCGAAGATCGAAGCGGGGACGACGCACAATATCATCCCCGGCGAGGCCAAGCTGCTCGGCACGCTGCGCACGCTGTCGGAGGGAACGCGCGCCATGATGCAGGCGGCGTTCAAGCGCATCGTCACCCACATCGCCGCCGCGCACGGCTGCGAAGGCGAAGCGGTGATCGAGCAGGGCTATCCGGTGACGATGAACGACGCACGCGCCACCGCGATGATGAAGGACATCGCGGGCGATCTCGGCGGCGATGCGGGCTGGCACGCGATGCCCGCGCCGATGATGGGGGCGGAGGATTTCTCGTACGTGCTCCAGAAGGTGCCCGGCGCGATGTCGTTCATCGGCGTCGCGCCCGCGGGCAGCAACCACCTCACCAACCCGCCGCTCCACAATACCCGGATGACGATCGAAGAGGATGTGATGGCGCGCGGCATCGCGATGCACTGCGCGGTCGCCGAACGCTTTCTCGATCGCGGGTTGGGCTGAACGTCGATCACGCCTTGCTTGTCGAAACACGGCTGTCCGAAGGATCGCTGAACGCCCTTCGACGGACTTAGGGCGAACGGACCGGATTTTGCGCATGACCACTGCCGTCTCCCCTGCGCGCGCCTTTGCCGTCGGCGCGTTCGGGATCGCCACCTTCTCGTGCATGGATGCGGTGATGAAGGGGCTGGTGATCGCGATCGGCATCTACGACACGATGTTCTGGCGCAGCGTGATTGCGGCCGGGTTCACCGCGGCGCTCTGGCTCGCGTTGTGCCGCCGCCGGCCGACCCGTGCGGCGCTGCGCCTGCACCTCGTGCGCGGCACGGTCTCCACTGTCATGGCGCTGCTGTTCTTCTGGGGGCTCGCGCGCGTCCCGATGGCGCAGGCGCTCGCGCTCAGCTACGTCGCGCCGCTGCTCGCGCTCGCGCTCGCGGCGGTCCTGCTCAAGGAACGCGTGCCGCGGGCCGCGATCGGGGCGTCGCTCATCGCCTTTGCCGGTGTCGGCGTGATCCTGATCGGCCAGGCGCGCGCCGATCTCGGGCATGACGCCTTTGTCGGCGCGATCGCGATCCTTGTCTCGGCCTTCTGTTATGCATGGAACATCATCCTGATGCGCCAGCAATCGCTCGCTGCCGATCCGATCGAGATCATCTTCTTCCAGAGCGTGGTGGTCGCGGTGTTGCTCGCGCTCGCCGCGCCGTGGCTGGCGTCGCCAATTTCCGTCGAGCATGCGCCCGCGCTCGTGCTTGCGGCGTTCCTCGCGACGGCATCGCTCGGCATCCTTGCCTGGGCCTATGCCCATGCGCCCGCCAGTTACCTCGCGCCCACCGAATATACCTCGTTCCTGTGGGCGGCCTTCTTCGGCTACACGATCTTCGGTGAGATCGTCTCGGTCTGGACGATCGCCGGTGCGGCGCTGATCGTCGGGGGCTGCGTCGCCGCCGCCCGCCGCAAGCCCGAACCTTTTGCCCAGGCCGAGACGATGGTGCCATGACGCTGACGATCCGCCCCGCCACGCCCGACGATGTGCCCACGATCCTGCGCCTCGTCCGCGAACTCGCTGCCTTCGAGCGTGCCCCGGATGCGGTCGAGGCAACCGAAGCGACGCTTGCCGAGGCGCTGTTCGGCGCGCATCCGGCGGCCGAGGCGGTGCTCGCGGCGCGTGACGGCGCGCCCCAGGGCTTCGCGCTCTTCTTCCACAATTTTTCGACCTGGACGGGGCGGCGCGGGCTCTATCTCGAGGATCTCTACGTTACGCCCGAGGCGCGCGGCGCGGGCGTCGGCGCCGCGTTGCTGCGGCATCTCGCCGGCGTCGCGATCGATCGCGGCTGCGGCCGCTTCGAATGGGCGGTGCTCGATTGGAACGAACCCGCCAGAGCCTTCTATGCCCGGATGGGCGCCGAGTTGATGGCCGACTGGCGGATCGAGCGCGTCACGGGCGACGCGCTCGTCCGGCTTGCTGAGCCATTCTAGAGTTTATTCCACTGACGTGGAAGCGGCGCCGGCCCTCTCCCTCACCCCACCACCCAAGACATTATACTGCATGGGTGGTGGGGTGGGGGAGAGGGCCGGTGCCGCCGCTGTTTCAGGGTAGCTGAAACAGAATATAAGCACGGCCCCGAACGGTCAGGCCGCCTTCTGGCCGCCCGCGCGCTCGATCGCTTCGAGCACGATCCGCCTGGCTTCCTCGGCATCGCCCCATTTGCCGACCCGTACCCACTTTTCGGGCTCCAGATCCTTGTAATGGGTGAAGAAGTGCTCGATCTGCTGGAAGACGATCTCGGGCAGATCGTCCTTCTCGCCGACCTTGGTGTAATAAGGGAAGGTCGCGTCGACGGGCACGCAGACCAGCTTCTCGTCGCCGCCATGCTCGTCTTCGAGGTGGAGCACCGCGATCGGGCGCGCGCGCACGACGCAGCCCGGCACGAACGGCGAGCGCGCGACGACCAGCGCGTCGATCGGATCGCCGTCGGGCGACAGCGTGTGCGGCACGAAGCCGTAATTGGCCGGGTAGCGCATCGGCGTGTGAAGGATGCGATCGACGAACAGCGCGCCCGATTTCTTGTCGAATTCGTACTTCACGGGCTCGCCGCCGACGGGCACTTCGATGATGACGTTGAGGCTTTCGGGGGGATTGTCGCCGATCGGCACCATGTCGATACGCATTGGTCTTCCTCTTTCGAACACACGGGAACCGGCCCGTCCCGCAAGGGACGAGCCGGCACTATAACGATTGAAATGGCCCCTTAGGGGCGCGGTGCGAGCAGCCGGTCGAGCCCGGTTTCTCCCTTGCCCGTCTTTTCGAGGTGCGGATAGCGCAAGCCCCCGTGATAGTCGATGGCGATATCCTTGTAGAGATCGCCCGCCTGCACGAGCAGCCGGATCGGCTCCTTGTCCGTCTTGGCGTCGCGGATCGCGTTGTTGAGCCGGTCGGCCGAAAACGCCGCGCCGTTGATCGCGGTGATCGTGTCGCCCAGGTCGAGCCCCGCCTTGAACGCCGGGCTGTTCCAGATCACCGTCGATACCGCGCCCTTGTCATCGGTGCCGAGCCCAAGCGAATGCGTGGCGTCGACCCGGTGATAATTCTTCTGGATCGCCTTCAGATAGGCCGAGGGCTCGTCGGTATAGACCAGTTTGTAGCCGTTGTTGGTGAAGCCGGCGAGCGGCGCGTGCGTGCTCGTGTCGTTGAGGCGCTCGTTCAGGAACCCCGCCCAGTCATAGGGCTGGATGCCGTTCAGCGTCGCGACCACATCGTCCAGCGTATAGGTCAGCACGCCCCAGTCGCCGTCGCGCATGCCGAAAAAGGCCTTGGCGAAATCGTCGATCGATTTCTTGCCGCCCGATTGCTGGCGCAGGATCGAATCGACCTCCATCCACACCAGCAGCCCCTCGTTGTAATAATCTTCGGAGCGCTGATAATTGGTCCAGCCCTTGGGCCGGCGCTGCGAGATGATCGGATCGTTGGTGGTGTCGATCAGCGGGCGCCACTGGCGGCCCGGCGTGTTGTCGTAATTGGCGGCGATATAGGCATAGGCGTCGAGCGTATCCTCCTTCGACACCAGCCCCGAGCGCGCCTGGAGGACATAGCCCCAGAACTGCGTCTGGCCTTCATAGACCCACAGCCCCGAATCGCGCATCGGCACCGAATAATTGGGCGTCCACAGATCGGCGGGGCGGCGGAACTTGCCGTCCCAGCTATGGGTGAATTCGTGCGGCAGCAGGTTGCGCGCCGGCACCTGGTTCTTCCAGTCGGTGAAATAGCCGACATCGGCGCCGTCTTCCGAGCTGCGGTGATGCTCGAGCCCGATCCCGCCGAGATTGTCCGAGATCGTGAACAGGAAATGATAATTGTCGTAATGCTGCGATCCGAAGGTCTTGACCGCCTGCGTCACCAGCCGCTTGTGCGCGTCGATCTGTTCGGGCGTCGCCTTCAACTCGTCGGGGGTATCGGCGACGACATCGAGGAACACGCGGTCGCTCAGCGCGAACTGCTTGGTGTATTTGCCCGCGATCGTCGGCGAATCGATCAACGTCTCGTAATCGGTCTTCTGATACGCATAGCTCGATCCCGTCGCGTTCGACGGCAGCCCCGAATAGGCGGTCCATCCGGCCGGATATTTGACCGTCGCGGCAACCGGGATGCCCCGCGTGAAATAACCGGCGGGATAAAGGCTCACCGTATTCCATTGGAGACTCAGCATCTCGGGCGTCATCTGGATGCGGCCCTGGTTGGACTTGGTGGCCGACAGGAAGGTGAACGCGATATCGATCGTCTTGGCGCCTTCGGGCACGTCGATGTGATAGGCGTACATGTCCACCTTGTCGCGCGTCCACGGCAGCACCTTGCCGCCCGCGCGGAACACCAGCCCGGCGACCTTGTCGAGCGGCCCCGACGGCGAGTGATGTCCCGGAAGCCATTTGGGATAGAGGAAGGTCATCGGCCCGGCGGCGGCGACGGGCACGCTCTGGGTCACCTTGAACAGCCCCTGCGAGGTATCGCTGGCGTCGACGTTGATCGTGATCGTGCCCGGATAGGGCTTGTCGACCGGGGTCGGGATCGTCTCGCTGAACGGCACTGGCTGCGGCTTCGAATTGTCGATCTGCGCGGTGGCGGGGAACGCTGCGGTCGAGGCGAGCAGCGTCAGCGCGGCAAGGGCGGTACGATTCATGGGAGGCCTTTCGGCTGAAGGAAGGATGGCAGCAGGCTTACGATGCGCCGCGTCCGCGCATCAACCCTCGACCCGTGCTTTTCCCGCGATCAGTTGCGCAAAGCCAACACCTTGCGCCGCGCCGCCGCGCGGCGCCGGTCAGGGCGCGATTCGCCCGGCGGACGAAATGCTGGCGATTTCGCGACACCTCGCATAGAGAACGCCGCGCTTATGGCCCGTATCGACACCCCCAACCGCATCCGCGGCACGCAGGACATTTTCGGCGAGGACGAGCGCCGCTTCGCGCGCGTCGCCGACGTGTTCGATCGCGTGCGACGGCTCTATTGCTTCCAGCGCCTCGAAATCCCCGTGTTCGAGGCGACGGCCGTGTTCGCGCGCTCGCTCGGTGAGACCACCGACGTCGTCTCGAAGGAGATGTACACGTTCGAGGATCGCGGCGGCGATTCGATCACGCTGCGCCCGGAATTCACCGCCGGTATCGCGCGCGCCTATGTCACCAACGGCTGGCAGCAGCACGCGCCGCTCAAGCTTGCCGCGTCGGGGCCGGTATTCCGCTACGAGCGCCCGCAAAAGGGTCGCTTCCGGCAGTTTCATCAGCTCGACGCGGAGATTATCGGCGCCGCCGAACCGGCCGCCGATGTCGAACTGCTGACGCTCGCCGATCAATTGCTCCACGAACTCGGCATCGCCGAGGGCGTGACGCTGCAACTCAATACGCTGGGCGATGCAGAGACGCGCGAGGCGTGGCGCGGGGCGCTGGTCGCGCATTTCGAGGCGCACCGTGGCGACCTGTCCGAAGACAGCCTCGCCCGCCTCGACAAGAACCCGCTGCGCATCCTCGATTCGAAAGACTCGCGCGATCGCCCCATCGCCGACGCCGCCCCCGATATCGATGCGCACCTCACCAGCGAGGCCGGTGCCTTCTTCGAGGCGGTGGCCAGGGGTCTCGACGCCGCCGGCGTCGCCTGGACCCGCAACAGCCGCCTGGTGCGCGGCCTCGATTACTACCGCCACACCGCGTTCGAATTCGTCACCGACCGGCTGGGCGCGCAAGGCACCGTGCTCGCGGGCGGCCGCTACGACGGGCTGATCGAGACCCTCGGCGGCCCCCCCACCCCCGGCGTCGGCTGGGCGGCCGGGATCGAACGGCTGGCGATGCTGATCGAGGAGCCGGCTGAAGGCGAGCCTCTATTTGCCGTCATTCCGGAGACTAGCGCACAAGAACGGAGAGCTCTCAGGGCTATTCGTCGGATGCGAGATCGTCGCTTACGTGTCACTACCGCGTATCGCGGCAACGCTAAACGGCAGGCCGAACTCGCGAGGAAGCTTGGTGCGGACGCGTTAGTGTATGTGAAGGAAGACGGCATAAACGTAAGTGTCGTTCGCGAAACACCATTTGATCATTCCGATTTGGATTTGATGGTCCTTGAAGCGCTTCCGGTGAATTCGCTTTCTGGGGACGTTGACGATCAATGACGAGCTTGATCACGTGTTCTTCCCCGGCGAAGGCCGGGGCCCAGCATCGGGCCGGCCGCAACTGGACCCCGGCCTTCGCCGGGGAGGCGTGCGAGGTTATGGCGCGCGCATGACCCGCATCTCTCCCGAACGGATCGCGCAGATCGAGGCGCGGCGGGATGAGTTGCAGGCGCTGATGGCGACCGGTGATCTTCCCGGCGATCGCTTCGTCCAGGTCTCGAAGGAATATGCCGAGCTGGAGCCGGTCGCCGCGGCGGCGGGCGATGTCCGCCGGCTGCGCGCCGAGGCGGAGAGCCTCGAGCATATGACGACCGAGGCCGATGCCGAATTGCGCGCGATGGCCGCCGAGGAACTGGCCGACAATCAGGCAAAGCTCGCCGCCGCCGATCGTGCGCTCGCGCTTGCGCTGCTGCCGCGCGACGCCGCCGACGCGCGCCCCGCGATGCTCGAAATCCGCGCCGGCACCGGCGGTGATGAGGCGGCGCTGTTCGCGGGCGATCTCTTGCGCATGTACCAGCGTTATGCCGATGCGGAAGGGTGGCGCGTGGAGCTGATCTCGGCCTCGCCCTCGGACGCCGGCGGCTACAAGGAAGTCGTCGCCAGCGTGACGGGTTCGGGCGTGTTCGCCAAGCTCAAGTTCGAATCGGGCGTCCACCGCGTTCAGCGCGTGCCGGTGACCGAGAGCGGCGGGCGTATCCACACCTCGGCGGCGACGGTCGCGGTGCTGCCCGAGGCCGAGGACGTCGACGTCCAGATCGACGACAAGGATCTGCGGATCGACGTCTACCGCTCGTCCGGCCCCGGCGGCCAATCGGTCAACACCACCGATTCGGCGGTGCGCATCACCCATTTGCCCACCGGCCTCGTCGTCATCCAGCAGGACGAGAAATCGCAGCACAAGAACAAGGCCAAGGCGCTCCGCGTCCTGCGCACCCGGCTCTACGAGGCCGAACGCGAACGGCTGCACGCCGAACGTTCGGGCACGCGCCGCGCGATGGTCGGCTCGGGCGACCGCTCGGAACGCATCCGTACCTACAATTTCCCGCAAGGCCGCGTCACCGATCACCGCATCAACTTGACGCTCCACCGCCTCCCCGAAATCCTCGAAGGCGAGATGGACGAGCTGATCGGCGCGCTGATCGCCGAAGATGAGGCCCAACGCCTCGCCGCGATCGATGGGTGATGGAGCAAAAAGCCCTTCCCCTTCAGGGGAGGGGCTGAAGGTGCGACAAGGGCTCGCCACCGCCGCGGCCCAACTCGCCCCCGTCTCCGCCACCCCCCGCCTCGACGCCGAACTGCTGATGGCGTATGCGCTCGGCATCACGCGTGAACGGCTCCTGCTCGCCCATCTCGACGATTGCGTCCCGCCGGCCTTCGCCGGCCTCGTCGCCCGCCGTCTCACCCATGAACCGGTCGCCTATATCACCGGCACCCGTGCCTTCTGGACGATCGAGCTGGCGGTCGGCCCCGGCGCGCTGATCCCGCGGCCCGACAGCGAAACGCTGATCGAGGCCGCGGTCGAGCATTTCGTCGGGCGCGCGCCCGCCACCATCCTCGATCTCGGCACCGGCCCCGGCACCTTGCTCCTCGCCGCGCTCGATCAGTGGCCGCGCGCGACCGGGCTCGGCGTCGATCGCAGCCGCGAGGCGCTGGCGATGGCGCGCGCCAATGCCGCGCGGCTGGGCAGCGCGGATCGCGCGCGCTTCGTCGAAGGCGATTGGGCGGCGGGCATCACCGGGTCGTTCGATCTCGTCCTCGCCAACCCGCCTTATGTCGGCACGCGCGAGGCATTGCCGCCCGAGGTCTGTGACCACGAACCCGCCGCCGCGCTCTATGCCGGGCCGGACGGGCTCGACGCGTATCGCGCGATCGTCCCCGATCTGCCACGCCTCGTCTCGCCGGGCGGCGTCGCGATCCTCGAGATCGGCCACGAACAGGCAGCATCCGTCGGCGCGCTCGTCACGGAAACGGGGCGGGCATGGCGTCTTCGCTGCGATCTTGCGGGAAGGTCGCGCGCGATCGTCACTTGAACGATCCGTCGCGGCGTCCCATATTTCCTCTTGGCGAGCCGTCCCGCGCAAGCTAAGGGTGAATGCGGGGCTGGCACCTTCAACCATGTCGTTGAATTGAGGCCGTTGATCCACACCACCGTCATGATGCCGCTGACGTCCGGCGGCCGTGGCAGCTTGATCGCGCTGCATTGAACGGCGCGACTCATGCGGGAAACGCGCACCCGATGATTGCGCCGGACCGGGTTAGTTCACTGGACACAAGGACCATTAGACGTTGATGAACAATCGGCAGGCCGGCCGCCGTCGCGGCCGTGGCGGACAGCGCTCGCAGGGCAACCCGCAGGGCGGCAATCGCATCGACAACCGCGCGCGGGGCAATGCGAATCAACTCTACGAGAAATACAAGAATCTCGCGCGTGACGCGCAGATGCAGGGGGATCGCGTCAACACCGAATATTACCTGCAATTCGCCGACCATTATTTTCGCGTGCTGAACGAGAACCGCTCGCGCGTGGAGGAGCATCAGCGCCGCCAGCGCGACGAGCAGGACGACGATAACGACGTCGAGGATGACGGCGAGGAGCAGCGCGCCGACGATCAGCGCCGCAGCTATCGCCGCCCGCAGGACGACGAGGGCGAGCGTCAGGATCGCCGTCCGGCGCGGGGCGGCCGCGATCATCGCGGCGGCGACAATGACGACGACCGCGGCGACGCGGTGGAGCGTCCGCAGCCCGCCGCACCCGCGCCGGTTGCCGAGTCTGCGCAAGAAGACGCCGCGCCGCCGCCGCGCCGCCGGGGTCGCCCGCGCCGCGAACCGGCTGCGGTCGAGGGCGAGGCGAGCGACGCGCTCGACGCCGATCGCCTGCCGCCCGCGATCGCGACCGAGCCGGTTGAGGAAAAGCCGCGCCGCCGTCGCGGTCGCCCGCCCGCGAGCGAGACGCTGGCTGCCGAGTGATCGAAGCGCAAGCATGAAAAAGGGGCTGGTTCCGTCACGGAGCCGGCCCTTTTTCGTTGCGGCGCTTTCCGTCCGATACTTTCCTTATTGTCCCGCGCGTGAGACACTTGGCCGTCGGACTCGGATCAGGTGATGGGAGAACAGCCATGACGGTCGCTGCTATTCTGGCGGGCAAGGGGCATGAGGTGGTCACGGTCACTGCCGATCATTCGGTTGCCGAGGCGCTGGCGGTGCTTGCCGATCGCCGGATCGGCGCGGTGCCGGTGATGGCCGACGATGGTGTCGCGGGGGTGTTTTCCGAACGCGACGTCATCCTGTGCCTCGCGCGTGACGGCGCGGGCGCGCTCGACAGGAGCGTCGGCGAGGTGATGACCGCGCCCGCCGTCACGGTTACCCCGCACGATCGCGCGCTCGCCGCGCTGTCGTTGATGACGCG
>NZ_QXDC01000003.1:1220000-1255011 GCF_003550065.1 Hephaestia caeni
CTCACTGGAGGACCGAACCGATTAACGTTGAAAAGTTATCGGATGAGTTGTGTTTAGGGGTGAAAGGCCAATCAAGCCGGGAAATAGCTGGTTCTCCGCGAAAACTATTGAGGTAGTGCCTCGAGTGATTTCCGTAGGGGGTAGAGCACTGGATGGGCTAGGGGGTCGCGAGACCTACCAAACCTAACCAAACTCCGAATACCTACGAGTACAGCTCGGGAGACAGACGGCGGGTGCTAAGGTCCGTCGTCAAAAGGGAAACAGCCCTAACCTACAGCTAAGGTCCCCAAGTCATCACTAAGTGGGAAAGCATGTGGGAATCCCAAAACAACCAGGAGGTTGGCTTAGAAGCAGCCATCCTTTAAAGAAAGCGTAACAGCTCACTGGTCTAAATAAGGGTTCCTGCGGCGAAGATGTAACGGGGCTAAAGTGATGCACCGAAGCTTAGGGTGTGTAGTTTACTACACGCGGTAGCGGAGCGTTCCGTAAGCCTGCGAAGCGATCTGGTAATGGGTCGTGGAGGTATCGGAAGTGCGAATGCTGACATGAGTAGCGATAAACAGGGTGAGATGCCCTGTCGCCGAAAGACCAAGGGTTCCTGCGCAAGGCTAATCCGCGCAGGGTGAGTCGGCCCCTAAGACGAGCCCGAAGGGGGTAGTCGATGGGAACACGGTTAATATTCCGTGACCTGGTGGTGTGTGACGGATTTCGTAAGTGGTCATTCCTTATCGGATTGGTTTGGCTGCGAAGAAGTCCCAGGAAATAGCCCCACCGTATAGACCGTACCCGAAACCGACACAGGTGGTCAGGTAGAGTATACCAAGGCGCTTGAGAGAAGTATCCTGAAGGAACTCGGCAAATTGCCTCCGTACCTTCGGAAGAAGGAGGCCCCGTCATTGGGCAACCAGTGGCGGGGGGCACAGGCCAGGGGGTAGCGACTGTTTAGCAAAAACACAGGGCTCTGCTAAGTCGGCTTCAAGACGACGTATAGGGCCTGACGCCTGCCCGGTGCCTGAAGGTTAAGAGGAGGAGTGCAAGCTCTGAATTGAAGCCCAGGTAAACGGCGGCCGTAACTATAACGGTCCTAAGGTAGCGAAATTCCTTGTCGGGTAAGTTCCGACCTGCACGAATGGCGTAACGACTTCCCCACTGTCTCCAGGATATGCTCAGCGAAATTGAATTCTCCGTGAAGATGCGGAGTACCCGCGGTTAGACGGAAAGACCCCGTGCACCTTTACTGCAGCTTCAGAGTGGCATTAGGAAAGAACTGTGTAGCATAGGTGGGAGGCTTTGAAACTTGGGCGCCAGCCTGAGTGGAGCCATAGGTGAAATACCACCCTGTTGTTTTCTGATGTCTAACCTCGCACCGTTAGCCGGTGCAGGGACCCTCTGTGGCGGGTAGTTTGACTGGGGCGGTCGCCTCCTAAAGAGTAACGGAGGCGCGCGATGGTGGGCTCAGGTCGGTTGGAAACCGACTGTTAGAGTGCAATGGCATAAGCCCGCCTGACTGCGAGACTGACAAGTCGAGCAGAGACGAAAGTCGGTCATAGTGATCCGGTGGTCCCTCGTGGAAGGGCCATCGCTCAACGGATAAAAGGTACGCCGGGGATAACAGGCTGATAACCCCCAAGAGCTCATATCGACGGGGTTGTTTGGCACCTCGATGTCGGCTCATCACATCCTGGGGCTGGAGCAGGTCCCAAGGGTTTGGCTGTTCGCCAATTAAAGTGGTACGTGAGCTGGGTTCAGAACGTCGCGAGACAGTTTGGTCCCTATCTGCCGTGGGCGTCGAAATTTGAGAGGAGTTGACCCTAGTACGAGAGGACCGGGTTGAACATACCTCTGGTGTACCAGTCGTCGTGCCAACGGCGCAGCTGGGTAGCTATGTATGGACGGGATAACCGCTGAAAGCATCTAAGCGGGAAGCCTCCCTCGAGATAAGATTTCTTAGGACGGTCGGAGACCACGACCTTGATAGATCGGATGTGGAAGCGCGGTAACGCGTGAAGCTAACCGATACTAATTGTCCTATTCGCGCTTGATGAGTCCCACCATCAATGACAGCCCTGGATTTCAGGGTGGTCGATGGATGTTGCCCATCAGCCAGGTGCATCGATTTTAGAACCGTTTTTGCTTTAGGGCTCCCTCGCGAAGTAACGCTTCGCCGGGATACCCGCACCGGCTTCATTGCCTGGTGGCTATAGCGTCAGTGTCCCACCCGATCCCATCCCGAACTCGGCCGTGAAACCTGACTGCGCCGATGGTACTATCGCTTAAGCGATGGAAGAGTAGGTCGTCGCCAGGCATTGCAGCCGGTGCAGCGAAAACGGAAATTGAAGAACCCATTTACACGTCATGGATTTGCCCTCGGAGCCTTGGGCGCCGCAAGGCCGAACGGCTGCTTGGAGGCAAAACGAGTGTCGCGGGGTGGAGCAGTCCGGTAGCTCGTCAGGCTCATAACCTGAAGGTCACAGGTTCAAATCCTGTCCCCGCAACCAAATATTCGCCGCTAACCCAACGGGTTGGCGGCTTTTTTTGTTTTGGAGCGCGCATGGCGCGTCGACGCTCCCGTCCTTTTCTGGCGACCTTTCACGCAGTTGGCGCTAATCGATCCGACGAGGAGGATCGCTGATGCGGGTCATGGTGCTGGGGGCCGGCGGTTTCATCGGGCGCCATGTCATGGTCGCGCTGCTGGCGGCAGGGCATGATGTCGTGGGCGTCGTCCGCACGATGGCAGATCTGCCCGCCGCGTTCCCACAAATCAGGTTTGAGCAGGTCGACCTTGCCGACGCGACGGACGCGCAGGATTGGCGCGCTCTTCTTCAGGGCGTGGATTGCGTTGTTAACGCCGCCGGTGTTCTGCGCGGAAGGCAGATGGAGGCGATCCACGTCGCCATGCCTACGGCGCTGTACGATGGGGCGATTAGGGCCGGTGTCAGGCAGATCATATTGATCTCCGCGATCAGCGCCCGCGATGACGTCTATACCGATTATGCCCGGTCCAAATGTGCCGGTGAGGAAGCGCTGCGTGCCTCCGGTCTGGCGTGGACGATCCTGCGTCCTTCGTTGGTTTACGGCGACGGCAGCTACGGCGGCACGTCCCTGATCCGGGGGATGGCCGGCCTGCCGTTCGTTACGCCGCTTCCCGGCGACGGGCGTTTTGCATTCACGCCCATCCATGTTCGGGATTTGGCGCAAGGGGTGGTGCGCGTTTGCGGCAACCCCGTCTTTTACGATCGAACGCTGGAGCCGGTTGGCCCGAATACGTACAGCCTCCGCGATTTGCTCGGCCGTTATCGTGCGTGGCTGGGGTTTGGCCGAACGCGGTTTCTGGCCATTCCGATGCCGTTGATGCGGGGATTGGGGCGCCTCGGCGATGTGGCGGGGGATGGCCCGATTGCGACCAACAGTCTGGTGCAGCTTGTGGCGGGCAATGCCGGGGATAGTGCTGCCTATGCAAAGGCGATCGGCCGTCGCCCGCGCTCGCTCGACGATGCCTTGCTGGCTCGCCCAGCGCAGGTCCAGGATCGCTGGCATGCGCGACTGTTTTTTCTCGCCCCTGCCATCAAGGCGATGCTGGTTTTGCTGTGGCTTGTGTCGGCATGGCTCGGCTTGTTTCACGCCCAAGAGGAGACACAGCGTGTCGTGGCGGGGCTCGGGATGCCGCAAGGCGCCGCCTTGCCGTTGCGGGTCGGCAGCAGCCTGGCCGATATTGCGGTCGCTGCGCTTGTGGTGCTCGATCGGCGAGCGCGCTGGAGCACAATGATCCAAATTGCGCTGGTGGTGGCATATACGTTCACGATCAGCCTGGCGACGCCGCTGGTATGGCTCGATCCGTTGGGGCCCTTGTTCAAGAACCTGCCTATCCTGCTGCTGATCGCGACTCATGGTGCGATCGGGGATCGGCGCTGATGGATTTGTTCCTGCTCGTCAAAACGCTCCACATCGTCAGCAGCACAATTCTGTTCGGTTTCGGCGCCGGCACGGCCTGGTACCTATGGAACGCGCATCTCACGCGCGACCCGGCGACGATCGTGAGTGTCGCACGCATGGTCGTCCGCGCGGACTGGTTCTTCACCGGCACCAGCGGTGTCGTTCAGCCGGCGAGCGGGCTGTGGCTCGTCCATCTCGCGGGTTATTCACTGACCGATTCATGGCTCATCGTGAGCTATGGTCTCTACGCACTCGCCTTCATCTGCTGGGCACCCGTGGTCTGGTTGCAGATCAAGGTGCGGCGTCTCGCCGAACGCGCGCTGCGCGATGAGGCGGCGCTGGGGCCCGAGTACGATCGCACCATGCGCTTGTGGTTTGTATTGGGTTGGCCCGCATTTCTTGGGCTCGCTTGTGTGTTCTGGCTGATGGTGAGCAAACCGGCGCTCTGGTGAATTGGCGTCTTGCGTCGAGACCGGGCTCTCGTCTCACCCCTTACGCGCCCGCTCCACCAGCAGCTTGTCGATCCGGCGGCCGTCGAGGTCGACGATCTCGAAGCGCCAGCCCTGTTCGACGAAGCTCTCGCCTTCGGCCGGCAAGTGCCGAAATACCGCGAGCGCGAACCCCGCGACGGTGGCGTAATCGCGATCTTCGGGCAGCATGATATCGAGCCGATCGGCAAGCGTGTCGGCGGCCATGTTGCCCGAGACGAGCAGCGACCCGTCGTCGCGTTCGACCAGCGAGGGCGCGTCCTCGGGGTCGGCGTCCGAGACGAATTCGCCCGCGATCGCGATCAGCAGGTCGGCGGGCGTCACCACGCCTTCGAAATGGCCGTATTCGTCGTGGACCAGCGCCATCGGCACCTCGGCCTGGCGCAACGCGCCCAGCGCATCCATCGCATCGAGCTGGTCGGGGATGACGGGGGCGGCGCGCATCATCGCGCGCAGGTCGATCGCGGCGCCGTCGAGCAGCGCGGCGACGATGTCGCGCGCCGCGACGACGCCGATCACCGCATCGATCGATCCTTCCGCGACCGGCAGCCGCGTGTGCCCGCTGCCAAGCAGCGCGGTCTTGACCGCGCCGGCATCGAGGTCGACGTCGAGCCAGTCGACTTCGGTGCGCGGTGTCATCACCTCGCGCACCGGCCGGTCGGCGAGCCGCACGACGCCCGAGATGATCGAGCGTTCATACTCCTCGAGCACCCCCGATCGCGACGCCTCGGCGACGATCAGGTGCAACTCCTCGGCGGTCACCTGCGCGGTCGCATCGCGCGACATGCCCAGCAGCCGGAACAATAGCCCGCTGGTCGAATCGAGCAACCAGACGAGCGGCGCCGCGATCCGCGCGAGCCAGCGCATCGGCAGCGCTATCATCGCCGCGATCGGCTCGGGCGATCGCAGCGCGATCTGCTTGGGCACCAGCTCGCCGATCACCAGCGAGGCGTAGGTGGTGAGCCCGATCACCGCCGCGAAGCCCAACGTGTTCGCAGTATCGGCGGCGATACCCAGCCGCATCAGCCGCGCCGCGACCGGCGCGCCCAGGCTCGCGCCCGAATAGGCGCCCGCGATGATGCCGATCAGCGTGATCCCTACCTGGGTCGTCGACAGGAACCGGCCCGGATCGCCCGCCAGCGCCAGCGCCGCCCGGGCGCCCGGCTTGCCCGCCCGCGCCATCGCCTCGAGCCGCGCCTTGCGTGACGAGACGATCGCAAGCTCCGCCATCGCGAATACGCCGTTCAGCACGACCAGCGCCATGATGATCGCGACGTCGATCCAGGGAAAGGGAGGAAGGGGAGGCATGGCGCGCAACGGCATCCTTGGCGTGTTTCTGTCGCGTACACAACCGCCCGATCATCATCCGTTCAAATCGCAAGCGGAACAATCGCCGGTGGGGTAGAGTTGAACCCGTGGCCGCAAGCGCAGGGGCGAGCGGCGCGAAGCGTTTTGAAGGATACAGGGACATGCGGATTTCGAGCAAATTGATGATGGTGGCTGCGGCGGGCGCGCTGATGGCCACCTCGGCCTGCACCACCGATCCGGTGACGGGCCAGAAGCGGATTTCCAAGGCCGCGCTGGGCGGCATCGGCGGCGCGCTGGGCGGCTATCTGCTCGGCGATCTCGTCGGTGGACGCCACGATCGCACCGAAAAGATCATCGGTGCGGGGATCGGCGGCCTCGCGGGGGCCGGCGTCGGCGCGTATATGGACAAGCAGGAGCGCGATCTGCGCGCCAAGACCGCGGGCACCGATGTGCAGGTCATCCGTCAGGGTGACGATCTGCTGCTCAACATGCCCTCGGGCATCACTTTCGGGTACGATAGCGCCAACGTGCAGCCGCAGTTCCGCCCGACGCTCGATCAGGTCGCCGACGTGCTGTCGCAGTACAACCAGACCTATATCGACGTGTACGGCCACACCGATTCGACCGGCAGCGATACGTATAACCAGGGCCTGTCCGAACGTCGCGCCGCGTCGGTCGCCAGCTATCTCGAATCGCGCGGCGTGCAGGCGGCGCGGATCGGCACGCGCGGTTTCGGCGAAAGCCAGCCGATCGCGTCGAACGATACCGAGGATGGCCGCGCCGCGAATCGCCGCGTCGAGATCAAGATCGTGCCGATCACGCAGAACGATCTGCAATAGGATGTGCCCGGCCGGCGGTGCCGCGCCGGCCGGCCTATTCCGCCGCGGGCTCCGCCAGTGCCAGTTCGAGCCAGGCGGGGCGCAATGCGTCGCCCAGATCCTCGACGCGGCGATGCTCGACCATCAACCCGAATTCGGGATAGGTCGCGCGCGTCCGCTTGCCGGCCTCGCCCAGCGGCGCCACCACCAGCCGCCGGTTGACCGTGCTGCGATAATGCATCCGCGCGGTATTCTCCTGCCCGACATAGCAGCCCTTGGTGAAGCTGACGCCGCCCAGTTCGGCCGCGTTACACTCGAGCCACAGCGTTTCGCCCGATCCCAGCTCGGCGACGCCTTCGGTCACCCCCAGCCGCAACCGATGCTCGGTCCAGCCCGCTGCCACCGCCCCCGGTGCGCCGAGCCAGCGCCGGCCGAGTTGTGCAAGCCGCGGATCGGGAACGCCCTCGGTCCCCTCGGCGGCCCAATGCACCGCGCCGCCTGTGGGCTCGATCGTGATCGGCCGCCGCAGCCGATAGAGCGCCAGCCGCTTCGCCAGCGCCTCCGCCTCGGCGGCCTCGCAATCGAGCAGCACCGCGTCGCCGTCGGCCCAGATCAGGAAGTCGAACAGCGCCTTGCCCTGTGGGGTCAGCAACGCCGCCCATCGCGGTGCTTCAGCCTTGAGCGTGGCAACGTCGTTGGTGACGAGGCCCTGGAGGAATCCGCGCACATCCTCGCCGGCAAGCCGGATCAGCGCGCGATCGGTGAGACAGGTAGCCATGCCCCTCAAGTAGGCGCGCATCGCCCCGAACCCAAGGGGTGGGCTGGCACCCGGCGCGCGGCGCGGATAGAGGGGGCGGGATGACCCAGCGCCTCACCCTTCGCCGCCCCGACGATTGGCACGTCCATCTGCGCGACGGCCCGATGCTCGCCGCGGTGGCGGGTTACACCGCTCGCCAGTTCGCGCGCGCGATCGTGATGCCCAATCTCAGTCCCCCGATCACCACCGTCGCCGCAGCCGAGACCTATCGTGATCGCATCCTCGCCGCGCTGCCCGAAGGCCACGGCTTCACCCCGCTGATGACCTGCTACCTCACCGACGACGCCGATCCGCAGGAGATCGTGCGCGGGTTCGAGGCGGGCGTGTTCGCCGCGTGCAAACTCTACCCTGCCAACGCCACGACCAATTCGGCGCACGGCGTCACCGATCTCCGCGCTATCCGCCCCGTGCTCGAGGCGATGCAGCGCGCGGGCATGCCGCTCCTGATCCACGGCGAAGTCACCGATGTCACGGTCGACATCTTCGATCGCGAGGCGGTGTTCATCGATCGTACGCTGACCGGCCTGGTACGCGACTTTCCTGAACTCAGGATCGTGCTCGAACACATCACCACCGCCGAGGCCGCCGCGTTCGTCACCGCCGCCGGCCCGCATGTCGCGGCGACGATCACCCCGCAGCACCTCCATATCAACCGCAACGCGCTGTTCGCCGGCGGCCTGCGTCCGCACGCTTATTGCCTGCCGGTCGCCAAGCGCGAGCGCCATCGGCTGGCGGTGCGCGCGGCGGCGGTGTCGGGCTCGCCCAAATTCTTCCTCGGCACTGATAGCGCGCCGCACACGATCGAGGCCAAGCAATCGGCGTGCGGCTGCGCGGGGATCTTCAACGCGCCCTACGCGCTCGAAAGCTATGCGGCGGTGTTCGACGAGGAAGGTGCGCTCGATCGCTTGGAGGCGTTCGCGTCGCTCAGCGGCCCGGCCTTTTACGGGTTACCCGTCAACCAGGGCACGATCACGCTCGAACGCGCGCCGACGGTCGTCCCCGAACGACTCGGCAGCGGCAACACCAGCCTGATCCCGTTCCATGCCGGCGAACAATTGGAGTGGCGGCTCGTCGGTTGAGCCGTCGCGCGGGCTATAGTTTGATCCACTTAACGTGGATATCGGCCCTGGCCCGCTCCCCCACCGCCCACGGCAGTATACTGAATGGGAGGTGGGAGAGCGGGTCGGGGCCGCCTTTTATCAGAAAGGCAGCCACTTCTGCTTGTGCGAGAACTTCATGTAGCCGACGTTGACGCCCGCGCGCACGCCCACGCCGAGCCGCACCGGGATCAGCACGACGTTGCCCGAACGAAGGTATGAGGCGGAAAAGCCGCCGACGAAATAGAGGTGGCCCTCGCCGGCCGGGAAGCGCTTGAACAGATCTTCGCTGTCGTAGAGGTTGTAGACCAGCACGAACACCTTGTTCGCGTCGCCGCCGACATCGAAGCCGATCGACGGGCCGGTCCAATAGACTGGCATCTGGCCTTCGATCTTGTGGCTGAGCATTCCCGATCCGTAGCGCAGCCCGACGACGAACGCGCCCGATGCCTCCCGCCCGGCGATATAGGCGTTGGGCTCGCCCTGATCCTTGAGGATGTCCTCGATGATGCCCGCCAGCCCCTCGGCGCCCTTGCCGAACACGCCCTCGGCGGCGCCGATCAAATCGTCGCGCTTGTAGGTCTGGTCCGCCTGCGTGGTCGCGGTCGCCGCGGCGGCATTGCCGGTCTGCTGATCGGGCGCGGCGGCCGGCGTGGCCTGCTGCGGATAGGCGTCGGGATCGGGATAGCCGGTGCTGTTGGGGGTCGCCTGGGAACCCTGATCGACCTGGGGATAGGCATCGGGATCAGGATAGCTCTGCGTGTTGGAAAGCGTCGCGGTCGGCGCGTCCTGCGTCGTGGTCGGGGCGGGGGGCGAGCCGAGATCGCTGTCGATCGCGGCATTGGGATCGATCGTGCGAACCTGCGCCGCCGCGGGGACGACTCCCATCGCGATCGTCGCGGCGGCCAGCCACGACATCCAGAACCGTCCACGCATCGTCATGTCATCCCCCGGGCATCGAATTGGGGGTGAGGTTAACCATCGCGATGATGAGCGTGCAATGAACACCGCGACGATCCGAGTCGATTTCGCGTTCGGCGGCGGCGCGATGCGCCATTGATCACCTCCGCGCGCGCGGCTATAGCCCCGCGTTCGGCACATCCGGAGACGTGGGTGAGTGGCTGAAACCAGCGGTTTGCTAAACCGCCGTAGGGGGATTACTCCTACCGAGGGTTCGAATCCCTCCGTCTCCGCCAGAACCCCGAAACGCAGCGAACCACCACGAACCCTCACGGGGACGAAAAGACGCGGTTTCCCAAGGCGTTCGAGAAAAAATCACAACCGCCGAGGACCGTGTTGGTTCGCCCCTCGACATTCGTTGATGACGAAGCAGGATTTGCGCGGAAAGGGCGATGCGAGCCTATCCCGTAAACACAGGATAGGATCGTCCCGGAAAGGCGTTACAGGTGATAGATTCGGCCACCGGCCTCCCCGAGCTGAAAGCCGGGTTGGGCGCTTTCCGCGCTTCTGTCGCACCGCAATTTTGACCAACTTCAGCGCCGAAAGAAGGCGCGCTCCCCCAAAATCTCGCCATAGGTAATCGATCCGGTGAACAGCCCCCGGACGATCAACGGCGAACTCTTGCTGATTCCGCTGCGAATGCGGGCATTCTTGAGGTGCGCGTTTGACCGTCGCGGGGCTGATTTCCAGATGACGCGCGATCTCCTTCTCCTGCTGGCCCTACCCCAGACACACCACGATTTCGCGCTCCCGCTCGGCCAGACGCACGGCGCGACGCCGATGCGAGGGCGACGCGGCAACGAGGTTCCTGGCGGCCTCGAATGCAAAAGAGCCAAGTGCCTCTGCGAGCGGAATCTGATCGCGGGAAACGCTCACCGAGATCAACCGCGAAAGAGCAGGATCCGCTTCGCTCGCCTGGCACATGGTAGGGGACAGTATAGCCATCGCCGATTCCGGCGTCCCGGGCCATTGCGCGCGCCCCGAACTTCATCAACTCGCGGTGTTTCTGCAGGTTGTCGAGCAGCGGAGCTTCACCGGCGCGGCGCGGCGGCTGGGATGCAGCCAGCCCGCGGTCAGCCAGACAATCAGGCGACTCGAAGACATCTACGGCGGCGATCTCTTCGCGCGGTGGAGAGGCGCACCGCTTGCACTCACACCGATCGGCAAGGCGGTTTTGCCGGGTGTCCGCCTGATTCTCTATGCTGTTGATCGGCAGATGGCCGACGCGACGAGCACGGCGCAGAGCGGCGGTGGAACCCTCTCGGTCGGATTCTGCCCTGGATTATTCGGTGGACGCTTTCGCACTGGCATGGCGACTTTTGCCACCGAGGCACCGCTGGTGCGGCTGAGGCTCGTGGAAGACGCACCTGACGCGCACTTGATCGGTATCGGCTCGATATGACGGTATCGCCATTGGTCGACGTGGCGAAAGGTACGGAGCATGAAAGCGAGTTTCTCTGGAACGAACAACGCGTCGCCGCTCTTCCCGGAAAGAGCCGGTTGGCCTGTCGGGGCGGCGTCGGTCCGCCGGCCCTCTGCGCGGTGAGGCTGAGTAAGCTGTACTGCACGGACGACGGCGATCATGATTGTGCGCGGGATGACGCCGGTGCCGGCGTCGGGGACGATGATCCTCAACACGAGATATCACCGACGACTATCCTCGACCTGGTTGCGGCGGGACTGGGAACAGGGATCATACCCGCGTCCGCGGCAAGTCCGCGCGCCGGCGTCAATTTCCAGCCGATCGAGGGGGGTGATGCTCAAATCGGTATCCACGCGCGCTGGCTGCGTGATGACGCAAATCCGATAAGGCATCGCCTGCTGCGCCATCTTCGGGCGGCGGCGAGCAGCGTCAGTCGCCGCGCTACCGGTTGAGCAACCGGTGTTCGAGGAGCGCCTGCATATCCCGGCGGCCGTCGGCGATTACGAGAATGAACACCGTGTCGCCGATGACCCGATAGATCAGTCGATATGGCGACATCAAAATCTGACGAAATTCACGAATGCCCAGCGCGCCCAGCTCCTTGGGAATCCCGCCCCGCGACGGAAAACGCTCGAGCGTCGCAACTTTCTCAAGAAACGATTCGAGAAGCGTGTCGGCGTCTTCCTCCGAGCGATGCTCGGCCAGCCAAGTGTGAATCGCTTTCAGATCGCCTTCCGCGCCCTCGGTCAAGCGCACCTCGAACCGCTGATCCGCCATCAGCGGGCGGCGGCTTTCGATCGCAGTTCGTCGACGATTGCGCGAGCCCGCCTGGTTTTGCCGGCGGCGATGTCCTGACTGGCGAGCGCAAGCAGTTTGAGGAGGGCAAGCGTCTCCTGCGTTTGCTCGAAGGTCGCCACGTCCTGGATCACCGCCTTCGCTTCGCCATTTTGCGTGATCACCATCGGTTCGCGCTTCTCCCTCAGCTCGCCAAGCACCTCTGCGGCATGTGCTTTCAAATAGCTGATCGGCTTGATTTGGGCAGAATATCGCATGGGCCTCACCTATCCAAATTCAGACCGAATATAGTCTCCTCGGTCGGTGAGGCAAGGATTCATCGGCTCGGGTTGGCGTCTGCAAATCGTCCATCCCGCCAGGGCGCCCAATGGGCGCATGGCGCGATGGGCAACGCGCGCTGGCTGGGCGTGAGCCTGCGTCACATTCTCGATCTTGCCGGCGTGCGGCCCGATGCTGTCGTGGTGCGCTTCGGCGCGTTGGATCAGCCGCTTGTCGCAGGCGCGCCGGATTTCGAGAAATCGCTTGCGATCGACCATGCCCGCGACGGCGAGGTGATGCTGGCGTTTGGCATGAACGGGGACGCAGCTTCCGCTGCTCAACGGCTTCCCTCTGCGTCTGATCGTGCCAGGTCGGTATTCGACCTATTGGGTCAAGATGCTCAACGACATCGAGGTTTTGACCGCGCCCGACGATCATTACTGGATGGCGAAAGACTACAGGATTCCCGTTGAGCCAGGTGCCAACGTCAAGCCCGGTGCAAAGGGTTTAGCGACCGAACCCATCAACAAGATGGTGCCGCGCAGTTGGGTGACGAGCCTGGACGAAGGCCAGAAGATTGCGTTCGAGCCCTGGATTCCGATCGGCGGTATCGCGATGGGCGGCGATTGTGGCGTCGCCCGCGTCGACGTGTCCAGTGACGGAGGCCGTTCGTGGCGCCCCGCCACCTTAGGACCCGATCATGGACGATACAGCTTCCGCCGTTGGGATGCGCGGGTGGCGCTCGCGAAACCGGGCAAGATCGCATTGATGGTGCGCTGCACGAATAGCGCGGGCATCACGCAGCCTTTGGTCCAGAGTCGAAATCCCAACGGCTTCATGCGCGCGAATGTCGAAACCACCATGATCGAGGCGACGGAGGCATGAACGCCAAGGCTCCCTCCGCAGGTGCCCTCGCCGGCTGGTTGATCGGCATAACGGTTCTCGCCTTGATCGCGATCGGCCCGCCCGGCGCGCGCAAGCCCGCCGCGCCGCCCACAGCAATTGGGCCGGTCGCGAGCAGCGTGAGCGTCAACGATTTTACGCTCACATTCGATACGATCGACATGCCGATCGAGGAGGCAACATACCCCGACGGGCCGCTTGTCGAGGTCGTGAACGCCAATTGCACGTCCTGCCATTCCCCCGAGCATGGCACTAACCCAACCCGCTCTTTCGCCCAAAAAGTGGAAGGAGATCGTACTGAAAATGCGCGACGTCTATCATGCGCCTATTGCGGACAAGGACGTGCCGTCGATCGTTTCATATCTACATGCAGAGCAAGCCGCCCGCTTGGGAAACTCCGTTTTCGATACCAGCTTGCGTTAGCGTGGAAGGCTGCCCCCAGCATCCACGCATAGCTGACGTTTCCGCTCTGGGCGAATGCCAATACCGGCGTCGTTCCGTTGGGTAGCGACCCGATCGTCTATCGTGATGCCGGCGTGGCGTTCACCGAGCGCGGCGCGGCGAACCCGCACGTTGCCCACGTTCGTGCACTCCCTCGCCAGCCCCAAAGGCAAGGCAATCTTCGTGCGTCACGGGTGAACCGCCGATTGAGCTAGGCACCGATCACCGAGTCAGGTAGGCTCCACTTGCACGCCGAAACACACGCAACTCTGCGCGCTGCAGGGCTTTTCACGGGCGACTAGCGGTCGTTCGGGTTGATTGAGACTGTTGGGCGGGGTCCGCCAACATCTCGGACATTCGGCCACCCCACGGAGCTTCCTCAAAGCGGTCGTTGGTTCAACTACCGCTCCCTCGGATTGAAAGTGGTGGGATTAAGGACGGACCAACACTTTGAGCGCGGTGCGATCGTTCATGGCCCTGTAGCCGTCCGGCACGCTGTCGAGATCGACCGTGCGATCGAACACCCGGCCCGGCTCGATGCGGCCTTCCATGATCTCCGGCAGCAGTTCATCGACATAGGCACGGACAGGGGCCGGACCGCCCGCGACGATGACGTTGCGATAGAACATCGGCTGGGCGCCCGGGATAGCACCATAGTGCGGAACGCCGACGCGCCCGACCGCGCCACCTGCCCGCACGATACCCATGGAGGTTTCCATGGACTGCGGTGTGCCGACGCATTCCAGCACGGACCTGACGCCCACCCCTCCAGTGAGCGCGCGGACCCGTTCGATGGCCTCTTCGCCACGCTCGCTGACCACGTCGGTCGCGCCGAACGCCTTGGCGAGATCGATGCGGGGCTGATGCCGGCCCAGCAGGATGATCTGCTCGGCGCCCAGGCGCTTCGCCGCGATCACGCCGCACAAGCCGACCGCGCCATCGCCGACGACAGCGACGCTATGCCCCGCCGCCACGCGCGCGGTGACCGCCGCATGATGTCCGGTGCCCATGACGTCCGACAGGGTGAGCAGCGAGGGCATGAGCGCGTCATCCTTGCCGACCGGCAGTGGGTACAACGTGCCATCCGCGTTCGGAATCCGCAGCGCTTCGGACTGGGCACCGCCCGCCTCGCCGCCGACCCCGAAGAAGCCGCCATGCAGGCAGGCCGTATGCAGGCCCTCCTCACAGAAGATGCAGGAGCCGTCCGAAAAGGCGAAGGGCATGATCACGACCTGGCCCGGCTTGATCCGCTGGACGTCACGGCCGACCGCCTCGACCACGCCGATTGCCTCATGCCCCATTTGCTGACCGGCGGTATTCGGGCCGCCATTATAGGGCCAAAGATCGCTGCCGCAGATGCAGGCGCGCGTGATGCGGATCAGGGCATCGGTGGGCTTGCTTATGGTCGCATCCGCGACGGTTTCGATCCGGACGTCGCCGGCCGCGTGCATAACGGTTGCGCGCATGATGATCCTCCCTGTTCAACGATTGATGCGAGCCTGCGCCCGCGCATTGTAGCGGGCTCCGACAATCTCGATCTCGTTCAGCGCAGCGGCGATGGTCGCGAGGTCGGCGGCGTCGAGATGAACCTGCGCCGCGCCCAAATTTCCCTCCAGACGGTGTCGCTTCGTCGTGCCGGGGATCGGGACGATCCAGGGCTCGCGCGCCAGCAGCCAGGCCAGCGCGATCTGGGCGCGCGTGACTTGTTTCGCCTCGGCAATGCGACCAATCTCGTCGATCAGGCGAAGATTGGCGCGTCTATTCTCTTCCGAGAAGCGCGGGACGGAGTTGCGGAAATCATTGGGCGCGAAATCCGTGCTGGCGTCGATCGCGCTGGTGAGGAAGCCCTTGCCGAGTGGGCTGAACGGCACGAAGCCGATGCCGAGTTCCTCCAGGGTCGGCAGGATGTCCTGCTCAGGATCGCGCCACCAGAGGGAATATTCGCTCTGCAGCGCTGCTACGGGCTGGACCGCATGGGCGCGGCGGATGGCATCGGCGCCGGCCTCCGACAGACCGAAGTGCAGAACCTTGCCTTCTAAGATGAGATCCCGGACCGTCCCGGCGACATCTTCCATCGGCACATCGGGATCGACGCGATGCTGGTAGAAAAGGTCGATCCGGTCGGTGCGCAGGCGCCGGAGCGAGTCCTCGCAGACTTGCCTGATCCGCTCTGGACGCGAGTCCTGCGGCTTGGCGGAGTTGCCATCCTGAAAGCCGAATTTGGTCGCGATCACGACGCTGTCGCGCACTGGCTCCAGCGCCTCGCCCACCAAGGGCTCATTCTCGAACGGGCCATAGCATTCGGCCGTGTCGAAGAAAGTGACGCCGAGATCGTGAGCGGCGCGGATGATGCGGATGCCATCCTCCCGCGCGACGGGCGGACCATAGCCGAAGCTGAGGCCCATGCAGCCATAGCCGATGGCGGAGACATGAAGGCCGCTGCGGCCGAGTTCACGCTGTTCCATAGTCTGTCCTCTGATCTTGCTGAATGGGTGGATCGGCGACGTGGTCACGCCGGGCCCTTGAGATAGTCTTCGTCGCTGACATGCTCGAGCCAGGTGACGTTGCGGCCATCCAGCGCTTCCTGAATGGCGATATGGGTCATGCCCTGATGCGGCGTCGCGCCGTGCCAATGCCTCTTGTCGGCCGGGCACAGCATGATGTCGCCGGCTTCGAATCGCAGGACCGGGCCATCTTCGACCGCCGTCCAGCCCACGCCTTCGGTGACGATCAACGTCTGGCCGAGCGGATGCACATGCCAGGCCGTGCGCGCGCCGGGCTCGAAATGGACGATGGCGCCGCTGACGCGCGAGGGCGCCTCGCGCTGAAACTGGCCGCTGATCGTCGCCTTGCCGGTGAAATAGTCGGCAGAGCCTTCCACGGTCACTTGATCCGCCTTGCGATTAATCTGCATATCGCCGTTCCTTTGTCCGTGAGCTGTCTGCGTGATCGCCAGCAACGTCGCGGCGAGCGGCAGCATGGCAACCCTGTGCATGACCCAATCCTTTGAGAGTGGCGCCGACCATCGCTCCAGCGCCCGGTTTTCCGCTGAGATAGTCAACCCGCCACTTTTTGATTAGTCCTCCATATCCGCACGAGCTTTTGAGCAGGATTCAACAATGGCGCGCGAAACTATGGCCGACCTTCAGGCGTTTCTCGCGGTTGCGCGGGCGCGCAGTTTCACCCGGGCGGCGGCACAATTGGGCGTTTCCACATCCGCATTGAGCCACGCCATTCGAGGGCTTGAAACGCGGCTTGATTTGAGACTGCTGACCCGCACGACCAGAAGCGTTGCGCCGACGGAGGCCGGCGAGCGCCTATTGGTTTCGCTTGCCCCGCATTTCGAGGGGATCGAGGCGGAGTTGGCTGCGATCACCGCACTGCGCGACAAGCCCGCAGGGACCATTCGGGTCACGACCGGCATTCATGCTGCCGAGACGATCCTGTGGCCCGCACTGGCTCGGCTGC
Organism: Hephaestia caeni; assembly: GCF_003550065.1. Classification (GTDB taxonomy): domain Bacteria; phylum Pseudomonadota; class Alphaproteobacteria; order Sphingomonadales; family Sphingomonadaceae; genus Sphingomonas; species Sphingomonas caeni_A. Next base: position 1,236,710 of record NZ_QXDC01000003.1, read on the forward strand.
TGCCCGATTACCCGGACATCCAGGTCGAGCTCAACGTTCATGCCGGTTTTGTCGACATCGTCGCAGAGCGTTTCGACGCCGGCGTGAGGCTGGGCGAGACGGTCGAGCAGGATATGATCGCCATTCCGATCGGCCCGGACGTGTCCATGGCGGCCGTCGCCTCCCCGGCCTATTTCGCTGCCCGCGACATGCCAGCAACGCCGCACGATCTCGCCCAGCATAACTGCGTCAATCTGCGGTTCCCCACCTATGGCGGCCTTTACGCCTGGGAGTTCGAGCGGGAGGGACGGGAGCTGAATGTGCGCGTGCAGGGGCAGATGATCGTCAATGAAATCAGCCTAGCTTTGCGCGCAGCGCTGAACGGAACAGGCATTGCCTATCTTCCCGGCGATTATGTCCAGCCACACATCAACTCGGGCGCGCTCGTCCACATCCTGCAGGATTGGTGTCCGCCCTTCGCCGGCTATCATCTCTATTATCCCAGCCGCCGCCATCAGTCGCCGGCCTTCGCGCTGCTGCTCAATCTGTTGCGATACAGGGCTTAGCCGATTCCACCGACTTTCCAGACATTCTGCGGCCCAGATTCGCTCCCTGAAACCCGCCTTTCGTTCATCGATCGACGTGCCGGGATTTACGACCGGGTGCTGCTGATTGTTTCCGCCTAGTTATAACCGCCCAGGATGTCGCCCGCACGTTACCACTGCCCGGCACCGCCGATCCTGTCAGCAATTGTCATCATTCCTACGGGCTTCGTCAGCGGACAAGGTGGCGTGTGACCCCATAGGTCGGTTCCCGCGGAAACGATCGATGGATGGGGGCCATGACGAAGCGATTCTCGACCAGCTTGGCGGCGCTTTTGCTGGGGGCAATGATGCCGTTGCATGCGGCCGATGCGCAGGAGGCGCCGGCGCCTGCGAGCTATGACGCGCTTGCCGAACAGGTCGGTCAGCGCGCCGGCGACCCCGATTTCGACTATCGGCTTGGGGTCGCGGCGCTCGACGCGGGCCATTATGGCGAGGCGGTCATCGCGTTCCAGCGCGTTCTGGCGGTCCAGCCCGACAATGCCCCCGCTCGCGCTGAACTGGCCCGCGCCTATGCGCTCGCCGGTGACATCGATACGGCGCGGCAGGAATTCGCCACCGTCGTCGACGATCCCAGCCTGCCCGATCCGGTGCGGCAGCGATTCACCGGCTTCGTGCGCCAATTCGACAAGCAGATCGGCGGCGGCGGCTCCGACGTCTCGGGCTTCCTCGATGCGCGCGCCGGGCACGACAGCAATATCAACGCCGCGACCGACCTCACCAGCATCGTCATTCCCCTGTTCAGCTTTCTCGGCCCCGGCACGCTCGGCCCCGGTGCGGTCGCGCGGGACGACGAATATTACGAGATTCAGGGCGGGGTATCCGCCGTCACCGCGATCGGGCGGCAGGACCGGCTGTTCGCGAGCGCGCTCGGCAATTGGCGCGACAATTTCGACAGCCGCACCTTCGACCAGGCGGCGATGACCGGCACCGCCGGCTATGCGCACAGCTTCGCCAACCGCGATGTGGTGTCCTTGTCGGGGCAAGTGCAGAAATTCTGGCTCGGCCATGACGGCTATCGCACCTCCTACGGCGTCATCGGCCAATATACGAAGACGCTGGATGGCGGCCGCGCGCTGACGCTGTCGGCGCAATGGAACCGGCTCGACTATGACGGCGCGCCCCTGCGCGATGCCGACCGCTATGCGGTGGGCGTCGGCTATCTCACGCGCACCGTCGCGGCCAATCTGACCGGCGGCAAGGAAGAAACGCGCCACCGCGCGGGCGATGCCGAATCCAACTGGTTCGCGGGCGCCAGCGTCGGCGGCGAATTTCCGGTGGCCGCGAAACTGGCGCTCGTCGCCGGCGCGGCGGTCGACCTGCGCCGCTACGATCAGGCGGATGTGCTGTTCCTGACCAAGCGCAACGACGAGCGCATCGACCTGACGGCGGGCGTGAAGGTCGCGCTGACCGACAGGATATTCTTCCAGCCGCGCGCCACCTGGACGCGCAACTGGAGCAACATCGCCCTTTACGATTACGAACGCTGGACCGTCTCGGCCGGCCTTCGTCTCGAATTCTGATCCGCTGATCCTGGGGGAGAGACCACGCCATGAACGCCAATCCCAACCTTCGCTTCGGTGCCATGCTGATGGCGACCGTTTCCGCCCTGTCGCTCGCGACGCCGGCGCTTGCCGCCGACGTCCTCTTCTCGTCGAAGGGCGACACCGCGCTTGCCCTCGGCGAGCGCGTCCATCAGGTCGACGGGCTCAAGCAGATCCGGCTCGACAGCGGCGCGATCGTGTCGGTGCTCAACGTCGCCGACTATCGGATCAACGCCGATGGCTCGGTCGATCTCTATGCGGGGAACCTGACCGTCGCGGGCGGCGCCGGGGAGACGATCGTCCGTATGCCGGACGGTGTCGAAGGCCGGGTTGCCGGGCGCGGTTCGGCTGCGAATTTCAGTGTTGCCGCCAATGGCACCGGACGTGGCCATGTAATGACCGGCCAGGTGAGCATCGGCCGCGCGGGCGACATGCGGCGTTTCGGGGCCGGCGAGATGTTCGCCTTCGCGCCGGGCAAACGGCCCGAGCGGACTGTCGCGAACGGCGCGCAGGCGACGCCTGGTGCCGATGCGCAGGTCGCATCCGTGGCGGAGGGCGGCCCCGCCGCGGCCGCGCGGAATGGCGTGCCCGTGACGCTGGGCGATGCGCTGGCGGCGGCCGGCGCGTCGAGCGACATATTGGCGGCGGCGCGGCGTGTGGATGCGGCGGCCGCCAATCCGGCGATCGCAACCTTTCCGAGCGGCGACCTCGCGCTGCTCGTGGCGAAGGCCGGCGATATCGCCCATGCCTATGGCGGCTCTCCCTTTCCGGCAGCGCAGGCCGACATCGTCCGCAGCTATTTGTCGTGGCTGGCCGGAGGCGGCGCGCGCGCCGATTTTCTCACGGCCTATGCGGGCTTTCTCGGCGACTATCTCGACCTCCTGCGTTCGGGGGCGGCGCCGTCGAGCTTCGGTGCGGCGAGCCTCGCCGACATTGAGGCTTTTCTGGCCTATAGCGACCGCAGCGGCCGACTGGCCCAGCTCGGCGCGAGCGACCGCTCGCTTGCCGATGCCTATCTGGCCTTTCTGCGCGGCGGCGGTGACCGCGACCTGTTCACCGCGCGCTTCGCCGATCTGACCAAAGCCTATTTCGCCTTCGTGCGGGCGGGCGGCGATCCGGCCGATTTCACCCAGGCGAGCACCGACACGATCGCCCGCTATATCGCCTTCCTGTCCGACAGCGGGCTGTCCCGGCAGCTCGGCGCGAGCGATCGCGCGTTGCTCGATGCCTATCTGGCGAACGGCGGGCTGGCGTTTGCCGGCCAGTATCGCGCGGCGCTCGACGGCTATTATGCCTGGCTCGCGGCGGGGCGGTTGCCGAGCGGTTATACCGCGCTCGATGCGGCGACGCTCAAGACCTATCTCGAAACGCTGTCGCGATCCGGATTGCTCGCCACCGTGGCCGGCGACCGGGCGGCGTTCTTCTCCGCCTATCTCGATTGGTTGCGCGGCGGCGGGGCTCCTGATGCCTTCGCGGGCCTGCCCGCCAATGTCTTTGCCGGCTATGCGCAGGCTTTGTCAGCTTATTACGCCTATCTCGAAAAGGGCGGCGTCCCGTCGGCCTATGCCGCGCTGACGTCGGCGCAGGTCCACGCCTATCTCGCCGCGCTCGACGCCGCGGGGGCGAGCGGGCTTTTTCTCGACGATCTCGCCGATTTCTATTCCCGCTATTTCGCCTTCGTCGCGGGCGGCGGCAATCCCGATCAATATGCCGGGCTGCCGGTGCCGCCCGACTATCCTGCTTTTGCCGCCGCGCTCAACGCCTATGCCGCCTTTCTCGCCGGCGGCGGGTTGCCGGCGGACTATGACGCGCAGAGCCTGGCGACGCTCAAGACCTATCTCGACGCGGTCGCGGCCTCGGGCCAGCTCGCCGGTCTGCTCGGTGACAATGCCACGCTGCTCAACGCCTATTTCGCCTATCTTGCCGGCGGGGGCGCGCCGAACGGCTTCGGCGGTCTTCCGGTCTATGCCGATTATGTTTCGGCCTTGAACGCCTATTATGCCTACCTCGCGAACGGCGGCCTGCCGGCGGCTTATGGCGTGCTGACCCAGGCGCAGATCCGCGCCTATCTCGCCGCGCTCAATGCCGCGGGTGGATTGGTCGCCTTTGCCGATCTCGACGGCTTCTTCGCGCCCTATTACGCCTATCTGGCGAGCGGCGGCGATCCAGCCCGCTATGCCGATCTTCCCGCCTATGACGCCTATGTCGCGGCGCTGAACGCCTATTATGCCTATCTGGCGAGCGGTGGCTTGCCGGCCGGCTACGCGAAGCTGACGCAGGAACAGGTAGCGGCCTATCTGGCGGCGCTGAATGCGGCAGGCGGTTTCGCGGCGCACAGCGATCTCAACGCCTTCTTCGACGCCTATTATGCCTTCCTTGCGGGCGGCGGCGATCCTGCGGACTATGCGGGCCTGCCGGTCTATGCGAACTGGCTGCAAGCGGTGCAGGCTTATTATGCTTATCTGCTCGGCGGCGGCACGCCGTCCGGATATACCGCGCTGACCCCCGAACAGGTCGAATCCTATCTGGCCGCGCTCGACCGGGCGGGGGTGCTCGAGGATCAGCTTTCGGGCGCGACGCTGCAATTCCTGACCGACTATCTTGCCTATATCGGAACCGGTGCGGACCCCGACCAGTTCGCGGGGCTGCCCGGTAACGGCATCGATCCCGGCACCAACCCCGATTATCCCGGCGGTTTCCCGAGCGGTGTGACCGGCGCACGCGCCTATGCAGCCCATGCCGGCGTCTCCTATCCGGCATCGGGATCACCCGAACTCGATGCCAATGGCGCGCTGATCGACGCTGGAGACCTCGGCAACGACAACGCGGAAGTCGCCGATGTCGGCGGCGATGCGTCGGTGGTCGTCGGCCGCTATACCAACGGCACTGCGCGCTTCCGCGGCGGCAACGTCGCCATCGGCCCCAACGGCGGCATTCCCTGGGTCGTCACCGCCCCGCTCGCCGGGCCGCTGCCGACGACGGGCACGATCGAGTATGAAGTGCTCGCCGCGACCAAGCCTGTCTTTGCCTCGGGCCACGCCGCGCCGGGCAGCTTCGACGCCAATCTGACCATCGGCTTCGGCCCGTCGAACCTCAGCTACGGCTTCGACGGCGCGATCGTCATGCCCGAGGATGGCGGCGACGTCCGTTACGACTTCGCGTCGGCCGGACGCAGCACGGGGGCGCTCGTGAGCACCGGCGGTATCAATCCGGTCTTCAACATGAATGGGACGATGACCGGCAGCGGTGATGCGTGCGGCAGCGACAATTGCCTGATCCTCTTCTACGGCGGCTTCGGCGGTTCGGAGCAGCGGATCGGCATGACCTATCAGACGGTCGACAACCCCAATTTCCAGCGCGCCGAGCGTATCCAGGGCACGGTCGCCTTTGCACCGGCTGGCACCGGCGGCGACAGTCCGGACCCTGATCCCGGCCTCGTTCAACCGCCTGCACCGGTCGCGCTCGCCTATCAGGGCGGCTTCGATCCGGCCGAGGCCAACGGCGGCTTCATCACCACGCTGACCCTCGGCGATGGACAGATGCTGGCGGGCAGCGAGACGGGGCTGACGGTCACTGCCTACAGCCTCGATGGCGATGGCGGTGTGACCAGCTTCACGCGGTCCGGAAACGTCACCCGCACCACCGGGACGACCCATGTCGTCGAAGCGTCGGGCAACGCTGATACGCTGATCGGGCGGTGGACCGATGGGGTCAACACCGGCGCCAACCCCTTCACGCTGACCGCCGATCAGGGGCTGCATTATATGCTCGCGCGGCCGGTCTCGACGGATTTCGCGCTGCCGACGCAGGGGATGATCCGCTATGATCTGCTCGCCGCCACGCGGCCGACGATCGTCGACGGCTCGCTGGCGCCCGGCGGCTTCACGGCCGATATGGCGATCGTTCTCGGCGCCGCGCCCAAGGTCGCGTTCGACGCCACCGTCGCCATGCCGGGGCAGAGCTATCACTATATGACCATGGGCGGCGTGGCCGACCCGACGCTGAGCGAAGCGTCGCTCCGGCAATTCAACGGGGGTCGCTTCAGCTTCGTCGTGCCGGGCGTCGCTGGCACCGATTGTCAGACCGTGAACTGCAATCTCGAAGCCATGGGCGCCTTCGCCGGCGGCGGCGGGCAACTGGGTCTGGTCTACAACGCGAATAACGACCTAGGCGCCGGCAAGACGGCGATCGGGTCCGCGATCTTCGGCGACGGCACGCTGCCCGCGCCCGATCCCGAGCCGATCCAGAACGACGGTATCGCGGCGCCGGGCGCGGCGGGCCACTATTTCCTCTATACCAGCCCGGGCGGAAGCGGCGGCGCGACCGCGGCGGCGATGACCGTTACCGATGGCCAGCTTGTCGAGGCGACCAGCTCGCGCGACAGCGTCAGCTATGCCGCCAATGTCGACACCACGGTCGAAAAGGGCGGCGACGCCGGTGTGATCGGCTGGTCGCGCTTTGGCAATGTATCGGTCGGCTATCGCAATTCGAACGGCCAGTCCTTTTCCGCGCAGCCCCTTGCCGGCGTGTCCTGGCATTCGATCTGGGGAACCCCGGTTGCGAACGCGCCGGCCAGCGGCCTGATCAATTACGATCTCGTCGGTTTCACCAGCCCGACCCAGGGCAATGCGCCGGGGGGGAGCGGCAGCTTCTCCGGCAATTTCGCGGTCGATTTCGCAACGCAGATGGCCGGAATCGCTGCCGATGTGGCATTCAACGGCGAAACCTACAGCTTTTCCAGCGCGGGCGGTGTCGCGGCGCCGTCGATGGCGATCCAGAATGACGGATTGGGTGCGCAGCGCTTTTCGGCGAATCTCGACACTTTCACATCCGACGGCAACAGCGTGAGCCGAGGAACCTTCCTGCAAGGTTTCCTTGCGGGCGAGGGCGCTTCACACGCGGGGATCAGCTACAGCATCGCCGTCGCATCGTCATCCTACAGCAAAGTTCAAGGTACGGCAGCTTTCCGGGCACAATCCGATGCGCCGACCGGTTTCTTGGCCGGCGCATCGGTTGCGGCGGCGGCTGCCGGCGACTGGGATCGCTGGGCCGCCACGAGCGGGGCGGCGGCACCGCCAGCGGTCCTCGCCGCGCTGTCCGCGCCCGGCGTGGCGCCGATCGCCGGGGCGGATGCCGCCACGCTGCGCGCGCAGGCCGAGGCGTTGCTGGGCGGCCTCGTCTCCTTCGGTGTCAAATAGGCCGGAGAAGCCGCGGCGGGGCATTTCTAACAGCGATTGTCATGGGAATGACGGACATGGTGTGTGGGCCGCGCGCGTTGCGCGGTCCATTCTCTTCGCGGTTTCCGAAAGAAGGGAGGGGTTTCATGAAGAAGTCGATTATCGCCGTCGCCACGGCGCTGCTCGCCGGTGCGGCGCCCGCCGCCTTCGCGGCGGAGCAGGGAGCACCTGCGCTCACCAAATGCGCCGAAAGCTATGGCACCATCGCTGTGGTCGAGGGCGAGACGCAGGGCTGGTCCGAGTATGGTCTCGGCTCGCCGCGCGAATTGATCAACGCGCTTGCGGTCGAATCGGGGTGCTTCACCCCGCATAGCGCGGCAGCGGGCACCGCCGCCGATTTCCTGATGAACGTCGTTGCCGGCGATTCCGAAGAGGTCGACAAGTCGGTCGAAATGGCGAAATCGGCAGCGGTCGAAGGGCTCGTGCGCTCGGGCGCTGCGACCAGCATCATCTCCAAGGTTCCGGTCGGCGGGGCGCTGTTCAGCGCCTTCGGCGGCCTCGGCGGCAAGAAGAAACGCGTCGCCGCGGGGATCAAGCTGCTCAGCCCCGCCACCGGCCAGGCGATCGTCACCGGCACGGGCGAGGTACGCAAGAGCACGCTCAGCTTCGGCGGCGCCAACGCCTGGACCGCCGGCGCCAATGCCGCCGGCTATGGCGCCAGCAAGGACGGCAAGATGCTCGTCGAAGCGTTCATCAAGGCCTTCAACGCAGTGTCCGCCCAGGGCGCGACTCTTGCCTCGCTGCCCAAGGCGCAACCGGCGGTCGTCGCCGCGGCCGCGCCTGCCGCTCCCGCGGCGAGCGTCGCGATCGACACGGTGATGCGCGCGACGCCCGCCGCCGACGGTGCTGCGGTCCGCGCGTTGCGTGCCGGAACCGACCTGACCCCGACGGGCAAGCGTGAGGGCCTCTTCATCGAGGTGAAGGACAGTTACGGCACGCAGGGCTGGGTATCGGTCGAGGATCTTGGCTGAGCGTCCGGCTTGCCCCGGCCCGGTGGCTATGTCACAAGGGCCGGGGTCGCAATCTTTGGGGAATGACTGCGCCAACAGCATGGAAACGCTGAAAATTCTGTACGTCGAGGATGATCAACGCGCCGCCGGCGAGGTTCAGGAACTGGCCGGGCAGTGCGGCGATATCGTCGTCTGGGAACGCAGCGGATCGGGCGGCCTGCTGCGCGCGGGGCTGGAAAAGTTCGACGTCATCATCCTCGACCGCATGCTCGGCGATCTCGACGGGTTGACGATCCTGAAGCGGCTGCGCGAAAGCGGGGTCGGCACGCCGGTGCTGATGCTGTCGGCGCTCGGCCGCACGACCGACCGCGCCGAAGGGCTCGACGCCGGCGCCGACGATTATCTGGCCAAGCCGTTCGAGGCCGAGGAGCTGCTGGCGCGCCTGCGCGCGTTGCACCGGCGTGCGACCGGCCGCGAGCATAGCGCGGTGATCCTCTATGGCGCCTTCGAGTGCCATGTGAAGGCGCGCACCGCCTTTCGCGACAATCGGCATCTTGCGCTCAGCCCGCGCGAGTTCGAGCTGTTTCGCTATTTCATGGAAAATGCGGGCGAGGTCGTAACGCGCGAGATGCTGTTGCAGGACGTATGGAACATGTCCTTCGATCCGCAGACCAACGTCGTCGACGTCAATGTCGGGCGGATGCGGCGTAAGCTGGAGGACGGCTTCGCGACCCCGGCGCTCGAAACGATCTGGGGCTCGGGCTATCGCCTGCTGGACGGGAGGTAACCGCCCATCGCCGCCCGCCGTTCCATCTTCTCGCGCCTCGTCGCCGTCGCGATTTTCCTGTCCGTCGCGCTGGTGCTGGGGCTGTGGACGCTGACCGACCAGACGATCCGGTCGACGCTCGAGACATCGGCGCGTCGGGCGATCGACGTCGATCTCGCCGGCCTCGCCGACATCTATGCGACCAGCGGCCGCGAAGAACTCGAGCGCAGGATCGCCGACCGGCTCGCGATCACCCCGCGCGACGGCAGCGCGCCGCACTACATGCTCGCCGACGCGACCGGACGGCGCATCGCGGGCGACATTCACCAATGGCCGCAGCTCGATCCGGCGATTTCCGAAAGCGGCGCGATCCGGGTTGGCGAAGGGACGGGCGCCTATGCGCGCGCGACCCGGCTGGCGCCGAACCTGCAATTGCTGGTCGCGCGCGAGACGTCGGATAACGGTGCGCTGCGCCGCCATGTCGCCGTCGCATTTCTCGGCGGCGGCGCGCTGTTCGTGCTGCTGGTCGGCGCGCTGGGCAAATCGGCCGCTGGACGGCTGCACTGGCGCATCCAGCGCCTCAACAATGCCTTTCGCGACTCCGACGATGAGCGGCTGACCGCCATGACGCCGCGCCGGCGAACCGACGAAATCGACGAACTGACCGAGCATAGTGCCGCGGCGCTTGCGCGGCAGAAGCGGCTGGTGGAGGCGTATCGTGACACATCGGACCAGATCGCACACGAGATACGCACGCCGTTGACGCATCTCGACGGACGGCTGACCAGGGCGCTGGCCGCCGATCCCGGCGACATCGTCGCCGCACGGCTGCTCGAAGGGCGCGCCGACATCAAGCGCCTCGTGGCGATGCTCGAATCGCTGCTCGATATTGCCGCCAGCAAGGCTCGTCAGGGCGACCGTCACGGTCTCAAGCGGTTCAACCTCAGCGAAATGGTCACGCGAATCTGCGAACTCTATGCCGACAGCGCCGAGGAATCGGGCCATATGTTCGCATGGGATATCGCGCCCGGCGTGCTGTTCGACGGAGAGGAAATGCAACTGACCCAGCTCGTGACCAATCTGCTCGACAACGCGCTCAAATATGTCCCGAAAGGCGGCACCATCCGGCTTTCGCTTGGCCAGGGGCCAGTCCTGACCGTCGAGGACGATGGCCCCGGCATTGCCGAGGCGGATCGCGAGAAGATCTTCCGGCGCTTCTACCGCAGTCGCGGCGAGGCATCGGATTCGCCGGGGAGCGGGCTTGGCCTGGCGCTCGCAAGAGCGATCGCCGAACGGCACGATCTGACCATCGCTCTTTTGCCGTCGGCCCGGGGCGCCAGATTCGTCGTGAAGGAACAGGGAACATGATAGTGAAGGCGACCGGGCTGGGCGCCGCGACGGTCCTGACGCTCCTCTCCGCCTGTGCTGCGCCGCGGGCGATCGAAGCGAACGGGGAGGCAGTCGCGTCCCCGGCCAGCCGGCTCGCCCGCGACATGCTGGCTGCGGACGCGGCTTTCGAAGCTGGCGATCGTGCCGCGCTTGCCGCGGCGGTGAAGCGGATCGAGCGGCAAGGGCCTCGCCTCATCGACGGCGATGCGCCCGACCCCGTTCGTCGCTGGCGCGCCGCGCTGCCAGATGCCGGCCCGCCGTTGCGCGGCCGCGCGCTCGGGCCCGGCTATGCGCGCGGCACGCTGGCGCCCGGCGCGGCGCGGCGCATGGATCAACTGTTCCTGTCTGGGCAGGCGGCGACGGTCGCCGCCAATTCGCGGCCTCAAAAGAATCTGCGGCTCAAAATCTTCGACCGCGCGGGCAAGCTCGTCTGCGACCGCTCACCTGCCCATACGCGCGACTGTCGCTTCACGCCCGTCTTCACGCAGCGCTACCGGATCGAGATCGTCAACGGCGGCGCGGCGACGGCGCATTATTATCTGGTGGTCGATTAGGGTCTGCTTTTTCGGGGGGAGAAGAAATGGTGAGGGGGGAAATCGACCGCGCGGTGCGGCTGGCGTGCGCTGCCGTGGCGCTGTCATGCAGCGCGACGGCGTGGGCACAGGACGGCACCGTCGATCGCCGCCGGCTGGATGCCCTGACGGCGCAGTTCGACGCCGCGACGGCTGACGCCGATCCCGCCGGATATCGCGCGCTGGCGAACGAGACGCTGGCGGAGGCAAAGCGCCTCTACCCCGCCGATCATCCCGAAGTGGCGCTCGGCGAACTGCATGTCGGGATGGCGCTTGCCTTCGCCGGCGAGATGGACGCCGCGCTCGCCATCGTCGATCGCGTGATCCCGCGACTGGAGGCCGACCCCGCCTATCGTGGGAGCTGGCGCAATGCGCTCGGTGCGCGCGCCTATATCCTCAATTTCAAGGGCGAACATGACGCGGCGCTGGCACTCAACGAGCGGCTGATCGCCGATTATGAAGCGCTTCCCAACGGCCGCAACGAACGCGACTATGCGACGACCCTGTCGAATCTCGCGGCCTCCTATCTCGAACATGGCCGGCTCGACGATGCGCTTGCGCGCAACCGGCAGGCGATCGATCTCGCGCTGACGCTCGATCCGGTTCCCGCCGACGTCGCGATCTGGAACGCCAATCGCACCGTCTATCTCTATTCGGCCGGCCGCACCGAGGAAGCGATCGCGACGGCGCAGGACGCCATTGCCCGCGTTGGCACCGCGATCGGTGCCGACCATCCGATGATGGCCAATCTCTATGCCAATCTCGGCGCGATCCTGCTGCGTGTCAGCCGCCCGCACGACGCGATGCCGATGATCCGCCGCGCCTATGAACTGACCGAGAGGGCAAACGGCGGCCCCAACCAGAACAGTGCGGCGATGCGCGTTCAGTTCGCACAGGCGCTAATCCGCGCCGGGCGTGATGCCGACGCGATCGCCTTTCTGGATGCGGCGACGCCGATCATCGACGCCCAGCTCGGCGCCCAGAGCGACCGCGCGCTCGTTGCCCGCGACACGCGGCTGATCGCACTGCTCAACACCGGGCACGGCGCGGAAGCGGAACCGCTGGCGCAGGCATTGCTCGGCATTCGCGATGCGCGCTTGCCCGAGGGGCACCGCGACCGCGCCAACGCGCGCGACAATCTGGCGAAAGCGGCCTTCGTTAACGCCGATTGGACGACGGCGGAACGGGCCGCGGCGGAGGCCGTCGCGCTGCGCGGCCGGATGCTGCCGCCCGAGCACCCCGACCTGCTGGTCGCACGTGCGATGCTGCTCCGGGTGCAGGATCGTGCCGATAGCAGGCCGGCGGCGGACCTGGTGACGGAGGCGCGCGCACTGTTCGGCGCGCTGACGCTAAACGCCAATCTCGCGCGTGGATCGGCGCAGGCAGAACGCCAGCGACCCGCTTACCGCTGGCTTGCCGAACTCTTCGCCCGGCGCGGCGCGGTCGAGGATGCGTTCGAGGCGCAGCAATGGGCAGCGCGGAGCAGCCTCGACGATGCGCTCGCGATCGTCGAAAGCGAGCGGGCAGCGACCGCCGAACTCGATTTCGCCGCAACGGTCGCCAGGCGCCGCCAGCTTCTCGTCGCACGGCAGGGGCTGGAGGCGAAGCTGGACGCCAATCTGACGCGCCCGGATGCTGCCTTCGATCTCGCCGGCCTGACCCGCGAATTGGACGACAACCGGCAGGCGATTGCCGACCTCGATGCGGGGCTCCCGGCCGCGCAGCGGGCGAGGCTGGTCTTCACGCCGTCGACGCTCGCGCAGTTTGCGGGCGCCACTTCGCCGCGCAGCGCGTCGGTCATGTTCACCGATCTCGGTCCGTCATGGTTGGCGACGATGGCGACGGATGCCGGAACAAGGCAATATCTGATCCCAGACGGGGCGCGGCTGGCGGGCCTCGTCGCCCGGCTGCGCGCCGCGATCGACGGCAGTGCGGCTTCGGATTTCGATCCGGCCGCCGCCGCTGCGCTCTACGCCGGGCTTTTTCCTCGCGACGCCGACGTGATGTTGAAGGACACGGAACGGTTGGCGGTGATCGCCAATGGGTCGCTCGGCGCCCTGCCGTTCGGGATGCTGATGCCCGAGGGCAAGCGCGGGGCCTATCTGATCGATCGCATGGCGATCAGCCGGCTGGTGCGCGCTCCACGAGGCGAGCGCGCGGAAACGGGAACGGGCGCGATCGACACGCTGGTGGCGCTCGGCGGCGTGGAGGGCCGCCGGACGGGCGAGCGGATGGCGATGCGATCGAGCGGCGGTGCGCGCGCGATCGTCGACTTGCCCGATCTGCCCGATGCCGAGCGCGAATTGGGGGCACTGGCGGAGGCGCTCGGGACCGGTAGCAACCATCTGCTGATCGGCGATCACGCGACCGAGGCGAGCCTGCGCGCGGCCGCGGTGCCACCGGGGTCGGTCCTCGCCTTCGCCACGCACGGGCTGCTGCCTGGCGAGTTCGACGGCCTGGACGAGCCGGCGCTTCTGCTCAACCCGGCGGGAGAGGACGACGGGCTTCTCACGCCGAGCGAGATCGGAGCACTCAGCCTGCCGGCGCGCCTGGTCATCCTTTCGGCCTGCAACAGCGCAGGCGCGGCCGGCGTCGATCGGCCCCAGCTCTCGGGTCTCGTTCAAGGCTTTTTCCTTGCCGGTGCCACCGAGGTGATGGCGAGCCACTGGCCCGTCCGCGACGATGTCGCGCGGCGACTCTCGGTCAGCACGGTCCGCGGGATGCGCGACGGCGAAACGTCCGCCGAAGCTCTGCGCGCCGCCATATTGACGGTTCGCAAGGGAAATGACGGCGAAGCAAGGATCGACAGTCCGGTGCTCTGGGCTCCATTTGAGCTTTTTTCGGGCTGATTTGGCGATCAAGTCATTCGGGCTGAAGCATCTCGGCTCGCATCGAAAGTCTGCATCGTTGCCTTGCTACCCGGCAGCAGACCACACATGATCGGCCAATACGTCCAACCTTATTGCTCAATCTTAAGATGACTGAGCAACCGGTTTCGGAGAGCCAATTTGGACATTAAACGTTAGCTATGTTGACGGAAATGCCCAATAAATCCCGCTGGATCAATCGACCCGTTCTCTATTGCCGTGCTGCCGGCGCCGATATTCGATTACGGGACCACAAGGGTGTCGATCGATCGCATGCGCGAAACACGGCCCGTCATCTGAACCCGAAGCCCTCGGCCGACAAACTTACCAGCCTGTAGTCGACGCCTATACGCTGGCCCAGCTTCGCAACCCCGCTGCTGAGCAGGGCTCGCTCGCGCGTGTCGGCGTTCTCCCACGCCGAAACGAGAAGAGCCGTGAACAAGGCGAAGCTCTGTGCTTCCTCCTGCTTCAGGGCGTTGCTCCAACGATTGGTATCCTTTGCACTGCGCGACAGTGGCTAATAGCGGCAATTATCCCGTTGTTCGTAAAACTATTCCGCAAGAACCCGTGTCGTACGGTCGAGAGCGGAAAAGCTTACCTCCGCGAGTGCTCCCAATCCTTCACGCGTCTGGCCCGGTCGCAACTGAAGCCCCCCTCTCCATAGATGCGCTTCGCATTCACGTCCCAGCTCTCCCGCCGGAGCAGCACATGGATGCGCCGATAGCCGTAACGCACCCGCGCCTCGGCGATCTCACGCATCCGCTTCTTCGGGTCGGCCTGATCGGCACGGCAACCACGATAGTGGTAGCTCGATCGCTCCGCCCCAAGCACACCGCACGCCCGCCTGACGCTGACCTGCCATGTGCTGCGAACGGCATCGACGAGTTGGCGCCGGCCGATCAGACCTCAGAGCTTTCGCGGGACGACATCCTGCAACATCGCCTTGTCCAGCGAGAGGTCAGCGACCAACCGCTTCAGCTTGCCATTCTTCCCCTCGAGTTGCCGCAGCCGCCGCATCTCAGATGGCATCAGCCCAGTGTACTTCTTGTGCCAGGCATAGAACGTCGCTTCGCCGATACCCGCCTTGCGGCGCACCTCGCCGATCGTCGTGCCGTCCTCGGCCTGCTTCAATACGAACGCGATCTGCGCTTCACTGTACCGCGATCTCTTCATCACGCGCTCCGTTTCCTTGACCCCCGATCATAACTGGAATTCCCCGGCTCAAAACGGTCCAGAAAACGGGCAGCAGGTCAGTCCAAGAACGGGTAGCAGTTCATTGCTAGCATTGGTCTCGTGCCAGACGGTGGAGAATTAGGTAGCAGATGCCTCACAGGCTGCACCTGGTCCTGGTGATGGGCATTCCCGCGTCGACCGTTGGATGATGAGAATATCGCCATACCTGGCGTTGTAGGCCGGGCGTAGCTCCATCGGGGCATCGGCGAATTTCAAATCGCACCGGGATTGTCGAAAGGAGGTGTCACGGTCGCCGATGTGGCTCGACGTACCAAGCGTCGTGGCCAGGTGAGATGGAGTCGCTGCCGGGCATTTCGGGCGTGCCGGCTATACGCAGCAGGACATCGAGCGTGTCGCCAACGTCGTCATTATCATAAAGGTAGATGGCAAGGTGGCGATAGGGGCCTGCCCCTCCTTCTGCGAGCAAATAGCGCCGCCCGGCGAAGCAGCCGGGCAGACGGCGGCCATCGGGGAAATGACGATCCCAATACCAGCGATCATAGTCATCTTCCCGGCCGTCCTTAGGGTTGGTGAGCGCTAGCAGGGCGAACCGGGTGCGCGCGTCGTTGGCCTCGCCGTCCCACTCGTGGCGCGGCAAAAGGGGCCCAGCGGATAATGTGGTGCCTGCTCTCGCTGCGAAAGTGTCGCCCGGATTCACCGGCGAAATAAGCAGGTGATTATGCGGGTAGGGGGGCTGCAAGCGCTGCCGCGCGGTAAGATCCCAGCGCTCCGTCAATGGTGTTGCCTCGGCGTCGGACTGGCCGGCAGCGTTACCATAAAAATCGAACATCAGTGCCTTGGCCGCAACCAGCATTTCCGTCTCCAATTATCAAATTAATTGACGACATAATTCCGGCTCCACGGCCCTGTGTCAAGATTTGATTCAGTAACTGCCGATCTGACAATAATTCATATTTATAAATATAGATAATTAAAATATACCGATAAATCAAGTATACGTAATACAATGCTTAGATTTTCTGTATTAAATCTCAATTATTGAGATCGAGATTTACTTAATTTTTCCATAAAGATGATTTATATCATACAAAATATCGAAAAAATATAACTCATCAGCGTGAATCGCTGGGGGCGGAGTTTCTGGGTAAAGTGTATTTCGTCACCATAGGCGGAAGTATCTCCGACCAAGCTATCAATAACTATCTGAACGACCAAAGCGGCAGCAATCCAGGCTTCAGCCTCCTGCCGTGAATCTACTGGCGTCAGGTGACCTGCCATTGCGTAAAAATATTTGACATTTTGAGTGCGTCCGCAAAGATGACGCAAACGAAACAAAAATGGGAGGGTAAAATGATACGAGCTTCATCAGTCGCGCTGGGGATTGCGTTGGCCTTGGCGCCCGCCACAGCCCTTGCGCAGACGCAGCCGGCGGAGCAGGCCTCGGCACAGCCTGGCGGCAACGATGGCCTTATGGATATCGTCGTCACCGCGCAGCGGGTCAGTGAAAATCTTCAGAAGGTACCGGTTGCGGTCACGACATTCGACAGCGAACAGCTCAAGCAGAGCAGCATCGAGACAATCGCTGACATTGCCGTCCGTACACCGGGCTTCACCGCCGGCCAGTCGAACCCGGTCGAGCCCAATTTTGCTCTCCGTGGTATCGGCAGCCCCCAGGGAATCAGCCAGAATGCTGCGGGTGATCCGTCAGTGGTGGTGTTCATCGATGGCATCTATGCCGGGCGCGGTGGCACGCCCGATCTGGACGCACTCGATCTGGAGCGGGTTGAGGTATTGCGCGGCCCACAGGGCACGTTATTCGGCAAAAACGCAATCGGTGGTCTGATCAACTTCGTTTTACGAAAACCTGGCCCGGAAACGCGGGTTCATGCCGAGATGACAGTTGGCAATTTCAAGCGGCTCGATGGGCTCGCCCGCGCGAATGTTGCGTTGTCAGATACGGTTTTCGCGTCAGGAAGCTTCGCAGTCAAAAACCGGGATGGTTTCTACCTCAACGAGCCCACTGGGAATCGTAATCCCAACCTTTCACTCAGTTCGGGGCGTGGCGCGATCCGCTTCTATCCCAATGAATCACTGGATCTCACCGTGTCGGTCGATCTGGTCCGCCAGGATCAGCGCGCCCAGCCGCGTGACAAGGAGTGTGACATCACGTTCAACTCTGGGCTGCATTGTGTCGGCAACAATCCCGATCCGCGGATCACAAGCTCCACCATCGACGGTTTCATAAAGCGCGACCTCAACATTTATCGCGCCGAATTGGCAATGGAAACGCCGCTGGGTGAGGTCACCTCTCTCACCGCGTTCCGCACAGCGAAATTACGGATGTACACGCCCTTCTTCAGTGGCCCGATCGATCCGCCTCTCCTGATTGAGTCGATCCAGAGCGACCGAGAGAATGACAAGCAGTTCAGCGAAGAACTGCGTTTGGCGATCGGCAATCCAGGCGATGCACTGCGCGGTCAGATTGGTGCCTACTATCTGAAGGAACAGATCCGCCGCTACCAGACGATCACCCAATATTTCCCGTTGCCGAGCCAATCGGGGATCGTCGGTTATCCGCAGGCGATCGACGCGCGTAGTGTCGCGCTGTTCGGTCAGTTCAACTATAATCTTCTCTCCAACCTGACGCTGACCGCCGGTGCGCGCATGACCTGGGAAAAGAAATGGGGCACGCTCGGCGGTACGGTCGTCGCCGGACCGGCGATTCCGATCCCGCTGACCTCGCCTTACGATGTCGACGTCTCCAAATCCTGGGACGCATTCACGCCGCGCGGTGGCATTGAGTGGCAGGTGACCGATCTGATCATGGCCTATGCGTCGGTCAGTCGCGGTTACAAAAGCGGCGGCTATCAGGGCATCGCGCCCACCGGTGCCAGCGCTGCGGTTCCTTACAATCCTGAATTCGCCTGGAGCTATGAGATTGGCGTCAAGTCGCGCTTTGCCGATAATCGTATCCAACTCAACGTGTCTGCCTTCCAGACCGATCACAAGGATTTGCAGGTCGCGCAATTGACAGCGACCAATGGCATCGTTGTCGGAAATGCGGCGGAATCGAAACTTAAGGGTATTGAGGCCGAAATGGTTGCGCGTGACGTGACCCCCGGCTTTCATCCAGCGGCAACCAGAGACCGACCATTGTTGTCGCGCATGAGCGCAGGTGAAGCAACGGGCTGGGTTGACCCAG
>NZ_QXDC01000004.1 GCF_003550065.1 Hephaestia caeni
TCTGTTCTTCCGAAAACTGCTTCCGCTTCATCTGTCCGTCCCTTTGTCGGGTCGGACTCTAGCTCCAACTGAAGGAAAAAGCGGGGGTCACGTCAAAAGTGATCCGAATGGCAGCACCGTCAAAAGATCCTCGCACTGGTATTTATCAGTTTCGTCGCGCCGTCCCCGAGGCGCTGCGTCCGTTCTTCGACGGCGGCGTAAGAGAGTTCAAGCGCACGCTGGATACCAGAGATCCGGTGGAAGCGAAGGAGCGCTATCCCGCCTTCGCGCTCATCTACGAGCAGAAGATCGCAGCGGCGCGTCGTGCGCTTCTCCACGATCACGTCCGTTCGGCCAAGGGCATGGTTGATGCCTACCTCGCAGGAACCAGCGAATCGAATCTCCGGGGCGTGGCCATGAAACTGGCGTCGCTCGAGCTCGACGCCTTCGATCACGCACACGGTGGAATGGGCTTTCTCCCCGGCGCACGATACGATTTCGGAACGCCGCCAAGCGCTGAGGATCTGCGTGACCACCGCGCACGTAAGCAGATGCTCGAGGCGGTGGATGACTTCGCGCCATTGCCTTGGCTCGAAACGCTCCGACGGATCGGCTCACTGCAATCGCTGGCGCCGATTGATCCCCTTATCGCGACGATCGCCTATAGAGCCGGTATCCAGGCAACCCCCGGCACGCCGATTCACGAGGCAATCGGCCGAGCCTATCTCGACCGCTTGTGTGCAGCGTGCGCCGTCAAGGTTGAACCAGGACGCACCCGCCTGATCCCGCCCGCCGTGATCTCAGGCGAAAACTTATTCACCCATAAGGCCAAGAGTTCGGCACCGATCATCACGGCCGTGTTCAAGGCGTGGTGTGAGTTCAAGTCTCGGGAACCTAAGCTGGTCGACGAGTGGAAGGTTGCCATCGATCGTTTCGTCGCCTTGAGTGGTGATCTGCCCGTCGATCAGATCACCGCATCGATGGTGCGCGATTTTCGCCGGACTTATGCGGGCCTTCCTTCGCGCCCTAAGAAGGCGATCAAGGAATTGCCCCTCCGCGAGCAGGTTGAATATGCCAAGGAGCATGAATTGCGAACGCTTGCTCCCGAGACGGTCAACAAGGCCCTCTCCGGCCTGCGCGTCACGTTAGAGCACGCCGTCGAGGAACTGGAGGCGGTCGAGGAAAATGTGGCGAGGACGGTAAAGTCGCTGCCAACGGATGTCATTGAGGATCCGCGTTTGCCCTTCGAGCCGGAGGACATGCAGAAGATTTATTCTGCGTCCCTCCCACAGAAAGACGGCGTGGCGACGACTACTTTATATTGGGCGCTGCTTCTTGCTCCGTTTACCGGCTGTCGTCTCGAGGAACTCGGCAAACTGCGTCCCGGCAACATCCGCCGTTACGACGGTATCGACTATATCGCGATCGAACCCGACCGGCGTCGAGTCCGCGAACAATCCGGAGACAACAAGCGCGTGAAGACCGCGAGCGGGAAGCGCGACTTTCCGATCCACTCGATGATTGCACGAGCTGGCTTTCTGGACTTGGTCGCCCAACGACGTTCAGAAAATGCGAGTTGGATTTTTCCCGAGCTGCAGCCGAACAAATACGGCAGCCGAACGACCCGTCTATCGCGGGTTATGAACGATTTCCTCGACGAGATTGGATTATCGGATCCGGAACTGGTCTTTCATTCGTTCCGGCACACGGGCAAGCGAGCCGTTCGCGGTAAGGTGGACGGCGAGATAACCGACCTTCTGTTCGGTCACGCTGACGGACGAGTATCTACCAAATACGGTCGGGGTGCGGAAATGGCCGTGCTTCGCGACGCTATAGAGGTGCTGAGCTATCCGGAAGTTGATTGGGATAAGTTTATCGCAAACGCGCCGCGCTGATGGCGTCCAAAATCGCTCGATAGCCAGCCGATCTCGAATAACTGTGAATCCTCAAATACTGCATAGCGACCGAGATCAAGATCGTCGATGTTCGCAATGACGGGCAGAGGGGTGACGGTCGTGATGCGGGCGCGCATGGCAGCAATTTGGGCCGGGAGCGGAATGACTGGTTTCCGCCGACAGGCCGACGAAAACAGCCATAGAGCGGCTGCATTTTAATTTGGCGAGTCCTTGGTTTGAGCCCAATTTATGAGGACCGCCCCAGGCGACCGCTGATCGGTGATGCCGACTTTCGCGCCGGCGCTACGAGAACGGGGTCGGCGCGCTCGGGTCTGATCGAGGCGAGCGTGTAGAAGACCTGTCTCGGCGTTGCTGCGTTTTGCGCGAGCCACGAGTAGCGGCTCGACCGGTGTCACTTGCCTCAAGTTATCGTTCCTATTATGTTCTTATATGTTCGGTTGCGGAACAACCCGATCTGGCTAAGGTGCGTATAATGGTGGGGACCACTCCGGAATATTCACAGAAGCGCTCGGGCGCCTATTTCACGCCCGATGACGTGTGCGCGGCACTTGTTGCTTGGGCTTGCCGCAAGCCGAGTGACCGCATGATTGACCCCTCGTGCGGCGATGGCCGCTTCCTCGCGCTTCACCGTAACAGCGTTGGGATCGAGCAGAATCCGATCTCGGCGCATACCGCGATCAAACGAGCGCCAGGCGCGCTGATCCACGAAGGCGATTTCTTCACCTGGGCGACCGAGACCCATGAGCGTTTCGAATGCGCGGCCGGGAACCCGCCCTTCATCCGCTACCAGCATTTCAAGGGCGAGACGCGGCGGCGCGCGCTGGACCTGTGCCTCGACCTCGGGGCGAGTTTCAGCGGCCTGACCTCGTCCTGGGCGCCATTCATCGTGGCAACTGCGGGGCTGTTGAAGCGTGGCGGGCGGATGGCGTTCGTGGTCCCGGCCGAGATCGGCCATGCGCCCTATGCGGCCCCGCTCCTCGACTATCTGGTCCAGTCGTTCGCCAAGGTGCAGATCGTCGCGGTGCGCGACAAGCTTTTCCCGGCGCTGTCGGAAGATTGCTGGCTGCTCTACGCAGACGGCTTTGGCGGCACGGCCAGCGCGATCGACATGACGGTCGTCGACAGCTTCGTGCCGACCCGGACACCGCCTAAGCCGACGCTGCGGGTCGACCTCGAAGATTGGCGCGGGGTCTGGAACCGGCGCCTCCGCCCCTATCTGCTCCCGGCGTCTGCGCGGGCGCTTTACGCCGCAACGCTGGGCCGCCCTGACACGCACCGGCTCGCCGACTTCGCGAGCGTCGGGATCGGCTATATCAGCGGCGACAATCAGTTCTTCCATCTGCGGCCCTCGGAAGCCAAGAAGCTCCGCATTCCCGTCGGCTTTCTACTGCCGTCGATCCGAAACGGCCGAGCGATGCCCGATGCGCAAGTCACCAAGGCGACCGTCGCCGACTGGGCTCGCAACGATGACCCGGTGCTACTGCTCCGGCTCGCCCGCGACATTGAGCTGCCCAAGTCAGTCCGGGACTATCTCGATTCTGCTCCCGGCCGCGAGGCCCGGCTCGGGTATAAATGCCGCAACCGCGCGCCTTGGTATGTCGTGCCTGATGTGCAGATCCCCGATTATGTGATGAGCTATATGTCGGGACGCGGCGCCAATCTGGTCCGGAACATGGCCGGCGTGTCTTGCACCAACAGCGTCCATGCGATCCGGGTGCGCGACAAGGCCCTTGCCGCCAAGCTGATGCCAGGCTGGTCCTCTCCGTTCGTGCGGCTGAGCTGCGAGCTTGAGGGCCATGCGCTTGGCGGCGGCATGCTGAAGCTCGAACCGCGCGAGGCAGGCCGGATCGCATTCCCGGCCGTGGCGACTCGACCGAAGGCTGAAACCGAGGCGCTGGAGGATGCGGTCACGGTCATGCAGCGCTGGAGGCATTATGCCGATTGATCCCTCGCGCCCTGCCCTATTCCCGCACTTCGCGGCCTGCCAATCCTCGACGCGCGCCGACTGATCGTGGCGATTGAACCCTCATCGAAGGCCAAGGCCTGGGTACTGTTCGACCATATCGTGGCGGACGCCGCGCCGGGTGGCGTGCCGACAAATCCATGGATGATGGGCCGCGATGGACAGCTCCGCTTCGAGCCGGATTATGCAACGCTGGAGCGCTTGCTCGGCGTGCCGCTGCATCTGAAGGCAAGCACGACCTCCGGCGTGCCGGCGCTCGCGCTTGATGTGTGGCTGAGCTACGAGCTACGCCGCGCTGGCTTCGTCGCCGACCAGGTCTGGCCGCGCCCGGTGCACCCGCGCATCCTGCCGGCGGCGGCCGCCAATCTGATCAAGTCGCTGCCGGGCGCGCTGCGCAATCAGGTCGCGGACCGCGTCGCCAAGATGAGTTCGATCCCGGGCGTGACGGCGTCGTCGGCGAATATCCTCGGCAAGAACTACCTGAAGCAGGTCGATGTCATTATGACCGACTGGGTCACAGGCCCCGAATTGCTCATCTCAACCAAGCGGATGGATTCCTCCTACGGGAAGAACGCGCCCAACCGGATCGAAGAATCCTACGGCGACGCCAAGAACCTGCGGCTGCGCCATCCGCTAGCAGCGCTGGGCTTCGCGTTCGGACTGCGCTCGGACATCCTGCAGAAGGAACCTAAGACCGCCGAATGGCTGTTCGATCTTCTCGCCAAGCTCGGCCAGGAGGACGATGCCTATCACGCGACCTGTCTGGTGATGATGGGCTATGCCGACGAGGAAGCCGTCGCCGACACCGCCACGGAACAGCCCGTTGGCATTCTCGAACCCGGGCTCGAGGCCGAACCTAGCGTTGAGGAAATCGCTCCCGTACTCCCAGAGGCCAGCGCTCCCGAGATCATCGCTGCGCTCCCGAAGGTAACGATTCTCACCGACCAGATCCCGGCGATCCTCTCGCCCGGCCGGTTCTTGACCATGATGGTGACGCGAGTGCTGGCAGCAACGCCGGTCAACATGCACGAGGAAGCGCGAGCACGCCGCACGTCGGCCGTCGCTGCTATCTAGCCAGTTTGCCATCGATCGCCCGAGCGGCTGCGCAGCGGGTTGGTCAGACCGCCGCATTGCACTGCCTAATCGGGGCTGTGACCGTGAGATCGACCGAGCGACATTTTGTGAGGCAGTGTTGGATTTAGCGGGGTAGAAGTCGAGCGAAGCGGGAGTCCAGCGAGGATTCGGAAGGCAGCATCGACGGCATTCTCCCGGCATCTCATCGGAGGGCGCCGCGCGCCCTGCGCCGGAAGGAACGGAAGACGTGGATATTGAACGGCTGCAAATCGAGGGGGGGTTTCTCGACGGGTTCGACGTGAAATTTGCCGATGGTCTCAATGTGCTGATCGGAGCCCGCGGAACGGGCAAGACCTCGGTCATCGAATTGATCCGATTCGCCCTGGCGGCGCGCAATCACACCTCGGAGGCTAGCGAGCGATCGGCGGAGCATGCTGAAGCGGTCCTCGCAGACGGCTCGGTTACGATCGAGATGAGTGACGTGATCGACACGGTTACGGTCACGCGCGCGGCCGGCGAGGATCAGCCGCAAGCTAGCGGCGACTACGAGAAGCCGCTCGTTTTCTCGCAGACCGAAATCGAGAACCTCGGGCTCAGTGAAGGTGGCAGGCTGCGCTTACTCGACGGGTTTGTCAGCGGCGGGGCGAAGCTTGCATCGGAGGAGGCATCCGCGGTCGCGGGCATCCGCTCCGTCTTCAAGGAGATTGGGGCCGCCGAAGCCGATCGCGTCAATCTCGCCAGCGGGCTCGACACGCTTAGCGCGCTCAATGAGCAGATTAAGGCGCTGAAAGCACAGGCGGTCAAGCATCAGGCATCGTCCGCCGATTTGGCAGGGAAGCAGAAGCAGCTCGCTGCTGTCACCGAATCCATTTCAGCTTCGGCGGTTCGCGAGGGCGTGCTCGAACGGTTCGCGGGGTCAGCACAGGAATGGGCGGACGCGCTCACCGGACTCGCCGAAGACGATTTCGGGGTCGAGGAATGGGACCCGCTCGATGGCGACGATCCCCTCGCCGAGGCCCGGCCAGCCTATGCGAAGCTGGTTGCCGAAGCCAAGGCGCTCGCCCAGCGCTTTGACGCGCTGGCCGGCAAGGCAACGAGCGATCGCGAGACGTTGATGAAAGCGCGGATCGCGCGCGAGAACCAGGCGCGCAGTGTCCGGGCGGAGGTCGAACAGTCGGTCGCGGGCGCCGGCACGGTGTCCCGTCAGCTGACGCAGGCTCAGACCGAGGTCGCGCAGCTGATGTCGCGTCGTAAGATTGTCGAAGAACGCGACCACCGGTTGACGCTGTTGCGTACCCGTCGGGACGAGCGGATCAAGACGCTCGACGCGGTGCGCTCGGAGCGCTTCGCTCGCCGCCAAGCGGTTGCCAAATCGCTGAGCAAGGCACTCTCGCCCCAGATCCGAGTGACGGTCGAGCGCTACGGTCAATATGCCGAATACGGCAAGGCGCTAACCGAAGCTTTGCGGGGCAGCGGGATGCGCTATACCGACCTCGTCACTGCCCTCACGCAATGCGTCAGTCCGCAGGAGCTGGTCCGTTTCATCGATTCGAACGATTTCGTCAGCCTCGCTGACATTGCATCGATTCCGAAGGATCGCGCTGCCCGGCTGCTCGGCCATCTGCGCGAGAACGGCGCTGCCGATGTCGTCGTGGCCAGTATCGAGGACAATGTCCGTATGTCGCTGCTCGACGGCGTCGACTATAAGGATGTCGAGAATCTCTCGGCTGGCCAACGATGCACCGTCATCCTGTCGATCGTGCTGCAGCATACGTCGCGGACGCTGATCATCGACCAGCCCGAGGACCATCTCGACAACGCCTATATCGCAACGACGGTGATCAAGGCGATTCGCAATCGCAAGGCGCACGGCCAGCTCATTATCTCCACTCACAACGCCAATATTCCGGTGCTGGGCGGCGCCGACCTGGTGGTCGAGATGACATCGGACGGGCGCAACGGGTACGTCCAGGTCTGCGAGCAGCTGACCAATCCTAAGGCGGTTGACGCGATCACCAACGTTATGGAGGGTGGGCGTGAGGCCTTTGCCAACCGCGCTGCCTTCTATGATGAGCACGAGCTTTGAATGTTGCGTGAGGAAGCGCTCGCCGCACTGACATCGCGAGAGGCCGACGAGCGCCTGAAGGCGGCGCGCTTCTTCGCGATGAATGCGGTCGGCGGCGACCGCCGCAAGCTTCGAGCAGCACTCAACAAGGAGACCGTGCCCTGGATTAAGCGCGCGCTTGAGCGGTCGCTGAGCCGCGCGGTGCCTATTGCTGAAGCTGTGCCGCGCCTGGGGGTCTATGCAGATCCGCCGGTCCGGGTGCTAGCCGAACTTCGAGCCGCGGCGATCGACGAAGTGGCGAGCACGATCATCCATGAACTCGCGACGCTGGTCGGACGCCTGCGCATCCGCGCGCCGGTTGAGGTCAATGAATACCCTGAGAGCGACACCAGAACCCTCGTTGACTCGCTCGCGGGCCTGCTAGCCGGCATCCGCAATCTCAAGACCGCCGTAGCGCAGCCCGATTATGCCGAGACCGACCTAGCGACGGAATGCCGCGAGACGTGTGCGATCTTCGCGGAGGCGGCGGACGCCTTCCGTTTTGGAGGTCCCTCGCCTTTCCTCGCCGAGATCGATTCTGGACTGTTCAAGCTCGCGCTGACGAACGTGGTGCGTAACGCCGTCGAATCGATCAGCGCAGCCGCAGAGGCAGAAGCGCTAATCACCCTCAACTGGGGCCGAGCCGGGCACGAGGTGTGGGTCGCGGTGATCGACAATGGCCCGGGCTTCGATCGCGACCCGTCATCGCTCGTCGATTTCGGCAAGAGCACCAAGGAAGAACATATCGGTTTCGGTCTCGCGACTGCAAAGCAGGCGATGCAGGCCATGGAAGGTGACGTCTATCCGTCAAACGCCGCTGAGGGCGGCGCCCGCGTTGAACTAAGGTGGTTTGGCACCCATGAGAATCCTGTTCGTTGAAGATAATGACGGGTTCGCCCGCGATCTCGAACCCGTGCTGCGCGAAATTCCGGGCGTTGGCGACGTGTTGCGCATCATCGACAAGGAGAGCGCGGCAACAGCGCTGCGCGACGAACTGATCGACCTAGTCATCCTCGACCTTTCGATCCCGCCGAACAGCACGGTGGACACGCCCGATCCCGAACATGGCCAGGCGCTGTTCCATGAGGCTCGCGAGCTGCGTCCGGGCACGCCGATCTTCATCCTCACCGGCGCGGAGGTCGAGAAATTCAGCCGCGGGCTGGCCAAGTTCGGCAACCAGGTGAAGCTCTGGGGTGACAATACCGCGATCGAGACCGTCAGTTTCTTCCTGAAGGAGGAGGTCGACGAGCTACTCGGCCGGGTCCGTGCCCTCGCCGAGATATTCGGCAAGATGAGCGCCGTAGCGATCAATACGCGCGGCAAGGACCTCGGCCTGACACCGATCCAGGATCAGATGCTCAAAAGCTTCGCTAATCTCGCCGATGGGGTTGCTTGCGATGTCAGCCTGCTGAGCGGCGGCCTGTCCGAAGCGATGGTTGTCAAGGCCTCAGCGATGGACAAGGGGCGCAAGCCGCAGGCTCTATGTGCGGGCAAACTTGGCCCGATCAGTGTCATCCGGTCTGAACATGAAGCCTATGAGAAGCATGCGCGCAAGCTCGGTATCGGTGCCTGTCCCCCGCTCTACTGCGCAATCGATGTCGGCGTCGGGATGAATGGCGCTATCTTCTACACGCTGACCGACGACGATACGGCGCCTCTGTTCGATCGGCTCAAGGCGGACCCGGCGATCGGCCCGGCGGTGGTCGGCCGGGTGCGGAGCGGATTGCAGCGCTGGTCCGAGGCTGCAACTGCCGACATGGTGGCTGTGGCGGACATCCGCCGCCGCCTGATAGACGATGACGATGCTGCCGCGATCGAGGCGAAATTCAAACTCGGGCCGCTGCGCAATGTTGAGGAGCGGACAGTCCAAGCGTCGCAGAGCTGCATCCATGGCGACCTACATTGTGGCAACGTTCTCGTCAAAAGCGATGGCGAGGCGGTGCTGATCGATTTCGGCGATGCCGGGCCAGGTTTCACCTCGCTCGATCCGATCGCTCTGGAGCTCAGTCTCGTCTTCCACCCGGATGCGAAAAAGCTTGGCTTGCGCGACGGGCTGATGGCCAATCTCGACGCTTGGCCGGATGTGGACGGGTTCGTGCAAAACGACAGTCTGAAGCCGATGGTCGCGGCGTGCCGGGACTGGGCGCATGACGTTGGCGGCGGCGATCAATCAGTGCTGGCGTCGGCCTATGCTTATGCGCTGCGCCAGCTCAAATATGACACGGTCGATCCCGCGATCACGGTCGCCTTTGTCGCGAAACTCTCCGAGCGGATCGCAGCCGCATAATGCAACATTGAGCTCGGGAGTCTGACGTCAGCTTTTGGGCGAACCAGATACTGCGGGAACAACCGATATGGGGCGCATTGTTGCCGTTCTGCGCGGCCTGTCCACAGGACGGCTGGACATCGATTATCGCTCGAACCCATCGTTGTTGCGGTCAATAGCTTCATCGCCTTCGTCCCGCTCAGACCCCTTGGCGTTGGTTACCCCCAGTCGCTGCAGGCCGACGGCCTGGTTGAATATGCCCGCCGAGCTCAATGTTCCTTGGATCGCCGGCGAACGGCTAGCCTCGGGAACGGCATCCCAATCAGTTAGGAAGCGCTGGGCGCGCGCAAGGATGCCGTCGATGGCGCTTCCTCGCTTGTCCAACTCAGCTTCCCGCTTATCCAACTTTCGCTCTCGAGCGGCAGCGCGAATAACGGCCATGTCCTGATTCTTGCGCCACTTTACCGCTGATCGAACCATGGTCGCGGCGAAATCGTGCACGCGGCCTGACCAAGCCGACCGATACGCGATCTGCTCGGTGGTATCCATCGACGCTTCATTCATGCTGAACCCGCGGTCGCTAAGATCGGCCTTCAACGCAAGCTCGCCGTCATGAAGAGCGCGACCGAGCAGCGCCATCTGCTTGCCGTCGAGCTCAACGTTCGCCATCGCCCGCTCCGCGTCGGCTTGCGCCTTGGCCGCCGCACGCTCGGCGGCATCTACATGCGTTCGACGCTCATCCAGTCGGCGCTCGGTTTCGGAAAGTTCCGCCTCGCGAGTCTTGGTCGCCTTCAGCACCCCTTCCCGCACAAGGTGGTCGAACCGCGCTTTCATGATCCGGCCCAATCGCCGCACGGCTTCGAGCCGACGCTTGGCTCGTGCCCGTAATGTGTCAGCTTCCGCCTCCGCCGCCGACCTGATGGCCGCAGCCTCCAATCGGGCAGCATCGCGAACGGCCTGGGCGTCACGTTCCGCTCGTTCGGCCGTGTCCAGCCGCGCCTTTCTGGCATCCTCCTCGGCCGATCTACGGATGGCATCGGCCTCCGCTGTGGCGCTGGCGATCATCTGCCGCCCCTTCTCAACCGCCGTGCCCTTGATATCTTCGCCGGCGCGCCACGCGTTCTCAAGGCCCTTCACCAGTTCGTCGCCGCGCGCGGCCAGCTCTTGTTCCTGGGTGGCGAGGCGCCCCTCGATCTTATCGTGATACTCCGCCGCGACCATTCGGTCGGCTCGCGCGATCTTGCGGTCGACATCGGCGCCGAAAGCCTCGGGAGACACCCAGTCGTCTTCCGTCGTCTGCTTCTTCTGGCCGCGGATCGCCTGATACCCTTCCGCGCGAAGGAACGCCGCGAACTCGTCCTGCAGCGCCTGACCCTGCGCGCGCAGGACATTCCGGTCGCTCGGCAGCGGCCCATATTTCTCGGCCATAATCTTGAGGTGCCGCGACAGGCTGATCGCGATCTTTTCGGCGTTCTTGGTTTTCTTCAGATACCGAGGCGCGATAAACAGGTCGGCGTTGGTCAGCGATTTCTCGTCCCGGTCCATACGCGCGGCGAACACCGCCTCGTCGCCGAACACGCTGGTCGCGAACTTGACCGCCACCGCGAGGGCGCGTTCGGCGTCTTCTGTTGTCGCCACTGGAACAGCCTCGGGAAACTTCACCAAGAGGTGAAGCACCTTGGACTTGGCGCGGGGAATGAATGCGCCTTCGACGTGTTCCTTGTAGCGCTCGACCAGCGCTAAATGATCCGCGTCAGTATGGTGTGGGACCCATGTGATCGGCGGTACGTCACGGACGCGGCGTTGCTGGGAACGTGCGTCGCCGCGGCGCGCATGTACTTCGGCCTTCTCAAGCGCGGCGAGCGTGAGCCGTCTGGTTCGAGCCATGCAGTACAGCGACACGGGCGCCCCCTTTTTCAAGCGTGGCGGCTGTAAAAGTGAACCCGCTATTCTTTTTTGTCAGCCACCCCCTCGGGTGGACGTCAAAAAAGGCGGGCCGGGGCAAGCCCTGGACTAACAAATCGCGCCGGTGGCGCGAACTCGCGCGGCGACCGATCATGGGCCTGACAGCCTCGATCCGCCGCGCTCGTGGAAGGGGCGCGCGCTAATGCGCCCGCCGAAGAAGGACGCCGCAGCCGGTGAAGCTGCCAGCGATAATGAAATGAAGCGGGCAGCCTGATCCGGACCATCCGGCCCGGGGATCATCCGACCCGAAAGGTATATTCATGTCGTTGCTCCCGACCGCCCACGCGGCCGACCCCTCGTTGCGCCTACTGGCCCTGCCGCTCCGCGCGCTCGGTCATTCCGGCGGCCTCACCTTGCTCACCTCGTCGGGGCTCCCGTCCGGCACGATCGAAATCATCGATGCCAATCTCGTGCTCGCCGCGACGCCGTGCGCGCACCCCATGTTCGCTGGCGTCGCCGTCCACGCCGCCGAGCGGCTCGGCAAGGATGTCGTCATCACGCGCACCGGGCTTCACCCGGAGACGCTCGATCCCGTCACGTCCGACGTCGCGCTGCATTCGACCGCGGGTGTGATCTCGCTGTCCGACATGTTGTTCGCGCGCCACGAGGAAGGCGGTCTCTGGCTGGTCCGGCACGGCGGCGGCCCTTTCGTCCAAATCGCGCCAGGCGGCTTGCGGCTCGAGATGGAGTCGCCGTTCGTCACGTGGCACGAGATCGGCGATACGGCCTGTCGCGCGGCCGCCGAGATCGTCCGCCTGTCAGCCGGAGGTCGCTGACATGGCCGTTAAGAAATCCTCGACCCGCAAGACCTCGAGCAAGACGATAACGAAAGCGGAGAAGGTCAACAACGCCGACCCGCAGAGCTGGCTCTACCTCAATCCCGCTGGCCCCATGCGGTCGGGGCTGGTGTTCGGCGTGCTGCGCAAGACCTATCGGCGCGGCGTCGGCGAGGAGCGGAAAAACACCGCGCTCGAGTTCGGGTGGCGCAAAGCTCACGTCGGACGCGCGTTCGAAAAGGGCGACCAGTCGATCTGGTCGCCGAACGTAGAGCGTATCGAGACGGTTCTGCCGGCTACGGCTGACGACAGTCTGGCGGATCCGGCAATCCTGCTCGGCCAGATGGACAAGCACGCGATCGAACGTGAGCAGGCGCTGCTCGTCTACCTGACGCTGCCGTTACATGACGTGCAGCGGGCGCATCATGGTTGGGAGCGTGCGCGAGCGTTCGCTCGGGGGCTTGCGGATGATCGAGAGCTGGCATCGCTCCTCGTTCTCCACGCGCCAGGCACTGTGAATGCGCCCTTCCCGCTTCACGCGCATTGCCTCATCGTGCCGCGCAAGATCACAGGCCTTGGGTTGCGTCACGGAACCTACGATGACGCGCTCACCTGCGACGGGGGCCAAGCGATCCTCGACAATTTGTGGACCGAGCATGTGGCGGCATTCGGATGAGCGGCCGTTTCGATGATCCCGGCGACATGATCGATCTCGCTGGGCGCATCATGCTGACACATCGGCTCGCTCCGGAACTCGCTATGCGGGCTCTCCGGATTGAGCGCAGCGATGCCGAGCGCATGATTGTCGAGGGCCGGCTTTCCCGGCCCCTCGAACCAACCGTCGGGGAGCGCCTGCGGCTGTTCGTCAACATCCTCACGCGGCTCGAGCACCGGCTCCGGCACGACAGTGCCGCAATACGCCGCGCGTTCGAAACGCCGCTCGACGCGCTCGAACGCAGATCGCCCACCGATATGCTCAACGGCGATGCGGCGGCGCTATTCGCCGTCCGCCAGGCGATCGATCACATCGATACGCCGAAGGAGAAGTGGTGGCGGGTCGGGCATTAGCCCGCCCGCCAGAAGGGGCTGGAGGATGGAGGTGGTCCCCGGTCCCGGGGATGAAAATCAGGAGAACATCATGATCGACACCACCGACATCATCCGCACGCACGTTCAGGCGGTTACCGCAATGCTCTTGGGGGGAAGTAAGATGGAGGACGGCATCGCCATTGTCGGTGGCGCACCGCTCGACGTCGAGGGTCGTATTGGCGTCGGCAAGATGGCCAAGGAGGCCGGGACGGACATTGTGCATCTCGAGTTCGACCGGGCCGAGCACAGCGATTTTGGGCTGCGCGGTATCAACCTTTTCGCCGTGCGCGATGAAATGTGCTTTATTCAGACGCGGTGCCAGCTTTGGCTGCCGCGGACCGGTAAGCGCGCCGTGATTTTGCCGCAGGCGCACGTGCGTGGCCAGTTCCGGTTGAACCCGCGCGAACTGATTCATATTGCTGGAAAGCCCACCGATACTGAACAAGGCATTGAGCGCGCGCAGGTTCGGTTAAACCGTCTAGTCGAACGAGACGTGTTCGA
Source organism: Hephaestia caeni (assembly GCF_003550065.1). Taxonomy (GTDB): domain Bacteria; phylum Pseudomonadota; class Alphaproteobacteria; order Sphingomonadales; family Sphingomonadaceae; genus Sphingomonas; species Sphingomonas caeni_A. The sequence continues at coordinate 13,634 of NZ_QXDC01000004.1, forward strand.
CGGCACGCAAACTACCATGACGGTGTTGCCGAAGGCAGCGTAACCCCGCCCCGGGCGGCGCTTGCCTTTAACAGGTTCGCCGCCCAGCTTCGCTTCGCGCCCCCATCTCGGTTGTTCACGCTACCGATTAGGAGTCCTGAAATCTGCCCTCCATTCATGTAGGCCGCATGCAGGTTAGACGACCAGCATTGAATCTATCTCCTCGGCCAAGGGTCGATGGTGTTTGCTCAGTTCGGGACCTAGTGCGGCTCGCACAGCAATATTGCTGGTTGCAAAGGTATAATCGCGTGGCATCCTAGCGCTGGGGGAAGCAATTTCTATGGCATCCAAAGCTCTGATTGCAAAGAAGCCGCGTGAACAAGCAGGTTCAGCGGCCTCGCGCGCTTTTGACTTTCAAATGCACGCGTCGATGGCGCGCATCCTCGAGGCCTACCAAAACGGCGAAGGCTTCGTCGCCTATTTCGACTTCTTTGACGACCTGATCTTCCTGACCGGAGACGGCGACGACGCTGCGATCTGCTTCTATCAGATGAAGTCACGTGCAAGCTCGGCCTGGACGCCTAAACGTCTGGCGAGCAGGCCGGCCAAAGGCAATCTGCCCAAATCCATTGTCGGCAAGAGCTATCATAATCTGCATGAATTCGGGGTGTTGGTTCGCAAGGCGGCAATTATCTCGAACCAGCATCTGCAGGCCAAATATCCCGATGGCAGCAAGACCGGGCCAGACGACGGTGAGATATCGCTTTCGGCGTTATCGGCTGAGGATCACGGCGTCTTGGTCACTGCGATAGAAGCCGATTTCCCCGGCGGCATTGATCCACGGCATGCCGAGGTTCTGGTTTATGAGCGCATCGCGCTCGACATGCAGAGTTTCCGTCAAACCCTGCTCGGCATAGTCACGGAGTTCGCGAACGCGATCGGGCCAGAATATGGGGTATCCGCCCAGCCGCTTTATCAAGCGCTGCTCAGCGAAATCTCACGTTGCACCGGCACCGTCGCCACCAATGCTAAGACCCTCAACGAGCTGAAGAAGCAAAAAGGACTCGCGACCTCGGACATTGGATCGTTGGTCGAGCAAATGAAGCGACGCGGCCGAACGCCCGCCGAGTGGTGGCCTACTGTCGAAACCGAGCTGACAGCCGAAGGGTGGAAAACCATCTCGTTGCGCCGCTTATCGCTCGCCTGCCTCGAATATTGGCGTGCCCGCGAACGCGGCAACGCGATTGCCCTCGATCTTCATCAAGCGCTGGCTGAGCTGCTCACCGCGCACCCAAACTTCATGGACGACACGATCGTCGGAACAATGGCCGCTTATAAGCTGGCCGGCAGGATAACAGACCCGGTGGGCGAGCCCTACACCGGCCAGGCCGCACTCCTTGTCGAAATCATGGAATCGCTCGGATGACGGGCCCCAATGTCACGCGGCTACGCCGCATTTTGCGATCGCTAAAAGAGGCTAGCCATGGCCAACGTAAAATTCGTCGGACTCTTCCTGTTATCGCAGACCGAGAAGCGCGCGTTGAAGGTGCCCTTGAACGCATCAAGGATCGTCATTCAAGGTGGAAACAGCTTCGGAAAATCAGCGATTCTGAAGAGCATCTACGAGACACTGGGAGCCTTGCCGCAGAAGATTGATCGCCGATGGCGGTCCGCGCACGTTTCGAGCGCATTGGTCTTCGAATATCATGGCAATCGCTACACAGTGGTGAAGGCGCTAGGCATGCACGCCCTGTTCAGCGCCGAGCGCAAACTGCTGTTCTCCGGACAGCAGGTGGTGAAGGAGTGGGCTCCGCAGCTCGCGCGTTTCTTCGGCTTTAAGCTGATCATGACCGATCGCGACGGCGATATCGTCGTACCGCCACCGTCCTACATGTTCGCGCCCTTTTATATCGATCAGGATATGGGCTGGAGTCGGCCCTGGGCATCCTTCCAGGATCTCTACCTCCCCGACAGCGCGCGCACCTTAGCCGACTATCATTCTGGGCTCAGGCCCGATGCCTATTATGAAGCTCGCGCTAATCTCGCGGTGGATCGCATCGCGCTTTCCGAACTGGAAGCGAGTGTCTCGACGCTGCGGGAGGCAATCGAGCAAATCCAGCAGATCGATGAAGGTGTCAGCCCCACCTACGACATGGGAGAGTTTCGGGCCGAGATTGACGACCTTGTTCGGGAAAGCGAGACGCTGCTCACGCAGCAGCGTCAATTCCGAGGCGACATCTCCGAACTGCACGAAGAAACGCACCTGCTTCAGGCCGAGAAGAGCCTGCTCGAGCGAGCGTTGCGCGAAGTGCGCGAGGAGTTCGACGTCGCTGCCGCGCTACCCGACGAGATCGATTGCCCGACCTGCGGCCAAAGCTATGCGAACGAACTCGCCGACCGCTTTGCGCTAATCCAAGACGAGGGAGTGCTTACCGAGGCAATCGGCGCCGCCAACATCAAGCTGACTCGGGTCAGGGACGGCGAGCAAGAGAAACTGGCCAAGCTGCACGACATTGAGAAGAGTCTGCGTCGAATCGAGCATATCCTTGCTGTCGAGCGAGCGGCCCTGTCTTTCAACGATGTCGTGATCGCCGCGGGCAAGACCGAAGCTGCCAAGATACTACGCGGCTCGCTGGGCGAGAAAGCTGCGGATGCCGCTGATGCGCGCCAACGCGTTGACAAGCATCGAGATATCATGACCAGTCTCACCACTACCAAGCGTAGCGCAGAGATCCTGAAATTCTATCGCGCGCTTCTCGCTAAATATGCCTTCGACCTCGACGTCTCGCTCGAGGAGGACGGCGCGCAATCAATACACCGTATCCAGGCCGCGCGTGGCAGCGAGGGGCCTCGCGGACTGTTGGCATATTACTACGCTTTTCTGCGGACCCGCGATCAATATGCGACCGCTACGGCCTTCCCCATCGTAATCGACGCCCCAAATCAGCAGGGTCAGGACGCAGTTCACCTGCCACAGATGCTGAAATTCATCTTCGCGCAGGCACCGGCCGATGCGCAAGTCATCGTCGCCGCCGAGGAGGCGTCGCGGGGCCTACCAGACGATGTAGACATTCGATCCTACGGCGTGCAGCGGCGGCAAGTGCTGCGCGAAGCCGAGTTCGATGAGGTCAACGAAAGGTTCGCTATTTACACTAGGCAGCTACTGGTTTGATAGTGCGGCTAGATGAAACGGTGGCAGCTCTCGTGCAAAAGTGCGCTTACCGCAATCGGCCCCATTGCGGTCCTATAAAACCCATGAAAGTCAGGTTGACACGGTAGGCACAACAGCCGATTCTTGCTCATCGCGCATACAGCGCGTGCATACAACGCGATGGGTGTGGCGTCTCAGTAAGCGCAGAAATCCTTCATTTGCTTGGCACGGGACGCCTCCCGTAGGGGTCACCAGGCTGCAAAACCCGGCCATTCGTGGCGACGCTGCCGGGGCCGGGTTCCCCATAAGCCGGCGCAAGCTCCCGTTTAGCCGGCGGGTGCTCAACCTGTTCCCGGTCGCTGATACCCGCCCCGATCGCTCAATACACTCAACCCGCTGACCCTCGGTGCCATCGGCTCGAAGCGTTCGGCCATTTCGATTGGCGGAACGCGTCGCCAATCCACCGGCCTCTTTGGATCGGACGGTATAATCGTCCAATGCATCGTAATGTTGGAGGCGGGAGGGCGTGGGCGATACGGCGGCCCCGGATCAGGCGCGAACGGCCATAGTGTCGGTATCAGCCTTGCAAAAGGTGGTCGCGGCCCTGTTCGTGGATGCCGGTATGCGTGAAACGGCGTCGCAAACGATCGCGACAGCGCTCGTTGAAGCCGATCGGCAAGGGATCGGCTCGCACGGCGTCGCGATGGCGCAGATGTACATCGAACGTTTGGAGCGCGGATCGGTCTCGCGCGCGGAAAGCGTCACGATCGTTCAAGATAATGATGCGGTGGCGGTGCTCGACGCGGGTCATATGCTCGGCCATCTGGCCGGCGACGAGGCGATGGCGATCGCCGTCGACAAGGCGCATCGCTTCGGCCTCGGCGTGGTCGCGGTGTGCCACGGCTTTCATTTCGGTGTGGCGGGCCGCTATGCCGCGAGCGCGACGCGCGCGGGCTGCATCGGCATCGCCATGTGCAATACGCGCCCCATGATCGCGCCGCCGGGCGGGCTTGCGCCGACGGTGGGAAACAACCCGCTGGCGATCGCCGTTCCCACCAGCAGCGGCACGCCCATCCTGCTCGATATGGCGATGAGCGAGGTGGCGCTGGCGCGCATACGAGCGGCGGCCCGCAACGAACAGGCGATCCCACCCGATTGGGCCGTCGGCGCGGACGGTCGCCCCACGACCGATCCGCACGTCGCCCTCGAAGGCATGTTGGCGCCGATGGGCGGTACCAAAGGTTTTGCGCTCGCGCTGTTGATCGATGCCATGTGCGGTCTGCTTGCCGGCGGCGCCTGGGGCGCGGACGTGAAGCCGTTGTTCGACGACCTTTCGCAGCCCGCCGATTGCTCGTTCCTGTTCATCGCATTGAACATCGCACATTTTCGCCCGATCGAGGGCTTCCTGGAGGAGGCAACGATGATGCGCGAGCGTGTCCGTGCGGTGCCGAACCGCAACGAAGGCCAGACGCCGGTACCTGGCGACAGGAGAGCCGCGCTCGCGCGGGAGCAGGCCGCGCACGTGGCGCTCGACCAAGCCGTGCTGGATCGGCTCACGCACTTCGCGGTGGAGCGCGGCGTTGACGCCTCCTCCCTCACCTCTCTTGCCGCAGTGCCATTATGAGCGTCATCCACACGCCGCCCCCTTTTCGGTCAACCGATCCTTTCGCCTCGCACCGTCACCGGCCCCTTCGCGCCCAAGTGGAATAATCCCATGTCCAGCTATGTGCATTACGAACCGAACGCCGAGCAGAAGGCCTTGCTCGATCGTGTGTTGTGGAAGGTGATGCCCCTCGTCATCGCATTGATGGCGATCGGAACCATCGATCGCTCCAATATCGGTTTCGCCAAGCTGACGATGGTGTCCGATCTCGGCATGAGCGAAGCCGTGTTCGCACTCGGCGCCTCGCTGTTCTATCTGGGCTATATCGTCTTCGAAATCCCCAGCGCGCTCGGGGCACACAAATTCGGCGCACGAATCTGGTTTGCGCGCATCATGTTGACATGGGGCGCGGCCACGGTGGCGCTCGCCTTCACCAGTTCGACCGCAATGTTCTACCTGTTCCGGTTTCTGTTGGGCGCTGCCGAGGCGGGGCTTTATCCCGGGCTTCTCTTCTACGTAACTTTGTGGTTTCCGAAATCCTATCATGCCAAGGCAATGGGACTGCTTACCATCGGCAGCGCTCTCGGTAACGGTCTGGGGGCTCTGATCTCCGGGCCGTTGCTCGATCTGAACGGCTTCATGGGCGTCGCCGGTTGGCAATGGATCTTCATCGTCACCGGGTTGATGCCGATCCTGGGCGTGGGCGTCGTCGTGATGACCATGAGCGACACGGTCGAGAAAGCCAGGTTCCTTACGAATGAGGAAAAGGCTGAACTCAGCGCCCTGATCGGGCCGCGGCGCGAGACCAGGCACCACAGCTTCATGGACATCCTGAAGGCAATCGCCACCCCCCGCGTGCTGGGCCACGGCCTCACTTATACAACCCTCCTCACGGCGCTGTACGGCGTGATCTATTGGGCGCCGAGCGTGGTGCGCACCTTTGGTGTCACCGGCACCCAAAACGGCCTGCTCGTAACACTGCCCTGGGCGATCGACATCGTCCTGCTGCTGCTGATCCCCCCGCTCTTGCGCAACCGCCCTGCGGTGCTGAAGGCATTCATCGCGCTGACGCTCGTCGGCAGCATCGCTTTCGCCGCCGCTGTGTTCATCGATCAATCGATTTTCCGGTACGCGATGCTGCTCGTCGGCATTCCCTGCATCTCTATCGGGCTGGCGCTGTACTGGACCTTCCCCGCGCGCCTGTTGACGGGGGCGCAAGCTGCGGCAGCGCTGGCCGCCATCAGCACCTTCGGCAATACCGGCGGGCTGGCCGGGCAAAACCTGATGCCGGCCTTGGCCAAAGTCGGTGGCGACGCATCCGCGGCGCTGCTGGTGCCTTGCGTCTGCCTTGGCCTGCTCTGCTTCGGGGCGCTGGTGCTCCTCATTCGCAGCAGAGAGGACGGCCGCCCGGCAGCATGACCGCCGCCGCATGGGGCAGCATGTGCAACGTAGCGCGTCGCTGATCCCGCTGGATTCCCGCCAACACGTTGCGCAGTGCAAGGCACATCGGGACCCGAACGCAGGCGGCGGGGTCGATCGCCCCGCCCTGTACGTGCTCCAATCGAAGCCGGGCTATCCGACTAAACTTCAACAATAAATTTCGACGGCATTCCATGCCGCCCGCCGGCGCCTTTCGTTCCGTTCTATGGAACGTCCGCAAGTTGAGAATCCTATCCCCTCGTCAATGCCTCATATCGTCGGCTTCGGGGTCAAAGGCTTCGCCGACCATAATCGCCCGTTAGAAAGGACATGTCGACGATGCCAACCGGCAACTTCCGTTTCATCGACCCAGAAGTACAGGACGATTTCAAGCGGGGGATTTTCAACGCCATCATCGCGCCTCGGCCGATCGCATGGATCAGCACGCTCGATGCTAACGGCCATGCGAACCTCGCGCCCTTTTCCTATTTCGCCCTGTTTTCGTCGTTGCCGCCGATCATCGCCTTCTCATGCAACACGCCCGAGGACCGGCAGGCCAAGGATACGCTGGCAAATATCCGCGAGACCGGCGAGTTCGTCTACAACATGGCGACCTACGATCTGGTCGAAGCGATGAACGCGACCTCCGCGCCCCTGGCGGCCGGCGCCGATGAATTTCTGCTCGCAGGCATCGAAAAGGTGCCGAGCATCAAGGTTCGGCCGCCGCGCGTGGCCGGCACCCCGGCCAGCCTGGAATGTGTCGTCGATCGGATCGTGCAACTGGGCGAGCGCGAAGGGGAAATCCCGACGCACGTCACGTTCGGTCGTGTCGTCGGCATTCACCTCGACGAGGATTATCTCGACGAAAGCGGATATTTCCTGACCGAGAAGGCCAATCCGGTCGCACGGCTGGGCGGCATCCAATACGCCGTCTCGGCGCCGCCGTTCGAGCTGCCGCGCCAGTTCACCCGGGCACGTGAAGATTCCTACTGAGAGAGGTGCCATGCCGACCGAAACGCTTGCCAGCGGCGCGACATTCACATCGTTCGACCTTGCAGGCGGCAGCGGCCGCCAGATCGCCCGGGCGCAGAATTTCATCGTGGAATGGATAAGTCAGCGCGATCGACTCTACAGCGCGCGCAGTGACAACGAGATGATCGTTCTGCTCGCCGCCGGCATCGCGCGGCTTGGGGACGACGGAGAGATTGTTCTCGCGGGGGCTTCGGTCGCGATTCTGCCGGCGGGTGTCGTGGAATTGATGCTCGTGGAGGGCGGCCCGTTGCTGGTGCTGGCGACCGGCCGCTCCGACCTGGATGGCGCGGCAGATGCCGGGAATACCAGGTTCGACCCGCGCATCGCACCGATTGGCGTTCCCCTCGCTCGCCGGCAGCCGATCGAGCACCCCGTCGTGACGGCGCTCGACGACCTTCCCAATCCTTCGGGTAATCCGCGGATCCGGTTTCTGCAAAGCGAGACGATGAGCATCAACATCGTCCGCTACGACGGGCCACGCGACGCCACATCCCTCAGCCCCCATGCCCATGACGATATCCAGCAGGGCACGCTCGCGATCGCGGGGCACTATGTCCACCACCTCCGGACTCCCTGGGGGAGAGATGTTGCCGAATGGCGCGAGGATCAGCACATCGATGCCGGCCCCGGTACGCTGCTGCTGATCCCACCGGAAATCGTCCACACGACGCAAGGCGTGGGCGCGCATCCGCACCTGATGCTCGACATCTTCGCTCCGGCGCGACGCGATTTCATCGCCAAGGGCTGGATGGCGAATGCAGACGATTATCTCGCACCCGCATAAGTAGACGCAACATCCCATCCGCGGTCGATCGGCCGCTATTCGGCGGGTAGCCCCAGCACCATCGCGGGGTTGCGCTTGAACATCGTTTCCAGATCGTGCTCGCTGAACCCCGCCTTACGCAGTTCACGCGCGGCAAGGACCAGCGCATCGGGGCTATTGGCCGTCCCGACGAGACCGCTATCGGTGGAAATGATGCAATGCTCGACGCCGACCGCGCGGATCGTGGCAAGCGCCGCTTCCCGGCTCGTCTCCCGACGCAACCTGCCGCCGACGATCTCGATGAAACCGCCAAGGTCCGCCGCCTGCCGAAGCTGATCGTTCGTCGGGTCGGTATACATCGGGCCAAGGTTGGGATGGGTGATGATAATCCGCTTGACCCCACGCCGACGGGCCTCGCGCACGATCATCAGCATTTCCGCGTCGGTGACATGCCCGGTCGCCAGCGTCAGATCGTATTGCGCGATCAGATCCAGCACCTCGTATACTTCCGGCAACAAGGTGCCGTCCCGCGACACCTGTACATAGGGCCGCGCTTCGCCGCGCGTGCGAACCTCGTGCTCGGAATCGTGCGTCGGCATCCAGACGACCTTGCCGTAACCGCCCTCCACCTCGGCGAAATAGCGCACTGCTTCCGGATTGATGCCGCCTTCCGGCGTGTTCAGCGACAGGCTGCCGAACACCTCGAGGCCGGGTGTCGCATATTTGCGGACGAGGTAGGCAAGGCCCGCCGATTCCGACCAGTGGTTCTTGAAGACGATGCCCCGCATTCCGCGCTGTTGCGCAAGCCGCGCGATCTCGAACAAATCCCACTGGCGCGGATAGGTATCGGGGCCGAAATGGGCGTGGATGTCGATCGCCCCTTTCAGGATCGGATCATCCAGATGTTGGTCAGCCGATGGCTGCGTCGTGCGATGTTTATATGCTTCCCAGCCGCTCAGGGCGATATTGTGCGAGGGCGTGACGATCGAGGATAGATGCCTGGCCCAATGGATCTCTCCAACCTGCAACCCCGCGACTGCCTGCGCTGCCAGCAAGACAACGCAGGCGGTCGCGCTTCCCATCAAAAGCGTCTTCACGATCGTCCGCCGTGCCCCTCGCTGACGGAGTCAGACTTGCCGAAGCGTTGCCGCCGGCGTCGCATCGACCGCATGGAGCAGCCTCGTCAACATCTTGAACTGTTCGTACCAGAGCGTCGGGCTGAGCTTGTCGAGATGCCCGTTGGTGCCGTCATCAGCCATCAGGTAACTCGGGATGCTGATATAGGCGAAGCTCGGCATCTTGATGCGCCGATAGGCCGCGATGCCGGGCGTGAACGCATAGTCGGCCGTACTGAGGATCACCTCGCGGCCGATCGGCTGATCCGCCACCGCCTGTTTCGCCAGCGTGCGCATCGGCGCGGTCGGGCAGAAGGCGAAAGCGACTTCAAGCTCGCCGGTCGGCGTATAGGTATTGGAGATCGGGTCGCTCAGCCATTCGGTGCCGCCCAGATGTTCCGCGGCGATCAGCGCCACCGAGTTTTCGACGAGATCGGGCCGTTCCGTGATCCACGCCGATGTCGAGATATATTGCTCCGCGAAGTGGCTTTCGGGGATCACGACCTTGATCGTGCGCCGCCGCTCCGACCGCGGAATCTTGGAATAATAGCGCATCATGTTGAGCAACGCGATCGAGCCGTTTTCCTGAAGCGCATTCGGGCCATCGGTATGCGTCCACAGGATGATGCTTTCTTCGGTCGCCCCCGGCAGCGTGGCGACGATGGTGCGCGTGGGGGCGTTCTTCTGGGTATCGGCCTCCACCGTGAGGGTGACCGGCTCGCCCGTCTGGGCAAGCTGGATCAGCTTGGCGCCCGTTGTCGGCACCACCCAGATCGATGGGAGATGCTCGGTGCCCAGCCGCGACTGGCCCTTGGCATCCGCATCCGACAGGCCCCGCCACGCGTAGATCAGGCCTACGGCACCAGCTTCCTTCAGCTTGCGCTCGAAATCGTCGGGGGTCGCCGCCATGTTCGAGGCGCTCGGGCCTTGCAGCGGCGGCATCGGCCGTCCCAGCTTGTCGAACATGTAATCGACGCGGTCCTTGAACATCAGCCCCAACGGGCGGTGCCCCACCGTAATCTCGACCAGCGCGATCTTGCCACGGACGTCGGGTGGGATCGGCAACGCACTGCGGCGCTCCGGGTAGAGCCCCATCGAGAAACGCGACGCCCCCTCCACGCGGCCGAGATAACATATCGGCGCCGTGACGCCGCGCGGCCCGGTCTGCGCCGACCAGCGGCAGAAGGCTCCGACCGGCAACGCTTCGCTGCGGCTACGCAGCGCGACGTTGCGCGGCAGCCACTGCATCAGCGAGGTGTGCGGAATGTCGCTCAGCGTCATGCCGCATTTCTCGAATTCCTCGTCGAGGAAGTTCATCAGCCGGTTATGCGCATCGTTCCCGCAATAGCGCGGCCCGAGCCCGCTCAGAAACTCCACCTCCTTCCAGACACTTTGCTGGGAGGGCAGTTGGGCAAGCCGGATTCCGTCCTGGCCGAAAAGCCCGCCTGCCATCGCACGGCCATGCGTTGCCAGCGCTCCGAACGCGGCTGCGCCCGTCATGAATTGGCGACGTGATCCTTTCACTGAATCTTCTCCCCTGTCAGATGCGGCGAGAATGCCGCGGAATTTATCTACATTCGCCCGGTCGTTCAAAGGCGGAAGCGCACCCCGGCTGCAAAGCGGCGGCCGAGCTTGTCGTAATAAGGCGATGATGTCGGCGTCGGGTTGAACGCGCTGATCGGCGTCAGCGGCGGATCGTTGTCGAACAGATTGTCGATCTTGAAGAAGAGATCGACGCTGTTTTCGTCACCGGAGCCGAGCACGCGATAGCGCCCGGAGACGTTGAGGTAGGCGCGACCGCTGATGTTGTTGTCCGTGATGTCGTATTGGCCGTAGGTCTTGTCCCACACGCCGCCATCCACGTAGAGGCCCGTCAAGGCGACGCGCACGGGGCCGCTATCGTAGGAAAGATTGACCGTCCCGCGCCAATGCGGGACGCCGCCGCCGACAACCTGCCCGGCACGATCGAGCACGATGTTGCCGTCCTTCTGGCTGAATTCCTTGACGTAGGTCGCCAGCATTCGGAATTGCAGATCGCCCGACCACGAACTCACCAGGCGATCCACCGGCGTGCGGTAGGAAAGCTCGAAATCATACCCGCTCGTCCGCAGTTCCTGCAGGTTGAAATATTGCGAATACACCGTCGCGATTCCGTTCGTCGTCGGATCGCGGACGATGCCGGCGCAGGCCGGGGCCTGCCCGTTGTAGCAGGCGTCGATCGTGCCCTGGGCTCCCAGGGTCGTGATGGCACCGTCGAGATCGATCGAGAAATAGTCCACCGATGCCCGAAGGCCGGGAATGAAGCTCGGCGACAACACGACACCGACGGTGAACGTATCGGCTTCCTCGGGTTTGAGCAGCGGATTGCCCCCGGTGAAAGTCGGAATGCTGACCGTCGTATTTGTGAAGGGATCGTTCAGCGTCGGAATATTCTGCCGAAGCGACGAGAACAGTTCGTTGTTGTTTGGGGCACGGATGTCGCGCGACTGCGTTAATCGAACGCGGATGTCGCGGATCGGTGAATAGTTGAGCCCGACCTTCCAGGTGGTGACGCCGCCGCTCGTGCTGTATTCGGCATAGCGGGCGGCGCCGTTGACTTCGAGATTGTCCGCGAACGGCAACCCGACCGCGAGAGGAACCAGCGCCTCTACATAGGCCTCCTTCACGTTGTAGCCGCCCGAGATCGGCTGCGCGTTGACCTGGCGCCAGTTCATGATCTGCGAGTTGTAGTCGGAATCACCCTCCAGGTTGTCCTCACGATACTCAATACCCGTCGCGACGGACACGGGGCCGGCCCAGAGCGAAAACGGTTCGCCGTTGATGTTCAGCGCGAACACTTTCTGTTCGGAAACGGCATCCTGCCACGAATCGCCCGACACATAGGATTTGACGTCCGGGGAGATCGCTCCGGCACCGAACACATTCGCCGGCACGCACCCGTTACCGGGATCGGTCAGCGTGGAGCGGCAGATCGGGTCGCCCGTCACGGGGTCGAGGATCGAATCCACCGCCAGCCGCCATTGTTCCTGGAGGCGGTTCTCGATGACCTGGGCATAATAGCGGTTCTTGCTGTAGCTCAGATAGGATTCCCACTGCCAATCCCCGAGGACACCTCGGGCGCCGGCAACATAGCGGTGGTTGGTGTTTCTCGAATCCGGCCCGTCGAGGCCCAATTCCGGCTCGAGCCGCCCCAGGCGGAAGCTGCTGATGTGTTCGGCATCCATACGGGCGGCGATATCCGCCGGCAGGAACGCATTTTCTCGCGTGATCAGCAAACCGCGCGAGCCGAGGTCATTATGCTGCCCGGAATCGTACCAGGAATGCGTCCGCGTATACGACGCCTCGGCGAAAAAGGTTACGTTGTCAGTAAGATCGTAAGTAACCGTGCCGTACAAGGAATGCCGGTTGAGAGGCGCGACGCCTTCGCGCTGTTTGCCCGTCCAGCCGTCGTCGGTGCCGCCGATCATGTGCGTGGTGCCAACATTCGTGCCATATTCGAACGGCGCCGAAATGCCACCCGGCAGGAAATAGGTGCCCTTCAGCGGCCCGGTTGTGATGAGACCGCCGAAGGTGCCGCTGGCGAGCCGCGCGTTCGGTGAGATGATCTGCCGATATTCGCCGTTGCCCGGCGCGTAGTTGGGATTGAGCACCAGCGCCCAATTGTCTTGACACCAATCACGCTTTTCGCACGTTTCCATGCCTTGGTTGTCGGTATACTCGCCGGCAAGAACGAGGTGCCCGCGCCCTTCCGCAAACTTCGTGCCCCACGCCAGCGATGCCGAATATTCCTCGCTGTCACCATATTCGGTGATGCCGTATTGCGCATCGCCCTTGAGACCCTCCAGCGTCGTGTTGAGCTGGAGGTTGACCATGCCCGCGACCGCATCCGATCCATAGGTTGCTGATGCGCCGCCGGTGACGACGTTGACGCTTTGCACCAGCGCGGCCGGAACGACATTGATATCGGTTCCGCCCAAGGGGTTCGTCTGCGACACACGCCGCCCATTGATGAGCACCAGCGTGCGCGCGGCCCCCAGGTTGCGCAACGCCACATATTGGGCACCCACACTGGTGGCGCCACCGTTACCGCTCGTCATCGGTGCGATCGAGGGCAGTTCATAGAGCGACTGCGAGATATTGCGGTTTGCCTGCGTCTCCAGCGTCTCGGCCGCCATCACGGTTTCGGGAGTCGGCGATTCGAAGCCGTCGCGCTTCACGCGCGATGCGGTGACGACAACATTGCCTTCGCCGCTCGCCGTTTCCTGCTCGGGCGCGGCTTGTGACGCCGGCGCCTCCTCTTCGGGCGCAACCTGCTGCGCCGACGCCGGATGGGCCGAGGCAAAACATATCGTAAGCGCGGAAACGCCAAGCAAACGCGATCGTAGACTGATGGACATACATCCTCCCCTAAGATTTACCGGCCCGTGTTCGGGTATCGGCTCATTGTTTTCCTCGCCCGCCGATGCGGTGTCGGGCGGCTAGAAACGTTCTTCGATGAGATCCGCCGGAATGACGACGCCGAGACCGGGCCGCTTGGGTACCGGTAGATACCCTTCCTTATCGAGCTTCGGCCCGTCGGCGAAGATCGACCATATCTGGTGGAAATCCTGGAAGGGCGGATTGTGCTGCACTTCCATATGCGGCGTAAGGTCGAAGGTGCCGTAGGCTGCCTGGGGCTGCGTCGCCGCCAGATGGATGTGGCAAACCACGGCGAGGATATGCCCCGCATGCGGCACGACGCGTCGGTTGTGGGTGAAGGCCATCGCCTCGATCTGGCGATAGAGCGTAGGGCCGACGACGCTGCAATCGGTGTTCAGGATATCGTAGCAACCCTGATCGACATAGGTCCGGAATTCGGAAAGCGCCGTATTGCCTTCCCCTCCGGCCAGTCGCATCTGGTGCAACTGGCTGCGCAGGCGCGCGAGCCCTTCGTAATCGTGGCGGCCGAGCGGCTCTTCCAGCCAGTACAGGCCCAAATCCTGATAGGCGAGCGCGGTCTCGATCGCACGCGGATAATCCCACAGCGACAGCAACTGTGTCGCCGCGCCATAAGGCCCGGCCTTGTTGGCGTCGGTAAGGATCACGAAATCGTCGCCCAACGCTTTGCGAACACCTTCGATCAACGCAATGTCTTCGCGCATGGTGGGAAAGCTGGAGCGCATCTTGACGGCCTTGAATCCGTCGTTCCGGACCTGCGTGGCGCAACGGATGCGCTCGGCAACGCCGTCTCCGATGCCCAGCGTGGCGCCATAAGGGAGCACGCGATCCATGCCGCCGCCCCACAGCTTGGCCAGGGGCTGGTTGCACGCCTTGCCGACGAGGTCCCAAAGCGCGATCTCGACCCCCGTGCCCCAGCGCCCCTGAACCTGCAACCAACGGGCATGAAGACCGACATCGAAGGGATCTCTCCCGATCAGGCGCTCTTTCGCGCGCTCGAGCTGTTGCGCGTCGATTCCCGGGCCAATCCCGACGGGGCCCTGATCGGTATGGATTTCCGTCATGGTGAAGCCACCGACGCGCGCGGGAAAGCGCGCGGGCGGCTCATGAAAACGGCTCTCGTACACGCCGAGATCGCGCACCGTGCGAAGCCGTGCGACCTTGATGTCGGTGATCCGAAGGGGCGGCGCCACCGATTGCGCCATCAATGTGCCCGGCAGCGCGAAGGCGGGGAGCCCCGCAGCAAACGCCGTCAGCAAGGTTCTGCGATCCATCGGTTCCTCTACCCCTGAATGAGCGCGACGTTGGATGTGCTTTCGTCTGCGGAATTAGGGGTTGGGGAGGCTCCAAATTGAAGATCGAATACGCCGCATTCCATTGCACGAAACGCTGCTGTCGTTCGGATCGGGCCGCCGATCGCGCGTAAATGCAAGGATAACGGCGGGAAACGCGGCCGCGACTGTTGGATATGGATGGCGCTGCAATACCCGCCCGAAGCCCCCGCGCGCAGCGCGCGGACACGAGAGGCATGGAGGCTGCGGGAGCAATGCACGACCCGCTTGCGGTTGCGGACCGGCGGGTAACGATCGATGCACGCGATGCACCCGCTCCCGCCCGGTCGCCTTGCGGCGCCGATTCGGCGCGGCGCGGATATCGTCTACCGCCTGCCTCGACCGGCCGTCTTCAATCAGGTCCGCTCGAGCAGCAGCGCCACGCCCTGCCCGACGCCGACGCACATGAAAACCAGTGCATGGCGGCCGCCGGTGCGATGCAATTCCTCGACGGCGGTCATCGTTATTCTCGCCCCCGACATCCCCAGGGGATGGCCCAGCGCGATCGCGCCGCCATTCGGGTTGACGCGCGTGTCGGCCAGCGGATCGATGCCGAGCGCGCGACAGGTGGCAATCGCCTGGCTGGCGAACGCTTCGTTCAACTCGATCACGTCGAGCTGGTCGACCGAAAGCCCGGTGCGCGCCAATAGTCTACGCGCCGCCTCGATCGGGCCGATGCCCATCACGCGCGGCGCGATGCCCGCCGCCGCGATGCCGAGCACCCGCGCGCGCGGAACCAGGCCGTTGGCCTTTGCCGCGGCTTCGGACGCGACGATCATGGCCGCCGCGCCGTCGTTGAGCCCCGACGCATTCCCCGCGGTGATGGTGCCGCCCGCCCCCAGTGCCGGTTTCAGCTTCGCCAGCGCCTCGGCATCGGTATCCCGCGGATGCTCGTCGCGGTCGAAAACGATGGGGTCGCCTTTACGCTGCGGAATGTCGACCGGGATGATTTCCACCGCCAGCCGGCCATCGGCTTGCGCCTTCGCCGCCTTTTTCTGGCTGGCGAGCGCGAACGCGTCCTGTTCGGCTCGACCGACCTCGCATTCCGCCGCGACATTCTCCCCGGTCTGCACCATCGAATCGACGCCGTAGCGCTCGCGCATCCTGGGATTGACGAACCGCCAGCCGAGCGTGGTGTCTTCCACCTTCTGGGCGCGGTCGAACGGCTTGGCCGCCTTTCCCATCACAAAGGGCGCGCGCGTCATATGCTCGACGCCGCCCGCGATCATCAGATCGCAGTCGCCCGAACGGATCGCCCGCGCCGCCAGCCCGACGGCATCGAGGCCAGAGGCGCACAGGCGATTGACCGTCACGCCGGGGACCGTCTCCGGAAGGCCGGCAAGCAGCACGGCCATCCGCGCAACGTTGCGATTGTCCTCGCCTGCCTGGTTGGCACAGCCCAGCACGACATCGTCGATCGCGTTCCAGTCGACGCCGGGGTTGCGCGCCATCAACGCCTTGAGGGGCAAGGCGGCGAGATCGTCGGTACGTACGGCGCTCAGCGCGCCGTTGAGCTTTCCGATCGGTGTACGGATGGCATCGCAGACATAGGCGTCGGTCAAAAAGAGTCTCCATCGATGGCGGCGTGTATCTTGAGCGACGCGTCGACCGTGAACGCCGCGCCGGTCTTTGCCCGCATTTCGTCGAGCATCACGCCCGGTGCAAGCTCGATCAGTCGCAAGCCAGGCTTGTCGCACGCCAGCACGCCGAGATCGGTAATGATGAGATCGACGCAACCGGCGCCGGTGAGCGGCAACGCGCAGGCGTCGACGATCTTGGAGTCACCGTGCTTGCTGACATGTTCCATGACGACGACGATGCGCTTCACCCCTGCGACGAGGTCCATCGCGCCGCCCATTCCCTTGACCATCTTGCCGGGAATTGCCCAGTTCGCGATGTCGCCATTGGCGGCAACCTCCAGCGCGCCGAGCACTGTGAGATCGATATGCCCGCCGCGGATCATGGCAAAACTGTCGGCGGACGAAAAAATGCTGGAAGTGGGCAATGCCGTGATCGTCTGCTTGCCGGCGTTGATGAGATCGGGGTCGACCTCGTCCTCCTCTGGAAACGCCCCCATGCCGAGAATACCGTTCTCCGATTGCAGCGTCACTTCCACGCCCGCGGGGATATGGTTTGCCACCAGCGTCGGTATCCCGATGCCGAGATTGGCGTAATAGCCGTCCTTCAGTTCCTGCGCCGCGCGCGCGGCCATCTGATCGCGGTCCCAGGCCATCAGCAGATCCTCCCTGCGCGCGTTGTCCGCTTCTCGATACGCTTTTCGTTGATCGTGCTCTTGACGACGCGGTCGACGTAGATGCCCGGCGTATGGACACAATCGGGGTCGAAGGTGCCGGCCGGCACCAACTCCTCGACCTCGGCGACGGTGATCCTGCCGGCCGTCGCCATGTTCGGATTGAAGTTCCGCGCCGTCCTGCGAAACATCAGGTTGCCGGCGGGATCGCTACGCCACGCCTTGATGATCGCAAGATCCGCGCGCAGCCAGGTCTCCCGAATGTAGCGAACCCCCTCGAATTCCTCGACCGGCTTTCCCTCGGCGACCACGGTGCCGTAGCCGGTCCTGGTATAAAAAGCCGGGATACCCGCACCCCCCGCACGAATCCGCTCGGCGAGGGTGCCTTGCGGATTCAGTTCCAGTTCCAGCGCACCCGAAAGATATTGCTGCTCGAACAGTTTGTTGTCCCCGACATAAGACGAGATCATTTTCTTCACCTGCCGGCTTTCCAGCAGCATCCACAGGCCGAAACCATTGGCGCCGGCATTGTTGGAAATGACGGTCAGTTCCTTCACGCCCGCCGCCCGGATTTCCGGTATCAGGCTCTCGGGATTACCCGACAGGCCGAAACCGCCGGACATGATCGTCATGCCGTCGAACAGCAGGCCGTCGAGCGCCGCTCGCGGGCTGTCGTAGATCTTGTCCGTCATGCTCGCTCCAGAAATGTCGGGGTGAATATCCCGTCAAAGCCTTCGTCGCTCACCGCAATCATGCAGCAGGACAGCTAACGGCGCGGGGAAATCGTGCCGTCTCTCGCGCGCCGTTCATGTGCCTTCGGGGGTCAGCCGCTCGCACCGCAACGCCGCTTCGGTGACGATCTGCGACGCCTTCGCTTTCAGGTACGATTGGTCCGATCCGAGAACGATCGCGCGCGCGCCTAGGTCGATCAGGCGATCGGCCTCGGGCCACCCCGCGGCAAAGGCGCATATCGCCTTTCCGTGTTGCCTGGCGGCTGCCGCGATCGATCGGGCCGCCATCCAGATTTCCGGCGCGTCGCTGGATGCCGCACGCATCGATACCGCAAGGTCGCCCCGCCCGATAAACAGCCCGTCGATTCCTTCACAGGCCGCGATCTCCGCCGCTCGATCGACGGCAGCCGCATCCTCGATCTGCGCGATAACGACGATTTCGCGATCGACGGCCGCGATCGCCTCGCGCATCGCGCCGCGATTGCGCGTCGACCGAACCGCTCCCGAATACCCGCGACCAGCCCTGTAGCGGCAAGCCGCAGCCGCGCGGCGCGCGGTTGCGGCATCGCCGACATGCGGCAGCAGAATGCCCGCCGCGCCGCCATCGAGCGCCGCCAATATGACGCTCGGCTCGCTGGTCGGCACGCGGACGAGCGCGGGAAGGCCGCGTGACCGCGCTGCGAACAGCAGGATATCGAGCGACCGGCGGTCGAGCGGGGCATGTTCCTGGTCAAGCACAACGAAATCGATCGCGCTATCGGTCAACATCTCAATGACCGATAGGTCGCCGATTTTAACGAAGGTACCAATGGTCAGATCGCCGCCCTGGAATTTCGAACGAAAATCTTCGTTATTCATACAATTCTTCGCAATTTTGATATTTTCATTTTTCTATTGTCAATTATTGAATGATCTCTATAGGTATTTACTAATATTATAGACGATCTATTCAAATTTATTGACGTGATGCCCGGATATTCCGTATGCTGACTTTCGCCGTCGGATGCGCGAAGCTCCACTCCATTCTCGCACCGTTCCGCATGGAGGAATATGCAACCCGGCCTTTCCGAACCCGACCCGCAGGACATGGGCTGCGCTGGACGCAAGGATGGCCATGTCCAATCGGTGGTCCGGGCGCTCAGGCTTCTTGAATCGCTGAATCGGCGCAACGTCAGTTCGGTTGCCCAGCTCCACAAGGAAACGTCGCTCCCCAAGCCGACGATCGTGCGGATGCTCAAGACGCTTGTCGCCGAAGGGTATATCTCGAGCGATCACCGACAAAGCGGCTACAGCGTCACCGCGCGCGTCAATTCGCTGAGCTGCGGCTACCATGATGATCCTATGGTGGTGGAGATGGCCAAGCCCTGGGCGATCGCCCTGACCCGGAAATTCGGCTGGCCGACGGGCGTCGGGCTGCTGGATCAGAACGCCGTCGTCATCCGGTTCAGCACGATTCCGGATAGCACGATCTCTCCGTTTCATTCGTCGCTCAACCTGCGCATGGGGCTGATTTCCCGCGCGCTGGGCCTCGCCTATTTCGCCTTCTGCTCGAACAGCGAGCAAAAGCTTCTCCTCAAGCAGCTCGACGAGGCCGACAAGACCTTGCTCGGAGAACGCGAATCGGGCTGGCTCGACCGCCGCGTCAATATCGCGCGCAAAAACGGGTTCGCCCATCGTGATCCAGGCGTTGAGCCTCGCAATTCCGATACCGTGGCCGTGCCGATCATGGTTCGGAACCGCGTCGCCGCGACGATCGGCCTGACCTATTTTCGCGTGGGCGTCTCGCAGACCGATCTCAAGGCGTTCGCGACCAGCCTGAAGAAGACCGCCGCCGAGATCGGCGCGCGTATCGAGGACCTCGCTTAACGGCGATAGCGCGATGACGAGACGCGCGCCCGCACCAGGCGACCCCAACCGCGTTCAAACGAAGCCGTACAGCGCCGCGGGATTGGCGACCAGCAACCGATGGCGCTCGTCTGGTGTCGGCGCGAACTGTGGGATGAGCTGAACCAGATCAGCATTGTCGACAGGATCGGCAAGATTGGGATGGGGAAAGTCGGAGCCCCACAAGGCGCGGTCGGGGGCGGCTTCCAGGAGCGCGCGCGCGAACGGCACGGCCGCGCGGTAGGGCGACGGCGCCATCCGCTCCGCGCAAGACAGCTTCACCCAGCCATTGTCGCGGCGAACCAGGTCGAGCAGCGCCCGGAAAGCCGGCTGGCCGAGGCCGAGCCCGGTTTCCACGCGGCCCATATGATCGATCACGAACGGCACGTCGAGACTGGCGATCTCGTCGCGAAGTTCCAGGATATCCTCCCCCTTCAAATGGAACACAATGTGCCAATCCAGGCTGGCGGCTCGCGCGACCGCCGCGCGAAACTCGCCGGGATCGGGATAACCGCCCAGCGATTTGACGAAATTGAACCTGATGCCGCGAACGCCGGCCTCGTTCATCTGCTCCAGCGTGCGATCGTCGATCGTGCTGTCGATGATCGCGACCCCGCGATAGGCATCCGGCCGCCACGCCAGCGCATCGAGCATGGCGCGGTTGTCGGTGCCGTGGGCGCTCGCCTGGATGACGACGGCCCGGTCGATCCCGAGCCCGCGATGGAGCGCCGCCAGCACTTCCTTCGGTGAATCCGCGGGATCGTATTTGCGATCGGCGGCGAACGGAAAACGGGTTGCCGGGCCAAAGATATGGCAATGCGTATCACAGCTAAACAATGGCGGCTCGAACGGAGCGGCGTTGGCGCTGGTTGGTATGGCGGCTCTCCTTCGCGCGAAGGATAGCGAGTCACACCTCCGGGCTCACGGGCGCGTCCTGGGCATTTCGTCATGCGGCACGATCGGCGTGCGATCATTCCGCCCCAGCGGATCGCGTCGTCCCGCCATGCCGGAAAGAATAGCCGGCAGCCGCTGGCGTGCCACATCCGCGAGCTGGCCGTACAGATTGCCGCCGTGGGCATCGATCGCGATCGTCAGCGGCCCAAAGCCCCGAAAGCGAATACGGGTCAGCCGGAATTGCGCGATGAGGTCATCCCATCCGGTCTCGACGACCTCCGTTATGGCCGCTGTCAGCAGCGGGGCCGCGCCGCCCACGATCGCCATATAGACGCACCCCTGTGCCGCCATCGCATCGACCGATGCCTGGTCCAGCCCGCCTTTGCCGGCAACGGTCGTCAACCCGAGGCGGCGGATCATGGTCGGCAATTGAGCGGCGAAGCGCGTGCTCGTGGTGGGATTGACGTAGAGCGGCGTGGTGTCGCCGCCTTCCGCCGCCTCGCACAAACCGAGATGAAAAAATGCTTGGCCGCGCAACTCGAGGGGAAGCGGCAGAGCCTCGTCCAGATATCGTACGATACGCTCATGCGTGGGCAGCCCCGCGGTGATGACGGCTTCGCCATCGGCAAGCACGACATCACCGAGCTTTAGGCGCCGCGCCGCATCAGGCGAGAGCGGCAGTTGCACACGGGGAAGCATCGCCATGCGCTACTCCAACCGCTCCACGACGCCCGAGTTGTAAATCCGTGCGCGGGTGCGCCGGTTGATCCAGCAGTTGAAGCACACGGCCACCGGCGTGAAGCCGTGTCCCGCCGAATAATCGACGTGAACGGCGAGGGCGGTCGTCTGCCCGCCCAACCCCATCGGGCCGAATCCGGTCGCGTTGACGGCGGCGAGCAACCTGCCTTCCATATCCCGCAACACGGGTTCGTCGTTCGTCGAGCCGATCGGGCGCAACGTCGCCTTCTTGGCGATCGCGGCCGCGCGATCGAAGCTGCCGCCGATGCCCACGCCGATCACCACCGGCGGACAATGCTGGCCGGCGGCGTTCATCACGACATCCATGACATAGGTTTCGATCGTCTCGAGCGTGGGATAGCTGAAAATCTCGAGCGCCGCCCACCGGCCCGATCCCAGCGATTTCGGCGAACAGGTGATGTCGATGCAATCGCCGTCGGTAAAATCGTAGGAGACGATCGGCATGTCCTTGCCGCGATAGCCGCGTTCGTTCGTCAGCGGGTTCGTCACGAATTTCAAAATCGGTGGCTCGATGGTGCGCACCAGATCATCGAAGCCGTCGACAAACGCCTGCCGGATATCGCCCGACATGACGGCCTGCGCCCCGATCCTCACGAAAAAGACCGGAATACCGGAATCGGAACACAGGAATTTGTCGTCCCGCTCGGCGCGTTCCGCGCTGGCGAGCATGAACTTCAGCGTCTCTCGCGCACGCGCGTCCGGTTCCGATACTTGCGCCCGTGCCAGGGCGGCATGCGTATCATCGGGCACCTTCCGCAACGACCAACTGTAAAGGTCCGCGGACAAGGCGCGAACCATCTCCTGGGTTATCGGCATGAATCCTCCACGCGGACGATAATGCCGCGACAGCCGCAAGAGACGCGCTATCACGCCTCATTCCACTGGTCGAAACGCCGTGGCGGTTTGCGTCTCGATCATAACCGTAGAACGGCGCCGTCACGGCGATGGCGCCGTTCTACCCTCAGCCTCAGGGAATGAAGGCCGTCGGCGCAGTGCCATGCCGATATGGTGCGTACCAATTATGTGGACGCGCCCATTTGGTTCGATACTTGTTGTTCTGCGGGCCGGTCGGCAGGCTGTCCTGGTTGCGGATCGTCCACATCGCCAGTTCGGCCATCATTGTCGCCTGGTCGGCGGCGTGCTGCGGCTGGTTGAACAGGTTCGTCAATTCGCACGGATCGGTCTTGAGGTTGTAGAGCTGGCCGTAGCCCATCATGTCGTAGATCAGCTTCCAGTCGCCCATCCGCACCATCTGCGCGTTGCCGCTTTGGGTGATGCCGTTGAGTTCGTCCCAATGCCCGCCCGTGCCGCGGCTGACCGTGACCGGGATATCGTCCTTCTCATCGTAATAGAGCCCGCCCACGCCGACTTGGGCAGTGATGCTGCGGAATTCCTCGGCCGGGAAATCCTCACCCTTCAGCAGCGGCAGCAGGCTCCGTCCCTGCACCCCCGGCGGAATCTCGGCGCCCATCGCCTCGCAGATCGTCGGCATCACGTCCGCCATCGACACGAAGGCCGTTTCGCCGACCTCGGGACGCGGCTTGATGCCGGGGCCGTTCCAGATCATCGGGATGTGCGTCAGCAGCTCGGGCAACCCCACGCCTTTTCGCGCCAGCCCGTATTCCATCAGATAATCGCCGTGGTCCGCCACACGCACGATGATCGTGTTGTCGAGCAGCCCCTGCTTGTCCATGAAGTCGAGCATACGTGCGACCTGATCGTCGATCATGCGCAGCGCGCCGATATAGTTGGAGACGTAGCGCCGCCAGACCTTCTCGGTGTCGGGAAAACCCGCGCGCTGGAGCCGATCGAGCCAGTTGGCGCGATAGCCGAGCCTCTCCAGCGCCTCGCGGCCCGCGCAACGCTCAGGGATCTCGTCGGGCGGGAACATGTCCCAATAGGGATGCGGCACCTGTTCGGGATCGTGCGGCTCGGGGATCGAGACCTGCATGAAGAAGGGCTGGTCGCGTGTCGTGCGCATGAATTCGATCGCGTCGGAAACGATGCGATAGGGAAGCTGCGTCTCAAGCGGGAACGGCGCGGGCTCGAGCGCGACGTTGAAGTCCAACTCGTCCATCCATTTCTCGAACCCGGCGATGTCGGCCGACGCGCCGGGCGCCTTATACCCCTTGTTGTGATCGTACTGGCGCCAGAAATCGACGCCCTGCGCGGTCTTGTACGTATGGTTCTTGCCGCACAGCGCAGTGCGATAGCCCTGATCGTGTGCGACCTGGTAGACGTCCTGCGAAAAGAAGGCGTCCTGCGGATCGAGGTTCATCCGCACGCGCGTGGCCTGCGGCCAGCGACCGGTCAGCATCGATGTGCGGCTCGGGACGCAGGCGGGAATCGTGCAATAGGCGCGGCGGAAATCCACGCCGTTCGCCGCAAGGCGATCGAGCGTCGGCGAGGTGTCGAACTTGTAGCCCGATCGCTTGGTGAGCCCGGCGCTCGTCTGGTCGGTGATCAGGATGATGACGTTCGGCCGCCCCGCGGCACCGGCCTTGCGCCTTGCCGGCGCCCTCTGCGCGCGCGCGCCCGGCGCGGCGGCCGCGGCCATTCCCGTGCCGCCCGCCAGCACCGTCGCCAGCGCGCCGCCGGATACCTGCCTCAGAAAGTCACGCCGCTCCATCGCCCTTCTCCTCCTTTTTTCCGTTTGCCCTCGACGTCGATTTAGAGCCGTACCCGCACGCCGATCGTATAGGTCGTCTCGTCGCCGAAAACCTCGCCGTTGATGAAGGATTGGCCGATATAGGTCTTGGTCTCGTTCCGCAGGATGTTGCTGCCGCCGACATCGATGTGGAATTGCGGCGTCACGTCGTAACCGATGCTGAAATCGAGCCGGCCGGCGGGCCGGGTATAGGTCAGCAGCGTCGGCAGATAGGGGTCGTCGACCGGGCGGCTCTGATCGTACGGCCGCACGTTGGTGCTGCCCGTGATGTCGCCGTCATAATATTTCGAGCGGAACGTATAGACCAGCCGCGCGCTCAACCCGCCCTTGTCGAAAACGCCGCCCACCGTGTAATTATATTTGGAGACGCCCTGGAGCGGATAGCCCGACAGCGGATCGTCCCCCCGAATCTCCGAATCCACGTAGGTGAAGGCGCCCAGCACGCCGAGGCCGGAAAGGTCGCCGGGCAGGAAATCGAAGAAATACTGGCCGCTGGTCTCGATCCCCTTCAGCTTCACGCTGCCGACGTTGCGCGGCGTCGAGATGATGAAATTCTCGCCGTCGATCTGCTGCTGCGACGCGGAACTGACGACGCGGTCCTGGATGGTGCGATAGAAACCGGTCAGCGCAACGAACCCGCTGTGGAAATAATATTCCGCCGAGGCATCGAAACTGTTCGATTTCTGCGGTTTCAGGTCGGGATTGCCCTGGCTCCCGTTGTTGATCAGGATCGGGTTGCCGACATAATTCAGCTTGCGCACCGGATTGAGCGAGCCGAAATCCGGCCGCCGCATCGTGCGTGAATAACCGGCACGTAGCTGGAAGCCGCCGGGGAACTTCACCCGCGCCGTCGCGCTCGGCAGAATATCGACGTCGCTGGTATGGGCGGTGACCTTGGTCAGATCGCCGTTATCCTCCGCGCGGAAGGAACTGATCGTGCGATCGGTCTTGATCACGCGAACGCCCACCGTGCCGTCGAGCGAAATGTCCGATCCCAGGGGGAAATCGTAATCGCCCATCGCGTAGGTGGCGTAACTCGTCTCGGTGGCGTCGAACTCGTGGGTCGGATCGTAATCGGGCTGGCTGAGCGCCAGGCCGTACAGCGCACGCAATTCGTTGCGCCCTTCCTCTGAGCGCAGATAGGCCGGATTGGGGCCGACGAAATTAGTGCCGCCGTTCAGCCGCGGCGCATAGCCGATCGTGCCGATGAAATCGGGCGACAGGCCCAGCGACGATACCAGACACGCCTCCGCCTGCGACGCTTCCTGATTCTTGCAGCCGTTGGGGCCGAACTGCTTGAGTTCGCCAATCTTGTTCGTCTGCTGCACGTTCTGGCTGACTGCCTCGCGCCGGGCGAAACGGAAGCCGGTCCTGATCTTGCTCAGGATACCGTCGAAATCCTGCTCGCCGTCGAGCCTGGCCTGGATCAGCGATCCGGTGTTCAGCGTGAAATTCTGGTTGAACGAATTGCGCAGATAAAGATCTGTATTCATCGGATATTGATCGCCGACCGTGAAGCTCGGGCCGCCGTCCACGTCGGTCTCCACATCGACCCAGGGCACGCGCTGGCCGGCTTCGGCGTTAATGCCCTCGTTGAAGCTCTCCGATGTCTCATAGGCGAGATCGAAATTGAGCTTGGTGCCGTCCTGATCGTAGCGCAGCCCGCCGCCGACCATCTTGTTGCGCTGGGTCAGGCGGATCGAGGACGAGTTTTGGTTGATGATGATGTTGTTGAAGCGGACGCTCTTGACGTTGCACACCGTTTGCACCGTGAAGGGCTGGAGCGAGTGGGTGCCATCCGCATTGTTGATGATGTTGGGGTTGGTGCCGCCGGCGGTGACGCGGGCGTCGAAACAGTCGTCGGTCGCGACCACGTTCGAGAGCGTCAAATCCTTGCCACTGACAAAGGGCGAGGGATTGAAGCCCGCGAAACCCGATGTCGTCCGGAAATAGGTGTAGAGACCGTCGACATAGGCCTGAAGCGACGGGGTCGCCTGCCATTGGAGGGCGGCATTGGCCTGCCAGCGCGTGACCGAGCCGACATTGGGCATGTTCCGGCTGACTTCGGGGATCAGGTAATTCCCCTGGTTGATCGGGTTGCCCGCCGAGCTGCGCCGATTGCCCAGGTTGCTGTTGCTGCGTTCGTTGGCGGCATGCGACCAGGTCGCGTTCACCAGCACGCCGATCTCGCCGATGCCGGTATCGAACCGGTCGGTCGCCAGCGCGCCGATCTGCGGATTACCCCGGTTCAGCCGCGTCACATAGTTTTCGCGCACGTTGAAGACGAGCGTCGGCTTGTGGAAATCGAACGGCTTGTTGAGCCTCAGGTCGATCGCGCCCGCCACGCCGCCTTCGATCTGATCGGCGGTCTGCGACTTGAACACGTCGACGCGCTTCAACGCCTGCGCGGGCAGATCCTTGAGATCGAACGCGCGGCCGGTGGTGGTGAAGACCTCGCGCCCGTCGACCGTCGTCGAGATATCGGACAGGCCGCGAATCTTGACGTTCGACAGTTCGTTGTCGCGATCGTTGGAAACCTGGACGCCGGGCACACGCTGGAGTGCGGCGGCGGTGGTCGGATCGGGCAGCTTGCCGATATCCTCCGCGACGATCGAATCGACCACCTGGACGGCATTCTGCTTGACCTCGGCGGCGCGTTCCAGCGACGAACGGATGCCGGTGACGACGATGGCGTCCTCCGCCGGTTCGCCCGACAGGCTGGCTTGCGACGCCGCCGGCGCATCGGCCTGATCCTGGCCCACGGCCTGTGCGAAGGCCTGCGAGGCCGCAAGAGTCGATGCGCTGATCAGCAGCGCCGAACGCCAAATTTTCATCATTCCTCCCCTGCGCATCCCCGAAAGCTGGGTGCGGGGGCGCCAAGTCGGCTTAGCAAATCCCCTCTCTGTTGCAAATATATATATGATCAATAGGACGGCCGGCTGGATTACAGGCGGAATACTGTGGCGCGCAGGCCACACCGGGCACGCGCGGCGGACACCCGAATGCCGGCACCCCGAGCGCCAACGCGCGCCCGGAATTCCGTCCTGATCAAGGGAGTGCATCGCCGATATCGACCGAGGGCACGCCCGCCGGCATCCCCCGGCGGCGATCGGCTCGCGCGCGTGCCGTTGAGGAATCCCGAAAGAAGAGCAAACTGACGGTTGACGTCCTCGCACCCTGCCTTCATTACTCAGACAAATAAAGATGGGGAGGATCGTTTGTCGGGCGTCGTGCTGGATGGAGTGAGCAAGCGATACGGCGCGGTGACCGTGATCGATCGGCTGTCGCTAACGATAGCGGCGGGCGAGTTCGTGGTGTTCCTCGGCCCGTCCGGCTGCGGTAAATCCACGTTGCTCAGGATGATCGCCGGGCTCGAAACCGTCGACGGCGGCGAAATCCGCATCGGCGCGCGCCGCGTCGATCATTTGGCCCCCGGCGCGCGCGGCGTGGCGATGGTGTTCCAGCAATATGCGCTCTACCCGCATATGAGCGTGCGCGAGAATATGGCGTTCGGCTTGCGCAACGCGCATGTGCCTGCCGACGAGATCGACCGCCGCGTCGCCGCCGCCGCCGACGCGCTCGAAATCATGCCCCTGCTCGATCGCAAATCGACGCAGCTTTCGGGCGGCCAGCAGCAGCGCGTCGCGATCGCGCGCGCGATCGTCAAGCAACCCGATCTGTTCCTGCTCGATGAACCGCTGTCGAACCTCGACGCCGCGCTCAGGATGCGCACCCGGCTCGAGATCGCGCAGCTTCATCAACGTCTCGGCACGACGATGATCTTCGTCACCCACGATCAGGTCGAGGCGATGACGCTCGCCGATCGGATCGTCGTGCTCAACCAGGGCGGGATCGAACAGGTCGGCAGCCCGATGGACATCTACCTCACCCCGCGCACCGAATTCGTCGCCAGCTTCGTCGGATCGCCCAAAATCAACCTGCTGCCGGTGACGGTCGAGGCGGCGGGCGAAATGACCCGCGTCCGGCTGGCGAACGGCGCGATCATCGACACCGCCGTTGCCGCGGCCGATTTGCCCGCGGGCGCTATGACACTCGGGCTGCGCCCCGAATGTATCCGCCCCGCCGCGCTCGACGGCGCCCCGCTCGCCGCGCGCGTGCAGGTGGTCGAGCGGCTTGGCGAACGCACGCTGCTCCACGTCGTGCTCGATGACGGCACCCCGATCGTCGCCGAGGATAGCGGGCTGTCGGCGGTACGCCCCGGCGATCGCATCGGCCTCGCGGTCCAGCCCGAACGCGCGCATTTGTTCGATGCCGACGGTCTCGGCCACCATCCGGCGCAGCGCGGCTGATGGCGTCCCTTACGCCTCGGCGCCGCCGCGCGACGGATTGGACGAACGCCTTGTTCGTGCTGCCCTATCTGATCGTGTTCGTCGCGATGATCGTCGTGCCGCTGGCGTGGGGCATGTGGCTGTCGACCACCAAAAGCGACCTGTTCGGCACCGAAGGCTTTGTCGGCCTCACCAATTTCGTGCGGCTGTTCGGTGATCCGATCTTCCTCCAAACCGTCTGGAACACCTTCTATTTCGTTCTGCTGACGGTGCCGCTGCTCGCGGTGCTCGGGCTCGCACTGGCGCTGGTGCTCAATCGGCAGGCGCGCTGGGCGGCGGTGCTGCGGACGATCTTCTTCGCCTCGACGGTGCTGTCGGTGACGGTGGTGACATTGGTGTGGCGGCTGGTGTTCCTGCCCGACAGCGGGCTGCTCTCGGTCGTCACCCGCGCGCTTGGCGGCACGCCGATCGCGTTCCTCAACGACGAGACGCTGGCGATGCCCGCGATCGCGATCACCACGATCTGGTGGTGCATCGGGCTGCCGATGGTGCTGTTCCTCGCCGCGCTCCAGCAGGTGCCGCGCGCGCTGTACGAGGCCGCCGCGCTCGACAACGCCTCGCGCTGGCGGACGCTGACGCGGATCACCCTCCCCGCGATCCGGCGCACCTTCGCGCTCGTCATCATCATCGAGGTGATCCTCCAGTTCCAACTCTTCGGCCAGCCGCAGTTGATGACATTGGGCGGCCCCAACAACGCGACCCGCCCGATCGTGCTGTTCATCTACGAGACCGGGTGGCGGCAGTGGGAGCTTGGCTATGCCTCGGCCGCAGCTCAGGTGCTGTTCGCGATGATCCTGATCGCGGCGATGGTGCAATATTGGCTGTCCTCGCGCCGGGAGGCCCGCTGATGCGTTTCGGTCGCACCCACCCGGTTGCACTCACGCTGATCGTCATCGCCGCGGTGCTGATGATGGTGCCGCTGTTCTGGGTGCTCGCGCTGTCGTTCAAGGCCAATGCGGCGCTGATGGCGGATACCAATTCGGTGTTCAGCCTGCCCTATACGCTCGCCAATTATCGCACGCTGTTCGGTGATGGGCAGGTGTTCCGCTGGATCATGAACAGCCTGATCGTATCGCTGGGCATGACGGCGGGGGTGCTGATTCTGTCGAGTCTGGCGGGCTACGGCTTCGCGCGGCTCGACTTTCCGGGGCGATCGGTGCTGTTCGTGATCGTGCTGCTCGGCCTTGCGGTGCCCGAACAGGCAGTGATTATCGCGCGCCACCAGATGCTCAGCCTCGTCTCGATGCACAACACCTACGGCGCGCTAATCCTGCCGGGCCTGTCGGCGCCGTTCGGCGTGTTCCTGATGACGCAATATTTCCGCGCGATCCCCCGCGACATCGATGAGGCCGCGCTGCTCGACGGCGCCTCGCGCTTCAAGATCTTCTGGAAGGTGCTGCTGCCGCTCACCATCCCCGCACAAGCGACGCTCGGCATCTTCACCTTCCTCTCCGCCTGGAACGATTATTGGTGGCCGCTCATTTCGGCGACTAACAAGCAGATGTTCACGCTGACGGTCGGCATCGCCTCCACCCAGATGAATTTCGCGCAGACCGAGGGGCTCGGCTTCCTGATGGCGCAGGCGGTGCTTGCGGGGCTGCCGATCCTGATCGTCTATCTGTTCTTCCAGAAATATATCGTCCAGGCGGTCGCCGGAGCGGCAGGCCGATGAGGCCGCTCGCGCTCCTTGCGCTCGCGCTCCTCGTCGCCTCGTGCGGCGGCGCGACCCATGACGATCGCACCACGCTCGTCGTCCAGCGTTTCTTCGGCGCATGCGAGGCCGAATACGGCCGCAACACCGATGTCGCCGCAGCCGAGGGCGAATGCGGGATCATGACCTCGATCATCAACAGGTTCGAGGCCGACAATCCCGACATCCGCGTGGTCGAGAACATCGTCTTCTGGCCAGGCTACGATCAGCTCACCGCCCAGCTCGCCGCCAATGACGCGCCCGATCTGGTGACGATGCACGGATCGGTGATCGCCGATTATCAGGCGCGCGGCCTGCTCGATCCCGTGGGCGGCGATCTCGCGACGGTCGGAATCACGCCCGATCAGTTCACCGACGCCGCCCGCCGTGCGGTGACGATCGACGGGAAAATCTGGGGCCTGCCGCTCGATAGCTGGACGATGCTCTGGCACGTCAACACCAACCTGTTCCGCAAGGCCGGGCTTATGCGGAACGGCCAGCCCGTCCTCCCCCGCTCGCCCGAGGAACTGCTCGCGCAGGCCGAACAGTTCGAGCGCCGCACCGGCAAACCCTATCTGGTGCAGGCGACCGCCAACGAATATGCGAGCTACACGCGCAATTTCTACACCTTCGTCATGCAGCAGGGCGTGCCGCTGTTCACCGACGCGCGCCACGCCAATTTCCGCACCCCCGCCGCGCACCGCGCGCTCGAATTGTTCAAGCAAATCCGCGCGCGCGATCTCACCACGCAGAATCAGGATTACAGCGCGGCGGTGGCGAGCTTCCTGAACGGCGGCGGCGGCGTGTTCCTCGTCGGCACCTGGATGGTGCAGGATTTCGATACCGCCTCGCGCAACCCGGACAGCGCGCTCCACAACGGCTATGCCGTCTTCCCCTACCCTCAACTCTTCCAGCGCAACGTGACCTTCGCCGACGGCCACAATTGGGTGATGCCGCACAATCCCGAACGCACCCTGGCCGAGCACGAAGCGGTGCTGCGCTTCCTCAAATTCTTCGCCGCGCATGATGCGGATTGGGCGCGCACCGGCCACATGCCCGCATTCGCTGCTGTGATCGACAGCCCCAAATGGCGCGCACTGCCGCACCGCGCGGCGCTCGCCGAGATCGCCCACACCGCGACGCCGCTTCCGAAACAAATCCGCCGCCAGTTCCCGATCGAAACCGTCGTCGGCCAGGAAGCCGCCGCCGCGATCGCGGGCAACAAGTCGATCGATCAGGCGCTCGCCGACATGGAGCGGCGCGTGAACGACATCCTCCAGCATATCTAGGATTTTAACCGACCATGCTCTCATCCCATGTCATCGCCGACGCCGATTTCGTGATCGCCCCCGTCGCCCGCCACGTCTTCGGCAGCTTCGTCGAGCATCTCGGCCGCTGCGTCTATGGCGGCATCTACGAGCCCGGCCATGCGACCGCCGACGCCAACGGCTTCCGCGGCGACGTGCTCGCGCTGATCCGTGAGCTTGGCCCCACGATCGTGCGCTATCCCGGCGGCAATTTCGTCTCGGGCTATGATTGGGAGGATGGCGTCGGCCCGAAGGACCAGCGCCCTGTCCGCCTCGACCTCGCCTGGGGGTCGACCGAGACCAACCAGTTCGGCACCAACGAGTTCATGGACTGGTGCAAGGCCGCCGACATCGAGCCGATGTTCGCGGTCAACCTCGGCACGCGCGGGGCCGCCGAGGCGCAGAATTTCCTCGAATATTGCAACCACCCCGGCGGCACCCATTATGCCGATCTGCGGCGGAGCCACGGCTATGAGGCGCCGCACGACATCAAATTCTGGTGCCTCGGCAACGAGATGGACGGCCCCTGGCAAACCGGCGCCAAGACCGCCGAGGAATATGGCCGCATCGCCACCGAAACCGCCAAGATGATGCGCTGGACGTCGGACGGCCTCCAGCTCGCCGCGTGCGGCTCCTCGGCGCGCACGATGCCCAGCTTCGGCGCGTGGGAATATGAGGTGCTCGATCATTGTTTCGAGCAAGTCGATTACATCTCGCTCCACCAGTATTTCGAGAATCACGAACATGAGGTCGATCGCTTCCTGACCGCGATCGACGATCTCGAAAGCTTCATCACAGAGGTCACCGCGATCGCCGATGCGGTTGCCGCCAAGCGCCGGTCCCCCAAGCGAATCATGCTCTCGCTCGACGAATGGAACGTCTGGTATCGCGCGCGCTCAGGCGAGCAATTGCGCGGGGTGGGCTGGCCCGAGGCGCCGCCGCTGCTCGAGGAAATCTACAATATGGAAGACGCGCTGGTCATCGGCGGCGCGCTGCTCACCATGATCAACCACGCCGATCGCGTGAAAGCGGCGTGCCTCGCGCAGCTCGTCAACGTGATCGCCCCGATCATGACCGAAACCGGCGGCCCGGCGTGGCGGCAGACGATCTTCCACCCGTTCGCGCAGGCCTCGCGCCACGCCCGCGGCAACGCGCTGCGCTTGAAGGTCGATACCGGCACCTTCACCGCCGGCAACCAGCAGGCCGCGCCGCTGCTCGTCACCGCGGTCGTCCACGATCCCGATACCGGCGCCGCAACGCTGTTCGCGCTCAACCGCAGCCTCGATGAGGAGATGACGCTCACCGCCGAATTGCGCAACATGGGCACGCGCCGGCTTGCCAGCGCGGACGAACTGCACCATCGCGATCTGGAGGCGACCAATACGAAGGACGCGCCCGATCGCGTCACCCCCGTCGCTCATCCCAAGGCCGCGCTCACAGATGGCGTGCTAACGGCTACGCTTAAACCGCTGTCATGGAACGTCTTTACGACGATCCCGGCATGACGCGGCAGCTTTGTCTTCAGGTCGGTCCACGCTAAGGGAGAAATATGCCGTCGCGCGCCCGCACCACCACGATCATCGACACCCCCGAGGGGCGCAAGCTGCTGCGTATCCACGGCACGATCGCGCGCGATATCGGCATCCGCATCGTCTCGGGCCAGTTCCAGCCCGGTGAGGTGCTCAACGGCGAGGTCGAGGCGAGCGACCGGCTGCGCGTCTCGCGCACCGCCTATCGCGAGGCGGTGCGCATCCTCGCCGCCAAGGGGCTGGTCGAATCGCGCCCCAAAACAGGCACGCGCGTCAGCCCGCGGGCGAAATGGCATCTGCTCGATCCCGACGTGCTGTCGTGGATTTTCGAATTCGAGCCCGGCGACGATCTGCTCGCCAGCCTGTTCGAGCTGCGCAAGATCGTCGAGCCGGAGGCCGCCGCGCTCGCCGCGCAGCGCCGCACCGAGGCGCAGGTTACCGCGATGGCCGAGGCGCTCGCCGACATGACCGAACACACGCTCGCTTCGCCCGAAGGCCGGGCCGCCGATCAGCATTTCCACGCCGCCCTGCTCGAGGCATCGGGCAATCCCTTCCTCGTCACGCTCACCAGCGGCGTCGGCGCGGCGGTCGCATGGACGACGATCTTCAAGCAGCGCCACATGCCGCTCAGCCGCGATCCCATCCCCGATCACCGCCGCGTGTTCGAGGCGGTCGCCGCGGGCAATGCCAAGGCCGCGCACAAGGCGATGGCGAACCTCGTCGACATGGCGTTCCTCGATACCACGCGCGCCCTGCCCGGCCCGGCGGATCGCAACGCGACCTAGGCTGCGATGACTTTACATTGATCCGTTCGCCCTGAGCTTGTCGAAGCCTGTCCTGAGCGCCTGCCTTAGCAGGCAGTCGAAGGGGGCCGTTCTGCGATGGGCCCGCTGATCGCTTGCGGCGCGGAGTACGGTGCTTCGACTACCCCGGATCAAGTCCGGGGACGAACGGGTTTTAGGATGCGGCTCAACGCAAAGTCATCGCACTCTAACGCCTCCCCACCCTGCAAGGGAGGGGCCGGGGGTGAGTCGCGAGCAACGCGAGCGTCCGACGCCCGCTCCTTACACCACCGTCGGCCAGCCGTCCGTGCTCCAGTCGAGCGGGTGAATGCGCAGCGTCGGCACGCCGTCGCGCTGCGTGTCATAGGCGTGATAGACGATATAATCGCGGTCGCTGTCCTGAAGCACCGCGCAATGGCCGGGGCCGACGAACCGGTCGCCGGCGCTGCGGTCGGCGCGCAGGATCACCATGCCGCCGCCCTTGAGCATCGATCGGCCTTCGCGGTCGACATACGGCCCGTCGGCCTTGGCCGCGCGCCCGACCACGGTGTAATAGGTGCTGTTCGCGCCCCGGCAGCAGAAATCGAACGACGCGAACAGGTAATAAAAGTCGCCACGCCGGATGATGAACGGCGCCTCGATCGCATCGGGCATCGGCCGCCGCGCGATCGTGCGCGGTTTGGCACCGGCGGGCGGCTTGCCCGTCGCGGGATCGAGCGGCACGATCTGCAACCCGCCCCAGAAGCTGCCGAAGGCGAGCCACACCCGCCCCTCAGCATCAACGACATGATTGGCATCGATCGCGTTGTAATCATCTTGCGGCGTCGATCGGAGCACCACCCCTTCGTCGCGCCAGCCGAACGCTGGGTCGGCCGTGTCGAGCGTCGGCGTCGTCACCAGCGCGATCGCGGAGCGGTTTTTCCCGAAGGTCGAGAGCGAGTAATAAAGGTGATAGCGCCCGTCGCTGTACGAGATGTCGGGCGCCCAGATGCCGCGCGTCCCCGGCACCTCGTCCTGCGCCCAGCCGGGCAGGCCATCGAACACGCTGCCGTGCGCGCTCCAGTGAATCAGGTCGGTCGAGACCCGCCACGGCAGCACCCCCGCGCCCTCGCCCACATGCCCGGTGCAGAACAGATGATAGGTGTCGCCCTGGCGGATGATGCAGGGATCATGGACCGGGCTGATCGCCCCGGTCAGCCGGTCGGCAAAATTGCCGCTGCCGCCGACCGAACCGCTCGGCCGCACCCCTGCCGCCGCGCACGCCCCGGCGGCGAGCGACGCGAGCACGAAGCCGCGCCGCCCGATCGCCGCCGGATCGATTCGCGTCACCCGCGCCGCCTCAATTGAAGCTGTAGCGGACGCCGAGCGCGAAGGTCCGCGACAGCAGGGTCGAGCCGAGATTGTCGGTCGCGAAGCCGCCCGCATCGCCGAACCGGTAATAGCTCTGCTGCACCTCGTTGGTCAGGTTGGTGGCATCGAAGGTGATGCCCAGCCGCTTGGTGACATCGAGCGTCACCTGAAGGTCGAGGCTCTTTTCGGGCACGCGCCACACGCCGATCGGATTGGCGAACAGCCGCGCCTCGTTGTTCGACAGGAAGTTCTTGCGCCAGACATAAGAGAGCCGCACCCCGACCGGCTTGCGATCGTAGGCCAGCGTGACGTTGTACGACAGATCGGACACCCCGAAGAACGGCGACGAATCCTGCCCGATCACATTGCCGTCGATATCGACCTGCGGGATGTTCTGTTTCGAATCGAGGATGGTCATGCTGCCCTGCACGCCCAGTCCGCGCAGGATGCCCGGCAGGTAATCGGGGAAATAGAGCGCCCCCAGTTCGATTCCCTTGAGCACGCCGTTCGACGCGTTCTGCGGCCGCGTGACGAGGAAGGTATCGGTGTTGAGTCCCGTCCCCGGCACCTGCACCAGCGAGGTGATCGGCACCACCAGCCCGTCGACCTCGCGGCGGAACAAGGTGGTGTAGATCGCGCTGTCGCGATCGAAATACCATTCGAGCGAGAGATCGTAATTGGTCGATTGGGTCGAGCGCAGGTTGGGGTTGCCCGCCGAGCCCGAACCGTAGCCGACCTGCGTCAGATCGCCCGTCAGGTTGAAATTGGAATTGAGATCGCCGAACGCCGGGCGCCGCAGCGTCTTGCCGTAGTTGAACCGCAACCGGAGTTTGTCGGTGACGTCGAAGATCGCGGTCGCGCTGGGCAGGAATTTCCAGGTCCCCGACGACCCTCTTGTCGTCACCAGCGAATAGCGGTCGGTGAAGGTCACGTCGGTATCGACATCGGTATAGCGCAACCCGGCCTGCAACCGCAGCGGCCGGCCGAAGATCGTCAGCTCGCCATCCGCCTGGATATAGGCCGACATCGTGATCTCGTTGATGTCGAACACCCGCGTCATCGTCAGATCGTCGCTGAGCAGGATGCCGGGATCGACCGTCGAGCGATAGAGTTCGCGGATCTCGTCGGCATGGGCGAGGTTGTAATAGCCGTTCGCGACCACCCACGACGTGGGCACGCTCGCGCGGCCGTTGAAGAAGCCGTGGTTCAGATATTGCGCGCCTTCGGGCAGCGAGGTGAACGGCACGTTGAGCGCGGGCGCATCCTGCCCGCGCACCGAGGACGCGGCCTTGCGGTTGTCGTAGCGAATGCCCGCCTTGACCTGTCGCAGGAAGCCGCCGTCGAAATCCTTCTTGCCGTCGAGCCGGAAGGTCCAGGCCGAACCGCTTGACTTGTCGGCATTGTCGTACAGTTCGCCGACCGTCCACGCGCTCGGATCGGCAAGCACCGAATTATCCGAGAAATTGTATGACGGATACCCGTTACCGGTGTTGAAATCGACCATGATCTGCGGCGCCACGCGCGTGGTCCGCATCGCGAAGAACTGCGACTGGTTCTTGCTGTCCTGATACGCGAGGTCGGCGGAGATGTGCGCGCTGTCGCCCACCTCCCACTGGCCATTGAGCGCATAGACGAAGCTGTCGGTCTTGCTCTTGGTGATGTCGCCACTGTTGAACCCGAACACATCGCCAACGGTGCGCGTCTTGATGATGTTGGTGCCGGGATAGAGCGTGATCGTATCCGCGGGATTGGGGCCGAGGCTGCCCCACCAGTCGACGAAGCTGAAGAACAGATTGTTGAAGGTCGTCTGGCGGAACCCCGTCCAGAAGAATTCGGCCGTATAAACCGAACTCGAATTGGGCGACCATTGCAACGCCGCATTGACCGAGGGCCGTTTGCGATCGCCGCGCACGTCGGGGCTGAACACCGCGTCGCGGGCAAGGTAATAGGGCGTATCAATCCCGTTCAGGACGAAGGTCGAGCCTTCCTCGGTCGGAAGCCCGCGATCGAGCCCCGGCTGCCACGCACCTGTCTCCGGGAAAACGCGCTGGAGCGGCGTAAAGCCCGTGCCCGCCGGCGGATTCTCGGTGACGAACGGCACCAGCGCGCCCGCGGTGATGCTCATGTCGCGATATTTGGTGCGGGCGTAGCTGCCGTTCACCATCAGGCCGATATCGCCGACCCCGGTTTCCCAGCGATCGCTGACGAGCAGGCTGACATTGGGGTTCAGCGTATCCGAGGTCTCGTTATAGATGCCGCGCCCCGTTGCGGAGAGCGCGAAACCGTCGAAATCGAACGGACGGCGTGTCTGCACGTCGATCTGCCCGGCAAGCCCGGTCTCGATCTGGTCGGCCGCGCGCGTCTTGTAGACGTCGATCCGCTTGACGAGCGTCGCGGCGATATCCTGAAGCGCGAACGAGCGTCCCGCCGCGGTGAAAATCTCGCGGCCGTTCATCGTCGTCAACGGATCGGGCAGGCCGCGAATCGACAGCGTCCCGGTTTCGCCGCCGCCACGGTTGGTCACCTGCACGCCGGAAAGCCGCTGGAGCGCCTCGACGACGTTGTTGTCGGGCAGCTTGCCGACATCCTCGGCGACGACCGATTCGACCACCTGGGTCGAATCGCGCTTGACCTCTAGTGCCTGGATCATGCTGGCGCGAACGCCGGTGACGACGATATCGGCGCCGGTGTCCTGCCCATCATCGACAGCGGTTTGCGCGAACGCCGGGCTGCCCGCAGCAGCCAGACCGATCAACGATGCCGAACACAGGATTGCAAGCTTCGCAGCCATTTAAACTACCCCTCTCCCCAAATCGGACGGTTCATCGGCTTCGCGCCGCTTTCTCGTCGGATTATTAACTCAGACAATTTATTAGACCCGCGATCGGTAGCGCGCAAGCGCCTGTGCGTATTTCTCAGACAAAAACCAACAGGTGTTGCCGGAAATCCACGACCGTGCACCATTCCGTGGTTTCTGAGAGCGCTATCGCTATCGACACGAAGCGATTGACGTATCGCGCCAGCATTATATGTCTGAGTTAATAGAACCCGCCGGAAGCCGGCGATCGATTCTTTGAAAAAAGGGGAGCAGAGCGATGAAAATGTGGACGCGCACCGCCTTGTCGGCCGCCGCGATGATGGTGGCGATGCCGGCGATGGCACAGCAGCCCGCGCAGGTTTCGGTCGCGATCGACCTTAATTCGCCCGGCGCGAAAATCGAACCCGCAATCCAGGGCCAGTTCGCCGAGGATCTCGGCCGCGGCCTCTACGACGGCATCTGGGTCGGCCCCGATTCGAAAATCCCCAACACCAACGGCTATCGCAGCGACGTGATGGCCGCGCTCGACAAGCTGCATATCCCCGTGAT
The DNA here is from genome assembly GCF_003550065.1 of Hephaestia caeni. Lineage (GTDB taxonomy): Bacteria > Pseudomonadota > Alphaproteobacteria > Sphingomonadales > Sphingomonadaceae > Sphingomonas > Sphingomonas caeni_A. The sequence goes on from NZ_QXDC01000004.1 coordinate 52,025, forward strand.
CCGCTGGCCCGGCGGCTGCTTCGCCGATCAATATGACTGGCGCGACGGCATCGGCCCGCGCGAGAAGCGCCCGGTGCGGATCAACTATACCTGGGGCGGCGTCACCTATGACAACAGCTTCGGCACCAACGAATTCATGGACTATGCCGAACGGCTCGGCGCCGACGCCTATGTCGCGGGCAACATGGGGTCGATGGCGCCGCGCGACATGCAGCAATGGATCGAATACATGACCGCCGGCGGCAAGTCGACGCTCGCCGAGGAACGCCGCGCCAACGGCCGCGACAAGCCGTGGACCAACCTCAAATATTTCGGTGTCGGCAACGAAACCTGGGGCTGCGGCGGCAACATGACCGCCGAGCACGCCGCCAACGAGCATCGCCGCTATGCCACCTTCGTCCAGCGGCAATCGGAGGGCGGGCCGATCGTGCGCGTCGGCTCGGGCGCCAATGTCGACGATTACCACTGGACCGAAGTGTTCATGCGCGACGCCGCGCGCACGATGGACGCGCTCAGCCTGCATTATTACACCTTCCCCGGCTCGTGGGAGCATAAGGGGCCCGCGACGGGCTTCGACAAGGCCGCCTGGGCCTCGACACTCGTCCACGCGCTGCACATGGACGAACTCGTCACCAAGCATTCGGCGATCATGGACAAATACGATCCCGACAAGCGCGTCGCGCTCTATGTCGACGAATGGGGCACCTGGTACGATCAGGAACCCGGCTCGCACCCCGGCTTCCTCTATCAGCAGAACAGCCTGCGCGATGCCGAGGTCGCGGCGCTGACGCTCAACATCTTCCACCGCCACACCGATCGCGTGAAGCTCGCCGCGATCGCGCAGATGGTGAACGTCCTCCAGGCGATGATCCTGACCAGGGACGACAAGATGCTGCTGACGCCGACCTATCACGTCTTCGACATGTACGTGCCGTTCCAGGGCGCGACGCCCTATCCCGCCACGGTCGAAGGCCCGCGCTACAAGCAGGGCGAATACGATCTGCCGATGGTCGACGTCTCCGCCGCCAAAGGCGCCGACGGCAAGCTGTACCTGTCGCTCGTCAACCTCGATCCCGATCGCGCCGCGCGGGTGACGACCGGGCTTGGCGGCACCGCCACGGGCCGCATCCTCACCGGCCCCGCGATCGACACGCACAACACGTTCGACGCACCCAACACGATCCACCCGGTCGCCTATGCGGGCAAGAACGTGGGCGGCAAGCTGGTGTTCGACCTGCCGGCCAAGTCGGTCGCGGTGGTCGCGGTCACGCAGTGATGCTGTCGCGGCGCGCTTTCCTGGCGTCGGCGAGCGTGGTCGCGCTCGCCGGCCCGGTGGCGGCGCGCACGGCGGTGGCAAGCCCCCGCATCCGCGTCGAGCCCGTCCCGCTCGACGCGGTGCGGCTCGGCCCCTCGCCGTTCCGCGATGCGGTGGACAAGAATCGCGAATTCCTGCTGTCGCTCGACCCCGACCGTCTGCTCCACAACTTCCGGGCAAGCGCCGGGCTGAAGCCCAAGGCGCCCGTCTATGGCGGCTGGGAAGCGCGCGGCATCGCCGGCCATTCGCTCGGCCATTACCTCTCCGCCTGCTCGCTGATGCACGCACAGACCGGCGACGCAGCGGTGCGCGACCGCATCACGCACATCGTCACCGATCTCGCCGAATGCCAGCGCGCGCATGGCGACGGCTATATCGGCGGCACCACCGTCGAGCGCGACGGCAAGGTGGTCGACGGCAAGATCGTGTTCGAGGAAATCCGCCGCCACATCATCCGCACCGGCGGGTTCGATATCAACGGCGGCTGGGTGCCGCTCTACACCTGGCACAAGGTTCATGCCGGGCTGATCGACGCGTACCGGATCGGCAAGATCGCGGCGGCGCTGCCGGTGATGCTCGCGATGGCGGGCTATCTCGCGACGATCCTCGAAGGCCTCGACGATGCCGAGATGCAGACGCTGCTCGCCTCCGAATATGGCGGCTTGAACGAAAGCTATGCCGATACCTTCGCGATCACCGGCGACCCACGCTGGCTCCGGCTCGCCGAGCGTATCCACGATCGCAAGATCCTCGATCCCCTCGCCGCCGAGCACGATCAGCTTTCGGGGCTCCACGCCAACACGCAGATCCCCAAGCTGATCGGCCTCGCCCGTCTCTACGAATTGACCGGCAATCGCGATCACCAGACCGCCGCGCGCTTCTTCCGCGACGTGGTGGTCCATCATCACAGCTACGTCATCGGCGGCAATTCGGAACGCGAGCATTTCGGCCCGCCCGACAAAATCGCCCCCTTCATCACCGAGCGCACCTGTGAGGCGTGCAACAGCTACAACATGCTCAAGCTCACGCGGCATGTGTACGGCTGGGCGCCCGATGCGGCCCTGTTCGACTATTACGAGCGCGTCCACCTCAATCACATCCTCGCGCACCAGCACCCGGCCACCGGCATGTTCGCCTATTTCATGCCGCTCTCGGCGGGCGCGCGGCGCACCTGGTCGACCCGCGACGACAGCTTCTGGTGCTGCGTGGGCTCGGGGATGGAGAGCCACTCAAAGCACGGCGATTCGATCTACTGGCACGACGCGCGCACGCTCTACGTCAACCTGTTCATCGCCTCGACGCTCGATTGGGACGGCTGGAAACTCGATCTCGCGACGCGCTTTCCGTTCGAGGACGAGGTGACGCTTACGGTCGCCAGGCCCGGCAAGACGCGCGCCCTCGCGCTCCGCCTTCCCGGCTGGGCGAAAGACCCGATGATCGCGATCAACGATGTCGCCACCCCGATCGAGCGCCGCGACGGCTATGCGCTGCTCGATCGCCGCTGGCGTGCGGGCGATCGGATCACGCTGACGTTGCCGATGGCGCTCAAGGCCGAACCCACGCCAGACGATCCAACGATCGTCGCCTATACCCACGGCCCCGTCGTCCTCGCCGCCGATCTCGGCCCCGCGAACGCCCCTTTCGACGCCCTCCCCCCAACGCTCGTCGCCGCCGATGCCGGCGCAGCGCTCACGCCGCTGGACGCCACCGCACACCGCTTCCGCATGGCGGATGCGAAGCCCGAGCCCGCCACGCTTGTCCCCTTCTTCGCGCAATACGACCGCCGCACCGCGGTTTATTTCCCCACCTTCACCGCCGATCGCTGGGCGAAGGAGGAAGCCGCCTTCATCGCCGGGCAGCGCGCCAGCGCCGCGCTCGCGAAACGCACGGTCGATGTCATCCAGCTTGGCGAACAGCAGCCCGAACAGGATCACGGCTTCGCCTCCAACCAGAGTGATCTTCTTTCGTGGGACGGACGCGCCGGGCGGCAGGCGTGGTGGGGCGTCGGCAACTGGCTCGAATTCGACCTCGCCGTCCGCCCCGGCCCGATGGCGATGCGCGTGCTCTATTGGGGCGAGGAGACCAACAAGGATTTCGTCATCCTGATCGACGGCGTGCAAATCGCCGAGGAACGCCGTGCCGAGCCGCCGGTGAAGGCGTTCGTCGCCAAGGATTATGCGATCCCGCCCGATCTCACGCGCGGCAAGGCCAAGGTCCGCGTTCGCATCGAAACGCGCGGCACCGATGCGCCGGTCTATGAAGTGCGGATGATCGAAAGCGAGGCCCGCTGATGCCCGGCTGGACGCGACGCAGCACGATGGCGGGGCTCGCCGCCGCCGCCACGCTGACGCCCGCCTTCGCTCGTGCGGCCACCGCGCCCGACTTCCACGATCTCGCGCCACGCCCGCCGATGGGCTGGAACAGTTGGGACAGTTTCGCCGCGACGATCAACGAAGCGCAGGCGCGCGAAATCGCCGCGATCATGGCCGAAAAGCTGCTGCCGGCGGGCTATGACATCTTCACGGTCGATATCCAGTGGTATGAGCCCGGCGCGACCGGGTTCGAGTATCGCACCGGGGTCGAACTGGCGATGGACGGCTATGGCCGCCTGCTCCCCGCCCCCAACCGCTTTCCCTCGGCCACAGGCGGCGCCGGCTTCCGCCCGCTGGCCGATATGGCGCACGCGCTCGGCCTGCGCTTCGGCATCCACCTGATGCGCGGCGTGCCCCGGCTTGCCGCCGATCGCAACCTGCCGATCGCGGGCACCCGCCACCGCTGCGGCGACATCGCCGATCGCGTCAACGTCTGCTCGTGGAATTCGGACATGTACGGCGTCGATATGAGCAAGCCGGGCGCGCAGGCCTATTATGACAGCGTGTTCCGGCTGATTGCGTCGTGGGGCGTCGATTTCGTCAAGGTCGACGACATCAGCCGCCCCTATCACCGCAACCAGCCCGAGATCGAGGCCGTGCGCCGCGCGATCGACGCATCGGGCCGTCCGATGGTGCTCAGCCTGTCGCCGGGCGAGACACCGCTATCGGCCGCCGATCATGTCGCGGCGCACGCGAATATGTGGCGGATCAGCGACGATTTCTGGGACGAATGGCCGCTGCTTCTCGCGCAGTTCGAACGGCTCGCGAACTGGGCGCCGCACCGCCGCCGCGGCGCCTGGCCCGATGCCGATATGCTCCCGCTCGGGCTGCTCGCGCTGGGCGAGCGCCCCACGCGCTTCACGCCCGACGAACAGCGCACGATGATGACCTTGTGGGCGATTGCCCGCTCACCACTCATCATGGGCGGCGACCTGCGCGCGCTCGATCCCGCCACGCTGGCGCTGCTCACCAACCCCGGCGTGATCGCCGTCAATCAGGCGAGCGAGGGCGGCCGCCAGTTGTTCCGCGAGGGCAACCGCGTCGGCTGGGCCGCGCGCGAACCCCGAACCGGCGATATCTATCTCGCGCTGTTCAACCTCGGCGATGCACCCGAATCCATATCGGCGCCGCTTGCCGGCCTTGGGCTGGGCGAGGGTGCGGCGGTGCGCGATCTCTGGGCCGGGGCACCGATTGCTACTGTCCGGCGCACGTTCGGGACCACGCTGCCGCCCCACGGCGCGGGCCTCTTTCGCCTGAGCGCCGTATAGACCGCCGTCAATCTATCCGCCGCAAGTCCCCGGAGAAATGCCGCTGACGCGCCACATAGTGATCGGCCCCGCCCTTGAGTTGGGCGATCATCTCGGGCGTCAGTTCGCGCACCGCGCGTGCGGGCGCACCGACGATCAGGCTGCGCGGCGGGAAGGTCTTGCCCTCGGTCACCAGCGCGCCGGCGCCGATCAGGCTATCCTCGCCGATCACGGCCCCGTTGAGCACGGTCGCGCCCATCCCGACCAGCACCCGGTCGCCGATCGTGCAGCCGTGCAGGATCGCGTGATGGCCGATCGTGCAATCTTCCCCCAGCGTCAACGGAAAGCCGGGATCCGAATGGAGCATCGCGCCTTCCTGCACATTGGTGCGATCGCCGACGACGATCGCGGTATTGTCCGCCCGGATGACGGCGCCGAACCAGATCCCGACCTCGCGCCCCAATTGCACATCGCCGATCAGGTCCGCCGAGGGCGCCACCCAGCTCGACCCGTCGGCGGGAAGCTGCGGCGCTTTGGCATCGATTTCATACAGCGGCATCGCGGGCCTCCCTGTCGCAAAAGACTGGTGCCCCCGAGAGGACTCGAACCTCTGGCCTGCGGTTTAGGAAACCGTCGCTCTATCCTGCTGAGCTACGGGGGCGCCGGCCGGTCTGGTAATGGTGGGCGAACCTGCGGTCAATTGCGGGCACCGGGCGGAATGATCGGGAACGGCAACGGCGCGACCGGAACGCCATCCTCGACGAGCGCCTTCGCTTCGGCAGGCGTCGCCTGGCCGTGGATCGTCGCCTGCGCTTCCTCGCCGTCGTGCATCGCGCGGGCGCGATCGGCGAACGAGCGCCCTACCCATTCCGAGCCCTCGAGCGCCTTTTCCTGCGCCGCCGCCAGCGCCGCGAGCGCGGCCTTCATCTCTGCGGGCGCGGCACCGCCGGTACGATTGCCCTTGGCGGCGACGTTGGGCGCCATCAGCGCCTTTTCCACGCCCGCATCGCCGCAGATCGGGCATGCCACCAGATTGCGCGCACGCTGATCGTCATAATCGGCGGACGAGCCGAACCACGCCTCGAAGACATGGCCGGTCGCGCAGCGCAGGTCGAAGACGATCATGCCAGCGTCACCTCGGGGATAGCGCGGCGATGCGCGATCACCGGGATGCGCGCGCGCACCGCCTCGATCGCCGCCGGATCGATCTCGACCATGCCGAGCCCCGCTGCCTCGCCCATGTCGAGCAGCACCTCGCCCCACGGATCGATCACCAGCGAATGACCATAGGTTGCCCGGCCATCCTCGTGGATACCGGTCTGCGCGGCAGCGACGACATAGGCCGCCGATTCGATCGCGCGGGCGCGCAGCAGGATATGCCAGTGCGCCGCGCCCGTCGGCCGGGTGAAGGCGGCGGGCACCGCGAGCACGCGCGCGCCGGCCGCGCTCAATGCCTGATAGAGCGCCGGAAACCGCAGGTCGTAACAGATCGAGAGACCAAGCGGCCCGGCCGGTGTCTCGGCCACCACCGCCGTCTCGCCACCGGCAAACGCCGCCGATTCGCGCCAGCTCTCGCCGGTCGGCAGATCGACGTCGAACAGATGGAGCTTGTCGTAGCGCGCGCGGATCGCGCCATGATCGTCGATCACGAAACCGCGATTGGCGAGCCGCCCGTCGTCGCGCCGGAGCGCGAGCGAGCCTAGATGCACCCATATCCCATGCCGCGCCGCCGCCTCGCGCACCGCGGCGAGCACGCGATCGTCCGCCTCGGTCGCGATCTGCGTGTGCCCCCGCGCGCGATCACGATCGAGCAGCCCAGACATTTCTGGGGTGAACACCATCGCCACCCCATCGCCGGCCGCACGCTCGATCGCGTCGACGATCGTGCCGGCGTTGGCCGCGGGATCGATCCCGCTCGTCATCTGGAGCAGCGCGAGCTTCATCGGCCCAGCAGCGCGTCCAGCCGCCCGGCACGCTCGGCCTCGGCAAGGTCGTCCGAACCGCCGATATACGCGCCGTTGATGAAGATCTGCGGCACCGTCATCCGCCCGCCCGCGCGCTCGATCATCTCGGCGCGCTTCGGCCCGCCCATCGTGATATCGGTTTCCTCATAGGCGACGCCCTTGTCGTCGAGCAGCCGCTTGGCGCGCGCGCAATAGCCGCAGAATGCCTTGGTGTAGATTTCGACCTTTGCCATGCCTTCCGAGGTGTGGCGCGATCGGGCGCTTGTCAATCGTGCGGTTCGCCCGCGAGCACGCGCGCCCAGCACAAGACGGTCACCCGTGCCGCCCCGGCCTTGCGCAAAGCGCGGGTACAGGCGTCGGCCGTGGCGCCGCTGGTATGAACGTCGTCGATCAGGACGATGCGCTTGCCGCCAAGCGCCGCCGTCGCACGACCGGCGACCTCAAAGGCACCCGCTACCGTCTTCGCGCGGGCACGCGGCCCCATGCCACGCAATGGCGGCGTCCTACGCCGACGCACGAGCAGCGTCGGATCGCTCGCCACCCCGCTCGCCTTTGCGAGCGCGGCCGCGATCAGCGCCGCCTGGTTGAACCCGCGCGACCACAGCCGCCAGCGGTGCAGCGGCACCGGCACGAGCAGATCGGCATCGGCGGGCAGCAGCCGCGCCATTGGCCGCGCGACCGTCTCGGCAAGCGCGGCACGGCCGCCATATTTGAGCCGCAGCACGACGCGGCGCGCAATCTCGCCATAAGCGACCGCCGCGCGCGCGCCGTCATGGCGTGGCGGCGAATCGAGGCAGGCGCCGCAACGCGCATTTTCACCGCGATCGAAGGCAAAGGGCTCGCCGCACCCTGCACACCACGGCGGGCCGAGGAAGCGGAGCTTGCCCCAGCAGGCGCCGCAAAAGCGGTGATCGGCCTCGGCCACCGCCCCGCAGCCGGGGCAACGCGACGGCAGCGCCCACCGCACCCCCCGGCCGAACATGCGCGCTATTCCCCCCATGCCCCCTTGTCGCCAAAGCGGCGTGGCGGCACAAGTGCCGCCGTGGACCGCCCCGACATCTTCGATCGCCATCGCCGCCGCTTGCGGCGGGATCGCGCCGCCCCGCATTTCGGCGATTACGATTTCGTGCGGGCACAGATGATCGACGGCATCGCCGAACGACTCGCCTCGGTGAAGCGACACTTCGACGACGTGCTCGATCTCGGCTGTTTCGACGGCGGCTTCACGCCCGCCAACGCCCGGCGGATCGCCCGCATCGACGCCGGGCGCCACTTCGCCGCGGCGGCCGGAGGCATCCAGGCCGACGAGGATCGCCTGCCGATCGCCGATGCAAGTGTCGATCTGGTGGTATCGGCAGGCGTGCTCGACAGCGTCAACGACGTGCCCGGCGCGCTCACGCTGGCACGGCGCGCGCTGCGCCCGGACGGGCTGTTCCTCGGTGCGTTTCTCGGCGGCGACAGCCTGGCGACGCTGCGCAGCGTCTTGCTCGATGCCGAAGCGGCGCGCCCGGCGGCGCGCACGCATCCGCGCATCGACGTCCGTTCAGCGGGCGACCTGCTGGTCCGCGCAGGCTTCGCGCTGCCGGTTGCGGACACCGAGACGCTGACGGTGCGCTATCGCGACATCTTCAGCCTGCTGCGCGACCTGCGCGGGATGGCCGCGACCAGCTTGTTGCCCGATCCCACCGCGCTCGGTCGCGACACGCTTGCCCGCGCCGCCGCGCTGTTCGCCGAACGCGCCGATAGCGACGGCCGCACCGCCGAACGTTTCGACATCATCGCGCTGACCGGTTGGGCACCGGCGCCCTCGCAACCCAAGCCCGCGCGGCGCGGCAGCGCCACGGCGTCGCTTGCAGCGGTGCTCAAGTCGCGCTGAGCCACGGCGCCAGCGGATCGATCAGCGGCACGTCCGCCGGCGGCATCGGAAGGCGGCGTAGCGCGTCGATGGCGCACCATCGCAGCGCCGCCGCGTCGAACGGCCGCGGCACGCCGCGCCATACCCGGCTCGCGAACAGCAGCAGCACGAGCGACAGCGCGTCGTCCGTCGCGGTGGAGAAAGCGACCGGCGACAGCGCCGCCGCGTCGATCGCGATCCCGAGTTCCTCGTCGAGTTCGCGCACGAGCGCTTCCTCCGGGCTTTCCCCCGGCTCGGCCTTGCCGCCCGGAAATTCCCACAGCCCCGCCAGCGATTTGCCCGGCGCGCGCTGCTGCACCAGGACGCGCCCTTCGGGATCGATCAGCGCGGCGGCGACGACGAGGATCGAACGACGCGCCGGCCCGGCATTCTCCATTTGTTAACCCTCCCGATCTAGGCGTGACGTTCGACGTCGTACCAGAATGGGGCCGCGATGCTGCAGTTCGCCCGCAACCTCTATCGGAATCGCCGAGGCGGCGCCGCCATCGAATATGGCCTGATGTGCGCTTTCATCGTCCTCGCGATGATGGCCGCGCTCACCCAACTCGCCGACGTGACCACCAACTTGTGGAACACGATCGACAATAATGTCGCGGCGCCCGGCGACGATTGACGCCGCCGAAACGGTTCGCGTTTAGAGATTCTCAACTTCCTCTCCGTAATCCCCTGTCTGCTGGCCCGGTCTCTTCCGGTTCAGCCGGGTGACTGAACGTTTGGAACCATTGGAGATCGGATCATGAAGACGATTCGCAAGATTTTTTCGGACAAGAAGGGCGCGACCGCCATCGAATACGGCCTGATCGCCGCGCTGATCGCGGTTGCCGCGATCGCCGCGATGTCGGGCCTCGGCAAGCAGCTCGGCAACACCTTCAACGAGGTGTCGAGCACGATGGCGAACGGCTCGGGCAGCTAAGCGCGCCATAGCCTGAAACGTCTGGGGCGGCGAGGCCAAGGCTTCGCCGCCCTTTTCGTATACCGCGCCACAAAACCAATCATCGCCGCGCGGACGTCAACGACGTCGGCGCTTCGTCCTCCCCAACTCCTCTTCCCCGGCGAAGGCCGGGGTCCAGTTACGAGCGGCCCGATGCTGGACCCCGGCCTTCGCCGGGGAAGCGCGCGCGGGTGATTCCACCCGGCTCGAAATCGCTCTACAGCCGCCCGATCGCGAGAAATTTGGCACGACGATCGGCGCGCAGCGCGGCGGCGTCGAGCCCGTCGAGTTCGCCGAGCGCGCCCGCGATCGCATCACCCAGCTCGGCGATCGCCGCCGAAGGCTCGCGATGCGCGCCGCCGAGCGGTTCGGGCACGATGCCGTCGATCACGCCCAGGCTCTTAAGATCCTGCGCGGTCACCTTCATCGCCTCGGCAGCCTCGGCCGCCTTGTCGCCGGTGCGCCACAGGATCGAGGCGCAGCCTTCGGGCGAGATCACCGAATAGACGGCGTGTTCGAACATCAGCACGCGATTGCCCGTCGCCAGCGCGATCGCGCCGCCCGAACCGCCCTCGCCGAGGATCGACGCGACCATCGGCACGCCCAGCGCCAGGCATTGTTCGGTCGCGCGCGCAATCGCCTCGGCCTGCCCGCGCTCCTCGGCCTGGACGCCGGGGAAGGCGCCCGACGTATCGACCAGCGTCACCACCGGCAGGCCGAACCGGTCGGCAAGCTGCATCAGCCGGATCGCCTTGCGATAGCCCTCGGGCTTGCCCATGCCGAAATTGTGGCGGAGCCGGCTCGCGGTGTCGTCGCCCTTCTCGTGGCCAAGCACCATCACCTTGCGGCCGCGGAAGGTCGCGAAACCGCCGAGGATCGCCTGATCGTCGCCAAAGGCGCGATCGCCCGCCAGCGGCAAGAAATCGTCGAACAGCCCCTCGACATAATGTTTGAAGTGCGGCCGATCGGGATGCCGCGCGACCTGCGTCTTTTGCCACGGCGTCAGCTTGGCATAGGTGTCGCGCAGCAGCTTGTCGGATTTGGCCTGGAGCCGTGCCACGTCGGCGCTGATATCCAGCGCGCCGTCGCTCGCGGTCTCACGCAGTTCGTCAATCCGGCCCTGAAGCTCGGCGATCGGTTTCTCGAAGTCGAGGAAGCTTGCCATCAGGAGCGTTCGGTTAAGCGTGCCGCCGCTCTACGTCAACGAGCGGGTGGCGCTGGTTGACCAGTTCGACCAGCCGGCGGGCATCGACATGGGTGTAGATTTCGGTGGTCGCGATGTCGGCATGGCCGAGCATCGATTGTAGCGCGCGCAGGTCCGCCCCGCCTTCGAGCAGGTGGGTGGCGAAGGCGTGGCGCAACACATGCGGGCTGACGCGATCAGGCGGCACCCCCGCCTCGGCGGCGAGCGCCTTGATCAGTTGATAGAGCCGGACGCGCGACAAATGCCCCTTGCCCGAGGGAAAGAGCCACAATCGCCCGGCCGCGACATGATCGCGCCACGCGCCGACCGCGGCGCGCGCGCGATCGGAGATCGGCACCATCCGCTCGCGCCCGCCCTTGCCTTTCAGGATCAGGAACGGCCGATCGGGCGCGACCGCGTTCCTCGGCAGCGACACCAGTTCGCTCGCGCGCAGCCCCGATCCGTAGAGCAATTCGACCAGCGCCGAGAGCCGGAGGTCGTTGGGATCGGCCGGATCGCGCGCCAGCCGCGCTTCCACGCCCGCGAACAGCCGATCGACATCGGCGTGCGACAGCGTCTTGGGCAGCGCCCGCGCGGTGCCGGGCCGGGGCAGCGCCGCCCCCGGATCGTCGCCGCGCAGCCCTTCATCGGCAAGAAAGGCGTAGAAACGCCGCAGCGCCGCCGCCTTGCGCGCCACCGTCGATCGCGCCAGCGTCGCCCAGCCGTCGCCCAATCGCGCCAGATCGACTTCCGAAGCCTCGACCAATCCGCCGTCGAGCGCCACCGAGGCAAGATCGAGGTCGCTGCGATAGGCGGCGATCGTGTTGGCGGCAGCGCCGGCCTCGGCGGCCATCATTTCGAGGAAGCGCTCGATCAGCGCGCGATCCCCCCCGCCGGTCACACCCGGCCGACCGCCTCGGCCGCGATCATCCGCGCATAGCCTTCGAGCCCCGTCGCGCGGAGCGCTGCGACGATGTGATACAGGTTCTCGGGCGGCACGGCGCGCCAGTCGCTGCCCTGCATGCCGACAGCGGCCAGCAGCATCACCGTCGCGGGCTGGTTCTGCGCCGCTGCGCGGTCGATCGCTTTGGTCCAGGAATTGATCGCGCCGATCCTCAGATCGAGTTCCTTCGCCGCGCGTTCGGCATCGTCGGCCGACATCCGCCCCAGCCCGGCGGCCCCCGCGAGGAACAGCCGCGATCGCGTGAAATTCGCGTCGTCACGATCATGGACCGCATCGACATCGCCATAGCTGATCCGCGCGCGCGACGACGGATCGGCGAGCGCGAGCATCGCCCACGCAGGCTCTCCGCGCACAACGTGCGGCTGCCAGCGCAGCGCCGCGCGATCGAAGCCCGCCGTCAGCATCGAGGCGACGATCGTATCGGCCTCGGCGGTCTTGTCGGCGGGGGCGACGCGCGCCGCGGCGCGCGCGGTCATCACCAGCCGGCCATAGCGATCCAACGGATCGTCGCCCGCATCCCAGAGTGCGCGCAACGCCGACAGGCGATCGTCGCGATCCTGATCGACATAGGCGCTGCGCAGATCGCTGGCGACCGCGGCGGCGGCCGATCCGCTATCCTCGCCGGCGGCGATATCGCCGAACAGATCGACCAGCGCGACGTTCGAGAGCACGCCGCGCGCCGCCGCCCGCTGCGCCGGCACTGCCCGTTCGGTCGCGCTCAGCATCGGCGATTGCGCGCGCCAGCCGGTCACCCAGGGCGCGACCGTGGCGTAGAGCTTGTCGGGAATCTCGACCCCGGTCGCCATCGCCAGCCCGTAACGCCACGCGGTAAGTTGATCGACGCCGGTCCATTCGATCGTCACCGCGCCCCGGCGCGAGGCGGCGCCGAGCACCTTTTCGGCCAGATGGAGGTCGATCCCGGTCGCAAGGCGCTGGCGCCGGACCGTGGCCAGCGCCGCATCCGCCTGTTCGGCATGGCCACCGAGCGCGGCGCACATCACGCGGGCGAGCGGCCAGCCGGCGGTATGATCGTCATAGCGATCCATGACGTCGCCGAGCGGGCACAGCCCCGCCGGATCGCCGGTCGCGAGCGCGGCCTGCATCGCCACCTGGAGCAGCTTAGGGGTGTAATTGCCGGTATCGACGTCCTGGATCAGCGAGCGCGCGACGACGGGCTCGCCCATCCTGATCAGCAGCCACGCGCGCTCGGCGGCGAAGTCGGCGCCGTTGACGTCACCCGGCGTATCGAGCCCCGAGGCGAGCATGCGACGCAGCCCGATATGCAGCCAGCGCGACGGCAGCGGCGTATCGAGCCGCCGCATCAACGCTTCGAGGAAGCGCCCGTCGGCATCGCCGAACGCATCGGCGCGCAGCCCGTCACCCTCCCGGGCCGAGCCCACGCGCGCAAGCGAATGGCGCGCGAATGCGGGCAGCGTATAGCGCGCGAGCACCGACGCCTGATCGGGCGTCTCGGTGGGGCTGGGCGTCGGCGTTCCCGACGGTGATGGCGATGGCGACGCGGTGGCGCCGGGCCGTTCGAGATCGGGCAGCACCAGCCGCGGCGAGGGGCTGGCGCCCGGTCGCGGCGTCGCACGCGGGGTCGGCGTGGGGGTGGGGGCCGGCGTCGGCGCGGGATCGCCGAAACCGGGCGGCAGGATCGATTCGGGCGTCTCCTGGCTCAGCGCCGGGATCGACGCGCCCGCCAGCAGCAGCGCGACCGCGCCAAGCGCGACCTCAGCTCGCGAGATTCTCAAGCGCCACGGCCTTTTCGACACGAACCGGGGTCTGCTCGGCGTCGCGACCGGCCAGAAAGAACAGCCCGCCAACAATGACGACCAGGATGAGCAGGAGAATCACAAGCGAACGAGACATGGCAACCCTTGTACCGACCAACACAGGACGAACCGAAAGAGACGGAGCGGAACGGCCTTTTGCCCGAGCGAGGGCCACGCTGTATAGCCCCGGCCGCAATGTTGCAAAGCCGGTCCCGAAAACTAGCCTGGAAAGGCAAGCCGATCGTGCTCGTCGGATTGATGGGCGTGGGCAAGTCGACCGTGGGCAAACGCCTCGCGACCCGGCTCCGTCTCCCGTTCGTCGATGCCGACACAGAGATCGAAACCGCCGCGGGCATGTCGATTTCCGACATCTTCGACCGCTTCGGCGAGCCCTATTTCCGCGATGGCGAGCGGCGCGTGATCGCGCGGCTGGTCGACGGCACGCCCAAGGTGATCGCCACCGGGGGCGGCGCGTTCGTCAACGACGACACCCGCGCGCTGATCCTCGAATCGGCGCTGGCGATCTGGCTCGACGCCGATGTCGAGGTGCTGGTCGATCGCGTCGCGCGCCGCGACACCCGCCCGCTGCTGCGCGATCAGAACCCGCGCGCGGTGCTCGAATCGCTCGCCGAGGCGCGCAATCCGCTCTATGCGCAGGCGCATATCCGCGTGCCCAGCCATCACGCGCCGCACGAAACCACCGTCAACGCGATCCTGGAAGCGCTCGACCAATGACCATCCACGTCGCGCTCGGCGCGCGCAGCTACCCGATCCACATCGAGCGCGGGCTGCTCGGGCGCGCCGCCGATCATCTGGTGCCGCTCGCACGCGGCCGGACGATGGCGATCGTCACTGACGAGAATGTGCGGCCGCATCTCGATACGCTCCAGGCGGCGCTGACGGCGGCCGGCGTGGCGAGCGAGGCGATCGTGCTCGCACCGGGTGAGGCCACCAAGAGCTGGGGTCAACTCGAGACGCTGACCGATCGGCTGCTCGACCTCGGCGTCGAGCGCAACGATCACGTCGTCGCGCTGGGCGGGGGCGTGATCGGCGATCTGGTGGGGTTCGCCTGCGCGATCCTCAAGCGCGGCTGTAACTTCGTGCAGGTGCCGACGACGCTGCTCGCGCAGGTCGATTCGTCGGTCGGCGGCAAGACCGCGATCAACGCGGCGGCAGGCAAGAATTTGATCGGCGCGTTCCATCAGCCGGCGATGGTGCTGATCGATCCTGACACGCTCGACACGCTGCCCCCGCGCGAGGCCCGCGCGGGCTATGCCGAGATCGTCAAATACGGGCTGATCGACGATCCCGAATTTTTCGCGTGGTGCGAGGCGAACGGCGCCGCGTTGCTCGCGGGCGATGCCGATGCCCGCATCCACGCCATCACGCATTCGGTGACCGCGAAGGCGCGCATCGTCGGCGAGGACGAGCATGAGACGCGCGGCCGCCGCGCATTGCTCAACCTCGGCCACACGTTCGGCCACGCGCTCGAGGCGGAAACCGGCTATTCGAGCCGCCTGCTCCACGGCGAGGCGGTGGCGGCGGGGATGGCGCTGGCCTTCGCCTTTTCCGCCGAACAAGGATTGTGCGCGGTCGAGGATGCCGCGCGGGTCGCGGCGCACCTGCGCGACGCCGGCCTGCCCGGCGGGCTTGCCGCAGCGGGCGTCGACGCCGATGGCGAAACGCTGGTCGCGCACATGCTCCACGACAAGAAGATGGACGCGGGCACGTTGCCCTTCCTGCTCGCGCGCGGGATCGGGCAGACCTATCTCGACCGCTCGGTCGATCTCGGGGCGGTCGCCGCTTTCCTGAACGCCGCGCGTGGCTGATCCGGCGGGCGGCCGCCAGACGCCGCCCGAGTTCGCGGAAGCGCGTGCGCACGCCCGCACCGGCCGCAGTGGCGAGGCCGCCGACCGCTACCGCGCGTGCATCGCACGCCATCCCGGCTTCCTGCCTGCTTATGTCGAGCTTGCGCAGCTTCGCGCGCACGACGATCCAGCAGGGGCGCGGCGTCTGTTGATGACGGCGCTGACGCTGGCACACGATGCCCCCGCCGCACGATCGGCGATCGCGCGGATGCTCGCCGCGCTGATCGCGCCGCTGTCACCGGATATCTATGACGCGGACCTGGAAGCACAGCTTGTCGCGTGCCTCGACGACCCCGCGCTCGATCCGCAGCCGCTCGCCCAAACCGCCGCCGAACTGCTCTTGCTCAAATATCCCGTCGTCGATGCCGAGGCGGCCGCCCACGATCCGCTTTGGCACGCGTTCCTTGCACGCTGCCGCAACACGCTGCCCGCGATGGAGCCCCGGATCGCCGCGTTGCGCCGGCACGTCCTCACGCACGACGACTCAAGGCTCGACCCCCTCGCCGCCGCGCTCGCGCTGGAGTGTTTCGCGAGCGGCTACGTTCTGCCCGTGACCCCGGAGGAAATCGAACTCCTGAACGAGTATTCCCGCGCAAGCGGGAATCCAGGAGTCCGGACGGCTCGCTCCGAGACCCTGGACTCCCGCTTGCGCGGGGTTGATGGCGGAGCATCTGCCTCGGCAACGCTCCGCCGCGCGATGGTTGCGCCGCTGATCGATCTCGATACGCCGCCGCCACCCCTCACCTCTCCGCTCGTCGCCGCGCTCGTCAAACGCACGCTGACCGATCTCGCCGAGGAACGCGCGCTCGCCGCGGCACTACCCAGCGTCGGCGCCACCAGCCGCTCCGCCTCGCAGCACGTGCGCGCGCAATACGAATCGCACCCCTATCCGCGCTGGCAGACCCCGCCCACGCCGCGCCCGGCCGATCTCCGCGCACTCATCGAGCGTTTGCCGGGGATCAACCACGCCGCGCTACCCCCTGCCCCGCTTGCGACGCTGATCGCGGGATGCGGCACTGGATACGAGGCGATCGATCTCGCGCGCACCGATCCGAGTCTCGCGATCACCGCGATCGACCTCAGCCGCGCCAGCCTCGCGTTCGCGCAGCGCAATGCGGCCGAGCTGGGGCTCGGCGCGATCGCCTTCGTCCAGGGCGACCTGCTCGACCTCGGCGCGGAGCGCTTCGATCTCATCACCGCGACCGGTGTGCTCCACCACCTCGCCGATCCGCTCGAAGGGCTACGCACGCTCACGGCCGTGCTGGCGCCCGGTGGGGTGATGCGGATCGCACTCTACAGCCGCCGCGCCCGCGCGCTGGTGCGCGAGGCGCACGCGCTGATTACCGCGCGCGGCTGGCAGGGCGACGACGGCATCCGGGCACTGCGCGCGCATATCCTTGCGCTCGCGCCCGAGGCGCCGCTCGCGCGGCTCACCGAAAGCGACGATTTCTGGAGCCTGAGCGGGTGCCGCGACCTGCTGTTCCATGTCCTCGAACACCAGTTCGACGTGCCGGAAATCACGCGGATGATCGATACAGCGGGTCTGAAATGGATAGGGATCGATGCCTCGCCCGAGGCGCAGCACCTGTTCCGCGCGCGCTTCGGTGACACCTCGCCGCTCGATCCGCAAAAATGGGACTCGCTGGAGGCCGATCACCCCGCGCTGTTCGCCGGCATGGTCCCGCTCTGGTGCCAGAAGCCGGTCAGCCCCTGATCGCGGTATAAGCGAGCCACAGCCAGCCCGCGATCAGCAGCACGCCGCCGATCGGCGTCACCGCGCCCAGCCAGCGCGGCAGCCCGAGCGCCATCAGATAGAGCGAGCCGGCGAACACCAGCCCCCCGGCGAGGAACAGCCACGCCGGCCCGCGCGCGCCGAGCTGGAGCGCGACCAGCGCCGCCACCGCGTGGATCAACTGATATTGCCCGCCGGTCTTGAGCCATTCGGCCGCCGCGCCGCTTGCGCCATGCGCGCCGAACGCCCCCGCGCCGACCGCGAGCGCACCGGCAAGCGCGGCGAGCAGCAGGATCATGTTCATCCGCAATCTCCATCGGCCATCGTGGCCTGCGTCGCCATCCGTTCGGCGGCGGCGTGCATGTCGCCGGTCTCGATCTGGCGCGTCAACCGTTCGCCGTCGCGCTCGCGATAATCGGCCTCGGCATTGTCGATCGCCGCGTCGTCGAGCCCGAGTTGGTCGAGCGCGAGCCGCCCCATGCAGATCGCCGATTCGTACACCTCGCGCACGCTCGCGGCGATCGGCGCGCCCTTCAGCTTGATCAGCGCGCGGCGATCATAGGTGCGCATCAGGATCCGCGCTTCGGGAAATGCCTTGTGGATCGCGTGCACCTGACCGGCATCGAGCGCATCGCCGTCGAGGCAGAAGGCGAGCAGTTCGGCTTCCCCGGCGCCCGCCTGCCGCAGCAGATCGATCCGCGTGCCGTCGCCATAATAGACCTTGGCGCCGAAACTCCCCGCCACCTCGATCATCTCGACATCCTGATCGATCAGCGTCACCGCGATATTCTGCCCGATCAGCATCTGCGCGACAGTCTGGCCGAACCGGCCGTACCCGATCACGATCGCATTGGCGCCGTCCTGATTGGGGGTCTCGAACCCGTCGCCGGTGCGCTCGGGCTCGGTGCGCAGCCGCGCGGTCGCCATCATCAGGAACGGCGTCGTCGCCATCGACAGCGTCACCACCGCGCCGAACAGGCTCGCCGCCTCGGGCGCGATCAGATACGCGCCCTGCGCCTGCGCGAACAGCACGAAGCCGAACTCGCCGCCCTGGCTGAGCAGCAACCCGAACGCGAGCGCCTGGCGCCACCCCAGCCGGAAGGCGAGGCCGAGCCCGAAGATGATCGCCGCCTTGGCCGCGATCAGCGCCGCCGCCATCGATACGACGAACAGCGGCCGTTCGGCGATCGCGGTCAGGTTGAGCATCATCCCGATCGACAGGAAGAACAGCCCGAGCAGGATCGATCGGAACGGCTCGACATCGGCTTCCAGCTCGTGCCGATACGGGCTGTCGGCGAGCATCACCCCCGCGACAAACGCGCCGAGCGCGGTCGACAGCCCCAGCGCCTCCATCACCGCCGCGCTCGCGATCACGGTGAACAGCGCGGCGAAGATGAACATCTCGCGCTCGCCGAGATTGCCGATCAGCATGAACAGCGGGCGCAGCAGGAACCGCCCCGCAAGCACCAGCCCGGTGACCGCGAGCACGGTGTAGAGCGCGAGCTGCCAGCCCGGCGGCCCCATCTGATCGGCGGGGTTGCGCGACAGCGCGGCGATGATCGTGATCAGCGGCACGATCGACAGATCCTGGAACAGCAGGATCGAAAAGGCGCGCTCGCCGAACGGGGTGCGCAGCCGGCCCGCCGATTGCAGCATCGGCAGCACCTGCGCGGTCGACGACAGCGCCAGCGGCAGCCCGAGCGCGATCGACGCGGCGAGCGAGAAGCCGGTGAAGAAGAACACCACCCCGGTCAGCGCGAGCCCGCACAACACCACCTGCAACGTGCCGAGCCCGAAGATGTCGCGGCGCATCCGCCACAACCGCGACGGGCTGAGTTCGAGCCCGACGATGAACAGCAGCAGCGTGATGCCGAGTTCGGCGATCCCCATTTTCGATTCGGCGCCGCCGACCAGCCCGAGCACCTGCGGCCCGACGACCGCCCCCGCGACCAGGAAACCCAGCGTCGCGCCCAGCCCGAGCTTGCGGAACAGGAGCACGAAGCCGAGCGCGAAGCCGAGCAGCAGCACGCCGTCCCGCAGCAGCGAGGTGGCGTGCCCGTCCATCAGCCGACCGCTGAGCGGGCGCGCGCCTCGGCCGCCGCATCGGCAATCGCTTCGAAGGCGAGCCGGATCGAGGGATGGCGCGCGCTGTGGGGAAGCGCGGGAGCGAGCGTCTCGAGCCCCGGCCAGTCGGGCACGCCGCCCTCGCCGCGCAACCATGCCGCCAGCGCATCGCGCGCGGCGGCGAGGTCTTCGGCGCCGCGCCCGATCGCATTGGCCGCCATCAGCGCGGACGACGCCTGCCCCAGCGCGCAGGCGCGCACGAGCATCCCGATCGCGGCGACGCGGCCCTCCTCGTCCACATCCACGTCGACGGTCACGCGGCTGCCGCAGACCGGCGAGCGCTTCTCCGCCGACCCCATCGGCGCGGGCAAACGCTCATGATAGGGGATCGAGGCCGCCAGCCGCAGGATGTCCGTATTGTAGAGCGGGGCCGTCATGAATGCGGATGTAGGCGCGAACCACGCCGAACGCATCCCCTGTCAACCAGTTGTATTTGCGGGCGCGCGGCCATCGTCCCGGCGCCGCTCGAATACCGGCTCGCCATGCCGCCGCCGGTCGACGAAATCGGCGATGCTCGCGCTCGTCGCGTTGAGCAGCGGATAGCTGCGCGATTGGGTCAGCCAGCCCGGCCGTTCGGTGGGGCCGCCGCCGGTTGTGTCGAGCACCAGCACCGCGAGCAGGAACAACAGGCTCGCGAGGATCAGCCCTTTGAGCGCACCGAAGCCGAAGCCGAGCGCGCGATCGACCGGCCCGACGATCGAATTGCGCGTCCGCCGGCCAAGCGCGTTCGCCACCATCCGGCCGCCGAACCAGGTCACCCCCGCGATCAGCACGAACGCGAGCACCGCCGCCCCGCCGACGGTTCCCACCACCGGCGCCAGCATCGCCGCGAGCGGGGTGTGGAAAAGCTTGAGCACGAACACGATCGCCACCCAGGCGAACAGCGACAGCACCTCGGTGACGAAGCCGCGCATGAGCCCGAGCACGGCGGCGCCGCCGACGAGCAGGAGCACAAGGATGTCGAGCGTGGTCAGGCCCATCGTCTTATCCGAATAACACAGTCAGAGGTGGCGGCGAAGCCCGTTTGCGGGTTGTGCGGCGCTAGCCTCGCCCGAGCATATGATCAACCAGCGCGCCGAGCGTCTTGAACCCCGATAGCCGCAACCCGCTCTTTTCGCCCGCCATTCCCGCGGGCACCAGCGCGCGCTCGAACCCCAGCTTGCCCGCTTCCTTGAGCCGGAGCGCGCCATGTGCCACCGGCCGCACCTCGCCCGACAGCGCGACCTCGCCGAACGCCACCGCGTCGGCGGCCACCGGCCGCTCGCTCAGCGCCGAGACGAGCGCGGCGGCGACCGCGAGATCGGCGGCCGGATCCTGCACCCGATACCCGCCGGCGATGTTGAGATACACCTCGCACGCCGAGAAGCTGAGCCCGCAGCGCGCCTCGAGCACCGCGAGGATCATCGCCAGCCGCCCCGAATCCCAACCCACCACCGCGCGCCGCGGCGTCGCCCCCGACGCCAGCCGCACCACCAGCGCCTGGATTTCGACCAGCACCGGGCGCGTGCCCTCCAGCGCGGGGAACACCGTGGCGCCGGTGACATTCTCGTCACGATGCGTCAGGAACAACGCCGAAGGATTTGAAACTTCGGTCAATCCTTCGGTCTGCATCGCGAACACGCCGATCTCGTCGGTGCCGCCGAAGCGGTTCTTGAGCGCGCGCAGGATGCGATATTGGTGGCTGCGCTCGCCCTCGAAGCTCAGCACCGTATCGACCATATGTTCGAGCACGCGCGGCCCCGCGATCGTGCCGTCCTTGGTCACATGCCCCACCAGCACCACCGCGCTGCCGCGTTCCTTGGCGAAGCGGATCAGTTCCTGCGCCGAAGCGCGGACCTGGCTCACCGTGCCGGGGGCACCTTCGATCAGGTCCGAATGCATCGTCTGGATCGAATCGATGACGAGCAGCGCGGGCGGGGTGCCTTGCCCGAAGGTGGTGAGAATATCGCGGGTCGAGGTCGCCGCGGCGAGCTTGATCGGCGCGGTGCCCAGCCCGAGCCGTTGCGCGCGCAGCCGCACCTGATCGGCGGCTTCTTCACCAGATACATAGGCGATATTGTGCCCAGCCAGTGCGAGCTGTGCCGCGGCCTGCAACAGCAGCGTCGATTTGCCGATCCCCGGATCGCCGCCGATCAGCGTCGCCGATCCTTCGACCAGCCCGCCGCCGAGCGCGCGATCGAGTTCGGCGATTCCCGTCGCCAACCGCTCGGGCAGCGCGACCTCGGTATCGAGCTGGACGACCTGCAAGGCGCGGCCGCCCGATTGCAGGTTATGCTTGGCCTGAAACGGCGTCACCACCGCGCCCGCTTCCTCGATCAGCGTATTCCATTCGCCGCAATCGGCGCATTGCCCCTGCCAACGATGGCTCACCGATCCGCACGATTGGCAGACGTAGCGTTTCTGGGGTTTGGCCATCTCCAAGCCTGTAGCAGAACGAGAACGATAGGAGAACAGAGAAATCGTACGCCCCCTCCTGAAAGGGGCGCGCCGAAGCCTATTCCTTCGACGGTATCGCCAGCCCCCGCTGCACCGCCGGCCGGTCGAGCCCGCGTTGCAGCCACGCGGCGACGTTGCCGAAATCGTCGAACCCGACGATATCGCGCGCCTCGTAAAATCCGATCAGGTTGCGCACCCAGCCGAGCATCGAAATGTCGGCGATCGTATAGGCGTCGCCCAGGAACCACGTCTTGCCCGCGAGCGCCCCGTCCATCACCCCGAGCAGCCGCTTCGATTCGTCGACGTAGCGTCCGAGCGGGCGCTTGTCCTCCCACGCCTTGCCCGCGAACTTGTTGAAGAAACCGAGCTGGCCGAACATCGGCCCGACGCCCCCCATCTGGAACATCAGCCACTGGATCGCGTGCCAGCGGCCCGCCGGATCGTGTGGCACGAACTTGCCCGTCTTGTCGGCGAGGTAGAGCAGGATCGCGCCCGATTCGAACAACGCCAGCGGCTTGCCCCCCGGCCCCGCCGGATCGAGGATCGCGGGGATTTTGCCATTGGGGTTGAGCGACAGGAATTCGGGCGTCTTCTGATCGTCGGTGCCGAAATCGACGAGATGCGCCTCGTACGGCAACCCCGTCTCTTCGAGCATGATCGACACCTTCACCCCGTTGGGGGTGTTGAGCGAATAGAGCTGCAACCGATCGGGATGCTCGGCCGGCCAGCGGCAGGTGATCGGGAAATCGGCAAGGGGGTCCACGCGCTACATCCTCGAACCTGAAGCCTTCCCGACTTCTGGCGAGTTTGGCGTCCGTCTTCAACACCCTTTCCCATCGTCGCCGCCGACCCGGACCACACAGTGGCAAATTCTGATATCGTTGCGGTGGCGTTTGTCGTCGGCTGCCGCTATCGGCGCGGAATGAAGCCGAGCGATCTCCGCGTGGCGCTGTTCAGCGGCAACTATAACTACGTCCGTGACGGCGCCAATCAGGCGCTCAACCTGCTCGTCGGTCACCTGCTCGACCGGGGGGTGCATGTGCGCGTCTATTCGCCCACCGTCGCCGAACCCGCCTTCGCTCCGACCGGCGATCTGGTCGACGTGCCCGCGATGCCGCTGATCGGCGGGCGCGGCGAATATCGGGTGGCGGGCGGAATCACCCGGCGCGTGCGGCGCGATCTGGAGGCGTTCGCGCCCAATCTGGTCCATGTCTCGGCACCCGATTGGCTCGGCCACCGGGCGGTCTGCTTTGCGCGCCGTCGCGGTCTTGCGACGCTGGCCTCGCTCCACACCCGGTTCGAAACCTATCCGCGCTATTACGGGCTGCCGTTTCTCGAGCCCATCTTCGTGTGGATGCTCCGCCGCTTCTACGGCCGGGTCGATCAGGTGATGGTCCCCACCCCCAGCATCGCCGACCTGCTCGAACAATGGGGCGTCGCCACGCCGATCGGCATCTGGTCGCGCGGGATCAACCACGATCGCTTCTCGCCCGCACGCCGCGATCTCGCGTGGCGCCGCGCGCACGGCATCGGCGACGATGAAATGGCGATCGGCTTCCTCGGCCGGCTGGTGAAGGAAAAGGGGCTCGACATCTTCGCCGAGGTCGTCACCGATTTGGCGCGGCGCGGCGTGCCGCACAAGGTGCTCGTCATCGGCGAAGGCCCGGCGCGGGACTGGTTCGAAAACCAGGTGCCCGAGGCGGTGTTCGCGGGCTTCCAGTCGGGTGACGATCTCGGCCGCGCGGTCGCATCGATGGACGTGTTCTTCAACCCCAGCATCACCGAGACCTTCGGCAACGTCACGCTCGAGGCGATGGCGGCGGGCGTGCCCGTGGTCGCCGCGCGCGCGACCGGCGCGGTCGATCTGATCGACGAGGGCGTCACCGGCTTCCTCGTCCCCCCGCGCGAGGTCAGCGGCTATTCACAAGCAATCGAGCGCATCGTCGGCGATCCCGCGCTGCGCCGACGGATGGGCGCCGCGGGCACCGCGTGCGCGGCGGGCTATCAATGGGAAACCGCCAACCAGGCCGTGCTCGACGCCTATCTCGAGGTGATGGCGCGGCGCTGACCGCCGCCGCAGCGCGCGAACGAAGCAGCGGCGGACAGGCTTTCATTTCCAATCGTAGGTCAGCGGTCCTTCGCGGAATGCGAAGCGATCGATATGCTTTTCGACCACCTCGCGCATCCGGCCACTATCCTCGCCCTCGGGCACGGTGAGTTCGAGATCGAGGCTCTCGCTGTCGGCGCGCATCGCGAGCCGGCTGCCGCCCGGAAAATCGATCGTGCCCTCCTCCGGCGTGAACACGACCGTCATCTTGTGGCTCCAGTGCTTGGCAAGCTGCTGGAGATAGCGGCTGGCCGACGCCGTCGGCACACGGGCGACCGAGAGGCTCATTTGAGCCGCTCGATCTTCTGCGCGGCTTCGTCGATGATCGCGGCAACGTCGAGCAGCGTCTCGACGCCGACATCGTCGCGCGTCAGCCGATGCTGGAGCACCTGCCGCAGATTGCCCATCGCCCGCCGGATCGGCGCGCCGTCGGTGCGCTCGCGCATCTCGCCGACTTGCGCCAGCCGCGCCATCAACGCGGCGACTTCCTCGACATTCTCGTCCAGATGCGCGCGCCCGGCATCGGTGATCGCGAATTTCTTGCGGGTGCCTTCGGCCGCCTGCTCCTCGATCAACCCCATGTCGCCGAGCAAGGTCAGCGTCGGATAGACGACCCCCGGGCTGGGTGCATAGGCGCCGCCGGTCAGATCCTCGATCTCGCGGATCAGGTCATAGCCGTGGCGCGCGTCGTCGGCGATCAGCTTCAACAGCACGAGCCGCAGTTCGCCGCCGTCGAACATCCGCCGCCGGCCGCGCCCGCCGCCACGCTCGCGGCCCCAGCCGCCGTGGCCGCCATGCCGGTCGCCCCAGCGCCCCGGCCCCATGTGCATGCCGCCGCAGCGGCCATGTCCGTGTCTCATCATGTCATGTCCTTCATTTAAGATGGCGTTAAGATATATCTTGATAGAGTTTATGCAACCCACTTTTTTGGGATGTTTGGGCTAAACTTCGCATCGCCTTCCGGCTCGAGACGTGCGTTCCGCCGACAACCATCCTATCTTCCCCGCACGATGGCAGACCTCTTCGCCGATCAGGAACCGACAGCCGCCGCGCCGCCCGAGCCCGACGATACCGCGCCGCTCGCCGATCGGCTGCGGCCGCGCGCGCTCGACGATGTGGTGGGGCAGGAGCATCTGACCGGCCCGGAAGGCGCGATCGGCCGCATGGTCGGCGTCGGCAAGCTCTCGTCGATGATCCTGTGGGGGCCGCCCGGCACCGGCAAGACGACGATCGCGCGGCTGCTCGCCGATGCGGTGAGCCTGCGCTTCGTGGCGATCTCGGCGGTGTTCTCCGGCGTCGCCGATCTCAAGAAGGCGTTCGCCGAGGCGCGCGAACATGCCCGGATGGGCAAGCGCACCTTGCTGTTCGTGGACGAGATCCATCGCTTCAACCGCGCGCAGCAAGACGGTTTCCTGCCCTTTGTCGAGGACGGCACCGTCACGCTGGTCGGCGCGACCACCGAGAATCCGAGCTTCGAATTGAACGCCGCGTTGCTCAGCCGCGCGCAAGTGCTGATCCTGTATCGGCTGGGGCATGAAGCGCTGGCGACGCTGCTCGACCGCGCCGAGATGGTGGAGGATCGCCCCCTGCCCCTCACCCCGCCGGCGCGCGACGCGCTGATCGCCAGCGCCGATGGCGACGGCCGCTTCCTGCTCAACCAGGCCGAGACGTTGTTTTCGGTCGCGTTGGAGGCGCCGCTCGATCCGGCCGGGCTCTCGGCCTTTCTCCAGCGCCGCGTCGCGGTCTACGACAAGGATCGCGAGGGGCATTACAACCTCATCTCGGCGCTCCACAAATCGATCCGCGGCAGCGACCCGCAGGCCGCGC
Source organism: Hephaestia caeni (assembly GCF_003550065.1). GTDB lineage: Bacteria > Pseudomonadota > Alphaproteobacteria > Sphingomonadales > Sphingomonadaceae > Sphingomonas > Sphingomonas caeni_A. The sequence goes on from NZ_QXDC01000004.1 coordinate 77,785, forward strand.
TCTATTATCTCGCGCGGATGCTCGTCGCGGGCGAGGAACCGCTCTACGTACTGCGCCGGCTGACGCGGATGGCGTCCGAAGATATCGGCCTCGCCGACCCGCAGGCGCTCGTCCAGTGCCTCGCCGCCAAGGACGCATACGATTTCCTGGGCTCGCCCGAGGGCGAACTCGCGATCGTGCAGGCGTGCCTCTATCTCGCGACCGCGCCCAAATCGAACGCGGCGTACAAGGCGGCGGGCGCGGCGTGGCGATCGGCGAAGGAGACCGGCTCGCTGATGCCGCCCCAGAACATCCTCAACGCGCCCACCAAATTGATGAAGCAGATCGGCTACGGCAAGGGCTACGCCTACGACCATGATCAGGCGGAGGGCTATTCGGGCGCGAATTACTGGCCCGACGACATGGCGCCGCAAACCTTCTACACCCCCACCGACCGCGGCATGGAAAAGCGCATCGCCGAACGCATGGCTTGGTGGCGCGAACTGAAGGAGCGCGGCACATGATCACCCTCGACGATGCCGTCGCCTACGCGCTGGGCCTTCCCGATACCGAATTGTCGACGAGCTACGGCCAGCCCGCGGTCAAGGTCGCGTCGAACGGGCGCGCGTTCCTCTATACCGGCCACGAACGGGACACGTCGTTCGGCCTCGCGCTCGATCTCGACACGATCGAGATGCTCAAGGAAACCGATCCCGACACCTATTGGCAGAGCGCGCATTACGAAGGCTGGCCTGCGGTGCTGGTGCGCTACGACAGCCCCGATCCCGAACGCGTCCGCACGATGACCGAGCGCTCGCGCGACTGGACGGCCGCCAAGCCCAAAGTGCGGCCCCGCAAACGCAAGGCGTGACGCCTTTCACCCATTTCGCCGCGATCGACTGGTCGGGCGCGGTCGGGCCGCGGCAGAAGGGGCTCGCGGTGGCGCTCTGCACCATCGGCAGCGAGGCGCCGGTGCGCGTGCGGCCGGGCCATGTCTGGTCGCGCGGCGAGGTACTCGGCTGGCTCGACCGCGAGATGCCGCGCGATACGCTGGTCGGGCTCGATCTCGGCCCATCGCTGCCCTTCGTCGATGCCGGCGCCTTCTTCCCCGGCTGGCGCGAGAGCCCCGCCGATGCGCGCGGGTTGTGGGCGCTGGTCGAGCGGCTGTGTGCCGACGATCCGCACCTTGCGGCCTCGTCGTTCGTCGATCACCCGCAAGCCGCGCGCCATTTCCGCCGCCACGGCGGGCGCACCGGCGACAAGTTCGGCGTCGGGCGCGGCCGGCTGCGCGTCACCGAGTTGGCGCAGCGCGCGCAAGGGCTCAACCCGTACAGCAACCTCAACCTCGTCGGCGCGGCGCAGGTCGGCAAATCGAGTCTTACCGGCATGCGCGTGCTCCACCGCCTCGCCGGCCGCGTGCCCGTCTGGCCGTTCGATTCCGCACCGCCGCGCGGGCCGCTGATCGTCGAGATCTACACCAGCCTCGCCGCGCGTGACGCGGGCCGCCCCAAGGGCCGCAGCAAGATGACCACGATCGCCGCGCTCAACGCCGCGCTGACCCACCCGGCGATCGGCAGCGCCCCGGTGCCCGGCGACGGCGCGATCGACGATCACGGCGCCGACGCGCTGCTCACCGCCGCCTGGCTGCGCGCCAATGCGCACCGCGCGGCGTTGTGGCAACCGCACGACCTCACGCCTCAAATCGCGCAAACCGAGGGCTGGACCTTCGGCGTCGTCTGACGCATGGGGCGTTGACGAGGCGGCATCGGCCCGCTTCCCCCACCTCGTCACCGGTGGCCGGGTGGGGGAAGCGGGCCGGTGCCGCGACCGATAAGAACGCCGGTTTAGCTCAGTTGGTAGAGCAGCGGTTTTGTAAACCGAAGGTCGCGGGTTCGAATCCTGCAACCGGCACCACCGCGCTAAAAGGCGCCCCGATGCCGCCGGATTATCGGCGCAACTACCGCCGGCCGACCGACTGGCGACGACGTTGGCCGACACCTCTTGTCGGCGTGAATGGATTAGGAGAGGCCAATGGCGCACCCGCGTTTCGGCAGGCTTTTCGGCCGGTTTTCCAGCACATCGGCCGCATCGCCGGCGCAAGCGCCGCGACTCCTGCGCCTCAAGCGGCGAGGGGTGATCCTGTTGGGCGTCTCGGCGGTCGCCTGCGCGGCGGTCGCCTCCCCCGTCGCCAGCGCGCTCGCGCCAACGCCGCGCGAGGGCGTGGAGCACGACCAGCCCTCAACGGCGCGCGCGCCCAATATCCTCGTCATCGTCGCCGACGATCTGGGATATCAGGACGTGGGCTTCAACGGCGCGTCCTTTCCAACGCCCAATATCGATCGGATCGCCGATAGCGGGATGGTGCTCGACCATTTCTATACTTCGGCGCTGTGTTCGCCCTCGCGCGCGGGGTTGTTGACCGGCCGCTATCCGCACCGATTCGGCATCATGGGCGACACCGTCACGCCGGGGAGCGACTTCGGGCTCGATCCGCGGGAGGAAACGATCGCCGACGTGCTGGCGCGCGCCGGCTATGCGCGACGGTCGTTTCTCGGCAAATGGCATCTCGGCCATCGTTCGCGGGCCTATCACCCGATGAACTTCGGCTTCACCAGCTTTTACGGGCATTACAACGGCGCGATCGACTATTTCACGCACAAGCGCGAAGGGCAGGTCGATTGGCATCGCGACTATGCGCCGTCCGCCGACAAGGGCTATTCGACCGACCTGCTGGCCAATGAGGCCGCGACGATCATCCGCAGCCCGTCGCCGAACGGGGGTCCGTGGTTCATGTGGCTTGCCTTCAACGCGCCGCATGGTCCACTCCAGGCGCCGCCGGCGGATCTGGCATGGGCCGGGTTCGATCGCTCCAAGCCGCGCTTCACGCTGCACGAGAGCAAGCGTGAAGGCGTCGGCTACGGCGCGCAGGGGCGCGGCAACACGCACCGGCAGACCGCGATCGCCGCGATCCACGCGCTCGATCGGAATATCGGCACCGTGCTCGACGCGCTTCGCGAGACCGGGCAGCTCGACAACACGCTTATCCTGTTCACCAGCGACAATGGCGGCCCGGGCCGGGCCGGCGGCAAGGACAATGCGGCGAGCAACGGTCCGCTGCGCGGCTGGAAGGCCCAGCATTACGAAGGCGGCGTGCGCGTGGCCGCCGCGATTTCCTGGCCCGCCAGGCTGAAACCGCGTGCCGATGCCGGCATCGGCCCCGTCTCCTACGTCGATCTGCTGCCGACGCTGGCGCACATTGCCGGCGCGACACCATCGCGGACGCTCGACGGCAAGGACATGTCGACCGCCTTGCTCTCGGGCCAGCGGCCCGCGGGCGGCCGCACGTTGTTCGTCGGCGAGGATTATCGGACGCCGCCCAAATATGGGAACCGCTTCCCGGGGACTCCCGCCATGCTGCGCGCGCGCGCCGGAGCGGTGATCGTGGGGCAATGGAAGCTGGTGGGCGACCAGCTCTTCGATCTCGCGAGCGATCCCGACGAGAAGAACGACGTCGCCGCGCAGCACGCGGATATCGTCCGGCAACTCAAGACGCAGATCGCGACATTTTCCGCGCTGCGCAAGGTGTCCCGCGATCAATTGAACGCCACCCACCTGCCACCGCTGCCGCTCTGGACGCTTCCGAAAGAGTAGCGCGAGCCGCCTGCCCGTGCATCAGGCGCTCAGCAGCACGACCTTGCCCAGCGTATCGCGCTCCTGAATCGCCCGATGCGCGGCGGCCGCTTCGTCGAGCGCGAAGCACGTCGTGGTGATACGAAGATCCCCGTCCACGCACAGCGCGAACAGCGCTTGCAGGTCCGCACGCAGCGTATCCCGATCGACGTGTCTCGCGAACGCAAATCCGCGCAGCGATACGTTGCCCAGCACCAGCTTGCGCATCGCCACCGCGCCCAGCGTGAGTGGCGCCAGGCACGGCGCGCCGTAGACGAACAGCGTGCCCCCCGGAGCGACGGCACCGAGGCAGGCGAGCAATGTCTCGCCGCCGACCGAATCGCAGGCGATATCGAAAGACGCACCCGCGATGTCGGCATAGGCGATCGCCGCATCGGCGCCATTCGCCGTGGCGAGATCGCGCTTGGCCTGCGAACTTGCCACGGCGACGATCCGGGCGGCGCCGTGATGCCGGGCAAGCTGGACGAGCAACGATCCCACCCCGCCCCCGGCAGCGGTGATCAGCACCGATCGATCGCGCACCGCCGCCGAGCGGACGAGATACTGCGCGGTCGCCCCTTGAACGAGCAGCGCGGTCGCATCGGCGAACCCAAGGCGATCGGGAAGCGGCGCAACGGCCCACGCCTTCGCGGTCACGAACTGCGCATAGCCGCCGTGCAGCTTGCCGCTCGCCGCCAGTGCGGCGCCGACGCGCTGCCCGGGCGCGAGATCGGCCACCTCGGCGCCGACCGCCTCGATCGTGCCCGCCACCTCCGATCCGGGGATCGCGGGCAAGGCGTAGGACGCGACATAGCGATCCTCCCGCATCAGCGTCTCGGCGAAATTCACCCCGGCCGCGGCAACGCGGATCAGCACCTCGTCGGCCGCCGGTTGCGGGATCGGCATGTCCGCGACCTCAAGGACGTCCGGCCCGCCGAAGCGCGCGATGCGGATGGCTTTCATGCCGCCGGCTGCGCCTCGGCGCGTTGCTCGACCATCAGCGCGCGCGTCTGTCGGCGCACCAGCGCGAGCAGCACCGCCGCGATCACCAGCCCCGCCAGCGCCACGATCGCCATCGCCGGCTGCAATCCGTCGGCCGCGGTGAACCAATGGTCGGACAGCACGCCGATCAGCAGCGGCCCGATGCCCATGCCGACCAGGGTGACGAACAACAGATAGATCGCGATGATCCGCCCGCGCATCCGCGGCGGTGCCATCAATTGCAACGCGGTGCCCTGCACGCTCGATGCCGCCGTCGTCAGCATCATCGTCGGCACCAGCAGCGCGAAGGCGAGCGTCACATTGTCGATCAGGAACGCGGCGGGCATCAACGGCATCTGGGCGATCAACGTCCAGAAGGTGACGCGTACCGGCGCGTCCACCTTGCCCTTCTGGATCAGGCGATCCGAAAGCGCGCCGCTCGCCAGCATGCCGATGCTGCCGAAAACGCCGATGATCGCCCCGAGCACGAGCCCCGTGGTCCGCGCGTCGAGGCCGTGGACGCGCATGAACAGCGGCGCGCCCCACAGGAACACGACATAATTGGCGACATTGGCGAAGCTGAAGGCGCTCAGCGTGCCGATCATCGCCGCCGGCCGCCGCATGATATAGCGCCCGAGATCGGCGAAGGGCGGCGCCGGTGTCGTGATCCGGCGCGGCGCCTCGCGCATCGTAAGCGCCATCAGCAAGGCGAGCGGCAAGCCCAGCAGCCCGACGACGAAGATCGCCAGCCGCCAGCCGCCCACCGCCCCGACCAGCGGCACGGCGACCGTATGATCGGTCGCCCAATTGACCAGCACGCCGCCGAACATCGTCGCCAGCCCGCCGCCCAGCGACACCCCGATCGCATAGATCGCGATCGCGATCCCCAACCGGCGCGGCGGAAACCGGTCCGCGATCGTCGAATAGGCGCTGGGCGACAGCGTCGCCTCCCCCACCCCGACCAGCGCGCGCATCATCAACAGCATGGTGAAGCCGCCCGCGAAGCCGCTGGCACTGGTGGCAAGGCTCCACGCGACCAGCCCGAACAGGATCAGGTTCCGCCGGTTCGCGCGATCGGCCAGCGCGCCGAAAGGCAGGCCCAGCACCGAGTAAAAGACCACGAAGCCGAAGCCGATCAGCGCGCCGATCTGCGTGTCGCTGAGCGCGAATTCGCTCTTGATCGGCTCGATCAGCAGGCTGATCAGCGTCCGATCCATGAACGACAGCATGTAGGTGACCGACAGCAACCCGACGACATAATAGCCGTAGGTCAGCCGCTGGCCGCCCTCGGGCGCCGCGGCGATCGATCCGTCGGTGGTGTCGCCCGCCGCGCCTGGTGTGGCCATCGTTACTCTCCCGCCGCCTTCGATGGCGGTTACAATGTGCTTGCCGACCCCAGCACCACCGTCGCCTGGCTCGACAGCAGCATGCCGTTGCCGTGCGCCAGGCTGAGATCGACGGCGCGGTCGATCTGGTGCGCGCCCGCGGTCCCCATCAACTGGTCCGCCGCCTCGGCCAGCGCGAACAGGCCGTACATGCCCGGATGCACGCATGAGAGGCCACCGCCGTTGGTGTTGACCGGCAGTTCGCCGCCCGGCGCGATCCGCCCGCCCGACACGAAGCGACCGCCCTCGCCCTTGGGGCAGAAGCCGAGATCCTCGAGGAACAGGATCGGGTTGATCGTGAAGGCGTCGTAGAGTTGTAGCGCGTCCATGTCGGCGGGGCCGTAGCCCGATTGCGCCCAGACGCGCGGCCCGGTGTCGGCGGCGCCGGTCACCGTCAGATCGGGCATCGCCGCGATCCGGTTGTGCGTGGTCGCCGCCGCGCCGGCGAGCAGATAGGCCGGGCGCGCCGACAGGTCGCGTGCGCGGTCCGCCCGCGTCATCACCACCGCCGCGCCGCCATCGGTGACGAGGCAGCAATCGCGCACCGACAGCGGATCGCAGACCATGCGCGCGCCGAGCACGTCATCGATCGTCAACGGCCCGCGCTTCACCGCCTTGGGATTACGGTTCGCCCAGCCCCGCGCGGCCACCGCGACCTCGGCGAGTTGTTCGCGCGTCGTGCCGAATTCATGCATGTGGCGCGCCGCCGCAAGCGCATAGGCCGAAATCGGATAACGCGCCTTGTACGCCCATTCGAAGGGATCGGGCGGCGGTGGCGAAATCGCCCCCGCGCCGGTGCGCAGGTTGCTGCCGTAAGCGATCAGCGCGACATCGCACAGCCCTGCGTCGAGCGCCAGCGCAGCGGCGATCGCGAGTGTCTGGAAGGCCGATCCGCCGGTGCGGTTGTTGTCGGTGATCCGGGGATGGATGCCGAAATATTCGGGCACGCTGAGCCCGGAAATCAGATCGAACGGCATGCCGGTGAAGACACCATCGACATCCGCCGGCGTCAGCCCCACTTTCGCCAGCGCCGCGATGCTCGCATGCGCCAGCAGGTCGATCGATTGCAGGCCGGGCGCTTCGCCCATACCGTAGGTCGCGGTCGAGACGATCGCGGTGCGGCCGCGCGGGAACTTCTCGGTCATGCCGCGCTGTCCGGCTCGAACACGACGAACGGCCCGCCGCCCTCGTCGACGATCCGCGCGCGGACCGCCATGCCGATCGTCACCTCATCGGGGGCGATGCCGTCGATCCGGGTCAGCATCCGCGGCCCTTCGGCGAGATCGACGAGCGCAAGGCTCGCATCGGGCGCCGGCGGCCGGTTGCGCTGGACCGTGACCGAATAGACGACCCCCCTGCCGCTCGCCTCGACCCAGTCGAGATCGGTCGCCCCGGTGCGGGGCTCGGCGACGCGCGGATAGAAGACATGGGCGCCTGAACCCCGCGCGCGTTGCAGCATGAAGCGCCCCTGTTCCAGGAAGGCGCGAAACTGTTCGGCGGGGTGGATGGGAGCGTCGATCATGGTCCAAGGCTAGCAAGAGTTGGCCGGCCGCTCCATTTCGTATCCCGGCATGAGGCCGATCGCGGAACGGCGGTTGGCGACGCGACCCGGAAAAAGGGGGGAACGGCCCGCCGCTCCCCCATCGCCCCCGATCAGAACTTGAAGCCGATCTGTATGCCGTAGGTCGCGGGCTGGCCGGCCAGACGGCGCACGGTATCGTTGAACTTCGCGACGTTGGTCCAGTAATAGGCGTTGGTCACATTGTGGCCGAACACCTGGACGCTCCATTTCTTGTCCGGGTCCTGGATGCCGACGCGCAGGTCGACCAGCGCATAATCGTCGATCGCCAGATACGGATGCGTGCCGAACCCCGCGGTCGTCTTGGTGCGGTAGTTCATGTTGCCGCCGATCAACCCGTCGACGCTGCTGCTCAGCGGGAAGACGTACTGGCCGTCGAGCACGACCTGCCACTTGGGCGTGTATGGGAACGGGTTGCCCTTGAAATTCTCCTGCGTGGCCAGGATCGTATAGTTGATGAAATCGTCGGTGACCTTGGATTTGAGATAGGTCGCCGCGGCGGTGAGCGTCAGCCCGCTGACCGGATAGACGTTGATCTGGCCTTCGGCGCCGATGATACGCGATTTGGGCACGTTGATCAGCGCGGGCAGCGCGCCCAGCAGGTTCGGCGTCGTGATCCGGCGCGCCAGCAATTGCTTGTCGGTATAGTCGTAATAGAACGCTGCCCCCGACAGATCGACCAGCCGGTTGGCGAGCGAGACCTTGAACCCGCCTTCATAGGCCAGCACCGATTCCTGGCTGACGGGATCGAATTCCTCAAGGTTGATCGCGCCCGGCGCGGGGACGCTGCCCGCCTTGTAGCCGCGCGACACGTTGGCATAGAGGAGCACGTCGTCGGTGGGTTTGAAATCCACGCCCGCGCGCCAGCTCACATTATCCTGATCGAAGCTTTCCGCGCGCAGGTTGGGCGTCAGCGTCGCATCGAGCGATTGGCAATCGCCCGCGCGCAAGGGGGCGATCGGATCGAGCCCCTGGCCCGCGCGCAGGGCGTTGAACAACGTCGTGATCGCCGCGCCGGAGGCGTCACTGTTAACCTTGGTGCAGCCCGAATAATCGAGATCCGCCTTGGTGTAGCGCACGCCGGCATGCAGCGTGAACTTGCCGATATCGAGATCGACGTTTCCGAACGCGGCGAGGGTGCGGAAATCCTGCGTCGTGAACGGATTGGTGGCATCGTAATTATAGTCCGGGGTGAAGGCATGCACCGCCGAGGCATAAGGGAAATTCAGATAATCGTTCTCGATCGTATGCTCGCGCGCGTAATTGCCGCCGACGATCCAGCGCAACGCGCCGGTATCGCCCGAAAGCCGCGCTTCGGTGGAAAAGGACGTGATCTTGCCGACCACGGCGATATCACTGCTCGGCAAGGCGGTGCCGTCGACATCGTTGTTCTGGTCGATCGACGCGCGCGACCACGCCGTCACCGACGTGAAGGTGATGTCGTCGGTCAGGTCGTAATCGCCCCGCAGCGACGCCTGATAGAAGTTGTTGTCCTTGTGATAATTGGTCGCCGGGTCCCAGTCCGCGGCGCGGTTGTTCTTCGGGGCCAGCGGATAGGTGCCGAGCAGCGGCACTTCGTCGGCAAGCCGCGGCGTGACGTAGAGAATCCCGATCAACTGCGCGGCCTGCGTCTCGCCATGATCGACGAAGCCGTTGAGGTTGGCCGACAGCGACAGCCGATCGGTCGGCTTCCAGTCGAGCAGGATGCGGCCCTGGGTGAAGTCGCGCTGGCCGATCGCATCGTCGCGCGTGTAGCTTTTCTGCCAGCCGCCGCCCTGCACGCTGCGCGCCGCGACGCGGATATTCATGGTCGGCGTGATCGGACCGGTCACATAGCCCTGGAAATCCGCGGTGGCGAAGCGTTCGAAGCTCACCAGCCCGCCCATTTCCCAATAATCCTTGGGCTTGGCGGCGATATAGTTGATCGCGCCACCGGTCGAGTTCGAGCCGAACAAGGTGCCCTGCGGCCCCTTGAGCACCTCGACGCGCTCGAGATCGAACGCCGCGCCCTGCGCCATGACCGAGAAGGGCAGCGGCACCTCGTCGGTATAGACCGACACCGTCGGGCGCGCGCCGATCGAGGTTTCGAAGAAGCCGACGCCGCGCAGCGAAAAGACCGGCGTCCCCTGCCCGCTATCGGTATAGCTGAGCCCCGGCGTCACCTTCACCAGGCCCTGAACGTCGGTGATGCCCTTTTCGCGCAGCGAATCGCCGCTGATCGCGGTGATCGACATCGGCACGTCGCTGAGATTCTCGGCGCGCTTGGAGGCCGTGACGACGATGTCGCCGGGATAGGATTGGGTCGCCTGCCGGCTTTCCTGATCGCCCTGCTGATCCGCCGCGGCGACGCCGTCGTCCGCAACCGGAGGCGTGGCCGTTTGCGCCTGCGCCTCGCTCGCAAAGGCAGCCAGCAACGCAAGTGCAGATACCGACCAAAGGTGTTTACGCATCAGCCAATCCTCCCCAACAAAACGACACAAGCGGGTCTTCATGCCCGCTGGTTCATCGTCTCCGGAAAGGCACACGACCGATCCGCCGTCCTGCCCCTGGTGATGGAGCGGGCGCGAAAGCCGGGGTCCGTCCCGAACGACGACATCCTCGAGCTAACATCGCCCCGACCGCCAAGCACTTCGCATGTCGCTATGGGTGCGATTACAAATTCGTCCTAGTGAAGCGGACACCGAAAGCCATGAGTATCGCATGACCTCAGCACATGACGCCCCCGCGCCGCTCGCCGGCATCAAGATTCTCGAGCTGGCGCGTATCCTCGCCGGCCCTTGGGCGGGGCAAACGCTCGCCGATCTGGGCGCCGATGTCGTCAAAGTCGAGAGCCCCGAGGGCGACGATACCCGCACCTGGGGTCCGCCCTTCGTCGCGGCGGCCGACGGCGGCGATCTGTCGGCCGCCTATTTCCACGCCTGCAATCGCGGGAAGCGCTCGATCGTTGCCGATTTCACCACCGCCGAGGGGCAGGCGCTCGTCAAGAAGCTTGCCGCCTCGGCCGATGTCGTGATCGAGAATTTCAAGGTCGGGGGATTGCGGAAATACGGGCTCGACGCCGATGCGCTGATGGTCTGCAATCCCCGGCTCGTCGTCGCCTCGATCACCGGGTTCGGGCAGGACGGCCCCTATGCCACGCGCGCGGGCTATGATTTCCTGATCCAGGGCATGGGCGGCGCGATGTCGATCACCGGCGACCCCGCCGGCCAGCCGACCAAGACGGGCTATGCCGTGGCCGATCTGTTTTCCGGTCTCTACGCCGTCATCGGCATCCTCGCCGCGCTGCGCCGGCGCGACGAGACCGGCAAGGGCGGCTGGATCGATTGCGCGCTGCTCGACAGCCAGGTCGGCGTGCTCGGGAACCAGGCGCTCAACTATCTCGTCTCGGGGGACGCACCGTCACGCCTCGGCAATGCGCACCCCAATGTCGTGCCCTACGAGGTATTTCCGGCCAGCGACGGCCACGTCATCATCGCCGTCGGCAATGACGGGCAGTTCCGCCGATTGTGCAAGGCGCTGGATTTGGCCGATCTCGGCGACGCGCCCGATTATGCGACCAACAAGCTGCGCGTCGAGAACCGCGTCGCCCTCATCGCCGCGCTGGTGAAACGCACCGCCACCCTCACCCGCGCCGATCTGCTGGCGCGGCTCGAAGCGGCGACCGTCCCGGCGGGGCCGATCAACACGATCGCCGACGTGTTCGACGATCCGCAGGTACAGCACCGGGCCATGCGCGCCGATCTGCCGCATCCCGCCGCCGCCGGGGGCAGCGTGTCAGGATTGCGCACCCCGATCGTGCTCGACGGCCGGCCGATGATGCACCCCGGCCGCTCACCGATGCTGGGCGAACACGGCGACGCGATTCGCGACGATCCCGACTGGAGTTAGGACCATTTCGAGGAAGCGGCACCGGCCCACGCCCCACCCGGCCACCCAACGACGGTATCCTATGGGTGGCCGGGTGGCGAAGCCGGCCGGTGCCGCACCCGATTCAGCGTAGCTCAATCCGACTCTAACGCAGTTCCACCTTGCCGTGGTCGATCGCGACCACATCCCGCCCGGCGACGCGGGTGCGGAAGCTGACGACCGCGCCGTCGATCCAATAATCGGTGAGGAACGTCTCGCCCGGAAAAACCGGCGCGGTGAACCGGCCCGCAATACTCGCGATCCGGCCGGGTTCGTATCCGCACACCGCCTTGAGCAAGGCATGCGTCGCCACGCCGAAGGTCGACAGGCCGTGGAGGATCGGCCGATCGAAACCCACGCGCCGCGCCGCCTCGGGGTCGGCATGGAGCGGATTGTAATCGCCCGACAGGCGATAGATCAGCGCCTGCTGCGGCATCGTCGGCAGCGATACCGTGCCGTCGGGCGTACGATCGGGCAGCGGATGGGGCGGCTGTTGCTGCCTTGCCGGGCCGCCGATCCCGCCGTCGCCGCGCGCGAAGATGGTTTGGCGGATCGTCGCCAGCCGCGCGCCCGTCGCGGCATCGGAAAGCACGCGCTCGGCGATGATCAGCGCGCCTTTGCCTTCGCCCTTGTCGATCACGTCGACGATGCGCAGCGACGCCGTAACCTCTCCTTCGGACGGCAGCGGGGCGTGGAACGCGCCCGATTGCTCGCCGTGGACGATCCGGGCGTAATCGAGCCCGCTCTCGCGCACCCACGCCCCCGGCAGCGCGAGCACGAAGGCCTGGGTCGGCACCACGCGCAGGCCGTTTTCATAAACGAAGCGAAGCTGCTCGGCATCGGTGGGGTCGGCGCCCATGCCGATACCGAGCGCGTAGAGCATCGTGTCGCGCGCCGTGTATCGCTGGGTCACGTCGGGCACGCGAAATCCCATCAGCGTTTCATAATCGACAGCCATATCAACGTCCCTCGAAATGCGGCGAGCGCTTCTCGACGAAGGCGCGCTTCGCCTCGGCATGATCCGCGGTATCGGCGCAGCGCTGCTGGTGGATCGCCTCGATCTCGAGCATCCGTTCAAAGGGCGCGCTTTCGGCGGCAAGCAGGTTGCGCTTGATATAGCCGTAGGCGAGTCGGGGGCCGGCGGCGATCTCGCGCGCCCGCGCGATCGCGCGCGGCAGGCATTCCTCATCGGCGGCGATCTCGCTTACCAGGCCGATGCGCAGCGCTTCCTCAGCATCCACGCTGCGGCTGGTGAGATAGAGGTCGCGCGCCAGCGTCGGGCCGATCAACCGCGGCAAAGTGTGCGATCCGCCCATGTCGCCCGACAGGCCGACCTTGGCGAATGAGGTGGAAAAGCGCGCGCTCGCGGCGGCGATACGCAGATCGCACGCCGCGGCGAGCGTGAAGCCCGCACCGGCCGCCGGCCCGTTGACCGCCGCGACGACGACCTTGGGCATCGCGCGGATGAGCGCGGGCACGCGGTGCATCTGCTTGAGGTCGGCCACCCGCCCCTCGAAACTGCGCGGGCCGCGTGCCGCCATATTCTTCACATCGCCGCCCGCGCAGAAGCCGCGCCCCGCGCCCGTCAGCACGATCGCCCCCACCGCGTCGTCGCCTTCGAGATCGGCGAGCATATCGGCAAGCGCGATCATCATCGGCAAGTGGACGGCGTTCATCCGATCGGGCCGGTTGAGCGTGACGATCGCCACCGCGTCGGCGCGCTCCAGCAGGATTTCCGGGGCGACCATCGTCAGATCGGCTCCCACGGGAACACCCCCGCTGCCGTCACCGGCTCGCGGAATCCGGCGGCGAGACCGGGCATCGCGACATCGGCGATGCTGTTGGGGGTCCAGCCGTCGACATCGGCCACCACGCGCGCCAGATCGAACTGGTTGTAGAGATAGATTTCGTTCTTGCGCACGCCGAACACCTGCCCGCTGACATGCGCGGCACGATCGGATGCGAGATACACCGCGAGCGGCGCGTTCTTTTCGGGCGTGATCTGCATCATCTTTTCGACCCGCGCCTTCTGTTCGGGCGTGTCGGTGGGGATCGAGCTGACCATCCGGCTCCACGCCACCGGCGAAATGCAGTTCGAGCGCACGTTGTAGCGCTTCATGTCGATCGCGATCGACTTCGAAAGCGCGGTCATGCCCAGCTTGGCGGCGGCGTAGTTCGCCTGCCCGAACGCCCCGATCAGCCCCGAGGCGCTGACCATGAAGACGAACGCGCCCGATTCCTGCTGGCGGAAATGCTGCGCGGCCGCCGACGCGACATAGAACGACCCGTTGAGGTGGACGTCGACCACCGACTTCCAGTCGTCCGCGGTCATCTTGTGAAAGATCGAATCGCGCAGGATGCCCGCATTGTTGACCACCGCGTCGATGCGGCCGAAATTGTCGAGCGCGCATTGGACGATCTTCTTCGCGCTTTCGGGGTCGGCGACGCTGTCAGTGCTGATCGCCGCCTCGCCGCCCGCCGCGCGGATCGCGTCGCGCGTTTCCTCCGCCGGCGAGGCCGAGCCGCCCTCACCCGTCAGCGACACGCCGATATCGTTGATGATGACCTTCGCCCCGTGCGCGGCCATCATCACCGCGATCGCGCGGCCGATGCCGTTGCCGGCGCCGGTCACCACCGCGACCTTGCCTTCCATCAGTCTCGTGTCGGTCATATCGCCTCCTGTTGCCGCCTCGCTGCGTCGCGGATCTGGTCGAGTGTCATTGTCGGCGTGATCGCCTGGCTGTCGAGCTTGCAATGCAGGATCGCCGGGCGCCCGCTGGCGAGCGCGCGCTCGAAGGCGGGCGCGAAGGCGTCGGTGGTCTCCACCGTCTCGCCATGCCCGCCGAAGGCGCGCGCGAGCGCGGCGAAATCGGGACTGGTGAGCGTCGTCGCGGCGACCCGGCCGGGGAAGGTGCGTTCCTGGTGCATCCGGATCGTCCCATAGATGCCGTTGTCCACCACCACCACGATCAGCGGAATCCGGTGATGCACCGCTGTCGAGAATTCCTGCCCGTTCATCAAGAAGTCACCGTCCCCCGCCATCGTCACGACGATGCGATCGGGATGGTATCGCTTGGCGAAGACGCCGGCAGGAACGCCGTAGCCCATCGATCCGCTGGTCGGCGCCAATTGGGTCGCGAAGCCGCGGAACCGGTAATAGCGGTGGACCCACCCCGCGTAATTGCCCGCGCCGTTGCAGATGATCGCGTCGTCGGGAAGGCGATCGCGCAGCCACGCCACGACCTCGCCATATTGGAAATCGCCGGGCAGTGGTGCGGGCTGGTCGCTCCAGACGCGATAGGCATCGCGCAGCGCCGCACGCGCGTCGCCCCACGCGGCTGTCGCCCGCGTCTCTGCGACCGCATCCAGAAACGCGCCGGGCGTGGCGTTGATCGCGAGCACGGGCTGGTAAACGCGCCCCAGTTCAAGCGGATCGGGGTGGATGTGGACGAACGGCTGTTCGGGCCGGGGAATCGCGAAGTGCGCGTAGGAATTGGACGCGATTTCCGACATCCGCCCGCCGATCAGCACCACGAGATCGGATTGGGCGACATAATCGGCCAGCGCCGGGTTGGGGCCGATCCCGAGGTCGCCGACGAACTGCGCGTTCGTCGCCGGGAACAGCGCCGCGCGCCGGAATGCGGCGGCAACCGGCAGGTCGAGCCGCTCGGCAAGCGCGATCAGCGCGTCGCGCGCATCGGGCGTCCAGCGCGATCCGCCGACGATGACGATCGGCCGCGCCGCCTGCGCCAGCAGCGTCTCGAATCGCGCGATGTCGTCGGGGAGCGGCGCCGGGCTGGCGGGCACCACCACCGGCGCATCGGCGACAATCGCCACATCGTCGAGCATATCCTCGGGCAGCGCGATCACCACCGGGCCGGGGCGCCCCTGCATCGCGACGCGGAAGGCGCGCGCGATGAGTTCGGGAATCCGGCGCGCGTCATCGATCTCGACCGCCCATTTCGCGACACCGGCAAAGGCCTGCGGATAATCGAGTTCCTGGAATGCCTCGCGGTGGCGGAAGCCGCGCTCGACCTGCCCGACGAACAGGATCATCGGCGTCGAATCCTGCATCGCGATGTGCAGCCCCGGCGCGGCGTTGGTGGCGCCGGGGCCACGCGTCACGAAGCAGATGCCGGGGCGACCGGTGAGCTTGCCGTGCGCCTCCGCCATCATCGCCGCCCCGCCCTCGGCCCGGCAGGTGAGGAGATCGATTCCGCTGTCGATCAGCGCGTCGAGCACCGAAAGATAGCTCTCGCCGGGAACGCAACTCGCGTGCGTCACGCCTTGCGCGATGAGCTGATCGAC
Source organism: Hephaestia caeni (assembly GCF_003550065.1). GTDB lineage: Bacteria > Pseudomonadota > Alphaproteobacteria > Sphingomonadales > Sphingomonadaceae > Sphingomonas > Sphingomonas caeni_A. The sequence continues at coordinate 93,592 of NZ_QXDC01000004.1, forward strand.
CAGAATCCGTGCGGCGGTGCGTGCCTGCGCCATAACTCTCCCCGTCGCCAATCCGCGCCGGCGGAGCGACGCATCGCGCTATAGGGGTGCTTGCCGCGGGGTGACCAATGCCGATCCGATATGCGGCTGATAGCGCGGGGCGCTACGCGATGTGCACCGCCTTCGTCACCATGTGCGCCATGATCCCTTCCGGCCCATCCTCCGATCCAAAACCCGATTCCTTGACCCCGCCGAACGGGCTGTCGGGCCACGTCATCCGCGCCTGGTTGATCGCCAGCATCCCCGTCTCCACCGCCTCGGCCAGCACATTCTGTCGCCGTCCGCTTTCGGTGAAGCAATAGGCCGCCAGGCCGTAGGGCAACCGGTTCGCCTCGGCGATCGCGTCTTCGTCGGCGGTAAACGGGCGGATCAGCGCGACCGGGCCGAAGGGCTCGTCGATCATCGCTTTGGCATCGAGCGGCACGTCGGCCAGCACCGTCGGCTGGAAGAAGAAGCCGCCCTCTTCGCCGCGACCGCCGCCGGCCAGAATCCGCGCGCCTTTCGCCGCGGCATCGTCGACCATCGCCGCGACTGCCTCGGGCCGGCGCGGGTTCGCCATCGGCCCCATCTGCACGCCGGTCGCTGCGCCGTTGCCCACCGTCACCGCGCGGGTGCGCTCCGCGAACCCCTTGGCGAAAGCCTCATAGACGCCTTGCTGCACATGAAAGCGCGTCGGCGACACGCACACCTGGCCCGCGTTGCGAAACTTGTTCGCCACCAGCAGGTCGAGCGTCTTGTCGAGATCGCAGTCGTCGAACACCAGCACCGGCGCATGGCCGCCCAGTTCGAGCGTCATCTTCATCACCGTGTCGGCGGCGAGCCGCATCAGATGCTTGCCCACCGGCACCGATCCGGTGAAGCTCAATTTGCGCGTGATGGGCGACGCGAGCAGGCGGCGCGAGATCGTGTCGGGCACACCGAACACCAATTGCGCCACCTCACCCGGAACGCCCGCATCGGCGAAGCAGCGCATGATCTCCACCGCGCTGCCCGGCGTCTCCTCGCTGGGCTTCAGGATGATCGAGCAGCCCGCGGCGATCGCGGGCGCCAGCTTGCGCACGACATTGAGCGCCGGGAAATTCCACGCGCAGAAGGCCGCCACCGGCCCCACCGGCTGGTGCAGCACCATGCTGCGCATCCCCGCCGGCCGCATCAGCACGCGGCCATAGACGCGCCCCGCCTCGGCGGCGTGGAAATCGATCAGCCCGGCCGAGCCGAGCACCTCGCCCTTGGCTTCGGCGAGCGGCTTGCCCTGTTCGAGCGTCACGATGCGGGCGATCCGATCCGCGCGCTCACGGATCAGCGCCGCCGCGCGCTGCAACACCCGCCCGCGCTCGTCCGGCCCGACGCCCCGCCACTGGCGGAATCCCCGCTCCGCCGCATCGAGCGCGCGATCGAGATCGTCGTCGGTGGCATGCGGCACCTCGGCGAGCACCGATCGATCGGCGGGATTGAGGACCGGTTCGCTGTCGCGCGCGCCGCCGGTGATCCATTCGCCGTCGATGAACAGCGCGGGTTGCGTCTCATAACCTTCAGCCACCGTATGCGTCTCCCTTCGGTATCGCCGCCATCATCGCACCGCGCGCGCGCATTGCGTTATGCCAAATCACAAACGCGGTGATGCGAAATCGGTAAGCTACTTCATCGGCTGCGCTCTTTATCCCTTCAACCCGAAAGGATGAGCCATGCACCCCGCCGCCGAACCGGAACGCTACACGATCGACAGCGAAAACCCGGCGCACGCGCTTCATCTGCTGCGCGCGCAGCCCGCCGATCGCGACGGCCGCGCCCCGGTGCTGTTGCTTCACGGTTCGACGCTGCCGGGCAGCATCGCCTACACACTGCGGTTCGACGGGCGATCGTGGCTCGATGATCTTGCGCAGCGCGGTCGCGACGCCTGGTCGCTCGACATTCGTGGCTACGGCCGCTCCTGGCACCCCAAGGATAGCGGCGATCGGCCGTGCGCGCCCGTTGCCGATACCGCGCAAGCGCTGGAGGACGTGGACGCCGCGATCGCCTTCATCCGCAAAGAAACAGGCGCGCCCTCGATCGATCTCGTCGGCTGGTCGTGGGGGGCGACGATCGCTGCCGCGTGCGCGGCCGGCGGCGGCGCAGTCAACCGGCTGGTGCTGCACGCCCCGCAATGGCTGCGCGACACGCCGTCGCCGCTGGTGACGCCGCAGACGATGGCCGAGCCCTATCGGACGGTCGACATCCCGGCCTTTATCGAACGCTGGCTCGGCCGGGTGCCGCCCGAGGCGCGGGCGACGCTGGAACGTTGGCGCGACACGCTGGAGCGCGCGCTTGCCGAAAGCGCGCCGATCCTCGTTCCCAACGGCAGCATCCGCGACATCGCCGGGCAATGGATGGCGGGATCGCCCGCCTACGATCCCGCCGCCATCACCGTCCCGACGATGGTCATCGTCGGCGCCGCCGATACCGACACCCCGCCCGCGCTGGGGCGTGAGGTGTTCGACCGACTCGGCACCGACGAGCGCATTTTCGCGCAGGTGCCGGGCGGCACCCATTTCACCGTGTTCGAACCTGCGCGCGACCATCTGTTCCGCGCGGTTGCCGGATTCCTGGACGCAGAGACGACCCCGAAAGGAGCAATTTAATGAAGACGATCGACATCTCGCCCGAGGAGATGAACAAGCGCGTGGCGCGCTACGCAGACCTCGTTCCCTATGGGAACCAGCACACCGGCACGATCAACCCCGAAGTGTTCGAGCACCTGACGGCGCGCCGGGTGCTGTCGATCATGGCCCCGCACAATTATACCGGCCGCAGCGCCCAGGCGCCGATCAAGAGCCTGCCCGGCGCGGTGATCTCGATCGCCGAAACCCCGCCCGGCAATGCCCCGGCGCTGCACGCCCATGATACCGCAATCGAGAATTTCTTCGTCATCAACGGGCGCTACAAGATATCGTGGGGCGACGAGGGGCAGCACAGCCTCGAGCTGGGGCCAATGGATTTCATCTCGATCCCGCCGCGCGTCAATCGCACTTTCCTCAACATCACCGACGAGACGGCCCGACTGCTCGCGATCATCCAGCCGCTCGGCGAGGATCAGGAGGATCGTGTCGCCTTCGCGACCAGCGTGGCGCCGAAGATCTCGGATCAATATGGCGAGGAAACGCTGGCGGCGCTGCGCGAAATCGGTTTCCACTTCGACGCCGGCCAGGACTCGGAAGCCTGATGGATTTCCGACTGTCCGAGGACCAGCTCGCGCTTCAGGAAACCGCGCGGAAGTTCGCCCAGAGCGAGCTGCCGGCGCTCGCCGAAACGATCGAATCGACCTCCAGTCCCGTCCCGCACGACTGGCTCAAACGCTATGCCGAAATGGGCTTTCTGGGCGTCAACACGCCGGAGGCGCTCGGCGGGCTCGGGCTGACGCTGCTCGATGCGCTGATCGTGATGGAGGAATTCGCGAAAATCTCGGTCGGCGTCGCGTTTCCGGTGTTCGAATGCTGCACCGGCCCGGTGCGGATCGTCGAGCGGCTGGGGTCGCCTGAACTTCGCGAGCGGATCGTGCCGCGCGCGGCCGGCGGCGAGATGCTGGTGGCGGTGTCGATGTCCGAACCCGATGCCGGCACTGCGCTGACCGATCTCAGGACGCGCGCGTCGATCGACGGCGACGAAATCGTGCTCGACGGCACCAAGCGCTGGTGTTCGGGCGCGGGTCATTCGGGCGGCTATGTCGTCTTCTGCCGGTTCGACGGCATCGAAAGCGCGAAGGGCATCGGGGCGGTATTCGTCGACATGGGAACCCCGGGCCTGAGCTTCGGCGATCAGGAACGGATGATGGGGTTCCGCGGCGTTCCGTCGGCCGACATTTTTCTCGACGGCGTGCGGGTGCCGAAGGAAAACCTGCTCGCGGGGCCGGGCGATTTCGCGCGGCTGATGCAGCTTTTCAACATCGAGCGGCTGGGCAATGCCACGATGGCGCTCGGCGTGGCGGCGGGCGCGCTCGAACGGGTGACCGCTTACGTTCAGGAACGCCGGCAGTTCGGCAAGCCGCTGGTCGATTTTCAGGCGGTGCAACTGCGCGTCGGCGACATGGCGTGCAAGGTCGAGGCGGCACGGCTGCTGATCCACCGCGCGGCGGCCAACGCCGGCCACGATCTTCCCGATCCGCAGGAAGCTGCGATCGCCAAATGTTTCGCCAACGAGATCACCCGCGCGGTCACCGCCGATGCGATGCAGCTCATGGGCGGATACGGCTATGCCCGCGAATACGGCATGGAACAGAAGCTGCGCGATTCCTACGGCTGGGGCATTGCCGGCGGCGCGATCGACATCCAGAAGGTGAACATCGCCGGCGGACTCGTCGGCCGCCGCTTCAGCCAGCGGGGCTAGAGTTTGATCCACTGGCGTGGAAGCGCTCAGAGGAAAAGGTACGGTTCGTGCCGATCGGGAAAACTCAGGCCGCCGCCGTCCGCTCGGACCGCACCACTGCCTTCGCCACCTTTCCCGCCCCCGATACCGGCAAGGGTGTCGTCCGAAACGCGATCGATCGCGGCACCTTATAGCCCGCGATCGCCGCCCGGCAGTGATCGGCCACTGCCTGCTCGCCAAGCCGGGTTTCCGGCTGGAGCACGATCTCGGCATGCACGATCTCGCCCCAGACGGGGTCCGGCAGGCCGATCACCGCGACATCGGCAACGCCGGCCATCGCACGGATAACGGTCTCTACCTCGACCGAATAGACATTCTCGCCGCCGGTGATGATCATGTCCTTGAGCCGGTCGACGAGGAAGAAATTGCCCTGCGCATCGGCACGGCCGAGGTCGCCCGAGCATAGCCAGCCGTCGCGGATCGTCTGCGCCGTCGCTTCGGGATTGCGCCAATATCCCTTCATCACCAGCGGCCCGCGCATACGGATCTCGCCGACCTCACCGGGGACGCATTCGCGGTCCGCGGCGTCGAACACCCGCACATCGGTGAGCGGCATGGCCCGGCCGATGGTCGACCATTGCCAGTCGTCCTCGGGCCATTCGTCCTCGGGAAGGTCGCTGGCCGCGATGCCGTCGCTCACCGTCGCGGCCGACGTCACCTCGGTCATGCCATAGGTGTTGTAGAAACGCGCGTTGGGAAAGCCCGCGACCAGTTCGTGGAGCAGACCCGCGGGCATCGGCGCGCCGCCCATGTTCATGCCGACAAGGCTGGTCAGATCGCGATCGGCGAAGCCCGGCGCATCGACGATCATGCGAAACATCGTCGGCACGCCGTTGGCGAAGGTGATCCGGTGGCGCTCGATCAGCTCGGCATAGCCCGCGGGATCGAATTTGGGCATCATCACGATCGTGCCGCCCACGAGCAACACCGGCGGGATCACCGCCGCGGCGGCGACATGGAACATCGGCGCGGAGCCGAGCAGCACGACATCGCGCGACCAATGCCAGTGCGCGACGTACATCAGCGCCGAGGTGACGAGGTTGGCGTGCGTCTGCATCACCCCCTTGGGCAGCCCCGTCGTCCCGCCGGTGAAGAAGATCGTCGCAACATCGTCCCCGCCGCGCATCGCATCGGGCGCCGCCGCGGTCTCAGCGATCGCCGTTTCGTAATTGATCAGCCCGGCGGGCGCCGCGTGGTCGCTCATCAGCACGACGTGCTCGATGCAGCCGGCTTCGGCGCGCAGCGTCTCGGCCAGCGGCAGGAATTCGTCATCGACGATCAGTACGCGCGCCTCGACCATCCGCACGATACCGACAAGTTCGGCCGGCGACAGGCGATAATTAAGCGGCGCCGCGATGCCACCCGCCCAGATCGCGCCGAACAGCGCCTCCAGATTGCGGTGCGAATTGAGCGCGAGGATGCAAACGCGATCCTCCTCGCCGACGCCGAGGCTACGGAACAGACCAGCGCAGCGCCCGGCCCGATCGTGCAGCGCCGTATAGCTCAGCCGCTTGTCACCCTCGATGATCGCCGTGCGCTCGCCATGATGCCGACGGGCGGCGTCGAGCAACTGGGTCAGGCGCATCCGGCCGTGCGTCACTCAATCGAACTCCCGCGCGTACCGGGCGAGATGGTAATCGCCGTTTCCATACAGCGTTTCGAGCGCGAACACCCGCTTGAAGCAATGGCTGACCTTATAATCGTTCACGGTGCCGACCCCGCCATGCACCTGGATACCCTGATTGACGACGAAGCGCGCCTTCTCGGCGACCAGCACCTTGAGCGCCGACGCGGCAAGCGCGCGTTCGCCGGCGTCGGCAGCGACATTGGCGAGCGCCTCGAACACCCCGCCACGCAGCGCTTCCAGCTCGATGAACATCCGTGCCAGCCGATGGGCGATCACCTGGAAGTGCGCGATCGGCCGGCCGAACTGCTCGCGCTTGCCCGCATAGCCGGCGGTTTCGTCGAGCGCGGCCTGCGCGGCGCCCGCCGCTTCGGCGCCCAGCGCGGTGATCGTGCGATCGATGCCGGCCGTGATCGCTGCCCCGACGCCGCCGCCGATGGCGACCGCGCGCGCCGCAACCCGATCCAACGTCAGGTCGGCGGCAGCGGCATCGTCGATCGTGTAATAGCCGGTACGTACCAACCCTTCGGCCTCACCCGCCACCATGAACAGCCCCGTCGTGCCGTCCGCCAGACGCGCGGAGACGAGGAGGTGATCGGCATCGGCGCCGTCCATGACCACCGCCTTGCGGCCGCTGAGTACCCAGTCTTCGCCTGCCTGCTCGGCGCGGGTGGTGACGACCTCTGGCCGGAACCGCCCGCCGGGTTCGTACAGCGCCGCCGCGAAGCGCCCCTCGCCCGATCCGATGCGGGCGAGGATATTATCCGCAAGCGCCGGCTCGGCCGCCTCGAACACCAGGTTGGCGACCAGGAAGGCCGATCGGAAAAACGGTTCGACCACGACCGCGCGGCCAAATTCCTCGGCGATGATCGCGGCATCGATCGTCGATTGCTCGATGGCGTCGCGGTTCGGCAGCGCGCGCGCGATCCAGCCGCGGTCGACCATCGTCCGCCAACGCGCGTCGTCGCGCGACGTGGCGGTCGCCGTCCGCGCGAGGTGCGCCGCGAACGTGTAATCGGAATCGAGCCATGCGCGCAGATCGTCACGCAGATTCTGTTCGGCGTCGGAAAGCTTCAGGTCCACGCTCAATACCCCCACACCGTCTTCGCGATGATCCCGTGCTGCACTTCGCTCGACCCGCCGAAGATCGTGATCGCCCGGCGGAACATCAGGTGCCCGAGCTTGCCGGGGGCATAATCGGGCGCGAATTCGGGCGCTTCGTCACGATAGGGGCTCTGATCGAGATCGTGTTCGGTGGTCGCATCGTGGTTCGGGAAATAGACCGGGCCGTATTGCCCCAGCGCCTCGACGATCAGCGCGGAAACCTCCTGCTGCGCTTCGCCGCCCTGCACCTTGATCGCCGCGGTCGAGGCCGCGACGCTGGGGGTCGCGTCGGTCAGCAGGCGCTGCATCTGCCAGCGCAGTGATTTGAGCTGGATCTCGAGGCGCGCGACCTTACGGCGATAGGCATCGTCGTCCCATAGCGTCGCATCGCCGTCGCGCTGGTCCCGCGCGAACGCCTTGGCGCGCTCTACCTCGTGCCGGATCAGCCAGCTTTGCGCCACCATCCCGCGCTCGCGTGAGAGCAGGAACTTGGCATAGTCCCAGCCCTTGTTCTCCTCGCCGATCAACTCGTCGGCGGGCACGCGGACGTCGCGCAGGTGGACCTCATTCACCGTATATTGGTGATCGTACATGTGGATGGGTTTCAGCTCGACGCCCGGCGCGTTCATGTCGATCAGCAGGAAACTGATGCCCGCCTGCTTGCGCACGTCGGGATCGGTGCGCACCAGCGTGAACATCTTGTCGGCGAAATGCCCCTCGCTGGTCCACGTCTTGACGCCGTTGACGACGTAATGATCGCCGTCGCGCACCGCCGTCGTGGTCAGCGACGCGAGGTCGGACCCGGCATTGGGTTCCGAAAACCCCTGGCAGAAGAAGATATCGCCATTGGCGATCGGTTCGAGATATTTCGCTTTCTGCGCCTCGGTGCCGAAGGTGAAGATCACCGGCGCGACCATGAAGACGCCCAGGTTCGATACCCCCGGCGCCCCCGCGCGGCCCAGTTCCTCGACGAACATGTCGACCTGCGTCGTGTCCCAGCCGGGGCCACCATATTCCTTCGGCCAGTTGCGCCCGATCCAGCCGCGCCGGGCAAGGATGCGCATCCACTCGCGCAGATCCTCCTTGGGGGGATGGAAGCCGCTGGTCGCACGATCACGAAGCGACGCGGGGAGGTTGTCGGCGATCCACTGGCGCATCTCGGCCTTGAGGGCCGCGTTTTCCGGGCTGAGCGTGAACTTCATCTAATCCCCTCGATCGCCGTGGCTTTCGCGCCATCCATGACGGGCCATGCTTGCACTTCGGGATACGAAGCACCACCGCCCCCCTTCAAATGCCGAATTGCGATTCCGGGCATAGCCGGCGGGTATGCGCATGGCTGTTCGGGAAATCGCGAAAGAGCGATTTCCGGAGCGGCACCGGCCCGCTCCCCCACCCGGCCAACCACAGGATCATGCTGGATGGGTGGCCGGGTGGGGGAGCGGGCCGGTGCCGCAATGCGCCTTTCGGCGCATTCCCAAACGACCCCTAAGAACGCCGCGGGAAGCGTTCCTTCAGGATCGTGCTCAGCCGCTGCGTCACTTCGAGCACCGCGTGCGAGGGGGCATGTTCGGCCGATCGCGCCACGATCCGTTCCAGCCGCAACGCCTCGATCGGGCGCACTGCCAGCGATCCTTCGCGAATCCCCTGTTCCGCCGCGCTTTCGAGGCTGATCGTATACCCCAGTTTGCGCGCCACCATCGGGCGCGCCATCAGCGTGGTCTCGACCTCCGCAACGACGTTGTTGGGCGTCAGGCCGGCATCGGCGAAGGCGCGTTCGACGATATCGCGAATCCCTTCCTTGCGGATTCCCGCGATGATCAACGGAAGATCGACGATCTCGGCGAGCTTGAGCGGCTCGTCGCCATCGAGCAGCGGATCGCCCTTCGCCCCGACCAGCGAGATCGGCTCGGTGAACGATGCGCCGAGGATGAGGTGCGCGGGATCGACGTTGAGCGACAGCACCGCGACGTCGACCACCCCCGTCACCAGCATCTTGCGAAGCCGCGGCGACAGGCCCTCCATGAAATTGAGCGTGATCTCGGGAAAATCGGTCCGCACCTGCTCCAGCAGGTCCGACGCGATCCATTCGGCAAGCGTCGGCGCCAGCCCGATATTCACCTTGCCGCCGACATGCGTCTGGCGAAACAGGATGCGCTGCTTGACCTGTTCGGTCAGGTGCAGGATCCGCTCCGCCTCCTCGAGCAGCATCAAGCCGTCCTCGGTGGGGATCGAGCCGCGCGTGTGGCGAGTGAACAGCGTCGTCTTGAGTTCGTGCTCGAGCAATCCGATCTGGCGGCTGAGGGCGGGCTGCGCGATGTGCAGTTCGATCGCGGCCTTCTTGAAACTTTCGTTCCGCGCTACCGCCACGAAGTAGCGGAGTTGACGCAGTTCCATTCTTTCACCTCTCCAACGAGGAGGACGCCGGCCACATGCCGGCGCACCTCCCATTCTGCGCCCGGCGGCGATCGTGTTGCTGTCGGGATCACGCGTGCGATGCCGGGGGCGACCATGCTGCCGGACTCATGCCGCATCTTGCCGCTGCGGGCAAAAGGCAAGTCGCCCCCCGGCACGAAGGCGGCACGCTCTCCCATGTCAATTCGCGTCTTGCTATCGGCTCCATGTGCTTGCGAACCGGTACGCGATTGAAGCATGGCTGCCGCGATGCGCGATCTTGACCAGTTCGAAGCGATCGCCGGGCGCAGGCGCGCGGTTCGGGCCTTTCTTCCCCGGCCGGTAGACCGCGCGCTGATCGCGCGCGCGATCGCGATCGCCGCGACCGCGCCATCAAGTTGCAATACCCAGCCCTGGACGCTCCACATCGCCTCGGGGGCGGCACTCGATCGCCTTCGTACGGCGCTGACCGAGGCGGTGTCGTCGGGCAGGCCGCCCGCTTACGAGGTCGAGGCCGCCGATCGCTACGAAGGGCCGTTTCGCGAACGGCAGATCGACGCTGCCGTCCGCCTGTTCGAGGCACAGGGCGTCGGGCGGTACAACACCGCGGCACGCGCGCAATCGATGCTGCGCAATTTCGCCTTCTTCGGCGCGCCGCACGCCGCATTCCTGTTCATCCCGGCCGGCGGGGGGCTTCGCGAGGCCGCCGATTGCAGCAAGTTCGCGCAAACCTTCATGCTCGCGCTCGCCGCGGCAGGGCTCGGATCGTGCCCGCAGGGCGCACTGAGCGGCTATCCGGCGGTCGTCCGCCAGGCGCTGAGGCTGGGAAGCGAAACCGGCAAGCTGCTGCTCGGCATCTCGTTCGGCTATCCCGATGACGACGACCCGACTGCCCGCGTCCGTCCGCCGCGTTGCCCCACACAGGATATCACCCGTTTCCACGACGATTGAAGGCGCGGAAAGGCGGGGAAAAGCACGACCCGGCGTGGCGTCCGGCCGCGCGCCGGCAGCATAAGCGTCGGCTGGCAGTTTGTTTTATAATTGACACATCGTGTTATATATGAGACTTACGACCCAAGTTCGGGCGGGAGACGCGGCGCCGGGCAGCGATCGAATGGCGGGAAAACGATTCCATTCGGCGCCGAAAAGGGGAGCTTCCTGGGAAATGAACCGCTTCGCAGCCCTGCTCATCGCCGCACTCGCATTGCCCTCGCCGGCGCTCGCCGAACAGAAGAGGCCGCTCGTCCTGGTCGACGACGAGGTCGCGCCCCTGCCCGGGGCGGACACGATCGGCACCCGCCCGAATTCGCCGATCGATGTCGCCGACTATATGACCCCCGAACAGGTCGCCGACGTGATCGCCGGCACCAAGACGCTCGATGTCACGCAAGCGGTGCAGAACTGGCTCGCGGCGTGCGTTGCGCAGCATCGCGCCTGCCGCGCCATGCCCGGCATCTACCGGCTCAGCGGCCCGATCGTCTTCGAACAGGCCGGCAACCTCACCACCGGGCTGACGGTCTATTCCGAATCCCCCGGCCAGACCATTTTCGACAACAGCTATACCGCCGGCCTGCCCTTTCTCCTCCAGGCCTCGGGCGGTACGCCAGAGGCGCCGGTCAGCGCGACCTACGCCTATCTCAGCGGGCTGGCGTTCCGCTGCAATTATGCCGGGCCGTGCGTCACGATCGGCAGGCCCGATTATGCGGACCAGATCAACGAATTCACGCTCTGGCGGCTGTCGGTGCAGAATGCCAACGCCAGCGCAGGCAGCACCGCCTATGAATTCAACGCGGTGTTTTCAGGCTATGTCTATGCCAATGGGTCGACCGGGGCTTCGCCGGGCCGGATCGCCAAGCTGGGCACGATCACCGGTGGCAGCGGCTATGTCGACGGCACCTATGTCGATGTGCCGCTGACTGGCTCGGTTCAGGGCTCGCTCGCGAAGGCCGAGGTCACGATCGCCCGTGGCAAGGTGACCAACGTCATGATCACCTCGGGCGGCGTCATTTACAATGTCGGCGATGTCGTGACGATCCCCGCCGCCAGCGTCGGCGGCCGCGGTGCGGGGTTCTCCGCCCCCGTCACCGCCGTCACCAACGTCGCGAACGACATCTACCGCATCAAGCAATCGGCGTTCACCAGCTACAAGATCGGCGGCTCGAGCGGCTGGAACTTCGTCCACCTTACCGACACCTATTCATACGGCAACACCTTCATCTCGCCCGACTGCGAGATCGTCGCGACCTGCTACAAGATCGACAGCTTCAACGCGGTGCGCAACACCAGCCTCGGCGGCACCTATGCCTATTCGAACTATGGCCACGGCGTCGATGCATCGACGGGCAGCTTCGTCGCGATCAACCCCAACATCAACGCCGACGCCTCGCGGTTCATGGCACCGGGCTCCACCGCCTTCGCTGCGCGCTGGACCAACGACACCGTCGCGCTGACCAACGCGCCGACCTTTTCCTCCTCGGTCACCACGCGCAACCCGTCGGGCGCCGCGACGCTGGCGCTCACCTCAGCGGCGCACACGACCAAGCTCAACGCCGATACCGGCGGCAATTTCTTCCTGAGCAACACCAAGCAGGGCGGCTTCACCGTGCTTGATCAGGCCGGGCGGGGGGTACTGCAATTCAAGGTCAACGGCGCGCAGGTCGCCGCGATGTTCGATTCGACGACGATCTTCGACACCAAGACGACGGCACCCGCGATCGGCACGTCGGGCTATATCGTGTCGACGCTGCCCGCATCGCCCGCCAACGGCGATCGCGCCTATGTCACCGACGCCCATGCCTGCACCTTCATGGCGACCCCGATCGGCGGCGGCGCCACTTTGTGCCCGGTGATCTATCTCGACGGCTGGAAAGCGGGCGGCTGATCGACCGCGGGCCTACAGATTGCGTCGCAGCGTCAGCGACCCATCGGCGTTCAGCGTCTGCCGGCACGCCCAGCGCATCGGGTAGCGCGCGCTCTTGACCTCGATTTCGGCGCTGAGGCGCAGGCCGGCCCAGTCCCTGATCCCCGGCAGCGGCAGCAACGCCTGGCGGATACCCGACGGCCGAGGATAACCCGGATCGACGCAGCCGCTCGCCACGACCTCTCCATTCTCGCGCCGCAGCGTGAGGCGCAACACGCCGGGCACGCCCGCCACCCCGTCATTGGCGAGCCCGATCACCAGCCCCGCGCCGCCCTCGCGCTCGAACGCCCAGATGAAAGCGGGATAGACACGGTAGCCGATCCGCCGTGCGATCCGGTCGATCGGCTCGGGGTAGCGCTCGTAGTAACTGAGCACGTTGGCGGCAGCGATGTTGTGCCAGTTCCAGATCGACCAGTAATTCGCCCCCACCGCGAGCACATGATCGATGATCTGCTCGTTCCTGGTGACGCCGTCGACGAGCCCGAGCTGATCCGGCGCGCCGGTCGTCATCCCGACTTCGCTGATCGCGGCGGTCCACGCCGGCCGATTGCTGAGCGCCTCGATCTGCGTGTTCTCGATGAAGATCGTGTCGCTTCGAATCCAATTGCCCGAACGCACGCTCCGGTCGAGCATCGCGGCGTTGCCGACATGGTTGAAATCGGGCTGGGTGTTGGTGACCAGCGGCGTTGTCGTCCAACGGCGCACCTGGCTGTCCATCATCTTGCGCCAGGTGCGTTCGGCGCTGGCATCGTCGGGAAAGACATTGCCCTCGAACGGCCAAGCATGCCCTTCGCCCCAGAAGCCGTACATCATCGTATCCATATATTCGACGTCGGGGCTGCCGTTGAATTGATCGGCGAGCAGCGCGTTCAACTCCTCGAACGCGGCCTGATACGCGGGATGGTCGTAGCGCGGCAGCGCGTGTTTCTTGGCGTAGCGCACCTGCGATCGATCCCCGGCCCATACCCCCTCGAGCGGCACCGAAGGAACCTTGTCGATCAGGAACGCGGGCATCCCCGGCTCGGCGAAATCGGGGTTTTCGAGCATGATCCGAAACCCCACCCTTTTGCCGTACGCGCGCGCCAGATCGAAGGTGATCCGCCACCAATCGGGCAGGTCGAGCCGCCCCGGCCTTGTCTGCACCTCGCGCCAATTGGGCCGCAGATAGACCTTCTGCGTGAACGGCAGGCTGACGATATCCTCGATCGATCGTTCGAGCGTCTGGCCGGGGAGCCGTGGCGGGCCGATGTCGCCCGACACATAGGCGGTGAGCCCCATGCCGAAATTGGGGACGATCTCGCGCGACGGCGTGGTCCCCATCACGACATCGCCACCGGGCGCGATCGCCGCCGGGCCGTAATTGGGGAATGGCCCCTGATAGAGGCGGTCGTGGACGTCCGGCCCCGGCCCCCAATCGTATCCGGCCCAATTATGGTCGGGCAGCTCGCCACGCGCCGCGCGCGCCCCGAAGGCGGCGGCGACGGCGGCAGACCCCGCCCCCACTTTCAGGAAGTCACGCCGATCCATGCCGCGGTCCGCTCCTACAGGCGGCCGCGCACGCCGAAGAAGAAGCTCCGGCCCGAATATTCGTAGAAATCGGGGACGTTGCGATAGAGGTTGAACCGCTCGATCGCCGAGCCGAGCAGGTTCGATCCCTCGACATAGACCTGGAAATGGTCGGTCAGGTCGTAGGCGAGGCTCGCCGACATTTCATGATACGGGTCTTCCTTGATCGGCAGATAATCGATCAGCCCGGACTGCGCCTGCACATAGCGCGACGCGTAATTGTACGAAACCTGCGCGTTGATGCCGTGGCCTGCGTAGAACAGCTTGAGGTTCGCCGAAAACGGGATCGCCCCGGGCAGATCGGTGGTCACGTCGCCGCTCTTGGCGCGCGAATGGTTGTACGTCGCATTGGCCTGGATGCCGAAGCCGTTGTCGAGGAAATATTGCGCGCCCGCCTCGATGCCGTAGACGTTCGCCGAATCGCCGTTGAGCACCTGAACGCGGGTGAAATCGAACGATGCCGGCTCGCCCGCCGGCTGATCGGTGGGCGCGATCGTGACATCGACGGGCATCGAGGTCACGAAACTCTTGATGTGCTTGTAGAAGCCGGCAAGCGTCAGCGCGAGCTTGTCCGACCGGTAATATTCGAGCGAGATGTCGAACTGGTCGGCGGTTGTCGGCTTCAGATCGGGATTGCCGGCATCGAAGATGATGAACGTCCCCGATTGCGCCGATGAGGCGTCGCTCGCCGGCGACAATTGCGCGAAGGTCGGCCGCGCGATCGCCTTCGATGCCGCCAGCCGCAAGCGCAGCTCCCCCGTCAGATCATAGGCGAAATTCACCGAGGGCAGGATCTTGGTGTATTTGCCGCCGCCCGTCTCGGGGACGGATTCGTTGAACTGGACGTTGTAATCGGCCTGGTTGCCCGCGCGTTTGACGATGCTCTTGATCGTGGTCGAAAAGCCGTTCGACGAGACGCGCGTGTTGACGACGCGCACGCCGATGTCGCCGCGCCAGTTGGCACCCTCGAAATTGGCCTGGACGTACCCGCCGAAGGTGCGCTCCGAAATGCGGAACGACAGCGGCAGATCGGGCTGGATGATCTGGTTGGCATAGCCCGACGGATAGGGCTCGCCCGTTTCGGGGTTGAGCACCGCGGGGTTGTTCTCGGCATCGGGCAGCGCGTTCAGATAGGTGTCAATATCGAACGACGCGAAACCGCGCGGAAAATTGCCGGGCTGCTTGAACAGCAGATTGTCCACCGGGAAGCCGCGGATCACATCGGCGCCGATCTGGCCGAAGGTAAAGGGATAGCCGCAGAAATTGCACTCGGTCGCAAGGTTGTCGATCACGGTGTCGCGCTTCTTGCGATCGGTCCAGGTCGCCCCGGCGGAAACCGATTTCAGCACCCCGGCAAAGGTTTCCAGCGTCGCATCGAGCCGGGCGCCCTGGGTTTCGTCCTTCAGGTCGTCACCGCCGATCCCGATATAATGCGCGCGGTAATCGTCGTTGGTCGCCTCCGACAGCGGCCGCCCGCCGGGGATGGTGATCGCGAGATCGGGCAACGCACCGTTGCGGGTCGCGAAATCGGCCGACGCATCGAGCACGCCCGCGACGACGAAACGCTCCTTGGCGCCCGAATTGCGCGTCGCCTGCCCGCGATAGCCGTCGATCGCGACCGTCAGGCTGTCGATCGGCTTCCAGTCGATATGCCCGCCGATCTGATAGGTATCCACCGTCCGCGGCTCGTCGGTCGTCAGCACCTCGGCGACGAGATCGTTGATCGTGAAATTGGTGACGACGTTGTTCTCGTCGACGCGCACGCTCGCGGGATCCCATTTGACCGGCGAATCGAGATCGTTGCGCGGGCTCAGGAAGTTGGACTGGCGGTAATTGTGCTGGATGTCCTTGTAATGGCTGTACAAGCCGTCGAGCGTGATCGTCATCCGGTCGCTCGGCTTCCACTGGACCGCGCCCGACAGGCCGAGCCGCTTGCGCTGCCCCAGCACGACGCCGTTCGAATAGAAATCGGGCCAGACATATTCCTGCCCGTCGTCGTCGATCGTGCCGTTGCCGTTGAAATCGAACTGCTGGCCCTCCTCGGTATCGCTGGCGGGGGAATATTCGCCGAGATTGTCGGTGCGCAGCTTGGTCGAGGAATAGGTCGCCGACAGCAAAACGCCGAAGGTGTTGTCGGCGAACGTATCGCTGACGACGCCCGACGCCTTATAACCCATCTTCTCCGAAAGATCGTTGTACTGGCCCTCGATCGAGCCCGACAGGCGCAACCCGTCATGGTCGAACGGGCGCGCGGTGCGCAGGTCGATATTGCCGCCGATGCTCCCTTCGAGCGCAGAGGCCTGCACCGCCTTGGTGACTTCGGCGCCCGAGATCATCTCCGCGGGCAACACATCGAACGCGAAGGCGCGGTCGGTCGAGTCGGTCGGCAAGATGCGACCGTTGAGCGTGGTGATCGCGAATTCCTCGCCCAGCCCGCGGACGGTAACGGTGCGCCCCTGCCCGCGGCCGTCCCGCCCCACCGTGACGCCCGGAATGTTGGCGAGCGCCTCGGCGACATTGCGATCGGGGAATTTGCCGAGTTCTTCGGCCGAGATGGCATCGACGATCGTGCCCGAATTGCGCTTCGCCTCGATCGATCGCAACAGGCTGCCGCGCACGCCGCGAACGACGATCTCCTGCGCGTCGCTGGCGGCCTGGTCGCCGATCCCGGCCTGCTGCCCGGCCGCGACCGTATCAGCCTCGGAATCGGGCGTCGACGCGACCTGACCGATCGCCGGAGCCGCCGCCAGCAGCGCCAGACTGCTCGCCCCGGCCATCGCTAACGCGCGCGTGCACCTGCCTAAAACCATTCCTCTCCCTTTCTGTCGCGCCGCCTCGTGACGACTCTTTCTTTCGATTTGCATTTATGTTGCGTTTAGACGCTATCTCAATACCCGCATTGCTGTCAAAACGAAATTTAGCGAAACAAGTTGGCGAGATTGATTGCGCTTGTGCAGCTTGATAGGAGAGTAGGGAGATCCAGGGGTTCAGAATCTTGCCAGTTACACGCGATACGAGCGCACGGCGCCAGCAGATCAGCGCGATGGTGCGCGAACGGGGCAGCGTCCAGGTCGCGCCGCTCGCGCGGCAATTCGGCGTGTCGATGCAGACGATTCGCAAGGATCTCCATTTCCTGAGCGAACGCGGGATCACCGAGCGCTCTTATGGGGGCGCGATCCTGGCCGGGGCGATCAACGCCGTCACCGAACCCGGGCTCGATACCAAGCGTGCGACGCATACCGACGAGAAGGTACGCATCGGCGAGATCGCCGCGGCGATGGTGCAGCCCGGCGATTCGATCGTGCTCGATTCGGGGACGACCACGCTCCAGATCGCGCGCCACCTGCCCGACGATGAGACCATCACCGTCCTCACCAACGATTTCGACATCCTGTCGGTGCTGACGCGCAAGGCACGGATCAACGCGGTCATGCTCGGGGGGGCCTTGCGCCGCCGGAACATGGCCTTTTACGGCGCGCAAACGACAGGTGCGCTCGCCGATCTGCACGTCGACAAACTTTTCCTCGGCGTCGACGGGTTCGACGTCGAACGCGGGATCACCACGCATTACGAGCCCGAAGCCATGCTCAACCGCGCGATGGTGCAGGCCACGCGCCAGGTCATCGTCGTCACCGATCGCTCGAAATTCGGCCGGATCTGCCTGCACCGCATCGTCAGCATCGACGAGGTCGACGATCTGGTGACCGATGGGCCCCTGCCCGACGATATTCGCGCGGCGGGCGAACGAATGAATTTCGGCGTCCATCTCGCCTGACGCGCGGCGCGCGATCACGCGCCCTTCAGGAACACCCGGCGGGCGTTCTTGTAATAGATTTTGTCGATCACCGTCCGCGGCAGCGCCAGCCCCTTCACCTCAGCATCGAGCGCGGCGATATGCTGGCTGTTCGGGGTGGCGAGATAGCGCCAGTCCGATCGCCACACGCTATCGGCCTCCTGCACGAAATCGTCGGTCATCGGCGGGTTTTGCGCGAGAGCGTCGGGCCCCGGCGGGCTCGCGGTCAGATCGGTGCCGTAGAGCAGCCGGTCCTGATATTTGATCAGAAACGCGCGGACACGCTCGTAATCCTGGTTGGACTGGTGCTGCAACTCGCTCATCCGCGCGGCCATGTCGACCGTCGCATTGGGGAAACGATCGAGGAATTCGGCCACCCGATCGACGTTCCATTCGAGGCTGGCGAGATGGGCGCCGACGAACGGCAGACGGGGATGGAACGCGACGAAGCGATCGCGCGCCGCCATGATCATTTCGTAGCTCGGCTCCTCGGGGTGGAGATACATGTAATAATTGGGATGCGCCTTGAAGTAGCTGCGATCGTTGTCGGTCGTCATCTGATCGAGCGGCAGCCAGCAATTCCTGGGTTCGCCTTGGTGCGCGATCAGCGGGACGTGCGCCTGCCGGATGTGCGCCATGACCGGATCGAAGCGCGGATCATCGAGGAAGACGCGCTTTCCGTTGGCATCGTTCTCGACCATGCCGATATTCTTCCAGACCTTGACCGCGATCGCGCCCTTGGCGAACGCCGCATCGAGCGTTTGCAGCACCCGCCCGCTCCATCCCGGCGTGCCGAATCCCTTCATTGAGAAGGTCGTCGCATAGTGGAAATGCGCCGGATCGGCCTTGTGGAACTTCTCCGCCAGCCGCGCCTGCGTGTCGATCGGCGGGAAATCGGGATAGTCGACATTGATCGACAGCAGCTCGAATCCATCCTTGCGGGCGATCTCGAGGAATGCGGGGCTGTCGTCGTTGGCGTGAACATGGGCGTCGAACTTCGGCACCGTCGCGAAATCCCGCTCGCTGTAGGTTTGCCGGGAATTTTGCTGCGCCTGCGCACCGGCCGCCGCCATGATCGCCAATGCCGAGACGACTCCTTTGATCCACATATCCTGCTCCTTCGCGCGAAAACGAAATATAACGCGTTATGTATCGTGCTTTTAAACTTGCGTTACGCAGCTTTCCAGTGCAAGCCTTTTCCCGGAGGACGCGGCGGGGAAGCCGGCCGCCCCACAGGATGGAGGTGAGGAAGATCATGCTGGACCGCGCCGTTTCGCGCCGAGGAACCATTGCCACGCTGCTCGGCGGCAGCGCCGTCATGATGTTTGCCACCCTCTCCCCCCGCCCCACCCTCGCCGCCGCCCCGGCCTCGGCGACGCTCTCCGACGGCACGATCAGCATCGACATCGACGGGTCGATGCACAGCCGGATCGCGCTCCGCGGCAAGCCGCTGACCGACATGGAGGCGAGCGATACGCTGCGCCTGGCCGGCGGCGAGACCATCGATCGCTTCATCCTGCTCGATCATGAGACGCACGCGCTGCCCGCATCCGCCCCGCACGGCGCCGGGACGCTTCATCGGCTACGCGGCGCGGCGGGCGCCGATCTGGAAAAGACCGTCGAGATCGCGTTCCACGATCGCTATCCCGGCCTCGCATTGATCGACACGCGCTATCGCAACACCGGCAAGGCGGCGGTCAGCGTCGCGCGCTGGCGCGCCGCGTCGCATCAATTGCTCGCCCATCCGGCGGGCGCATGGACCTTCGCAGGCGCCTCCTTCCCCGATCGGCGCGATTGGGTGCAGCCGGTCAAGGCCGGGTTCGATCAGCACAATTTCATGGGCATGAACGGATCGGATTATGGCGGCGGCACTCCCATCGCGGTGGTCTGGCGGCCCGATGCCGGGCTTGCGGTCGGGCATATCGAAACGGTCCCCCGGCTCGTCTCGCTGCCGGTGGCACACCGGCCGCATGGTACAGCGCTCGGGATCGAGGGCGATCAGCCGGCGCTCCTCAAACCCGGCGAGGCGCTGACCTTGCCGCGCGTGTTCCTGATGGCACACGAGGGCGATTATTTCCGGCCGCTCAACACCTATCGCAAGGTGATGGCAGAGCGCGGCCTCGCGGCGCCGGACATCCCCGAATCGAGCTACGCGCCGATCTGGTGCGCCTGGGGTTATGAACGCAATTTCACGACGGCGCAGGTCTACGGCACGCTGCCCAAAGCCAAAGCGGTCGGGCTCGAATGGGTGGTGCTCGACGACGGCTGGCAGACGTCGGAAGGCGATTGGAAGATCGACCGTACCAAGTTTCCGCGCGGCGGCGCCGATCTCAAAGCCTTCGCCGACACCGTTAAGCAGGCGGGCATGAAGCCGCGGCTGTGGTTCGCGCCGCTCGCCGCCGACCCGGGCACCGATCTGCTGCGCGACCATGCCGATATGCTGCTGCTCGGCAAGGACGGCCAACGCCAGAAGGTGACGTGGTGGGACAGCTATACCTTGTGCCCCGCCTACGCGCCGGTGGTGGAATATTTCAAAGGCCATGTCCGCCGGATGATCGGCGACTGGGGGTTTGAGGGCATCAAGTTCGACGGCCAGCATCTCAACGGCGTCGCGCCGTGCTACAATCCCGCGCACCACCACGCACGCCCCGAGGAATCGTTCGAGAAGCTCCAGGATTTCTGGAAAGCGATGTACGACACCGCGCTGGCGATCAACCCGCAGGCGGTGATCGAAATCTGCCCGTGCGGCGATTCGTTCGCGTTCCACAACATGCCCGCGATGAACAACACCCCCGCCTCGGATCCCGAATCGTCGTGGCAGGTGCGATCGAAGGGCAAGACCTTCAAGGCGCTGATGGGCCCGTCCGCGCCCTTTTCGAGCGATCATGTCGAACTGAGCGATGGCGGCGACGATTTCGCGTCGGGCTATGGCGTCGGCGCGATCCCGTCGACCAAGTTCACCTGGCCCAAGGATACCGACAAACCCACCGATCCGTTGCCCCCGGGCGGCTTCGTGCTGACCCCCGAGAAGGAAGCGGTGTGGCGCCAGTGGGTCGCGCTCTACAACAAGAACCAACTCGCCAAGGCCAGCTATCGCGGGGCGCTCTACGATATCGGCTTCGACAAGCCCGAAGCCCATGCAATCGAAGCGAACGGCGCGATGCATTACGCCTTCTTCGCCGATCGCTGGGATGGCCCGATCACGCTGCGCGGGCTCGGCAAGGGGCGCTATCGGCTGACCGATCCGATCAACGGCCGCGGGCTCGGCATCGTCACGGCCGATGCTGCGACGATCCCCGCACGCTTCACGCACGCACTGATTGTCGAGGCCGTCCCGATGACGGGGGGCGCCGCGTGATCGCGCGGGCCGGCGCGAATCGCGCGTGGCTTCTCTATGCCCTCACCACCGTCGTGCTCTGGGGTTTCTGGGGCGCGTTTTCGAGCCTGTCGCCCGAGCACGGCTTCCCCGAGACCCTCGTCTATTGCATCTGGTCGCTGACGATGATCCCGCCGGCGCTGATCGTGCTGGCACAAAACAAGTGGCGGTTCGATCGCACGCCGCGCGCGATCCTCTACGGCCTCGCGATCGGGCTGCTCGGCGCGGGCGGGCAGTTGGTGCTGTTCTACGCGATCACCCGCGGGCCGGCGTATCTCATCTTCCCGATCATCTCATTGTCGCCGGTCGTGACGATCGCGCTTTCCTTCTTCCTGCTCGGTGAGCGGACCGGCAAGCTCGGCGTAATCGGCATCGTGCTCGCGCTGCTGGCGCTTCCGACATTCGATTTCATACCGCAGGCTGGCGGCAGCGGGCAGGGATCGACGTGGTTCGTGCTCGCGCTGATCGTGATGGCGTGCTGGGGCGTGCAGGCCTATTTCATGAAGGCCGCCAACGGCTTCATGGCGGGCGAAAGCATCTTCTTCTACATGATGGTCGCCGGGCTTGCGCTGGCGCCGGCCGCTTATGCGATGACCGACTTTTCGCAGCCGATCAACATGGGGGCGGACGGGCCGTTGCTCGCCGCGGGGATCCAGGTGCTCAACGCGATCGGCGCGCTGACACTGGTGTTCGCGTTTCGTTACGGCAAGGCGATCGTGGTCGCACCGCTCAGCAATGCGGGTGCGCCGCTCGTCACCGCAGCCATTGCGCTCGTGATCGCCGGGGTGATTCCCAATCCGCTCAAGCTGGCGGGGCTCGCGCTGGCGCTGGTGGCGGCGGTGCTGCTCGCGATCGAACCGGACACTGCTGACGAAACGCTGGACGACGAAACGGCATCCTTGCCGCCGCTTTCCTCGGCCATATAATTTCGTTTAGTTTCTTTTTATTGCGTTATCTGCGCTTAACGCCTATATGCGGATGCGCGAAAGGAGCCGGCATGCAAGCGATCCGCGCGTTGGTTACGCGGCACAAATCGGGCGAACGGGTGGGCATCACCTCGATCTGCTCGGCGCACCCGCTGGTGATCGAGGCGACCTTCGTCCACGCGCTGCGGCACGATCTCCCGATCGTGCTGATCGAAGCGACCTCGAACCAGGTCAATCAGGACGGCGGCTATACCGGCATGGTCCCCGCCGCGTTCCGGTCGTTCGTCGAAGGGATCGCGGCGCGCGTCGGCTTTCCGCTCGATCGGCTGGTGCTCGGCGGCGATCATCTCGGCCCCAACGCCTGGACGGCGCTGCCCGCCGAAGCGGCGATGGCGAAGGCCGAGATCATGGTGGCCGATTATGTCCGCGCCGGGTTTCGCAAGATCCACCTCGATTGCTCGATGAGCTGCGCCGACGATCCGGTTCCCCTTCCCGAACACCTGATCGCCGATCGCGCCGCTCGCCTCTGCCGTGCCGCCGAACAGGCGTTTGACGGTGCGCCCGATGACGCCCCCGTCTACGTCATCGGCACCGAAGTGCCGGTGCCCGGCGGCGCGGCAGAGGACCTTGATGAACTCGCCGTCACCACCCCCGAGGCCGCGCTCGCCACGGTCACGATGCACCGAGATCTGTTCCATGAGCGCGGGCTCGGCGCCGCATGGGATCGCGTGGTCGCCACGGTCGTCCAGCCGGGAGTCGAATTCGATCACGACAAGGTCGTCGATTATCGCCCCGAGAAAGCGCGCGCGCTGAGCACAGCGATCGAGCCGGTCGATCACATCGTGTTCGAGGCGCATTCGACCGACTATCAACCGCCCCAGGCGCTCGCGGCGTTGGTGCGCGATCATTTCGCGGTCCTCAAGGTCGGCCCTGGCGTTACCTTCGCCCTGCGTGAAGCGCTGTGGGCGCTCGATGCGATCGAGGCCGAATGGATCGCCGACGGCCGCGCCGCAATGCGCGAGGTGACACTCGCGCGGATGAAGGCCGATCCGGCCAATTGGCGCAAATATTATCACGAACAGGGCCGCGCGCTCGATCTTCAGCTCCAATACAGCCTCAGCGACCGGATCCGCTATTACTGGCCCGATCCCGCCATCGTGGCCGCGCAGCAAACGCTCTTCGCCAACCTGCGAAGGTCGCCGCCGCCGATGGGACTCGTCAGCCAGTATCTGCCCGCCGCCTTCGCCGCAGTGCGCCGCGACGACATCGCGACCGATCCCGCCGCGCTCGTGATCGCCCATATCGGGATCACGCTCGACGCCTATTACGGAGCCTGCTACCCTCATGTCTGATGTGCTCCCGCCGCGCGCCGACGCCGCCGAGTGCTGGACGCGGCGTGAAATCTTCCAGCAGCCGCAAACGCTGCGCGACACGCAACGCCTGCTCAGCGATCAGGCGGCGGCGATCGAGCGTTTCATCAGCCCGCTCCTCGCGCGACCGAACGTGCGCATCGTGCTGACCGGCGCGGGCACCTCCGCCTTCGTCGGCCAATGCCTCGCGCCCTGGCTCGCACGCGAGACCGGCCGCAGGGTCGACGCGGTTGCCACCACCGACATCGTCAGCGCGCCCGATCTCTATTGCGAGCGCGACACGCCGACGCTGCTGGTGTCGTTCGGCCGTTCGGGCAACAGCCCCGAAAGCGTCGCCGCGGTCGACATCGCCAATACCCGGATCGCGCGCGTCCATCATCTCGTCATCACCTGCAACGCCGAAGGTGCGCTCGCCCGGAATGCGGGGGCCGACAGCTATGTCGTCACCCTGCCCGACGCGGTGAACGACCGCGCGTTCGCGATGACATCGAGCTTCTCGTCGATGATGTTCGCCGCTTTGTCGATCCTGTCGGGCATCGGGAAACTGGACGCGCGCGTCGCCGCGATCGCCGACGCGGTCGGGGGCATCCTCGCCGATGGGGAAGCGCAGATGGCCGCGCTCGCCGCGCAGCGCTTTGCGCGCGTCGTCTATCTCGGCAGCGGCTTGTTCGAAGGGCTGGCACGCGAGGCCGCGCTCAAGTTGCTCGAACTCACCGACGGCGGCATCGTGACGTTCTTCGACACGCCGATGGGCTTTCGGCACGGCCCGAAGACGGTGGTCAACAAGGACACGCTGATCGTGGTGTTCGTCTCGAACGATCCGTATACCGCGCGCTATGACCGCGACCTCATCGCCGAACTCCGCCGCGATCGGGTGGCAGGAGCGATCGTGACGATCGCGGCACACGCGCAGGCCGACGATACGCTCGCGATCCGCCATCTCGACAAGGTTGACGATGCCGATCTGCTGTTCCCTTATATCGTCCCGGCACAGCTCTTCGCCCTCCACGCCTCGCTCGCGCTGGGCATGACGCCGGACACGCCCAACCTCGCCGGCACCGTCAATCGCGTCGTCCGGGGCGTTCGCATCCATCCCCTCAAGGCATGACCGTCCGCTATTTTCTGGGCGTCGACGGCGGCGGCACCAAGACGCAGTTCGTCTGCATCGACGATGCGGGCAACGTCGTCGCCAGCCACCGCGAACCGACGACCTATCATCTCCAGGTCGGGCTCGACGGGGCGGAGCGCGTCCTTCGCGCGGGTGTCGCGGTGATCTGCGGCACGCTCGGCATTTCGCCGACAGGGTTTGCATACGTCTTCTTCGGTCTGCCCGCGTTCGGCGAGGACGACGAGGTGGACCCGCAGCTCGACCGGCTGTGCGGCGACATCCTCGGCCACGCGCGCTATCGCTGCGGCAACGACATGGTGTGCGGCTGGGCGGGCTCGCTCGCCTGTGAAGACGGGATCAACATCGTCGCGGGCACCGGGTCGATCGGCTATGGCGAACGGCAGGGGCGCGCCGCGCGCGTCGGCGGTTGGGGCGAGGTCTTCGGCGACGAGGGCTCGGCCTATTGGATCGCGATCCAGGGGCTCGACGCCTTCGCGCGGATGAGCGACGGCCGCCTCGCCAAGGGGCCGCTGCACGAGGGTTTCCGCGAAGCGCTGCACCTCGACACCGATCTCGGGCTGTGCGCGGCGATCATGGGCGAGCACGGCCTGACGCGCGATGCGATCGCCGGGCTGGCGCCGATCGTCGCCGCGGCCGCCGATCGCGGCGATCGCGCGGCGCGGGCGATCCACCGCCACGCCGCGATCGAACTCGCCGGTATGGCGGACGCGCTACGCCGCACGCTCGGTTTCGCCGACACCGAGCAGGCGCTGCTGTCCTGGTCGGGCGGCGTCCTCAACCATGTGGCGGCGGTGCGGGAGGCGTTTTGCGCCCGGCTCGATCGATCGGGCGGCTATTGCGTGATCGAGCCACGTCACGAACCCGGCTACGGCGCAGCGCTCTACGCGAGGCACCTGCACAAAAACGCTGCATCCGCCTGAGGGCTTGCCGCCTCGATCGCAGATACCGCGCGACGGCCATCGCCGCCGCCATCAGAACGTCGCCGTCAGGTCGAAATAACCATAAACAGGGTCGCCGAAGCCGTTGGCGTTGGGCGCGTCGTTCAGGAACCGGCCGTTGATCAGCAAAGCCGCGCCGGTATCGACCCGCAGCAGCTTGGGGACAATCCAATAGCGCACGCGGCCTTCGATCTGATGGCCGCCGAAACGCCCCGATGCGCCACCGGGGTCGCGCACGCCGGTATTGGCGAAGCTGTCGATCGCGCTGTCGAGCCAGTTCGCGCGGTACATCACGAAACCGTCCCAGCGCTTGTCCGGCGTCACCTCCAGCCGGACGCCCGGCGAATCGATGTTGTTGCGGCCCAGCGGGCCATAGATGCTGCTCGGCCCGTAATCGGGGCGCCGCACGCCGTAGAGGCTGTCGAACCGGCCGAAACCGCCCCCGGCACGATCGCCGCTCGCCCGGTCATATTCGATCGAAACCCGCGGCGTCCACGCGATGTCGAACTGATGGCCGATCTCGGCATGGACGAAATAGGCCGACACGTCCTGCTCGGGCGCTGTCGCCGTCGTGCCGGTACGGGCGCGGCCAAACTGATAGGCGCCCTCGATCTCGAAATCGGTCTTGCCCGGCTTGGGGTCGGAGAAAATGCGAATCCCCGGCGTATAGAGATGGCGATTTTTGGTCGGATAATCAGGCGAATCGCGCTCGGTCAGCCCATAGAAATAGAAATCGAGATTGGCGCGGCCCGCAAGCGCCGGCTTGTTGAGGAAGCCGCCCCAGAAGGCGACGTCGAAACTCTCGCGATCCCACATCACCTTGTTGTCGAGGATACCGGCCTTGTCGCCCGGCAGGCGATTGAGCGGCAGCGCGTAGAAGGCGGTGAGATAGGTCTTGTCGGCGCCGCGGAATTCGGCACGGATGCCGGCGAACGCGTTGGTCGCGTTACGGAAATTGTTGCGCCCCACCAGGCGACGAGATCCCAGATCCATCGTGAACCGTCCGACATCGACGCTGGTCGAAGAGCCACTGCCCAGCGCATCGTCGAGATCGACTCCGACATAGCCCTGGATCAGTTCGGCCGCATTGACCTCGCCGGTCGATACCGAACTGCCCGCATCGTCGAAATAGGCGCGTGAATCCATGATCTCGCCGCCGATCCGGATCGGCCCGGTGTCATATTCGGCGAACAGCGTTGTGCGCAGCACGACGAGATCGTCATGCCGGTCGAGCCCGGGGCGGAACTGGTTGCCGAGCACTTCGTACCGGCCGCGCACGCTGCCCGAGATCGTCAGGCCATCGGGATCGCCCAGCGCCTGCTGAAGCGTGAACGGCGCGTCCTTCTTTTCCTGTTGGTCCTGCGCCCGCGCGGGCACAGTAGCGCTCGCCGAGGCAAGCAGGGCGGCTATCAAAACGGGGCGTGCGATCATAAGTCCTCCAGATGGATCGCGACGCCTCCGGTGGTCCGGTCGGCATCAGGAGTGGTGGTCAGGTGCCCAAGCGGTGCTTTTCGCTGATCTCGATCAGGGTCACCCGGCCTTCGTGAACGGTGAGCGCGACGCTGCCGAAGCGCAGCCGTCGCAGCGCGTCGCGTACCGCGGCAACCGCGCGCTCGATCTGCGCGTCGTCGGCATTGGCGGCGGCCAGGCGCTGCGGTGCCAGGCTCATGCCGCCCGCGCCCCGGCGATGCGGTCGGCAAAGACGCGCGCTCGTGTGGGAACGATACGGATTGCCTGTCCGGGCGTTGGCGCCGCGTCGGGCGCGACATCAAGCTCGATCGGGCCGGAAACGCCGTCGATCGCGCTCTCGACGCGGACCCGCCCTTCACGCGGACGCACGAGCGAGACGATCGCGTCGATCCCCACCTCGTCGACGCTACCGATCCGCGCGTCGTGCGGCCGGAAGAACAATTCGCCCGGCCCGCGCACCCCGTTTGCATCGACGTCGAGCGCGCTGCCGCGAAAGATCGCCTTGCCGTCAGCCGCCGTCACCGGGATGCGGTTCGATTCGCCCACAAAGTCGAACACGAAGGCATTGGCGGGCGCGTCATAGACCTCGGCGGGCGTCCCGATCTGTTCGATCGCGCCGTTGCTCATCACGACGACGCGGTCGGCGACCTCGAGCGCTTCCCCCTGATCATGCGTCACGAAGATCGATGTCAGCCCGACGCGATCGTGGAAACCGCGCAGCCAGTGGCGCAATTCCTTGCGCACCTTGGCGTCGAGCGCGCCGAACGGCTCATCGAGCAGCAGCAGGGTGGGGTCGACCGCGAGCGCACGCGCCAGCGCCACGCGCTGCCGCTGCCCGCCCGAAAGCTGCGCCGGCAGCCGGTTGCCGAGATCGCCCAACTGGACGAGATCAAGCAATTCCTGCGCTCGCGCGCGGATCGCACGGCGCGACGGCCGCTCGCGCCGCGGTCGCACCGACAGGCCGAAGCCGATATTCTCCGCCACCGTCATATGCTTGAACAGTGCATATTGTTGAAACACGAAGCCGATCCGTCGCTCGGCGACGCTCAGCCCGGTGATGTCCGAACCCTCGAAATGGACTGTCCCCCGTTCGGGAAACTCGAGCCCCGCGATGATCCTCAGCAACGTCGTCTTGCCCGATCCCGACGGCCCGAGCAGCGCGAGGAACTCACCCGGCCGCGCGGTGAGGTTGATGTCGGTTAGCGCGGTGAACGCGCCGAACCGCTTCGAGATGTCGGTCAGCCTGATGCTCAATATCCTGTCCTCCCGTGGATGCCGTAGCGCCATTCGAGGATGCTCTTGAGCGTCAGGGTCACCAGCGCGAGCAGCGCCAGCAGCGACGCCACCGCGAACGCGGCGGCGAAATTATACTCGTTGTAGAGAATCTCGACATGGAGCGGCATCGTGTTGGTCTTGCCGCGGATATGGCCCGAGACGACCGACACCGCGCCGAATTCGCCCATCGCCCGCGCGTTGCACAGCAGCACGCCGTAAAGCAGTCCCCAGCGGATATTGGGCAGCGTCACGCGGCGAAACGTCTGCCACCCGCTCGCCCCCAGCGACAGCGCAGCCTCCTCGTCGTCGCGCCCCTGTTCCTGCATCAGCGGGATCAGTTCGCGCGCGACGAAGGGAAAGGTGATGAACATCGTCGCCAGCACGAGCCCGGGCACGGCGAAGATGATCTCGACATCGTGCGCGCGCAGCCACGGGCCGAACCAGCCCTGCGCTCCGAACAGCAGCACATAGATCAGCCCCGAGACCACCGGCGAGACCGAGAACGGCAGGTCGATCAGCGTGATCAGCACACTTTTGCCGCGAAAATCGAACTTGGCGATCGCCCAACTCGCGGCCAGCCCGAAGACGATGTTGAGCGGCACGCTGATCGCCGCGACCAGCAAGGTCAGCCGCACCGCCGACAATGCATCGCGCTCGATCAGCGCGGCGCCGTAAGCGGCAAATCCCTTCGACAGCGCCTCGGCGAACACCGCCACCAGCGGCGCGACGAGAAACACGCCCAGAAAGGCGAGCGCGATGCCGAGCAGCGCGGCGCGCGCGAGCGGGGTCGATGCGGCGCCGCGCGTCATGCCATCCCCCGCTTGCGCGACCAGACCTGGATCAGGTTGATCAGCAGCAGCAGCGCGAACGACGCGATCAGCATCACCGCCGCGATCGCGGTCGCGCCCGCATAATCGAACTGTTCGAGCTGGGTGACGATCAGCAACGGCGCGATCTCGGTGCGATACGGCATGTTGCCCGCGATGAAGATCAGCGAACCATATTCGCCCACGCCACGCGCGAAGGCGAGCGCGAAGCCGGTCAGCAGCGCCGGGCCGATCGCGGGCAGGATGATGCGATGGAAGGTCTGCCACCCGCTCGCGCCGAGCGTCGCGGCGGCTTCCTCGACATCCTGGCCGAGATCGGCCAGCACCGGCTCGACCGAGCGCACCACGAACGGGAGCCCGATGAAGACCAGCGCCACCACCACGCCTATGGGCGTGAACGCCACCTTGATCCCGAGCGGCGCGAGTAGGCCGCCGAACCAGCCGTTATCGGCATAAAGCGCGGTGAGCGCGATGCCGGCGACCGCGGTGGGCAGCGCGAAGGGCAGGTCGACCAGCGCGTTGACGATGCGCTTGCCGGGAAAATCCTGCCGCACCAGCACCCAGGCGACCAGCATCCCGAAGACGGTGTTGATTCCCCCCGCTGCCAGCGAGGCGCCGAAGCTCAGTTGATACGCCTTGAGCGCGCGCGCCGAGAGGCCGACCGCGACGAAATCGTCCCAGCCCATGCCCGCGGCGCGGATGAAGATCGTGGTCAGCGGAACGAGGACGATCAGCGACAGCCACGTGATCGTAAACCCCAGCGTAAGCCCGAATCCGGGAATGACCCTGCGATGATTGGATTTGGGTGACGAGCGGTGCCACGCCCGCCCGTCACCCATGTCGATCGCCATCTCCGCCGACTGCATGGGAGCTTAGCGTTTGATGCCGGAGAAGATGCGATCGAACACCCCGCCGTCCGCGAAATAGGTCGTCTGCGCTTGCTGCCAGCCGCCGAAATCCTTGATCGTCACCAGATCGAGCTTCGGGAAGGTGCCGGCATATTTGGCTGCCACATCGGCGTTGCGCGGGCGATAATAGTTTTTGGCGATCAGTTCCTGCGCCTCGGGCGTGTAGAGGAACTTGAGATATGCCTCGGCCACGGCGGTCGTGCCGTGCTTGGTCGCGTTGGCGTCGACCAGCGCGACCGACGGTTCGGCGAGGATCGAGATCGACGGCACGACGATATCGAACTTGCCGGCGCCCAGCTCCTTTTGCGCCAGGAATGCCTCGTTCTCCCAGGCAAGCAACACGTCGCCGATGCCGCGTTCGACGAAGGTCGTCGTCGCCCCGCGCGCGCCCGAATCGAGCACCGGCACGTGACCGAAGAGGTCGCCGACGAATTTCTCCGCCGCCGCGTCCGACCCGCCGGTCTTGCGACCGTACGCCCAGGCCGCGAGGAAATTCCACCGCGCGCCGCCGCTCGTCTTGGGATTGGGCGTGATCACCGCCACGCCGGGCTTCACCAGATCGCCCCAATCCCGGATATGCTTGGGGTTGCCCTTGCGGACGAGAAACACGATCGTCGAGGTGTAGGGCGCGCTGGCATCGGGCAGGCGCTGCTCCCAGTCCCTGGCGAGCACATTGCTGTTCTGCGCGATCGCATCGACGTCATAGGCGAGCGCCAGCGTGACGACATCGGCCTCGAGCCCGTCGATCACCGCGCGCGATTGCTTGCCCGAGCCGCCGTGGCTCATGTTGATCGTCACGTCCTGGCCGTGCTCGGCCTTCCACTGCGCGGCGAACGCGGCGTTGATGTCTTTGTAAAGCTCGCGCGTCGGATCGTAGGAGACGTTGAGCAGCTCGATCGCGCCACCGTTCGCCGCTTTGTCGGCCGACGTCTTGGAGCCGCAGCCGGCCAACGCGAAGACGGCCAGCGCCCCGATCGCCGCCCCGAACCAGCGCCGACCGCGCGCGCGCGGCTGCGAAACCTGTAGAAAACGCTGTCCCCGTTCGATCATCAGTGCCTCCAGAGCCGTTAAGCCCTTATAACCTACCTGTGTAGTAGGCTAAAGCAACTGAAGTTTCGCTTTCAGGCGCTTCGGCGTGCGCTTTTGTCGTCCTGGCGCTCGCCCTCCTCGCGCGTCAACGCATGGCCGAGCGTGCGGTTATCGAGAATCGCCCGATACGCATCATAGGCGCGGCCGAATTCGCGTCGGATGTCGCACGCCTGTTCGTTGACGCAATCCTCGCACCGCCGATAGGCCTGGCGCGACAGGCAAGGCAGCGGCGCCAACGGACCTTCGAACAGGCGCAAAACCTCGCCGAAGGTGATCATATCGGCGGGGCGCAGCATCACATAGCCGCCGTGCTTGCCGCGGCGACTCTCGAGCAACCCGGCATTGCGAAGATCGACGAGGATCTGTTCGAGGAACTTGTGTGGGATGGCGTGGCGCGTCGCGATCTCGGCGCTCGTCAGCGGCTGGCCATCGGGCATCTCGGCAATGGCGAGCAGCGCCCGGAACGCATAACGGGCCTTGTTGGAGATCATCGAACAAATCCTAGTGGAAATATGGGGAACCTAGCAGAATTTTGGGCGGCTGTCATATCCAGAACACCCGGATCCCCAGCAACGCGACGATCAGGTTCACCGCCAGCAGCGGCAGCCCCAGCTTGGGAAAATCGCGGAAGCGATACCCCGCCGCCCCCATCACGACCGCATTGTTGTGATGGCCGAACGGCGTCAGGAAATCGAGCGACGCCCCGATCGCCACCGCAACCAGCAGCGGCTCGATCGGTATCCCCGATCGCGTCGCGACCCCGGCGGCAACCGGACTCAGCACCGCGGCGACCGAAACATTGTCGACGAACGGCGTGAGCAGTGCTGCGAACCCCAATGTCGCCCCCACGACGACGATCGGATCGGCCGTCGGCAGATGGCCGACGACCGCGTCGGCGATGACGCGCGCCGCGCCGGTTTGTTCGACCGCCATGCCCAGCGGGATCATGCACGCCAGCAGGATCACGATCGTCCAGTTGACGTCCTGCAACCCGCTGCGTAGCCGCAGCGAGCCGGTCAGCGCCATCGCCAACACGACGCCGCCGAACGCGATTTCGGGCGGCACCAGCCCGAGTGCGGTCGACGCCACCCCGATCGCGAACACCGCCACCGACAGGAACGCATCGGGGCGCGCGGCTGCCGGGGCTTGCGGCATCAGCGCCAGCAGCCCCGCGTCGACGATCGCCTCGCGCAACACCTCGCGCTCGCCCGCGAGCAGCAGCACGTCGCCGAGGCCGATCTGGAGGTCGCCGAACCCGCCCTCTATCCGCCGCCGCCGGCTGGCGATGCCGATCACCCGCACACCGCGCTCGGCCAATGTGTCGAGCGCACCGATCCGCGATCCCACCAGATAGCTGTCGGGGGTCACGACCGCCTCGATCCGCTCGTCCGGCCCGGTCGGGCGGTGAATCGCGTCGAGCGCGTCGAGGCCGCCTTCGACCAGCACGACATCCCCCGGTTCGACGTGCATCGTATCGCGCCGTGCAAAAACGTGCCGTCCATCGCGAACGATGCCGTGCAGCGTCAACGCATGACGCTGCTCGATCGCAGCCGCCGACAAGCCGACCAGCGCCGATCCGGGCAGCGCCCGCAATTCGGTGACGAACGCGCCCGGCGTCCCGGCGGCCGCGCTCACATCGGGTTCGAACCGCCGGAACAAACGCGGCGCCACGATCACCATCCAGCCGATGCCGAGCATGGCGATCGGCCCCCCTACCGAACCGAACGCGAAATAGCCGAACCCGCCCCCCGTCTGCGCCACCTTCCAATCGTTGACGATCAGGTTGGCGGGGGTGCCGGTGAGCGAGCACATGCCCCCCATCAGGGTCGCGAACGACAGCGGCATCAGCATCCGCGCGGGCGCGATCCCCAGCCGCGTACACACCGACAGCGCTACCGGAAAGATCAGCGCCAGCGCCCCGATATTGTTCATGAACACCGAGACGAACGCCGCCGCCGCGCACAATATCGCCAGCGCGATTCGCTCGCCCCCGGCGCGGTCGACGATCAGCCGCGCGAACGATTCCACCGCGCGCGTCCGCGCCAGCACCGAGACGATCAGCAGGATTTCGACGACCGTGATCACCGCCGGGCTCGAAAAGCCGCCGAACAGTGCGGTCGAGGGAACCAGCCCGATCGCGAAGGCCGTTGCCAGCCCGGTCAGCGCCACCAGTTCCACCCGGAAACGGTCGAGCGCGTAAGCGACGAACATGGTGCCCAGCAGGATTATGATGGCGACTTGATCGATCGTCATGAACACCGTATCCGCGCGTCCTTGATCCAGATGCTTATCGGCTAAGCGCGCGATGACCAAGAACCGCGAACGGCCGATTCGGAAGCGCTGGGGAAAAATGGCGTCCCATCCGACGGCCGCACCTTAAGCGACCATCGAAACCCGCGAGCCAGGCGCTCGAGGCCGAATCCGGCCCGTGCCGTCCTCGCGAATGGGCAGCAACGCTATACCGGCCAATGTTCCGCCTGCCGCCGCTGCGGCTGGCCAATTTCGTGAGTCCCATGCCCTTTTCCGATCTCCCCCCCGTCCTCGTCCAGGCCCTTACCGAGCACGGCTACACCGCCCCCACCCCGGTCCAGGCCGCGGTCCTCACGCCTGAGGCGCCGGGCCGCGATCTCGTGGTCTCCGCGCAAACGGGATCGGGAAAGACGGTGGCGTTCGGCCTCGCGCTCGCCACCGATCTGCTCGACGACGACGACGACGACGGCACGCTCCTGCCCGCCGAGACGCCACGTGCGCTGGTGATCGCGCCGACGCGCGAACTCGCGTTGCAGGTCAGCCGCGAACTCGCCTGGCTGTACGGCAAGGCCGGCGCGCGGATCGCGACCTGCGTCGGCGGGATGGACGCCGCGAAGGAGCGGCGGTCGCTGCGCGGCGGCGCGCATATCGTCGTCGGCACACCGGGGCGGCTGCGCGACCATCTCGAACGCGGGGCGCTCGATCTGTCGGCGCTCAAGGCCGCGGTGCTCGACGAAGCCGACGAGATGCTCGACATGGGCTTTCGCGAGGATCTCGAACAGATCCTCGATGCCACCCTCGACGGGCGCCGCACGCTGCTGTTCTCCGCGACGATGCCACGCCCGATCGTCGCGCTCGCCAAACGCTATCAGCGCGACGCGCTGCGCATCTCGACCGTCAGCGACGAACGCGGGCATGGCGACATCACCTATCAGGCGGTCACCATCTCGCCGTCCGAAACCGAGGCCGCGGTAATCAACCTGCTGCGCTTCCACGAGGCGGAAACCGCGCTGCTGTTCTGCGCGACGCGCGACAATGTCCGCCGCTTCCACGCCACCCTGCTCGAACGCGGCTTCTCGGCGGTCGCGCTGTCGGGCGAACATTCGCAATCCGAACGCAACCACGCGCTCCAGGCGCTCCGCGATCGGCGCGCGCGAATCTGCGTCGCCACCGATGTCGCCGCGCGCGGCATCGATCTGCCGAGCCTCGGGCTCGTCATCCATGTCGAAATCCCCCGCGATCCCGAAGCGCTCCAGCATCGCTCGGGCCGCACCGGCCGCGCCGGCAAGAAGGGAACGGCGGTGCTCGTCGTCCCCTATCAGCGGCGCAAGCGCGTCGAATCGCTGCTGCGCGCGGCGAAGGTCACCGCCGAGTGGATCGAGGCGCCGACCCCCGAGGCGATCCGCAAGCAGGACCGCGAACGCCTGCTCGCCGCCTTGCTCGAGCCTGTCGCGTTCGACGACGAGGATCGCGCGCTCGCCGAGCGGCTGATGGCCGAGCGCCCGGCCGCCGACATCGCCGCCGCTTTGGTGCGCGCGCACCGCGCGCAGATGCCCCAGCCCGAGGAATTGATCGGCAACAGCCCCGATGCACGCCGCGCCGCGCAGGCCGAGCGCCACCGGCCGGGGTTCGAGGACACTGTCTGGTTCCGCATGGATATCGGCCGCCGCCAGAATGCCGATCCGCGCTGGCTGCTGCCGTTGCTGTGCCGGCGCGGCCACATCACCAAGAACGAGGTCGGCGCGATCCGGATCGGCGTGAACGAAACCCATTTCCAGATTCCGCGTGCGATCTCGGGCAAGTTCAGCGCCGCCGTCGCGCGGACCGTCGGTGCGGAAGGCGGGGACGATCCCGTCCACATCGAGCCGTCACAGGCCGGCCCGCGTGAAAGCGCGCGCGCGAACCGCGCGGGCGGCCCCCGTCCCCACGCCGGCGCCGCGCCCTATAAAGCGCGCCCGAACGGTCGCGGTCCGGGCAAGGGCGGCAAACCGTTCCGCAAGCCCGGCGATCGCGGCCCGGGGAATCGGGGCGGCCACCACAAATGACCGTCCGCATCCTCGTCGATGCCGATGCCTGCCCGGTCAAGGACGAGATCTACAAGGTCGCGTGGCGCCACAACGTGCCGGTGACGATCGTCAGCAACAGCCGCCTGCGCGTGCCCGACCATCCGCTGATCGGCGGCGTCGTGGTCGGCGACGCGTTCGACGCGGCCGATGACTGGATCGCCGAGCGCAGCGATCCCGCCGCGATCGTCGTCACCGCCGACATCCTGCTCGCCGATCGATGCCTCAAGGTGGGTGCCACCGTCATCGCGCCGACCGGCAAGCCCTTCACCGCCAATTCGATCGGCGGCGCGATCGCGGTGCGCGCGATCATGGCCGATCTGCGCGCAGGCGGCGATGTGATCGGCGGCCCCGCGCCTTTTTCAAAGACCGATCGCTCACGCTTCCTGCAAGCGCTCGATACCGCGCTGGTGCGGCTCAACCGCTAGGCTGTATCGACATTCAGGGTCCGTTCGTGCTGAGCCTGTCGAAGCACCGTCCTTCTTGCGGCGGCGTCGAGAGAAAGAACGGCCCTTCGACAAGCTCAGGGCGAACGGGTCCGGATTAGCGCTCTTGGTGCTCGGTTGTGGAAGCGACCCCCGCCCGCTTCCCCACTCCTCGACAATTGACTCTGGCGCCCGAAGCGCTAGAGGGCAGCGCTTGATCGGGCCTCGGCCCGGTCGCCGTCCGAGACAGCGGGTGGGCCTCGGCCCTTAATCTCCCGCCGAGACGGGGAAAAGGATTTCGGTTCGGCCGCCGATGCGCGCCGATCTGCCGCTGCCATGCGGCGCCCTTCCCCATCGCAAGGACAAACCGGGTGCGGGTTCGCCCTCGCCCGGCGTGTAACCGGGCCTCTTTCGAGAGGCCCAAACGTGGAGAATGGCATGGATCGTGCTCAAAAGACCGAGGCCGTTGCCGAGCTGAACCGCACCTTCAACGAGGTCGGCGTGGTGGTCGTCACCCGCAACCTCGGGCTCACCGTCGCGCAGTCGACCGAGCTTCGGATCAAGATGCGGGAAGCTGGCGCGACCTATAAGGTCTCGAAGAACAAGCTTGCCAAGATCGCGCTCAAGGACACCGATTACGCCGGCATCAGCGACCTGCTGACCGGCCCGGTGGGCCTTGCCACCTCGTCCGATCCGGTTGCCGCCGCCAAGGTGGTCGCCGATTTCGCGAAGACCAACGACAAGTTGGAAATCGTCGGCGGGGCGATGGGGGCGACGATCCTCGACGTCAAGGGTGTGA
This sequence comes from Hephaestia caeni, assembly GCF_003550065.1. Lineage (GTDB taxonomy): Bacteria > Pseudomonadota > Alphaproteobacteria > Sphingomonadales > Sphingomonadaceae > Sphingomonas > Sphingomonas caeni_A. Next base: position 130,272 of record NZ_QXDC01000004.1, read on the forward strand.
ACGCACTCGCCGCGCTGCCGTCGCTCGACGAGCTGCGGGCCAAGATCGTGGGCCTCGTCCAGGCGCCCGCGACCAAGCTCGCCCAGCTCACGAACGCCCCGGCATCGAAGCTCGCGCGCGTGTTCGCCGCCTATGGCGACAAGGACGCCGCCTGAACGATCGATCAGGCTCAATTCGACGTTATCGACCTGAACAATTGGGGGCTTTCCCCCGCATGGAGACTTAAAATGGCTGACCTTAGCAAGATTGTTGACCAGCTTTCGGAACTGACCGTCCTCGAGGCCGCTGACCTCGCCAAGCTGCTCGAAGAGAAGTGGGGCGTTTCGGCCGCTGCCGCGGTTGCGGTTGCCGGCCCGGCCGCCGGTGGCGCCGGTGGCGGTGCCGCCGAAGAAGCCAAGGACGAGTTCGACGTGATCCTCACCGGCGACGGTGGCAAGAAGATCAACGTCATCAAGGAAGTCCGCGCGATCACCCAGCTCGGCCTGACCGAAGCCAAGGCGCTCGTCGAAGGCGCGCCCAAGGCCGTCAAGGAAGGCGTGAACAAGGAAGAGGCCGAGAAGATCAAGGCCCAGCTCGAAGCCGCCGGCGCGACTGTCGAACTGAAGTAAGCCGCAAGGCTTGTTTCATCCCGGCGCAGGCCGGGATCCAGAACAAAAAGAAAGGGCGGCTTCCCACGCGGGGAGCCGCCCTTTTGCTTTCACGTGGATTGCGGCCCCGGCCCGCTTCCACCAATCAGCGACACTTGATGTCGCCGCGATCCAGCTCGCGGCCCAGCAGCGCGCCGCCGCCCGCGCCCAGCAAAGTGCCGAGCGTCTTGCCGCCGCCGATCACCTGATCGCCGAACAAATTGCCGAGCACGCCGCCTGCGACCGCACCGATCACCAGACCGGTCGTGCCGTCGTCGCGTTTGCAGTAATAGCGCCCGTCATTGCCGCGATAGATGCGGTCGTTGCGGCTCATGCGGCGCTCGTGGCGCTTGCTGCGCGCCTTGTAATGGTTGGACGGGTTCCAGTTGCGGTTGTTATGGTCGCCCTGCCAGCGATAATCGCGATCGCGATGATGGCGCTGCGCGGCGGCCGGGGTCGGCAACGCCACTGGAGCCGCCACCGCGAGCGCGGTGAATGCGATCAGAAACTTCTTCATCGTGTCGTTCCTTCCAAAAGACCCCGTCTCAATGCCGGAGCGCGCGGGAAGGTTGCATGAACGCAATGCTCATTCGCGCGACAGGCAAGGCGGCCGCGCGCGCCCGGCGCGGGCCGCCCCGTTCGGTCAGTTCGCCCCCGTCGCCATCGCCGCCGATTGATCGAGCGGCACCACCGGCAGCCACACCTTGCTGCCCTCGGCGCCGCCCCGCATCAGCGTGATCGTCGCCTTCTGGTAATCCTTCTTGTCGGCGAAGAAGATGTTGGGGACATATTTCTGCGGATTGCGATCGTAGAGCGGGAACAGGCTCGACTGCACTTGCACCATGATCCGGTGCCCGGGCTGAAACACATGGTTCACCGTCGGCAGGCGGAACTTGTATTCCTGCACCTGATTGGCGGGGATCGGCGAGGGATGCGCGAAGCTCTTGCGATAGCGGCCGCGGAAAATGTCGAGGCTGATCGCGAGCTGATAGCCGCCCATCTTCGCATCGGTGGCATTCTCGGCCGGAAAGACGTCGATCACCTTGACGACGAAATCGCCGTCGGTGCCCGTCGTCTTGGCGAACAGATCGGCGATCGGCGCGCCCGAAACACGCACCGCCTCCGTCAACACCGGCGTCTGATAGGTCATCACGTCGGTGCGCCCGTCGAAGCTGCGCTGATCCTGCACCAGCCAGTCGGGCCAGCGGCCGTCGCCGAAATTCACCGGCCGCGGCAGATGCGGCACCGGCTTGGCGGGATCGGAGACATAGCTGTCGCCCCCCGCCGCGGGCACATCGAAACCGAGCCCGCCCTCGGCCTGAAGGTAGATCGGCTTGAGCGCGTTGGCGCAGCCCTCGACGCACGCGAGCGGCCAGGTCGAGAAGCGATCCCAGTGGTTCTCGCCGGTGTTGTAGATCGCCGCCGCAGGCAGCCTCACCGCGGGGCCGTCGTTCAGATACTGGTTGAAGAAGGGCAGCACCATATCCTCGCGGAATTGCGCGGCGGTGTCGCCGTTCCAGGTGAACGGGCCAAGGCTCCGGCCCTCGCGGTTGATCTGGCTGTGCCGCCACGGCCCCATGACGAGATGGTTGTTGCCCATGTGGCCCGCCGCCTTGAGCGCTTCCCAACTCGTGATCGCGCCGTACATATCCTCTTGGTCCCACAACCCCTGTTCCCAGATCGTCGGGACGTTGGACGGATTGGCGGCGATCAGCTTGTCGAGCGCCTGCCCCTGCCAATATTCGTCATAGGCGGCATGCTCGCTGGTCCGCTGCCAGAAGGGCAATTGATCGTAGCCCGATTTCTTCGTCCACGCGCCCGCCGAGCCGATCTCGCGGAAATTGTCGTAATCGTCATAGCCGCCCGACGGCGGCGCCTTGCCGCGCCCCTTGTAACCGGTCTGCCCGCCGATCCAGCCGATGTTGGCGAGGCGGAAGGCGCCGTAATGGAACCAGTCGTCCCCCATCCAGCCGTCGACCATCGGGCTTTCGGGCACCGCCGCCTTCAATGCCGGATGCGGATGGAGCAGCGCCATCACTACGGTGAAGCCCTCGTAGGACGATCCGATCATGCCGACTTTGCCGTTCGATTGCGGCAGGTTGGCCTTGTTCACCAGCCAGTCGATCGTGTCATAGGCGTCGGTGACGTGATCGGTGTCGGTCGGGTTGAGCGGCCCCTTCACTGGGCGCGTGACGACATAGACGCCTTCGGACCCGTATTTGCCGCGCACGTCCTGATAGACACGGATATAACCCGCCTTGACGAACGGCTCGTCGGCGAGCGGCAACGTCGAGAGCATCGACGGCGAGTCCATCCGCTCGGCGCGCCCCGCGGCATTGTACGGCGTGCGCGTCAGCACGATCGGCGCGTTGGTTGCGCCCTTGGGGATGACGATGACGGTATAGAGCTTCACGCCGTCGCGCATCGGGATCATCACCTCGCGCTTGATGTAATCGCGCGCGACTGTGGGTGGCGTGAAGTCCGCCGGGATGTCGCCCTTGGGCGGCCAGATATCCGCCGGCACCTGCTGCGCGACCGCAAACCCGGTGCCCGTCGCTGCCAGAACCAGGGCGAGCGCCGCCCCTCCAAATCGAATGCGCATGATCCTGCCCCTCAATTCTGTCGTGATGCGACTTGCTAGCACATCACGGCCTCAGAGGAAGCGCGCGCGCGACGACCCGAGGGACGCCGTCTTATTTGTTCTCGTCGCGCCCGGTTACGCGGTTGATCGCGTCGCGGCCGAAATTGGCGATCATCTCGCCCACCTCGCGCGCCTGCGCCATCGATCGGCTGCCCTGCTCGCGCAGATACTCGCCCTGGACGTGCATCACCTCGGAAAGGTCGCGCGCTTTGGCGGCACGGCGCATCGCCTCGAACGCCTCGCGCGTGTTCTGTTCGGCCTGGTCGAGCAACTTCATGCCTAGGTCACTGCCGTGCCCCGCGATCCGCTCGCCAGAGGCACGCATCTTCTCGCCGGCCTCGCGGACCTTGTCGGTGATCCCGCTCGCGGCGGTCGTGCCCGCTTTGCCGGTGCCGGGTTTCTTCGCTTGTGCCATCTCTACCTCCTGTCGGCCCGGATGCGGGCCTCGTCCCGCAGCGACGCGTGAAACGGGGGCAGGTTCCACCCTTGATCCCCGGCGCCGTCGCCGCCACATGGCATATATGCTGATCGAGACCGAGACCACGCCGAATCCGGCGACGCTGAAGTTCCTCCCCGGCCGCACCGTCATGGAGGCCGGCACCCGCGATTTCGCGAGCCCCGAAGAAGCCGACGCCTCGCCGCTCGCCGAGGCGCTGTTCGGCCTCGGCGACGTGACGGGCGTGTTCTTCGGCAAGGATTTCGTGTCGGTCACCGCCGCGCCCGGGGTCGAGTGGCGTGGGCTCAAGCCCGACGTGCTGGCGCTACTGCTCGATCATTTCTCGGCCAATATGCCGCTGTTCAAGCCGGGCTCGGCCGCCGCGATCAGCGTGCCCGGCGACGACACCAGCTATGGCGACGATCCCGCCGATGCCGATATCGTCGAGCAGATCAAGGATCTGATCGACACCCGCGTGCGCCCCGCGGTCGCCAATGACGGCGGGGACATCATCTATCGCGGGTTCGACAAGGGGAAGGTCTTCCTCCAGATGCAGGGCGCCTGCTCGGGCTGCCCTTCCTCGACCGCGACCTTGAAGAACGGGATCGAGCAACTGCTCAAATATTACGTGCCCGAAGTCACCGAAGTCCGCTCGATCTGATCCCCAACCCCAGGACGACAGGGAACCCGATGGGCGAGAAGCTATCCGATTCCGCGCTCGACACGATCTTTCGTACCGCGCGCACCTATAACGGCTACACCGACGAACCCGTCACGCAAGACCAGATCCGGCAGATCTACGACCTGCTCAAGATGGGGCCGACATCGGCCAACCAGCAGCCCGCGCGCTTCGTGTGGCTGCTGAGCCAGGAAGCGAAGGACACGCTCGCCGCGTGCGCGACGGGCACCAATCCGGACAAGATCAGGAAAGCGCCCGCCGCGGTCGTGATCGGCATGGACGAGCATTTCCATGATCACCTACCGTTCCTCTTTCCCCATACCGACGCCAAAAGCTGGTTCGAGGGCGACGCCAAAGCGGCGCTGCGCCACGATCACGCGTTCCGCAATTCGTCGCTCCAGGGCGCCTATCTGCTGATCGCCGCGCGCGCGATCGGGCTCGACACCGGCCCGATGTCGGGTTTCGATCCCGATGCCGTGAACAAGGCGTTCTTCGCCGATCAGCCGAACGTGACGGTGAACTTCATCGCCACGCTGGGCCACGGCGATCCGGCGACGATCTTCGGCCGCAGCCCGCGCCCCGATTTCGAAAGATTCAACCGGGTCGATTGACGCGATCCGTCACGCCGGCGAAGGCTGGAATCTTTCGACAACTGGAGATGCCAGCCTTCGCTGGCATGACGATCATGGCCCTTACTCTCGTCATCGATACCGCGACGGCGGCCTGCTCGGTCGCGCTGATCGACGATGGCCATGTCGTGGCCGAGCGACACGAGATCGTCGGGCGCGGCCATGCCGAGCGGCTGCTGCCGATGATCGCCGAACTGCCCGATGGTGGGCGCGCCGATACGATCCTCGTCGATGTCGGGCCGGGCAGCTTCACCGGCACGCGCGTCGGCATCGCGGCGGCGCGCGGGCTCGCGATCGGCTGGCGCGTGCCGGTCACCGGCTATTCCTCCACCGCGCTCCTCGCCGCCGCCGAATTCGCGCGCGATCCCGCGCTGGCGCGGCTTGCCGTCGTGCTCGAGGGCGGGCATGGCGAGGTCTTCATGCAGCCCTTCTCGCGCCCGATTCTTGCCGATGCCGCGCTCGCGTCGCTCGCGCCCGAGGCGGCGCGCGCGCTGATCGAGGGCCGTCGCGCGATCGGCAGCGGGATCGGATGGCTGGGCGCGCTCACCGATGCGCGCGACGCGCTGCCCCGTGCCGCCCAGGCGATGCTGCTGCCGTCGGCGTTGCGCGTACTGGCGCCAAGCCCGATCTACGGCCGCCCGCCCGATGCGGTGCCGCAGCAGCCCCGCACATGAGCGCCACGCTCACCCAGGTCACGCTGCGCCGGGGCGGGATCGATGATCTCGCGCTCGTCGAGCCGATCATGCGGGCCGCATTTGATCCGCGCTACGGCGAGGCGTGGACGCGCAGCCAGTGCGCCGGGGTGATGGCGATGCCCGGCGTCACGCTGACGATTGCCGAACTCGACGGCCGCGTCGCGGGCTTCGCGATCGCGCGCACGATCATGGACGAGGCCGAACTGCTGCTGCTCGCGGTCGACCCCGCACGGCGCCGGCGCGGTATCGGCCGGGCGTTGCTGCGCTCGGTCATCGCCGACGGCGAATCGCGGGGAATTGCGAAAATTCATCTCGAAGTGCGGGCAAGCAACGGCGCGATCGCGCTCTATCGGCAAACGGGATTCGAGAAGATCGGCGAACGGCGGGATTATTATCGCGGGACGAACGGCAAGTTGTTCGACGCGCATACGTTTATGCGAATGCTGCGCTGACGTCATGATTTCGGGACAAAACTTCGCTTGCACGGCGCACCCGTTCGCTTGATAGAAGCCGGTATGCCTGTTTTCCCTAGATAGGCAGTACGGGTCGAAAGGAACGAAATGGATACCGATACCGAAATGCACGAGACACTGGTTACGCTGACCGCGGATATTGTCGCCGCCCATGTCAGCAACAACAGCGTCGCGGTTTCCGACCTTCCGTTGATCATCCAGAACGTCCACGGGGCGCTTTCCGCGCTCGGTACGCCCACTGAAGAGCCGCCGGTCAAGCAGGAACCTGCCGTTTCGATCCGTTCTTCGGTAAAGCCGGACTATATCGTCTGTCTCGAGGACGGGAAAAAGCTCAAGATGCTCAAGCGGCATCTGATGACGCACTATCAGATGACCCCCGAACAATATCGTCAGAAGTGGAACCTGCCTGCCGACTATCCGATGGTCGCGCCCAGCTATGCGGAGCAGCGCCGCATGCTCGCGAAGAAGATCGGGCTCGGCACCAAGACGAAGCGCCGCAAGACGCGCTGATCTGTCGCGGCGCCGGCCCGCTCCCCCACCCGGCCATCCAACGCCAGTATTCTACGGGTGGCTGGATGGGGGAGCGGGCCGGCGCCGCCTTTTCGTGCGATAGCGCGACAACAACGCTCTTGTTGCGAGTCGGTCGCCCTTGGCCCCCGCACGATATGGCATTACATCATGGCTATGCCGCGCAAGATCGATCTCGAAGCCCTGTGCAACGAAAAGGGCCTCCGCATCACCGAGCAGCGTCGCGTTATCGCGCGCGTGCTCTCCGACGCCGACGACCATCCCGATGTCGAGAAGGTCTATGAACGCGCCTCGGCGATCGATCCGGGCATCTCGATCGCGACCGTCTACCGCACGGTGCGGCTGTTCGAGGAGGCGGGCATCCTCGATCGCCACGATTTCGGCGACGGCCGCTCGCGCTACGAGCCCGCGCCCGAATCGCACCACGATCACCTGATCGACGTCGAGACCGGCAAGGTGCTCGAATTCGTCGATCCCGAGCTTGAGCAGCTCCAGAAGCAGATCGCGGAGCGGCTGGGCTTCCGCCTCGTCGATCACCGCATGGAGCTTTATGGCGTCGCACTCGATCGCAAGAATTGACGTCGCCGGCCGGATAAGGATCGGCCTGAGGCTCGCGGGCCTCGTCCTCGCCCTCATCGCCTGCGTCGCCGCCCACGGCCTGTGGCGGCTGTTCCGCCTGCCCTCGCCCTGGCCGCGCTGGTTCCTCGGCGGCGCCGCGCGCATCTGCGGCGTGCGCCGGCACGATGTCGGCCGGGCGATGCGGCGCGACGTGATCTTCCTCGCCAACCATACGAGCTGGCTCGACATCCTCGTGCTTGCCGGCGGCACCGGCACCGCCTTCGTCGCCAAGGCGGAGCTGCAAGGCGTCTCGCTGATCGGCTGGCTGTGCACCTTGAACCACACGATCTTCGTCGCGCGCACCGATCGGATGGGGATCGCCGCCCAGATCGCCGACCTCCACGACGCGCTTGCCCAGGCATGGCCGGTGACGATCTTCCCCGAAGGCACGACCAGCGGCGCCGACGAATTGCTTGCCTTCAAGGCTTCACTGCTCGCGGTCCTCGAACCACCACCGCCCGGCGTGATGGTGCAGCCCGTCCTGCTCGATTACGGCACCGGCGCCCGCGCGGTGGAGTGGCTCGGCGACGAGACCGGCCAGGCCAACGCGCTCCGCATCCTCGCGCGGCGCGGCAGCTTCGCGGTGCGGGTGGCGTATCTCCCCCCCTTCGACCCCGCCGACCACGCCGGCCGCAAGGGCATCGCCGCGGAGGCGCGAAGGCGCATCGCCGAGGCGATGGGGCTTCCCGCAAGCGACGACTAGCGCCCCAATTGCCGTCATGCCAGCGAAGGCTGGCATCCATGACTCTATCGGAAATAAGCGCGCTGCCTTGCTGGAGAGATAGACCCCAGCCTTCGCCGGGGTGACGAAACTCGGAACGACCGCTTTCCACCAACAGCCACCCACCCTAGCCCCGACCCCCGCACCCGCGTATAGGCCGCCTCCATGCCAAAGCCCGCCCCCAAGACCTTCGCCGTCAAGTCGTTCGGCTGCCAGATGAACGTCTATGACGGTGAGCGCATGGCCGAATTGATGGCGGCAGAGGGTCTGTCGCCCGCCGATGCCGCCGACGCCGATCTGGTCGTGCTCAACACCTGCCACATCCGCGAACGCGCGACCGAGAAGGTCTATTCGGATATCGGCCGCCTCAGGAAGCACGGTGATCCGATGATCGCGGTGGCGGGCTGCGTCGCGCAGGCCGAGGGCGAGGAAATTTTCGCGCGCGCGCATGTCGACGTGGTCGTCGGCCCGCAAGCATATCACAACCTGCCCAGGCTCGTCGCCGACGCCGCTGCCGGTCGCCCCGCGCTCGATACCGACATGCCGGTCGCGTCGAAATTCGGGGCACTCCCCGCGCGCCGCAAGGTAGGGCCGTCGGCGTTCCTCACCGTCCAGGAAGGCTGCGACAAATTCTGCACCTATTGCGTCGTGCCCTACACGCGCGGCGCCGAGGTCTCGCGCGCGTTCGCCGCGATCGTCGACGAGGCGAAGGCGCTGGTCGATGCAGGCGCGAAGGAGATCACGCTGCTCGGCCAGAACGTCAACGCGTGGGCGGATGCGGACGGGCGCGGGCTCGATCACCTGATCCGCGCGCTCGACCGGATCGAGGGGCTGGCACGCATCCGCTACACCACCAGCCACCCCAACGACATGACGGAGGGACTGATCGACGCGCATGCGCAGGTCGAGCGGCTGATGCCGTTCCTCCACCTGCCCGTGCAATCGGGCAGCAGCCGCATCCTCAAGGCGATGAACCGCAGCCATACGCGCGACAGCTATCTGCGCGTGCTCGACAAGGTCCGCGCCGCGCGGCCCGATATCGCGCTGTCGGGCGATTTCATCGTCGGCTTCCCCGGCGAGACCGACGCCGATTTCGAGGAGACGCTGCGCCTCGTCGACGAGGTGCGCTACGCGCAGGCGTTCAGCTTCAAATACTCGCCCCGGCCCGGCACCCCCGCCGCCGAGATGGCCGATCAGATCGCGCCCGAGGTCATGGACGAACGGCTCCAGCGGCTCCAGGCCGCGATCAACCGCGATCAACTCGCCTTCAACGAGGCAAGCGTCGGCCGCCATTGCCCGATCCTGATCGAACGCAAGGGCAAGCTGCCCGGCCAGATGCTCGGCAAGTCGCCCTGGCTGCAATCGGTCCACCTGATCACCGACGCGCGCGTCGGCGACATGGTCGAGGTGACGATCGAGAGCGCCGGCCCCAATTCGGTGGGCGGCGTAGAGCGGCTGCGCGCCGCCGCCTGAACCGGCAGCCGACTCGAGAGCCAGCGTGCCGCCGCGGCTTTTCGCACGCAAAAGTGACAATGCCGCCACGCGTTCGACAATAGTCGACCAGATGTGTCTGGCCGTCGACGAATCACCGCCGCCCGTGCGATCTAGATCGACCCGCCGCCCGGCCTCGCAATATCGATTTCCGCCACCGTCGTTCGCGCAGTTGCGAAAATAAAATTATTAATCAACACGTTCCCGGCACCGCATTCGCCCATCCCGTCGCCGAGCCGGCGTCGGCCCGGGCGGAGTGCCGGATCGGCCTCGAACGTGGGCGGACTTGACGTTTTTACAGAGATGCTTAGGGCAGCCGGAGAGACACGCCTCTGAGAAGGGTTGCCTCAGAGAGCCCTTTAAGGCTCCCCCTTTGAGTTGTGTTTCCGGTGGATGGGTTCGCCGAGGCGAACCCCAGACGTCTTGCGTTCCCATCCACCGTTAGCCGGTCGGGCTATCGGCGGTGCGGCATCCCTGCCACGCTTGTGCGCAAAGGTTGTGGCTGGCGCGTGCAAGCCCTGTCCTATACGCGTGCGCTCTGCCACACTCGCCCCGGATGAGTCTCGCCACCCCCTTCGCCAGCGCCTGCGGAACCCACGTCCGCCCCCGCCGTTCGGTCGTGGGAGCGATGGCGCGCCAGACCGTCAACTGGGTCAACTTAGCCCCCGAAAGGACCGCATGAGCCGCAAGCCCGTTCCCGCCCAATCGGGCGATCGTTCTCGCCTCGAGGTAGCGTTCGACAAGCCGCAACTGCTCAGCGTCCTCTTCGGCCAATATGATCAGAATCTGGTGGCGCTCGAAAACCGGCTCGGCGTCTACATCACCGCGCGGGGGAATCGCGTCGGCCTCGAAGGCGCGGCCGAGAATGTCGCCCTGGCGCGCGACGTGCTGAGCGATCTCTACAAGCGCATCCAGCGCGGCGAGGAGATCGATACCGGCCTTGTCGACGCCGCGATCGCGATGGCCTCCGAACCCGAACTCGACGGCATCGTCCGCGCCGAGGCGGGCGATCGCGCGCCCTCGATCATGATCCGCACGCGCAAGAAGACGATCGTCCCGCGTACGCCGATGCAGGCGCATTACATGCGCGAACTGGTAGCGAACGACATGATCTTCGCGCTCGGCCCGGCGGGCACGGGCAAGACCTATGTCGCGGTGGCGCAGGCGGTGGCGCAGCTCATCACCGGCAGCGTCCAGCGCCTCATCCTCTCGCGTCCCGCGGTCGAGGCGGGCGAGCGGCTGGGCTTCCTGCCCGGCGACATGAAGGAGAAGGTCGATCCCTATCTCCGCCCCTTGTACGACGCGCTCTACGATTGCATGCCGCCCGAACAGGTCGAACGGCGGATCGCGAGCGGCGAGATCGAGATCGCGCCGATCGCCTTCATGCGCGGCCGCACGCTCGCCGACGCCTTCGTCATCCTCGACGAGGCGCAGAACACCACACCCGCGCAGATGAAGATGTTTCTGACGCGCTTCGGCCAGAACAGCCGGATGGTGATCTGCGGCGATCCGCGTCAGGTCGATCTGCCCGGCGGGGTCGCCGCCTCCGGGCTCGCCGATGCGACCGCGCGCCTGGAAGGGATCGAGGGCATTGCGATGGTCCGCTTCACCGCCGCCGACGTCGTGCGCCACCCCATCGTCGGCCGCATCGTCGAGGCATATGAAGGGGTGGACGCATGATGCCCGGCATCAACGTCTCGGTTCGCCCTGAACCTGTCGAAGGGCCGTCCACCTATGGGGTTCACCGATGATCGAGGTCGAACTCGCCCGCGAATCCCCTTGGCCGTCCGCGACCGACTGGGCCGCGCTTGCCCGCCGCGCCGCGACGGCGGCGATCGCGCGCACGCCGCACGGGCCGCTGATCGATACCCCTGCGCATATCGAGATTTCGCTGCGGCTGACCTCGGACGACGAGGTGCGCGGGCTCAACCGCGACTATCGCGGCAAGGATGCGCCGACCAACGTGCTCTCGTTCCCGATGGTCCAGCCCGATCTGATCGAGGCGATCAGCGAGAATTCGGACGATGGCGAGGTGCTCCTCGGCGATATCGTGCTCGCGCATGGCGTCTGCGCGCGCGAGGCCGCCGAAAAGAAGCTTTCGACCGAGGATCACGCGGCGCATCTGATCGTCCACGGCACGCTCCACCTGCTGGGCTACGACCATATCGACGACCTGCAAGCCGAGGAAATGGAGGAGATCGAGCGTCAGGCGATGGCCGATCTGGGCCTTGCCGATCCCTATCTCGTCCGCGAGGACGAGGGGTAAACCCACAAGCCCTCTTAACGAACCCGGCGCCGCGCCGCTATATGGCGGGCGCAACCCTGAGGAAATGACGACGACCAATGCCCGACGATTCGAGTACCACGCCCGCCGATAGCGGCGGGATATGGCGCGGCCTGCGCGCGCTCCTGTTCGGCGACGAGGCCGACGAGACGCTCCGCACCCGGCTCGAGGAGGTGATCGACGAGCATGAAGGTGAGCCCGGCCCCGACGCCAAGGGCGATCTTTCGCCGCTCGAACGCCAGATGGTGCGCAACCTGCTCCATTTCGGCGAACGCGACGCCGGCGATGTCGGCGTGCCGCGCGCGGATATCATCGCGGTCGAACAGGGTATTTCCTTCGACGATCTGGTGAAGACCTTCGCGAGCGCCGGGCACAGCCGGCTCCCCGTCTATCGCGACGCGCTCGATACGATCATCGGGATGGTCCACATCAAGGACGTGTTCGATATCCTCGCCACCGGCGCGCCGCATCCGCACGACATCACGGCGCTGATCCGCGAGCCCGTCTATGTGCCGCAATCGCGCGGCACGCTCGATCTGCTCGCCGACATGCGCCAGCGCCGCGTCCACCTCGCGATCGTGCTCGACGAATATTCGGGCACCGAGGGGCTGGTGACGATCGAGGATCTAGTCGAGGAGATCGTCGGCGATATCGAGGACGAGCATGACGAGGCGCCGACCGCGCTGATCGTGCCGATCGAAGGCGGCGGCTGGGAGGCCGACGCGCGCGCCGAGTTGGAAGACATCGCCGAGGCGATCGACCCGCGCCTCGCCGATACCGAGGACGATATCGATACGATCGGCGGGCTGGCCGCGACGCTTGCCGGGCACGTCCCCCAGGCGGGCGAATGCCTCGAACACCAATCGGGCTGGACGCTCGAGGTGATCGAGGCCGATCCGCGCCGTGTCGCGCGGTTGAGGCTGCATCCGCCGGCGCGGCAGGCAGAAGAGGAAGAAGCATAATGCGCAGACACATCCTGATCGTCCTCGCGCTGATCGTGATTGTCGCGGCGGGCTTCTGGTTCTGGATCAGCCGCCCCGATACCGCGCGAGTGCCGGTGGCGGCGGTGATGGGCGCGCGGCCGGACATCGGCGCGCCACGCGACCAGTGGGTTCCGACGGTGAAGGTCGCCGACGCGGTCGGCTGGAAGGACGGGCAGACGCCCGCCGCCGCGCCGGGGCTCGCAGTCAACGCCTTCGCGACCGGGCTCGATCATCCGCGCTGGCTCTATCGCCTGCCCAATGGCGACGTGCTGGTCGCCGAGACCAATTCGCCCCCTCGAACGGGCGGCGGGATCGCCGCTGTCGTGATGCGGCGTCTGATGGACAAGGCGGGCGCGGGCGTGCCCTCGGCCAACCGGATCACGCTGCTGCGCGACGCCGATCATGACGGCGTCGCCGAGGCGCGCTCGGTGTTCCTCGCCGGCCTCAACTCGCCGTTCGGGATGACGCTGGTGGGTGACAGCCTGTACGTCGCCGACACAGACGCGCTGCTGCGCTTCCCCTATAAATCGGGGCAGGCAGTGATCACCGCCAAGCCCGAAAAGATCATCGATCTGCCGGGCGGCGGCAACCATTGGGCGCGCAACGTCGTCGCGGCGCCCGATGGCACCCGGCTCTACGTGACGGTAGGATCGTCGAGCAACATCGCCGAAAACGGCCTCGACGCCGAGCAGAACCGCGCCAACATCCTCGAGGTCGATCCCGAGGCCAAGACATACCGCATCTATGCGGCCGGGATGCGCAACCCCAACGGCGTGGATTTCGATCCTGCGACCGGGCAGATGTGGGCGGTCGTCAACGAACGCGACATGATGGGATCGGATCTGCCGCCCGATTATCTCACGACCGTGGCACTTGGCGATTTCTTCGGCTGGCCGTGGTTCTACTGGGGCGGCTATCCCGACACGCGCGTCGAGCCGCAAAACCCGGCGATGCAGGAATATTCGAAGCGCCCCGATTACGCGCTCGGCCCGCACACCGCGTCGCTGGGGCTCGCGTTCGCGCGCTCACCGCTGCTCGGCGATCGCTTCGCTCGCGGCGCGTTCGTCAGCCAGCACGGCTCGTGGAACCGCAAACCCAAATCGGGCTACAAGTTGATCTACATCCCCTTCGACGATCGCGGATTCCCCGTAAAGGGCGCCAAGCCGATCGACGTGCTGACGGGCTTTCTCAGCAAGGACGAAGACGAAGCCTATGGCCGTCCGGTCGGGGTAATCGAAGGCGACAACGGGCTGCTGGTCGCCGACGATGTCGGCAACACGATCTGGCGAGTCAGCAAGGCGGGCTAGAATCGGATTCAGCTACGCTGAATCGGGTGCGGTGCCGGCCCACACCCCCACCCGGCCACCCATAGAATACCCTGTTGGGTGGCCGGGTGGGGGTGTGGGCCGGCACCGCTTCCACGCGAGTGGATCAAACTCTAATCGCCGTAACCCGCGCGGTAGCCATCATATTGGCCCTGGCACGAATCGGGATGCTTGCGGCATTCCTTTTCGCGCTGCTTGCGCTCGCGGCCTTCCTTGGCTTCCTGCTTGCGCATCTCGCGGCCGTAATTGCGGTCGGCCTCGTCCTGGCTGGTCGTCGTCCAGTCGACCACCTGGCCGCCCGCGCGCACCGGCGCAGTCACGACATTGGCCGCGGTCTTGACGAGGCAACCGCCCGCCAGCAGCGGCAGCAGCGCCACCGGCACGATCAGGATTTTCCGCATCACTCGGCACTCCTTGCGGGTGCGGCAGTGCGCGCCGCATCCCGCGCTTCTACACCAATCGCCGGGAAATCGGTGAAAAATCCATCGATCCCGGCCTGCAACTGGTCGCGAATCTCACCGGCAACGTCGCCGTGGCCGCGCGGGTTGATGCCCTTACGATACGTGGAAGGCAGGAAATAATTCTCCGCGCGGAAGGTCCAGGGGTGGACACGCAGCCCCGCCGCGTGCGCGTCTCGCACCAGATCGGTCGGCATCCGCCCGTTCATCACCATCGCCTTGTTGGGGCCGATCCCCCAGGCATAAGCGGCGATCGCCTTCAGCCCCGCCGGGGTCGTCATCGCGGCATAGCGCGCCACCGCGCCGTCGGCCGGCCCACCTTCCTTGTCGAGCAACTGGATGAGGCGAACCGGCGTCAGCGCGTGCAGCGCCTTCAGATTGTCGACCTCGAACGACTGGATGAACACCGGCGCATCGGCTGAATCCCACCCCGCCTGCTTCAGTTCGGCGATCAGTCGCGGCTCGATCGCATGGCCGATCGACGCAAAATAGCCCGGATGCTTGGTTTCGGGGTAGATCGCGATCGTCCGCCCCCGCGCCTTGCTCTCGCGCTTGGCCAGCGCGATGATCTCGGCCAGCGTCGGCACCTCGAAGCGGCCGTCATAGGCCGTGTTGCCGGGCCGGAGGAGCGGCACGCGTTCCTTCGCGCGCAGCGTCTTGAGTTCGGCGAGCGTGAAATCCTCGGTGAACCAGCCGGTGATTGTCTTGCCGTCGATCTTTTTGGTGGTGCGGCGGCCGGCGAATTCGGGATGATCGGCAACGTCGGTGGTGTCCGAAATATCGTTCTCGTGCCGCGCAACGAGCACATCGTCCTTCGTCGGCACCAGATCTGGCTCGATCACGTCGGCACCCTGCTCGATCGCCAGTTCGTACGCCGCAAGCGTATGCTCAGGCCGAAGCCCGCTCGCGCCGCGATGCGCGATGACGATGGGCGGAGACAGCGACGGCCGGGCGGAGGTCATCGGGTCAGTCTGCCCCTTCGCGCAGCCCGATACCAGCAGTGACGCGATGACCGCGAGCCGGAATTTCGATAGGTGATCCATCATGGCACCATCCCTCGGCGAGACCCTGTTCGATGATCAAGGCTGAAAATACCGTTCTGCTCCTGCTCGCCGCCGGCCGTTCGCAGCGGTTCGGCGACGCCGACAAGCTCGAACAGGATTATCTCGGCCATCCGCTTGCGTTCCATGTCGTCACCGCGCTGGAGGGGGTGCCGTTCAGGAAACGCATCGCGATCGTCTCCGGCACCCGGCTCGATTTCGCGGCGCGCGGGTACGAGATGATCGAGAATACGGCGCCGACCAGCGGCCTGTCCGGCTCGATCAAGATCGGTGTCGAGGCGTGCCGTGCGTGCGGCGCCGATGCCGTGCTGATCGCGCTCGCGGACATGCCGCGCGTCACCGCGACGCACATCTATCGGCTGCTCGATTATGCCGACGGCCCCGACACGATCCTCGCGTCGAGCGACGGCGTGCGCCCGCGCCCACCGGCGCTGTTCGGCAAGCATCGCTTCGATTGGCTGATGAGCCTCACCGGAGACCGGGGCGCGCGCGAGATGATCCTCAAGGCACACCATGTCATCGCCGCCGCCAACGAATTGTTCGACGTCGACACGCGCGAAGACCTCGAAAGGCTGCGCGCGATGGTATGATGGCGCTTTCGTGAGAGCGGCGCCGGCCCGCTCCCCCACCCCACCTCCCAAGACATTATACTAAATGGGAGGTGGGGTGGGGGAGCGGGCCGGCGCCGCTCTTTCCCTCTATTCGTGCCGCAACGCATCGATCGGGTTGAGCGCGGCGGCGCGGCGGGCGGGGAAATAGCCGAACACCACCCCGATCACCGCCGAGATCGCGAACGCGATCAGGTTGATCCCCGGATAGAAGACGAAATCGACCTGCATCACCGGCGCGATCGCGACGATCGCGATCTGGGCGATGATGAGCCCGACGAGACCGCCAAGGCACGACAACACGATCGCCTCGACAAGGAATTGCAGCAACACCTCCCGCGCGACCGCGCCGATCGCCAGCCGGATGCCGATCTCGCGCGTCCGCTCGGTAACCGACACCAGCATGATGTTCATGATCCCGATCCCGCCGACGACGAGGCTGATCGCCGCGACCGCGGTGACGATGCCGGTGAGCAAGGTCGTCGTGCCGGTCAGCGTGTCCGAAATCTGCTTGGTGTCGAAGATGTTGAAATTGTCTTCCTCGCCCGGCCCGAGATTGCGGCGTTCGCGCAGCAGGCTGGTGAGCGACGCCTGGACCTGCGAGGTCTCGTATGCCTGATCGACCCCGACCAGCATCAGCCGGACATCCCGGCTGCCGGTAAAGCGGCGCTGGACGGCCTTGATCGGCATGATCACGACATCGTCCTGATCGCCACCGAAGCCCGCCTGCCCCTTGATCGTGAGTAGCCCGATCACGTCGCACGATACGTCGCCGACGCGGAAGCGCTTGCCGATCGGATCGGCACCCTTGAACAGGTTGGTGGAAACGGTGCCGCCGATGATGCACACCGCCTTGCCCGCTTCTTCCTCGGGCGCGTTGAAGGTGCGGCCCGCCTGGAGCGGCCAGGGCTGGACCTGGAAATAGGCGTCGGTGGTGCCGTTGATCGTCGTCGACCAGTTGTTGCCGTTATAGATCGCGGTGACGCTGGTCTGGGCCTGCGGCGCGACCGCGGTGACCCCGGTCACCTGCTTCTCGATCGCCTCGACGTCTTCGGGCTTGAACTCGGGCGGGCGCGGCCCGCCACCGCCCCGGCCGAACCCCTGCCCGGGCCGGACCTGAAGGATGTTGGTGCCGAGACTCGCGATCTGCTTCTGCACCGCGGCGGTGGTCGCGTTGCCCAGCGTCACCATCGTGACGACCGCGCCGACGCCGATGACGATCCCGAGGATGGTCAGGAACGAGCGCAGCAGATGGCGCCGGATCGATCGCAGCGCGAGGACGAAGGTGGTGCCCAGCATCAGTGCGCCCTCACCCGTTCGCCCTGCCGGTGGCGCGTATCCACGCTTTCGACCAGCCCGTCCTTGAAGTTGACGATCGTGCGCGCGAACGCCGCCATGTCGGGCTCGTGCGTCACCATCAGCACGGTGATCCCGCTCGTCTGGTTCAGATCGGTGAGCAATTCCATGATCTCGACCGAGCGCTCCGAATCGAGGTTGCCGGTCGGCTCGTCGGCGAGCAGCACGTCGGGGTGCGTCACGATCGCCCGCGCGATCGCGACCCGCTGCTGCTGCCCGCCCGAAAGCTCGGCCGGGCTATGGTCCCACCAGTCCTTGAGGCCCACCTTGTCGAGCGCCGCCATCGCCTGATCGCGGCGCGCGGCGCGCGCTTCGCCGCGATAGAGCAGCGGCAGTTCGACATTCTCGAGCGCGCTGGTGCGCGATAGCAGATTGAAGCCCTGGAACACGAAGCCGAGATACTTGCGGCGCAGCAGCGCGCGCTGATCGCGGTCGAGCCGTTCGATATGATGGCCACGGAACAGGAATTCGCCTTCGGTGGGCACGTCGAGGCAGCCGAGGATGTTCATCGTCGTCGACTTGCCCGATCCCGACGGCCCCATCACGGCGACGAAATCGCCTTGTTCGATGTCCAGGTCGACGCCCCTCAAGGCCTGGAACGCGGTCGGTCCGGTGCCGTAGACCTTGGTAACGCCGCGCAGGCGAATGATCGGCTCGCTCGCCATCGCAGGATCAGCCGCCGCGCGCCGCACTGCGATTGCCGCGCCGTTCACCGCCGCCGGAAACGCCTTCCTTGCCCGAAAGCTGGCCGACGATCACCTCCATGCCGGGCTTCAGGTCACCGCCCGTCACCACCGTCAGCGATCCGTTGCTCTTGCCGATCGTGATCTGGATCGGCCGGGGCGTTCCGTTATCGCCCTTCACATACACCGTCGCCTTGCCCGAATTGGTCAGGCTCTCGCCCGCGCCGTTGCCCACAGTGCGGCGGCGGCGGCTCGGCACCAGCGCGCTGGTGATGCCGCCGCTCTCCTTCGCAGCAGGGGTTGCAGCCGCCGGCGGCGAGAAGCGTAGCGCGGCGTTGGGGACGAGCAGCGCGTCTTTCTGTTCGGAGGTGATGATATCCGCGGTCGCGGTCATCCCCGGGCGCAGTTCCAGCGTCGGATTGCTGACCGACAGATCGGCGGCATAGGACACCACCTGCCCCGCCGAACTCGTCGTCGAACTGGTGGTCGAGGACGACGCATCCTGCACCGTCAGGTTGGAACCGAGATCGACGCGGGTGATCGCCGCGGGAAAGGTCTTGCCGGGGAAGGCATCGACGGTGAAGCTCGCGCGCTGGCCTTCCTTGATCTGGCCCACGTCCGCCTCGTCGACCGAGACTTCGAGCTTCATCTTCGACAGATCCTCGGCAATCACGAACAGCGTCGGCGTGTTGAACGACGCCGCAACCGTCTGACCGGGATCGACCTGCCGCGCGAGCACCACCCCCGTCACCGGCGATCGGATGATCGCGCGCTGACGCTGCGTCTGGTTCTGCGCGAGGCTCGCTTCGGACGACGCGACATTCGCCTGCGCGACCTTGAGCGCGCCCGATGCGCGGTCACGCTCGGCGATCGCGGCGTCCATCTCGGTCTTGGCGGGCACGCGCCCGTCCGACAGCCGGCTGACCTCCTGATAGCGCGCGAGCGTGGCGTTCGCCTGCGCGAGCGTCGCGCGCGCCTGCGCAACCGAGGCGGTGCTCGCGGCGAGTTGCGCGCGGCCCGCGCGGATCTGGTCGTCGATCTGTTCGGGATCGATCAGCGCCAGCGGCTGCCCCTTGGCGACGCGATCGTTGACGTCGACCATCACCTGCGTGACCAGCCCCGAAAGCTGCGATCCCACGGTGACCTGATTGACCGGCGCGAGCTTGCCCGTCGCCGACACGCTCGTCGTCAGCGCGCCGCGCGTCACCGGCTGCGTCGCATAGGATGGCCCGTCGCTCTTTTTCAGGAAATGCGCGGCGAGCACGATCAGCAGGATCGCGCCGAGCCCGAGCGCGGCCCACAAGACGCGGCCCCGCCACGCGGGCCGTTCTTTCACGCCGAGGAATTCCTCGTCACTTTGGGGGGTGGAGATATCCTGATCGGCCATCACTGTTCCTCAGCGGGCTGGAAGGTTGCGGGCGTATCGGGCGCGGTGGGCACGGTCGTGCTGTCCCAGCCGCCGCCCAGCGCCAGATAGAGCTGGATCAGCGCCGTCGCCTGATCGGCTTTGGCCTGCGTCAGCCCGTTGCGCGCCGAAAGGAGTTGGCTCTCGGCGGTGTTGAGCGTGGTGAAGTCGGTGAGCCCGGCGCGATACTGGCTGCGCGAGAGGATCGCCGAATTGTTCGCCGCGTCGAGCGCGATGGCATATTGCGCCGCGCGTTCCTTCGCGGTGTTCATCGCGACGACGGCATTCTCGATATCCTCGAGGCTGGTCAGCACCGTGCCCTTATACGCGGCAAACGCGGCCTCGGCCCCCGCCTCGTTCGAGCGCACCTGCGAGCGCAGCCGCCCGCCATCGAAGATCGTCTGGGCGAGATTCGCGAACAATTGCCCGCTGATCATGTCGAACAGATTGCCG
This sequence comes from Hephaestia caeni, assembly GCF_003550065.1. GTDB lineage: Bacteria > Pseudomonadota > Alphaproteobacteria > Sphingomonadales > Sphingomonadaceae > Sphingomonas > Sphingomonas caeni_A. The sequence continues at coordinate 150,425 of NZ_QXDC01000004.1, forward strand.
ATCGAGGTCGAATTTGACGACATGCTGCCGCCGATCGACAGCCCCGGATAGAGCTGCGCCTTGGCGATGCCGATCTGCTCGACCGATGCGGCGAGCGACCGTTCGGCCGCGCGCACGTCGGGCCGCTGGCGCAGCGTATCGGCGGGGATGCCGATCGCGACGTCGGACGCGGCAACGGGGATCGGCTTGACCGCTTCCATCTCCGCGCGCAGCGCCCCCGGCGCCTGCCCCGTCAGCACCCCCAGCCGCGCCACCGCCTGGCTATACGATTGCTCGATTCCGGGGACCGACGCGGCGGTCTGCGCACGGGCGGCACGCGCCTGTTCTTGATCGAGCGACGAGACCAATCCGGCCTGCACGCGGAACCCTGCGATTTCGAGATTGTCGTCCTGGATCGCCAGCGACTGGCGCGCATTGGCAAGCTGCGCCTGATAGCCGCGCGCGAGCACATAATTGCGCGCGATCTCGGCCTCGGTGGAAATCAGCACGGTCGCGTAATCGTAACCCGCGCCTTCATATTGCGCGCGGCTGGCGGCAACCGCGCGGCCGACCTCGCCGAACAGCCCGAGCTGGTACGACACATTGCCGCCGACCGAAAAACTGTCGCCCGAATTGCGCGAGATCGTGGTGACGGTGCCGTCGGGCAGCGTCACCGTATTGGCGCCCGCAACATCGATCGACCGCGAATAGCCGGCAGACCCCGACACCTGCGGCAACCATTGCGCGCGGGATTGGATCAGCCCCTCATGCGCCTGCCGCAGCCGCGACACCGCTTGTGCGACGTCGAGATTGTCGGCGCGCGCCTGTTCGATCAGTCGCGTCAGCAGCGGATCGTCGAACCGCGTCCACCATGTCGACAGATCCTCCTGCGCACGGGCATCGGCGGCAACCGAGAATTGATCGGGCACACCAAGCGCGCCCGACGACGCGGGGCGATAGGTCGGGCCGACGGCGCAGGCGGCAAGGCTCGCGGCCGGCACCATCAGCAGCAGGAAGCGCGATCGGGCCATACCGATCAAATGGCCGCCGCCCGGCCGGGCGTCCACCGATTTATTGTCGCAATTTGTATCGGTTCGCTCATGAACCGGCGAACGTTCGCGGCTTATTCCAGTTCCAGAATGACTTCGTCGACGGCCAGGCTGTCCCCCGCCTGAGCGTTGACCTTGGCGACAATCCCCGCCTTGTCGGCGCGCAGGATATTCTCCATTTTCATCGCCTCGACCACCGCGAGCGGCTGCCCCGGCTCGACATGATCGCCGGCGTCGACATCGAGCCGCACCAGCAGCCCCGGCATCGGGCAGAGCAGGAATTTGGAGAGATCGGGCGGCACCTTCTCGATCATATGCCTGGCATAAGGCGCGATCCGCGCCGGGAGGACGCGCACCGCGTGCGACGCGCCGCGCGTCGTCAGGCGGAAGCCGGCTCGGATCGCGGCGATGCGGATCGAAAGCGTAGAAGCGATATGGCGCTCGCCATCCTCATCTTCGCCGTCGCCAAGCAGATCGGCCTCGATCATCCGGTCACCGGGTGTGTATTCCATCGCCAGCGGCACGTCTTCGCCATCGACGGTGATGCCGTCTCCGGCCAGCGTGACCGCATGGTCGTCGCCGTCGATCGTCACCGTCCAGTCGCCCGGCGGCGACAGCGGCCGGCCAAGCTGGCCATCGATGCGGCGCGCGCGATCGGCGTGCGCGGTGGCGGCGAAGGCCGCGACGGCGGCCAGAGTGCGGATCAGCTCGGGGGACGCAGGCGCCCCGGTGAAGCCGTCGGGATATTCCTCGGCGATGAACCCGGTGGTGAGATTGCCCTCACGGAACCGCGGGTGCTGGACGAGCGCCGAGAGGAAATCGATATTGTGCCCCGGCCCCTCGATCTCGAACGCATCGAGCGCGGCGACCTGCGCATCGGCGGCTTCCTCGCGCGTCGGCGCCCAGGTGATCAGCTTGGCGATCATCGGATCGTAGAACATGCTGACCTCGCCGCCCTCTGCGACGCCATCATCGACGCGCACAACCACCTCGTCACCCCCGCGAAAGCGGGGGCCCATCTCCCCACCGTCGCGCTTGGCGGAACCACTGGGAGATGGGTCCCCGCTTTCGCGGGGATGACGGTCGGCTTCTACCGGCGGGTTGTAACGGATTAGCCGCCCGATGCTCGGCAGGAAGCCGCGATAGGGATCCTCGGCATAGACGCGCGTTTCGATCGCCCAGCCGTCGAGCGTCACATCGTCCTGCCCGAACGCCAGTTTCTCGCCCGCCGCGACGCGGATCATCTGCTCGACCAGGTCGAGCCCGGTGATCTCCTCGGTCACGGGATGCTCGACCTGGAGCCGGGTGTTCATCTCGAGGAAGTAGAAGCTCTCGCCACTGGTATCGGCGCCCGAGACGATCAGCTCGACCGTGCCCGCGCTGTAATAGCCCACCGCCTTGGCCAGCGCGACCGCCTGCTCGCCCATCGCCTTGCGCATCTTGGGCGTGACGAACGGCGACGGCGCTTCCTCGACCACCTTCTGGTGGCGGCGCTGGATCGAGCATTCGCGCTCGTGCAAGTAAACGACATTGCCATGCTGGTCGCCGAGCACCTGAATCTCGATATGGCGCGGGCTTTCGATGAACTTCTCGATGAACACGCGGTCGTCGCCGAAGCTGGCCAGCCCCTCGCGCACGTCCTGTTCGGACCACGCCAGCCGCATCCCCTTGCCGCCGCCGCCGGCCGAGGCCTTCATCATCACCGGAAAGCCGATGTCCTTGGCGATTGTCACCGCTTCCTCGGTATCGGCGATCTCGCCGAGATAGCCCGGCACGACGTTGACCCCCGCTTCCTTGGCGAGCTTCTTCGATTCGATCTTGTCGCCCATCGCGGCGATCGCCTTGGGCGGCGGCCCGATGAAGGCGATGCCGGCCTCGGCGCAGGCGCGCGCAAAACTCTCGCGTTCGGACAGGAAGCCGTAGCCGGGGTGGATCGCATCGGCCCCGGTTTCCTTCGCGGCCGCGAGGATCAGATCAGCCAGCAGATAGCTCTCGGCGGCAGGGGGTGGACCAAGCCGCACGCGCTCGTCGGCCATCAGCACATGCGGCGCGCGCGCATCGGCATCCGAATAGACCGCGACCGTGGCGATCCCCATCGCCTTGGCGGTGCGCATCACCCGACACGCGATCTCACCGCGATTGGCGACCAGGATTTTCTTGAACACCCTCTATCCTCTGCGATTATCTATTTGAGAAGCCAAAGCGTCAGGATTGCAGCTACCGTTCCAACACCGAACAGTATTCGTGAAAGCAACGGATGACGCTTTGTCCAAGAACCAAACCATCGCTGGCCGAGCCATGCACCAAGTCCAGCGGTCCCCCAATCTTCCATCAGTCGCACCTGTATTTGCCGTCATGCCGGACTTGATCCGGCATCCCGCTGCCTTCGCCACCGTCGACGAAGAAGCGGGACCCCGGCTCAAGGCCGGGGTAACGGGAGTGGCGCGAGATCACTCCGCCGCCTCACACGCCCGCATCGGCTCCTCGCCCGACAGCGGGGTCAGGCCCAATTTAGCGAACAAAGCTGCGTCCTTGTCGTCGCCGGCGTTGGCGGCGGTGAGCAGCTTGTCGCCGGTGAAAATCGAGTTGGCCCCGGCGAGGAAGCACAAGGCCTGCGTCGCCTCCGACATGCTCTCGCGGCCCGCGCTGAGGCGGACCATCGAGCGCGGCATCGTGATCCGCGCGACCGCCACCGTGCGGACGAACTCGATGTCGTCGATCTTGGCCATCGGTGTGTCGGCGAGCATGTCGCCAAGCGGCGTGCCCTTCACCGGCACCAGCGCGTTGACGGGCACGCTTTCGGGATGGCGCGGCAGCGTCGCCAGCGCGTGGACGAAACCGACGCGGTGGCCGCGCGTCTCGCCCATCCCGACGATCCCGCCCGAGCAGACGTTGATCCCCGCCTCGCGCACGTGGGCAAGCGTATCGATCCGCTCCTCGAAGGTCCGCGTGGTGATGACATTGGCGTAATTCTCGGGCGCGGTATCGATATTGTGGTTGTAATAATCGAGCCCCGCCGCCTTGAGTTGCGCGGCCTGATCGGGCGTGAGCATCCCCAGCGTCATGCAGGTTTCCATGCCCATCGCCGAGACGCCCTGCACGATCTCGACGATCGCGGGCATGTCGCGATCCTTGGGGTTGCGCCACGCCGCGCCCATGCAGAAGCGCTGCGAACCGGCATCCTTCGCCTGCGCCGCCGATTGCAGCACGCTGCGCACGTCCATCAATTTGGTCGCCTTGACGCCGCTCTCGGCACTCGCGGATTGCGAGCAATAGCCGCAATCCTCGGGGCACCCGCCGGTCTTGATCGAGAGCAAGGTGCATAATTGCACCTCGCCCGCGGCATGGTGCGCGCGGTGGACCTCGGCCGCGCGAAACACCAATTCGGTAAACGGCAGATCGAACAGCGCGGCGATCTCGTCGCGGGTCCAGTCGGTGCGGGGCTCGATGCTCACGCGGCCTCCAGTCCCTGCGCGAGATCGGCGATGATATCGTCGATATGTTCGATCCCCACCGACACGCGGACCACCTTCGGCCCCGCCCCGGCCAGTTCCTGCTCGTCGAGCGACAATTGCCGGTGCGTGGTCGAACTGGGATGGATAATCAGCGAACGCGTATCGCCCATATTGGCGACGTGGCTGAACAGCTTGACCGCGCTCACCAGCCGGACGCCCGCGTCATAGCCGCCCTTGAGCCCGAAGGTGAACACCGCGCCGCCCTTGCCGCCGAGGTATTTTCCGGCCAGCGCGTGATAGCGATCGCCGGGCAGGCCGGCGTATGACACCCACTCGACCTTGGGATGCTTCTGCAACCATTCCGCCAGCGCGAGCGCGTTGGCGCAATGCCGCTCCACGCGCAGGTGCAGCGTCTCCATGCCGGTCAGCGTCAGGAAGGCGTTCATCGGCGCCATCTGCGGGCCGAGATCGCGCATCCCCAGCGCGCGGCAGCCGAGGATGAAGGCGACGTTGCCGAACGCCTCGGTGAAAACCTTGCCGTGATACGAGGGGTTGGGTTCGCTGAGATACGGATATTTGCCCGCCTTCGCCCAATCGAAATTGCCCGAATCGACGATCACGCCGCCCACCGAATTACCATGCCCATTGAGGAATTTGGTGGTCGACTGGACGACGATGTCGGCACCGTGCTCGATCGGGCGGCACAGGATCGGGGTCGCCAGCGTGTTGTCAACGATCAGCGGCACGCCCGCATCGTGGGCGATCTTCGCCAGCGCCGCGAGATCGGAGATCACGCCACCGGGATTGGCGAGGCTTTCGACGAAAATGCAGCGCGTCTTGTCGGTGATCGCGGCGGCGACATTGGCGGGATCGTCGGTATCGACGAAGCTCGCATGCCAATCCATCTTGCGGAAGCTGTGCCCGATCTGGTTGAGCGACCCGCCATAAAGGCGCGTCGAGGCGACGATATGGCAACCCGGCTCCATCAGCGTGTGGAAGGCGAGGAACTGCGCAGCGTGCCCCGATGCGGTTGCCAGTGCCGCCACGCCGCCTTCGAGCGCGGCCATCTTGGCCTCCAGCGCGCCGTTGGTCGGGTTCATCAGCCGGGTGTAGATATTGCCCGGAATTTCGAGATCGAACAGTCCGGCGGCGTGATCGACATCATCGAATACGAACGACGTCGTCTGATAGATCGGCGTGACCCGCGCCTTGGTGGTGGGGTCGGCCTCGGTGCCCGCATGAACCGCCAGCGTGTCGATCCTCTGATCCGTCACTCGTCATCCTCCTTGTTCGGCGGCAGGTTGTGGCCAAGCAGCTTGAGCACCTCGCCCGCCGCCGCGACCAGATTGGTGCCGGGGCCGAAAATGGCCTGCACCCCTGCCTTGCGTAAGAATTCGTAATCCTGCGGCGGAATCACGCCCCCCGCGACGACCCTGATGTCCGCCCGGCCCGATTCCTTCAAGAGCGCGATCAATTCGGGGATCAGCGTCTTGTGCCCCGCCGCGAGGCTGGAGGCGCCGACGACATCGACCGATTCTTCCAGCGCGAGGTCGCGCGCCTCGGCAGGCGTCTGGAACAACGGCCCCGAAATCACCTCGAAACCCATGTCGGCGAAGGCGCTGGCGACGACGTTCGCGCCGCGATCGTGACCGTCCTGCCCCATCTTGGCGACGAGGATGCGCGGCTTCCTGCCCATCCGGCTCCCGACCGCGGCGATTCCCTCGACCGCGCGGTGCCAGCCGGCATCGTCCTCGTAGGCGGGGCCGTACACACCCGTGATCGGGGCGACTCCCACCGCGTGGCGCCCGAACACCGCCTCCATCGCCGCCGACATCTCGCCCAGCGTGCACCGCGCGCGCGCCGCTTCGACGCACAGCGCGAGGAGGTTGGCATCGCCGGTCGCGCCCCCTTGCAATGCCGCCAGCGCGGCCTGCGCTCTGCCCTCGTCGCGCTCGGCCTTGATCCGCTCGATCCGCCTGATCTGATCGGCGCGGACCTTGGCATTGTCGATATCGAGAATGTCGATCTCGTCCTCGTCCGCCAGCCGATATTTGTTGACGCCGACGATCACGTCCTCGCCCTTGTCGACCCGCGCCTGCCGCGCCGCCGCCGCGCGTTCGATATGCTGCTTGGGCAAACCCTTTTCGACCGCATGGGTCATCCCGCCCGCGGCTTCGACTTCCTCGATCAGCGCCCAGGCCTTGTCGGCGAGGTCCCTGGTCAGCGCCTCGACATAATAGCTGCCGCCCAGCGGATCGACGACATGCGTCATCCCGGTTTCTTCCTGGAGGATGAGCTGGGTGTTGCGCGCGATCCGTGCCGAGAAATCGGTCGGCAGCGCCACCGCCTCGTCGAGGCTGTTGGTGTGGAGCGATTGCGTGCCGCCGAAGGTCGCCGCCATCGCCTCGATCGTGGTGCGGACGACGTTGTTGTACGGGTCCTGCTCGGTCAGCGAGACGCCCGAGGTCTGGCAATGCGTGCGCAGCATCTGGCTGCGCGGGCTCGCGCCGAACCCGGCCATGATCCGCGACCACAAGGTGCGCGCCGCGCGCAGCTTCGCCACTTCCATGAAGAAGTTCATGCCGATGCCGAAGAAGAAGCTGAGCCGCCCGGCGAACGCATCCACTTCCAGCCCACGATCGAGCGCCGCGCGCACATAGGCCATGCCGTCGGCGAGCGTGAAGGCCAGCTCCTGCACCGCCGTCGCCCCGGCCTCGTGCATGTGATAGCCGCTGATCGAGATGCTGTTGAAGCGCGGCATGTGTTGGCTCGTATAGGCGATGATGTCCGCAACGATCCGCATCGATGGTTCGGGCGGATAGATATAGGTGTTGCGGACCATGAACTCCTTGAGGATGTCGTTCTGGATCGTGCCCGACAGCCGGTCCTGCGCGACCCCCTGTTCCTCGGCCGCGACGATGTAGAAAGCGAGGCACGGCAGCACCGCGCCGTTCATCGTCATCGACACGCTCATCTCGCCGAGCGGAATGCCGTCGAACAGGATCTTCATGTCGTCGATCGTGTCGATCGCGACGCCCGCCTTGCCGACATCGCCGGTGACGCGCGGGTGATCGCTGTCATAGCCGCGATGCGTCGCCAGATCGAACGCGACCGACAAGCCCTTCTGCCCGGCCGCCAGGTTACGGCGATAGAAGGCGTTCGATTCCTCGGCGGTCGAAAAGCCCGCATATTGCCGGATCGTCCACGGGCGCCCGGCGTACATCGTCGCCTTCACGCCGCGCGTATAAGGCGCGAAGCCCGGCAGGCCCGGCCAGGCATCGTCCGCGCACGCGTCCCCGGCGGTGTAAAGCGGCTTGACCGCGATCCCCTCGGGCGTGTGCCACGCGAGATCGGCGCCCTTTACTTCCTTGTCGGCAAGCGCCTGCCAGTCGGACAGGGTTGGTTTGTCGGTCATAATCTTTACGAACTCGCTTCCCCGGCGAAGGCCGGGGTCCAGTTGGAAAAGCGGCGGCAAGACACGCTCACGCTCCCCGAAACTCAGGCTTGCGCTTCTGGAGAAAGGCCATCCCGCCTTCGTTCGAATCGTGGGTGCCACGCGCGCGGCGCTGGTTCTCGGCCTCGCGCCGCATCGCGGCCGCATAGCCGTCCTCGAACCCCTGCTGCATCTGTTGCCGGATCAGCCCGAGCGCCACCGTCGGCCCCGCCGCCAGCCGCTCGGCAAGCGCCAGCGCCTCGGCATCGAGTGCGTCGTCGGCCACAACCTTGTGGATCAATCCCCAATCGAGCGCTTTTGCGGCGGAAATCCGCTCACCCAGCATCATCATCTCGGCGGCGCGCGCGCGCCCGATCAGCCGCGGCAGCATCCAGCTCGCGCCGCCATCCGGCACCAGCCCGATATTGACGAACGCCTGGAGGAAATAAGCGGTCTCGCTCGCGACGCAGAAATCGGCGGCGAGCGCGAGGCTGCACCCGATCCCCGCCACCGGCCCGCGCACCGCCGAGACGATCGGCACCGCGAGGCCGGCCAGCGTCTCCATCAGCGGATGGTAATGGTCGACGAGCGCCAGAAAGGTCGCTTCGCCGGGATTGTCGCCGCCGAGCGCCCCGCCCGCCACGTCGGCGCCCGAGCAAAAGCCCCGCCCCGCGCCCGCCAGCAGCACCGCGCGCGCGCCGCCCAGGTCGGCTAGCGCCGCCCTGATCTCGTCGAACATCGCCGGCGGCGCGGCGTTGAGCCGGTCGGGCCGGTTGAGCGTCACCACCAGCACGTCGCCGCGCCGCTCGGTCAGAATATGGTCGTAACCCGGCATCGGCTCAGTGTCCTTCCTTGGGCGTTTCCATCAGTTCGACGAGCACGCCGCCCATGTCCTTGGGGTGGACGAACACCACCAGCGTCCCATGCGCCCCGATCCGCGGCGCGCCGAGCACGCGCGCGCCCTTCGCCGTCAGATCGGCGACTGCGGCAGCGATATCGGCCACCTCGAAGCAGACGTGGTGCTGCCCGCCCGCCGGGTTCTTTTCGAGGAATTTCGCAATCGGCGAGTCCGCGCCCAGCGGCTCGAGCAATTCGATCTGGCTGTTGGGCGCATCGACGAAGCACACGCGAACCTTCTGCGCCGGCAGATCGAACGCCTCGCCGATCGCCTCGGCGCCCAGCAGATCGCGATAGAGCGCCACCGCCGCCGGAATCGACGGCGTCGCGACGCCGATATGGTTGAGCCGTCCCAGGGTCATCGCGTCCTCAGCATTGCGGCAGCCGCGAGGCGCCTTGAAGTACGTACGTACCGCCCTTCATCACATAGTGATCGTCGAAGGTCGCGGCGCCGGTGTAATGGACGGTGAAGCCCCGCCCCCGATCGATCTGCGTGATCGCGCCGCTGATCGCCTGGCCCGCCTCGCCCTTGGCGCCGGTATCGTCATAAAGGGTCTGCACCCGCACGAGGTCGACCGGCTTGTCGGCGGCAAGCTGTGTCAGGATCGTGTAGCCGCAGGTATAGCCCTGCCCGGTGAACCCGCCCTCGGCCGCGATCACCGGGGTGTCGGCGAACGCGTCGGACACCGACCAGCCGCTCATCTGCCCGAAACTCCCCGCCTCGATCGCCTTGGGGAAGCGCTTCGCCACGGCGAAACCCTCACCCTCGGGCGTCAAATAGGCGATATCGAGCCGCCCGGCGGCGACATGCGGCGCATCGATCGCCTGCCCCTCACTCACCAGCACCGGCCCGAACGGCGCCAGCACCAGTTTGCGCGTGTCGAACGTATAGCGGCTGCCGTCCTCATCGGAGAGCGCCGCGCCCTCCGGCCACGCGGCCCTGGTCGCAGCGGCGAGCTGCTCGGGCGAGGCGACGGCGGGTGCCGCCGGGCTCGCCGAGACGAGCGGCGCCGGCGAGGCGCTCGCGACCGGTTCGGGAGCGGTCGGCGTCGCGCGCACGAACACCGCCCACACGATCACCCCGATGACGACAAGCACCCCAAGCGCCATCGCGATCACCGTGCCGGGGCGGCGGGTAGGACCGTCACTCATCGATCGGCTTCCTCACAGCGGAATATTGTCATGCTTCTTCCACGGATTCTCCAGCGCCTTGCCGCGCAGCTTGCGCAGGCCCAGCGCGATCCGCCGCCGCGTCGAATGCGGCTGGATCACCTCGTCGATAAAGCCCTTGCTCGCCGCGACGAACGGATTGGCGAAGCGCGCTTCATATTCCGCCGTGCGTTCAGCGATTTCCTCAGGCGTCTTGCCACGAAAGATGATCTCGACCGCGCCCTTCGCGCCCATCACCGCGATCTCGGCGGTGGGCCAGGCATAGTTGAGATCGCCGCGCAGATGCTTCGACGCCATCACGTCATAGGCGCCGCCATAGGCCTTGCGCGTGATGACGGTGATCTTGGGCACCGTCGCCTCGGCATAAGCGAACAGCAGCTTGGCGCCGTGCTTGATGATGCCGTTATGCTCCTGCCCGACGCCGGGGAGGAAACCCGGCACGTCGACGAAGGTCACGATCGGAATGTCGAACGCGTCGCAGAAGCGCACGAACCGCGCGCCTTTTTTCGACGAATTGATGTCGAGGCACCCCGCGAGCACCATCGGCTGGTTGGCGACCACGCCCACCGTGCGCCCCTCGATCCGGCCGAAGCCGATCAGGATATTGCCCGCATGTGCCGGCTGCACTTCAAAGAAATCGCCCTCGTCGAGCACCTTGCGCACCGCTTCGTGCATGTCATAGGGCTGGTTGGCCGAAGGCGGGATCAGCGTGTCGAGGCTTGGCTCGATCCGGTCCCACGGATCGGCGGTCGGGCGCTCGGGCAACTCGGCGCGGTTCGACACAGGCAGGAAATCGATGAAGTCGCGCGCCGCGAGCAGCGCCTCGATGTCGTTCTCGAACGCGATATCGGCGACCGAGGATTTAGTGGTGTGCGTCACCGCCCCGCCCAACGCCTCTTGGCTGACCACTTCGTTGGTGACGGTCTTGACGACATCCGGCCCGGTTACAAACATATAGGACGAATCCTTCACCATGAAGATGAAGTCGGTCATCGCCGGCGAATAGACCGCGCCGCCCGCGCACGGCCCCATAATCAGGCTCAATTGCGGCACCACGCCCGAGGCGAGCACGTTCCTCTGGAACACCTCGGCATAGCCGCCGAGCGACGCCACGCCCTCCTGGATGCGCGCGCCGCCCGAATCGTTGAGCCCGATCACCGGCGCGCCGACCTTCATCGCCATGTCCATGATCTTGCAGATCTTCTGCGCGTGGCGCTCCGACAGCGAGCCGCCGAACACCGTGAAATCCTGGCTGAACACGAACACGAGCCGACCGTTGATCGTCCCCGATCCGGTGACGACGCCGTCGCCGGGCACCACCTGATCGGGCATCCCGAAATCGACGCAATTATGCTCGACGAACATATCGAGTTCCTCGAAACTGCCTTCGTCGAGCAGTACGTCGAGCCGCTCGCGCGCGGTCAGCTTGCCCTTGGCGTGCTGCGCCGCGAGCCGTTTTTCGCCCCCGCCCGCGCGCGCTTCGGCGCGGCGGCGTTGAAGCTCCTGCATCGTCGACGGCATCTCACTCTCCCTGGGCACGTGCCTCTGTTCCGTGTCGGCGCGCCGATTGCAAATGTGAACTTGCGAAGTTGCGAATGAAGCGCTTGCGAAGTGCCGCTTTCTGCTTATACGGAAAGCGGCGCCAGCCGGACAACAAACAACCACCATGCCTCACACCCGCCTCTACGCCGGCGAACGGCTGCGCGCGCTGCGGCGCGGGCTCGGGCTCGGCCAGCCGGCGATGGCGGCGCGGCTCGGGCTGTCGGTCAGCTATCTGTCGCAGCTTGAAAACGACGCGCGGCCCCTGACGGCGGCGGTGATCGCCGAGCTTCGCCGCCATCATCCCGCCGAGACGGCCGCGATCGAAGGCGAGGCGCCCGCCCGGCGGATGGGCGCGCTTTCCGACGCGCTGACCGATCCGGTGCTCGACGCGCCGCTCGCGCCCGATGCGATCGCGCGGCTCGCGATAGAGCGCCCCGACGTCGCCGATCGCGTGATTGCGCTCCACGCCGCGCTGCGCGATGCCGATGCCCGCGTCCAGATGGTCGAGGAAGTGCTCGCCTCGGGCGTCGGCGCGCGGATGCCGTGGGAGGCGGTGCGCGACTGGTTTCACGAAGCGGGCAATTACGTCGATCCGCTCGATCGCGCGGCCGAAGCGCTCGCCGGCGAGATCGCAGGCACAGAGGCGGTGAGCGAGGCCGCGCTCGCTCGTCGGCTCGCCACCGAGGGCATCGCGATCGCCGAGAGCGCCGACGAGGAAGCACCGATGCGCAATTTCGATGCGGCGCGCGGGCTGCTGACGATCAACGCCGCCCTCCCCTCCGAAAGCCGCCGCTTCCTGATCGCGCATCAATTGACCGCGACCGTGTTCGCGAACCAGATCACCGCGATCGTCGAGGGCGCGCAAGTCGGCAGCGATGCCGGACGCACCCTGCTCGGCATCGGCCTCGCCAATTATGCGGCGGGCGCGCTGATGATGCCCTATGCGCGCTTCCGCGCCGCCGCGCGCGCGCTGCGCCACGATATCGACCGGCTGTCGCGCCGCTTCGGGGTCAGCTTTGAACAGGCGTGCCACCGCCTTTCGACCTTGCAGCGGCCGGGCGCGGAGGGCGTGCCCTTCTATTTCTGCCGCGTCGACATGGCGGGCAACATCACCAAGCGGCATTCGGCGACGCGCCTGCAATTCGCGCGCTTCGGCGGCGCCTGCCCGCTGTGGATGGTGCATGAGGCAGTCGCGATCCCCGATCGAATCCTGGTCCAGCACGCCGAGACGCCGGACGGGGTGCGCTACGTCTCGATGGCCAAGGGGCTGGTCAAGCCCTCGGGCAGCTTCACCCGCGCCCCGCGCCGTTATGCCGTGGTGCTGGGCTGCGAGGCCGAACACGCGCGCGATTTCGTCTATGCCGACGCGATCGACCGCGCGGCACCCCCCACCCCGATCGGCATTTCATGCCGCCTGTGCCCCCGCAGCGACTGCGACCAGCGCGCCTTCCCGCCCGCCGATCGCGCGATTCGCGTCGATCCGGCGGTGCGCGCGATCGTCCCCTATGAGGTGACATGACCCAATTGGTCAGCTTGGCTTTGCGCGCGCGTTTGGGCAAACAGGGCGCGAAGAGGAGAGCCGCATGACCGACGCCGACATCTATCCCGTTCCCACCAATTGGGCGAAGGACGCGCGCGTCGATGCGGAAACCTATGCGCAGATGTACGGCCGCAGCCTTGCCGATCCCGGCAGCTTCTGGCTGGAGCAGGCGAAGCGGCTCGACTGGATCAAGCGGCCCGAGATCGCGGGCGACTGGTCGTTCGACGAGCAGGATTTCCATATCTCATGGTTCCGCGACGGCGTGCTCAACGTCGCCGCCAACTGCCTCGACCGCCATCTGGAAAAGAACGCCGACACGGTCGCGCTGATCTGGGAGCCCGACGACCCCGCCGCCGAACCCCGCCGCTTCACCTACGCCCAACTCCATGCCGAGGTCTGCCGCTTCGCCAATGTGCTCAAGGCCGAGGGCGTCAGGAAGGGCGATCGCGTTACCGTCTACATGCCGATGATCCCCGAGGCGACCTTTGCCTTGCTCGCCTGCGCGCGGATCGGGGCGATCCATTCGGTGGTGTTCGGCGGCTTCTCACCCGACGCGCTGGCAGGCCGGATCACCGATTGCGATTCGAGCGTGCTGATCACCGCCGACGAAGGCCGGCGCGGCGGCAAGCGCGTCGCGTTGAAGGCCAATGCCGATGCGGCGGCCGATCATGCCCCCGCGCTCCAGAAGATGATCGTCGTCAAGGCAACCGGCGGCGACGTCGCGATGCAGCCGGGTCGCGACATCTGGTATCATGAGGCCGCGGCTGCGGTATCCGCCGATTGCCCGCCCGAGCCGATGAACGCCGAAGACCCGCTGTTCATCCTCTATACCTCGGGCTCGACCGGCAAGCCCAAAGGGGTGCTCCACACCACCGGCGGTTACCTGCTGTGGTGCGCGCTCACGCACGAAGTCGCGTTCGATTACCGCCCCGGCCAGGTCTATTGGTGCGCCGCCGATATCGGCTGGGTGACCGGGCACAGCTATATCGTCTACGGCCCGCTCGCCAACGGCGGTACGACGCTGATGTACGAAGGCCTGCCCAACTGGCCCGACGCCAGCCGCATCTGGCAAGTCTGCGACCGGCACCAGGTCGAAATCCTCTATACCGCCCCCACCGCACTGCGCGCGCTGATGCGCGAAGGCGACGAGTTCGTCCAAAAGACGTCACGCAAATCACTGAAATTGCTTGGCTCGGTCGGCGAGCCGATCAATCCCGAGGCGTGGCGCTGGTATCACGATGTGGTCGGCGAGGGCCGCTGCCCGATCGTCGACACCTGGTGGCAGACCGAAACCGGCGGGCACATGATCACCCCGCTGCCCGGCGCCCACGCGCTCAAACCCGGCAGCGCGATCCGGCCCTTCTTCGGGATCGACCCGCAGATCGTCGATGCCGACGGCATCGTCCAGACGGGCAACCCGGCCGAGGGCAATCTGTGCATCGCGAAGAGCTGGCCGGGGCAGATGCGCACGATGTGGGGCGATCACGAGCGCTTCTTCCAGACCTATTTCGCGACCTATCCGGGCTATTATTTCTCGGGCGACGGCTGCCGCCGCGATACCGACGGCGATTACTGGATCACCGGCCGCGTCGATGACGTCATCAACGTCTCGGGTCACCGCATGGGCACCGCCGAGGTCGAAAGCGCGCTGGTGCTCCACCCGCTGGTCGCCGAGGCCGCGGTGGTAGGTTTCCCCCACGACATCAAGGGCCAGGGCATCTACGCTTACGTGACGCTCAACGTGGGCGTCACTGCCGACGATGATCTGCGCAGGACGCTGGCGCAATGGGTGCGCAAGGAGATCGGCCCGATCGCCACCCCCGACGCGATCCAGTTCGCACCCGGCCTGCCCAAGACCCGCTCGGGCAAGATCATGCGCCGCATCCTGCGCAAGATCGCCGAAGGGGACACCACCAACCTCGGCGATATCTCGACCCTCGCCGATCCCGGCGTGGTCGAGGATCTGGTCGCGAACCGGGTGGGGTGAGGCACCCTCCCGGCGCGCGCCTTCACTTCATCAACACCAATTCCTCGGCCATGCTGGGATGGAGCGCGACCGTCTGGTCGAACGCGTCCTTGGTCAGCCCCGCCTTCACCGCGACCGCGGCGGCCTGGAGGATTTCGGGGGCGTCCGGCCCGATCATGTGCAGGCCGACCACGCGCCCGGTCTCGGCATCGCAGATCATCTTGTAGAGCGCGCGCTCGTTGCGCCCGGCAAGCACGTTCTTCATCGCCCGGAAATCGGACGTATAGACCGCGATCGACCCGATCGTCTCGCGCGCCCGGCTCTCGGTCATGCCGACGCCCGCCATCGGCGGATGGCTGAACACCGCGCTCGGGACATTCTCGTAATCCACCCGCGTCGGCTTGTTGCCGAACACCGTATCGGCGAACGCCTGTCCTTCGCGGATCGCGACGGGAGTAAGCTGCATCCGATTGGTGACGTCGCCCACGGCATAGATGCTCGGGCAGGTCGAGCGGCTGTCGTCATCGACCACGATCGCGCCCTTCGCATCCCATTCGACCCCGGCGTTCTCGAGTCCGAGGTCGCCCGTATTGGGCACGCGGCCGGTGGCGAACATCACGCAATCGACGGTGATCGGATCGTGCCCGGTCATCTCGACCGTCAGGCTGCCATCCTCGTTCTTGGTGATGCCGCGGAAATCGGCGTTGAAGCGGAATTCGATCCCCTTCATCGTCGAGATCTGGAGCAGCCGGTCCCGGATCGAATGGTCATAGCCGCGCAGGATCACGTCGGAGCGGTTGATCAGCGTCACCTTGGCGCCGAACTCGTTGAAGATACCGGCAAATTCATTGGCGATATAGCCCGCGCCCGCGATCAGGATACGCTTCGGGATCGCGTCGAGGTGGAACGCCTCGTTCGAGGTGATGCCGTGTTCGTGCCCCGGGCATGACGGCACGTGCGGCGTCGCCCCGGTGGCGATCAGAATAAATTTGGCGGTGACGGTGCGCCCGCTTGCCAGCGTGACCTCATGAGGGCCGGCGATCGTCGCGCGCTCGAGGATGACTTCGACATCGTGGCTTTCGAGCGTCTCGGTATAGGCCTTGTTGAGCCGATCGACCTCGCCGAGCACGTTGTCGCGCAGCACGGACCAGTCGAAATCGCAATCGGGCACGTTCCAGCCGAAGCGCCGCGCATCGTGCAGATCCTCGGCGAAATGCGCGCCGTAGACGAGCAGCTTCTTGGGCACGCAGCCGCGGATCACGCAGGTGCCGCCGACACGATATTCCTCGGCAATGGCCACCGTCGCGCCGTGCGCCGCCGCCACCCGCGACGCCCGCACCCCGCCCGAGCCCCCGCCGATGACGAACAGGTCGTAGTCATATTGGGGCATGGTCGGGCTCACTCGTTCAAGGTTTCATCGCGTCGCACCACCGCGAGGTAGGGATCGGCCGCGCACTTGGCCACCGTCACCCGCCACGGTCACCCGAACGCACGCCGCATCAGATCGGTGGTCGAGGAATCGAAATCCTGCCCGCCCTTCTCCGCCGCCTTGGCCATTTCCTTGCCCAGTTCGACCCCGAACTGGTCGAACGGATTGATGCCCAGCAGCACCGCGTTCACGAACACGCGCTGTTCGTAAAAGGCGATCAGCGCCCCCAGGCTGCGCGGGTCGAGCATGTCGAGCAGGATCGTCGAACTCGGCCGGTCGCCCGGATAGGCGCGCGCCGGATCGTCGGCATTGGCGCGTCCCTGCATCAGCGCGGCGCCTTGCGCGAACATGTTCATCAGCAACTGGCGGTGGTGATCGTCGGCCAGCGCGTCGCCCGGTTCGATCACGCCGACGAATTCGACCGGCACCAGATGCGTGCCCTGATGGAGCAACTGGAACACCGCGTGCTGGGCATCGGTGCCCACGCCGCCCCAGGTGATCGGCGCGGTCGCGCGACCGACGGGCGCGCCCTCGACCGTCACGCCCTTGCCGTTCGATTCCATTTCGAGCTGCTGGAGATAGGAGGGCAGCAGCCGCAGCCGTTCGTCATAAGCGAAGGTCGCGCGCGTCTCGGCATGGCGGACCTGCGTGTAGAACAGGTCGGCAAACGCGGCGAGCACGGGGGCGTTCTCGTGGAGCGCCGCCAGCCGGAAATGCCGGTCCATCTCGCCGGCACCTTCGAGCAGCTCGGCGAACGCATCCCAGCCCAGCGCGAGCGCGGCCGGAAAGCCGATCGACGACCACAGCGAATAACGCCCCCCGACGCTTTCCGAAAACGGCAGCACGCGGGTCTCGTCGACGCCCCATGCGATCGCCTTGTCGGGCGCGGCGGTCAGCGCGACGACCTTGCCATAGGGATCGTCGACCCCGCCCTCGGCCATCCATTGCAATACGCTCGTCGCGTTGAGCATCGTCTCGGTGGTGGTGAAGGTCTTCGATGCAATAACCAACAGCGTCGTCGCCGGATCAAAACGCGCGAACGCCTCCTCCAGCGCGGCGCCGTCGACATTGGAGACGATCGCGACGTCGTAGCGATCCTCGTCGCGGCCCAAGGCGTCGATCAGCAGGTCCGGCCCCAGCGCCGATCCGCCGATGCCGACATGCAGTACGTGCCGGATCGGCCCCAGCGCGCCGCCCTCGATCGCATCGATCAGCGCGCGCATCCGGGCGTGGAGCGCGGCGGCCCTGGCGACCGCTTCTTCGCTGCCCTCGCCGCGTTCGGCGCCATGTTCGGCGGCGCGATCCTCGGTGACGTTGACAGGCTTGCCCGCGAACAGCGCCTCGCGCTTGCCGGCGAGATCCTGCGCCTTGGCGAGCGCCGCGAACGCCTCGACCACCGCCGTCGTCAGATGCGTCTTGGACCAGTCGAAATGCAGCCCCGCGACGTCGACCGAAAACCGCGCCACGCGATCCTCGTCCTCGGCGAACAGCGCGGCGAGTCGGGGCGGGTCGAGCGCATCGATCGCGCTCCAGTCGGGCTTGGCCATCGGGGTTCCTTCGGGCGTGCGGGTGGGAGTCGCGTTTCCTCTATCCTCGCTGTGGGCGCCGTGCCACCCGAAACGGCCCGCTTGACGCCCCGTCGCGCGCGCCGCAAAGCCTGAACATGGCCGATACCCAACCCGCCGCCGCGCCCAAGGCGCGCAAGAAGCGCTCCGAGACCGCCGATACGCTGGTGTTCCTGCTCAAGCTCGCGGCGCTCGTCTTCGTGATCCGCAGCTTCATCTTCTCGCCGTTCAGCATCCCGTCCGAATCGATGCTGCCGCGGCTCTACATCGGCGACTATCTGTTCGTGTCGAAGTGGAATTACGGCTATTCGAAACACTCGCTGCCGTTCAGCCTGCCACTGATCCCGGGCCGGGTCTTCAGCCGCCTGCCGGCCCGCGGCGATGTCGTCGTCTTCAAGGCGCCGCCCACCGACAAGCAGGATTATATCAAGCGCGTGATCGGCCTTCCCGGCGATACGATCCAGATGCGTGCCGGCCAGGTCATCCTCAACGGCACCCCCGTGCCGCGCGAACGGATCGCCGATTTCGTGATCCCGCAGAGCCCCAATTACCATTGCGACGCCGCGTTCGAGGATGTCGATGCGGCCGGCGCGCCCGTCTGCCGCTATCAGCGCTACCGCGAGACGCTGCCCGGCGGCAAAAGCTTCGAGACGATCGACCGCGGCCGCACCGTCGCCGACGACACCAGCGTCTACACCGTGCCCGCCGGCCACGTCTTCATGATGGGCGACAATCGCGACGACAGCGAAGACAGCCGCTTCAGCCAGGAAACGGGCGGCATCGGCTATGTCCCGATGGCGAATCTCGAAGGCAAGGCGATCCTCACCTTCTGGTCGACCGACGGCTCGGCGGCGTGGATCAAGCCGTGGACCTGGGTGTCGGCGGCGCGCTGGAGCCGAATCGGGGACGGCTTTTGACGGACCTCGCCGGCTGGCTCGCGGCGACGTTCGGCCGCGAGCCTGGCGATCTCGCGCGGTTCGAGCGCGCGCTGACCCACGGCAGCCGCACCCGCGACAATTACGAACGGCTCGAATTCCTCGGCGATCGCGTGCTCGGGCTGGTCATCGCCGAATGGCTGTTCGAGGTGTTCCCCACCGAACCCGAAGGAGCGCTCTCGAAGCGCCTCAACGCGCTCGTCACCGGGGCGGTCTGCGCGGCGATCGGGCGCACGATCGGCGTGCCGCCCTATCTTCGCCTCGGCAAGCAGGCGCGCGACGACGGTGCGGCCGACAGCGACAACGTGCTCGGCGACGTGGTCGAGGCACTGATCGGCGCGCTCTATCTCGAAGGCGGCATAGAGCCCGCGCGCGCCTTCATCCGCGGGGCCTGGGGGGATCGCGTCCGCACCCATGCGCGAGCGCCGCAGCACCCCAAGTCCGCACTCCAGGAATGGGCGGCGGCGCACAACCGCAAGCCCCCCGCCTACGAGATCGTCGAGCGCGCCGGCCCCCACCACGCCCCGCGCTTCACCGTCAAGGTATCGATCAACAAGCTCGCCGAGGTCACCGCCACCGGCACCAGCAAGCAGGAAGCCGAAACCGCCGCCGCGGCGGCACTGCTGGAGAAATTATCATAGCCGTTCGTGCTGAGCTTGTCGAAGCACCGTTCTTCTTCGTAAGCCACCACGAATGAGCTTCTGGGCCTATATTCTCCACTGCCGCGGCGGGGTGTTCTATACGGGACATACCGACAATCTCGACGTCCGCATCGGCCAGCATCAAGACAGCACGATGCCCGGATTCACGCGGAAATACGCCCCGGTGACACTCGTCTGGAGCCAGGAGTTCCCATCGCGACTGGAGGCGCTTGAAGCGGAAAGGCGGATCAAGGGCTGGAGTCGGGCGAAGAAGCTCGCGCTGATCAGGGGCGATTGGACGACGATCTCGGCTTTAGCTAAGAGCAAGAACGGCCCTTCGACAAGCTCAAGGCGAGCGGCGGAAGGCGAGCTGTTGTCCAAATCCGTTCGTGCTGAGCTTGTCGAAGCACCGCTCTTCTCTCCCCAAGGCTCCGTAAAATGACCCAGTCCTGCGGCCTCGTCGCCGTGGTCGGCGCGCCCAATGCGGGCAAGTCGACGCTCGTCAACGCGCTGGTCGGCCAGAAGGTCGCGATCGTCAGCCCCAAGGCGCAGACCACGCGCACGCGGCTGATGGGCGTCGCGCTTCAGGACGACACGCAGATCCTGCTCGTCGACACCCCCGGCATCTTCGAGCCCAAACGCCGGCTCGATCGCGCGATGGTCGCCGCCGCCTGGGGCGGCGCGGAGGACGCGGACGTGATCGCCTTCGTCGTCGACGGCAAGGGCGGCGTCGGCCCCAAGGTGTCCGCGATCGCCGAGGCGCTCGCCGCCCGCCGCGAGCCCAAATACCTGATCCTCAACAAGGTCGACATCGCCGACAAGGCGCGGCTGCTCGCCCATGTCGAGCGACTCCACGCGATCACGCCGTTCGCGGAGACCTTCTTCGTGTCCGCCGTCACCGGCGACGGTGTCGCCGACTTCAAGACCGCGCTCGCCGCCGCGATGCCCGAGGGGCCGTGGCATTTCCCCGAGGATCAGGTCTCCGACGTCACCGAACGCATGCTCGCCGCCGAGGTGACGCGCGAACAGCTTTACCTCCAGCTCCACGCCGAGCTGCCCTATGCCAGCGCGGTCGAGACGGAAGCGTACAAGGAACGCGAGGACGGTTCGGTTGAAATCCACCAGCAGATCCTCGTCGCGCGGCCTACGCAGCGCGCGATCGTGCTCGGCAAGCAGGGCAGCCGGATCAAGGAAATCGGCGCCAGGGCCCGCGCCGAGCTTGCCGCGCTGCTCGGCCATCCCGTCCACCTCTACCTGCACGTCAAGGTCAAGGAGAATTGGGACGAGGACCGCGGCGTCTATCGCGATATCGGGCTCGATTGGGTCGACTAACCGGCGGCGAGCATCTCGTTCACCCACGCCGGTACCACCTCGCTCGCCGGCCCGACGCGCGTCTCGTGGAAGAAGCCGCTGCCCGCCGACGGTTCGAGGTTGAGTTCCACCGTCCGCGCCCCGGCATAGCGTGCGGTCTGGACGAAACCGGCCGCCGGATAGACCGCGCCCGAGGTGCCGATCGACACGAACAGGTCGGCGGCGGCAAGCGCGCGCTCGATACGGTCCATCGCGTAAGGCATCTCACCGAAGAAGACGATATCGGGCCGCAGCGCGGGGGCGCCGCACGCCGCACACGCCCGTCCCTCGCCCATCGGCCCGTGCCAGTCCTGCCGCGCCCCGCATGCGGCGCACAATGCCGACAGCAGTTCGCCGTGCATGTGGAGCAAACGCCGCGCGCCCGCGCGTTCATGCAGGTCGTCGACATTCTGGGTGACGATCAGCAGGTCGCCCGGCCACTCGGCATCGAGCCGCGCCAGCGCGTCGTGCGCAGCATTGGGGGCAACCGACGCCAGCGCCGCCCGGCGCGCGTCGTAGAAGCGATGCACCGTCGCCGGATCGCGCGCCAACGCCTCGGGCGTGCACACGCTTTCGACGCGATGCCCTTCCCATAGGCCGTCAGGCCCGCGAAAAGTCGCGAGCCCGCTCTCGGCCGAGATTCCGGCGCCAGTGAGAATGACGATATTGGGGGCGTCCTGCATCGAAGGGGCGATACCCGCAACGCCCCGCCAATGCCACCGCGCCCGCGGCGATCACGCGGCTTTGGCGAACTCGACCGTATCCGGCTGATCGACCACGGACGGCGCGACCGGCGCGACCGCCGCCGCAACGGGCATCGGCGCGATCCAGCGCGACACCACCACGCCGACGCCCAGCAGCGCATAGGTCGCCAGCACCGCGACCGGACTCCAGATCATCGCCACCGCCAGCGTCACCCGCAGCAGGTTCGGATTGATCCCCAGATCCTGGCCGACGCCCTCGCAAATGCCGAACAGCGTGTCGGGGCGGTTGAACAGCGACCAATAGGATTGCTTCTGCACGGGGAACCTCCTTTGAGCGGGCCGGCCAGCGCCGGCGCGAATGCGGAAGGCATCGCAAGCGGTGTGCCAAAAGCGGCGACGCCCCGATTTCCGGGCGGCCCGAACCGCCACCGGAGGCTCGGGACCGGGAAGAGGTGGAGATTTCACCAATCTTTGGCGCAATTTCCGACGCCCGATCCCGCGAGCCGGCGTCATCGCGCCGTGTCTCCGGTGTCAAAATCGCCATCCCGGGCTGTCGCGATCCCGATCCATCTGGCATGGCGGCGAACGGTATTGCGCAAGAGGATCGCAGGCGGATGACGAGCATCGGGATTTTCGGCAGCGCCGGTCGGATGGGCCGGACGATCGCGGACCTGCTCGCCGCCGAAGGCGTCGCGCTCGCGGGCGGCACCGACGTCGGCGACGATCCGCTGCCGCTCGCGCAGATCGCCGACGCGCTGGTCGATTTCTCGATTCCCGCAGCGCTCGACGCCAATCTCGCCGCCGCGCGCGCCGCCCGCACGCCGATCGTGATCGGCACCACCGGATTGAGCGACGCGCACCACGCGCTGATCGACGAGGCCGCGCGCGAGATCGCGGTTCTTCAGACGGGCAACACCTCGCTCGGTGTCACCCTGCTCGCCACGCTGGTGCGCGAGGCCGCGGCGCGGCTCGGGCCGGATTGGGATATCGAGATCGTCGAGATGCACCATCGCTACAAGGTCGATGCCCCCTCGGGCACCGCGCTGCTGCTCGGCGAGGCGGCCGCCACCGGCCGCGGCGAGGCGCTCGGCGATATCAGCGTGATCGGGCGCGGCGGGCTCGTCGGCCAGCGCAGCGAAGGCACGATCGGCTTCGCGTCGCTACGCGGCGGATCGGTCGCCGGCGATCATCAGGTCGTCTTCGCCGGGCAGGGCGAGCGGATCGAGCTTGGCCATCGCGCCGAAAACCGCGACATCTTCGCGCGCGGCGCCGTCCGCGCCGCACTGTGGCTCGCCGACAAGCCCGCCGGGCGCTATACGATGCAGCAGGTGCTCGGCCTGTGAAGAAGGCCGATATCGTCGCCTTCTTCGCGCGGCTGGCGGAGGACAATCCGCACCCCGAAACCGAACTCGAATCGGTCAACGATTACACGTTGCTCGTCGCCGTCGTGCTCTCCGCGCAGGCGACCGACGCCGGCGTCAACAAGGCGACCCGCCGCCTGTTCGCAGAGGTCGATACACCGGAAAAGATGGTCGCACTCGGCGAGGCGGGGCTCAAGCAGCACATCAGGACGATCGGGCTGTTCAACACCAAGGCGAAGAACGTGATCGCGCTGTCGAAGGCGCTGATCGCCGACCATGACGGCAAGGTTCCCGCCGATCGCGACGCGCTCGAAAAGCTCCCCGGCGTCGGCCGCAAGACCGCCAATGTCGTGATGAACGTCGCCTTCGATCAGGAAACCTTCGCGGTCGATACCCACATCTTCCGCATCGCGAACCGCACGGGCCTTGCGCCCGGTAAAACCCCGCTCGCGGTGGAAAAGACGCTCGACAAGGTCGTCCCCCAGCCCTTCCGGCTGCACGCGCACCATTGGCTAATCCTGCACGGCCGCTACGTCTGCAAGGCGCGCAAGCCCGAATGCTGGCGCTGCGTGGTCGCGGACCTGTGCGCCTACAAGCCCAAGACCCCACCCCCACCGAAATGAAACCGCTGGCGCCCGCCCGGATGCTTTGCTAGGCGCTTGCCCCGGCCTGCACCCGTAGCTCAGCTGGATAGAGCGCTGCCCTCCGAAGGCTCGCGTCCAACGCGAGAGCAGTGATTTTATACAGGAATTTCGAGGGTTTAGGAAGACAGAAGAAAGGACGGACGAAAAAACTCACCAGATTCTCACTAAGTTCGGACAGCCGATTCTGATCGCGGATTGACCTTCATCGGCGCAAGACATACGGCTTCAAGCCATTCGCACCCGTAGCTCAGCTGGATAGAGTGACGCCCTCCGAAGGCGTAGGTCGCAGGTTCGAATCCTGCCGGGTGCGCCAAAATCTACAATAAAGTCATTATGTTGAGAGGAAATTGCCTCTCCCGTTCACGGCCTCGCCGATCCCAAAACTCACCAGTTTTGGACGCGACGCCCGCGCAGTCCCTTGGATTTCAGCCGAAAACCGCCGCGCACAAAACTCACCATCGCTAAACCTGAGATGTCGATCGGTCGGGAGGTGGCTTGCCGCCCCCTATTTTGCTGGCCTTAGGCTGACCCTTCTCGCTGCAACGCGATGGCCGTCGGTAGGGGCGCCAATCAAGGCATGAACGGAGCGGCTATGTTCTGCTATCGACGTCGTAAGGGGGAAGTGTGACTCAATCGCCAGCAGCTACATCACCGCCGCAAGCATTGGCACCGGCAAATGCTCATGTTCAAGCGCCGCCCACCATCCCGGCTCCCCCTGTGATGTCCAGCGCTGCCCTGTGGGCCGCGATCATAGGCGCTGGAAGCGCGCTCGTAGTCTCGTTCCTGAAGGACTTTCTCTTCGAGTGGCTGAAGGAGCGCCGTGCCAAACGGCAGTCCCAAGCGGAAGTGTATCGCCAGTATTTAGCGCCGCTGTGTGAGACCTGCGAGAAGATCGTTTGGCGATCGAAGGAGATTTTCGTCGACAAGCGGCACGCCTTCCTCAAGACCACCACGCTGCCCCTCGATTTCAACGCATATAAGCGAATCAGCACGCTCTACCGGATCGCGACCCTGATCGGTTGGATACGGGGGATGAATCTGGAGCTGCGCGCGCTTCCCCGTGGGAAATCGAACTACGCGACACCGATCGCAAAGCAGATCACGGCGTTTCAGAAGGCGCTGGCCGATGGTCCGCATGTCGAACTGCATCGCGTGACACGGCTGAGTGCGCTTTGGTCCATTGATCTATCCCGGCTCGATCAGGCCGAGCAAGCCGCACTCGCCATGAGGTTCGAGGTCGAGGCGCACGCCGCGACCGGAGGTAATCTGAAATCGAACCCCGACCATCTCCGCAACCTCCCGGCCAATGAGAAGCTGGAAATCTGCCGGTGCTTGTCTGCCTATCTCGCCAAGGAAACGGGCAGCAAGGCGCCGGACGAAGAAGTCATAAGGGAAACCGTGGACCACGCCGTGGGCGGCCTGTCCTACCGCGAAGCGCTGCTATATCGCGATTGGCAGGACGCGCTCGGCGATGCGATGATCGAACGCGACCCGGATTCCGTTCGGCAATTTCGGATCGTCGGGTACGAGGGATTCACGGCGCTCCTAGAAACGGAGGCGCCCTGGTTCGAGGTTCTCGCCAAGAGCATCGACGATATCGACTTCGATGAGATCGACCCCAGTGACTTCCGATCGCAGCAATTGCGCGATGTGTCGGCCGCAGTCGCCGCAATCCTGATTGGCATCGCTCAGACTAAGGACGCATTCCTTCTCGATCCGGCGAGCCTCGACGCGGCGAAGCGGCTAAGCGCTGCCATTGCCGCGGCCACGCAGGCACAGGGCAATGACATGGGAACCTGCGCAGCGAGGCGGGGCGGATCATAAACTGACAGCCGGAGCGCCCCCAACTCGCGGACAGGGCGCTCAGTTCGGAAGAAACGGAACGACCGCAGGCGCGACCGTCAGCCTGCCGGATGCGGGATCGGGCACGAGGATCGGCACCGCCGGATAGAGCACGGGCCAGGTCGAATAGTTGGCGATCCATGCCGCCGCGCTCGGCGACAGCCAGCCGGTCAGCGTCGTGATGCTCGCATAGCGCTGCGCCAGCGGCAGCGCGACGATCGGCTCATAATGAGCGACCCGGTTGCGCAGCAACCGCGCCTCGCGCAGTTCCTGCGCGATTGTCCCGCGCTGGACGCCCTTGGCCTGGAAAATCGGTCGCAGCGTCTGCCAGAGATGATGCGCCTGCCGGCCGAACAGCGACGACCAGAAGCCGAAATTGAGTTCGGCGATGATCTGCGACCGTGTGACCGCCTTGCCCGCCTGCTGGAGCGTCTGGCGCGCCTTGGCGATGCACCCAGTCTGATACGGTATCGTCAGCACGGCGGGATCGTCGAACCACGTCGGGCCGTAACGCTTGATCAGCGCACCGTCCGCCATGTTCCGCAGCGCGATTTCCTGCATGTGCAGCGGCCCATAGAGCGCCGCCGAGAGCTGGACGTTGTAGGTGTAGAGCCGCTCGGCAAGCGCCTGATCTCCGCCCGTCCAGTTGAGATAGGTGTCGAATCGTTCGGCGGACAGGGCGGCAATGAGTGTCGGCACGCGGCGGCTTGATCCTTGATTTTTCCGCCCCGATCATCCATATGGAGCCGGTATCCCCCGGTGGTCCCTGCTCTGCATACCGCCGGGGCACTTTATTTCTAGCCATAGCCATCCGTCTCCGCAACGCGCTTAGGGCGTGTGCATGGTCATGTGGTCTTCCCAACATCTGCCAGCTTGAGGGGGAAGGCCTTCCCCCTGCTGCCGAGCCCCTGACAGGTCTCGCCAGACCCCTTCAAGCGGGGACACCCCGCAACGCCCCGCTCGGCGTGGACACGCCAATCCGTAAATCCGCCTTGGCGGATTTGGGTCTTTCCTATGCTGCGGAGATCGGGCCAGGGCTGCGCCGGCCCGATCGCTTTGTTTGTAGCTCTCCCCGTCGGTGGGGTGGGCGACGCTTCCCTTTAGGCCCGCCGCGCCGGGCCGCAACGCGCGGTAGGCCGCGCTTACCTCCTCTGCGTTCCGGTCCTGCGGATGCTGCCCGGCTCCGCCGGCGGGCCTACCGGTCCGCTCTTTCGCCGCCCACCCCATTCCGGGGTGAGTGCGGTTTGAAGGAGAATAGTGATGAACGCCGTTACCCAAACCGTAGCCGCCGAGCCTGTGTCGGGCATCGAGATTTTCGTGCCGCTTGCCAAGCTCAAGAAATCCCCGCGCAATGCCCGCAAGGTGCCCCATGGGGAAGCCGCTATCGAGGCGCTGGCCGCTTCGATCCAGCACAAGGGGCTGATCCAGAACCTTGTCGTGGAACCCGAGGTGAAACCGGATGGTGAACCGACCGGCTGCTATTTCGTCACCGCTGGCGAAGGCCGCAGGCTGGCGATGCTGCTGTGCGCCAAGCGCAAGCAGATGAAGAAGACCCATCCGGTGCGCTGCTGGCTGGACACCGAGAACGATCCTGCCGAGATCAGTCTGGACGAGAACGTCACCCGGACCCCGATGCATCCCGCCGACCAGTTTGAGCGGTTCGCGGAGCTTTCCAACGACAAGGGTTGGGGGGCGCAGGAGATCGGCGCGCGGTTCGGCGTGTCGGCTTCCGTGGTGAAGCAGCGGCTTCGCTTGGGCGCTGTCAGCCCGAAGCTGTTGCAGGTCTATCGTGAGGACGGCCTTACGCTGGACCAGCTTATGGCCTTCGCCATCACCGAGGACCATGCCCGGCAGGAGCATGTGTTCGAGGGGCTGCATCACAACCGCGAGCCATGGATCATCCGCCGCGACATGACGGCGAGCAATGTGCCTGCCGATGATCGCCGCGCCGTGTTCGTCGGGGCCGACGCCTATGTCGAGGCGGGCGGCACCATCATCCGCGACCTGTTCAGCGACGACCGGGGCGGGTTCTTCGAGGATGCGGGCTTGCTCGACATGCTCGCCATCGAAAAGCTGCGCGAGATCGCGGGGACCGTGCAGACCGAGGGCTGGAAATGGGCCGAGGCCCATATCGACTATCCCCACGCCCACGGGATGCGGCGCTTCTATCCGCTGTCCGTTTCCCTGTCCGATGAGGACGAAGCGCGGCTGGAGGCGCTGTCCACCGAGCATGACGAACTTGCCGAAGGCTATTCGTCCTACGACGAGATGCCCGAGGACGTGGCCGAGAAGCTGGAGGCGATTTCCGACGAGATCGACGCCATCTCCGAGAAGCGCCATGCCTACGATGCCAACGTGATCGCCCACGGCGGCGCGTTCGTGGTGCTGCATCATGACGGCACCGTCAGGATCGAGCGCGGTTTCGTCCGTCTGGAGGATGAGGCGCTGGCCGATCCGCAGCCCGACGAAGAGGCCGAGGCTACCGATGCCGAAGCCGTGGAAGACGAGCAGGCCGAGGACGACGAGGACGCGCGGGAGATCGAGGAAGAGGACGAGGAACCGGGCAAGCCGATTTCCGACAGCCTCACCCGCGACCTGTCTGCCCATCGGACGCTGGCCTTGCGTGTCGCCCTTGGCGAACGGCCCGATATGGCGCTGATCGCGTTGACCCACACGCTCTCGGCGCAGTTGTTCTACAGCTACACCGAGGCCGGTTGCCTTGAGGTTCGTCCGACCGTGACGCCGCTCGGCAGTCATGCGGACGGGATCGAGGACACGCCGTTGGCGGCGCGGGCGAGCGAGCAGCACGAAGCTTGGGCCGAGCGGATGCCCCGCGACGTGGCGGACCTGTGGGGCTTCATCGTCGGGCTGGACGAGGCGAAACGGATTGCGCTGCTGGCGCATTGCGCGGCTCGCACCGTCAACGCCCTGCGATTGCCATGGGACCGCAAGCCCCGGTCGCTGCAAACGGCGGACAGGCTGGCGGGCGCGCTGGCGCTGGACGTGGCGAAGGGCTGGACGCCGACCGTGGACAGCTACCTTGGCCGCGTCACCAAGGCGCATATCGTCGAGGCCGTTGCCGAAGGCGTGTCCGAGGATGCCGCCCGCCGTATCGCGGACATGAAGAAGCCGGACATGGCGCAAGCCGCTGAGCGGCTTCTGGCCGGGACAGGCTGGCTTCCCGCCGTGCTGCGGACGCCAGAGCCGGAGGCGGAGCAGCCGTCCGAAGCGGAGGCCCCCGAGACCGGAGCGGAGGACGGCGAAGCGTCCTATGCCGTGGCAGCCGAATAGCGGCATTGGGCCGGGGCCGTGTGAGCGGTCCCGGCCTTCCTTTCGTGACCGGCTGAAAAATCACGGCCGCGCCCTGGCGCGGCCGCTTCTGTCATGCAGGGAGAAATCGGCGCTCGCCGGGCATAGCCCGGCTCGCGGACCAGTTTATCTCGATGTTTGCGACGCGATGGCGATAGCAGACAGGTCGTTTGCCGGATCGACCGTGACGCCCGCAGACTTCCGCTCGGAATACCGATCCACAAGCTGCGCGGCGTGCGGGCGCAGCAGCACGGTGAACCGAACCAGCTCCTCCATCACATCGACGATCCGATCATAGTAGTTCGACGGCTTCATGCGCCCGACCTCATCGAACTCCTTGTATGCCATCGCCACGCTCGACTGGTTTGGAATGGTGAACATCCGCATCCACCGGCCGAGCAAGCGTAGCGTATTGACCGCGTTGAACGACTGCGAACCGCCCGACACCTGCATGACCGCAAGCGTGCGGCCCTGGGTCGGGCGCATCCCCTTCATCTCCAGCGGCAGATGGTCGATCTGCGCTTTCATGAGGCCGGTGATCTGGCCATGCCGTTCCGGGCTGCACCACACCATGCCTTCCGACCATAACGCATGGTCGCGCAGTTCATGGACGGCGGGATGATCGTCGCCCGTCACCTGGTCGGGCAAAGGCAAGTCGGACGGATCAAAAATGCGCGCCTCCGCACCGAAAAACTGGAGCAGCCGCGCGGATTCCTCGACCGCGAGACGCGAGAAGGACCGTTCGCGTAGCGAACCGTAAAGCAGAAGGATGCGCGGCGGTGGATCGCCCGCGCCAAGGCCAAGGGCTGGCCGGTCATGAGCATAGCGCGATTCGAGCGCGGGCAGATGGTCCGATTCGGAAAGCGCGCGAATACGGGTCACACAGTTACTCCCTTTTCATACCAGCCGCGCGTGCGTTTCACGATCGCCACCACCGTCAGCATCACCGGCACCTCAACCAGCACGCCGACGACGGTCGCAAGCGCCGCACCGGACTTGAGGCCGAACAGCGAGATCGCGGCCGCAACTGCCAGCTCGAAGAAATTGGATGCGCCGATCAGCGCGGCCGGCGCCGCCACGCACCACGCCACGCCGAACCGGCGGCTCAGCCAGTAAGCCAGCCCCGCGTTGAAATAGACCTGGATCAGAATCGGCACGGCCAGGAGCGCGATCACCAGCGGCTGCGCGATGATCGCCTCGCCCTGGAATCCGAACAGCAAGATCAGCGTCGCCAGCAGGGCGACGAGCGAGATCGGGCCGAGACGCGCCAGAACCCGGTCGAGCACGGGCTGGCCGCCGGCCGCGAGAACGCGCCGCCGCAGGAGCTGCGCCGCGATCACCGGCGCGACGATATAGAGGACGACCGACAGCAAGAGCGTATCCCACGGCACCGTGATGGCGGCGACGCCGAGCAGTAGGCCGACCAGCGGCGCGAACGCGAACACCATGATGAGGTCATTGAGCGCCACCTGGCTGAGCGTGTAATTGGGTTCGCCGTCGCACAGGTTCGACCAGACGAACACCATCGCCGTGCAGGGCGCCGCCGCGAGCAGGATCAGCCCGGCAATATAGGAGCTGATCTCGCCCGCTGGCAGCAGCGGCGCGAACAGCCAGCCGATGAACATTGTGCCGAGCAGCGCCATCGAGAACGGCTTGACCGCCCAGTTGATGAACAGGGTGACGCCGACGCCCCTCCAGTGCTGCCGGACGCTGCCGAGCGCGCCGAAGTCGATCTTGAGCAGCATCGGCACGATCATCAGCCAGATCAGCACCGCCACGGGCAGATTGACGCGGGCGACCTCGGCCGACGCGATGGCGCCGAACAGGCCGGGCAGCGCATGGCCGAGCGCGATGCCGACGACGATGCAGAGCGCGACCCACAGGCTAAGATAACGCTCGAAGAAGGAGATAGCGGGACGAGCCGGCGCGGCGCCGGCGAGCGGAGCGGTGGACATGGCCCGTCAGCCGGCCGCGTTGACGGGGCAGCTCATGCCGCATCCCCGCGCCGGCTGCTCGCGCCTTCGGCCTGCCCGATCTCACGGACATGCGCCTTCAAGGCCATCGCATCGAGCCGATCGAACGGCAGCGCCATGAACAGCTTGATCCGGTTCTCCAGATAGCGCAGCGCCGTCACGAACGCGCGCTCGCGCTCGATGTCGTTGCCTTCGACATGGCTCGGATCTTCGATGCCCCAATGCGCCGTCATCGGATGGCCGGGCCACACCGGGCAGGTTTCGCCCGCCGCATCGTCGCAGACGGTGAACACGAAATTCATTTGCGGCGCGCCGGGCGCCGAGAACGCCTCCCAGCTTTTCGAGTGCAAGCCTTCGGTCGGATAGCCGATCCGTTCGAGCAGCCGCAGCGCGTCCGGATTGATCGCGCCCTTCGGGAAGCTTCCCGCCGAGAAACCTCGAAAGCGGCCTCCGCCGAGCTTGTTCATGGCGCTTTCGGCGAGAATCGAGCGCGCCGAATTGCCGGTGCAGAGGAACAGGACGTTGAACACGCGATCGGCGGGCATGGCGGCATCCTTCAGCAGCAGGGGACGAGTTCGGCGACGAGCGGCGCACACAGCTCCGGCTTTCCGGCGCAGCAGTCCTTGACGAGATAGAGCGTGAGCGCGCGCAGTGTATCGAGGTCGGCGCGGTAGATGATCGACCGGCTTTTCCGCTCGGGCCTCACCAGTCCCGCCCGCGACAGGATACCGAGATGCGTGGACATGGTGTTCTGCGGCACGTCGATCCGACGGGCGATCTCGCCGGCCGGCAGGCCATCCGGCTCATGCCGCACAAGCAGACGGAAGGTGTCCAGGCGCGTCGGCTGCGCGAGTGCGCTCAGAGCGAGAATAATCGAATCGGATTCCATATATCCAGATTAACAGATATATGGTTAGAAGCTACCCTTTTCGAAATCGGCGTCGAAACGATTGGTCCTTCCACCGTCCAGAGCCAGCCCAGCGACGCGGCGATATAGACGCCGCCATAGGCGGCTAGGCGCGTCCCGCCGTATCGCTGTCCACCAGCGTCAGCAGCCAGGCGAACAATGCCAGCGAGACCATGCCCGGTACCAGCCACAACGGCGACTTGCCGAGGCGCAGCCACGCCCAGAACGAGAAGCAGCCGGCAATCTCGGCAAAGGCCGCAACGAGAAGCAGCCGGCAATCTCGGCAAAGGCCGCGCCGACATAGGCGAAGGGCGTGATGGTCATAGGCTCCCTATCCGTTGGTATGCGGCGCAAGCGCCTCGATGATCCGGCAGTCCGCGACCGTGCCGCCGCAGCATGACTCGATGAGCGCCGACAGCTCGCGGCGCAACGCCGTCAGATCGGCGATCTTGCGCTCGACTTCGCTGAGGTGGTCGCGGGCGAGCGCATCGACGGTGGCGCAATCGCGGCCGCGATCGTCCGACAGCGACAGCAAAGCGCGCACCTGATCGAGCGGGAAGCCGAGATCGCGCGCGCGGCGGATGAACGACAGTCGGCCGAGTTCAGCCGCGCCATAGGCGCGATAGTTGCCACCCGTGCGCGGCGGCTTCGGCAGCAGCCCGATCCGCTCGTAATAGCGGATCGTCTCCACCTTCGTATCCGTCGCCTTACCCAGCTCGCCGATGGTGAGCGCCATGTCCTTGACCCTGTAGTTGCTACAGGGTGCATATAGCCGGTCACATTGAACGAATCGAGGTGACGAACATGGCAGGCGGATGCTGCGGCGGCTGCGAGACGGCTGCGCCGACCAAGGACAGGACATGGCGGCGCGTGCTGTGGATCGCGCTCGCGATCAACGCCGGCATGTTCGCCGTCGAGATCATGGCCGGCGTCGCCGCGCACTCCGCCGCGCTCAAGGCCGACGCGCTCGATTTCCTTGGCGACAGCGCCAATTATGCGATCAGCCTCGGCGTCGCGGGCATGGCGCTGCAATGGCGCGCACGGGCTGCGCTGCTCAAGGGCGCGTCGCTGTTCCTGCTCGGCCTGTGGGTGCTGGGAAGCACGGGCTGGATGGCGCTCGCCGGCACCTTGCCGCAGGCCGAGACGATGGGCACAATCGGTGTGCTGGCGCTTCTCGCCAACTTCGCCTGCGCCGCCATGCTGTGGCGGCACCGCGAGGGCGATGCCAACCGCAGATCGGTGTGGATCTGCTCGCGCAACGATGCGATCGGCAACATCGCCGTGGTCGCCGCCGCGCTCGGCGTGTTCGGCACGGGCACGGCCTGGCCAGACATCGCGGTCGCGGTAATCCTTGCCGGGCTTGGCGTCAGCGGCGGCTGGCAGATCATCCGTCAGGCACACGCCGAACTGCGCGAGGTCGCGTCTGCGAAGCGGGAGCAAATCGCCGTCTGACTCGCCAGTTGCACCACGGAGCAGAGGGGGTCTCATCACGCCGTTGATGGCCGTGCATTTCGCGAGCGCCGTTCTTCACCGCCAATCCTCACGCCTGGCCGGGCCACACCCGGCAGCCTCTCCGATGGCTTGTCTGACCGAGGCCGATCGCCTTCCTGCAAGGGCGTCGTTCGACTTTTTTCCGCCGCCTGCGGCTTTGCATCGCGAAACAAAAAAGCCGCCCGTCGCCCAACCTCCTCTGCGTTCCGGCCGCAAGCGGTGCGGGGTGGATCGCGCCCCGGCCGACGCCGAGCCATCGAGGCCGCGATGGGCGTGGCCCCAGCAGACAGGAGATTATGACATGGCTACGATCGGTACCTTCACCGCCAACAACAAGGGCGAGTTCACCGGCGTCATCAAGACGCTCACCCTCAACACCAAGGCGGCCCTTCGCCCGGTCGAGAAGGAAGGCGAGAAGTCCCCCGACTTCCGCATCAGCGCTGGCGACATGGACATCGGCGCCGCCTGGAAGAAGACCAGCCGTGAAGGCCGTGACTACATCTCGGTCAAGCTGGACGATCCGAGTTTCCCGGCTCCGATCTACGCCACGCTGTCCGAGACCGAGACCGCCGGCGATTACGTCCTCATCTGGTCCCGCTGACCACAGGAACGGCGCCCCGCTCCAACCGAGCGGGGCGTCTTCGTGTGCTAGTGTTTTCCCTGATAGTGGACGGGGCCAACAGGCCCGGCGCCATATTGCGGGTGCTTGGGGCGCTGCCCCTAGCGCCCTTCGGAACGGCTTCCGCCCAGCTTCCTCCACGCTTCGCGTTCCGTGCAGCCGGTTCCCCGCGAAGCCGCCCACTCCGGTTGCACCCCCGGTCTCGCCGACGGGCAGGGTTTCAGCGCGGCACTCCGCTGCGCGGAAACCCAAGCCAAGGAAGGTCAAGACCATGTATCACCAACTTGCCACCCGGTTCGGCCGCAACGCCCACCAGATCAGCGGTCGGGAGCCGCTGGACAACGAGGCACTGTATCGCCACGTTCCGTCCATCTTCGCCCGCGAGGCGCACGACAGCCGTTCGGAGCGGTATGTCTATGTCCCCACCATCGACATCGTGGAGGGGTTGCGCCGGGAAGGATGGTTCCCGTTCTTCGCGGTGCAGTCCGTCCCCCGCGACGGCAGCCGCCACGGCCACGCCAAGCACATGCTGCGCCTGCGCCGGGATGACGGCATCGGCAAGCCCGAGGCCGCAGAGGTCATCATCGTCAACAGCCATGACGGGACCAGCGCCTACCAGATGTTCGCCGGGATGCTCCGTTTCGTCTGCACCAACAGCATGATTGCGGGCGAGCGGTTCGAGGAAGTGCGCGTGCCCCACAAGGGGAATATCGAGCACGACATTATCGAAGGCGTTTACACGGTTGCCGAGGACTTCCCCCGGCTGATCGACGCCAGTGAGACGATGAAGGAGGTTCGGCTGTCCGAGGATGAGCAGCGCTTGCTTGGCGAGGTCAGCCTTGTCGCCCGCTATGGCGACGATGAAAGCCCGCTCACCCCGGAGCAGATCATCGAACCGCGCCGCTACGAGGATCGGGGCGATAGCCTGTGGACCACGTTCAACGTGATACAGGAGAACGTCATTCGGGGCGGATTGCATGGTCGCAAGCACAATGCCGAGGGGCGTATCCGCCGGAGCCGTTCGCGCCCGATCAACGGTATCGACCAGAATGTGACCCTCAATCGCGCGCTCTGGACGCTGGCCGAGGGGATGCAACGCCTCAAGACGGGTTGACCGTTTCGAGCCGCAGGGTGGGACCGTCCGGCCCTGCGGCTTCGCTTCCTATCGCCCGCATAGCGCCGCCGACCCGCTCCCCGGATCGACGGCGGCCGCGCGTCCCGATGGTCCGCGCGGCCGCAAAAAGGGCGCGCTCGCCGGGCGTTCGCCCGGCTCGCGGCGTCAGGTGCCATTATACCAAGACGACTATATTAGTCGTTTTCATAGCGTATAGCTGTTGGCTCGTGAACGTGATCGCACATGATCACTTCCCGCCAGGTGCGGGCCGCACGCGCGCTTCTCGGTTGGACACAGGAGATGCTTGCCGACAAGGCCCTCGTCGCACTGACCGCGCTCAAGCGCGTAGAGTCGGTAAGCGGCCTGCCCGTGCGCGAGGAAACCCGGCATCAGGTGGTCAAGGCGCTGGAGGCGGCCGGCGTCGTTTTTCTCGACTCGGACCGAGGCCAGGGCGTGATGGTGGTCAGCGAGGCCGCGGCGAAGGCACGGAAATAAAAGGCCAGGTCGCTAAGTCTATTATCCCTCTTGCATGGAGCGGCCATAGCCGATCCGGTGTGATTACTTCGGTCCATTATGGTGTATATCTCGCCGGTCAGCAGGCGCAGGAGGCTATAGCTGAAGGCGGAGCGTGGCGATGGCGATAGCCGCTTTCGAGGATCGCGCGCCCGACGCGCCCCAAGTCACCGATTATGACGAACGTCACCACCGGACCTACTGGCGGCTGCTCGACGCTGCGGAGGAAAATGCCGACTGGCGCGAGGTCGTGCAGATCATTTTCGGGATCGACCCGGTAGCCGAGCCGGAGCGCGCGCGCCTGGTTTACGACTCCCATCTCGCCAGAGCCCGATGGATGTGCGAGGCCGGCTATCGCCATTACCTGCCCCCGGACCAATCGTAGAATTGGGATTCAC
Source organism: Hephaestia caeni (assembly GCF_003550065.1). Taxonomy (GTDB): domain Bacteria; phylum Pseudomonadota; class Alphaproteobacteria; order Sphingomonadales; family Sphingomonadaceae; genus Sphingomonas; species Sphingomonas caeni_A. The sequence goes on from NZ_QXDC01000004.1 coordinate 186,251, forward strand.
GCTGTTCGGCTAGAGCGTGGAATATCGAGCCAAAACGCTGACTTGAATCAGCTATGCGACTGTCCGGACAGCAGGCCTTCACAGCCGATACTTGCCTGAGAACATCTCCCGACGCGCTCCATAGAGGGCCATGCTTGGGAGGGATTCGATGCCGCCTGAGAGGGACTGGCGCGCGCCCCTGGACGAAGCCGGGGACGACGCGCTGCAATATTCCGACATCGCCATCGGCTATGTCAGCAGGAACACGCGCTATCGCATTGATTACCGCCGCGCCCTCGGCCGCGTGAAGCGCGGCGCGACGACCGCCGACGAGGCAACCGCCGATCTCGTGCGACGCTGGGGGATCAGCTTCTACGCCGCGCCGACCGCCGCCTACGATCCGAAGCTGGCCGTCGCGCGGCCTGACCTTTCGCCGGACAATATCGTGCTGGCGCCATCGCTCGATGGAATCGGCGACGCGCGACCGCTCGACATGAAGATGCTGGGCGCCGTGCGCGCGCGCATGAAGATCGGCGACTTCCTCCATCTCATTCTCGCTGACAGCGACGGCGATGAGCATATCTGGATCTCGGGATCGCTCGATCTTCCGCTGGCGATGATCCTGCCGCTCGGGCGCGATCCCTTCGCACGCCTCGCGGCCGCTGAACGCCTGTCCCGTCGCTTGCTTGGCGTTGCCGCGGGGCCGCCGGCTCTGCGCCCCACGCCCTTTCGCCGCCAGCATCTTCTCACCCTGTTACAGGTGCTCGACGGACATCAGGCGGGCGCTACCCGCCGCGAACTGGCCGCCGTCCTGATCGACGGCAGCGTCCGCGACTACAGCGCCGCCGAATGGTCCGACAGTCGCCAGCGCAAACGCATCAACCGATGGTTCGCCGAGGCCGTCGAACTGCGCGACGGCGGCTATCTGCGCCTGCTGCGCGGCGCGTGAACGGGGACATTTCCGCCACCCCCGGTTCTGTCCATTCACCGCATAGGGGTCGATTCGCCACCATCACCTCCTGTCCGCCGACCCCGCTTTTCGGAGCCGGCCAACATCAGGAGGATCATCATGGCCGAGCCTGTCACCGCCACGACGCCACGCTATCTCAAGACGCCCGATGCCGCGATCCATCTGGGCCTGTCGGCCCGGACGCTGGAGAAGCATCGCTGCTTCGGCACCGGGCCGGTCTTTCGCAGGCTCGGCGGCCGCATCGTCTATGCCATCGACGATCTCGACGCTTGGGCGGCGCTGGGCACCCGGCGCTCGACCTCTGATCCGGGCAACGGCGTCGTCCATCCCGCCAAGCCGCTGCCCACCGATTGCGTGCGGCGCTGAGCGATCCATGCACGCAATTCGCTCTCACTCCGGCTGCGCCAACGGCGAACGAACGCAGCTTGAACTGTTTCGCTCGAAGCCCGGCGATCTCGCGCCGCGCGATGCCCAGGACTTGATGGCCTGGCCGTTCTTCAGCCTCGCCAAGAGCAAGCGCACGACGCCGATCGACTTCCGCATGGGCGCAACATGGATCTCGGTCGAGGCGGTATTCGAGCACGGCATGGCGACCATTTGGGACGCCGACGTGCTGATCTGGGCCGCCAGCCAGCTCGTCGCCGCGCGCGACGCCGGCCATCCGACATCGCGGCTCATGGTGACGACGCCGCACGAGATATTGGCCTTCACCCGGCGCGGCACCGGCAAGGCGAGCTACGAGCGGCTGAAAGCCGCGCTCGACCGCCTGCAATCCACGACCGTCGCTACGTCGATCCGGCAGGAACATCAGCGCCGGCGCCACCGCTTCTCCTGGATCAATGAATGGCGCGAGCTGGCCGATGGCAACGGCCGCGCGCTCGGCATCGAATTGATCCTGCCCGACTGGTTCTATGCCGGCGTGCTCGATCGCGCACTCGTCCTGACGATCGACCGCGCCTATTTCGACCTGACGGGCGGCCTTGAACGCTGGCTCTACCGCATCGCGCGCAAACATGGCGGGCGGCAGGACGGTGGCTGGAGCTTCGATGTTCCGCATCTTCATCTGAAGTCCGGCGCGCTGTCGCCGCTTCGCCGCTTCGCCTTCGAGCTGCGCGCTATTGTCGCCCGCCAGTCGCTTCCGGGCTACGTCCTCACCCTCGAAAACGCGCTGGGCCGTGACCGGCTGAACTTCGCGCCGATCCCGCCCGATCCGCTCCACGCCGCGATGCGCCGTGTCGGCCTCAAGCCTGTGGAAAACTGGCCATGAGGTTCGGACGATCAGGAACAGCCGGAGTCGGACCATCAGGAACGCCGGACTCGGACTTTCGGGAACGCGCGCACCTTCCAAGCACCTGTGATTCCTCGCTGAATCCACCCCCTTCTAACCATGCTAATAGAATCGAATCCTTCGGATTCTTGCTAACCGCGCGCGCGGCTGTGGACAGCCGCCGTCCGGCCGCGCGCGCTCGATCGGGAAGCGACCCGGCCAAGCCTCGAACCGACTGCCCATCATCCCCGGAGATCACCGATGAACGATGACCGCCCTCGCGGCGTCCGCGTCGGCGGCGCGTTCAGCGCGCTCGCCCGCGACGGACTCACCCATGTCGAAGTGACCTGGATCGAGCAGAGGCTGGAGCATTGGATACGCTTCGGCCGCGTCTCGGATGACCGCATCCTGAGCCGACGAACGCGCGTCGTCAGCTTCCGGCCGGGCGCGGTCTTCGCCTTCGTCCGCTGGGCCTCGAACGACTTCGGCACCATCGTCTCGCGCATCGACGTGGTGCGCGCGGTGGCGTCGGGCGAGCCCTATACCACGCTCCCATTCGTGCGGCCCGGCGGGGAAATCCTGCTCAAGATCCAGGGCTGGCCGAAGGTCCAACAGGCGCTCGCCGCCATCGACGCGGTGGAGGCGGCCGGCGTCGATCCCTGCGACGCCGCGCCCGATCACTGGCGGCATGTCCACCAGCGCATCGCCGCCGGCCATCAGCCGCGCCTCTACACGGCGGAGCGCCATAGCGCCTGGCTCAAGCGGCGGGAGATCGAGCAATGACCTCCCGCTTCTATGGCATGGCCACCGTCATTGCGGCGTCCGCGGCCACGGTTTCGTTCGTCGTCGTGGCGCTCGCCGATCCGGCGCCGTGGCTGATCTGGAACGCCAGCGCCAGCGCGCCGATCGGCCTCTACCGCATCCATTCCGACCGCGATCCGCAGGTCGACGCGCTGGTCGCCGCGCTGCCGCCCGCCGGTCTCGCACACTGGCTTGCCGAGCGGCGCTATCTCCCTGTCGGCGTCCCGCTTTTGAAGCATGTCGCGGCCAAGGCGGGGCAGCGCATTTGCCGGACCGGCGACGTGGTGAGCGTCGATGGGCGCACCGTCGCCATCGCTCAGACGCGCGATAGTCGCGGCCGGCCGCTGCCCGTCTGGCGCGGCTGCCGCAACCTGCGAACCGGCGAACTGCTGCTGCTCAACCCGGCCGTCCCGGACAGCCTGGACAGCCGCTACTTCGGCCCGCTTCCGGCATCCGCCGTCATCGGCCGAGCGACGCCGCTCTACCTGCGCACGCCGTCGCCGCCGCTTTCACCCGTCAACCCCAAGGAGAGTGACCATGCCCGTGAACGTCTTTGAACCCACCGATAACGGCTATGCCGGCCGCGTCCGGCTGTTCGCCATCAACGAGGCGATCGTGCTCGTTCCTGCCGAGCCGAGCCGCGCCGAGGATGCCGCCGACTATCACATCCATCTCGACGACGCGGACGGTCCCATCGTCGGCTTTGCGCGCAAGCGCAGCAGCGAACTGGCCGGCGATTACATCGCGCTGGAGATCGAAAGCCCGCTGTTTCCGCGCTGGCTCAAGCCCAAGCTGTTCCGCGCGGATGCCGAAGGGCGGACGTTTCGGCTGGCGTGGCGGCACCCGCGATCCGGCCAGGACCGCGCCTGATGCCGTTCCGGCGTCCCGGTTCGCCGCGTCGTCGGATGGTGGCGCTGGCGTTGCTCGCCGTCACGGTGGGCGCGCCGGTCGCCATTCGAGCCGCACTCGCCCACGCGCAAGCCGCCGCGTCGCCGAGCGCCACGGCGCTCGACCGCCATGTCGCCGACGCGGCGCGGCGCTTCGCCATCCCGGAAGCCTGGATATGGGCGGTGATCCACGCCGAGAGCAACGGCGACGTCCGCGCCGTTTCGTCGGCCGGGGCGATGGGCCTCATGCAGATCATGCCCGCGACCTGGGCAACCCTGCGCGCACGTTATCGTCTCGGGTCCGATCCCTTCGATCCGCGCGCCAATATTATGACGGGCGCGGCCTATCTGCGCGAGATGCACGACCGCTACGGCAACGCGACGGCGATGCTGGCCGCCTACAATGCGGGGCCGGGCCGCTATGACGAATATCTGTCGCGCGGCCGCCCGTTGCCCGCGGAAACGCGCGCCTACCTTGCAAAGCTGACAGCGATCACCGGCGGTTCGGGCGACGCCCGAATTGCCGTCGCGCCTGCTCCCGATCCGTTCGCCTGGCGCCGCGCCGCGCTATTCACCACGCGCTCGGGCGTCACCTCGACAGCGCCACCGGATGCGGCAAGCGATCCCGCCGCCGCACAAACCGGGCGTCGCCCGACCGACCGCACAGGCGTTACGGTGGCCGCGACCACGCCGCCTTCGACCGGCCTGTTCATCCCTCTTTCCGGCTCGCCCGCGCCATGAGCGGCTACCGCGCACTCTGGCGGGCTTCGTCGCGCGCTTTCGCAATGCCGGAAGGAGGCAGGCTTCAGGTTTGGCAGGGTAAGGAGCGAGGGCAAGATAAAGGGCGACAATGTGCGTTGCCATTTCGCCCCGGTCGTAGCCTTGATTCTCAAGGCTTTGGGTCATTGCTGCGCAATGTGTGCGGCAATCCCGCACTGTGCGGCGCTGCCCGAACGTCAGCATCGCCAAGAGTCTTTCGCACTGTGCGGAGCGCCGCGCCATGAGCGGCGACGACGATTTTCGCATCCGGCTTGGCCGCATCCGTTCGCGCGGCGGCCAGCGCGCGCTTCCGATCGTCGCCCAGGTGATCGCCGCTGCGCAGCGCGCCGGCGGCCATGTCTCGCGCCGTGGCCGGATCATTGCGCCTGGCCGCTCGACCTTCGGCCGGGGTCGCGTCGCCAGCCTGCGCGCTACGCACCGGCTCGGCCACCGATCGCGCCAGGTCGTCATCAAGGCGCGCGTCATCCGGCATGACGGCCGCGCCTCACTCGCCGCCCATCTCAAATATCTGCAACGCGATGGCGTCACCCGCGATGGCGAGAAGGGCGTGCTGTTCGGCGCCGAGGGCGATGGCCTCGACCGCAACGAGTTCGCCGCGCGCTGCGAGAACGATCGGCACCATTTCCGCTTCATCGTCTCGCCCGAGGACGCGCCGCAGATGGCCGACCTCAAGACTTTCACCCGCGAACTGATGGCACGGATGGAAACGGATCTCGGCACCCGGCTCGACTGGCGGGCCGCCGAGCACTGGAACACCGACGATCCCCACATCCATGTCATCGTGCGCGGTGTCGGCGAGGACGGGCAGAACCTCGTCATCTCGCGCGACTACATCAGCGAAGGGATGCGCGCCGTCGCGCGCGAGATCGTCACCCGCGAGCTGGGGCTGCGCAGCGACCTCGACATCCATGCCTCGCTGGAACGGCAGGTCGAGGCCGAACGCTGGACCGAGATCGACCGCGACCTCTCGCGCACCCTCCAGCGCGATGGCGTCATCGACATGGCGCCCGAGCCGGGCGTGCGGCCGGGCGGCGACCACACGCCGAGGATGGGTCGGCTGCGCAAGCTGGAACGGCTCGGCCTCGCCAGCGAGATCGCGCCCGGCCAGTGGACACTCGCGGACGAGGCGCAGCCGGCTTTGCGCACGCTTGGCGAACGCGGCGACATCATCAAGCGGATGCACAAGGCGATGACCGACCACGGCATCGACCGGGGCGCCGCCAGCTATGTGCTCGAACCCGATCCCGCCCAGCCCGTCATCGGCAGGCTGGTCGATCGCGGCCTCCATGACGAACTGACCGGCCGGACCTATGCGATCATCGACGGCATCGACGGGCGGACGCACCATGTCCAGCTTCCCGACATCGAGGCGACTGGTGATTGCCGGCCGGGCGCCATCGTCGAGCTGCGCCGCTTCGAGGACCGCAAGGGCCGCCAGCGCGTGGCGCTCGCCGTGCGCTCGGACATGGACTTGTCGGCGCAGGTCCGCGCGCCGGGCGCTACCTGGCTCGATCGCCGCAATCTGGCAAGCGATGGCCGCGATCTCGGCGGCGGCTTCGGAGCCGAGGTGCGCGCCGCGATGGAAGCGCGCGCCGAGCACCTGGCGGATATGGGCCTGGCGCGGCGGCAGGGCCAACGCATCATCTTCGCGCGCGGCCTGCTCGATACGCTCAAGCGGCGCGACCTCGACGCGACGGCCAAGGAACTGTCGGCCGAGATCGGTCTGCCGCACGCGCCGTCAAAGGCCGGCGAATATGTCGCCGGCACCGTGCGCCAGCGCCTGACGCTCGCCTCGGGCCGCTTCGCCATGATCGACGACGGCCGGAGCTTCCAGCTTGTGCCCTGGTCCCCCTCGCTCGACCGTCAGATCGGCAAGCACATCTCCGGCGTCATGCGCGGCGATGGTGGTGTGGACTGGTCGTTCGGCCGCGGGCGGGGCCTGGGGCTGTGACAAGGAGATAGACGATGCCCGCCACGAAGATTCTCTGGGGCCAGGTCATCACCGTTTTCGCGATCGTCCTCGCGACGGTCTGGATCGCGACGCAATGGACGGCGGCGGCGCTGGATTACCAACCGCAGCTCGGCCCGCCGTGGTTCATGCTGGGCGACTGGCCGATCTATCCGCCCTATGCCTTCTTCATCTGGATGTTCTTCTTCGACGCCTACGCGCCGAAGATATTCGAGACCGGCGCGTGCATCGCCGCTTCGGGCGGATTCCTCGGCTTCATCATCGCCATCGCCATGTCGGTGCGCCGGGCGCGCGAACTGAAGAACGCAGAGACCTACGGCTCGGCCCGCTGGGCGGAGCGCCAGGAGGCGGAGGCGGCGGGCCTGCTCGGGCCGAACGGCGTCATGCTTGGCCGGCTGGGGCGCGACTATCTTCGCCATGACGGCCCCGAGCATGTGCTCTGCTTCGCCCCAACAAGGTCGGGCAAGGGTGTCGGCCTGGTTGTGCCGACACTGCTCATCTGGCCGGGCTCGGCGATCGTCCACGACATCAAGGGTGAAAACTGGACGCTGACCGCCGGCTTCCGCGCCCGGCAGACGCGCGTGTTGCTGTTCGATCCGACCAATGCCGCATCGGCCGCCTACAACCCGCTGCTCGAAATCCGCAAGGGCGCCTGGGAAGTGCGTGACGTGCAGAATGTCGCCGACGTGCTGGTCGATCCCGAAGGGTCGCTCGAAAAGCGCAACCATTGGGAAAAAACGTCCCATGCGCTGCTGGTCGGCGCGATCCTCCATGTCCTCTATGCCGGCGAGGACAAGACGCTGGCCGGCGTCTCCGCCTTCCTGTCCGACCCGCGCCAGCCCATCGAATCCACCCTGCGCGCCATGATGACCACGCCGCATCTCGGCGAGGCCGGCGTCCATCCCGTCGTGGCGTCGGCCGCGAGGGAATTGTTGAACAAGTCGGCAAACGAGCGATCCGGCGTGCTCAGCACCGCGATGTCGTTCCTGGGATTGTATCGCGATCCCGTGGTTGCCGAGGTGACGCGCCGTTGCGACTGGCGCATCGCCGATCTGGTCGACGGTGCGCGGCCCACCACGCTCTACCTGGTCGTGCCGCCGTCCGACATTTCGCGCACGCGGCCGCTCATCCGGCTCATGTTAAATCAGATCGGGCGGCGCCTGACGGAAGATCTGAAGCCCGCGGCCGGGCGCCAGGACATGCTCATCATGTTCGACGAGTTTCCGTCCGAAGGCCGGCTGGACTTCTTTGAAAGCTCGCTCGCCTTCATGGCGGGCTACAAGATCAAATGCTTCCTCATCGCTCAAAGCCTCAATCAGATCGAGAAGGCTTACGGCCCCAACAACGCGATCCTCGACAACTGCCATGTGCGCGTCTCGTTCGCGACCAATGACGAGCGAACCGCCAAGCGCATCTCGGACGCGCTCGGGACCGCCACCGAGATGCGGGCGATGAAGAATTATGCCGGGCATAGATTGTCGCCCTGGCTGGGCCATTTGATGGTGTCGCGCTCCGAAACGGCCCGCCAGCTCCTGACGCCCGGCGAAGTGATGCAGCTCCCGCCCGACGACGAGATCGTCATGGTCGCGGGCGTCCATCCGATCCGCGCCAAGAAGATTCGCTACTTCAAGGATCGGCGGTTCACCGAGCGGGTGCTGTCGCCACCGGACCCGAAGGCCGGCGTCGGTCAACCGCGACCCGACGACTGGAGCGCATTGGCACCGGTCTCTGCGCCACCCATGCCCGACCCACCGGAATCCAAAGAGTCGAAGAAGCCGAAGAAGAAAAAGGCCGGCAAGAAAAAGCAAGATGCCGACGATGATGCCGCGAACGCGGACCTGCGCCGCGAGCCGGAAATCGAGCGCCATGTCGACATCGCGCCTCCACCCAGCCCGGAGCCTGCCAACGAGTTCGAGCTGGATGAGCCCGATGCCGATGCTGGACGGCAGGCCACGGTTCGGCGCCACATGCAGGATATGGCGCAGCAGGCGTCGCTCGATCCCGACGACGGCATCGAGCTATGACCACCAAGACGCCGTTCTCGGTCTATCTCGACCCGGAGGTGATGGAGGCGCTCGCTGCCTACGCGGATCGCCGCGGCAAGTCGCGCTCTCTGGTCGCCGAGGCCGCCATCGCATCCTTCCTCTCGCCCGACGCCGACGAACAGCGCGAGGCCGCTATTGCCAAGCGGCTTGACCGGCTCGACCGCCGCCAGACCCGGCTTGAGCGTGATGTCGGGATCGGCGTCGAGATGATCGCGCTGTTCGTCCGCTTCTGGCTATCAAACACCCCGCCGCCGCCCGAAGCGGAACGGGCCGTCCTGCGCCGTCAGGGCGGTGATCGCTACGACGCCTTCATCGAGGCGCTGGGCCGCCGACTCGCCAAGGGTCCGAAGGTCAAACAGGAAATCGGCGAGGACTTTGCGCCCCAAGAAGAATAAGCAAACTACGCCAGTTCTTGTATCTCTGCGCCAGACTACGATGACCGCATTTCTTTGTTGAATCCCGATTTCTTCTGCCTTTCTTGATGTGTCCCTGATGCCGGGCGGCGGTTCGCCCGGCCCAATTCAGGGGCCATCTCTTGTCCATCCACCCGATCCGATCCGAGGCGAATGCACGCGGCGCGCGAATGCTGCGCACCGCTCTCGGGCCGTCGATCGCCGCCTGGCTCGATGATGCCGCCGTCATCGAGGTGATGCTGAACCCGGACGGCCGCCTTTGGGTCGATCGGCTGGGCGAGGGGATTTCCGATACCGGCCTCACGCTGTCCGCACAGGATGGCGAACGCATCGTGCGCCTGGTCGCCCACCATGTCGGTGCCGAAGTTCACGCCCGTTCACCGCGCGTCTCGGCCGAGTTGCCGGAAGGCGGCGAGCGGTTCGAGGGCCTGCTCCCGCCCGTGGTCGCTGCTCCGGCGTTTGCGATCCGCAAGCCCGCGGTCGCCGTGTTCACGCTCGATGATTACGCGACGGCCGGTATCATGTCGGCTGCCGAAGCGGCGGTGCTGCGCGATGGCGTCGCCAGTCGCGCCAACATCCTCGTTGCGGGCGGCACCGGCAGCGGCAAGACCACGCTGGTCAACGCGCTATTGGCGGAAGTCGCCAAGACGACCGACCGCATCGTCCTGATCGAGGACACGCGCGAGCTGCAATGCGCCGCGCCCAATCTCGTCGCCATGCGGACCAAGGACGGCATCGTCTCGCTGTCCGATCTCGTGCGCTCATCGCTGCGCTTGCGGCCCGATCGCATTCCCATCGGCGAGGTGCGCGGCGCCGAGGCGCTCGATCTGCTCAAAGCCTGGGGCACGGGCCATCCCGGCGGCATCGGCACGATCCATGCCGGCACCGCGCTGGGCGCGCTGCGCCGCATGGAGCAGCTCATCCAGGAGGCCGTCGTCACGGTCCCGCGTGCGCTGCTGGCCGAGACCATCGACCTGATCGCGGTCCTGGTCCGCGACGGCCACGGCTGGCGCCTCGCTGAGCTGGCCCGCGTCGAAGGGCTCGACGCCGCGACCGGCGACTACCGGCTGACCTCTCTCACACCCGCACCCCAAGGAGATACACCATGATCCATGCCTTGCCGGGCCGCGCACGTCGCGCCGTGCTCGCCGCAACCGCCAGCCTCGTCGCCTTGACCACTGCCGTTCCCGCCTATGCGTCGGGCTCGTCGATGCCGTGGGAAGCGCCGCTGCAAAGCATCCTCGAAAGCATCGAGGGGCCGGTGGCGAAGATCGTCGCAGTCATCATCATCATCGTCACCGGCCTGACGCTGGCGTTCGGCGATACATCGGGCGGCGCGCGGCGCATGATCCAGATCGTTTTCGGCCTCAGCATCGCGTTCGCAGCCAGCTCCTTCTTCCTGAGCTTCTTTTCGTTCGGCGGCGGGGCGCTGATCTGATGGACGCTGGCGACCCGATCGCGGGCTTCTTCGCCCCCGTCCACCGGGCGCTGACCGAGCCGATCCTGCTCGGCGGCGCGCCCCGTGCGCTCGCTATCGTCAATGGCACGCTGGCGGGCGCGATCGGCCTCGGCCTGCGCCTCTGGATCGCCGGCCTGGTGATCTGGGCGATCGGCCACGCGATTTCGGTCTGGGCCGCGCGGCATGACCCGCAGTTCGTGGACGTGGCCCGGCGTCACCTTCGCTATCCGGCGTGGATGCGGCCATGATGTCCTTGCGCGAATATCGGAACAAGGCGGCGACCCTCGCCGACTTCCTGCCTTGGGCGGCGCTCGTCGGCGAAGGCGTCGTGCTCAACAAGGACGGCAGTTTTCAGCGCATCGCGCGGTTCCGTGGCCCCGATCTCGACAGCGCGACGCCGGCCGAGCTGGTCGCCACCACCGCGCGGCTGAATAATGCGCTGCGCCGCCTAGGCTCGGGCTGGGCGATCTTCGTCGAGGCGCAGCGCACGCCCGCGCTCAGCTACCCGGAATCGGCGTTTCCCGATCCGGTCTCGGCGCTGGTGGACATGGAGCGGCGCGAACAGTTCCACGAGGAAGGCAGCCATTTCGAGAGCGCCTATTATCTGACGTTGCTGTGGATGCCGCCGGCCGAGGATGCGGCGCGCGCCGAAGGCTGGCTCTATGAGGGCCGCTCGACATCCGGCGTCGATCCGTGGGAGCTGCTCAAGGGCTTCACCGATCGCAGCGACCGCGTGCTGGGTCTGGTCGAGGGCTTCATACCCGAGGTCCGCTGGCTCGATGACGGCGAAACCCTGACCTATCTTCATTCGACCGTTTCCACCCGCCACCAGCGCGTGCGGGTGCCGGAAACGCCGATGCACCTCGATGCGCTGCTGGCCGACGAGCCGTTGACCGGCGGACTGGAGCCGCGCCTGGGCGAGCATCATCTGCGCACGCTCACCATTACCGGGTTCCCGAGCCTCACCTTTCCCGGCCTGCTCGACGAGCTGAACCGCCTGGCCTTCGAGTATCGCTGGTCCACCCGCGCGATCATGCTCGACAAGACCGACGCGACCAAGCTGCTGACGCGCATCCGGCGCCAGTGGTTCGCCAAGCGCAAGAGCATCGCGGCGATCCTCAAAGAGGTGATGACCAACGAGGCATCGACGCTGCTCGACAGCGACGCCTCCAACAAGGCCGCCGACGCCGACACCGCCCTCCAGGAGCTGGGCGCGGATTATGCCAGCATGGCCTACGTCACCGCGACTGTCACGGTCTGGGATCGCGACCCGGCCATCGCCGCCGAGAAGCTGCGACTGGTCGAGAAGGTCATTCAGGGCCGCGACTTCGCCGTCATCCCCGAAGGCATGAACGCGATCGAGGCATGGCTGGGGAGTCTTCCCGGCCAGGTTTACGCGAATGTCCGCCAGCCCCCCATCTCCACGCTCAATCTCGCCCACCTGATCCCCCTGTCAGCGGTATGGGCGGGGCCGGAGCGGGACGAGCATTTCGGCGCTCCCCCCTTGCTCTACGGCAAGACCGAAGGCTCGACCCCGTTCCGGTTTTCCCTTCACGTCGGCGATGTCGGGCACACGTTGATCGTCGGCCCGACCGGCGCGGGAAAATCGGTGCTGCTCGCGCTGATGGCGATGCAGTTTCGCCGCTACGAGAACGGCCAGGTCTTCGCGTTCGATTTCGGCGGCAGCATCCGCGCCGCCGCACTCGGCATGGGCGGAGATTGGCAGGATCTCGGCGGCGGTCTTTCCGATGACGACGATGGCGGCGTCCAGTTGCAGCCGCTGGCCCGCATCGACGATCCGGCGGAACGCGCCTGGGCGGCCGAATGGCTGGCGGCGATCTTGGCATCCGAAGGCGTCGCGGTCGATCCGCAAGCCAAGGAGCATATCTGGTCCGCACTCGGCTCGCTGGCCTCGGCGCCGATGCCGGAACGCACGCTGACCGGGCTGGCAGTGCTGTTGCAGAGCCAGCAGCTCAAGCAGGCGCTCGCGTCCTACTGCATCGGCGGGCCGTGGGGCCGGTTGCTCGATGCCGAGGTCGAACGGCTCGGCGAGGCCAGGTGCCAAGCGTTCGAGACCGAGGGATTGGTCGGCGCGGGATCGGCTGCGGCCGTGCTGTCCTATCTGTTCCACCGGATCGAGGGCCGGCTGGACGGTTCGCCGACGCTCATCATCATCGACGAGGGCTGGCTCGTGCTCGACAGCCCGGCCTTCGCGGCGCAGCTACGCGAATGGCTGAAGACGCTCAGGAAGAAAAACGCTTCCGTCGTCTTCGCCACGCAGAGTCTCGCCGACATCGAGACCAGCGCCATCGCGCCGGCCATCATCGAATCCTGCCCGACGCGGATATTCCTGCCCAACGAGCGCGCGGCCGAGCCGCAGATCGCGGCGATCTACGAGCGGTTCGGGCTTAACGCGCGGCAGATTGAAATCCTCAGCCGGGCGACGCCCAAGCGCGACTATTACTGCCAGTCGCGGCGCGGCAACCGGCTGTTCGAGTTGGGGCTGGGCGAGGTGGCGCTGGCCTTCGCCGCCGCCTCGGCCAAGACCGATCAGCTCGCCATCGCCGAGATCATCGAAACCCATGGCGCTCCCGCCTTCGCCGCCGAATGGCTGCGCCATCGCGGCTGTGCCTGGGCCGTCGAGCTGCTGCCGGACCCTGTGTCCGACCGCGAGCCCGAGCTTCCGCTCACGCCCGACATGGAGATCGAACCATGAAACTGCCTGCCATTCGCCGCGTCCTTATGGCCGGCGCTCTCGCCACCACGGCGATCCTGCCAGCGATCGCGCCGATGCCGGCCTACGCACAGTTCGGCTTCGGCGGGATCGTCTATGATCCGACGAATTATGCCCAAAACGTGCTGACGGCGGCCCGCTCGCTCCAGCAGATCAACAACCAGATCCAGCAAATCCAGCAAGCCGCGACGAGCCTCATCAATCAGGCACGGAACCTGGAGTCGCTGCCGTTCAGCTCGCTCCAGACCTTGCAGGGCCAAGTCCAGCGCACCCAACAGCTTCTCGGGCAAGCCCAGCGCATCGCCTACGACGTCCAGAACGTCCAGCAGGCATTCACCAATCGCTACAAGGGCGCGGCGCTGACCGGCGATCACGCGCAGATGGTCGCCAACGCCAATGCTCGCTGGGAGGATAGTGTCGGCGCGTTCGAGGACGCACTGAAGGTGCAGGCCGGTGTGGTCGGCAATATCGACGGCGAGCGCGCGACGATGGACGGCCTGGTATCGGCCAGCCAGTCGGCAACCGGCGCCCTCCAGGCGAGCCAGGCGGGCAACCAGCTCCTCGCGCTGCAATCCCAGCAGCTCGCCGACCTTACCGCGGCCGTCGCCGCGCAGGGCCGGGCACAGGCGCTGCAATCGGCTCGGCAGACCGCCGAGGAAGCCGAAGGCCGCGAGCGGTTCCGCCGCTTCATGGGCAACTGAGGTCTCGCGATGTCGCGCACGGCGAAGATCGCGGGGGTGGCGGCGCTGGCCGGCTTGATGATGGCCGTGGCGATCGTCGCCGCTACCGATGACCGCAAGCCGGCGTCGGCGACGCACCTCGCCGTGCCGGCGGTCGAAGGCCGGGCCCGGCTTGCGCACGAGCTGGACCGCTGCGCCACGCTCACCATGCCCGACAGCGGCTGCGAGGCGGCCTGGGCGGCAAACCGGCGTCGCTTTTTTCACCAGGACATTCCCGCGCCCGAACGGCCGAGCGATGGGGACGTTTCCCCTGATGTCGAAGGCGTCGCACCATGAACGACACCGGCGTCATCGACACATTCCTGTCGGTCTTCAGCACCTATATCGACAGTGGATTCGGGCTGCTCGGCCACGAAGTCGCGTTCCTCTCGACCACGCTCATCGCCATCGACCTGACCATCGCCGGCCTGTTCTGGGCCTGGGGTGCGGACGAGGACGTGCTGCAACGGCTCGTCAAGAAAACGCTCTATATCGGCACCTTCGCCTTCATCATCGGCAACTTCCAGTCTCTCGCCGACATCGTGTTCAAGAGCTTCGCCGGGCTCGGCCTCCAGGCCAGCGGCGGCGGCATGTCGATCGACGACTTCATGAAGCCCGGCACGATCGCCGCCACCGGCCTACAGGCGGCCAAACCGCTGCTCGATGCGGCAGGCCAGTATTCCAGCCTTTGGGCCGTCTTCGCGAACCTCGCGCTGATTCTCGTGCTGCTGATCGCCTGGTTGATCGTCGTTCTCGCCTTCTTCATCATCGCCGTCCAGGTCTTCATCACGCTGATCGAGTTCAAGCTGGTGACGCTCGCCGGCTTCGTCCTGTTGCCCTTCGCCTTCTTCAACAAGACCGCCTTCATGGCCGAGCGCGTGCTGGGCCATGTCGTCTCGACCGGCATCAAGGTTCTGGTGCTCGCCGTCATCACCGGCATCGGCACGACCTTGTTCAACCAGTTCACCAGCGCCAACCTCGGCGTTGAGCCGGACATCAATCAGGTGATGGCGATCGCGCTGGCCGCGCTGTCGCTGCTGGGCCTCGCGATCTTCGGCCCCGGCATCGCCAACGGGATCGTCTCGGGCGGTCCGCAACTCGGGGCGGGCGCCGCAGCGGGGACAGCGCTGGCGGCGGGCGGCGCCCTAGTTGGCGGCACCGCGCTCACGCGGCTCGGCATGGGAGCTGCCGGGTCCGCGATGGGCACGGCCGGCCGGATGACCGCCGCCGCCGCGCGCGGCGGCACCCAAATGGCCGGAGGGGCGACCAGCGCCTACAGCCTCGGCTCGCTCGGCAAGACAGGCGCGGGCGCCGTCGCGGGCGGCATGGCCGCGGTCGGCCAGGCGGCAACGGGAAGCGCCGCAAACGCCGTGCTTTCGCCGCTGCGCAAGGCGGCCGCCAAAGGCGGCGACGCCATCAAGGCCAGTTTCCGTTCCGGCGCGCGCGTGGGCTTTACCGCCACCGGCGGCACGATCACCGGCGGGTCGGCATCCGCAGCCGCGCCGACGGCCAGCGGCGCGACCTCTGGCGCAGCCAGCGCCTCGGGCGTGCCGGCATGGGCCGCCGCAATGAAGCACCGGCAGTCCGTCACGCACGGCGCCACCATTCTCACCCACACGATGAAGTCCGGCGACAGCCACGGCGGCGGTGGCGGCCCCGACATCAAGGAGAAGGACTGAGCCCATGTTCCGACGCCCGACCATCCGCTACGGCCAGATGCCCGAACCCGTCACGCCCTATCAACGCGCTGCGCAGGCGTGGGACGATCGGATCGGCTCCGCCCGCGTGCAGGCGAAGAACTGGCGCCTGGCTTTCTTCGGCGCGCTGGCCCTGGCCGGTGGACTGGCCGGCGGCCTCGTCTGGCAGTCGGCGCGCGGCACGATCATTCCCTGGGTGGTCGAGGTCGATCGGCTGGGCCAGGCGCAGGCCGTCGCGCCCGCCGAGGCCGGCTACCATCCGACCGATCCCCAGATCGCCTTTCACTTGGCCCGCTTCATCGAACAGGTGCGTTCGATCCCCGCCGATCCGATCGTGGTGCGGCAGAACTGGCTGCGCGCTTACGACTTCACGACCGACCGGGGCGCGGCCGCGCTCAACGATTACGCCCGCGCCAACGACCCGTTCGCGCAGATCGGCAAGGTGCAGGTCGCGGTGGACGTCTCCAGCGTCATCCGCGCCTCGCCTGACAGCTTCCGCGTGGCCTGGACGGAACGCCGCTATCAGGACGGTAGCCTCGCGGCCACCGAACGCTGGTCCGCCATCCTCACCATCGTCGTGCAACCGCCACGCACGCCCGACGCGCTGCGCAAGAACCCGCTCGGCGTCTTCGTCAACGCCCTCAACTGGTCAAAGGAGCTGTCGCAATGACGCATGTGTCTTTCCACCGTTCCGCCTCAGCGGTCCTGCTTGCGTCCGCCGCGGCGCTGGGCGGATGCGCCACCACATCAGCGAAGCCGCCCGCCATTGCCTATGACGATCCGCCGACCGAGATTGCCGCAACCCTGGCGCCGGAACCGCCCAAGCCCGTCAAGGTGGTGACGATCCCCGAGCCTCTGCCATTACCCGGCCAGCTAAAGCCGCTGACGCAGAGCACCCCGTCGCCCGAGCCCGCCGATCCGCGCAGCCGCGTCAGCGCGGCCAACGCCGCTGCGCGTATGCAGCCCGTGCGCGACGGCTTCCTCAATTCCATCCAGCAATATCCGTGGACCGATGGCGCGCTCTATCAGGTCTATGCCGCGCCCGGCCAGGTGACGGACATTGCGTTGCAGGAAGGTGAGCAGCTCGTTGGGCCAGGCCCTGTAGCGGCCGGCGATACGGTGCGCTGGATCATCGGCGACACGATCAGCGGCGCTGGTCCTACGGCGCGCGTGCATATTCTGGTGAAGCCGACCCGGCCCGACATCACGACCAACCTGGTCATCAACAGCGACCGGCGCACTTATCATCTGGAACTGCGCGCCACGCCCGCGACCTACATGGCGTCGGTCTCATGGACCTATCCGCATGACACGCTGATCGCCCTGGCAGGCCGGAACGCGGCGGCGGCCTCCGCCGCGCCGGTGGCGGCCGGCGTGAACGTGTCCGCGCTCAATTTCCGCTACCGGATCGACGGCGACCGCGCGCCGTGGAAGCCGCTGCGCGCCTTCGACGATGGCCGGCAGGTCTATATCGAATTTCCGGCCGGGATCTCGCAGGGCGAGATGCCGCCGCTGTTCGTGATAGGCGCGGCCGGCGACACAGAGCTGGTCAACTATCGCGTCCAGGGCCGCTACATGGTGGTCGACCACCTGTTCGCCGCCGCCGAACTGCGCCTGAGCGACAAGCACAGCGAGCAGCATGTCCGCATCGAGCGGGACGATGCACACAGGGGGCGGCCGTGAGCGATCCCGCCGACACGGCGCCGGAATCAGGTGCGCCCGAGGCGCCGGCCTCCGATCCGCAAGCCTTTCAGCTTCGCGGGGATGCGCCGCGCGTCATGCGGCTGTCGCGCAAGACGCTGGCCGTCTTCGGCATCGCCACCGGCCTCTGCATCGGCGGCTCGCTGATTTATGCGCTCAAGCCCGCGGGGCATCGTGAGGCCAAGGAACTCTATAATACCGATGGCCGCGCCACCGCCGAGGCCATCACCTCGGCGCCGAAGGATTACGCGCACGTTCCACGACTCGGCCCGCCGCTCCCCGGCGATCTCGGCGGCCCCATCCTCTCGGCGCAGCAACGCGGCGACAGTGTGCCCCCGCCAGCGATCGGCACATCCGGCGCGCAGCCCGATCCGCGTGCGCAAGCAGCGGAGGCCGCGCTTCAGCGCATCGCCCAGGAACGCGATGCGGCACGCACCAGCTCGGTATTCCTGGGCCAGGGTGCGGCAAACGCGGGCGCGGCCGTGCAGCCGACCGCGATCACGCCGGATCAGGCGGCGGCTTCGCAAACCGGCGGTGCGGCGCAGGGCGACGAGGCCGCCAAGCGCGCCTTCATGGCGCGGGCGTCCAACCCGAACACGGTAAGCGTCGAGCGGCTTGCGCCGCCAGCA
This sequence comes from Hephaestia caeni, assembly GCF_003550065.1. Lineage (GTDB taxonomy): Bacteria > Pseudomonadota > Alphaproteobacteria > Sphingomonadales > Sphingomonadaceae > Sphingomonas > Sphingomonas caeni_A. Next base: position 204,301 of record NZ_QXDC01000004.1, read on the forward strand.
TCGCCCGACATCATCCAGGCCGGCAGCATCATTCCAGCGGCGCTCATCACGGGCATCCGGTCCGACCTTCCCGGCCAGATCACCGCCCAGGTGACGGCCAACGTCTATGACAGTCCGACCGGCCGCATCCTGCTCATCCCACAAGGCGCACGGCTGATCGGCGAATATGACAGCGAGATCGCCGCGGGGCAGACCCGCGTGCTGCTCGCCTGGGATCGCCTGATCCTGCCAAATGGCCGCTCGATCGTGCTCGAACGCCAGCCTGCCGCCGACGCGGCCGGGTTCGCGGGACTACAGGACCGCGTGGACCAGCATTGGGGCAATATGCTCAAAGCCGCCGCCATCTCGACCTTGCTTGGTGTTGGGGTGGAGCTGGGCGCGGACAGCGACGACGATCTTACCCGCGCGCTGCGCCGGGGAAGCCAGGACACCATCAACCAGAGCGGCCAGCAGCTTGTGCGCCGGCAACTGGACGTGCAGCCGACGCTCACCATCCGGCCGGGCTACCCGCTGCGCGTCGTTCTGACGCGCGACCTCATATTGGAACCCGTTGGAGGCCCACGATGACGAAATTGAAGCTGGGGCCGCTGGCCGATGACCGGCCGGTCAAGCTCACGGTGGAACTGCCCGCTGCCGTCCATCGCGATCTCATTGCCTATGCCGCCGCACTCGCCGCCGAGACCGGAGAACCGCCGGCCAAACCCGACAAGCTGGTCGCGCCGATGCTGACCCGGTTCATGGAGACCGATCGCGCCTTTCGCCGGCATCGCGCCCAGGCGAAGTGAGGGAGCGTCCGCCCTACTTGCCCAGGAAACGCTTGAAGCGATCCCGGCCATCGGCCTCGGTGACGGCCTGCTCGGCATTGGCGCACTCGTTTCCGCGCACCGTTCCCTGCGCGCAGTCGGCCACGATCCGGCGCCCTTCATCCAGATGCGCCGCGAAATATTGCGTGCTGCGCGCCTCGGCCGGCGCTGGGGCGGCGAGCGGCGGGCTGGCGACCGCCGCTGTCTGAGGCGCGGGGATAATCACCGGGCGCAGTACGAGGCCCGTCCCAAACCCAACGATTAATGCTATCAGCACGATGATGAGTGTCTTACCTTGCGTCATGACGGGTCCAATTCTGATTGCTGAGGCGTAGGATGCGACCCCGACAAGAGCGGTAGGGAATAGCGGACGGCCACAAAATCGAGGAACCGGCGCAACACCGCATTCTGATTGTCCTCGCGCCAGTAGCCCGAGAAACCGATTCGTATGTGGCCGTTGGTTTCGTGAACTTCGCGAAACACAACACCCGGCACTTGGATGCCGAGCGCTGATTCCGCAACGATCGACATGTGCTCGCCGAGTGCGATGGCGCTCAGCACCGTTTCACGGCTAACGTCGTTCATGTCGATCTCGGGCGTGTAGCCGGGCATCCCGAGCTTGCCCAAAAGCATGTTGCGCGTCTCTGGGCCGGGATCTCGTTCGGTCAACAGGAAGCGTTCGCGGGTCAGGTCGGTCCAGTGGATGCGTTCGCGTCCGGCCAGCGGATGGCCTTCCGGCATCGCCACCAATATACGCTCGCTCCAGAACGGGCGGGTCATCAGCCCCCGGTAAGGCGCTTCGCCAATCATGATCGCGATGTCGAGTAGGCCGTTCTCTATGCCGGCCAGCAGCATATCGCGGTCGCGTTCGAACCCACGCACCCTGACCTCGGGATAGCATTCGCCGAATTCGGTCATGGTCGCGCGCAAATTGCCGGCAGAGAAAGAGGTGTAGAAGCCGACACTGAGCTTGCCAGCATGCCCGTCGTTCGTGGCACGGACCCACGCGTTCAGTTCCTCGAACTCCTTTACGATACGTTGTGCCGTGCGCAGATAGATCATGCCGTTCGGCGTCAGCGTAGCGCCGCGCGTCATGCGGTTGAAGAGCACCATGCCTAGGCGCTTCTCGATCTGTAGGATGTGTCGGCTGAGCGTGGCTTGCTTGATGTTCAGATTACGGGCCGCGCGGCTGAAGCTACCCGCCTCATCCGCTGCGATCAAATACCGAAGTTGACGAAGTTCAGTCAAATATATGCCTATAATTATGCGAAATCCATCGTGAACTATGTCTTATTTCTAAAGTTGTTTATGCTGAACGTGATAAATAAACTTAGTCGTTTTTCTTCATCCATATTTGGAATCTATCGAGATAGAGGTAGATTACCGGCGTCGTGTAGAGCGTGAGCAACTGACTAAGCGCAAGTCCGCCGATTATCGCGTAACCGAGAGGTTGACGTAACTCCGAACCGGTGCCGGTGCCGAGCGCGAGCGGAATGCCGGCCATCAATGCCGCCCCCGTCGTCATCAGGATTGGGCGGAAACGCAAGAGACACGCCTCGCGAATGGCTTGGGCTGGCGTAAGATGATGGTCTCGCTCGGCGACGATAGCAAAGTCGACGAGCATAATGCCGTTTTTCTTGACGATGCCGATCAATAGGATGATCGCGATGATGCCAATCACCGAAAGATCCATGTTCCCCATCCACAGCGCAAGTAGCGCCCCGACGCCAGCTGATGGCAATGTGGACAGGATGGTCAATGGATGAATGAAGCTCTCATATAATATGCCGAGAATGATGTAGATAACGACGAGTGCGGCGATGATAAGCGCGGGCATCGTCGACAGAGACGCCTGGAATGCCTGCGCATTACCTTGGAACGCGCCGGTCACTGTCCCTGGCATGTTGATCTCATCTGCTGCACGGTTAATGGCGGTGACAGCTTCCCCTAACGCGACACCTGGCCGAAGATTGAACGATAGGGTAACAGCCGGAAATTGGCCCTGATGCGTTACCGACAATGAGCCGATGTGGGAGGTATCCACTCTCACAAGCGCGGAAAGCGCTACCGGAGTGCCCGTCAGCGGAGATTGCACATAGAGGCGATCGAGTGATGCGAGCGTGCGCTGCAGTGACGGTGTCGTTTCGAGAATAATCGGATATGTATTAAGCTGGGTGGAATATTGCGTGATCTGGCGCTGTCCGTAGGCATCGTTGAGCGTATCGTCGATCATCTGCGGGGAAATGCCAAAGCGGGAGGCTTGGTCCCGGTTGATGTCCACCGTGAGCAGTGGCGCTTCAGCGAGAAGGTCGGTGGCAACGTCCGCGAGTTCCGGCAGTTCGCGCATTTTTTCGAGCATCTTCTGCGTCCATGCGGTCAACTCAACGTTATCGGCGCTCTGCAACGTATATTGAAAACTGCCGCGCGAAGAGCGGCCGCCTACGGTGATGTCTTGTGTCGCCGACAGGGAGAGATTGACGCCCTGGACTTTTGCGATCTGTGGTCTCAACCGGTCGATAATCTGGGACGCCGTATTCGTGCGCTCGCCGCGCGGCTTGAGAACGATATAAAAGCGAGCGGTATTCGCCGTCTGTGCATTGCCGTTGCCACCGGTGCTCCCCGTCCATGAGGCAACTCCCTCGACGCCAGGATCCTTGAGAACGACTTCGCCGAGCACGCGTTGGAGACGCTTCATCTCCTCGGGCGAGACATCCTGAGCCGCCTCCGCCAGGCCGCCGATCAGGCCGGTGTCCTGAATCGGAAAAAAGCCCTTGGGTATCTGGACGGCCATGACCACGGCCAGCCCGACCGTCAGGAAGAACACGCCGAGGGTGGCCGCTTGATGGCGCAACACAATGTCGAGCGTGCGCTGATAGCCGGACAGCATCGTGTTGAAGAACGCTTCGAGGGCGCGATAGACGCGGCCGTGACCCTCCGGCGCCTCCCGTCGCATGAAGCGCGAGCAGAGCATCGGCGCGAGCGTGAGCGACACCAGCGCCGAAACCGCGATCGCCGCGGTCACGGTTAGCGCGAACTCTCGAAACAATCGGCCGACAACCCCGCCCATCAACAGAAGCGGGATAAAAACGGCGATCAAAGACAAGCTGATGGAAAGCACGGTAAAGGCGATCTCGCGCGAGCCTTTCAGCGCGGCTTCAAAGGGCGGTGCTCCATTTTCGAGATGACGGTAGATATTCTCGACGACGACAATCGCGTCATCCACGACGAAGCCGACAGCTATCGTCAAAGCCATCAGCGACAAATTGTCGAGACTGAAGCCAAGCATATGCATGGTCGCGAACGATCCCAGCAGCGCGAGCACGATCGTGACGCTCGGGATCACCGTCGCCCAGATATTGCGCAGGAAAAGCAGGACCACCATCACGACGAGACCGATGGTCAAGAGGAGCGTAAACTCGACATCATGCACCGAGGCGCGGATTGTGGTCGTGCGGTCCAGAACGGTGTGGATCGTGATGGCCGGTGGGATGTCGACTGTGAGGCTGGGCAGTTGCGCCTTGATCCGGTCAACGGTATCGATGACGTTGGCGCCGGGCTGCTTATAGATCGTGAGAAGGATCGCGGGTCTATTATTGTCGTAGGCTGCCGCGGTTCGATCGGATGCGGCGAAAACTGCCTGACCGACGTCGCTGACCCTGACAGGGGCGCCGTTGCGGTAAGCGAGTACGACATCATCGAATTTTTTTGCTTCGGTGATCTGGTCGTTTGCGCGAATTGTGAAGCTCAGCTTGCCAGTGTCGAGTGCCCCCTTGGCACTCTCTGTTGTGGCGCTGGCAAGAACGGGCCGCATCTCCTCGAGTGTCAATCCGCGCGAGGCGAGCTTGGCTGGATCAACCTGGATACGGATCGCCTGCTTCTGCTCGCCGCCGAGCGAGACCTGGGCCACGCCGGGGACTTGCGAGATTTTCTGGGCGAGATAATTGTCGGCGTATTCGTTGACGCCGGTCAGCGGGATGGTGTCTGAACTTGCCGAAAGGACGAGGATGGGTGCGTCGGCCGGATTCAGCTTCTTATAGGTCGGCGGCGTCGTCATCGATTGCGGCAAGGTCTTGGTTGCGGCGTTGATCGCCGCCTGCACGTCCTGCGCAGCAGAATCGATGTTGCGATCGAGATCAAATTGAACCGTGATGGATGTTGCACCCAGAGCGCTAACCGATGTCATCTGGGTAACGCCCGCGATTTGCCCGAGCTGGCGCTCCAGCGGCGTCGCAACCGATGAAGCCATCGTCTCGGCGCTTGCTCCGCTAAGCGTCGCGGTGACTTGAACGGTTGGGAAATCCACCTGCGGCAGCGGAGCCACGGGCAGGAGCGGAAATGCGGCAATGCCGAGGAACGCCAAGGCCGCCATCAGCAATGTCGTTGCGACTGGCCGCGCGATGAATGGTGCGGAGAGATTCACCTAATGCCCTCGGGCCTTGGCGACGTCGATGACGTGGCCCTGATCTGTACCTGCGCATTGCGTTTCAGCTTGAACTGTCCCGCCGTCACAACACGCTCACCCCCGCGAAGACCCGACGTGATCACCGTCAGATCGCCACTCGACGGCCCGGTCTTGATCGGCCGGGTTTCAGCCGTGTTATGCCCTGTCACGAGCCATAGAAATAAGCCCTTCGGCCCTCGTTGGACCGCAGCCGATGGAACCACGACGACATTGTCGAGTGTCTTGAGCAGCAAACGCGCGTTGACGAACTCACCGGGCCAGAGCCGTTCATCATCATTGGGGAAGATGGCTTTCAGACGAATGGTATCGGTGGCCTGATCGACCGTACCGTCCACCAGGAGGAGCCTTCCGGTGCTGAGGGGGCGCAAATTGTCCTGGTCCAACGCCGTCACTTCAACCGCACCGACGGCCAACGCGCCACGAACGTCGTCGAGGAAGCGCGCCGGCAAACTGAACAGAACGGCCGACGGCCTGATCCGCGTCAGCACGGCGATCGGCTGTGCGTCGGACACATGCACCAGGTTGCCAGGATCGACCGAGCGAATACCAATCCGTCCGTCGTTTGGCGCGCGGATTGTCGTGTAGGAGAGTTGCGTTCGCGCCGTCTCGATCGCGGCTTCGTCTGCGGCAATGGATGCTTCCAGTTGACCGACTGTCGCCTGTTGATGTTCGACGGTTTGCCGCGCTATCGCCTCCAACAGGACCAATGCCTTATACCGCTCGAGATCTTTCCTGGCGGAAACGAGCAGCGCGGTATCCTGAGCTTTTTTCGCCAGAGCTTGGTCGAGCGCAGCCTTGAACAGGCGTGGGTCTATCCTCGCGAGCACGTCGCCTTTTCTTACATTCTGTCCTTCGACGAATACCACGTCCTGCATTGTTCCATCGACCTGGGGCCGAATGCCGACGGTCAAAGATGCCTGAACGATGCCAAGCCCGGTTTGATAGACAGGCACATCCTGTCGACTAGCAACAGCGGTGCTTACCGGCACGGGTGTGTGTGTGGAGAGCTTGCTCTTGGGACTCGCCAAATGCCAGTAAGTGGCCGCGCCAATTGCAAGGAGAGCGGCAATCGCGCAAATGAGAACGATGCGACGTTGTTGGATAGGGCGGCGCCTAGCAGGCGGATTCACTATTGTCCCACCGTGTTGCTAGAGTCCACCACGCTTCCAGCCGGAGAGTGCCGCCAATCATGCCAAGGCCAGTCCCATCCGTGGTGCATAGGCTCTCGTGGAACTAGGTTCGCAATGGCCGCCACTATGCTTGTGGCAACGAACAAACCGATGATCGTTTTGACATCGGGAGCAACCTTACACATAGTAATTCTCCGCCATGCCGTACAAGATGCCCCCGATAATCCTATGCAACAAATGCAAATTTCTCACCGTTAGCCCAATCTAAGTTTATGGTCATAATGACTTGCCATCTATTCTCTTTGAGAGGATGACGCGTCTTCGAAGCGGCTACGCGGCATAGGCTGCGACATTGCCGCTGTGCCTCAGCCCGGCGCCCCGACATCGGTGTCGAAGCCAGTCGGGCAGCCAAAAGAGAGGCGGCTTAGCCGCCATTGCCGGTCGGCGGAGGCAGGGTGTCGACAAGCTGGTCGCCGCCGAGCGCACGGTAGACGGCAACTAGGTTGGTGGCGCGCACAAGCCGCGTGTTGGCGACGGTGCGGCGTGCCTGATATAGCGTCCGCTGAGCATCCAGAAGGTCAAGGTATGTGTCGATTCCGCGCTGGTAACGCGCGGTGACCAGGGTCAGCGTGTCGGCGGCGGCGGCCTCAAGCCTGGTATCGGCGGCCAATTGATCATCGATCGTCGCGCGCCGTGCGAGGGCGGTGGCGACATCGCTGAACGCGGTCTGGATCGCCTTCTGATACTTGGCTGTCGCCGCGTCGCGCTCGGCCTTCGCAAAGGCCAGATTGCCGCGATTGGCACCGCCGTCGAAGATCGGCAGCGTTGCTTGCGGGGCGACCTGCCAATTGAACGCGCCACCGGTGAACAGCGCCGACAAGGCGGTGCTTGCTAGTCCGGCGACGGCGGTCAGCGAGATGGTTGGGAAAAAGGCGGCACGGGCGGCACCGATGCGGGCGTTGGCGGCGCGCAGCGCATATTCCGCCTGGACGACGTCGGGCCGTCGTAGCAGAATTCGCGAATCGAGCCCAGCCGGTATCGCTGCCCGCAGCCCCTCGACCGTTTCGATCGCCGCCGGCAGGTCCGCGTCGGCGACCGGCGCGCCGACCAGCAGGTCAAGCGCGGCGCGATCCTGCGCGACCTGGGTGGTCAGTTGCGCCTTGTCCGACTGCGCCTGCGACAGAATGGTCTCGGCCTGACGCAGGTCGGTGCGCGGGGCGAGCCCACCCGCCAACCGCACTCGGGTGAGTTCAACGCTACGTGTCGCACTGTCCTCCGTATCAACCGCGATGGCCAGCAGGCTGCGATCGGCGGCAAGGGTCAAGTAGGTGGCGGCAACCTGCGCCACCAAGGTCAGCCGTGCCGACCGCAGCGCTGCTTCGGTCCCCAGATATTCATTGAAGGCGGCCGTGCTCAGGTTGCTCAACCGCCCGAACAGGTCCACTTCGAAGCCGCTGAGACCGCCGTCGAGCGCGTAGCTCTTGCCGGGAAGGTTGTTGCTGGCGCCACCCGCTTCGCCATGCCGGACGTCGGCACCGGCGGTGACGTCCAGCTGCGGCAGTATCTGCGCTTGCGCCACTCGCGATTGCGCGCGCGCCGCCGCAACATTTGCGAGTGCCACGCGCAGGTCCTGATTGTTGGCCAGTGCCTGGCCGATGATCGCTAGCAGATGTGGATCGCGGAATATCTCGCGGTAGCTGACCGCCGGCAACGCTGCTTCGTCGGCTCGCAGGTCTGGTGCGCCAGCCGACCATGATGGCGGGATGGCCGGATCAGGCCGGTGATAGGCCGGCGCCAGGCTGCACCCGGCGAGAGCGAGAAGTGCGGGGAGGCCTGCGGTCATGCAGTCGCTCCCTTGGAGCCCATGGAACCTCACTTTTTTATGGGGTCCGGAATAGAGCGCCCTTTCCCTTTCTCGGCTACGATGAACTCCAGGAATCGTAGAGGCTTCGTTGCGCTGGGATTCCAGTGAGAATGGATCGTGCCGGCAGGAACATACAAGCTGTCGCCCGCGCGCAGCGTTACCGCGGGCTTCCCCTCCTCCTGCCAAACACCTGTTCCTGACACGACATAGAAGGTGACGGCCGCCGGATGGAGGTGTCGCGGATTGATCGCGCCGGGAGCATATTCCGTCTCGTAAACCGCGACCTCGACGTTCGCCGTGCCGGGCAAGAGCGTTTTCAGGAGCGGCGCGTGCGGTATCACACCATGCTTTACCTGGCTCGCGGCCGGCGCTGCTTGAAGGATACACAAGGCGCCCATTGCCGCGACCATGATTCTTGGGATGCTCGATATGGTCGTCATTTGAAGCTCCTCGCACGTCGGGCCACCATAGAGCCGCATGGCGCGAGCTCGTTGCTGGATGGATAGCCGGGTCAGGCTGTGGCTGCCCGCCAGCTTACGCTATCATCGGACCTTGCTGCTGAGGCCAACTGCACTGCCGGTCTGAGAATGCCACCAATCGTGCCAAGGCCAGTCCCACCCGTGGTGCATGGGTCCTCGTGGAACCAAGCTTGCAATGGCCACCACTATGATTGCAACGGCAATCAAGCCAATGGCGATTTTGATACCGGGAGCAAATTTACGCATAGAAATTATCCGCCTCTGCGCTTAAGATTGCTCCGATAGGCGTGGGTAGCAAACGCAAATTTCTCACGGTTAGCCCAACATATATTAGGGGTCTCAATGCATCGCCAACTACCCTCTTTGAACGGTTTGCGCGCCTTCGAAGCGGCTGGAAGGCATGGCAGCTTCAAGGCGGCAGCAGAGGAATTGAATGTCACGTCAACGGCCGTGAGCCATATGGTGCGACTTCTGGAGAATCAGCTCGGGTTCGGGCTTTTCCATCGTCGTGCGAACAAGCTTGAATTTACCGATCAGGGTCGGGCTTTCCAGCCAGGCCTTACAGACGCCTTCGATGCGATCGCGCGACTCACCGAGCAGGTGACCGTGATGCAGGCAGGGCCAGTGCTCACCGTAGGAGTTTCCCCCGCCTTTGCTTTGCACTGGCTTATTCCGCGGTTGACGAATTTCAATCGCAACCATCCCGACGTCGAGGTGCGAGTCTCTACTGGCGGTGCAATGCATCCTATGCGCGACGATTGGACATGCACTGTGCGGCGCGGCACTGGCGACTGGCCTGGCTATGCTGCCGAGGAACTCTTCGCGTCGACATTGGTACCTGTCTGCACGCCAGCATTAGCGGCAGACTTGCATCACTCTAGCGATCTCAGCAGTGCCACCTTAATCGTCGTTGCTCATTTGCGTGAACAATGGACTTGGTGGTTCCAAGCGGCAGGCCTGCATGCGTCGATTCAGCCTGCCAATGAGGTGCTGTTCGAGAGTTCCGCGATGGCAATTCAAGCCGTTCTTGATGGAGTAGGAATCGCCGTCGCACAACTTCCGTATGTCAGTGACGCGCTGGCGGCAGGCCGTCTGGTTTCCCCCTTTCCTGTCAGCGAGCTTAAATATGAAGACTGGTATCTGGCCTATCGGCCGATGCGTAAGAAGGATCCAGCGTTATTGGCGTTCCGCGAGTGGCTGCACAGTGAAGCAGAGTTGCAACGCCAAGCGTATAAGAAGCTAAGTTCGACACAACCGCTTACGGCTGCATCGCACCTTAAAGAGTCCATGTCGGCGGTTACACGGTGATCTCCAGAAGGGGTACGAATGGAAAATCTCGAATCCCCACCTTCTAAGCCACCTTCCTTAGCAGAGATCGCTTACGTTTCCGTCCGGTACGGCAATTTCACTTTAGGGGGCGGAAGCGCCGGCGTGGCGGTCATGTACCGGGAGATATTCCATAAGCGTCATTGGCTCACCAATGATCAGTTCAATCTTGTTTTCATCTTGGCTCGGCTCGCGCCCGGTACGAACCTCTTTGCTTTCGGAACGGGCGTAGGCTGGACATTGCGCGGCATTCCCGGTGCCGTAATCGCATTGTTGGCGGGCTCCATCCCTTGCAGCCTAATAATCTTTGCCGCGACGGCATTATTCCGTGATTTGCAGCACAATCCTTGGGCTCAACCCGCGATCCATGGCGCTATTGCCGCCGCAGTTTCAATCACCGTCAAAGCCGGTTGGGAGATCGCCCATTCCCAATTGCACGGCCGCGCCAAGCCTCGTGTTGTCATCATCGCGATTACAGCCTTCGTGCTTTACACCTTTTTTTGTGTCCCCGCTTTCGACGTTCTATTGCTAGCAGCACTGACAGGCGCAGTCGTTACACGGGATACCGATGAATTTATTTGAACTATATATCGTATTCTTACGAGGGTCTTTGACGGCTTTTTCTGGACTTGCGTCATTGCCAGTAATCCAAGATAGCCTAGTCATTCATAGCCACGTCCTCACTGCCGCGCAGTTGAACGAAGCGGTCATGATTACGCGGGGCGTGCCAGGACCCGTGGGATTATATTTTGTCAGCGTTGGCTACTTCGTCGCTGGCATTCCGGGCGCGATCACTGGTTGGCTGGCAACGATTACACCTGCGTTTCTTATCATTCCAATGACCCATTTTGTTGGGCGCAAGATGAAAAATCCGCGTGTGCGCTCAATCTTAGATGCTGTCATAACCGCAAGCGCGGGCCTTCTGGTCGCTTCGGCCATCCCTCTCGCTAAAGATGCACTTACGAATCCTGTCGATATAGTGATCGCCTTGGTTAGCTTTGCATTCCTTCTGAGGACGAACATTGACACAATTTGGATTCTTCTTGCTGCTGGCGTTATTTCAACTAATGTTCACGCCCTCGGTGTTCTCCAGAGTCTCACCTAAATCCGCCCGATATGTCCTGCATCATCGACCCGCTCGGCAATGTGCTCGTCGAACCGGATTTCACGGGCGAGACAATCCAGCTGACGGAACTGGACCGCGTCATCGCGCGCGGTAAATACGACCTCGACGTGGTCGGCCATTATGCGCGCCCGGATATTTTCAGCCTCGCGGTCGATGCCAAGCCCAAACCCGCTGTGGCTTTCACGCTGCCACCTGGGCTATCGATCGTTGCTGATGCCGACGCGGAGAGTAAGGCGCAGAGGGGAATCGCATGTTCGGACTGACCGCATTGGAATTGGCGCGCATTCAGTTCGGCTTCACCATCTCCTTCCACATCATCTTTCCCGCGATCACTATCGGGCTCGCCAGCTATCTCGCCGTCCTCGAAGGGCTGTGGCTGTGGAAGAAAGACACGGTCTATCGCGACCTCTACCATTTCTGGTCGAAGATCTTCGCCGTCAATTTCGCCATGGGCGTCGTTTCCGGCCTGGTCATGGCCTATCAATTCGGCACCAACTGGAGCTATTTCTCCTCCTTCGCCGGCTCGATTACCGGCCCGCTGCTCGCTTATGAGGTGTTGACGGCCTTCTTTCTCGAAGCGGGCTTCCTGGGCGTCATGCTGTTCGGCTGGAACAGGGTCGGACCGGGCCTCCATTTCTTCTCCACCATCATGGTGGCGCTCGGCACCTTGATCTCGGCGACCTGGATTTTGGCGTCGAACAGCTGGATGCAGACCCCGCGGGGTTATGAGATCATCAACGGCGTCGTCATTCCGGTCGACTGGTTCAAGGTGATCTTCAATCCCTCCTTCCCCTACCGCCTCGCCCATATGACCGTGGCCGCTTTCCTCGCGACGGCGCTCTTCGTCGGTGCATCGGGGGCCTGGCATCTCCTGCGCGGCAACGATACGCCGCGCGTGCGCACGATGCTGTCGATGGCGATGTGGATGCTGCTCATCGTCGCGCCGATCCAGATATTCATCGGCGACATACACGGCCTGAACACACTGAAGTATCAACCGGCCAAGATCGCGGCGATGGAGGGGCATTGGGAGAACACGCCCGGCGAGGGGGTGCCGCTCATCCTGTTCGGGATGCCCGACATGGAAGCGGAGACGACGCGCTACGCCGTGGAGATACCCCATCTCGGCAGCCTGATCCTCACGCATGAGTGGAACGGCCAGTTTCCGGGGCTCAAGGAATTCGCCCGCGAGGACCGCCCGAACTCGCTCGTGGTGTTCTGGAGCTTTCGCATCATGGTCGGGCTCGGCGTGCTGATGCTGGTGCTCGGCGTCTGGAGCCTGTGGTTGCGCTGGCGCGGCGGATTGTTCCGATCGAAGCTTTTCCTGCGCTTTGCCATGTGGATGGGACCGGCTGGCCTGATCGCCATCCTCGCCGGTTGGTTTACCACCGAGATCGGTCGGCAGCCCTGGATCGTCTATGGGGTGATGCGCACCAAGGACGCGGTCTCGAACCACTCGGCACTGGTGCTTTCGACCACGCTGATTGTCTTCATCGTCATGTATGCGATCGTGTTCGGAACCGGCATCAGCTACATGCTCAAGCTCGTCGCCAAAGGGCCGCATCCAGGCGAGGATGAAGCGCCCCCGCATGACCTCGACCAATCGCAACGTCCGGCGCGGCCGCTCTCGGCCGCACCCGACGACATCGATCCGTCGCCGTACTGAGGAGGACATATCATGGGTATCGATCTTCCTCTGATCTGGGCGATCATCATCGGCTTCGGGGTGATGATGTACGTCATCATGGACGGCTTCGACCTGGGCATCGGCATCCTGTTCCCCTTCGTGAAGGGCAGGGAGGACCGGGATGTCATGGTCAACAGCGTGGCGCCGGTCTGGGACGGCAACGAGACATGGCTCGTGCTTGGCGGCGCGGCGCTTCTCGCCGCCTTTCCGCTTGCCTATGCCGTGATCCTGAGCGCGCTCTATCTGCCGCTGATGATGATGCTGGCCGGGCTGATCTGGCGCGGCGTCGCGTTCGAGTTCCGGTTCAAGGCGGACGAGGCGCACAAGCCGTTCTGGGACAAGGCCTTCATGTGGGGATCCTATATCGCGACCTTCTCGCAGGGGCTAGCGCTCGGCGGGTTCATCAACGGTTTCGAGGTCAGCAAGGACGCCTATGCTGGCGGGTTCCTCGACTGGCTGTCCCCATTCAGCCTGTTCACCGGCGTCGCGCTGGTCATCGGCTATGCGCTGCTCGGGGCAACCTGGCTCGTCATGAAAACCGAAGGGGCGTTGCAGCAGCGGATGCGCGCGCTGGGCAAGCCGATCACCTTGGCCGTCCTCGCAGCGACCGCCATCGTCAGTCTCTGGACACCCTTCGTCCATGCCGACATCGCGGCCCGCTGGTACTCCTTGCCCAACCTCTTCTTCTTCGCCCCGGTGCCGGTGCTGGTCGTTCTGGCGACATGGGCACTTCTGAGGAGTCTGAAGCGTGAGAGTCACGCCGCGCCATTCATCCTGGCGCTGTTTCTGCTGTTCCTTGGATATACCGGGTTCGGGATCAGCCTGTGGCCCAACATCATCCCGCCGGACATCTCGATCTGGGATGCCGCCGGCCCGGCACAAAGCATGGGTTTCACGCTGGTCGGGGCCCTGCTCATCATCCCCTTCATCCTCGTCTACACCGCCTGGTCCTATTACGTCTTCCGCGGCAAGGTGAAGCCCGGCGAGGGCTATCACTGATGTCGTCCGACAGGCGGGACAAGAAGCTCTGGCCGCGCCGCATCGGCTGGCTCGTGCTGATCTGGGTCGCCAGCGTCGGCGTGCTGGCAATCGTCGCGGTCCTGTTTCGGCTATTGATGAACATGGCCGGACTGACCGTGTAGGCGGGCCGAGAACGACGAAACGGGGAACTACGTCTACACGCAATGGCCCTCCGTGACCCTCCCAAATGGAGCGGCGGCTGAATGGCAGCACAGGGGTGGATTCCTGTCCGACCGCTTCCAAGCGGCAGAGTTGGAAAATCGGCCATCTACGCAAACAGGCGTGTGTGGCACGCTTGCGCCTGAACCCTCAATAAGTCGAGCCTGGTTCGGCTTGCAGTTCTCGACGGCGCGGGCATTGGCTTCTTCATGGAAGCCGATATTGGCGACGACATTGCCGCCGGATGGCTCGAACGCGTTCTCGAAGACTGGATGCCGTCGGTCGCCCCGCTTTGCCCCTATTATCCCGGCCGCAAAAATCCCCGTGCCGCTTTCAGCGCCTTTATCCAAGCCGCGCGCGAATTCGGGAATGCTCGGCGTGCATGATTTCAGGCCGCCGATCTTCAAGGGTCAGCATCCGACCGTCCGCAATCTCCGATGTCGAGCAGATGAGGTGAGGAGCGGGATGATTGAAATAGTCGATCGGGGTCATGTCGGGGTTAGGAAACAGACCCCCCGCTCTTGGTGCGGAAAAGCAGACCCACCTGTTTCTCGTCTTATGTCTCAATGCTCTTCCCGAGGAAATCGATGAGAACCCGCGCTGCCATCGGCAGATGACGCCGGGAAACATAGAGCGCGTGGATGCCCAATGTCTCAGGCTGCCATTGCGCAAGCACCGTTTCGAGCCTGCCATCGCGAAGGTCGTGTTCGGCGGCGAAGCGCGGCAGCGTCGCGATACCCATGCCGGCGATCGCTGCGCGGCGCAGGGCCACCGTGTCGTTGGTCTCGAAGCTGCCCGCCACCGGTATCGAGACCTGGATGTGCCCGTCCTGGAGTGTCCATTCGGCGCCGCCCAGATTGGTATAGGTCAGGCACTGATGCTCTCTCAGGTCGTCGACACTGACCGGCCGCCCGCGGGCGTCCAGATAGGCCGGCGCAGCGTAAAGCTGCGACTGGCACGTTCCCAAACGCCTGCCGATAAGCGACGGGTCGAGATTGTTGGCGATCCGGATGGCGACGTCGATCCGATCCTGCACCAGATCCACGGGTCTGTCGGAAATGAGCACATCCACTTTGATGCGGGGATAGTCACGCGCAAATTCCGCCAGCAACGGGACAAGAAGCGCGTCAGCGAGGATGGTCGGGGCAGTCACTCTCAACCTGCCCCTAGGCGTTGCGGCGTCTGCCGCCACCTCCGAGACCGTGTCGGCGATGCGGACCATTTCCTTGCATAGTTCGAGGACGCGCTCGCCGGCCGAGGTCAGGCTGAGCCGGCGCGTCGTGCGGTGCAGCAGCCGAGTTCCCGACCAGTCCTCGATCGAGGCGATGTACCGGGACGCCATGGCGCGCGACATGTCCAGCGCCTCGGCCGCCGCCGTGGCGCTGCCGCGCTCAACGGTCTCGATAAAAACGCGGGCGGCCGTAATCCGGTCCATGGCTATTCGCTCGTTTCATGCAACATTCTGTCGATCATAACGCTGTTTATCTCCATTTTGCGCGACAGTACATATGTCTTCGACAAAAGGAGACCGCTATGACCCAGACCATTGAACTCCAGTATTTCTTCGATCCCTTCTGCGGCTGGTGCTACGCTAGCGCGCCGGCTCTCAAAGGGATCGCCGCCAAATACTCCGGCCAACTGAGCATGATGCCATCCGGGCTGTTCTTTGACGGCCGGCCCATCTCTTCGATGGCGGATCACGCCTAGCGCAATGACCAGCGGATCCAGTCGCTGACCGGCCAGCAATATACCGAGCGCTACCACCAGAATGTCCTGCTCGCCCCCGATGGGGTGTTCAGCTCCGCCCCCGCCACGCTGGCGTTGCAGGCGCTGGGCGAACGCGACGCAAAGCTCGAACCCGCCTTCCTCCATGCCGTGCAGATCGCCCGCTATATCGACGGGCGCGACACGGCCAGGAAAGAAGACGTGGCGAAGGTGGCCGTTGCGGTCGCCGGCGAGAACGGGATCGATCTGACGGCCGAAGACTTTGCCGACAGGTTGCGCAGCGATGCCGAACTGCGCCAGCGCACGCTCGACCGCATCGAAGCGTCGCAGGGCCGCATGAACCAGCTCGGCATCCGTGGCGTGCCCCAACTGGTGGCCGTGATCGACGGCAAGCCGACCGCTCTCGACGGCCAAATCCTTTACCACGGTCCCGACCGCCTGATTGCTGCGATCGAAGACCTCACCGTCACCGCATAACTCTCAACAGAAAGGATATAATCATGAACATCGCTCTTATTGGCGCTTCCGGCCGGGTCGGCTCGCGCATTCTGGCCGAGCTTTCGAACCGCGGGCATACCGTCACCGCCATTGCGCGTGACCCTGCCAGGGTCGCTTCGCTTCCCGGCGTCACCGCGATTGCGGGCGACATCGAAGCCACGGAGGCGCTTGCCGAGCTTGTGAAAGGCCATGATCTGGTCATCAGCTCGGTGCTCTTTTCCGCAAGTGATGCGAACAAGCTCATCGCTGCCGTCAAGGCTTCCGGCGTGCGTCGCTATTACGTCGTCGGCGGGGCCGGCGGCCTGGAAGTGGCGCCTGGCAAGATGCTGCTCGATACCCCGGAATTCCCCGAGATCTACAAGGTCGAGGCGCAGGCGGGCGTGGACTTCCTCGACAAGCTCAAGGCCGAAGACACGCTGAACTGGACCTTCCTCGCGCCGTCGGCCGTCTTCGAGCCCGGCGAGCGCACAGGAAGGTTCCGCCTCGGCAAGGACCAGCTCCTGGCCAACGAGAACGGCAGCAACATTTCCTTCGAGGATTTTGCCGTCGCGCTCGTGGACGAGATCGAAACGCCGACCCACGTCCGGCAGCGCTTCACCGTCGGTTACTAAAGCCTGAAATCTCAGACATCGTGTGCGGCAGCTCGTCCGCCGCACCTTTCCAAGCGAGCGCGCCGAAGGGCGTCTCGGCTAGGGTGCCTCGTCGATCATGATGGCGATGTCGAGCTGGCCGTTCTCTATGCCAGCCAGCAGCATCGCCCGGTCGCGCTCGAAACCGCATACCCTAACGTCCCGATAGCCTTCGCCAAACTCGCTCATGCCTCACGCCGCATCGCCCAGGTCCATCAGGCCGCGAGGCGTTCCGGTTCTTCCGGTTGGGGCGGCGCTTCCGGGCGCGGCGTCAGAAAGCGGACCAGCGCCGCCTTTCTGGAGCTGCGATCGAGCGCGTAGTGCGTATGGGATAGCTTCGCTCCGCTAAGCAGCGCATCGATATATCCAGAGACCGTATCCGCTGCCATGACGAGCGCCGCATCAAGCGTATGCACGTACCGGCTTGTGACCGACCCAGACGCATGACCGAGCAGCGCCGCGATGGTGATCTCTGTGAAGCCCAGATCATTCGCCATACTGGCGAAGCTGTGACGCAGCACATGCGCGGTGAGGTCGGCCAACTCCGTGTCGGCAAAAATCTTCGCCCAATGCCGGGGGAAGCTGCCGAACGGCTTGTCGCTGTTTCGCGTGCCCGGAAACACATAGGGGCTGTCGCTGCTCATATCCTGTTCGTCGAAATACTCCAGAACAGGCAAGCCCATCGGCCGGACCGACTGGCCCTCCTTCGTATCCTCGAACCTGAAGCAGCTTCCCGCGGTGTCGAGTTCGTCCTTGCGCAGCTTGATGATCTCACTGCGGCGACAGCCCGACATGGCGATCTGTCGGATCATCTCGACGGTGCGAGTGTAGCGTTCGTCTTCGGCGGCCTTGGTTAGGATGAGACCGAGCGTGCGATACTCGTCCTCGTTTAGGCGCCGCGATCGCACCGCATCCTTGGGCTTGCGGACGCCGTGCGCTGGATTCACGTCAATGATGCCTAGCTCGTCCCGCGCATAGGTGAAAATGCCGCCCAGGAGGCCAACGGTGCGGCTGGCGACGCCGATGCCGCCGCGCACGATCGACTTACCGCGCAGCTTCTCGGTCTTCTCGATCCCGCGCGTCTTGCCCGCCATGATGTCCTTCATCATGGCCGTCACGTCCGCCTTGGTGACGTGCGTGACGCGCTTCTTGCCCAGAAGCGGGATGATGTGGCGGTTGATCCGGCCGAGGTCGGTGATCTTGGTGCTGGCCTTCTTCGGCCGCCCGCCCTTGCCGAGGATGCGGCCGGCATCGAGTTCGGCAATGTATAGCTCGCACAGCTCCTTCACCGAGATAGCCTTGCGCGCGCTGTTCCGATCTTCGAGCGGGTCGTTGCCCTTGGAGACATCCGCCAGGGCTTGAATGGCCAGCGTGCGAGCCTGCTCGGCGGTGATCTGACCGTGCCGGCCCAACTTCATCCGGCGTCGCACATTGTTGGCGTTCCGGTAATCGACGAAGTAGGTCCGGGTGCCGGAGGGCAGGACGAACACGCCGAAGCCCTTTAGCTCACCGCACCAAACGGTATATTGCTTGTCGCGTGGCTCGGCCTTGTCCACGACGGTTTTCGTAAGTTTCGACATATGCACCTCGCTAGAGCGGGCTCAAAAAACTCACCAAAAACTCACCACTGGATCGAAAACTGTGGGGGTCATTGGAGTAGCGCAGAGAACCCTTATAGTCAAGAAACTACTGTTAAAACAGTATGTTAGCGTGCTCTAGCGTTGAGCTGGCAAGCCTTTCGTAGCGGTGTAGTTCTAGCTCCGAAGGTGGAGGCCACACGTTCGAATCGTGTCGGGCGCGCCATTTCATACCTGAACCATGAACACTTCTGCCGCTGTTCCCAAGATCGAAGTGGAACGGGGGAGTAAGGTTTTCGATCCTGACCCCGTGATCCAGTTCACCTAGCAACGCACCTCAAGCTCCGAAATAAAATCCGCTTATGCAGCTTGCGGACGGTCCCTCTCGAATTCCTATGCAGCAGCATCCTAGAAATAGCTGCGCACTGGAGCGCCGAGGGAGCGCTCATCGCAAATGGCTGGAAATGGTAGGGTCCGGAAGAATCAGAACGAGGCGCCGCGCCCTCAGAAAGAGCCAGGGAATGGTGGGCTTGGCTTGCTGCTTGTCCTGGCGATTACCGCGATCGGCGTTGGGTATGTCGGCTACCGGCTGTCCCTCGTCTTCGGCCTGATCTAACGAACGATCCAGGCGTGTTATGCGGTTAGACGAGCAGTCGCGAGAGCACATTGGGCGCTATGGCATCAAGCTGGTCGTCGCTGCGGCAATCGCCTACATTCTGAAGAGCGAAAACTTCCTTGCCACATTCGCGCTGTGGACCGGCATATACGGCGTAATGGCCGTCGCTTACGCAGTTCATCGCGGCGAACGATTCGGCAAGACCAGGTTCACCTATTGGGATGAGGCTCTATGGTTGGCGGCGACGGCGTTGGGTCTCTACATTTTCAGTGGCCATCAGTTGGCCGTCTGATCGGCCGCTTCTGTTGGTTCAAAGAAACCGTGCGGATGCGTCGCCAACGCCTGACAACTCGACCTTCAGTTCCTGACCAGGAAGGATTTGCAGCAGCATCGGGATGATCGATCCGGTTGCTACGATATCGCCGGCGCTGAGATAATTGCCTCTGGCGATCAGATCATTCACGAGCCAGAGCGCAGAGTTGATCGGATCAACCAGCCCCTCTCCCGATGCCGACTGAAACACTGGAACGTTGTTGATCGACGCTCGCATGTCGATTCTGTCCATAGCCTCCAGGCCTGTTGGCTCATGATATTTGTCGACGATCGTCGAAACATGGAACGCATAGTCAGCAATGGCGGCCAGGTGTGGTTGCCCAGTCAGGTGACCACGTCGCCCGACAAGACCGATAGCCGGTTGGTAGCTCAGGATCGCCTTCCAAAATTGATCGCGAGTGATGGGCCAATGGTCCGCCCCCAAGGGACCGCCTATCGTAAAGACGATTTCGCATTGTGCCCCGATGAAGCCTTGGGGAAGCCGGAACGGCCCGTGGGAGTCCTGAAGAACTGTTCCGACAGGGATCGGGCAGTAGATGGGACTGGCAAGGCCAAGCGTGCCGCGGATGGCGGGGCAAGTGCCTATCAGGGCGTAACCTACCGCGTCATTGGCGAAGGCCGAGATTGCTGCTGACTGCACCGCCCAGGCGTCATCCTCGCTTCGAAGCAGATCGAACGGGATATCTGAGGTAATTCCCTGCCGACGGTTTTGGCAAAGCAAGTTAGCGAGATAGTCGAGATTCTGGTCAATCATAGAAGCACACTCCCGCGCGAGAGAGGGCGCAAAGTCGTGCTCAGTCAAATAAAAATCCGACTATATAGGTACGTATATTTTTGTCAGGGCTTTTTCTTATGAAAATACTATCGCAGCGCGGCTGAGCTCCCGTCGAAATAATATGCGGCTCTATCTAGCTTGAGGGTCCCACCAAACCGGAAGGACCTGAAGGTATGAAGCCGCTTAAACCGTCCCTCGCACCCGCCGCTACGGCCACAGCCGAGGCCGGTCGTCCAACAAGACCGGGGTCGGAGCGTCGGAAGACGCTTTGCCGGAGCGCGGTTGGCGCGGTCGCGATCATGGCCGGTTCGATGATTGGTCTTGGCCAGGCAGTGGCCGAACCCCTGAGCGCGCCGAGCTTTGGTGGCCCTCTGCGCCCGAACCCCGATCCGATGAGCATGGATGCGGGCCTGTTTGGTCGCCTTCATATCACCGGCCAGCTCACAGGCATCGGGAATGCGCAGACGAACGGCATTCCCGGCGTCGATCCGCGAACGACAGATCCCCTCGTCGATATCGGCAATGCCCAAATTCAGGTGCAGACAACCGGGGCGCCTTTGACGTTCTTCGTCCAGGGCGGTGTCTACTCGCTGCCTTCTTTGGGCTCGGCCTACACCCGCGCAACCGACGTCACCGATCAGTTGTACGGGCCGGTGCCGGTTGCTTATGGCAAGCTCGAGCTGTCGCCGAATTTCTCGGTGCAGGCGGGTTTGCTGCCGACGTTGATCGGCGCGGAATCGACCTTCACCTTCCAGAATATGAATATCGCGCGCGGCCTGCTCTGGAACCAGGAGCCGGCGATCAGCCGCGGTGTTCAGGTGAATTATAGCAATGGACCGGTCAACGCCTCGGTGTCGGTCAATGATGGTTTCTACTCAGGGGATTACAACTGGGTATCCGGTCTCGTGTCTTATGCGGCGACGCCGTCGAGCACGATCACGCTTGTCGCCGCAGGCAACTTTGCAGAGTCCGGCAAGACCGGCGCCGCGACGCCACTGGCGCAGAACAACAGCAGCATCTTCAATGTGATCTACACCTATGTCGACGGCCCGCTGACGCTCCAGCCCTATCTGCAATACACAACGGCCCGCTCGAACAGGGACATCGGTATTGATCGCTCGGCCGAAACATTCGGCGGAGCGCTGCTCGCTCGCTATGCCATCAATGAGAATTTCTCGATCGCTGGACGTGCCGAGTACATCGCTTCAAGCGGAGGAGATTGCGGCGTCGCCGCAGACTGCGCCCCCACCAATCTGCTCTACGGGCCGAAAAGCAGGGCGTGGTCGCTGACGGTGACGCCGACCTACCAGCGCGGGATCTTCTACGCGCGTACCGAGCTTTCGTACACCCGCATCGATCGGGTCACCGAAGGCTACGGCTTTGGGTCCAACTTCGACAAGCGCGACCAGGTACGCGGGATGTTTGAGGCCGGGGTGCTTTTCTAGGACGGGCGCGGGCGGAAATGCGGAGCCACCGGCTCCGCAAACGCACTGCGAGCTTAGGTGAAACATGGGTTTGGAACAGATCATATCGAAATTGGAGGCTCCTCAAGCCACAGCGACTGTGTATCCGGTCCTGCCCGTTCTCTGGGTCTATCGGAACTATGATGATCGCTGGACTGTGCATCTTGAAGGTGAAGACTCCGAATGGTGCCACCCAACGCGCAATGATGCGGTCGGTGCGGCAAGGCTGATAGGCGAGAGCTACGGCTGCTACCGCCTCTATCTTCAACTGACAGACGGTCGCTTCTGCCTGGAGATGATGAACCTCAGTCGGCGGCGCGAGCCGCGTCAGATGGGGAGCGAGGGCGAAAATTGAGCCGGGCTGTACCAAGCAAGCGCCAAGTCTCCCGACACGTCTTCCGCTGCGCCGTGGAGATCATCGCTCTGGTGGTGATCGCCGGTTGCGCTGTTCTTGCTGCCGCAGGCCCCAGCATCTACCTGGTGCTCAGAAATGGCGGCTGAATGCAGATTTTTGGGCCGTCCTGCTCACCCCAGGTTGCCACGACCGAAACCGAGGTTCAGCAAACGCGAGCGACGCCGTAGATCGGAATACCTGCTTCTGATGTTTGCTGCGAGCTGTGCCGCGGTGCAGGTCGTCGCCATAGTTTTTCTGAGAGCGGCATGACACGCCCTGCGGCTCCAGATCTCCAAGCCGACGATCCAAGGCCGGGTATCGGTGAAAGCCGTCTGGCTGCGCTGCCAGGCCTGAGGACGCAGTTGGAGATGGCTCGGGTCCTCAAGGAGCACCACATCTGGCTGGCTGTGAGGATTATCGAGGAGCGCGAAGATCAGTCGCAGTTTCGACGGCACCGCCGGCTCCGTGATCTGCTCGAAGCAAATGCCTTGCTTGAAGCGGTTCTCGAACTCGGAGCGCATCTGCAACCAACGCGGCATCCTTGGTCGATGGGCCGCTCGGGAGATCGTTGGCGTTGTCGCGTGGCGTGGAGCGATCGAGGCAATTTGCGCAGGTGCGTGGGCCGACACGACGATCTGGCCGCTGCCATGCTGATCGCATTGCTGGGCTCCCTCGATCGTCGCCAGCGCCGACCAAAAGAACTCTCGAAACGTGGAGAAGAGGCAGCATGAAACCCAGTGGCGACCCTCCGTTATTCGGCGGTCTGATGACCGCACTTGTCACCCCGTACAGGGGTGAGGCTATCGCTTTCGACGCCTTGGCGGAACTCGCCAACTGGCAGATCGACCAGGGCGTACAGGGGCTTGTCGCCTGCGGCACTACGGGCGAGGCGCCGACCCTCTCTCATCCGGAATGGGCGGCGGTGATCCGCTTGTGCGTCGAGGTCTCCAATGGCCGTGTGCCGGTGATCGCCGGCTCGGGCACCAACGACACCCGGCGTACCGTGGAGTTGACCCGCGAGGCGGCTCGCCTTGGCGCGGATGGTGCTTTGGTCGTCACGCCTTACTATAGTCGGCCGAGTCAAGAGGGCCTGTTCCGGCATTTCGAGAGCGTCGCGCAAGCTGCCGAGCTGCCGATCATCATCTATAACGTGCCTTCCCGGACGGCCGTCGATATCAGGATCGAAACGCTCGACCGCCTTGCGCACCTGCCCGGTCTTGTCGGCGTCAAGGACGCAAGCGGAGATCCGACGCGGGCTAGCACGATGGCCGTCCGATTCGGCGATCGTTTCACGCAGCTTTCCGGCCATGACCGATCCATGCTGGCTTTCATGGCGACTGGCGGCGACGGCGCCATTTCGGTCGTGTCGAACGTCGCCCCGATGCTGACAGCGGCGATGATCGGCGCGGTGCGGAAGAGTGCCTATCTGGAAGCTCGGCGCATCAACGCCCATCTTTTCCCGCTGATCGAGGCGCTGGAGCTTGAAAGCAACCCATGCCCGGTCAAGTTCGCGTTGCATTGCGCGCGCGGATACTCGCCCGCCGTCCGCCTTCCGCTGGTCGAGGTCACTGAAGGCACCGCAGCAAGAATACGCGCTGCCGTGGCGGAGATCGACTCCTTGGAGATCGATACGTCTTTGGTCGCCGAGAGGTCTCTCGTCCCCCTCTCGGCCTGATCGGATCGCCCTTATAAGAACAGCATGATGCTGCTGTGTTCTCCAATGAAAATACTATGAAATCCGGCTATCCGTGAAATGGAGAACAAATCCCGACATCTTTAAATTCAATGTATCGGCAAAAGGCATCATTTGACTCGACGAGTGGAATGGCCTGCCGATACTGAGAAAGGATCTCTTCAATGCACCCTCGCGCATACTATTTCTATGCGATGCAACAACAGAACAAGGCCAACCCTGGGCGGACGGATGGCGAAGCCAAGGTTGCCGTGCGCTCGGATGAGCCGATGGCCGACGTTGGAATGTTCCTGCGGCTCGGAGTCGTGATGGCCCTCGTGATTGCGGCTGTCGCCACAGTCACCGCGTTGGCCGGCTAGCGCGCCAACGACGTCCACAGCTCACTCTTCAACGAACAATCAGGATCATCTTCCATGGCAAGCGCCATTCAGCCGAAAGAGCCTCCCCAACCTCTGAATCATTTTTTCGTCGGCCAGGACAACCGAGGATGCTGGACCGTCCGCGATGAGCGTAACCTCGTCGGCGGCTGCTTTGTCAGCAAGGATGCGGCGATTCACTTCGCCCGTCAGGAAACCAATAACGCGCCAGGGGCTGTGATCTGCATGGCCGAAAGCCAGCGCCTGAGCCTTGACCCGCTGTTTGGACGCCGGGCCGCCGCCTAGCCGGTTGCTATCGATGACTCGCTCACGCTCGCTGACGTTACCGTGACGAGCGAGATGGAGAAGTAACTCTTCTCGTTGACATAAGCAAAGCCTGCCGCCTCTACCGAGTCGGCGGGCTTTTTGCTTGCCAATGGGCGGTTTGGCAGAAATTCCTATGGAATTTTTATGCACGCCGCCAAAATAACTATTGGATTCCTATTTTTTGAGGCCCCGTTCTCTCTCGAACCTATATGCGGTTCGCGTCCATATTTCCGCCAAATTCCTCCTCCGGCACCCGTGCGTACGCAAGGGCGCGCTGGAAGAATTCAACCTGTGACCGGTCAGGACGATCCATCCTGGGCGGCCATTTGTACCAACAGCGGCGCCGGAGGCGAAAGCAATGGATGTTCTTGTACTAGCGATAGGGTTCGGATTCTTCGCCTTGATGTTTGGATACATCAAGCTTTGCGAAAAGCTCTGACCCAGGAGGCGGCAACATGATCTTGGAATATTTCCTTGGGGCAGCAGTCGCGGTGTTTATCACCGGCTACCTGCTTTACGCCCTCGCTCGTCCCGAGCGGTTCTGATCAAGGCAACAGCTCGGAAAGAAACGACCGATGACAATAAATGGATGGATACAGATCCTAGTCTTTCTCGGGATCGTCATCGCGCTGGTGAAGCCGCTCGGCGGCTACATCACGCGTGTCATGAACGGCGAGAGGACCTTCCTTTCGCCGGTTCTGGGACCCGTGGAACGCGGCCTCTATGGCATGGCCGGAACCAGTGAGAAGGAAGAGCAGCACTGGACGACCTACCTGGGCGCCATGCTGCTGTTCAACCTGGCCGGTTTCGCACTGCTTTATCTCTTGCAGCGCATCCAGGGCGGTTTGCCCTTCAATCCCGCCGGAATGGGCGCTGTAAGCGCGGATTCGTCGTTCAACACGGCGGTCAGCTTCATGACCAACACCAACTGGCAGGGCTATGGCGGCGAAACCACCATGAGCTATCTGACACAGATGGCCGGCATCACGGTGCAGAACTTCGTGTCGGCGGCTGTGGGCGTGGCCGGGGCCATGGCGATCATTCGCGGCTTCTCTCGCGCGTCCGCCAAGACCGTCGGCAATTTCTGGGTCGATCTGACGCGGGCGACGCTCTACATCCTGATGCCGATCTGCATCGTCGGCAGCCTGGTGCTGGTGTGGCAAGGCGTTCCGCAGAACCTGAACCCCTACACCGTCGCCACGACGGTTGAAGGCGCTCAGCAGACTATCGCGCAGGGCCCTGTCGCTTCGCAGATGATCATCAAGCATCTGGGAACGAATGGCGGCGGCTTCTTCAACGCCAACTCTTCCCATCCGTTCGAGAATCCGACGGCACTGACCAACTTGATCCACATTCTGGCGATCTACTCGATCTCCTTTGCGATGCTGAACGTGTTCGGCCGTATGATCGGTAACCAGAAGCAGGGTTGGGCACTGCTTGGCGCGGTCCTCACCATCGTTGTCGCCGGCATCAGCGTCATCTATTGGGCTGAATCCGCTGGAAACCCGCTGCTCCATGCGCTCGGCCTCGAGGGCGGCAACATGGAAGGCAAGGAGACGCGGTTCGGCATTGCGCTTTCCTCGCTCTTCGCCGTCGTAACGACGTCGGCCTCGACGGGCGCCGTCAACACTATGCATGACAGCCTCATGCCGCTTGGCGGCCTTGTGCCCCTGTTCAACATGCAGATCCCGCCGCTCGGTGGCATCGGCGCCGGTGTATACGGCACCTTGATCTTCGCGATCCTCGCCGTCTTCATCGCCGGTCTGATGGTCGGTCGCACGCCGGAATATATCGGCAAGAAGATCGAGGCCAAGGAAGTGAAGATGAGCATCCTCGCGATGCTTGGACCGTCGCTCGCCATCTTGGCCCTGACCGCGATCGCCGTCGTTCTTCCTGTTGGCTTGTCCAGCATCCAGGACGCTGGCCCGCATGGATTGAGCGAGGTGTTGTACGCCTTCACGTCCGGCGCCAACAACAACGGCAGCGCCTTTGCCGGTCTGAGCGCGAATACGCCCTTCTACAACATCACTATCGGTCTCGCGATGCTGATGGGGCGCTTCCTGCTCATCGTGCCGGTCCTGGCGATCGCGGGCTCGCTCGCGGCCAAGAAGAGCGTGCCGGCATCGACGGGAACACTGCCCACGACGGGACCGCTGTTCATCGGCCTTGTCGTTGGCGTGACGCTGATCGTCGGCGGCCTGACGTTCTTCCCGGTCCTGGCGCTGGGTCCGATCGTCGAGCACTTCGCCATGCTGGCGGGCCAGACGTTCTGAGGATCGCGATGACGGCCAAATGGCTGAGATCGATCCGATTTGTCGTGAACCCTCGCTCCTGGTTTCAGAAGCGAGGGGCGGCCAGACCGCCCAGGGCATCGACGATCATTCTCGGCATGACACTGACTTTGGGGGGCGTGGTGCTCCTCGCCAAACTTATCACTGAATTGCTCGCGGCGGCGTGACCGAGTGGTTGGCCCCCAAGAACAAACTCGCTGGAGTTTCTTATGAACCAGTCCAAATCCGCGAGCATGCTGGACGCTCGCATACTTGTACCGGCCATTGGCGATGCCTTCCGGAAACTGAATCCGAAGAGCCTCGCCAAAAACCCCGTAATGTTCGTCGTCGCGGTCGTCTCGGTGCTGACGACGGTGCTGCTGTTGAAGGACATCGCGACCGGGGCCGAAAATGTCGGCTTCTCGCTGCAGATCGTGCTGTGGCTCTGGTTCACAGTGCTTTTCGCCAACTTTGCCGAAGCCGTCGCCGAAGGGCGCGGCAAGGCGCAGGCGGAATCGCTTCGGCGCACGCGCAGCGAGACCCAGGCCAAGCTGCTTTCGAACGGCGGCTCCGACTACAAAATGGTGCCCGGGGCCACGCTGAAGGTTGGTGACGTTGTTCTCGTCGAGCCCGGCGACATCATCCCCTCTGACGGCGAAGTCATCGAGGGCGTCGCGTCGGTGAACGAAGCGGCTATCACCGGCGAATCGGCCCCTGTCATCCGCGAGTCTGGTGGCGACCGCTCCGCCGTCACTGGCGGCACGCAAGTGCTCTCCGACTGGATCAAGGTCCGGATCACGGCCGCGGCTGGCTCGACTTTCATCGACAAGATGATCGCTCTCGTTGAAGGCGCCGAGCGCCAGAAAACGCCGAACGAAATCGCGCTCAATATCCTGCTTGCGGGCATGACGCTGATCTTCGTTCTGGCGGTCGTGACCATTCCGAGCTTCGCGACCTATTCGGGCGGGTATGTTCCCATCATCGTTCTGGTCGCCCTGTTCGTCACGCTGATTCCGACCACCATTGGCGCACTGCTCTCGGCCATCGGCATTGCCGGTATGGACCGGCTGGTCCGCTTCAATGTTCTGGCCATGTCCGGCCGTGCCGTTGAAGCCGCTGGCGACGTCGACACGCTGCTGCTCGACAAGACCGGCACGATCACGCTCGGCAACCGTCAGGCGAGCGAGTTCCGGCCGATCCGGGGCGTCACCGAAAAGGAACTCGCCGATGCAGCGCAGCTTGCTTCGCTGGCCGACGAGACCCCCGAAGGCCGCTCGATCGTAGTGCTCGCCAAGGAAAAATACGGCATCCGCGCGCGCGACATGGCGAGCCTCAACGCCACCTTCGTCCCCTTCACGGCGCAGACCCGGATGAGCGGCGTCGACCTGGACGGTTCGACCATCCGCAAGGGCGCGGTCGATGCGGTTCTGAAGCACGTGGATCTCTCCACGGTCGCGACCGGCAGCCCGCGCGCGTCCGCCGAAAGCGTTCGTGAGCTTCAGGGCATCGCCGACCAGATCGCCAAGGCAGGCGGCACGCCGCTCGCCGTGGTGAAGGATGGCCGCCTGCTCGGCGTCATCTACCTCAAGGACATCGTCAAGGGCGGCATCAAGGAACGGTTCGCCGAGCTGCGCCGCATGGGTATCCGCACGGTGATGATCACCGGCGACAACCCGATGACCGCGGCGGCCATCGCCGCCGAAGCTGGCGTCGATGACTTCCTGGCGCAGGCGACGCCGGAGAACAAGCTGGCGCTGATCCGTGAGGAGCAGGCCAAGGGCAAGCTGGTCGCCATGTGTGGTGACGGCACCAATGACGCCCCGGCGCTCGCCCAGGCGGATGTCGGCGTCGCCATGAACACCGGCACGGTCGCCGCCCGCGAGGCCGGCAACATGGTGGATCTCGACAGCGACCCGACCAAGCTGATCGAGATCGTGGAAATCGGCAAGCAGTTGCTGATGACGCGCGGCGCGCTGACGACGTTCTCGATCGCCAACGATATCGCGAAGTATTTCGCGATCATCCCGGCGATGTTCCTCGTCTTCTATCCGCAGCTCGGCGCGCTCAACATCATGGGCCTCGCTTCGCCCGAGAGCGCGATCCTGTCGGCGATCATCTTCAACGCCCTCATCATCGTGGCGCTGATCCCGCTGTCGCTGAAAGGCGTCAAGTATCGCGCCATCGGAGCGGGTTCGCTGTTGTCCCGTAACCTCCTGATCTACGGCCTGGGCGGCATTCTCGTGCCCTTCGCCGGCATCAAACTCATCGACATGGCGATCACCGCCGTCGGTCTCGCCTAAGGCGGGACCGACGACCACGAAATCATTCCGCGTCCTTGCTGTTGTTCAGCGGCGGATCATTCGGGACAAACAAAGATGCTTAAGCAAATCCGACCTGCGATTTTCATGATCGTAGCCTTCACCATCATCACCGGGTTTCTCTATCCGCTCGGTATCACCGGGATCGCGCAGGCGATCCTTCCCTTCCAGGCCAATGGCAGCCTGATCGAGCGCAACGGCACGGTCGTCGGCTCCGAGCTGATCGGCCAGCGGTTCACCGGCGAGCGCTACTTCCACCCCCGCCCGTCGGCGGCCGGCTCCGACGGCTATGACGCGGGCGCTTCGGGTGGCTCCAACCTTGGCCCTACCAGCCAGGCGCTTCGCGACCGCGTCGCCGCCGATACAGAGGCTCTGCGCGCGGCGAACGGTGGCGATGCGACCGTTCCGATGAACCTCGTGACCGCCTCGGGCAGCGGACTTGACCCGCACATCACGCCCGAAGCCGCCTACTTCCAGGTGGGGCGTGTCGCCAAAGCGCGCGGTATCGACGAGGCTGTGGTGCGCGCATTGGTCGATCAGTATGTCGAGCCGCGCATGCTCGGCTTCATGGGTGAGCCCGTGGTCAACGTTCTCAAGCTGAACCTGGCGCTCGACGACGCCAATAGAAGCTGAATGAAGCTGTCAGGACGGCTATAATAGCCGTCCTGAACGTTGATCCGGAGTCAACTAAGTGTCTGACGACTCAATACGAGAGCAGAGCCGGCCATCGCCTGATGCATTGCTGGAAAGTGCGCAGCGGGAGACGCGGGGCCACCTCAAGATCTTTCTTGGGGCGGCGCCGGGTGTGGGCAAGACGTATGAGATGCTCATGTCGGGCCGGGCTCAGCGGGCCGATGGCGTCGACGTGGTCATCGGGGTGGTCGAGACCCACGGGCGGGCCGAGACCGAGGCTCTGGTCGACGGGTTCGAGATCGTTCCGCGCCGCACTGTGCCGTATCGAGGGCATGTGCTCGATGAGATGGATATCGACGCAATTCTGGCGCGCAAGCCGGCGCTGGTCCTGGTGGACGAGCTCGCCCATACCAACGCGCCGGGCAGTCGCCATCCGAAGCGCTATCTCGACGTCGAGGAACTGCTCGCCAACGGCATAGACGTCTACAGCACCCTTAACATCCAGCACGTCGAAAGCCTCAACGACGTGGTAGCGCAGATCACACGGATCCGGGTGCGCGAGACCGTTCCGGATTCGATCATTGACCGCGCCGACGATATCGAAATCATCGACATCACGCCGGGCGACCTGATCAAGCGCTTGAACGAGGGCAAGGTCTATCTGCCCAAAACAGCCAAGCGCGCGACGCAGAATTATTTTTCGCCCAGCAACCTGACAGCCCTTCGTGAGTTGGCGCTGCGGCGCACAGCGCAGCGGGTCGATGACCAGTTGGTCACGCATATGCAGGCGCATGCCATCGCCGGCCCCTGGTCGGCCGGCGAGCGCGTCCTGGTGTGCATCAACGAACGGCCCGGAGCGATGGCGCTTGTCCGCTACGGCCGCCGTCAGGCCGACCGGCTTCGTGCGCCATGGGCCGCGGTTCACGTCGAGACGAGCAAGGATGCCCGACTCTCAGAGCAGCAGAAGGACAAGATCGCCAGTGCATTGCGTCTTGCCGAGCAGCTCGGCGCCGAGGCTGTTACCCTTCCAGGCGAGAACGTTGCGCAAGAGATCCTGGCCTACGCATCGACCAACAACTATGCGCACGTCATCGTCGGCATGCCGACCTCGCCCAGGTGGCGGGAGATATTCGCGGGCTCCGTTTCGCATGATCTGATCCGCGCCAAGACGGATGTGAGCGTGCATGTCATCTCGCCGGGCAACGGCGAGGAAACGCGATCTCCAGCGACCGTCAGCGCGCGGCCCAAACGACGAATCGACTTCGGCCACTATCTGTGGAGTTCGCTCTACGTCGCCATGGCGCTAGGCATCGGAACGGCGCTCTCGCGCTTTCTGGACGTCCGCAACATCGCCCTCGTCTTTCTGATGGCCGTGCTGGCCTCGGCTATGGGCGGCGGCCTCTGGCCGGCGCTGTTCGCTTCCGTATTGGGCGCGCTAGTCTTCAACTTCTTTTTCCTCGAACCGCGCTACACGCTGGATATCGGCGATCCCGAGAGCGTCGTCGCCTTCGCGTTCTTTCTCGGCGTTGCGGTGATCGCCAGCAATCTTGCCGGGCGTGTTCAACGCCAGGCTGTGACAGCACGTCAGCGGGCCAAAACGACCGAGGGCCTTTATCTGTTCAGCAAGAAGCTCGCCGGCGCCGGGACCTTGGGCGACGTTCTTTGGGCGACGGTCTATCAGATCGCCTCGATGCTTCAGGTCAGGGTCGTCGCTCTACTGCCGGAGAATGGCCGCATCGCGGTCCAGGCGGGTTTCCCGCCCGACGATACGCTCGATGACGCCGACATTGCGGCGGCCCAATGGGCCTGGGAGCATGACAAGCCTGCAGGGCGTGGAGCGGACACGCTGCCGGGTGCGAAGCGCCTCTACCTTCCCCTGAAAACCGGTAGGACACGGGTGGGCGTCATTGGTCTGGACAATGACAAGCAAGGGCCGGTTCTGACGCCCTTGGAACAGCGGCTGTTCGACTCACTGGCAGATCAGGCCGCTCTGGCGATCGAGCGCATCCAGCTGGTCGCCGATGTCGACAATGCGCGTCTGGCCGCCGAGGCGGACAAGCTGCGCTCCGCGCTTTTGACGTCACTATCGCATGACCTCAAGACGCCTTTGGCGTCGATCCTCGGATCTGCGGGAGCGCTCAGAGACTATTCGACATCCCTGACCGATTCCGGTCGGGTCGAGTTGCTGACGACAATTGTCGAAGAGGCCGAGCGGCTGAACCGGTTCATCGCGAACCTTCTCGACATGACACGGCTGGAATCCGGCGCTGCGGCGGTGTCGCTGACGCCGCTGTTCATCGGCGACAGCGTCGGCAGCGCCCTGCGCCGTGCCCAGAAGATATTGGCTCTCCACAGGGTAGACCTTGCAGTGCCGCCCGATCTGCCGATGGTTCGGCTCGATCCGGTCCTGTTCGAACAGGTGCTGTTCAATCTGCTCGACAATGCCCGCAAATACGCACCGTCAGGGTCGCAGATCGCGCTTCGGGCGTGGGCGGACGAGAGCCACGTCACATTGCAGGTCGTCGATGAAGGGCCCGGCATTCCGCCCGACGATCTCACCAGGATTTTCGACAGTTTCTATCGCGTCCGGAAGAAGGACCACGTCCAGGCTGGAACCGGGCTTGGACTTTCCATCTGCAAGGGATTTGTCGAGGCGATGGGCGGAACGATTTTCGCGACCAACGGGGCCGACAGACCCGGCGCCATTTTCACGCTGCGGTTTCCGATCGGACCGGAGCCCTCGACTTTGGAAGGAAGGATATGAGTACGTCCGTAGTCAAGATTCTCGTCGTCGATGACGAACCGCCGATCAGGAAGCTCCTGCGTGTCGGGCTGACAGCAGAGGGCTATGCCATGGTCGAGGCTGCAAACGGCGAGGAGGCCGTCGCGCTCCTTACAGAGGAGAAGCCCGATCTCATTCTGCTCGATCTTGGGCTGCCCGATATCTCCGGCCATGAGCTGCTCGAAAGGTGGCGGGCCGAGCTTGTCGAGCTGCCGATCGTGATCCTCTCCAGCCGGACCGATGAAACGGGCATCGTCAAGGCGCTGGAACTGGGCGCCGACGATTATCTGACCAAACCATTCGGGATGCGCGAGCTAGCGGCGCGCATTCGGGTGGCGCTCAGGCACAAGCTCCAGCAGCAGGGCGAACGCCCGATATTCCAGGTCGGCGATCTCTCGGTCGACCTGGTGAAGCGGATCGTCAAGGTCGCAGACAAGGAGGTGAAGCTCTCACCCAAGGAATATGAAATCCTGCGCGTTCTCGTGCAGCACGCGGGCAAGGTCATTACGCACCAGCACATCCTCAAGCATGTGTGGGGCGGCGCGACCGATGTCCAATATCTGCGGGTCTATGTCCGCCAGTTGCGGCAGAAGATCGAGGCCACGCCCGATCAACCGCAATATATCCTGACTGAAACAGGTGTCGGTTACCGCCTCCGTGAGCCGGAGCAGTGACCGCGCGCGCTCGTCCACGGGCGGGCGACTTAACGTGAGTACTCTTATGAACCTGTCATCTGCAATTGCACCAGAGGACGTGATCCTTGATCTATCCATCTCGACAAAAGCCGTCCTGATCAAGAAGCTGGCCGCGCATGCGGCCGCCCGCACGGGGCTGACCGAGGAAGCGATCCACACAGCTTTGCTGGGCCGCGAACGTCTGGGTTCGACCGGCATCGGTCATGGCGTCGCCATGCCTCATGCACCGGTCCCCGGGCTGCAGACATCATTTGCGGCGCTGATGGTGCTGAAGAAGCCAATCGATTTCGAGTCGGTGGACGACCTTCCCGTCGATGTTGTCTTTCTGCTGCTGTCGTCCCCCGAAGGCAGCAACGAATACCTGAAGATTCTCGCGGCGGTCGCCCGTCGGACGCGCGATGAGCAGGTCATGAAAATGCTGCGCGGCGCGAAGACCGCGCCTGCCGCGTATTCTGTCCTGGTAGAACAGCCGGTATGAGGAGGTTCCGACGGCCGGATCGACAAGAGGTCGTCGAGGTCACCGGCGTCGCCCGAACGGCGGTGCCGGGGCTGACCGTGGTCGTCTTTTCCAAATGGGATTGTTGCTCAAGGCCGTTGGTCCTGAGGCATTTATCGCTTCCTCCGCCGATTGATTGAAGGGCGACCGGATGGAGGAGGAAAACCAGGACTCAGAGGGGCCTTCTTTTCCTCCCGTGTCCACGAAGATCCCGTTTGACCTGAGTTCGCTTCAGTATGTCGTGGCGGCGGCGGACTATCGCAGCTTTCGGCGCGCTGCGGAGGCGTTGGGGCAATATCCGGCGACGGTGAGCCGGGGCGTGCAACGCATTGAGGATGTGGTGGGCGTTTCTTTCTTCGAGCGATGCCCCTCCGGGATTCGCCTGACGCATGCCGGAGAGCAATTTGTCGCCGCCGTCCGTCCAGCGATTGAGCAGATCATGCGAGCGACCCAAACCGCCGGCGCGGCGGGCCGCGGCGAAAACGGAAGCCTTAGCATCGGCGTTCTGACGTCGCTTGCGGGCGGGTTTCTGAGGGAGCTCATCGAACAATATGCCTTGTTGCACCCGGAGGTATCCATCGAGATCAGGGATGGAGGAAGGGCCGAACACATAGCCGCACTGCGGTCCCGGCAACTGGATATCGCTTTCTTTACCGGGAATGGCGCGATCGCCGATTGTGAAACCGCCGAGCTCTGGCAAGAGCGGGTGCATGTTGCCTTCTCGGCGGATCATCATCTAGCCGAGCGTGAATCGATTGAATGGTCGTGGCTCCGCGACCAGAAATTCCTGGCGACGAAATGCGCGCCCGGACTTGAGGTCCACGATTACATCGTTCGTCGGTTGGCGGATTACAGCAACTATCCCGCCATCAAAATCATGCCATGCAACCAGGAGACCTTGATGAACATGGTCGCTATCGGCAGAGGCATAACTGTGGTGTCGGCCGGCTGGAGCTTTGTTTCCGTCCCCCGGCTCGTACTGCGACCTCTGGTCGAGGACGAAGACATAGTCCCGTTCAGCGCAGTCTGGGCGCCTGGCCGGGATAACCCGTCACTTCGGCGTTTTCTTTCGCTAGCCTCGAAACTAGCGTCCAAAGACTCTGGAGAGCGCCTGAGGCGGCTTATCTGATCTTGCCGGATCGGGGTCCGGGTCGCGATCACTCGCGATGTCGGCGCGCTTTGGCGAACCCCCGGTCCGTCGCCATAAACCGCTCAAGCATCGGAACAATGAGCTTTTTGGGGTCGATGACGGGTTGGCCGGATTCACGGCCAAGCGCGTCCGCATAGGCACTGAGGTCGCGGTGAAGAGCGCCGGGGAGATCCAGGGTTATCTTCACCGGCTTGTCCTCGGCGATCGGGCCGAGCTTCAGTTTGGTCATTGCGCTGCTCCATAGGGTTCGAGCACCAGGTCGCGGGTGACGATCACGCGGACCGGGAATCCCGGCCGGATTGTCAGGGTGGGCGCGACCTGCAACTGGCGGCGGATGATCTGCTGGCCAGCGTCATTGATGGTGTCCTGGGCGCCGTCGCGAATGGCGCGGATCAGACGGTCCTCATCGTCGACGGCGATCTCGGCGCCCACGGCGAGAAGGGTCGACAACCCGGCGGCTTTCGCAAGGTCCCACCAATGGTAGTCGACGCCGTCCTCAAGGCCGGCATAACCTTGCGTGTCGGCGCCGGGCTGGCGTTCCAGGACGATAGAGCGCCCGTTCGGCAAGATCAGCCGGTTCCAGACCAAGAGCACGCGGCGCTGTCCGAAACCGACATCGTTGCTGTATTCGCCGATGATACGGGTGCCCTGGGGGACGAGCAGGATGCGGCCGGTGGGACTGTCATAGATGTGCTCGGTCACCTGCGCGGTGATCTGGCCGGGAAGGTCGGAGCGGATGCCGGTTATGAGGGCGGCGGATATCACCGCGCCGGCCTGAAGCACATAGGGCGATGCCGGGGCCATGACGCGATCTGGCGAGACCGTGCGCCGATCGACAGCAGCGTTCAGGAAAGCGCTCTGCCGCTCCTGGGCTGTTGGTGTTCCCATCTGACCCGGCAGGCCGAGGCCCGCCAGCGACGGACTGCTCATGGCTGGGGTTGCAGGCGGTGCGCCCGTTCCAGGTCCTGTTTGGAAGAACACCCGGCTCGTTCGGGCTGCTTCCTCCTCGGCGAGACGGCGTTGCTCCTCGGGATCGACCTGGGGTGTCGCCATTGCTGGCGGCACGACGGGCTGGCCGCGGTTCTGGGCGTCGAGGATCGGACCGCCGAGATCGCCTGGCAAAGGTGGGCCGAGGACCGGTCCGGTATAGTCGCGCGGCAGTCCCGCAAGACCATCGGCAGTGGTTCTGTTCTCCGTGGAATAGAGCTCCTCGTTGCCCGGCCCGCCTTGGCGCGTCTGCAACGCATAAATCAGCGCGCTGCCGATGCCGATGCTGGCGATGAGGCCGACACCAGCCAATACCTTGCGGGACAGCCGGGTGACGCGCGGAGGCTCAGCGCGCAGCCGCATGGTCGAGGTTGACGCGACAGTGGGACCGGCGGGCGCCAGGCCGTCATCGCGGTTATCTTCCTTGTTGCTCATGACGCTGGCCTCCCGTCGGTGCGGACAATCCTGACGGTTTGCTGGCGGTCGCCGCTGCCGAGTCTCAGCTCGGCCGCGCCGAAGAGGCGATCGACGATCAGGATGTGCTGGAAAATGCGGCTGTTGACGATTTGCGCTTCGCCATCGGAGCCAATGACGAACAGCGGCGGCATCTCGCCTTGGACGATGCCGCGCGGGAACTCCACATAGACCCGCCGCCCGTCATCATAGACCGACACGGGCCGCCAGGGCGGTGAATCACCGGTCAAGCCGTAGCGATAGTTGCGCGCCGAGGCGACGGGGATGACGGGGGTCGCCGGGACGCTCTGCCTCTGACCTGCGGGCGGCTGCGGGTAGGCCCAAGCGACGGCGGGCATATAGGGCGCTTCCCCGGAGCGCAGTTCGATCATGTAAACCCGCCGATCGGTCGTGATAACGAGGTTGGTCGTGATGTCAGTGCGACTTGGTTTGACGAGGATATGGACGCGACGGGTCGCGCCGCTGCCGCTTTCGGTATCGCCGATGATCCATCGTGCCGTGTCGCCAGCGGCGATGGGGCCGGCTCCGGTCAGGCTCTCCCCTGGCTCCAGCGCGATATTGGTGATTTGGCCGGGCGCGGCATAGACCTGATAGAGCGCGCCTTCGCTCCAGGGATAGATCTGGATCGAGTTGAAATAGCCTTCGCGGCGAGGCTGAACGCGGGCGGCCGAGTTGGCGTTCTGGACGCGCCCCTCCGGGGTGTTGGCGGCTGTCCCCCCTCTTGCCGGCGTCCATGCCGGAGGGACATGCAATGGCCTCGGCGGCGCGTCCGTGACGACTGCCGGCACGGCGGGCAGCGGCGGCACGTCCGAATCGTAACTGATTTGCGGCGGCCGATTGGTCGCGCAACCGGCAAGCACGGTCGCGGAAAGCAGAACGATCGCGAGGCCAGATCTGGAAAAACCCTGAAACGCGGATTTGCTCATCGGAGGGCGGCTCATTGGCTCATCTCCCGCGACCAGTTGATGGCATTGACGTAGATGCCCAGAGGATTGGCGCGGAGGCGTTCTGCGTCGCGCGGCGTCTGGATGACGATGGTCAGGATGGCGGTCCAGCGTTCCGTTCGGGCGAGCTGGCCGTTTTCATAGTGACGCTCTGTCCAGGCGACACGGAAGCTATCGGGGGAAGCCCGGATCACACTTGAGACTTCTACGGCGACTTGCTGGCGGCCGACCCGTGTGAACGGGTCGTTGGAGCGGGCGTAGTCGTTCAGCGCTGCGGCGCCGCGATCAGTGGTCCATTCATAAGCGCGAAGCCAGTTCTGGCGCACGATGATGGCGTCAGACGGAATCGCGCGGGTCTGTTCGATGAAGCGAGCAAGGTGGAAAGCGATCTGAGGGTCGTTGGGCCGATAGTCCGCGGAGGCTGGCGCGACGGTTTGCGCCTGGCCGAGATTATCGACCTGCACGACCCAAGGCACGACGGTCCCGCGAGCTGACTGCCAGACCAGGGCTGCGGCAAACCCCGCTGTGAGAATCAGGCTGCCGAACGCCATGTAGCGCCAGTTCTTCGCCTGCACGCGGGCCGAGCCGATGCGTTCGTCCCAGACCTGAGCAGCCTTCTGATAGGGCGTTTCAGGCTCGGGTGTCTTGCCATAGTGGGTTGCGGGTCGTTTGAAGAGGCTCATGAGCGATCACTTTCAGAAAGGTTGACGGAAGAGCCGCCGCCATGGCTGTCGCCGGAGCGCACGGCGTGACCGGCCGCTGAGACGCCGTGGCTGAGGGCCTGGCTGCGTTTCATGCGCTTCGCCCAGTCAGGGGCTCCATCTCGCGGGGGGCTGGCGGAAGCGGCGGCAGCGTCGGCGCCGCCGATGGTCCCCATGGTCGAGGACCCGCCGGTGGCTCCGAAACCGGCCTTCGCGCCGTCGGCGAAGCTGGACTTGACGCTTTCGCCAGCTTTCGTTGCGGCGCGCTTGAGCGGCGATGCGGCAGCCGAACCTGCTGCGCGTGCGACGCCTCCGAGGCCCGAGGCCACGCCCGACGCGCCAGTCTGACCAAGAGAACCGAGACTGTAGGCCGAAGATGCGGCGCCGGCAGCGGCAGCGCCACCACGCACGGCGGCGGCTCCACCGGATATGGCGGCGGCGCCGCCTTTGACGGCCAGACCCGCTGCACCACCTGCGGCCAGCGCCGCGCCGCCGACGGCAAGCCCCGTGCCCACAGCGGCGCCGGCGCCGAGCTGCGGACCGCCTGAGACGAGGCCGCTGGCGATGCCAGGACCGAAGATTCCCAGGCCGAGCAGCGAAAGCGCAGCGAGGACCACTGCCATGGCCTCGTCAATCGTAGGGGTCTCGCCGCCGAAGCCAGCGGTAAACTGGGAGAAGAGGGTCGATCCGATGCCGATGATGACGGCAAGCACCAGAACCTTGATGCCGGATGACACGACATTGCCCAGCACGCGTTCGGCCATGAAGGCGGTCTTGCCGAACAGCCCGAAGGGTATCAGCACAAAGCCCGCAAGCGTCGTCAGCTTGAACTCGATCAGCGTTACGAAGAGCTGCACGGCCAGGATGAAGAAGGCGAGAAGCACCAGAGCCCATGCGAACAGCAGGCAGGCGATCTGGATGAAGTTCTCGAAGAAGGCGATCCACCCCATCAGATCGGAAATGGATTCGAGCAATGGACGGGCGGCATCGAGGCCGGTCTGCGCCACCTTGCCGGGGCGCAAAAGATCCTGAACGGTGAAGCTGGTGCCCGAACCCTTCAGACCGAGGCCGGCGAAACTGTCGAAGACGATGTTCGCCAGATTGTTCCAGTTGCCGATGATGTAGGCGAAGACGCCGACGAAAAGTGTCTTCTTTACAAGGCGCGCGATGATGTCGTCGT
Source organism: Hephaestia caeni (assembly GCF_003550065.1). Taxonomy (GTDB): domain Bacteria; phylum Pseudomonadota; class Alphaproteobacteria; order Sphingomonadales; family Sphingomonadaceae; genus Sphingomonas; species Sphingomonas caeni_A. The sequence goes on from NZ_QXDC01000004.1 coordinate 243,373, forward strand.
CGGCTCCCCAGGACCAGAAGAGCGCGGCCAGCGTCACGTCGATGACGATGAGGGTTGTGGCGATGAAGGCGACCTCGCCGCCTAGCAGGCCGAAGCCGGAATCGATGTAGCGGGTGAAGGTGCCCAGGAATGTGTCGATGACGCCGGTGCCGCCCATGGATCACTGTCCTTGATTCTGAGATGGGGCTGTGGGCGCCGGCGCACGGCCGAGGAAGCGGTCGCGGGTTTCGGCCCAGACGCGCATGCAGTCCGCATCGCTTGCGGCGCTCTGACCAAGCTGCTGGCACCGGCGTTGAGCCTCGCGCAGGGGATCTCGAACGGGCTCTGCGAGACGCGCGGGCTCCTCTGCGGGAGCTCCCTCCTTCCGGGTCATCTCGATCGCCGTCGCAGTGATCGCGATGGCGACGAAGACGACCGCGCCGAGCCGGGCCAGCAGCTTGCCATCCATGCTTGCGCCCTCAGTTGCCGTTGTTGAACATCTGGGCGTTGCCGGGCTGATAGCCGGAGCCAGGCGTCAGGAACCGGCGGCGTTGTTCGCGCCCCTGTTCGGCTGCGGCAGCCCTTTCTGCTTCGGTCAGCGCCCCGGCACGTCCATCGGCCGCGAGCAATGCGACAAGATCGGAGAGCTGCTGCGACTGGAGAGCGAGAAGCTGGTTGCCGGCCTGGGTCGCCTGGAGCGCGCCTGTCGCCCCCTGGCTTTGGCCGACCAGCGTCGAAACTTCGGCGCGGTTCGTGTCGATGTTGCCGACCACGCCGGCCTGGACGCGCATTGCGTCCTGCAGTCCGCCCACGGTGTTCTGCCAGCGTGAGCGTGCATCGGCGACGAGCTGTTGATCCGTCGTCGACAGTGAGACATTGCCGTATTGTTGCTGAAAGGCCCGATCGATGCTCTGAACATCGAACGCGATGTTCTGAGCCTGGCTCAAAAGCTGTTGCGTGCGCTGAAAGCCCTGTTGAAGCTGCTGGAGCGAGGAATGCGGCAGGCTCGCGAGATTGCGCGCCTGATTGATGAGCATCTGCGCTTCATTCTGGAGCTGTGTGATCTGGTTGTTGATCTGCTCCAGCGTGCGCGCGGCAGTGAGCACGTTCTGCGCGTAATTGGACGGATCATAGACGATCCGTCCGAAGCCAAATTGAGCATGCGCCGGAGAGATGAAGATCGGCGACAGGGCGACGGGCATCGCCAGCATTGTCGCGGCCGTGAATAGTGCGCGCGAGCGGGAACGATGGATGGTCATGACGTAGTCTCCTTGGGGGCTGGGGGAACGAGATTGGCGAGATCGGGGATAAGGTCGGCGGCCCAGTCGACGCCGCGCAGGCGCAGCCATGCGGGGAGGAACCCGTCTGGCCCATGCTCGGCGAAGATCCTGGCGATAGCCGTCTGATCGGTTTTGGAAGAAGCCGCAGTGAGCGCGAGGCCCACTTCGGAGAGGCCCAGGTCGAACAAGCGATTGCCGCGTCGCGACTGGCAGTAGTAGTCCCGCTTCGGGGTGGCCCGCGCGAGGATCTCGATCTGCCGATCATTCAATCCGAAGCGACGATAGATTGCGGTGATCTGGGGCTCGATCGCCCGCTCGTTAGGCAGCAGCAGCCGCGTCGGGCAGCTTTCGATGATGGCCGGGGCGATCGCCGAGCCATCAATGTCGCTGAGCGATTGGGTGGCGAAGATGACCGATGCGTTCTTCTTGCGAAGGGTCTTCAGCCATTCGCGGAGCTGACCTGCGAAGCCTTCGTCATCGAGGGCGAGCCAGCCTTCGTCGATGATCAGCAGTGTGGGCGATCCGTCGAGGCGGTCGCCGATGCGGTGAAAGAGATAGGCGAGAACGGCGGGCGCTGAGCCTGTGCCGACAAGGCCCTCGATCTCGAACGCCTGCACCGCTGCATGCCCGAGATGCTCGTTCTCGGCATCAAGAAGCCGACCATAAGGCCCGCCGACGCAATAGGACCGCAAGGCTTGCTTGAGATCGATCGATTGCAGCAGCACGCACAGGCCGGTGATGGTCCGTTCTTGGACAGGGGCGGAGGCGAGCGACGTTAAGGCGGACCAGAGGTGTTCCTTCACCTCTGGCGTGATCTGGATGCCTTCGCGCATGAGGATGGCGATGAGCCAGTCAGCGGCCCAGGCGCGTTCGGGCACGTCATGGACGCGCGCGAGAGGCTGAAGTGATACGGAAGACTCGGCGCCGTCCGTCAGATCACCGCCAAGGTCGTGCCAATCGCCGCCCATAGCCAATGCCGCGGCCCGAATGGAGCCGCCGAAGTCGAAGGCGAAAACCTGAGAATTTTCGTAGCGGCGGAATTGGAGCGCCATCAGCGCCAGCAGCACGGACTTGCCCGCACCAGTCGGACCGACGACGAGCGTATGGCCGACATCTCCGACATGAAGGGAAAACCGGAACGGGGTGCTTCCTTCGGTCTTGCCGAACAGCAAGGGGGGCGACCCGAAGTGCTCGTCCCGTTCCGGCCCCGCCCACACCGCTGAAAGCGGGATCATGTGGGCGAGATTGAGCGTGGAAATCGGCGGCTGCCGAACATTGGCGTAGACATTGCCCGGCAGCGAGCCGAGCCATGCGTCTACGGCGTTGATGGTCTCGGGCATTGCGGTGAAGTCGCGGCCCTGGACCACCTTCTCGACCAAACGCAGCTTTTCGTCAGCGATCCGCGGGTCTTTGTCCCAGACGGTGATGGTCGCCGTGACATAAGCCTGGCCGGCATAGTCGGCCCCTAGTTCCTGAAGTGCGAGATCGGCGTCTGCGGCCTTATTGGCTGCGTCGGTGTCAACGAGGGCGGACGCCTCGTTGGTCATGACCTCTTTCAGGATTGCGGCGATGGATTTGCGCTTGGCGAACCATTGCCGCCGGATCTTTGTCAGCAGCTTGGTGGCGTCGGTCTTGTCGAGCAGGATTGCCCGTGTCGACCAGCGATAGGGGAATGCAAGACGGTTCAGCTCGTCCAGGATTCCGGGTGTCGTCGCAGTGGGAAAGCCGACGATAGTGAGGATGCGCAGATCGGAATGTCCCAGACGCGGCTCAAGCCCGCCGGTAAGCGGCTGATCGGCGAGCAGCGCATCCAGATAGATCGGCGTTTCGGGGACCCGCACCCGATGATGGTTGGTTGAAACGCAGGAATGCAGATAGGTCAGTGTCTCGGCGTCATCGAGCCAGCCGCATTCCGGCATAAAGCCATCGAGCAGCGACAGCACCCGGTCGGTGCGATCGATGAAGCCGCGCAGAACCTCATGCGGATCGACGCCGCTTCGGTCGCGTCCCTCATAGAGCCATGCTTCAGTCCGCGCCGCATCTTCGGCCGGCGGGAGATAGGTGAAGGTGAGGAAGTAGCCGGAAATGAAATGGGCGCCGGCTTCCTCGAAGTCCGCCTTGCGCTCGGCATCGACCAAGGCCGACGCCGGATCGGGAAAACGGCTCTCGGGATAGGTCGAGGATTCGTGCCGTTGCGCTTCAACGAAGATCGCCCAGCCAGAGCCGAGCCGACGGAAGGCGTTGTTGAGGCGTCCCGCGACTGCAACCAATTCGGCCGCAACGGCACTGTCGAGGTCGGGGCCGCGGAAGCGTGCGGTACGCTGGAACGAACCGTCCTTGTTGAGGACGGCGCCCTGGCCCACCAGAGCCGCCCAAGGCAGGAAATCCGCCAGGCGGCTGGAAGTGCGGCGATATTCAGCGAGGTTCATCATGAGCGCTGCTCCTTCAGACCGACAGGTGGCCGGGGATGCGCAGATGCCTCCGGCCGACCTCGACGAAGAGCGGGTCGCGCTTGGCGGCCCAGACGGCGGCGAAGTGGCCGACAACCCAGATGGCCAGGCCGACAAGCCAGAGGCGCAGACCGAGGCCAACGGCTCCGGCCAAAGTGCCGTTCATGATGGCGATGGAGCGCGGTGCGCCGCCGAGTAGGATGTGCTCGGTTAGCGCCCGGTGGACCTGCACGGTGAAGCCCGGCACCTCGTCGAGCTGTTCCAGCCTCCCCGCCATCACACGAGCGCCCCGCCGCCGAACGAGAAGAAGGAGAGAAAGAAGCTGGATGCGGCGAACGCGATCGACAGACCGAACACGATCTGAATCAGACGGCGGAACCCGCCGGACGAGTCGCCGAAGGCCAGTGTGAGGCCGGTGACGATGATGATGATGACCGCGACGATCTTGGCGACCGGGCCCTCGATCGATTGCAGGATCGATTGAAGCGGCGCTTCCCAGGGCATGGACGAACCGGAAGCGTGAGCGGCGGGGGCGAGGATCAGGGTCGCATAGGTGACGGCTGCTACTGCCGTGACATGGCGGCGGATGCGCCGGGCGTGACGGATCATGAGGGATCTCCTGTTGGGCTTGAGGCTGAGGTTGCGGGAGTGACGCGGTAGTCGCCGTCCGGGCCGAGGCCATCGACGCACGCGAGTTCGGCGAGCCGGCGTTGCGAGCCGCGACCAGCGAGAACAGCGACGAGGTCGATGGTCTCCGCGATCAGCGCTCTTGGGACGGTGACGACGGCTTCCTGGATGAGTTGCTCGAGGCGGCGCAGCGCACCGATCCCTGTGCCGGCATGGATGGTGCCGATGCCGCCCGGATGACCCGTTCCCCAGGCCTTGAGCAGGTCGAGAGCTTCGGAGCCGCGGACCTCTCCGATCGGAATGCGGTCTGGTCGCAATCGCAGCGAGGACCGCACCAGATCCGACAAGGTGGCGACACCGTCTTTGGTGCGCATGGCGACGAGGTTGGGTGCGGAGCATTGCAGCTCGCGCGTGTCCTCGATGATGACGACGCGATCCGTGGTCTTGGAGACCTCGGCGAGCAACGCATTGGTGAGTGTGGTCTTGCCGGTCGAGGTGCCGCCGGCGACAAGGATGTTGGCCCGGGCGGCGACCGCCTCGCGCAGAGCCTCGGCCTGGTCCGCCGACATGATTCCGGCGGCCACATAGTCGTCGAGCGTGAAGACTGCGACGGCAGGTTTGCGGATCGCGAAAGCCGGCGCCGCAACAACTGGGGGCAACAGGCCCTCAAACCGCTCCCCCGTCTCGGGCAGTTCGGCCGACACCCGCGGATTGCCGGGATGGACCTCGGCGCCGACATGGTGCGCGACGAGTCGCACGATCCGTTCGCCATCTGCGGGCGCTAGCTGCTCGCCTGTGTCAGACAGGCCTTCGGACAGCCGGTCGATCCAGAGCCGGCCGTCAGGATTGAGCATCACCTCGACGATCGACGGGTCTTCCAGAAAGCGGGCGATCGCCGGCCCAAGGGCCGTGCGCAGCATGCGCGCGCCGCGCGTAATCGCTTCTGTTTTCTGGTGAGATGCCGCCATGTCGTCCCCTTGCGGCCAGGGACCGTTCAGCCGGCCCTGGATCGGGGACGATTAAAAGAGCCCGAAATTGGGCCAGTTCAACAAGTCTTTGTCGTAGTAGGGCTGTGGCGTGCAAATACAGGAAAACGGCGGCGGAACCTGGTCAGCAACACAATCTGATGGCCGGCGGTCGAAGGCGAAATTTCAAAAAACCGGACAACTGCTCCGGTTTTGCTCGCCATGCCAAGCGGCCTGAGTATGATAAGCGAATCATGGCGTGTGCTGCGTGCGCCAGGGTCTCACCCTAATACGGAGAAAAGAACAACTCTGTCCCAGAGGATGCAGCCCTATGGCCTCAACTCAGCCCGTCAGCCCTAATCAGGGCCGAATCAATTCCACGCTCCGGCAATTCCTCGACAATGAAGCCTCTGGCGGCATCCTTCTCATGGCCGTTGCAGTGCTCGCCATCCTCACAGCAAATTCGCCTGTCGCCGGGAGCTACTTCTCGGCGCTACATGCCTATATCGGCCCATTGAGCGTCCAACACTGGATAAATGACGCGCTAATGGCCTTGTTCTTTCTGTTGGTCGGGCTTGAGATCAAGCGCGAGATGTTGGACGGGCAATTGTCGAGCTGGAGTCGTCGGTTGCTACCGGGGGCCGCCGCTGCTGGCGGCATGGCCGTTCCGGCAGTGATCTACATAGCATTTAATCTCGGCGATCCTGCCGCCCTGCGTGGATGGGCAATTCCGTCAGCGACCGACATCGCCTTTGCGCTCGGTGTCCTGTCTTTGCTCGGGCCAAAAGTGCCGGCGTCGTTGAAAATCTTCCTCGCAGCACTGGCGATCATTGATGATCTGGGCGCGGTCATCGTGATCGCATTATTCTATACGACCGATTTGAACTTCGTTGCTCTCGGTGGCGCGGCTCTGGTTATTAGCGCTCTGGTCGTCCTGAACAGGTCGGGTGTCATGCGCCTTTGGCTCTATCTGGTTCTCGGAGCTGTGCTTTGGGTTCTGGTGTTGCGCTCCGGCGTTCATGCCACACTGGCCGGAGTCATTCTGGCGTTGACCATTCCTATTCGCCTCACGCCCGGAACGCCGGAAGCATCGCCCTCAGTTTCGCCGTTGCATCAGCTCGAACATGCCCTCCAAAAGCCTGTCGCCTTCCTAATTGTTCCTATTTTTGGCTTTGCCAATGCTGGCGTTTCCTTTTCAGGCGTTACCCCTGCTGTCTTGATCGAGCCACTGACGCTCGGTGTGGCGGCCGGTCTCGTAGTCGGTAAGCTGGTCGGCGTGTTCGGCACCGTAGCCGCTCTGGTGCGGCTAGGACTTGCCGATCTTCCCGCCGCAGCAAGCTGGGGGCAGACACTCGGCGTTGCGCTGCTGTGCGGAATTGGCTTCACAATGAGCCTGTTTATTGGCCTGCTGGCGTTTGACGAACCTGCGATGCAGGATCGAGTCAAGTTCGGGATTTTAGCCGGATCCCTAATCGCAGGGCTGGCTGGTTATACCGTCCTTCGTGTAACAGACCGTCGGAAGGCGGCGTCGACGATAGTTTCGTAAAGGGAATATAGCCACCGTCGGGAGCGCCTCGAGTTTAGCGCTGTGATAGTTAGGGCTTGCAATCTGTCATGGCGCTCACCGATCCGGACGAAAAACTTCATCTGACGATGTTGGCGATCGCCCGTCATCAACATCGTCAGGTATTTCGCGCAGGAAGCTTTGGCCTTGCTGCAGGCGCCGCCCGACGGTTTCGATGAATCCTTCGTACCGTTCGCGGCCCTTGGCCTGTGCAGCGGCATGAGCATCGCCGGTCAGTGGCGGCGTGACGGACAGCCAGAAGCGAACGAACAGAGCAAGCGTCTCGGCTGTGATGCCGAGGTCGCGCTCGATCCGCTGGATCTGCCTCGTCATTCGGTCGAGACGACGGGTCAGCGCAGCCTCGCGTTTGTCCGCTCCATCAGGTGAGAGAAAGGAGGCGACGGCAGCCTCTACGATCGCCGAGCGCGAGATTTTCTTGCGGTCGGCAAGATCGGCGATCTGGCGCAGCATGTCGGGCGGGAAATACACATTCATCCGGTCGCGCATGGCTCAAAGCTCCATATTGTCGTTGGGGTCCATCGAGACCTGACGGGCGATGCCGCTCATCCGGCGGCGAAGGGCCTGGCGCTGACGTGCAGCGTCCTCTGGCTCATCGTCGAGCAGCACAGAGAATTCCTCGGCCGGGTTCGGGTCGGTCGTTTCCTTGACGATGGCGACGTGGTCGGGAAGTTCTGGCTCGCGACGCAGGCCGCTATTGGCGGCGTCCTGTTCTGCCTTATGGATCTCAGCCAGCAAGACAGCGTCCGGGACCTGGGGCGCCAGTTCGGTCCAGGCGTCCTTCCGCTTGGTCAGGCTCGTCTGCGTGGGATTGGGCGGAGGCAGTACGCGCTCGACGAAGCGCTTGTCCTCGAAATAGCGCGCCTTGTTGGCCCGGATCGGCGGGGTAGCGGCCAGCATGACGATTTCGTCATTTGGCGGGAGCTGCATGATCTCGCCGGGCGTCAGCAGCGGTCGCGCGGTCTCGGAGCGCGAGACCATCAGATGGCCGAGCCAGGGCGAGAGACGATGTCCGGCATAGTTCTTCATCGCCTTCATCTCGGTGGCGGTGCCGAGCGCGTCGGAGACACGTTTGGCGGTGCGCTCGTCGTTCGTGGCGAAGCTCACCCGCACATGGCAATTGTCGAGGATGGAGTTGTTGGCGCCGTAGGCCTTCTCGATCTGGTTGAGCGACTGGGCGATGAGGAAGGCCTTCATGCCGTAGCCGGCCATGAAAGCGAGCGCGCTTTCGAAGAAGTCGAGACGGCCGAGCGCGGGAAACTCGTCGAGCATCATCAGCACGCGATGTCGACGCGCCTTGGTGTGCAGATCCTCTGTAAGGCGCCGGCCGATCTGGTTGAGCACAAGCCGGATCAGCGGCTTGGTGCGCGAAATGTCCGAAGGCGGCACGACGAGGTAGAGCGTCGCCGGTTGCTGGTCCTCAATCAGGTCGGCGATGCGCCAGTCGCAGCGCCGGGTCACCTCGGCGACGACGGGATCGCGATAGAGACCGAGGAACGACATGGCGGTCGAGAGCACGCCGGAGCGCTCGTTGTCTGATTTGTTCAAGAGCTCGCGCGCGGTCGATGCGATGACCGGATGAGGACCGGCTTCGCCCAGATGCGGCGTGGTCATCATCGCCGCCAGTGTCGTCTCGATCGGGCGCTTCGGATCGGACAGGAACCCGGCGACACCGGCGAGCGTCTTGTCTTTCTCCGCATAGAGGACGTGCAGGATCGCGCCGACCAGCAGGGAATGGCTGGTCTTCTCCCAGTGATTGCGCTTCTCCAACGAACCTTCGGGATCGACGAGCACATCGGCGACGTTCTGGACGTCGCGCACTTCCCATTCGCCGCGCCGTACCTCGAGCAGCGGATTGTAGGCGGCGGAGTTCCGGTTGGTCGGATCGAAGAGCAGCACGCGGCCGTGCTTCGAGCGGAAGCCTGCGGTGAGCTGCCAGTTCTCGCCCTTGATATCGTGAACGACGACGGAGCCGGGCCAGGTCAACAATGTCGGAACGACGAGCCCAACGCCCTTGCCGGATCGGGTCGGCGCAAAGCAGAGCACATGCTCCGGCCCATCGTGGCGAAGATAGTCCTGGTCGAGCTTGCCGAGCACCACGCCATCGGGATTGAGCAGGCCCGCGGCCTTGACCTCCTGTGGCTTTGCCCAGCGGGCTGACCCATAGGTCGCGATGTTCTTCGCTTCACGAGCTCGCCAGACCGACATGCCGATGGCGACGGCAATGGCGATGAAGCCGCCGGACGCTGCGATCATGCCGCCCTTGGCGAAGATCCCCGGCGCATAGGCGTCGAAGAAGTACCACCACCAGAAGATGGCTGGGGGATAGTAGATCGGCATGCCGCCAAGCACGAACCAAGGTGTGCCGAGCTGCGCCTGAAAGCCGAGGCTCCAGGCAACATACTGGGTCGCGCCCCATGTCGTGAACAGCACGATCAGGAAGACAACCAGGATTTGGCCCCAGAGGATTTTGGTCGCGGACATTAGCGGGGTCCTTTCTTGTTGCTTGTGGTGGTCACAGGCCGAGCCCCCGCTGTCGGCCGAGGCTCCATTCGATGCCGCCGTTACCCTTGGCGACGCCGGCAATGTGCTGGCCGAGTTTCTTTTCGAGCGGCGGGGACCAGGGCACGAGTTGGAAGCCGAGGCCGTTGTCGATCATGGCGAAGCGGCCAGAGGCCAGCGAGACGCGCTGGCGGTAGAGACCGGCGACGTGCTCGCCGGCCTGAGCCTTCTGGAAGGGCAAACCAGTCTCTGCCTGAAGCTTTGCGCCGACGGCATCGAGTTCGCGCTGTCGCAGGGTGTTGAGAAGATCGCGCTGCAGGATGATGCGCTGGCCCTGCCGCCGCGCGAGACCTTCTTCAGCCAGATGTTCGGCGCGCGCCTTCATGGCGTCACGCACCTCTGCGCCGAAGCCGCCGGTCGACATGGGCATGGCTTCACGCTCGACCAGACGATGATCGAGCCATGTCGCGCCGGGTGCCGTGACCTGCCGGTTGAGATCGAAGTCGGACCGGTTGGCGAGCACGAGTGTCGGGCGCTTGTCGTCCTCACCGCCGAACCGCCGCACCTCGACGATGCCGCCGATCGGCGGGGAATGCTCGAAGGTCTCTATCCCACGGAAGCGGACATGGTGGGCACGGCCGTCCGTGCCGTCGATCACGGCATAGGCTTCGCCGGTCAGTTCGTCGTGCAGGCCGCGATCGACAAGACGGCCGATGATGGGAGAGCCTGCGCCGCCGACATCGATCACATAGTCGGAGAAGCCGCGATCCTGTCCGCGTTCTGTGAAGGCGCGGTGCATGGTCTTGATGATGTCGCCGCGCGTGCCGAGATCGCGTAGCGTGCGTTCGGCCTGGAGCCCGACGGTCCATTTGCCGGGAGCGCCTTGTGCAGCCAGCTCCATTTTTTCGAGATGCTGGAGGCGGCCAACCATCAGGCGGCGGAGTGACGGATCGGACTTGCCGTTCGCCTCGGGCCGCAGGTCGATGAAGCCGGTTTCATCGGCGGCGATGCGGATCTCGACATCAAGGCGCGTCCAGCGTTCGGCCGTGACCTCCCTCTCCAGCGCGTTGCGGATTTCATGTTCGGGTTTGGGGCCGAGTTCGAGCGAGACCAGATCCTCGGCGCGGGAGCGCAGGCCTCGGCTGATGTAGTCGCGGGAGATCACCAGATCGGCACCGGTCTGATCAACGCCGCGCACCAGCAGATGAACATGGGGATTGTCGGTGTTCCAATGATCGACGGCCACCCAATCGAGCTTCGTGTCGAGATCCGATTCCATCTGACTGACAAGGTCGCGGGTGAATTCGCGCAGGTCGGTCATGTCGCCGGCGTCTTCGGGCGAGACGATGAAGCGGAAGTGGTGCCGATCGTCCTTGCAGTGATCGGAGAAGGCGAGATCGTCGGCGCGCTCGTTCGTGGCGTCGAACATCACGCCCTTCTCTCCATCCCGGCTGACACCCTCGCGCTTGAGATAGGAGAGATGGGCCGAGAGCGGCGCTGAGCGGAACGACTTGCCCTGGTGGCGGACGACACGCGCCTTGACCACGACGCGGCGCGAGGCGCTGAAGATGCGCGAGCGGCTGAAACTGACGCGGCCGCGGCCGAAGGTCGAGTGACCACGGCTGGCGCCGCCGCGCTTGGCGGTTCGCACCTCGCCGGAGCTATGCCCTGCCTTTTTCGAGGCCCGCAGCACCTGGTTGATGAAGCTCTTCGGCTTGGGGGCGCGGGTGGATTTGATGCGGCCAGGGCGGACGCGGAATTCGCTGTCGCCCTCGCTCATCGAACTGCCCTTTCCGAAGGGGCTAACGGGCACAGTGCCGGAAACACCATTGAAATCGCTGCATAAAGTAGCAATCGCGGCACGCGACCCGACCGACCGGCACGCCAAAAGCCAAGCCATGTCAATGGTTTGTGCGAATTTGGCGAGGCCCTTTTATCTCGCCGTCCTGCTGTCGTTGCTCTCTGCCCCTCCCACCCTTCCGCACAACGCTCTCTGGAACACGCCAAGGTGCGCCATGATGCGAACCGGCTCATTGCGGGTCTCCATCGTCGGCACGGGCAACGAAAATGCTGCCGCTTTGCACAGAATTGGTGGGACCTTCGCCCGATGACGGCGCAGTCCGGGCGTCGTTTTCTTGCGGTTCGGATATCGTTTTGCGCGCATCCAGACCGTGGGCTGACGGCGTGACGAAGAGCGGAGCTCGCCGCCAAGCGTGCGGATCGGCGGCGGCAACAGTGACGGTCCCCGGTGCGGGTGGCGACAGGTTAGCCCCGCCGATCAATGGCGCGAGCGTGGCGACATAGGCGCGGGTTTCTGCCGGAAGGGGGCGGCCCGCGAGGTATTCCTCATAGCGTCCGGGTCCAGCGTTATAGGCTGCAAGAAAGCCCGGCGATCCGAAGCGATCGTACATTTCGCGCAGATAGGCCGTACCAGCGATGATGTTGTCGCGCGGGTCGAACGGATCGCGTCCAAGGCCATAACGGACGCGCAATTCCGCCCAGGTGGCGGGCATGACCTGCATCAGGCCCATTGCGCCCGCCGATGAGACGGCGCCCACGTCATCGGCGCTTTCGACGCGGCGCACCGACCTGATCCAGTGTTCGGGAATGCCGAAACTCTGCGAGGCTTCGGTCACGAAGGCGGCGTGAGGATCGTGGATTGGCTGCGCGATCGACTGAGCGCTCTGCGCCAGAACAGCGAGCGGCGGCGCGGCGGAAACAGACAGGCCGGAAAGGAGGAAGAGGATGATGCACCGGGCAGCGCGAGGCCGCCCGGTTGACATCGGCGATGCGGGGTTCGTGCGAGCGATCCGCATGCGCTATTCCCGTTCGCCGCGCTTCTGAGGGCGGCTCCAGTGCAAAGACCAGGAGGTCGTATCAGCCCCGTTCTGGAACAGGCGGGCACGGATCGGCTGCGCAAAGCTGGGGTCGTCGATCAGCAGTGACAGATATTCGCCAGCCTTTTCGCTGGACTCCGTCCAGGCCGCGCCGATCTCCGGTGCGTTATCGTCCGCGCCGTGATGGACGCGGTGGCTCGGCGCGTTCTCGACGTCCGAAGGATCGACGGGAACGATGGTGATCTCGCGAAACAGGGTGAGCGTATGAATGCGGCCGGTGAAGCCAGATTCCTCGCGGGTGAATTCGCCGATTTGCGGCATGGCGGTTTCCTTTCAAGATGCGGTGGAGAAGGATTGGGCGAGCACCACGCCCGCCTCAGGCTGGGCGATCACCGCGTTGGCGCCCGCCATTCGAAGCGGCCGTGGCCGTCCTCGTCGGTCCACAAGGGAACCGCGCGGCCGATGACGGCGCTGGCCGGGATCGGGCCGAAATAGCGGCCGTCCAGACTGTCGGGAACGTCCCAGTTCATGAGGAAGATCTCGCCGTCCGCGACGATGCGGCAGCCCTGCCAATCGGGGAGCGGTCGGTCGATGCGGTCGCGTTGGAGTGCCGTTCCCATCGCGACGCCGTCGACACTAATCAGGACGCCGGAGCGGCAGACGGTCTGCCCGGGAAGGCCAAGGACCCGTTTCAGGAGCGGCGTGTCGCCCGGCAGGTATCCGCCATCGGCGAGGAAGCTCGCAATCGGTTCCGGCGCAGCAACGGCGACCAGATCGGTGACTTCGAGCCGCTTTGCAGGTTCGACCGAATAGAAACCGATCGGGGTGCTGGCCGAGGCATTCCAGATGAGTTTGGTGGGGGCGTCGATCCACGTCGTCACGGCGATCGCGCTGGACGCTACGAACGTCGCCATGGCCCATTTGAGGTCGGTCATGGCGCGATCCTCCGACGCTTAAGCCACGCCTGGTGCTGATCGCGCGAGTAGCGGCGTGCGTCCTGGCCGGCGCTCAGTCGGTTGTGTACATGCCGCCAATAGTCTGGCGCGGCTTCGGCCGGATCGAGCGAAAGGGCCTCGATCGCGTCGATGAGCTGCAGCACGCGTTCGACCTTCGGCCAGCTTTCGATCTTGAGCAGGATGTCGCCGCCGGGGCGTACAAAGGGCAGCGTCTGATAGGCTTCGCCGGGCGTGATGGCGCGCACGATATCGATGCGCGAGATGATCGTGCCGAAGTCGTTGGACGCCCATCGTACGAAGGCGAAAGTCGTGCCGGGCCTGAAGGAGAGGACGCGGCGGCGGCGATCAAGGATCGTCTCCTGCACGTCTTGACCGAACCTGATCCAGTATTCGATCTGCTTTTCCACCCATGTCAGCTCGACGTGGGTGAGACGGTCGGTTTGGAAAGACGACGGCATCGAGCCGCCGCGCATGCGGGGGGCCGCGATGCCGGTCATGACGGGTCTCCTGGCGATTGGGGGAATTCGCGCGCGAGCAATTCGCGAAGCATGTCGGCGACGGTGACGCCGCGTTGAAAGGCGGCGATCTTGATGCGACCGCGCACCTCCGGCGTGACGTCGATGGTCAGCCTTGCGGTGAAGCCCGTGCTGGAAGCTGGACCGGGCGACCCCGGTTCAGTGGACTTGATCCAGTCGTCTGGATTGGAAGGCCGGGCGACGAAGCCGCGCCGGGCGCTGGCTTTGGTCATGGCGCCAACCTCCCGACTTCCGCAGTCAGGGCGGCGATCTCGCGCGCGGCCGCGCTATTGTCGTCGGCCTCAAAAACGAGGCGTCCGGACTGCGCCAGGTCGGCGAAGGCGACACGCTGGCCGATCGTCGCCGACATCAGGGGCGGATCGTGATCGGCCAGTGTCTCGGCGGTCTCGCGGGCGATGACGGTGCGTGCAGCGCAGCGGTTGAGTACGAAGCGGGCGAGGAGTTGCGGCCGATAGATTCGGGCCTCTGCGAGCAGCGCCAGCATTTCGGCCGAGGCCCAGCCATCGAGAGGTGACGGCTGCACAGGGATCAGGACAAGATCGGCGGCGAGCAGCGCCGAACGCATACGACCTGCAACGCGCGGTGGTCCGTCGATGACGATGTGATCGGCGTCACGCGCGAGTTCGGGCGCCTCGCGATGAAGTGTGTCGCGCGCCAAGCCGATGACGCCGAACAGGCGAGGCAGGCCCTCGCGGGTGCGTTGCTGCGACCAGTCGAGCGCCGATCCCTGCGGGTCGGCATCGATCAGGGTGATGCGCTTGCCTTCACGCGCCCATTGACCGGAAAGATGCAGCGCGAGCGTCGTTTTGCCGACGCCGCCTTTCTGATTGAGAAGTGCGACGATCATTTCGCGCCTCCAGGCTCGTCGCCGAAGGTGAGATGCGCGTGGCCGGAAGAGCGGTCCGTACAGGCGGAGCTACGAAGAGCCTGATCGGTTACATGCGCTTGAAGTGATGGCTTTTTGGCCTGGTTCGGCCGCCTTCCGGCGATGTTTTCCACATCGCGCGCGCGCTCTTCAAAGTTAGATTCTTGGTTAGACTCTAAGTTAAGGGCGCGATTTCGCTTTTTGTTTCCAGAGCTTACACCCTGTTTCGGTTCCCGATAGCACGAGCCTCCGGTTCCCGATAGCACGATAGGTCGGGTTCCTGATAGCACGAGGCCGTCCACAGGTTGTCCACAGGCCGCCGATGGTTCAAAAGCAAGCAGCAACCGGCCGCCGACTTCGACCTCAAGGAACAGCGAGTAGCCGGGCAATGGCTGGCGGCGAATGATGTCGCGCAGCTCGAACGCGAAGCGCTTGAATGGCGAAAGACTGCCGGATTTCTGATGCAGGTGGCGGAAGTCGAAGCGCCAGCCATTGCGTTGTTTGCCGCCATGCTTGCGCACAATGCGGTAGAGCCAGCGGTCGAGGCCTCCAGTGAGACCGAAATAGTCCCGGTCGATGGTCAGGACGAGCGCATCGTCGAGAACGGCGCGGTAGAACCAGTCCGGCACGATCAGCTCGATGCCGGCGGGACGCCCCTGGCGATCGGTGCGCTCCTGCCATTCATTGATCCAGGAGAAACGGTGGCGGCGGCCTTCGGCCGCTTGCCGTATCGAGGTTGCGACCGTGGTCGACTGCAGCCGGTCGAGGGCAGCCTTGAGGCGCTGATAATCGCGCATCGATACGCCGCGGCCGATGAAATTGAGGATCTCGTAGGGGGTGGCGGCCATCAGGCGCGAAGTGCGAAGACCTTTGTCGCGCGCTTCGACGATCTGGCTCGCCGCCCAGATGAGGATGTCGGCATCCCAGATTGTGGCCATGCCATGATCGGGAACCGCCTCGACGCGGATGCTCACGTCGCCGGCGACGAAATCGATCGGCGCGGTGCGGTGTGACTTGGAGAGGGAGAAGAACGGATAGGCCATGAGGTCCTGCGCGTCGCGGGGCGCGAAATCGCCAGGGAGCGCGTGGAACAGATCGAGTTGTCCGCGCTCCGGAGATGGGCGATGCCGCGTCGTCATTGAAAAGACCGCGCGGATCAGCGGGCGTGACGGCCGGCATGGGATGCCGGTGCGGGCTCATGGCGTTTCGCGGGCAGCACGCTGCCCCGCGGATCGGAGGTGGACGTCACGGCGCCGCGTTCAGCCCATGCCTCAAGCTCATTGACGGAATAGACGACGCGCCCGCCAAGCTTGCGATAGGCCGGCCCGGTGCCGTAGGTCCGGTGCTTTTCGAGGGTACGGGCCGAGAGACTGAGGAATTCGGCGGCTTCCTTGGTGCGGAGGAAGCGCGGCGGCAGGGTCGCGAGATTGGCGTTCATGGTGGCCTCCGTGGCTTTCGCGGGAGCCGCTGGCGTTCAGCGGCGAACGAAGGCCACGGTGGCGAAGAAGAATAGCGAAGGGGGAGTGCGAACTTGGGGGGGCCTAATTCGCACACCTTGCCCTAGTAGCGCAGGTTACGAACGACGGCGGTGGCGAAGAAGCTTGCGGTAACCGCCGTCGATCATCGCGAAGCCGTCCTTGACCAGATCGAGGACAGCGTCCCGGAGCGCGGACGTTTTCCAGGGGTCGCTGGCAACGCGTTCAACGCCGAAAATCGCTTCGGCGATCTCGCGATAGTCGGCGTTGTGCAAACGGCCGTCAGCGGCGCGCAGCATGTTTTTGAGACGACGGCGCTGCTGCGCCGTCATCCGACTGTCCTGTGGCACAGGCAGGCCGTGAAGGCTTCGCCAGAGTCTGATCAGTGACTGGACACGATCCAGGCTGTGGGCGTCGAGCGGAATGATGGCGGCGATGGACTGCGTCGGCTCGAGACCCGCTCTCGCGACAAGGTGCAGGCGACCGCTTCCGGTGAGAACCGATATATGCAGTCCTTCCTCTGAACTGCGGCTGATTTCCGAGCGAATATCCTCGAAAATGCGAGGGCTGACCTGCTCAATTTCCGGGGCGGGTCCGATATGGACTACGCTGGTGTCAGCTTCCGGCGTCCAGAAAACAGGTTGTTCGAGTGCATTCAGGCTGGGCCTGGCGGGGAAATCGGAGACCCCAGCGATCGCCGATCGCTTCGGTCTCAGGCCCGAGTTCGGAGGCCATGCGGATGGAGTTTGCGTAGTCGCGCTGGTAATCGAGATTGCGCCGAAGGCACTCCCACGCCAGTGCATCTACATCTGCCCGATCGAGATAGTCGTATGTAGTTGATGATCGCCATTCTCTTGTATCGGGCGTCATTTAATCCTCCCCGTTCAGCGAATACGCGTACAGAGCGAATTGATTCCGGGGATTCTATTTCTTGGGAAGGTTGCAAGGCGCAACAGGCGTTGCACTTGAGACAACACGGGATCTAATGAGGCCGGCCGCGCCTGAGCTGCCGGTAGCCATGCTTGGTCATCCAGTGTGCGCGAGCCAGATGGCTGTCGTGGACGCGGCGAGCGCGGTCCGGCTCAGTCGTTGGACAGATGCCGAAAAGAACCTCGGCCGCTTCGCGCCAGTCTGCTCCATCTGCCTCTGCGTCCAGCAGACGAGCATAGAGCTTGATGTGCTGTCGGTCATACTCGGTGAGCGACAGCATGGAAGGGGCTTCGTCGAGGAAATCAATTGTGGTCATTAGTCGGCACGTGACACTCTGGGATGGCGGTTGCTATTCTTAAGCACCATTACAGCGCGACGATGACAAGCGGGAGGCGGTAGAAGGGTGGGAATTACCGGACTCTGCTGCGTTCGGCTGCTTCGTGCACATCGACAAGCATAACCCCTTCGTTGCGGCCCGATCTGATGAAGGCGATTCCTTCGGCCTCAAGCGCTCTGCGGACTTGGTCGCTGGTGCTTTCATACACACGCAGTTCAGCGGCCGACTCCATGCGCTTGAGCGCCGTCAGCGAAACCTTGGCCTTGTCAGCGAGCATCTCCTGTGTCCAACCCAGTAATGCGCGCGCGGCCCGTGTTTGTCGGGAAGTGATCATGCATGATCACCTCCCACCGTGCGTCAACGTCACGCCAGAACTACGGCTATTATAGACGGATTTGGAGTGGAAAGCGACCCAGAATCGGTGTTCCTAGAGATTTGACGTCTGGTCAGTGGCGGGGGCGATTCGGGCAGTGCTGGGTTCTCTCTCCAAGCCAAGGCGAGCAGGAGAGATTGTTCGAGGCTTATCGTGCTGCCGGAAGACGACGACTCATGCCAGGAACGCCAGATAATTAGGAAATCCCGGCGGCTTGCGCCGCCGGGCTCCCGGTATCCCGCTCAGAACGGGATGTCATCGTCGTCGATGAACTTGCCGTCTTCGTTCTGGGTCTGCTTTGCCCGGCTGAGGAAGTCCACCGTCTCGGCGATGATCTCGCAGCCGTAGCGCTCAACGCCCTGCTGATCGGTCCACTTGGTGTAGTGGATGCGGCCGCGAACCAGAACCTTCATGCCCTTCTCGCAATGCTGCTGGATCGTCTTACCGAGGCCGTTGAAGGCGGTGATCCGGTGCCATTCGGTGTCCTGGACGCGATAGCCGTCCTTGTCTCGGACAACCTTGCCTTCCGAGTAGCGGGGGCGCGAGGTGGCCAGCGTGAAGTGGGTGATCGAGGTGCCGCTCTGGGTGTTGCGGGTTTCGGGGTCCTGGCCGATGTTGCCGGCAAGAATGACGATGTTCTGCATTGTAAGTCTCCGTTGCTTCTCGAAGGGACCATCCCTCCGACGAGACCCGGCCAAGGCCGTCGGGAGACGCCAGCAAGTGCCGCCTTGGCGGCACCTCGCCCTTAAGGCCCGGAGTGGAGCGGGCAGCCGCGCTTGCGCGGCAACACGGTCCGGAGCCGCGGGGGTTGCGGTCGGAAACCGAACGGACTTAGGGGATCAGTCAGTCGGAGGGATTGGCGCCTCGGAAAGCTGACACCGGGGACGCACAGCAGAACCGTTCGTCCTTCCCGGCAACGAGGGCGCTACAGGCCCCGATATGAAACCCGCATCAGAGCGGGGTGCGCGCCGCCGGGATCGCCGTCACGAGCCGCAGCACGCCGCCAGTCGGAAGGCGAGCCGGGACCAGGACGAAACGGCTATTGGGCTCCAGGATGTATGGCGTTGTTCCACCCCGTCGGCCGAAGGTGCGATCCAGTGAATTGCAGGGCTGGAGAGCATGAAGGTGTTCGCGGACGCCACGACACGGAGGGGAACGAAGCAGAGAGTGGCGACCTTGCTAAGGCTGGGAGGGTATCAGCCGATGACCGACTTCCACAGCGGGGCCAATCGGAGCGAAGACCTTGGCCCTTACAGCGCCGGTGGCGCCATTCCTCAGAGCAGGATGCCGGAAGCCCAACAGTGCAAACCGGCGCAGATTTTTTGTGACGAGCGGCGATTCGCGATCGCATCAGCGAGACAGGACGCCTGTACCGAGCGCATTGAGATTGAGCATCGCCGCTATGCCGATGAAGAGACCGCCGGCGCCGCCGAGCAGGTTCAGCATAATCGTCGCGTCGACGAAATTCTTCGTGACGCCATGCACGAGCGCATAACCGGCGATCATCGCCGGCACCGCGAATACGGCGAGGGCGATAAGCCGCAAGGCCGGGTTCTTGGCAAAGCCTACGACGGCGATGACCAGCGCCACGGATAGCAGCGCCGACAGCAGGAAGCCGGCCTCCATTCCATAGACATATTGAAAGGCCGTCAGCCCGACCATGAACGGCAAGGCGTAGATGGCAAAGTTGTAGGCGATGACGCAAAGCGCGATCGTCAGGGAGATGGCAAGCAGGATGAGGGTCACGGCAGCCTCCGCATGAACGATTGAGGATCACCACAGGCTGCCGGATAATACGCTCCGCCTGCGACTATGCCAGTTCGCCGTTGCTGCAAATATTCTTCAAGAAAGCCATCAACCTCGTGTTCAGTCAAGTAGAGGCGGCTGGCAGGCCGCCGAGCGGCGGCGCTTTACGCGCCGCCGTCGAACTTCATGACTGGAATGCCGAGCTTGCGCGCCTTATCCGCAAGGTTCTCCTGAATCCCGGTGCCGGGGAAGACCAGGACGCCGACCGGCAGGACATCGAGCATGGCGTCGTTGCGCTTGAAGGGCGCGGCCTTGGCGTGCTTCGTCCAGTCGGGCTTGAAGGCGACCTGCGGCACCTTGCGACTGTCAGCCCAGCGGGAGGCGATCAGTTCGGCGCCCTTCGGCGAGCCGCCGTGCAGGAGCACCATGTCCGTGTGCTTGGCATGAACCTGATCGAGCTTCGTCCAGATCAGGTTGTGATCGTTGAAGTCCGCACCGCCCGTGATGGCGACTCTGGGACCGGCGGGCAGCAGCACATCGGTCTCGGCCCGGCGCTTAGCGGCGAGGAAATCGCGGCTGTCGATCATTGCCGAGGTGAGGTTGCGATGGTTGACCATCGAACCGCTGCGCGGCCGCCAGGGCGTGCCGGTGTGGTGCTCGAAGGCGTCCGCCGAGAGGTCGCGGAAGAGTTCCATGCTGTTGCGCCGTTCGACCAGGGTCTGTCCCTCCGCCGTGAGGCGTTCGAGTTCGACGCTCTTGACCTCGCTGCCATCCTGTTCCCGCTGAAGGCGGAGCTGCCCCTGCTCGTTGTCGTCGAGTTCGCGTTCGACCCGGTCGGCGGCGCGATGGAAGAGATTGACCGTCGACCAGAGGAGATCGTCGAGATCGGGTTCGAGGCGGGTGTCGCCGAGCGTCGAGACGAGGGCGTCGAAGATGTCTGCGACGGCTGCGGCGACGGTGTTGCCCTCCGGTAGCGGACGCGGATCGGGTTCGTCCTGGAAAGGGCGGTAGCCATAGAGCTGGAGTTCGGTGAGGACGTGATCGGTGGGGGATGAGGTGTGGAACGGCTCGAAGCCTGCGTCATCGTCTTCGTTCATCATCGGGAGCATCCTTCGTCTGGAGACCGCGCCCATCGCGGCCTTCGCAGGCGTCGAAGCTCACGGGCGGGACGGCCTGGCAGCCCTCGTGCTCCCGCGAGGGCCTTGATGGCCAAGCCGGCTATTTTGCTTCGCGATGCAAAGGCGGGGCTTGCCCCGCCGGCGGAAAATAGCCGAGAGCGCAGCGCCATTGCCCGGCTGGCCCGTTTGTGAGCCGATCGCCCCCTCAGAAGGCCGTGGGCGCCCTCTCCGACGCGGGAAGGGTGTTCCCGATGATGAGCGGAGACGGCAGGCGGAGCCATTCAGAGCTTTGCCCCATCCCCCCGCCGATCCTCTCACCCCTCCATGAACCGGCTGACGTCCACGGGATGAAGCTGATCCTTCAGGGCCGCCCGGAGGGCATCGACGCCGCGCCAGCGCAGATCCTCGTTGAAGTCCTCGCGCGCTGGCGACATCGCAACCGCTTCGATCCCGACGCTCGCAGCTCGGGCGATCAGGCTGTCTCTCGCGCCGTCCCCAGCCGGATCACGATCGCGAAGGACATAGAGCCTGCGTAGCGTCGCCGGGAACAGGATGGCGGCGAGGTGTGCGGCCGAGAGCGCCGCCAGCATCGGCATGTGCGGCAGAACCTGACGGGGCGACAGCACGGTCTCGATGCCCTCCCCGGCGACCAGCACATCGCCGGCAACGCCAAAGCGGACGCCGTGTCCGAGAAGGTCGCCCATCGCCCGCCTCGGCGTTTCGACAGGCGCCTTGCCCGAGCCGTCCGGGGCGAGCCAGGTGCGGTGCGCGCCGGTCTGTCGCCCGTCAAGGTCGGTGACGGACGCGATCATCGCCGGCCAGATCTCCGTGGGCGAATGCTCGTCGGGCCGGTAATAGCACCGGGGATGGTAGCGCAGTGCGGTGCCGCCGATGAGCGACGTGATTGCCCGCCCGCTGAGGTAGGTCGCCGCGAGCGTGCCGGGGATCGGCTGCGACATGGCGAACAGCCGCCGCGACGCTTCGGGCGAACCGACGGCAATGCTCGATGTCCTGCCGGTCGGTGTCCCTGTCTGTTCCGGCGAGGGATGCGGGAGACTGAGGAAACGGCGCGCTTCCTCGGCCACATCCTTGAAATCGACGAGGCCAAGCGCCTCGCGGATGATGTCGAGCAGATCGCCATGGTCGCCGGTGGCGGCGTCGGTCCATTTCCCGGCCGGACCTTTGGGGGTGTCCCTGAGCCGGACATAGAGGGAGCGGCCGGGGCTGTTCTGCGCGTCCCCGACCTGCCAGTAATTGCCTGCCCTCCGACCGGAGGACAGGTATTCGCGGCAGACCGCCTCGGCCTCGCGGCCGAGGCGATGCGCCAGTTCTGAGGCGTGACGCGAAGCCATTTATGCGGCCTCCCGTTCGCCGATGCGTTCGACCGGCCAGCGGTCGAAGAGCTTGCCGATGATTACCGGCCCCTGAGCATCCACCGGCACGAAGAAGCGCAGCTTCCACGAGATGATCTCGTGATAGAGGCCATAGGCCGTGAGGCGCTGGCGCATCGTGTCGGTGAAGCCGGTGAGTTCGATGCGCAGCGCGCCCATGACGCGGACCCGGCGAAGCTGAAGGCCCTCGGCGAGATCGAGGATCGTCTTTCCGTCCATAAGGGCGGTGAAGGCATCCTCCGGCGTGATCGACGTGACGCCGGTCGCGGTCGCGTGGGCGACCCAGGCAGGCGAAACGCGGCGGCCGATGATCCGCTCGCCAGCATCGGTCTGGAGCCGATAGACGCGGGTGGATTCGTTCGGCAACCGCTTCCAGATAGGCAACAGGAGACCTGTCACCATATGCAGGGTGCTGTCGGAAAACTCCGGCACCTCGGCAATCTCGGCATTCCAGGCAGAGGCGAAGGCGTCCCGGTCGGCTTCGACCCAATGGGTCTCGGGCATGGTCTTGACCGGGATGTTGTGCGCTTCCATCGGCCGGATCAGCCGGACACGGCGCTCGATCTCGCCATCGTCCAGCATGACGCTGGTGGTCGGAACCTGCACGGCGGCGCGGCCCGACCGCTCGTTGACCAACAGGACCGCGCGCGGATCGTCCAGGTTGCCTATGGCCTCCGCCAGCGTGACCGGATGGTTGCGCTTGCGCTCGGTGATGGTCAGCAGGCGGGTCTGGGCGCCGGTGCGCGGGTGCGTATAGATCGTCTGGCGGTCGGTGACGACAAAGCTCTCCGCTCGCAGCGTCTCCAGCCCGGCGTCATAGGTGCCCGACGCGATGGCGCCCTCGATGCGCGCCGTCAGAAGTTGCTCGAAGGCGGTAAACAGCACGCCCTGAAGCTCAATCGTCAAGGCCAGCAGCCGGTTCAGGAAGGTCGTGATGGCTGGGAGGTCATCCTTGATGCCGTTGGAGTCCATCAGTTTCAAGCCGGTGGCGCTCTCAAAGCGGTCGAGCGAGCATCCCTCGACCTTGCCGCGGACCAGCAGCAGGTAGAGCTGGCGCAGCGCGTCGCGGGCGTAATGCGATTCCAGATTGTCCTCGGGCCAAAACAGGCCCTGACCGCCGGTCTGGCGCTGGCCGCGCGTGATCGCGCCCAGGGTGTCGAGACGGCGGGCGATGGTCGAGAGGAAGCGCTTTTCGGCTTTGACGTTCGTGGTGATCGGCCGGAACAGGGGTGCTTGCTTCTGGTTGGTCCGGTGCGTTCGGCCAAGCCCCTGGATCGCAGTATCGGCCTTCCATCCGGCTTCGAGCAGGTAATGGACGCGCAGCCTCGTGTTCCGTGCCGACAGTTCGGCATGATAGCTGCGGCCGGTGCCGCCGGCGTCGGAGAACACCAGAACCTGCTTGCCGTCGTCCATGAACGCCTGGGTTTCGGCCAGGTTGGCCGAAGCTGCGCGGTTCTCGACGACAAGGCGATCAACAGTGACGCCCTTGCCAGCCTTGCGGATGATGCGCCGCGACCGGCCCGTCACTTCAGCCACGGTATCGGTGCCGAAATGCTGAATGAGCTGGTCCAGCGCACCGGGGACCGGCGGCAGGCTGGCGAGCTTTGCGATCAGCTCGTCGCGGCGGGCGACCGCTTCGCGGCTTTCGACGGGCTGGCCGTCGCGCATGACGGGCCGCGACGACATATTGCCCTCCGAGTCGGTGAACGGCTCGTAGAGCTGCACCGGGAAGGAATGGGCAAGGTAGTCCAGGACATATTCCCTCGGGGTGATGTCCACGCGGACGTCGTTCCATTCCTCGGTCGGCAGCTCGCCCAGCCGGCGTTCCATAAGCGCCTCGCCGGTCGAGACGATCTGGATCACGGCCGAATGGCCCGCCTCCAGATCGGATGCGATGGAGCGGAGCAGCGTCGGGGTTTTCATGCTGGTCAGGAGGTGGCCGAAAAACCGCTGCTTGGCCGACTCGAAGGCCGAGCGCGCGGCGGATTTCGCCTGCCGATTCAGGGTGCCCGTGCTGCCGGTAATATTGGCCGCTTCCATCGCAGCATCCAGATTGTTGTGAATGATGGCGAAGGCCCCGGCATAGGCATCGTAGATGCGGGTCTGTTCGGGGGTCAGCTCATGCTCGACCAGCTCGTATTCGACGCCGGCGAAGGACAGCGACCGGGCGGTGTAGAGGCCGAGGGCGCGCATGTCCCGGGCCAGAACCTCCATCGCCGCGACGCCGCCGCCCTCGATAGCCTCGACGAATTCGGCCCGCGTGGCGAAGGGGAAATCCTCGCCCCCCCAAAGGCCAAGGCGCTGGGCATAGGCGAGGTTGTGGACCGTAGTGGCGCCGGTCGCGGAGACATAGACGATGCGGGCATCCGGCAGGGCGTGCTGGAGGCGAAGCCCGGCTCGGCCCTGCTGGCTGGCAGCGACATCGCCCCGTTCTCCCTTGCCGCCTGCGGCGTTCTGCATCGAATGCGCCTCGTCGAAGACGATCACTCCATCGAAATCCTCGCCCAACCATTCGACGATCTGTTTGACGCGTGAAACCCTATCGCCGCGGTCGTCTGAGCGTAGCGTGGCATAGGTCGTGAAAAGGATGCCTTCGGGCAGCGTCACGGGCTTGCCCTGCGGGAAGCGCGACAGCGGCGTAACCAGGAGGCGCTCCATGCCGAGCGCCGACCAGTCACGCTGTGCGTCTTCCAGCAATTTGTCGGATTTGGAGATCCAGACGGCCTTGCGGCGGCCCTGCATCCAGTTGTCGAGGATGATGGCGGCGGATTCCCGCCCCTTGCCGACGCCGGTGCCGTCACCGACGAAGAAGCCTTGCCGGAAGCGGACGGCGTTCTTGGCGTCCTCGGCCGCCGCGCTGACCACATCGCAGGTCTCGTCGACGGTCCAGGCCCCGGCGAGATGGTCGGCATGGGCCTGGCCGGCATAGATGACGGTCTCAAGCTGCGCGTCGGACAGAAGACCGAGAATGGTCTTTGGCAGATGCGGCCGGTAGCTGGGCTTCGGCGGGGCGACGCTCGCCATCGCCGCCGACTGGACGAGCTGGGTTGGATGAGGCTGGGCGCCGGGAATACGGATGACCTGAAGCCCGTATTCCTCATAGATGGCGTCGGTGATGTGGCCTCCCTCGGCTGGCTGCCAATCGACGATCTCATAGTCGAGCGGTGCGGCTTCCGGTTCGGTCTGCGGCGCCGGGCGGGCGGCTTTCGCGGTGGCGGCGATATAGCCGCGCACGGTGCGAGGCGCAGGCGCTGCGGCAACCGGAACAACGACTGAAGGATCGACAGGCTGCCGCGCGGGCAGGCTCGCGCCGATCCAGGCCATCAGGGTGGCGGCATCCGGTGCGGCGCCGGGAGAGGTTGGGAAGACTGCCGGATCGTCGGCGGGCAGCTTGTCGATGACGGTGATCCGGGTATCGATCGTCGTGCCATGCTTGGCATAGACAGAACCATCGACTGCGGCAGAGAAGACCACGCGACCGCGCTCCTGCAGCCGGACGAAGGCCGGGGTCCAGGCAGGATTATCGGGGGCGAAGCTCGCGCCGGTGATCGTCACCAGCCGCCCGCCGGGCGCAAGGCGCGCAAGCGCCGAAGCGACGTGGCGGAAGGCGGCATCGGCGACGCGGCCCTGGACATTCGCCAGCGCCGAGAACGGCGGGTTCATCAGCACCACGGACGGGACCAGGGCAGGATCGAGGTGATCGTCGATCTGCGCCGCGTCGAAACGCGTGACGGACAAGGCGGGAAAGAGGGAGGAAAGTAGACCGGCGCGCATCTCGGCCAGCTCGTTGAGGACGAGGGCGCCGCCGGCGATCTCGGCCAGGATGGCGAGCAATCCGGTCCCGGCCGAGGGTTCCAGAACCCGGTCGGCGGGCGTGATGGCGGCGGCGGTCGCCGCTGCCAGCCCCAGTGGGATCGGGGTGGAGAATTGCTGGAAGGTCTGCGCCTCCTCCGAGCGGCGTGTATGGGTCGGCAGCAGCCCGGCGATCCGCGTCAGCAGCGGCAGGCTATCGGCTGGCGAACCGGCTTTACGGAAAAGCGCCTTTCCGTACTTGCGCAGGAACAGGACGATCGCGGCCTCGCAGGCGTCATAGGCGGTTTTCCAGTCCCAGGCGCCAGCGGTATCGGACGCGCCGAAGGCGGTTTCCATCGCGCTGCGAAGCGTGGCGGCGTCGATGCGCTGGCCGCGCTCGAGGTGGGGCAGAAGAAGAGCTGCCGCCGAAAAGACGGACGTGGCGGCATGGCTGTCGGGGACAAGCGGAAGCGGCCCGGCGACCGATGCCGCCGCAGATGCGGAAATCATGTTCATGGAGGAGACCTCGGGAGAGCAGGACAGGATCGAGCCGCGCAGCGCTCTCTCTCGACCGCACAGGCTCAAACCCGTCCCCGGCCTCCTCTGACTCTCGAAAGGTGGGCCGTGGCTGGCATGCAAAAAGCGCCCTGCCGAATGGCAGGACGCTTGCCGGGTTCAGCCGAAGCGACGGCCGGTTGCCGTGAACGTGTATTCGTTGGCGGTGATCGCCTCGTCGACGGCCTCGTCCGAGGTGAGACACTCGTATTCGCGTTCGAGCTGCCGATAGAGCCAACGGGCCAGGTCGCGCAGCGCCTCGGCCACGGTGTCTTCCGCATCGGCCGTCATATCCTGATAGGTTGGACTGTCGCGCTCTACCGAGATCGTCATGCAGTATTCGTGGTAGTAGTGACCGCGATGGTTCGCCTCGGCGCTAAGCTGGTAGAAATTACGCCGCTGGACCGCCTGAAGTGCATCGGCGATGCAGTGCAGTTCGGCGTCTTGCGGCGCGTGTTCCCTGATGCGGCGCGGGGCGTTTTTCCGGTAGGAATAGAAGGTCTCGAAGCAGGCGCCGTCGCCCTGGCTCCAGAACCCCCGAAACCAGATGCAGGGCTTCTGCCAGGAGCCGACGCCGTTGAGCCGCATGCTGCGGGTTTTCAGCCGAAGGCCGAGGATTTCCGCGATCTGTTGGAAATCCTCGTAAACGGCATCATACCAGTCGTAGTCGAAGCCGCCTTCGCGATACCAATCGCGGGCCTTCTCCTTGGCGGCGTCAGCAAGCTCGTCGAGCTGATAGACCGTGGTTTCGATGACCTTACTCATCTGAGCCGCCTCCATCGAGAACCTGGGCGAGCCAGCCATCGGTGTAGGTCCATGCCACCGTCTCGCCGGTGGCGAGGTCGAGGACATGAGCGCCGCCGCCGAAACCGTCGAGGCGCCGCCGCGAGCAGGTGTTGGCGTATTGGAAGCCCCAGAGACCACTGAGGCGGAACTCGGTCGCGCAGATCTTCACGAACTGGAGCAGACGCTCGGGATCGCCTGTCTGGTCATCGCGCATCCAGAGCCGGCCACCCCCGTGCTCCGGCTGGATCGATAGGAGAAACCCCTCGGACGGCGGTTCTTCGGAAGCGCCTTCCTCCGAAAGCTTGTTGTAGAGGTCGAGCGCTCGGGCGGCATTATCGGGCGTGCCGACGTCAAGAAGGCACGAGAAATGGGTAAAGTAGTTGGCCATGTCAGGCTCCTGAAACGAGAAAGCCCGGCGCGATGGCCGGGCGAGGTTCAAGGGATGGACGCGGTGCGGAAGCGTCAGAGGCGGAACTGCGCCACAAGCCGCTGGGCATCGGCATGGTGGCGCAGCATGTCGCGATAGAACCGCTTTCGCGCGCCCCGCAGTGCGGGATCGCGCCGGGCCGATAAAGCCAGCTTGCAGCGCGCGGCGCGGATTACGGCGCGCTCGCTGTCCCAGACCAGGATGTCGAGGCGCAGGTAGGTCTCATACATCGCCACCACCTAGACGTTGATGCGTTCGCACAGAGCGTCGATACGAGTCGGATCGAGGCCGGTATGCGCGCCGTCATTGGTGACGATGTTTTCGAGCGCAGGTTCGAGATCGCCGCGCCCCAGGGCGAGCTGGAGGAGGCGCAGCCCCGCCAGCAAGGCGTCGCGCTCTTGGGCGGTGACGCCGATGGTCAGGAAGGCCTCTACGGCTTCACCGTCTTCGAGGAGGCGAACGCCGCTATGCTCGTCGATCTCGTAATCGTCGAACTCCTGCACATAGCCGGTGGGGAGCCATGCGCCTTCGTAATGAACGCTCCGGACGAGACTTCGCGCCTCTTCGGGCGTGTCGGCCTCTAGGACGGTTTCGTAATAGACGAAGGCGTCGTGGCCTTTGCTGACTACGAATTTCGGCATGGGAAAACTCCATAGGTGAGAACCCGGCGAAGCGAAGCGCCGGGTCGGATGGGTGGAAATCGGGGGATGGGATCAGGCGGCCTGTGGCAGCCGGAGCAGATCGGCGGCGGCCTCGCGCCAGAAGGGGTCGACCAGGCGTGCTTCGAGCAGGCCGGCCTGGTGGCGATGATTGCGGGCCGCACGCTGCTCGCCCCGGCCGGAGGCGGCGAAAGCCAGTCCGCGCAGGCGGCTGGCTTCGGTCACGATCCGGCGGGCCTCGCCGTCGCTGGCGACGGGCTGTTGCCAGAGAATGATCCCGGCGCGGATTTCGCCGGCCAGAACCAGATTCTGATCGTTGTCCTGGATGACGGCGAAGCGTGGATGAAAGCGCAGCGTCTTATCTTGGCTCACGCCAATGCCGCCGCGCCTGACCGAAACGGCCGCGAAGCTGGTGGCGTTCTCCAGCGACGGGCGGTCGCCGAGAAAGACGCTGCGGTCGAAGCTGTCGGCCTCGTCGGTGCCGACATAGCGGGCCGTGCCGATGCAGGTGATGCGCAGCGGCAGCTTCGCGGCAAGGCGCAGCCGGGGCACGATCTGATGCGCGAGGATGTCGCCGATCGGGGCGAAGGTGGTTTGAGGTGCAAGGGCCATCGCAGGATGCTCCAGGACGGGCGCCGGGAGCTCTCTCTCCGGCAACCAACCCGTCACGGAAAACCCGTCCGCACTCTCACTCTCCCTTGCCGGGGCATGAGCCGGTGCCGCTGCCGGCGATGAGCGGTAGCGCAGCGCTGAAGGCCCGGACGCGATCTTGCGCTCCGAGCCGTCGGGGTGAGGCGCTGTCGCGCCTCAGCCGAAGGGATCAAGTTCCAGCCTGACCATTTCTTCGTCGCCATCGAATTCGTTGGCGGGCATGGCGCCGTGAGTGCCGTCCCCGGCCTGGAAGACGATGATCGAAACCATCAGCGTGGTGGCTAGGCTTGCGGCGAAAGCGGTGGCATCTGCATAGGACATGGTTCCGGCTCCTGTCTTGGGAGGCGGGGGACCATCCCCCGCGCGACAGGCGCCCGAAGTGTCTGACCGGCTCTGCAATCACCCTCGGGCGTTCGGACCTTTTCCGAATCCCCGAGGGCGGCACGCGCGCGTAAGCCGACCCCTTGCGGGTTGATTGATAAGGAGACGGATCGGACCAAGGTTTGCGAATGGAAGCGGGATGGTGTCCGGCATCAGACAGCAGCCGGATCATCAATCTAAAGGGATGCCATTGCCCCGCACTTCCCGCCTAATGGTGAAGCGAAGATGTTTGAGGGTCTGAGCTGTCCGGGCACGAGCTTGGCCCGCTATGGCGTTGCATGGCGCCGAGGTCCACCGGTCGAATTGATGAGAATACTATGAGCGGCCGGTTGCGTCAGGATGGAATTCATACGCGCTCGAAGCTTTGATGCGGCCTCTTGTTGAGGTGAAACCATGAGCAGAAATGCACTTTTGCGGGCAACGATGAAGACGAAAGAGAGCAGCCGATCATCCTGGCGTATGGCGATGACGGTTATCGGAGCGGCCTTCGGGATTTGGACGAAGCCCGACACACCGAACCAACAAGGCGATCGACGCTCATGATGAGTGGCTATTTGACGGGTAAGTCCGCCAATATCGGTGGCGAGCGACGGCGTTATACGGTCATTGAGAAGCCCGATGGGTGGTGCGTAAGCCTGAACGGGATGACAACAGGGGCGTTTCCGAACCGGGCCGCGGCTGCAACGGTGGCGAGGAGCCTCCAGCACCAAGCCGATAACCTCAATCACGTCTATGAGCGGAAATCCCACTGAGAGGGGAACCGGCTACCGCCATTTGACGGCCGGCTGGTAGATAAATGTCGGAGGTGGGAGCTCCCTGAAAATGAAAAAAGGCCCGACGACGGATCGCCGGGCCTTGAAGCTGAAAATGAAGACGGCGGGGCGGCTTCGACCGCCCGCCGGGGTTTGGCGTCATTCCGCGGCGATCATCGCTGGCGCCTCGGCTTCCGGGTCTTCGGGGGTTTCCTCGTCCTCGTCCTCACCGGCAAGGAAGGCTGGGAGCGCCGTCTCGGCCTCGCCTTCCGAGGTATCGGACGTGGTCGGCTCGTCATGGTCGATCAGGCGCAGCGGCTCCGGTAGCCAGCCACTGTCGGCCAGCAGGCGTTCGGCCTCCTTGGCCATGTCGCCCTTCTTCAAGTGGTCGATGAGCTGGGCCGCGCGTTCGCCCGCGCCTTCGCGGACGGCCGCAAGAATGCGGGGCTTGGTGACGCGGCCGAGATAGTTCTCGACCGTGGGTCGGAAGCCGACGTCCACCATTTCGAGGCCGGTGGCGCGGGCCAGTCGATCGGCCTCTGCCATACGCCGGTCGAGACCCGACTGCGACACGCCGCTGCCGCTGTAGGGGTTGGGCCGTTCATAGAGGGCGTTGATCCCATAGCTGACGCAATGCGCGAGCAGCGCCATGCGGCTGGCGTCGTCGAGCACGGCGAGCCAGTCCCACAGCGCATCCTCATCGGCTGGTAGGTCAGCCTTCCAGTCCTCATGCCGCTGGATGACGGACTTGGCATAGGCCGTCTCGGCGAGATCCTTGCCCTGTTCGCGGAAGAATACGTGATTGACGGACGCCTGCAGGCTGGCGCCGGAGGTGGCCGTCCGCTGGAAGGTGTCGCGCACGAGCTTGTGCAGCAAGGCGGTAAACGCGACCTGGGGATTGGCGCCCACGGCATCGCGGAGCGCCAGGGTGCGGTGCGCAGTCAGCTCGGTAACGAGCCGTTCGGGCAGCGGCTTGATGACGTCTTCCTCGTCGTCATCCTCCGGTTCGGCCGACTGGCCGCCGATGGTGATGACGGCGCGCTGAACGGTGCCGGATGCCGCGACTTCGGTACCGGTGGCTTCGGCCTCGCCGTCGGGGTCCTCGACGCCGACCGGCGTCTCGTCCTCCGGGCGCACATAGCCGCGATCGACGACGGGCTCGCCATTGCGGTCGACGCTGATGAAGACGCCGCCACGCGCGATGTCGGCCGGATCGTAGATGACCGGGCGCTTCTCGAAGGCTTCGAGCGCCGTCTCGATCTCGCCGAGACGCTGGTCGATCTCGTCCGGCAGCTCATCGGCTTCCGAGTATTCAGCCTCGATCCGTTCGTATTCCTCACGCAGGGCTTCTCGGGCCGCGCGCTCGTCATCGTTCAGATCGACGAGGGTGAAGTCGAGCGCCCGCAGCCCCTGATCGTAGCCATAGGGCAGATCGGTATCGACGGTGATCCACTTCCAGCCCTCGGCGGCGATTTCCTCGGCGAGGGTCTTGAGCTTCTCCGCGCCCAGGCGGTCGAGAAGCGCGGGGTCCTGAAGCCAGCCGCCTCCATCGGTCTGGAAGAGATCGCGCAGCACGCTGCCGCCCGCCTGCTCATAGGTTTCGATGCCGATGAACAGGGCGCGCTTGTCGGTGGCCGGCACCGTGGTTTCAGTGAGCAACTGGCGGATATACCAGGGCTGGCGATTGTGGGAGGTCTGGACCGCCCCCCAGACCTGCTCCTGGCGGGCATGGTCGGGATTGACGGTGAAGGCCATCAGCTCTTCGAGCTTCATGCCGTCCTCGGCATAGATGTCGAGGAGCGTGGGCGAGACAGAGGCCAGACGCAGGCGCTGCTTCACCACCTGCGCGGTCGTGAAGAAGGCCGCAGCGATCTCCTCCTCGCTCATGCCCTTGCGGCGCATGTCATAGAAGGCCCGGAACTGATCGAGAGGATGCAGCGGCACGCGCTGGGTGTTTTCGGCGAGGCTGTCGTCCTCGGCGAGAATCGACGTGGAGGGATCACGCACGACGCAGGGCACAGGCGCGTTCCTCGCGAGACGCTTCTGCTTCACGAGGATGGCGAGCGCCTGATAGCGGCGACCGCCGGCGGGAACTTCATACATGTCGGTCTCATCGCCCCTGGCGTCGAGGACCGGGCGGACATTGAGGCTCTGGAGGAGCGTGCCTCGGCGGGCGATGTCCTCGGCCAGTTCCTCGACCGAGACGCCGGCCTTGACGCGTCGGACATTCGATTGGCTGAGCACGAGCTTGTTGAAGGGGATGTCGCGGGAAGGCGACAGGATGATTTTCTGGGCGGCAGTAGCCATCGTGGTAGTCTCCGCGACGGGCGCCGAGAGCCTCTCTCTCGACCCGAACCCGTCACGAAAATCCCCACCTCCCTCTCACTCTGCTGGTCGGACCCTGTCGCCTGGCCAGGGGCGAGAACGGAACGGCGATGTTCAGGACTGTCTTCCTGTGCCATAGGGATTGCATCGCCTGCGGCTTGAACACCGCATCGATCGCATCAAGCGTTTGAACACTGGGTCACCGACTATGTCGGGCGGCCCACGGAATAGAATACCCATCGGCGTCGGGCTTGCCCGGCGTGGGAAATACGTGGGGCGCGGTTCCCAGTGTTCACGCGTGTTCAACCGTCCCGGCGCCAGTCGGGGCGGCGGGGAATTGTCTATGGACGCTATGATTTCTGGCTGGAGAAATCCGCCCTGGGCGGACTTGGCGCGTGTTCTGCGCCGATGGCTGGGGGCGTCGCCAGCCCGCCATGTCCGCTTTTCCGAGGCGGACCGGGCCGTCATCACCGCACAAGGCAAGGCACTGATGCTGTTGGCGACAATGCTTCACGCACGGGGCGTGATGGATATGGAGGAGTTCGCCGGCACGCTCGCCGTGTTCAGCGTGGTTGTCGCTGAGGACAACGCGGCCGAAGGCGATATTCTCGCTGTCTGGGCAGGGTTGATGAAGGACGGCCGGTAGGCTGAGCGTCGTGGCGCAAGGCTGCAAGCTGACGAACCGGAAACGCGGGAAAACGCAGAAGCGGACACCCGGAAAGCCGGAGAAGCGGCTTTGCGCCTTTGCGGCTTTCAGGGAATCAGACCCCGCACATGCCCTCGCACTCGTTCGGCCAGAGATCGAGCTGGCCGCGGTCGGCGGCCGTCGATAGGTCGGCATGGTCGAGCGGCACGGCGGAGCGGTGCAGATAGACTTCGGCGCGGATGCCGCGGAAACCGGTGCGGATGGCGGCGTCGACCGACACGGCGTCCGCCCAGGCTTCGGGATCATGGTCGCGCATCTGTCGCCAGTGATCGTCGGAATGAAACGGGCACCCGAGGCAGGCGCTTTTGGGCGGCAGAGGATAATCGTGCCGTTCCAGCCAGCGCAGGCAGTCCTGTCGGGTCAGGCCCCGCTCGATCAGGGGCCAGCGGTTGACCTGCCAGCTCTCGTAAGAGGGTTTCATGCGAAGCGCCTCGTCGAGCGAAATCCCGATCCATTGCTCGGTGACCGGCGACGTGGGCGAGCGCCGCCCGGCGATGCCGAGCAGCTCGCGCACTTTCCGCCTGATCGGCACGATCTTGTAGTCTCCGGTGCATTGGCGGCGGATCATGCCGATGCTGGCCCGCTCGGTAGCCACGATGCGAGAGCCGACAACGACGAGATCGCCGTTTTCGTCCTCGTCATAGACGGGAAGCTCGCTCCCGGCAGGCGTCACGGTGCGGGTGAAGGCTGGAATGGAGGCCCAGCGCTCGCCCTGTGCGCCGGCGATGAGGTCGGCGCGCAGATCCCCGGCCGAGACGATATGGACGGGAAACGGCAGGACATTGGGCGACCGCAGCCAGGCGAGATGGTCATAGACGGCCTGCGGCTCCCACCCGGTATCGGCGAAGATGGCGCAATCGGGCATGGGGCCGACTTCGCCATGCGCCGCCATCAGCGCCAGCGTCGTGGACTGGACGCCGGCGCCGAGGCTGAGGACGCGCAGGCGGATGTCGGCCGACTGCGCGGGGTCGGGTACGAAACCCGGAAAGGCGAGCGCGTTCATCACGCCGCCTCCCGCTCGTCGTCGTTCTGGTCGATGCTGCCGGAATCCGGCAGGAAGCTGAGAAGCCAGTCGGCCGCCTTGCTGGCTTGGGAGGCGGCTCGGACGATGGCGCGATTGTCCTCGCGCAGGACGTCGAGCCAGGAGCCGATATAGTCGGCATGGCGGACGGTCGGAGCGATGCCGAGCGAGGCGCAGCAGAAGGCCGCGTTGATCTCGGCGATCAGCTCTTCGAAGGCGTATTTCTTGGTGCCGAAGGAGCCGGAGAAATCACGGCCGAGGCGCAAGGGATGGCCCGTCGCGTGTCCGAGCTCATGCAGGGCCGTACGGTGCCAGTTGATTGGCTCGAAATACGCCTGCGGCGGCGGAACGACGACATAGTCATGCGCCGGGACATAGAAGGCGCGGTCTCCGCCGATGCGGAAGTCGATGCCGGTCGCCCGGATCAGGGCCTCGACGCGCGGCTCGATCAGGCCCGGTTCGGGCGGCGGTGCGACGACGGCGATTTCTTCAGGCAGGCCGTCGCATTGAGCGGCGTTGAAGACCGTGAAGCGCTTCAGGAACGGAATCGCCTGAGCGTCCTCGCCGGCCTCGCGGGCGCGGCGCTTTTCGTCCTCGGGGGTGAAACGATCGGCATAGACGACGGTGGTGCCGCGCTCGCCCTTCCTGACATTGCCGCCGAGGGAAAGCGCCTGGCGGAAGGTGAGCCAGCTCTGGCCGGGGAAACCATGCTCGATGACGGCGCCCCAGAGGATGAGGACGTTTATCCCCGAATAGCGCCGGCCTGTGGCGGCGTTCTGCGGCATGGCGAGCGGCGCCTTGACCGCGGCCGAGCCCCAGGGCTGAACCCAAGGGAAGCGGCCGGCCTCCAGTTCGCCGATGATCTTGTTTGTGATATCGTCGTAAAGGCTCGCCCGATCCGAGCCGGGGCGCGCGCTGCGATCCTGTCTGGACATCGCGGTTCTCCGCGACGGGCGCCGGAGACCTCTTCTCCAGCCCTCAACCCGTCACGGCAAACCCGGTCCGCACTCTCACTCTAAAGGGGGCGTTGCGGGGTCTCCCCGCAGAAGGGGGTGCGCCGGCAACGAAGTGCCGGCCAGGGGGAAGGCTTTCCCCCGCCAAAAATGCAGACAGTCGTGGAAATGATGGTTGCGAGCCCTGCCGGGCAAACCCGATCAACCGTCCTGATGCCGTGAGGCTGTTGGAGGCGACCGCGCCGCCATAGTGCCGTCAGCCGTCGTACTGCGCGAAATTGAGATCATAGAGGAGGCTGTCGATGGTGATGCCCGTCTTTTCGCAGAACTCCAGCATCTCTATCCAGGGATTGCCGCCGGGATCGCGGTCCCACAGCCGCACGAAATATTGCTGGTAGCCATGCCCTTCGGTGATATCGCCAAGCAGGTGATGCTCCAGCAAAGTCATATGCTGACACAGCCTGGTTTTTCCAAGGTTGAACGCGCCGACCACGTCTTCGGCCGGCAGGTCATCGACGTCCCGACGTCTCATGCGTTCGGCCAGCTTGATGGCGAATGCCCGCTCTTCGAGGGGAAGCTCCTTCAGCCTGTCGATGAAGGTGGTCAGCCCGGCGACTTCCTCGTCGAGATTCATCGAGTCGGTGACATCGAAGACCTCTCCGAACCGCTTCAGCGTTTCCGGATAGGTGGGCAGCCTGGCCTGGGTCGTGTCCGTGATCTGCGCGATGAGCTGTAGCTCCGCCCGTTTGAAACGATCTTCGTGATCGGCCTTGTATTTGCGCAGCACCTCGACCGTGTAGGTCGTCACATTGGGCTGATGGTCGATGATGTCATGGTGCTTGCCGCAAACCAGAAGCAGGTTTTCAAAGGCGCGGCGGTCTTCGTGGCTCATGTCAACGTCGAAGCGCGGCCCGCCTTTCTCGGCGGCGCAGATATGGGCGACCTTGCCCAGCATGGCGCCGCTTACGTCGACAAGCTGCTCCTGACAATCGGGGACGGCACACTGGTTTCCGCTATAGGCGAAGAGCTTCTTTACGGTAGAGGGTGTCGGATTAAGTCTTTCGACCGTTTTCTTGGCCATGTTCGCGGAAACATCCCTCTGAAATGAACTACAATTATATTCTATTACGATGCTGTTGCCTGCCCACCTGGTGAGCGCAAGGGGCACTGAGGAACAGCCTCGCATCGTAAATCCGTAAACCCGCAGAGCTGGAGAACCGGGTTTCAGCAAACCCGGAAAGCCGCCCTAGAGGTCGCTGACGTGGTTCTCGATCTGCGCCGCGAGCTTGACCAGCCTCTGGTCGCGCAGGATGCCGACGAAATCGGCGGCCGACACGCGCGTCCGGCTGAGATTGCTGCGCGCATTCGCCAGCGAGGCGAGCAGCATATCGGGAGCCTGCTCGTAGAGGCTGACGAGAAAGGCGTCCGGCGATTGCCGCGCCAGACCATGCTTCCTCAACTCGGCGACGGGGAAGTCACGCAGGTTCCAGGTGACGATCATCGACGCGCCAGCCTCGATCGCCGCCGCCGCGACGTGGCGGTCATCGGGATCGGGCAGGCTCACGGTGTGGATATGCCGATCATAGCCGGTAATGGTCGCCTCCGGCACGGCGACGTTCATGAGCTGCTTGGTGGCTTGCAGGTGCTCGGGCGGAAGACCCGGCGTATTGGCCAGTAGGTTGCGTATCCACTCGTCATGGATCGCCTCCGTCCAGTGCGCATCGACCAGACCGTCGACCGCCGCCTGCACAACGACATTCCTCAGATGGAAGGGGTAGAGGATGCAGGCATAGTAGATGGCGACGGCGGACTTAAACGCCATAGCGAAGATGGAGATCCTCGGCGTCGGCGGCGAGGTCCTGCATGGCCTTGCGCCGGACGTCGAGCTTGGCCTTCAGCGTCAGCACGTCCTTGAGCGAGGCGCGGCGGTGTTTGCCGACATAACGGAAGGGCAGATCGCCCCGGTCCATGCGCAGCACGACGAGCGGGCGCGAGATGCCGAGGATTTCGGACGCCTCGGTGGGGCTCAGCTCCTGATCCTCGGAAAGAACCGCCACGCGCTCGCCGCTGAGCAAGTGCGTGATCAGGGCCTCGACGGCGCTCGCCGCCGCGGGCGGCAGGGCCAGGGTCTCATCGTGACCGTCGCGGCGCCGGACGCGCAGCTCGACGCGGTCGCCCTCCGCCAGCTTGGGCAGAGGCGAGACCTTCTTGCGGTCGCGGTCCGAGAGACCGGCGAATTTGACGACTTGGCTGGCCATGATGGGTTCTCCTGACCAGCCAATATAGTCGTTGCGGGCTCCAACTGCAATAACTGAAACCCCCTGATGGTGTCGGTTACGCCGCAAGAGGCAGCTCCTCCTGCTCGTTGGCGGCCGCCGATTGGAGGAAACGCGCCAGCGCCGCCTTCCGGGAATCCCGATCGAGGGCATAGGCGGTCTGCTTGAAGGCGACGCCATCGAGAAGGCCCTTGATGTAGCCGGAGATGGTGTCTGCGGCCATGATGAGCGCAGTGTCGAGGCTATGGATGTATTTGCTCGTCACTGACCCCTTGGAGTGGCCGACCAGCGCCGCGATTGTGACCTCGGTGAAGCCGAGATCGTTGCCGATGCTGGCGAAGCTGTGGCGCAGGACGTGCGGCGTGACATCGGCCAGCGACGTGTCCTTGAAGATCTGCTCCCAGTGGTTCGGGAAGCTGCCGAAGGCGTTGTCCTCGCCCTGGCCGGGGAAGACATAGGTGCCGGTCAGGTCCTTGCAGCGTTCCTCGAGATATTCGACGACGGGAAGCCCGATGGGGCGGACGGAGGCGCCTTCCTTGCTGTCGACGAGGCGCAGGCAACTGCCCGCCGCGTCCACCTCGGTCCGCATGAGCCGGATCATCTCGGTGCGGCGGCAGCCGGTCATGGCGATCTGGCGGATGATGTCGACGGTCATCGCGTATTTCTCGGTCTCGGCCGCGTTTCGCAGAATGTCGCCCAGGATGTGATACTCGGCCTCCGTCAGACGGCGGTTGCGCACATTGTCCTTCGGTTTCTTCAAGCCGTGGGCGGGATTGCGGTCGATGATGCCGGCCTCGACGGCATAGGTGAGGATGCCGCCGAGCAGGCCGACAGTGCGGGTCGCCGTGCCCGCGCCGCCGCGCACGATGGCCTTGCCGCGCAGCTTCTTCGTCTTGACAGAGACTCGCGTCTTGCCGGCCATGATGTCCTTGAGGACTTTGTTGATGTCGGCCTTGACAAGATCCTTCACCCGCCGCGTGCCGATCAGCGGGATGATGTGCCGCTCAATGCGGCCGGCGTCGGTGACGATGGTCGACGGCTTCTTGGGACGACCGCCCTTGCCGAGGATCAGTCCCGCATTCAGGTCGGCGACATAGAGGGCGCATAGCTCCTTGACGGTGATGGCCTGATGGTCGAGCTGGCGTTCCTCGGACGGGTTCTCGCCCTTGGCGACGCGACCAAGCTGAACCTTAGCCTCCTGCCGGGCGGTCTCTGCCGTCCAGATACCATGCAGGCCGATGGTGAAGCGTCGCGTCCGGCCGGCCGCGCGATACTGGATGAGGTAGCTACGCTTGCCCGAGGCGAAAACGCGAAGGCCGAAGCCGGGCAGCTCGTCGTCCCAGATGAAGTAGTCCTTTTCACGGACGTCGGCGGCGTCCACTATGCGCTTGGTCAGTTTTGCCATGTGGCTTCTCCTCTGCTGGAGAGGGACTGTTTCCGCGGAAGCACTACGGAAGCAGCCGGATGAAGATCGGAGCGAAATTTTGGATAGACATTTCGGCGTAGAAAACCCCATAGTCCAGTGTTTTCAATGGGTTATCGTAGCCTAGCGTGCTCTATCGTGCATTTCGGATAGGCAGCCTAAATTGCTCCGAAGGCAGGGGTCACAGGTTCGAATCCTGTCGGGTGCACCAAAATCTCCAACAAAATCA
The DNA here is from genome assembly GCF_003550065.1 of Hephaestia caeni. Taxonomy (GTDB): domain Bacteria; phylum Pseudomonadota; class Alphaproteobacteria; order Sphingomonadales; family Sphingomonadaceae; genus Sphingomonas; species Sphingomonas caeni_A. The sequence continues at coordinate 282,258 of NZ_QXDC01000004.1, forward strand.
AGCAGTTCAGACAAGCCGGCGGCCCCTCTTCGAGCAGTGATGTTGAGAAAACTCACCAGGGAATCACCAGATTCGGCGCAATCGCCTGAAATTCCTTCAGAAATTAGATGCTGCGTTCTCACCAGCCCATTGCAGGTGGTCGCGATCGGTAGTGCATGGCGTTTTCAGGGTGCTTTGGGCCATCCCGGCAGTCGGCGGCTATGCTGGGGGAAAGCCTTCCCCCTGACGCCCAGCCCTGTGAGTCTGGCCTATGAAAACCCGACCGGTCCCCCAGGGCGCGCGGCTGATCGGGGAATATGATCCCGAGGTGTCGTTCGTGCAGAACCGCGTCCTGCTCGCCTGGGACGGCTGATCCTACCGGGCGGCCGCTCGATCGTTCTCGAGCGCCAGCCCGGCGCCGTTGCAGCAGGTATCGCCGGCTTGCAGGGACAGAGCCGGCGAAGGCCGCGCTGATCTCGACCATGCTCGGGTTTGGTGCCGAGCTGGGCGCGGATGACGACGACGAGCTGACCCGCGCGCTGCGTCGGGCATTCAGGCCACCGTCAACCAGACCGGCCAGCAGATCGTGCGGCGGCAGTTGAACGTGCAGCCAACGCTCACCCCTCGGCCGGGCTATCCGCTTCGCGTCATCGTCATCCGCGATCTCGTGCTCGAACCACAGGGAGGCTCGCAATGAGCAAATTTCGCCTGCGACCAATCGTGGAGGACAAGCCGGTCAAGCTGACGGTGGAACTACCGGGAACATTGCTCAGGCATCTCGGGGACTATGCCAAGGCCATGCGAGCTAGAATGGTCTCACCCAGCCACTCCCCTTTGACCACCCATGCTGGCGCGGTTCATGGCAGCCGACAGGGGCTTTACGCGACATCGCCGCGCGCATGAAGATTGAAGGGGGTGCATTCCAGCCTTCAGTCGCCCGTGAATTTCTTGAATCGCTCCCTGCCGTCCGCTTCCTGAACAGCAGCGTCGGCGTTGGCGCATTCGTCTCCGCGCACCGAACCGTCCCGGCATTGCGCCACGATCTGTCGTGCTTCATCGAGATGCGCTGCGAAATACTGCGTGCCTCGCGGCTCGGCCTTCTCCGCCGGCCGGTCCGGGCTCGCGGCCACCACCGTTTGCCCGGCAGGCGCCATGATCGGGCGCAGGATGAAGCCCACTCCGAACCCTATTACCAGCGCGACAATTCCAACAATAACAACCATGCCCCTCGTCATGTGACGTCTCCTTATCAGTCGGTCCCGAAGGACAGGGAATAGCGACTACGCACGAAGGCGAGAAATCGGCGAAGGGCCAGCGGCGCCTTGCTGGAAGGTTTTGCCATAAGACGCCACTCGATCGCGACCATGGCAAGGCCGATGCCGGACCCGAGATAGAGCAGTCCGGCGAGCAGCCATGGATTGACGCCCTCGCCGAACAGCGCCGCTAAGGCGATGGCGAGTGGGGCGCCGGGCCACGTGACCCAGGACCGAATGGACATGATCAACCTCCTGTCACGGCGGGCTCGGCCTTTGGGGCACGCGCCGCTCGTCCATGCACGAGCCGATAGAGCGCCGGCAGCACCAACAGTGTCAACAAGGTCGAGGAGATGATCCCGCCGATAACCACCGTGGCAAGCGGCCGCTGAACCTCCGCGCCCGCACCGACATTGAACGCCATCGGCACGAACCCGAGGCTCGCCACCAGCGCGGTCATCAGCACCGGCCGCAATCGGGTCAGCGCGCCTTCGCGGATAGCGTCGTCGAGCGGGCGTCCTTCGGCGAGGAGCGACCGGATGAAGCTGACCATCACGACGCCGTTCAGCACCGCCACGCCGGACAGGGCGATGAACCCGACACCCGCCGAGATCGACAGCGGTAGGCCGCGGAGCAGCAGTGCCGCGACCCCGCCGGTCAATGCCAGCGGCACGCCTGAGAACACGATGGTAGCGTCCCTGACCGATCGGAACAGCCAGAACAACAGACCGAAGATCAACAGCAGCGTCGCGGGCACGACCAGCCGCAGCCGTTCCGCCGCCGAGATAAGTTGCTCGAATGTGCCGCCATAACTGATCCAATAGCCGGCCGGCACTTCGACCTCCGCGCCGACCTTCTCGCGCAGCTCAGTGACGAACGAGCCAAGATCGCGATCACGGACATTGGCGGTGACTACCACCCGGCGCTTGCCGTCCTCCCGGCTGATCTGGTTGGGGCCTATGGCGACCTCTACCTTCGCCACGTCTTCCAGCGGAACGAAGCCCCGTGGACCTTCGCCCGACGCGGGGAGCGGTATCCGCAGGCGGCCGATCTCGTCGACATTGCGCCGGATCTCTTCCGGCAGGCGCACGACGATGGCGAACCGCCGGTCGCCCTCGAAGATCTGCCCAACCTGTCGACCTCCGATCGACACCGCGAGAACATCCTGCACGTCACTGATATTGAGCCCGAGCCTGGCGAGCGCAGCGCGATTTGGGGTGATCTGAAGCACCGGGAGTCCCGTCACTTGCTCGACGCTGACATCGGCCGCACCGGGGATGCCGTTCGCGACACCCTCGATCGCCTTGCCCACCGTCAGTAATTCGTCGAGATCGTCGCCAAACACCTTGATGGCGACATCGGCGCGGACACCCGATAGCAGTTCGTTGAACCGCATCTGGATCGGCTGGGTGAACTCGTAGTTGTTGCCGGGGATGGTGAGCGCCGCCGCGTGCATCTCGGCGACGAGCTGGGTGCGCGGTTTTCGCGGATCGGGCCAGTCCTTGCGATCCTTGAGCATGATGAAGGTATCGGCGACCGAGGGCGGCATCGGATCGGTAGCCACCTCGGCGGTGCCGATCTTGGAAACGATCCGCTCGACCTCCGGGAAGCGCTTCAATCGGGCTTCGAGCGCCTTTTGCATCTGCACCGCCTGACTGAGGCTGGTGCCGGGGATGCGCAGCGCATGAAGCGCGATGTCGCCCTCGTCGAGATTGGGCACGAACTCCGATCCCATGCGGGTCGCGGCAAAGCCGGCGATGACAACCAGCACCACAGCCCCTGCGACAAATGCGACACGCAGCCGCAATGCCGCATTGAGCGCGGGCTCGTAGAGCTTGCGCGCCCAGGCCATCAGGCGGCTTTCCTTCTCCTCGACCTTACCCGAGACAAACAAGGCGACTGCCGCCGGCACAAAGGAGAGCGACAGGATCAGCGCGAAGGTCAGCGCCATGACAACCGTGATCGCCATCGGGTGAAACATCTTTCCCTCGACGCCCGTGAGCGCGAAGATCGGCACATAGACCAGCGCGATGATGAGCATGCCGAACATCGATGGACGGATCACTTCGGAGGTCGCCGAAGCAGCCAGCGCGAACCGTTCGTCCCGATCGAGCAGACGCCCAAGCCGGTGCTGCGCCTCGCCGAAGCGGCGCAGGCAGTTTTCGACGATGATGACCGCGCCATCCACGATCAAGCCGAAGTCGAGAGCGCCAAGGCTCATCAGATTGCCCGAAACGCCCGCCTGTACCATACCGGTGATAGTCATGAGCATGGTGATCGGAATGACCGCCGCCGTGATGAGCGCCGCGCGGATATTGCCGAGCAGCAGGAACAGCACGACGATCACGAGCAGCGCACCTTCGGCGAGGTTCTTCTCGACCGTCCAGATCGCCCGTTCGACGAGATCGGTGCGGTCGTAGATCGGCACTGCCTTCACGCCCGCCGGAAGCGCCTTTGCGGCTTCTTCAAGCCGCTCGGCTGCTGCCCGCGCGACGATCCGGCTATTCTCACCCGCGAGCATGAACACGGTGCCGAGCACCACTTCCTGCCCGTTTTCGGTCGCGGCACCGGTGCGCAGTTCCTCACCCATGCCGACATCAGCGACATCGGCGATGCGGATCGGCACCCCGCCGCGATTGGTGACGATGATGGATTTGAGATCGTCGATACCCGCCGCCTGGCCCGGCACGCGGACCAGATATTGCTCGCCATAGCGTTCGACATAGCCGGCGCCGACATTGGCGTTGTTGCGGTCGAGTGCCGACACCACATCGTTGAGGGTAAGGCCATAGGCCGAAAGCCGGTCGGGAAGCGGCGTCACATGATATTGCCGCTCATAGCCGCCGATACTGTTGACCTCGGTGACGCCCGGTGTGTTGCGGAGTTGCGGCCGGATCACCCAGTCCTGAAGCGTTCGCAGGTCTTCGGCCGTATAGGGCTTGCCGTCTGGCTTGCGCGCGCGCGGCTGGGCCTCCAGCGTATACATGAAAATCTCGCCGAGGCCGGTGGAGATCGGCCCCATTTCAGGCGCAACGCCTTCGGGAAGCTGGTTGCGCGCGGTCTGGAGCCGTTCGTTGATGAGCTGCCGGGCGAAATAGATGTTGGTGCCGTCGGCGAACACCGCCGTCACCTGAGACAGCCCATAGCGCGAGATGGAGCGGGTATATTGCAGTCCCGGCAGGCCCGCTATGGCGGTTTCCACGGGGAAGGTCACACGCTGTTCGGCTTCAAGCGGCGAGAAGCCCGCCGCTTCGCTGTTGATCTGCACCTGGACGTTGGTGATGTCGGGGGTGGCGTCGATCGGCAGGTGCTGGAAGGCCCAGACGCCGATCGCGCACAGCAGCGCAACAATGGTCAGCACCGCCCAGCGAAACCGGATGGCGCCGGCGACGATCCTTTCCAGTATAGGTGGGCGTTCGAGCAGCGCCGGGCGCGGAGGAGCGGATGTCTCAGTGGTCATGGCTGGCTCCCGATTTGTCGATGTCGGCACGGATCAGGAACGCGCCATCGGTCACATATTCGGTGCCGGCTTCGAGGCCACCGAGCACTTCGGTCCATTCGGGTGTGCGGCGGCCGATCTCCAGCATTCGCACCTCATAGCTATTGCCGACCTTGGCATAGACCACCTCGAAATCACGGAACCGCTGGATCGCCTTCGTCCTGACCGCTAGCGGCACATTGGCGGATGCAACCGCGAACGAGCCTTCGACGCCCATGCCGGGCCGGAACGTCCGCGCGGCGGATTCAGGCAGATGGACATGCGCCATCAATGTCTGACTGGCGACATCGGCTGTCGGCAGGATCGCCTCGACCTCCGCGTCCAGCCTGGCATCGCTCGACAGGCTGCGCAGCGCAACGCGCTGGCCGACGCGCACGCGCTCGACGTCCCGCGGATAGACAAAGAACTCGGCATGGAGCTTCGTCGGATCGGCAATCACGAACAGCGCGCGATCGCCGGTGTTGTCACCCACGTTGGCGTTCTTCTCCACGATGATGCCGCTGATCGGCGCCGTCACCGTATAGGTTTGGAGCGAGTGGCTGGATTCGACGCGGAGCAGCGCCTGCCCCTTGCGCATGGTCTGGCCAAGCTGGCCAGTCATCCAGACGATCTGCCCTGGCAGGCGAGCACGCACGTCGGCCTTACCCTCCGGCGTGATCTCGATGCGGCCAGCCATGTCGATCAGTTCGGCCACAGTCCCAGGACCGGCACGCTCAAAGCGCACTCCACCAATCTGGGCGGCCTGGGCCGAGATAATGGTCCGGCCCTCGTAGGAAGCGTAAGTCCAGTTGTGCGTGCGTCCGCTCTCGACCGCACGCACCTTCACGTCGAAGGAGTGCGGTTCGATGACCACGCCGCCGCCACGCAGATAATCCTCCTGCGGCGTAAAGGCGAAACGATCGACCTTACCGCCGAGGCGCGACAGCTCGATGGCAAGCTGCACTTCACCTGGCGCCACCGGCTTGTCGTTCCGGTAGGCATAGACATGGAACTCGGGGTCCGCGCCGTCCTCGAAGATGGTGATCTCGACAGCGAAATCACCATCGCGCAGCATCCGGCCGCGATGTGGGCCGCGTTCATAGTCGCCGGTAGCGGCAGCCGCCTCGGGCTCACCGGCTTCGGTGTCGGCGGTCGGGGACCCGCCGCATCCGGCGAGCAGGACAAGAGCGAGCACCGAGCCCGCAGACAATAGGAATCGTGTCATCGGCGGTTCTCCGCGCTGGAAAGATATGGGACGTGGCGGCCGGTCAGCCGGTCGAGCCGGGCGCCTGCGAGATGGAAGCGGCGCAGCAGCTCGACCCGGCGGGACCGCGCATCGACCTCAGCTTGCTGAGCCTGGTTGACTTCGAGGAAGGTGAAGGCGGTCCCACCACGCGCGAAGCCGTCGCGGACAAGCGTTACCGCGCGCGCCGCGCTTGGCAGCACTTCGCGTGCGATCCGGTCGATCTCGGTGGCAAGCGCCGCGCGTTCGGCAACGATCCGGTCGATTTCGCGCCCGATCTGTGCCCGCGCAACGGCAATTTCGGCTTCGGCCACCTGTGCTTCCGCATTGGCGCGCGCGACATTGCCACGGTTGGCGGCACGGTTGCCGAGCGGGATCGAACCTCCGACCATGATCGCCACGTCATTGCCTTGCCCGAAATGGCGTAGGCCCACCCGCGCGCTGGGGTCGCCGACATTGCTTGTCTCTGCAAGCCGGACCTTTGCCCCGGCGGCGTCCCGCTCGGCGGTGAGCAGCGCGAGTTCGGGGCCAACATCCGCCGGAGGCCGGGATCGTTCAACAATAGTGAAAGGCGTTGTGTCGAGGCTGTAATCGCCGCCCGTCGCTCCCCAATAAGAGGCGAGCGTGGTGCGGGCGATGCGGGCATTTTCGCGCGCCTGATCGAGCGCAATCCGGGCCTGCGTCGTGGTAGTCCGCGCCCGTTCGGCTGCGAATAGCGGATCGAGCGCGCGGCCCACGCGGCGGCCCACTTCGCCTTCCACCTGCTGGGCAGCGGCAAGGCGCTGTTCAGCTATGGAAATGACGGCCTCGGCCGCAAGCGCCTCAACCCACGTCGCTTGCACTTGCGCGAGCAGATCGAGCATCCGCAGGCGATTGCGCTCCGCAGTCACGCCAAGCTCGAAACGGGCCGCGCCGACACGCGCTTCACGCTTGCCGCCGCGCTCCCAGGTTCGTTCATACCAGGCGGTAGCCTGCGAACGTCCAAGGGAAGAATATGGGCCGGTGCCGGTGAAATCCTCTACATCGACGCCCACGACATCGCGTGGCCGCACATCGGCTTGAATGACGGCGGCATCAGCAGCCTGAAGCCGCGCAGCATTGACCGCCACTGATGGATCACCGGTGGCGACCCTGGAAAGCGCGTCGGATAGACTCAGGTCTTGCGCCGCCCCGACGGACGGAGCGGATAGAGCGGCGATGGCCGCGCCTATCGCAAGCGCGCGCCGCAAGCGCACCGGCTGGTGCGCAACGAAAATTGAAAACATGACAAATCGGCCTCACGAACAGGCGTGGCTACAGCCGCGCCTAATTCGACGCGACGGCTCTAGGTGCGATTTGCGATGGTCTTGGGGGGACGTTCAGGTCCGTGGGTCAGGAAGCCAGACATGCGATTATCGGCCGCCGGTCGGCCAGTTGAGGCCCTCAAGAAGATTCCCGGTGATCCACGTGACAGAGGAGCGAGCATCCCCGAGCCACTATCACCATGGTGGTGGTGCCCGGTTTCCGGCTGATGATCGGGAGCATCCCCCTTATCATCCAGAGCCGACGTATGAGGCTCGTGTTGATGGTCGCTGATTTCGGAAACGATTTTGCTGAACGGTAGATGGTTATGATCGCCCGATGCGTCTGATTGATGCTGAATGCGATCGACCACACTAGCCATGCTAGCGCTCGCGAAGACAAGCGTCAGCCCGATGCACAGCATCGAGAAAAATCGAAAAAACGATGGTCGCGACACCCTAATCACGACCATGAAACATAAGTTGCCGGCACGATAACGCAAGTGTCATGCGCGATGCTCACCCAGGCCGTTGTTATCCATTTCTCGTGATGATCCTCAATCATCCAAAGACCGTCGAAGAATAGATTGTCGTGCTCAACTGCCCTACCAGGCCAAGCCTGTGTGTCATCGACCACATTGACGACAGCACTAACGCACGGCCTCGCCGGTATTCCGCGATCGGCCAATCGTAGCGATCCCATCATTGGTCCGGCCTAATCGGCTTCGCCATCGGAGTGAGCTTGGCAAGGCGTCGTGGGAGGTCCGACTCGATCCGGCGTTGCTGATGCGGCTGGCTCTTCTTCCAGGCGCGAATTTCGTCCTTCGTTCGGCCGCAGCCCTTGCACCAGCCGGTTCGTCCATCGAAAACGCAGATGTCGATGCAGGGCGACTTCATGGCGACTGCATCTCGATGGTGAGATGGCGAAGCTCGTGGACCGGCTTGAGGCGCTTTTGCACCGTCGCGCGATCCACTGCACCGCCCGCCACTACGCTAACGATGCCGGCATGGGCGTCGGGTCCGACGCGCCAGACATGCAGGTCCGCGATCCGGGCGTCGCCGGGCGCTTCGACCAGTTCGCGGATTTCCTCGGCGACATGCTCATCGGTGCGGTCAAGCAGCACCCAGGCGGTCTCGCGCATCAGCGACCATGACCAGCGGGCGATCACGATGGCGCCGACCACCCCCATGACCGGATCGAGCCATACCCAGCCGAGGAAGCGTCCCGACAAGAGCGCGACGATCGCCAGCACCGACGTCAGCGCGTCGGCGAGGACATGGACATAGGCGGCGCGAAGGTTGTTGTCTTGGCTGCGCAGCCCAGCCACGGGATGGGCGTGGTCGTCATCATGCGCGTGTTCTTCGTGTCCGCGGCCATGTGGCTGCGCATGATGGCCGTGGGAATGGTCAGGCCCATGATCGTGCGAATGACTTCCCGCCAGCAGGAAGGCGCTGACAATGTTCACGGCGAGACCGATAGCGGCGACGATCGTCGCCTCGGTGAACGCCACCGTGGTTGGCTGGAACAGGCGGACTACCGATTCGACGCCGATGCCGATCGCAACCACTGCGAGCACTAGCGCGGAGGCGAACCCTGCCAGGTCGCCGACCTTGCCCGTCCCAAAGCTGAACCTTTGGTCCGAAGCATGCCGCTTGGCGTAGGAATAGGCGATCGCCGCGACACTGAGTGCTCCGGCATGCGTGGCCATGTGAAAGCCGTCCGCCAGAAGCGCCATCGATCCGGTCAGATAGCCGGCAATGATTTCGCCGACCATCATCGTCGCCGTCAGTGCCACCACCCACAGTGTGCGGCGCGCGTTCGCGTCGTGCGACGCCCCGAGGAAGACGTGATCGTGGGTGAAGCGATCGATGTGAGAAGCCGCGGTCATCATCGATCTTATTTCGAATAGCGACGAATAACGGTCTTCAATGCCTCTGACGCTCGGGAACGCTCGGCATCATCCAGGCCCGGCTTCGCAACATGCTGGTCCAGATGGTCCACGATGATTTCGTCGAGCAGACCGTTCACTGCGCCACGAACTGCCGCCACAAGGTGCAGAACTTCGTCACACGAAGCGCCGCGCTCCAGGCCGCGCTCGATAGCGCTGACCTGTCCTGCAATGCGCCGCACTCGTGCAATCAGTTCAGCGCTGTTCTCTTGGGTGTGAGCCATAGCATACCCCCCTAGCCTATACGGGCGCACAACGCCAGACCGCATTATTACGACGCGGCCGATATCGACGACCTCAGCCTAGATGCGCCAGCGCGCCGCCGATTATGGTGTAGCGCCGCAGCGCGCGTTACGACATTGAGGAGCGGGACGATGCGGTGACGGGCGATCCTGGAGTAGTAGGAACAGCGACACATATTCGTTATGTTTATCCGGCGCGGGGCACCCAATCCACCGTGCCTACTACGCTAGGCTACGCCAAATCCGTCCTGGGTCGCACAGAGCCGCCCGCTAAAAATAGCGGTTTCGTAGGCACGGCGGCGTGTCGCGGCAAAAGTTCGAATCGCTTCGGGTGATAGCCCATTGATCGACTGCTTCAGCCAACCTACTCTGCCGTAGTCGTGAAACGCATGTTCCCTTTCCTGCTCCTCCTTGGAGCCCTGATCGGCCTGTCCGGTCAGGAGATGGCGTTTGCCCGCGGACCGAGCATGATGAAGACGGTCGCGACCGATCACCAGATGGCCGACATGGAAGGCATGGACTGCGCCGAGATGATGGCACAGCCGCAGCCCCCGCAGGATAAGGGCTCAAAGCCCTGCAAGGGAATGACGCTCGACTGCATTGCCCAGATGGGCTGCGCGCTCCCCATCTTCGTGAAAGACGGTCCCGCGCCAGAGGCCGTCGCTCCGACTGTGCCGCTACCCTCCTTCTGGCCGTCCACGCCGCGTCTGGTCGGCCGCTCCTACGGCCCGGAACCCGAGCCACCCGCACGCCTGAGCTAATCGTCCACCGCGCGATAGCGTGCGCCGCAGCCTCAATGGGCTGACGCACCCGCTTTTCGCGCCCGATAGATTTCAGCTCAGGATAGTCATCATGAAGATGTTCACGCTTGCCGCCGCGACGATCACGGCCGCCACTGCCATGTTCGCGTCTCCCGCGTTCGCGCAGCATAGCCACTCCGCCAGTTGTGACTGCGCGATGATGCGCGGCGCAGCCAGCTAGGCGCGGACCCTGGCTGGTCCAGCGCATCTTGGTGACCAGGTCTGAGGAGCCGGCGGGGCGGTTATCCCGTCCCAACCGGTATCGCAGCACCGCTGTCGCAGGGACGAAGACCGGCCTGATCCTTTCCGATCAGGAGCTTTCCGATGAGGATATACATATTTGCGCCGCTACTGCTCGCGATCCCCGGCGTTGCCGTCGCCGACCCGTTGAGCTTCGATGATGCGATCGAACGTGCGCTCGCCGACGCACCTGGCATTCGCGCAACCGCGCTGGGCGTCGATGCCGCGCGTTCCGCCGCGCGCTCGGCCGATGCCTTGCCCGATCCGAAGCTGGCGCTCGGCCTCGACAATTTCCCGATCTCCGGCCCGCCGGCGGGGAGCTTCACGCGCGACGAGATGACGATGGCCCGGATCGGCGTGCAGCAGGACATGCCGAACCTCGCCAAGCGCCATGCCCGGCTTGGCCGGGCGCAGGCCGACATCACCGCAGCCGAGGCCGATGCACTGGTGCGGGCGCGCGACGTGCGGCTCGGCGCCGCGCTCGCTTGGACAGACCTCGCCTATGCCGGACGCCGGCTGAAGGCGATCGATAACCTGCTGGGGAGCCTGCGACCGCTGCTCGGAACCGCACCCGCCGGTGTCGCATCGGGCGCGAGCCGCCCCGCCGAGGCGCTGGAGAGCGAGCAGGCACTTGCGGCGCTGGAGGATCGGCGCAGCGAGATCATGGCCGATATCGGCAGGGCACGCGCCGAACTCAGCCGCTGGACCGGCGATCCCTCACCAGAGGCTGTGGGCGAGTTGCCCAGCTTCGCGGTCGATCCTGTCGCCCTTCGCACCGGCCTGGAGCAGAATCCAACCCTGACCGCCGCGCTGGCGCGAAGCGGTCAGGCCGATGCCGATGTCAGACTCGCACGCGCCGAAAAGCGGCCCGACTGGAGCTGGGACGTTGCCTATCAGCGCCGCGATTCGCGCTATGGCGACATGGTCTCGGCGGGCGTGACGATCAGCCTGCCGCTGTTCGCGAGCCGCCGCCAGGACCCGATGATTGCAGCACGGGCGGCGGAGGCCGGGAAGGCACGCGCCGAACAGGAGGATGCACGCCGCGGTCTTGCCGTCGAACTCGATACCGGCCTTGCCGATCATGTCATGCACCATGAACAATGGATGCGGGCCAACGCCACGCTTCTGCCGCTGGCCGAGCAGCAAGTGAGCCTGGAGCGCGCGAGCTATGCCGCCGGGCGTGCTGGTCTCAAGGACGTGCTCAGAGCGCATGTGGCTCTTGCCGATGTTCGGCTCATGACGCTCGACCGCGAGGCTGCGGTGGCCCGCGACGCCGCCCGCCTCAACCTCCTGTTCGGGAGTGACGATCAATGACTCACACCGCATCACCAAAAGCGCGCCTGGCCGCAGTCGGCGCGCTCATCGCCCTCATCGCCGGCATTGGTGGTTACGGCGTTGCGCAGCTAACCGGCAATTCAACCGAGACGCCACCTGCCGCTCAGGACGGGCGCAAGGTGCTTTACTGGTACGACCCGATGGCGCCCGCCCAGCATTTCGACAGGCCGGGCAAGTCGCCGTTCATGGATATGCAGCTCGTCCCCAAATATGCCGACGAGGCTGGCGGCGAGGCGCCCGGTGTCCGGATTGATCCCGCGGCCGCGCAAAGCCTCGGCCTACGCACCGTCGCGGTTCGCAGGGGCGAGCTGACAAGCAGTCTTACCGCCACGGGCTCGATCGACTTCAACCAGCGCGATGTCGCGATCGTCCAGGCGCGCGCGGCAGGTTTCGTGCAACGGGTTTATGGTCGGGCACCGGGCGACGTGGTCGGCCCGGGCGCGCCGCTTGCCGACATCCTCGTGCCCGAATGGGCCGGGGCGCAGGCCGAGTATCTTGCCGTGCGTCGCACCGGCAACGCGGCGTTGGCGCAGGCGGCCCGGCAGCGGCTCGCTTTGCTCGGTATGCCCGCCAGCACGATCGCGTCGGTTGAGCGCGGCGGACGGCCGCATGACGTGATTACCATCTCCACTCCGACGGGAGGTGTCATCAAAACGCTCGGTGTCCGTGCGGGCATGAGCGTGACGGCCGGCCAGACCCTGGCCGAGATCAACGGCCTTGGCACGGTCTGGCTCAACGCCGCCGTGCCCGAGGCCGTCGCCGGCCAGCTCAAGATCGGTCAATCGGCCCAAGCGACACTGGCGGCCTTCCCCGGCGAGACGCTCTTCGGGCGGGTGTCGGCGATCCTGCCAGAAACGCAAACCGACAGCCGAACACTGACCGTCAGGATCGAGTTGCTCAACAGGGGCGGCCGCCTGCGGCCGGGCATGTTCGCGTCCGTGTCATTCGGCGGCGGCGCGCAACCGGCCCTACTCGTGCCGTCCGAGGCCCTGATCCGCACAGGCAAGCGCACGCTTGTCATGCTCGCGCTCGACAAGGGCCGCTACCGGCCTGCCGAGGTGCAGACCGGGCGTGAATCCGGCGCGGACACCGAGATCCTCGCAGGCTTGAGCGAAGGCGAGAAGGTTGTCGCGTCGGGCCAGTTCCTGATCGATTCCGAGGCGAGCCTGTCGGGAGTGGATGCTCGCCCGATCGGTGGCGCCACGCCGACGGTAGCCGCCAAGCCATCATCAACCGAATCTCTCCATGAGACGACGGGCAAGATTGAGGAGATCACCACCAACACCGTGACGCTCAGCCACGAGCCGGTGCCGGCCATCGGCTGGCCCGCGATGACGATGACTTTCCAGCTCGGCAACCCTGCACTGGCGCGTGGCTTGAAGAAAGGCGATCGCGTTCGCTTCTCCTTCGATCAGCCGCCGGCCGGCCCGACGGTGCGGCGCATGGTGAAGGTGGCGGGTCAATGATCGCGGCCCTCATCCGCTGGTCGGTCCGCAACCGCTTCTTCGTCCTGCTCGGCGTGCTAGCGTTGGCGGCGGCCGGACTGTGGGCGGTGCGCTCGACCGCGATCGACGCGCTGCCGGATCTCTCCGACACGCAGGTCATCATCCGCACGAGCTATCCCGGCCAGGCACCGCAGATCGTCGAGAACCAGGTCACTTATCCGCTCACCACCACGATGCTGTCCGTGCCCGGCGCGAAGACGGTGCGCGGCTATTCCTTCTTCGGCGACAGCTTCGTCTATGTGATCTTCGAGGACGGCACCGACCTATATTGGGCGCGCAGCCGCGTGCTCGAATATCTCAATCAGGTGCAAGGCCGATTGCCGGAAACCGCCCGCAGCGCGCTCGGCCCGGATGCAACCGGGGTCGGCTGGGTCTATGAATATGCGCTGGTCGATCGCAGCGGTCGGCACGATCTGTCGCAGCTTCGATCCTTGCAGGACTGGTTCCTCCGCTACGAGCTGAAGACCGTGACCGGCGTCGCCGAGGTCGCGAGCATCGGCGGGATGGTGAAGCAGTATCAGGTCGTGCTCGATCCCGTGAAGCTCACCGCCTACGGTATTACCCACCAACAGGCCGTCGAGGCGATCCGCAACGCCAATCAGGAAGTCGGCGGATCGGTGCTGGAGCTGGCTGAGGCCGAATATATGGTTCGGGCGTCAGGCTATCTGAAGACGCTCGACGACTTCCGCGCCATTCCGCTCCGTACCGCAGCGGGCGGTGTGCCGGTGACGCTTGGCGAGGTCGCCACGATCCAGATCGGCCCCGAGATGCGGCGCGGCATCGCCGAGCTGAACGGCGAAGGCGAAGTGGCGGGCGGCGTGGCTATCCTGCGCTCGGGGAAGAACGCCCGCGAGACGATCGCGGCGGTCAAGGACAAGATCGCCACCTTGAAAGCGAGCCTGCCGCCCGGCGTCGAGATCGTCACCACCTATGATCGCTCCCAGCTCATCGACCGTGCAGTGGAGAATTTGACGCACAAGCTGATCGAGGAGTTCATCGTCGTAGCATTGGTCTGCGCATTGTTCCTCTGGCACGTTCGCTCGGCGCTGGTCGCGATCCTGACCTTGCCACTGGGCGTGCTCGCGGCGTTCGTCGTCATGCGGTTCCAGGGGGTTAATGCCAACATCATGTCGCTCGGCGGCATCGCCATCGCCATCGGCGCGATGGTCGACGCGGCGGTGGTGATGATCGAGAACGCGCACAAGAAGATCGAGCGCTGGGAGCATGATCATCCCGGCGAGACGCTGGCTGGCGAGACACGCTGGACGGTCATCACCGACGCCGCCGCCGAAGTTGGCCCGGCCCTGTTCTTCAGCCTCGTCATCATCACGCTCTCCTTCATCCCCGTGTTCACGCTGGAAGCGCAGGAGGGCCGGTTGTTCGCGCCGCTCGCCTTCACAAAGACCTATGCGATGGCGGGCGCGGCGATCCTGTCGGTGACTTTGGTGCCGGTGCTGATGGGCTGGCTGATCCGCGGCCGTATCCCGGCCGAGCAGGCAAATCCGATCAACCGCGCGCTCACCGCCCTCTATCGTCCCGCGCTCGATTGGACGATGCGGCGGCCAAAGACGGTGCTGCTGATCGCCGCTTTAGTCTTCACTACCACCGCCTTTCCGCTGTCGCGATTGGGGGGCGAATTCATGCCTAATCTTGACGAAGGCGACCTGCTCTACATGCCGTCGGCATTGCCGGGCCTCTCAGCGGCGAAGGCGTCCGAGCTGCTCCAGCAGACCGACCGGCTCATCAAGACCGTACCCGAGGTACAGAGCGTGTTCGGCAAGGCCGGCCGCGCGGAGAGCGCGACCGATCCGGCACCGCTGGAGATGTTCGAGACCACCATCCAGTTCAAGCCCCGCGACCAGTGGCGACCGGGCATGACCCCCGACAGGCTCGTCGAGGAGTTGGACCGCACGGTAAAGCTGCCCGGCCTCGTCAATGTCTGGGTGCCGCCGATCCGCAACCGCATCGATATGCTCGCGACCGGGATCAAGAGCCCGATCGGGGTCAAGGTCTCGGGCGCCGATCTCGCCCAGCTCGACCGCATCGCCCATGATGTCGAGACAGCGGCAAAAACGGTGCCGGGCGTCAGCTCGGCGCTGGCCGAGCGGCTGACCGGCGGACGCTATGTCGACGTCGACATCGATCGTGCAGTCGCTGCGCGTTACGGGCTCAACATCGCCGACGTGCAGGCGATCGTCTCGGGTGCGATCGGTGGCGAGACCATCGGCGAGACGGTTGAGGGCCTGGCGCGCTATCCGATCAGCGTGCGCTATCCGCGCGAGCTGCGCGACAGTCTCGAAGGGCTGCGCGCGCTACCGGTACTTACCCCTTCGGGCCAGCAGATCACTCTCGGCACTGTGGCGAACGTCTCGATCACCGAAGGGCCGCCGATGCTCAAGACCGAGAACGCCCGGCCCTCGACCTGGGTCTATGTCGATGTGCGCGACCGTGATTTGGCATCGGTCGTCGGCGATCTTCAGCGCGCCGTGGCGAAACAGGTGAGGCTCTCGCCGGGCGTCAGCATCGCTTACTCCGGCCAGTTCGAGTACCTCGAACGCGCGGTTGCCAAGCTGAAGCTGGTCGTTCCCGCGACACTGCTGATCATTTTCGTGCTGCTGTACTTGATCTTCCGGCGCTTCGATGAGGCGGCGTTGATCATGGGCACGCTGCCGTTCGCGCTGACCGGCGGCATCTGGACGCTTTGGCTGCTCGGCTTCAATCAATCGGTCGCGACCGGGGTTGGGTTCATCGCGCTCGCCGGGGTCTCAGCCGAGTTCGGCGTGGTGATGCTGATCTACCTCAAGCACGCCTATGAAGATCGCGGCCCGGACCCGGATGCGGCTCAGGTCGAAACAGCGGTGCGCGAGGGTGCGCTTCTGCGGGTCCGGCCCAAGGCGATGACGGTGGCGGTCATCCTTGCCGGCCTGCTGCCGATCCTCTTCGGATCGGGCGCGGGCTCGGAAGTGATGAGCCGGATCGCTGCCCCGATGATCGGCGGCATGCTGACCGCGCCGCTGCTCTCGATGTTCGTCCTTCCCGCCGCCTATCTGCTGCTGCGCCGGCCGAAGACCAAACCCATCCACCAGCCCGTTTAACCTGCAAGGAGAAGACCATGAAGTCTGTGCAATTGGCTATTGCCCTGGGACTCACCACCCTGACCGCCGCTTGCGGCCAGAAGGCCGAATCGCCGCCGTCACCGGAGGCGAACCAGTCATCCGCCATGAATGAGAGCGCAGCCAGCATGGGCAACATGGCGATGCCCACTGAGGCGAAAACCGCCAAGGGCAGCGGCACCGTGACCGCGATCGATAAGGCAGCGGGCAAGATCACGCTCGAGCATCAGGCTATTCCCGAAGCCGGCTGGCCGGCGATGACGATGGCGTTTGATGCCAAGCCTGCCGTCATCGACGGCGTCACGGTCGGCGACAAGGTGACGTTCGATCTGGCGCTCAAGGACGGCGGTGGCGAGGTGACGACGATCAGCAAGCAATAGGATCGGCCGGCCCCAGTGCTTCGATGATGCGGCACTGGGCGACGGTCCCGCCATCGCAGGACAAGATGACCGCGCTCAGCTCGCGCCTAAGCGCGGTCAAGCCGGCAATCTTGCGATCGACCTCGCGCAGATGCTCGGTCGCGATCCGATCGACCGTCGCGCAATCGCGCGTGCGATCATCGGACAGGTCAAGCAAGGCGCGAACCTGCTCGATCGGGAAGCCGAGATCGCGCGCGCGTCGGATGAAGGACAGCCGTGCTAGGTCGCCGGGCAAGTAGGCCCGGTAATTACCACCCGTGCGTGCAGGCGGCGCTATCAGCCCGACCTTCTCATACCAGCGAATCGTCTCGACCTTAGTGCCCGTTGCTTCCGCGAGCTTTCCGATCGTCAGTTTCTCGACCACGGCCCTTGACCCTCTAGCGACTACAGGGTGCATATAGGCTGTCATGTTGATTCGGTCGAGGTGACGATCATGGCCTGCACGAGCTGCCCATCGGACAAGGGCGGCACTCTCAACGACCCCAAGTGGCGGCGCGCGCTATGGATCGCGCTGGCGGTCAACGGGAGCATGTTCGCAATCGAGATGGTGGCGGGCATCGCCGGCGGATCGAAGGCGCTGCAAGCCGACGCGCTCGACTTTTTCGGTGATGCCGCCAACTACGCGATTAGCTTGGGCGTCGCTGGCATGGCGCTCGCATGGCGTGCGCGGGCCGCGTTGCTCAAGGGCGCGACGCTTGCCGTGCTCGGGCTCTACGTGCTTCTCGCCACAGCTTGGGGGATGTTGCACGGTGCCGCACCCCAGTCCGAAATCATGGGCGTGATCGGCGTCGCGGCACTGCTCGCGAACGGCGGGGTAGCGTTGATGCTTTACCGATTCCGAACGGGCGACGCGAACATGCGCTCGGTCTGGATTTGCTCGCGCAACGATGCGATCGGCAACGTCGCCGTTGTGCTTGCAGCGGCGGGCGTGTTCGGGACCGGCACGGCATGGCCCGACCTGATCGTGGCGGCGTTGATGGCATTTCTCGGATTGTGGGGCGGGTTTCAAATCATCGCTCAGGCCCGCGCGGAACTCCGCGCGACCGGCACGCCGCGGACGTCTGCCCTACAACCGTTACAGCAAAGTCGATAGCTGCTAGGAGGCTCGCGATGCACCGATTGTCCGCCCTGTTCCTCTGCCTGATGCTCGCCCTATCATTGGGGCTGGGATCGGCCGCGCGCGCCACGGAAGGCGACGCGTGCATTGAGGTCACGGCGGCGGCGGAGCTGGGACATGTTGCCGACGATGCCGATCAGGTTCCGGCGGACAGCGAAAAGGGCTACCCGCACCATCACGCGGGTTGCCACGGCCACTGTGTCGGATTGCCGATGACGACGGAGTCCGCTGCTTCTCATGCCGCGGCGAGCATGCCCCGTGAAGGCTTCGATGAAAGCCCCTTGGCGTGCGGCTTGGCTCACCCCGCGCTCCGACCACCAATAGCCTGACCGAGTCCTAGCACCCGCCGACATCACCGCGCGGGGTTCGAGGTTCGTCAGGAGTATTCCACCCATGCATCGTATCATTGCGGCCTTTTTGGCCGCTGCGTCGTGCGCGTCGCTCGCGCAGGCGCAGACGGCACCCATTGCCAGTCCGGTCGCGCAGCTCACTTTGGAGCGCGCACTGGAGCTGGCGGGGGCCGTCGCCCCATCCATAGAGGCCGCATCCGCCAGCGTGCGTGCGGCCGAGGCGGCGCGTACCGTCGCCGGCTATCGGCCGAACCCCACGATCGTTGCCGAAACCGAGAATGTCGTCGGCTCCGGTCAGTATCGGGGCTTACGCAGCGCCGAGACGACGGCCGGCCTAGAGCTCCCGATTGAACTCGGGGGCAAGCGCTCCGCCCGCGTGGCAGTCGCTGACGCAGTGAGCGACCGCGCCCGGATCGGCGCGGCGCTGGCGACGGCCGATCTACGACTTGCGATCACCCAAGCCTATATCGAGGCGGTCGCGGCCGAGCGGCGCGTTGTAACGGCGCGCGAGCAGGCCGAAATTGCCCGCGAGGCGTTACGCGCTGCGACGGTTCGCGTGCGGGCGGGCCGAGCCTCCCCAATCGAGCAGCAGCGCGCGGACGTGCTCCGCATCAATGCGGAAGCCACGGAGGAACGCGCCGAGCGGCTGACGATTGTCGCGCGCGACAATCTCGCGCGCCGCATCGGTCAGCCTGTATCGGGACCCCTCGACCTCGCATGGTTCGACCGGGTGGAGGGCTATGGCCCGGCGCTTCGCGTTGCGCCTGCTGGTACGCTCGCACTTGCCGCGGCGCAGGCCGACGTGGCGACTGCTACCGCCCAGGTGCGGCTCGCTCGCGCGCAGCGCGTCCCCGACGTGACGGTAAGCGCGAGCGCGCGCCGGCTGGAGGAGACCAACGACGTTGCCGCGGTATTTGGGGTCTCCGTGCCGTTCCCCGTGTTCAATCGGGGGGGCGCGGCCGTGACCCAGGCGAATGCCGAGCGCGACCAGGCCGAGGCGTTGCGCCGCGCGGCCGAGCTGGACACGGCGCAGGCGCTCGCGAACGCCGAGGCCGAAGTAGCGAACGCCGCCACGACCGCCCGCGCCGCAAGCGGCCCCGCGCTGGCGGCGGCGCAGGAGGCCGCGCGTATCGCGCGCATCGGCTATCGCGAGGGCAAGTTCGGCCAGCTCGACCTACTCGATGCTGAGCGCACGCTTTCCGAAACCCGCACGGCCGCGATCGACGCGCTCGCCGCCTACCGCGACGCCCAGGCTCATCGGAACCGTCTAGCGACGGCCGCGCCCGACCTTTCGAGGAACTGATTCCATGATGACCACTGCCAAGCGGGCGACATTGCCCGTCACCCTAGCCCTGTTGCTTACCGCGTGCGGCGGGGGCCAGGAGACCGGCAACGAGATTGCCGCCAACACAACCGAGGAAGTCGGCCACAACGAAGCAGAGGGCGCGCATGAGGGCGAGGCGGCGGCTCCCGAGGGTACGATCACGTTGACCTCCCGACAGATCGTCGCGGCCGGCATCCAGATCGAGCGGCCGAGCGTGGCGGGCGGCGGCGGGGTGCTGACGCTCCCCGCGACGATAGAGGGCGACCCGCAGGGGACGCAGGCCGTATCCGCCGCCATTGGCGGGCGGATCGTGTCGCTCACCCGCAACCTTGGACAGTCGATCGGCCGCGGTCAGACACTCGCCATCATCGAGAGCCGCGAGGCGGCATCCTTGAAGGCCGAAGTGGAGGCGGCGCGCGCGCGATCGGCGCTCGCGCAGTCCAACCTTCGCCGCGAGCAGCGACTGTTCGCCGAGCGCGTCTCCCCCGAGCAGGATCTGATCGCGGCGCGCACGGCCGCCACCGAGGCGAACATCGCGCTCCGTCTCGCGCAGCAGCAGGTAGCGGCGGCGGGCGGCGGCGGCGGCGCGCTCAATCGCATCGGCATCGCGTCGCCGATCGGCGGCCAGGTGATCGCGCGCCGCGTCGTGCTGGGGCAGACGGTCGCGGCCGACGCCGAGCTGTTCCGGGTCGCGAACCTGTCCCAGGTGGCGGTGACGGTCTCCCTATCCCCCGCCGATGCCGGCCTGGTCCGGCCGGGATCGCCAGTAGCGATCACCGCCGGGGGGCGTCGCTCGACCGCCCGCGTCAGCTTCGTATCGCCGGTGCTGGACGAAACCACGCGCCAGGTGCCCGTCATCGCGTTAGTCGACAACCGCGCAGGCCAATGGCGCGTCGGCGAGCCGGTTACGGCCGCGATCCAACTCCCCGGTGCCGGCAGCGGCACCGTGACCGTGCCGGCCGCGGCCGTGCAGTCGATCGAGAACCGATCGGTGGTCTTCGTGCGGACGCCCACGGGCTTCAAGGCGACCCCCGTCGTGGTCGGGCAGGCCAGCGGATCGAATGTCGTCATCACGTCCGGACTGACCGGCCGCGAGGAGATCGCAGGCACGGGCACCTTCACCCTCAAGGCCGAACTCGGAAAAGGTGAAGCGGAGCACGAGGACTAAGCCATGATCGACCGTATCGTCACCTTCTCAGTCGAGCGGCGCTGGTTCGTCCTGCTCGTCACAGCCATCGCCGCGATCATTGGGGGATGGGCACTCGCCCGCCTGCCCATCGACGCGGTTCCCGACATCACCAACAATCAGGTGCAGATCAACGTCCGCGCGCCTTCCCTCTCCCCCGAGCTGGTGGAGAAGCAGGTTGCGTTCCCGATCGAAACAGCGCTCGCCGGCGTGCCCGGCCTTGAGAATACCCGGTCGCTCAGCCGCAACGGTTTCGCCCAGGTGACGGCCGTGTTCAGCGAGGGCACCGATATCTACTTCGCCCGTCAGCAGGTAGCCGAGCGGCTACGCACCGCCGAGGAGAACTTGCCCTCCGGCGCGGTCCCCGAAATGGGGCCGATCGCGACCGGCTTGGGCGAGGTCTATATGTGGACCGTCCGCCTTGCGCATAGACCGGAGGACAAGCACAGGGCCGGGCAGCCCGGCATCCAGCCGGACGGCAGCTATATCACCCCCGAGGGCGAACGGCTGACCACCCAGGCCGAGCAGGCAACCTATCTCCGAACGGTTCAGGACTGGATCGTCACTCCGCTCCTGAAGAACACGGAAGGGCTCGCCGGCATCGATACGATTGGCGGCTATGTGAAGCAATATCAGGTCGTCCCCGACATGCAGCGGCTGGCGGCCCTCCGCTTGAGCTTGGACAACCTCGCGAACGCCTTGGAGCAGAACAACACGGGCGTCGGCGCCGGTGTCGTGGACCGCAACGGCGAGGGGCTGGCGGTGCGCTCGGATGCCCGCATCGCGGACGCGAGCGAACTGGCGCGCACCGTCGTTGCGACCCGCGAGGGCGTGCCCATCCTCTTGAATCAGGTCGCGACCGTGAAGATCGGTCAGGCGATCCGGATGGGTTCCGCTTCCGAGAACGGCCGCGAGGTGGTCGTCGGCACCGCGGTCATGCGGATCGGCGAGAATAGCCGCGCCGTGGCTTCGGCCGTCGCCGACCGCCTGGAGGAGATCAACGCCTCGCTTCCCACCGACGTGATCGTGCAGCCGGTCCTTGATCGTACCGCCCTCGTCAACTCGACGATCAAAACGGTTGCGAAGAACCTCTCCGAAGGCGCGCTCCTCGTCATTGTCGTGCTGTTCCTGTTACTCGGTAACTTCCGCGCGGCGATGATCGCGGCCTTGGTCATCCCAATCACCATGCTGCTGACCAGCTTCGGGATGCTTCGGGGCGGCGTGTCGGCGAACCTGATGAGCTTGGGCGCACTCGACTTCGGCCTGATCGTCGACGGCGCGGTCATCATTGTGGAGAACGCGCTACGGCGCATCGGCGAGCGCCAGCACCATAAGGGTCGGCTGCTCGACTTGGACGAGCGCCTGTCGGTGATTGCGAGCGCGGCGCGCGAGATGATCCGCCCGTCCGTGTACGGCCAGGCTATCATCATTCTCGTCTATGTGCCGCTGCTCACGCTTTCCGGGGTGGAGGGTAAGACGTTCACGCCGATGGCGCTGACCGTCATCATCGCGCTCGCCTTCGCGTTCGTCCTGTCGCTGACCTTCGTGCCCGCCATGCTCGCAATCTGGCTCAGCAAGCCGGTCGATGAAAAGGAAGGCCGGATCATGACGTGGCTAAAAGCGCGCTACGAGCCCGGCCTTACCCAAGCGATGCGCCGACCGACGATGACGGTGGGTGTCGCGATTGGCGCGTTCCTGCTCGCGATCGGGGCCTATAGCAGCTTGGGCCAGGAGTTCCTGCCGCAGCTCGATGAAGGCGACGTACTCGTCCAGGCGCTCCGCATTCCCGGCACGTCGGTTGAACAGGCTCAGACGATGCAGTTCCAGGTGGAAAAGGCCGTAGCAGCCGTGCCCGAGGTCCGGTTTGTGTTCTCGAAAACGGGCACGGCCGAGTTGGCGTCGGACCCCATGCCGCCCAACGTGTCGGACACCTTCATCATCATGAAGCCGCGTGACGCGTGGCCCGACCCGAAACTTGCCAAGGTCGAGCTGGTGGAGAAGATCGAGGCGGCGTTGTCGGTGCTTCCCGGCAATGCCTACGAGATCACCCAGCCGATCCAGATGCGGTTCAACGAGCTGATCGCGGGCGTCCGCAGCGATGTAGCGGTCAAGGTGTTCGGCGATGACTTCGCGCAGATGACCGCGACCGCCAATCAGATCGCGGGCATCCTCCGAGACGTGGAGGGAGCCGCCGACGTGAAGGTGGAGCAGACCGAAGGACTCCCCATGCTCGACATTCGGCCGAACCGAGACGCGATGGCGCGGTTGGGGATCACCGCGCGCGCGATGCAGGACACGGTCGCCGCCGCAATTGGCGGGCGCGACGCTGGCATGATCTTCGAGGGCGACCGGCGGTTCGCGGTGACGATCCGGTTGGGCGACGCGCAGCGGGCGAATTTCGAGACGCTAGGCCAAGTGCCGGTGCCGACCCCCGACGGCGCGTTCGTGCCGCTGGCGAGCGTCGCCGACATTGTGGTGACGGAAGGCCCGAACCAGATCAGCCGCGAGAACGGCAAGCGCCGCGTCGTGGTGCAGGCGAACGTGCGCGGACGCGACGTGACGAGCGTTGTCGCCGACGCGCAGGCGAAGATTAGCCAACAGGTCCGTTTGCCGGCCGGCACCTATCTCGAATGGGGCGGCGCGTTCGAAAACCTGGCGTCCGCGCGCGCGCGGCTGGCGCTGGTCGTGCCGGCCTGCTTCGCGCTTATCCTGCTCTTGCTCTACGGGGCGCTCGGCAGCGTCCGCGAGGCGGCGATCGTCTTCACGGGCGTGCCCTTGGCGCTGGTGGGCGGCGCGCTCGCGTTATTCCTGAGGGGGATGCCATTCTCCATATCGGCGGCGGTGGGGTTCATCGCCCTGTCGGGCATCGCGGTCCTGAACGGACTTGTGATGGTCACGTCGATTCAGGACTTGATGGCGCGGGGCATGGCGCGCGCCCAGGCGGCGCATGAAGGCGCGATCGCCCGGCTCAGGCCCGTGGTGATGACCGCGCTCGTCGCCTCGCTCGGCTTCGTACCGATGGCGCTTGCTACCGGCGCGGGAGCTGAAGTCCAGAAACCGCTCGCCACGGTGGTGATCGGCGGACTCATATCCGCCACCCTGCTCACCCTGTTCGTGCTGCCGACCCTCTATGCCCGGTTCGGCAGGCGCGAAGCTCCCGTACCCTCGGCCGACTACTCCTCTCCTTCCGCGTCTTTGGCATCGGAGTGACGGCATGAGCGAGGAAAGTTTCAAGCTCGACACGGCCGACAAGCGCCGGACGCTCTGGATCGTCCTTCTGCTCAATCTCGCCCTCGCGGCGGGGTTTGGCGTGACGGGCGTGCTAGCTGATTCGAGCGCGTTGATCGCCAACGGCCTCGACAACGCTTCCGATGCCATCGTCTATGTCATCAGCTTGCTCGCGCTGGCCCGTTCGCCCAAATGGAAGCGGGGAGCGGCGATCACGTCGGGAGTGCTGCTCCTGGTGTTCGCCGCGGGCGTGCTGTTCGACGCGGGCCGGCGCTACTTCACCGGCAGCGAGCCAATCGGCCCCACCATGATCGGCATGGCGATCGTCGCGGCAATCGTGAACGGTCTGTGCCTGTGGTTGTTGAAGCGGTTGCGCGAGCCGGACGTGAACCTTCGTGCGGCAACTACCTTCAGCTTCAACGATTTCATATCGAACGGGGGCATTGTGGTCGCCGGTGGGATCGTGATTTGGACGGGTCAAAACTGGCCGGATCTGGTGCTCGGCGTCGCGGTCGCCTGTATCGCTATCAAGGGCGGCATCACAATTCTGAAGGACGCCCGCTCCGATGCGATCGAAAGTAAGGAGCGCGCTCGGTTAACAAGTTGAGTTCATAGAGTTGCGATGGCGTAGCAAAGCTGACGAATATCGAACGACACAAAGACGACCTCAATCCGTATGCTCATGCCGGTGATGCAGGTCAGGATAGTGCGGATGGCCTTGGATCAGCCGGGCGGCATGGTGGTGGACGTGCAAATCGCCGGGTGGATCGTCCGTGCCTCCCTCCCTTTCTGGCTTCAATAACGTGCGAAGATTTTCTGTCCGCTCGGCCCAAAAGCAACAACGCTGTAGGGCTGGCCTTTCATTCCCGGCACTTCCATGCCCGGCGAGCCGATCGGCATCCCGCCAACAGCGAGACCTTTGACACCCGCCGGACGCGTCGCGAGCGCCCGTTTCATATCGGCAATGGGTACATGCCCCTCGAACGCCATGCCGTCGATGATTGCGGTGTGGCAGGATGACAGCGCGGCTGGGACGCCAAGTCGGGTCTTCAGCCGAGCGCGGTTCGAATCGTCGACCATTCGCAAGTCGCGTTTGAATTGCACTTTCACCTGCTTGGCCCATTCTTCGCAGCAGCCGCAGCCGGGATCGCGATGAACCACAATGGGTTCAGTCGCCATCGCCACTGCGGGCAGCGCAAGCGCCAACGCGGTAGCGACCATGCGGATTGTTCTCATCGGGCTTCTCCCATTTGAATTAAGCGCGAATTATCGGCGCGACAGCATTGCTTCCATCTGCGCGATTTCTTCGCGCTGCGACGTGATGATCTCATCGCATAACGAGATCAGGGTGGGGTCGGTGAGCGAGGCCTGCTCGCACATCAGGATCGCGCCCGAATGGTGCGGAATCATCGAGCGCAGGAACGCGGTATCATCGATCGTCGTCTGGGTGCGGATCAGCGCAAAGCTGCCGAAGAATGCGACGGCGGACCCGACAAGTAGCAGCGCATTGATTCGCTTCGACGGAAACATGTCGCGCATCGCGAGGGTCATGAGCACCACCATCGGCGCGACCATCATCAGCGTCATGTAGAACATGTTGAGGTTGTTGTAGAAGCTCGACAGCCGGTCGATCATCACGAACATCACCAGATACATGATGACCCCGCTGATCACGGTTTGCAGTGCGAGGCTGCGATAGGAACTCTTCATGGACACTCTCCTTGCCGTTCTCCCGGCTCGGACGCTTAGAACCAGGCTCTGATCCCCACGACGAAGCTGGTCGTCGATGGGTCCTCGCCCGCCGCGCGGGCGAAGTCGGCGGTGCGGCCGAACTTCGAGGAATGCGAGACGCCGATATAGGGCGCGAACTCGCGTGCGATTTCGTAGCGCAGGCGTAGACCGAACTCGGCATCGGAAAGCCCCGCGCCGACCCCGCTTTCGATCACATCCTGCGCCGCCAGGTTGAACTCGACGCGCGGCTGCAGGATCAGGCGCTGGGTGATGCGCTGATCGTAGCTTGCCGCGAGCCGCCCGAGCACATCGCCCTTGGTCGATACGAAGGCATGTGCCTCGACTTCGAACCAATAGGGCGCCAATCCCTCGATGCCGAAGGCGGCATAGGTGCGCGCCTTTGGTTCGAAATCATGGCGGATACCGCCCTGAAGATTGAAATACGGCCCGATCGCGCGGCTGTAGAGCGCCTGGGCCTCCGCATCCTCGACCGACTCGCCGAAACTGCCTTCGCCCTCGGTCTTTACGACCAGCCGATTGATGTCGCCGCCAAACCAGCCTTCTCCCTCCCAGCGATAGCCCTCGCGTCCCTGGCGAATCTGGAGTTCGGCGACATCGATCATCACCTGGCTGAAGGTGCCGCCGCCATGCCCGCGGCGCAGGTCGGCGCGCGCTCCGATCATTGCGTCGCGACCCCAAACCCGGTCGGCATAGCTCGGCTCGGGGGCTGCGGGGGCGGGAGCGTTCCCCGCGGACAGCGCGGTGCCGCCGGTCCCCATGTCGTGCGCCTCCGTCGTCATGCCGGGCATTGCCGACATGTCATGGCCGGCATGCGGATCGGCGCTGGTGGGCGGTGTCGCAGTCGAAGTCGCTGTCGAAGGGGTACAGTGCCCCATTTCGGCGTGTTCGGGGGGACAATCCGGATCGCCCGTTGTTGTTTGCGTCGCCGGCTTGGCAGAAACCGGGGCAGGATTGGTAGCAGGTCGCGCAGCCGGCTTTTCTGCCGGACGTGGCCTTGCCGCCGGCTTGGGCTTGGGGGCGGGCTTCGCCGGCATCTTCATGCCGGGCATGTTCGAATGGTCCATCGTCTGTGCGGCGGCGGGTGCCGCCAGCGCGATCGCGGAGGCGGCGGCGAGGAGCAGAAGCGTCTTCATGCGTCGTCTCCTCCGCGTGGCCGGACGGTGACGACCTGCATCATCCCCGCATGCATGTGGTAAAGCATATGGCAGTGGAAGGCCCAGTCGCCGACCGCGTCGGTGGTCACGTCAAATGTTACCGTCCCGCCTGGCTGGACCTGCACCGTGTGCTTTCGCGGTGCATATTCGCCGTGGCCGGTGACAAGCTCGAAGAAATGGCCGTGAAGATGGATCGGGTGGCCCATCATCGTGTCGTTGACGAGCGTTACGCGCACCCGTTCGTCCTTGAGAAACGGGATCGGCTCCTTGACCTCGTTCAATTTCTCGCCGTCGAACGCCCACATATAGCGTTCCATGTTGCCGGTGAGGTGGATCTGCATCGCCCGGTCGGGCGCGCGGAGATCCGGATTGCGGTCCACCGCCATCAAGTCGCGGTAGACCAACACCTTGTGCCCGACGTCCGCCAGCCCCTGACCGGGCTCGCCGGTCCGGTCCATCGGCATTGGCGAAATAGTCTGAACGGTCGGCGTCTTCTTGACCTCGGGGGCGACCGAGAAATCGCGCATCGAATGATTCATGCCGGCCATCGCACCGCCGGCAGCGTCTTGTACCGCGCTGGAATGATCCATACCGGCCATCGACCCCGCCGAGTTCGTGACAGGCGCAGGCGTGCAGTGCCCCATCGCGGCATGCTCGGGTGCGCAACCGCCGCTGGTCGCGGCGGCGCCCGCGCCACCGCCAGCCATCGCGCCGTGATCCATGCCGGACATGTCGCCCATTCCCATGTCCTTCATGTCGGCGAGCGGACGCGGCCTCAGCGGCGGCACCTCGGCGGCCATCCCCTCGCGCGGGGCAAGCGTCGCCCGGGCCATGCCCGATCGATCGACGCTCTCACCGACGAGCGTGTAGGCGCGGTCGTCGGCGGGTTCGACGATCACGTCATAGGTTTCGGCGACCGCGATCTGGAATTCATCGACCGTGACGGGCCGCACATTGAGCCCGTCAGACTGAACGACGGTGAGCTTCAACCCCGGAATGCGGACGTTGAAGGTCGTCATCGCCGACGCGTTGATCACCCGCAGCCGCACCCGTTCGCCGGGCGTGAACAGGCCGGTCCAATTGTCGCGCGGGCCATGGCCATTGACGAGAAAGGAATAGGTCGAGCCAGTCACGTCGGAAACGTCGGTCGGGTCCATCCGCATCTTGCCCCATTCGAGGCGTTCCTTGGCCGACTGGCCTTCACCGCGCAGCAGATCGGCCAGAGTCTGCTTTTGAAAATTGAAATAGCCGCCCTGCTGCTTGAGCTTCCTGAAGATGATGTGCGGGTGCATTTCGCTGTGATCGGACAGCACGATGACATGTTCACGGTCCGACCGGATCGGGTCTTCGCCTGCCGGGTCGATCACGATCGGGCCGTAATGGCCGAGTTGCTCCTGCAAGCCCGAATGGCTGTGATACCAGTAGGTGCCGGCCTGCTGGATCGGGAATTCATAGGTGAAGGTCGATCGCGGCTTGATGCCCGGAAAGCTGATGCCCGGCACGCCGTCCATGTGAAATGGCAGGATCAGACCATGCCAGTGGATCGAGCTGTCTTCATCGAGTGCGTTCTCGACGTGCAGCCGGACATTCTGTCCCTCGCGCAGGCGGACAAGCGGGGCAGGCACGGTCCCATTGATGCCGATCGCATGGCTTGTCCGCCCATCGATCGTCATCATCTGGTGCGCGATGCGCAGACGGATATCTTCCCCCGATACGATCGGCAACGGTCGCACGATACCGGCAGACACCGGCTGCGCCCAAGCCGGGAACCAAGGGGCCAGAGCGGCAGTGCCGCCCAAGGCGGCGGTGCCGCGCAAGAGCGCCCGGCGATCGATCAATGCGGTCATGTTACATCCCGAAGTGGCAGTCATGAGAGATACGCGCAGGATCGCCCCACCCCTCAATGACCCCGAATTTTCTCAGGAGGCGCAAATGGGGTCTGACACAGTGTCAAAGTCAAGCCTCACTTGCGCGCAGCCGTTCCGCCAGTTTTTGCCGGGCTCGATAGAGCCGGGTCTCGACCGCCTTCTCGCTGATTCCAAGCGTTTCTCCGGTTTCTGCCTGGCTCAGCCCTTCGATCGTCCGCAGCACCAAAGTCTCGCGCAGATTGCCCGGCAGCAGCGCGATGGCGGCCGCCACGCGCCGCAGCTCCTGCCGATCAGCGGTCAATGTCTCGATCGACGGCGTCACATCCGCAGCATCGGCGACATGGTCGATCGGGAGAACTACGGCGATCAGGCGGCGCACCGCCCGCCGCCGCCGCCAGTCTCGCGCCTTATTGATCGCGATGCGTGACAGCCATGCGCGCATTGGGCGTGCCATATCGTAGCTGCGTAGCGCCCGATGCGCCGCAACAAAGGTTTCCTGGACGATATCGAGCGCCTCGTCGTCGTCGCCGGTGATTCGGGCGACCAGCCGGTGCAGCGGTTCCTTGTGCCGACGCACGATCTCAGCAAACGCAAGCTGGTGTCCCGCAAGCGTCAATGCGGCAAGCTCGCCGTCCGTCCTGTCGGCAAGCGCGCCGGTCACCGCGCGTCTTCGGTCAGCGCCTTGGTCACAGCGGCGTCGAACTTCGCCGCCTGG
Source organism: Hephaestia caeni (assembly GCF_003550065.1). Taxonomy (GTDB): domain Bacteria; phylum Pseudomonadota; class Alphaproteobacteria; order Sphingomonadales; family Sphingomonadaceae; genus Sphingomonas; species Sphingomonas caeni_A. The sequence goes on from NZ_QXDC01000004.1 coordinate 311,788, forward strand.
TCGGGCCGCAGCAGCGACCGCATCGCAAAGATGTGGGTGAGTGTTTCCTTCTGGAGCTCGCCCATCGTGCGGTGCGACGCATCGACTGCGGCTGCGACGCGCGGGCCGTTGCCGTGTTCAGCGGTGATCGCTTCGGCCAGTCGGGCATTCTCCGCACGCATTTCGAGTTCGAGCGCGCGGCGGCGAACCGCAAACGCTTCCTCCAGCGTATGCAGCCGCTGCTCCTGGGCCGCGTCGAGTCTCAACTGGTCGTGAAGGACGGCATGCAGCTCGGCGCCCGGCTGGGGTGCGGGTTCGACAAAGTGCCGTCCGACGACGACGCCGATCATGGCGGCAAGGAAGGCCAGGACCGTGACGAGCGCGATGCGCCGTGCGGTCATCGCGTCCCGCCCAGCAGCGTCGATGGCGCAAGCGGACTCGGCGCGCCGAACGGTGACAGGGTCGGAGCGGCCTGCGCTTCCGTTGATGGAACGACATTACTGAAAACGCCGAGGGCCAACGCCAGCCCTACGGCCGCCAGCGTCGTTCCGGCGCCGATCGTGACGGCGGGCTGGTGCGCAATCGCCCCTAGGACGCGATCCTCCAGACCCGTAAGCCCCCGATGTGGGGATTGCGTTGCCAGGCGTGCGAGTGCGTCGTCAATGTTCGTGTGCATGACATGTCTCACTATGTGGCTGATCCTGATACGCATGAACGAGGATGATCCCTCACCGGTGCTAGTTGAGGGATAGACACCTTTGCTGCGTATCTCGGTATATTCCACAGGAGATCGAGATGAAGTTCAATCCGACCGCAGCGATCATCGCCACGCTGGCGACACTGCTAACACCGGCTGCCGCGTTCGCGCATCCCAAGCTCGTTGCCGCGATCCCCGCCGCCAATGCGACCGTTGCGCGCACGAATACCGTCCGGCTGACCTTCAGCGAGGGGCTGATGCCCAAGCTCTCGACCGCCACCCTGGTCATGACCGGCATGCCGGGGACGGCCAACCACCCCGAGATGAAAATGACCGGCGTCACCAGCGTGGTTGCCGCCGATGGCAAATCGATCGTGCTCACCTCGGCGAATCCGCTGCCGGCAGGCAGCTACCGCGCGGACTGGGTCATTGTCGGCGCGGACACGCATCGCATTACCGGTAAACACAGCTTCAGCGTCCGCTGATCATGGACGCCTGGGTGGTGATCGGGCTGCGTTTCGCTGCCTATGCCGATCTTATGCTGCTGGCTGGCCTGGCCTTGGGCGGCGGCCTCGGTCGTTACGCGCCTGTAATCGGTCGGCGCGTGATCGGCTGGGCGGCTGCGCTCGGCGTGGTCATCACCCTTGCGCAGTTTGGCGCGACCTGCCTGGCGATGACGGGCAATGACGTGTCGGCGCTCGACCGCGAGATACTCACATTCATGGCGTTCGAAACGCCCATGGGCATATCGCATATCGTTCGCGCGGCGGCGCTCGGCCTGGTGGCGGTGCTTTGGAGCACCGGGCGCGCGGGGCGACTGGTCATCGCCGCGCTGGCGGTGGTCGCGCTGGGTTCGCTTGCCTGGAGCGGGCACGCGGCTGCGTCCGAAGCCGCGCTCGGCTGGGTGCATCGCTCCAGCGACATCGGTCATCTTGTCGCCGGTGCGATCTGGATCGCGGCGCTGGTGATGTTCGCGCGCATCCTGCTGTTCGACTTCAAGACGCCGGAAGCGGTGGCGCCTGCACTCTCAGCGCTGGAGCGCTTTTCAGGCATTGGCGCGATCATCGTTGGCGTGATCGTCGTCACGGGATCTATAAATCTGCTCGCCATTGTTGGCGTCGATGGGCTCGCGGCGACGTTTGCGACCGCCTATGGGCGGCTGCTCCTGCTCAAGCTCGCCCTGTTCGGCGCGATGCTTGGTCTGGCGGGGCTCAACCGATGGCGGTTTGTGCCGGGTATCAGAGCGACACTTCACGGCGGGGAGCATGTGATCGCCGTGCGTCGGTTGCGGCGGGCGATCATCACCGAGACCACGCTGGCATTTCTCGTCCTCGCGGTCGTGGCGATCCTCGGCACATTGTCTCCGGTCGATTGATGGGCGAGGCCGACGCCGACTTCATGCGCCAGCTGAAGGGTCACCACGGGTCCGCGATGGCGGAGACTGAGCTTCGTCGCGGCGACGAACCGCGATAGCGCTAAGCGACCGCCCCCTGACAGGGACCGGGTTTACCTACCTCAAATTTGGTCTGCCTTGCCAGCACTCTCGTTCAGTTCCTTCGGATCGAAGCGAGACTGTCTCATTTGACACTGTGTTAAGGTCAGACGGCTATTGACTCTGACATGATGTCAAACTCCAGATTGCTCTCTGATTTAAGGAGACGGTTGATGACCGAGTCGAAACATAGTGCGCATTCCGGGAACCATGGGTGTTGCGGAAGCCATGGGGAGCACGGCAAGGAAGATTCTGCGGCCATGATTGTCGATCCGGTTTGCGGCATGACCGTCGATCCGCAACAGACAGCGCATCATGCAACCCATGCCGGTCATGAGCATCATTTTTGCAGCGCCGGCTGCCGCGACAAATTCGTCGCCGATCCGGAATATTATCTGATCCCAGCGGCCGACCGGGTGGTGGATGCCGCGCCGGGGGCGATCTGGACCTGCCCGATGCACCCCGAGATCCGGCAGGACCATCCCGGCGCATGCCCGATCTGCGGCATGGGGCTCGAGCCGGAACTGGTGACCGCCGACGCCGGACCGAGCGCTGAACTGATCGACATGTCGCGCCGCTTCTGGATCGCACTGGCGCTGGCTCTTCCGGTGTTCATCCTTGAAATGGGCAGTCACCTGTTTCCGGCGCTGCATCATCTCGTGCCGATGAAGCTGTCGACCTGGATTCAGTTCGCGCTGGCGACGCCGGTTGTGCTCTGGGCGGGCTGGCCCTTCTTCGAACGTGGCTGGGCCTCGCTGAAGACGCGCAACCTCAACATGTTCACGCTGATCGCGATGGGAACAGGCGTCGCCTGGGGCTATAGCGTCGTCGCGACACTGGCGCCCGATGTGTTTCCGGCGGCCTTCCGTGCGGCCGACGGGTCGGTCGCTATCTATTTCGAAGCGGCGGCTGTGATCACCGTGCTGGTGCTGCTCGGGCAGGTTCTCGAACTGCGCGCGCGCGAGCGGACCTCCGGCGCGATCAAGGCGCTGCTTAACCTGGCGCCGAAAACCGCGCGGCGTATCGCCGAGGATGGCAGCGAAGAGGAAGTCTCGCTCGACCTGATCGCGGTGGGCGACCGGCTGCGGGTGCGGCCGGGCGAAAAGGTTCCGGTCGATGGCGTGGTAGAGGAAGGCCGCTCGGCGCTCGATGAATCGATGGTGACGGGCGAATCCATGCCGGTCACCAAGACCGTCGCCGACACGGTGATCGGCGGGACGATGAACCAGAGCGGCGCGCTGGTGATCCGCGCCGACAAGATCGGACGGGACACCATGCTGGCGCGCATTGTCCAGATGGTCGCCGACGCGCAGCGCTCCCGCGCCCCGATCCAGCGCATGGCCGATCAGGTCGCCGGCTGGTTCGTGCCTGCCGTGCTGGCGGTCGCGGTTGTCGCCTTCGCCGCCTGGGGCATCTGGGGGCCGGAACCACGCCTGGCACACGGACTGGTCGCGGCGGTGGCGGTGCTGATCATCGCCTGTCCCTGTGCGCTGGGACTGGCGACGCCGATGTCGATCATGGTCGGCGTTGGCCGCGGCGCGGGACTTGGCGTTCTCATCAAGAACGCCGAGGCGCTGGAGCATATGGAAAAGGTCGACACGCTGGTTGTCGACAAGACCGGGACGCTGACCGAGGGGAAACCCGCCGTCACCCGGATTATCGCAGCGGACGGTTTCGAGGAGACGGAATTGCTGCGGATTGCCGCGGGTGTCGAACGTGCGTCGGAACATCCTCTGGCGCTGGCGATCGTCAACGCGGCGATGGACCGTGACATCGACATCCCACCCGTCAGCGACTTTGATTCGCCAACCGGCAAGGGCGCGTTGGGTGTGGTCGAAGGCAGGCGCGTTACGCTTGGCAATGCCCGTTTCCTGGGTGAGGCCGGGATCGACACCTCCTCCCTCGCCACACAGGCTGACCAGCTTCGCGAGGATGGCGCGACGGCGATTTTCATGGGGCTGGATAGCAAGGTTGCGGGCGTGTTCGCCATCGCCGATCCGATCAAGCAGACGACGGCCGAAGCGCTCGCCGCCTTGCGCGCCGATGGCATAAAGGTCGTGATGCTGACCGGCGACAATCGCACGACGGCGGAAGCGGTTGCGCGTCAGCTTGGTATCGATGCCGTCGAGGCCGACGTTTTGCCCGATCAGAAAGCCGCTGTCGTCGCGCGGCTGAAACAGGAAGGGCGGGTCGTCGCCATGGCGGGCGACGGGGTCAATGATGCGCCGGCGCTGGCGACAGCCGATGTCGGCATCGCGATGGGGCATGGCACCGACGTCGCCATGGAAAGCGCGGGCATAACCCTGTTGAAGGGTGATCTCAACGGGATCGTCCGCGCCCGCCAACTCAGCCAGGCGACGATGTCCAATATCCGGCAGAACCTGTTCTTCGCCTTCATCTACAATGCCGCTGGCGTGCCGATCGCGGCGGGGGTGCTTTATCCGGTCTTCGGCATCCTGCTCTCGCCGATGATCGCGGCGGCGGCGATGGCGCTGTCGTCGGTCAGCGTCGTCGCCAATGCGCTGCGTCTCAATCGGGTGAGCCTCAATGCGGTGAAAGCGTGAATATCGGCGCGGCCTCGAAGGCGAGCGGCGTCTCGCAGCGGATGATCCGCCATTATGAGAAGATTGGCCTGATCCCGGTGCCGCTACGCCGGGACAGCGGCTATCGTGATTATGCCGCCGCCGATGTCCACCGCCTGCGGTTCATCGCCAATGCCCGCGACCTTGGCTTCCCGATCGAGGAAATCAGGACGCTGTTGGGGTTGTGGAGCGATGACGCACGGTCATCTGCCGACGTAAAGTCGCTGGCGACCGCGCGCGCCGACGAACTGCACTGCAAGGCTGTAGCGCTCGAGGAAATGCGCCGTGCACTGCTTGACTTGGCAGCGCGTTGTCACGGAGACGATCGGCCCGACTGCCCGATCCTCGACACGCTCGAGCGACAGACCTGACTGTGCGGTCTGCCGTTACTTCACGTTGGCCGCGACCAGTGGATGTGTGCGATCCGCCATGCGCCGAATAAAATCAAGAAGTTCAGACGGTCTTGCGGACCCCCTTCGAACAGCGTCCTTTAAGAATACCCACCAGACAATCACCAGATTGTGCGTAATCGCCTGAAATTCCCTCAGAAATCAGATGCCGCATTCTCACCAGTCCTTTGCGACTGGTAGTGCCCCGCATTGCATGACGCATTCAGGACGTTTTAGACCTTTCCGGGAGTCGGCGGTTAAGCCGACGCTCATCTGGAATGGGGGGAAGGCTTTCCCCTGACGCCCCGCCCCCTTGGGTCTGGCCGTACCCCATCAGCGGGGACACCCCGCAACGCCCCGAGAGGGAGAGTGCGGCCGGATTGGCCGTGACGGGTTGAAAGGCAGAGGGAGTGGCTCGCTGCCGACCCGTCGCGGAGACTCGCGATGACACGTACCAACACCACCTCTCGCACCGACAGCGATCGGACAGACCTCTACCAGTCCATAACCGACAAGATCATCACCGAGCTGGAGGCCGGCCGCGTTCCCTGGGTCCAGCCGTGGGCCACGTCGAAGGCGTCGCTCGACATGCCGCGCAACGGCAAAACCGGCGACCGTTATTCCGGGATCAACATTCTGATTCTGTGGGACGCCGTGGTCGCCAACGGCTTCTCGACCAACAGCTTCCTCACTTTCCGGCAGGCGCTCGCGCTGGGCGGCAATGTGCGCAAGGGCGAGCGCGGGACGACCGTCGTCTATGCCCATCGCTTTACGCCGGACAGCGAACGCCGGCGCGCCAGCGAGGACGGCCGTGAACCGGGTTCGATCCCCTTCCTCAAACGCTACACCGTCTTCTCGACCAACCAGTGCGAAGGATTGCCTGAACGCATCGCGGCCCCGCCGCCGCCCGTACCCGAAGGGCTTATTCTGCCTGAAGCCGAGGCGCTGATCGTCGCGACCGGCGCCGACTTCCGCATCGGCGGCGACCGCGCCTTCTATGCTCCAGGTCAGGACTATGTGCAGGTGCCGCGACCGGACGCCTATTTCGATCCCATAAACTGGCACAGGACGGCATTTCACGAGCTATCGCACTGGGTCGGCGGCCGGAGCCGGCTCGACCGCGATCAGACCGGCGCGTTCGGTTCGAAAGAATATGGACGCGAGGAGCTGGTTGCCGAGATGGCCGGCGCCTTCGTCTGCGCCGCGCTCGGCATCGTGCCGACCGTCCGGCACGCCGATTACCTCGGCTCCTGGCTGGACATCATCCGCGAGGATAATCGCGCCATCGTCCGCGCCGCGAGCGCCGCCTCGAAAGCCGCAAACTTCCTGCTCGATTTCCGAGGCGAGGCCGCCACGGATCAGCCCGATACAGGCGATCCAGCGACGTGGCGGGCGGCGGCATGATGCGCTTGTCCCTCCAGCGCTGTTGCCTGGGGCCAGGCCGCAGGGAGAGTGAGGGGATGGCCTTCGGCTTTGTGACGGGCTTGCAGCCGAGAGAGAGTCTCCCGGCGGCCCGTCATGGAGTAACCGACATGGCAAAAACTGCCCCCAAGATCATCCTCAGCGGCGCGCGGGACATCCCGCTCGATCTGATCGACCTGTCCCAGTCCAATGTCCGGCGCGTGAAGGCCGGCGTCTCGATCGAGGCGCTTGCCGACGACATCGCCCGACGTGGCCTCCTGCAAAGCCTGAACCTGCGGCCGACCCTCGATGGCGAAGGCCAGGAGACCGGCCGGTTCCATCTGCCGGCCGGCGGCCGGCGCTTTCGCGCGCTGGAACTGTTGGTGAAGCGCAAGCGGCTGGCGAAGAACGCCCCGGTGCCCTGCATCGTCAAGGATGCCCACGATCCGATCTCGGAGGAGGAGGATTCGCTCGCCGAGAATACGCATCGCGAGCAGCTGCATCCGCTCGATCAGTTTCGCGGCATGAAGCGGCTCATCGACCAGGGCGACGATATCGAAACGATCGCCGCCACCTTCATGACCACGCCCGCCGTAGTGCGCCAGCGCCTGAAGCTGGCGTCGGTGTCGCCCGCGCTGCACGAGATCTATGCCGAGGACGGCATGACCCTCGATCAGCTCATGGCCTTCTCGGTCAGTGAGGACCATGCCCGCCAGGAACAGGTGTGGGAGTTGCTCGCCCATAGCTGGAACAAGGAACCCTCGTTCATCCGGTCCAAACTGACCGAGAACACGGTGCGCGTCTCCGACAAGCGGGCGCTGTTCGTGGGGATCGACGCCTATACCGAGGCGGGCGGGTGCGTGCTGCGTGACCTGTTCACGGCCGACGATGGCGGCTGGCTCCAGGACGCCGCGCTGCTCGACACGCTGGTCGCCGCGAAGCTTCAGGCCGAGGCCGAACGGATCGGCGGCGAAGGCTGGAAGTGGGTCACGGCGGCCGTGGACCTGCCTTATGGTCATCTCAACAGCCTGCGCGAGATCGACAGCGATCCGGCGGCGCTCACCGATGCGGAATCGGCGCGGGCCGAAGCGCTAACGGCCGAGGGCAACGCCATCGAGGCGGAATATGAGGACGTCGAGGAACTGCCGGAGGAAGTGGCGGCGCGGATCGAAGCGATCGATGTTGAACTGGCGGGCCTGATCGAGCGGCCGAGAACCTATGATCCACGGGAAATGGGCATCGCCGGCGCCTTCGTCAGCCTCGACACCGACGGGTCGCTCTATATCGAACGCGGCTGGGTCCGCGCCGAGGACGAACCACAGGTCGAGGCCGAACCGGGCCATGATGGGGCCGAAGGCGATCAGTCCGCCGATCCGATCGGTCCGCAGCAGCCGGCCGCATCGGCGCGATCCATCGTCGTCACCGTGGCTGGCGGCGCGGCGGACGAACCGGATGACGATGACGAACAGATCATCAAGCCGCTGCCCGATCGTTTGGTGTCGGAACTGACCGCGCATCGCACGCTTGCCTTGCAGGATGCGTTCGCCGCCAGTCCGTCGACGGCCTTCGCCGCCGTGCTGCACGCTATGGTGTTGTCCGCCTTCTATTCCGGGCGCACCGAATCCTGTCTCGGCGTCTCGGTGCAGCGCACCAGCTTCCCGAACCAGGCGCCAGGCATGAAGGACAGCCCTTCGGCCCGGTCGATCGCGGCGCGGCATGAGGCCTGGGAGAAGCGGCTGCCCGATTCCGACAAGGCCTTGTGGGACGCGCTGATGCTGCTCGACGGCGGCGATCAGGCGGCGCTGTTCGCGCATTGCGCCTCGTTCGGGGTCAACGCCCTATGGGAGCCAACCAGCCGCTATGACGGGCGCGTCTCGGCGCATGGCGTCGAACGGCGGCTTGCGCACAGTCATGTGCTGGCGCGTGCGGTCAGGCTCGACATGGTGGCGGCGGGCTGGAAGCCGACGGTCGAGAATTATCTCGGCCGGGTCGCCAAGCCGCGCATCCTGATGGCGGTCGCCGAAGCGAAGGACGACCAGACGGCGGGCCTGATCGACCATCTGAAGAAGGGTGACATGGCCCGCGAAGCCGAGCGCCTGTTGGCCGATGCGGACTGGCTGCCAGAGCCGCTTCGCACCCCGGCGATCGAGGATGCGTTCGATCCGGCGGCGGTCGATCAGGACGAAAGCGCCGAGGCCGATGCCGAGGCGCTGCCCGCGTTCCTCGGCGGGGACGACGACGAGGTGACGGCCGAGGACGATCTGTCCGACGCCTATGCGATCGCGGCGGAATAGCCGTCCGCGCCGGCGGGGCGGCCCCGGTCGCTCCGCCACCTTTTCCAACACCATTACCAGAAGCCCGGCCACGCGCCGGGCTTCTGCGTTTTTACGGAGATACGCAAAATGTCCGACGAAAGCTCCAAGCCTGTCATCGACCTCGACGCCGTTTTCACCGAATGGAACGCCTATGAAGCGCGCCGGGCGGAACTGCATCCGGCGAACAAGGCCAGCCTGTTCGCCGCGCTCGGCGCTGCCGGCATCACCCGCGTCGTCCTGACGTTCAACGGCGGCGGCGACTCGGGGCAGACCGAGAATATCGAAGCCTTTGCCGGCGACGATCTTCGCGACCTGCCAGATGTGGTCGTCGAACTGCGTGACCTCTTGTTCCGGGAGGGCGAACCCAGAGCACTCAACCAGCCGCTCGCCGACGCGATCGAGACGCTGGCCTATGCCTGTCTCGAACAGAAGCATTGCGGCTGGGAGAATAATGAAGGCGGCTACGGCGAGTTCGTGTTCGACGTCGCCAGGGGCACGATCGCGCTCGATTATAACGAGCGGATCGAGACCTCCCAAAACTACACTCATGCGTTTTGAGGAGGGCGCGATGGGACATTGCTATCATCACGCCCTGTCGTCGGTGAAGAAATGGGGCGGCTCGCCCGACGACTATCTGGCGCTGCACCAATGGTTCGACGAACCGTCGAAGCTGATCATCGCCGATTTCCGTCACCGGGCGCTCAGGCATCACGCCGAGGGTGTGTTTATGCTGGAACGCTTCTTCGGCCCAACCATCACGATCTCGACCGGACGAGCGGTGCCGGTCCGGCTGATCGGCGAGCAGCATATCGTCGAGGACCTGGGGTTCATCCCGAGCTTCGCCGATTGGGTGCGCTGCATTCGCCCCGAACCCTGGATGGGCCGCGCCCAGCCTATCCACAAACTGGTCGATCCGTTCGCGGCCGTTCCCGCCTGATCGACGCCATTACCCCATCAATCCCTTGAAGGCCCGGCCGTCGCGCCGGGCCTTCGCGTATCTGGAGACATCCCATGCCTGCAAAACGCATAGTCGGCGCCACCGCGCTGAGCGATTTCATCCGTACCGCGCCGCTCGGCGCGCTCCTGCGCTATTCCGACGGCCAGCCCAGACCGCCGGCCCGGTTCAACAAGAAGCTCGCCGCCTGGGAGCGGACCAATGGCGTCGGCCGTCTGATCAAGAAGACGCCGACGGTCGTGCGGCCGTCCTATACGATGCCCGAAGGCTTCACGCTCCATCATGGTGATTTCGGCAGCAGCGGCATCATCGTGACGGTGGTGACGATGACCTATCACGTCACCAGCCCGCTGCATTTCGAGATCGTCGAACAGCCTGCGCCGGGAATGGTGCGCGTGCTCACCCAGTGGGAGGGCGTGGACGAGCTTCGCCACCTCGCGCCCGACATGGCGACGGCGCAAAGCTGGTTCGCCAGCCATCGCTATTCGAACGCCCGGTTCGAGGTCGTTGGCGATGAGGCGAACCCCATCCTGCCAGAACTCGGGAGGGCGGCATGAGCGCGGATGATGTCATCGCCGCCGTCTTTGGACGCTCGGCCGACGGCCATCTCGCCGCTCGCGTCGAGGATATCGCCTTCATCGCCATCCCGGTGAAGGACGGGTTCAAGATCGCGACCGGCTGGCGCCTGACCAGGCCGATCGACCAATGGACCGCCGCAGACGCCTTTGGCGCCTCAGCGATTGTCGCCGATGAAGGGGGCTTTCGCGCTCATGTCGAGGAGAACGCCGAACATCGCCGCCAGCTTCGAACGCTTGGGCGCCGTGAGGTTCGCCAGCGGCTTTCCACGCCCTGGGGCATGGCACAGTCGAGCGAGATCTATGCCGATGGCGTGGTCTTCCATTCAACCGCCGGCCACGGCGGGATCAAACTCGACCGGGCGCGCAACGCGGCGATGCCCGTCGTGCTGCGCGTTGCGGGCGGGTGGTATGAGGAAGATTGCGAATGGGCCAAGGTCGCGGTCGGCTTTCCCGACCTGTTCACCGACTATGAGCGCCGCCACGCCGATCGCACGCTTCGCGATTATTATCCCGAATGCTGGGAGGCGGTGCATGGCCGCGCCCTGGAACCAGGAGAATCCTTCGCCAATGATCGGCGCCTGTTCCGCGAGGCCCACGCCCAGGATTGGGTGGTGATCTCGGCGATCACCTCTAAGGAGCGGCCGGGGTTCGTGGATTGTGTCGCGACCCTCGGGGGTGACGGCACGTCGTCGTCGCGTCGCCGGTTTCTCGTGCCCGACACCGAGTACCGTGCGGGGCCGCATGGGTTCGTGATGGATGAACGACGGCACCAGGCCTGGGATGGTCCCATCGCCAGCGCCGCCTGACCGTCAGCCAACAACCGGGCGATCCCCAGTGCGGGATCGCCCGGTTTTCTGTGTCAGGCGGCTTCGCCTTCATCGGCGTCGTCATCGTCTTCGGTTTCGACGATGTCCTCGCCGGCATCCTCATCGGCAGGGTCTTCCGGACCGTCTTCGACCTGCGTGGTCAGGTTCAGATCCTCGTTCTGCTGTTCGTCAATCTCGGGCATGGCGGTCTCCGCGGGCGAATCGACCGCGAAAGTGGGGATTGCACCCATGACGGCCGGCACCGGCTGACGCCGGGTCCAGAGTGAGAGGCAGGCCGGAAGGGAGCGAGCCGGGCGGATCGAGAGAGAGCGTCCGCTGGCTTGCTCCCTTCCGTCCTGCTCTCCTCGGACATTTCCCATGACCCCATCCGCATCCGCTGCCCGTTCGGCGGCGCCGCTTCCTGTCGCGCCCGGTTTCGCCGCGACCGGCCAGGCGATCCTCGTCGCCGCCCACCTCATCCTGCCTGACCTCGAACGCGGCCGCGCCATCGACGCCCGTGCGCTGCGCAGCGCGATGGAAACCGCATTCGGCGGCTCCGATGCGGGCGGCGCCTGGAACTGGAAGACCGCCTATGACGCCTGCGAGGCGGCGCAGGTCCTGTTCCTGCGTAAATACGGTTCTACGATTCTCCGTAAATCCGCTTCTCCGGTCGCCGCGCTGGCGATGATCGAGAAGATCGGCGCCTTGCTGCCGACCCATACCCGCCGATCCCAAACCTCCCAGGCGTTGCAGCAATTCTCGACGCCTGCCGGGCTCGGCGTCGTCGCCGCGATCGCCGCCGCCATCCGGCCCGGCGATGTGGTGCTGGAGCCATCGGCCGGCACCGGACTGCTCGCCGTCCATGCCGAGAACCGGGGCGCGCGCTTGCTCCTCAATGAACTGGCCGAGATCCGCGCCGAGGTGCTGGCCGGGCTGTTCGGCGACTGCGCCGTCACCCGCCACGACGCCGCGCACATCCATGACCATCTCGACGTGGGTCTGGTCCCCAGCGTGGTGCTGATGAACCCGCCATTCTCGGCGGTCGCCCATGTCGACCGGACGATGAAGGATGCGGCGCTGCGCCATATCGGCTCAGCGCTGGCGCGTCTGGCGCCTGGTGGCCGCCTGGTGACGATCACCGGCGCAAACTGCGCGCCCGACAATCCGGCCTGGAGGGAAGCCTTCGCCCGCTTGCAGGAGCGCGGCCGCGTCGTCTTCTCGGCGGCGATCGATGGCCGGGTCTATGCGAAACACGGCACCACCATCGACACGCGCCTGACCGTGATCGATCGCGTGCCCGCCGATGATCCCAATGCCTTTCCAGTCTCGCCGGGCATTGCCCCCGATACCGCGACACTGCTGGCCTGGGTGCTCGACCTGGTGCCGCCGCGCGCACCTTCGCCCGAAATGCCGCCGCCCGTCACACCGATCGCCATGCAGGCGATAGCCGCAAAGCCCGCCCGTCAGCGCGCCGCGCCGATCCTGGCCCCGGTTCCAGCGGTCGTGCCCGATGCGGTGGAACTGGCCTATGAAACCATCGACTGGACCCCGGCCGAGACCGGGCGCCTGACCGATGCGATCTACGAGCCCTATGCGCTCCAGTCGATCCGCATCCCCGGCGCGAAGCCGCATCCGACCCCGCTGGTCCAGTCGGCGGCGATGGCCTCGGTCGCGCCGCCCCGGCCGTCCTATCGCCCGATCCTGCCGGCCCGGCTGATCGCTGACGCCATCCTGTCCGACGCCCAGCTTGAATCCGTCATTCTCGCGGGCGAGGCCCATAGCGACCATCTCGCCGGTTCGTGGAGCGTCGATCCGACCTGGGACATCGTCAAGGCGGCCGCCGATGAGGCGGACGACGCTGTCCGGTTCCGACGCGGCTGGTTCCTCGGCGATGGCACGGGCGCCGGCAAGGGCCGCCAGGTCGCGGGCGTCATCCTCGACAACTGGCTCAAAGGCCGCCGCCGCGCGGTCTGGGTGAGCCGGTCAGACACTCTCCATCACGACGCGATGCGCGACTGGGCGGCGTTGGGGCAGGAACGGTTGCTGGTGACGCCGCTCTCCCGGTTCCGGCAGGGCACGCCGATCAAGCTCGATGCGGGCGTGTTGTTCACCACCTACGCGACGCTGCGTTCGCAGGAGCGCGGCGAGAAGGTCAGCCGCGTCCAGCAGATCGTCGATTGGCTGGGTCCGGACTTCGACGGCGTGATCATCTTCGACGAGGCGCACGCGATGGCCAACGCCGCCGGCGGCAAGGGCGAGCGCGGCGAGCAGGCGCCCTCGCAACAGGGCCGCGCCGGTCTGCGACTCCAGCACGCCTTGCCCGATGCCCGCATCGTCTATGTCTCGGCGACCGGCGCAACCACGGTGCAGAACCTAGCTTACGCCCAACGTCTCGGTCTGTGGGGCGGCGAGGATTTCCCGTTCTCGACGCGCTCGGAGTTCATCGCCGCGATCGAGGATGGCGGGGTCGCGGCCATGGAGGTGCTGGCGCGCGACCTGAAGGCGCTCGGCCTCTATGCGGCGCGGTCGCTGTCGTTCGACGGTGTCGAATATGAGATGCTCGAACATAGGCTGACGCCCGGACAGATCGGCATCTACGATGCCTATGCCGGCGCCTTCCAGATCATCCATAATAATCTCGACGCGGCGATGCAGGCCGCCAACATCACCGGCGCGACCGGCACCTTGAACGCCCAGGCCAAGTCGGCGGCGCGCAGTGCTTTCGAGTCCGCGAAGCAGCGCTTCTTCAACCATCTGATCACCGCCATGCAGACGCCGTCGCTGGTCGCCAGCATCGCGCGCGACCTGGAGGCCGGCCATGCGTGCGTCGTCCAGATCGTCTCAACCGGCGAGGCGCTGATGGAGCGTCGGCTCGCCGACATTCCGACCGACGAGTGGGATGACGTTCGGGTGGACGTGACCCCGCGCGAATATGTGCTGTCCTACCTTGAGCACAGCTTTCCGGTGCAGCTCTATGAGCCCTTCACCGACAGCGAGGGCAATCTCTCCTCCCGGCCGGTCTATCATGACGGCCAGCCCGTCCTATCCCGCGATGCCGTCGATCGTCGCGACCGACTGATCGAACATCTGGCGTCGCTGGCGCCGGTTCCCGCCGCGCTCGACCAGATCCTCCACCACTTCGGAACCGATCTGGTCGCCGAGGTGACGGGACGCTCTCGGCGTATCGTCCGCAAGCGCGGTTCCGACGGGATCGACCGCTATGTTGTAGAGACGCGACCCGGTTCGGCCAATCTCGGCGAGACCGATGCGTTCCAGGCTGATGCCAAGCGCGTGCTTGTCTTCTCGGACGCGGGCGGGACCGGTCGGAGCTACCATGCCGATCTCGGGGCCAGGAACCAGCGGCTGCGCGTCCATTATCTGCTGGAGGCCGGATGGAAGGCCGACAGCGCCATCCAGGGGTTCGGGCGGACGAACCGCACCAACCAGAAGCAGCCGCCGCTGTTCCGCCCGGTGACGACCGACGTGAAGGCGCAGAAGCGCTTCATCTCGACCATCGCGCGGCGCCTCGACACGCTGGGCGCGATCACCCGCGGCCAACGACAGACCGGCGGCCAGGGCCTGTTCCGGCCCGAGGACAACCTGGAATCCCACTATGCGCGCGACGCGCTGCGCCAGCTCTACCGCCTGCTTTACGGCGGCAAGATCGAGGGTTGTTCGCTCGGGGCTTTCGAGGCGGCGACGGGATTGTCGCTCGCCGACAGCAACGGCCTCAAGGACGAACTGCCGCCGATCACCACCTTCCTCAACCGGATGCTGGCGCTGACCATCGACCTCCAGAACATCCTGTTCACGGCGTTCGAGGATTTGCTGAGCGCGCGGATCGAGGGGGCGATCGCATCGGGAAGCTATGAGCTGGGGCTGGAGACGCTCCAGGCCGAGAGCTTCACCATCGTCGCTCGAACCACCATCTATACCCATCCGGGAACCACGGCGGAGACACGGTTGCTGACGATCGAACGCAAGGACCGCAACCAGCCGCTGACGCTGGACGGCGCGCGCGCCCATCTCGGCGATGGCGATGCGGCGTTGCTGGTCAACGCGCAGTCGGGCCGCGCCGCCGTGCAGATCCCGACGCGCGGCCTGCTGCTCGACGACGGCAGCGTCGAGCGCCGCGTGCGGCTCGTCCGGCCGATGGAATCGACACCGATGCCGCTGGCGGCGATGGGCGAGACACAATGGCGCGAAGCGGATCGTACTACCTTCGCCCGCGCCTGGGAGGCGGAGCTGGCCGAGGTGCCTCAGTTCGCGACCAGCACGATGCACATCGTCACCGGCCTGTTGTTGCCGATCTGGAAGCGGCTTCCCCAGGAATCCAGCCGCGTCTATCGGCTCCAGGCCGATGACGGCGAACGCATCGTCGGCCGCCGGGTCTCGCCCGCCTGGGTCGCGATGGCGACCGCTAACGACAATGGGCCGCACCTCGACCCGCAGGCGGCGTTCACCGCCCTGATGGACGGGCGCACGATTCTCGATCTGGCCGAAGGTCTCCAGCTTCGCCGCGCGCGCGTCATGGGGGTGAACCGGATCGAGCTATCGGGATTCACCGACGCCATGCGCGAGCGATTGACCGCCTATGGTCTGTTCCATGAGATCATCTCGTGGAAGCTACGGATGTTCGTCCCCGTCGATGCCAGCGGCGTCGCCGTGCTCGACCGGGTGCTGAAGCGCTGGCCGATCCAGCGCGTCGGCGACCGGGCGGCGGCATAATGGGACGTTTATCGGATCAGGCAGGTGAACTGGCGCAGCGTCTCGGTGATCAGGCCGAGGCGGTGTGCCGTCACTATCTGTCGAAGGGGCATCGTGAGGGCCGTTACTGGCTGGTCGGCGATGCCCGCAACACGCCGGGGCGCAGTCTCTATGTGCGACTTTCCGGCTCGGACGACGGACGCGGCGCGGCGGGCAAATGGACCGACGCATCCACTGGCGAACATGGCGACCTGCTCGACATCATCGCGATTTCCTGTGGCCATCACCGTCTGCGTGACTCGCTCGACGAGGCCCGGAGTTTCCTCAGCCTGCCACGCCCCGAGCCTGTCGACGAAGGTCCGCGATATCGCCGTGAGCCGAAGGCGCCGACCGGCACCCCGCAAGCCGCGCGGCGCCTGCTGGCGGCCTCGAAGCCGTTTCTGGCGACAGTCGTGGAAGCGTATTTACGGCAACGTGCGATTACGGATTTACGCAATGGCGATCCGCTCCGTTTCCATCCGCATTGCTATTACCGGCCATCGCAGGATGATCCGCCGGGGACACGTCCGGCCTGGCCCGCGATGATCGCCGCCGTCACCGATCTCGATGGCGGCGTGACCGGCGTTCATCGCACCTGGCTTACTTCTGGGCTCGACCCGGCCGCGATCGACAAAGCGCCTATATCCTCACCGAGACGCGCCATGGGACATCTTCTCGGGCACGGCGTCCGCTTCGGGGTCGCGGATAGCGTGATGGCGGCGGGCGAAGGGATCGAGACCCTCTTGTCGGTGCGACAGATCATGCCCGCCATGCCCATGATCGCCGCTCTATCCTCGCCCCACCTCGGCGCCATCCTGTTCCCGGCGGCGCTGCGACGCCTCTATGTCGTGCGCGACGACGATCCGGCCGGCGATGTGGCGGTGACGACGTTGAGCGAGCGAGCTTCCAGCGCCGGGATCGAGGTCGTGCCGTTGTCGCCGATGCTCGGCGATCACAACGAGGATCTGCGCCTGGTCGGGCCGGAGCGGATGCGGGCGGGGTTGCGCGTGCAACTCGTGCCCGCCGATGTCGGCCGGTTCCTGATGCCGTCCCGGTGAAGCCGGGAAGGCAGTGGGTTTGTGACGGGTCCGGTGCCGGGGAAGACCGCCGGGTGTCAGGGTGACGCAGAGATCGGAAAGGCCAGCGCCCTCGGCCTTCTCTAGAGGGCGATCGGAACGGCAAACGCCCCGGTCCGGCAACGGCGGGCTTCAACTTTCTTCCCCTGGCGGCAGAGCCGCCATTCCTCGCGAGACAAGAAAGCCTTGCCCGCCGTCCTCCGCTTCGCTGCGGCCCTTTCGCTATCGCTTGGGGTGCAGGCCCGGTTCGCCCGCCGTCTTTCGTCGCCTGCGAAGGCCGCGAAGGGCGCGGCCAACCGAAGAGGCGTCACCATGAAAACCGAAAGCCAGCTTCCTGAGCACGAACCCGAACACGCAGAATCCCCCACCGCCTATCTTCTCCAGGAAATGGCACTCTACGGATACCGGCCATACTCCGACGAACCCGATGACCGGCCGCTCCCTGATGCCCGCATCGCCGGCGGCGCCATCGTCGACATCTTCGACGCGATGGTCGTGACCTTCATCGACACCCGTCTCGAGCCCGACCTTGAAGACCTGCTCTGGAACCTCACCAACGTCTTCCACCGCGCCGGCGAACGGATCGAGCGCGAGCTTGACGACAATGAGGTCGCCCAGAAGCGCAGCCAGAAGGAACAGGACGGCTCCGAGGTGAAGTCGGTCGAGCTGGAAACACTTCTGCGCGAGGGCACGACGATGCTCGAGCGCCGCGACGCGATGGAGTTCTTCCGCGATGGCTGCGCCGACCAGTTCCGCATCCACATCCGCAAACCCTGGACGCCGCGCTCTGGCTCGAAGGTCAACCGCAAAGCGCTGACCTCGGCGGTCGTCTCCAGCCGGGATTTCGTCAATGCGCGGCAGCGGGCGGAAAAGCAGGTGCTGATCCCCGCCGGCACGCTGATCGCCTTCAGCTCAGGGCCGACCTTCAACGATCATCGGTTCATCTGGGACCTGCTCGACCGTGTCCACGCCAAACATCCCGAGATGGTCCTGGCGCACGGGGCAACGCCGACGGGCGGCGAGAAGATCGCCGCCCTCTGGGCCGATCATCGCAAGGTTCCGCAGATCCCCTTCAAGCCCGACTGGAACCGGCACAAGAAGGCCGCGCCGTTCAAGCGCAACGATGCGCTGCTGGAAGCCTTGCCCGCCGGCGTTATCATCCTGCCGGGCACCGGCATCCAGGACAATCTGCACGACAAGGCCAAAGCGATGGGCATCAAGCGCTGGGACTTCCGGCATCAGGGCGGCGCGTGAGCGCCGCCCGCCATACGAATCATGGTTGGCCGAGAACAATATATCTACTAGTCTGGATATATGGAAAACGAATCAGCCATCCTTGCGCTGGGCGCGCTGGCGCAGTCCACGCGGCTCGACACCTTTCGCCTGCTGGTGCGGCACGAACCGGACGGCCTCGCCGCCGGGGACATCGCCCGCGCGCTCGACGTGCCGCAGAACACCATGTCGGCGCACCTGGCGACGCTGGCGCGCGCCGGGCTGGTGACGTCGGAGCGGCATAGCCGCTCGATCGTCTACCGCGCCGATCTCGACACGCTGAAGGCGCTCACCCTGTTTCTGGTCAAGGATTGCTGCGGCGGGCGCGCGGAACTGTGCGAACCGCTGATCGCCGAACTGACGCCCTGCTGCTGAACGGACCCGACATGATCGCACCTAATATCACCATCTGGCACAACCCCGACTGCGGCACCTCGCGCAACACGCTGGCGATGATCCGCAACGCCGGGATCGAGCCGCGCATCGTCGAATATCTCAAGACGCCGCCGACGCGGGAAAAGCTGGCTGCGCTGATCACCGCAGCGGGTCTCGCGCCGCGCGACGTGCTGCGCGCCAAGGGCACACGCTACGAGGGACTGTCTCAGGACGATCCGGCCTTGGCCGATGAAGCCCTGCTCGATGCGATGATGACGCATCCGATCCTCATCAACCGGCCTTTGGTGGAAACGCCGCTCGGCGTGCGGCTGTGCCGCCCGTCCGAGGGGGTGCTGGACATCCTGCCCGCAGCCCAGCGCGGCGCCTTCGCCAAGGAAGATGGCGAACAGGTCATCGACGCGTCCGGCAAGCGGATCAGCTGAACCAATGGCCACTACTACATCGGCCGCGCCCCCGGCGATCGGCATCTTCGAACGCTATCTGTCGATCTGGGTCGCTCTGTGCATCGTCGCCGGTATCGGGCTGGGCTTTGCGCTGCCCGGCCTGTTCGCCGTAATCGCCGAGGCAGAAGTGGCCAACGTCAACCTCGTCGTCGCGGTGCTGATCTGGCTGATGATCGTGCCGATGCTGCTCAAGATCGATTTCGGCGCGCTCGGGAGCGTGCGCCAGCATTGGAAGGGTGTCGGCGTCACCCTGTTCATCAACTGGGCGGTCAAGCCCTTCTCGATGGCGCTGCTCGGCACCTTTTTCCTTGGATATCTGTTCGCGCCGCTGCTGCCTGAAGGCGAAATTTCTTCCTATATCGCCGGGCTTATTCTGCTGGCGGCGGCGCCCTGCACGGCGATGGTGTTCGTCTGGTCCAACCTGTGCGACGGTGACCCCGCCTATACGCTGAGCCAGGTCGCCTTGAACGACCTCATCATGGTGTTTGCGTTCGCGCCGCTGGTGGCGCTGCTGCTGGGCGTCGCCGCGATCACCGTGCCTTGGGACACGCTGCTGATCTCGGTCGCGCTCTATATCGTCGCCCCGGTAATCGCCGCGCAGATACTCCGCCGTGCGGTGCTGGCCTCGGGCGGGCAATCGGCACTCAATCGGCTGCTGTCCCGGCTCGGTCCGGTCTCGATGATCGCGCTGCTGGCGACGCTGGTGCTGCTGTTCGGGTTCCAGGGCAAGGCGATCATCGCCCAGCCGCTGGTGATCGCATTGCTCGCGGTGCCGATCCTGATCCAGGTCTATTTCAACGCCGGGCTCGCTTATTGGCTGAGCCGCCGTTTCGGCGTGGCGTGGTGCGTCGCCGCGCCATCGGCGTTGATCGGCGCTTCCAACTTCTTCGAGCTGGCGGTGGCCGCCGCGATCTCGCTGTTTGGGCTCACGTCCGGGGCGGCACTGGCGACCGTGGTCGGCGTATTGGTCGAGGTGCCGGTGATGCTGTCGGTGGTGGCGATCGTGAAGCGGTCGCGCGGCTGGTATGAGCGGGGTGCCGCCGCATGAGCCGTTTGCGAACCCTGTCCGATCCCGATCATCTGCCTGCGCTCGACCCGCGCTATGTCCATGCGCGGGCCGCGCTCGGCCTTGGCGCGGACGCTCCCCCACCCCGCATCCTGCTGCTCTACGGCAGTTTGCGCGAACGATCCTTCTCGCGCCTCGCGGTCGAGGAAGCGGCGCGGTTGCTGCAATTCTTCGGTGCGGAAACCCGCATCTTCGACCCGTCCGACCTGCCGCTGCCCGACCAGCACGCCGGCGACGATCATCCCGCCGTCCACGAGTTGCGCGAACTCTCGATGTGGTCGGAAGGGCATGTCTGGTGCAGCCCCGAACGCCACGGCCAGATCAGCGGCATCATGAAAACGCAGATCGACCATCTGCCGTTGGAGATGGGCGGGATGCGCCCAACACAGGGCCGCACGCTGGCGGTGATGCAGGTGTCAGGCGGCTCGCAGTCGTTCAACGCGGTCAACACCCTGCGCCTGCTTGGCCGCTGGATGCGGATGGTGACGATCCCCAACCAGTCGAGCGTGGCGACGGCCTACAAGGAGTTCGACGAGGACGGGCGCATGAAGCCGTCTAGCTATTATGACCGGATCGTCGATGTGATGGAGGAACTGGTGCGGTTCACGGTGTTGCTCCGACCTCATGCCGGCCAGCTCGTCGACCGCTATTCGGAGCGTAAGGCGGCGGGCGTGTCGGTCGATCCGGCGACGGACCTGTCGACGATCGCGATCGGGCAGACCGCTACGCCCGTTCAGCAGGCATAACGGGGATTTACGCTTCTAAGGATTTACGCCTTTACGCTTTTGCTGTTCGCCTCCTTTTGCCAGTGGAAAGAACCGACCTAGCGGGGACCAAGCTGCTCGTTGCGATCCTGGCTTCGGGCTACAGATTGAACCTCTCCAACAGCACGCGCCGTTGCGACACCGGATGCGCGTCGATCTCCAGAGCCACGAACCGACCCCGGTATTCGACGACCATGTCCGGGCAGTAGCGATTCCAGGCCTGCGCCATCATCGTCAGGCCGATGCGCTAACTCGGCCGTCAGGCATTTCCCATGGGTCGCGGTGCGTCAGACCGCCTGGACCGTGACGCCAGAATCGAGGGCGCGACGGCGCCAGTCACCGTCAGCCCGGTCAGATTGGAGGGGCCACAAACGTCGTTCCCCCAACGGCTGCTTTAGACCAACCCCTATTCATGCCGCCCTTGTAGGCAACCGCCCGCCTAGTGCCGCCAACCCCGCAAGGGGGTTCCCCTGCGCTTTGCTCCGGTGACGGCGGCGTTCGCCCGCCTCCTTCAGCGTCATCGGGGATGGTCCCCGAGCAACCGAAGGAACAGACATCATGGCCACCATCGCAAACCTCACCCAGAAGCAGGACGGCAGCCTGGAAGGCACGCTCGCCACCCTCAACGTCACCGCCCAGATCGCGGTGATCCAGAACACCCGCAAGACCAAGGAAAACGAGCCTGACTTCCGGATCATCAGCCGCAAGAACGGCTTCGAGCTGGGCGCCGGCTGGAACCGCTTCTCCCAGAACACGGGGGCGGAATACATCTCAGTCTCGCTCTCGGCTCCCGAGTTCGGAACCATCTACGGCAACGTCGCTCCGGCCCCCGGCGACGACCCTCTGAAGAAGGTCATCATCTGGAACCCGCCGAGCTGATCGCCACCCCGAGCCGGCCTCGCCCCCGCGAGGCCGGCTCTTTCCTTACCACTGGCAAAAGGGGCGATCATGAGCCGCCACGTCATCACCGTCAGCACCGAGACCGCGACCGACGATAACGCCGTCGTGGGCTACGACCCGCCGCTTCGCACCCACTTCATCCAAGGGTTCGAATATCCGAAGACTGAGCAGCCAGTCCTCTGGCTCGGCACGCGCCTTGAGCAATATCCGACCTTGCTGATGCTGCTCGCCGATCTCGATGCCCGCGGCTACCAGATCGACGGCCTCACCGTCGACACCATGGCCGACATGGGCGCGGAGGCGTCCCGCCCTTCGTCGCCAAGCCTTGTCGAGCGATACGGCTGGCCGCTCCGATAAGCCCGAACAGCGGCGGCGCCGATGCGTCGCCGCTGACTTCCCTGTGCGAACCGTCTCCTCCTCACGTCCCGTAGTTCGGCCTCTGGTCGACAACCGGGGTCGCCGCCCCATTCGGCAGCCGACGCATCAAACCTGAAAATGTCGGCTCAACGCTGGTTGGGAGCGCTCGCGCGTGCCCGAGAGGCCAGGGTCCGGCAACGGCGGTCAGGTGCGGCAGGTCAAGCAGCTCCTGACCGCCGGGGAGCCACCCCGCTCTTTGAGGCTCATTCCTTGGTCCGGCGCATGGCCTGACGCCATCAACCCGTAAAGGGTCCGCTTACGCTGCGCGTGCGGCCTTCAGGCTGCGCCTGTGCGGTGATCGCGGCCATGCGCCCGACACTTCGGGAGCCTGTCGAGCGGGGATGGTCCCCGCCTCTGAGACAGGAGCCGAAAATGTCCAACTCCCTGAAAACCGCCCAAGCCTATGCCTGGAGCCTCGCGCGCAGTCTCATGGTCTGCATTATCGTATTTCGCGCCGAGAACGGCATGTTCGGCGCCATGCCGGCTACCGAATGGGACGGCGATCCCGAGAGCGTCATCCGCGAGGTCGATCCTTTCGTCTGATGCGACAAATAATCTGCCTGGAGCTCAGTCGGCAAGGTTGGCGCCTCTGTCGGCGCCCGCTGCGATATTGGCCGATGTTCACGCCTGAAAGTTACAGCTAACCTTCCTCGATCTCGGCGACCAGATCGACAGGCTTTGCGCCAAGCGCCGACGCCAGATGAAAGAGCGTGACCACGGTTGGATTGCGCAGTCCGCGCTCCAGATCGCTCACATATTGCTGGGTGACGCCCGAAATCTCGGCATAACGCTCCTGGGTGAAACCTTTCTCCCGTCTCAGTCTCGCAAAGTTCAGGCCCACAAGCCGACGCATATCCATGCGTGCCACGCTGGACGATACACACTATCGGGTTTATCCCCTATAAGATGTATTCCGCGAGAGCGACGCGCAGCGTTTCACGATCGAACGCTAGGGAGCCGAGTCGTATTGTTGAGCGTATTGACTTTGGGGCTAGGGAGATGCCCATGAAAACACCACCGCTCGACCCCGATGTCATGGATACGGCCCCTGATTCCGCCGTTCTCACCCCCTATGACGAAGATCATCTCATCACCTATCTTCGCCTGCTGGATGCCGAGAGTGATGACGCGGACTGGACCGAAGTTGCTCGCGTCATCCTGCACATCGATCCCGACAAGGAGCCGGATCGCGCGCGCGCAGCATGGACCACGCATCTCGCACGCGCGCACTGGTTGGCCAAATCCGGCTACAAACACTTGCTGCGCGGGGGGCCGCCGAACTGAACCGGCTACCATTGCGCCGGTTCCGCCATCTCCTTTGGTGATAGCGTCATGACCGCTGCCCGGCTGGTCAAATACACGTCACACGCGAAGCTTCCGCCCTTGTGCCGCGACGCATGAAGCGCGGCCCTTTTGGGAGGTGGCGCAATGCACAAGACAGACTGGCGCTCTCCGGCGGAATATCGGCCCCTGCAACACTATGACCGCGCCGGTTTCGCCTGGGAGATTGTTCGACGTAATCAGGACTATTGCCGTGAATACCGGCGCATCCAGCGCATGAAACCGCCAGATCCCGTTGTGATCGAGCGGTTCGTCAAACGCTGGGGGTTACGATTTCGGTGCTGACCCGAAAATAGACTTCAAACGACAATTCATTTTCTGGACCCCGGAGGTTCTACCGACCGTATTGCATATCCAGGCTGTCCGGCCGGAGATGACGGTCTATCCGCTCGATCCGGACGAGCTGCTGGCTGCGGGGATCGTTCATCGCGGTGTGGCAAGTCAGGACGCCAGCATCATCGGGCCGAATGCGCTCCACCGGCTATGGCTCGACGGCTACGACACCGGCACGATGGCCGTGACCCTGCCGCTCGATCTTGTTTATGACGACCGGGCTGCCGCCGCGATGCGTCTCTGGCGGACCCTGAAGGGGCTGAAGCCTGGCTCGGAACCCATGCCGCTCAGCGACTATGCGCGCGGCCAGCTCATCCTCGCGATACGGCTGCTCGACGCCGAACATAGCGGCGCCACCGAGCGTGAGATGGCGCAGGCCATCCTTAAAACCAGCGCCCGTGATCGGCGGACATGGCTGGCGACCGAGCACCGCTCCAGACTGCGGCGTCTGCTCGCCAAGGCACGCGCATTGCTGGCTGGAGGCTATTTCCAGTTGTTGTCGCCGCCGCCGCGCCGGCCTCGGCGAAAGCCGTAATAATTATACCCCCTTAAAGTCGACACTCCCCTCACGCTGTCGCGCTTCGCCAACCTGTCCTCCGACCCGCTGACGGCCACCGCCGTCCGCCAAGATGCTCGGAAGGCTTGTTCATGCACCCGAATACCGACTTCGCCGCGCTCCCCCCATCGCAGTTTCTGCGCACGCCGGATGCCGGGAGGTTTCTCGGACTTTCGCCGCGCACCCTCGAAAAGCACCGGACCTACGGGACCGGCCCGACCTATCGCAAACTTGGCGGCCGCATCGTCTACCGTGTCGATGATCTGCGCAAATGGGCCGATCGCGGCCTGCGCAGCTCAACCTCTGATCCGGGCACCGGGACAGTCTTCGCCGCACGCCCCCTCACGCCCGAGGAAATGTCCTCGGCCAGCGGACGCTGACCCTCGACATGGCCGGTAATCGCCGCCCGCTGGGAATGAGTGAACGCGCGCGGCTCGATCCGTTCGAGGCGCTGGGTGAGAGTGTCCCGCCGCGCGACCAGCGCGACCTCATGGAGCGCCCCTTCTTCTCGCTCGCCAAGGCCCGCCGCATCGCGCCAATCCTCTACAAATCCGGCGAGACGGAGGTGCAGGTCTATGCCGTCCCCGAACATGGTCTGGCGACCATCTGGGACGCCGACATCCTGATCTGGGCGGCGAGCCAGCTTCTTGCCGCCGACGATCGCGGGGTGCCGACATCGCGCTTCTTCCGATTCACGCCCTATCAGCTCCTCATCGCAATCGGGCGCGGCACCGGCGCGCGTAATTATCTGCTGCTGAAAGGTGCGCTGAGCCGCCTGCAATCGACCGTTGTTCGCACCACCATCCGCCACGGCGAGCATTGGCGACGCCAGCAATTCTCCTGGATCAACGAGTGGGAGGAACTGACCACACGCACCGGGCGGATCGAAGGCATGGAATTCGTGCTGCCCGACTGGTTCTATCAGGGCGTTCTCGATCGCCGCCTCGTTCTCGCGATCGACCCCGGCTATTTCCGCCTGAGCGGCGGTATCGAACGCTGGCTCTACAGGATCGCGCGCAAACATGCCGGCCGCCAGCCCAATGGCTGGCGCTTCGAGCTGCGCCACCTCCACGCCAAGAGCGCCAGCCAGTCGCGCTTCTCCGATTTCGCACTTCATATTCGCGGCATCGTCCGGCGTCAGCCGCTCCCCGGCTACATCCTCGAACTGGAACCGGGGAGCGGTTCCAACGTGCTGCTGGTGATGCGTCCCAGCGTCATCGAGATCGGTTGGCGGCCTGTGGATAACTCGCCGCGCCGGAATTCTCGTATCGGTACTTCGGACGCAACCGCTATCGGCACTTCGAACGCAATATTATCGGTACTTCGAACGCACGGATCGCAGTTAAACCTTTGGTCTGGTTCCGAAATCCGTGACTCTAAAGACTCTAAATCAGAATCTAAAGATAAGGTAGAGGCGCGCGGCGCCGGGGATAAGTCAGCTTTTCGCTCGGTAGATCGTGGACCGGCGACGGGACCGCGAAACGGGCCGGAGCGCCGCTCATGATCGTCGCGCTCCTCAACCAGAAGGGCGGCGTCGGCAAGACGACGCTCGCGCTGCACCTCGCCGGACAATGGGCGAGCCAAGGGCGCCGCGTCCTGCTGATCGACGCCGACTCCCAAGGTTCTGCGCTCGACTGGTCGCAGCAACGCGCCGCCGAAGGGCTGCCCCGGCTGTTCGGCGTGATCGGCCTTGCCCGCGACACCCTGCACATCGAGGCGGCCGAGCTGGCGCGCGGCATGGATCATGTCGTTATCGACGGGCCGCCGCGTGTCGCCACCTTGCTGCGTTCGGCGCTGTTCGCCTGCGATCTCGCGCTGATCCCGGTGCAGCCATCGCCGCTCGACGGCTGGGCGTCGGCCGAGATGCTGAAGCTGATCGACCAGGCGCGCATCTTCAAGCCCGAGATTGACGCGCGCTTCCTGCTCAACCGCTACCCGGCGCGCACGCTGATCGCCCGCGCCACCGCCAACAGCCTCGCCGACCATGATCCGCCGCTGCTCACCCGTCATGTCGGCCAGCGCGTCGTCTTCGCCGACGCCATGCAGACCGGGCGGCTTGTGTCGGAGATCGATCCCGACAGCGCCGCAGCGCGTGAGATCGCCGCGCTGGCGGCCGAAATCGAGGCGATCAAATCATGACGGCGCGCACGCCCAGGACAGGCTTCGCGTCCCGGCCCGCTGCGGCCGAGGCGTGGATTGCGGGGCCAGAGGACGCCACACCACCAACCACCCCGTCGCCGCCCGTCAACAGCGCCAGACTGACGATCGACGTGACGCCCCATTTGCGGCGACGCCTCAAACTCGCGGCGCTCCAGCGCGGCGTTTCGGTCGCCGACATGCTGCGCGAATTGCTCCACCGCGAATATCCCGATGACAGGGAAACCACGTCATGAGCGCCGCCAACCGTGACGACCGCACGCGCGTCGATCTGCTGTGGATCGAGCGGCGCATCGAACGCTGGATACGTTTCGGCTGCCTAGTCGAGGATCAGATTCTCGACCGCCGGCGCCGCCGCATCGCCTTCGCGCCGGACAGCGTGTTCGCCTACGTCCGTTGGGCGTCCAACGACTTCGGCACGCTGGTGTCGCGCATCGACATCCTGCGCGCCGTCTCTCCGGGCGAACCCTATCAGACCGTGCCGGGCGTCACCCCCGGGGGCGAGGTTCTGTTGCGCGTCAATGGCTGGCCCAAGGTCCAGCGCGTGTTCGAGGCGATCGACGCCGTGGACGCGCTGGACATCGATCCCGCCGACGCCGCGCCCGACCATTGGCGACACGTCCACAATCGTCTCGCGGCGCAGGAAAGCCCGCGCCCCTACACGCTGGAGCGTCATCACGCCTGGCTCGCCCGCAAGGAAGCATTGCAATGAGATTGCGCTGGGGAACGCTGGTGACGATGGTCGTGGCCGTCAACGTCGTCGCGATATCGATGTGGATCAATCCGCCGCCGAAGCTGATCTGGAACGCCTCGGCCAGCGTGCCGATCGGCTTCTACACCGTCCGGCCGGCCCATGATCTGCGCGTCCGCGATCTCGCCGTCGTGACGCCGCCGGACGACGTCGCCAGGCTCCTGGCGGCGGGCGGTTATCTGCCGCTCGGCGTGCCGCTGATCAAGCCGGTCGCGGCGCTGCCGGGCCAGAATGTATGCCGCAGCGGCGTCGCCATCACCATCGACGGAAAGCCGTTCGGAACTGCGCGGGAACGGGATCGGCTGCATCGACCGCTGCCCGTCTGGGAAGGGTGCCGTGTCGTCGCGCTCGACGAGATTTTCTTCATGAACGCGGACCGCAGCGACAGCCTGGACGGCCGCTATTTCGGGCCGCTGCCCGCATCGTCCGTGATCGGTCGCGCGACGCCGCTGCGCACGCGGGCACCTTCCTGATCGCTTTCCCCCTGCCAGCACAAAGGAGATTGGCAATGTACGCAGGCACCTTCAAACCCACCGCGAACGGCTATTCGGGCCGCATTCGGATGTTCGGTATCGACGAAGCCGTTATCATCGTTCCCGCCGAACCGAACGACGCCGAGAACGCCCCAGACTACCGTGTCCATCTCGACGAAGAAGCCGGCCCGGAGATCGGCGCGGGATGGAAGCGAGTCGGCGAGAAGGCCGGCGACTATGTGTCGATCGAGATCGACAGTGCGATCTTCGCAGGCCCGCCTTTGCGCGCCAATCTGTTCCGCGCCGATAACGACGGCACGACATTCAATCTGTCGTGGAACCGCCCTCGACCGCGCGAAGACCGGAGCTGATCGGTTGCGCCCGCGTCGCCGTTCCATGCGCGGCCGGGCGCTGTCGCTGGCGTGGCTCGCCATCATAGCGAGCGCGCCGGCGATGGTCTTTCCCGATCCCGCCGCTGCGCAAACCAGCACTTCAGAATCCGTCGATCCTGTCGCCCGCCATGTCGCCGAGGCGTCACGGCGTTTCGGCATTCCGCAGGCGTGGATATGGGCGGTGATGCGCGCCGAAAGTGCGGGCGACGTGCGCGCCGTCTCCCGTGCCGGCGCGATGGGCCTGATGCAGATCATGCCCGACACCTGGACCTATCTGCGCGCCCGGCATGGTCTCGGCGACGACCCCTATTATGTCCGCGACAACATCATCGCGGGCACGGCCTACCTTCGCGAGCTACATGACCGCTTCGGCTCGCCCGGATTTCTCGCCGCCTATAATGCGGGACCGGGGCGCTATGAACAGCATCTCGCAACCGGCCGACCGCTCCCCCGAGAGACCCGCGCCTACCTCGCGATGCTCGCCCCGATGGTCGGCGGATCGCAGCCTGGGCGCGCAAATATCGCACCCTCCGATCCACTGGAGTGGACGCGCGCGCCGCTATTCGCCATGCGCGCGGCGGATACCCATGGCGCACCGCGAGCCACAACCGAGACGCCGCCGGATGACGAAACGGCCGCACAGGCTGTTGCGCCCGAAGAGCATCCCGACCGCTTGTTCATCCCTCTTTCCGGACGGGAACCGTCATGACGCGGGCTGGCGTGCCCTGTCGCATCATAGGGTGCAAACGGATACAGGCGGTCGGAAGCCGTTGGAATTTGGGGAGAAGCAGGGAGGCATGGCCAGATAAAAGGACCGCCGTCTACCGGGGTCCATGTGGTTGGTTCTGCGTGCTTTTCTTGTCGGCTCCCAAAATGAGCCTGCCAGCCGCGCTTTCAGAAAACGACCTAAAATCAATCCGCGCGCGTATGGCAGCCGCCATTCGACCCGGAATCCGCGTCCGATGAGCGCCCGCGACGACGATTTCAGGGTCCGCCCAGGACGGCCAGGCGACGGCGCCAGCCAAGGCAAGCAGGCCAAGTCGTTCGTCGGTCAGGTGATGCGCGCCGCCAAGAAGGCCGGACACACCGGACGCGGCTTTGGATCGGCCCGGAAAGGCGGCGGAGGATCGCGCTTCGGTCGCGGCAATGCCGCAGGGTCCAGTCGCGCCCGACGGCCCGACATGCGCCGCGTCATCGTCAAGATGCGCGTCGTGCGTCACGCCGGGACGAAGTTCCGGGCCGCGCCGATCGCCCGGCATGTGGCTTATCTGGAGCGCGAGGGCGTCACCTGCGATGGCGCGCCTGCCCAGATGTTTGATGCCGGCACTGACCGGGTCGATGGCGAAGCCTTCGCCGCGCGCTGCGAAGACGACCGGCACCATTTCCGGTTCATCGTCTCGCCCGAGGACGCCGGCGAAATGCAGGACCTGCGCGCCTTCACCCGCGAACTGATGACCGACGCCCAGCGCGATCTCGGCACATCGCTCGACTGGGTGGCCGTCGATCACTGGAACACCGACAATCCGCATATCCATGTGCTGGTGCGCGGCCGCGCCGATGACGGCGGTGATCTTGTCATCAGCCGCAACTATGTGCGCGAGGGATTCCGGGGGCGAGCCGAGGATCGCGTCACGCTCGAACTCGGCCCGCGCAGCGAGCGTGAGATCCAGGCGGCGTTGCGCAAGGACGTGGATGCGGAACGATGGACCGGCCTGGATCGGACCTTGCGCGGCATCGCCGACCATCATGGCGGCATCGTCGATCTTCGTCCCGAAAGCGGTTTGCACGATCCGGAAGAACGACGCCTGCTGGTTGGCCGGGTGCAGAAGCTCGAACGGCTCGGTCTCGCCGATCCTATCGGCCCCGCGTCATGGACGCTGAAGCCCGGCGGCGAAGAAACCTTGCGGGCACTGTCGATCCGTGGCGACATCATCAAGACCATGCACACGGCAATGTCGCGCGGCGTCGGCGCGCCCGATATCGCGTCCTTCGCCATCCATGACGAACAGGTCGCTGATCCCGTGCTGGGCCGCCTGGTCGAACGCGGCCTGCATGACGAACTGGCGGGCACGGCCTACGCCGTCGTCGAAGGCGTGGACGGGCGCACCCATCATCTGCGGTACAGCGATATCGATATGACGGGGGACGCGCGGCCCGGTGCGATCGTCGAACTGCGGTCCTGGGCGGACAACAAGGGCCAGCAACGGCATTCGCTCGCCACCCGCTCCGACCTCCCGCTGGATCGGCAGGTCACGGCCGAGGGCGCGACCTGGCTCGACCGCCATTTGATCGCGCGCGATCCGCCCCCGCTGGGCGGCGGGTTTGGTGCATCGGTGGCGACCGCACTCGCTGCCCGCGCCGATCATCTCGTTGATGAAGGATTGGCGCGGCGCCAGGGCCAGCGCTTCATCTTCGCTCGTAATCTGATCGACACGCTGAAGCAGCGCGAACTGGACGGCGCCACCGCCCGGATCGCCGCCGAGACCGGCCTTCCACACAGGCCGTCGGTTCCCGGCGATCATGTGACCGGCATCTACCGCCAGCGCCTCACGCTGGCGTCGGGCCGGTTTGCGATGATGGATGATGGGCTCGGCTTCCAGCTCGTGCCGTGGCGGCCGGCGCTCGATCCGCAGCTGGGCAAACACATCTCCGGAACGATGACGCCGAGCGGCGGGGTGGACTGGAGTTTTGGGAAACAGCGTGGGTTGGGGCTTTGATTGCCGACGATCAGACCCTTGCATGGCGATGCGGTCAAAATGCAGTGTTGGTGAATGCCAATGGGGTTGGTAACGACCCATTGTACGAATTCGCGTTACACGGCGAATCGCCGACGCTAGATTCTCGAAAAGTTCTCCGAACCTGAGGCTGGGATATTGAACTGACCTATGACGACCGCGCGCCACATCGTTGCACTGCTGCAAAGCCATATAGATGGAGACGAAGATCGCTTCCTCTCCGTGGCAACGCAGCTTGCCGCGCATGAGGCGAGGCAGGGTCATGGGAAGCTTGCCCAGGAGCTGCGCGAACTGGTCGACGCCGCCAAGGGCAAAAGCTCGACGGTGGCCCGGCGCGGGGCCGGCCCGGTGCCGATGGCGCAGCCGAAGGGCGAGCTCGTCGGCCTTCTCGAAGCCCGCTATTCCGACATCCGCCTGTCCAGTATGGTGCTTAAGCCCGAGTTACAGGATCGACTGGCCCGCGTGCTGCGCGAGCAGCGCCAGCAGGAGCGGCTGCGCGCGCGTGGCCTCTCTCCCCGCCGCAAGCTGTTGCTTGTGGGTCCGCCTGGCGCGGGCAAGACCATGACTGCGGCGGCCTTGGCGGGCGAGTTGAAGCTGCCCCTTTTCACCGTCCTCTATGACGGGTTGATCGGCAAACTCATGGGCGAGACCGCCACGCGGCTGCGTCTCGTCTTTGACGCCGTCGCGATGCAGCGCGGCGTCTATTTCTTCGATGAGTTCGACGCGATCGGCGCCCAACGCGCCGGGCCGAACGACGTGGGCGAAATCCGCCGGGTGCTCAATTCATTCCTCCAGTTTCTGGAGAATGATGATGGTCCGAGCCTGATCATCGCGGCCACCAACCACCCCGAGCTGCTCGATAAGGCGCTCTACCGCCGGTTCGACGATGTCATCACTTATGACTTGCCTGATCCGTCCGTTGTGCAGGGGATTATCGAAGCCCGGCTTGCGACGTTTGATCTCAAGTCGATTGAATGGACTTCCGTGCTCGATTCTGCCGCGCATCTCTCCCAGGCCGAAGTCGCCAGGGCGGCCGACGAGGCGGCCAAGGTCGCCGTTCTGGACGACCATGACGGTGTGACGACCGCAACGCTGCTGACCGCC
Organism: Hephaestia caeni; assembly: GCF_003550065.1. Taxonomy (GTDB): domain Bacteria; phylum Pseudomonadota; class Alphaproteobacteria; order Sphingomonadales; family Sphingomonadaceae; genus Sphingomonas; species Sphingomonas caeni_A. Next base: position 343,904 of record NZ_QXDC01000004.1, read on the forward strand.
CTGACGGAGCGGCGCGCGGCGATCCTCTAAGCATAGAGTCCCAATGGCTGTACCTCCCCGCGATCGCCCCCATTTCCATGTCGAAGGCGGCGGCCAAAACGAGGCTTACACGTCACCCCGTCTGGTGATTAGCGGCCTTCCCCCGGCGCGGGTCCGCGCCGCACACGCTGCACGTCTTGAACTCGCGATCGGAACGGCGCTCGCCGCTGGTCGTCAGCGTATCGCCGAACGGGAAGACGGCGTCGCCGAAGGCAAGCCGGGCTTCTATCTGGAATTCGATATCCCGATCGCGGAGCGCGGCGCGGTCGAAGCCCTGGAAAACAAACCCAAGGCCATCGAGCTTGTCGCCGTGCGGCCCACGGTCGAAGGCGACGAAATGGTCTCGGCTACGGTGTTCGTCCCCGAAACCGCTGCCGATTTCTTCGTCAAGAAGATCGAGGCCTATCGCGACGAGCAGACGCGGACCGGCAAGCCCAAGAACGAGGCCCTAATCGCGCGGATCGACGACATCCGGGTCGCCGTCGCCCGCTCCTTGTTCACCGATGACGCTCAGTATTTTCCCGCCGATGGTCGCCCAGTCTGGTGGGAAGTCTGGCTGCGGGATGGCGGCCTCGATATCTTCCAGTCCGTCGCCGCCAAGCTCGAAGTCGCGATCAAGGAGCACGTCATCAGTTTCCCAGAGCGCGATGTCGCGCTCGCCCTCGCGGATGAAGTGACGATGGATCGGCTGCTCCGCAATTCCGATGCCGTCGCCGAACTGCGCCTGGCCAAGGACACGCCATCGCTTTTTCTAGAAATGCGCACGGTCGATCAGGCCGATTGGGCGAACGATCTGGTTGACCGGATCACGCAACCGTCGCCCTTGGCGCCGGCGGTCTGCATTCTCGACAGCGGAGCGACGCAGGCCCACCCCCTCATCGCACCGGGGCTCGATGCGGCCGATCAACATAGCTACGAGAACGCTTGGGGTGTCGGCGACAGCGTCTATTGGAACGGCCACGGTACGTCGATGGCCGGCATCGCGCTCTATGGCGATCTTGAAACTGCCCTTTCCCACGGCGAGCCAGTGGCGCTCGGCCATCGCCTCGAAACGGTGAAAATCCTGCCGCCGACGGGACAGAACGAGCCTAGACTTTACGGCGCGATCACCGCGACCGGCATCGCCCGCGCAGAAGATCATGCCCCGCGTCGCCGCCGGGTATTCTGCATGGCCGTCACCAGCAACGTCGGCTTGGGCCGCGGACGGCCATCATCCTGGTCCTCGTCGGTGGACCAGCTTTGCTATGGCGGCGGTGACAGACGGCGGCTGATGGTCCTTGCTGCGGGCAACGTGCGCGGCGATATCCATCCGGCCGAGTATCCCGACCGCAACGACCTCGAAGAGGTAGAGAGCCCGGCGCAAGCCTGGAATCCGCTCGTGGTCGGAGCCAGCACCGACAAGATCACCATTACCCATCCCGACTATGACGGATGGACGCCTGTCGCTCCGGCCGGCGACCTCTCACCGGCGAGCCGGACATCTGCCATCTGGGATCGGCAATGGCCGATCCGCCCGGATGTCGTCTTCGAGGGCGGCAACTTCGCGCATGACGGCGCCAACCCGGCCTCGGCGATCGACGACCTTCAGCTCCTCACCACCCACTATCGCCCGAACATGCGCCTGTTTGAGGCGTTCGGCGACACCAGCGGCGCGGCTGCGCTCGGCGCAAACCTCGCCGCTGGCGTCATGACCGCGCGGCCGACGCTCTGGCCGGAGACGGTACGCGCGCTGATCGTGCATTCCGCCGAATGGACGCCCGCGATGCGCCAGCGGTTCGACGCGGCCGGCTCGCAGGCCCAAAAATTGGCGATGCTGCGCCGTTATGGTTGGGGCGTGCCCGATCTCGACCGGGCGCTGATGAGCGCGGCGAACGACGCGACGCTGATGGTCGAGGACGCCCTGTTGCCGTTCCGCAAGGACGGTTCGGCGATCAAGACGCGCGACATGAACCTGCATCGGCTTCCCTGGCCGCGCGCCGAACTGGCCGCGCTCGGCGATCTGGACGTCGAGCTGCGGATCACCCTGTCTTACTTCGTCGAGCCCAATCCCGGTGAGCGCGGCTGGACGCGGCGGCATCGCTACGCTTCGCACAATCTCCGCTTCGCGGTGAAACGATCGCTCGAAGGCTTGGAGGCGTTCCGGCAGCGCATCAACAAGGCCGCTCAGGACGAAGAGTCCGGCGCTGTTGGGGGCGGAGCCGGCGGCGACTCATGGGTGTTGGGTACGATCCGCGACCGCGGCTCGATCCATAGCGACATCTGGCGCGGTAGCGCCGCGGCCCTGGCGGAACGCGACGCGATCGGCGTCTTTCCGGTGAGCGGTTGGTGGAAGGAGAAACCCGCGCTCCAGCGGTGGGACCGATCAGCACGCTATGCGCTGTGCGTGTCGATCCGCGCACCCGAGGCCAACATCGACCTCTATACCGCCATCGCCAATCAGATTGCTGTCCCGATCCCAGCAGCCTAGCTGTTTCAGACTGCCGGGACTGACTACAGACCGCTCCGCCACTCCCTGTCTTTGCACGCCATAGCCGCCGTTCCTGCGACGCGTGCCCGAGACCCCTTGTAGAACCGGCCACCGGCTCCCGACCTTGAAGGCATTTGCCGGGAAGGAAGGGCCGTGTCCGCCACCAAAATCCTCTGGGGCCAGATCCTCGTGGTGTTCGCAATCGTGCTGGCGTCGGTCTGGTCCGCGACCCAATGGACCGCAGTGGCGCTGGGGCACCAACCCCAGCTCGGCCCGCCCTGGTTCACGGCGTTCGACGTGCCGATCTATCCACCGCTCGCCTTCTTCTGGTGGTGGTTCTCCTTCGACGCCTACGCGCCGGATATCTTCCAGCGCGGCGCCTATATCGCGGTATCGGGCGGCTTCCTGTCGATCATCGTCGCCATCGGCATGTCGGTGTGGCGCGCGAGAGAGATCCGCAACGCCGAGACCTTCGGCACCGCGCGCTGGGCGACCGTCAAGGAAATCCGCGGCGCCGGCCTGCTCGGCGATGACGGCGTGGTGCTGGGCCGGTTCGCGCGTGAATATCTGCGCCATGACGGTCCCGAACATGTGCTCTGCTTCGCGCCAACCCGCAGCGGCAAGGGCGTCGGCCTGGTGGTGCCCTCGCTGCTGACCTGGCCGGGATCGGCCATCGTTCACGACATCAAGGGCGAGAACTGGGGCCTGACCGCGGGCTTTCGCGCCCGGTTCGGCAAGGTGCTGCTGTTCGATCCGACCAATGCGGCTTCGGCCGCCTACAACCCGCTGCTCGAAGTCCGGCGCGGCGAATGGGAAGTGCGCGACGTCCAAAATGTCGCCGACGTCCTGGTCGACCCCGAAGGCAGCCTTGAGAAACGCAACCATTGGGAAAAAACCAGCCACGCGCTGTTGGTCGGCACGATCCTGCACGTCCTCTACGCCGAACCCGACAAGACGCTGGCCGGCGTCGCCAACTTCCTGTCGGACCCCAAGCGGCCGATGGAGACGACGCTGAAGGCGATGATGCTGACCCCGCATCTTGGCGAGGCCGGCGTCCATCCCGTTGTCGCCTCAGCCGCGCGCGAGCTGCTCAATAAATCGGAGAATGAACGGTCGGGCGTGCTATCGACCGCCATGTCCTTCCTTGGCCTCTATCGCGATCCCGTCGTCGCGGCCGTCACCCGGCAATGCGACTGGCGCATCGCCGATCTGGTCGACGGCGCCCATCCGGTCTCGCTCTATCTGGTGGTGCCGCCCAGCGACATCAGCCGAACCAAGCCGCTGATCCGCCTGATCCTCAACCAGATCGGCCGCAGGCTGACCGAAGACTTGAAGGCGAAGGACGGGCGGCACCGCATGCTACTGATGCTCGACGAGTTTCCGGCGCTGGGACGGCTCGACTTCTTCGAGAGCGCGCTGGCGTTCATGGCGGGCTACGGAATGAAGGCGTTCCTGATCGCCCAATCGCTCAACCAGATCGAGAAGGCCTACGGGCCGAACAACGCCATTCTCGACAATTGCCATGTGCGGGTGTCGTTCGCGACCAATGACGAACGCACCGCCAAACGGGTGTCCGACGCGCTGGGAACGGCCACCGAGATGCGGGCGATGAAGAACTATGCCGGGCACCGGCTTTCGCCCTGGCTCGGCCATCTGATGGTGTCGCGTTCGGAAACCGCTCGCCAGCTCATGACGCCGGGCGAGATCATGCAGCTTCCGCCCGACGATGAAATCGTCATGATCGCCGGCTTGCCGCCGGTGCGCGCAAAGAAGGCGCGCTACTTCACCGACCGGCGCTTCACCGCACGCCTGTTGCCCGCGCCCAAAACCCAGCGATCCACGACCGCACCCCGCCCGGACGATTGGACGGCATTGGCAGCGCCGCCCCGCCCCGTTCTCGCGGACCCGGCATCCGCCGACGGATCGAGCCGCAACCCCGGTAAACCGGCCAAGCCTACAGCCGCGAGCCAGAGCGACACCGCCAACGCCAATATCCGGCGCGAGCCAGGCCTGCCCGATCATGAGGAAGTGGTGCGCGAAAGCCCCGCGCCCACGCCGGAGTTCGCGTTCGACGATACGGAGGCGACCGACAACGACGCCGCGATCCAGCGCCGGATGCAGCGCCTCGCGCGGCAGGCCAGCCTCGACCCCGGCGACGGCATCCAGCTCTGAGACGAAGGAACCGCCATGCGCATCAAACACACATTTCGTCTGCCCGCCGATCTGTCCGGTCGGCTGGCCGATTATGCGGCGAGGAAGCGCGTTGCCCAGACCCAGATCGTAGAGGCGGCGCTGCTGTCGTTCCTCTCGCCCGATGGGTCCGAACGGCTGGAGGCAGCGATTGGCCGTCGTCTTGATCGGCTGTCGCGCCAGGCCGACCGGCTCGAACATCATGTCGGGATCTCGAACGAGGCGATGGCGCTGTTCGTCCGCTTCTGGCTGACCACGACCCCGCCCTTGCCGGATACCGCGTTCGCCGCCGCCCAGGCCAGCGGCCGGGAACGCTATCGCGGGTTCGTCGAGTCGCTCGGCCGGCGCATGGAGACCGGCGCGAGCCTGGCCCGTGAACTGTCCGAAGATATGAAAGCTACGCCAGAGCACGTTACTGAGAATTTCGACAAATAAGCCAAACCCGCCGATCGTTTCTATTTGCACGCCATCGCACGACGCCTTGATTTTAGTGTTGCGATTGCCGGCTTTGTGTCTCTCTTACTCGTCCCCGATCGCTGCGCGCGTCGCCCGGCGGTCTTTGCAGGGGACAAGTCGTGCAGCATCAACAGGTGGGATCGGAGGCGGATTCTCGCGGCGCGCGTATGCTGCGCACCGCGCTCGGCCCGTCGATCGCCGCCTGGCTCGCCGACCCGGCCATCGTCGAAGTCATGCTCAATCCCGACGGGCGCCTCTGGGTCGACCGGCTCGGTGAAGGCCTTGCCGACACGGGCGAGCGACTGTCTCCTGCCGACGGCGAGCGCATCATCCGTCTGGTCGCGCATCATGTCGGCGTCGACGTCCATGCGCGCAGCCCGCGCGTGTCGGCCGAACTGCCCGAGACCGGCGAGCGGTTCGAAGGACTGATCCCACCCGTCGTCGCTGCGCCCGCCTTTGCGATCCGCAAGCCCGCCGTCGCGATCTTCACCCTCGACGATTATGCTGAAGCGGGGATTATGTCCCGCCTCCAAGCGGCGGTGCTGCGCAAGGGCGTGGTCGATCGCTGCAATATCCTGGTGGCGGGCGGTACTTCGACCGGCAAGACCACGCTCACCAATGCGCTGCTGGCCGAAGTCGCCAAGACTTCGGATCGCGTCGTTCTGATCGAAGACACCCGCGAGCTGCAATGCGCCTCGCCCAATCTCGTGGCGCTCAGGACCAAAGACGGCGTCGCCTCGCTTTCGGATCTGGTGCGGTCCTCGCTGCGCCTGCGCCCCGACCGCATCCCCATCGGCGAGGTGCGCGGTGCCGAGGCGCTCGATCTCCTCAAAGCCTGGGGCACTGGCCATCCCGGCGGCGTCGGCACCATCCACGCTGGCTCCGCGCTGGGCGCGCTGCGCCGCATGGAACAGCTCATCCAAGAAGCGGTCGTGACCGTACCGCGTGCGCTGATTGGCGAGACGATCGACATGGTGGCGGTGCTGGCGGGACGCGGATCGGAACGCCGCCTGGCCGAACTGGCTCGCGTCGATGGCCTCGGTCCGAGCGGCGACTACGCGCTCACCCAGCTCCCATGCCCTTTGCCCGTTTCCGTGCCGGCCGTTCCGGTCGCATTCTCAGCAGGAGAAGCCTCATGATCGTTCCTATCCCGAGCTTGCGGCGGCCGATCGCCGCCGTCTCGCATATGCGCCAGCAGGTCGCCGCTGGCGCATTGGCGTGCGTCGTGGCTGTGACCCTGTCGGCCCCGGCGCGCGCCTCCGGTTCGTCGATGCCCTGGGAAGCCCCTCTCCAGTCCATCCTCGAATCGATCGAAGGGCCGGTGGCGAAGATCATCGCCGTGATTGTGATCATCGTCACCGGCCTGACGCTCGCCTTTGGCGATTCCGGCGGCGGCTTTCGCAAGCTGATCCAGATCGTGTTCGGTCTGTCGATCGCCTTCGCGGCGTCGAGCTTCTTCCTGTCGTTCTTCAGCTTCGGCGGCGGGGCGCTGATCTGATGCTGGAGGATGGCGAAGTCGCGGGCTTCTACGCCCCGGTGCACCGGGCGCTGACCGAGCCGATCCTGCTCGGCGGCGCCCCGCGCGCCGTCGCTATCGCCAACGGCACATTGGCCGCCGCGATCGGCGTCGGCCTCCAGCTCTGGATCGCCGGCGGCGTGCTGTGGCTGATCGGCCATCTGGCGGCGGTGTGGGCGGCCAAGCGCGACGCGCAGTTCCCCGACGTCGCCCGCCGCCACCTCCGCTATCCCGCCTATCTGCGCGTCTGAGGCTCGCCCCCATGATGAACCTCACCGAATATCGCAATCGCGCCAGCCATCTGGCCGACTTCCTGCCCTGGGCCGCGCTGGTCGCCGAAGGGATCGTCCTGAACAAGGACGGTAGTTTCCAACGGACGGCGAAGTTTCGCGGTCCCGATCTGGACTCGGCGACGCCCGCCGAACTGGTCGCCGTCACCTCGCGGCTGAACAACGCCCTGCGCCGGCTCGGATCGGGCTGGGCGATCTTCGTCGAGGCGCAGCGCGTGCCGGCGGGCGGCTATCCCGAGAGTGATTTTCCCGACGTCGCCTCCGCGCTCGTCGATCGCGAACGGCGCGCGCAGTTCGAGGAACAGGGCAGCCACTATGAGAGCGGCTATTACCTGACCCTGCTGTGGATGCCGCCCGCCGAAGACGCCGCGCGTGCGGAAAGTTGGCTCTACGAGGGCCGCGCCAAGAATGGCGTCGACCCCTGGGAGCTGGTCGGCGGCTTCGCCGATCGCACCGACCGGGTGCTGCAACTGGTCGACGGGTTCGTACCCGAGGTTCGCTGGCTCCAGTCGGACGAAACCCTGACCTATCTGCACTCGACGATCTCGACCCGCCGTCAGCGCGTCCGTGTGCCCGAGACCCCGATGCACCTCGACGCGCTGCTGGCCGATGAACCGCTGACCGGCGGTCTCGAACCACGCCTGGGCGATCATCATTTACGCACGCTGACCATCACCGGCTTTCCGTCGATGACCTGGCCGGGCCTGCTCGACGAACTGAACCGGCTGGCCTTTCCCTATCGCTGGGCGACGCGCGCGGTGATGCTCGACAAGACCGACGCCACCAAGCTGTTGACGAAGATCAGGCGGCAATGGTTCTCCAAGAGGAAGAGCGTCGCCGCGATCCTGCGCGAGGTGATGACCAATGAGGCATCGACGCTGCTGGACTCCGATGCGTCGAACAAGGCCGCCGATGCGGACGCGGCGTTGCAGGAACTGGGCGCTGACGATGTCGGACAAGCCTATGTCACCGCCACCGTGACCGTCTGGGATACCGATCCCGGCATTGCCGCCGAGAAGCTCCGGCTGGTCGAGAAGGTCATCCAGGGCCGGGATTTCACCTGCATCGCCGAGGGCGTCAACGCGATTGAAGCCTGGATGGGCAGCTTGCCCGGCCATGTTTACGCCAATGTCCGGCAGCCGCCGATCAGCACCTTGAACCTGGCGCATATGATCCCGCTGTCGGCAGTCTGGGCCGGGCCGGAGCACGATGAGCATTTCGACGCGCCGCCCCTGCTCTTCGCCAAGACCGAAGGATCGACGCCATTCCGGTTTTCGCTCCATGTCGGCGACGTCGGACACACCCTGATCGTCGGGCCGACCGGCGCCGGAAAATCGGTGCTGCTGGCCCTGATCGCCATGCAGTTCCGCCGCTATCAATCCGGCCAGGTGTTCGCCTTCGACTTTGGCGGTTCGATCCGCGTGGCGTCGCTGGCGATGGGCGGCGACTGGCAGGATCTCGGGGGAAGCTTGTTCGATGGGGCGGCGGGCAGTGTGTTCCTGCAACCGCTTGCCCGCATCGACGACCCTGCCGAACGTAACTGGGCGTCAGAATGGCTTGCCGCCATCCTGACCGCCGAGGGTGTGACGGTCGATCCCCAGGTGAAAGAGTATCTCTGGTCGGCGCTCGGATCGCTCGCCAGTGCGCCCGTTTCCGAACGCACGCTGACGGGCCTCGCCGTCCTCCTCCAGCAGCAGCAGTTGAAACAGGCGCTCGGCCCATACTGTGTCGGCGGGCCTTATGGCCAGTTGCTCGATGCGGAATCCGAACATCTGGGCGACGCCGATGTCCAGGCGTTCGAGACCGAAGGGCTGACCGGCACCGGCGCCGCGCCCGCCGTGCTCTCTTATCTGTTCCACCGGATCGAAGGCCGGCTCGACGGATCGCCGACCCTGATCATCATCGACGAAGGCTGGTTGGTGTTGGACTCGCCCGCCTTCGCCCAGCAGCTCAAGGAATGGCTGAAGACGCTCAGGAAGAAGAACGCCAGCGTCATCTTCGCCACCCAGAGCCTCGCCGATATCGAGACCAGCACGATCGCGCCGGCCATCGTCGAATCCTGCCCTACGCGCATCTTCCTGCCCAATGAACGCGCGGTCGAACCGCAGATCACCGGCATCTACCGGCGTTTCGGGCTGAACGACCGCCAGATCGAAATCCTCAGCCGCGCCACCCCCAAGCGGGATTATTACTGCCAGTCGCGGCGCGGCAACCGGCTGTTCGACCTGGGGCTGGGCGATGTGGCGCTCGCCTTCACCGCCGCCTCGTCGAAGACCGATCAGGCGCGCATCGCCGAACTGCTCGCCGAACATGGCCGCGACGGCTTCGCCGCCGCCTGGCTGCGCACCCGCGGCCTGGACTGGGCCGCCGATCTTCTTTCCCCCGCAGACCAGGAGAGTGAGCCATGACCCGTTTCCAATTGCGCCATGCGATGATCGCCGGCGTCGCCATGATCGCCATCGCCGGCGCATCGGCCCCTGCCAACGCCCAGTTCTTCGGCGGGATCGTCTATGATCCCACCAACTACGCCCAGAATGTGCTGACCGCCGCCCGCTCGCTCCAGCAGATCAACAACCAGATCCAGTCCCTCCAGAACGAGGCGTCGTCTCTGGTCAACGAGGCGAAAAACCTCGCCAGCCTGCCATTCTCCTCGCTCCAGCAACTACAGGCGCAGGTCGCCCAGACCCAGCAGCTTCTCGGCCAGGCGCAGCGCATCGCCTATGACGTCCAACAGATCGAACAGGCGTTCTCGACCCGCTATCGCAACATCGACCTCAATGCGTCCGACCAGGCGCTGATCGACGGCGCGCAGGACCGCTGGGAAACCAGCGTCGCCGGGTTCGAGGATGCGTTGAAGGTCCAGGCTGGCGTGGTCGGCAATATCGACGGCACGCGCACCGCCATGTCGAACATCGTCGGCGCCAGTCAATCGGCATCCGGGGCGTTGCAGGCGGCGCAGGCCGGCAACCAGCTTCTCGCCCTGCAATCCCAGCAGATCGCGGACCTCACGGCGCTTCTCGCGGCGCAGGGACGTGCCCAGTCGCTCGAATCCGCCCGCGACGCCGCCACCGAAGCGCAAGGGCGCGAGCAGTTCCGCCGCTTCATGACGCGCAGCGGCAACTGATCGGACGCGGCCAGGCATCGGCCGGAAAGGGAGAATGGGAATGAGCCGCAGCGCGAAGATCGCAGGCGTGGCGCTGGCCGCGGGCATATTGCTGGCCACCGCCATCGTCATCGCCGTCGATGACCGGCCGGCGGAGAAGGCCCCGCCGCGGATCGAGGCGATCGGCGCCGATCCGCTGCGCGCCGAGCTGGACCGCTGCCGCACCCTGACCATGCCCGACGCCGGTTGCGAGGCGGCGTGGGAAGATCATCGCCGCCGTTTCCTCGGCCGCGACCCTGCCGACCGACAGACCGATACCGCAACAGCCATGAGTGCGCCGGACAACGGGCTTGATGCCGAGCCTTCCAGCGAGCCGGTCACGGACCCCTTGACCGAAATACCCGCCATTGCCGCCGACAAGGCGGCCACGTCTGCATCCGAGTTGGGCCGCTGACATGAACGACGTCGGCGTCATCAACCGCTTCCTCGACACCTTCAACAGCTACATCGACAGCGGGTTCGGACTGCTTGGCGGCGAGATCGCCTTCCTCACCACCACCCTGATCGTCATCGACATCACGCTCGCCGGCCTGTTCTGGGCCTGGGGCGCCGACGAGGACGTCATGCACCGGCTGGTCAAGAAGGTGCTTTATGTCGGCTTCTTCGCCTTCGTCATCGGCAATTTCTCCGCGCTCGCCGGGATCGTGTTCGACAGCTTCGCCGGGCTGGGCCTGAAGGCCAGCGGCGCCAGCATCAGCCTCGCCGATTTCATGAAGCCCGGCAGCGTCGCCGCCACCGGGTTCGATGCGGGCGAACCGCTGCTCGACGCCATCGGCGATCTGATGGGGTTCCGCAGCTTCTTCGCCAACTTCATCCAGATCGCGGTGCTGCTGATCGCCTGGGTGATCATTCTCATCGCCTTCTTCATCCTGTCGGTGCAGCTCTTCGTCACCCTGATCGAGTTCAAGCTGGTGACGCTGGCCGGCTTCGTGCTGCTGCCGTTCGCCCTGTTCAACAAGACCGCCTTCCTCGCCGAAAAGGTGCTGGGCAATGTCGTGGCGTCCGGCGTCAAGGTTCTGGTGCTCGCGGTCATTGTCGGCATCGGCACCGGCCTGTTCGCCGAGTTCACGACCGCGTTCAGCGGAACACCCACCGCCGAGGAAGCCATGTCCGTCACGCTCGCGGCCCTGGCGTTGCTCGGTCTTGGCATCTTCGGCCCCGGCATCGCCACCGGGCTGGTTTCCGGCGCGCCCCAGCTCGGCGCGGGCGCGGCGGTTGGGACCGCACTCGCGGTCGGCGGCGCGGCGATGGCGGGCGGCATGGGCGCGCGTATGGCGATGGGCGGCGCGGCCTCCACCATCGGCGGCGGCGTCAAGGCCGGTGCGGCCGCCGCACGCGGTGGCGCTCATGCCTCGGGCGCGGCCGCCAGCGCCTACAGTCTCGGCTCGCTCGGCAAGAGCGGCGGCAGCGCGGTCGCGGGCGGTATGTCCGCCGTAGGCCAAGCGGCGGTCGGCGGGGCGGTCAATGCGGCCGCATCCCCGTTGAAGAAGGTCGCCGCCAAGGCCGGCGGCGCCATGAAATCCAGTTTCACGTCAGGCGCGCGCGCCGGGTTCACCGCGACCGGCGGCACGATCACCGGAGGGGCCGCGCCCGCGTCCGCTGATGCGAGCCTGGCCGCCGCAGGATCATCCGCTGCTGGCGGCCCGCCGGCCTGGGCGAAGGCGATGAAGCGTAGCCAAGCCATGAAGGCGGGCGTCTCGGCCACGACCCATGCCGTGCGCTCCGGCGACCGCGGCGGCGGCGGCGCCTCGGTCGATCTTAGCCAGAAGGATTAGCCCCATGTTCCGACGCCCCTCGACCCGCTATGGCAAGACCCCCGAACCCGAGACGCCCTACCAGCGCGCAGCCCAAGCCTGGGATGACCGTATAGGCTCGGCGCGCGTGCAAGCGAAGAACTGGCGGCTCGCCTTTTTGGGCACGCTCGTCCTCTCGGGCGGTCTCGCCGCCGGTCTGATCGTTCAGGGCGCGCGCGGCACGATCGTCCCCTGGGTTGTCGAGGTCGACAAACTTGGCGAAGCCCAGACCGTAGCGCCCGCCGAGGCCGGCTACCGGCCCAGCGACCCGCAAATCGCCTTCCATCTCGCGCGTTTCGTCGAGCAGGTCCGCAGTGTCCCGGCCGACCCGGTCGTCGTCCGTCAGAACTGGCTGCGCGCGTATGACTTCACCACGGATCGCGGCGCGCTGGCGCTCAACGACTATGCCCGCACCAACGACCCGTTCGCCAATGTCGGCAGGGTCCAGGTCGCGATCGACGTCTCCAGCGTGATCCGCGCGTCTCCGAACAGTTTCCGCATCGCCTGGACCGAGCGTCGCTATCAGGACGGCCAACTGGCCGGCACCGAACGCTGGTCGGCCATCCTCACCATCGCCATTCAGCCGCCGCGCAATCCCGAGCGGCTGCGCAAGAATCCGCTGGGCGTGTTCGTCACGGCGATCAACTGGTCGAAGGAGCTGGGCCAATGAACATGATCCAAAGGGCGTATTTCCGTAAATCCGTAATTCCGGCTTTGCTGATCTCCGCATCCACGCTGGCGGGCTGCGCCACTACATCGGCGAAGCCCTCCGCGATCAGCTATGATGATGCGCCAGCCATCGCGGCGACACTCACACCCGAGGCGCCGGCCTCGGTCGAGATCGTCACCCTAGCCGAACCGCTGCCGCTGCCCGGCCAGTTGATGCCGGTCGAGGAACGCCGCAGTCCGCCTGAACCGGCCGATCCCTCCGCCCGTGTCAGTCAGGCCAACGCCGCCGCGCGTGTGCAGCCGGTGCGCGACGGGTTCATCAACGCCATCCAGCTTTACCCCTGGACCGAGGGGGCGCTCTATCAGGTCTATACCGCCCCCGGACAGGTGACGGACATCGCCCTTCAGGAAGGCGAGCAACTCGTCGGTCCGGGTCCGGTCGCAGCCGGCGACACCGTGCGCTGGATCATCGGCGACACGATAAGTGGCGCAGGCGCGAGCAGCCGGGTGCATATCCTGGTCAAGCCGACCCGGCCCGACCTCACCACAAATCTCGTCATCAACACCGACCGGCGCACCTATCATCTTGAGCTACGCGGCACGCAGCGCACGTGGATGGCGTCGGTGTCGTGGCATTATCCGCAGGACCGGCTGATCGCATTGCGCGGCCAGAATACGACAGCGGCGGGATCGGCGCCGGTCGCCACCGGGGTTGATGTCGCGCGGCTCAACTTCCGCTACCGCATCGAAGGCGATAATGCGCCGTGGCGCCCGGTCCGCGCGTTCGACGACAGCGCCCAGGTGTTCATCGAGTTTCCGGCCGGGATCGGCCAGGGCGAAATGCCGCCCTTGTTCGTGATCGGTCCCAATGGCGGCGGCGAGCTGGTCAACTATCGGGTGCGCGAGCGCTATATCGTGGTCGACCGGCTGTTCGCCGCCGCCGAACTGCGTCTGGGTGAGCATCCCCAGCAGACCGTGCGCATCGTCCGCGACGATGCCCGTCAACGGGGTGGGAACCGGCGATGAGCGTGGAACCCGAAGCACCGGAACAGGGGCGCCCGTCCCTCGCGGCGTCGACACCCGCCGAACCAGCACCGCTTGCACCCGCAGATCCCGCCGGGTTTCGCCTGCGCGGCGAGGTGCCGCGCGTGATGCGCCTGTCGCGCAAAGTCATCACCGGCATCGGCGCGGTCGGCGCGCTCGCGGTCGGCGGCGCGCTGACGTTCGCGCTCCAGGGCCGCGACGGCGATGCGCCCGCCGAACTCTACAACACCGACAATCGCGCCGTGACCGAACGCGTGACGAGCGGACCGCAGGACTATGCCGCGCTTCCGGGCATCCCCCCTTTGGGCGCACCGCTCCCTGGCGACCTGGGGGGCCCGATCCTGTCGGCCCAGCAACGCGGGAAGAACGTGCCGATTCCCCCGGTCGGCGGAGGCGCTGGACAGCCGACCACCGGCCCGACACCTGAAGAACAGGCCCGCCAGCGCGCCGTGCAGGAACGCGAGGTGGCCATGGCGAGCCGGCTGTTCCTTGGCGGCCAGAGTGGCGCGGCGCCTGCTGGGCAGGGTTCGGCTGAGCCCGCACTTGCCGGCCTCAACCTCGCCGCGCTCAATGCCGCCGCCGTTCCGCCAGCGCCGGTCCCACCCGACGGCCCGAACATGCAGAGGTCCAAACAGGAGTTTGTCGAACGCGGGCCGGAGAGCCGCACGCTCAATGCCGGGCGTCTGACCGACCCGGTCTCGCCCCATGTCGTCCAGGCCGGCAACATCATCGCGGCCGCCCTCATCACCGGCATCAGTTCCGACCTGCCGGGGCAGGTCACGGCCCAGGTGACCCAGAATGTCTATGACAGCCCGACCGGACGGATATTGCTAATCCCGCAGGGATCTCGACTAATCGGCGACTATGACAGCCAGGTCGCCCATGGCCAGCGCCGCGTGCTGCTGGCCTGGAGCCGGCTAATCCTGCCCGATGGCCGCTCGATCACGCTCGACCGTCTGCCGGCGGGTGACGCAGCGGGCTATGCTGGCCTTGAAGACCGGGTGAACCAGCATTGGGGCGGGATCGCGCGCGCCGCCGCGCTCTCGACCCTGCTCAGCATCGGTGCGGAAATGGGATCGGACTCTGACGACGACATCGCCCGCGCCATCCGCGACGGTGGGCAGGATACGTTCAACCAGGCCGGGCAGGAGATTGTCCGCCGCCAGCTCAACATCCAGCCTACGCTCACCATCCGGCCCGGCTATCCGGTCCGTGTGCTCGTGTCTCGCGATTTGGTGCTCGCGCCGTGGAGGACAGCACGATGACGAAACTCAAGCTGGGCCTGCTGACCGAAGATCGTCCAGTGAAGATCACGGTCGAACTGCCCGCCGCCACCTTCAGGGATCTCACGCGATATGCCGAGATACTGGCGCACGAGAACGGGGAAAGCGCCGGATCGATCGAACCCGCAAAACTGGTGGCGCCGATGATCGCCCGGTTCATGGCCACAGACCGTGCGTTCCTCAAATTAAGGCGGGCGGCGGCTGAGTCGTAAAGGGAGAGCGAAGCCATCAGACCGATGAAATAGCGCGCCGCAGTAGTGTGTGCAGTGACGTCATACACGTCCGACAGTTCAAGAGGGCGCTTTCGGGGTCGCGTTAACCTCGTCCCCTGGCCCAAGACTGCCAATGCTTGCCCAATCTGATGTTCCGCGGCGCGCGCGACCCGCCATCACATGGGCCGCGCTGATAAAGCGCCGCAGCACCGGATTGTCGTTGCCCGGCGACCAGATTGCACTGAACGGCACAACATCGGCCTCCTCAGCGAGCGGCCGCATGACAACGCCGGGAATGCCAAGTGCTACCCACCCCTCTGACACCAGGCTGATCCCAAATCCCATGCCGACCATGCTCATCAGCATTTCCTGCTGAACACCGCGTCGCTCGATCACCGGATAATGGCTGTAATCAGCAATGCGCATCACGACATAGTCATGGATTTCCGGCCCAGGAGGGTATTCCGAAACCATGAACTGTTCATCGCGAATGTCTGACCAATGCAGTTCCAGACGCTCGGCAAGCGGATGATCCTGCGGCAACGCGACATGCACTCGTTCCTGCCAAAGCTCAGCAGTGTCGCAACCGATCACTTCGGCATTCCCGGTCGCTATCACCACATCGAGGGAATGGCGGCGAACCTCGCTGATATGCACACGGCGATCACCCTCGCGAACATCGATGCGCACCAGCGGATGAGCGTTTCGGAACTCAAGCACCAGATCGCGCAGAAAGCCGCCAGCCAATGAGGTGAACACGCCTATGCGCAACGTTCCCTGTTCGCCCCGTCCAGCCTGACGCGCAGAAGCAATTGCGCTATCAAATTGGAGCATCACACACCGGGCATGCATGAGAAAAGACTCGCCGGCGAGTGTCGTGCGCACGCCACGCGCACCACGCTCAAACAAGGTTACTCCAAGGTTTTCTTCCAGCAACCTGATGCGCTTGCTGACACCCGATTGCCGAACCCCGAGCGCGCTCGCCGCCGCGCTGAAGCTGAGATACTCCGCCACGACAAGCGCCTGGACGACCGAAACCAGATCTATTCCACGGGACAACAGCCGGCTGGCGAAGGCAAGATTTTCCTTATCCGCCAATGTTATGTGCCTGTCGGCCATTTCCAGTCATAACCTGGGAATCACCTGCCGGCATCTTAGCCTTGCCCGAGCGAGGACGTCGGAGTCAGCGCGAGAGCGGCAATCGGAAGAACAAAAGGCTTCATCATTTTCTCCGTCTTCCCTGCACAATGGCTATACGCACAGCGCGTGTGCATCCCTCACGATGAAACTTCCAAGGGGGTGTGAGCGCTCACGCAATGCCGTTCGTGCGGCAACTGGAAGAGCGCCGACGTCGGGGTCAGCAAACGGATCGAGGCCAAGGTCAAGGTGGGCGCGGCCAAGAAGCCCGCCGAGGGGATGGGCGAAGGTTGAACAACCGCGGCCACGGTGCTTGCAACGTCTTCGTGGCCGCAGAAAAGGAAAGCGCCAGATTTCGATAATTTCGATCTCAGGTTTCCGCCCTCGACCATACATGTTGTCGAGGGCGGGATGAGTTGCGGAACGACTATGAGTTATGCTGCAAGGCGCTCCTTGCCGACTTCCTTTTCCGGGACATCGGACCGGGGCGCAAGGAACCGGGCCAGCGCCGCCTTCCTGGAGCCGCGATCAAGGGCGTAGTGCGTGTGGGACAGTTCTGCCCCGTCCATCAGGGCCTGGATGTATCCCGAGACAGTGTCTGCCGCCATGACCAGTGCCGCATCGAGCGTATGCACGTATCGGCTGGTGATCGACCCCGATGCGTGGCCCAAAAGCGCGGCGATCGTGATCTCGGTAAATCCGAGGTCATTGGCTATGCTGGCGAAGCTATGGCGAAGGACATGGGCCGTGACGTCCTTCAGTTCGGTGTCCTGGAAGATCTTCTCCCAATGGCGGGGAAAGCTCCCGAATGCCTTCTCATCATCCCGGCCCGGAAACGCATAGAGGCTTTCACCCTCGGTGCCCTCTGACCGCCGTTCATCAAAATATTCCAGGACGGGGAGCCCGATTGGTCGGACAGACTGCCCTTCCTTGGTGTCGTCCAGCCGGAACGCGCTGCCTGCGCTATCAATTTCCGACCATCGGACCTCGATGATTTCGGCACGGCGGCAGCCTGTCAGGGCCAGCAACTGGATGATCTCCGTGGTCCGCGTATATCTATCATCGAGGGCCGCATCTTTCAGAATGCGTCCCAGCGCCCGATACTCATCCTCGTTCAGCCGGCGTGTCCTCACGGCATCCTTGGGCTTGCGCACCCCATGGGCCGGATTGATTTCGATGATCCCAAGTTCATCGCGCGCATAGCTGAGAATGCCACCCAGCAGCCCGACGGTGCGGCTCGCCGCGCCATATCCCCCACGAACGACGGACCTGCCGCGCAGCTTCGTGGTCTTTTCGCTGAGGCGCGTCTTCCCCGCCATGATGTCCTTCATCATGGCGGTCACATCCGCCTTGGTCAGGTGGGTAACCTGCACCTTGCCTATCAGCGGAATTATATGCCGGTTGATGCGACCGAGGTCAGTGACTTTGGTGCTGGCCTTCTTCGGACGGCCACCCTTACCGAGAATCCGGCCCTCCTCAAGTTCCTTGATATAATGCTCGCAAAGCTCCTTCACCGTTATCGCCTTGCGGGCGCTGTTGCGGTTCTCCAGCGGGTCGTTGCCTTTGGCGACTTCCGCCAACGCCTGGATTGCAAGCGTGCGGGCCTGTTCAGCGGTCACCGTGCCGTGACGACCGAGTTTCATGCGCCGGCGGACATTGTTGGCGTTTCGGTAGTCCACGAAGTATGTTCGCGTGCCCGACGGCAGGATGAAGGCGCCGAAGCCCTTCAGCTCACTGCACCAGATGGTGTATTGGCTTTCGCGCGGCAGCGACTTGTCGACGACGGATTTTGTTAGCTTTGGCATATTCACCTCGCCAGAGAGGTCCAAAAAAACTCACCAAAAACTCACCAACAAATCGAAAAGGTTGGCGTCCATTGGGGTATCTTGGCGGACCCTCGTTGTCAAGAAAACCGATAAGATACAACATCTTATCGGGCTTTGGCGAGGGTTGGCGCAGTCTGGAGTAGCGTTGCGTTTCTAGCTCCGAAGGCAGAGGCCACAGGTTCGAATCCTGTCGGGTGCGCCAAATTCTCTACTAAAATCAGTTCTTTGAAGCGATGCTGGCTTCCCCATTTCTGGCCTGGCCGATCGCGAAACTCACCAGCTCCGACAGTGACGCCCTGCTATTCCCCTGGATTTCTGCAGAAAATTCGTAGCGCGAATCTCACCAGCGACTGAACTCGGAGTGATCGGACATCCAACGAGGAAGCGCGATCAGCCGGCTCAAAGCGGTGCCGATCAAACAAGCGGCTCGCGCGATTCGGCCGTGCGTTCCGCAGGCAAAAAAGCCCCCCCAAGGTCGGATATTCAGCTCAGGATCGCCGGACGCAGGACCTGCTCGCAAAACGTCCGAAAGCTCGTCACACCCCGCTCGATGGCGGCATGCGATGCGGCATCGTCGATGCCTTCCTCCTTGGCCCGATACATATCGACATAGCCTTGCGCCAGGGATTCGCTCGCGCCGCGGTCGAGAAACTGCTGCCGGAACTGCGCGTAGCTGATCTGCCGGTAGCGAACCTCGCGGCCGAGCACGTCCGACATGATCGCCGCCTGGTCATTGAAGGACAATTCCTCCGGCCCAAGCACCGGGACATCCTCCTGTCCCGTCCAGTTCTCGTCGCCGAGCAGACGGGCGGCGACCGCGGCCATGTCACGGGTCGCGGTGAACGGCAACTTCTTGTCGGGATCGATAGGCCCGAAGAACAGGCCACTGTCTCTGATCGCACTGGCCTGCCGCGCGGTATTCTCCATGAACGACGGCATGGCGAGGCCGCGGAAGGCGGCGCCGCTCGCCATCAGCATGTCGTCGGCCCGGATCGATGCACTCACCGGGCCGGCCTTTTCCTGCCAGGGCGTCCCGCGCCCCAGCGCGGTGATGGAAACGACCCGCGGCACGGCGTGCCACCGCAATGCTTCCGCCGCGGGTCGCGTGAAGCCGAGCCAGGCTTCGTCAAGGCTCCTGGTCATATCGGGCGGGACGAGCCAGAACACGGCATCGGCGCGGCTGAAGGCCCGGTCCACGATCGCGGCGTCGCCATGCGACCCTTCGACGATTTCGGTTCGCTCGCGCACGTCGGCGGGCAGTCTGCCGGCATCGCGCACGATGAGACGCAAGCGGGCGCCGGCGGTGAGGAGATGGCTGACGACCTTGCTGCCGATCTGGCTGGTGGGGGCGGTAACGACGATCATGGTGTTTCCCTGTGACTCGGGGCTGTTCAAAGGCGGATCGTGAGTTCGATGTCCTCCGCGAACGGCACGGACCGATAGCCGCTATCCGGTGCGCGGACGCGTTCCACATAGGGCGGGCAGAAGTCGGCATTGTCCGCGACGATCAAAGCTCCCGACCGCAGGCGCGATGCGACAAGATCTAGGACATCCGGATAGAGCGCCTTCGCGCCGTCGAGCAGCAGCAGGTCCACGCTCTCGGGCAGATCGCTTGCGAGCGTTTCCAGCGCGTCGCCTTCCCGGAACTCGACGAGGTCGGCAAGACCCGCCTCGGCAAGATTGGCTTTGGCGCGGACGACCTTCGACGGTTCGAACTCGCTCGTGATGAGCCGTCCCCCGCCATTATCGCGCAGCGCGGCGGCGAGGCAGATCGTCGACAGGCCGAAGGAGGTGCCGAACTCGACGACGGATGTCGCCCGCATCGAGCGTGCCAGCATGTAGAGCAGGTCGCCCGTCTGGCGCGAGACGGCTAGCGGCACATCCTTCATCCGGCTGTAGAGGTCTCTGTAATCGGTGCGGCTGCGCACCAGCCGCGCCTTGTCCTCGGCGGTTAGGCCGTTCCAATAATCCGCGATCGAGGGCGTGGTCGCAGGATCGGAAGCATCGGCTTCGGTGAAGAGCCGGTCGAGCAATGGGGCAACCGGGCTCGCGGTCAGAGTGGTCATGGAAAGCTCCTTGAAAAAGCGTCTTGCGATGCATCGAAAAATACGAATAGTTCGTCAGGTTCGCTATTCGCATCCCGGAGGACGACCATCGCGCAGCGCCCAAGGCCGCAGCTTTCCTCGCGAAAACAACCCAGGCAGGCCCGCGCGAATGACCTCGTCGCGGCCGTGCTGGACGCGGCTGTTCAGGTTCTGCGCGCCGAAGGGGCGGCCCGATTCACCACGGCCCGCGTC
The DNA here is from genome assembly GCF_003550065.1 of Hephaestia caeni. Classification (GTDB taxonomy): domain Bacteria; phylum Pseudomonadota; class Alphaproteobacteria; order Sphingomonadales; family Sphingomonadaceae; genus Sphingomonas; species Sphingomonas caeni_A. The sequence goes on from NZ_QXDC01000004.1 coordinate 364,286, forward strand.
GCGGAGCGGGCGGGTGTGAGTGTGGGATCGCTGTACCAGTATTTCCCGAACAAGGCGGCGATCCTGTTCCGGCTCCAGAGCGACGAGTGGCACCAGACGAGCGAATTGCTGCGCGAGATATTGGAGGACAGGCGCCAACCGCCCCTCGAGCGGCTGCGAACGCTTGTCCATGCGTTCCTTCGCTCGGAATGTGACGAGGCCGAAGTACGGATGGCGCTTGGCGACGCGGCGCCGCTCTACCGTGATGCGCCCGAAGCCGACGCCGCGCGCGAGGCTGGATCGCTCATCATCCTCGATTTCATGCGAGAAGCCCTGCCGGGACTCCCACAGGAGACGATCGCGCGCACCGCCGATCTCATCGAAACGACGCTGACGCAGGTCGGTAGCCGCTTCTCGGAAACGCAGAGAGCGGAGCAGGAGATCGCGGCCTATGCCGACGCCATGGCGGACATGTTCGGCGCATTCCTCACTCAGTTGGCAGGCAAAGTCGGATAGCCGCAGATATTGTGCAGCCGGCGGATTCGCCTGCTTCTCCAGGCATACGGGCTACTGTCCGCCACGCCGGGCCTTGGAGGCCAAATAATCCGCAAGCCGTCATCGAAGCGCAATGCTCAGGCGATTCCGAATTGCGCGATCAGCATATCGGTAAGCAGATCGGCCTGCCGGATGAGTTCAGCGCCCGCGGTTCCCTCGTCCGTCGTCCGCTCGGCGAAGCTCGTGGTTAGGAGCACGATGAACCGAACGATGAAGTCGAGGTCATTCGACGTACTGCTCTTGAGGGCCTCCGCAACGAAGCGCTGCGTCATCTCCTCACCCGCCGAGAGGAGCGCCCGAAATTCCTCGGTTTCCCGCAGGTCCACCGACGCTGCACGCAACGCGCGGCGCAGATCGACCTCCGCTGCTTCGATCAGAAAGAACTCGCGAACGAAATCGCGCAGCTTGACGCCATGTTCGTCGCCGGGACGCGTCAGGATGGGGGAAAGCCGCGCAAGTTGCCGATCCCATGTTTGCCGCACGATGTGGAAGACCAGCGCCTCCTTGTTCGGAAAATACTGGTAGAAGGAGGCAATATTCACGCCTGCCTTGTCGGCCACCTTGTTGGCCGTGAACCCGCCGAGTCCCTCGCGGGTCAGAATATAAGTAGCTGCCTCCACCAATGCCTCGACCGTCGCAATGGCACGGCGCTGCCTGGGCAGCTTCTTCGGGGCTATATCGATGCGGCGGGCCAATGGGGCGGCTTTCCAGCGGAATGTGATTAGTTAACGCAATCATTTACTTATATTTTGTCTGCCGAGACATCAAGCCGATGGAAGGCAGACTCATGCAGAATCGAGAAGAAGCCCCGATCGTCATCATCGGTGCGGGCGTTGCGGGACTAACCCTGGCGACGTTCCTACATACGGCCGGCATACGATGCGTCGTGCTGGAACGGCGGGACCGCGCCTATGTCGAGACGCGGCAGCGCGCGGGCGTGGTGGATGCGCAGAATGTGCGGATGTTTGAACGCTGGGACCTGGCGGATCGGCTGCTATCGGGGCCAGTGGCACAGACGATCGAATATCGCGTCAACGGCGTCGGCCGCGTGTTCGAAATCCTGGGTGACGAGGCGAGCGAGGGCCGGTTCTGCACACAGCAGATGCTGGTCACTAACCTGCTGCGCGTGCTGATCGACGAAATCGGCGGCGACGTGCGCTTCGGCGTAAGCGAGATCACCATCCGCAACGAGGACGCTGTTCGCCCGCAAGTGGGCTATCGCGATGCCGGCGGCGCGCACGCCATCGATTGCGACTATATCGCGGGTTGCGATGCCGACCGGGGCGTCAGCCGTGCCTCGATTCCCGATGGCGTACTGACCACGATCACGCACGAATTTGGTTATGCCTGGCTCGCCGCGCTGGTCGAGGCGCCGGTGACCGGCCACCCGATCATGGGTATCAGCGACCACGGTTTCGTCGCCCAACTCCCGCGCGGACCAAAGCGCAGCCGCTATTATCTCCAGTGCGCTCTCACAGACGGGCCGGAGGATTGGCCCGACGAGCGCATTTGGGACGAGATTCGTCTGCGGACCGGCGACAGCGCTCTCGAGAATGTGGAGATCCACGACAAGGACTTCGTGCCGCTGCGCTCCGTCATGCGTTTCCCGATGCAGCACAACCGCCTGTTTCTGGCTGGCGATGCAGCGCATCTCGTTCCGCCGACGGGTGCCAAGGGCATGAACCTTGCGCTGTTCGACGTGGATATGCTGGCCCAGGCGTTGGTCAGCGCCCTGTGCGATGGCGAGGTCGCTGCGCTGGCTGGCTACTCGGACACGGTGCTGCCACGGCTGTGGCGCTATCAGGAGTTCAGCGCCTGGATGACCGACACCATGCACGACGCCGGCAATCCGGCGCTCCATGGTCCATTCCGGCAAATGACGGCGCGTGCCCGGCTCGACGAACTGTTCAGCTCGCCGGTAGCGGGACGCCTCCACAGCGATTTCCAACGCGGTGTCGCCTAAAGTCATCGGTATCGTCGCACTGGCGACGATCGCCTTGGGACTCCGCAACGCCGCTATCCGTCAACGCGAAGTACAATAGCGCAATGCTCACCCCTCCTCGGGGCTCGCCGCGGCCAAGCTCAAGCGACCCTCACGGCTGATGGCTGTGCTGCTCGATGAACTCGCTGTAGCAAAGGTCGAAGACCTGCATCTTCCGATGCCCACCGACCCGCGCCTTCGCAAGACCATCGACCTGATGATGGCCTCGCCCGCAGATCGGGGAACGCTCGATGCCTGGGCCGACAAAGCGGGCCTGAGCGCGCGGACGTTGGGGCGCCTGATGAGCCGGGAGACGGGCATGAGCTTCGGGCGCTGGCGCCAGCAGCTCGGCGTGATCCTCGCAGTGGAACGGCTCACGGGCGGGGCCTCGATCCAGCAGGTCGCCACTAATCTCGGCTATGAGAGCGTGCCAAGCTTCGTGACCATGTTTCGCAATGAGCAGCGACAGCCGGCAGCAGGCCATCGGTCCGGATGCCGGAGGTGGGCTACGCCCTGGCGACGGCATCTTCGAGCGTGTGCCGGAAATAAACGCGCGGCGGCTTCATGCCGTGAACGAGAAGGGTGCGGCGGACGGTCGGCTTTGCGCCCGCGATATAGACGGCCGCACCGCGCTGGCTGGCCTTGCGCACAAAGCCCTCGATCGTCGCGGCGCCCGTCGAATCCAGCATCGAAACGGCCGACAGGTCGAAAATATACGCCTTTGGTCGATCGCCGATCCGATCCAGCGCCGCGCCGACGGCGGCCGCAGCGCCGAAGAAGAACGCACCGGAGACGCGCACGACAGCGACATCCGGATCGGTCGCAAGGCCCGCCTCATAAGGATGGCGTCCGTTCCCATTGACGGTGTCGGCCCTGTCTTCTTCGGCAATCGACACGACGTTTTCGACTTCGGCTGCCTGCGCCATGCGGTGCAGGAACAGCAGCGAGCTGAGCGCGAAGCCGACCAGGATCCCTTGCGTCAGATCGCGGAAGATCACGAGCAGGAACGTCACGAGCAGGACGACGGCGTCGCCCCGCGAGGCGCGGATCAGCGTCGCGAATTCATGCTTCTCTGCCATGTTCCAGGCGACCACGGCGAGCACGCCCGCCAATGCCGCCAGCGGAATGTAGGACGCGAGCGGCGCGGCGATCAGGATGAAAAGCAGCAGAAAGACCGAATGCAGCATCCCGGACACCGGGCCGTGCGCGCCGGCGCGCACGTTGGTCGCGGTGCGGGCGATATTGCCGGTGACGCAGATACCGCCGAAAAGCGGAGAGGCGATGTTGGCGATCCCCTGAGCCAGCAACTCGCAATTCGATCGGTGCCGGCGTCCGGTCATGGAATCGGCGACGACCGCCGAGAGCAGGCTCTCGATGCAGCCGAGTAGCGCGAACGACAGGGCGTTGGGCAACACCGCGATCACGCGTGCATAGCTGATGTCCGGCAGATGCGGCATCGGCAGCGCCTGCGGGATACCGCCGAAACGGGTGCCGATCGTCTCGACCGGCATGCCGCTCAATGCGGCAACGGCAGCGGCGATCGCCACCGCGATGATAAAGGACGGCCAATGCGGCCGAAAGCGCCGGACGCCCACGATGATCGCGATCGTGCCCAAGGCAACCAGCACCGCCGCCGGATTGATCGTCGGCAGCGCACCGCCGATCGCCACCAGCTTCGGCAGCAGCGGCCCCGGCTCTTTGGCCAGGCTCAGGCCCAGCAGGTCCCGGATCTGGCTTGCGAAGATGATCATGGCGATGCCGGCGGTGAAACCGACGGTGACCGGATAGGGAATATATTTGATGAAGGTGCCGAGCCGCAGCAGCCCGATCGCCGCCAGCATCAGCCCGGACAGGAACGCCGCCAGCAACAGGCCCTCGACACCGTGCTGCGCGACGGTCGCGGAAACCAGCACGATGAATGCGCCGGCCGGCCCGCCGATCTGAAAACGGCTGCCGCCGAACGCCGAGACGATGAAACCGCCGATGATGGAGGTGTAGAGCCCCCGATCCGGCGTCACGCCCGATGCGATTGCGATCGCCATCGAGAGCGGCAGCGCGACGATCGCGACCGTCAGGCCCGAAATCGTATCGGCCTTCAGGTTCGCCAGCCCATAGCCTTCCTTCAGGACCGTGAACAGCTTGGGCGTATAAAGGTCCAGAAAACTCGGCTTCGCTATCGTGGCGGCCATGACGATCCTTTCTTCTGCCACCTGTCGGGCGGGATCGTCGGCCGGATGATCGTGGTCGGCGCCGCGCGTTTGTTCGTTCGGAGGGCGAGGATCAGGAGGGTGATGCCTTCAACCGCACGCCGCGCCCGCCGCCCGCGCTCACGGCATTGTCGCCGATCAATTCGATCCCGGCCTTGTCGAGGGCCTCGATCAGCTTGATCAGCGTATCGATCACGCCGCGGACATTGCCCTCGCTCGCTTCCATGCGCTGGATGGTCGGCACCGACAGGCCGGCCATTTCCGCCAACTGGCGCTGGTCGATCCCAAGGAGCGCGCGCGCCGCGCGCATCTGTGCTGCCGTGATCATTATAGACTCATGCCTTAGAATGCTAAGTACATATATGAAACATGATCCCTGATGTCGAGCATATCAGCGCCGTGAGCGCGGACGGCGTGGCGAAAGCGGCAGAAACGGCGATTGGGCGTCCTCAAGGCACGTGAGCACCGGAAGCGCGAAAAGCCGCCGTTTTCAGGCCGCCAGAACGGAATATCGATCGACCCTAATATTCCGCGCCGGCGGCCCCTATCTTCGGCAGGTCCGTGCGCCCCCGCCGGGCGTCGTCGTCGAGGAGAGTCGCATGTCCACCAAAGCTTACGGCGCCCACGCCGCCGATCGCCCGCTCGAGCCGCTAACGATCACTCGCCGCGAGCCCGGCCCCCACGATGTCGTTATCCAGATCGCCTATTGCGGCGTCTGCCATTCGGACCTTCATCAGGTCCGCAGCGAGTGGGGCGGCACGCATTACCCGTGCGTCCCCGGCCATGAGATCGTCGGCCACGTCCGCGCGGTGGGCGACGAGGTGACCGATTTCGCGGTGGGGGAGACGGTCGGCGTCGGCTGCATGGTCGATAGCTGCCAGGCGTGCCCATCCTGCGAGGAGGGGCTCGAGCAATATTGCACCGGATCGGGCTTTGTCGGCACCTACAACGCCCCGACCCCCGACGCGCCCGGCCACACGCTGGGCGGCTATTCGCAAGCGATCGTGGTCCGCGATAAGTTCGTGCTCAAGATCCGCCACCCTGAGGAACAACTTGCCGCGGTGGCGCCGCTGCTGTGTGCGGGGATCACCACCTATTCGCCGCTCAGGCATTGGAAGGCGGGGCCGGGCAAGAAGATCGGGGTCGTCGGGATCGGCGGGCTCGGCCATATGGGGATCAAGATCGCACACGCGATGGGCGCGCATGTCGTCGCCTTCACCACCTCCGAGAGCAAGCGTGACAGCGCCCGCGCGCTCGGCGCCGACGAGGTCGTCAACTCGCGCACCGCCGAGGAGATGGCAGCGCACGCGGGCAGCTTCGACATGATCCTCGATACCGTCGCCGCCAACCACGATCTCGATGCCTTCGCCAAGTTGCTCACCCGTGACGGCACGCTCGTGCTGGTCGGCGTGCCCGAACATCCGCACCCCGCCCCCAATGTCGCATCGCTGATCTTCAAGCGCCGCGCGATCGCCGGGTCGCTGATCGGCGGCATCGCCGAGACGCAGGAAATGCTCGATTTCTGCGCCGAGCACGGCGTCGTCTCCGATATCGAGATGATCCGCATCGAACAGATCGACGAGGCTTATGATCGGATGCAGCGCAGCGACGTGAAATACCGCTTCGTCATCGACAATGCGACGCTGGCCGCCTGATGCGGGAACCTCTGGCGGCACCGCGCATCTGATCGTGCAGGGCAAGCGCTCGCGAGGACGGGCGCCAGACCCTATATGCTGATCTGACGCGGGGCCGCCGGCCACCAGGGCCGCCAACGACACTTGCCCGCGCCGCGCGCACGAGCAAGGAGACAGGCAATGGGGCAGGATTCTTCGCCACCGACCGGACCAGATTTCACGCAAGGCATCCCCCTCGCCGGGATCGCCGACGACGGCGTGCTGGCGGGCCATGTCGGCGACGAGGCCGCGCTGCTGGTGGCGCGGGACGGCGACTTGTTCGCGGTCGCTGCCACGTGCACGCATTATGGCGGGCCGCTGGCCGAAGGGCTGGTGGTCGGCGAGACGATCCGCTGCCCGTGGCACCACGCCTGTTTCAACCTGCGCACCGGCCGGCCCCATGCGCCGGCGCTCAACGACCTCAAACGCTGGCGGGTGGAGGTGCGCGACGGCCGCGCCTTCGCCCGCGAAGAATTGCCCGAACATCGCGCGCCCGAACTGGCGGCTCCCGCCCTGCCCGCTTCGATCGTCGTCGTCGGCGGCGGCGCGGCGGGCAATGCCGCCATCGAAACGCTGCGGCGCGAAGGCTATCAGGGACCGATCACCCTGATCAGCGCCGATGCCGCCTTGCCTTGCGATCGGCCCAATCTGTCGAAGGATTATCTCGCGGGGTCAGCGCCGCCCGAATGGATTCCGCTGCGCTCGGCCGATTTCTATGTCGATCGGCGGATCGACGTGCGGCTGCGCACCCGCGTCACCGTGATCGATCCGGCGCGGAAATCGCTCACGCTCGACGACGGCAGCCAGCTCGAATACGGCGCGCTGCTTCTCGCGACCGGGGCCAGCCCCGTCCGGCTCGCGATCCCCGGCACCGATCAGCCGCATGTCCACGTCCTGCGGACGCTGGCGGACGCCGACGCGCTGATCGCGCGGCTCGATACGGCGAAGCGCTGCGTCATCGTCGGCGCGAGTTTCATCGGCCTCGAAGCCGCGGCATCGCTCAGCACGCGCGGGATCGAGGTGCACGTCGTCGCCCCCGACAAGCGGCCGATGGAACGCGTGCTGGGCGCGGCAATCGGCGACGCGGTGAAGGCGCTCCATGAAGCGCATGGGGTGATCTTCCATCTCGAAACCACGCTCACCGCGATTCACCCCGATCGCGTGACCTTATCGACCGGCGCCGACCTGGCCGCCGACCTGGTTGTCACCGGAATCGGTGTCCGCCCCGATATCGCGCTTGCCGAGGCCGCCGGGCTCGCCACCGACCGCGGCGTGCTGGTCGACGCTTGCTTCGAAACGAGCGCGCCCGGCATCTTCGCGGCGGGCGATATCGCGCGCTGGCCCGACGCGCGGTCCGGCGACAATATCCGCGTCGAACATTGGGCAGTCGCCGAGCGACAGGGCACGGCGGCGGCACGCAACATGCTCGGCCGGCGGGAGCGCTTCGCCGCGATCCCGTTCTTCTGGAGCCAGCATTACGACGTCGTGATCAACTATGTCGGCCATGCCGAACGATGGGACCGGATCGAGATCGACGGCGATCCCGCCGCGCACGATTGCACCGTGACCTATTGGCGGCAGGATACGCGGCTTGCAGTGGCGACGATCGGGCGCGACCGCGCATCGCTCGACGCCGAGGCCGCGTTCGAAAGCGCGCTATCGGCATGATCCGCCTCAAACTCAAGCGTGCGTACGAACCCGCCACCCCCGAGGATGGCGTCCGCATCCTGATCGATCGACTGTGGCCACGCGGGGTGAGCAAGGCCAGCGCCGCGCTCGACGACTGGATGAAAGAGATCGCGCCGAGCACCGAATTGCGCAAATGGTTCGGCCACGATCCGGCGCGCTGGGACGAATTCCAACGCCGCTACCGCGCCGAACTCGCCACGCATCCCGCCGAACTCGAACGCCTGCGCGCGCTGGCCGAAAAGCACGTCGTCACCCTGGTCTATAGCGCGCATGACGAGGCGCATAATGATGCCGTCGTCCTGCACGAGGTTCTGACCGGCGGGGGCTGAGGCGCCAGCGTCCGATGATGCTACGCTGATCCGTTCGCCCCCGACTTCACGGTCTCGCTGACGCGAGACGGAGACAAAACGCGCCGTCTCTCTCCGCGTCTCCGCACCGCCGCGCGAACCATTCTTCACGCGCCACTGCGGTGATGCCCTCCTTCTCCCGCACCCAAGTTCTCCCGCGAAAGCGGGAGTCCAGGGTCATACCCGACCGACTCGAAAAAGAATGATTCACCCGGAGGCGCGGAGACGCGGAGATATATCGTTCGCGGCACCGTCGCCCGCGCCAGCGGCCCAATCACGTCCCGGCAGACACGGGCATCAAGGTCTCGCTGACGCGAGACGGAAGCAAAAGCACGCCGACTCTCCGCGCCTCCGCGCCTCCGCGCGAACCAATTCTTCTTTTTCGTGCCTTCGCCGGGGCAGGCTCTACCCCATCCCGCCGAGCGCATTCACCGCGAACGCCACGATGCCCATGTTGAACACGAACGCCGCCATCGACTGGATCAGTACGACGCGGCGAATGCGCGCGCCGGTAACTGCGATGTCCGAGGTCTGGAAGGTCATCCCCAGCGTGAAGCTGAAATAGAGGAAATCCCAATAATCGGGGGTCGGTGTTTTGGGCACCTCCAGCCCGCGACGATCACCGCCGCCCTCGGCCTCGAGATAATAAAGATGCGCATAGTGCAGCATGAACACGGTGTTGGCGAACAGCCAGGCCAGCGCCAGCGTGACCACGATCAGCGCGATCGCGGGCCAATCGAGCGTGGACTTGCCGGCAATGAGCGTGCCGACCGCGACCAGGATCACCAGCGAGAGCATCACCGTAAGCACGAGCAACCCGCCGCGCCGGGCGTCGTTGGCAGCAGCCGTGCGTCGCATCGTCGCGGCATCGTCGTTGAGCAACGGCGTCAGCGCGGCGAGAAAGACGATCGCGGCCAGATCGAACCCGATCAGCAACGCGATCCGCGGCGGCACCCCGATCATGACCGCCGCGACCGCCGCGACCACGAATACCGCCCCGAACACGAAGAATCGCGCAGGCGCGATCCGCTTGGCGATCACGATTTCCGATGCGGTGTCCGACGGCGCGGTCATCGCCTGCGCCTAGGCCGCTGTGACGAGGACCGGGATCGCCTTGGCGGCGGGCGTCCCGCTGGTCGGATCATAATGATCGAGCGGCAGCAGCGGGTTGAGTTCGGGGAAATATCCGGCAAGCGACCCGCGCGGCATCGGATAGTCGATCACCGTGAGCCCTTCGACGCGCCGCGAGACGCCGTCGCCGCTAATCGTTTCGACGGCTACCCGCGCCTGTGGCGCCAGCCCCCGCTCGGCACGGTCGTCGGCGTTCATGAACAGCACCATGCGATCGTTATACACCCCGCGATAGCGATCGCTGTAGCTGTAGATCGTGGTGTTGAACTGATCGTGCGAGCGCACCGTTGCCAGCCGAAGCATCGCGCGGTCGTCGACCGGCGGGTTCACTTCCAGCCCCGGCAAAACGAGGAAATTCGCCTTGCCGTTGGGGGTCGGCCAGACGCGGCGGCGCGGCGGAATATCGAGGTGGAACCCGCGCGGCGCTTTGATCCGTTCAGAAAAATCGCTGTATATCGCGGGATAGACCTCGGCGATCTGATCGCGGATCAAATCGTAATCGTCGATATAGCTTTCCCACCGCACGTTGCTGTCGGGCAAGGTCGCGCGCGCCATCCGGCAGACGATCTCGACCTCGGGCAGCAGATCGGGGCTGGCGGGCTCCAGCACCCCGCGCGAGGCCGACACGTTCGAGAACGAATCCTCGATCGTGATGAACTGTTCGCCCGCTGTGGTGCGGATTTCCTCGGAGCGCGCGATCACCGGCAGGATCAGCGCGTCGCGGCCGTGGACGACGTGCCCGCGGTTGAGCTTGGTGGTGATCGCCACCGTCAGCGCGAGCCCGCGCATCGCCGCATAGGCACGCTCGGTATCGGGCACCGCACGGACGAAATTGCCGCCGAGGCCAATGAAGACCTTCGCGGTCCCGTCGAGCATCGCCGCCACCGATTCCACCGTGTGATGGCCGTGCTCGCGCGGCGGCTCGAACCCGAACACGTCGCGCACGCGATCGAGATAGGCCGGGGTCGGCTTTTCATCGATGCCGACGGTGCGATCGCCCTGCACGTTCGAATGCCCACGGATCGGCGATATGCCCGCACCGGGCTTGCCGAAATTTCCTTTAAGCAACAGCAGATTGGCGATCTGCTGCACCAGTTGCGAGCTTTTGCGGTGCTGGGTGATCCCCATGCCGTAGCAGATCATCGTCGCGCGCGAGGCGTTATAGATATCCGCACAGCGGCGGATCTGGCCCTCGTCGACGCCCGATGCCACGACGATCTCGGCCCAACTCACGCCCATCACATCGGCGCGCAGCGCATCCAGCCCGGCGGTATGCTCGGCGATGAAATCGTGGTCGAGCACCTCCTCGCCCCCAGCCTCGCGCTCGAACAGCGCGCGCATCATGCCCTTGAGAAACGCGAGATCGCCGCCGATCCCGATATGGACGAATTCGCTCGCGATCGCGGTCGATCCGAAGATGGCCATCTGGACGACGTCCTGCGGCTCGGTGAAGCGCATCAGCGCGCGCTCGGGCATCGGGTTGACGACGACGATCGGCACGCCGCGTTTGCGTGCCTCGACCAGGTTGGTCATCATCCGCGGCGCGTTGGTGCCGGTGTTCTGGCCGATCACGAAGATCGCCTCGGCGTGCTCGAAATCCTCCATGACCACGGTGCCCTTGCCGACACCGATCGCATGGGGCAGCCCCCGGCTGGTCGGCTCGTGGCACATGTTCGAGCAATCGGGGAAGTTGTTGGTCCCGAATTCGCGCACGAAAATCGAATAGAGAAACGCCGCCTCGTTCGGGGTGCGGCCCGACGTATAAAATTCGGCCTGATGGGGGCTGTCGAGCGCGCGCAGATGTTTGGCGATCAGCGCGAACGCGCTATCCCAATCGCACGGCACATAACGGTCGGTCGCCGCATCATAGCGCATCGGCTCGGTCAGCCGACCCTGCATCTCCAGCCAGTAATCGGACTGTGCCATCAGCTCCGAGACGGTGTGCTGCGCGAAGAATTCGCGCGTGACGCGGAATTTGGTCGCCTCGTGCGCCAGCGCCTTGGCGCCGTTCTCGCAGAAATCGAGCGTCTTCTTGCAATCCGAATCGGGATAGGCGCAGCTCGGGCATTTGAAGCCGCCCGGCTGGTTCATCGACACCAGTGCGCGCGAGCCCTTGGTGACGACGCTTTGCTGGAGCAGCACCTTCGCCGTCGCCGCCGCCGCGCCCCAGCCGCCCGCTGGGCGATCATAGGTCTTATAGCGGGGCCGGTCCTCAGCCATGATTCAGACTCCGAAGCACTTGGCGACGTCGATGCCGGTAAAGCACGTTCCGCCGCGGTTGGCGACCCGCATCGGTCCGCGGCGCTACAGCCCGAGCGCGCGGAGTGTGGCGCGGACGCTCGGCAGCAATTCGGCCTCGAACCACGGATTCTTGGCGAACCACGGCTGGTTGCGCGGCGACGGATGCGGCAGCGGCAGGAAGCCCAGCGGCAGATACTCGCGCCACGCGGTCACCGTTTGGGTCAGCGTCGGCTTGCGCCGCGCGCCCAGATAATAGCTTTGCGCATATTGGCCGATGAGCAGCGACAGCGCGATATCGGGCAGTTGGGCAAGCAGCTTCGCATGCCAGAGCGGCGCACATTCGGGGCGCGGCGGATTGTCCCCCGACGCTGCCTTGCCGGGATAGCAAAACCCCATCGGCACGATCGCGACCTTGGCCGGATCGTAGAATTGCGTCGCGCTCAGCCCCAGCCAGCCGCGCAGCCGATCGCCCGACGCGTCGTTCCACGGCACCCCGGTTTCGTGCACCTTGCGCCCCGGCGCCTGGCTGATGATGCATAGCCGCGCGGTGCGCCCCGCCTGCACCACCGGCCGCGGGCCGTACGGTAATTGGGCGGCGCAAACGCGGCACGCGCGAATGTCGTCGAGCAATTGCGCCAGCGGATCGTGCATGGTCCGCGATTACGACCCGATGCCTGGAGAACGCAAGCAGAGGGTGGGCTTATCTCACCCGAGCGGATGGTCCGCCGCATAAGCACGCGACGACACCTCGTCGAGATGGTGCAGCAGATCAGCCGGATCGTCATAGACGCGCAGTGCCCAGCTCCGTTCGAGTTCCTCGCGGCCGTAACCGCCCGAGAGCAGCCCCACCCCAAGCGCACGGCACCGCGCCGCCGCCAGCATGTCCCACACGCTGTCGCCAACGACGATCGCATGATCGATCGGCACCCCGAGCCGCCGCGCCGCCTCGACGAACAGGTCGGGATCGGGCTTGGCGAACCGCACCTGATCGCGCGTCACCACCACATTCTGGTCGGGATCGACCCCAAGCGCACGCAGATTGACCCCCGCAGTCTCGATCCGCCCGCTGGTCGCGATCGCCCAGGGCACGCCCATCGTCGTCAGCGTCTCGAGCAGTTCGCGCGCGCCCGGCAGCGGAACGACATCATCGGCCAGTCGGTGATAAGCCTCGGCATGGCGCGCGCGCAGCCGCTGGATCATCGTCGCGTCGATCGGCCGGTCGATCTCGCGCAGCAATTGATCGGCGAACAGCCCGCCGCTCATCCCGATCTTGCGGTGGATGCGCCAGATCGAAAGCGCGATATCCTCCGATCGCAGCGCCTCGTGCCACGCGAGCACATGCTGGTACACGCTGTCGACCAGCGTCCCGTCGAGATCGAACAGGAACGAATTGCGTACCATCACATCGGCCCTCGTCACGCCACCCTTCGCATGCGTCGCGGTTGCTCAGCCGAGGTTGGCGACGAAATCCTTCGCCTGTCGGGCGACGGTGTCAACGCCGTCGCCGGCGCGGTAGAGCGCGGAGCCGAGGCCGAAGCCGTTGGCGCCCGCCTCGCGCCACGGCCGCATCGTGGTGGGCGTGACGCCGCCGACCGCGAGCATTGGCGTCTCCTTCGGCAGCACCGCGCGATGCGCCTTGAGCACCGCAGGCGATGCGCCCTCGGCGGGGAACAGCTTGAGCGCGGTGGCGCCGGCCTCGAGCGCGGCAAACGCTTCGCTGGGGGTGAAATAGCCCGGCAGCGAGGCCATGTCGGCGGCCACCGTCGCGCGGATCACCTGCGGGTTGGTGTTGGGCGAAACCACCATCCGCCCGCCCGCCGCCGCCACGCCGGCGACCGCATCGGTCGTCAGCACCGTGCCCGCGCCGATCATCGCGCGATCGCCGACCGTCCGCACCAGCCGCGCGATGCTCTCCAGCGGATCGGGCGAGTTTAGCGGCACCTCGATCAGCGTGAACCCGGCGTCGACCAGCGCCGCGCCGATCGGCTCGACCTCGTCGGGCCGCACCCCGCGCAGGATCGCGACCAGCGGGCAGCGCGCAAACGCGGCGGCGAAATCAACAACGGCGGTCATCCAAGCAACTCCTCGATTCGGGTAACGCCCGCGACGAACGCCGCATGGCTGTCGATCCTCTGCGTCGACGCGCCGACCATGCCGATCGCGCGGGCATAGAGAGCCCCCAGCGCCTCGTCGGCAAGCAGGTAAACCGTCTCACCCGGGCGCACATGCGCGCGCACGTCGGTGCCGATCAGCAGCCCGCTGACATAGGAAGCGGCCGTGCCTGCCACACGCAGCCCGAGCACGCTCGCCGCGCGCACCCCGAACAGCGCACCGAGCAGATCGTCCCGGCCGGCATCGGCAACGCCCTCGCCGAACGCGGTGTCATCGGCGACGGCGCCGGTCATCTCCTGCCCGATCAGTGCATGTGCCTTGAGCAGCGCGAACAATTCGCCCGTCATCGCGGTAACGAAATCGGCGAGCGCACCATCCTTCATCCACGCCCATTTGCAATGCGTGCCGGGTTGGCACAGCAGGCTGTCGGGCGGCACCATCCCCGCCGCCGCGGCACCCAGCAATTGCACTTCCTCACCGCGCATCACATCGCCGCGCCCGGCCACCGATCGGCTGACACCTGGCACGATCGCGACGCCGTCGATCGGCCGTACCGCCTTCGCCGCGAGGGCATCGATCGTCGCCGGCGCGGCCACATAGCCCGCATCGATCCAGCCGCGGTTCGATCCCACCATCCCGGCGAGCACGATCGGCACGTCGCTGTAGCGCGCGCGCAGCGAAGCGACCTCGGCGTCGAAGCCTCCGGGCTCGACGGCCAGGATGCCGCGGTCGTCGCGGGTCGTCGCGACGACCGCGCCGTCCTCGACCAGATAGGCGCGTCGATTGGTCGTGCCCCAGTCAACGGCGAGGAAGCGGCTCACCAGAAGGTCGCGTAGAGCGCGATGAGGATCGCGCAAACGATGAGCGCGGCGATGTTGAACCCGGTGGTCGTGCGGAAGGTCACGCCCTCCATGACGATCCGGTTGCTGCCGACCCGCGCCGGCCGCGCCAGCGAGACGATCACCGCCAGCGCCAGGCTGAGGAAGAAGACGATCGTCATCCGGTTGAGGAACGGCACCGCGTTGAGCGAGGCGATGCCGCCCCAATCGGCCGGGAACCAGAAGACGAAGCTGAGCACCACCGATGCGATGGCGCCGACCAGCGCCCCCGCCTCGGTCGCGCGCGGCCAGAACAGGCCGAGCAGGAAGATGATCGTGATCCCCGGCGTGACGAAGCCGGAGAATTCCTGGATGTACTGGAACGCCTGATCGAGACTGCCCAGCAGCGGGCGGGCGGTGAGGATCGCGAGGATGATCGCCACCACGGCGGCGCTGCGCCCGATCAGAACCAGCCTTTTCTCCTGCCCTTCCTCGCCCGCGGAGTCCTCGGCGCGCGTTTTGACGTGCTTGAACTTGGCATAGATATCGAGCGTGAAGATCGTCGCGATCGAATTGATCTTGGAGGCGGTCGAGGCGATGATCGCGGCGATCAGCGCGGCGAAGACGAGCCCGAGCAACCCGGTCGGCAGCAGCGCCATCATCGACGGATACGCTTCGTCGGGCCGGGAGAGGTCGGGCGCGAGAATGACCGCCGCGATGCCCGGCAGCACGATGATCACCGGCATCAGCAGCTTGAGGAAACCCGCGAACACCACCCCGCGCTGCGCCTCGGCCAGGCTCTTGGCGGCCAGTGCGCGCTGGATGATATATTGGTTGAACCCCCAATAAGAGAGGTTCGCGATCCACATGCCGCCGATCAGCACCGCGAGGCCAGGCAGTTCCTTGTAATGCGGATTATCGGGGGAAAGGATCATCTCGAAATGATCGGGCACGCGCCGCGTGAGTTCGGCGAAGCCCCCGATAACGCCGGCATCGCCACCGATCTTGCCCAGCGTCAGCCAGGCGATGACGAGCCCGCCGAACACCAGCAGCGTGACCTGGACGATATCGGTCAGCGCCACCGCCTTGAGTCCGCCCTTGAGCTGATAGAGCAGCGCGAAGGCGCCGAGCCCGATCAGCGCCACATCCTGATTGACCCCCGCGACCTGCGTCACCGCGATCGACCCGAGCCAGATGATCGATGTCAGGTTCACGAAGACGTAGAGCAGCAGCCAGAACACCGCCATCACGGTGCGGATGGTGGGGCCGAACCGCTGTTCGAGGAACTGCGGCATCGTGTAGATTTCGTTCTTCAGGAAGATCGGCAGGAAGAACTTGCCGACGATCAGCAGCGTCAGCGCCGCCATCCATTCGTACGAGGCGATCGCCAGGCCGATCGCATAGCCCGATCCCGACATGCCGACGATCTGTTCGGCCGAGATATTGGCCGCGATCAGCGACGCGCCGATCGCCCACCAAGGCAGGTTCTTCGAGGCGAGGAAATAATCGGATGTGTTCTTCTGGTGCCCCGCCTTTTCGCGCGACACCCATTGCGCTAGGCCGAAAATCGCAATCGCATAGACCACGACCACCACGATATCGATCGTTCCGAGTCCCATTCGGCCCATCCCATCCATCAACCTTGAGCGTCTTTTATATGATCGATCGCACTTGTCGAGACGCTTCTTATCTGCGAAACAATCCTTCTGGTCTGGGTGGGAGAGGCACGGTGGCAAGTTCGGTTCCGAATCCGCAGGGCGCGGGGCTGGCGCGCAATCAGCTCGGGCGGAACCTGACCTATGGCCTGCTCGAGGCGCTGGGGCGGGCGATCGTGGTCGGCGATTACAAGACCCGCCCCTTCCCCACCGAGGCGGAGCTTGCCAAGACGCACGACGTCAGCCGCTCGGTGACGCGCGAGGCGGTCAAGATGCTCACCGCCAAGGGGCTGCTCGGCGCGCGCCCCAAGCAGGGCACCTTCGTCCAGCCCGAAAGCAACTGGAACCTGTTCGACACCGACGTGCTGCGCTGGCTGCTCGAACGGCGCTCGTCGATCAGCCTGCTGCGCCAGTTCAACGAATTGCGCATCGCGGTCGAGCCGCAGGCCGCCAAGCTCGCCGCCACTCGCGCCACCCCGCCCGATGTCGCCGCGATCGGCGCCGGGCTGCACCGCATGCGCGAAGCCGAGGTTGGGCGCGACGACACGCTCGACGCCGACATCGCGTTCCACGTCGCGGTGCTCTACGCCTCGGGCAATCCGTTCTACGCGCAGTTCCGCGACGTGGTGGATACCGCGCTGCGCACCTCGATCCGCTTCACCAACCGCATCGCCGGCCGCTCGGCGAGCATCGACGATCACGCCGCCGTTCACGAAGCGATCGCCGCCGGCAAGCCCGACCAGGCCGAACATGCGATGCGCAACCTGATCGACGACGTCCTCGTCCTGATCGAACAGGTCGTCGCCGACGATCCCGCCTAGCCTCAACGACAGGAACCCAGATGTCTTCGACCCCCGTTCCGATCGCCATCGTCGGCATCGGCAAGATCGCCCGTGATCAACACATTCCGACCATCGCCGCCGATCCGAACTTCCGGCTTGCCGCGGTCGTCACGCGCAACCACCCGGTCGAGGGCGTCCCGGCGTTCGCGACGATCACCGACATGGCCACGGCGATGCCCGAGGTGAAGGCGATCTCGATCTGCACGCCGCCGCGCGGCCGGCTCGATCTCGTCCGCGAAGCGATCGCGGCGGGGCTCGACATCATGCTCGAAAAGCCCCCGGCGGCGACGATCGGCGAGGCCGAGGCGATCGCCGAGGCGGCGGCGGCGAGCGATGTCGTGCTCCACGCCACCTGGCACTCGCGCGAGGCCGCCGCGGTCGAGCCGGCGCTCGCCTGGCTCGCCGATCGCACGATCCGCAACGTCGCGATCGCGTGGAAGGAGGACGTGCGCGTCTGGCATCCGGGCCAGGAATGGATTTGGGAAAGCGGCATCGGGGTGTTCGATCCCGGCATCAATGCGCTGTCGGTGCTGACCAGGCTGATCGGCGACACCGTGCTGCTCGAGACCGCCGCGCTGCGTTTCCCGAGCAACCGCACCGCCCCGATCGCCGCCGACCTGACGCTATCCGCGGGCGCGATCCCGATCGAGGTCGCGTTCGATTTCGATCAGCGCGGGCCGCAAACATGGGATATCGTGATCGAGACCGACGGCGGCACGCTGACGCTGAGCGCGGGCGCCTCGAAGATGGCGGTCGACGGCACCCCCGTCCCCGTCGCCGACGACCCGGAATATGCGCGGCTCTACCGCCGTTTCCACCACCTCGTCACCACGCGGACGAGCGACGTCGACTTCTCGCCGTTCCGCCTCGTTGCCGACGCCTTCATGCTCGGCCGGCGCGAGACAGTGGATGCGTTCGACTGGGCATCGTGATCCAGCCAGACAGCAGCACTCACGCTCCTAGTCGTCCATGCTGATCGGTTCGATCGCCCCGTCTGCCGCGTAGCTGATCTTCTGGATCGCGATGCGGCGATGGCCGCGATACGGGCCGGGGCCATCCTGGCCTTCCCAGCGATGATAGGCGATCCGCCAGCCGCCGTCGCGCGGATCGCGGAAGAACGAATGGTGGCCCGGGCCTTTATACGCCGCGTCGGTCTTCAGGATCACGCCGCGATAGGTCCACGGACCGGTCGGGCTCGGCGCGGTCGCATAATGCACCGAATAGGTCGCGTCGTTCCAGCGCCCGTGGCTGTACGACAGGTAATAAATCCCGTCGCGCTCGTGCATGAACGCGCCCTCGGTGAAATGCGGCGGCTGCGCCACCGTCACCTCGTGGTCGATCCTCATCAGATCAGGCGTCAGCACGAAGACGCGCAACGTCGATCCCGCGCTACCGCCGGCATAGAGATAGGTCTTGCCCGATCTGGCGTCGGCGAACACCATCGGGTCGATCGCCTCGAACCCGTCGCCGCCGGTGAGGAGCGGTCGGCCGCTGTCGGTGCACGGCCCCGCCGGGCCCTCGCAGGTCGCGACGCCCAGCCGGCTCGGCGTCGGGTGCTGCGGGCCGACCGAATAATAGAAATAATAGCGCCCGTTCGCCGCGAGCATGTCGGGTGCCCAGAGACCGTGGCTCGGTGCGCCGTCGTCGTCGATCCACGTGATGTCGCTTTTGCGCAGCAGCGGGCCGTGGTTCCGCCAATGGACGAGATCGGTCGACGACCAGCCTTCCAGGCCCTTGCCTCCTGTGGGATAGATCCACACCGTATCGCCGTCGACGAGAACGAACGGATCGCCCCCGTCGAACACGGATTGAACGCGCTCCGCCCCTGCCCCGGCGGCGAGACAGAGCGCACCCGCCGCCAGCATAATCCCGATCGTCCGTCGCATCACGCCCGGGCTCAATAAGTGGGCGGCGGCACCACGCCCTTGGGCGCCGCGGTCAGCCGCTTGATCAGGTCGGTCTCCGCCTTGCGATAGGGGGTGCCGTCGGCGCGCAGCACTTCGTGGAACCAGATCGTCGGCTCGTCCATCGTGTACGGCTTCTTCCAGCTATCCCACGGCAGCCGCGTCTGCGACTTGCCGTCGACGAAACCCCAGTTGATCATCGCGATGTTCAGTTTCTTGCCGATCGGCAGTGATCCGTCGAAGGTCGATCCGTTACCGCGCGCCATATATTCGGTGCACAGCACCGGCCGGCCATAGCTCAGCATCTGGCGCGCCCGCTCGGCGAATTTTTCCGGCCAGTTGTAATCGTGGAAGCTCATCACGTCGGAACGCGCGACCTGGATGCGTTCGACCGCGTCGAGCGTCTCGGGCTTGTCCCAATGGTCGCCGATCCACAGGCCGCTCGTCAGCGGCTGTTCGGGATCGACCGATTGCGCCCAATCGAACACCTGCGTCAGCAGCCCGGCGACGAGTTCCTTCTTGTGCGGAGTCGGCGTGTAATTGCCGCCGCCACCGTTGTTGGGCTCGTTCCACACGTCCCAGCCGAGCACGCGCTTGTCATGCGCGAAGCTGCCGACCACGTCCTTCACATAGCCCTCGAGCTTGCCGTACTGGCTCTTGTCTGCAAGTCGCGCCGCGCCCGGTGCCTGCACCCAGCCCGAATTGTGGACACCGGGGATCGGCGGATGCTGGGGGCCGAGCTTCGGGTCCGGATCCCAGCAACTGTCGAACAACACGAACAGCGGCTTGATATGGTGCTTGGCGGCGATGTCGAGGAAGACGTTCATCCGCTTCTTGAGGCCCTCGGCGTCGTCCTCCCACAGCAGATTGTGCAGGTAGACGCGCATCGTCGTCATGCCGAGCTGTTCGGCCCAGCCGAGTTCCTTATCGATTCGGGCCGGGTCGAACGTGGCGGCCTGCCACATTTCGAGTTGGTTGATCGCGGTCGCGGGATTGTAGTTCGATCCCACCAGCCACGGCTGGGCGTCATACCATTGCTTGGCCTGGGCCTTGGTCCACTGGTCGCGGGCCTCGGCGGGCGTGCCGGCGAGCGCCGCACACGCGACCGCGGCGGCGAGAAGAACGCGCAATTTCATGTTGAGCCTCCGCTTATTTGGCGGCCTGACCGGTCGTCAGGCGGTAGGTCATCACGTTGTGATAGGTCTGGCCCGGCGCGAGCCGCGCCGAACCGAACGCGCTCTGGTTGGGCGTATCGGGGAATATCTGCGGTTCCATCACGATCGCGTCGCCCTCACGGTAGATGCGGTTCGACTTGCCGTGGCTGGTGCCGTCGAGGAAGTTGCCCGAATAGAATTGCAGACCGGGCTGGTTCGACCACAGCTCGAACCCGCGGCCCGAGACGGGATCGCTGACCTTGGCCATCAGATGCTCGTCCTTGGTCACCTTGCGGCCGATCACCCAATTGTGATCGTAGCCGCGGCCGAACACGATCTGCTGGTCGCTCGCATCGCGGACGCGCTCGCCGACCGCATGCGGCGTGCGGAAATCGAACACCGTGCCGGCGACCGGCTTGAATTCGCCGGTGGGGATCGCGGTCGCGTCGGTCGGCAGATAGGTCTCGGCGGGGATGGTGACCATGTGCCCCATCGCGCCCCCGGCCGATCCTTCGCCGCCCAGGTTCCAATAGGCATGGTTGGTGATGTTGGCGAGCGTCGGTGCGGTCGTCGTCGCGCGATAGTCGATCGTCAGGTTGTTCTTTTCATCGAGCGAATAGGTGGCGTCGACCGTCATTTTGCCGGGATAGCCCTGATCGCCGTCGGGGCTGACGTAGCGCAGCGTTACCGCCGCGGTCGGCCCGGACGAAACCTTGGTGACCGTCCACAGCACCTTGTCGAAACCCTGCTTGCCGCCGTGGAGCGAATTGGGGCCGTCGTTGACGGGCACCTGATACGCCTTGCCGTCGAGCGTGAACTGGCCCTTGGCGATGCGGTTGGCGAAGCGGCCCACCGTGCCGCCGAAATATTGCGGCTTGTCGAGATATTGCTGAAGGTTGTCATAGCCGAGCGCGACATCGGCCTTGTTGCCGTCCTTGTCGGGCAGGATCACCGATTGCAGCGTCGCGCCATAAGCGATCACGGTCGCCGAGACGCCGTTGGCGTTGCTCAGCGTCACCGCCGGCACCGCGCGGCCGTCGGGCAGGGTTCCAAAGGTCGATTGTGTCGCGTCGCTCGCCTGCGCCGGCGTCGCCGCGCTCGCCAGCAGCATCGCCACGCCGATCGGCGCCATCTTCCTGATCATTCCCCTGTTCCTCCTGCACCATGAGGGGGGGGCGATCGGGCGGCAGGCCGCGCGGTCATCCTCCCCCGATATCATTCGCCCTTCCGGGACGCGTCTTTCCTATCGGACGATCGGCCGGATTGGAAAGCGTTGCACGTTTTTAGTCAAGATAAATATGATATGTTCGCAGTGGACTTGCCCCTAATGCTGCCCTAGCGATCCTTGGAGTTTGATCCACTGGCGTGGAAGCGGTGCCGGCCCACTCCCCCACCCGGCCACCCAACGACAGTATGCTATGGGTGGCCGGGTGGGGGAGTGGGCCGGTGCCGCACCCGATTCAGCTCCGCTGAATCCGACTATGAGCGAGCAGGACGACTATCGGATGACGACGACCAGACCCGGCATGATCCTGATCCCCGGCGGAACCTTCCGGACGGGATCGGACAATTTCTACCCCGAGGAGCGTCCGCGCCGGAAAGCGCGTGTCGATGCGTTCTGGATCGACGATACCGCGGTCACCAACCGCGCCTTTGCGGCATTCGTCGCCGCGACGGGGCATGTCACGGTCGCCGAAATGCCCCCCGATCCCCGGCTCTATCCCGATCTTGATCCCGAATTCGCCGTGCCCGCGTCGCTCGTCTTCCAGCGCACCGCCACGCCGGTGCCGCTGGACGATTTCCGTCAATGGTGGGCGCTGGTGCCCGGCGCCGACTGGCGGCACCCGACCGGCCCGGGCAGCGGCATCGACGATCTGATGGATCACCCTGTCGTCCACATCGGCTTCGACGACGCACAGGCTTATGCCGAATGGGCGGGCAAGATGCTGCCCACCGAGGCGCAGTGGGAATTCGCCGCACGCGGCGGGCATGACGATCGCGACTATCAATGGGGCGACGAGTTGGAGCCCGAGGGCCGGATCATGGCCAATTATTGGCGCGGTCTCTTTCCCTTCGCGAGCCAGAAGCCCGACGGCAATTACCGCACCAGCGCCGTCGGCAGCTATCCGCCTAACGATTACGGCCTCTACGACATGGTCGGCAATGTCTGGGAATGGACGCGCGACTGGTATGCGATGCCCAAAGCGGCGGACAAGAGGCACAGCGGCGCCTGCTGCACGATCGACAATCCCCGCGGCGGCAAGATCGGCGAGAGTTACGAGACGCCGCACGGGCCGAAGATCGGCCGCAAGGTGCTGAAAGGCGGCTCGCATCTGTGCGCGGTCAATTATTGCCAGCGCTACCGCCCCGCCTCGCGTTCGCCCCAAGCGGTGGACAGCCCGACGAGCCATGTCGGCTTCCGCTGCATCGCGCCGGTGTGACCCGACCAACGTGCGGCGCGATCACTCTATTAGGGCCGGATGCAGCTACGCTGCGGCACCGGCCCACTCCCCCACCCGGCCACCCAATGCGATTATCCTATGGGTGGCCGGGTGGGGGTGTGGGCCGGTGCCGCTTCCACGCAAGTGGATCAAACTCTAGGCGCCGTTCTCCCGCGACAGCGGGAGTCCAGACTCCCAAGCGCTGCGCTACGCGACTCTGGGCTCCTGCTTCCGCAGGAGCACCGGTCGCCCCTAATGGCTGTCCCTTGGCAGTCCCTTGGTTTCGGCGATGCGCTGATATTTGACCGCGGGCTCGAGGGTGGCGCCGGTATCGAACTGGCCGGTGATGCCGCGCTGGATTTCCTGCCAGGGGGTTTGCGATTCGGGGGTGATGCGCTCCTCGATCTCGGCAAGGCCGGCACGGCGGCGGGCAAGCTCGGCCTCGTCGAGCAGCACGTCGGCACGGCGGCGCTTGAGGTCGATCCGTACCCGGTCGCCGGTCTCGAGCAGCGCCAGCCCGCCGCCCATCGCCGCCTCGGGCGCGGCATTGAGGATCGACGGCGAATAGCTCGTCCCCGATTGCCGCCCGTCGCCGATGCACGGCAGGTTATGCACGCCCGCGCGGATCAGCGCCGCCGGCGGACGCATGTTGACCACCTCCGCCCCGCCCGGATACCCCACCGGCCCGGCGCCGCGGATCACCAGGATCGTGCGCTCGTCGATACCCAGCGCCGGATCCTCGATCCGCGCGTGATAATCCTCCGGCCCGTCGAACACGACCACGCGGCCTTCGAACGCATCGGGATCGTCGGGGTCCGACAGGAACCGCGCCCGGAACGCCTCCGAGATCACCGACAGCTTCATCACCGCGCCGTCGAACAGATTGCCGCTCAGCACCGTCAGCCCGGCGTGCGGCCGGAGCGGCCGGGCGAACGGCCGGATGACGTCCTCGTCCTCGCTGCGCGCCTCGCCGACATTCTCGGCCACGCTGCGCCCGTTGGCGGTCAGCGCGCTGCCGTCGAGCAACCCGGCGCGCAGCAATTCGCCCATCACCGCCGGCACACCCCCGGCACGGTAATAATCCTCGCCCAGATATTCGCCCGCCGGTTGCAGGTTGACCAGCAGCGGCACGTCGGCGCCATGCTCCTCCCAGTCGGCCAGCGTCAGCTCGACCCCGATGTGGCGCGCCATCGCGTTCAGGTGGATCGGCGCGTTGGTCGACCCCCCGATCGCCGAGTTGACCCGGATCGCGTTCAGGAACGCCGCGCGCGTCATGATGTCCGACGGCCGCCGGTTGGCGCGCACCATCTCGACGATCCGCTTGCCCGTCTCCCACGCGCATTCCTGCCGGTCGCGATACGGCGCCGGGATCGCGGCCGAGCCCGGCAACGACATCCCCAGCGCCTCGGCCAGCGAGTTCATCGTCGTCGCCGTGCCCATCGTATTACAATACCCCGTCGACGGCGCCGACGACGCCACCAGACGGATGAATCCCTGATAGTCGATCTCGCCCGCCGCCAGCAGTTCGCGCGCCTTCCACACGATCGTCCCCGAGCCCGTCCGCGCGCCCTTGAACCAGCCGTTGAGCATCGGCCCCACCGACAAGGCGATCGCCGGTATGTCCACCGTCGCTGCCGCCATCAGCGCCGCCGGCGTCGTCTTGTCGCACCCGATCGTCAGCACCACCCCGTCGAGCGGATAGCCGTACAGCACCTCGACCAGCGCCATATACGCCAGGTTGCGGTCGAGCCCCGCGGTCGGCCGCTTGCCCGTCTCCTGGATCGGATGCGTCGGAAACTCGATCGCGATCCCGCCCGCGTCGCGGATCCCTTCGCGCACCCGGTCCGCCAGCACCAGATGATGCCGGTTGCACGGCACCAGGTCGCTCCCCGATTGCGCAATCCCGATGATCGGCCGGTCGCTCTGCAACTCCTCCAGGCTCAGCCCGTAATTGAGATACCGCTCGATATACAGCGCCGTCATGTCCGGATTGCCCGGATTGTCAAACCACCCCCGCGACCGCAGGCGCCGGTGATTCGTCCCGACGGGATTGGCGTCGGCTACGCGCGATTGCCCATCTTCACTATGATCCAATGTCGCCAAATCCCGCCCATGAACGCGGCATCGACGCCGACACCGCTTCTTTTATCGTATAAATCAAGCCCAAGTGGATCAAGGATGATTCCGCCCGTCTCTGTGCAACGCCTTCAATACGCCTCTTTCCGTATGATAAATATCTTTATATAAGTCACGAGCAAAATTCACACCCAGGGGAGGATCGACATGCAAGGCGTCCAGCGCAAACGACGGCAAGCGCGCATCGGCGCGGCGGCATTGGGGCTGGCATTCGCGGCGCTGCCCGCGCTCGCATCGTCGCCGGCGGCGCCTGCCGCTGCCCCCGTTCGATCTCCCGCGTCTGCGGAGCAAAGCCGGCCGAACTTCCTCGTCATCATGGGCGACGATATCGGTTATTCGGATATCGGCGCCTACGGCGGCAATATCGACACCCCCAATCTCGACGCGCTGGCGCAGCGTTCGATCCGCTTTTCCAACTTCTACAACATGTCGCGCTGCTGCCCGTCACGCGCGGCGCTGCTCACGGGGCGCTATCCGCATCGCGTGAACATGGCCGGCAACGGCACCAGCCTGTCGCTCGAAGTACCAACCGTCGCCGAGGAACTGCGCGACGCCGGCTATGCGACATCGATGGTGGGCAAATGGCACCTCACCGCCGCGGTGCCGATCAAGGATTCGGCCGAGCATCTCAAATGGCTCAACCACCAAGCCTATTTCGATCGCGATTTCGGCGACAAGCGCACCTACCCGGCGGCGCGCGGATTCGATTATCACTGGGGGATCATCTGGGGGATCGCCGATTATTACGACCCCTTCTCGCTGGTCGACAATTTCACGCCGGTGAAATCGGTCCCCAAGGGCTTCTACCTCACCGACGCGATCAGCGACCACGCGGTCGATCAGGTCCGGCAGCTCGGCAAGGGCAAGAAGCCCTTCATGATGTATCTCGCCTATACCGCGGCGCACTGGCCGCTGATGGCGCCCGAGGAGACGATCCAGAAATACATCCCGCGCTTCAGCAAGGGCTGGGACGCGCTGCGCAAGGAGCGCTACAAAAGACAAGTCGAACTCGGGCTGATCGCGCCCGGACCCGAACTGCCCGATCTGACCACGGGCTATGCCGGCAACGCCGACATCGCCTGGGACAAGCTGACCCCCGAACAGCGCACGATCCAGATCCGGAAGATGGCCACCCACGCCGCGATGATCGAGATCATGGACAAGGGCATCGGCCGCGTCATCCAGGCGCTCAAGGATAGCGGCCAGTACGAGAACACCGTCATCATCTATCTCAACGACAACGGCGCCTCGCCCGAGATCATGACCCAGCCCGGGTATGACCGCCCAAGCGAGACGCGCGATGGCCGCACAATCGAATATGGCGAGTACCCGCAAGGCATCGGCACCGAGACGACGATGGCCGGGATCGGCACGCACTGGGCGAGCGCGGCCAACACGCCGTGGCGCTGGTGGAAGCGCGAGCAATATCAGGGCGGCACGCACACGCCGTTCCTGATCAGTTGGCCCGGCCATATGGGCAACCGCGCGGGGACGATGAACACCGATGTCGCCGACATCGTCGACGTGACGCCGACGCTGCTCGATCTCGCGCACGTCACACCCGACACCAGCAAGCAGCCGATCGACGGCATCTCGATCGCCGGCGTGTTCAAGGGGCAGAAGATCGCGCGCGCCGCGCCGCTCTTCTTCGAGCATTACGGCGCGCGCGGCATCCTCGACGGGCGCTGGAAGCTCGTCTCGCTCGCGCCCGAGGGGCCGGAGCAAAAACGCAAGACCTATCGCCCGTGGCATCTCTATGACATCGCCGCCGACCGTACCGAGATGCACGATCTGGCCGACGCGCATCCCGAGATCGTCGCGCGGCTCGATCGCGAATGGAAAGACTGGGCAAAAGACGTCGGCGCGCCGCATTACGACGAACCCGCCGAGAGCTGACGGACAAAAAATGGGCGGTCGCTCGCGAGGGGCGGCCGCCCAGGCAATCAAGCCGCTGAGGAGAACATCGATTGCGGCTTGGGGGCTGGAATTCAGTCGTCGGCGGATTTTTCTCCGACGTGAAACGCGATCTGCTGCCGCAGTGAGGGCGTGATCTCGTCCATCGCCTCGGGGTGTTCGGGGATATTGCCGAAGCCCCAGTTCTGGCGCGGATTCTTGCCCAGATAGACGTCATAGGCCTCGACCCACGGATCGACGTAGCTCTTGGCGGCCCAATTATCCCACTCAGCCGCCATCTCGCGGACGCGCGCCGGGTTCGCCGCGGCGAGATCGCGGGTTTCGGATCGATCGCGCGACATATCGAAAAGCTGCCAGGGTCGGCTGTACCGGGCGACCAGTTTCCACTTGCCGTCGCGCACCGCGCGGTTGCCTTCATGCTCCCAGAAGATCGGCTTGTCGCGATGCAGCGCCTGCCCGCGAAAGGCGGGCGCGAAGCTGCGCCCCTGCATCGGAACGATCGCGTGGCCGTGGAAGGTCTTGGGATAGGTGGCCCCGCTGATCTCTACCAGCGTCGGCATCACGTCGATCAGATGGCCCGGCGCGCGCACGAAGCCGCCGTCGAGCTTCGGGTCGATCCCCTTGGGCCAATAGGCGATCAGCGGCGTCGAGATGCCGCCTTCCTCGGTATAGTGTTTGAAATACTGGAACGGCGTGTTCTGTAGCGTCGCCCAGTTCATGCCCACGAAAGTGGTCGATTTGGGGCCGCCCAGCACGCCTGCGTCCTTCAGCCGCCCGTCGGGGCCGCTCTCGGCATTGCCGCCATTGTCCGACATGAACAGGATGAGCGTGTTGTCGAGATCGCCCGACGCCTTCAGCCGGTCGATCAGCGTGCCGACCGCCTTGTCCATGCCGGTGATGTCGGCAGCATAGGTCGCCATGATCTTGTCGAAGCGATCGCGCTGCTCGGGCGTGAGCTTGTCCCAATTATAGGTGTTGGGAAGCCGTCCGGGCAGCGTCTCGTCCGGGCCGACGATCCCCATCTTCTTCTGCCGCTCGAACCGGGCCTTGCGCAGTGCGTCCCAGCCTTGCGCATATTTGCCGCGGAATCGCGCGATCTCATCCTTCGGCGCCATCACCGGGAAGTGGACGTTGACGAAGGGCAGATAGACGAAGAACGGCTTCTTCGCGTCGTCGGCCTGCTTGATGAACTTCGTCGTCCAATCGACGAACAGGTTGGAAGAATACCACTGCCCGGTGCCGACCTCGGGCGAATTGGCGCGCACCTTCTTGCCGTCGATGAAAAGATATTGGGCATTCTTCTGCACTTGGTTGGGCCAATAGATCTCCCCAACCGGCGAGGTGAGCGACCGGTCGAATCCGCGCTGCCACGGCCCCACGCCGTGCGACATGCCGAGGTGCCACTTGCCCGCCATCGCGGTAAAATAGCCCGCGCTGTGCATCACCTCGGGCAGCGTGACGACGCGATCGAGCAGCTTGCCGCGGATACCCATCGAGCCCGGCACCGAGATCGCCTCGAGATGGCCGAGCCCCGCCTGATGCGGATAGGTGCCGGTCAGCAGCGACGCGCGCGAACAGCTACAGCGTGCGGTGTTGTAGAATTGGGTGAAGCGCAGCCCGCCCGCGGCGAGCCGATCGAGGTTGGGCGTCGGGATTTCACTCCCGAAGCTCGAAATGTCCGAAAACCCCATGTCGTCGACGAGGATCACGATGACATTGGGGCGCGCCGGCGCGGTTGCCGGAGCGGGGGCGGGCCGCGGCGTGCGCGCGGTCGCCGGTACCTGTGGCACCGTCAGCGCGGTCGCGCAGGCGAGTGCGGCCAGCCGCGTGGCTCGCTTGATCATCGATGCCGCCATACGCCCCTCCCGATGCGCTCGCCGTGCGAGCGATGCTCATCCACGGTCCTTTGTCATTGCGATACGCCACGTATCGTCGAGGGTCAATGTTTATCATACAAATAGGATACATTGAGGCCGAGCTGATACCGCCTCGCAAATCCCTTCTACGATTGCCCAAACAGTCGCTAACGCCACTCGGAATAGAAATGCGTGCCGTAATGCGCGTCGTCTGGCATCGGCACGTCGGTCAGCTTTTCGCCTTGCGCGATCCGCCACTCATCGATCCGGTCGCTCAGCGTCTTGCGGATGGCGGCATAAGCGGGATCGTCGGCAAGGTTGTGCGCTTCGTAAGGGTCGGCCTCCAGATCGTAGAGTTCGACCGGCGGGCGATGCTGGTATCGGCGGACCAGTTCGGCCGCGCGCGCGTCGGTCTTCGCGCGCTCGACCCATGACGACCAGAAGCCGCGCTCGTCCCTGCCGTTGTTGGTCATCGCGTTGACGTACATCTGCGACGCGTTGAGATTGACGATCAGCTTCCAACGGTCGGTGCGGATCGCGCGCATCGGCGAGCGGTTGAAGTTCTTGTCGCCGGTATGTGATGCGAACACGACATCGCGGAAACTGTCCCGATCGCCCGTCAGCACGGGCAGGAAGCTCTTGCCGTCGATCCCCTGCGGGCTCGGTGCACCCGCGGCATCGAGCACGGTCGGCAGGAGGTCGGTCAGCGAGATCATCGCGTCGGTCGTGCGCCCTGCCGACACTCGCCCCGGCCACGCGGCGATGAACGGCACATGGATTCCCGGATCGTTGAGCGTCCATTTCGCGAACGGCAGTTGGGCACCGTGATCGACGGTGAAGACGAACAACGTGTCGTCCGCCTTGCCGTTGGTCGCGATCGAACGGCGCACCACTCCCACCTCGCGATCGAGGTCGCTCACATCGGTCAGATACGCCGCAAAGGCCGCGCGCATCTCGGGCGTATCGACGAAATTGGCGGGTAGCGTCAGCGTGGCCGGATCGTAGCTCGGCTCCTTCGCCCAGGGCACATGCGGCTGATACGACGCGACGAACAGCGCCAGCGGCACCTCGGGATCGCGCGTCGCGAACAGCGTCTCGACCGCCTCGAGATGGAGCCGGCTGAGGAGCGCCGCCTTCTTCTTGTCGGGATGGAAGGTCGACCCCGCCAGATATTCGAACGGGAAGTCGCGCGGCGGCCCGAAATCGGTCTTGCCCGCAACGACGACGCGATAGCCTTGCGCCTTCAGATAGGCGGGCAGCGTGCCGATATTGTCGAAGATACTGCTATGGTTGGAATGGGCGCCGTTGTGCATCGGGTAATCCCCGGTCAGCAGCGCCGAACGTGACGGCGTGCATGTGGGCGACGCGGCGAACGCACGCGTGAAGCGCGTGCCGTCGCTGGCGAGCCGATCGAGATGCGGCGTGCGCGCATCCTTGCTGCCGTTGGGGGCGATATCGGTCCAGCTCAGATCATCGGCGATGAAGATGACGATATCGGGCCGGTCGGCGCGCGCCGCTGTTCCGATCCCGGCCGCCACGGCGATGTCCGGAAGCATCCCGCCCGCATAGGCAACCGCTGCGCCCGCGCCGAGCAGCGCCTTGCGCAGCATCGCCCTGCGGGTATCGCCTGCGCTCGTCATCCCCGTCTCCCAATCGCCCGCGCGCCATCGCGGTGCACCGGCTACCGGCATAAGCCCGGCTCGCCGAGGTGAAAAGAGATTTATCATATAACACTGATGCGCACCCGACGTGCGATGCCCGCATCCGGCGGGGATTCTTCCAAAAGGGCGCGTTTCCGCTCAGCCGCCGCGCAGCATCTGCATCACGAAGGCGCGGATACGGCCGTAATTGCCCTTGGCGAGCGGCCCGAGGATACCGTGCCGCTCCTCGGGCAGATGCGCGAGCGGATGGCCGTCGGGGCGGAATACGTAATGATCGAAAAAGGCGCGCCACGCGGCGCGTTCGGCGGGCGGGCGCTCGGCGATCGCGATCATCGTCAGCATCATCGTCGTCGCGGGCGCGTCTGGGCCGCTCGCAAACGCGTCCCACCAATAATTGACGAGCACGTTGACGGCATCGCGCGCCTCGACCTGATGCCACCACAATTTGGGCAGGTAGAGCGCGTCGCCTGGATCGAGATCGATCGTCACTGCGCGACCCTGCGCCGCCTCGAAGCGGGGATAGCGCGGATCGCCGGCGTCCGCGCCCGGCGCCAGCGCCACCGGCTGCCCCGCCATCGTATGGTCGATCGGGCCGACATAGAGGTCGCCGATCGCATCGGGCGGGTAGAGCGTGAAGCGCCGCCGTCCCGCCACCACGCAGGCGACATTATCATAGGTGTCGTAATGGCAGGCAATCCGCGAGGCGGTCCCGAGCCAGATGCGCGGGCGGACCGCGGGTGGCAGAAAGCGAAGCCGGTTCTCGTCGGCAAATCCCGGCAGCAGCGTGTCGGTCGGCACCGAGCCCATATAGATCGACCGCCCCTCGGGATCGTCGCCCGCGTCTTCGATACGCGACAGCAAGCCGCCGAGCCCCAGCGTCTCGCGCGCGAAATTGAAGCCGTCCGCCCCCTCCCCGTAATGATAGCGGCCGGCGATACCGCGTTCGCCGACGAACGCCTGCCCGGTGGCGCCGCTATCGAAGCGCCGGAGATACGCGAACAACAAGGCCGTCGCGCCCTCCCCCGCACGCCGTGCGGGCCAGTCGCGGCAAGCCCCGCGCAGCACCACCGGTACGCAGGGTTCGGCGATCCGCGTTCTGAAGTCTCCCGCATCCGCGATTGTATCGGCAGCGATTTCGCGCAGCGCCTCAGCCATTGGACGGTCCGGCGGTCAGGCGCCGATTGCGGCGCTCGGCAAGCACCGGGATCTGCTTGAGCGACCCGATCATCGTATAGGCCAGTTGCAGGTGCCCCTGCCGAAACAGATCGAGCACCGCCGCGTCATCGAGATCGTGCAGCGCATCAAGCCCGATCGAATAGAGTCCCTCCAGTCGCAACGTCTCGCCATCGTCGAACCGCAGCGAAATATCGATCGGTTCGATCAGCTTGTGGGCGAGCAACGCCGCGATGAACGCGTCGCTCTCCTCGACACCCACCGTCAATTGCCCGAGCACGCGCTGGATATGTCGCAGCAATCGGGCGGGCTGGCCGTCGTCGTCGAACAGTGCCTCGCCCTCGTCGCCGAAGCGGGAATGATGTGAATTGATTGCGATACCATTTTGAGAAACGAAGAAACCCTGCCGCGCGAGATCAAGCGGCTCGAACCGATCGATCGCACCCGACTCGATCGCAACGTTTTCGCCCGGCCTGAAGCCGCTCATCGCCCCTGCATAGAAGCGTCCCGTCGCCTGGTCCTTAGTCAGAACGACGGGGCGTGAGGCCGCCGCCGCCGCAAATTCGGACGGAACGATCTGCACGAAATGCGGCGTCGAAAGCCTTTTTCCCGCGCGCAATCGCCCATGATCGCGCGGATTGAGCAATTCGAGATCGGCCATTCGCTTCCCCTCCTGCGCGCCCATCGATCGCGGCGCCTCTTCATTCGGCGCGGCGACGCCGCCGCACCCCGCCCGGCATAAGGGGTTCGGACGCGCGCGCCAAGCACCCTGCCGGGGCCGGATAACAGTGTCTACAAGTAGCCCTTGATAGCGCTACCGAAAATAGATACGGTCACCAAACTGGATTCGCGCCAGATGAATCGGGGAGGATGGCTGATGCCGTGTCGCGCCAGCGAAGGCCGCTCCATCATCGCCGCACGAATACCGCGCCGCCGAGGTGCGCAAAAATGCTGGCCGGCCCCGCCGGATCAGCGGTGATTTAAAAAGGGGTGGAGAGGATATGACCAACACCAATATCGACGGAGCCGTCGGCATCCGCCGGAAGATGCGCACGAAGCAGGTCATGCTGGCGGGCGCATCGAGCCTGCTCGCGCTTGCTTTTGCCGGTCAGGCAGCGGCGAAAGAACACCGCGCGCCGGCCCCCGCGGCCGACCAGCCCGCGCCCGCAACCCCCGTCGCCGCGTCGCCGCAAGACCAGGCGGCGCCGGACGCATCGCAGGAGACGATCGTCGTCACCGGCATCCGCGGTTCGCTGCAACGCAATCTCGACATCAAGCGCGACGCCGCCGGCGTCGTCGACGCGATCTCTTCGGAGGACATCGGCAAGTTCCCCGATTCGAACGTCGCCGCATCGCTGCAACGCCTGCCGGGCGTGTCGATCCAGCGCTCGGGATCGCGAGGCGAACCACAGGGCATCACCGTGCGCGGCTTCGGCGGCGATTTCAACGAGACGCTCTACGACGGCCGCCGTATCTCGACCGCGACGGGTGGCCGCTCGGTCGATTTCAGCACCGTCGGCGCCGATTTCGTCGGCACGCTCAGCGTGCTCAAGACCCCCGACGTGTCGCTGTCGGCAAGCTCGATCGGCGCGACCGTCAACGTCGAATTTCCCAAACCCTTCGATCATCCGGGAATGCGCGTCGCGGTCACCGGGTCGGGCTCGTTGCAGGACGGCGCGGACAAGATCGCGCCGTCGATCGGCGCCTTGTTCAGCGACACCTTCGCCAACGATACGGTCGGCATCCTCGTCGACGCCATCTACACGCGCCACGATACGCAGACCAACCGCGTCTATGTGAGCGGCTGGCCCGGCGGCTATTATGCGCCGTGCCAGATGACGCCGTCGTGCACCGACGCGGAGCTGGCGGATAAATCGATCCCCGGCTTCTTCGAACAGCAATATGGCGCGACGCAGATCTACACCAAGGATGAGCGCATTGACGGCCGCATCGCGCTGCAATGGCATCCGTCCGAAGACGTGATGCTGACGCTCGACGACAATTATTCGCGCCAGAAGATCCGGTCGGATAATTTCGGCTACGGTATCTGGTTCAATCAGGGCAGCCTGCGCAACGTCGATCTTGACGAGAACGGCACCGTGCTCGATTTCACCCAGGACGGCAGCCAGACCGATTTCACCGCTGGCACCGATCGCTCGTATCTCGAAACCAACCAGACCGGCCTCAACCTCAAATGGGATGCGACCGCGAACCTCAAGATCGAGGCCGATGCGAGCTACGCCAAGAGCTGGCTCAACCCCGATGGCCAACTCACCAGCGACAATGCCGATGTCGGCTATGGCTTCGGCATCGGCCCGGCGCTGGGCATCGCGATCAACGGCGACAGCTCCGACACGATTCCCGAATTGCACAATTACGGCGCCGGGGGTGACCCGGCGCGCTGGGCCGATACGTCGGTCATCGGATCGCACGTCACCGTTCGCCAGGCGCAGAAGAACACCGATGTCGTCAAGCAGGGTCGCCTGTCGGCCGAATGGAAACAGGACGATTTCGGCATCAAGTTCGGCGGCAGCTATCTGGAAGACCACTACAAGTTCCAGCAGCGCAACACCTTCGCCAACAATTTCTGGCAGGCTTATGCGGGCTATGGCCCCGCGTCGGGCAGCGCGACCGGCGTCCCGATCCCGCCCGATCTGTTCACCGATACGGTCAGCACCAACGATTTCATCCCCGGTTTCTCGGGCGCGCTGCCACCGGTGCTGCTCAAGTTCGACGCGCGCGCCTATCAGCAATATCTCGAAAGCCTCGGCAACCCGCAGACGCAGAATATTCCGGGCTTCAATTACACCGCGCCCGGTGTCGGCACGGCCTACACCGGCAGCTTCGATCTCGCGCTCGACAACGGTTCGATCCGCGACATCACCGAAAAGACCTGGGCCTTGTTCGTCCGCGCGAATTTCGAGACCGAGATCGCGGGCATGCCGTTCCACTTCAACGCCGGCCTGCGCGAGGAGAACACGCACCTCACCTCGGCCGGGTTCGGGCAGGTGCCGATCAACATCATCCAGAATGCCGGCGATCCGACGCTGCTGACGGTGGTGTTGAGCGATCCGCAATCGGTATCGACCAAAAGCAACTATTCGTATCTGTTGCCCAGCGTCGATATGAAGCTCGAGCTGACCGACAAGCTGCACCTGCGCTTCGATGCCTCGCGCACGCTCACCCGGCCGGGGCTCAACCTGCTGACACCGGTGGCGTCGGTGGGCACGGGCCAGCGCGTGGGGGCGCTGACCGCGAGCGGCGGCAGCCCGGCGCTCAAGCCCTATCTTTCGGACAATTTCGATATCGCGGCCGAATGGTATTACCAGCCGAACTCCTATGCCTCGATCGACTTTTTCCTGAAGAACGTCTCCAACTTCATCGTCGGCGGCACCCAGCGGCAGACGATCAACGGCGTGATCGATCCGACCACCGGCCAGCCGGCGGTGTTCAGCGTGACCCAGCAGGTCAATGGTCCCGAGGCGACCGTGCGCGGCGTCGAACTCGCCTGGCAGCATGTATTCGGCAACAGCGGCTTCGGCTTCAACGCCAACGCCACCTTCGTCGAAACCAACAAGCCGTTCGATCCGGAGAACATCTCGACCAGCGGCTTCGCGGTGACCGGCCTCGCCAATTCGGCCAACCTCGTCGCCTTCTACGACAAGAACGGCTTCGAGGCGCGTGTCGCGCTCAATCACCGCGAGGAATATCTGCGCCAGTTCGGGCAGAACCAGAATACCGGCGCGTTCGGTTCCGAACCGACCTTCGAGAACCCCAACCTGCAAATCGACTTCAGCACGAGCTATCAGCTCACCAGGCAGGTCAACGTGTTCTTCGAGGCGCTGAACCTGACCAATGAGGTCCAGAGCACGCACGGGCGATACAGCAACCAATTGCTCGACGTGTTCGCCTACGGGCGGCGCTTCACCGCCGGCGCGCGTTTCCGCTTCTGATCGTTTCCTT
Organism: Hephaestia caeni; assembly: GCF_003550065.1. Classification (GTDB taxonomy): domain Bacteria; phylum Pseudomonadota; class Alphaproteobacteria; order Sphingomonadales; family Sphingomonadaceae; genus Sphingomonas; species Sphingomonas caeni_A. The sequence goes on from NZ_QXDC01000004.1 coordinate 399,718, forward strand.
CTGCCGGGGGTGTTGCATTGACATCCCCGGCACCTTGTTATTGCCTTGGTCCATGACACACCCGGTCAAGAAAATCGTAATCGTCGGCGGCGGCACCGCCGGGTGGCTGACAGCGGGCGTCATCGCCGCGAAACATCGCAGCCGGATGCCCGGCGGCTTTTCGATCACGCTCGTCGAATCGCCCAATATTCCCACCGCCGGCGTCGGCGAGGGCACCTGGCCGACGCTGCGCGCGACGCTGGCGCGGATGGGTGTTTCGGAAACCGAGCTGTTCCGCACCGCCGACGCGGCGTTCAAGCAAGGCGCGCAATTCGCCCGCTGGACGACCGGCGCCGACGACGACGCTTATTACCACCCGCTGATGCTCCCGCAGAGCTTTTCGCAGCTCAATCTGGTGCCGCACTGGCTGACATCCGGCGAGGGTGAAAGTTTTTGCGATGCGGTCTGCCCGCAGGGGCGGTTGTGCGAGGACGGGCTCGCGCCCAAGACGATCGCGACGCCCGAATATGAAGCGCTGGCGAACTATGCCTATCACCTCGACGCGGGCAAGTTCGCCCCCTTCCTCCAGCGGCATTGCTGCGACGTTCTGGGCGTGCGCCATGTGCTCGCCGACGTCCGCCGCGTGGCGATGGCCGAGAACGGCGACATCCGCGCCATCGTCACCGAACAGGCCGGCGAGATCGAGGGTGATCTGTTCGTCGATTGCACGGGCTTTCGCTCGATCCTGCTCGGCGAGGCACTGGGCGTCGCGTTCAAGGACTGCAACGACGTCCTGTTCTGCGATCGCGCGCTGGCGGTGCAGATCCCCTACGCCAGCGAGATCAGCCCGATTGCGTCGCACACCATCTCCACCGCGCAATCGTGCGGCTGGATCTGGGATATCGGCCTGCCCGAGCGGCGCGGCACCGGCCACGCTTATTCGAGCAGCCACATTTCGGACGACGCGGCAGAGGCCGAACTGCGCGCCTATATCGGGCCGGCAGCCGACGGCCTGACGGTGCGGCGCATCAAATTCCGTTCGGGCCACCGCGAGACCTTCTGGAAGCGCAATTGTGTCGCGGTCGGGCTGGCGGCGGGCTTTCTCGAACCGCTCGAATCGTCGGCGATCGTGCTCACCGAATTGTCCGCCAAGATGATCGCCGAGCAATTGCCCGTCTGCCGCGAGGTGATGGACGTGATCGCCGCGCGCTTCAACGCCACGACGCACTATCGCTGGGGACGGATCATCGATTTCCTCAAGCTGCATTATGTCCTCACCCGGCGCGAGGACACCGCCTTCTGGCGCGACAATGTGCGCCCCGAGACGATCCCCGATCGGCTCAAGGAACTGCTGCTGCTGTGGCGCTATCAATCGCCCTGGTTCCACGACGAATTCGATCGTGTCGAAGAGGTGTTTCCCGCCGCGAGCTATCAATATGTCCTCTACGGCATGGGATACGGGACCGAGGTCGAACCCGACGCGGTTGCCGGCGATGCGCGCATGGCGGAACGCGCGATGCGTGAGAACATGCGCCAGACCGAGCGGTTGCGCGCCGGACTTCCCCGCCACCGCGACCTCATCCGAAAGATCCACGAACACGGCCTGCAACCGGTCTGAGAGTTTGATTCGAATTCGGTGCGCATAAGGGGGAAACGATGCGGCTGATGAGCACTCACTGGGCGATCGCGCTCGCTTGCCTCGCAGCATCGCCGGCCTTCGCCTCGCCGACGCTCGACGGCATCGTCGGCGATCACGCCGTGCTCCAGCGCGGCGAGCCGATCGTGCTCGCCGGCGCCGCCGCACCGGGCGAGGAAATCACGATCAGTCTCGCGGGCGAAACCGTCACCACCACCGCCGATGGGCGGGGCCGCTTCGCCGCCACGCTCGGCGCGTTGCCCGCGGGCGGCCCGTACGACCTGATCGTCGCTGCGAAGAGCGGCCTCGTCACTGTGCGCGACGTGCTGATCGGCGATGTCTATCTGTGCTCCGGCCAGAGCAATATGGAGATGTCGGTCGAACGCTCGCAGAACAGCGGCCAGGCGCTGGGCGCGGCGGACGACAAGCTCCGCCTGCTGACCGTGGGCAAAGCGACCGCGCTCACCCCGCAAGCCGCGTTCGCGACCAAGCCCGCGTGGACAGCCGCCGCCCCGGAAAGCGTCGCCCCCTTTTCGGCCGCCTGCTTTTATATGGTCCAGGCGCTGCGCGAGACCAGCAAGGTGCCGATCGGCGCGATCCATGCGAGTTGGGGCGGCTCGCGCATCTCGGCCTGGCTCACCCCCGAAGGCTTGCGCGAGGCCGGCATGGGCAAGGAACTGGAGACGCTGCGCCTCTACGCGCATGATACCACCGCCGCGACCGCGGCCGCGAGCAAGGCGTGGGAGCAATGGTGGCGCGGGCATTCGGGCGATGCCGTGGGGCACGAGCCCTGGCAGACGAATACCGCGATCGACTGGAAACCCGTGCCCAGAATCGCGCCGTTCAACGATTGGGGCGTCCCCGAACTCGTCGACTATATCGGCATGGTGTGGTTCCGTAAGGACGTGACGGTAAGCGCCGCCCAGGCGCGCCAGCAGGCGGTGCTCGCGATCGGCCCGGTCGACGATGCCGATCGCACCTGGGTCAACGGCGTCGCGGTGGGCGGCAACGGCAACCCCGGCGAACCGCGCACCTATTTCGTGCCCGCGGGAACGCTCGTCGCGGGGGCCAACACGATCACCGTCAACGCCGACAACGTCTATGCCAAGGGCGGGATGAGCGGCCCGGCAGCAGCGATGCGGCTGCTCTTCGCCGACGGCAGCATCGTCCCCCTCGGCAAGGGGTGGCGCTATGCGATCGGCGGGCGTCCGATGACCAACACCCCGCGCTCGCCCTGGGATGCGATCAACGGCGCCGGCACGCTCTACAATGCGATGATCGCGCCGCTGGGGCCGATCGGGCTCGCCGGCGTCGCGTGGTATCAAGGCGAATCGGATACCGGCCTGCCAGGCTATGGCGATCGGCTGCGCGCGCTGATGCAGGGATGGCGGCATCAGGCGGGGCGCCCCGCCCTGCCCTTCGCAATCGCCCAGATCTCGGCCTATGGCGCCACCGCCGCGCACCCCGTCGAGAGCGACTGGGCCAAGCTGCGCGACATTCAACGCCAAGCGGCTGAAGCCGACGGGCACGTCGCAATTGCGGTAACGATCGATCTCGGCGATCCGCTCGACATCCATCCGGGCGAGAAGCACGAGGTCGGGCAACGGCTCGCACGGGCAATGCGCGCGTTGGCATTGGGGGACGGCGACGCCCCTTCTGGCCCGCGCGTCACAACGGCGCACCGGGCGCCGGACGGCAATGTCATCCTCGGCTTCACCGACGTCACGGGCGCACTCGAAGCGCGCGGCAGCGACCGTCCGATCGGTTTCGAGCTATGCGGTAACATCCCGGGAAGCTGCCGCTATGCCACCGCTTCACTGACGGCAGCCCACGTAACCCTCGCAGCCGACGGCAGGCCGGCCACGCGCGTGCGCTACGCATGGGCGGACAGCCCGACGATCAACCTGTTCGATAAGGCGGGCCTCCCCGCCGGCCCGTTCGAGGTCGCTATCCAATAGGGATCGGCATTCGGTGGCCGCATCCGTCGAAGATGCGGCCACCGAATGCCGCTTGACAGACACGCGCAAACATAAGAATTCCGCCGCATTGCGGGTGTAGCTCAATGGTAGAGCAGAAGCTTCCCAAGCATGGTACGCCGCGCGATCTCTGCGGGTTACGCTGCAAAACGCACTGATTTTTTATCGTTTCTCGTCAAAGGCATAGGAAACGGGTGCAAAACAAATTCCCCCTCGATCATGCCGCCGTGGCGAGAGATCGCGAGCCGTCTCGATCAGCTTCGATCGGGCTCTACGTCGAGGCCGGGCTGATCGTGGGGCTGATGCTATTCGGCGCTTATTCGGCGCTCTGATCGACAATCACGATGATCCCCGGCCGCCGCCGCTTGGTCAAAGCCGGTCCATGCGCGAAACGCGCGGGCAATGCGGGATTGCTGTTTAAGGTCCATAATCAAGCCATAACCGCATCTTTTTTGCGGTTCAACCGCATTTTCTCTTGCAATGTCCGAAATACGGACATATACAGGTTTCATCGGCGGGCGATGATGCAAGCCGATCTCTGATGGAGACACGAAATGGCCAGGTTTCAAAAACTCAACGATGCACTCGCCCGCATGGAAGCCCGCCTCGACGAACTGGAGGCGCAAGGCGTTGACATCACGAAACTCCCAAAAACGAACAGCCCTCTCGCGCGTAAGATCAAAGCCGCCAGCCGCCGCGAGCGCGAACGCTTTGTTGTAAGGCAGGAGCGTGGCGTGGCTGCCGCGGCGACTGCGGCGACGGCGTTTTTCATCGGGCAGGCCGTCCGGTGCCGCCGCGGCGAAGGCAAGGTGGTCGAGGTCGCGCCGAACGCTATCAGCATCGATCTCAACGGCTCGGTCATCTGGATCACGCCGACGATGGTTCAGGCACTTTGAGGGAGGTCTGCACAATGATCGACTTCGCCAAAACCTATGATCTGCTTGCCGCGCATCGCAACAACATCGATGAAATGGACGTTCGCTTCGCCACCGCTGACCTTATGGCCGCGATCGCGCGCGATGTCCGCGATGGCGAGCTTCCTCACTTTTCGGAAGATGACCAAGACGATTTCAGCACCTCGTTCACCGGCTATGCGCGGCATCGCGGCCTGCTGGCCCTCGCCTGAATGAAGGGCAGCATCAACAGAACGCAGAACACCCGCCTCGGGGTCAAGCTCGCGGCGGGTGGAACCGGTTGGGCGCTTATCCTGCGTGAACGCCCACGGCGTGTCAGCACGAAAAATGGTGATCCGCTCGACCTGGCCAGAGCGGCGGCGATAGCCTGGAATGCGCGAGAGGACGGACCATTCACGATGTGGAGCTATCTCAACGACGACGCCTTCGCGCAATCAATCGCGGCGCGCGATGGAATGACCCGCGAAGCGCACATCGTCCAGGTCAACCGCATCGCCGCGCAGCTCGCCGGCGAAGGCTTTCACGTCACGATTTGCGAGGTAGAATGATGACGCCCGCCGAATTCGATACCCGCCGCCGCGCGCTCGGTCTCTCCATAGAGGAAGCGCGATTCGTCTGCGCGCACAACGGCAAGCCGGTCGATGTTCGGCAGGTGCGGCGTTGGGCGAATGGCGAATCGCCCGTGGCGCAAAACGCCATCGACGGCCTCAACGCGCTCGAATGGCGGATGGAGGCGATGGTCAACCAGCTCGTCGAGACGGTGACCAAGCGAACGATGGCCGGGCCGGTGCCGCTGCGGCGCTATCGCGATCAGGATGATCTCGATCGCAGCCCCGAGGGCGGCGACCTGCCGCTCGGCGCGCACGCGATCTATGTCGGCTGGGCCGCCGATGCGCTGGCGGCCGAAGGCGTCGGGGTCAACATCGTCTGGGCCGACGCGGTCGACTAGCCACGCTTGGGGTTACCCTTGCCAGCGGCTTTCAAGCCCCAATAGAACGCCTCGCCGGCCCGCCGCTGCTGTTCCTCGATCGTCGGCGTGGGCTCGGGCCACATCTCGCGCGGCAGGCCGATGGGGATGCCGTAGGGTTCATCGTCGTTGTCTGGCATGGCGGAACATCACCAGAACATCGCCAACACGTCAAGGGGTGAGGCACGTATCCAAAGCCGCTTCCGCCCTGTCCGCGTACATGCCGCTGCCCGCATATTCGATCAGCTTGGACAGGAGCACGGCGGCGAGCGCGTTGGCATCGGCCGGCAGTGGCCGGGCGAGCGGTGCGGGGCGCTCGGGACGCGTGGCCGGGCAAGGTTTCTGAACCTCCACCACCCGGTCGACCCACCTTATTTCCACGCCGGGCGGGGGCGTCTTGGTGGTCGAACAGGCCGCGAGCGCGGAAACCGCAACGAGTGCCAAAATTGCACGAGTTCGCATCACAGCCCCTCCGCTTGTTCGATAAGCCCGGCCGCCACGGGGCAATCACCGGCTGCCTCGGCATGCTGCCGGATGCCCTCAAGGATCTGGATGCGCCGGTCGCTGCCCTTGGCCAGCGCGTCGAGCTTGGCGATGGTCGATGCGTCGCGGGCTTTGGCGTCAGCATAGGCTTTCGCGCGCGCGTCCGCCTCCCCGTTCAACCGGCCGATCTCTTTGGTCGCGTCGTCGAGGCTCTTTCGGTTCGTTCGCGCCGCCGTGGCGAGGTACTGCACATCGGCAGCGATCCGTGATTTGGTGACCGGCTTGAACCCGGCCGTCTCAAGTTCGTGGACGACGGCGTCGACCGTTTCCTTGTGCTCAGCACGCAGATGGTTGACGCGTGTTGCCCATACGGCGGTAAACACCAGCGCAAACGCCATCGCTCCGCCGATGATGCCGGTGATCTTTTGCGAGAGGCCGAACATCAGGTGGTTTCCTTTCGAGGCGTGATGCTGATGTCGAGTTGCAGATTGAAGCTCGCGACCATCATAACGGCGGTTCGGCCATGCGGTTTTGGTGTGAACTCGCCAGCGCTGGGCAGATGACCCCACCCGGTTTGCGCCTTGGTTGCGTCGGCGATCGCGGCAATTAGAGCATCGGGCGATCCCGCCTCGTCAGTCCACGGCACGGCAATCAAATCGAGATCGCGGGCCAGCGAACCGTGAACGGCAAGGGCATAACCGAGGCTGCGGGCGGCTTCCCGGAGCGACGGCAACACGCGCTCGATAAACACCGCGATCTCCGCGCGCATCGCCTCGATGGCATAACCCTTGGCTGCGGCGGTGTAGTGCTCGGGGTGGTGCCATTCGCCCATCAGCACCTCCCCAAATCGACATTGCCGATGCGGTTGGCCGCCCAGCCGACCATGAAATCCTCGAAGCGCGAATTGCCGTGAGCGAGGCTGAGGTAATAGGCGCCCTGCTGAGCATCCATGAGCCGCACCACCAGGCGGCACGCGGTTGCATCGCCCCGGAGCCGCGCGAGGCTCTGATACGCGCGCACCGTGGCAGGCCCGACACGACCGTCGATGGCGATATCGGCATAATCGCGCTGGCGGCGGTTGAGACTGTTGAGCGCGGTCTGTAGCCAGCGCGAGGGATGCGCCGGGCCGGTGTTGACGCCGCTGTCGATCGCCTCGCGCGCCACCGGCTCCGAAACCCCGATCAGCCGATCGAAGCCGGGGCCAGCAATATAGTCCTGATAATAGACCGCCTGCGCGAAACCCTTCGGCAGCGCGCGCATGGCGCCCTCATAACCGTGCATGCGCGCCACCTTCTCGGTGATCCCATGCTTGGTTGCGCCGCCCGGATCGCTCGGGTGATCGACGTACCCGCCCTCAACGTTGAACAACGCCGCGATGATCGCGAGCGCGGCAACGGAGATGGCCCCGGCCGCACCGGCCTTCTGCTTATTGCTCGCCATCTTTCGCCCCCTGCTTGGTCAACCGCCCGAGCACGAACGACCCGAAAAGCACCCCTGAGACGGAAAGGTTGATCGCGGGCGGAATGCGCTCGCCCAAGGCGATCGGCAGCATGTTCCACGCGGCCAGCGCACCCGCCGCCCACATCGACCAGAACCGCCACGCAGCGCGCGCGTCGTCGATCAGTTCGAGCTTCATTCCCGCTCCTCCCGGTGATCGAGGTGGATTTCCGAGGTGACCGCCTGCATCGCCTGACGAAGCTGTTGCGGCCCGTGGAGCATCAGCATCACCTCAAGCTGCTCGATGCGACGTTGCAGCGCGTCGTTCTGGCCCTTCAATTCCTTGATCCGTGGCTCGAAAAACAGCCGCCAGATAAGGGCGCCCATCCCAAGCCACATGGCCGTCGCGATGGACCAACCCGCCGCGAACGCCATGCCGAGAAGGCCGCCCTGCGATCCGGTGTAATCAAGCTCTGGAGTCGCCATCACACTGCTCCGCTCACCGGTGAAACCGCCCGTAAATGCAATGCGCCATCTCATGGCCCAGCCATTGCGGCTCGTAGCGGACATGCGGATCGACGATGTGGATCGTGCACGCCGGTGAGGTTGCCGACAGCGTGGAGAATGCGGCAAGCTCGCGCCCTGAGCCGGGATCAGCCCCCGCATCGCCACCGGCGCGCTGGAGATCGGCGAGCGACGGGTGCGTCACGATCGTGACGCTGAGATGCGTGCGATTGAACTCCTGGCGCTCGAAGGCGTAGCCGTCATCGCCGCGCTGGTTGCAGGCGGTGAGCAGGATGACGGCGACGAGGATGACCGCGAGGCGGCGCATCACGACACTGCCAGACCTACACCGGTGACCAGGCACCTCAATTTGCCGTTGAAGCTCTCGGCCGCGTACCGATCGTCGAGCGCCTCTACGGCGGTCTTGACGGTTGCGAACGCGTCCGACGTGAGGATGTCGGTCAACGGCGCCAGAAAGGTCGCGCGCTCCGCTGCGGCGGCATCCGCCAGTGCCGACTGATATGCGCCGACCAGCGTCTGCCACTCGCCGATCGCGTCGGCGATCGCCGCGAGCTGCTCGGCGTCGAGCGCCACGATCTGGTCCGTCGTCATGCCGCCGACCTGCGCGCCGCTCAGTTCGCCGAGATCGGCCGCGGAGTAGGCCGCCAGCTCGGCGGGGGTGAGCGCCGCGATCTCCGCCGCTGTCATCGTCTTGATATCGTCCATCGTGTTTACTCCTAGGCAAGTCGTTCGAGGGTGGCGGTCAGCGTGCCGCTCAGGCTGAGGCCGGTCTGGCCCGATCGCGTCACGGTGATCTCGAATGTCGCCGATCCGCTGCCCGGATTGTTGATGACGCTCGCCGCCGCCGAGGCGAGAGCAGACAAGTCGACGGCGCCGTCGAGATTGGCGGTGATCTGCCCGCTCCAGATCGTCGTCGTCGTGCCGCCAAAGGTGATTTTGGCGCCCACCTGCATCACGACGAGATTGCCGGTGCCGCCCGTCGCGAACTCCGAGCCGCCGAGCGTCAGCCGCAACTTGCCGCCTGATGCGACGCTCGAAAGTGAGCCGCTGAGGACTGTGGAGGTGCTGGTGCCCGACGAGGCGACCGCCGCCGTGCCCGAGCCACTGTAGAGCAGCTTGTTCCCGCCGCCCGCGGTGGCATCCAGATCGGTGCCGCCGTAATAGACCTTGCCATCGGTCGCGATCGCCCACTTGCTGTTGGCGATGGTCTCGGCGCCGACCGCGACCGACTTGAGCCCGTACCACTGCACGAGATTGGCGGCCGACCCGAACTTAGGCCCCCATGCGAGCCGATACGATCCGGCAACCACCCGCCAGACACCGCCCGAAAAGCTGGTCCCATCGCCCGCGCCACCGTCGATTTCGAAGACGTCGGTCAGATAGGTGATTTTCGACGCCACCCCGTCATTGGTCGAAACTCTGCCGGAGACCTTGCCGTTGACGTCGAGCTTGAGGCCGACGACCGCTTTGGCGATGCCGTTCGCCTCGGCTGCAACGGCGTCGGTGGCGGTAATATTCGCCTCGGCCGTCCCCATTCGCGCGTTGAGCGCTGTGACGGTGGAGGCGTTGGCCTTGCCGGTCGTGAGCGACGAGATCGCCCCGGTGTTGGTCGCAACACTGGCCGACAGATCATCGATCTGCCCGGTCTTGATCTCCGCATCTGACGCGGGGCGAACATCGCACCGGAACCACGTGAGACGGTTCGCCACCGCCGTCGAACCGAGCGCGGACAAATGGCTCATCGGATACGCGCGCACCCTGCTCATCCCGGCAGGTGCGACGAACAGCACCATCTTGCGGAACCGATAGACCTTGCCGACCACGCCGGCACCGATCGCAGCGCCGGTGTTGTTTGCCGGGTCGGTCGCGAACGGAACGGAGAAGGACGCCGACGCGGTCAGGTCGTCATTATAGCCGCTCACCCTTGCGCCCGCGCCAGCGAGCGTACCGGCCTCAAGGCGGAAATCGGCTTCGATGACGTAATAGCCCAACTGAGCCGAACCGATGTCGGTCGTGATGTACGAATAGGCATCACCGCCTGCGGGGCCGGGCAGGGTCCAGCCCCAGCCGACCCCGTTTTCGCCGGCGGCGCGATAGCCAGCGCTCGTATTCGCCCCGCTGTTCCAACCGGTGGGGCGGGCGCCCACCGCCGCGCTGGGATAGTCGGCAAACACCGGATTGGCCGTGATCGCGCCGGTGCTGACATTCGCGGCGACCACAGCGCTCTGTTGCGCCGCCACCATCGCCCCGAGGGAGCCGTCGTGCAGAATGACGGTCTCGTCGCGCAGGCTCTGCGCCTGCCCACGCGCCGTCTGCGCGTCGAGCTTCGCCTGGTTGGACGCGGTCGCGGACACACCAGCCGCATCTTTCGACACCCCGGCGAGCATCTCACTCGTCGCTGCCGCGCTCGCGGAGCCCGCCGCCTTGCTGCTCTCGGTGATGTCCTCGGGGCGCCCGAGCACCCACCGGATCGAGTTGGCCGCGTTGTTATTGTTGAGCCTCAAGACGAGCCGCAGATAGACCGCGCCGTTCGCCATCGCCGTGTCGGCGGCCACGTCAACCGTCAGTTCGTACCAGGTGCCGGCGGTCGTCATGACAACCGTCGCCGAGGTCAGCGCGTCGACGACATAATTGTAATTGGCGTCGAGCCCCACCGCGAGCAGCGTCAGGCGTGGCGACGCGGCCGGTGTCGCGGTCGGCGCCCCTTGCGACGTAAACCTGTATTTGCGGCCCGCCTCCAGCCGGATCACGCCGATCTGGCCCACGTCGATAAACGATGTCGCCGCCGTTGAGGCGATGTCCAGCGACCTGCCCCGGCTCGACGTGCCGAACGAAAAGACGCCGCCGGCCACAATCGGCACCCGCGTCTTCGGGGCGCCCTCATAGCCGGCGAACCAATAGGCGCCGTCAGCGGTAAAGTCGCTCGGCAGCGTCGTCAGCGCCCCCAGCCGGGCCGTCACCGAGTCGCGCTGCGCCGCCACCGAATAAACAAGCGTCTCGTCGCGATATCCCTCAGCGACCGACGCGCTCCCCGAAGCGGCGCCTGCGTCATTGGCGGCGTCGCCGGCCGCTGCCTCGGCGTCTTCCTTGTACCCCAGCGCCAGCGCGGCGCTCGCCGCCGAACTGAGCGTATCGCCATAGGTCGTGATCAGACCCGCGATATCGCTCTGAGCGGTGTCGAGGCCGTCGAGCACATCGATCGCGGGGCGGCCGGCCACGTTGGTGGTGTCGTTCGCCGTGTTTTCGCTAGTCACGTCAGCGTTATCCGCCGGCTTGGTCCCGGTCGGGTCGGTCACCCCGTCCCACGGCACCGCCGCATCGCCGGAGGTGACCGGCCCGAGCACAAGCCGCGCGCCCGTCACGCCGCGCACCTGGTAGCTGACGGCGCCCTCGTAGGACACGCCGGGCGCCACGCTCGCCACCACCTTGCGCGTTGTGGCGGGCGGTTCGATACCGGCCGCGATCCAGTCGCCGCCGCCGTCCTCGGGCCGATATTCGAACACAACCGCGCTCGCGTTCGGATCCGCCACGACACCATCGAACACGATCGCAGGCACCGACCCGCCGTCCGACGCCACCGTCTCGCCCGCCAGTGTCCAATCGGTCGCCAATGGTGCGGGTACATCGCCCAGATCGGGCACGGAGAGCGAAGGCGTCGGCGGGGGCGTCCCCGTCCGCCCGAGCGCGTAATCGTGCTTGCCCGGCGTCTCGCTTTTCAGTTCGAGCGTCACCACGCCCGTCGCCGGATCGAGCGAGCGCCGCGTGATGATCGCCGGTTGGCTCGACAGGCCAAGCTCCGGGATATCGAGCGTCAGGCAGTCACCGGGGCGGTAGCCCATCCACCGCGTTTTGAGCGGCAGGGTGATCGGCCCGAACTCACGCGCATTGACGATATCATACGCCGCCAGCTCCGCTGCCTGATCGGCCTGCTGCACGAGCTGGTAATCGATCTCACGCGTACGGCGGCCCTTGTCGGCGGTGACGTACTCTTCGACCCGCACCGCATCGAGCGGCACCACTTCCCAGCCGTGGCTTTCCAGCCGGATGCGCGGCACCACGCCATTGATCCGCTCGCGCCGCGATTGGGTGGCGACAACCGATCCCTTGCCGACCAAGTCCTTGGAGGTGATCGTCGCAAGGCTGACGCGCGGCGCCGAGATCATTGCGGAGAGTTTCGCGCCCTGCCGGATCGGCTCGCCGCCGCCCGCCTGCGCGAGCATCTTGAGCACGTCCCATTTCGCGTCCGCCGAGGTGACGACGCCGCCCGCCTTCCAGCCATTGGCATCCGCGATGTTCGCGGCCTCGACGATCTGCGGCACGCTGATCGACGCCAGCGCCATGCCGACGCCGAACACGCGCACGCCGTTCTGCCAGCGGCCCAGCGCGACCGTCAGCAGGTGCAGCCACGGGTTCTCCGAATAGACATAAGTCGATTCGACACCGGCCCGACATGGCCCCGACCCACCCGGATAGGTGCTGTCGAGCCGCGGGTCATACGTTTTGACGCCCTTCAGGATCGCCTGTGGCGCCGGAAGGCCACCGGCGAACTTCTTCCCCTTCTTGTCGAATTTCAGCGTCCACAGCCCCGCCGCGAGGCCCGACAGCTTGTACGACGCGCCCCATTGCGGTGGCGTTGGGCTGAACGACAGCGCATTGCTCTCGGGGCACGCACCGAGCTGCTTGTCCAGCCACATGTAGCCCGCGTAGCTGCCGGTCGCAGCGGTGCCCGAAAACGGCACCGTGACGCGATCGACCTGGAATGCCTCGATCCCCTCGATCGGCCCGAGGCCCCAGACGATGCCGAAGCTCTGGTAGGGGTTGTGAACATCATCCAGCGTCGCGCCGAACGCCGCGCGGTGGACGATATAGCCGCCCGATGCGGTGCGGCCGATCGGATACGGCACCGGCGCCTGCGGATCGAGCTTGAAGTCCTCGGGGTTGCCGACCGCGAGCGCGCCGGGCGGCTTTGAGGTGAGTAGGGTCGCTCCTGCGCTAAGCGCTACCGCAGCGACGCCGGCGATTGTTCCGATGGCCGTGAAGGTCGCGGCCGAAATCCCCGCGACGGTCGTAACGCCGCCGACAGTAGCGCCGATTAGGCCGGCGCCCGCCGCGGCGCCGATTCCGGTCGCGACGAGGGCGACGGCGCCAACAACAATCGCGGCCGTTCTCAGCATTTTGGCCATGAATTTCCTCGGAACTTGTGCCAAAACACCCCGGCGCGAGATCAACACTCGCGCTGTGGGGGTTCTGATGAAGATGATCTGGCTTACGTGCGTCGCGCTGGCGGGATGCGCCGGGACCGTCTCCGACGTTCGATCGCATCCGGTATTTTTCGAGGCCGCCTCGGCCAAGAGCCTTGGCGCGCTGTCTCAGTGCCTCGCTGACAAATGGTCGAAGGGAGAGGTCAATTCAGTGCCGCGCGAGCGCGGTGTGACGATCACCGTCGGGTGGCATTTCCATAGCAGTCCCGTGACGGAGGCCGTTGTCGACATTGACGATTTGGGCGAGACTAGGCGCGTTACCTTGCGCGTCCGAAAGGAGCATAAGTCGTTGCGTGAGGACGTGAAAAGCTGCCTCTAAATCACACGCTTTATCAGCGCGTCTTGATTTCTAAAGGGCGGCGCAGGAGCAGCCGGAGACCGTAGGATGCTTGTTCGTTTCCGTCGCGGAAGCCTCCAACAATCTGCCCCTTGCAGATTGCGCCGTGACAATCTGGCGGGATGAGCGCCGCCAGTTCCTCCAACAAGGCATCTTTTTCGGCGCGCGGAATGAACCCACAACCGCGGCCATCGATCGTCAGCCCGATCGCCGATGGGTCCGTGGGGACATCGACAATGCCGATGCGAACCACGACGTCCCAATAAACACCTTCCTCGAATCGCCCTTCGACCTGATCAGCGAGCACGTTCTGATAGTGACTCTCTCCGACCACATCAGTGAATGGTGCGCGATCTGAGGCTGGCTTGAGCGCAACGAAGCCGTCAATTTTCCACCAGTCTCGCGGCAGACGGTTGCGCCCGTATCCAGGCTGGAAGGGATCGCCACTCAGTGCCCTTAACAGCTCCCTGAAAAATCCCATGGCCACCCCCGCAGGGAGGCTATCTCCAATTTCCTATGGTGGCGAATCCGGTGACGAACCAGACACGACCGGCACCCGCCACGCGGCCTCATATTCGACCGGCTGCGCTACGCAGGCGCCAAGCGCGTCCGGGTGAAAGCCAATGACCCTCCCGTTGCCAAGGTACACTGACAGAGCGCCAAGCTCTTCTCCGGGGACGGCGATAACGTCCCCCGGAAGCGCCGCGGCAGGCGGGATGCGCTCGAAATTTGCATCCATCAGTTCGATCAGGTTCGTGTGGCCGAGTTTCGCCAGCGCCTTCTTCGCGCCGAGCAGCGAATAATAGCGCGGGAGGCGCGCTGCCGGTTTGAACGGACAGCCGATCTTGCGGAGATGCCATTTAGCAAGCTGGCCGCAGTCTCGTTCTCCCCATTTGAACGGCTTGCCGTAAAACCGATCGCGCGTCGCCTGCGCGGCGGCAACGCGGCGTTGCATCACCGACGCCATCAGTAATCGAGCCTCGGCAGATAGTCGCTGCCGCCGGGCGCGTAGGGCGACTTCCCACCGTATCCACCGCCGCCGGAATAGACGATCGCCCCCGCTGGCGCCTCGACGCCCCAATAGACCGTCTTGATGATGCCCGAGACGTTGGCGAGCCCCAATTCGCCGGGCCATACCGATTGGTGCCAGCTATCGGCGAGCCGCAACCCTTCCTCGTTATCGAACAGCCGCTCGAACCCCGAGACGCATTCGAACTCCAATTCGCGCGAACCCTTGTCGACCGTCAGCGTCGGTTGATCCAGTTCGCCAGCGAACAGCAGCAGCGGGTCAGGAATCACCGCCCCCGTGGCGCGATCGACCGCCGCGAGCCACAGGCTCACCACCGATCCCTGCATGTCCGCGCCCGCCAACTCGGCCGCCGTCGCATCGCTCGCGGGGAGCAGCGTGAAATTCAGCGCGGGCGCCTCGTCGCCAACGCCATCCTCGATCGCCTCCACCGCCGCGAGCGATCCGAACACCGGATCGCGCCCCGTGTAGGTCTCGCCGTCGAACACGAGCTGGCCCGATCCGTCGAGCAGGCGGATCGTGGCGTCAGGCAATTCGATCTTAAGCAGGCCGACAACAAGCGGCGTTTCGGCCGCTAGCGCCGTTTCCATCGCGGGCGTGAATTGGGACATCTATTCCGCCTCCACGATCGAGAATGACAGGCCGACGATATGCGCGACGTCGATAGTCCAGGCGAACTCATCGCCCGAAAGCGCGCCTTCAATCATCGGGGTCGCCACCTCGGCAACCGCGCCGGCGGCGGGCACGCGCAGCATCGGCGAGACGCCGACCGTCGTGCCCGCCGCATTCGCCGAATAGAGATATCGTCGCCCGCTGATGATGAGCGAAAAGAACTGCCCTTCGACCAGCGCCTTGCCGATCCCGGTGAATGCCAGCGTTGACCCCGAACCGGTAGCGGTGCCGTTGGTGTAGCCCGTCAGGTCGAACCCCGGTTGCAAGAACGGCATCAACACGCGGTCCGTCTTCCCGCGCTTCAGTCGCTGTATCCACGCCAAGGCGCTCGGATAATCCATCGGCGGCATCTGCACGTCGACCGCGTGCCGCGAGCCCATCCGCGTGATCCGCTGCATCGGGCCGCCGAGCACCGGCGTCTGATCGGCGCCCCAATCGAGCAGGCGCGGCGTCATCGCGACCGGCGCGACATCGGTGGGAAGCGCGACAGCCATTATGCCAGCGCCCGCCGCCGCGCGCGGCGACCTTGCTGCCCTGCCAGCGCCGCCCCGCCCGTCGCGCCCCGGATCGCCGCGCCATCGGCCATCTGGCTCATCTGCCGGAGCAAGTCTTCGGTCATCACCGCGCCGCGCAGATCGAACACAAGCGGGCGGCCGCCGCCGATCTGGTTATTCGGAACGATCGATCCGCCGCGCCCACCCATCTGAAGGATTTCCGGCCCGCGCTCGCCGACCAGGTAATTTCCGTTCGGCATCACCGACCCGCCCGCAGCGCGCGCGCCATCGAGCGAGAAGGTCCGCACCGCGGGCGTGCCCGTGCCCTTGAGGATGCCGGCAACCTGCCCGACGATATCGAGCACCGATTGCAGCGCGCCCAGCCAATCGCCGGACTTGATGTTGTTCACCAGCCCGCGCAGCGATCCGGCAACGTCGCGCGCCATGTCGGCGAAACTCTTGATCATATTATCGTTCGCCGCCCGCACCTTCGACCAGCGATCGATCACCGCGTCGGCGGCCTCGCCCGCCTCTTTGGCGATGCCGGTTCCATTCGATCCGATATCGGGAATATCGTCGAACGGCGTCTTCGCCGGGCCGGGAAGCGACTTGAAATAATCGGTGCGCGCCTTGGTAATCGCCGCGTCGAGTTCCTGCGGCGACCATCCCGCCTTCTTTGCGTACGCGGTCAAGTCGTCGATATCGCGCTTGAGCTGGTTGAACGCCGCCTGTTTCGGGAACAAGTTGGCGAGGATGCCCGATACGCGCTGCTGGAGCGCCTCGAACGCCTGCGCCGTCTTGCTCGTCGCCGCCTGCGCTGGCGCCACCATCAGCGCATCGAGGCGCGCCATGTGCTGCCCGATCGCGTTCACCATGTCGGGGATATAGCTATGCCCGACCACGCGGTCCCAAAGGTTGTGGAACCAGTCGCCGACCGCATCGACCTTCGCTTTCACCGAATCCCACACAGCGTTCAGCTTGTCGAGCAGCCAGGTCTTGATCGCGCCATAAACGCGTTTCGCGATCGCGCTGATCTCGTCCCAATGACGCACGGCAAGCACGATCCCGACGATCGCCGCCGCCACCGCCGCCGCCGGCAGAAGGATCGGCGACATCGCCACCACGAACGCCACCAGTGCCGGAATCGCCGTGCCGGTGATAACAGCCGCCAGCGCGGCAAGCACCGGCAGCGCCGCGCCGATTCCCGACACGATCCCGCCCAGTCCGAGGATCACCGGCCCAAGCGCCGCCGCGATCGCCACCACGGCGATCGTCGTGTTCTGGACGGGCACCGGCAACTGCGTAAACCAGTTGAGCGCGCTCGCGATCTTTTCGATCAGCGGCGTGATCACCGGCAGCAATTTCGTGCCGACCATCACCCGCAGTTCTTCGAACGCCGCGTTCATCGCGCGGATTTGATTTTCCGTGCCGCTCGACGTCCGCGCGACATCGCCTTGCGCGTTTTTTGTGCTGTCGAGGATCACTGCATATCGAGCGAGAATCTTCTGCTGTTCAGTGAGCTTTCCACCCACGCCGACCAGCCCCATTTCCAGCCCCTTGGCGTCGACCGCCGCGCTGGAGAGGAACACGCCAAAGTCACGCAGCGGCTCAGCCTCTCCCGTCAGGCCGGAGCGCAGCTTGTCGATCGCGGTCTGCGTGTCGACGTTGTAGAAGCTGCCGAGGTCTTGCGCGAGGCCCGCAAACGTCTGTGACATTTCCGCCGCTTTATCCTGCGGCACCGCGGTATTGAAGAAAATGCCGAACGTGTTCGCCGCTTTCTGCATCTCCTGCGTCGATCGGCCCATCGCGTTGCCGGTGTCTTCGGCCCATTTATTCATCACCGCAGACATGTCGCCGAACGTCTGGTCAAACGCGCTCTGCAACTCAGCCGCGTCGCTCGCGGCACCGAACGACGCGACGCCGAAGGCCACTACCGGCGCGGTGATCCCGACCGACATGATCGCCCCGATCTTCCGCAGCCGCGCACCGACCTTCGCGAACGTCTTCTGAGTACTCTTCAACTCATTCTGCGCAGCCTTGATCCCGCTCATGAACGAGGCCGATTCCAGCGTCATGCTGGCGAACAGATTACCGAATGAGGGCATTCGTCAGTCCTCCAGAGCCGGGCCACCATTGTGGCCGATGCGTTTTTGCTGGCGCGCCACCCGCCGCGCGGCGGCAGCGGTGCGTTTTCGCAAGGTGTCGAGCATGGTATTGAGCAACTGCATCTGCATGCGCTCGAAGGTCGGACCAGCCCAGGGGCGCGGCGGCTGACGCACGGTCCCGCGCTCGCGGAACAACGCCCAGAACGCATTGCCAAAATGCACGACGTAGCGGATCGTATAAGACTTCCGCGCCTTTTCGCGTTTGGTGCGGATATTGTCCTTCAAATGGCCGAGATCGGTTCGCGTAACGGTGCCGCCCTTGCTCGTGCGAACCTTCGGTTTCCCCGGCCCGACCGGCGCCGTGCGTTTGAGTTCGTCCCTCAACTGGCGCGCTGCCGCCGACACGGCCGAACGGCCCGCCTTGTTCGCAAGCTCCTCACCCAATTCGCCCAGCGCGCGCTCCATTTCGGCGGCGCCTTCCAGCTTGAGCGTGGTCTTCATTGCTTACGCGTCCGATCCGATATCGCCTTAAGTCGGTCCAGCATCGTGACCTTCTTTCTTCCGCGCGGCCTCAGATAATGATCCAGCCGCTCCAGCTTCTTCGCACGGCTGAACGAGGCGATCGTGTGCGCGAGCGCGATATCGTTTTCGCCATCGATCCGCGCCCGTATCACCGCGCCCTGCATCGCCGATTGGAACGAGCGCGGCGTCTGTCGCCAAAAGGCGTCAGGATCAAAGCCCGCCGCGCACCATTGTTCGTGCAATACCCAGCAGCCTATTTCTTCTGCTGGGCCTTCGGAGGGCGGGCGGCACTCTTGCCCTTCTCGTCAGCCCCGGCAGCGGTGGCGAACTCCTCGGCCAGCGCCTTCATCGCCGTGCCAACCTGATCGGCATGGCGGACGGCGATCGCGAACGCCTCCTCCTCGGTCAGGTCGGGATGCGCAGGCGCCGCGAAGGCGCGCACGATCGTCGCCAGGTCGAACGCATCGAGTTCGTCGCTCGGCTTCATCCTGAAGAAGTCGAACCCTGCCTTCTTCGCGAGCGCGAGCGTGCGAAAATTCATCGCCAATTCGATAGTCTCGCCGGCTGCATCCAGCGAGACTTTGGCGTCGATCGGCGCCACCATTACGAGCCCGTCCGCTTCGTCAGCGTCATCGCCGAGGTCCACTTGGCGGTGATCGTGAACTGGCGCACATCGGCGCCGGGGTTCGACCGCCGCAAATTGTAGAAAAGCGCAGTGCCGATGGCATCGTAAACGTCAGCGCCCTGCTTGAGCACAATATTGTACGGCACCGACGCCGTCGAATCGTCGAGGGCCTCCAGCGTCGTCTCATTCGCCGATCCGAGTTCGTAATTGCCGGTGACATCGGTTTCGGTGCCTTCGCGGCGCGCGTTCTTCTTGAACTCCTTGAAGTCCCCCGAGCCCATATGCGTGGTCTCATAGGTCGTCTGATCGCCGCTGGGCAGATCGGTCAAGCCGTCGTCGTCGTCGAGTTCGGCGACCTCGGTCCAGGTCGTCCCGTCGAGCGAAACGTAGAATTTGGTGCCATCGCCGCTCGTCGCGGCCGATAGCGTGGCCGTGTCGGGCACGGTCGTGGTCGGCGTGTCAACCATTGTCGGTCTCCTGCATGTGGGGGATGATCGCGTCGATTTGATCGCGATGGATGAATTGCGTGTCGGCCTGTTCGGAAAGGTCGGTGATCGAGACATCGCGCGCCGGCCAGAAACGGGCATCGGCCGCCACGGCCTCGACGCCGATCAGCGCGAGGATGGCATCGCGCAGCGCGGCCTTCACCGGCGCGCTGGCCGCCATCACGTCGATATAGACGCGCGTCGGTATCCAGCCCTGCCAGCCGGTCATCGTCCGCCCGCGCGGATCATAGGCGACCGTCAACACGATCGCGGACGTGAACGCACCTTGCGGGCGCACGCTCCAATCGACACTCGACGCCGCCGAAACCACCTCCGGCAGCGCCTTGACCCGCGCCCGCAGCGCCGTCTCGAAACTCACGTCGGCCCCGCATCGGATGCAACGGCCACGATCTCAATCCCTTCGCGCCGACCGATCTCGTTCGTCTTCTTGATGTCGAACACGCGTCCGTCATCCTTGGCCGGGAAGCGCAGCCGGTAATCAGCCGGGCCGTTGTCGATCATGTCGGCAAGCGCCGACTGCCACCTGATGCGGAACGTCGCGGGCGTCGTCGCGGCGCGCCCGATCGCTTCGCGGGCCTCTTTTCCGCCGCCGGGGATGAACTGCGTCCACACTGTCGTCAGCGCCGCCCAGGTCTCGACCTCGTTATAACCGTCGTCGACCAGCGTTCGCTTTTCGATCCGCACGCGCCGATCGAGCTTCCCGGCCTGCAACACACCCATCAGAGCACCGGCATCCGATAACGGTCGCACAGCGCCGTAAAGCCGAGCGACAGCTCGCCCGAGGCTCCATTCGTCATCACTGCCTCGCGGTTGCTGTAGAGGTGCGCCAGAAACATCATCGCCGCCGCGATCAGCGCCGGCGGGCACCCGCCCTCGGGATAGCCGGCATCGAACGTCACCTCCACGTCCCTGCCCCCCACCGGCCACGCTGCGCCCGCCGCGGGGGTCAGCCCGCCCGCGCTATCGACCCGCCATGCGCCCGCCGTCATTGTCTGGGCGCCGCCCGCCGCGTCGATATAGGCGATCGCCGTCGCCGACAGCATCGCCGCCGGCCCGACGCCCACCCGCATCCGATCCCCGAACGCCGCGAACCGCGCCTTCATGCCCGCGACGGGCGCAAGCCGCACATTCGTATACTGCTCGACCATATCGATCGAAGCATCGCGCAGCGCGCTTATCAGAGCGTCCTCATCGTCCCCATCGACGCGCAGATGCGCCTTCACCGTCGCGATCGGCAGCAGCGCTTCGCCATACCCTTCGGCCCAGGCTGAAGGGAGCAGGGTGAAGAGCATGACGAAGCGCCCGCCGCCAGATCAGGCCTGGTCGGCTTCGGGCTGGCTATAGCCGTGCCCGAGGATCGCCAGCGCCGCGATCGGGGTGCCCGTTCCGTGCGTCCCGCTGAACTTGGCGAGCAGCTTCAGATACCGGCGCCCCCCCTTATAGCCGAACCGATGGACGGTCGGGTCCGCATGCGCACTGGTCAGCGCCTTGATGACCCCGCCTTCGCCGACGTCCACCGCACCGAGCACGTCCGACGCATCGACCGCGACATACGTGTCGTCGTCATCGCTGTGCGTCAACACGAACTCGATCTTGTTCGTGCCCGAAAACGTGATCCCGCCCGCCCCGACCGCAAGCACGATCTCGGCCGCGTTATAGCCTTGCAGGTCGATCGCTGCGGGCGTTGTGGAGGCCGAAACCACCGCCGCGCCGATGACGCTGACGAGCGCCATGCCCGAATGGATGTCCTTCATCTCAAATTCCTTCATTTCCAAATAGAAAGGGCGGCGAGGTCGCCCCCGCCGCCCCGTCAGGCCGCTATGCCGCGCCGATCAGGCCGCGCACTTGAGCAGCTTGAGCGCCTCGAAGTTGGTGATCCCACCGCCCACGCGCTTCGTCGTGTAGAAATGCACGAACGGCTTGTTGGTGTACGGATCGCGCAGCACCCGCGTACCGATCCGATCGAGCACCGTGTAGGCGCGCTGGAAATCGGCAAAGGCGACCGGGAACTTGCCCGCCTCCAACTTGTCCATATTGTCGTCCGTGTGGACCGGTTTACCCAGGATCGTGCCAACCGTGGCGCTCCCCGAGGGCGGCGACCACAGGTAATTGCCGTCCCCGTCCTTCCACTTGCGCATCGTCCCCATCACCGGGTCAGAAGTCAGAAATACCGCGCCGTTGCGATATCCCTGCTTGAGCCCGTAATAGAGGTCGATCAGCGCATCCGCCGGGTCGGCGGATGCGAAGCCCGCCGCACCGCCGGATTTGACGAACCCGATCTTGCCCCAGGCATACGAAGCATTCGCCACCGTATCATAGGCCAGGATGCCGCGCGGCTTGCCCACGCCACTGCCACGAATGAAGGCGGCGCCTTCCTGCTCGGCGAACTCGATCGCCACTTCGCCGGCAAGCCAGGCCGCAATATCGACCATCGCATCGTCGAGCAGCGTCTGCGTCGCCGCCGGGTTGGCATAGAGTTCCGCCGTCGTCAGCGCGATCTCGCGCAGCTTGGGTGTCTCGGTTTCCGGGCGCGCCTGCTCTTCGCTCACCCAGCCCGAGGTTGCCCCACCGACGCCGACGAGCTTCTTGTACGTATCGGTCCCGATCGAAACGACCCGCGAAAGGCCGCGCATCGCAGAGACGGTGCCCAGCACGCGATCGATCCCCTTTTCCATCTCCTCCGGCACCAGATAGCCGCCGTCCGGGTCCGATTGCGTCGTGAGCCCGGCTTTGACCTCAAGCTCGCGAACATCGGCGTCGATCGCGCGGTCACCCTTGCGGAACCAGGTGTTGAACACCTCGGCATGCTCCGCCGCTTCCGGGCTCACCCCCCCGGCGCCGCCCCCCAGCCGCAGCGCCGCGATCGTCGCCGCCTGAGCTTCATAGGACTTGGTCAGTTCGGTGATCGTGGCGTTGATGCGGTCGACATGCTCGGTCAGCACCGTGTCATCGACCTTCGCATTGAGCGACTCGTCGTGCTTGGCCTTGAACGTCTCGAACGAGGTGTTGATCTCGGCGAGGATTTCCTCGGGCGTCGAGGCCTTGGCTGCGGGCATCGCCGCCACCGAACGAGGCCGGGCCGCGCGCAGCGCATCCAGATCGATCGTCGGCGCGATAAGCGTCATGGTCGGGGCGGCCTTCCTGGCGAAGGGCGCGACAAGAACCCACGCTGCCGAAAGCAGCGCGCTCATGGACATCTTCTTCATTTTTTGTCTCCGTCAGACTTTCAGCGTGTCGAGCAGACCGGCAAGAGCGCCCGTCCACTTGGGATCGGCAGCGCCGGGCGTGCCGATCGGGGCAGCGCCGGGCGTGCCCTTGATCTTGTTGATGCGAGCCCGCGCATCGCGGCGGCTATGGCCGGCGCGCACAAGCGTCAGTTCCAGCGCGCGCAGTTCGTTTACCTCGCGGTCGCTCGCCTGCGTTTCTTCGTCGCGGACCATCTGATCAGCGGGCAGCAGCGCATCGGCAAAGCCGCGCTCGATCGCCGTCGATCCTGACATCCACGCTTCATCGTCCATCCACTTCGCGATCTGCGCTGCATCGGCACCGGTACGCAGCGCATACAGGTCCACCATCGCCTGATCGAACGGCGCCAGCCATTCGGCGACCTCCGCCATGTCATGCCGGTTTCCGATCGCCATCACCCAGCAATTGTGGATCATGATAAAGCTGGAAACGCCGATCTCAACGCGATCGCCCGCCATCGCGACCAGCGACGCGGCAGACGCCGCCATCCCCATCACCTTGACCGTGATATCCTGCGGATGCTCGCGCAGCACGTTGTAGATCGCGATCCCTTCGAACATATCGCCACCCGGCGAATTGATCTGCACCTCCACGGGCCGATCACCGATCGCGCGCAGTTGCGCCGCCACCTTCTTCGCGGTGATACCGCCACCGGTCCAGAAATCCTCGCCAATATCCTCGAACATCGTGATCACGTTGTCGCCGCGCTCCAGCGCGCGCACGCCCGCCGCATCCTCGCCCCACCGGTCATAGACGCTCGCCGGCGCGAACGCCGACACGCGACGATCCGCCGGCATCGGCAGCGCACCGGGGCGCGCCTTCGCCATCACGCGTGGAGGCATGCTAAGCATCGTCATCGTCCTCTTTTCCGGTGCCGCCACCGATTTTGACAGCGGCGTTCGAATTGAGCGGCGCGTCGTAATCGTCGCCACCCTCGATCGGGTTCATGTCCTCAAGTCCGCGAATGTCGTTCTTCGAAAGCCACCCGCCGTTGCGGCCGATCTGATAGGCGGTATAGCGGGTCTTGATGTCGCCCTTGATCAGCGCCCCGCGCTTGATCCGCATGTAAAGGCCGTCGTCGGCGGGGGCGTCGAGACAATCGACGGTGACGCCCTCTTCCCACATCGTGAAATCATCTTCGACGCCGAAGGTCACGAACCCCTGCGTTTGTTGCTCGATCCCCGTGCCCCAGCTCGTCGACTTCTCGGTGTCGCCGTACATATGCGGCGGCACACCATAGACCATGCCGATGTCACTTCGCGACAGCTTGCGTGCCTCGATCCACTGCGCGTCGACGGCGGTCATTCCCATGCGAACCCAGTCCATCCCCTCTTCGAGGATGATGGTTTCGCCATCGCGGGCGCCGCCGGTGCGGAACTCCTGCATGTCGGCGCGCAGCCGTGCATGCGCTTCTTCCGTCAGCTTTTTCGGGTGCTTCAGCGCCGAAGACACATTCGCGCCGTTTTTGAAGACGGTCGCCCCATGCCGTTCCATCGTCAGCGATGCGCCGATCGATTCCCGCGCATAGGTGATCGGCGTCACGCCACGGAACCCGTCGAACGTCAGCTTGAACAAGTGCAGGATGTCTTCCTGCGCGAATGCCGTCTGCCGCCCGTCCTTGCGCGTCCAGGTATAACGGAGGCTCAGATCGTCGAGCTGCTCCACCCGAACTCGATCGGGATGCAGCGGAATCAGCGCCATCACCCGGCCACGCACGTCACGCACCTTCAGCGCGTAGGCATTCCCGCGCAGCAAGACATGCGCCTGCATCATGCGCTTGAACTGCGCCGGCTTCTGCCAGCGGTTCGGCCGCCGATTGAGCACGCTCCACATCGGAACGTCAGTCGCATTCACGCGCGTCCGATCGTCCACCCGCCGTTTGATCTGCATCGGCAGCGTCGCGGCGACGCCCGAGATCAACGACACGCACCGAAAGACGACAGCGACCCGCATTGCCGTTTCAGGTGTCACCGCCGCGCCGCTCGCCGACAGATTGCCGTCCCGCAGCGCCGCTTCCAGGTCGGCGGGCGATGTGATCAACACACCCTCCCCCGGCGTCGCCGCCATTGCGCGCGGCGACGCGCTCGGCGGTGCGCCGAGAAGGAACGACATCAAACCCATCCGGCTCAGACCTTCTTCAGCCCGCGGTCGCCGCTATAGGCGGAAACGCCCGCGGCCTCGGGGTTGAGGCTCATCAGCATCGCGCCCGAAAACATCGCCGCCACCGGATCGATCTTTGCGCTCGGGGATTGCTTGGTGATCGCCACGCCGCTTGCTCCCCTTGGTTCCTGTTTCACATTACCGACACACCACGCCATCAGCGCGGTGCCGCCGTGCCGCACCGTCCGCGCGGCCGTCTTTCTCGCCAGTCCCTTGATGGCGCTGCTCAGGCGCCATCCCTGCGGGATCGCCTTCAGCGCATCATCCTCGAAATCACGCTGCGCCAGCTCGTCGACGAGCGCCGCGACGCCCGCGGGATCGAGCCCGATTGCTTCGGTTGCGGGGAACAGCCCCGCATCGCGCACCTTCACCAGCACATCGACAACGCCGCGGATATCCTCCGTCAGGTCCGATTCCGCATCACCATCGTCATCACCATCGGTCGCCGCCGCCAGCGCCTCGGGATCGTCATCATCGGGCAGTTCGCACCGCGTCAGCGTGCCTTCGGCGATGCACTCGTCCAGCTTGGTCACGATGTCCTGTCGCCGCTTCCACACGATCGACCATGCCCACGCATGCGCCCAGATCAGCCAGCGTTTCGATCCCTTCTCGCGCCCGATCAGGCACAGCCCCAACAGATCGTCGAGCCCGCCGCCATCGATCCCGGCAACGATCACCTCGCTGCGCCGGATCAGATCGTCCAGCGTCAGGCTCTTGTCCGCCGCGCGATCCCAGAACGCCGCCCCCGTCCACCGATCCCGCGACAACCGCGTCCCGATCTCGACATTCAGATGCTTCGCGAGAAATATCTGGAGCACGCCCGATTCGTCGCGCTCGGCCTCGATCAGCTTTTCAGCCAGCCATTCCGCATCAACCGATCGGCCGATGTTCGGGTTCGTCACGTAGAAATTAGCCGGGTTTCGATAAGCCCGACTGTCAATCATGGGCTGGGGATACTCGTAGAGCATCCCGAACTTGCGCTTGTCGACGATCGCGCCGTCGCGGATCGCCCGAAACAAATCGAGCTTGCTTTTCATCACGCCGCGCGGCGCTTCGTCACTATGCGTCGTCAGATAAACGCCGAACCCTTCGGGTCGGCTGATCATCCCGCCCATCGCCTCCATCAGCATCGCCGCGGCCTTCGGGTTTTTACCGAACAGCCAAAGCTCTTCGACCAGAATAAATCCGGCCTTCTTGCCACCGACGATCTCGCTGTCGGCCGCGACAACCTTCAACTCGGCGTTGGTCACCAGGTGCTTGATCGTGCGCAGATGCTCGATCGGCTTCATCAACAGTACCAGTTCGGGGTCCGCCCGAACCATCCCCATTGCGGGCACGAAGACGTTGTTCGCGATCTCCTTCGTCGGCGCCAACACCAGCAGCTCGTTGGCGTGCCGCGAATTGAGTACCGTCGCCGTCACCATGATCCCGGCGGCGATCGTCGATTTCGCGTTCTTCTTGCTGATCAACAACATGAACTCGTTGATCAACTGGCGACCCGCTTCGGGATCGTATGCCCCGAAGATCGCCGCGACGAAGTCGAACACGAACTGTTCGCACGCCTCGCCGAACGTCGGCTGCCCCGGCACATCGACGATACGCAGCCCTTTGAATATCTCCAGCGCGCGCGCCGCCTCGGCCGGAAACAGCGGCGCAAAAGGCACGAGGCTCTGGCGCGCCACAATCCGCTCCTGCCAGTCGGGGCAGGCAGTCGACCATTCAGGCGCGCCGCTCATTGGATCGTCGGCGTTGCCCGCGGGCTATACTTTCCGGCGATTTCGTGCGCGGCTACCTTGGCGGCCTCCTTCTTGCCGAGCTTTGGTGCCTTCTCGGCTTTGGTGCCGCGATCCCTCACCCGCTCGGACAGTTCGGCGAGCCCGGCCTTGTCGAGCCGCTTCGCCAGTTCCTTGTTCGCAGCCACGTTGCCCTTGTCGATCTCGCGCACGAGCCCGACGAGCAGCTTCCCTTCGACCTTCAGCTTCGCCGCGGCATGGTCGCGCAGCTCGCGGGAATAATGCTTGCGCAGCGTCTTCGCGGTGATCGACAGCGCCGCCGCGATCTCATCGGGCGACTTCCCCACCGCCGCAAGAAGCACGCATTTCTGCCGGCTTTCGATCGTCGGCTCGTGCGGCGGTCGCCCCCGCCCCCGATGCCCCTCAGGCACCGGATCGCCGAACAAGTCAAAATCCCAACCCGACAAGAAAAAAATCCCCACATGAGGACAGCAGCGGTCCGCGCCGCGCCGCCCTTCTGAACTTTCGACCACCCCCCCCTCAGCAGTCCGCGCGCTCCTCGCGCTGCTTCGCGCCTGAGTGGCACGAGGCGCAAAGCGTCCACAGATTGCTTTCATCCCAGAACAGCGCGGCATCGCCGCGATGCGGCGTGCGGTGATCCGCCACGAGCTTCGACGTGTCGCCCTCGATCCGCTGGCAGCGCTGGCAAGTGAAGTGATCGCGCACGAGCACGCTCCACCTGAGCGCCCGCCACCGCGCCGTCTTGTACCACTTGCGCCAGACGCGCCCGCCGCGCACCCGATCGACCGCCGCGCGATCGACAGGCGCCGACGCCAGCTTCGGCCGCACCGTCGTCAGCCGTGATCGGATCGACGTGAGCCTGGCCATGAGTTCTCAAAACGCGAACGACCGGCGAAGCCAGAGCCGCGCCGGTCGTTCGAGGGTAGGGAGAGATACAATGCAGAGCCGCACCCACAGGCCCAACTCAGCGTGACAAGAAATAGCCCCAAAACACCCCATTCGCGAACAGGTAAAATTTCACAAATCGCAAATTTCAGGGGTTGACACGCTCGCCAGTGGATTTCCGCCACTCAGCGCCACGCAAATCCGGTTGATCGCGCGCCCATACCGCATCCGCAACCCGTCCGCCCCACGTTTCACCCCCATCGGCGCCAGCAGATCGCGCCACGCCACCGCCCGCTCGCCCCGCGCGAGCCGCCCGATCGCGAGCCCCACCAGCTTGCGGTCGCGGTCGGGCACGAAGCGCATCCAGCCCAACGCCTCTTCCATCTCGCCGATCTCCTCGCGCGTCGCGGGCGGCACACGCGGCACGGCATCGGGGTCGGTGTCCGCATAGTCGCCAAAATGATTGTGCCGCCAGATATCGGGCCACAGCGACCGCACCCGCTGCCACCCGCGTTCGCGGTCAGGCATCCGCCACAGCATGATCATCGCCTCGATCAGCCGATCCTGCACCATATCGAACGTCCAGATGGCCGGAAGGAGGGCTCCTTCCAATGGAACCACGCTGCCATCCCCCTGTCCTTCCACTTTCGTCATCGCCGCACCTCGCATTTTTGGCGCTTTTCCGCCGTTCTTGTCGTTAGTGATCTGATCGAAAGATCAGTTTGGAAGGAGTGGAAGGATAATTGAGGGTATCTATCGTGCGCGCGCATGCGCGCGCACATGGCGGGGGTGGGTCGCAAACGGCTTCCAGTCCTTCCAATAGCGCAGGAAACAGCCATATTCGTCCTTCCAATCGTCCTTCCACGCGGAACCCGCCCTCCTTCCAAATCGGCATCATCAGGGCGGCAGATCGTCATAATCGGGTCCGGGATCGTCACGCGGCCCCGATCGCGATCGCCCATCGCCCTCCTCGTCGAAGTCGCTCGCGGCCCTGGTCATCGCGATATCGAGCCACTGCATCCCGTTCGACGCCTTCTTCTCGAACCCACGATCCTCCATCGCCTTGGAGAAGCCCTGCGGTTGCCACTCCGCCGCCCCCGTGGCCTTGCACCACGCCGTGAACAGCGCGAACAGCAGCGACGATTTCGATCGCGCGCCCGCCTCGGGGCGCGTGCAGGCGGCAAGGAACCGCCCGAGCTGATCGCTCTGCTCGCGGTACTTCGCGGTCGCCGCGATCACCTCGTCGGGCGCGATCAACCCGTTCATCTTCCAGTCGAGCAGCCCCGCCAGCAACCGGTTGAGCACGCCCGACGCTTCCTTGCGCAGCTTTTCGGGCAGCTTGGCGTCCACCGCGCTTTCCTCGATCTGCACCGCCCACGGCACCAGCATCATGCGCCGCCAGATGCCGTCGTCATGCCCGGTGATCTTGGGTTTGTGGTTTCCCTGGACCGACAATTTGAACGACGGCAGGAAGGTGAAGAACGATTTGTTGAGGTGGCGCGCGTCGATCGGCTCGCCGCCGGTGACGAGCTTGATCAGCGCCTCCGCCAGCTTCGCGCCCTTCTCGGGCTCGGAGGTGCGCAGGAACCGAACGCCGGGCAGGCGTGCCAGATCGGGCGTCGCCTCCCCGCCCTTACGCCCGCGCCCCTGGTCCAGAAACGTCTCGATCGCGACGCTCGCGCCGTAATCGCCAGCGATCGTCGCCCACAGGTCGTTCAGCGTCGACTTGCCGTTCCGCCCGCCGCCGTGATGGAACACCAGCTTCTGCTCGCCGATATCGCCCGTCAGGCTCAGCCCGCCCCACTGGTGGAGGAACCGCCGCATCGTCTCGGCCGGCTGCACCGTGGCAAGGAAATCGTCATAGGCCGGCGCCGCCGCGTCGGGATCATAGGCCACAGCGGCGATCTTGCTGATCAGGTCGTCCGGCCGATGCGCGTCCAGCCGGATCACCGGCTTGTTGCCGTCGAGCCCGATCCTGATCGTGCCGTTGAGCACGTTGATCGCCATCCGGTCCCGATCCATCGCATCGGCGGCGATCGCGATATCGGTGAAGGCCTTGGCCAGATTGGCGATGCACCCGATCCGGCTCGCCCCCTCGCTCGATTTGGCGTGCGCTGCCAGCTCCTCGCTATAATAGACCGGCACCTTGTTATCGCCCGCGCCCTTCCACCGCGTCACGAAATCCATCCGCGCCGGGTCGTCCTTATCATCCTCGCGCAGCCCGCTTGTCGCGACCAGTTTGGCCTCGTTGCGGATCGCGCGCACCGTCTCGAACACCGCCAGGCTCACTTGCCCCGGCACCTTGTCCTTTTCCTCGCTCAGCAGCGCCCACCGCCGCCTATCCCAAACGAACCATCCCAGTTCGTTGCAGAAACGGAACCGCCACCCGTGCCGCGCGCGGAACCGTTCGGCATTGCCGAGATCGGTCAGCGGAAACAGCGCGCAGCGCCGGTCCATCTCGGCATCGGGCTCGGCGACGATCCGCCCCCCGCGCGCCCCGACAACGAAAGCGCCGCTTTCCATTCCGTTCTGGAAGGAGGCGTCATCCACCCTGTCGGGTGCGGGTGCGGGGCCAGCCTGCGCCGCCAGATCGTCGGCATAAGCCTCGGTCGGCGGCGCGATCGCCGAAGGACCGGCAGAGCGGACGCTATCGCGTCCGCGCGCCATAGGACCGCCTACGGCGGTCAGGTCGCGGGGCTTCGCGATACCGTTGTTGAGTCCGTTTTCGATCGCCCCCTTGTGCGTCTCGAACGCCGCCGGATCGAACCCGCGCACCACGTCGAGCAGCGCCGCCCGCACGATCGATTCGGAAAGCGCGCCCGCGCCCACCAACTGGCCCAGGTTGAACGCCGCCCAATAGGCGCCCTGGTTGCGCCCGCCGTGCCGCCCGCCCCCGCGCGGCGTCCCCGCCAGCTCGCGCACCTCGGCATCGAGCGCATTGAGCGCATATTTGCGGTGCGCCTCGTCCAGATCGACCGTGACGCCCGCCGGCCGGGGCGGCGGCGCAGCCGCACGCGCGGCGTCGGCCGATCCCTTGCGCGGCGGCGGCGCGCGCAGCGCCTCGATCAGCGGCGCCGGCATCGCGCTGATCCCCGCCTCGGCATCGCCGCGCAGCCAGCGATACGGCCCCGCCGCGTTCCGGGCGTCGCCGTCGCACACGCTCGGCGGCACGATCACATAGCCGCCAAGTCCGCGCACATCGACATGTTCCGGCAGCGTGCCCTTGTTGCCGATCGGCGCGCCCTCGGGCTGCTGGAAATAGCAATGCACCCCGCCCGATGGCGTCCGCACCGCAAGGCTGGTCGGCAGCGCGCACCCGATCTGTGCTTCGACATCGACCTTCAGCCGGTCGAGCGTATAGGTCTCGGTCGTCACCTCGCCCGTCTCGGGATCGACGATCTCGTCGACGCGCGGATCGAAATCGACCACCAGCATCCCCGCGCGCCCCACCGACACGCCGATCATCGCGCGCGGCCAGCGCCGCCACCACGCGGCGATCAGATCCTCATCAATTGTCGCCTTGGTCACCCCGCCGCTGTTCGGAATCGGCTTGCCCGCCGCATCCTTGTCCCTGGGCAGCAGCGGACGTTTGTTTTTTGGGCTGCACGGAAACACCGGCCAGCCCCGGCGCGCATAAGCGAGCGCCGCATCGAGCAGCGCGGCGGGTTGGTCGGTCACAGGCAAGGATCATCCCCGGTAAATACGCAAAGCGGGTCGGCGCCAACCTGCACGGTCGGCCGGCGAACAGCGGCTAGAACGGCACGTCGTCATCCAGATCGTCACGGGCGCCCGCATCAGCCGCCGCCTCTGGCCCGCTGCCGGCATCGCCGCCGCCGCCCGCGCCGGGCGTGTCGCCATAACCCGAATAATCGTTCCGGCCGGGGCCGCCCTGCGCCTTGTCGAGCAGCACCAGCGATGCGTTGAACCCGCCCAGCACCACCTCGGTCGCGTAGCAATCCTGCCCCGCCTGATCCTGCCATTTGCGCGTGCGAAGCTGGCCTTCGAGATAGACCTTGCTGCCCTTGCGCAAATAGCGCTCGGCAACGGTCACCAGCCCCTCGCTCATGATGACGACGCGGTGCCATTCGGTGCGCTCGCGCTGCTCGCCCGACGTCCGATCCTTCCACCGCTCCGATGTCGCGAGCGACAGCGTCACCATCTTGCCGCCGGTCTGGAAGGTCCGGCTTTCGGGGTCGCGCCCCAGATTGCCGACCAGAATCACCTTGTTGACACTGCCACTCATCTATTGACCCTCCACCGCGGCGCCGTCCTTGCCAACGGTCACCCAAATTCCGCCCCGCGCCTCGGCGAACGGCGCGGCATCGATTTCGCCCGCGCCCATCGCCTCCTCATCCTCGGTCAGCATCCGCGCCTCGACGATCCAGAAGCACTCGCCGCGCTTGTATTCGAGCAAACCCTGCGCGATCGCCGCCTCGCGCGAGGCGCAGGCGCACATCTCGTCGTCATCCTCGTCCATGCCGAGATACCAGGTCCAATCGCCGAATTTGGTCACGACACCGCCTCCCCGCTCATGATCCGATCGTCGCGCCAGCATTCCAGCCCCATCTCGATCAGCGCGGTGACGAAGGTCGGCAGGTCGCGTCCGTCGATCCTGGCCGCGCGGATCACCGCCGCCGAAACGCGCGGTTTGCCCCCTGCTGCGGGTTCGGGCGGTGGCGGCGACGGTGGAGGGGCCGGCGCCGCCAGGCTCGGGTGCGACGGATAGCCGAGCCGGATCATCAGCGATCGGTGCCGCTCGGCCGTCCACGGCGCCCGCACCTGCGCCTCGCGCTTCAGCTTCGCCGCCAGCACCGCCGGCAACGCGGCGCGTGTCGGAAACGCCGCCATGAACGCGCGCACCCGCTCGGCCGTCGCCGCCTTCAGCGTCCCGCGCTTGCGCAGCAGCGGCACGAACCCGCCGTGGTTGAGCACCATCTGCCCCAATTGGCCCGACGTCGATCCCGACGCTTTGGTCCACGCGATAATCTCGCGCAACAGCGCTTCGGCGTCAGGAGTCCCCGCTGCCATCACGCCATCCCCATCGCTGTCAGGTAGAGATCGAGGATCGCCTGCTCTTCCTGATAGGCGTCCTTGTCCTTCTTGCGGATCGCGATGATCGCGCGGATCGCCTTGGCGTCGTATCCGCGCGATTTGGCCTCGGCCATCACGTCCTTGATGTCGTCGGCGATGCCCTTCTTCTCTTCCTCAAGCCGCTCGGCGCGCTCGATCAGCAGCCGCAGCTCGTCCGCAGCGATATTGCCGCCCGCACGGTCGCGCCGCGCCAACGGGTCGCTCGCGATCTGCGGCGCGCGATAAAGAATCGTGTCGTCGGCCCGTTTCAACGGGCGCCACCCAAGCCCCTTCAGCGCCCCGACGATCGCGCGCTTCGACGGCTGCGCATCGCGGATATGCGCCGGCATCCGCTCGATCAGCGCGAACAGCGTCAACGCCACCTCGCCCTCGATCGCCGCCGCCACCGCATCGGGCACCTGCTCGGCAAGGCTCTTCTTGGTCATCCGCCGGCCCCCACCATCTCGGCGGCCGTATCCTCGGCCAGCCGGCACAGCGTCGTCATCAGCGTACCGCCAGCGCCCGGCGCGATCATCTTGAGGTCGATCAGCGCCGCAACCATCGTCCCAAGCTGCATCGCCGCGCCCATCGTCGCCGCCATCACATCGGCCTCCTCGGGGTGACGGTCGCCATGATCCCGGCTCGCCGCCGTCATCGCCATCGCGTGGCGCCGCGCCGTCTCCGCCATGCCCCGATGATCACAGGTCACGCTGCATCCTCCCCGAACAATTCGGGCGGCCGGTCGTCGAGCGAGGTCAGGTTGCGCACTGCCTGCGCGAAATAGCTTGGCTTCAGCTCGATTCCGAGCCCGCGCCGTTTATGCTCGGCGGCGACATAGATCTCGCTGCCGATCCCCGCGAACGGGCTCAGCACCACGTCGCCGGGGTTGCTCCACAGGTCGACGCAACGCCGGATCACCTGGAGCTGGAGCGGCGCGATATGCCGCTCGTCGGCCCCGTCCCGGCCGCCGCGATATTGCAGCGTGTCACCGCTGGCGATGTCGTCCCACACCGGCGACGCGTAGCGCTGCCAGATCGCGATCGACCGCACGTCGATCGGGTTGGCGCGCGGGTTCGTCGAACCTGCCGCGGCATCGGCATCGACCGCCGCCGCACCCTCGCCATGATAATCGGTGAGCGGCCCCGCCACCGGCTCAGGGTTCACGCCGTCCTTGCGCAGCGTGACGACATAATCGGCGAACCCCTGCCGACTCATCGCACTGTCTTTCTTCACCTGCTTATGGAGCAGCCCCAGCGCCTTGGTCCGCTGCATCGCGGTCACCGGGTCTTTCCAGATGCACACCCGCGAATGGAATACGAAGCCGACAGCCTCCGCCGCGCGGATCAGGTCGCCGGGGAAATCCCACGCGCCGATCACGCCGTTGCGCGCCTTTGATCGCGGCATGTCCATGCAGTGCATCGACACCAGCCGCCCCGGCTTCAGCAATCGGAACAGCTCCGCCAGCACGAAGCCGAAATGCACGAAAAACTCGGCGTCGGTGCGGCAATTGCCGAGATCGCGATCGCTGTTCGAATAGGTGTAGAGCGAACTGAACGGCGGCGAGAATACCGAATAGCCGACGCTCTCGTCGGGCAATTGGCGCATCACCTCGATGCAATCGCCGTTATACAGCGCCCAGCCCTCGCCCTCGCGATAATCCAGCGCTTCGATCATGCCGCCACCAGAAAGCTCGGGGCCGCGACGGCCCGTGGATGATAGGGCGCGCGCTCGCGTGCCAGCGGCCGCGCATGAACGTCGGAAAAGCCCGCCATCGCGTCGACCATCGCCGCCATCATCGTCGCGGCCTGCGCTTCCTTGCGCCTGAGGTTCGCGACGACGGCGCCCTCGGCCTGCGCGGCGATCAGATGCGCATCGACGGCGCTCATCTGCCCGAACCGCCAGAACCGCCGGAGCGCCTGATAGAGCTGCTCGAAACTGTCGTTGAGCCCGACGAAGACGGTATCGTGGCAATGCTGCCAGTTCATCCCGAAACCGCAGATCGATGGCTTGGTCACCAGCACGCGCAGCCGCCCTTCGGCGAAATCGGCCAGCACCTCTTCCTTGCGCCCCTCGGGGTCGCTGCCGCGCACCTCGATCGCGCCGGGGATCGCCCGCGCCAGCGCGCTGCTTTCGTCGTTCAGGTTGCACCAGGCCACGCACGGCCGATCGTGCGCCACCGCCAGCGCCGCGCCAGCTTCGACGCGCGCACCGATCGACGCGCGCCGCGCCGCCAGCCGCTCCTGCATCGTCCGCGCCTCCAGCGGAAACAGCATCCCGCGCGCGCTATCGGCCGCAAACGGGCTGGCGACCGTCACCTGATGCGTCCTGAGCGGCGGCAGCACATAGCCCTCGTCCGAAAAGCCGAGGTCGGCGGGCGAGTTGAGCATCACCGCCCAGCTCGCCACCCACCGCCAGAAATCGCGCTCGGCATGGCGCTTCAGCCGCCATTTCGAGGTATCGCCGCCGTCGTGGATGAAGAACGTCGCCAGCATCTCGGCGTGCGTCATCACGCCGAGGAACTCGGCGTGATTGCCCAGCTCCATGAAGTCGTTGGGTGCCGGCGTCGCCGATGCCGCCAGTCTGAACGGCACCTGGGCACAACGCTCGATCAGCGCATTGCGCGTTTTGCCGTCGAATGCCTTCAGGATCGAACTCTCGTCGAGCCCGACGCCGCCGAACGCATCGATCTCGAACCGGTCGAGCTTGTCGTAATTGGTGACGTAAACGCCCGCACCGCCGATATCGTCGGCCGACGCGGCCCGCCGCACCTCAAGCCCGAACTTGTCGGCCTCCCTCACGAACTGCGGCGCCACTGCCAGCGGCGTCAGCAGCAGGACAGGGCGGTTCAGATGGCGCGCGACGGCATCCGCCCAGGCGATCTCCATCAGCGTCTTGCCCAGCCCCGTCCCCGCGAACAGCGCCGCGCGTCCACGCCGCAGCGCCCACGGCACGATCGCGCCCTGAAAATCAGCCAGCGATGATGGCAGGCCGGAAGGTTCGGCGATCCCCGTCATCGGGTCCAGCGCGGCTTTAGCCGCCAGAAAATCGGTATAGGAGGGCTGCGCGCTCACGACAGCGCCCGCTCGGCCGCGGGCAGGTCGCCATCCTCGAACACCCGCGCGAACATCGCCCGCGCCAGCCCCAGATCGCCCGCGCGAACATATCGGATGCCATCCTCGATCGCGCGCTCATTTGCGCCGTCGACCTTGCATTCCTCGGCGGCTTTGATGATCGCCTCATCACCTAACGCGTCGATCACCTCATCTTCGTCGACGACACAATCGAGCGCGATCTCATCATCCGCGCTATCGAAAATGCCGCTCTTGCCTGCCGCGATATTCTCCAGCCACGCGCGGCCGGAGAAACCTGCATCCATCAACGCCTTGGCCAGTTCGTCGGGCGAAAAGCTTTGTTCGAATGTAATCGTGCGCATCATCCTTCTCCCTCAAGCCCGCATCGGCATGATGACGGCGAGCACGTCGGGGTCTTTGTCCGACACGATCCGAACCGCCGCGCCCGGCCCGTCGATCGCCGCGCTCAGCACCGCCCCCTCGGCGAACACGCCGCACACCTGCGTCAAAAGCTGCGAATTCATGCCGAAGCGGATCGGCTCGCCCACATAGGTCGCGGCGAACGGCTCGCTCGCGCTCGATCCCGCCTGATCGCGCGCCGAAAGCTCGTGCTCTTCACCGGGCGCGAGATCGAACGCGATGCCGCGATGCTTGATCCTGTCGCCCTCGGCATTGACGACCGCCGTCACCGCCGCGGCGGCGTCCACCAGCGCATCGCGCACCACCGACAGCCGGTTTTTGCCCTCGGCGGGGATCACCCGCGTGTAATCGGGGAAGGCGCCGTCGACGAGCTTGCTCCACACCGCGATCCCCGGCAGGTCGATCGTCAGCAGCCCCTCGGCCACCGCGATCGCCACATCGGCCTCGACCTTGGCGAGCA
Source organism: Hephaestia caeni (assembly GCF_003550065.1). Lineage (GTDB taxonomy): Bacteria > Pseudomonadota > Alphaproteobacteria > Sphingomonadales > Sphingomonadaceae > Sphingomonas > Sphingomonas caeni_A. The sequence continues at coordinate 436,250 of NZ_QXDC01000004.1, forward strand.
GCTTGCACAGGTGCGTCACCGTCTTGGCGGGCACGATGATATCCGCCATCTTGCTCGCGCCCTTCGGCGCGGCACATTCGGCGCGGATCAGCCGCAGACCATCGGTCGCCGCCGCGCGCAGCTTGCGGTCGGCGATATGGAGGAGCACGCCGACCAGATAATACCGCGTTTCCTCGTTCGACATCGCGATCCGCGTCGTCTCGAACAGCCGCAACAGCCCCTTCGCAGGCATGGTGAAGCGCAACGCCGTCTCCGGCGCCGTCCGCTTGGGGAAATCGTCGGCGGGCAGCGTCGTGATCGTCCGCACGCCGCGCCCCTGCCTGATCGTCAGCGCCGACCGCCCGTCGACCGGCGCGATCGTCAGCGCGCCGGGCCTGAAGCTCGCCACCGCCGCCAGCACCTTGTCCTTCGGCGCCGTGGTGCGGATCGCGCCCGTCGCGGGCAGCGTGGCGCTCACTTCCACGTCCAGATCGGTGCCCGTCACCGTCATCACGCCGTCCTCGACGGCAAGCAGCAGGTTCGCCAGCACCGGGATCGTGTTGCGCGCCTCAACGACATCGCCCACCGCGCGCAGCGCCGCCAACAGCGCGTCGCGATCCACCTCGACGCTCACCGCATCCGGCGCGCCGTCCGCTTTCTTCTTCGCTGTCATCGGTCCTCCCTCACCAGCCCCGTCCGATGGCCGGTGGCGACGATCGTCACCTGGCGCAGCGTCGGCGCCTTCACCCGCTCGATCCGGATCCAGTTCATTTCCACCATCGCCGCCAGCACGCGCGCGATCTCGTCCACCGGCACGCGGGCACGGCTCGCGAGTTGCACGTCGGTCGGGCACGGCCGCCCCCAGCGCGCCGCGCGGCGCAGCGCCGGCATCACCGCGTTCATCACCGCCGCTTCACCGTCGATCGGCGCCTTGTCGGAAACCGGGGTCCGCGTGCCGCGCGTCGCCGCATCGATCGCGCGGCTCGATCGCTCCATCACGTAATTGCGCTGCGCCGTCCCGGCGATCGGCCGTTGCTTGAGGTGTACCAGCCCCATTTCGGCGAGCGAGCGCGCGCATGCCGCACCGGCCGCGCCCGGCGGCAGCCACGCCCGCGAGGCATAGATGAATTCATCGCCCGCGCGCGCCACCGCCAGCCACGTATCGATCATCCCGGCCGTCGCGATAACGCCCGCCGCCTCGTCGACCACCTCGGCCAGCGGCCCGATCGCATAGCGCGGCCGTTCGGCCTTTTCGCGAACACGCGCCATCATGCCGCCCGCCGCCCACATCGAGCAGAACCGTCGCGCGGCGCGACCGGATCGAACCAGCCGCCCGCCGCCGGCCGCCGCCAGTCGCGCCGGTCGATAAAATCGCTCGTCACCGCGCCGATCCGCTGCGCCAGATGCGCCGCCGGCACGATCTCGCCCGCCAAAATCCGGTCGACGAAGCTCACATGGCTGCCCATCGCCGCCGCAAACGCGTCATAGGCATCGGGGCCAAGCTGTCCGATCCACCACGCCAGCCGCCGCGCGCCCTCGTTGGGCACCGTCGCGATCAGGTGCATCCGGCTCATGCCTCCGCCTCGGCGATCGCTTCGAGCATCGCCTGCAACTGCACGCTCGCCTCGATCGCCTCGCGCGCTTCGCGCAGCAGATCGTGTTTCGAAATCTTGGCGGCGGTGATTTGCCCATTGCCCATCGCGTCGAACAGCCGCGCCGTCACTTCGCTCGCCTCCTTGGCGTGCCGCGCCGCGCAGGCGTTCAGATCGTCGCCGAGCCCCTGCGGGTCGGGCAGCGCGACGAACGCGCCGCCGTTGTTGCGGCACATCAGCCGCGTGATATGCGGCCACCCCGCGCGCTCGCGCGTCAGCGGCTCCAGGTCGAGCACCACGTCGAGCGCGACGAAGCTGTCGTCGTGGTTGACCGATTGGTTGTCGCCGAGCGTCGATTTGCCGACCCGGCACAGCCCCGCCGACGCCTCCAGCCCGCCGACGCCCTTGATCATCTCGGCGGTCGCCCGCTTGATGGCGAGCTTCTCGGGCGTCACGCCGCCACCTCGCTGGCGGAAACATGATCCGCCTTTCCGGCTGACGGCGGCACCGACTCGGCGGTATCGCTGTCGGCATGAAGAACATCGTCCGCCACGTCCGGCCGCCCGAGCGGAAAGACGACATCTTCGGCCGTAACGTCGAGGCCCAGCTCCTGCGCCTTTTCAAGCACGGCAGGCTGTCGCCCCGCCGGAACACGCCCGGAGGTCTTCCAGCTTTGCACGGTCGAAGGGGCCTCGCGTAGATGCTCGGCCATCGGCCTCACCCCACCAAATTTGTCGAACAGCGTCATCATGGGGTGAGCTTGTGCGATACATTCGCACAAGATGCAACGATTAATTCGCACATACAGCGTGCGAGTTTTTCGCCTAATGGGCAAATGACCGATCTAGGCCCCGTCACCGCCCGCCTGAAGGCATTGCGTGAACACGCGAAAATGACCGTGCGCGCCACCGCCGAAGCGTTGGACATGCCGTCATCCACCTATGCGGCATATGAAGACCCGAAAAAGTTCAAAAAGTCGCTGTTGCCCCTCCATCTCGCCGAGCGTCTCGCCGACATCTTCGAGCCACATGGCACCCCGCGCGATCTCATCATGGGACTTGCGGGGGTAACGGCCTCGGGAGCGCTCAAGGCTGCGCCCGAGGATTTGGCTGACCGCCTCGATGCCGTCCTGCTGCCCGAAATCGAGGTCGGCTATTCGATGGGCGGCGGCGCTGATATCAGTGATTACCCGGTTACGCAGATGGTGCCGTTCAGCCGGGCCTGGTTGAGCAACTTGACCCACTCGCCCGCATCGATGCTGTTCGTCGCACGCGGCGACGGCGACTCGATGATGCCAACCCTGCTCGATCAGGACATTGTGATCATCGATCGCTCGCAGCAGGTGATGAAGCAGCAGGATCGCATCTGGGCCGTCAGCTATGCCGGTTTCGGAATGATCAAGCGCCTGCGCCAACTCCCAGATGGCACGCTCCAGATCAACAGTGACAATCCTGCCGTGTCGCCCATCATCGCGAGCGACGGAGAAGCGTTTCTGATCGGCCGCGTCGTGGGCGTCATCAGGCGCATCTAGCGCGCAACCGCTTGTGCGATATTTTCGTTTGACTTTGTGCGACAGTTTCGCACATACGCGGTTCCGAAAGGAGCCGCACGCATGGCCACGCTTCCCAACCAAACCATCGATCCAGCCGACGATCATTCGATGCGCACCGCATGGGTCGATGACGATGGCACCTTCCACGCCGCGCCGGATTTCGACGCCACCCCGCTGACCAGCCCGGCGATCCTCGCCTCGCTCGATACGGCGGCGACCGAGGCCGCTTTCGATCCCGCGCTGCGCGACACGATCCGCGCCGACAGCCTCCCCGCCTATACCAACGACGCCGCCATCCCGACGCGCGCGCACCCGATGATGCGGCCTGCGCCCGACGACTGGCTGACAGACATCACCCGCTGGACGCTCGCCAATGGCGATCGCGTCAACCGCTGGATCGAAATCGCCGTTGTCGCCCTCGCGATCGCGATGATCGTCATGATGGCGTCCCGCGCGATCCCGGCCCTGCTGGCGGGGGCACTGTAATGAACGCCCCCTACGCCACCCTGCCCGAACTCCAGACATGGGCCACCGCGCAAATGCAACGGCGCCCCGATCTCATCATCGGCAAGCCGACGTATCTACGCCGCTGGTGGATCGTCCCGCGCAACGAGCAGCAGAACGTCTATCTGCATCAGGGCTTGCGCGACGATGACGATCGCGCGCTGCACGATCATCCGTGGGACAACGCGTCGTTCCTGCTGGTCGGCCGATACCGCGAGATCACGCCGCACGGCACCTTCGTGCGCGAGGCCGGTTCGCTGATCCATCGCAAGGCAACCGACGCGCACCGCCTCGAACTCGTCGATGGCCAGCCCTTCGTCTCGCTGTTCTTCACCGGCCCCAAGGTCCGCGAATGGGGTTTCCTGTGCCCGAAGGGCTGGGTCCACTGGCAGGATTTCACCGCGGGCGAGCACGGCGAACTGGTCGGTGCGGGGTGCGGCGAATGACCCCCCTCATCGTCGACAATTTCGCCGGTGGTGGTGGCGCATCGACCGGTATCGAGGCCGCGCTCGGTCGCGCCGTCGATATCGCCATCAACCACGACGAACAGGCGATCAGGATGCACGAGGTCAATCACCCCGGCACCCGCCATATCCGCAACAACATCTGGCAGATCGACCCGCGCGACGTGTGCGAGGGCCGATCTGTGCAACTCGCGTGGTTCTCGCCCGACTGCAAACATTTCAGCAAGGCGAAGGGTGGCAAGCCGCGCGAAAAGAGCATCCGCGATCTGGCATGGGTCGTCGTGCTGTGGGCCAAGCGCGTTAGGCCGACCGTCATCCTGCTCGAAAACGTCGAGGAATTCCGCACCTGGGGGCCGCTCGACGACGAAGGCCGGCCGATCAAGGCGCGCAGCGGCGAGACATTCGAGAAATGGTGCCGCGAACTGCGCAAAGCCGGATACAAGCTCCAGTTCCGTGAACTACGCGCCTGCGATTACGGCGCGCCGACGATCCGCAAGCGCTTCTTCATGATCGCGCGCGTCGACGGTCTGCCGATCGCTTGGCCCGCCCCGACGCACGGCAAGCCCGATTCCCCCGAGGTGCTGAGCGGCAAGCGCAAGCCGTGGCGCACGGCGGCCGAGATCATCGATTGGTCGATCCCATGCCCGTCCATCTTCGAGCGCAAAAAGCCCCTCGCGGACAAGACGCTGCGACGCATCGCGCACGGCATCATGAAGTTCGTGGTGAACAACCCGAAGCCCTTCATCGTGCCGCTGACACACCATCAACCCGGCGCACGCGGCGCCTCGATCGACGATCCAATGGCGACCGTCACCGGAGCAAACCGCGGCGAACACGCGGTTATCGTACCGCACGTCACCAAGTTCCGCACCAACGCGATCGGGCAGTCGGTCGAAGATCCTCTCGCGACGGTAACCGCCAATAGCTTCGTAAAGCGCCCCGGTGGTGCGGCACCGCTTGGGGTGGTTGAGGCGACGCTCAAGCATGCCGATTTCATCTGCGCCGCATGCGGTGACGAAAATGCCGGCACATGGTGGCCGACCTGCGAATGGTGTGGTCATGAGCAGGGTGAGGAGCTTGCCGCCACCTTCGTCTCCTATGCGCAGCAGGGCGGCGCGAACCGCTCAGCCGACGATCCGCTTCACACCGTCACCGCGTCTAAGAAGGACCACAACACGGCGGTCGCTGCGTTTCTCGCGCCTTACTACGGCGAGAAAGCTGACGGTCGCGTACGCGCTGGCAACCCGGCCGATGAACCACTTCGGACATCAACTGCCGAGAACCGCTTTGGCGTCGTCTGTGCGCACATCGAGCAGGCGAACGGCGGCCCGAACAACGATCACCTTGCCGGGCGGCCAGCCGATGCGCCCCTGTCGACCATCGCGACCAGCGGCAGTCAGCAGCGGGTGGTGACATCGAACCTGCTCAAGCTGCGCGGCACCTGCCGCGACGGCCAGCCGACCGACAAGCCGCTGCACACGATCAGCGCGGGCGGCACCCACATGGCCGAGGTCCGCGCATTCCTGATCAAATATTACGGCAACGAGAACGACGGCCACGGCCTCGACAGGCCGATCGGCACCGTCACGGTGCAGGATCGCTTCGGCCTCGTCACGGTGACGATCGAAGGCGAGGAATACGTTATCGTCGATATCGGGATGCGCATGCTCACCCCGCGCGAATTGTTCGCCGCGCAGGGCTTCCCGCCTGATTACATCATCGATCGCGATTCCGCCGGCCTGCCGATCACGAAGACGGCACAGGTCGCCAAATGCGGCAACAGCGTCTGCCCACCGATCGCCCAGGCGCTCGTCGCTGCGCAATTCCCGGTCGAGCGGCGCGACGCCGCGAGGAAAGTGGCATGAAAGCTCGCGCCATCACACTAGCCGCCGCGCTCTATGCGTGCATCGCGATCGTCACGTTCGGGCACGCCGCCGCCAACCACGCCTGCGATAGATCGCCCTATGCCCCCAACTGCGCGGGTCAGGCATCGATCAACGCGTTCGTGGCCGCGGCGGTATGGCCGCTCTATTGGTCGTGGGAGGCGTGGTCATGAACCGCGCCGATGCCCCACGCCTCGCCCACGAGATCGACGCGCTCGCCGATGCCGCGCGCTACCTGCTCCGCCAGCGCGAGGCGCAATATCCGCGCCTGATCGAGGCGGGCAAGCTCAAGCAGGCCGACGCCGTCGAAAAGCTCGAACGCGCCCGCGCGCTGGTCGCACAGTGGAATTGGGCCGCCGATCGCACCGCCGGCCCGATCGATTGGGAGGCGCACGATCCCAACCGCGGCGCCTTCGGCCCGTGGAATTACGAACTGCTCGACGAAATCACCACCGCCGCCGCGCGTCAGCGTATTGCCGCCGATCGTGTGCCCAACGATGCCGGCGCCGCCCGGCTCGCCGATCTCTATGCCGCGCTCGCTTGGTGGCAGGCCGAGTGCGCGGGCGTCGCCCGCATCGTCATGGAAACCGACGTGCGCCGCCGCGGCGCGCTACGCCAGCCCGATCGCCTGCGCGAGGCCGCGTGATGGGCGTGCAGGAAAGGATTAAACCGGCCTACGCCAACAAGGCGAAGATCAGAAACCTGGTCGAGACCGCGCGCGAGCTCGGCCTTGACGTGGCGGGGATCGAAGTCTCTCCTGACGGCTCTATCCGAGTCGTCGAGGCGCGCGCGATCCCGCGGCCGACCAGCCTCTTCGATCAGCTCGAGGATCAGCTTTGACCATGACCGACTGGCGACCAATTGATTCCGCGCCGCTCGACGGCAGCGAGGTCCACGTCAAGCGCGTGCACAGGGGGCGCCTGGTCGCCGAGGGCAAAGCCGTGTGGAATACGCCAGTTGCGGCCGCGCCGATGCTTGAACCAATTGGCCCTGATCCGTTGAACCGTCCAGTAGACTACGGTCGCGAACTGCGCGAGATCGAAGCAGCGGAGGTCACGCCACGCTGGATGAAGTCAGACCGCATGCACGCGTTTCCTAGTCCGACGCACTGGCGCCCATAAACCGATGGCCGTCCAGTTCATCAAAAGCGCCCGCCGCGGCAAGCCCGTCACCTGGTACATCTACGCCTTCCGCGGCGGCCCCCTCATCCGCAAGGTCGAGCAACCCCGCAAGCCGACGCTGACGAAGGCGGATCACACCGCAATCGCCGCCGCACTGGCCGATGATCGGTCGGTCAACCCGCAAACCTTTTGCTCGATCATCCGCAAGTGGTGCCCGGCCAACCCGCAGGACGATGACAACGAGGCCAAGGCGAGCCCCGAATGGCGCGCGCTCGCCCGGTCGACCCGCAGAAACTGGCGCGGCCATATCGATCTGATCGAGAATCGGTGGGGCAAGTTTCCAACGGCGATCTGGAACGACCCCAGGATGGTCGCCAAGGTGGTGAAGTGGCGGGATGAGCGCGCCAAGACGCCGCGATCCGCCGATGTCGGCGTGACGGTGCTGTCCGTCCTGCTCGAATTTGCGCGGCTGCGGGGCTATATCGCGATCAACGTCGCCCGCGAGATACCCAACCTCTACAAGGGCGGCGATCGCGGCGAGATCGTCTGGACCGCCGACGATATCGCCAAATTCGAGGCCAAGGCGCACTATCTCAAGCGGCCGCATCTGATCGATGCGCTCCGGCTTGCTGCGGTCACCGGCTTGCGCCGCGAGGATCTGGTGTCGCTCACCTGGGATCAGATCGGCGAGTTCGCCATCGTCAAAAAGGCACTCAAGCGCAGTCGGGGCAAGCGCCGCCGCGCCGTCATCCCGCTGACCCCGCAGCTCGAAACGGTGCTGGCGGACCTGCGCACCCGGCCACGCGCATCCGGCGTCAGCACGGTGCTGGTCAACACCCGCGGTCGACCGTGGACCGGCGACGGGCTTGGCGGCAGCTTCAACCGCATCCGCGACGCAGCCGACATCGTTCACATCGACGAGGATGGCAACCGCCGCCTCAAACATCTGCACGATGTTCGCGGCACATTCTGCACTATGTTGCTGACCGAATGGGAGCTAACCGATCAGGAAGCGGCCGACGTTATGAGCTGGTCGCCCGAACGCGTTGCGTCGATCCGCAAAGTCTATGTTGACCACAAGCGGGTGGTTGTGGCACTCGCCGAGCGCATCGCTGCAAAACAAGTTGCAAAACAGTCTGGCGCCACAGGCAGAAAATAAAGCGATTTCAATCCGATGCGGGTGTAGCTCAATGGCAGAGCAGAAGCTTCCCAAGCTTACGACGAGGGTTCGATTCCCTTCACCCGCTCCAAACCGGCCGATGCCCCGTTCGCCGCGGTGGCGGTCTTGATCGCAACATGCGGCGCCCCATCCGGCAATTCGATCCACCCGCGCTTGACACCGCACCGACCTTCCTTCGCAATGTGGCGTGGAGGAGAGGTCGATGGCGCAGTTCGGCGATTACCAGAATGAGATCTACGCCGCCGGGTTGCGCGGCGTGCTCCCCAAACTCCCGGTCGATGCCGCGACGCTCGAAGCGCGGGCCGAGGCGGCGATGCCGCCGCATGTGCTCAACTACGTCCAGGGCGGCTGCGGCGACGAGGCGACCCAGCGCCGCAACAGCACCGCCTTCGCCGATTGGGGGATGGTGCCGCGGATGATGGTCGACACGCGCGTCCGCGATCTGTCGATCGAGCTGTTCGGCCTCACGCTGCCGACCCCGATCTTCCTGAGCCCGATCGGCGTCACCGGCATCTGCACCGCTGACGGGCACGGTGATCTCGCCGCCGCGCGCGCCTCTGCGGCGACGGGCGTGCCGATGATGGTCTCGACGCTCGCCAACGATCCGCTCGAACGCGTGGCCGAGGCGCTGGGCGACACGCCGGGCTTTTTCCAGCTTTATACCCCCAGGCATGAGGGGCTGACCGAAAGTCTCGTCGCCCGCGCCGAGGCGGCGGGCTACAAGGGGATCGTCGTCACGCTCGATACCTGGGTGACCGGCTGGCGACCGCGCGATCTCAACACCGGCAATTTCCCGCAATTGCGCGGGGCTGTGCTGGCCAATTATTTCAGCGATCCGGTGTTCCGATCCCTGCTCGCACGGCCGCCCGAGGACGATCCCGCCGCCGCGGTGATGACCTGGGCGGCGACCTTCGGGCGCGTGCTGACGTGGGACGACATGGCGTGGCTGCGCTCGCTGACGTCGCTGCCGATCATCCTCAAGGGGCTCTGCCACCCCGACGACGCGCGCCGCGCGATCGATGCGGGCGCCGACGCGATCTTCTGTTCGAACCACGGCGGGCGGCAGGCCAACGGCGGGATCGCGGCGATCGACATGCTGCCCGATGTCGTCGCAGCGGCGGGCGATGTGCCGGTGCTGTTCGATTCGGGCGTGCGATCGGGGAGCGATGTCGTGAAGGCGCTCGCGCTCGGCGCCCGCGCGGTCGGGATCGGGCGGCCGTTCGTCTACGGCCTCGCGCTAGACGGCGCCGAGGGCGCGGCGCATGTCATCAAATGCCTGCTCGCCGAGGCCGATCTGCTGATGGCGGTCAACGGCTATCCGACGCTTGCCGACGTCCGCGCGGCAGGCGCGACCCGGCAGCGAAGGTGATGGAAAGGTGAGTCCAAACACTCCCGGACTGCGGGGATCATTTCTGTAACGTAACAATCATCACGCGATGATCGTCGTCGCGATCCCGGCAGTGCGTAGCGCGGTGCGGTAGATCATCTGATCGAGCGGTTCGAGGAACACGCAGCCCGAGGCATATTGATCGCTCCACACGACGCGCGCGAGCTGCGGCTCGCTGTCGGCAAGCTTAAGCCACACCGAGCTGCCCGGCGCCAGCCGTTCGGCGGCGACGCGGAAGCCGTAGCGCGAAATATCGAGCAGCCGCGTCTCGACGCGCTGCTTGCCGAGCGCGCGCACGCCGACGCGCGCGCCGGTCGTCCGCCGTCGCGCGCGGCGCTTTTCGGAAACCTCGATGATCGGCGCTTCGAGACCCATTCGCTTTCCCCGCGAGCATGTATGCCCGGACGACGCTAGATCGCTATAGCTAACGCGACGTTAAGAGCCTGATTCGAAATTCGGCGCCGGCCCGCTCCCCAAACCCGTTCGTCCCCGGACTTGATCCGGGGTTGTCGAAGCACCGTCCTTCGTGCCGCAAGTGATTAACGAGCCCATCGCAGAACGGCCCCCTTCGACTGCCTGCCAAGGCAGGCGCTCAGGACAGGCTTCGACAAGCTCAGGGCGAACGGTTCAACGTAAAGGCATCGCACTCTAGGCGCGTCAGATGCCGCCGTCGACCGGGGTGTACCCCGCTGTGACCAGCCGCGCGGCAAGATCGGCGAGGCAGGTATCGACCAGCGCGGCATCGGTCGCGCGGACGACGAAGTTGGCGCCGCCGGTGCCGTCGCGAAAGAAAGGATAGCTGCCGATCACGACGCCCGCATGATCATGCTCGGTCGAGCGCAGCAGATCGGCGACCTCGCTTTCGGCTACCCAGCAGCCGATCGTCCGGCTGATCAGCGGTGTCCCGCCCTCGAGCGTGCCGGTCAGCGCGTCGAGCATCCCGGCGGTGATGTGCGGCACCCCCGCCATCACGAAGATGTTGCCGATCCTGATCCCCGGCGCGCCCGACATGCGGTTCTCGATCAGCGCGGCGCCTTCGGGCACGCGCGCCATGCGCTTGCGCGCCTCGGTCAATTGCTCGCCGCGACGCGCATAATGGCGCTCGAGGATCGCCAGCGCTTGCGGATGATGGACGACCGGCACGCCAAGCGCGGCGGCGATCGCATCGACGGTGATGTCGTCGTGCGTCGGCCCGATCCCGCCGGTGGTGAAAACATAATCGTTGCGCGCGCGCAGATCGTTGACCGCCTCGACGATCGCCGCCGTCTGGTCGCCCACGATCCGCACCTCGACGAGGCGGATGCCCTGAACGTTCAGCCAGGCGGCGATCTGGGCGACGTTCCTGTCTTGCGTGCGGCCCGAGAGAATCTCGTCGCCGATCACCGCCAGGGCGGCGGTCCAGATACGCATGGGTGCCATCGCCCGCCCGCATAGCCGAACCCGCCCCCCTCGCAAAGCGCCGCCGTTGCCGCTATATCGCCGCTCATGACAGATTATGTGACCATCACCGCCGATGCCCCGATGGGCCGCACCGGCGCCATCAAGCTGTTCGACGAGCCCTCGTTCGAAGGCATGCGCCGCGCCGGGCGGCTCGCCGCCGAGGTGCTCGACATGCTCGTGCCGCACGTCGTGCCCGGCGTCGAGACGCAGGCGCTCGACGAGATGATCCGCAATCATATCGTCCGCGCGGGCGGCGTGCCCGCGACGCTCGGCTATCGCGGCTACACGCATTCGAGCTGCATCTCGATCAACCATGTCGTGTGCCACGGCATTCCGGGCAGCAAGACGCTCAAGAAGGGTGACATCGTCAATGTCGACGTGACGCCGATCCTCGACGGCTGGCACGGCGATTCGAGCCGGATGTATCTGGTCGGCGATGTCGGGGTGAAGGCGAAGCGGCTGGTCGACGTCACCTATGAATGCCTCATGATCGGCATCGATCAGGCGAAGCCCGGCAATCACCTCGGCGATATCGGCCACGCCATCCAGCAACATGCCGAGGCGCATCGTTACGGCGTGGTGCGCGATTTCTGCGGCCACGGCGTCGGCCGGCTGTTCCACGACGCACCCGAGGTCGTCCACGCCGGCCGCCCCGGCACCGGCCCCGAGTTGAAGCCCGGCATGATCTTCACGATCGAGCCGATGATCAACATCGGCCGCCCCGACGTGAAGATTCTCGACGACGGCTGGACCGCGGTGACCCGCGATCGTTCGCTCTCGGCGCAGTTCGAACATTCGATCGGCATCACCGAGACCGGCTGCGAAATCTTCACCACCAGCCCCAAGGGCCTCGACAAGCCGCCCTACGCCTGACGGGCGAAGGGCGGCGAGCACGGCAGTGCCAGCAGCCCCCGCCGCAAGCAAATCAGGCGATGCGCTTGAAGTGGAAGGTGCGCACGAACGGCGCGCCGTCCCCGTCGGTGTCCGCCGCGGATTCGGTCATCTCCTTGCCGTCCGCCGAGATCGTGTAGACGCGGACCGACGCCAAGCCCTTGTCCTTGGCCAGGCTCATGACCAAAACATCGGGCGCCGGCGAACTGAACGCGGCGCTGTCGGCTTCCGCCGTATCGCCCTCGGCCCGCACCGCCTTGCCGTCGCGCCGATATTCCGAGGCGGCCTGCCGGACGCTGCCGTTCGGCGCGGTGATCTCGATCACGGTCCGCCACCGGCCCGCGCCGACATCCTCGAACGCGAAGGTCACCCGCTTGGGGGCCGGGCCGTAGGTATCGGGCATCCGCGCGAGATCGAGTTCCCATTTGCCGAGGAAAGGCGATTGCCCGGCCGCCGCCGACGGCGCGAGCCCCTCCAATCGCGGGCCGGACGCCATCTCGTGGGCGGCGGCATAGCCCGATTGGGCGAGAGCGAGGCCCGCGATCAGGGCCGCGACGGCGATACGCCGGCTTGCTGCTTTGGGTTCTGGACGTTTGTGCATCATGAGACATCTCCAGTGGGTCGACGGTTGATTTGTGCGTCCGGCGCGCGCGAGTCCCCGCCGCGACACGGGCGGGCGTGCGCGAGAGGCAGGCGTTCGGGATGTTGCTCCGAAGAGAGGGGGCGCGGGAAAGCTGGTCGCTTACCCGGGATGTTCGTCCACGGCCGCGGGGAAAAGCTGGGCATGCCACCGGACAACGACCGCGATCGTGGCCAGCTCGATCGCCAGCACGCCGCCCTGCAACAGCGCTTGCGAACTATCGAGAAACAGCACGCCCATGAAGATGACGAGCGTCGCCGAGGCCGCCAGCGTGAGCGTCCCGATCCGCCTGACCCGGTCCCATTCGCGTTGCAGCATCGCTTGCGCGATCCCCAGATGCCCCACGCCAAGCAGCAGAAGGAGGAAGGCGAGCGGGGTAACGGCGGTCTGATAGACGCCGCGGATAAGCGCTTCGTGCTCGGCCCCCACCAGCAGCGCGCCGGAAAGCCCTTCGCGTCCGGGATACAGATAGGGCAGGCCGAACAGCGCGCACCCGATCTGAAGTGCAGCCATCGGAATCATCACGCCGAGCGCCAGCGCGTAATTGGTCAGCGTGTAGCGGCCCTCCTCACGCGTCAGCATCTCGCGCCAGGCCGCAACAAGGCATCCTGTCGCGAATGACAGCGATCTGCCTTCCGGGATCGCGGTGTCGAATTCCGCCCGCATCGCGGCCGACCATTCGTGGCGGCTCTCGTCCATGCAGCACATGGCCAGCGCCATGACGGCCCGAGACAGCGCGGCTTTCATGCGATCGCCGTCCTTGGATCGAGGCGTCCCCGATCCTCCGACTGTTCGAGCGCGAGCGCGAAGCCGGCGGCGGTCAACCGGTAGGCGTGCCGCGCGGGCCGCCCCGGCTGCGCCGGTTCGCGCCACTCGGCCTCGACGAGCCCCTGATCGGTCATGCGCATCAGCAAGGGGTAAAGCGTCCCCGATGACAGGCCCGTCTCTTTCATGAGATCATACCCGTGCCGCCATTCCCGGCGTCGCGCGGACAGCGCCTCAAGAAGGAGTCGCATCTGCTTCGACGGTTGTCGTTTGCGTGCCATGGCAGAAGTACAACATATGTAGATTTAAGAGTCAAGCGGTCGTTTGACGGGGGACGCTGCCTCATTTTCGGGCAGCAATCGCGGCGCTGCGCACGAATTGGGCAGGCGGCGGTGCGATTCGCCCATGACGGGCACGTTTTCTTGCCGATCACCGGCTGGCACGGTTATTGAAACCGCAGGCCGTGGGCGGGAGTAGAAGCACGCATGAAAAAGATCGAAGCGATCATCAAGCCGTTCAAGCTCGATGAGGTGAAGGAAGCGCTGCACGAAGTAGGCGTATCGGGGATCACCGTGACCGAGGCGAAGGGCTTCGGGCGCCAGAAGGGCCATACCGAACTCTATCGCGGCGCCGAATATGTCGTCGATTTCCTGCCCAAGGTGAAGCTCGAGGTCGTCGTTGAGGACGGCCTCGCGCCGCGCGTCGTCGAGGCGATCGCGGCGGCGGCGCAGACGGGCCGGATCGGCGACGGCAAGATCTTCGTCACCGCGATCGAGACCGCGCTGCGCATCCGCACCGGCGAGCGCGACGAGGAAGCGATCTGACCCCCCACACGCCCTCCCCTAACCCCTCCCGCGAGCGGGAGGGGAATTACGAAGGAAAGACGAGCATCATGGCGAACACGGCCGCGGACATTCTCGCGAAGATCAAGGACGAGGAGATCGAATGGGTCGATCTCCGTTTCACCGATCCCAAGGGCAAGTGGCAGCATCTGACGATGGTGGCCGGGCTGATCGGCGAGGATGAACTCACCGACGGTCTGATGTTCGACGGCTCGTCGATCGCCGGCTGGAAGGCGATCAACGAGAGCGACATGATCCTCATGCCCGATCTCGACGCGGTCTATACCGATCCGTTCTCGGCGACGCCGATGCTGATCGTGTTCTGCGACGTCGTCGAGCCCGCGACCGGCGAGGGCTATTCGCGCGATCCGCGCACCACCGCCAAGCGCGCCGAGGCGTATCTGGGCGCAACCGGGATCGGCGACACCGTCTATGTCGGCCCCGAGGCCGAATTCTTCATGTTCGACGACGTGCGCTTCGAGAACAGCTATTCGACCAGCTATTACAAGATCGACGATATCGAGCTGCCGGGCAATTCGGGCCGCGAATATGACGGCGGCAACATGGGCCACCGCCCGCGCGCCAAGGGCGGCTATTTCCCCGTCGCGCCGGTCGATTCGGCGGTCGACATCCGCGGCGAGATGGTCGCGACGATGATCGAGATGGGGCTGCCGTGCGACAAGCACCACCATGAGGTCGCCGCCGCGCAGCACGAACTGGGCCTCACCTTCGGCACGCTGACGCAGACCGCGGACCGGATGCAGGTCCACAAATATGTCGTCCACCAGGTCGCGCACGCCTACGGCAAGACCGCGACCTTCATGCCCAAGCCAATCAAGGACGACAACGGCTCCGGCATGCACACCCATTTCTCGATTTGGGAAAAGGGCCAGCCGCTGTTCGCGGGCAACGGCTATGCCGGGCTGAGCGACATGTGCCTCTATTTCATCGGCGGCGTCATCAAGCACGCCCGCGCGCTCAACGCCTTCACCAACCCGACCACCAACAGCTACAAGCGGCTGGTGCCGGGCTTCGAGGCACCGGTGCTGCTCGCCTATTCGAGCCGCAACCGTTCGGCATCGTGCCGCATCCCTTACGGCACCGGCGCCAAATCGAAGCGCGTCGAGTTCCGCTTCCCCGACGCGATGGCGAACCCGTATCTGTGCTACGCCGCGATCCTGATGGCGGGGCTCGACGGCATCCAGAACAAGATCCACCCCGGCGAGGCGATCGACAAGAACCTCTACGATCTGCCGCCGGCCGAACTGGTCAACGTGCCGACCGTTTCGGGGTCGCTCCGCGAGGCGCTGGTCGCGCTCCAGGAGGATCACGACTTCCTGCTGAAGGGCGACGTTTTCACCAAGGACCAGATCGATTCCTATGCGGACCTCAAGTGGGAGGAAGTGATCCGCTTCGAGACCACGCCGAGCCCGGTGGAATATGATATGTACTACAGCGCCTGAGGCCGGCGACGTCCGGCCGGTGCGCACCAGCGCACAGGCGCTGTCGGCCGGCCTCGCGCACGCGAGGACCGACGGCGCGGCTTCGCCGCGGCGGCATTGAAGATCATGAGGGGCGCCCGAAACGATCCGGGCGCCCCTTTTCGTTTCCGTCGAGCCGGACTGGTTCCGATCCAGAGAGCCGCGGATGCTGGCGCTGGTGGAGGGTTGGATGCCGGAACACGTCCGGCATGACGGTTGCGATGGGAGCGATCGGTCGATTTCAATGGCTTGCCCGCGACTCCCCACAAGGTGCGCCGCCTCGAGAATCGGCCGCCTTCCGGGTGACGCCCCGCCGGCTCCCCGATTGCGCCCTATTCTTGACACCTGCCCGCGCCACGCCATCCGCATGATGCTGCGTCTGTTCTGCTGCTCGCTCCTGCTCGGTCTCGCCGCCGCCCCTGCGCCCGCGCGCGCGGCCTCGTCGCCGTTCGATCTCGCCGGGCCGGGGCTTCAGGTCGCGGTGAGGCACGGCGGGCGGACGCTGCCGATCGCGCGCGTCCCCAATCTGGCCGAGAGCGACCGCATCTCGATCAAGCTCGACCTTCCCGAACGGCAGGGCGCGCGGATGCTGCTCGTCGCCGCCTTCTTGCGCGGCGCGACCAACCCGCCGCCCAAGGACTGGTTCTTCAAATCCAAGACCTGGAAGAAGGGCGGCACCGAATTGTCGCTCACGGTCCCCGCAGGCGCGCGGCAGCTCGTCCTGTTCCTCGCGCCCGACGACAACAGCGATTACGACGCGATCGTCGAGGCGGTACGCGACCGCCCCGGCACCTTCGTGCGCGCGTCGCAGGAACTCAACCAGGCATCGCTCGACCGCGGCCGGCTCGATACTTTCCTGCGCCATATCCACAGGCTCGAAGGCTCCGACCCCGATCGGATCGCGACGATCTCGCCGGTGCTGACGCAAAGCCTCTCGGTCAAGCTCAAGACCGAATGCCTCGATCAGCCCACCGATCTTCAGGCGGCGTGTCTGACGCAGGATCGCGAGGCGCTGCTGCTCGCCGACACGCACACCTCGGCGCTCGCCGAGACGCTGGCGGGCGCGCCGACCGATCTCGCCTATCGGATCAGTTCGACGCGCCAGGCCGGCTATGGCTATTACAGCCCCTATATCGGCGTGGTGCGCGATATCGCGCGGCTGTTCGGCGCGTTCCAATCGACCCAGCTCCAATATATCCCCGCGCTGTCGCGGATCGACGACGATCGCGTCACGCTGCTGCTCAACGCCGCGCCCAGTTTCGGCCGGCCGGCCTCGGTGATGGTGGTCGCGCTGCCCGCGATCGAGCCGCCGCGGGTGCCGCCGCTGCGCCATTCGGCGACGCAGGGCGCGCTGTGCGCGGCGCCGGGCACGGTGCTGCCCATCGAAGGCGCGCCGCTCGTCTACGCGACGCGCTATGCGCAGAACATGCGGCTGCGCGTGGTGCGCGAGAGCGGCGCGAGCCTCGATCTGCCCGTCACCGCCGATCCGACGCGCGGCGGTTACGTCCTCGCCGCGCCCGCCGCCACCTGGCGCGGTCTCGGCGATACCATCACCGGCACGCTCCACGGCGATTGGGGCTTCGTGCCGTTCGACGGCCCGACCTTCAGCCTCGCCAATCCCGAAGCGGCCGCGTGGCACACCGTCTCGCGCGACGCCGCCGTCCTGCCCGTCGGCCGCGATAACGCGCTCGACCTCGTCGGCGGCGCGCCCGCCTGCGTCGATCGCATCACGCTTGCCGACGGCCGGGTGCTGACGTGGAAACCGACGGGCGGCGATCGCCTCACCGTCACCGTGCCGGTACCCCCCGCCGCGCCCGATGCGCTGACGCTGCTCGTCCATCCCAAGGGCGGCGGCGAGGCCGTCAGCGTCGCGCTCGCCACCACCACCGAGCAACTACGCCTCGATCGACTGACGCTCCGCGCGCGCGACAGCGAGGCCGACCTCACCGGCATCGGGCTCGACAAGGTGACCGCGGTCACGCTCGGCGGCCTCGCCTTGCGCCCCGGCGCGATCGTGCGCGCCGACGGCACCGACCGCCTGACGCTGACCGCCGCCGATCCCGAAAAGCTGGCAGCGCTCGACCCCGGCCATCGCGAGACCGCCACCGTCACGCTCGCCGACGGGCGCAAGCGGCCCTTGCCGGTGGTCGTCGCCGCGCCGCGCCCGGCGGCGACGCTGCTGGGGCTCACCGCGACCCCCGCCGTCACCCAGCACCAATTGCAGATCGCGATCGCCGACAAGAAGGTGGTGCCGCTTGGCGCAGCGCTGACCTTCTCGTTCCGCGCCGCGCCCACGACCCGCCTCACCGGTCGCGAGACGATCGAGATCGCAACCGCCGACGGTCGCCTGTCGGCCCGGATCGCACCGGGCGCGGGCTATGCCGTCCAGAACGACACGATCGGCGTGGTCAAGGCCGATCTCGCCGCCACGCTCGGCGCGTCGGCCTATGGCCCGATCCGCTTCCGCATCCTCCAGGATGGCGTCGCCGGCGCCTGGGCGCCGCTCGCCACATTGGTCCGCCTGCCGACGCTCGACGCCCTCCAATGCGACGATCAGGCCTGCCACCTGACGGGAAGCGACCTCTATCTGCTCGCCGCGGTGGCCACGACTGCCGACTTTGCGGGTGCGGTTGCGGTGCCCGACGGCTTTACCGGCACGATGATCGCGGTGCCCAGGCCGGCGGACGGCCGCCTCTTCCTGCGGCTGCGCGACGATGCGGGCGCGATCGCGACCGTCACGATCCGGTAACGGCCCGCAATATCGCTTGACTTTTTGCAGCGCAGCATCCACATGGCCGCCATCGAGGCGTCATGCAGCGTGATTGAATCCCCTTGGGATTAAGGCTCCGCCTCGGTCGATTTTTCGGGCTTCCCATATCACGCGGGGTGTCATTTCTTCCCCCGCCTCTCGTGTGCCATCGGCGCGCGAGCCCGGCGATTATTGAAAGTTTTCCATGTCTTTTTCCACACTCGGCCTCGCCGAACCGCTCGTTCGCGCGATCGAGGCCAAGGGCTATGATACGCCCACGCCGATCCAGCAGCAGGCGATCCCGACGCTGCTCGAGGGTCGCGATCTGCTCGGCATCGCGCAGACCGGTACCGGCAAGACCGCGGCGTTCGTGCTGCCCTCGCTCCAGCGCCTCGACGAAGCCGGCAAGCGCCCGCTGCCCTATCATTGCCGGATGCTCGTGCTCACCCCGACGCGCGAACTGGCGACGCAGATCGCCGACAATGCGCGCGATTACGCCAAATTCTCGCGGCTTTCGGTCGCGACCGTGTTCGGCGGCACCAGCATCAACAAGAACCGACAGGATATGAGCCGCGGCGTCGATTTGCTCGTCGCCACGCCGGGCCGCCTGATCGATCTGATCGAGCAGCGCTACGTCAACCTCTCGATGCTCGAAATCCTCGTGCTCGACGAGGCCGATCAGATGCTCGATCTGGGCTTCATCCACGCGCTGCGCCGGATCGTGACGCTGCTGCCGAAACAGCGCCAGTCGCTGTTCTTTTCGGCGACGATGCCCAAGACGATCCGCACGCTCGCCGATCAGTTCCTCCGCGACCCCGCGACCGTCGCGATCAAGCCCGCAGCGACCACCGCCGAGCGTGTCGATCAGTTCGTCACCTTCGTCGGCCAGAAGGAAAAGCAGGCGCTGCTGACGATCAAGCTCGGCGATCCGGGAATCGAACGCGCGCTCGTCTTTACCCGCACCAAGCACGGTGCCGATCGGGTGGTGAAGCTGCTCGGCGGCAACGGCTTCGCCGCGCACGCGATCCACGGCAACAAGAGCCAGCCGCAGCGCGAGCGCGCGCTCGCCGCGTTCAAATCGGGGCAGGTGCGCATCCTCGTCGCGACCGATATCGCCGCGCGCGGCATCGACGTGTCGGGGGTCAGCCACGTCTTCAATTTCGAACTGCCCAACGTCGCCGAGCAATATGTCCACCGCATCGGCCGCACCGCGCGCGCCGGGGCAAGCGGCGTCGCGATCAGTTTCTGCGCCGATGACGAGCGCCCCTATCTGCGCGATATCGAGCGGGTGACCCGCCAGAAGGTGACGATCGAACCGCTGCCGGCCGATTTCGTCGCCCAGTCGCACGAGATTCAGGCGACCCGCAAAAAGGCGATCGGCGCCGATCCTGCCCCGCGCGAGGATCGCCAGCGCGGCCCGCGCCGCCCGCGCGCGACGCACAAGGCCATTCCCGCAGGGGGCGCACGCCGCCCGGGTGGCGGCAACCGTCAAGGCGAGGGACGCCGGCACGATGGCGAGCAGCAGCGCGGCGAGCGTCGCGAGGCGCAGGGCGATCGTCGCCCACACCGCGGCGGCGGCGATGCTCGCCCGAACCGCAACGGCGATGCCCGCGCCACGCATGATGGCCAGCGCACGCCGCAGCGTGCCGAGGGGCGCCCGGCCGGCACGCGAGAGGGGCAGCACAAGCCGCATCGCGGTGGCGACAACCGCCCACAGGGTAGCCAGCCCGCCGGCGACCGCCGCCGCCCCGGCGCGAACCACCATCGCCGCGGCCAGCGGCGCCCGCAGACGGTGTAGTTAGAGCATCGTGCGAAAAAGTGGGAACCGGTTTTTCGCGAACAACGGTGCGACAACAAAGATTTAGAGCAAGCGACCTGCATCAGGTCTTATGCAGCTCGCTCTAGAATCGAGCTTTGGCCGGATAGCGGCACCGGGTTATTCCTTGTCGGGAATGAGCCGGTGCCGTTTCCGTTTCAGGCCGCCACCAGCGCCGGGGTGCGCCGGCTCATCGTCACCGATACCAGCAGTACCGCCATCCCGCCGAGCGCAAGCCCGCAGCCGACCAGCCCCGTCGACGTCCAGCCCAGCCCCGCCGCGATCGCCATCCCGCCGATCCACGGCCCCAGCGCATTGGCAATATTGAACGCCGAGTGATTGAGCGCCGCGGCCAGCGCCTGCGCGTCTCCCGCCACGTCCATCAGCCGCGTCTGCAACACCGTACCGAGCGCACCGCCGATCCCGATCGCGCCGATATCGGCCAGCATCGTCCACCAATTGTGCGCGGCAAGCGGGAACAGCGCGAGCGCAACCGCGCTCCACGCCAGCAACGCGGCGGCGGTCGGCATCAGCGCGCGATCGGCGAAGCGCGGCGCGATCAGATTGCCCGCGGTCATGCCGATCCCGAACACCATCAGCGCGATCGGGATCATCATCGGCGTCACCCCGGTCACATTGAGCAGCGTATCGGCAAGATAGGTGTAGACCGCGAACAGCCCGCCAAAGCCGATCGCACCGATGCCGAGCGTCAACCACACCTGCCCGCGTCTGAGCGCACCCAGTTCGCGCAACGGGCTCGCGCCCTCGTGCGGCCGATCGCGCGGCGCGACCAGCGCGACCATCGTCGCCGCCATCGTCGCGAGCAATGCCACGATCCCGAACCCCCAGCGCCAGCCGAGCGTCTGCCCCAGCCAATTGGCGAGCGGCACCCCCGCGACGGTCGCCACCGTCAGCCCCAACAGCACGCGCGCCACCGCCCGCGTGCGCTGGCCCTGCGGCACGAGCGAGGCGGCGACCAGCGTCGCGATCCCGAAATAGGCCCCGTGTGGCAATCCACTCAGGAAGCGGAAGGCGAGCATCCAGCCATAGGTTGCCGCCAGCCCCGACAGGGCATTGGCAAGCGCGAACACCGCCATCAGCCCGATCAACAGCGTCCGCCGCGACAATTTCGCCGACAGCACGGCGATCGCGGGCGCCCCCACCACGACGCCAAGCGCATAGGCGCTGATCACATGCCCCGCGGTCGGCGCGTCGATGCCCAGATCAGCCGCCAGATCGGGCAGCAGGCTCATCGTCGCGAATTCGGTGGTGCCGATCGCGAACCCGCCCATCGCCAGCGCGAGATGGGTGAGCCCGACGTGCCTGTGTGGGCCGGCGGCGGATCGGGGAAGCGGTTCGGTCATCGCGCAGAGCTGGCGATGCTGCACCGCAGCGTCAATTGCGCAAAATGCTTCCGCAGTTGCGAAATGTGGATGCGCAACGTGGCGGCGCGGAGCCGCGCGCGCGCTCGCACGTTGATCGCGCAGGAGAAAGATGATGGACATCAGCACCCAGCCCGCCGCCGAACGGATCGCGCGCGTCCTCGCCGGCCAGCGGATCAGCGCCAATGCCGAAGGCGACGCGGAATCGGCGTCACGCGAGGTCGAGGAACGCTGGAGAGATTACCTGCCCGATGCCGCCGCTGTCCTGCGCACGCTGCGCGAGCCCGATTCCGCGATGGCCGACGCAGGCGATCCGGCGGTGTGGGAACGGATGATCCTCGCCGCGATCGAGCAAACCAAGCCGCAGACCGTGGTGCTGTAGGGTTGTTTTGTTTGCGTGGATTGCGGCACCGGCCCGCTCCCCCACCCCCCTCCCATTCAGTATACTGCCGTTGGGAGGTGGGGTGGGGGTAACCCCACAAAGTAATACTTAGTGGGGACCCCGTGGGGGAGCGGGCCGGTGCCGCCTCTGTTTCAGCATAACTGAAACAGTCCAAAAGCTATTCGACCGGCGGCACGCCCAGCCGCGGGATCTCGATCGCCGGGCAGCGATCCATCACCACCTTGAGCCCCGCCGCCTCGGCGCGCGCGGCGGCGGCGTCGTTGATCACGCCCAATTGCATCCACACCGCCTTCGCGCCCGCCGCGATCGCCTGATCGACAGCCTCACCCGCTGCCTGCGGCCGACGGAAGATATCGACCAGATCGATCGGTTCCCCGATCTGCGACAGCTCGCGCCAGACGAACTCGCCGTGGATATGCTCGCCGGTGATCTGCGGGTTGACCGGCAGCACGCGGTAACCGTGCTGCTGGAGGAACGCCATGACGTGGTTCGAATCGCGATCCGGGCGGTCCGAGGCGCCGATCATCGCGATCGTCCGCGTGCCCGCCAGCAACGCGCGGATGTCGTCGTCGTTGGTGATCGGCATCAGCGTTTCTCCTTCAGCCAGGCATCGATCGCATCGGCGATCCGGATGAACGCGGCGGCCTCGTCGCCGGTCCCCGTGACGGGGGGCGTGCCCGCATCGGAGGCCGCGCGGATCGCAAGATCGAGCGGCACCCGGCCGAGGAACGACACGCCCAGCTCGGCGGCGGCGGCCTCGGCGCCGCCGCGCCCGAACGGATCGGATATCTCGCCGCAATGCGGGCAGGCATAGCCCGCCATATTCTCGACCATCCCGATGATCGGCACGTCGGTGCGGCGGAACAGGTCGATCGCGCGCCGCGCATCGATCAGCGCGAGATCCTGCGGCGTCGAGACGATCACCGCACCCGCGGGCTTGTGCTTCTGGACCATCGATAATTGCACGTCGCCGGTTCCCGGCGGCAGATCGAGCACCAGCGTATCGGCATCGCCCCAATTGGCGTCGACGAGCTGGCCGAGCGCGCCGCTCACCATCGGCCCGCGCCACGCGATCGCCTTGTCGGCGTCGACGAGCTGCCCCATCGACAGCAGCGGCACGCCGTACGGGGTCGCCACCGGCTGGAGGACTTTGTCGCGCGCCTGCGGGCGGCTGCCCTCGACGCCCAGCAGCTTGGGCTGCGACGGGCCGTAGATATCGGCATCGACCAACCCCACCGCGCGTCCG
This sequence comes from Hephaestia caeni, assembly GCF_003550065.1. Lineage (GTDB taxonomy): Bacteria > Pseudomonadota > Alphaproteobacteria > Sphingomonadales > Sphingomonadaceae > Sphingomonas > Sphingomonas caeni_A. Next base: position 459,567 of record NZ_QXDC01000004.1, read on the forward strand.
GCCCGGTGGAGCGCGATCGCCAGATTGGCGGCGACGGTCGATTTGCCGACCCCGCCCTTGCCGCTCGCGATCGCGATTAGGCGGCGCGCGGTGCGTTCGACGGTCAGCGCGACGCGCACCTCGGTCACCCCCGGCACCGCCGCCGCGGCCGCGCGCACGTCTTGTTCGAAGGCGTCGTGCGTGCTCTTCGGCAACCCGGTGACGTTGAGAATGATGCTCGCGGTGCCGTTCGCTAGCCGCGCGGTCGCGCGGCCTGCGGCGACCGGCGCGAGCGCGGCGCTAAGGGCTTCGTTATCGGACATACTGGGCGAGATAGGCGCCTCATGCGCTCTTGCCACTGTTTTTCTCAGTTCGCCCACCTATAAAGGCGGGATGACGATCCTGACACGGTGGTGGCGGCGCCTTCCCATTCTGGCGAACGAGAGCAAGGGCCCCTGGGGCTCTGGCGGCAATGACGGCGGTGGCGATCGCGGCCCGCGTAATCCGTGGACGGTGCCGCCGGGCGCCCCGCGCGGCCGGTCCGCCCGGCCGACCGTGCTCGACGAATTTTTGAAGCGCGCGCGCGGCGGCGGCGGCGGCCCGGGCAGCGGCGGCGGTGGCGGCGGGCTTCCCGGCGGCGCCAACGGCCGCAGCCTCGCGATCATCGGCATCGTGCTGCTGCTCGGCGTGTGGGTGGTGTTCACCAGCTTCCACGTCATCGGCCCGCAGCAGCGCGGCGTCGTGACCTTGTTCGGCCGCTACACCAAGACGCTCGATCCCGGCTACAAGGTGACGCTGCCGGCGCCCTTCAATTCGGTGCAGAAGGTCGACGTCCAGGCGATCCGCACCGACGATTTCCCGGAAGGCGACGCCACCAACCTGATGCTGACCGGCGACCAGAATCTGATCGACCTCAATTATCAGGTGCGCTGGAACGTCAAGAATCCGCAGAATTACGTGTTCGAGATCAAGGATCCCGCCGCAACGCTGCGCGCGACCGCCGAAAGCGCGATGCGCGCGGTGATCGCGACCTCGACGCTCAACGACGCGATCGGCCCCGGCCAGAGCCGGATCACCCAGCGGGTGCAGGAATTGATGCAGCAGATTCTCGACAGCTACGGCTCGGGCCTCCAGGTGCAGGGCGTGGCGCTGCGCCGGGTCGATCCGCCCGCCGCGGTGATCGACGAATTCAAGGCGGTCTCCGCTGCGCAGCAGAGCGCGCAATCGGATATCAACCAGGCGCACACCTATGCCGAACAGATCATCGCGCGCGCGCAGGGCGAGGCGGCGCAGTTCGACAAGGTCTACGAACAATACAAGCTCGCGCCGGAGGTGACGCGGCGACGGATGTATTATGAGACGATGGAGAATGTGCTGGGCAAGGCGCACAAGACGGTGATCGAGGATACGCGCAGCGGCGTCGTGCCCTATCTGCCGCTCAACAACGCCGCCGGCGCGCGGCCGGCGCCTGCGGCACCCGCCGCCACGCCTGCCCCCGCGCAGGGAGGCGGCCAATGAGCCGGTCGCTGCGCAACCCCGTCGTCATCGGCATCGTCGCGCTGGTCGTGGTGATCCTGCTCGCGAGCACTTTCGCGATCGTTCCCGAGACGCGCCAGGCGGTGATCCTGCGGCTCGAAAAGCCGGTCGGGCTGGTCAACGCGTGGAAACCGGGCCAGCAATTCGGCAATACCGGCGCCGGGCTGGTCGCGCGCTGGCCGTTCATCGACAAGCTCGTCTGGGTCGACAAGCGCGTGCTCGACGTCGATCTCGACAACCAGCAGGTGCTGTCGACCGATCAGCTCCGGCTCGAGGTCGACGCTTATGCGCGGTTCCGCATCGTCGATCCGCTCAAGGCGGTGGTCGCGACCGGCAGTTCGTCGGCGACCGAGCAGCGCGTCGCCGAGCAGCTCCAGCCGATCCTCGGCTCGGCGCTGAGGAGCGAGTTGGGCAAGCGGCCGTTCGTGGCGCTGCTCAGCCCCGAACGCGGCGAGGTGATGGACAATATCCAGGCCGGGCTCCAGCGCGTCGCCAACCAATATGGCGTCGAGATCGTCGACGTGCGCATCCGCCACGCCGACCTGCCCGACGGCACGCCGCTCACCAGCGCGCTCCAGCGCATGGCGACCGCGCGCCAGCAGGAAGCCGCGACGATCCGCGCGCAGGGCCAGAAACAGGCGCAGATCATCCGCGCCGAGGCCGACGCGCAGGCGTCGCACGTCTATGCCGAGAGTTTCAGCAAGGATGCGTCCTTCTACGATTTCTATCGCGCTATGCAGTCGTACGAGCGGACCTTCGTCGATGACGGCGATCCCTCGACGCCCACCGATCAGACCGACATCATCCTCTCCCCCGACAGCGAGTATCTCCGCCAGTTCTCGGGCCGGGGACGCTGACGATCCGTTCATATTCAATCGAGGTTCAGCAAATAATCGGCAAAAGCCGCGCGACGCCTGAACCGAACAGAGAAGAGGAAATCCCTACGTGCGCTACGCCTTTGCGATAACCGGTGCCCTGTTGCTCGGCGGCGCGGCCGCCACGATGACCCTCCAGCAGCCGCTCGGCGCGCAGCAGGCGCAGAACGAGCCCGGCGCGATCAACGCCGTCGCCCCCAAGGCGGGCGCGCCGATGAGCTTCGCGGACATGGTGGCGAAACTCCAGCCGGCGGTGGTCAACATCTCGACCACGCAGCACATCAAGGTCCAGCAGCAGAATCCCTTCGCCGGCACGCCGTTCGAGGATTTCTTCCAGCAATTCGGCGGCGGTGGCGGCGGTGGCCCGATCACGCGCGAAGGCGAGTCGCTCGGCTCGGGCTTCCTGATCTCGCCCGACGGCTATGTCGTCACCAACAACCACGTCATCGCGCCCGGTGCGCAGGGCGCGACCGTCGATACGATCACGGTGACGCTTACCGATCGCAAAGAATACAAGGCCCGCGTCGTCGGCCGCGACGCCAAGTCCGACCTCGCGGTGCTCAAGATCGACGCCACCGACCTGCCCTACGTCAAGTTCGGCGACTCGGGGAATGCGCGCGTCGGCGACTGGGTGATCGCGATCGGCAACCCGTTCGGGATCGGCTCGTCGGTGACGGCGGGGATCATCTCGGCGGTCCACCGCACCACCGATCCCGGCGGCTACGATCACTTCATCCAGACCGACGCCTCGATCAACCGCGGCAATTCGGGCGGCCCGATGTTCGACATGCACGGCAATGTGATCGGCATCAATTCGCAGATCCTGTCGCCCACCGGCGGCAATGTCGGCATCGGTTTCGCGATTCCGGCCGAGGAAGCCAAGCCGATCGTCAACACGCTGATGAAGGGCGGCAAGATCGAGCGCGGCTATCTCGGCGTCGGCATCCAGCCGGTCACCGACGACATCGCCGCGGCGCTCGGCCTGCCCAAGAACCGCGGCGAGATCGTCGCCCGCGTCGAACCCGATGGTCCTGCTTCCAAGGCCGGGCTCAAGCAGGGCGACGTCATCGTCCGCGTCAACGGGCAGGAGGTCACTCCCGATCAGTCGCTCAGCTATCTGGTCGCCAACCTGTCGCCGGGCACGCGCGTGCCGATCGAACTGATCCGCGGCGGCAAGCACCAGACCGTCACCGCGACGATGGCGACGCGTCCCTCGGAGGAGGAACTCGCCGGCTTCAACCCCGACGGATCGTCACCCGCCCCCGACGAGGGCGACGAGACGACCAGCGAGTCGACCACCGAAGCGATCGGGCTCACCACCACGCCGCTGACGCCGACGATCGCGCGGCAGGTGGGTGTCGACGCTGCGACCCGCGGGCTCGTCATCACCGCGGTCGATCCGTCGAGCAATGCCGCGCAGAGCCTGCGCCGCGGCGACGTGATCGTCTCGGCGAACGGCGCGCAGGTCTCGACGCCGAAGGAACTGTCGGACGCCGTCGCCGCCGCCAAGCGCGGTGGCCGCGATCAGGTGCTGCTGTTCGTCCAGCGCGGGCGCGGCGGCAGCGGGTTCATCCCGGTCAAGATCAAGAACTGAGGCGCGCCGCGCCGTTACGTTTTTGGTTAGAGGCGGCGCCGGCCCGCTCCCCCTCCCCGCCTCCCATTCAGTATACTGCCGTTGGGAGGCGGGGAGGGGGAGCGGGCCAGCGCCGCCCGTCCACGCAAGTGGAACAAACTCCGGGCTTCCGTCGCGCGCCGCTTCGCGCGATAGCGGGGCGGTAACGGTCGGGAGAAACGCACATGGCGGACAGCATCTTTATCGGCACGACGGCAGCAGGTGAGCGGCAGGAGCTTCAGCTCAAGCGCGCCAACCGCCACGGCCTGATCGCGGGCGCCACCGGCACCGGCAAGACGGTGACGCTCCAGGGCATCATCGAAGGCCTGTCGGCCGAAGGCGTGCCGTGCTTCGTCGCCGACGTGAAGGGCGATCTCTCGGGCCTCGCGATGGCCGGCGCACCCACCGCCAAGACGCACGAGCCCTTCGCCAAGCGCGCCGCCGAGATCGGCTATTCGGATTGGTCCTATGCCGACAACCCCGTCCAGTTCTGGGATCTGTTCGGCGAACAGGGCCACCCCATCCGCACCACCATTTCCGAAATGGGGCCGCTGCTGCTCGCGCGGCTGATGGATTTGAACGAAGTGCAGGAAGGCGTGCTGACGATCGCCTTCACCGTCGCCGACAAGGAGGGGCTGTTGCTCCTCGATCTCGACGACCTGCAAGCGATGCTGGTCGCGTGCGGCGCGCGCGCTGACGAACTGACGACGACCTACGGCAACGTCTCGAAGCAATCGGTGGGCGCGATCCAGCGCTCGCTGCTCCAGCTTCGCAGCCAGGGCGGCGACCATTTCTTCGGCGAGCCCGCGCTGGCGATGAGCGACTTCATCGGACACGACGACGCAGGCCGCGGCATCGTCAACATCCTCGCCGCCGACAAATTGATGGCGAGCCCCAAGCTCTACGCAACCTTCCTGCTGTGGCTGCTGAGCGAATTGTTCGAACAGCTCCCCGAGGTCGGCGATCCCGACAAGCCCGTGCTCGCCTTCTTCTTCGATGAGGCGCACCTGCTGTTCGATGACGCGCCCGGCGCGTTGCTCGACAAGATCGAACAGGTCGTCCGGCTGATCCGGTCGAAAGGCGTCGGCGTCTATTTCATCACCCAGAACCCGATCGACGTGCCCGACAAGGTGGCGGGGCAGCTCGGCAACCGCGTCCAGCACGCGTTGCGCGCGTTCACGCCGCGCGATCAGGCGGCGGTCAAATCGGCGGCGCAGACCTTCCGCGCCAACCCCGATATCGACGTCGCCACCGCGATCACCGAATTGAAGGTCGGCGAGGCGCTGGTGTCGCTGCTCCAGCCTGACGGCGCGCCCGCGCCGGTGACGCGCACGCTGATCAAGCCGCCGCGCAGCCGGGTCGGCCCGGTGACGAAGGTCGAGCGCGGCGTGCTGATCCAGACCGACGCGATCGGCAGCAAATACGACACCGTCATCGATCGCGAATCGGCCGAGGAGCTGCTCAAGGCTAAAGCCGACGAGGCGAGCGCGGCGGCGGCCGAGGCCAAGGCGCAGGACGAGGCCGCAAAAGCCGCCGCCGCCAAGGCGAAGGAAGATGCCCGCGCCGCCAAGGAGGCCGAACGCGCGCGTATCGCCGCCGAGCGTGAGGCGAAGAATTCGCCGTGGAACCGCGCGGTCACCTCGGCGACGCGATCGGCCTCGTCGGCGGTCGGGCGGCAGGTCGCGACGCAGGTTTCCAAGGCGGTGTTCGGCAGCTCGCGCGGCGTCGGCGCCAGCATCGTGCGCGGTATCCTCGGCGGGCTGTTCCGGGGGCGGTAGGAAGCGATCCGTGGCCGACGCCGGCACCGGGCAGCCGCGCGCCGTCTGGCGGCCGATGGCCGTGCGCGACCTGCCGGCGGTGAACGCGATCGCCGCCACGAGCTATCCCGACCATATCGAAGATCCCGCAATCTTCCGCGAGCGCCTCGCGCTGTTCCCCGGCGGCTGCTTCGTTCTCGGCGACGGCGGCGCCGCGATCATGGGCTATATCATCAGCCATCCGGCGGTGTTCGGGCAGCCGCCGACGCTCAACCGCCTGCTCGGCGCCATCCCGGAGCAAGCGGATTGCTATTATATCCACGATCTCGCGCTCGCGCCGGCCGCGCGGGGCAGCGGCGCCACGCGGGATATCGTCGCCCGCATCGGCACGGTCGCGGCGCGGTTGGGCTATGCGCGCATCGGCCTCGTCGCGGTCAACGAATCGACGCCGTTCTGGGCACGCCGTGGCTTCACCCCCGAGCATTCACCCGATATCATCGCCCGGCTCGCGTCCTATGGGGCGGGCAGCGTTTATCTGAGCGCCCCGTCGGCGGCGTAAGACAGCGCCTTACTCCAGCGTGACGCTGGCGAGCAGGAGCATGCCGAGGCCACCGAGCACCGCCAGCGACAGCAGCACCGCCGCCGTGACGCGCGGCCCCGCAGCGCGCACGCTGCGCACATCGACGCCGAGCCCCAGCCCCGCCATCGCGACGATCGTCAACGGCCCCGCCCCCGCCGCGAGGCTCGATGCGAGATGCGCCGGCACCCAACCCAGCGCCCGCAGCGCGGCGAGCGCCAGGAATCCGAGAATGAACCACGGCACGAGGTGCGCGATCGGCGGCACACCCCGCCCCTGCGTCGTCGCCGTCCAGCCGAGCCGCCGCGCGACCACCGCCAGCACCGCGCAGACCGGCCCCAGCATCAGCACGCGCGTCAGCTTGACCAATGTACCCATCTGCACCGCCGCGGGCCCCATCGGCGCCGCGGCGGCGAGCACCTGGGGCACCGCATAAACCGTCAGCCCCGCCAGCGCGCCTGCCTTGGCGCCGCTAAAACCCGCCAGCGCCGCGATCCCCGGCATCGCCAGCACCACGACGACGCCGAGCACCGCGGTGAAGCCGATCGCGGCCGCGACATCGTCGGATTCGGCGTCGATCGCCGGCGCCACCGCCGCGATCGCCGAATTGCCGCAGATCGCGTTGCCGCACGCGATCAACATCGCCATCTTCGCGGGCAGCCCCAGCGCGCGCCCGATCGCCACCCCGGCGCCGATCGCCAGCGCCACCGTCGCCGCGATCGCCGCGACGAGCACCGGCCCCGATGCGAGCATCGCGTGGACGTCGAGCGAAGCACCGAGCAGCACGATCGCGACTTCGAGCACCGGCTTGGCGGCGACGTCGATCCCGCGATGCGCGCGCGCCGGCACCAGCCCCGCCGAGCGCGCGCCGGCGCCGAGCACGATCGCGATCACCAGCGCTTCGATCCATGCCTTGCCGGTCAGCGCGCGCTCGATCTCCTCAAGCGAATGCGCCGCGAGCGCGATCAGGATCGCGAGGCAAAGGCCGGGCACGACGGCGGCGGCGGTTTCCGACAAAGGCAAGCGAGGGGCGGCGAGTATTTTGGACATGCCGATTCCATGCGCGTGTGCGATCAATCATTCGAACGAAACATTCTTGTGGTTTCGTTCGATTTACCCGATTGATTGAGCATGACCCTCGACCAGCTTCGCATCTTCGTCGCCGTCGCCGAGCGCGAGCATGTGACCCAGGCGGCGCGCGCGCTGAACCTCACCCAGTCGGCGGTCTCGGCCGCCATCGCGACGCTCGAGGATCGGCACGGCGCGCACCTGTTCGATCGCGTCGGCCGGGGGATCGCGCTGACCGAGGCGGGCCGCGTTTTCCTTCCCGAGGCGCGCGCGGTGCTCGCCCGTGTCGAGACCGCGAGCACGGTGCTCGCCGACCTGTCCGGGCTCACGCACGGCAGCCTGCGGATCGCGGCGAGCCAGACGGTGGGCGGCTATTGGCTTCCCGTCCGCCTCGCCCGTTTCCACGCCGCCTATCCGGGGATCGGCTTGCAGGTGAGCATCGCGAACACCCAGGATGTCGCCGCCGCGGTCGTCGAAGGCGCCGCCGATCTGGGCGTGGTCGAAGGCGCGGTCGACGATCCCGCGCTCGCCGCGTGGCAGGTCGGTGAGGATCGGATGCGGATCGTCCGGGCCGCCGACGCGCCCGAGGTCTCCGGGGCGGCGGCGCTCGCCGATGCGCGCTGGGTGATGCGCGAGGCCGGATCGGGAACGCGCGCCGTGCTCGAAGCGGCGTTGCGCGCGCGCGGCCTCGATCCGGCGGCGCTCGGAATCGCACTCGAACTGCCCTCGAACGAAGCGGTGCGCTCGGCGGTGGCGGCGGGGGCGGGCGTCAGCGGGCTGTCGTCGCTCGTCGTCGAGGCGATGATCGACGCCGGCCGCCTCGTCGCGTTGCCGATCGATCTGGCGCCTCGCCCATTCCTCGCGCTACGCCACAAGGAACGCTATCGCAGCCGCGCCGCCGACGCCTTCACCGCGATGCTGGATCAAGATACGCACCTGCGAAATCGAGGAACGTCGGCCAGTTCGCCGCCTGGGTATGGCCGTAATGATGCTGGCGAAAGCCGATCCGCCCGCCGGTGATCGCAGTGCCGGTCGGTGGGTAGGTCTTCGACGACAGCCCCGTCGCCCCCAGCAATTCATACGCCGCGCTCGCGCCCGCCGCGGCCTCGAAGCTGCCGCGCGAATCGACCCAGCCGTCACCCGCCGCCTGCGTGCCCGCGCTGATGAACACCGGGCGCGGCGCGCATAAGGCGATCAGCGCGTCGGCATCGACCGGCAGATCATAGACGCTCAACGGATCGGCGCCGTAGCGCATGAAATTCCCGGCGAACCAGTAATATTCGTCGCTCGTCAGATTCTCGAGCTGCTCGCCGTAATCGCGCGTCAGCAGCTTGGCCCCGCCCGCCCCCGACGAACTGATATAGCCGATCGCGAACCGCGGATCGAACGCCTGCGCGACCAGCGCCGCCTTGCCGTAGCGCGAATGCCCGGCGACCCCCACGCGGTCACCCGCGACACGGGGATCGCGGTCGAGGTAATCGAGCACCCGGCTCGCGCCCCAGGCCCAGGCGCGCAGCACGCCCCAATCGTCCATCGACCGCGGCTGCCCCTTGTTGGCGAGCCCGATAATGCCCTGCGTCAGCCCGACGCCGTTATCGGGCTGGACGCTCAAGGGATCGTAGACGACATAGCCCCAGCCGCGCGCCAGGATCCGCGCCTTCCAGTCGGGGCCGGGCGGTTCGGGCGGCGGCGTGAACCCCTTGGGCAGCCGCGGCGGCATGATCCAGCTCAGATTGATCATCACCGGCACCTTGCCGCGACCCTGCGCCGGCAGCGTCAGCCGCGCGTCGATATCGACGCTGATCCCCGGCGCGGCGCGATTGTCGACATGGCCGATCAGATGCCGCGTCTCGGCCGCGACCCCGCCGATCGTCTCATGCTCGACCGAGGCGACACGCCACGTCACCGCCGGCAAATGCGCGGGCACGCGCCCGTACATCTCCTTCTCGAAGGTCGCCACCAGCGCGGGGCGGCGCGCATTCCACCACGCATCGGCGGTCGCGGCCCCGGCGAGCACATCGGAGGCGATCGGCCGCGGCTCGGCCCTGGCCTCGTCGTAATTGACTGCGTTGGGCGCGCTCATGTCCATGCCGTTGCGTCCCGGCCGCAGCGCGGTGATCCCCAGCAGCCCCATCTCGCGTCGTCGCTCGACGGCAGTGGCGTCGTTTACCACCGCGCGCTCGGCCGGCGTCAGCGCGAAGATCGACTTGCGCGCGAGCGCGTCGACATCGTCCCCCGCCTGCATGCCGCCGAGCAGCAGCGCGAAGACAATGCCCGCCTTCACTTGTCCGCCTTCACTGGCCCGCCAGCGCGAAGCGCGCCGATTGCGTCGCAGTCGAATCATCGCCGACCCACAGCTTGAAGCCGCCCGGTTCGGTCCCCCATGTCATGTCGCGGCGCACGAAGGCGAGGTCGTCGGGGGTCAGCGTGAAGGTCACGTCGCGCGCCTCGCCGGGCGCGAGATCGATCCGCCGGAACCCCTTCAACTGCCGCATCGGCCGGCTGACACTCGCCAGCTCGTCATGCACGTAGAGCTGCGGCACCGCCGCGCCCGCACGCGTACCCTCGTTGCGCACCGTCACCGTGATGGTGATCCTCCCCCCTTGCGTCAGCGTCGTCCGGTCGAGTCGCGGCGCGCCATAGCTGAAATGCGTATAACTCAGCCCATAGCCGAACGGAAACAGCGGCGTGTTCTCCTCGTCGACATAGCGGCTGGTATAGACGCCCGCCTTGGGCCGCCCGGTCGGCAGCGCGTCGTAGGAAAGCGGCACCTGCCCCAGCGATCGCGGCACCGTGATCGGCAGACGGCCGGAAAAATTCGCATCTCCGAACAGCAGGTCGCCCAGCGCGTTGCCCGCCTGATCGCCCGCCAGCCACGCAAAGACCAGCGCGTCGGCATGGGTTGCAAGCCACGGCACCGCCAGCGGCCGCCCGCTCACCACCACCGCGACCACGGGCGTGCCCGTCGCCGCCACCGCCTTGGCAAGGTCGAGCTGGCGCCCCGGCAGGTCGATCGAGGCGCGGCTGTTGCCCTCGCCGATCATGTCGATCGAATCGCCGAGCACCAGCACCGCGACGTCCGCCGCCTTCGCTGCCGCCACCGCCGCCGAGATCCCCGCTTCGTCGGTCTCGGCGCCCTTGACGCTGACGCCCGGCGCATAGCTGACCTGCGCCTTGCCGCCCGCGACGCCCCGGACACCCGCGAGCATCGTCACCACCTCGCCGGGCACGCCGAGCGCGGGCATCGGCCCCTGCACATCGCGCTGGAGATCGGCCATCGGCCCGATCACCGCGATCCGGCCCGCCTTCTTCAAGGGCAATACGCCGGTGTTCCTGAGCAACACCATCGCCTGCCGCGCTGCCTGCCGGGCCAATGCGCGATGTTCCTCCAGCACCGCCCCGGCCATGCCCGATCGGTCGCCGTAGCGATACGGATCGTCGAACAGCCCCAGTTTGTATTTGGCCTCGAGCACGCGCCGCACCGCCGCATCCACCTCGGCGATCGGCACCTTGCCGTCGCGCACCAGCGTCGGAAGCTGTTCCAGATACGTGCCGCTGTGCAGATCGATATCGATTCCCGCGCGCAGCGCCATCCGCGCCGCCTCGGCGGCATCGGCGGCGACCCCGTGGACGGACAGTTCCTTCACCGCGTCGTAATCCGACACGATCAGCCCATCCCATCCCCAGTCGTCACGCAATGTGCCGGTGAGCAAGGCGCGGCTCGAGGTCGCGGGCACGCCGTCGAGCGTGTTGAACGCCGCCATCACCGAGCCGATGCCGGCATCCGCGACCGCCTTGAACGGCGGCAGGTAGACGTCGCGGAACAATCGCGGCGGCAAGTCGACCGCATTGTAATCGCGCCCCGCCGTCACCGCGCCGTAACCCGCGAAATGCTTGGCGGTCGCGAGCATCGTGTCTTTCGCGGCAAGGTCGTCGCCCTGGAAACCCTTCATCTGCGCCACCGCCATCGCGCTGCCCAGATACGGGTCTTCGCCCGCGCCTTCGACGACGCGCCCCCAGCGCGGATCGCGCGCGATGTCGAGCATCGGGCTGAACGTCCAGTCGACCCCGTCCGAAGTCGCCTCGATCGCCGCCGCGCGATGGACGCGCTCGACCAGCGCGGTATCCCATGTCGCCGCCAGCGCCAGCGGCACCGGCATCACGATGCGATAGCCGTGCGCGACGTCGCCCATGAACCACACCGGGATCTTGAGCCGCGATTGCATCGCCATGTCCTGGATATGGCGCGTATAGGCGGCGACGTCGTGCCCCGGCATCACCCCGTTGGTGCCGCCCAGCAGCCCGCGCCGCGCGAGATCGTCCACGTCGCCGTAATCGCCGCCGAGGATCGAAAGCTGCCCCGCTTTCTCCTCCAGCGTCATCCGCGCGATCAACCGATCGACCGTGGCGCGCATCGCGGCATCGGGCGAAACAGCCTGCGCCAGCGCCGGCGCCCCGGCAAGCGGCAGCGGCGCGAACGACAGCGTGGCAAGCGATAGTGCGGCCGCGGCCGCGAACAGCATCCTCTTCATGAAGTAACCGGTTACATGGACGGCCGCGCAATTTCCAGTAGCGCTCGCGTGGATGTGGGCTAGGCTATGCCCCTCACTGCGGGCGGGCAGGCAGGAGAGACGCATGATCGACTTCACACGACGCGACATGATCGCCGCCGCCGGTGGAATCGCCGCGCTGGCGCTGCCCGGCGCCACCGCTTGCGCGCGCGCCGACAGTCGCACGCTCGGCTATGCCGTCGTCGGCCTCGGCGGCTACGGCCTCGGCCGCATCGTCCCCGAATTCGCGAACTGCGCCCACAGCCGCCTCACCGGCCTCGTCAGCGGCGATCGCGCCAAGGCCGAGCGCGTCGCGGCCGAGCACGGCGTCCCCACCCGCAACATCTACGATTACGCGAATTTCGATTCGATCGCCGACAATCCGAACATCGATATCGTCTACGTCTGCCTGCCCAATTCGATGCACGCCGAATACACGATCCGCGCCGCCAAGGCCGGCAAGCACGTGATGTGCGAAAAGCCGATGGCGATCTCGTCGGCCGAGTGCGAGGCGATGATCGCGGCGTGCAAGGCGGCCGACCGCAAGCTGATGATCGGCTATCGCTGCCATTTCGAGGCGACCAACCTCGAGGCGATGCGCCGCGCGCGCGCCGGCGAGATCGGCACGCCGCGTTATTTCCGGTCGGAGCACGGCTTCGTCCAGGGCGATCCCACCAAATGGCGCCTCAAGAAAGCGCTCGCGGGCGGCGGTTCGCTGATGGATATCGGCATCTACGCGCTCAACGCCGCCCGCTACATGACGGGCGAGGAACCGATCGCGGTCTACGCCCACGAACAGACCGACCGCAGCGATCCGCGCTTCCACGAAGTCGAGGACATGATCGAATTTCAGCTCGAATTCCCCTCGGGCGTGATCGGATCGTGCATGTCGATGTACAGCGCGAACCAGAGCCACATCCTGCTGATGGGCGACAAGGGCCGGATCGAACTGGAGCCCGCGACCGGCTATTCGGGCCACCGCCTGTGGGTAGGCCGCGGCCGCGAGACCGAGATCACCCCGCCCCCCGGCCCCGGCAAGACGCAATGGGCCGGCCAGCTCGACCACCTCGTCCAGTGCATCGTCGAGGACCGCGAACCGATCGTCAGCGGCACGGAAGGGCTGCGTGACTTGCGGATCATCGAGGCGATCTATCGCTCGGCGAAGGAGCGGGCGCGGGTGGGGCTGGCGTAGCCCGGACCAACCGGAAGCGCCCCATTGCGAGCCACCGGCGCGACATGGCAGCGCCCGCCCCCAACTTCCCGCTGTCCTACATACGTCGCTTTGTGCCACAACCGCGCTATGCACCTGCGCGCCCCTTTCGTGATCGTCCGCTGCCCGCGGGCGCGGCGGAAACGGAACTGCGCCACACTCTCCACTTCATCCACTTCGGGGGCCTCGCTTTGACCGACACCGCCACGCCGCGCGCCGCGCGCCCGCTCGCCGAACTCACGCTGCGCGGTATCCTGCTCGGCGGGATCATCACGCTGCTGTTCACCGCCGCCAACGTCTATCTCGGGCTCAAGGTCGGACTCACTTTCGCCACCTCGATTCCGGCCGCGGTCATCTCGATGGCGATCCTGCGCGGGTTCAAGGATTCGACGATCCTCGAAAACAACATCGTCCAGACCGTCGCCTCGGCGGCGGGGACGCTGGCGGCGATCATCTTCGTGCTGCCGGGCCTGATCATGATCGGCTGGTGGCAGGGCTTCCCCTATTGGACGACCGCCGCGATCACCGGCACCGGCGGTATCCTCGGCGTGCTGTTCTCGGTGCCGCTCCGCCGCGCGCTCGTCGTCGATACCCCACTGCCCTATCCCGAAGGCCGTGCGGCCGCCGAGGTGCTGCGCGTCGGCTCGGGCTCGCGCGAGGGCGCCGAGGAAAGCAGCAAGGGACTTACCATCCTGATCTGGAACGGCGTCGCCTCGACGCTGTTCGCGATTCTCACGCAGACGCGGCTGCTCGTCGGCGAGGCGTCGGTGTGGTTCCGCGCCGGGCCGGGCGCGACCGGGATCGCGGGCAGCCTGTCGCTCGCGCTGATGGGGGTCGGCCATCTGGTCGGCATTTCGGTGGGCGCGGCGATGTTCCTCGGGCTCGTCGTCGGCTGGTGGGTGCTGCTCCCGTTCCTGACCGCCGCGCATCCGATCGCCGGCGGTGCCGAGACCTGGGCGAGCACGATCTTCTCGGCCGACGTGCGCTTTTTCGGCGCGGGCGTGATCGGGGTCGCGGCGGTGTGGACGTTGGTCAAGATCGCCGGCCCCGTCATCGGCGGCGTCCGTTCGGCGATGGCCGCCAGCCGCGCGCGCGAGCACGGCGATACGCTCGCGCTCGAGGAACGCGATCTGCCGATCGGGATTGTGTTCGGCGGCTCGCTGTTCATGATGCTGCCGATCGGCTGGCTGCTGTGGACGGTGCTCCAGGGCGGCACGCTGACCGGGTCGGCCGCGGCGCTGATCGGCGGCGCGCTGCTGTTCGTGCTCGTGATCGGGCTGCTGATCGCGGCGGTGTGCGGCTATATGGCCGGGCTGATCGGCGCGTCGAACAGCCCCGTCTCGGGGATCGGCATCCTCTCGGTCGTCGCTGCCGCGCTGCTGCTGGTCGGGCTGTTCGGGCGCGACAACGACGTTTCGACGACGCAGGAACTGGTCGCCTATGCGCTGATCGTCACCGGCATCGTGTTCGGCGTCGCGACGATCTCGAACGACAACCTTCAGGATCTCAAGACCGGCCAGCTCGTCGGTGCGACGCCGTGGAAGCAACAGGTCGCGCTCGTCATCGGCGTGATCTTCGGGTCGCTGATCATCCCGCCGGTGCTCGATCTGCTCAACACCGCCTTTGGGTTCGCGGGCGTGCCCGGTGCGGGGCCGAATGCGCTGCCCGCCCCGCAGGCGGCGCTGATCTCGGCGCTTGCCAAGGGGGTGCTCGGCGGCAGCCTCAACGCCGCGATGATCGGCTGGGGCGCGCTTGCGGGCGTCGGCTTCATCATCCTCGACGAAGTGCTGGGGCTGCTCAAGAAGCTGCGCCTGCCGCCGCTCGCGGTGGGGATGGGCATCTATCTGCCGATGAGTCTGATCCTGCCGACGGTGATCGGCGCCGTCGTCGGGCGGTTTTATGAACGCTGGGCGGACAAGCGCCCCAACCCCGATTTCGCGCGGCGGATGGGCGTGCTCACCGCGACCGGGCTGATCGTCGGCGAGTCTTTATGGGGCGTGGTGTTCGCCGGGATCGTCGCGGGTTCGGGCAGCGACGCGCCGCTCGCGCTGGTGGGCGAAGGCTTCGCGCCGATCGCGCTCGTCGCCGGGGTATTGCTCTATTTCGCGCTGGCGTGGTTCCTTTACCGCCGCACGCGCGCGGCCGTCACATCGTCGCCAGCAACGCACTGACGGCGACGAAGGCGAACGCGATCGAGCTGTCGGCGACGCCGTAGGGGATGAAGATATTGTCCCCCTGGAGCAGCGCGCCACAGCTATAGACGACGTTGGGCACATAGCCCTCGCGATCCTCGTCGGCGGCGGCAAGGATCGGCTCGCGCGTGCGGCCGATCACCTTTGAGGGATCATGCTTGTCGAGCAGCACCGCGCCGATCGAATATTTGCGCATCGCGCCGACGCCGTGGGTCAGCAGCAGCCAGCCCTCGTCAAGCTCGATCGGCGGCCCGCAATTGCCGATCTGGACGAGTTCCCACGGATATTCGGGCTTGAGCAGCAAGCTGCCTTCGTCCCAATGCGTCAATTGATCGGAGGTGATCAGGAACAGATTCTCGCCGTCCTGCCGCCCGATCATCATATACTGGCCGCCGATCTTGCGCGGGAACAGCGCCATGCCCTTGTTGCGCGCCGCGCTGCCCGTCATCGGCACGAGATCGAACGCCCGGAAATCGCGCGTCCGCATCAGTTCGGACTGGATCACCGAGCCGTTATACGCGGTGTAGGTGCCGAGCCATTCGAAGCTGCCGTCGTCATGTTCGAAGCGCACCAGCCGCAGATCCTCCAGCCCTTTCGATTGCGCGTGGGTGATCGGGAAGATCACCGTGCCCGACAATGTCGAATCGCGGTGACGGTGGACGGTGACCGCCCCTTGCGGAAGTTCGCCTTCGTGGTCGGCGACGTCGGTCGCAGTGGCGAAGGGCGGCTCGGGCGCGAGCTTGAGCTTGCGATCGCCGGTGATGATACCCTCACGGAACGCGATCGACGAGATGTGCCCCTCACCCACCGCGCGCATCGACATCAGGATGCGCAGGCTGCCCGGCGGCATCCCCGACTGATCGAAATGCGGCACCGCGCTCGGGTTCATCAGCGCAGCGGCGGCATAGCTGTATTCGTGGCAGAAATAAGCGCCGATCAATTGGCGCTTCTCGTCGCCGATCGCGGCGCCGTCGAGGTCGAGCAACGCCTCGATCTCGTCGTAACGGGTCATGAACACGCGCCGCGTCTGCCAGTGGCGCGCCTCGAAATCCTTGAGCACCGCCTCAAGCTGCGCGCGCGCGTCCTCCGGCCGCATCGTCAGCACTGCGGAGACCATCCGCTCGACCCGCGCCGAGGCCGCCCCGTTTGCGCCCCAACCGATATGGAACGGCCGCACGACAACGCGCGATGGATCGGCGTGCAGGCGCAGCGCGTGGTTGAACAACTCGAGCAAAGGTGGCGCCCCCGCGACTGGCTTCGGTACGTACGGCGACGCGAACCAGCGTTACGCGACGGCGCGTTCCGGCTTTGCCACGGGTCCGGCTGCTTTTGAAAGAGCCGAAATCGCACATGAGGCGAGTTGAAGCGCGAGGATCGACTCGGCGCCCTGGTTGCGATTGACCCCACCGGGCATCAGTCCGTCGAAGCAGCCGCCGTCGCGCGGTGAGGCGAGCGGCGCGTCGAGATCGTTCGCGCCCAGGAACCAGTGATAGGCGCGCGTCGCCTCGTCGAGCCAGCGCCGATCGTCGGTCGCGGCATAAGCGACCGCACAGGCATCGATCGTCGCCTGCGCTTCGAGCGGCTGCTGGTCGAACGGCATCGGCTCGGCATATTCGCGGCCGAAGCTTTCGGTGCCGATGGCGCGGAAACGGCCGTCGGGCGAGGTCTGGCGCGCGATGATCCAGGCGAGCGTGTCGAGCCCGCACGCGACCAGATCGTCACGGCCGAGCGCCAGCCCTGCGCGCAGCATCGCCTCGGGCAGGCGGGCATTGTCGTACGCGAGCACGATCTCGAACCACTGCCATTCGGGTCGCCGCGCGCTGCCAAGCAGCGCCAGGAAACCGTTACCGAACTGCGCGAGCGTTCGCCTGGCGATCGCATGATCGGGGGAGATGTCGAGCATCGCGGCGGCACCGAGCATCGCAAACGCTTCGGCGCGCGGGCTGCCGAGATCGAACGCGAGTGCCGCGGTCTGATCGTAGAGCGCGCGCGCCCAATCGCGATGCTTGGCCATCTGCGCGTCGCGCGCGACGACGCCGAGCGCCCATAAGGTGCGGCCGTTCGAATCCTCCGATCCCGCGTCTTCACACCACGAGCGATCGAAATTCATGAAATTGCGAAACCGGCGCGCCTCCTCGTTCCACGCATGCTGGACGAACGACGCGTAGATCGTCGTCCAGCGATCGCGGACATCGTCGGCGAGATCCTCGATCTGCGTCATCAGGATCAGCGCGCGCGCATTATCGTCGATGCAATAGCCGTGGCGGCGATCGGGCACCGAATAGAGCGCATGCTGGAGCATCCCGGTCGCGTCGCTCATCCGCGCGACTGCTTCCAGGCTGGGGGCGAGCGGCGTCAGCGCATGGCGCGCCGGGGCGAGCCGGCGCGGCTTCGCAGCGATCGCGGCGTCGATCTGATCGAGCGCCGCCTCGGCGGCGCGCGGCCAGATCATCGTGCGTCCGCGCGCATAGGCACGCTCGGAAAGACGGCGGCGGTCGCCATCGTTCGACAACAGACGAACGATCTCGCGGGCGAACCCCGCACTGTCACCGAAGTCGACGAGCAGGCCGTGGCCGTCGGCGAGGATTTCGGTCGCGTGGATATAGGGCGTAGAGATCACCGCCTTGCCGACGCCGACCGCATAAGAGAGCGTGCCCGAGGTGATCTGCGCCGGGTTGGGATAGGGCGTGACGTAGAGATCGGCCGCCTGGAGATACTCGATCAGATCGCCCTGCTCGACGAACGCATCGATGAAGGCGATGTTGTTGCCGACCCCGAGATCGTGCGCCAGCGCCTTCAGCCGGTCGCGATACGCCTCGCCTTCGTGCGCGACGAGATTGGGGTGCGTGGCGCCGAGCACGACGTAGAGCAGATCGGGCACCTCGGCGACCGCGGCGGGCAGCGCCTCGATCATCGTCTCGATGCCCTTGCTCGGCCCGAGCAATCCGAAGGTCAGCACCACCTTGCGGCCATCCCAGCCGAAGCGCGCCTTGAAATCATCGGGATCGGCGAAGGGGCGATTGGGCACGCCGTGCGGGATCATCGCGATCGTCTTGGGCTCGGCATCGTAGACGCGCTCCAGGATCTCACGTCCGCGCTCGGCCATCACGATCACCCGCGACGCGCGACGCAGCAGCGCCTCCATCACCCGGCGCTCATCCTCGCCGGGATGGTCGAGCACGGTATGGAGCGTGACGACCAGCGGCAGCGAAACGCGTTCGAGCAGCGCCAGCAGATAATCGCCGGCGACACCCCCATAGATGCCGTATTCGTGCTGAACCCATAACACCTGCGCGCCGCTATCCTCGATCGCGCGCGCGGCTTCCGAATAGGCGAGCCGGTCGTCCTGGGGAATCGTGCGGGTAACCTCGGGCGGGAAATCATATGTCCCGCGATCATCCATCGCGTAGACATCAACCCGAACATCTGGAAAGCGATCGCGCAGCGCGTTGAACGTATCGGTGGTGAAGGTCGCGAGACCGCATTTGCGCGGCAGGAAATTGCCGATGAGCGCGATGTGATCGGCGCGCCGTTCATCATTCACAACCACCTGCATCGCCAATCCTTTCGCCTGCGCAACATGGGCCTTACGCCCGCACGATCACCTCATGCTCAACGGTTTCCGTTCAGCATGGTTGCATATATTGTGCAGTGCAGCAAGAAGATTCGCGTCGATCGGGACGGGAAATACGCCCGGCCGGTCACCCGCGCCCGCGATATCCCGGCACATCCTGCGCCGGAATCCAGACGTCGGCAGGCGGCGCCGCCGTCTGCCAGAACACGTCGATCGGGATGCCCCCGCGCGGATACCAATAACCGCCGATCCGGAGCCAATGCGGCTTCATCTCCGCAACCAGCCGCTCGGCGATGCCGACGGTGCAATCCTCGTGGAAGGCCGCGTGGTTGCGGAAGCTGGCGAGAAAGAGTTTGAGCGACTTCGATTCGACGATCGTTTCGTCAGGCACGTAATCGATCACCAGATGCGCGAAGTCGGGCTGCGCCGTGACGGGGCAAAGCGACGTGAATTCGGGCACGGTGAAGCGCACCAGATAGCGCTTGCCGGGGCGCGGGTTGGGCACATAATCGAGCCGGGCCGCCTCGGGCGAGGCGGGCATCGGGGTGGGCTTGCCGAGGTGGGTGGTTTCCATGATCGCCATATAGGCCGCCACCGCGCCGGTGAAAACGCCTCCGGCTCGACGCCCGTGTCGCGTCACGATAGGAGAAGCCAATGGACGCGCTTGTTTCCACCGAATGGCTCCAGGCCGAACTGGGCGCGCCCGATCTGCGTGTCGTCGACGCCTCTTATTTTCTTCCCGATCATCACCGCGACGCCCGCGCCGAATTCGAGGCCGCGCACATCCCCGGCGCGACGTTTCTCGACCTTGCGACGCTCGCCGATCCCGACAGCCCGCTGCCCTCTACCGTGCCCCCCACCATGCTCTTTGCGGCGCGGATGGGCGCGATGGGAATCGGCGACGCCAGCCGTGTCGTGCTTTATGACGATTCGCCGCTCCGCAGCGCGGCCCGCGCGTGGTGGCTAATACGCTTGTTCGGCAAACGCGAGGTCGCGATTCTCGACGGCGGGCTCGCCAAATGGCGCGCCGAGGAGCGCCCCCTCGACGCGGGCCGTTCACCGGTGGGCGATACGCGCTTCGTTCCGCGCGGGGACCGCGCCGACCTGCGCACGATCGATGCCATGCGCGCCAATCTCGATCACCCGGCAGAGCAGGTGATCGACGCGCGCGCGCCCAGCCGCTTCCGCGGCGACGAGCCCGAACATCGCCCCGGCGTCGAGCCGGGCCATATTCCGGGCTCGCGCAACCTCCCTTATGCCCGACTCTTTCATGACGTCGGCACCTGGAAGCGCGGCCCCGCGCTCGCGGCCGAATTCCGGGCCGCCGGGATCGATCTCGATCGGCCGATGACCGCGACCTGCGGCTCGGGCATCACCGCCGCCGTGCTTGTGTTCGGCGCGTATCTGCTCGGGCGCCGGGCGGCGCTCTACGACGGATCATGGACCGAATGGGGCGGTGATCCCACCACCCCGAAAGCGAAGGGAGACGCGTGAGCAAGCGCGACGGCATCGGGGCAGGCACGCGGCTCGTCGCTGCGGGGCGGCGCGAGGAATGGACTCAAGGCATCGTCAATCCGCCGGTGTGGCGGGCGTCGACGATCCTCTACGATTCGATCGCCGACATGCGCGCGACCGGGGGCGATACCCACCATCGGCTCTATTACGGCCGCCGCGGCACGCCGACGCAATGGGCGCTCGCCGACGCGCTGACCGAACTCGAACCGGGCGCCGAAGGCACGTTCCTCTATTGCTCGGGCGTCGCGGCGATCGCGGCCGCGCTGCTGTCGGTGCTCTCGCCGGGCGACGAACTGCTGCTCGTCGACAGCGCCTATGAGCCGACGCGCGCAATGGCCAGGGGGTTGCTCGCGCGCTTCGGCATCACGACGCGCTTCTACGATCCGCTGGTGGGCGCCGGCATCGCCGAGCTGATCGGCGACAAAACGCGCGCGATCCTGATGGAATCGCCGGGCAGCCTGACCTTCGAGGTGCAGGACGTGCCCGCGATCGTCGACGCGGCCAAGGCGCGCGGGGTGACGACGCTGATCGACAATACCTGGGCGACGCCGCTGTTCTTCCCCGCCATCGCCGCCGGGGTCGATCTCTCGATCCTCGCCTGCACCAAATATGTCGTCGGCCATTCGGACGTGATGATGGGCTCGGTCACCGCCGGGCCGGGCCATTTCGCGAAACTGCGCCAGACCAGCTTCGAGCTAGGCCAGGTCGCCGCGCCCGACGATTGCTGGCTGGGCTCGCGGGGCCTCAGGACGATGGCGGTGCGGCTCAAGCATCACGAACAGAGCGCGCTCGAGATTGCACGCTGGCTCGCCGACCGCAACGAGGTCGGCGCGGTGCTCCATCCCGCATTGCCGTCATGCCCCGGACACAAGATTTTCGTGCGCGATTTCAAGGGATCGTCGGGGCTGTTCGCCTTCGTTCTCAATGGCGCCGACGAGGCGAGCCGCGCCGCGTTCATCGACGCGCTCGATCTGTTCGGGATCGGCTATAGCTGGGGCGGCTTCGAAAGCCTGGCGACCCCCGCCGACCCGCATCGCGCGCTCGACACGCCCGATCATGGCGGTGCCATCGTGCGCCTCCAGATCGGGCTCGAGGATACC
Organism: Hephaestia caeni; assembly: GCF_003550065.1. Classification (GTDB taxonomy): domain Bacteria; phylum Pseudomonadota; class Alphaproteobacteria; order Sphingomonadales; family Sphingomonadaceae; genus Sphingomonas; species Sphingomonas caeni_A. Next base: position 481,112 of record NZ_QXDC01000004.1, read on the forward strand.
GCCGACCTGATCGCCGATATCGAACAGGCGCTGGACGCGTTCCGGGCCGTACGGGGATGAACGGGATCGACCGCTGGCTCGGCGCGAACGGCATCACCCTTCCCACGGGCGCGGTGCTGATCGAGGCAGCGGTTGCGCTCGGGCTCGCGCTCGCCTGCCTCGCCGCGGGCTATGCTGCGGGGCACCTGTTGGGGCCACGCACCGCCCGGTTCTGGACACGTCGGATCGGTGGCCATGTCGAAGGGCTCGGCCCGCGCATGGGGGTGATCATCCGTTACCTGTCCGCGTTCGTCCTCGTCTCGATCGTCTTCAGATCGCCGCACGCCTGGTATACCCCCGCGAGCATCGTGTTCGGCCTCGTGCTGGGGGGCACCGCCGCGCTCCTCGCCGTTCAGGTGCTGCGCGGGCTCAATCTCCCGCGCTGGATGGCGTGGCTGGTCGCGGCGGTGTTCTTCGTCGCGTTGCTGAGCAATGCCGTCGGCGGGCTCGACAAGATCACCGAGACGCTCGACATGATCGGGTTCAACCTCGGCAAGCATCGCTTCTCGCTGATGGCGCTGGTCACGATCCTGGTGACGTTCGTCGCGCTCTTCGCCGGTTTCCGCCTCGTCAACCGCGTGCTCAGCCATTCGATCGGCCAGTCGCATTCGCTCGACCCGACGCAGCGGCTGCTCGCGCAGAAGCTCGCCGCGATCGCGGTGATCGTCGTCGCCTTCTTCTTCGGGATCGACCTGCTCGGCATCGATCTCACCACCTTCGCGGTGTTTTCGGGGGCGTTCGGCCTCGCGGTGGGCTTCGGGTTGCAGAAGACGATCGGCAATCTGATCGCGGGCATCATCCTGCTGATGGATCGATCGATCAAACCCGGCGACGTGATCGTCGTCGGCGACAGTTTCGGCTGGGTCAACAAGATCGGCGTGCGTGCGGTCTCGGTGCTGACGCGCGACGGCAAGGAGCATCTGATCCCGAACGAGAATCTGATGACGCAGGAGGTCGAGAACTGGTCTTATTCGGATCGCAACGTCCGCGTGCGCATCCCGGTGCGGGTCTCGTACAAATCCGATCTGGAGCGCGCGCAGGCGCTGATGATGCGCGCCGCGGTCGAAAGCCCACGCACGCTCGACAGCCCCAAGCCCAATGTCCGCCTCACCGCCTTCGGCGACAGCGCCGTCGAGCACGAAATCCTGGTGTGGATATCCGATCCCGAAGGCGGCGTCGGCAGCGTGCAATCCGACGTGCTCATCCGGCTGTGGCAATTGTTCAAGCAGAATGGGATCGAAATCCCGCTCGCGCAGCGCGACATCCATCTTCATCGCGCGGACCCTGCTCTGGACGGCACCGCCTGATCCCGTGTTGCGTGCGCGCCACAGGCGCACGCCGAACCGACCGCCGGCGCAGGATTGCCTGTTGTGCGATGCAGCAAGATCAGGCAGATTCTCCGTTCCGGTCGAACGGGGCGCGATACGACGCCGCATCGGCGGGCGCAGGCGGAACATCGGCTTTCTTCAACCAAGGACAGAAAAACGATGCGCTTCACCATCTTCAGCTTCGGCGCGTTCGCGCTGCTCGCGGCGGTACCCGCGGCCGCGCAGGATACCGCCCCGCCGCCACCGGTCCGCGTTACGGGCAACGTCACGCTCGTGTCAGACTATCGCTTCCGCGGCCTCACGCAATCGGATGAGGCCGGCGCCGTCCAGGCGACGGTCAACCTCAATTCGGCCGCCGGATTCTATGTAGGGAGCTTCGTCTCGACGATCGACGACAAGGTATCATTGCCCGGTTATGGCGGCGCCGAGGTCGATCTCTACGGCGGCTACGCCAAGACGCTGTCGAACGGCATCGGGTTCGATGTCGGGATGCTTTATTATTACTATCCCGACGCGGTAAGCGGCCTCGATACCGACTTTTTCGAGCCTTATGCCTCGGTCAGCTACACGATCGGGCCAGTGTCGGCGAAACTCGGCGGCAACTATGCCTGGGGCGGCCAGAAGGGCCTGGATTTCACCACCGGCAACGACGACAACCTCTACCTCTATGGCGAGGCGGCGCTCGGTATCCCATCGACGCCGGTCACCCTCAAGGGGCATGTCGGCCACACCAACGGCGCGCTCGGGCTCTACAACCCGATTCCAGGCGACGACAAATATTGGGACTGGTCGGTTACCGCCTCGGCGACGGGCGGCCCGCTGACGGTCGGGGTGACCTATCTCGACACCGACATTTCCAACACCGGCGGCTTCGCGCAGCGGCTTGGCCGCGGATCGACGGTACTCGGCTCGGTCGGCTTCGCTTTCTGAGAGATCGATCCGTTCGTCGCCGGATCACGTCCGGGGACGAACGGATCAGTTAAAGACCGTCGTCAGGGCGTGGTCGCGCGCGCGCTCTGGCCGTCGCCTTCGGGCGCGGCGACGATGTCGCGCGTCGTGCTGCCCTTGTCGACAACGTTGGTCCCGGCGTCGCCCACCGCCGAGCGGATGCCCGGATCGGCCTGGTCGCGCCCGGCTTCGGTGAGCGTCGCGGTCTCGGAGGCGCTGCGCGCTGCCGGCCCGCCGAACATCGCGTCGAGCGCCTGCTGGCTGGGATTGTTGTCCTGCGGGCGCGGCGCGCCGGGTTGCGGCGGCACGAGCGAGAAACTGGGTGGAATGACGAGCGGCGCCTGGCGCGCGACCGCGAATTCGTTGGGCCCGCCGCCCAGACGGCGGCCGCCGCCGCAACTCGCGAGCAGCCCGGCCACCGCAAACGCGGCGGCAATCGGCACGATCTTACGCATTCACATTCTCCACAGAAGCTGGCGTTTTCGGCTTTTCGCGGACCAGGAGCGCCCGGACCAAGAGGATCAATACGCCTATCGTAATCGCCGCGTCGGCGACATTGAAGACCAAAAACGGGCTCCACTCGCCGAAGTGCAGATCGGCGAAATCGGTGACATAGCCCAGCCGCACGCGATCGAGGATGTTGCCGAGCGCGCCGCCCAGCACCATGCCGAGCGCGATCAGATCGGCGCGGTTGCGTTCTCGCAGCATCCACACCGCGACCCCGATCGCGATTCCGACCGTCAGGACGACCAGCGCCCAGCGCGCCGCCTCGCTGTTCGCGGGCAGCAGCCCCAGCGACACGCCGACATTGGGCACGAAACGCAGCCTGAAGATCGGCAGCACGTCCATCATGTCGCCGAGTTGGCGGATACCCAACCCCTGCGTGACGATGAGTTTGACCACCTGATCGATCACGAACACGATCGCCGCGACGATCGGCCCCCACCAGCGGATATTCTTCACGACACCACCTCCGCGCAGCGATCGCACAGCGCGCCGTCTTCAGCGACCTCGGGCAGCAGCCGCCAGCAGCGGCCGCATTTGTGATAATCGGTATGCGCCACCACCACATCATCGCCCTGCCGCACTGTCGCGACGATGAACACCTCGGCCAGGCTTTGGGCATCGAGCGGTAGATCGGGCACCGTCACTTTGGCTTCGAGGCTCGATCGGATCACCTTCTCGCGCCGCATCGGTTCGATCGCCTCGGTCACCTGCTCGCGCAAGGCCCGCACATCCTCCCAATTGGTGCCGATCGCATCGTCGCCCGGAAGCGCGGGCAATTCTGGCCATTCGAGGAAATGGACCGAACCGTCGTCGCTCGGAAAGCGCGCCTGCCACACTTCCTCGGCCGTAAAGACGAGGATCGGCGCGGCGTAGCGCACCAACGCATGGAACAGCACGTCGAACACCGTGCGCGCCCCCCGACGCTTCGGATCGTCGGCGGCGTCGCAATAGAGGCTGTCCTTGCGAATATCGAAATAGAAGGCCGACAGATCGTCCTGCGCGAAATCGGTGAGCAGGCGCAGATAGCGGTTGAACTCGTATTTCTCCGCCGCATCGCGCAGATCGGCGTCGAGCCGCCCGAGCAGATCGAGCACGTAACGCTCGAGTTCGGGCATCTGGCGCACGTCGATTTTCTCGGCATCGGTGTAGCCGTCGAGCGCGCCGAGCAGGTAGCGGAAGGTGTTGCGCAGCTTGCGATACGCGTCCGACGTGGTGCCGAGCACCTCCTTGCCGATCCGCACGTCCTCGAAATAATCGGTCTGCGCGACCCACATGCGCAGGATATCCGCCCCCGATTCGCCGATCACCTTCAGCGGGTCAACGACATTGCCGAGGCTCTTGGACATCTTGCGGCCCTGCCCATCGAGCGCGAAGCCGTGGGTGAGAACCGCATCATAAGGCGCGCGGCCGCGGGTGCCGCAGCTTTCGAGCAGGCTCGACTGGAACCAGCCGCGATGCTGATCCGAGCCTTCGAGATAGAGGTCCGCGCGCGTGCCTTCACCATAGCGCGCCTCGATGACGAAGGCGTGCGTGCTGCCCGAATCGAACCACACGTCGAGGATGTCGTTCTGCGGTTCGTAATCGGCGAGGTCGTATTCGGCGCCGAGCAGCGCCTGATGATCGCCGGTGAACCACGCATCGGCCCCGCCCTCACGAAAGGCCGCGACGATGCGGGCATTTACGGCTGGATCGTTCAGATACTCGCCGGTGGCACGATTAACGTAGAGCGCGATCGGCACGCCCCAGGCACGCTGGCGCGAGATCACCCAATCGGGCCGCCCCTCGACCATCGCGCGGATGCGGTTCTGCGAGCGCGCGGGAACCCACTGCGTCCGCTCGATCGCATCGAGCGCGGTGTCGCGGAGGGTGGGGCCGTTGGCCGACGGCTCGCTGCGCACAGCCCCGGGCTGTTCGCTGGGCGCGCTACGGTCCATCGGGATGAACCATTGCGGCGTGGCGCGGAAGATCACCTTGGCCTTCGAGCGCCACGAATGCGGATACGAATGCGCGAAATCGTCGGTCGCCGCGAGCAGCGCCCCGGCCGCGCGAAGGTCCGAACAGATCGGCCCGTCGGCAGCGACGAACTTCTTGTTGATGACGCTGCCCTGCCCGCCGAGCCACGCCCAATCCGCGCGGTACATGCCGCCCGCATCGACCGCGAACACCGGATCGATACCATGCGCCTTGCACAGCAGGAAATCGTCCTCGCCATGATCGGGCGCCATGTGGACGAGCCCGGTGCCCGCGTCGGTGGTGACGAAATCGCCGGGGAGGAACGGGCGCGGCTTGGCGAAGAAGGCGAGCGCAGCGTCCCCCTCCCCGTCATTCCCGCGAAGGCGGGAATCCAGATTGGCTGACGTTGAAGCTTCTGGATTCCCGCCTTCGCGGGAATGACGAAGGGCGTTGTAGATTGGGTGCCGAGCCTTGGCGCCGGCAAGCTGCGAGCCCTTAAAGCGACCGCGCTCGTGCAGAGTTCGGCCAATTCTCTCTTCAAATTGGTCCACCAGAGGAGCCGCTACAATGTAGAGTCCGCGCTCACGAATGAGCGGCATTTCTGATCGATCAGGCCCGATGAAGCCAGCTTCGCCCTCAAAGAGCAAGCCGACAATATACTCAATGTCTTCACCATAACTCAGCGCCTGGTTCACCGGGATCGTCCACGGCGTCGTCGTCCAGATCACCGCGTGGGCGCCGACTAACTCGGGCGCGTTGGGCGCCTCGACAATCTCGAACGCCACGTCGATCTGGGTCGAGACGATATCCTCATACTCGACCTCGGCCTCGGCCAGCGCGGTCTTTTCGACCGGGGACCACATCACCGGCTTGGCGCCGCGGTAGAGCTGGCCGCTCTCGGCGAACTTGAGGAGTTCCGAAACGATCGTCGCCTCGGCCTCGTAGTTCATCGTGAGGTACGGATCGTCCCAATCGCCCATCACGCCCAAGCGCTCGAACTGGGCGCGCTGCACGGCGACCCATTTTTCGGCATAAGCGCGGCATTCGGCGCGGAACTGCGCGACCGGCACCTCGTCCTTGTTCTGCTTCTTCGCGCGATAGGCTTCCTCGACCTTCCATTCGATCGGCAGGCCGTGGCAATCCCAACCGGGGACATAGGGCGCGTCGCGGCCCATCAGCGAGCGGCTGCGAACGATGATGTCCTTCAGCACCTTGTTCATCGCGTGGCCCATGTGGATGTCGCCATTGGCGTAGGGCGGGCCGTCGTGGAGGATGAAGCGCTTGGCGTTCGCGCGTTGCTCGCGCAGCCGCTGATAGACGCCGATCTTCTGCCAGCGCTCCAGAATCCCCGGCTCCTTGGCGGCGAGGCCAGCCTTCATCGGGAAATCGGTCTTCGGCAGGAAGACGGTGTCGCGCCAGTCGCGGGTGGTGGTGTCGGATGCGTCGGTCATGGAGTCGCGGCACTTAAGGCGCGGCGCGCCTCGGCGCAATCGGCCTCGATCTGGCGGACCAAGGCATCGAGATCGTCGAATTTCGCTTCGGGGCGGAGGAAGTCGATCAGCTCGACGTCGATCGTCTGGCCGTAGAGATCGCCCGAAAAGTCGAAGAAATAGGGTTCGAGCAATTCGCGGGGCGGATCGAAGGTCGGGCGGATACCGAGGTTCGCCGCGCCGCCCAGCACGCGGCCGTCGGGCAGTCGCCCGCGCACCGCGTAGATGCCATAGGCGGGGCGCACGTAATTGGCGAGCCCGAGGTTGGCGGTGGGATAGCCGAGATCACGCCCGCGCTTGTCGCCGTGTTCGACCACGCCCCGGATCGTGAACGGCCGCGTCAACAACCGCGCCGCGCCGCGCGGATCGCCGGCCTTGAGCAGCGCGCGGATGCGGCTGGAGGAAACCACCTCGCCATCCATCGTCACCGGCGCCACGGTATCGACCGAGAAGCCGTCGCGACGCCCCAGGTCGGCGAGTTGCGCCACGCTACCCGAGCGCCCCTTGCCGAAGGTGAAATCGTCGCCGGTGACGACGCCGCCGACGCCGATCTCGCCGAGCAGCCGCTCGGTCACGAACGCCTCGGCGCTCAGCCCGGCGAGCGCGGCGTCGAAGGTGAACACCAGCATCTCGTCGGCGCCCGCCGCCTTCACCAGCGCCTCGCGCTGATCGAGCGACGTCAGGCGGAACCATGCGCTTTCCGGACGAAAAAAGCGCATCGGATGCGGATCGAAGGTCGCGACCAGCGCCGGCCGCCCCTCGACGCGGGCACGCGCCACCGCGCGGCCCACCACCGCCTGGTGGCCGCTGTGAAACCCATCGAAATTGCCGAGCGCGACGATCCCGCCCCGCAAATGAGCGGGCACCGCCGAGCCGCCGTCCAGCCGCTCCATCGGCCGCGCTATAGGGGGGTGCGCCCGTCCATGCCAGCCCAGCGACAGCACTCAGCCGCGAACCAGCGTCACGAAGCTGTACGTAGGCCGGTCACCCTCGGCATCGTGGTCCTCGCGCATCGCCTCGCGCCAGTCGTCGCCGAAAGGCGGCACGACCGCATCGCCGTCGGGCGCGGCATGGACCTCGGTCAGCTCGATCCGTTCGGCGCGATCGAGGAACAGCGCGAACACCTGCGCGCCGCCGATCACCACCGCGTCGCCCCCCGTCAGCCGCAGCGCCTGCCCCGGCGTGTGCGCCGGCTCGGCGCCCGGCGCCGACCAATCGGGATCGCGCGTCAGGACGATGTGGCGGCGGCCGGGCAGCGGCGCGGGGAAGCTTTCGAAGGTCTTGCGGCCCATGATCATCGGCCGCCCCATCGTCAGCGCCTTGAAGCGCTTGAGATCGGCGGGCAGGTGCCACGGCAGCGTCCCATCGCGGCCGATCACGCCATTTACCGCGCGCGCAAGCACCAGCGTGATCATATCGCGACCGGCGCCTTGATATGCGCCTGCGCCTCATAGCCGACGAGACGGAAATCCTCGTAGTCATAGGCGTCGATCGCATCCGGACGACGCAGGATTTCCAGCCGCGGAAGCGGGCCGGGCGTGCGCGCCAGTTGCTCGCGCGCCTGCTCGACATGGTTCGAATAGAGGTGGCAATCGCCGCCGGTCCAGATGAATTCGCCGACCTCCAGATCGCATTGCTGCGCGAGCATGTGGGTGAGCAGCGCGTAGCTCGCGATGTTGAACGGCACGCCGAGGAAAATATCGGCCGAGCGCTGGTAGAGTTGCAAACTGAGCTTGCCGTTCGCGACATGCGTCTGGAACAGGCAATGGCACGGCGCGAGCGCCATCGCGTGGAGATCGCCCGGGTTCCACGCGCTGACGATCTGGCGGCGCGAGGCGGGGTTGGTGCGGATCTGCTGGATCAGCTCGGCGATCTGATCGAGGTGGCGGCCGTCGGCGGTCGCCCAATCGCGCCATTGCTTGCCGTAGACCGGGCCGAGATCACCGCTCTCGTCGGCCCATTCGTCCCAGATAGCCACCTTGCGATCCTGCAACCAGCGGACATTGGTGTCGCCGCGCAGGAACCAGAGCAATTCGACGATGATCGACCTGAGGTGCAGCTTCTTGGTGGTGAGAACGGGGAAACCCGCGGCAAGATCGAAGCGCATCTGCGCGCCGAACACCGACAGCGTACCGACCCCGGTGCGGTCGTCCTGCCGCGTGCCGGTATCGAGGATTCGCTGCATCAGATCGAGATATTGGCGCATCCGAAACGCCTAGCGGCTTGCCGCGCCCCCGCCAAGCCGGACGCTGACGATGCGCGAGGATCAACGAAAGAAGAAGGCCCTTCGACAAGCTCAGGGCGAACGGTTCGGGTTAAAGGCTCGTCGTTCCAGAGACGACCCGCATGCCGCATCGGCGACGCCTCTGCGCCTCCGCGTCTCTGCGCGAATCCGTGTTCTTCGTGCCCGACTGATCGCCCCAGCCCCCGATCACCCCGCACTCAGCTCGGCTGGCGATCGCCAGGTTCCAGCCGGCAGGGCTTGATCGCATCGGGCTCGGGACGTGGGCCGACGGCGCGGAAGGCGGCGAGATAACCACCCGCCGAAGGCATCTCGCGCATCTCGACCAGCTTGTAGCCGACCGCGGCGAATTCGCATTCGAGCAGCTTGGGCGGCATACCGTGGTTCTGTGGCACGCGATCGGCATCGACGACGATGACCTCGCCCGTCGCGGCCAGCGACGGCCGCAAACGCCAGAGGAATTCGTAGGGCTGCTGGATCTCGTGGTACATATGGACCATCAGTACGCGATCGAAGCTGTTGGGGGGCAGCTTGGGATCGGCGGGCTCGCCGAGCCGGACGCTGACATTGTCGAGCCGCTCGCGCGCGACGCGTTCGGCGAGCGCATCGCGGACCTGCGGCATGATGTCTTCGGCGAGCACGCGCCCCTCGGCGCCGACACGGTTCGCGAGGCGGACAGTGTAATAGCCCTGCCCCGCGCCGATATCGGCGACGGTCATGCCCGGCGCAATCCCGGCCTTGTCCATCACATCGGCCGCCTCGTTGAGCCGATCGCGCGCTTCCTCGGTCGACCAGCGGCTCGAGATGATCGTGGCGACGGGACGATCGGCATCGGGGAAAGTGCCGACATCCTCTTTCTGGTCATGCTTGATCAGCGGCGTCGAGCCGTCGCACGCCGACAGCACGAGCGCCAGGCCGGTCACCGCGGCCAGCCCTATTCCCGGCCTTCCCGGCCTCATTCGACGTCCTCGACCTCGACCGTCTCGCCCGTCACGCGCTGCGACAGCGCCGCGGCCATGAAGTCGTCGAGATCGCCGTCGAGCACGTCGGACGGCGTCGGCGAGGTGACGCCGGTGCGCAGATCCTTCACCATCTGGTACGGCTGGAGGACGTAGGACCGGATCTGGTGGCCCCAGCCGATATCGGTCTTGCTCGCGTTCTCCGCATTGGCCGCGGCCTCGCGCTCGGCAAGCTCGCGTTCGTAGAGCCGCGCGCGGAGCTGGTTGTACGCCTCGGCCTTGTTCTTGTGCTGCGAGCGCTGGTTCTGGCACTGGACGACGATGCCGGTGGGCAGATGCGTGATCCGCACCGCCGAATCGGTGGTGTTGATGTGCTGCCCGCCCGCGCCGGACGCGCGATAGGTGTCGATGCGCAGCTCGCTTTCGTTGATCTCGACCTCGATATTGTCGTCGATCACGGGATAGACCCAGACGCTGGCGAAGCTGGTGTGGCGGCGCGCGGCGCTGTCGTACGGGCTGATGCGGACGAGGCGATGGACGCCGCTTTCGGTCTTGGCATAGCCGTACGCATTCTCGCCCTTGAGCAACAGCGTCGCGGATTTGATCCCCGCCTGCTCGCCCGAATGCTGGTCGATCAGTTCGACCTTCATGCCGTGGCGCTCGGCCCAGCGCGTATACATGCGCTGGAGCATCCCGGCCCAATCCTGGCTCTCGGTGCCGCCGGCGCCGGCATTGACCTCGACATAGGTGTCGTTGGCGTCGGCCTCACCCGAGAGCAGCGCCTTGACCTTGCTTTCGTCGGCACGGCGCGCGAGCGCGGCGAGATTCTCGGTGCCTTCGGCCGCCATCTCCTCGTCGCCTTCGGCCTCGGCAAGCTCGATCAGCTCGGCGGTGTCGGCAAGTTCGGTCTCGATCGCGCGGGTCGCGGTGATCGCCTCGTCGAGCCGCTGGCGCTCGCGCATCACCGACTGGGCGAGCTTGGGATCGTCCCACAGCGACTGATCCTCGACGCGCGCGTTGAGTTCATCGAGACGGCGGAGCGCGCGATCCCAATCGAGGAAGCGGCGAAGCAACGCTAGCGCCTCGTTGATCGTATCGACATGGGCCTGCGCTTCGGCGCGCATGGGTAATTCCAATCAGTGCGTCATTCCGGCGAGCGCCGGAATCTCATTGTGGTGGCTCGGGCGCCGTCGCGCCAGACGGCAGGGATAGTCGGGCGCCGCGGCGCCGACTAGGGCCGATCGACATTCAGTTCTGAATGTCGATCGGCCCTAGTAAATCCCGCCCTCCCTTTGCAAGAAGTCGCTGTCGCGCGGCTGATCGACGGGCGCGGCCTCCTTGGGCTTTTCCGCCACGGTCTCGTCGCGCTTGATCGCCCGGCGCGGCTCGCTTTCGGGCTTGAACGCTTCCCAGATCACCGGCGACAGCGGATCGTTCGACGGCCATGTGCCGAACACGGGCTTGCCGCTGCGACGGTCGATGCGGACCATGCGGATGCCCGGCGGGGCGCGGAACGGCTCGATCGGCAGGCCCTTGTATGCCTTTTCCGCAAATTGCTTGAAGATCGGCGCCGCGATCGTGCCGCCCTGGGCGTAGCCGCCCAGCTTGCGCGGATTGTCATAGCCCAGATAGAGGCCGCCGATCATCTGCGGGGTGCCGCCGATGAACCACACGTCGGTGGGGCCGGTGGTGGTGCCCGTCTTGCCCATCATCGGCCGGCCGAGATCGCGCAGCGTCCGCGCGGTGCCCCGTTCGACGACGCCTTCGGTGATGAGGACCATCTGATAGGCGGTCAGCGGATCGACCGCCTGGCGCGTGCGAATCTGCGGCCGCGGCATCGGCTGGCCGTTCCAGTCGGGGGCGTTGCAGCCCGCGCAGGCGCGCCAGTTGGCCGGCCAGATGACCTTGCCGTGGCGATCCTGGACAAAATCGATCAGCGTCGGATCGTGCCACTTGCCCTGGTTGGCGAGCACCGAAAAGGCGTTGACCATGCGCTCTACCGTGGTTTCGCCCGCGCCCAGCGCCATCGAGAGATAGGGCGGATAATCGCCCACGCCCATCCGCTTGGCGAGATCAACGACATGCGTCATCCCCGTCTGCGCGGCCGCGCGCACCGTCATCAGGTTGCGCGACTGTTCGATCCCCCAGCGCATCGTGTGCGGGCCGGAGCCGCTGCCGCCGCCGAAATTGCGGAAGCATTTCTGCCCCAGCCGCGCGCCCTGATAGACGCAGAACGGCCCGTCGACGATGATCGAGGCGGGCGTCATCCCCTGTTCGAGCGCGGCCGAATAGACGATCGGCTTGATCGTCGATCCCGGCTGGCGCATCGCCTGCGTCGCGCGGTTGAACGACTGGATACGCGAATCGAAGCCGCCCTGCATCGCGATGATGCGCCCCGTATCGGGCTGCTCGACAATCATGCCGCCCGATACCGCGGGGATGCTGCGCAGCGACCAGGCCGATCCCGACGGGGCGACCGCGATGATGTCCCCGGGCTTCAACGCGGCGAACGCGGTGCCGCCCTTGCCGCGCACGGGCATCGTCGCATTGCCGCGCGGCAGATCACCGGTCTTGCCGCTGGCGAAGACGAGGCGCGCGGTGCCGCCGTCAACCCCCGCCACGATCGCCGCCTGCCAATCCTCGTAATCGAGGCCGATATTGCTCATCAGCAGCGCCGACTGCCAGCCGTCGCCGTCGACATCGACGTGGCGGATCGGCCCCGACCAGCCGCGCCCGCGATCGTAGCGGATCAGCCCGTCGCGCAGCGCCTTCTGCGCATATTCCTGGATCTGCGGATCGAGCGAGGTGCGCACCCACAGGCCGCCGGCATAGACGCTGTGCGGGCCGTCCTCGGGCTTTTCGCCGAAACGGTCGATCAGCTCGCGCCGTACGGCTTCGATGAAATAGCCGCCGACGCGATCGAACTTGCGCAGCCGCTGGCGCACCGTGCCGAGCGGCTCGGCATCGGCGGCGGCATATTGCGCCTGATCGATGAAGCTGTTGTCGAGCATCGCCTTGAGCACGTAATGCCGCCGCGCCAGCGCCGCATCCTTGTCGCGCACGGGATCGTAATTGGCCGGCCCCTTGGGCAGAATCGCGAGATAGGCGAATTGCGCGAGATCGAGCTGATCGAGCGGCTTGCCGTAATAAGCGTGCGCCGCGGCCTCGACCCCGTACGCGTTGCGGCCGAGGAAAATCTGATTGAGGTAAAGCTCGAGGATCTGCTGCTTGGTCAGCGCCTGTTCGATCTTCCAGGCGAGGATCGCTTCCTTGGCCTTGCGCGTGTAGCTGACCTCGTTACCCACGAGCAGGTTCTTGGCGACCTGCTGGGTGATCGTCGAGGCGCCGATCGGGCGGCCCGAATGGGTGAGGTTGGTCCACGCCGCGTTGGCGATGCCCGCGAGATCGACGCCGTGATGCTGGAAGAAGGTGCGATCCTCGGCCGCGAGGATCGCCTTCACCATCAGCGGCGGAAATTCGTCGTACGACAGTTCGACACGGCGCTCGCGCGCGTACGAATGGACCGGCTCGCCGTTGATGCCGCGCACATAGGTGGGCAGTGGCGGTTCATAGGCGCGCAGCTTGTCGACCGACGGCAGCCCGCGCGCGAACAGCAGCCAGATCAGGAAAATACCGAGCAGGCCCAGGCCGGCGAGAACCACGATCGCCTTGCCCCACCAGCGGCTCCAGACGCGCCTGAAGAAACCGCCGACGCCCGCGACCTCGCGGCGCAGCTTCAGCCGCATGTTCGTTTCGGTAGCTTCGGAACCCGCCATCGCGGTGGTGCTGTAGCAACTTTATCGACGCTTGCCAGCATAGATGCGGCGAGGCACCACTCCTCGCTGTCGCCCCCATCACCCCGGACCCGTTCCGGCGTGACGGAGGGGATTTCATTCACCGTGCCGCGAGTTGCTTGGCAAAATAGATGTTGATCGCGCGGCTCATCGCTTCGGCGATACGGTGGCGCCCGTTGGTCGAATTGAGGAAGGCCGCATCCGCCGTGTTCGAGATATAGCCGGTCTCGAACAGCACCGAGGGCATGTCGGGCGCCTTGAGCACCATCAGCGACGCCATGCGATGGAAGCTCGGCTTGAGCGGCACCAACGGCTGCGCCTCGCGGCCCAGCAGGCGGGCGAAATCGGCCGAGCTGTTCATCGCATCACGCTGCGACAGATCGATCAGGATCGACGAGATGTCGCTCGACGTCGCGGCGAGATTGACCCCGCCGAGGATATCGGCGCGGTTCTCGCGCGCGGCGAGCCGTGCGGCTTCCTTGTCCGAGGCGACTTCGGACAGGGTGTAGACGGTGGCGCCGGTCGCGTCGGGATTGTCGGCACTGTCGCAATGGACCGAGATGAACAGATCGGCCTTCAGCCGCCGCGCGATCTGGAAGCGCTCGCGCAGCACCAGATAGCGATCGTCGCTGCGCGTCAGCGCGACGCGTACGCGCCCCGATTTAACCAGCTCATCGCGGATCGCCTTGGCGATCTTGAGCGTGACGTCCTTTTCCTGCAACCCCGTATCGGGCGAGATCGCGCCGGGATCGTGTCCACCATGCCCGGCGTCGATCACCACCAGCGGGCGGCTTTCGTCGCCGCGCACGCGGGGCAGATCGAGCCGCCCGGCCGCGGCCGGCACCGGCATCGAGACGCTATAGCGTTTGGGGCTTTTCGTCGCCGCGCGCGCGAAATCGTCGCTGTCTACCGAGGCGATCGCAAGCGTGAGCGTGCGGCCGCCGTCCCCCAGCGTGCCGCCGGTGACGATCGCCGGGCGCACCAGATCGAACACGATCCGCGCGCCCGTGCCGTCGCGCACGCCCTGGCGGACGCGGCCGACGGCGCCCGCGGTTGCCACCGCGCCGCCCGGCGTCGCACCATCGATATCGACCGCGATCCGCCGCGGGCCATCGAGCACGAAGCTCGACGCCAACGACACGCCGCCGTCGAAATGGATCAGGATGCGGTCGCGCCCGACATCGATGCGATCGACGGTCGCCGCGAAGCCCGGCGCGCCAGCGATCCAACAGGCGAGAAGCGCAAGAACGAAGGACACGAACCGATACTGCCGCGCCCGGTACGCACCGGTCCAGCGAAAATACATGGGAGGGGGGTTCCCGCTGTTAACTCCATACTGCTCCCCCAGGTAGATGAGTGTGCCTCAAATCACGGTAAAAATAAAGGCTTAATCTGTCGTTCAGCATGAATCGGCCGTTCCGCCGCTTTGATGGAGCGCGACCGCCATTCAGGTTGCCGTGCCGCAAACGCGGTGCTAGGCACCTCGGTCTACCGGTCGGCATGGTTCGCCTGCCGGTCTATCCCGCCGCCCCGGCCTTACATTCGGGGCGCAGCTTCACCAGGTTGACACACTCGCATGGCGCATTTCCCCTCCCCCTCGATCCGTACGGCCGATGCCGGCGGAGATGCGGGTACGGGAGTCCCGAGCCTCTGGGCCGGACGTGCGCGGCGAGATCAGGAACAATCAACAACAGCCCGCGTGACCGGCGCCGGCGGCCTTCGCGCCGCCCTGCCGGCAACGCCCGTTCATCGCGCGCAGCCACGGCATTCCGTGCCACCGCCGCGCGCCCGGAGACACTTCAATGACCATGCGTATGCTGATCGACGCACGGCACCGGGAAGAAACCCGCGTCGCCGTCGTCAAAGGAACCCGAATCGAGGAGTTTGATTTCGAATCCGCCGAGCGCAAGCAGCTCAAAGGCAATATCTATCTCGCCAAGGTGACGCGCGTCGAGCCGTCGCTCCAGGCGGCGTTCGTCGATTACGGCGGCAATCGCCACGGATTCCTGGCGTTCAGCGAAATCCATCCCGATTATTATCAGATCCCCAAGGCGGATCGTGACGCGCTGCTGCGCGAGGAGGCCGAGCACGCCGCCGAGGAAGCCGCGTTGCGCGCCGAGAGCGACGATGATGCGGACGTGCTCGACGCCGACGAGGACGTGCTCGACCGGTTCGACGACGATGCCGCAGAGATCGACGATTCCGATGCCGGAGACGATACCGACGGGGACGACGACGGTGATTCTGGCGCCGAGGCCGACGAAGAAGACGGCGGCCGCCGACGCCGTGGCCGGCGCCGCGGGAGCAAGACCGACGCCGCCGCGGACGACCTGCGCGAACGCCGCCTCGCGTTGCGCCGCCGCTACAAGATCCAGGACGTCATCCGCCGGCGGCAGGTGCTGCTGGTGCAGGTCGTCAAGGAGGAGCGCGGCAACAAGGGCGCGGCGCTGACCACCTATCTCAGCCTCGCGGGCCGTTATTGCGTGCTGATGCCCAACACGTCGCACGGTGGCGGAATCAGCCGCAAGATCAACAACGCCAGCGATCGCAAGCGACTGAAGTCGATCATGGCGGATCTCAAACTGCCCTCGACGATGGGCTGCATCGTCCGCACCGCCGGGCTGTCGCGCACCAAGACCGAGATCAAGCGCGACTTCGATTATCTCGCGCGGCTGTGGGACGAGATCCGCGAGACCACGCTCGGCTCGTCGGCGCCCGCGCCGATCTACGGCGACAGCGACCTGATCAAGCGCGCGATCCGCGACATCTACAATCGCGACATCGACGAGGTGATCGTCGAGGGTGAGGAAGGCTATCGCCAGGCCAAGGACTTCATGAAGCTCCTGATGCCGAGCCATGCGAGGCGCGTGAAACATTATTCGGACGCGGTACCGCTGTTCCAGCGCCACCATGTCGAGGATCAGCTCGCGGCGATGTATCACCCGGTCGTCCAGCTCAAATCGGGCGGCTATCTGGTGATCAACCCGACCGAGGCGCTGGTGTCGATCGACATCAACTCCGGCCGGTCGACGCGCGAGCACAATATCGAGCAGACCGCGACCGCGACCAACCTCGAGGCCGCGCACGAGATCGCCCGCCAGCTTCGCCTGCGCGACATGGCCGGGCTGGTCGTCATCGACTTCATCGACATGGACCACGGCTCGAACGTGCGGAAGGTCGAGAAGGCGGTGAAGGAGGCGCTCAAGAACGATCGCGCGCGCATCCAGGTCGGCCGCATCTCGTCGTTCGGGCTGATGGAGATGAGCCGCCAGCGTCTGCGCACCGGCGTGCTCGAAGCTTCGACGCGGCAATGCCCGCATTGCGAGGGCACCGGGCTGGTGCGCACCGCCTCCTCGGCCGGGCTTTCCGCGCTGCGCATGATCGAGGACGAGGCCGCGCGCGGCCGCGGTTCGATCCTGACGCTACGCGCGAGCCAGGAAGCCGCCTTCTATGTGCTCAACAAGAAGCGCGGCGAACTCGCCGAGATCGAGGATCGCTACGGCGTCCATATCGACGTCGAGGCCGACGGCGAGCAGGAAGGCGCGCGCATGGCGGTCGAAGCGTCGGGCGGCCCGCCCGCGCACGCACCACGCTTCGAACCGGCGGTCGTCGAGGACGACCCCGAGATCGAGGAAGAGATTCTCGACGAGGACGAGGCCGAAACCGAGGAAGGCACCCGCGCGGGCGAGCAGGACGAGGATCGCGGCGATCGCAAGCGCCGCCGTCGCCGTCGCGGCCGTCGTGGCCGGGGCCGTGACGAGCAGGACGCGTCGTCCGAAACCGAGGATGGCGAGGCATCGGAGCAGGCGGAGGACGATCACGACGAGGCCGAGGACACCGCCGCCGTCGCCGCCACGAACGAGGACGGCGAGCCGCGTCGCCGCCGTGGCCGGCGCGGGCGTCGTGGCGGCCGTGGCCGCGGTGGCGCGGGCGACGAGCGCACGCCGCAGGCCGACGCGACCGACGCCGACGCCGCGGCGCCCGACGTCGCGGCTGCCGAGCCCGTCGAGCCTGCGGTGACGGACGAGGCTCCCGCCGCGCCGGCCAAGCGGACCCGTCGCCGCCCCCGCGCGCGCGCCGAGGAAGCCGTCGAGACGGCCGTGACGACCGCCGAAGAACCGGTCGAAGAACCGGCCGCCGAGCCTGTCATCGAGGCCAAGCCCGCCCGAAGCCGCCGCCGCAAGACGGCCGCCCCGGTCGCGGAAGCGGCACCGGCCGACGCGGCTCCTGTCACCGAGGCCGAGGAAGCGCCGGCCAAGCCCAAGCGCGCGCCGCGCCGCAAGAAGGCCGAGCCCGCGGTCGAGGCCGAACCCGCGCCGGTCGCGGCCGCCCCGGCCGATGCGGCGTCGGAACCGGAACCGGTCGCCGACGCGCCCAAGCCCAAGCGCGCACCGCGCCGCAAGAAGGCCGAGCCCGCCGCGGCCAATGACGCCGTCGCGGCCGAAACCGCGCCGCCGGCGGCGAGCAACGATGCCGCATCCGCCGGGGTAGCGGCCACCGATACGGCCGCCGGCGACGCCGAGGCGAACGATGGCGAACCACGTCGCGGCGGTTGGTGGCAGCGCACCTTCGGGGCCTGAGGCGACCTCTTCGGGCATATAGCTTACGCCCCCGACGACGGCCGGGGTCCAGTATCGGGATCGCTCGTAACTGGACCCCGGCCTTCGCCGGCAAAGCCTGAAAGGTGATTGAACGATCGCGCACGCCCCGGCGAGCGGCGGGCTTGTCGGCAGACGCGTACTTCACCCGAGGTTCAGCCCCCGCAACCTATCGGCGTCGCCATGACGTTGAAGCGCGCCGCGATGTGGGCGATAGGGGAAGCATGAAGCGGTTGCTCGCCCTCCTCGTGCTTGCCTTACTGCTCGTCGGCCGTCCGGCGGCGGCGCAGGAATTGCTCCGCGACGCCGAGACCGAGGCGATGTTCGCGCGCATGGCCGAGCCGCTGGTCCGCGCCGCCGGGCTGTCGCCCGCCAACGTCAAGATCCGCCTGATCCACGACGACAGCATCAACGCCTTCGTCGTCGGCGGGCAGACCGTCTACGTCCACTCGGGGCTGATCGCGGCGGCCGACAACGTCAACCAGGTGCAGGGCGTCGTCGCGCACGAACTCGGCCATATCGCCGACGCGCATGTCGTGACCTTCGACAACGGCGCCAAGCCGGCGATGGGCATCTCGTTGCTCAGCCTGGTGCTCGGCGTCGCCGCGATGGCGGCGGGCGCGGGCGAGGCCGGCGCGGGCATCCTTTCCGCCGGGCAGACCGCGGCGATGGGCAAGTTCCTCGCCTTCACGCGCGTCCAGGAAGCGACCGCCGACGCCACCGGCGCCAAGTTCCTCCAGACCGCGGGCATCAGCGGCAAGGGGATGCTTGCCTTCTTCAAGAAGCTCCAGAGCCAGGAGTTCCGCTACGGCTATACCGATGTCGATCCGTTCGCGCAGAGCCACCCGCTGAGCGGGCAGCGCGTCGCGACGCTGACGCATACGCTGCAAAGCTCGCCCGCCTGGGATGCGCCGACCGATCCCGCGCTCGAAGAAGCGTTCGAGCGCGTCAAGGCGAAGCTCGAAGGTTATGTCGACGATCCGCGCCAGACACTCATCGCCTATCCACTGAGCGACAAGAGCATCTACGGCCATTATGCGCGCGCCTATGCCTATCACAAGGGCGGTTACCCCGATAAGGCGAACGCGGAAGTCGCGGCGCTGATCGCGGCCGATCCGCACGATCCCTATTTCCTCGAGTTGAAGGGCCAGATCCTGCTCGAAGGAGGCAATCCGGCCGAGGCAATCGCGCCGCTGCGCGAGGCGACCACCAGAACCAATTACCAGCCGCTGATCGCCACCACCTTCGGCCACGCGCTGATCGCCACCGACGACAAGGCCAATTATCCCGAGGCGATCAAGGTGCTGCGTCAGGCAGTGGCGCGCGATGACGAGAACCCGTTCGCCTGGTACGAACTCGGCACCGTCTACGAACGGACCGGCGATTACGCGCGCGCCGCGCTCGCCACCGCCGAACGTTCGGTGATGACGGGGGAGACTGCGCTCGCGGTCCAGAGCGCGCGCACCGCGATGGCGGGCCTGCCGCCCAATACGACCGACTGGATTCATGCACAGGACATCGCCTTGACCGCCCAGAACGAACTCGACGACCAGCGCCGCCGCCGATGATCACGCGTCTCTCGCAAAGCCGCCTCGCGCTGACGGGGCTGTTCGTGCTTGCCGCGCTGATCGGCGCCGGCATCCTGTTCGCGATGCAGACGTGGCTGCCCGGTGCCTCAGGCGGCGACCGCGCCCGGATCGAGGCGGTGGTGCACGATTACGTGCTCGATCATCCCGAGTTGATCCCGCAGGCGATCCAGCGCTTGCAGGATCGCGAGACCGGGCGCGTGATCGCCGCGAACAAGGCGGCGATCCTCACCCCCGTCGCCAGCGCGTGGATGGGCAATCCCAAGGGCGACGTCACCGTGGTCGAATATTTCGACTATAATTGCGGTTTCTGCCGCGCGAGCCTGCCGACGATCGCCGCGCTGGTGAAGGCCGACCCCAACGTCAGAATCGTGTTCCGCGAACTGCCGGTGCTGAGCGAGGAAAGCGGCGTCGCCGCGCGCTGGAGCCTGGCGGCGGCCAAGGCGGGCAAGTTCAACGCCTTCCACGAAGCGCTCTACGCGGGCGGGCCGATCACCGAGGCGTCGATGGCGGCGGCGGCGCGCGTCGCGGGGCTCGATCCGGCGGCGATCGCCAAGGCGGCGCAGGCGCCCGCCATCGATGCCGAAATCCGCACCAATCTGGCGATGGCGGGGCAACTCGGCGTCAACGGCACCCCCGCCTGGGTGATCGGCAACCGGGTACTTTCGGGCGCGATGACGCTCGACCAGATGAGGGATGCGGTTGCCGACGCGCGCAAACAGAGCTGAACCTATGCCGTCATGCCGGACTTGTTCCGGCATCCAATCCTCCAGGAGTGCCGGCGTTGGAGGCACGTTGGACCCCGGAACAAGTCCGGGGTGACGAAACAGCCTTTGACAACTCGACGGACACCACTCATCCAGATTGAAAGTGTCGCGCGCCGCCCTACGTTGGCTCCCTTCCAAACAAGGGGGGCATATGGACCCGATCCTCTCGATCGCGGGCGTCAGCAAGACCTATGACGGCGGCTTCCGCGCGCTGGAGCCTGTCGATCTCGATATCGAACGCGGCGAGATTTTCGCGCTGCTCGGGCCCAACGGCGCGGGCAAGACGACGCTGATCAGCATCGTCTGCGGCATCGTGACGCCGTCATCGGGCACGATCACCGTCGACGGGCACGATGCGATCCGCGATTATCGCACCGCGCGCCGCCGCATCGGACTGGTGCCGCAGGAAGTGTCGGTCGATGCCTTCACCTCGGTGCTCGCCAGCGTCCGCTTCAGCCGCCGGCTGTTCGGCAAGGCGCCCGACGATGCCTATCTGGAGGAAGTGCTCCGGGACTTATCGCTCTGGGACAAGCGCAAGAGCCGGATCATGGAGCTTTCAGGCGGCATGAAGCGGCGCGTGCTGATCGCCAAGGCGCTCAGCCACGAACCCGATATCCTGTTCCTCGACGAACCCACCGCAGGCGTCGATGTCGAGCTGCGCCGCGACATGTGGAAGCTCGTCCACAAGCTGCGCGCCAAGGGCACCACGATCATCCTGACCACGCATTATATCGAGGAAGCCGAGGAGATGGCGGATCGCGTCGGTGTCATCAACAAGGGCCGGATCATCATCGTCGACGAGAAGGCGGCGCTGATGGCGAAGCTCGGCAAGCGCGAGATGACTATCCTGCTCCAGGAACCGATGGCGGCGATCCCGCCCGCGCTCGGCGAATGGGATCTGACGCTCGACGACGACGGCAAGAGGCTCGTCTACGTGTTCGACGCCAAGGCAGAACATACCGGCATTCCCTCGCTGCTCAGGAAGCTCGGCGATCTCGGGATCGGCTTCAACGATCTCGAAACCTCGAAAAGTTCGCTCGAAGACATTTTCGTCGATCTCGTCCACGAGCCCCAGGAGCAAGCCGCATGAGCGCCGCACCCGCGATCAACTGGCACGGCATCTGGGCGATCTATCGCTACGAGATGGCGCGAGCGCTGCGCACGCTGTGGCAATCGGTGGCGACGCCGGTGATCACCACCAGCCTTTATTTCGTCGTCTTCGGCGGCGCGATCGGCAGCCGGATGCAGAATGTCGGCGGGGTCGATTACGGCAGCTTCATCGTGCCCGGGCTCGTGATGCTCTCGTTGCTCACGCAGAGCATTTCGAACGCATCGATCGGCATCTACTTCCCCAAGTTCGTCGGCACCGTCTACGAACTGCTGTCGGCGCCGGTCTCGTCGATCGAGATGGTGGTGGGCTTCGTCGGCGCGGCGGCGACCAAATCGGTCGTGCTCGGACTGATCATCCTCGCCACCGCGACTTTGTTCGTGCCGCTGCATGTCGCGCATCCGGTGGCGATGGTCGCCTTCCTGCTGCTGACCGCGATCGCGTTCAGCCTGTTCGGCTTCATCATCGGCATCTGGGCCAAGGGATTCGAGCAATTGAGCCTGGTGCCTGCGCTGCTCGTCACCCCGCTCACCTTCCTCGGTGGCGCCTTTTATTCGATCGACATGCTGCCCCAGCCGTGGCGCACGGTGAGCCTGTTCAACCCGGTGGTGTATCTGATCAGCGGTTTCCGCTGGAGCTTCTTCGACAAGGGCGACGTGAGCATCGGCGTCAGCCTCGCCGCGATCGCGGGCTTCCTCATCCTGTGCCTCGCGCTGATCACCTGGATATTCAAGACCGGTTGGCGGTTGAAGAATTGAGCCTACGCGGGCCTAAACAAGCTCGGCCTTGACGACCTGCCTGCCCGGCGCCGAAATAAGGGTATGAACGTGGAACCCGTCTTATTGCTGGCGTCGAACCTGATCGGCGCCTTCGCGGGCGCGACGATTTATCAGCTAAGAGGCAGGAGCCGGGTTGCGGGTTTCGCAATTGCGTTCATCGGCGGACCGATTGGGCTCCTCATCGCGATCACCATGCCGCCCGCCGATCAAGAAACGGCGACTTCCGAATAGCCTCTTCTCGTCGCAAGACGCTGACGGACGATCAGCGCTCCACCGTCAGCCAGTGCAGCAGGATATTGCCGTCGGTGTAGCGCAGCAATTGGGCGCGCTGGTCGGTCGCATTCGGAACGGTGATCATATGGCCGCGTCCCTTATCGATCGAGGCGGATGATGCGCGCAGGGGCGCCTGCGCGCAAGGGAATCACACGCGTGGCAGCATCCCCCCGAGCCACGGCCGCAGCAACACGCCATTGAGGTCGACCAGCACATGGACGAGGATCGCGAGCCACAAGGCCCCGCTCGCGAGGTAGACGAAGGCGAGCACCGCGCCGACCGCGCTCGTGGCGAGAACGCCCCGCCAGCGCTGATAGCGGTGCGCGAGTCCGAACAGCAGCGTCGCGGCCACGAAGCCGATCAGCGCATTGCCGGTCACCAGCGCGATCGCGAGCGGCAGCAGCAGGCGGAAATAGAGTTCCTCGGTGATCCCGGCCGCCAACGCCGAGGCCGCGGCGTGGAGCATCTCGCCCCGCGCGCGCGGCAGCAGCAGCGAGAAATCGCCGAGCATCGCGGGCGCCTTGCCGCGCCGCCGCCGCCACAGCGCCCAGCCGCCGCCGAGCAAGGCGCCGACAAGGAGCCCCGCCAGCACTTCGAGCACGAGCCAGCCGATCGGCAGCGGATAGCCCGCCGCGACGGCGAGCGTTTCGAACTCTTCCGGCAGCATAGCGAGCGCATCGAGCCGCCCGAGCAGCGCCAGCCCGAGCAAGGCCGGCCCGGCGAACAGCACGAATGCCTTGGCGATCCAGAGCCGGTAACGCCGGCGCCGCCAGCCCGGCGGCCTCGCCGCGGTCAGCTCACGCAGCCGCCCGAAATTGCCCTTGAAGAAATAGACATAGGCCCCGAGCGCGAGCGCAAGGACGATCAGCGCCACGCGGCAATCCTCAGAGGCGGTGCTCGCCCTTGACCCAGCGTACCGTGCCCGAACTGGCGCGCATCACCACGCTTTCGGTCGTCATCCGTCCGCGCATCCGCTTGACGCCTTCGAGCAACGAGCCATCGGTGACGCCGGTGGCCGCGAAGATGCAATCGCCCGTGGCAAGATCGTGGAGCTGATAGATCTTGTCGAGATCCTCAATCCCCCATTTGCGTGCGCGCGCGCGCTCGTCGTCGTTGCGGAACACCAGCCGGCCCTGGAACTGCCCGCCGACGCAGCGCAGCGCCGCCGCGGCGAGCACGCCCTCAGGCGCGCCGCCCTGCCCCATATAGATGTCGATCGTGGTGTCGGGGTTGCTGGTCGCGATCACCCCCGCGACGTCGCCGTCGGGGATCAGCATGATCCCGCAGCCGATGCCGCGCAGTTCGGCGATCAGTTTTTCGTGGCGCGGCCGATCGAGCACGCAGGCGATGATCTCGGCGGGCTTGACGCCCTTGGCCTTGGCCAGCGCCTCGACATTCTCGGTCGCGCTTTTGGTCAGGTCGATCGTGCCGGCGGGATAGCCCGGCCCGATCGCGATCTTTTCCATATAGACGTCGGGCGCGTTGAGCAGCCCGCCCTTCTCCGCGATCGCCAGCACCGCAAGCGCGTTGGGGCCGGCCTTGGCGGTGATCGTGGTGCCTTCGAGCGGATCGAGCGCGATATCGATCTTCGGTCCCTTGCCCGGCGCCGAGCCGACCTTTTCGCCGATATAGAGCATCGGCGCCTCGTCGCGCTCGCCCTCGCCGATCACGACGGTGCCGTCCATGTAGAGCCCGTTGAACGCCTCGCGCATCGCCTGGACGGCGGCGGCGTCGGCGGCCTTTTCGTCGCCGCGCCCGACCAGCGCCGAGGCGGCGATCGCAGCCGCTTCGGTGACGCGCACCATCTCGAGCACGAGGACACGATCGAGCACATGGCTTGCTGTCGTCATTTTGGCGAAACTCTCCTGGATGGGGTGCGAGACCGATAGGCATCCGCGCGCGCGATGTCGAGCCGATCGCGGCGCCTTGCTGCGACAGGGCGCACGAGCGCGATACCTCCGATACGGAGCGATATTTTTCGGGCGGTCAGGACTTTGGTAACTTCGAATTCCTACGGCCACCGGCGAGCGCACCAAAAGAGAAGAGCTTGACCTCCACGTCGCATTCCACCGATCGCCGTCGACACGATCCGCTCGTCCGGCTGTTCGACTGGCTGACGACGCTGCCGCCCGACGAAGCCGCACGGCATCGCGGCGACATTCTGGCGACGGCGATGCTCAGCCCGTTCGCGCTGCTTACGTCGAGCCTCGGCATCCTGATGATGAGCCTGCTGGCGATGCTGTTCACCCAGGCCCCCTGGGCGACGGCGTGGTTCGTCGCCGACGTGCTGCTGCTCGGCGCCCGGTTCGCGCTGGCGTGGCGATACCAGATCCGCGGCGGTGCGATTCCCGACGCGATCGCGCGCCGGACGATCTGCCTCACCTGCCTCGTCTTCGTGCTGTTCAGCGCCGGGTGCAGCGCGAGCCTGATGACGGCGACCCCGCCGCTGCCGATGGTGGCGACGGCATCGATGATGGGGCTCGTCGCCGGCCTTGCGACGCGCTGGGCGGCGCTGCCGAGGCTCGCGTTGTTCACGATCGTGCTCTACACCATCCCCTTTTGCATCGCCGGCATGATCGCCGACGGCGGCAGCTTCGTCGCGGGCGCGATGCAATTCCTGATCGTCACCACCGGCACCGCCGCGCTGACGCTCCAGAACCACCGCACGCTGGTCGCGATGCTGCGCGCCGAGCGCAAGGCGCGCGCGCTGGCCGAAACCGACGTGTTGACCGGTCTTCCCAACCGCGCGGGGCTGCTGTCGCGGCTGCACCGCCGCGCCGAGCGGCCGCCCGAAGCGAATATATCGACGATCGCGCTGCTGTTCGTCGATCTCGATCGGTTCAAGGCCATCAACGACGCGCACGGCCATAGCGCGGGCGACGCGGTGCTGACGACGCTGGGCCAGCGGATCGCCCGCACCGCGGCGCCGCATTTCACCTGCCGGCTGGGCGGCGACGAGTTCGTGGTGATGGTCGAGGGCGGCGACGTTGCGCTCGCGCCGTCGATCGCGCGGCGGGTCGCCGATGCGCTCGCCGAGCCGATGCCTGACATCGCCGCGGATCCGATCATCGCCGGCGGCAGCGTCGGCATCGCCTTCGGCACACCGGGTCGCTTCGACGGCGAGCAATTGCTCGCCGAGGCCGACGCCGCACTCTACGTCGCCAAGCGCGCGGGCGACGGCAGCGAGGTCGCGGTCGCCCCCACGGGGATGGCGTCGGCGGCGTAGCGCCCGTTCACCCTAATCATCTGGACTGAAATTCGCCACCTGAACACCGTCATGCTGAACTTGGTTCAGCATCCATCGCGCCTCTGGGTGGGGCGGCGCATGAGAAGAAATGGACCCTGAAACAAGTTCAGGGTGACGGTTTCTGATATTACGAACTTCGGTATCACCAACTACGCCACTTCTGTGAATTGCAGGCTGGCAAGCCGCGCGTAGAGACCGCCACCGTCGCTGAGCGTTGCGTGGGTGCCCGATTCGACGATCCGTCCGCCGTCCATCACGATGATCCGTCCCGCCGCGCGCACGGTGGCGAGGCGGTGCGCGATCACCAGTGTCGTCCGGTCGCGCATCAACCGTTCGAGCGCTTCCTGCACCAGCCGCTCGCTCTCGGCGTCGAGCGCCGAGGTCGCTTCGTCGAGCAGCAGGATCGGCGCATCACGCAGCAGCGCGCGCGCGATCGCGATCCGCTGGCGCTGCCCGCCTGACAGCCGCGCCCCGCTTTCGCCGAGGAAGGTATCGAGCCCTTGCGGCAGCGCGCGCAGGAAATCGGCGGCATTGGCGGCCTCCGCCGCGTGCCAGATCGCCTCGTCGCCCGCATCCCAACGGCCGTAGCGCAGATTGTCGCGCGCCGAGGCGCCGAAGATGATCGTTTCCTGCGGCACCATCGCGATGCGATCGCGGATCGCCGCCGGATCGGCATCGGGCAGCGCGATGCCGTCGATCCGCACGGTGCCTGCCTGCGGATCGTAGAAGCGTTCGAGCAACTGGAACAGCGTCGACTTGCCCGCCCCCGACGGCCCGACCACCGCCACCGTCTCGCCCGGCGCGATCGCCAGCGAGAAATCGTGCAGCGCCGCGATCTCGGGCCGGGTCGGATAGTGGAAAGTGACATGCTCGAACGCCAACGCGCCGCGCGCCGGGCTCGGCAGCGCCACCGGATGCGCGGGCGCGGCAATCTCCGGCGATTCGGCGAGCAACTCGGAAAGCCGCCCCGCCGCGCCCGACGCGCGCAGCAGTTCGCCATAAACCTCGGTCAACGCCTGGAAGGCGCCCGCGACGATCCCCGCGGTAAAGACGAACGCCGCGAGGCTGCCGCCCGTCAGTTGCCCGCTGGCGACATCGTGGACGGCATCCCACATGATCAGCGTCATCGCGCTGAACAGCAACGCGATCACCATCGCCGTCAGCAGCGCGCGCATGCGGAAACGGCGCTTGGCTGCCGCGAAGCCGTTGCGCACCGCGGCCTCGAACCGGTCGCCCTCGCGGGTTTCCTGCCCGAACGCCTGGACGATCTTCATCGCGCCCAGCGTCTCGGTGGCGATCGCACCGATATCGGCGATCCGATCCTGGCTGGTGCGCGAATAGACGCGCACGCGCCTGCCCAGCAGCATCAACGGCAGGATGATGACCGGAATCCCGAGGATCAGCCACAAAGCGAGCTTGGGCGAGAGCGCGAACAGATAGATGACGCCGCCCACACCCACCAGCAGATTGCGCAGCGCGACCGAGAGCGTGGTGCCGACCACGATTTCGACCACCGCGGTATCGGCGGTGAGGCGCGAGGCGATTTCCGACGGGCGGTTCTCCTCGAACCAGCGCGGCGCGAGTCGCAGCAAATTGCGCTGGACGGCGATGCGGACGTCGGCAACCGTGCGCTCGCCCAGCCACGACACGAAATAGAAGCGCGCCGCCGAGGCCAGCGCGAGCGCGAGCACCACCCCGATCAACCCCTGGAAATAGGGCGCGATCGTGGTCGGGTCAGCGCCCGCCGCGAAACCGTTGTCGATCACTTTCTGGAAGGTGCGCGGAATCCACAGCGTCGCCACCGCCGCGACCACGAGCGCGATCAGCGCGGCGACGATCTGCAACGGATAGCGCGACGCATAGCGCCAGACCATCAGCAGGTTGCCAAGCTTGCGGCGCGGTTGCGGCGGCGGTGATGGTGGGATCGGGGTTTCGGGCATCGCCCAATCGCCTAGCAGCGGTACGGGCGCGCCTCAACGGCTCACCGCTCCCCTGTGTTGCCAGCACCGGCGCGCGCGCCTATGCGTTCCGCCTGCGAAACCGGTTCCGGCAGGTTCCGAGTATGAAGGATAGCGATGCTCTACGACGCGTACGAACTCCAGCGGTCGATGCTGGCCGGGGCCAGCGCGATGGCCGATTTCGGCGCTGAACTGCTCAACAATCCTGCCAATCCGTTCGCCTATTTCGGTGGCGGGCCGGCGCTCGGCTCGGCACTCGAAGTGTTCGCCCATGCCGCGGCGCCGCGCGGCAAGCCCGATTTCGGCCTCACCTCGACGGTGATCGACGGCAAGCGAATCGCGGTGCGCGAGGGCATCGAGTGCCGCAAACCGTTCGGTCAGCTCAAGCATTTCGTGCGCGAGGGCGTCGAAGATGGACCGAAGCTGCTGATCGTCGCGCCGATGTCCGGCCATTATGCGACGCTGCTGCGCGGCACGGTCGAGCGGATGCTGCCCTCGGCGGACGTGTTCATCACCGACTGGCGCGACGCCAAGCTGGTGCCGCTGGCCAACGGCGCCTTCGATCTCGACGATTATATCGACTATCTGATCGCGTTCCTCGACCATATCGGGCCGGGCACGCACATGCTCGCGGTCTGCCAGCCCTCGGTGCCGAGCCTCGCGGCCACCGCGCTGATGAGCGCCGACCGTAACCCGTGCCGCCCGCAGACGTTGACGATGATGGGCGGCCCGATCGACACGCGCGAGGCGCCGACCGCGGTCAACACGCTCGCGACGCAGCGCCCGCACGCCTGGTTCGAACAGAATGCGATCGCCACCGTGCCGATGGGCTAT
The DNA here is from genome assembly GCF_003550065.1 of Hephaestia caeni. GTDB lineage: Bacteria > Pseudomonadota > Alphaproteobacteria > Sphingomonadales > Sphingomonadaceae > Sphingomonas > Sphingomonas caeni_A. The sequence continues at coordinate 509,522 of NZ_QXDC01000004.1, forward strand.
CCGGGCGCCGGGCGCGCAGTCTATCCGGGCTTTCTCCAGCTTGCCGGCTTCATGTCGATGAACCTCGGCAGCCACATGATCTCGCATTGGGAGATGTTCAAACACCTCGTCCAGGGCGACGACGAGAGCGCCGATGCGACCAAGCATTTCTATGACGAATATCGCGCGGTGTGCGACATGACCGCCGAATTCTACCTCCAGACGGTCGACGTCGTGTTCCAGCGCCACGCGCTTCCCAAGGGCAGGATGCGGCATCGCGGCCGCAAGGTCGATCTCGGCGCGATCACCGACGTGCCGATCCTCGCGATCGAAGGCGAGCGCGACGACATTTCAGGCATCGGCCAGACCAAGGCGGCGCTGACGCTGACGCCGCACCTCCCCGAGCTGATGAAAGCCTATCACCTCGCCAAGGGCGCGGGGCATTACGGCATCTTCAACGGTTCCAGATGGCGCACGAAGATCGCGCCGATCGTCGAGCAATGGATGGCGCGTTTCGACGGCGTGGAACGGAACACGGCAGCCAAGGCGGCGTAGATATCGCGGCTCTCCTGCCTTCGCAGGAGCACGCGACCCTAATCGTAGGCGAAGTCGAACACGCTCCACACCAGCCACGCGGCGAGCCCCCACAATGCCAGCACGATCAGCACCCCGCTCCATTGCACCGGGCGGCGCGCGGCGGCCTCGGCGGTGGCGCGATGTTCGGCCATCAGCGCCGGGCTGACCAACCGTTCGAACAGCCAGACCCCCGCCGGGATCAGCACCGCATCGTCGACCAATCCGAGCACGGGGATGAAATCGGGCACGAGGTCGATCGGCGACAGCGCGTACGCGGCGATCAGCAGCCCGACGATCCGCGCCGCCCACGGCGTACGCCGGTCGCGCGCCGCAAGCCACACCGCATGCGCCTCCACCCGCAACCGATGCGCGAGCGAGGGGCCGCGCGGGCGGCGGAAGCGACGGGTCATTTCTTCCGGCCCTGATGGCGGATATTGGCCGGGCGGCCGCGGCGTTTGATGCCGCGACCGGGCCGAGGCTTGCCGTTGCCGCCACGCGGTCCCCCGCTGCCGCCGTCCACCAGTTCGAAACGCAGCGCGCCCGACACCGGATTGGCCTCGGCCAGCCGCAGCTTCAGGCGTTGCCCGGCGGCATAGGTTTCGCCCGTTTCCTCGCCGACGAGTTGCTGCGCGGCCTCGTCATAGCGGAAATATTCGCGGCCGAGATCGCGCGCGGGGACGAGGCCATCGCCGCCGATCCCCTCGACGGTCGCGAAAAAGCCGAAATTGAGCACCCCAGTGATCCGTGCCTCGACGACCTCACCGACGCGTTCCGAGAGATAGGCCGCAACATAGCGATCGGTGGTATCGCGCTCGGCCTCCATCGCGCGGCGTTCGAGCATCGAAATCTGCTCGCCGATACGCTCCATCTGCGCCGCCTCGTCATCGGTCAGCCCGCCCGGCCCGAGCCCGAACGCCTGCACCAGCGCGCGGTGGACGACGAGATCGGCATAGCGCCGGATCGGCGAGGTGAAATGCGCGTAACTCCCGAGCGCGAGCCCGAAATGGCCGTGATTGGCGGGCGCGTAATAGGCCTGCGTCTGGCTGCGCAGCACCTGTTCCATCACCTGCGGCTTGAAGTCGGCATCGCCGACGCGCGCGAGGATATGGTTGAAGGTCGCGGGCTTGATCACCTGCCCCAGCGCAAACTCGAGATCGAAGGTCTTGAGATACTCCTTGAGCGCGACCAGCTTCTCGCGGCTCGGCGGCTCGTGGACGCGGTACATGACGGGCGCCTTCTTCGCCTCCAGCGCCTTCGCCGCGGCAACGTTGGCGGCGATCATATAATCCTCGATCAATTTGTGCGCGTCGAGCCGCTCGCGCGGGGCGACCGAGAGGATACGTCCCTTTTCGTCCAATTCGATCCGCCGTTCGGGCAGGTCGAGATCGAGCGGCTCGCGCTTCTCGCGCGCGGCATAGAGCGCGTGCCAACAGCCCCAGAGGGGAACGAGCGCGGCTTCCAGCATCACATATTTTTCACTTCCCCGGCGCAGGCCGGGGTCCAGCATCGAGCCGCCCGTAACTGGACCCCGGCCTTCGCCGGGGAGGGAATTTACGATGAATTGCGCATCCTCATACGCCACATTCGCGGCGATCCGCACCGTCGCGCGGGCGAAGCGCCAGCTTTTGAGCGCGCCGTTCTTCGCCACCTGCAAATGGCAGACGAGCGCGGCGCGATCGACGCCCTCCTTGAGCGAGCACATATCGGCCGAGAGCGTTTCGGGCAGCATCGGCACGACGCGATCGGGGAAATAGACGCTGTTGCCGCGCTTCCTCGCCTCGATATCGAGCGCCGAGCCGGGGCGGACGTAGAAGCTGACGTCGGCGATCGCGACGATCGCTTTCCAGCCGCCGTCGTTCTTCGGATCGTCGTCGGGCGCGGCCCACACCGCGTCGTCGTGATCGCGCGCGTCGGCGGGGTCGATCGCGACGATCGGCAGGTGTGTCAGATCCTCGCGCGGTGCGTCATCCAGCCGATATCCCGACACCCGCGTCGCCTCGTCGAGCACCGGTTCGGGAAACACGTCGGGGATGCCGAGCTTCTCGATCGCGATCAGCGAGAAGTTGCGCGCCTCGAACGGATCACCGAGCCGCTCGACCACCTTGGCGGTGATCCGTGGCCCGCGCCCCGTCTTCTCGGCGCGGACGAGATCGCCCGCCGCCGCGCCGCCGGTATCCGACACCGCGAACTCGCGCCGCTCCTTCTTCTCGATTCCCTGCAACCAGAAACGCTCGCCTTCCTGCCGCAGCACGCCGAGCATCGTCTCCTCGCCGCTCGCCAGCCGTTTCATCGGGTGCGCGATCAACCCCTTGCCCACCTCCTCGGTGCGCGCGAGAATGCGGTCGCCGACGCCGAGCGCGCCGCGTTTCGATCGCTCGCGTACCCTCAAGCGCGGCGGCGGCGTATCGGCGTGCCACGACGCGGGCACCGCCCACACATTGCCGCCATCGTCGACATCGACGACGCGCAGCACGGTCACCTTGGGCACCCCGCCCATCTTGTGGAATGCGCGGCCCGGCGCCGAATCGATCAGCCCTTCGTCCGCCATATCCTTGAGCAGCGCCTTGAGCGCGATCTTGTCCGCCCCGTGCAGCCCGAAGGCGCGCGCGATCTCGCGCTTGCCCGCGGGCGTATCGGTGCTCGTGATGAAATCGAGGATCTGCTGCCGCGTCGGCAGGCCGCGCTGTGGTTTGGGTCTCGCCATCGTTCGAGAGATACGGCCTCGCGCGGCCGGCGTCACCCGCGCAATCAGTACGCCCGGCCGATCAGGATCCGCTCGACCGCCGGCGCGCCGGTGAACACGCACGTCCCGTCGGCCGCCGCGGCATCGAGCGGCGCGTTGCGCACGGTGAGCTTGAGCGCCTTGAGCCGTTCCTCGACCTGTTTGAGCGCGTCGCCCGTGGGTTTCGACCACTGCACCTCGACCCAGCCGGGATATTTGCCGCTGTTGGTGAAATGCGCCTCCAGCGCGGCGAAATCGGCGACATCGCGATTGATGTTCGCCTCCAACCGCCGGCGTGCTTCGACGTAGAGCGACTGCTGGACCGATTCGAGCAAAGCGGCCACGCTGCCGATGAATTCATCACGCGGCTGCACGCTCGTATCGAGCTTCCCGTCGTCACGATACAGCCCGTCGCGGCGGAGCACCGAAACGTTGCCGCCCGCCATGTCACGCCCGCCGACCTCGACGATCACCGGCGCGCCCTTCTTGACCCAGCCCCAGCGCTTGGTCGCGGCCCTGACCGGCTTCACGTCAAGCAGCACGCGCACCGCCTCGCCCATCGCGGTCTGCCGCGCCAGGTCGTCCTGGAGCGCGCGGCAATAGTCGACGATCGTGCCATCCTCGGGCGTGTCGCGCAGCATCGGCACGATCACCACCTGCCAAGGCGCCACGCGCGGCGGCACGCGCACGCCATCGTCGTCGCCGTGGACCATGATCATCGCGCCGATCATCCGCGTCGTCATGCCCCAACTGATCGTATGCGCATGATCAAGCTCGCCCGCCTGATTCTGGAAGCGGATGTTCTGCGCCTCGGCGAAGCTGGTGCCGAGATAGTGGCTGGTGCCAGCCTGAAGCGCCTTGCCGTCCTGCATCATCGCCTCGATCGAGAAGGTCGAATCGGCACCCGGAAAGCGCTCGTGCTCGGGCTTCTCCCCGACGACCACCGGCAGCCCGACGCAATCCTCGGCGAAGGCGCGATAGAGTTCGAGCGCCTTCATCGCCTCGGCGCGTGCCTGATCGGCAGTGGCATAGGCCGCATGGCCTTCCTGCCACAGGAATTCGGTGGTGCGCAGGAACATGCGCGTGCGCATCTCCCAGCGCACGATGTTCGCCCATTGGTTGATCTGCACCGGCAGGTCACGCCACGATTGCACCCAGCGCGCGAACGCGGTGCCGATCACCGTCTCGCTGGTCGGGCGCACCACGAGTGGCTCTTCGAGCTTCGCTTCGGGATCAGGGACCAGCCCGCCCTTGCCGTTCGCCACCAGCCGATGATGCGTGACTACCGCCATTTCCTTGGCGAAGCCCTCGACGTGCTCGGCCTCCTTCTCGAAATAGGAAAGCGGGATGAAGAGCGGGAAATAGCAATTGTCGTAGCCGAGCGCCTTGATACGATCGTCGAGCAGCCGCTGCATCCGTTCCCAGATGCCATAGCCCCAGGGCCGCATCACCATGCAACCGCGCACCCCCGATTCCTCGGCCATGTCGGCCTCGGCGATGGCGGCCTGATACCAGGCGGCGAAATCCGCCTCGCGGGTGATGGAAAGAGCGTGCTTGATCATGGATGACCCTTGAGAATGTCGCGATCTGCTAGACTGCCCGGACGATGGCGTCCACTACCCACATGCGGGGCCCCTCGTCATCCCGGCAAAAGCTGGGATTCCATGCCATCGGGAGCGTCGCGCCGGGAGCAGGCCGGCGCCGCTTCCACCCACACGCATCACTCTCTAAGACCCCGCTCATGTCTTCCGCCGCGCCAGAGCGCATCTTCGCCGGGCTTGGCCTCAGGCTGCTTTCCGTGGGACTGCTCGCGTCGATGCAGGCGCTCGTCAAACTGGCCGAGGCGCGCGGCGCCAGCCTGCCCGAGACGATGTTCTTCCGCCAGGCGTGCGCGGTGCCGCTGGTGCTGGCGTGGATCGCCGCCGGGCCGGGATTGGCGAGCATCCGCACCCGACGGATCGGCGCGCACCTCACCCGCACCATCGTGGGGCTGATGGGGATGGTATGCACCTTCGGCGCGGTGCTGCTGCTGCCGCTCGCCGAGGCGATGACGTTGCAGTTCACCGTCCCGATCTTCGCCACGATCCTGAGCGCGCTGGTACTGCGCGAGCCGACCGGCAGGCATCGCTGGGCGGCGGTGGTTCTGGGTTTTGCCGGGGTGCTGATCGTGGCGCAGCCGGGCAGCGGCGCGTTTCCGCTCAGCGGCGCGCTGGTCGGGCTGCTGGCGGCGCTGCTGGTCGCGGTAATCGCGATCCTGCTGCGTCAGATCGGGCGGACCGAGCCCGCCGCGACGACGGTGTTCTGGTTCTCGCTGCTGTCGCTGCCGCCGCTCGGGATCGTCTATCTGTTCAACCTCCAGCCGCACGACCCTGCGACCTGGGCAATATTGGTCACCGTCGGGCTGGTCGGCGGGCTCGGGCAGCTCGCGATCACCGCATCGGTGCGATTCGCGCCGGTCGCGACGGTGGTGCCGATGGATTATTCGAGCCTGATCTGGGGCATCGCCTATGGCTGGCTGTTTTTCGGGACGCTGCCGGCCGAAGGAATCTGGATCGGCGCACCCGTAATCATCGCGAGCGGCCTCTATATCGTCTATCGCGAGCACGTCCTGCAACGCCGCGACACCGATCGCGCGATCGGCGATTGAAAGTCTTTTGTTTGGGGCACCGCACCGTCCCACCTCCCATTCAGTATACTGTCGTTGGGAGGTGAGGTGGGGGAGCGGGCCGGTGCGGTGCCCTAACTCAACGCCGCCTGAACACCAGCGAGATGTTGTTGGCGGGCATCTCGACCAGCCGGTCGAAGCCGAAACCGGCGTCCTTCGCCGCCGCGCAGACATCCTCGACGCGACGCAGCCCCCAGCGCGGATCGCGTGCCTTGAGCGAGGCATCGAACGCCTCGTTGCTCGCCGCGGTCGGCACCTTGTCGCGGCGATACGGGCCGTAGAGAACCAGTGCGTTCCCGCGCGGCAACGCCCGCGCCGCGCCCGCGAGCAGCCCGAGCGTCGCTTCCCACGGGCTGACATGGACCATGTTGATGCACACCACCGCGTCGGCGCGATCAATCGGCCAGTCGGGCCCGGCCGCATCGAGATCGAGCGGCGGACGGACGTTGGAGAGCCCCGCGCACCAATCGGCGATCGACGCGCGGGCATCGGCATCGGGATCGCTCGGCTGCCAGATCAGGCCGGGGAATTCGCGCGCGAAATGGGCGCAATGCTCGCCGCTGCCGCTCGCCACTTCGAGCACGACGCCGGTGACCGGCAAGGCGTTCATCAACACCTCGGCGATCGCCTCGCGGTTGCGGCGTGTCGCCGGCGCATGGCGGCGCGGGCCATCGGCAGCGGCGTCGGAGTCGAACCAGGGGCGTTCGGTCATCACGCGCGCTCCGCCCGCGCCTCGGCGAGCAATTGCTTCGCGCGGAGATACATTTCGAGCCGCTGCATCGCGAACATGCCGAGCGCGAGCGCCGCCAGCGTGTCAGTGATCAACCCGACATTCATGTGGATCGCCCCGCCGGCCGTCTGCGCGCCCATCTTCACCGCGATCAGCACGACGAGGAACAGCATCCCGGCCGGCGACGCCCGCTGGTTGAGCGCGTGCGTCTCGGGATCGACATGGATGTGCATGAACCGGCCCCGCTGCCAGCCGAGCGCGGCACCGACCACGAGCCCGATCGCGACCACCGCCCAGCCCGATCCCTGCGGCGGGTGCTGCGCCAGCAGCATGACGACGCCGCCGAGGTAGAGCGCCGGCACGATCCAGAGCTGTTCGAGCTTCAAGGGCCGCATCCGGTTCATCCTGCGCATCCGGAAGAACAGCACCAGCCCGACGATCGCAGCGGTGATGAGATAGCTCACCCAGGCGTGCGGCTGGACGGTTTGTGCGTGCATCGGCAATCCCTTGATCGGTTCGCCGACAACCTAGAACCTGTTCGCAACCTTTGGAAGCAGCACACCCGCGCAGGCGGGAGCACTACGGCCGAGATGAAGCATCATCGTGCTCCTGCGAAAGCAGGAGGCCAGGGTCGCAAGCGATATCAGCGGTGAAGCTGGACTCTCGCTTTCGCGGGAGAACGGCCCCGGCCTATTCCGCCGCCTGCGCCAGCGCGGGATCGCTCCACACCAGCACCGGCTTGCGCGCGGCAAGCGTTTCGTCGAGACGGCGGCGCGGCGCGAAATGCGGCGCGGTCTTGAGGCTTTCATCACCCGTCTTGGCGCGCGCGGCAACGCTGCGCAGCGCGCCGATGAACTGATCGAGCGCCGCCTTCGATTCGGTCTCGGTCGGCTCGACCAGCATCGCGCCGTGGACGACGAGCGGGAAATACATCGTCATCGGATGATAGCCTTCGTCGATCAGCGCCTTGGCGACGTCGAGCGTGGTGAAGCCTTCGGCGAAACCCTCGTCCGAGAACAGCGCCTCGTGCATGCACGGCCCGCTGGGGCCGAACGGCGCGTCGAGCACGTCGTCGAGGCTCCTGAGCATGTAATTGGCGTTGAGCACCGCATCCTCGGCGACCTGCTTCAGCCCGTCGGCGCCGTGGCTGAGGATATAAGCGAGCGCGCGGGTAAACATGCCCATCTGGCCGTGGAACGCGGTCATCCGGCCGAAGCTGTCGGGATGATCCTCGCCGGCCGTCTCCTCCTCGATCAGGCGGATATGGCCATCTTCGTAGCGTGCGGTAAACGGGAGCGGGCCGAAGGGCGCCAGCGCCTCGGAGAGCACCACCGGCCCCGAGCCCGGCCCGCCGCCGCCGTGCGGGGTCGAGAAGGTCTTGTGGAGGTTGATGTGCATCGCATCGACGCCGAGATCCCCCGGCCGCACGCGCCCGACGATCGCGTTGAAATTGGCGCCGTCGCAATAGACATAGCCGCCGACGGCATGCACCGCGTCCGAAATCGCCTTCATGTCGCGCTCGAACAGCCCGCAGGTGTTGGGGTTGGTGATCATCACCGCCGCCACATCCTGCCCGAGCCGCGCCTTCAGCGCCGCCAGATCGACCCGGCCCTCGGCAGTGGCGGGGATATCCTCGACGGTGAAGCCGGCGAAGGCGGCGGTGGCGGGGTTGGTGCCGTGTGCGCTTTCGGGGACGAGGACGACCTTGCGATGCCCCTCGCCGCGCTTCTCGAGCGCCGCCTTGATGCACAATATGCCGCACAATTCGCCATGCGCGCCCGCCTTGGGGCTCATCGCGACGCCGTACATGCCGGTGAGGCCGATCAACCAGAAGGCGAGTTCGTTGATCACGCCGAGCGCGCCCTGCACCGTATCGACCGGGGCGAGCGGATGGATGTCCGCGAACCCCGGCAGCCGCGCGACCTTCTCGTTGAGGCGCGGATTGTGCTTCATCGTGCACGAACCGAGCGGAAACAGCCCAAGGTCGATCGCGTAATTCTGGCGCGACAGGCGGGTGTAATGCCGCACCGCCTCAGGCTCGGAGAGGCCGGGCAGGCCGATCGGCGCCGTGCGGACAAGGTTGCCGAGCTTGTGCCCCTGCGCAGGCGCGCCGGAGTCATCGAAATCGACTCCCGTCGTTTCGGTCGAGCCGATCTCGAAGATCAGCGGTTCTTCGAGCATCAGCGCGCGGTTGCCGGTGAAGGTGGGCGCGTCGGCATTGCCCGTCTGCGGCGCTTCGGGGCGCCAGCCGCTTTGATTGATGCTCATGCCAGCACCTCCTCAAGCTCGGTGGCAAAGGTTTCGACATCCTCCGCCGTGGTCGTCTCGGTGACTGCGACGACGAGGCCGTTCGCAAGGCTCTCCTCGTTCGGATAGAGCCGCCCGAGCGACACGCCCGCCAGCACGCCGCGATCGGCAAGCGCGCGCACCACGGGGCGCGCCTCCTTCGAAAGCTCCAGCGTGAACTCGTTGAAGAACGCATCGTTGACGAGCGTCACGCCCGGCACCCGCGCCAGCCGCTCGGCCGCCGCCACGGCGCCCGCATGGTTGATGGCCGCCAGATCGCGCAGCCCCGCCTCACCCAGCAGCGTCATGTGGATCGAGAAGGCGAGCGCGCACAGGCCGCTGTTGGTGCAGATGTTGCTCGTCGCCTTTTCGCGCCGGATATGCTGCTCGCGCGTCGAGAGCGTCAGCACGAAGCCGCGCTTGCCGTCGGCATCGACGGTCTCGCCGCACAGCCGCCCCGGCATCTGGCGGACATATTTCTGCTTGCACCCGAACAGGCCGACATAAGGGCCGCCGAATTGCAGCCCGACGCCGATCGACTGGCCTTCGCCGACGACAATATCGGCATCCATCTCGCCGGGCGATTTGAGCGCGCCGAGCGCCACCGGCTCGGTCACGACCGCAATCAGCAGCGCCTTCTTCGCGTGGCACGCCGCCGCGAGGTCGGAGAGATCGCCGATCCGGCCGAGAATGTCGGGATATTGCACCACGACGCACGAGGTGTCATCGTCGATCCGGTCGATCAGCGATGCGGTGTCCGGCCCGGCATCGAGGCACGGCGCAGTGGCCTCGATCGCGTCACCGGTGAAGGTCGCCATCGTCCGCGCGACCGATACGTAATGCGGATGCAGCCCGCTCGACAGGATCGCCTTGCCGCGCCGCGTGATCCGCCGCGCCATCACGATCGCTTCCCAGCACGCGGTCGAGCCGTCGTACATCGACGCGTTGGCGACATCGGTGCCGAGCAGCCGCGCGACCTGCGTCTGGAATTCGAACAGCATCTGCAACGTGCCCTGTGCGATTTCGGGCTGATACGGCGTGTATGCGGTCAGGAACTCGCCGCGCTGGATCAAATGATCGACCGAGGCCGGCACATGATGCCGATACGCCCCCGCGCCGAGGAAGAAGGGCACGTCGCCTGCCGCCACATTCTGCCGCGCGAGCGCTGCCATGTGCCGCTCGACCGCCAGTTCGCTGGCATGGTTTGGCAGGCCGTCGATCGGCCCGGAAAGCCGCGCATGTTCGGGCACGTCGACGAACAGATCGTCGATCGACGCCGCGCCGATCGTCGCCAGCATCGCCCGGCGATCATCAGGGGTAAGGGGCAGGTAGCGCATCGTTTCTTCTCCCCCTCCCTTTCAAGGGAGGGGCTAGGGGTGGGTGAGCAGCGTCGGGGCTCGATGCCGCGGCGATGCTTCGGAGGCAGGCGCCGAAGGCTCGCTTGCGCTCGCCACCCACCCCCGGCCCCTCCCCTTGAAAGGGAGGGGAGAATCGGATCACAATTTCGCGACGAACGCTTCGTAGGCAGCCTCGTCCATCAATCCGTCGAGTTCGCCCGGATCGCTCAGCGTCAGCCTGAACATCCAGCCTTCGCCCTCGGCATCTTCGTTGACGAGCCCCGGCGTGTCGCCGAGCGCGGCGTTGCCCTCGATCACGCTGCCCGAGACCGGCGCATAGATATCCGACGCGGCCTTGACCGATTCGACCACGGCGGCGTCGTCGCCCTTGGCGAAGGTCTTGCCCTCGTCAGGCACGTCGACGAACACGATGTCGCCCAACTGGCCCTGCGCGTAATCGGTGATGCCGACGGTGCCGGTGTCGCCATCGACATCGACCCATTCGTGATCTTCGGTGAAATAACGGCTCATCACTTGCCTCCTGAGCGGACGTAGCGGTGGGGAACGAACGGCATTTGCGTGACGGTCGCTTCATGGACCTTGCCGCGCTGGGTAAGCTGGATGCGGGTGCCGTGCGCGGCGAGCGCGAGCGGCACATAGGCCATCGCGATCGGCGTCCCCAGCGTCGGCGCGAACCCGCCCGAGGTGACCTTGCCGACCTCCGATCCGTCAGCGTCGAGAACCGCCGCGCCTTCGCGCACCGGCTGGCGGCCGTCGACGCGCAACCCGACGCGCTTGACGATCGCGCCCTGTTCGCGCTCGATCAGGATGCGCGCGGCACCGGGGAAATTTGCTTCTTCGCGCCGCCGCTTGCTCGCGACCGCAAAGCCGAGATCGGCCATCACCGGCGTCGTTTCCTCGTCGAGGTCGTGGCCGTAGAGTGGCAACCCCGCCTCCAGCCGCAACGAATCGCGCGCGCCCAGCCCGATCGGCTTGACATCGGGTTCGGCGACCAGCGCGTCGGCGAAGGCCTGCGCGTGTTCGGCGGGAAGCGAAATCTCGAACCCGTCCTCGCCGGTATAGCCCGATCGGCTGATCCACAGCGGCACGCCGTTCCATTCGAACCGCCCGCCGGTCATGAACACCAGCGCCTCGATGCCGGGCACCAGCCGCGCGAGCACGGCGGCCGCCTTCGGCCCTTGCAGCGCCAGCAACGCGTGGTCGTCCATCTGGTTGAGCGTGATCGCGTCGGGCAGATGATCGCGCAAATGCCCGATATCATCATATTTCACCGCGCCGTTGACGACCATATAGAGGCCGTCCTCCCAACGCGTGATCATCAGATCGTCGAGGATGCCGCCATTCTCGGCAAGCAGCAACGAATACTTCTGGGCGAAGGGTTTGACGCCCCTGACGTCGGCGGGGACCAGCGCCTCGAGCGCGTCGTCGAGCCCATCGCCCGACAGGAACAACTGCCCCATATGGCTGACGTCGAACAGCCCGGCCGATTCGCGCACCCACAGATGCTCGGCCATGATGCCGTCTTCATACTGGACGGGCATCGTATAACCCGCGAACGGCACCATCCGCGCACCCTTCGCGCGGTGCCACGCATCGAGCGGCAGAATCTGCGGCTCGGTGGGATCGAGGTCGGTTTCGTCGCTCACGCACGGCCTCCGTTATCTGAAAAGACGACGCATCGGCCGGTATCCCGGTTCCCGCTACGCCGCCCCCTCTGTCACGGAACCTGAGAGCTTTCACCGTTTCACTGAAACGGCTTACCCCTTCGGTGGCCTCGGACCAGGTCCGAAGGCGCTTTCCAGAGTGTCGAAGCCACGCGCGGTCTCTTGTGCCTGAGAGATTCCGGGGCGGTTGCTCCTTCGGCGGACCGGCCGAAACCGAGTCACTCTCCCGCGCGGGCCCATGCCGGTCAAACCGCCATCGACGACGCAAGCTCTGGCGAAGTGCAAAAGCCGAGTCAATCCGTCGTTTAGGGGGGCTTATCCCGAAACGACAGCCTGCCGCTTTTCGCGCGGCGCAACGATCGATCGCAACAAGGCGGCACCGGCGATCGATTGCGAGATGAGACAGGGCTCATCCCAGTCGTTCATGGCGATGAACCGCATCCCCGCAACCGAGATGACATCATGGGTCGCGGCCTTGGTCACCCGCAACCGACCCGCTTCGCCAAGGCGACGCTTGACGACCGCCGCGTCTTCGGGGCGATATTCCAGGCTGACGTTGCCGGCATCGAGTTCGATCAACTTCATCGCGATCTCCTGCCCCCAATGTAGTGCGCCCGCACAAAGCGCTCAAGACGGCGCGATTCGGGCCGGGCGGCACGCCGCGGCGATCACCGCTTCCCAACTGCGGTATTTGCGGAACAGCCAATCGGCATCCGGCCCGATCGGATCGCCGTATTTCAGACGATTGCGCTGTTCCATCAGCGCCACGACGCCGGGATCATCGTCGGCCCGAAAGCGCTGCTTGAGCGCGTTGCGCCGCCGGACGAGATCGCGCGCGATCGCTTCAGGCGATTCGCCCTCGGCCTCGCGGCGACGCGCCTCGCCCGCCAGCGCCCGCACATCCTGCTCATAAGCGATCCGTGCGGGCACCCAGCGCGGATCGGCCATGATCGCGTCAGCGCGTCAGATTATACTTGAGCTGATCCTCGGTGAGCTGGAAGCCGACCAGTGCCTCGAAGCTCGCGCGCAGCACCGCTTCGCGGACGTTGGGCTGCGACAGCGGATCGATCGCGGCATCGACGTCGCCGGGCTTGCGCTTGCGGGTGATCTCGTCGCGGATATCCTCGGGCAGCGTCGCCGCCGCGCGATTGACGATCGCGGTGGCCTGGCCCCGCGTCTGCGCGCGAGCCGCGCCGGCATCGAAATGAACCGAGACGTTGCCGAGTCGCTTGGCGACGACGGCGGTGCCCCCGTTCACCACGGTGATGAAGAACGGCAGCGTCACGTCGCGCGCCGCCGATGTGTCGCGGCGCTGGGCGAAGACGTCGAAGGTGATCGTGGTGACGACATCCGCGGTCGCGTCGGCGCAGGTCGAGCGCACGTTGGTCATCACCGCCGACACGTCGAGCGCGCTTTCGTCGCGCGAGGTCGCGGGGTTGAACAAGGTGATGTCGCCGGTGCCGGCGGGCACGCCGACGGCGGGGCACGCGGTTCTGACGGCGGTGATGCCGCCCGCGGTGATGTCGCCCGACCGGGCACAGCCGGCGGCGAGCAGGATCAGGGCGATCGGGGCGATCTGGCTCAGTTTCACGGGTACGCGGACCTTCTCAACAGACGAAGGGCGGCCGTTCGCTTGGGGCCAACCCGGTGGGACGCTTCATAGGAAGCGGCTTTCGCGCGCGCAAGCAATCGCGTAGAGGCTGGCCCGCCATGAGCGATGCCACCAAACCCGTGCTCGAATTGATGATCGCCGCCCCGCGCGGTTTCTGCGCGGGCGTCGATCGCGCGATCAAGATCGTCGAGCTGGCGATCGAGAAGCACGGCGCGCCCGTCTATGTCCGCCACGAAATCGTCCACAACAAGTTCGTGGTCGATCGCCTGAAGGCCAAGGGCGCGGTGTTCGTCGAGGAACTCGACGAGGTGCCCGACGGCGCCCCGGTGGTGTTTTCGGCGCACGGCGTGCCCAAATCGGTGCCCGCCGACGCGCAAGTGCGCGGGCTCGATTATCTCGACGCCACCTGTCCGCTGGTCTCCAAGGTCCATCGCCAGGCCGAGCGGCTCGTCGCGGCAGGCCGGCACATCGTCTTCATCGGCCATCGCGGCCATCCCGAGGTGATCGGCACATTCGGCCAGGTGCCGCCGGGATCGATGACGCTGGTCGAGACGGTCGCCGACGCCGAGGCGCTGGTGCCCGCCGATCCCGGCAACCTCGCCTTTCTCACCCAGACGACGCTGTCGGTCGACGATACCGCCGAGATCGTCGCGACGCTCGAACGCCGCTTTCCCGCGATCGAGCCGCCGCGCGGCGAGGATATTTGCTACGCGACCTCGAACCGCCAGGCCGCGACCAAGGTGATCGCCGCCTCGTGCGACGCGGTGATCGTGCTTGGCGCGCCCAATTCGTCCAATTCGCTGCGGCTGGTCGAGGTCGCCGAGCGGCAGGGCCGGCCCGCGATCCTGCTCCAGCGCGCCGCCGATCTCGATCTCGGCTGGCTCGCGGGCGTCCGCACGCTCGGCGTCACGGCGGGCGCGTCGGCCCCCGAACTGCTCGTGCGCGAGCTGGTCGAGCGGCTCGGCGATCATTACGAGGTGGTCGAGCGCGAAGTGGAAACGACGCGCGAAAACGTCGCTTTCAAACTGCCGCGCGGGCTTGCCGCGGCGTAGAATTTTCGGACCATTCGGGCAAACTGCCCGCTGATCGACTAAGGGGCAGGGCTTGGCCGTCTACACGCATGTTTCCGCCGAAGCGCTGGCGGCGTTCCTGGCGCGCTACGACGTCGGCGAGCTGGTCTCGGCCAAGGGCATCGCCGAGGGCGTCGAGAACAGCAATTACCTGGTCGATACCACCGGCGGCCGCTTCATCCTGACGCTCTACGAAAAGCGCGTCGCGGCGGACGATCTGCCCTTCTTCATGGCGCTGCTCGATCATCTCGCCGATCGCGGCAACCCGGTGCCGCCGGCGATTCCCGATCGCGAGGGCCGCGAGATCCAGGAGCTTGAAGGGCGCCCGGCGTGCCTGATCAAGTTCCTGCCCGGCGTTTCCGTGACGCATCCCACGCCCGCACAGGCGCAGGCGGCGGGCGCGGCACTGGCCCAATTGCACCGCTCGCTGGCCGATTTCACGCTCGAACGCCCCAACGGCCTCGGCCCCGACGAATGGCCGCGGCTGCTCGCGCGCTGCGGCGACGATCTCGATTCGATCGCACCGGGGCTCAAGGCCAGCCTCGATACCGCGCTGGCGGACGTGCTCGGCCACTGGCCAAAGGGGCTGGCGCGTTCGGCGATCCACGCCGATCTGTTTCCCGACAACGTGCTGATGCGCGGCGATCAGGTGACGGGACTGATCGACTTCTATTTCGCCTGCACCGATATCCGCGCCTACGATCTCGCGGTGACGCATTCGGCCTGGGCGTTCGAGACCGACGGCACGCCCGCCGATCCGGCGGTGGGCCGCGCGCTGGTCGCGGGCTATGAAAGCGTGCTGCCCCTGACCGATCCCGAGCGCGCGGCGCTGCCAGTGCTCGCGCGCGGCGCATGCATCCGCTTCGCGCTGACGCGCGCGTGGGACTGGCTCAACACGCCCGCCGACGCACTCGTCACGCGCAAGGACCCGCTCGCTTATGTCCGGCGCATCGATTGGTATGCGGCGCATCCGCACGCATTCGCATGACCGAACTCACCCTTGTCGAGATCGCCACCGACGGCGCGTGCAAGGGCAATCCCGGCCCCGGCGGCTGGGGCGCAGTGATCCGCGCGGGCGCCCGCGAGAAGGAGATGTCCGGCGGCGCGGCAGAAACGACCAACAACCGCATGGAACTGACCGCGGTGATCGAGGCGTTGAACGCGCTCAAACGGCCGTGCCGCGTCACGCTCTCCACCGACAGCCGCTACGTGATGGACGGGCTCACCAGGTGGATCCACGGCTGGCGCAAGAACGGCTGGAAGACCGCGGCAAAGAAGCCGGTGAAGAACGCCGATCTCTGGCAGGCGCTCGTCGCCGCCGCCGAGCGCCACCGGATCGAGTGGGTGTGGGTAAAAGGCCATGCCGGCCACCCCGACAACGAACGCGCCGACACCCTTGCGAGCGACGCCGCGATCGCTGCGGGGCGGGAAGCCCGGCAGAGCTGACGGGTTCAGGCTTCTTCGACGGGCGCGCCGGGGCCGTTCTTGAGCACCGATTCGATGGCGTTCTTGGCGGACGCCTTCGAGCTATAGCCCTCGGTCCACCAGATCAGCTCGCTGTTATATTTGAACTTGGCGACATATTCGCCCTTCTTGTTTTGCTCGATCACGAACTTGTGCGCCATCGGGGGAGGCCTTCCGTGGTTGTCGATCAACCCAGATTAGCAACGAAGCGTCCGGGTGCATAGATGTCAGGATCGACACCCGGCACGTCGGGCACCCGGCCCAGCAGCAGCGCCGCGGCGAGCCGCGCGGCGGCGGGCGCGGTCTGGATGCCGAAGCCGCCCTGCCCCGCGCACCAGAAGAAGCCGGGCGCGTCGGGCGCGAAGCCGTAGACCGGCCGCCGGTCGGGCGCGAAGCTGCGCAGCCCCGCCCATTTCCGTTCGAGCGCGGCGACGCGCCAGTCGACGACATGCTCGAAGCGATCGATCGCGATCGCGACGTCGATCTCCTCGGGCTGCGCGTCGCACGGATCGGTCACGATCTCGTCGTGCGGGCTCAACCATAATCGACCGCCGGCTTCCGGCTTGAAATAGAAGCTGCCGTCGATGCCCCAGACGTGCGACAGCGCGGACGGCGGCGCGGGGTCGGTCGCGATCTGGAGCATCGTCCGGCGGTACGGCTGGATACCGATCGGCGCCACGCCCGCGCGCGCCGCGACCTCGTCCGCCCACGCGCCCGCCGCGTCCACCAGAATGTCCGCCTCATGGGTGCCGCCGCGCGTTGCGATCCGCCAATGCCCCTCATACGTCGCCGATTCGAGTGCGGCCCTCGTCGCCAGCACCGTCCCGTGACGCCGCGCGGTGGCGAGAACGGCCGCGTGGAGCCCGGCGACGTCGATATAGGTGCAGCTCGGTTCCCACACCGCGCGGGTCCATTCGTCGCGCAGCCCCGGAATAATCGCGCGTGGATCGCGCACTTCGAGGGCGACTCCCGTCCCCTCGAACGCGGCGAGGAAAGCATCGAGCGCGGGGGCGTCCCGCTCGCGCGCGATCGCCAGCGACCCGAGCGGTTCGAGGAAGCCGCCCGCGCGCAACGCCGCGCCCGACGCGGTGGTGAGCGGCTGGATATGCGGCCCGCCATAGGTCTCCGACCAGAATGCCGCCGATCGCCCCGTCGCGTGATAGCCGGGCGTATCCTCTGCCTCGATCAGCAGCACAGAGGCGTGCGGCGCGACCTCGGCCGCGAGGCTCGCGCCGGCGATCCCGGCGCCGACAATGACGACGTCGTAGCGCATCAGGCCGGCGCGCGATCGTCGAGGAAAGCGTCGATCGCGGCGATCGCGCGGTCGCGCACGGGATCGGCCTCGCGCAATATCTCATGCGCCGATTCGGCCCCGAAACCCATGATCGCGCAATCGGGCAGCCGCGCCGCCACACGCCGCGCCACGCGCGGATCGACCAGCTTGTCGGCATCGGCGACGAGCATCAACAGGGGTATGTCGAGGCGCGCGAGCCGCGGATCGGCCGCCAGCGCCGTGGTCGAGCCGAACGCCTGAGCGAGCCACTGCCAGCTCGGCGGGCCGGTGACGAGATCGGGCTGTTGCGCCTTCCACCACATTTCGTCGTCGTAGCGATCCTCGTCATGGGTCAGCAGCACCTGGCGCGGCGACGGCGAAATCGGCCGCTCGTTGGTCTTCCACGCCGCGCGCGCGGGATCGCCGATTCGTGCCATGATCCGCGCGAGCCAGCCGCCGCCGCGCGCGCCCAGTGGGCTGCCGAGCCCCAGCATCGGCGCGACGAGCACGGCGGCATCGGGGTGCGCCGCGCCTTCCGCAAGCGCGCGCAGCACCAGATGCCCGCCCATCGAATGCCCCATCAGCACGCGCGGCCCCGCCGCTGCGGCCGTCCAGCCCTGCCAGAAATCGCGGAAATCGGCGATGAAGGTGGCGAAGTCTGCGACATGGCCGACATGAGGATCGGCCGACAGCCGCCCCGATCCGCCCTGCCCGCGCCAGTCGAACGACGTGATCGACCAGCCCCGGTTGTGCCAATGGACGAAGGTTTCGAGATATTTCTCGAAAATGTCGCCGCGCCCGCCCTGAAACAGGATGCTGCCGCGCGGGGTTGGCGAGTCGGCAGGCCAGTCGAACCGGCGCAGCGGCCAGCCATCGGCCGCCGTCCAGTGATCGACGATCGCGCCATCGGGAAGCCGGCGCCTGAAATCCACGGGAACGAGCATTTGCCCGTGGTTACTTTTTAGCAAGCCATCCCGTCTACAGCCTTGTGCGATGGGTTGGGGGAATCTGCCTTTGCTGCTGCTCGGCACGCTTGTGCTGCTGCTCGTTTCCGCGGGCATCGAGGACGTGCGGACGCGCGAGATCGCCAATTGGAAGAATGCGGCGATCGCGCTCATCGCGCCCTTGTGGTGGGTATCGAGCGGCCTTGCCCCCTGGCCCGACATGGCGATCCAGATCAGCCTCGCCGTATCGGTGTTCGCGGTGTTCGCGCTTGTCTTCGCGATGGGCTGGATGGGCGGCGGCGACGTCAAGCTGATCGGCGCGCTCGCCTTGTGGTTCTCGTTCCAGCCGCTGTTGTGGGTGCTGATCGTCATGTCGCTTGCCGGCGGCGCGATCACGCTGGCGCTCGCGATCGAGCATCGCGTGCGGCGCGCAACGGCCCCGCTCGAAATTCCGTACGGCGTCGCGATCGCGATCGCCGGGCTGCTCGCACTTCGCGAACCGCTTTTTAACCAGTTGCATGCTTAATGCCGGCTCAACCGGCTCTCGTCCGAAAGGCCTGATGCGTCATGGATGGTAGGAAAGTCATTTTGTTGGTCGGCGCGCTGATCGTCGCGGCGGTCACGGCCTTCATGGCGCGTAGCCTGATCTACGGCGCCTCGGCCCCCAACGCCTCGGCCGCGGTCGAAACGCCCAAGATCGACGGGCCGGAAGTGCTCGTGGCAACGCGCGCGCTGCCCGTCGGCACGATCCTCGACGCGACCGCGCTCAAATTCCAGCCCTGGCCCAAGGAACTGGTCGAGAACGCCTATTACCTGAAGGCGTCGACCGATCTGAAGTCGTTGCAGGGCACCGTCGTGCGCAACCCGATCACGGCCGGCCAGCCGGTGACGCAGGGCGCGCTGGTCAAGCCCGGCGATCGCGGCTTCCTCGCCGCCGCGCTCGGCCCCGGCATGCGCGCCGTCACCTTCCCGGTTTCCGCCAAGACGGCGGTCGCGGGCTTCGTCTTTCCGGGCGACCGCGTCGATCTGGTGCTGACGCAGGACGTCGCCGGTGGCGGCGACGGCCCGCCGCTCAAGGTTTCCGAAACGGTGATGCGCAACCTGCGCGTGCTGGCGACCGACCAGCGCACCGACAACACCACCGACGAGAACGGCAAGACGGTCGTCAAGACCTTCTCGACCGTGACCGTCGAGGCGACGCCCAAGATCGCCGAGCAAGTCGCGGTCGCGCAGACGGTCGGCGAGTTGTCGCTGTCGCTGCGCTCGATCGCCGACAACAAGACCCAGCTCGAAGAGGCGATCGCCTCGGGCGATGTCAGCGTGCCCGATGGCGATCCCAAGGCCGAACAGGCGATGCTGCTCAAGATCGCGAGCCAGCCGGTATCGGGCGAATCCACCTATTCGACGGGCGCCGACGTGTCGCGCTTCCAGCGCAGCAGCGTGCCCGGCAAGGCCGAAAGCGGGGCGCAGTCGATGGCTGATGCCACGGGGGGCATCCCGGTCGGCAAGGCAGTGATTACGGGCCCGGTCGTCCGGGTCGCACGCGGCACCTCGGTCACCGAGGTTCCGGTTGGGGGGAAGAACTGAGATGCGGATCACGTCCAAGCCGATCGGCTGGCCGCTCGCCGTGGCGCTTGCCGCGGGGATGCTCGGCACCGCCCCGGCACCGTCCGCCGCGCAGACCGTGGCGGCAAGCCCGAACGCGGTCGTCCAGATCAACACCGGCCGCGGCCGGCTGGTGACGCTGCCCGCGCCGATGAGCGACCTGTTCGTCGCTGATCCCGGCATCGCCGACGTCCAGGTGCGTTCGCCGACGCAGCTCTACGTGTTCGGCAAGGCGCCGGGTGAGACCACGGTCTACGCCACCACCAAGGCCGGCAAGATCGTCTATTCGTCGACCGTCCGGGTGGGCAACAACATCGATTCGGTGCAGCAGATGCTCTCGCTTGCGATGCCCGAGGCCCGGGTCGTCGCGACGTCGATGAACGGCATGATGCTGTTGACCGGCACCGTCGCCGCGCCCGACGACGCCGCCGAGGCCGAACGCCTCGTCCAGGCGTTCGTCGGCGACAAGACGCAGGTGTTGAGCCGGCTGCGCACCGCGACGCCGCTTCAGGTCAACCTCCAGGTCCGCATCGCCGAGGTGAGCAAGACCTTCATCAAGAATTTCAACGCCAACCTGCTGACGCGCGACACCACCGGCGGGTTCAGCTTCGGGATCGGCTCGGGCCGGTCGCCGGGGACGATCGGCGCCATCGACGTCTCCAAATATCCGACCATCCCCTACCCGCTGCCGGGTGGCGGGACGACGCAGGTTCCCTATGATCTCGCGACCGGCAAGATCATCAATCCGATCAACCCCGGCACCGCGTATGATTTCTCGCGCGGCTCGCAGCAGACGATGCTCGGCTTCGCGGGCAAACTGCTCGGGCTCGACGTGCTCTCGTCGCTCGATCTCGGCGAAACCAACGGCCAGGTGACGACGCTCGCCAACCCCAATCTGACCGCGCTGTCGGGTGAGACCGCGACCTTCCTTGCCGGCGGTGAGATCCCGATCCCGCTCAGCCAGGGGCTCGGCACCACCTCGGTCGAATACAAGCAATATGGCGTCAGCCTGGCCTATACCCCGACGGTATTGTCGGACGGCCGCATCTCGCTGCGCGTGCGCCCCGAGGTCTCCGAACTCGATTATGCCAACGCGGTCCAGGTCGGCGGCACCACCGTTCCGGGGCTGACGACGCGGCGTACCGAAACGACGGTCGAACTCGGCTCGGGCCAGAGCTTCGTCATCGCCGGCCTGCTCAGCAACAGCCGCGCGAACACGATCGAAAAGGCGCCGGGGCTCGGCGACGTGCCGGTGCTCGGCGCACTGTTCCGGTCGAACGGGTGGAAGCGCAACGAGACCGAACTGGTGATCGTGATCACGCCGTATCTGGTGAAGCCGGTCAACGCCAACCAGGTCGTGCTGCCCACCGACGGCTATCAGGAACCGACCGATCTTGAGCATATCCTGCTCGGCAAGGTCGGCGGCGGCGTCAGCGGCGGCGATCGCCCCAAGCCCACCGTGGCGATGCCCGGCGGCGCCCCGGCGATCGGCGCGATCGCGCCGGTATCGCCCGGCACACCGCAATCGCCCGCGCCGGTGCCTGCGGACCGCAAGGCCGTGCTGGCGGCCGGACCCAACAAAAGCGAAGCCGCGCCCGGCTTCAGCCTCAATTGACCGCGCCTGTGGAGACGATGATGTCGAAGCGTTCACTTTCTCTCGCGCTGGCGCTGCCGGCGCTGTTGCTCGCCGGTTGCGGGGGCACGGTCAATCGCGGCCTCGAATCGGTGCATCAGCCGGTCGTCAGCCGCGCCGATTACGCCTTCGACCTGAGCACCGCCAACGGCCATCTGGCGCCCGGCGAGGCCCAGCGGCTCGACGGCTGGCTCGTCTCGCTCAACGTCGGCTATGGCGACAATGTCGGGATCGACGATCCGTCGCCTTACGCCACCCCGGCGCGCGCCGAAGTGGCGCAGCAGGTCGCACGCTACGGCCTGTTGCTCGCCGACACCGCCCCGATCACCGCGCAGCCGCTGACGCCCGACACGCTGCGCGTCGTCGTCACCCGGATGTCGGCGTCGGTGCCGAACTGCCCCGATTTCAGCCGTGAGGGCAATCACGAATTCCAGGGCAGCATGACCTCCAACTTCGGCTGTGCGGTCAACAGCAATCTCGCCGCGATGGTCGCACGGCCGCAGGATCTGGTGCGCGGTCAGCCCGGCGCGCCCTCGGTCGATCCGGCCACCGCCACCAAGGCGATCCAGACCTTCCGCGCCGCCAAGCCGACCGGCGCCGGCGGGCTGCAATCCGAGACGACCGGAGGCAAGTAATGAACGCACCCTGGAATCCCGCCCGCGCCGGCAATCGCGAACCGTTCGTCGCTTTCGTGTGCGACGAGACGACCGCCGAGGCGATCCGCCCGATCGCCGCCGAGGTCGGCTGGTCGGTGGAAAAGATCAACAAGGGCGGCCTGCGCAACGCGGTGCAATCGCTGTCGGTATCGGCGAGCCCGCAGGTGCTGTTCGTCGACCTTTCCGAATCGGGCGATCCGCTGAACGATATCAACGCGCTCGCCGAGGTGTGCGAACCGGGCACCGTCGTGATCGCGGCGGGGCAGGTCAACGACGTCCGCCTCTATCGCGATCTCGTCGCCAGCGGCATCCAGGATTACCTGCTCAAACCGCTCAATCCCGATATGCTGCGGGAGGCGTTCGCGCACGCGCAGGCGATGCTCAACGCCCCCAAGGCGGTCGAAGCGTCGGTCGAACGGCCGCACTGCGCGACCGCGGTGATCGGCGCGCGCGGCGGCGTCGGCGCGTCGACGATCGCGACCTCGCTCGCCTGGCTGCTCAGCGAGCGCGGCAAGCGCGCGACCGCGCTGCTCGATCTCGACGTCCATTTCGGCACCGGCGCGCTCGCGCTCGATCTCGAGCCGGGTCGCGGCCTCACCGACGCGATCGAGAACCCCAGCCGCATCGACGGGCTGTTCATCGAACGCGCGATGGTCAAGGCCAGCGAGAAGCTCGCCGTGCTCTCCGCCGAGGCGCCGATGAGTTCGCCGGTGATCACCGACGGCTCGGCCTTCTATCAGCTCCAGGAGGAGATGCGCACGGCGTTCGAATGCACCGTCGTCGATCTGCCGCGCGCGATGCTCGTCCAGCACCCGCACCTCACCAGCGAGGTTCAGATCGCGGTCCTCGTCACCGAACTAACGCTGGCGGCGGCGCGTGACACGATCCGCATCCTGTCATGGTTCAAATCCAACGCCGCGCACGTCCAGATCGTCGTGGTCGCCAACCGTGTTGCGGCGGGAAGCGTGCTCGAGATCAGCCGTAAGGATTTCGAAGGCTCGATCGAACGCGCGATCGATTACGTCATTCCCTTCGATCAGAAGATCGCCGCGCAATCGGCGAAGCTGGGCAAGCCGCTGGCCGAGGCGGGCAAGGGTAGTAAGACGATCGCCCCGATCGTCACGCTGGCCGAGCGCCTGATGAGCGCGAGCGAGGGTGTCGACGACGCCGGCGACACGAAGGCCAAGGCCAAGGCCAAGGCCAAGGCGAAGACTGGGGCAACCTCGCTGATCGGCAAGTTCAGCGATCTCAAATCGATGATGCCCAAGCGCGGCGAGAAGAACTGAAGCGAGCGGGCTGAACGGCGGACCGGAGAACGGAAACGAACATGGCGATCTTGCCGCTGATCCTGATGGCCCTGGGGGCCTTTGCCGTGCTGGCGTTGATCGCGTTCGCCTTCGCCGGCCCGTCGCCCGCGCGTGCCGGCGCCCGCCGGCTCCAGCTCGTGCGCGAACGCCATTCGAGTTCCGCCGCCGCGGTGGTCGAGGCGCGGCTGCGCAAGATCACCGCCAGCCGCTCGACGCGAATGGACGACGCGGTGACGCGCCTGCTGCCGCGTCCGGCGTTGCTCAAGAAGCGGCTCGCGATGACGGGCAAGACCTGGACGGTCGGCCAGTACGGCATGGTGTCGCTGGGCATCACGCTGATCGTCGGGTTGCTGCTGTGGCTCAAGGGGATGCCGCTGCTGCTGGGGTTGTTCCTCGGCCTGTTCCTCGGGCTTGGCCTGCCGCATTTCGTGGTCGGCTTCGTCATCAAGCGCCGCATCGGCAAGTTCACCGCCAAGTTTCCCGATGCGATCGAACTGCTCGTGCGCGGCCTGCGGTCGGGCCTGCCGATTTCGGAAACGATGACGGTCGTCGGCAACGAGGTCGAAGGCCCGGTGGGCGAGGAATTCCGCGCGGTATCTGACAAGATGAAGATCGGCAGGACGATGGATGTCGCGCTCCAGGAAACCGCGGACCGACTCGACACCCCCGAATTCCAGTTCTTCGTCATTTCGATCGCGATCCAGCGCGAGACCGGCGGCAACCTCGCCGAGACGCTCGCCAACCTCGCGACGGTGCTGCGCCAGCGCGGGCAGATGAAGCTCAAGATCCGGGCGATGTCGTCCGAATCGAAAGCCTCGGCCTATATCGTCGGCTCGCTGCCGTTCATCGTGTTCATCCTGATCTGGATGATCAACGGCGAATATATGCAGAATTTCTTCATCGACGAGCGGCTGATGGTCGCGGGCATCGGCGGCCTGATCTGGATGGGCCTCGGCGCCTTGATCATGGCCAAGATGGTCAGTTTCGAGATCTGACGGGGAGCGGCGCGACTCATGGCTGAAACCGGCGGACCAACCATTCTCGGCGTCGATGTCCTGTGGGTCGCGACGCTCCTGTCGGGCGTCGCCGCGTTCGCGGTGCTGCTCGCGATCTACGCCGCGACGACCGCGCGCGATCCGATGGCGAAGCGCGTCAAGGCGCTCAACGACCGCCGCGAGCAGTTGAAGGCGGGCATCACCGCCTCGACCTCGAAGCGGCGCGCCAAGCTCGTCCGCCACAACCAGACCACCGATCGCATCCGCACCTTCCTGTCGTCATTGAAGGTGCTTCAGGACAGCCAGGTCAAGGCCGCGCAGACCAAGTTGATGCAGGCCGGCATCCGCAAGAAGGAATATGCGGTCGCGGTGATCTTCGGCCGGCTCGTGCTGCCGATCGTGATCGGCGGCGGCATGGCCTTGTGGGTCTACGGCATGGGCGGGCTTGCCGAATGGAGCGCACTCAAGCGTTACGGGATCGTCGCGACCGCGTTCATCCTCGCCTACAAGGCGCCCGACCTCTATCTCAAGAACAAGATCAGCAAACGCACCGACGCGATCCGCAAAGGGCTGCCCGATGCGCTCGACCTGCTCGTCATCTGCGCTGAGGCGGGGCTGACGGTCGACGCCGCGTTCCACCGCGTCGCGCGCGAACTGGGCCGCGCCTATCCCGAACTGGGCGACGAATTCACGCTGACCGCGATCGAGCTGGGTTTCCTGTCGGATCGCCGGCAGGCGTTCGAGAACCTCGCCCAGCGCGTCGATCTCGACGCGGTCAAGGGCGTCGTGACGACGATGATCCAGACCGAGAAATACGGCACCCCGCTCGCCTCGGCGCTGCGCGTGCTCTCGGCCGAATTCCGCAACGAACGGATGATGCGCGCCGAGGAAAAGGCCGCGCGGCTGCCCGCGATCATGACGATACCGCTGATCCTGTTCATCCTGCCGACGCTGTTCGTCGTCATCCTCGGCCCGGCCGCCTGCTCGATCAAGGACGCGCTGCTCACGCACTGATTTGTGGGGCGGCACCGGCCCGCTCCCCCACCCGACCACCCATAGGATACTGGCGTTGGGGTGGCCGGGTGGGGGAGCGGGCCGGTGCCGCAACCGATTCAGCCACGCCGCCTCCGCCAAAAACCCGCCACGGGAACGCGAGACCCGTCAGCATCGTTGGTGCGCCGTAACATCCGGAGTATCGGACGATGCTGTTCACGACCCCTACCCAATATGCGGTGCTCGCCCTGCTCTTGATCGCGGGCTGGCTGTTCGGGCTTGCGAGCCATCCCGGCGGGCGCAAATGGCGCGCGCGCTACGAGGCCGAGCGCGAGGCGCACGCCGCCTATCGCGAACAGACCGAGGCGCGGATCGACGCGCTCCAGCGCGAGAATGCGGCGTTGGGGCACGATCGTGTCGCGGTGCCCGCCGATCCGCGCCCGATCGACGCGCCCGCCCGCGGCCCCTGGCTGGGTGCGCGCGAGAGCGACGACCTGACGCGCATCCGCGGCATCGACGCGACGCTTGCGGACCGGCTGCGCGTCGCCGGAATCCGCACCTTCGCCGATATCGAGGCGATCCCGGCCAACGCCGAGACCGCGCTCGAACGCGAGATCGGCGTCCCCGACGGCACCATCGCCGAGCAACGCTGGCGCGAACTCGCACGGATGCTCCGCGAAGGCCGCGAGGAGGGGTAGAGTCGGATTCGGTTAGGCGCGGTGCCGGCCCACTCCCCCACCCGGCCACCCATAGGATAATCGCATTGGGTGGCCGGGTGGGGGAGTGGGCCGGCACCGCTTCCACGCAAATGGAATTCCGTCACCCCAGCGCAGGCTGGGGTCCACGTCTGTTTCGATCAAGCGCCACGACAGCGCCTTCTCACTGACAGGCATGGATGCCAGCCTGCGCTGGCATGACGGCTATTTCTTCAACGCCGCCTGCGCCGCCGCCAGCCGCGCGATCGGCACGCGGTACGGCGACGCGCTGACGTAATCGAGTCCCAGCCCCTCGCAGAAGCGGATCGACGCCGGGTCGCCGCCATGCTCGCCGCAAATGCCGAGCTTGATGCCCGGCCGGGTTGCGCGCCCGCGGGTCGCCGCGATCTCGATCAGTTCGCCGACGCCCTCGACATCGATGCTGACGAACGGATCGGTCGCGTAGATGCCCTTGTCGACATAGGTCGTCAGGAAGCGCCCGGCATCGTCGCGGCTCACCCCGAGCGTGGTCTGCGTCAGATCGTTGGTGCCGAACGAGAAGAACGCGGCGGCATCGGCGATCTCGCCCGCCTTCAACGCCGCGCGCGGCAGCTCGATCATCGTGCCGACGAGGTAATCGAGGCGCCGGTCCTTCTCGGCGAACACCGCCTCGGCGGCCTTGTCGACCACCGCCTTCATCAACTCCAGCTCGCGCTTGGTCGCGACCAGCGGGATCATCACCTCCGGCACTACCGCCGCGCCCGATTTCGCCGCGACGTCGCATGCCGCCTCGAAGATCGCGCGCGCCTGCATCTCGTAGATCTCGGGATAGGTGACGCCCAGCCGGCACCCGCGATGCCCGAGCATCGGGTTGAATTCGTGCAGTTCGGCCGCGCGGCGCTTCAGCGTCTCGACATCGACCCCGGCCGCCGCGGCAACCTCGGCGAACTCATCCTCCTCGTGCGGCAGGAATTCGTGCAGCGGCGGATCGAGCAACCGGATCGTCACCGGCAACCCTGCCATCACCTCGAAAATCTCGGTGAAGTCGGCGCGCTGTTCGGGGAGCAATTTGTCGAGCGCGGCGCGCCTGCCCTTCTCGTCGGCGGCGAGGATCATCTGACGCACCGCGGTGATCCGCGCGGCATCGAAGAACATATGCTCGGTGCGGCACAGTCCCACGCCCTCGGCGCCGAAGTCGCGTGCGGTGCGGCAATCGGCCGGGGTCTCGGCATTGGCGCGGATCCTGAGCCGCCGCACCTTGTCCGCCCAGACCATCAGCGTGCCGAAATCGCCGGCCAGCTCGGGCTGCACGGTCGGGACGGCGCCCGCCATCACCTCGCCGGTCGCGCCGTCGATCGTGACCGTCTCGCCTTCCGCGATCTCGCGGCTGCCGATCCGCATCACGCGCGCCTTCATGTCGATCGAGAGCATCCCCGCGCCCGAAACGCACGGCCGCCCCATGCCGCGCGCCACCACCGCGGCGTGGCTCGTCATCCCGCCGCGCGCGGTCAGGATCCCCCTGGCGGCGTGCATCCCGTGGATGTCCTCAGGCGACGTTTCGATCCGCACCAGGATCACCGCCTCGCCGTCGTTGGCGCGGCGCTCGGCGGTGTCGCTGTCGAACACCGCCGCGCCGCTGGCGGCACCGGGGCTTGCGGGCAGCCCCTTGGTGAGCACGTCGCGTTGCGCATCCGGGTCGAGCGTCGGGTGCAGCAACTGATCGAGCGCCGCCGGATCGACGCGCGCGACCGCTTCTTCCTCGGCGATCAGCCCTTCGCTCGCCATATCGACCGCGATCTTGAGCGCGGCCTTGGCGGTGCGCTTGCCGGTGCGCGTCTGGAGCATCCAGAGCTTGCCGCGCTCGACGGTGAACTCGATGTCCTGCATGTCGCGATAATGATCTTCGAGCAGCCGGAAGACCTTGGCCAGCTCGGCAAAGGTTTCGGGCATCGCCTCTTCCATCGACGCGGCCTTGGCGCCCGCCGTCTCGCGCGCGGCACGGGTCAGATATTGCGGCGTGCGGATGCCCGCGACCACGTCCTCGCCCTGCGCATTGATCAGAAACTCGCCGTAATGCGCATTGTCGCCGGTCGAAGGATCGCGGGTGAACGCCACCCCGGTCGCCGAGGTGTCGCCCATGTTGCCGAACACCATCGCCTGGACGTTGACCGCGGTGCCCCAGTCGCCCGAAATGTGGTTGAGTCGGCGATAGACCCTGGCGCGCTCCGAATGCCACGATCCGAACACCGCGGCCGTCGCCCCCCAGAGTTGATCATGGACATCCTGCGGGAACGGCTTGTTCCATTCGCGTTCGACGACCGCCTTGTATTCGGCAACGAGCCCCTTCCAGTCATCGGCGCTCATCTCGGTATCGAGCGTGTAGCCGCGATCTTCCTTGGCGATCTCGAGCGCTTCCTCGAACGCGCCGTGATCGAGCCCGAGCACGACATCCGAATACATCTGGATGAAGCGGCGATAGCTGTCCCACGCGAAACGCTCGTCGCCTGCTTTCGCCGCCAGCCCCACGACCGTTTCGTCGTTAAGGCCGAGGTTGAGGACGGTATCCATCATCCCCGGCATCGACACGCGCGCACCCGACCGGACCGAGACGAGCAATGGATCGGCCGCATCGCCGAAGCGCTTGCCGGTGACGCCCTCGATATGCGCGATGCCGGCGGCGACTTCCACGCGCACGCTGTCGGGGAAGGTCTCGCCCTCGTCGTAATAGCGCGTGCACATCTCGGTGGTGATGGTGAAGCCGGGCGGGACCGGCAGGCCGATCCCCGCCATCTCCGCGAGGTTCGCGCCCTTGCCGCCGAGCAGGTTCCTGTCGCCTGCGCCGCCATCCGAAACACCGCCGCCGAAGCGGTACACATACTGCGCCATTATTGCCTTCCCCAAGGTTGGTGCGCCGGCCGTTTTGCCCGGTCGTGCGCGTCTGATGGTCTCGTTCGAACTCCGGTGAAGTAGAGGAAGTGGAGAGTGTCGCGCGGGTGCGCTCAGCCCTCGATTCTGGAGAAATCGGCGACCCCGTGCACCGCATCGCGCACCCGCGCCAGCAGTGCGAGCCGTGCGTCGCGCTTGTCGGGATCGGCGTCGTTCACGGTCACCTTGTCAAAGAACGCATCGATCGGCGCACGCAGGCTGGCAAGGGCGGCCATAGCGGCTTCGAAATCCTCCCGTTCGACCGCGCTCGCCGCAGCGGGGGCGGCCGAATCGAGCGTGGCAATCAGGGCAGCTTCCTCTTTTTCGGGCGTGTAGGACAGGGCAAATTCACCGTGCTCCCGCGCTTTCGCAAGCGCACCGGCGGGCTCCCACGCTTCCTTCTTGAGGATATTCGCCGCGCGCTTGTAGCCCGCGAGCAGGTTGGCGCCGTCCTCGGTGCCGACGAACGCCTGCAACGCATGAACCCGCGCGAGCAGGCGGACGAGATCGTCCTCACCGCCGAGCGCAAACACTGCGTCGATCAGATCGTGGCGAACACCGGCTTCGCGTTGTTGGACCTTGAGGCGGTCCGCGAAGAAGTCGAGAAGGAGTCCGCTGGAAAATTCGCCCTCAAGATTGATTCGATCGTCGTAGCTCGAACCCGCCGGCCACAGACTTACATCAACAATGGTATCGCCGTAATATAAGACACGCTTGCCATTTTTATTTTCTATATGGAAATTACGATCCTCCGCTTGGAGTCCAAGGTCTTTATTTTTACCAGCATAATCCAGCAACGCAGCCATAACCCAGCCGCGTATATAGAACTCAGAAATGCCGTCGGCGATATTGAATCGAAGTTTTTTCGCAATGATCAGGCGGATTACTGCCAGTGCCGCACGACGCAGAGCGAAAGGATCTTTCGATCCGGTTGGAAACGCCTCGATCGCAAAAAATCCGACCAACGTATCCAGCTTATCCGCCAGCGACACCGCCACCGTCACCGGCGCGGTGGGCACGTCGTCGCCCTGCCCGACCGGTTTGTAGTGATCGCGGATCGCCTCGGCGACCGCCGCATCCTCGCCCTGCGCGGCGGCGTAATAGCCGCCCATCAGCCCCTGCAATTCGGGGAACTCGCCGACCATCCCGGTGACGAGATCGGCCTTGGCCAGTCGCGCCGCACGCTCGGCCAAAGCGGGATCGGCGCCCTTGACCACGCCTTCTTCCACCAGCCACCGCGCCAGCTTCGCCACGCGCTCCACCTTGTCGGCGACCGTCCCGAGCTTGTCGTGAAACACGATCTGCCCGAGTTTTCCCGCCTGTTCGTCGAGCGGCACCTTGAGATCGGTCTCGTAGAAGAATTTGGCGTCCGAAAGCCGTGCGGCGAGCACCTTGCGGTTGCCGTCGACGATCTTCGCGCCACCGTCGGCCGCGTCGATATTGGCGGTGCAGACGAAGGCGTTCGCGAGCGTGCCGTCCTTGCCCCGGCACACGAAATATTTCTGGTTGACGCGCGCGGTGAGCTGGATGACCTCGGGCGGCACGCCGAGATACGCTGCGTCGAAGCGCCCGAGCAGCGGCACCGGCCATTCGGTGAGCCCGGCATTCTCCGCGACCAGCCCTTCGTCCTCGATCAGTTCGAGCCCCGCATCGGCCGCGAGTTTCGTCGCCCCGTCGCGGATCACGCGCGCGCGTTCGTCGTGATCGACGATGACATGGGCGTCGCGCAGCTTCTCGGCATAATCCGCCGCCGAGCGAATCGTGATGCTGCCGGGATGGTGAAAGCGGTGGCCAAGCGTCGTCGCCCCGCTGGCGATTCCGGCAATCTCGAACGGCACTTGCGTCTCGCCGAACAGCGCGACGATCCCTTGCAGCGGGCGCACCCAGCGCAGGCTTTCGGTCGAGGCCGAGGCGGCGCCCCAGCGCATCGATTTGGGCCACGGGAAGGCGCGCACGATCGCGGGGATCGCCTCGGCAAGCACGTCCGCCGTCTTGCGGCCGGGCTTCTCGACAACCGCGAACCACACGCCCTCGCGATCCTCGAGCTGATCCTGGCGGAGCCCGGTCTTGCGCAGGAACCCTTCGAGCGCCTGTGGCGGCGCCGAGGTGCGCGGCCCCTTGGTTTCTTCCGAAACGGCGGCAGTCTCGACCGGCAGATCGCGCGCGATCAGCACCAGCCGGCGCGGCGTGGCATAGGTGACGAGATCGCCCGCCGCGATTCCCGCGTGCGCCAGTTCGGCCGCGAACAACCGCGCCAGATCGGCCCGTGCCTTCGCCTGCATCCGCGCCGGAATTTCCTCCGAGCGCAGTTCGAGAAGGAAATCGGTCATCATTCCTCCCCGTTTCGGGGAGGATTTGCCACCGCCATCACGCCGCCCACCCGTTCTTTTCC
Source organism: Hephaestia caeni (assembly GCF_003550065.1). Taxonomy (GTDB): domain Bacteria; phylum Pseudomonadota; class Alphaproteobacteria; order Sphingomonadales; family Sphingomonadaceae; genus Sphingomonas; species Sphingomonas caeni_A. The sequence goes on from NZ_QXDC01000004.1 coordinate 541,066, forward strand.
ATCCACGCCTGGCAACTTCCCTTGGCGAGATCGCGCACCCGGCCGATATACGCCTGCCGCTCGGCGACCGAGATCACCCCGCGCGCTTGCAGCAGGTTGAAGACATGGCTCGCCTTGATCGCCTGTTCGTAAGCGGGGATCGGCAGCTTCTCCTTCAGGCAGCGCTCGCATTCCGCCGCCGCTTTCCTGAACAGGTCGAACAGCGCCTCGGTATTCGCCACCTCGAAATTCCACTTGCTCATCTCGCGTTCGTTTTCGAGGAACACGTCGCCGTATGTCACGCCCGCGTCGTTATACGCGAGGTCGTACACATTATCCTTGTTCTGGATGTACATCGCGAGCCGTTCGAGCCCGTAGGTCAGTTCGCCCGCGACGGGCAGGCAATCGAATCCGCCCATCTGCTGGAAATAGGTGAATTGCGTCACCTCCATCCCGTCGCACCAGACTTCCCAGCCCAGCCCCCAGGCGCCCAGCGTCGGGCTTTCCCAATCATCCTCGACGAAGCGGATGTCGTGCGTGCCGAAATCGATCCCGATCGCGGCGAGGCTGCCCAGATAGATATCCTGAATGTCCGCCGGGCTGGGTTTGAGCACCACCTGATATTGGTAATAATGCTGGAGCCGGTTGGGATTCTCGCCGTAGCGGCCGTCGGTGGGGCGGCGGCACGGCTGGACGAAGGCGGCGTTCCACGGCGTCGGGCCGAGCGCGCGCAGCGTCGTCGCGGGGTGAAAGGTGCCCGCGCCCATCTCCATGTCATACGGCTGGAGGACCAGACAGCCGCGATCGCTCCAGTAATCATGGAGCGTCAAAATCATGCGCTGGAAGCTCAACGGCTCGGTCACTCGGGCAGGCGCCTGTTGCAGTGCGATAGGATGCGCGTGCCTTGCCGTAACGCGGGTGCGGAATCAAGCGGACGGCTGGACCCGCGCCGTCGACGCCCCTAAGCGACAGACGATCCGATGGAGTTCGCCGCCTGTGAAGCTATTCCCGTTCGTCGCGACCGCCGCCTTCTTCCTGCTGCCGACCGCCGCGTGCGGCCAGGCGGCCGATGCCCCCGCCGCCGTGGCCTCTGCAACCGCCGATGCCGATCCCGCGCTATGGGTGGTCAAGGACGACGACACCACGATCTATCTGTTCGGCACGATCCATGTCCTCAAGCCGGGGCTGTCGTGGTTCGACGAGGCAGTGAAAAGCGCGTTCGATGCTTCCGACGAACTGGTGATGGAGATCGTCCAACCCGACGATCCGTCGAGCGTCCAGGCGCTGATTCTCCGCAAGGGCATGTCGGCCGACGGGCCGACCCTCACCGAGCGGCTGCCCGAGGACAAGCGCGCCGATTATGCGGCGGTGATGACCGCAAACGGCCTGCCGCCGGCCGCGTTCGACCGGATGGACCCCTGGCTCGCGGCGATGTCGCTGACGATGACCTCGCTCACACGCCTCGGCTACCAGCCCGCCAACGGCCCCGAGGAAGTGTTGACCGCGGCGGCGAAGGCGGCGGGCAAGCCGATCACCGGGCTGGAGACGGTCGAGCAGCAGTTCGACTATCTCGACGGCCTTTCGGCGCCCGCGCAGATGGCGATGCTCGAAAGCACGATCGACGAGACCGGCGAGGCGGGCAAGCTGTTCGCCGACATGGTCACCGATTGGTCGAAGGGCGACGATCAGGGCATCGCCGCGCTGATGAACGACGGGCTCGGCGACTCGCCCGAACTCGAACGCGTGATGCTCACCGATCGCAACGCCCGCTGGGCCGGCTGGATCGCCGAGCGGATGAAGCAGCCCGGCACGGTGTTCGTCGCGGTCGGCGCCGGCCACCTCGCGGGCGAGAACAGCGTGCGCGCCGATCTCGCGAAGCGCCACCTCACGGCGACGCGCATCGATTATTGATATTGAGGCCGCACCGGCCCGCTCCCCCACCCCGCCCCCCAAGTCATTATACTTGCATGGGAGGCGGGGTGGGGGAGTGGGCCGGTGCGGCGACCAACAAAAACTACCGGCAAACACCTCCGCTTGCCTGCCGCCACCGCTTCGCCTATAGGCGCGCGGTTCCGGTCATGGTCATCCCTGGAGGCGTGATCGGGAAGACATATCATTCGTATTTCGGAGAATTAGCATGAGCGACCAGTTGACGCTCGCTGCCGAGACGCGTGATCGGGTTGGCAAGGGAGCCTCCCGTTCGCTTCGTCGTGACGGCCGCGTGCCCGCCGTGATCTATGGCGACAATCAGGACCCCACCCCGATCCATGTCGAGGAAAAGGCGCTTAACAAGCTCCTGATGACCGGCTTCTTCATGAACTCGGTCGTCATGGTCGAGGTCGACGGCAAGCCGCAGCGCACGCTGCCCAAGGACGTGACGCTCGATGTCGTCACCGAACGGCCGGTCCATGTCGATTTCCTGCGTATCTCCAAGAACGCCAAGGTCACCGTCAGCATCCCCGTGCGCTTCGTCGACGAGGAGAAGGCGCCCGGCATCAAGCGCGGCGGCGTGCTCAACATCGTTCGCCACGAGCTGGAGCTGATCCTCGATGCGGCCAACATTCCCGACGAGATCGACATCTCGCTCGAGGGCCTCGAGGTCGGCGACGCGATCCACGTCAGCAAGGTGGCGCTGCCCGAGGGCGCGACGCCGGTAATTGACGATCGCGATTTCACCATCGCTACCGTGGTCGCGCCGTCCGCGCTCAAGTCGAGCGACGGCGATAACGAGACCGAAGGCGCCGAAGGCGAGGCTGCCGAAGCCACCGCCGAGGAAGCGGGCGGCGAAGAAGCCTGATCCTGTCGGCCCCTGGCGCGCCGCGCCGGGGGCCTTTCACGGCACGGGGAGGTGCGGCCATGCAGCTCTGGGCGGGGCTAGGCAATCCCGGGGCCAAATATGCGATGAACCGGCACAATGTCGGCTTCATGGCGATCGATGCCATTGCCGAGGTCCACGGGTTCGAAGCTCCCCGGAAGCGCTTCGCCGGCTGGGCGATCGAGGCGCGACTGGGGCCTGAGAAGCTCCTTCTCCTCAAGCCTGCGACCTTCATGAACGAAAGCGGCCAGGCGATCGGCGAGGCGATGCGCTTCTACCGGCTCGAGCCGGCCGATGTCACCGTCTTCCACGACGAACTCGATCTGGCCCCTTTCAAGGTCAAGGTGAAGCATGGCGGCGGCACCGCCGGGCACAATGGCCTGCGCTCGACCGAGGCGCATATCGGCCCCGATTTCCGCCGCGTGCGCATCGGCATCGGCCACCCCGGCCACAAGGGCCGCGTCCACAATTACGTTCTCGGCAATTACGCCAAGGCCGATATCGACCCGCTCGCCGACATGCTCGGCGCGATCGCCGCCGAAGCCGACTGGCTGGCGAAAAGCGACGACGCTCGCTTCATGAACGACGTGGCGCTCCGCTTGCAGGGATGACCGGCGCGAAGCCGGGTTCCTCTACGCCTGCAAGGGCTCACCCCGCGAACGCCGCGATGATCGGGCATGGTCCCTCATCCGACGCGGCACATTCGCGCGCCAGCTTCTGAAGCGCGCCCCGCGCCGCCGCCAGTTCCGCGATCTTCGCATCGAGCGCGCCGATCTTCTCGCGCGCCAATTCTCGCGCTCGCGCCCGATCGCGGCCGGCGTCGAGCGCGATCAGCTCGGCGATCTCGTCGAGCGAGAACCCCGCCGCCTGCGCCTGCCGGATGAAGCGCAGCCGGCGCACGTCCTCCATGCCGTAGCGGCGCACGCCCGATCCGCGCGCAGGCGTCTCCATCAGCCCGCGACGCTGGTAATAGCGCACTGTCTCCACCCCGACCCCGCCGGCCTCCGCCAGCCCGCCGATCGTTGTCATCATTCACCTCTTGAACCGTACCTTGGTACGGACCCTAGATAGGCGATGTCGCCTTGGCGGCCAAGACCCGGAGACTGAAATGACGAGCCCCAAGACCGCGACGCTCTATCGCATGGTGATGCCCGACCATGTCTGCCCTTATGGGCTCAAATCCAAGGACATGCTCGAACGCCGCGGCTATCGGGTCGACGATCGCTGGCTTACGACGCGCGAAGAAACCGATGCCTTCAAGGCCGAACACGGCGTCAAGACCACACCGCAGACCTTCATCGAGGGCAAGCGGATCGGCGGCAACGACGATCTGCGCCGCTTCTTCGGCAAGGCCGTGCCCGAGCCGGGTGCGACCTCGTACACGCCCGTGATCGCGGTGTTCGCGATGACCGCGCTGATGGCGCTGGCGACGAGCGCGACCGTGTTCGGCACGCCCTTCACGGTCCGCGCGGGCGAATGGTTCATCGCGTTCAGCATGTGCGTGCTCGCGCTGCTCAAGCTCCAGGACGTCGAGCGTTTCTCGTCGATGTTCCTCAATTACGATCTGCTCGCGCGGCGCTGGGTGCCCTATTCCTACGTCTATCCCTTCGCCGAGGCCGCGGCGGGCGTGCTGATGATCACCCATGCCTTCGGCTGGCTGTCGATCCCGATCGCGCTGTTCATCGGCGGCATCGGCGCGGTCTCGGTGTTCAAGGCAGTCTATATCGACAAGCGCGACATCAAATGCGCGTGCGTCGGCGGCAACAGCAACGTCCCGCTGGGCTTTGTCTCGCTGACCGAGAACGTGATGATGGTGGCGATGGCGCTGTGGATGCTCGCGCGGGCGATGGGGTGAGGATTTGATCGCAGACGTCCATGCGTCGGTGCGCTATAGACCCTGTATCACCACCTCCCGTTCGCCCTGAGCTTGTCGAAGGGCCGTTCTTCCCTTCCGGTGAAAGAAAGAGCGGTGCTTCGACAAGCTCAGCACGAACGGGGAGTCAGGACCATTGCCTTTTCATGCCCACCCGCTCGCTCTTCGCCACGCGCTTCTACGAAGCCGACCTTGCCGACGACGCGCTGCTCGCCGAGCTGGCGGACGCCTGCATCGACCTCGCCGAACAGGATATCGCCGGGCAGGACTGGTCCGAGGCGCACCTCTATCGCGGCTATACCAGCTACGCCTCGCTCGACGATCTGCCGCAGCGCGATCCGCGAATCGGCGATCTGGTGCGCCACCTCAACCGCCACGTCGCCGCCTTCGCGAAGGACTGCGCATTCGATCTCGGCGGCAAGCGGCTCAAGCTCGATAGCCTTTGGGTTAATGTGCTCGAACCCAGCGGCACGCATTCGGGGCATATCCATCCGCACAGCGTGGTGTCGGGGACGATCTACATCGCGGTGCCGCCCGGATCAGGCGCGCTCAAGCTCGAAGATCCCCGCCTGGCAATGCTGATGGCCGCCCCCGGCCGGCGCGACGACGCGCCAGAGGATCTGAAGCCCTTCATCTATGCCGAACCCGCCCCCGGCACCATCTTCCTGTGGGAAAGCTGGCTGCGCCACGAAGTCATGCCCAACATGGCCGCAGAAGAACGGATCAGCATCAGCTTCAACTATCGCTGGTAAGGAGACGGCGCATGACGCAGCAGCAGATCGCGGTGGTGACGCTCGGCATCGCCGATCTCGCCCGATCGAAGCGCTTCTACGCCGAAGGCTTCGGCTGGGCGCCGGTGTTCGAGAATGACGAGATCGCCTTTTACCAGATGAACGGCTTCGTGTTCGCAACCTGGCTGTCCCCCGCGCTCGAAGCCGATATGGACCGCCCCGCGCGCGGCACCTCGGCGGTCGCGCTGGCGCACAATGTGGCGCACGAGGCCGAGGTCGCGCCGCTGATCGCACAATTGGCGACGGCCGGCGGCACCGTTCTGCGCGAGGCCGACGCCCCGCCGCATGGCGGATATCGTGGCTATATTGCCGATCCCGACGGCCATGCGTGGGAAATCGCGTGGAACCCGGCGTGGCCGATCGACGATCAGGGGCACGTACATTTCGCAGCCTGAGCGCGCATCATCGTCCCGCACCGGCCTGGCCGGGCTGGCATCGCGCGGCGAAACGCCTTATCCGCGCGAACAATCAATCGAAGGACGTATCAATGGGATTCCGCTGCGGCATCGTGGGCTTGCCCAATGTCGGCAAATCGACGCTTTTCAACGCGCTGACCGAGACCGCGGCGGCGCAGGCCGCGAACTATCCGTTCTGCACGATCGAGCCCAATGTCGGCAACGTCGCGGTGCCCGATCCGCGGCTCGACAAGCTTGCCGCGATCGCCGGCTCGGGCAAGATCATCGAGACCCAGCTCGGCTTCGTCGACATCGCCGGGCTGGTGCGCGGCGCGAGCAAGGGCGAGGGGCTGGGCAACCAGTTCCTCGGCAACATCCGTGAGGTCGACGCGATCGTCCACGTGCTGCGCTGCTTCGAGAATGACGATATCCAGCATGTCGACAACCATGTCGATCCGATCGCCGATGCCGAGACGGTCGAGACCGAGCTGATGCTCGCCGATCTCGAAAGCCTCGAAAAGCGCGTCCCCAACCTCGTCAAAAAGGGCCAGCAGGGCGACAAGGAGGCCAAAGCGGCCGCAAGCGTGCTCGGGCAGGCGCTCGATCTGCTGCGCGAGGGCAAGCCCGCGCGCCTCGTCGAACCCAAGGACCCCGAGGAGGAACGGCTGTTCGCGCAGGCGCAGCTCCTCACCGCCAAGCCCGTGCTCTACGTCTGCAACGTCAACGAAGACGATGCGGCGAACGGCAACGCCTATTCGGCGCGCGTGTTCGACAAGGCCCGGGCCGAGGGCGCCGAGGCGGTCGTCGTCTCCGCCGCGATCGAGGCCGAGATCGCGACCATGCCCGCCGACGAACGCGGCGACTTCCTCGCCGAGCTGGGGCTGACCGAAACCGGCCTCGCGCGCGTGATCCGCGCCGGCTACGCGCTTCTTCACCTCCAGACCTTCTTCACCGTTGGCCCCAAGGAAGCCCGCGCCTGGACGGTCCCGACCGGCGCCAAGGCACCGCAGGCAGCCGGCGAGATCCACACCGATTTCGAACGCGGCTTCATCCGCGCCGAAACGATCGCCTACGACGATTATGTCACGCTGGGCGGCGAGGCGGGTGCGCGCGAAGCCGGCAAGCTGCGCCAGGAAGGCAAGGAATATGTCGTCCACGACGGCGACGTGATGCTGTTCCGGTTCAACGTGTGAGATGATCGCGCGGCTGCTCCTCGTCCTGCTGCTCGCCGGGCTTGCGCTGCCCGCGACCGCGACGATGCCGTGCCACGACGGCGCGCCGCCCCCGATGGCGGGCATGACGCATCACGCGCCCGCGACCTCCGATGTGCCCACTACCCCCGCCAAGGCGATGCCCGCGCACCTCTGCATCGGCTGCGTGCCGCCGTCGAGCTGGCGCGCGGGCACGATCGCGGCGCCGCTGCTACCGCCGATGACGCTTGGCGGTCGGCCGCTCCGCGCGCTGATCGCAGGGCCACCCCTCGCGCCCGAGCCGCCACCGCCACGTCTCGCCTGATCGCCCCGGGGGGTCACCCCCCGATCCGATCATGACGAGACATGGAGATTTACGATGAACAAGACCCTGCTGGCAGCGCTCGCTGCCGCGGCGCTGTGGCCCGTGGTGGCGGCGGCGCAAACGATGAGTCACGACCATGACATGGCGATGCCCGAGAGGGACAGCGATGCGCAGACCGACGAGTCGATGCCCGAAACGACGATGCCCGACTCCGGCTACACCCCCGGCTCGGGCACCGCGCGCCTGCCTGCCGACGAAGGCATGATGCAAGGCGTGATGACCGATGCCGGCGACTGGATGGTGATGGCGCACGGCTATCTCTGGGGCGCCTATACCGATCAGGGCGGCCCGCGCGGCGACACACAAGCGTTCGTGCAATCGATGGCGATGCTGACCGGCGACCGTGATCTCGGCGGCGGCGCGCACCTGCAATTGCGCTCGATGCTGAGCCTCGATCCACTGATGCGCGCGCGCGGCTATCCCAATCTGTTCGCGACCGGCGAGACGGCGGGCGGCGTGCCGCTGGTCGATCGCCAGCATCCGCACGACCTGTTCATGGAACTGGCGGCGCGGGTCGACATCGATACCGGCACCGATTCGAGCGTGTTCCTCTACGGCGGCCCGGTCGGCGAACCCGCGCTCGGCCCCTCGGCCTTCATGCACCGCCGCTCGGATCGCTACGCGCCGCTCGCGCCGATCACGCACCATTGGTTCGACAGCACGCACATCACCTATGGCGTCGTCACCGCGGGCTGGGGAAATCGCACACTCCAGCTCGAAGCCTCGGCGTTTCGCGGCCGCGAGCCCGACGAGGAGCGCTGGGGGATCGAAACCCCGAAGCTCGATTCATGGAGCGTGCGCGCAAGCTGGACGCCCTCCCCCCATTGGGCCGCGCAGGTGAGCCACGGCCGGCTCGAAAGCCCCGAGACGACGCACCAGCAAGAGGATGAGGCACGCACCACCGCGAGCATCCATTATGCAAACGGCGGGCTGGCGACGATGCTGGCCTTCTCCGCCAAGAACCGGCTTCCCGGCCGCACGCTGACCGCGTGGCTCGCCGAGGCCAATTGGGACATCGACCGGCACCACACATTGTTCGGCCGCATCGAGAATGTCGCCAATGACGAGCTGTTCGGCGAAGGCGATCCGTTGCACGATCGCGCTTTCAGGGTGACGCGCTTCGAGGCCGGCTATGCCTATCGGCTGCCGCTGGGGCCGTTCGATCTCGCGCTCGGCGGGGCGCTCGCCGCTTATGCCAAGCCCGCCGCGCTCGATGCCGCTTATGGCGACGCGCCGATCGGCACCACCCTGTTCGCCAAGCTGTCGCTGGGGCAATAGGGAGCGGCAGCGTTGTTCCTTGCGCTCCTGCTTTCGTAAGAGCGCAAGGGCCGCCACGAAGGAGATTTGGATGATTCGATTGCGTGCCATGCTCGCCGCCCTGCTCGCGATCGGGCTGTCGGGCTGTATCGTCGCCGCGCCGCCTCCGCCGCTGCCCGCGCTGCTCGCCTCGGCCGAGGCGACGCCCAAGCCGCCGGTGACGATCCTCGTCTCGATCGATGGCTTCCGCGCCGATTATATGGCGCGCGGGGTGACGCCACGGCTCGCCGCGCTTGCGGCCGCCGGCGTCACCGCGCCGATGGCACCGTCCTTCCCATCGAAGACCTTCCCCAACCACTGGACGCTGGTGACGGGCGAGGTGCCCGATCGGCACGGCATCGTCGCCAACAAGATGGAAGACCCCGCGCGGCCCGGCGAAACCTTCACGATGGCGAGCGACGATCCCTTCTGGTGGAACGCCGCCTCGCCGATCTGGGTCGATGCGGAGAAAGCGGGCATCCGCACCGCGACGATGTTCTGGCCGGGTGCCAACGTCGCCTGGGGCGGCACGCGCGCGGCGGATTGGCCGCACGCCATCACCGGCGGCACCCGCCCCGAGGACTGGCAGCAGTTCAACCAGGTCGTCTCGGGCGAACAGCGCGTCAACGCGGTGCTCGATTGGCTGCGGCGGCCGGCGGCGATCCGGCCGAAATTCGTCACGCTCTATTTCGATACGGTCGACACCGCCGGCCACCTCTACGGGCCGGACGACGCGCGCACGAACGCGGCGATCGCCGATGTCGACGCCAGGATCGGGATGCTCGTCGACGGGCTGAAGGCGCTGCGCCAGCCCGCCAACCTCGTCATCGTCGCCGATCACGGCATGGCGGCGACCTCGAGCGACCGCGTCGTCGCGCTCGACAAATTGGCCGATCCCAAACTCTATCGCGTCGTCGAGAGCGGTCCCTATGCCTCGTTCGAGCCGACGGAAGGGAATGATGCGGCGCTGGCCAAGGCGCTGCTCAGGCCCCACGATCACATGCAATGCTGGCCCAAGGCCGAGATTCCGGCGCGCTTCCACTACGGCGCCAACCGCCGCGTTCCGCCCTGGCTCTGCCTCGCCGAGACCGGATGGCTGATCCAGCCGACCGCGCCGACCGCGCCCTTCACCGGCGGCAATCACGGCTATGACAACGCCGCGCCGGAGATGGCGGCGCTGTTCCTCGCCCACGGCCCCGCGTTCGCGCGTGGGCGAACGCTGCCGGGCTTTGCCAATGTCGATGTCGAACCGCTGCTGCGCGACCTGCTCGGGATGCCGCTCGATCCTGAGGTCGACGGCACCGACGCCCCCTTCAAGCCTATCCTGATCCCGGTCGAGGAACGCTGAACTCATGCAATATTTCGAGGATATCGAGATCGGCCACAAAGCGCGCTTCGGCGCCTATGAGGTGACGCGCGACGAAGTGGTGGCGTTCGCGGGCAAATACGACCCGCAACCTTTTCACCTTTCCGACGAAGCCGCCGCCGAGACGCATTTCGGACGGCTGTCGGCAAGCGGGTGGCACACCTGCGCGATGACGATGGCGATGGTGGTCGGGAATCTGAAAGCCAACCGGCAGGCCGGGCTCGGTTCACCGGGAATCGACGAACTGCGCTGGCTCAAGCCCGTCTATCCGGGCGACACGCTGACCTGCGAAACCGAGATCCTCGACAAGCGCGTGTCGCGCAGCCGCCCCGAAATGGGCAGTTACCGCAGCCGCATGACCGTGCTCAACCAGCATGGTGAGCGCGTGATGACCTTCATCTCGATCGCGCTCATCCGCACGCGGCCGCTCGACTGAACCGGGCTTTGCCCTAACGCCGCTGGCGATCGTTATGGCCGCGCGACGGCGTGGTGCCGCGCTGGCCGCTCACCCGAGGCGCGTGCGCCCGCGGCGTGTAGGTGCGCGGGGTTTGAGCGCGCGGAGTCTGGGTACGCGGAGTCTGCGCACGCGGCGTCCGGGTGCGCGGCGTCTCGGCACCGGGCGCACGCCCTTGCCAGCGGCCCGGCGAGCCCCTGCCGCCACGATTCCAGTTCCGGTCGCCGCGATTGTGGTCGCCGCGATTCCAATCATGGTCGCCCCGATCGCGATCGCCGCGGTTCCAGCCGCCCCAATTGCCCTTGTTGTCGCCGCGCCAGTCGCGATGCTGGCGCCGATAATGCTCGCCGCGCCGGCTCCAATAGCGCTGCTGGCTGCTCGACCAGCGATGCGGGCGGCGATAGCGATCGTACACATAGACGCCGGTGCCCGGATAATAATAATCGCCGTACCAGCCGTAATAGGACGGCGCGTACCCATAACCGTAGCCGCCGTAATAATCGTCGTAATAGGGGTCGCCGTAATAGCCGCCGTAGCCAAGCGACGCGCCGCCATAATAGCCGTCGGAAGCGCAGGCCGAGAGGCCGAGGCCGGCCGCGAGCACGAGCCCGACGATGCCGAAGCGGGAAAGAGACATGGGAATACTCTCCTGATACGCGGAAAACTGCCGTTGCTGATCGCTATAGCACGCGGACGATGACCCGGGCATGAACCGCGACGAGCGGAAGATGCGAGCGATTTCCGCACGATTTCAACGGCGGCGTCAAGTCCGCGGTTCCGCCGGCGGCATCGAGCCGCGATGCGTCAATCGCCCGCGAAGGCGACCAGCGAGCGCACCTCGACGCCATCGGCGCGCAGCGCGTCCGCGCCGCCCAGGTCGGGAAGATCGACCACGAAATGCGCCTGGGTGACGACCGCGCCCGCCTTGCGCAGCAACCGCACCGCCGCGCGCGCGGTGCCGCCGGTCGCGATCAGATCGTCGATCAACAACACCCGCGCGCCGGGCGCACAGGCGTCGGCGTGCATCGCGATCCGATCATGGCCGTATTCGAGCGCATATTCCTCGGCGATCGTCGCGCCGGGCAGCTTACCGTCCTTGCGGATCAGCAGCACGCCTGCATTCAGCGGCACCGCCAACGCCGCGGCGAACAGGAAACCGCGCGCCTCGATCCCCGCGACCAGATCGACCGGCCCGTCGACCGCGGCGACCATGCGATCGATCGTCGTCTTCAGCCCGTGCGCGTCGAGCAGCAACGTGGTGATGTCGCGGAACATGATCCCGGGCTTGGGGAAATCCGGGATCGTGCGGATGCGCGCCTTGAGGTCGTCGTTGTTCACCGAACCACTCCCGTCATCCCCGCGCAGGCGGGGGTCCATGTCTCTCTCGGGTGCCCCAAGCTCCAGTCATGGACCCCAGCTTTCGCCGGGGTGACGGCAAGGCGATCAATGCTCCACGTTGCGCCAGACGTTCTTGTAGGCGCCCCAGGTCAGGAAGCAGAAGATCAGCAGGAAGATCACCGCCGCCATGCCCGCCGCGTGGCGCGCTTCGAGCTTGGGCTCCGCCGTCCAGACGAGGAACGCGGTTACGTCGGTCGACATCTGGTCGATCGTCGGCTTGGTGCCGTCGACATACTGGACCTGGCCGTCGCTGTTGATCTGCTGCGCCATCGCGATCGCCAGCGACGGGAAATACGGGTTGTAGTGCAGCCCTTCGAGCACCTCGAAATCGGGGTACTTCTTGGCGATCTCGGGATCGGGCTTCTCGTATCCGGTCAGGATCGAATGGATGTACGCCGCCCCGCCCTCGCGCGCCTTGACGATCAGCGACAGATCGGGCGGCAGCGCGTTGTTGTTCGCCGCGCGCGCCGCGACATCGTTCGCGAACGGCCTGGGGAACGGATCGGACGGCAGGTTCTTGCGCGTCGAGGCTTCGCCGGTGTCGGGGTTGATCGTCGGCTGCTCGATCACCCACTGGTCGGCGATCGCCTTCACCTCGGCCTTGTTATAGCCGATGCCCTCGAGATCGCGGAAATGCACGAGGTCGATCGAGTGGCACGCCGCGCAGACTTCCTTGTACACCTGGAAGCCGCGCTGGAGCTGCTGGTTGTCATACTTGCCGAACGGGCCGTCGGAGGCCAGCGAGAGCGGCTTGGGCTCCTTGTGGAATTCCTCGGTGACGGTCGGCTGCGGCGGCTCGGTGATGAGGCCGCTGATGCTGCTCACCAACGCGAACAGCAGCGCCCCCACGAAGCCTGCGCCGACGAGCCAGGAAAAGAAACGAACCATTGTTCTCGTTGCCCCTTATTCGGCTGCCAGCGTGGAATCGGCCGGGCTGCCGCCCTTCTTCGCGAGCACGGCCTCGGTGATCGAGTTCGGCAGCGGCCGCGGCCGCTCGGTGCGCGAGATGATCGGCAGGATGATGAGGAAGTGCGCGAAATAATAGATCGCGGCGATCTGACCGGTGATGACATAGCCCGGCGTCGCGGGCGAACCGCCGCACCAGCCCAGCACCAGGATATCGAGGATCAGGATGCCGAAGAAGATGCGGAAGGTCGGGCGGTATTTGCCCGAGCGCACCGGCGAGCTGTCGATCCACGGCAGGAAGAACAGCAGCAGGATCGAGGCGAACATCGCCAGCACGCCCCACAGCTTCGCCGGGATCCACAGGAAGTTGAAGGTGAAGGCGCGCAGGATCGCGTAGAACGGCCAGAAATACCATTCGGGCACGATATGCGCCGGGGTCGAAAGCGGGTTCGCCGGGATGTAATTGTCCGAATGGCCCAGATAATTGGGCGCGAAGAACAGGATCACCGCGAACACCAGCAGGAACACGCCGACGCCGACGCCGTCCTTGGCGGTGTAATAGGGATGGAACGGCACCGTATCCTGCTCGCCCTTCACGTCGACGCCCGTCGGGTTCGACGATCCCGGAATATGCAGCGCCCAGATGTGGAGGATGATCACCCCCGCGATCACGAACGGCAGCAGGTAATGGAGCGAGAAGAAGCGGTTGAGCGACGCATCGCCGGGCGCGAAGCCGCCGAGCAGCCACACGCGCACCGATTCGCCGACGACGGGAATCGCCGAGAAGAAGCCGGTGATCACCTGCGCGCCCCAGAAGCTCATCTGCCCCCAGGGCAGCACATAACCCATGAACGCGGTCGCCATCATCAGCAGGAAGATGACGACGCCCAGCAGCCACACCATCTCGCGCGGCGCCTTGTACGATCCGTAATACAGCCCGCGGAAGATGTGGATATAGACCACGATGAAGAACATCGACGCGCCGGTGGCGTGCGCATAGCGCAGCAGCCAGCCCGCGTTGACGTCGCGCATGATGTGCTCGACAGACAGGAAAGCGATGTCCGCATTGGCGGCATAATGCATCGCGAGCACGATGCCGGTGACGATCTGGATCGTCAGCGCGACGCCGGCGAGAACACCGAAATTCCAGAAATAGTTGAGGTTGCGTGGCACCGGATAGCCCGCGCCGACCGCGTTGTAGACGAGCCGCGGGAGCGGCAGCCGCTCGTCGACCCAGCGCATGACCGGGTTTTTCGGCTGATACTGGTTTGCCCAGGGAAAGCTCATCTTACGACCCCACCTTTACGATCGTATCGGACGTGAATGCATATTCGGGCACCGGCAGGTTGGTTGGCGCCGGGCCTTTGCGGATTCGCGCGGCGGTATCGTATTGCGAGCCGTGACAGGGGCAGAAATAGCCGCCGTATTCGCCGCGCGGCTCGCCTTCCTTGTTGCCCAGCGGCACGCAACCCAGGTGCGTGCAGACGCCGATCGTGATCAGCCAGTTCTTGTGGCCTTCCTTGGTGCGCTGCTCGAGCGTCTCGGGATCGCGCAGGTCGGACATCGGCACCGCATCGGCCTCGGCGATCTCCTTGGCCGTCAGATAGCGCACGAACAGCGGCTGCGAGCGGAAAGTCGTCGTCACCGCCTGGCCCTCGGCGATCTTGGACAGATCGACCTCGGTCGTCGACAGCGCGAGCACGTCGGCCGACGGGCTCATCTGGTTGACCAGCGGCAGCACCACCACGCCCGCGCCGACGCCGGCAAAGGCGACCGCGGCGACATTGATGAAATCACGGCGGCGGGGATCGTGCGCTTCCTCAAGATACGGTTCGGGCGATTCGCCCGGCGGAATCGCATTGTCAGCACTAGCCATTCACTTGCCCTTGCACTTCGATTTGCCCACGCGGCTGCGTCGTGAAACGCGACCGCGACGAACCGGCAGAACGCCACGCGGATTATCCCCGTCCCCACGGGGGTCGGCGGCCTGATAGCGCCCGAGACGCGGCTTTGCCAATGGCTTTTCTGGACTCTTGCGACCGTAACGACCGCGGCGCTAGGCGAGGCGACATGCGATTGGCACTCTACCAACCCGATATCGCGGGCAATGTCGGCACGATCCTGCGGCTCGCGGCGTGCCTCGGAGTCGGCGTCGACCTGATCGAACCGATGGGATTCGCCTTCTCGGATCGGGCGCTCCAGCGCGCCGGAATGGATTACGCCGCGCAGGCCGAGGTGACGCGCCATGCCGATTGGGCGGCGTTCGAAGCAAGCGCGACGCGGATCGTCCTGCTGACGACCGAGGGCGGCGTGCGGCTCGATCGGGCGCGATTCGCGGGCGCCGACACGCTTCTCCTCGGCAGCGAGAGCGCGGGCGTGCCGCGCCACGTCCACGATCGCGCCGACGTGCGCGTGCGAATCCCGATGCGTGCGGGCTTCCGCTCGCTCAACATTGCGGTCGCCGGCGCGATGGCGCTCGGCGAGGCGCTGCGCCAGACGGGCGGATGGCCCCTTCCCTAGCGCGGCGCGCAGCGGATAAGGGAGCCCGCATGGAACTCGACCCTCAACAGCACGCCGCCCGCACCTGGTTCGAGGCGCTGCGGAATCGCATCTGCGCCGCCTTCGAAAGAATCGAGGCCGAGGCCGGATCGGACGCGACCTTCGCCTACACTCCCTGGGATCGCACCGATCCCTCGGGCGACCCCGGCGGCGGCGGGGTGCGCGGGGTGATGAAGGGCAAGGTGTTCGAAAAGGTCGGCGTCAACGTCTCGACCGTCGGCGGCAGGTTCGACGGCGATTTCGCCAAATCGATCCACGGCGCGGGCGAGGATCCCCGCTTCTTCGCGACCGGGATCAGCCTCGTCGCGCACATGGCCAACCCGCACGTTCCCGCGGTCCACATGAACACGCGCTTCCTCGTCACGACCAAGCGCTGGTTCGGCGGCGGCGCCGATCTCAACCCGCCGATCCCCTATGCGGAGGATACCGCCGATTTCCACGCCGCGATGAAGGCCGCGTGCGACGCGCACGATTCCGATCATTATCCGCGCTTCAAAAAGTGGGCGGACGAGTATTTCTACATCCCCCACCGCAAGGTGCATCGCGGCGTCGGCGGCATTTTCTACGATCATCTCGAAGGCGATTTCGACGCCAATTTCGCCTTCACCAAAGACGTGGGGCTAGCATTCCTCGATATCTTCCCCGCGATCGTGCGCCGCCGCATGGGGCTGGCGTGGACCGACGCGGACAAGGCGCGCCAGCTCGAATGGCGCGGCCGCTACGCCGAATTCAACCTCGTCTATGATCGCGGCACCTTGTTCGGGCTCAAGACCGGCGGCAATATCGACGCGATCCTGATGAGCCTGCCCCCACACGCGACATGGGAATAGCCCAACCCTATTGCCCACGCTATTTGTTTCTGATATGTTCCAGACCTTGAATGGAAGCAGAGGTGACGGAATGGATATTGTCGCTGGGGATGTCGTGCAGCTCAAATCTGGCGGACCGACAATGACTGTTGAGTGGGTCGAGGATAGCGCAGCCTATTGTGTGTGGTTCGATGGCAAGAAGCAGTCAGGCGAGCGATTCTACACCACCTCTCTCAACAAGGTTTGAGAACATCTGAGTCGGCCAGGTGGGTTTAACCCCCATCCCCGACGACCAGTTGGCGACGATCGTCACCACGCTGGAAATGACGGCCCGGCCCGCGCTTCGGCCGATCCCCGAATCGCCGTTGCACCTGGTGCGCTGGGAACGCCCCGAGCCGGAGAAATATCGCACGCTGTTCCGCCGCGTCGGCGGGCCGTGGCTGTGGTTCTCGCGGCTGGTGATGGCCGAGGCCGATCTGCTCGCGATCATCCGCGATCCCGATGTCGCCGTCTTCGCGGTCGTCGACGGCCGGCGAATCGAGGTCGGGATGCTCGAACTCGATTTCCGCCACCCCGGCCAATGCGAGCTTTCCTATGTCGGCCTCGTCCCCGACCTCGCCGGGCAGGGCCACGGCCGCTGGCTGATGGCGCACGCGCTGGCGCTCGCCTGGCGCAAGCAGGTCGCGCGCGTCTGGGTGCATACGTGCACGCTCGACCATCCCGCGGCGCTCGGCTTCTACCGCGCGAGCGGCTTCACGCCCGTCCGTCGCACGATCGAGACCTTCACCGATCCGCGCGCGCTGGGCGTGCTGCCCCCCGACGCCGCGCCGCAAATCCCTTATTTGGCGGCCGGCCCGGCCGACAGGCGCCGGTAGAATTCGACCTGGATCAGCACGAGCAGCACCGCGGCGCCCGACTGGACGGCGGCCGCGAGCCCGTCGACCACCGCCATCGCGATCGGGTTGACCGCGTTCGCCGAGGTCATCAGCGTGCCCGCGCCGACGAATATCTGCGCGACCAGTTCGGCGGCGAAGGTGACGAGCGCGATCAGCGCCGCCAGTACGAGCCCGTTCCCCCGCGTCAGCGCGACGCTGCGCTTCACCGCGCGCACCGCGCCTAGCGGCCGTTCGGCGACGATCGCGGCGCCGGTCAGCATCGTCCGCACGATCCAGTAGAAGGCGGGGACGAGCAGGATGACGATCGCGCCGCCCAACAGCGGCCCCAGCAGCCCGATGCCGGCCACCACCGGCAGCCCGATCAGCACCGCCGACAGCAGGTATCGCGGCAGCAGCCGCAGCGCCTGGCCGAGCGCGGTCTTGAGATCGGGCCGGCGCCGGTCGAGATAGAGCGACAGGATCACGAGCACGCCGTAAAACGCACACAGATAGGCGGCGAGATACCAGCCGCTGTTGCGCACCATCCAGTCGAGCAGCGCCTGCGTCTGCGCGGTGGTCGCCGCCGTCGAGCCGTCGCCCTTTTCCAGCACCGGCGCATCGAGCAGCAGCAGCAGCGCAAGCTGCGGCAGGAACAGCGTCAGCCCCGCCACCGGCAACAGCACGGCGTGATCGGCGCGCAGCCGCGCCCAGGCGCTGCGCAGGGTTCCAACGAGATCGAGTTTCATTCGGCCTCTGCGGGAAGATCCCGTGCCGCACGCGTGGCGAGATACAGTTCGGCTGCGAACGCCGCGGCGAGCACGGTGAACACCGTCGTCACCGCGCCGCCCACGATCGCGGTAAGCACGGTCGCGAGCGTGATCGCGCCCTCGCCGCCGAAGGCAAGCTGGAAGATCGACCCCAGCACCGTCGTCGCCGCCATCGCGCTGACGCCCCAGACGACGAAGAACAGGATGACGACGCCGACGATCCTGAGCGCCAGCCCGCGGGTGAGCCCGAAGGCGCGCCGGATCGCGCCGACGCCGCGCCGCTCGGCGACGACCACCGAATTGAGCGGCAGCAGCCGCGCCATGCCCCACAGCACCACGATCACCAGCGCGAGCGAATAGAGCCCGACGAACAGCTTGAGCCCCGCCGGCAGCGGCCCCGCCGGGTGCCACTGCCCGGGCACGGTCGACACCCAATCCACGCCCGAGGCGAGGAACGCGATGCCCAGCGGCGCTCCAAGCAAGGCGACGATCAGCGCGACGAGCAGGCCAATGCCGATCGCGGGCAGCAACCGCCGCGCCCCGGTGCGCATCGCCGCCGGCGCGACCGCGCCGGGCTCGACCGCGAGCGCGACCACCGAAAGCTGGCCCCACGCCATCACCACGGCGAGCACGATCGCGACCAGCCCGAAGACCGCGCCTGTCCCCGTGCCCGTCATCGCCGGCCGCAGAATTTCCTGAAAGCAGGTGGGCAGGAAGATCAGCAGCCCCGCAATCGGCAGCACCGCCGCCGAGCGGTCGCCGAGAAACGCCGTCGTCCGGTCCCAGACCGTGCCCATCCTGACCATGATCGCCGCTCCCGTGTCGTGCCGCCTCGATGCTCTAGCGGTTGATCCATTCCTGTGGAAGCGGCAAGGAGCAGCGCGTGGACTCGCCCCTTCCCGACATCGAATGGCGGATCGCCGACGCGCCGGTGCCTTACGAGGAAGCCGTCGCGACGATGGAGGCGCGCGCCGCCGCGGTGCTCGCGGGCGAGGCGCACGAGCTGGTCTGGCTGCTCGAACACCCGCCGATCTACACCGCGGGCACCAGTGCCGACCCCGCCGACCTGCTCGATCCGCGCTTTCCGGTGCACAAGACGGGGCGCGGCGGCAAATACACCTATCACGGCCCCGGCCAGCGGATCGGCTATGTCGTGCTCGATCTGGGACGAAGGGGGCGCGACGTGCGCACCTACGTCCATGCGCTGGAAAACTGGGTGATCGCCGCTTTGTCCCGGATCGGGATCGCGGCCTATCCGGTGCCCGATCGGATCGGCATCTGGACGCGCGACGGCGGCGAAGAGGCCAAGATCGGCGCGATCGGCGTGCGCGTGCGCAAATGGGTGACGCTGCACGGCTTTTCGGTGAATATCGCCCCGGATCTGGCGCATTTCGGCGGCATCGTGCCGTGCGGATTGCCCGATTATCCGGTCACCAGCGTCGCGAAACTCGGGAAAACGGCCGATTTTGCAACTTTCGACGCCGCTCTGGCGTTGCACACCGGCCCGTTCATCGAGTCCCTCGGACAAGCGCGATAAAACGAGACTTGAGGGGCGCCCCATATCCGACTAATGTCCACGCCGGTTTGGGTATTAAGGGCCGCCACGGCCGTCCAAATCCACCAATTAGGGAGCTACAAATGCGTGCAATCCTTTCCAAGCTGGTTATCGGTACGATGGTCGCCGGTGCCGCTCTCGCGGTGTCGGCCTGCGGCGACAAGACCGAGACGACCACCGACAACACCCTCGTCACCGACATGAACATGACGGACGACATGGGCACCATGACCGACAACATGACCGCGGTTGACGGCACGTTGGGCAACGACACCGCGCTCGCCAACGACGCGGCCCTCGTCAACGAAGCGGCGGCCACCGACGCAGCGGCGAATGCGGCCGACGCCACCGCCAACGCGATGTAATCATCGCGATCGCACCGGCCGCTGCCACGGCAGCGCCACGCGATTGAGGGGCCGTCCGAGCGATCGGGCGGCCCTTTCGATTCGGATGCGAAAGAAGGCACGGCGCGCCGCCGGATGCGATCGCCGTTTCGAATTGGGGCAGAAAGAGCTTGGGCCGCGTGCCCGATTCTTCTAGATTCGGCCGCAACGGCCAGGACGAGGAACGATGAGCATGTTACGGATACTGACCGCGGCGGCTGCGGCGATCATGATCTTTTCGGCCACGCCGGCTTCGGCGCAGTTCTTCTTCCAGTCGCGCGACCTGAGCGGCCCGCGCGTGGTGGGCGACGAGCCGGGGATCGGCCAGGCATTGCCGGGCGCGACGCCGGCCGAATTGCGCGCCGAAATGGTGTGGACGTTGCGCGCGGCGATGAACGTCGCAGCGCTCCAGTGCGAGTTCGAACCGACGCTGCTGACGCGAACGAACTACAATGCGATGCTCAAGGATCACAAGGCCGAGCTGGCGGCGTCGCTCGATACGCTGCTCGCCTATTTCGTCCGCACCAACGGCAAGAACAAGCGCCAGGGGCAATTGGCGCTCGATCATTTCAGCACCGTCATCTATTCGAGCTTCTCGACCGTCTCGGCGCAATATATCTTCTGCCAGACGATGTCGTCGATCGGCCGCGACGTGATCTATGCGCCGCGCGGGGCGATGGGCGACGTCGCGCTCGATCGCATGCGGGAACTGCACAACAGCCTCGTGCCCTGGGGCGAGCAACGCTTCCCCAGCCGGATTTTCGTCGGCCCGCCGCGACTGCCGCGCTTCGACGAGAATTGCTGGACCAAGAAGGATCTGTGGAACACCAAACGATGCGGGCTCCCCTATCCCGCCCCCGGCGCCAGAACCTCGCTGGCGCAGCGGTAGACCACTCCGATGCCGTCACCCCGGACTTGTTCCGGGGTGACGGTTTTCGCTATCGCAGCCCCAGCACCTTGTGCGTCTGCGTCGACAGCCGCCAGCGTGGGCGATCGAGCACCAGCGCGATCGCCGCCTGGCGATTGGCGACGGCGTGGGGATCGTCCTTGGGCTGGATCAGGAAATGGCGGAAATCCCATCCCTCCAGCGCAGCCGGATCGATCCCGTCCTGCGGCCAGACCAGCTTCAATTCGTCGCCCACGCGCTGAACGACGTCGCTGCCCGCCTTGGGGCTGACGCACACCCAGTCGATCGCGGGATGCACGGGCAGCGTGCCGTTGGTCTCGATCGCGATCGCGAAACCGCGCGCGTGGAGCGCCGCGACCAGCGCGTCGTCGACCTGCAACATCGGCTCGCCCCCGGTGAGCACGACGAAACGATGCGCGTCCGCCGCGCCCCAGAAACCCTCGACGGCGGCAGCGAGGCCGGCCGCCTCAGCGAATTTGCCGCCACCCGCGCCGTCCGTCCCCACGAAATCGGTGTCGCAGAAGCGGCACACCGCGGTCGCGCGGTCCTGTTCGCGCCCTGACCACAAATTGCACCCGGCGAAGCGCACGAACACCGCCCGACGCCCGCACTGCACGCCCTCACCCTGGAGCGTCAGGAACATTTCCTTGACGGCATAGGTCATCGGCCGTCGCCTCAGGGCACGGCCGCGTAGACGGTCGGATCGGGCAATCCGGCCTCCGCGAAGCCCTTGGCGCGCAGCCGGCAGCTATCACACAGCCCGCAGTGCCGGTTCCCCAGCGCCGGATCGTAGCACGACCAGCTCAGCCCCGCGTCGAGCCCCAGCCGCGCGGCCTCGCGGACGATATCCGCCTTGCTCAGGTGCTGAAGCGGGGTGTGGACCACGAAGCGATCGCCCTCGACCCCCGCCTTGGTCGCCAGCGCCGCCATCTCCTCGAACGCGGTGATGAATTCGGCCCGGCAATCGGGATAGCCCGAATAATCGAGCGCGTTGACGCCGATATAGAGGTCGCGCGCACCCGCCGCCTCGGCCCAGCCGAGCGCGAGGCTGAGGAAGATCGTGTTGCGCGCGGGCACGTAAGTGATCGGGATGTCGGCGCCCACGCCCCCCTTGGGCACCGCGATGTCGGCGGTGAGCGCCGACCCGCCGAACGCCGACAGGTCGAGCGTCAGCACGACGTGCCGTTCGGCCCCGAGCATCCCCGCGATCCGGTGCGCCGCGGCAAGCTCGACCTGGTGGCGCTGGTTATAGTCGATCGACAGCGCGAGCAGGCGATACCCGTCCTCTTTGGCGCGGGCGGCGGCGACCATCGAATCGAGCCCGCCCGAGACGAGCGCGACGGCAAATGGGGAATCTGTTGGCATGGTCCGTTTCGCTAAAGCCTTGTGCCGACAATCGGCCTCACCACCCACAACCCGTTCGTCCCCGGACTTGATCCGGGGTTGTCGAAGCACCGTTCTTCTTTGCCCCAGTGCGGAAGCAAGAACGGCCCTTCGACAAGCTCAGGGCGAACGGGTCAGGTTGAACGCTCCGTGCCCTAGGAGCCGGACGCGCGAAGCGCAATCTCGATGCGGTGCGCCCTCGCGCCACCCCATACAAAAAGAGGGCCGCCTTTGAGAGCGGCCCAGTCCAGTCCTCGCGGACCATCTAGGGAGAAAAGCGTGCCCACAAATGACACGCGAACACCTCTAGCACCACCAGGGTAAACCCACGGTTAACAAGCCCGGCTCAGGCGGCGGCCGCCGCAACCGGGAAACTCCGCGCGCAGAACGCGCAATCGACGCTGATGACGCCGTTCTCATCGGCCATCTCGCGCTGTTCCGCGGGCGGGAATTTGGCGAGCACCTGCGCGATATAGTCGGGCGTGCAGCGGCACCCGCGCACCAGCGGCGTCGCGCCGAGCAGGCGCACCTCGTCCTCCTCGTTGAACAGCCGCCACACCAGCGTCTCCAGCGGCACGCCCGCATCGGCAAGCTCGTCGATCCCCATCGTCTGCGCCAGCACCGCGACATGCTCCCATTCGGGATGGTCGAGCCGGGTATGGAGCCGCTCGCGCCCTTCCTCACCCTCGGGCAGATGCTGGAGGAATAGCCCGCCCGCGCGGCACCCGCCAGCCCCGCGCTCCATGCCGAGGCGCACCAGCGTCGGGATCTGTTCGGACTGGATGAAATAGCGCTCGACGGCATCGGCCAGCGTGTCGCCGTCGAGCGGCACGATCCCCTGATAGCGCTCGCCGGTCAGCGCCTGATCGAACGTGACGGCGAGATAGCCCGTGCCGAACAGCGCGAACAGCGTCGGATCGGCCGGCATCTCGGCCAGCCGCTCGGCATCGAACTGGACATAGCCGCGCACCTCGCCGCCGCGATAGTCGCACACCAGCAATTGCACCGGGCCGCTGTCGGACTGCGCCTGCATCGTCAATTGCCCGCCCGCATCCTTGAGCGTCGAGCCGATCAGCGCGGCCAGCGTCAACGCCTCAGCGAGTAGCGCCTCGATCGCCGGCGGATAGGCGTGCGCCGCCAGTACCTCGTCGAGCACCGGCCCGAGCCGCACCAGCCGCCCGCGCGCATGCTTGCCCGGAATCGCGAAGCCGAGCGCGCGGTCGAGATCGGGAGTTGTCGTGCTCTCATACATCAGGAAACACCGTTCGGGCTGAGCTTGTCGAAGCCCCGCTCTGTCTTCGCCGGCCGGAAGAAGAACGGCCCTTCGACAAGCTCAGGGCGAACGGGGTTATGGGGCAAGGCCGGGAGATAGGAGCGCGCGTCTCGCGCCGCAACTCACCCCAATTGCCCGAAGCACCAGCGCAGCACCGATTTCTGCGCGTGGAGCCGGTTCTCTGCCTCTCTCCAGATCAGCGATCGCGGCCCGTCGATCACCTCGGCGGTCACTTCCTCGCCGCGATGCGCGGGCAGGCAATGGAGGAACGCCGCGTCCTGCTTCGCTCCCGCCATCAGGTCCGCCGTCACCTGAAACGGCATCATCGCCGCAAGCTTGGTGTCGGCGTGATCCTGCCCCATCGAGATCCAGGTATCGGTGACGATCACATCGGCGCCATCCACCGCCTCGCGCGCATTGCCGACGCAGCGCGCGCGGCCCTGCCCCAGCGCGAGATCGGCCTCGGACGGCTGATAGCCTTGCGGGCACGCCGCGACGACGTCGAACTGCATCAGGCCCGCCGCTTCCATGATCGAGGCGAGCACGTTGTTGCCGTCGCCCAGCCACGCGACCTTGAGGCCGGGAAGCTGCTTGCCGCTTTCGATGATCGTCAGCAGATCGGCCATGATCTGGCACGGATGCGATGCGTCGGTCAGGCCGTTGATCACCGGCACCGAGGCGTATTCGGCCATTTCCTCGATCTTCGCGTGATCGTCGGTGCGCACCATGATCGCGTCGCAATAGCCCGAGAGCACGCGCGCGGTATCGGCCACGGTCTCGCCGCGCCCGAGCTGGCTGGTCGCGGCGTCGAGCACCAGCGCCGAGCCGCCCAATTGGCGCATCGCCATGTCGAAGCTGACACGGGTGCGCGTCGAATTCTTCTCGAACACCATCGCGAGCACATGCCCGGCAAGCGGCGCATCCGCATCGGCCTTGCCCTTGGGCCAGGCGACTCGCGCCGCCTTGCGATCGATCGCATCGGCCAGCATCGCGGCGACACCATCCGGCCCGGCATCCGAAAGCGAGAGGAAATGGCGCATCAGTTCCTCCCCAAGCTCGCCTCGGGGAGGGGGACCGACGGCCGCAGGCCGTTGGTGGAGGGGCGAGCGCGCCCTCTGTCAAACCCCTCCACCAGCTTCGCTGGTCCCCCTCCCCGAGCAAGCTCGGGGAGGATCAGGTTGGCCTCAATCATCGCTGGGCGGCACATAGGTCCGTGCCCCTTCCGACAGCTTCTCGATCGCCTCGGCGATATGCGCTTCCTCGATCACGTAGGGCGGCAGCAGCCGTACCGTGTTGTCACCCGCCGCGACCGTCAGCAGCCCGTGATGATCGCGCAAATGGGCCACGAAATCGCGGCTCGGGTGCTTGAGCTTCAATCCCTGCATCAGCCCGCGCCCGCGCACGCTCTCGAACAGCGCGTCGTGATTGGGGATGAGCTGTTCCAGGCTCGCGCGCAGCCGCTCGCCCATCGCCGCGACATGATCGAGGAAACCGGGTTCGAGGATCACGTCGAGCACCGCCTCGCCCGCCGCCATCGCCAGCGGATTGCCGCCATAGGTCGAGCCGTGCGTGCCGAACACCATGCCCTTGGCCGCATCCTCGGTCGCAAGGCACGCGCCGAGCGGAAAGCCGCCGCCGATCCCCTTGGCGACCGCCATGATATCGGGGGTGATCCCGTAGAGTTCGTGCGCGAAGAACTTGCCGGTGCGGCCATAGCCGCATTGCACCTCGTCGAGCACCAGCAGCAGCCCGTGGTCGTCGCACGCCTTGCGCAAGCCTTTCAGGAAGGCGTCAGTCGCGGGGCGGATCCCGCCCTCGCCCTGTATCGGCTCGACGAGGAAACCGGCGGTATGCTCGTCGATCAGCGCCAGCGCGCCCTCAAGATCGTTGAACTCGGCATATTTGAAGCCCGGCAGCAGCGGATCGAAACCGTCGCGCAGCTTGGCCTGATTGGTCGCCGAGATCGTCCCGATCGTGCGGCCGTGGAACGCCATGTTGAAGGTGATCAGGTCGTGCCGCTCGGGATTGCCGTTGGCATAGTGATACCGCCGCGCGGTCTTGATCGCGCATTCGACCGCCTCGGCCCCCGAATTGGTGAAGAACACCGTATCGGCAAACGTGGTGTCGACGAGCCGCTGCGCCAGATGCTCGCCTTGTGGGCTGCCGTACATGTTCGAGACGTGCATCAGCGTCTCGGCCTGTTTCTGGATCGCGCCGATCAGATGCGGATGGCTGTGGCCGAGCGCGTTGACCGCGATCCCGCTCGCGAAATCGAGAAAGCGGCGGCCGTCGTCGGCAATCAGATAGACACCCTCGCCTCGCACCGGCCGCACGTCGCACCGCGGGTAGACGGGCATGAGCGGCGTGATGGTCATCGCAAGGGCCTCCTGATTCAAAAAGCAAAGGACGGCCCGGACGGCCGCCCTGCCGCGCTTCTAGGACTGGCGAGAGGACGGCGCAACACCATCAAAGAACCCGTCACCCCGGACCTGTTCCGGGGTCCAACCCTCCGCGAACGCTATCGCTCGAGGCTCGTTGGATGCCGGAACCAGCCCGGCATGACGATCGGGTTCAGCTCTTGAGCTTCCAGCCCCTTCTCAGCAGCATGTAGCACAGCAAACCGAGCGCGACGTTGATCGCGAGCACGAGCGCCGATCCGATCGCGATCGGCGAATCCGCCACCCCCAGGAAGCCATACCGGAAGCCCGAGATGATGTAGAAGAACGGATTGAGATGGCTGATCGCGCGGAAGGCGGGCGCCAGCCGATCGACCGAATAGAAGGTGCCCGACAGCAAGGCGAGCGGCGCGACAACGAAATTGGTCACCGCGGCGGCATGATCGAACTTCTCCGCCCAGATCGAGGTCAGCACCCCGAGGAACGACAGGAACAGCGACCCGAGGAAGCCGAACCACAGGATCGCCCACAGATGATGCGGCGTCACGTCGATGCCCGGCCACAGCGCCATCGCCAGCCACACCGCGCCGCCGACGCAGAACGCGCGCGTCACCGCGCCGCCCGCGATTCCCGCCAGCAATTCCGATGTCGACAGCGGCGGCTGGAGGTAATCGACGATCGTCCCCTGGATCTTGCCGACCAGCAGCGAGAAGCTCGCATTGGCGAATGCGTTCTGGAGCATCCCCATCACGATCAGCCCCGGCGCGATGAAGTCGCCGAACGGCACGCCCATCACCTGCGCCCGCCCGCGTCCGCCCAAAGCGACGGTAAAAATGATGAGATAAAGGAGCGTCGTGATCGCCGGCGCCCAGATCGTCTGGAGCTGGACCTTGAAGAACCGCCGCACCTCCTTCACATAGAGCGTGCGAAGCCCGCCCCAATTGACGTTCCTGATCACGGGCACGCCGGGGGCATTCGCCACCGCCGACTGGATTTCGCCGAAAGGGGGCTGGCTGCTCATGCTGCGATCGCGTAATCGCTGCCGCCGCCGCCCGCAACCCGGCAAAGGATTTTAAAGGACCGACATGGCCTGGACCGACGAACGCATCGATACGCTCAAGGCGATGTGGGAAAAGGGAATGACCGCGAGCCAGATCGCCGAGGCGCTCGGCGGGGTCAGCCGCAACGCCGTCATCGGCAAGGCGCACCGGCTGGGGCTTCAATCGCGCCCGTCGCCGGTCAAGCCCAATGACGACGATACCCCCAAGGCGGCGCCGAAGCCCGCGCCCAGGCCGCCGGTCGAATCGAAACCCGTCAAGGCAGCGCCTCCCCCCCCACCTGCGCCTGCCCCGGCACCCAGCCCTGCGCCTGCCGCCGCCCCCGCGCCGGCCGCGACCGCCGAGCTCAGGGTCGTGCTGCGCTCGATCGGTCCCGGCGGCTTCGTCCGCCAGTCGCCGGGCGAGCAGCAGCCCCCCGCCACGCCCGCGCCGCCGCGCCGGCTGGTGCCCGCGCGCCCGAGCCCCGAGATCGCGGGCAAGACGACTCTGCTCGATCTGAACGACCGCATCTGCAAATGGCCGATCGGCCATCCCGGCGAGCCCGATTTCCACTTTTGCGGCCAGCCGGTGAACCCGGGCTTCCCGTATTGCGTCGCGCATTGCGGCCACGCCTATCAGGCGCAGCTCCCGCGCCGCGATCGCCGTCCGCCGCCCCCGCTCCCCTTCGGCGGCCCGCGCTCGCGCTGAACCACGCAAATTGCGCGGGACGGCCCCGCCCGGCGGCAATCCGGCCGGCGGCGGCGCGATAACGACCGCGCACATTACGTAATTCGGCGATTCGCCGGCTTCGCGCGGCCCTAAGCGCGCGCTTGCGATGATGTGATCCCTCGGGAGGCATGTCATGCACCACCACAAGCGATCGCCGGCGTTTGAGCCACTGACGTGGCGACCTCACCCGCTGCCCGTTCGTCCCCGGACCGGATCCGGGGCTGTCGAGACCCCGCTCTTTCTGCGGCGTCGATCGACTCTGGCAAATCGGGATCGCTCCCGCCCCGTTCGTGCTGAGCCTGTCGAAGCACCGTTTTTCTTCGACCCGGCTCGAAAGGCAGAACGGCCCTTCGACAAGCTCAGAGCCTGCCCCGGACATGATCCGGGGGCGAACGGTTCATGTTCAACACCCGTCGTCCTGAAAACCGACAGCCGCGGCGCGGTGATCGTCGAGATGGCGCTGGTGCTGCCGCTGCTCGTCACATTGCTGCTCGGGCTGGTCTGCTACGGCCAGTATTTCCTCATCGCGCACAGCGTTCAGCAGATCGCCAACGACGCCGCGCGCGCGACGATCGGCGGGCTGACCTCCGACGAACGCAGCCGGCTCGCGGTTGACGCCGCGGATGCCGCCGCCGCGATCAATCCCGAGATCGATGTCGAGGCGATGCAGGTCGCCGTCCACGAACAGGGCGCGACGATCGCGGTCAGCGTCACCGTCGATGCCGGGGCGCGGCTGATCCGGTTTCCGCTGGTGCCGATGCCGTCGTCGCAGATCGCGCGCACCGCCGCGGTGCTGGCGCCGGGGGCCGGGGCATGACGCGGGTGCTTGTCCGGGATACGCGCGCCGGGGTCGGCATGATCGTCGCGCTGGCGATGCCGGTCGCGATCGGCGCCGCCGCGCTTGCCGTCGATGTCGGCAGCGCCACGCTCGCGACGCGCAAGCTGCAAGGGGTGGCGGACGCCGCCGCGCTCGCCGCCGCCACCGATCCCGCGCACGCCCATGCTGCCGCCGAGCGCGCGGTCGCCGCCGCCGGGCTCGCCGTCACGGTCGATATCGCCGCCGTCCCCGGCCGCTATCGTGCCGATGCGACGGTGCCCGTGGCCGAACGCTACACCGCCGGGGCGATGCCCGCCGACGCTGCCCGGGTGACACTCACCGCCGCCACACCGACCTATTTCGGCAGGATCTTCGGTGCCCACGCGATCACGATCCGACGTTCGGCAACCGCCGCACAGACGCGCATGGCGAGCTTCGCGATCGGCAGCCGGCTGGCGTCGATCGACGGCGGCGTGCTCAACGCGCTGCTCTCGGGACTCACCGGATCGAGCATCTCGCTCAAGGTGCTCGATTATCGCGCGCTCGCCGACGCCGATGTCGATCTGTTCGCCTGGCTCGATGCGCTGCGCACGCAGGCGCATGTCTCGGCGGGCAGCTATGACGAACTGCTCGGCACTTCGGTCTCGGTTGGCGACGCGCTTGCCGCCGCCGCGAGCGTGACTCGCGATTCGGCCGCCGCCGAGGCGCTGCGCACGCTCGCGACACAGGTCGGCGATGCGACGATGCCGCTCGATCGCCTGATCGATCTCGGTCCGCTCGGCGGCGCGAATGCGGGGCCGGAGGGCTTCGCGCGCATCAACGCGCTGTCCCTCATCTCGACGCTGCTCGAACGGTCGAGCGCCGAGCGCCGCATCCGGCTCGATCTCGGCGGCGCGGTCGCGGGGCTCGCGACCACCCGCGTGACGATCGCGCTCGGCGAGCCCGAGAAGCAATCGCCGTGGATCGCGATCGGCGATACCGGCGCCCCGGTCGTGCGCACCGCCCAAGCGCGCCTCTATGTCGAGGCAGCCGCGGGCACTGCCGCGCTGCCCGGTCTCGGCGGCCTCGCCAGCATCCGCCTGCCGCTGTTCGTCGAACTGGCGAGCGCCGAGGCGCGGCTCGACGCGATCGATTGCCCCGCGCCCGACGCACGCACCGTCACGCTGGGCGCGCGCACCAACCCCGGCCACGCCGCGATCGCGCAGATCGATCCTGCGCAGCTCGACGATTTCACCACGCCCGTCGCGCTCCATCCGGCGAAGGTGCTCGATACGCTGCTGCTCGACATCGAGGCACGCGCCGACATCGATCTCGGCGCCGCCGAGCAATGGCAATCGGTGCGCTTCGAGGAAGCCGACATCGCCGGCGGCACGCCCAAATCGGTCGAAAGCGGCAGCGCGGTCGGCGGCGTCGCGCAATCGCTCGCGCATAACGTGACGCTGACGCCGGTATTGGCCGGCCTCCCGCTGCCGGTGGGGCCGGTGCTCGGCGCGGTCGGGGGGCAGCTCAACCTGCTCGCCCCGACGGTCGACGGCCTCGTCAACCTCGTCACCGGCGCGGCGGGCGTGCACTACGGCGAAGCCGACCTGCGCGTGACCGGCGCAAAATGCGGCATCGCACGCCTGGTGGCGTGAGACCGCTTATGCTTCGGCGAGGTCGAGACGACGCTTGATGCGCGACACATCGTCGCGAATCGCGTCCAGTTCGACATTGATCCGGCCGATATCGCCGACCACGGTGGCGAGTTGTTGCTCGACCGAACCCAGCCGCATCTTGATCGACGCAAGGTCGCGCCGGAAGTCGCCGAATTCGGCGTGCATCCGCTTGAGCAGCTCGTAGGTCAGATCGGACGTATCCGCCATTACGCGAATGTATGCGCGCCGCGTTGATAAATCCATACCCCACCCCCGCTTGCGCGCCCGACTCCCCCGCCCGTATAGCGTCGGCATGTCCGACGACCTGTTCGCTTCCCCGCCCCCCGCCACCGGTGATTACGACGCCTCGTCGATCGAGGTATTGGAAGGGCTCGAGCCGGTCCGGCGCCGCCCCGGCATGTACGTCGGCGGCACCGACGAACGCGCGCTGCACCACCTCGCCGCCGAGGTGCTCGACAATGCGATGGACGAAGCGGTCGCAGGCCACGCCAGCCGGATCGAAGTGACGCTCGAGCCCAGCAACCGCCTCACGATCGTCGATAACGGCCGCGGGATGCCCGTCGATCCGCACCCCAAATTCCCCGACAAGTCCGCGCTCGAAGTCATCATGTCGATGCTCCATTCGGGCGGCAAGTTCGCCGGCAAGGCCTATGCGACCTCGGGCGGGCTCCACGGCGTCGGCGTCAGCGTCGTCAACGCGCTGTCGTCGGAAACCGTGGTCGAGGTCGCGCGCAACCGCGAGCTGTATCGCCAGTCCTTCTCGCGCGGGGTGACGCTGGGCTCGCTCGAAAAGCTCGGCCCCACCCCCAACCGGCGCGG
The DNA here is from genome assembly GCF_003550065.1 of Hephaestia caeni. Lineage (GTDB taxonomy): Bacteria > Pseudomonadota > Alphaproteobacteria > Sphingomonadales > Sphingomonadaceae > Sphingomonas > Sphingomonas caeni_A. The sequence continues at coordinate 571,878 of NZ_QXDC01000004.1, forward strand.
CACCTCGGTTAGCTTCGTCCCCGATGTCGAGATTTTCGGCCCCAACCTCCAGTTCAAGCCCGCGCGGCTCTATCGGCTCGCGCGTTCGAAGGCGTATCTGTTCGCGGGCGTCGAGATCCGCTGGAAATGCGCGCCCGAACTGATCGTCGAGGACATCCCGGCCGAGGCGGTATTCCAGTTTCCCGGCGGCCTCGCCGACTACCTCAAGGAACAGGTCGGCGACCGCCCGTGCGCGACCGCGGACTTCTTTTCGGGCGCGCAGGATTTCCCCGACGAACAGGGCCGCGTCGAATGGGCGATCGGCTGGCCGCTTTATTCGGACGGCAGTTATTCGTGGTATTGCAACACGATCCCCACCCCCGATGGCGGCACGCACGAGGCGGGGCTGCGCGCCGCACTGGTGCGGGCGCTGCGCGCCTTCGGCGATCTGACGGGGCAGAAAAAGGCCAAGGATCTGTCCGCCGACGATGTGATGACGGGATCGGAGCTGATGCTCTCGGTGTTCATCCGCGATCCGCAATTCCAGAGCCAGACCAAGGACCGGCTGACCTCGCCCGAGGCGACAGGCCTCGTCGAAAAGGCCGTGCGCGATCATTTCGACCATTTCCTCACCGATAATATGGATCGCGGCCGCGCGCTGCTCGGCTATGTGCTCGAGCGCATGGAGGAGCGCCTGCGCCGCAAGCAGGAACGCGAGGTCAAGCGCAAGACCGCGACCTCGTCGCGCAAGCTGCGTCTCCCCGGCAAGCTCACCGATTGCTCGGCCGACGATCCCGCCGATACCGAGATCTTCATCGTCGAGGGCGATTCGGCGGGCGGCTCGGCCAAGCAGGCGCGCGACCGCAAACGCCAGGCGATCCTCCCCATCCGCGGCAAGATCCTCAACGTCGCCAGCGCCACCGCCGCCAAGATCCTTGCCAATCAGGAGATCGCCGATCTGATCCAGGCGCTCGGTTGCGGCACGCGCAAGGATTGCGTGCCCGACAACCTGCGCTACGAACGCATCGTCATCATGACCGACGCCGATGTCGACGGCGCGCATATCGCGACGCTGCTGATGACCTTCTTTTTCCAGGAAATGCCCGAACTGGTGCGCCAGGGGCATCTCTATCTCGCGCAACCGCCGCTCTATCGGCTGACGGCGGGCGGCAAGAGCCTTTACGCGCGCGACGACGCGCACCGCGCGCAAATCGAAGCGGGGCCGTTCAAGGGCAGGAAGGTCGAGGTCGCGCGCTTCAAGGGGCTCGGCGAGATGAACCCCGGCCAACTCAAGGAAACCACGATGGACCCGGCGACACGCAGCCTGATCCGCATCACGCTGCCGCAGGAATATGAGGAGCGCGCGGGCGTCAAGGATCTGGTCGATCGCCTGATGGGCAACAACCCCGCGCACCGCTTCGCCTTCATCCAGGAAAACGCCGCACGGCTCGACGAGGAGGCGATCGACGCCTGATTAGCGGGGCGCGGTGCACAGAAGGAGGAGAGGATGCGCCGGATAACGCGCGGTCACCACCCACACCCCGTTCGTGCTGAGCCTGTCGAAGCACCGTTCTTCCTTGCTCCGGCACGGAAGCAAGGGCGGCCCTTCGACAAGCTCAGGGTGAACGGCTCTCCTTTAAGGCGCGTCGTTCTGGCAGCCACCCTCGCCGCCATGCTCATGCCCGTCGCCGCGACCGCGCAACAGGCCGCACAGCCGCCCGCCGCCGCCGCCGAAGACACCGCCACCCTCGACCAGCGCGCCGCCGATCTCATCCCGCTGCTCAACGGCGGCGGCGACGTGCCCGCGGCGTTCGCGCCCGAATTTCTGGCGCAGGTGAGCGAGCCGCAATTGCGCGCAACGCTCGCGCAGGTGACGCAGATGCTCGGCCGCGCGGAAAAGGTCGCGACGCTGAGCCCGATCGCCGCGCACGCCGCCGATGCCACGGTCGCCTACGAAAAAGGCACGCTCACGCTCAAGTTCGCGGTTCAGCCCGAGGCGCCGCACCGCTTTATCGGCCTGCGCCTCACGGGCACGCAGACCGGCGAACAATCGATCGACGAGGTCGCGGCCGCGATCCGCGCGCTGCCGGGCAAGACCGGCTTCATCCTCACCCGGCTCGACACCCCCGATGCGCCCCCGATCGCCGCGATCGAGCCCGATCGGCCGCTCGCGATCGGCTCGGCGTTCAAGCTCGTGATCCTTGCCGAACTGGTGCGCGAGATCGCAGGCGGAAAGCGCCATTGGGACGATCCGATCACGCTCGACGGCGGCGATCTGCCCGGCGGCTTCTACGCCGACAAGGCCAAGGGCACGATCGCCACGCTGCGCGATCTCGCGACGAAGATGATCTCGGTCAGCGACAACAGCGCCACCGATATCCTCCTCCACACGCTCGGGCGCGACAAGGTGGAGGCGATGCTGCCCGTGGTCGGGATCAAGGACCAGTCGGGGATGCGCCCGTTCCTCTCGACGCTCGATATGTTCAAACTGAAGGGCGTCGACGGCGGCAAACTCGGCGACCAATGGCTGACGCTCGACGACAAGGGCCGCCGCAAACTGCTCGCGGAGAAAGTCGCCCCGGCGCCGATCGCGGCGATCCCCGCCGGCCTGTTCCAGGACAACAAGCCCAATCGGCTGGGTATCGAATGGTACGCCAGCCCCGCCGATCTCGCGCGCGTGATGGATTGGCTGCGGCGCCACACCGAAACCGGCCCGGCGGCCGAGGCGCGCCGCATCCTTGGGCTCAACCCCGGCATCCCCGCCGACACCGCTGCGCATTGGGCCTATGTCGGTTACAAGGGCGGTTCGGAGCCCGGCGTGCTCGACATGACGCTCTTGCTCCACGCCAAAAGCGGCGGCTGGTACGCCCTCAGCGGCACGTGGAACAACCCCGACGCCGCGCTCGCCGAAGGCCGCCTGATCGGTCTCATATCGCGCGCGGCGATGCTGGCGGCGGAACGGTAATCCGTCATGCCGGACTTGTTCCGGCATCCAACCCTCCACGAGCGGTAGCGTTTGAGGCACGTTGGACCCCGGAACAAGTCCGGGGTGACGGAAGAAAATTGGCGCACCCCCCGCCCTCAATAATCCTTCGACACCCGCACGTTGGCACTCTGCCGCCCCAGCGTCGAGATGCTCGACAAGAGCGACAGCCAGCGCGTCACCTGGAACTCGACCTGCGTCGCCGAATAGCCCTGCCCGTCGGTGATGATCTCGGCGAACAGCCGCCGGGTGATATATTTGCCCGCCGCGATCGAGGTGCCCTGACCGGTCTGCGGGTCGGCGGGCAGGATGCGCAGCCGGTCGAGCCCCACCGCACGGCGGAAGGCGTTGATCGGGTTGATCCCGCTGCCGCCGTCCTGCAACGCCGCCACCGCGGCGGCGAGCTGGAGCGCCTCGGGCGCCGACAGATTGGTGATCGAGGTGCCGAACAGCAATCGTGACATCAATTCGTCCTCGGGCAGCGCCGGAATCGAGGTGAACGAGATTTCGGGCTTCTGCGCGTTGCCGGTGACGTGGATCGTCGCGTTGAGCCCGGTCTCGCTGGCGTTGGCGGAGATATCGAGCGCCGGGTTGGCGGGCGCTTCGCCGGCAAAGCGGATGATCCCGCGATCCAGCTCGAACTCGCGGCCCGCGAATTCGTAATCGCCGCGGATCAGGTCGGCCCGGCCCGTGATCGCGGGATTGTCGGGGGCGCCGCCGATCTGGAGGTCGGCGGACCATTCGCTGTCGAGCCCCAGCCCCGTCACCATCAGGCGGTTCTTCATTTTCGCATGGACATCGAGCGTCCACGGTTTGGTCGGCGCTTCGTCCTCCTCGCCACCGCCGGGCAGGTTGATCTCCTTGATGTTGAGCTGCGGCACCGCGGTCGCCGCGGTCGCGCGGCCGAGCCGATAGCGGCTCTCATTGACCGCGACATCGCCCGAGATCGTCCCGCCCGATCCGTTCGAGACGAAGCGCAGCGGCCCGGTGACGGTGGCGCCGATATCGTCACGGTCGATCAGCACCGCATGGTCCGCCGCCAGCTTGACGTCGATGCCGAAGCCGTTGGCGGCGGCGAAATCGAACGCGCCCGAGCCTGAGACGCTGCCCTTGCCCGCCGTCCCCGTGAACTGGTTCAGCACCAGCCGCGAGCCGTTGAACGCGCCGTGCGCGCGCAGATTGGTGACGACGGTGCCGGTGGTGCCGCTTTCGAGCCGCGCGCCATTGGCATCGACCACGCCCTGGATGCGCGGATCGGCGAGCCGCCCGGTCGCGTCGGCGGCGATCGAGACCGGGCCGGAAAGATCGAACAGTTCCACCCCCGTCAGCCGCCACAAGGTATCGGCCGGCCCGGCATAGCGAAGCTGCGCGAACAGCGGCGCATTCATCAGCCGATCGGCCAGCCCCCCGCTCGCCAGCGGCGACAGCCGCATCTGCGCGCGCCCGATCGTCCGCCCGCCGCTTGCCACCACCGCGCGCGCGGCGGCCTTGTCGGCGTCGAGCACGGCGGCGATGCCGAGATCGACCGGCCGCGAGGTGAGCACCAGCCCCGATCGGCTCAGTCCGCGCACCGTCAGGTCCATCTTGCCCGTCGGTGCCCCGCCGCCGCGCACCGCGTAGCTCACCGTGCCCGAGGCGCTGCCGCCGAGCCCGAGCCCGGGGAACCCGATGTCGAGGATCGACAGCGGCAACCGTGCGAGCTTGGCGTCGATCGCCACCGCATCGCCGCCGACATGCCCGCCGACCTCCGCCTCGCCGCCCGCGAACGAAAGCCGCGTCTTCGCCAGCCGCCAGCCCTCGCCCTCGCGCGTCACCACCGCCGGCGTCAGCAGCGTGAGATCGCGCCGATCGACCGTCCCCTCGGCGCGGATCGTGTAGCGATCGGGGGTCACCTGCGTCACCGTCTGGATCGCGAACGCGCGGCCTCGCGATCCAGAGATCGACGCGCGCACCTCGCCGGTGCCGCCCTTGAGCGACGCCTTTGCGGCGAATCGCCCGATCGTCAGCGGCCCCTGCCGCAGCCCGATCCCGGTCGCATTCGCCTGGATCGTGGTGCCGGCCGGATCGAGCACGGTCACGAAATCGAGCTTGCCGCGCCTGAGCGTCGCCGCGCCGAGCCGCGCGCGCGCGAAATCGAGATGCCCCTCGATCCGCTGGTCGTCGCCCTCGGGCCGGAAACGCAGCGCGCCGGTGAAGCCCCCGCCCGCCACGTCGAGCGCGCCGGCGAACCCGCCCGTCACGATATCGAGCGCGCCCGACGCGTGCGTGCCGCTGACGTCGAGCGCGGCGATCGCGATCCGGCCCTGCCCGCCCGGCGGCAGCAGGATCGCGCCGTGGCTCGTGAACGGCCCCAGTCGCGATTGCCCCCTGGCGGTATAATCGAACCCCTGCGCGGTGGGGTCGAGATGCGCGGTCACGTCCTTCAGCCCCAGCGTCGCGTTGGGTGCGTCGAAATGGAGGTCGAGCGTCGGGTGATCGATCTGCCCGTCGAGCACAATCGTGAACGGCCCATAGGTGCGCTGCACCCCGCGTCCCTCGAAATGGAAACTGCCGTCGCGCCGCCGGATACCGCTCCCGGTAATACGGATATCGGGCGCGGTCAGCACCAGATCGGTGAAATGGAGCACCAGATCCGGCCCACGTTCGAGCCGCGTGACGATCTTCGGCAGCCCGCCGGCGAGGCTCGCGAAGAACGCATTGTCGAGCCGCACCATCTGCGCGGTCCCCGTCCCTACCAGCCGCGTCCCGTGCCCGCCCGGCCCCGGCACCGCCTGCAACCGCGACGTCACATCGACCACGCCCAGTCCGGGGATCAGGTATCGCCGCATACCGCCGTTGAGATTGACCTGATACCGCCCGGTCCTGAGATCGAGCAGCAGATCGATCCGCCCGTTGAGCTTGTCCGAGGCGAGCTTGAGGTCGTTTCCGGTCAAAAAGGCGCTCGTCACCTTGAGCGCGCCCGACAGCGACAGGTTGCGCAGGATGCCGCCCGCGACATCGCCCACCCCCGTCACCCGCGCGGCGCTGAACGCCACCGGCACCGTGATCGGCGCCTTGGAAAGCCGCCCCTTGCCCGCCGCGCGCGCGCCTTCGAACCCGGTATTGTCGAACGCGAAGCGATCGGCGGTCAGGCGATAGTCGAAGCTCGCGGTGCCGAACGCGCCGTCGAGGATCGCGCGAAGCTCCATGTTGCGCGCGGTCATGTTGGGAAACAGCGCCGGCGGCTTGAGCAGCCGCGCGCGGATGCGCACGTTGCGATACGCGCTGCGGGCGAGGTCGATCACGCCGGTCGTATCCACCGCCAGCGCCGACGAGCGCAGCGACAGCGCGCCTTCCACCCGGCGGTTGGCGTAGGTCGCGTCGCCATTCACCTCGACGCGCGGATCGGTGAGCCGTTGCAGCTTGCCGTGGGTGATCAGATGCGGCGCAAGCGTGCCCGACAGCGTATAATGCCCGCTGCGGTTGGTGAGCGCGAGATCGATCACGCGCGTATCGCTCGCGGTCGCCACCGCGCTGCCGCGCCACATCGCCCAGCGCCCGTCGCCCGCCACCGTCAGCGCGAGCGGATGCCGGATGCCACTCAGCCGCGCGAGCACGCCGTCCTTGCTCCCTCTCGCCTGCACGTCGAGATCGAAACGGTCGCGGCTGGGCTCAGCGTCGAGCGTCATGCGCAAGTGATCGCTGCCCTCGATCACCGCGGCGAGCGCCACGCGTGCGCGGCCCGAGGCGATGTCGGCGCGCGCCTCCACTCGCCCCGATCGCGCGATCCCGGTCACCGCCGGCGCCACCGCCAGCCGGTCGATCCGCAATTCGCCGATATGCACGTCGAACCCCGGCAGGATCGGCTTGTTCTCGCCCGAGGGCCGCGTCTTGGGCAATTTGGCGAGCGTCGCCCTCGGCACGACCAGCCGGTTGATGACCAGCTTGTTCGAAAACCACGCGAACGGCCGCCAGTCGAGCTCAGCGCGCGGCGCCGCGAACACCAGCCCTTCCGGGTCGTAGACGCGCACGTCGACCAATGTCGCCTTGGTATAGATCGATCCGTCGATCCGCCCGATCGTGAACCTCAGCCCGCTCTTGGGCCGCAATTCGCCCACCTTGTCGGTGATCAGCCGGTGCCCGACATCGGTGTCGATCATCCAGGCGACCGCGCCGACGAGCACCAGCAGCGCCGCGAACGCCGCCGCCAGCCACCGCCCCCAGCGCCGCCGCGGCCGCGCGGTCGGCGCCTCCTGTTCGGGCGCAAGATCGTCGTCGTCGCTCAAAACGCCTGCCCCAGCGAGACGTAGACGGCGATGCGCGGATCGCCTTTCTGCGGGTTGATCGGCGTCCCGACATCGACGCGGATCGGCCCGAAGCTCGAATAATAGCGCACGCCCAGTCCGGTGCCGAAGCGCAGATGCGAGAATTTGGGCAGCGGCGAGGTGTAGATATTGCCCGCGTCGAGGAACGGCACCACGCCGAAATTGCCGAACGCCTTCACCCGCGCCTCGATCGAGAATTCGGTCAGGCTGCGCCCGCCGATCGGATCGTTATTGGGGTCGCGCGGGCCGATGTCCTGATAGCCGTAGCCGCGTACCGATCCGCCGCCACCGGCATAGAAGCGCCGCGACGGCGCGATCGCGTCGCGCGGCGCGCCCACGATCGTCCCCAGCCGCACCCGTCCGGCGAGCACCACGCCGTCCGAAACCGGCTGATACGCGCTCGCGTCCACCTGCGTGCGCGCATAGCCGAACGCCTGCCCCGACAGCGACAGTTCGGGCGACAGCCGCCCCGAAACGCGAAAGCCCCGCGTCGGATTGAGCAGGTCGTCCGACCCGTCATAGCCCAGCGTCCCCGGCAGCGCGCCGATGAAATAGGTCCGCCGCCGCGGCGCGCCGGTCGAGAGGATCACGTCGCGCTCGTCGGTCGCGACCAGTTCGGCACCGACCGACCAGGTCCATGCCTTCTGGTAGAAGATCGTGCTCTGCCGCTCGAGCGTGCCCGACAGCGAGAAGGTGCGCGCGTCGTAGGCATTGCGCTCGGTATGCGCGAGCGCGACCTGCGCGGTGAGCACGCGGTCGCGCGCGTGGAAATTGTTGCGGCGCAAGACGATATTGCCGAGCTGTTCGCGCGTGCCGAGCACCCCGCGCAGCGTCAGCGCGCCCTCGGGCGGGAACAGGTTGCGGTGCGTCCAGCTCGCCTCTGCGCGCACGCCTTCGCCGGTGCCGTAGCCCAGCTCGCCCGCGATCGTGCGCGGCGGCGCGGGCGCCATCGTGATCGCGAGATCGACCGTGTCGGGCGTGCTCCCCTGCACGGGCTTGATATCGGCCGACGACACCAGCCCGGTCTGGATCAGCGCGCGGTGGAGGTCGTCGACGTCGGTCGCGTCATAGCGATCGCCGGGGTCGAAGCGCGCGATATCCTGGATATGCCGGCCGTCGAAGATACTGCCCTCGGGCGTGGTGATGACGCCGAAGCGCCGCGCGCCGCCGGGGATGACCGACAGGTCGAGCGTCGCCGTCCGTGTCGCGTGATCGACGACGATTGCGGGTTCGTCGACCTGCGCGAAGGGAAAGCCTTCATGCCCGATCGCGGTGCGCAAGTCCGCGGTGCCGGTCGCGATCGCGTCGGCATCGACCGCATCGCCCGTTTTCACCCCGAAGGCATAACGCAGCGCGTCGGCCTTGCCGCCGGCCGCGAGCACGCCGTCGAGCGTCACGTCCGCGAAATGATAGAGCGCGCCCGGATCGGCGGTGAGCGTGACGAGCAGCTTGCCGTCGCGGCGGCCGATTCCCGTCGTCACCTGCGCATCATAATAGCCCTGCCCGCGCAGCAGCGTGGTGAGCAATTCGGCATCCTCGCGCGCGCGCCGGTCGAGCTGCGCGGCGTTGGCGGGATCGCCGTCATGCGCCTTCAGCGTCGAGAGTTCGTCGAAGCGCTGGCGCAGCAGCGGCGTTGCGGCAGCGTCGAGCCCCTCGATCGCGAAGCCGTAGCGCATCTCGCTGGCGATCTCGCTGGTCTGGCCGGTGTCGGCAGTCACTTCCTCGGGCGCGAGCGAGAGGTCGGGCCAGTCGACGCCGAGCCCCGGCAACGGCGCGAGCGGCGCGTCGGGATCGAGCGGCACCGGTTGCGGCGCCCCGCTGCCGGGAGGGATTGCCGTTTCGGCCTGCGGCTCGGGCGTGCTCTGGGCGCGCGCCGGCGACGCCAGGACGACGCACAAGGAAGCGGCGCCCAACACCGCGCCGTGTCGCCCGAACCCGCACTTCATTGGCGGTTCCTAGCCCGGCGTCGCGCCGAGTGACAGGGCTTTGGGCGCCGCGCGCGCAACTTCCGGCGCGGCGTTGCCTCAATGCACCGTGCCGACCGCCTCCTCGACGCCCATCAGCGCGATCAGCCGCCCGATCTGCCGCCAGCGGCAGAAATGGATCGCGTTGCCCAGCGTCCGGCTCCGGTCGGCACGCAACGCCGCCTCGCTCGCGGCGGTGGCGCCGAACCGGGTGACAAGCTCGACGGCATCGTCCACGTCGGCGGGGCTGGTGAGATAGACCGGCATCGAAACTCCATCCACGGATCGACCGGCGGGGTACAAGCCCCGTGCCAGCCCACGCGCTTTGCCCGCCCGCCGCGCCGCGCGGTGGTCAATGCGCGTTCACCATCCCCCCGATCGCTGTCCCCAGCATCCCGCAACGGAACGCTGGCGTACCGCTGCGGGACATGGCAGGGCGGAACGCATGGCAGGTTCCTCCAAATCCCCCGTCGCCGGCGGCGCCCTGATCGCGCTCGCCGTCATCATCGGCGTCACCGTCGGCCTCGTCGTCGGCCAGCCGACGCAGGGCTTCCTGGTCGGCACCGCCATCGGCATCGGCATGGCGGTCGCCGTCTGGCTCATCGACCGCCGGCGGTGATTCTCCCACCCTTCATCCGTCATCCCCGCGAAAGCGGGGACCCATCTCCTCCGTTCTCCTCTTGGATAGCGTTGGGTGATGGGTTCCCGCTTCCGCGGGAATGACGGGAGGGAAGCAGCGCTCTCCTTGTGTCCCCCTCCCTCTCAGGGAAAGGAGGGTTTTCACCGCAGCGCCCGCCCCAGCCACACCACCCGCCCGATCACCTCGGCGCCGCGCGCCGCCTCGCCTTCGATTCCTGGCCAGGCCGGGTTGTCGCTGCGGATCGAAAGCCCCAGCCCGGCACGCGCGACGCGCTTGACCATCAGCGCGCCGTCGACCCGCACGACGAAGATGCCCCCGCGCGAGGTCACTCGCCGGTCACCGGTATCGACCATGATCTCGTCGCCGTCGGCGATCGTCGGCAGCATCGATTCGCCCTGCGCGCGGATCAGCGACAGCCGCGCCGCATCGACGCCGAGCGCCCGGATCAGCGCCGGATCGAAGCGTGTCCCCGCCAGCGCCCGTTCGTCGTCGACGATCCCGCCCGGCCCCGCCGAGGCGGCGACGTCGAGCCGCGGCACCATCACCGTCGCCGCCGCGCGCTCGGGTGCGCCCAGCACCGCCTCGTCGACGCGGAACCACGCGGCAAGCGTCGCCCGGTCGCGTTCGGCCAGCGCGCGCGGCGATCCGCGCGTTACATATTGCTGGAGATAGGCCGGGTTGCGCCCGAGCCGCTGCGACAGCGCCGCATAGCTCTCGCCGTGCAGCGCCACCAGCCGCGCTAGCGCAGCGCGCGGATCGCCCCGTTCCATGCCGCCATCATAGCAATAGGATTTTTCCTAGACAAGTTGGAAATTGAGGAACATTTAAAGAACATCAACCGAGTCGAAACGGGGTTTGGAGATGACGGTGCTGGGCAAGATCGAACGGTTTCTGCGGCAATCGGACATGCCGCCCACCAAGTTCGGGCGGATCGCGGTCAACGATCCCCGGCTGGTCGGCGATCTGCGGCGCGGCCGCGAGCCCGGCACACGCACCGTCGCCCGCATCGAAGCCGCGCTCGAAGCGCTCGTGGGGGGCGACCGATGAGCCGCGGCCCCGATGCGGGAACGCTGCTCACCCGCGCGCTGGTCGCGGCGGCCGCCGCCGACGGCGTCGCTTGCGCGATCACCGATGCGGACTGGATCCGCTGGGCAAGCGCGACCTTCACCGGCGCGCAGCATCGCCTGACGCTGTCGGGCGCCTTCACGCCCGCGCTCGACGACTGGCTGACCGCGCTGCCCGACCGCGAGTTCGCGCTGCCCGGCCATCTCGTCGCCGATCTCACGATCCTGGCGATGCGCGCTTCCCCCGATCGGATCGAGGCCGAGCTTCAGGCGCTCACGGTCGAGGATCGGTGAGTCTGTGGCATCGTTTTGGCCTCACCTTCGCCTAACCTTTCGCGTCCCAGCCACCCTGCGGAACCCTCAATCTTCTGGCACCTCCCCGGCGCAGGCCGGGGCCCAGCATCGGGCCGCTCGTAACTGAACCCCGGCCTTCGCTGGGGAGGTACGCGAGCATTGAACTTCAACCGTTCGCCCTGAGCTTGTCGAAGCGCCGTTCTTCTTTCAGCACCAACAGAGGATTAGGCGATCCCGATTGAACGCAACCAGCCCTAACGCGCCGCGAGGCTGCGCAGCGCGCCGAGCGCCTCGTCGACGCGATTACCCGTCGTGGCGGCACACAGCACGGGCAGCGGCTGGTCGCGTCGCGCCACGCGTTGTTCGAGCCGGTCGAGCAGCGCGTGGATCGTCGCCTCGGGGCGACGCGCGGGCGGCTCGGGCGCGACGATCGGCGCGAGCGCGAACGTCTCCAGCCGGTCACCGGGGTCGAACACCTGCGGGCGCTCGATCCGCGCGAGCGCGGTCACCGGGCGCACCGGCTCGGCGGGCACCGGCAGGATCGCGCCGGGGTCGAATGCCGCGAGCGGCTGGTCGAGATCGTCGGGAAGGTCGCGTTCGACGGGGTCGAGGTCGATCACCGGCTCGCCCAGATCGCGTGCGGCCGAGATCGGCCGGCGCGCGGGCGCATCGGGATGCGCGTCGGCACGGCGGAGCACCGGGACGGCGTCGGGCTCGGCGCGATCGCCGCCGAAGGTCAGCGCCAGCGCGCGCGTGCCGACGGCGAGGTACAACCCCGCCCACAGCAGCGCGGTGACGCCCGCGCCGCCGGCGAGGATCAGCCCCATCCGCGCGGTGATGCCGAGCGGCGGCGCCGCGGCGGGCAGCACGCCGGCCAGCCCGCTCGCCACCGCCGCCTGCTCGATTCCCGCGATCGGCAGCAGCGCGAAAGCGAGCGCGGTGAGGAGGCCCACGGCCCCCGACACCACCGGCGCGATCGGCAGGATCAGGCGTTGACGACGGAAGGTGGCGACCATGTTCTACTCGGGGCTGCGGCTTCGACGAGCCTTCGGTACACCGGCTCGTACCGGCAAATGTTTGACGACCAGTTACGCTCGCGCTCGACGAAGCCGCGCGCGCGCGCCTTGCGGTCGTCCCAGCCAGCACGATCGCCGAACAGCCCCGCCAGCGCGGCGGCGATCGCCGGCGGCGAATCGGCGGCGAACAGCGTCCCGGTCTCGCCGTCGCGGATCAGTTCGCGGTGCCCGCCGACGTCGGAGGCCGCGACCAGCTTGCCCTGCGCCATCGCCTCGAGCGGCTTCAGCGGCGTCACGAGATCGGTGAGCCGCATCGCCTTGCGCGGATAGGCGAGCACGTCGACGAGGCTGTAATAGCGCTCGACCTCGGTATGCGGCACGCGGCCCACGAAGCTGATCGCCCCGGCCACCGGCGAGGCCGCGGCCTGCGCGCGCAACGCCGTCTCCATCGGCCCGCCGCCGACCAGCAGCAGCCGCGCCTTGGGCCGTGCCGCGACCAGCGCAGGCATCGCCGCGATCAGATCGTCGAGCCCTTCATAATCGTAGAAGCTGCCGATGAAGCCGATCACCTCCGCCCCATCGAGCCCCAGGTCGGCCGCAAGCGCGGCGTCGCGCGGCGGCGGATCGCCGAACAGCGTCAGGTCGACGCCGTTGGGGGACACCAGGATCTTGCCCGGATCGATCCCGCGCCCGATCAGGTCGTCGCGCAAGCCGTCGCAGATCACCGCGACCGCATCGGCGCGCCGCACCGCCCAGGTCTCGAGCGCCTTGGTCGCCCGATAGCGCAGCGAGCCTTCGCGGCCGGTGCCGTTGCCCACCGCCGCATCCTCCCAAAAGGCGCGGATCTCATAGAGCAAGGGCAGCCCTCGCCGCCGCGCCACGCGGAGCGCGGCCAACGCATCGAGCACCGGCGAATGGGCGTGGAGCAGATCGGGCTTGAAGTCGTCGATCGCCGCGTCGATCCGCGCCGCAAAGGCGCCGATCTCGCGCAGCTCGCCGATCGGGCTCATCGTTCTGGGCGGCGGCACGGTGCGGAAGAAATCGAGCCCGTCGACGGTCTCGCGCGGCGCCGGCGCGGCGCCGTGGCGAGGCCCCGTGACGGCCGCGACCGTCCAGCCCTTGGCTTCTTCAGCCTTCAGGATCGCGCGGGTGCGAAAGGTGTAGCCGCTCTGGAGCGGCAGGCCGTGGTCGAGGACGTGGAGGATGCGCATCCCCGCCTTCATGCCCGCCAAGGTTTAACGGCGCGTCAACCCCGTCACGCTAGACCGTCTCGCGTTCGCCTTTTCGAGCTTGGAACCTGCACGGCCGATGATCGACAATTTCGCGCTCGCCGTGTCGCACGGGCTGATGATCCTCATCTTCTGGCGCCTGCTCAAGCGTCCCGATCTCGATCGCGAGGACGCGGCCCCCAAGCCGCCGCGGCGCCGCGATGCATGATCTCGCCTTTGTCGGCTTCCTCGTCGCGCTGATCGCGGCGGGCTTCCGCAAGCCGTTCCTGTTCATTCTCGTCTATGTCTATATCGACGTCGTCTCGCCCCAGCGGCTGAGCTATTTCCTGCTCAACGCGGTGCCGATCTCGTTGATCGCGGTGGTGCTCGCGGTCGCCGGCTGGGCGATCGCCGACGACAAACGGGACGTCCGCGTGGCGCCGCGCCAGTTCCTGATCCTGTTGCTGCTCATCTATTGCTGGCTGACCACGCTCGGCGCCGACTTCCCCAAGGAAGCGCTCGATAAATGGGATTGGGTGTGGAAGGCGCTGGCGTTCGCGATCTTCCTGCCGCTCACCTTGCGCACCAAACTCAGGATCGAGGCGCTGCTCGCCTTCATGATCGTGGCGGCATCGACGATCATCATCGTCGGCGGAATCAAAACGCTGGCCTCGGGCGGCGGCTACGGCGAACTCAACCTGATGGTGACCAACAACAGCGGCCTTTACGAAGGCAGCACGATCTCCGCGGTCGCGATCGCGATCATCCCGATCATCCTGTGGTTTCCGCGATTCGGCACGATCTTCGCGCCCGACTGGCGCGTGAAGACCTTCTGCTACGCACTCGCCTTCGCGTGCCTGCTGATCCCGATCGGCACCTCGACGCGCACCGGCCTGCTGTGCATCGCCCTGCTCGCGCTTCTGACGCTGCGCGACGTCAAGCGCCGCCTGCTCTACGTGACCGCACTCGGCGTCATCGGCCTCGCCGCCGTGCCACTCTTGCCGAACACCTTCACCGACCGGATGAGCACGATCAAAACCTATCAGGCCGACGAATCGGCCTCGACCCGTCTTGCAGTGTGGAAGTGGACGATCGATTTCGCGAAGCAGAACCCCTTCGGCGGTGGGTTCGAGGCGTACCGCCAGAACCACATCCGCTACGACACCGTGAAGATCGAGGGCCAGGGCCCGCAGCAGACCGTCGACAAGACGCTCGAGGTCGATTCGGCGCGCGCCTATCACAGTGCCTATTTCGAGATGCTCGGCGAACAGGGCTATCCCGGCCTCGCGCTCTGGCTGGCGATCAACCTGATCGGCATCTTCCGCATGGAGGTGCTACGCCGCCGCTACGGTCGCGCCGAGGGCGACGAGGCATGGATCGCCCCGCTCGCCAGCGCGCTCCAGCACGGCCATATCATCTACCTGCTCGGCGCCGCGTTCATCGCGATCGCGTTCCAGCCGTTCGTCTACATGCTGATCGGCGCGCAGATCGGGCTCGACACCTATCTCGCGAGGAAGCGCCGCGAATCGGCCTGGCGCCCGATCACGCCCCGTCTTAAATCAGGCCGTCTCAAATCGGGCCGGCTCAAGTCGGGCAAACCGGCGGCGGCGGCATGACCGCGCGGCCGGAGCTTCGCGCGCTCACCAGCGTGCGCGGCCTCGCCGCGTGGATGGTGGTGCTCTACCATATCCGCCTGTCGATCGCCGGGCTGCCGCAGGCGTGGGTGGACGTGTTCGCCAAGGGCTATCTTGCGGTCGATTTCTTCTTCCTGCTCTCGGGCTTCGTCATCTGGCTGACCTATGGCGCGCGGTTGCGCGAGCGCAACGCGAGCGTGGTCGCCTTCTGGCAGCGGCGGATCGCGCGCATCTATCCGCTCCACCTGGTCATGCTCGCCTCGGCGACCCTGCTTGCACTCGCGCTGGCAGCGACCGGACGGCACGATCCGGCCGAATTCCCCTTCGCCGCGCTGCCGCTCCACCTGCTGCTCGTGCAGGATTGGGGGCTCACCGACGCACTCGCCTGGAACGACCCCGCCTGGTCGATCAGCGCCGAATTCGCCGCCTATCTGCTGTTCCCGCTGCTCGCGCGCGCGATCGACTGGCGCCGCGTGCCGACGCTTGCGCTGATCGCGGCGATCGCAGCCTTCCTCGCGATCCTCGGCGGCGTGATGGCGCGCGCCGACGCGCCGGGGCTCGGTTGGGAAATCTCGACCTTCGGTGTGCTCAGGTGCCTCACCGAATTCAGCGCGGGCACCGCCTTGTGTGCGCTCTGGCTGCGCTGGGCCGAGCGGCCGCTGCTGCCCGCGGTCGGCGCCGCGATCGTCGCGACGGCGCTACTCGGCGGCTGGGCGGCAGGGGTGCTGCCCGAATTGTTCGCCGTGCCCATCGGGATGGCGGCGCTGCTGCTGCTCCTCGCGCTCACCGCCGGTCGCGCGCGCAATCCGCTCGAATGGGGGCCGCTGCATCGCCTCGGCGAGATCAGCTACGCGACCTACCTCTCGCATTTCCTGCTGTTCGTGGTCTTCAAGCTGCTGATGGTCAGCGACGCGAGCGCGATCCCGCCGGTGCTGATCGCGCTCTACCTTCTGCTCGTGCTCGCCGCCTCGATCGCGCTCTACCATCTCGTCGAGCGTCCGGCGCAGAAATGGGTCAACGCGATCAGGCTTTCCGGCCGGCTCCCCGGAACGAAGCAATCGACTGCGCATTGGAAGAAGCCACAGCCACGAGAGGAACCCCTTGGCGAGGATCGTCTATTCCGATGACAGCGCCCCCGGCATCACCCGCGCGAAGGGGCGCCACGGCTGGGCCTATCGGGATGCGGACGGCGCGCGCATCACCGATCGCGACGAGATCGACCGGCTGAACGCGATCGCCTTGCCGCCCGCTTATACCGACGCCTGGTTCTGCCCCAGGCCCAACGGCCACATCCAGGCGGTCGGCCGGGACGAAAAGGGCCGCAAGCAATATCGCTATCACCCCGATTTCCGCGAGGCGCGCGAGGCCGAAAAGTACGAATTGTGCGCCGAATTCGGCGCCGCCCTGCCCCGACTGCGAAAGCGTGTCACGCAGGATCTCCGCCACCGCGGGATGGATAAGGCGCGCGCCGTCGCCGCGGTGGTGCGGCTGCTCGATCTCGGCTTCGTGCGCGTTGGCAGCGAATGCTATGTCACCGCGAACAAGAGCTATGGCGCGACCACGCTCAGGAAGCGCCACGCCGACGTGGACGGGCGCGTGCTCAAGCTCGAATACAAGGCCAAATCGGGCAAGACGCGGCAGCTCGCGATCGCCGACGGCTCGCTGATCCGCTTCGTGCGCAACTGCGACGATCTGCCGGGCCAGCACCTGTTCGCCTGGCTCGACAAGGCGAGCGAGGCGCATCCGGTCAGCTCGTCCGACGTCAACGATTATATCCGCGACGCGACGGGCCGGGATTTCACCGCCAAGCATTTCCGCACCTGGGGCGCGAGCGTGCTCGCGTTCGACGCGCTTGCCTCGGCCGGGCACGACATCAGCCTCAAAACGATGCTCGAACCCGTCACGCGAGCGCTCGGCAACACACCGGCGATCGCGCGCCAATCCTACGTTCACCCTCGGCTGGTCGATCTTGTCAGGGAAGGGCAGGCGACATTCCGCGCGGGGCTTCGCCTGCCGCGCAAGACCCGATATCTATCGCGTGCCGAACGCGGGCTGATCGCCTTCCTGACCGACGAGTCGGCCGCCCGGCCCAAAGCAGCCTGAGAGGGATCGATGATCGCCCAGAACGCCACCGCCATTTCGGTCCCGATTCCCGATATCCGCACGCGAACGCATGAATTCATGGGCTATACGGTGGACTGGATTCAGACGAACTGGTTCCAGATCCTGATCGCGGCGGGCGTCGCCGCCGCCATCGTCGCCGCGCTCTATGCGCTACGCGGGCTCGGCGGCAAATTGTGCAATCCCGATCGCCCCACCGGAAGCTGGATCTCGATCATCGGCAAGGCGGTTTCGAGGACGACCGGCTTCTTTATCGTCATGGCCGCGGTACGGCTGGTCGACGGTTATGCGCGGACGCCGCCGATGCTCGATCAGCTCGTCGTCTTCCTGTTCACGATCGCCGCCGTTTTCCAGGGCGCGATCTGGGCGCGCGAGATCATCCTCGGCTTCATCGAGCACCGCACCTCGGCCGAGCATTATCGCGGCGAGGCGATCGTCAACGCGATGGGGCTGATCCGCCTGCTGGTCAGCGTGGTCGTGTTCGCGATCGCGATCGTCGTGCTGCTCGACAATCTCGGCGTCAACGTAACCGGCCTCGTCGCCGGGCTCGGCGTCGGCGGCATCGCGATCGGCCTCGCCGCGCAAGGCATCTTCGCCGATCTGTTCGCCGCATTGGCGATCATCTTCGATCGGCCGTTCAGCAAGGGCGATCAGGTCAGCTACGGCGACAGTTCGGGGACGATCGAATCGATCGGCCTCAAATCGACCCGCATCCGCGCCTATACCGGCGAGCTTCGGATCATCGCCAACAAGAACCTGCTCGACAAGGAAATCCTCAACGTCTCCGGGCGCGATCATATCCGCCTGCCGTTCACGATCGGCGTCGCCTACGAAACTCCGCCCGAAACGCTCGCCCGCCTGCCCGCGATCCTGACCGAACTGGTCGAAGCGGAAGGTGCCAAGGCGGCGCGGGCGGGGTTCGAATCGTTCGGGGCGAGTTCGCTCGATTTCGCGCTGCTGGTCGATGTGCCGGGACGCGACTGGTCGGTCGCGCATCCGATCCGCGATCGCCTGCTGGTCGCGATCATCAAGCGCTTCGCCGCCGAGGGCATCGCGATTCCCTATCCGACGCAGACGGCCTTCACGGCGGCGCCCGACGGCACGATGATCATGCCCTATCCCGAGGTGCAGCCGGTCAAGCGGGTCGATCTCAAGGACGACGAGCGCCCGGCCAAGCCGGCGGGCTGAGGCGGGCGGCTTGCTGGACGGCAACGCCATGCCCACATTCGCGTGATGGCCGTTGCCGAGCCCAGTACGCGCACCCGGCTGTCGTCCGCGGGCCTTTCCGCCGCGATCGTGGCGTTGGCGGGTTATGCGCTGGTCACCGGGCTGAACGTCCCCTTTCCCCGCGTCGTCGATTCGACGCTCAAGGTGTTCGGCGTGGCGCCACCACCACCTCCTCCACCGCCGCCGCCGCCCGAGAAAGTAACAATTCAGCCCAGGCTCAGCCCCAAGGCGGAGGGCAAGGCCGCGCCGCCCAACATCACCTCGCGCGCAACGCCGGTGGCAGCCCCCACGCCGATCATCCCGCTACCGGTCCCGCCGGTGGTCGTCACCTCGATCAAGCCGTTCGAAGGGCCCGATCCGACGCAGGGCAATGCCGACATCCGCGGCCCCGGCACCGGTGCGGGCGGGATCGGCGACGGCACCGGCAGCGGCGGGCGCGGCGACGGCGGCGGTGCGGGCGGCAATTCGCCTCCGCGCCACACCGGCGGGCGCATCCGCAATTCGGATTACCCCGCCTCGGCGGGTGCCGCCGGCGCGGGCGGCGTGGTCTCGGTCGAATATTACGTCCTGCCCAGCGGCCGCGTCTCGAATTGCCACATCACGCACTCGAGCGGCAATCAGGCGCTCGACGAGACGACGTGCCGGCTGATCACCGAACGCTATCGCTACGAGCCGTCGCGCACCGCCGACGGCACCCCCGTCCGCTCGATCATCGTCGCCGACCACGAATGGATCATCGACGATTCGATGCTCAAGGCGCTGCGCAAGGAGGCAGATCGCTAGAGCAAAGCACGGCTCAGATCCCGCCCTCGTCGAGGCTGAGCAGGCTCGCATTGCCCCCCGCGCTGGTGGTGTCGATCGAGACCGCGCGTTCGGCGACGAAGCGGAACAGGTAATGCGGTCCGCCCGCCTTCGGCCCCGTTCCCGACAGCCGCTCGCCGCCGAAGGGTTGCGATCCCACTACCGCGCCGATCATCGCGCGGTTGACGTAGAGGTTGCCGATATGCGCGTGCGCCTCGGTCACCTCGGCGGCGCGCGCGATGCGGCTGTGGAGCCCCATCGTCAGGCCGAAGCCCTTCTCGTTGACGCGCCCGATCGTCTCGATCAGCTTGCCCGACGGCCAGGTGGCGTAATGGAGGATCGGGCCGAACCATTCCTGTTTCAGCTCCTCGATCGCGTCGATTTCGATCAGCGTCGGCGGCACAAACAGCCCTTCGTCGGGCACTGGCACCGTCTTGAGCCATTTGTCGTGCACCGCATCGCGATACGACATCAATTTGTCGTACGCCGCCCGATCGATTACCGGCCCCACATCGGTCGCGGGATCGCCGGGATCGCCCACCGTGAGCAAATCCATCGCGCCCTTGAGCATCTCGATCATGCCCGGTGCGACATCTTCCTGGATCAGCAGCAACCGCAGCGCCGAGCACCGCTGCCCGGCTGAGCGGAACGCAGAGGTGATGACGTCCTGCACCACTTGTTCGGGCAGCGCGGTCGAATCGACGATCATCGCATTGATCCCGCCCGTCTCGGCGATCAGCGGCAGGATCGCGCGCTCCTCGTCGGCGAGCAGCGATTGCGCGATGCGCCGCGCCGTGCCGGTCGAACCGGTGAACGCGACCCCCTGAATGCGCAGGTCGGCCGTGATCGCCGCGCCCACTTCAGGGCCGCCGGGCACCAAGATCAGCACATCCTCGGGTACGCCCGCCTGGTGCGCCAGCTCGACCGCGCGCGCGGCGATGCGCGGCGTCTGCGGCGCGGGCTTGGCGATCACCGTATTGCCCGTGACGAGCGCCGCCACCGTCTGCCCGAGGAAGATCGCAAGTGGGAAATTCCACGGCGCGATCGTCGCCCACACCCCGCGCCCGTCGAGGTGCATCATGTTCCTCTCGCCGGTCGGGCCGGGCAGCTCGACCGATTGCAGATCGGCACGCGCACGGGCGGCATAATAACGGCAGAAATCGACCGCCTCGCGTACCTCGGCGATTGCGTCGGGGATCGATTTGAAGGCTTCCTGGATGCACAGCGCCATCAGCTCGTCGCGATGCTCCTCGAGGCTGTCGCCCAGCCTTTCGAGCATTCCCGCGCGCTCGTCGACCTCGCGCGCGGTCCAGGCCGGGAACGCCGCGTGCGCGCGGTCGATCGCCTCCACAACGCTGACCGCATCGTACGCCGCCATCGCGCCCTCGGCCATCAGCGGATGCGGCGTGTTGACCGCCGCCTGCACGGCCTCCAGCACCACCCGATTACCGAGATCGAGCCCCGCGCTGTTGATCCGCTCGGGCTGGTAGAGATCGCGCGGCAACGCGATCGACGGATGCCGCGTGCCGCCCACCGCCTTCACCTTCTCGACCGGATCGGCGAGCAGTTCCTCGTCCGATTTATGCTCGTCGGCGAGTTGGTGGACGAAGCTCGAATTGGCGCCGTTCTCGAGCAGCCGCCGCACGAGATAGGCAAGCAGATCCTTGTGCCCGCCCACCGGCGCGTAGATACGGCAACGGTAATCGTGCTCGCGAACCAACCGTTCGTACAGCCCGTCACCCATGCCGTGCAGGCGCTGGAACTCGAACTCGCGCGTGTTGCCCGCCCATTCGACGATCGTCGCGACCGTCAGCGCGTTGTGGCTGGCGAAGGCGGGGCGGATGTTCTCGGCGTCGAGCATGTCACGCGCGCAGGCGAGATAGCAGACGTCGGTCGCCGCCTTGCGCGTGAAAAGCGAATAATTCTCCAGCCCTTCCACCTGATCGCGCTTGATCTCGGTATCCCAATAGGCGCCCTTCACGAGCCGCACGTTCATTACCCGATCGAGCGCGTTTGCCCAGGCGATCACCGGCCGCGCGCGCTTGCCGTATGCCTGCACCGCCATGCCGAACCCGTCCCATCCATCGAGCGCGGGCAGCCCCGCGATCGCGCCGATGATGTCGAGGCTCATGTCGAGCCGGTCCTGCTCTTCAGCATCGACGGTGAGCGCGATGCCGCGCCCCGCCGCCTGCACCGCGAGCGCTTCCAGCATCTCGGTCAGCGCCGGCACGCATCGATCGTATTGCGCGACCTCGTAGCGCGGATGCAGTGCCGACAATTTGACCGAGATCGAATGCCCCGCCCCCGCCACGCGGCCCACGGCATCGATCGCCTTGGTATAGGCCGCGAAATAGCGGGCGGCGTCCGCTTGCGTGCGCGCCGCTTCACCGAGCATGTCGAAGCTTGCGGTGAAGCCTTGATGCTCGGGCTTCTTCATCCGCTTAAGGGCTTCGTCAATGGTGCGGCCCATCACGAAGATCTCGCCCATCATCCGCATCGCGGCGCCCACCGCCTGTCGCACGAAGGGTTCGCCCGCGCGCGCGATCAGGCGACGCAGCGGCCCTGCCTGCCCCTCGCCCACCAGCGCGCGGCCGACGACCAGCCCCCAGGTCGCCGAATTGACGAGCCGCGAGTTCGATTTGCCGGTATGCGCGCGCCAGTCGGCATCGCCCAGTTTGTCGGCGATCAGGAAATCGGCGGTCGCGGGATCGGGGACGCGCAGGAACGCTTCGGCAAGGCTTAGAAGCGCGAGACCTTCGGACGAATTGAGCTGATATTGCTGGAGGAACTGGTTCACCCAGCCCTTGTTCTGCGCCGCGCGCAGATCGGCGAGCAGTCCGCTCGCCTCGCCCATGATCTTGTAGCGCGTCGCCGAATCACTGTCGGCGCGCTGGATCAGCGGTTTTAGAATGTCGGGTTCGGGCGCGCGGCGCAACTTTGCCATGCTTTTGCGGGCAGCGGACATAGCGTCAGCGGTCATCTTCGTGGCTCCGGTTCGGGAACACTTGCCCATTGCGGGGGTCTGAGACTATCTCTCGGCCCGCGCTACGACGAAGTGAGCCCGAAAGGAAAGCCGTGCCGGAAGTTTCGCCGCAGGAAATGGCCCGGAGGGTGGGAACAACGACCCTTTCGGAATGGGTCGAGGTCTCCCAGAAGATGATCGACACGTTCGCCGACGCGACCGGCGATCACCAGTTTATCCATGTCGACCCCGAACGCGCGAAGCTGACCCCGTTCGGCGGCACGATCGCGCATGGGTTCCTCACGCTCTCGCTGATGCCGATGCTCGCCGCGAAGGTGCCCGACGCGCCTAGGGTCGCGGGCACGAAGATGGGCGTCAATTACGGTGGCAACCGGGTGCGCTTCCTCCAGCCCGTCCGCTCGGGCAAGCGCGTGCGCGGCCGCTTCACGCTACTCGCGTTCGAGGAAAAGCGCCCCGGCCAATGGCAGCAGACCACCGAATTCACCGTCGAGATCGAGGGCGAAGACAAGCCCGCGATGATCGCCGAATGGATCAGCCAGATATTCGTTTGAACCAGTAACCGTCATGCCGGCGAAGGCTGGCATCTCATGCCGCTTGAGACCCCGGCTGTCGCTGGGGTGACGATCCGCAGAAAGGAAAAGCCATGCGTTCCGCCGTCATCGTCTCCACCGCCCGCACCCCCATCGGCCGCGCCTATCGGGGCGCGTTCAACGCTCTGCCGTCGCCGACGCTCGCCGCCAGATCGATCGAGGCCGCGGTGCAGCGCGCCGGGATCGACGGCGCCGAGGTGCAGGACGTCGTGTTCGGTGCCGCGCTCCAGCAGGGCTATCAGGCGACCAACATCGCCCGCCAGTCGCTACTGCGCGCGGGGTTACCAGTGACAGTCGCGGGCATGTCGGTCGATCGCCAGTGCGCGTCGGGGCTGATGGCGATCGCCACCGCCGCCAAGGAGATCATCGACGATCGCATGGACGTGACGATCGGCGGCGGCGTCGAATCGATCAGCCTCGTCCAAACCCCGCAGATGCGCGTCGCACCCGATCCCGAGCTGCTGGCGATGCACGACGATATCTACATGCCGATGCTGCAAACCGCCGAGGTCGTCGCCAAGCGCTACAATATCAGTCGCGAGGCGATGGACGAATACGCCCTCCAGTCGCAGCAGCGCACCGCCGCCGCGCAGGCCGCGGGCAAGTTCGACGGCGAGATCGTCCCCGTCACCGCGACGATGAACGTGACCAACAAGGAGACCAAGGAGGTCTCCCAAAAGCAGGTCACGCTCAGCAAGGACGAGGGCAATCGCCCCGAGACCAATATCGAGGGACTGCGCGCGCTCCAGCCGGTGCTCGGCCCCGACATGACGATCACCGCGGGCAACGCCAGCCAATTGTCCGACGGCTCATCGGCAGCGGTGCTGATGGAAGAAAAGCTCGCCGAAAAGCGCGGCCTCCAGCCGCTCGGCCGCTATGTCGGCATCGCGGTCGCGGGCACCAAGCCCGACGAGATGGGGATCGGCCCGGTGTTCGCGATTCCCAAATTGCTCGAACGCTTCGATCTCAAGATGGACGATATCGGGCTGTGGGAGCTAAACGAGGCGTTCGCGGTGCAGGTGCTCTATTGCCGCGACAAGCTCGGCATCCCCAACGATCTGCTCAACGTCAACGGCGGTGCAATCTCGATCGGCCATCCGTACGGCATGTCGGGCGCCCGGATGACGGGCCACGCGCTGATCGAGGGCAAGAGGCGCGGCGCAAAATACGTCGTCGTCACGATGTGCATCGGCGGCGGCCAGGGCGCGGCGGGATTGTTCGAGGTATTGTAGGCCGATCCTGCCCCTCCCTCGCGCGGGAGGGGCGATCGTTCGGACACGATCTTTCCCAGAACAAAGGGATTTTGTTGTTAACTTCCGCGTGGTAGCGATCCCTTTCGCGAGAGCCGACGACGACAGGCGGCCTCGAACAAGGAGGGAGGCCGGATGGGGGCCGACGAAACGGGGCTGGTGGCCGATATCGGCCGCCAATCGGTGCGCTTTGGGCTGAGCGGCGGCAAGCAGGGGCTGGTGCCGCGCGACGTGCACCATTTCAACACCGCCGATCATCCCACCTTCACCAGCGCGCTCGTCGCCTATCTGCACCGGATGGGGCTGGAGAACCGCACACTGCCGAGCGCGCTGGCAATCGCGGGCGCGGTCCGCGGCGATGTCGTCAACATGACGGGCAGCCGCTGGTACATCTCGCTCTCCGGCGTAGAGGCGGTGCTGCGGACGCGCCCCACCGCGCTCAACGAATGCGCGGCGGTCGCCCTCGCGCTCAGCCAGCTTCCCGACAGCGCGTTCATGCCGCTCCCCGGCCCCGCGATGCGGCGCGTGCGACCGGGCGGCACCTTCCTGCTCGTCGGCCCCGGCACCGGCCTGGGCGTGTCCGCACTCATCACCGCCGGCGACCGGTTCGTGCCGGTGCAGAGCGAAGCCGCTCACATGACCTTCGCCGCACGCACGCCGGAGGAAACGCGCGTCGTCGCGCACCTCGCACGCCAGGCGCGGCGGACGAGCAACGAGGCACTGCTCAGCGGCCCCGGCCTCGTCACCGCTTATGCCGCGCTGGGCGGCACCACTACGCCCGCGCCCGAGGAGATCACGCGCAACGCCGCGCGCGATCCCGTCGCGCAGGCCGCGCTCACGACCTTCATCGGCGCGCTTGGGTCGGTGATCGGCAACCTCGTGCTCGCGTTCGGCGCGTGGGACGGCGTGTTTCTGACCGGCGCAATCGCCCGCGCGCTCCACCACAAGCTCGCCGATCCCGTCCTTCGACACCGGATGACCGAGAAGGAAGCGTTCGGGCGGCAGCTCGCCGACGTGCCGATCGCGGTCGTCAACCGCAACGATCTCGAACTCCTCGGCGCCGCCGCCGCGCTCGGGGGGTAGGACGGCGGAGTCCGCGGCGCCGACTCGGCGCCGCCGATCGCGCGCCGCACAAAAAAGGCCGGCGACTCGCGCCGCCGGCCTCCCTTGCTCGCGATGGTGGCGATCAGAATTGCGCGATAAGGCCCGCCATCGGGCGGAAGCTGTGCGCGTCACCATAAGTGTCGACTTCGAGCCGGACGCGGACGTCGTTCATCTTCTTGCCCGCCGGCGCGAATTCGGTGCCGACGCCGTAGACCATTTCGCCGTAATCGCCGCTGTTCGGGCCGAGAGCGTCGAAATTGACCCAGCGATAACCGACCTTGCCGTAGAACAGGCCGGTATCGCCCGCGCGAACACCGAAGCGCCCGGCGGCACCATATTCCCAATCGATGTCGCCGGTGAATCCCTTGGCGACGCTGCCCTCGACGCCCGCGAAGACCGGGCCGAGCGGCACGTTCACACCGGCGACGCCCTCGATGAGGCCGCCCTTGTAATTCTGGCCCGCGGGAACCGGGATGCCCGAATGGGTCACCTCGTCGTCGAACCGCTCATAGCCGCCGATGATGCCGACATAGGGCTCGATGCCGAAGGCCCGCGTGCCGTCGGCGGTTTCGACCGCACCGGTATCGGTGCTGGCGTCCTGCGCGAACGCGGGGACGGCGACGAAGACGGCCGCGCTGGCGACCGTCCAGAAAAACTTGCGCATGTGGGAATTCCTCTTGCTGTACCTGTTACATCAGCCGGCGCCCGAGAGGGTCGCGGGTCGGTCGCGGCTGCAAGAGATCAAACCACGCGATGCTTGAATTGTTGCAATGCGGTGACAAAAGATGCGCCGATTCCGGCGACTGTTGCTATCAGGCCACGCTTTCTTTCGCTGCGATGAACAAATAATGCTGCATCGCACATGAGCCCCGGTTCAGGGACGGGGCGCGACGTCGCTCTTGACGATGTGCCAGCTTTTGTCCTCAGCCGTGGCGCCGGGAATCTCGGCGGTGCGGTGGAGCGTCACCGATCCGCGCCTGTTGAAAGGCTGCTCGCCGTCTTTGAGCGTGCCGTAGACCTGCACGGGCACCTCGACATAGCGTTGCCCGGCGCCGGCATCGACGCGGCCCGGCGCGCCGATATTGGCGTGATAGTCCTTGTACTTGCCGAATGCCGCCGCGAACGCCTCGGCGCTCATTCCCGAGGCCTTGCCGCCCTCGCTCCAGAGCTGCCACGCCTCACGATACTTCCCCTGCTCGAGCAGCGCGTAATAGGTCTGGACGACGTTGGCCGCCCCTTGCGCGCTTTCGGGCGTGAACGGCGCCTCGGATACGGGCGTGCGATCGTCGGGCAGGCCGCCGGGTTCGCCCGGTGCCGGCGGATTGGCGGCGGGGCTCGGTGCCGGCACCGGTGCGGGCGTCGGCACAGACGTCGGCTGGTTCTCAAGCGCGTTCGCGGCATAGGTATCGATATCACCCTGCGCTTCGGTCGCTGCCACGTTGATGTCGATCGCGTTGAGCGATTCGCGTGCGCCGTTGCCCACGGTCGTGGGGTCGCCCCCGCCGCACGCCGCCAGTGCCAACGTCAAGGTCACGATACCCGATCTCAGATGCACGATTCCTGTCCCGGTCCATGATGCGAGAGAGAGCCAACGCGGGCATCGCCGCGCACGTTCCACGTCCGCGTGGCGCTCAAGGCTCTAGCGCGTCCTCATCGTCGTCGTCGAGACCGTCCTCGTCGTCGGTTGCGTCATCGACATCGGCCTGGTCGTCGTCCTCATCCATGTCGGCATCGGACTCGCGATAATCGTCGCTTTCCTCGCCGAGTTCGTCGTCCCCCATCAGCAGGTCGTCTTCCTCGTCGATGTCGTCGTCATCGCCCAGATCGGGATCGAGATCGACCATGATCGTGCCGTCGCTCGGGCCGGTGCGCGTCGTCTCCAGAATTTCGGCGCGCTGGCTCTCGTCATAGCCTTCCTCGTCATAGCCGTCGTCGCCCGGGCCGTGCCCGGAAACCTGATAACCGCCCATCGTCCGTCTCCACCGGCCGCGCCTCGCGGCCATCACCCGAATCGCGAACGGCGCAGACGCCCTGCCGGTTCCCGCGCGGTGCGGTGAAATGACGGTCAAGTGGGGCGGAACAGCCGTCCGCGTTCGACCAGCGCGACGATCGCCAGCGCGATCAGCCCCGCCACGAAGAAGCCGAGGAACAGCGGCACCGTCGTCCCGTCGAATGCCTGGCCGATCCCTGCGCCGATCAGCGCGCCGACGGTGACGGTGGTGAAGCCCTGAACGCTCGATGCGGTGCCCGCGATCGCCCCCATATTCTCCATCGCCATCGCCGAGAAATTGGAGGTTGCGAGCCCGAAGCACCCCATCGTCAGCGCCTGGATGACCGCGAAGGTGGCAAGCGTCTCCCAGCCCGCCAACGCGACGACGAGATGCAGCCCCGACAGCAGGATGAGGCCGACCAGCGCCGAATGCGAGATCCGCCGCGTGCCGACCACCATCACGATGCGCGAGTTGAGGAAATTGGCGACCGCCATCGTCGAGGCGGTGATCGCGAACACAAGGACGAGCAGCTTGGGGGCATCGAACACGTCGAACACGATCTGCTGAACCGAATTGATGAAGCCGTAGAGCGCCCCCATCAGCGCGGTCGAGGCAAGTGTGTAGCCCAACGACCAGCGGTCGGTGATCGTCATCCGCCAGCCGCCCGCGAGCCGCCTGAACGAGAGTGGCATCCGGTCGATCGGATGCAGCGTCTCGGGCATCCGCATCCAGAACCACAGCAGCACCCCGGCCGAGATCACGCCGATCATCGCGAAGATCAGCCGCCACGATCCGAACAGCAGGATCGTCTGCCCCACGGTCGGCGCGAGCACCGGCGCGGCCATGAAGACGATGAAGGCCAGACTCATCACGCGCGCCATCGCCCGGCCCGAATAGCAGTCGCGCACCAACGCCACCGTCACCACGCGCGAGGCGGCGATCGCGGTGCCGCCGATGAAGCGTGCGATCAGCAGCAACTCGAAGCTCGCCGAGAAGGCCGCAACGAAATTGGCGATCACATAGGCCGCGAGCGCGACCCCGAGCACCGGCTTGCGCCCGAAGCGATCGGCGAGTGGCCCATGCGCGAGCTGCGCGACGCCGAAGCCGATCAGGAAGGCGGTGATGACGAGTTGGCGCTCATTGGCGGTCTTGACCCCCAACGCGTCGCCGATCGCGGGCAGCGCGGGCAACATCGAATCGATCCCGAGCGCGGTCAGCGCCATCAGCGCGGCGACGAGCGCGACGAACTCGCGAAAGCCGAGCGGCGGCGCGTCGGGCGCGATCCTGGCGGGCTGGGTACTCATGTTGCGGTGCGTCATGCCTCAAAGCCGGCCCCGCGTCACCCCGTCTTGACGCACAACGGGCGTGATCATAGTGTATTGCTATAACAATACACGAAAGGAGCCGCGCGATGTGGCGTTCGCTGATCCTTCTCACTGCCGTCGTGCCGGTTGCTGCCTGCGGGTCGAACGGCGATTCCGGCACGACGATCACGATCAACAGCACCGACAGCGATGGCAATGTCGTCGCCCGCGCCGACGGTGCATCGGGGAAGGTATCGGTCGATCTGCCGGGCTTTTCGGGCGAACTGAAGCTGCCCAAAATCCATCTCGATGCCGAGGATTTCGATCTGAACGGGGTCCATCTCTATCCCGGATCGCAGATCGCCAACATGGCGGTCGACGCCAAGGGCGATAAGGGTGGCGTGGTCACGGTCGATTTCGACAGCCCTGCCGATCCCGCGACGGTTCGCGACTGGTTCAACGGAAAACTCGGTGCGGCCGGCTTTTCGCTGACGACGAAGGGCGACGGCCTGGTCGGCACGACCGACGAAGGCAAACCTTTCCGGCTCGACATCACCCCGGCGGCAGGCGGCCATGCGACCGGAAAGATCGTCGTCAGCGGCTGACCGGCTGTTCGCGGCGGCGGCGGCCATCTATAACGATTCGTTTCCCGCACACGGATCCGATGACCATGCTCGATACCCCCGCCGCTCATGTTCCCACGCTCAGCCTCGCCGATCAGGCGCGCGACCCGGATGGGTTCGCCGCAGCGTTCGGCGGCTCGTTCGAGCGCTTCGGCTTCGCGATCGTCGCCGATCACGGCATCGATCAACACCTGATCGACCGCGCCTGGGCGCTCACCGAGGCGCTGTTCGCGCTGCCCGAGGACGAAAAGCGCGGCTATCATATTGCCGGTGGCGGCGGCGCGCGCGGCTACACGCCGTTCAAGACCGAGATCGCCAAGGGCGCCGAGGCGGTCGATCTCAAGGAATTCTGGCACGTCGGCCGCGACCTGCCCGAAGGGCACAAATACGCGCGCGACATGGCGCCCAATGTCTGGCCCGATCGGCCCGAAGGTTTCCGCGACGCCTTCATCGAATTGTTCGCCGCGTTCGACGCCGCCGGAGATCGATTGCTGTCCGCCATCGCGCGCCATCTGGGATTGGTGCCCGACTGGTTCGACCGCGCGGTCAAGGACGGCAACAGCGTGCTGCGCCTGCTCCATTATCCGCCCATCCCCGCCGATGCCGAGGGCGTCCGCGCCGGCGCGCACGAAGACATCAACCTCATCACGCTCCTGCTCGGCGCCGAGGAAGCGGGGCTCGAACTGCTCGACAAGGATGGCCGCTGGCTCGCGATCCGGCCGCCCGAAGGCGCGATGGTCGTCAATGTGGGCGATATGTTGCAGCGGCTGACCAACCACGTCCTTCCCTCGACCACGCACCGCGTCGTCAACCCACCGCCCGAACGCCGCGGGCATTCGCGCTATTCGATGCCCTTCTTCCTGCACCCGGCGCCCGATTTCCTGATCGAGACGCTGCCCGGCTGCGTCAGCGCCGCCAATCCCGATCGCCATCCCGAGCCGATCACCGCACACGATTATCTGCACGAGCGGCTGGTCGAGATCGGGCTGGTGAAGAAATAGGCCGCACTCAGGAAATTACCGTCACCCTGAACTTGTTTCAGGGCCCATCCAGCCGCTAGAGAGCCGATCCCGGCGCTTGCCGCCTGATAGATGCTGAAACGAGTTCGGCATGACGGTTGAAGAGGGACTTGCATGACCGAACCGTTGCGTGTTGCGATCGCCGGCCTGGGCACGGTCGGCGCCGGCGTGATCAAGCTGCTCGACGCGAACGGCGCGCTGATCGCACGGCGCGCCGGACGGAAAATCGAGATCGTCGCGGTATCCGCGCGCGATCGCGCCAAGGATCGCGGCGTCGACATCACGCGCTTCGATTGGGTCGACGACACCGGCGGACTCGCCCGGCACGAACGTGCCGATGTGGTGGTCGAACTGATCGGCGGATCGGACGGCCCGGCGCTCACGCTGGCGCGCGAGACGCTGAAGCAGGGTCGCCATTTCGTCACCGCCAACAAGGCGATGATCGCGCATCACGGGCTCGAACTCGCCCGCGCCGCTGAAACCACCAACGCCGCACTCAAGTTCGAGGCGGCGGTCGCGGGCGGCATTCCGGTCATCAAGGGCCTGCGCGAAGGCGCCGCCGCCAACGAGATCGGCCGCGTCTACGGCGTGCTCAACGGCACCTGCAATTTCATCCTGTCCAAGATGGAAAGCGAAGGCCGCGATTTCGGTGACGTGCTCGCCGAGGCGCAGGCGCTGGGCTATGCCGAGGCTGATCCGGGCTTCGACATCGACGGCGTCGATGCCGCGCACAAGCTCGCGATCCTCGCCAGTCTCGCGTTCGGCACGCGGCCTGCCTTCGATCAGGTCGCGATCACCGGCATCCGCGAGGTGATCGCCGCCGATATCGCCGAGGCCGCGTCGCTCGGCTATCGCCTCCGCCTGGTCGGCGTCGCCGAGGCGAACGGCACGGGCCTGTTCCAGCGCGTCCATCCGCACCTCGTCCCGCTCGATCATCCGCTCGCGCATGTCGCGGGCTCACTCAATGCGGTCGTCGCCGAGGGCAATTTCGTCGGGCGGCTGTTCTTCGAAGGCGCGGGCGCCGGCGATGGCCCGACCGCGAGCGCCGTGGTCGCCGACCTGATCGACATCGCGCGCGGCGAATTCGGCCCCGCCTTCGCGATGCCCGCCGACGCGCTCGCCGCCGAAGCCGGGGCCGACACCGGCGATCGACGCGGTCGGGCCTATCTGCGCTTCGCGGTTGCCGATAAACTGGGCGTGCTCGCCGAAATCGCCGCCGCGATGCGCGATGCCGGCGTCTCGATCGAAAGCCTGATCCAGCGCGGAGCGATGCCCGACGGCAGCGTGATCGTCGCGATCGTCACCCACGAAGGCCCCGAGCGCAGCGTTGCCGCGGCGCTCGACAAGCTGCGCGGCTCACCGAGCCTCGCGGGCGAGCCGATGTGGATGCCGATCCTCGGCTAAACCCAGCTCGCGAACCACGTCCAACGGCGGAACGCATCGGGCCCGTCAAGCGGCATCGCGACGATGATCGGGTAGAAATAAACGAACAACGCCGCTGCAAGGATGACGAATGCCGACTGCGCGCGCTTGCTCACGTAGCGATCGAGCGCCGCCGCAAGCGCGGGGCAGAGAAACAGGCTCGACAGGAAATAATAATAGAAGAAGCCCAGCGATTTCGGGATCACGATCCACGGCAGATAGGCGCCGAGCCACAACGCCACGATCGCCAATAGCGCCGCTGATCGGTCGCGCACGCTCGCCCACAGGCTCGCCGCCACCGCGACCAGCCCGCCCCACAGGATCGCTGGGTTGCCGATCATCAGGATGCCACGCATCGCGCCGTCGGCGCGCTCGTACAGATACCAGATCGGCCGCAGCATCAGCGGCCAGCTCCACCAACTCGACTGGTAAGTGTGTGGGGCAAGAATCTGCGTCTGCTCGGCGTAGATGGTAAGCTGGAACGGCAGCAGCGTCGCCAGCGTCAGCGGGTCGTTCGCGTAGAAGAAGGCGGGCAGGAAGGTAAGCAGATACGCCGCCCCTGCGCCGACCACGAGCACCAGCAGCAGTGCGGGCGTCACCACGCCCCGCCAATACGCCCGATCGCTCACCTCTCGAAGGCGGAGGACGAGGATCGCGAGCCCGGCATAGCCAAGGAACGGCACCGCCGCCCATTTGCAGCCGATCGCGAGCCCGATCAACGCGCCGCCCAGCGCTACCCGCGTCAACGCGCGCGCGCCCGAGGCACGCCGCGACGCCAGCAGCACCGCGACAGCGCTGACCACGAACGCCGCCATGAAGCCATCGAGCATCGCGATCCGCGCCTGAACGAACAGTGTCATGCTCAGCATCGCAAACAGCCCCGCGAGCACCGCCGGGCGCATCCGGCCGAGCAATTGCCAGGTGATCGCGAACAGCGCGGCGACGGTGACCGCGCCCGCCACCGTCGAGAAGAACCGCCAGCCCAGGCTATTATCGCCGAACAGCGCGATTCCAGCGGCGATGATCGCCTTGCCGAGCAGCGGATGTTCGGTGTTCACAGGCGCCGCCAGCGCCAGCATCGTGCGCGCGGCGGGCACGTAATGCACTTCGTCGAACACGAGCGTGTGGGGCACGGATACGCGGATCAGGAACAGCGTCTCGGCGACGAGGCCGAGCAGCACCGCCACCAGTATCGGACGAGGGTGAGACGGCGCCGCGGTCATCATCGAGCGGCATAGCGCGGCGCCGATCGCGCAGGAAGGCTTGGCAGCCCCCAAAAGGAAAGGACGTTGACGGGCGGGTATCGTCGCTTGCAAAGCGAGGTTCATGAAGAAAAGCACCGGCCAGAACCGCGAGATCACCCGCAATTGGCGCCCCGCCACCCAGGCGATCCGCGGCGGCACCGCGCGTTCCGAATGGGGCGAAACCTCCGAAGCGATCTTCCTCACCTCGGGCTATTCGTACGATTGCGCGGGCGATGCGGCCGCGCGCTTCGCGCGCACCCAGGACGGCATGACCTATTCGCGCCTCCAGAATCCGACCGTGCAGATGCTCGAGGAACGGATCGCACTGCTCGAAGGCGCCGAGGCGTGCCGGACGATGGCGTCGGGGATGGCCGCGATGACGGCGGCGCTGCTGTGCCAGCTCAGCCAGGGCGACCACGTCGTCGCGGGCCGCGCGGCGTTCGGATCGTGCCGTTGGCTGGTCGATACGCTGTTGCCGCGCTTCGGGATCGAGACGACCACGGTCGATGCCCGCGATCCGCAGACCTTCGCCGACGCGCTCAAGCCCAATACCAAGGTGTTCTTCTTCGAAACCCCGGCCAACCCGACGATGGACGTCGTCGACCTCGAAGCGGTGTGCGGCATCGCCCGCGCCAACAACGTGGTGTCGGTGGTCGACAATGCCTTCGCGACCCCCGCGCTCCAGCGGCCGCTCGATTTCGGCGCCGATGTCGTCGCCTATTCGGCGACCAAGCTGATGGACGGCCAGGGCCGCGTGCTCGCCGGCGCCGTGACGGGAAGCAAAGCCTTTATCGAGGAGACGCTGCTTTCCTTCACGCGCAACACCGGGCCGACGCTGAGCGCGTTCAACGCCTGGGTGGTGCTGAAGGGCATGGAAACGCTCGATCTGCGCGCGCATCGCCAGAGCGAGGCCGCGATCGAGGTCGCGCGCTTCCTCGAAGGCCGCGTGCCGCGCGTGCTCCACCCCGGGCTGCCGAGCCACC
This sequence comes from Hephaestia caeni, assembly GCF_003550065.1. Taxonomy (GTDB): domain Bacteria; phylum Pseudomonadota; class Alphaproteobacteria; order Sphingomonadales; family Sphingomonadaceae; genus Sphingomonas; species Sphingomonas caeni_A. The sequence continues at coordinate 605,626 of NZ_QXDC01000004.1, forward strand.
CGCAACACGCGCTGGCGATGAAGCAGATGGACGCAGCCGGCCCGATCTTCGCGTTCGAGATCGAGGGTCGCGCGCAGGCGCACGGGCTGCTCGATGCGCTCACGCTGATCGATATCTCGAACAATATCGGCGACGCGCGCTCGCTGATGACGCACCCCGCGTCGACGACGCACGCCGGCGTCAGCGAGGACGTTCGCCGCGACATGGGGGTCAGCGAAGGCATGTTGCGGCTCAATGTCGGACTGGAGGACGTCCGCGACCTGATCGACGATCTCGATCAGGCGCTGCGTCAGGTCGGGCTATGAGGGCGCTGTTCCCCAATGTCGCCGAGACGCACGGCGTCGTCGTCCGCGTATCGGTGAGCTATCTGCCCGAGCAATCGGAGCCGGCACGGGGGCGCTGGTTCTGGGCCTATCATGTGCGGATCGAGAATGAGGGCACGCAGACGGTGCAGTTGCTGACGCGGCACTGGATCATCACCGACGGCCGCGGCGCGCGCCACTCGGTGGAGGGCGAAGGCGTGGTCGGCGAACAACCCATGATCGAGCCCGGCGGCAGTTTCGATTACGTCTCGGGCTGCCCGCTCGCGACGCCGACCGGGGCGATGCAGGGCAGTTATCGTATGACCGCCGAAGACGGATCGAGCTTCGATGTCGAGATCCCCCGCTTCGCGCTGATCGCGCCGGCGGTGGCGCAATGAGGGATTGTCCATGAAGCGCACGCATCTTCCGCTCAACGGGCTGCGCGTGCTCGATGCGGCCGCACGCCATCTTTCCTTCACGCGCGCCGCCGACGAACTTGCCGTCACGCCCGCCGCGGTCGGCCAGCAGGTCCGCGCGCTCGAGGATACATTGGGCGTCGTGCTGTTCCGCCGCACCACGCGCGGGCTCGAACTGACGCCCGAAGGCGCGGCGGGGCTCGACGCGCTGCGGCAGGGCTTCCTCCAGTTCGAGGAAGCGGTGCGCGCGATGCAGGCGGGGCAATCGTCGCGATCGCTGACGGTCGCGGCGCCGCGCGCGGTGATCGTCAAGTGGCTGATGCCGCGCCTCGCCGAGATCGCGGGCGGCGGCGACCAGCGGATCGTGCTCGTCACCGCCGACGACGACGTCGATTTCACCGAGGCCAATCTCGATCTCGCGATCCGCTGGGGCACCGGCCCGGGCGAGCATGAAGGCGAAGCGATCGAATCGGACGGTATGGTGACGATCGAACGGGCCGGCGGCGGCGGCGACGGCGCGATCGCCTGGCCCGGCTGCTGCGCCGAGGACAGCAATGCGGCGGTGCAGGTCGGCGACGCGGGGCTTGCGATCGATGCCGCCGCGCAGGGGCTGGGCCGCGCGACCGTGCCCGAACTGCTCGCCGCGCGCGATATCGCCGCGGGGCGGGTCGCGATGGTGGGCGATCCGCAACCCTCGACGCTCGGCTATTGGCTGGTCGCGCCGCTGCCGCAATGGCGCCAGCAGAAGGTGCGCGCGCTGGTCGACGCGCTCGTCCTATGACCGCGGTGCCGCCGCTCGCGACGGCACGGTTGCGGATGCGCGCGCTGACGGTCGACGATGCCGAGGCGATGTTCCCCACGCTGTCGGATTCGGCGCTGATGACGTGGTGGTCGCGAGCGCCTTTCGCCAGCATCGAGGAAGTGCGCGACTATTTCGCGCCGCGCCCCGACATGGAGGGTTGGCGTTGCTGGGCGATCACGCTGGCCGGCGAGGATCGGGCGATCGGCTGGGTCGCAGCGGGCGAGAAGCGACAGGGCGGCGTTACCGAGATCGGCTACATCCTCGCCCGCGATCATTGGGGCGGCGGCATCGCCCGCGAGGCGGTGTCGGCGGTGATCACCCGGCTGTTCGCCGAAGGCCAGCGCCGCGTCTTCGCCGATACCGATCCCGACAACACCGCCTCGAACGCGCTGCTCGATCGCCTCGGATTCCGGCGCGAAGGACTGTTGCGGGCGGAATGGAACACCCATATCGGCGTGCGCGACAGCGTGATCTGGGGGCTGCTGGCCGATGAGTGGAAAGGCTGACATGACGGCACCCGATCTCCGCGATCCCGCCCAGCGCCGCGCCTATCGCCGCGAGTTGATGGGGGTCGCCCGCACCGAGCGCTATTGGGGCATCTTCCTGGCGATGATCGGGATCGCTTTGCTGTGGATGCGCCGATCGGGCTGGGCGACCGTCCCCGAATGGCTGGCGCCGGTGGCGATCGGCCTCGGCATCGTGCTGATGCTGATCGGCATCATCCATCGGATGCGCCACCACCGCCGCCGGATGCGCGGCGAATAGGGCCGATCGACATCCAGCCCATGTCGGCCTGCAAATGCCGGTTCCCCGCGCTTCCGGTGCTCACGTACTGAAAGTACGCTGCGCTCCGGATCACGAGAAACCACCATTTTCGGCTCGACCTGACCTAAATGTCGAACGGCCCTTAGGGCAATTTCGAGCCGAAGCCTGCCTTCAACATCCCGCCGAAGGTAAGGCGAAGGTGAGGCCAACGACCCCAGGATTTGCGTGCGTGTAAAGCAACCTTGACGTAAAGTACGCTTGTCTGTAAAGCTACCTTTACTGATTCGAAAGGGAGCTTTACATGAACAAGCACTCGCAAGCCGGGCGGCGCTATCTGCGGCGCTTTTATCCGACGATGACGGCCTATGTCGTCGCGCTGATCGGCGCGAACTGGGCGATCAATGCGTGGCACCCGAGCGGGGCGGCGCTCGTCGCGCTCGCGATCCTGCCCGCGCTGCCGATCATCGCCGTCATCGGGGTGATGGGCCTCTATCTCGTCGAGGAAACCGACGAATATGTGCGCCAGCGCGCCGTTACCGCGATGATGGTGGGGCTGGCGGTCATGCTGTCGATCGCCACCGCCTGGGGCTTTCTGGAGGAAGGCGGCGTCTTGCCGCATGTTCCCGCTTACTGGGCGTTCATCGTCTGGTGCGCCGCCTGGGGGCTCGCGCAATGCGTGCGCGGTCTGGTCGAACGATTCACCCGAGATGCGGCATGAACAACCGCCTCAAGGTGCTGCGCGCCGAGCGCGACTGGAGCCAGCAGGATCTGGCCGAGCGGCTCGCGGTGTCGCGCCAGAGCGTCAACGCGATCGAGACCGGGCGCTACGATCCCTCGCTTCCGCTCGCGTTCAGGATCGCCGACCTGTTCGGGCTGACGATCGAACAGATTTTCATCAATCCCGCCAAGGAAACCGACCAATGATCACGCATTTCAAACTTCGCATCCTCGCGTCCGCCGTCACGATGATGGCGGTGCTGCATCCCGCCGCCGGCCATAGCGCGCCCGCCGCGGCGGGCGATACGACGCAGGCCGATACGACGCAGATGGACCATATCTCGGTTCAGGCGACCGGCAGCGGCGCGCCGGTGATCCTGATCCCCGGCCTTGCCAGCCCGCGCGCCGTCTATGACGGCATCGTGCCCGCGATCGACGCGACGCACCGCGTCTATACGGTGCAGGTCAACGGCTTCGGCGGCGGCGATCCGGGCAAGAACCTCGCGCCCGGAATCCTCGACGGGATCGTCGCCGATCTCGACGCGTTCATGGCGGCGAACAAGCTTTCAGGCGCGGCGGTGGTCGGCCATTCGATGGGCGGGCTCGTCGGGCTGATGCTCGCCAAGGCGCACCCGGACGACGTCGGCAAGCTGATGGTGGTCGATGCGCTGCCCTATGTCGGCGACATCTTCGTCCCCGGCGCGACGGTGGCGCAGATCGAGCCGCAGGCGAAGGCGATCCGCGACCGGATGGTGGCGAGCTATCCCACGCCCGATGCCGCGCAGGCCAAGGCGACCGCCGCCGGCATGGCGCTGACCCCGGCGGCGCAGGCGAAGGTCGCGGCCTGGGTGACGGCGGCCGACGCCCGCGTCTCGGGCCAGGCGATGTACGAAGACATGACGACCGACCTGCGCCCCGACATGGCCGCGATCGCGACCCCGATCACGCTCGTCTATCCGTTCTCGGCACAATTGCCCAAGGAGCGCGCGGACGCATTCTATCGGGCGGAATATGCGACAGCGCCGAACGTGACCTTCGTGCCCGTCGCCGACAGCGCGCACTTCGTGATGCTCGATCAGCCGGCCGCGTTCGCCGAGGCAGTCGAGACGTTTCTGAAGTAGAGCCCCAGCAACCCAACCGTCATGCCGGACGGGTTCCGATCCGGCATGACGGACGAAAGCTCGATAGGGCGGTGCCTGACTGCGCCCGGCTCGGGAGCCGGCGCGGCGCATCGCTTCCAATGCACCCCGCGCGCCCTTAGACATCCCCCATGTCCGATGCCGATACCAATACCCAGCCCCGCCCTGCCCTCGCTTACCATCTGACCGAGGGCACCGGCCCGACGGTGATCTTCCTGCCCGGCTATGCCTCCGACATGGCGGGCAGCAAGGCACTCGCGCTGGAGGCGTGGGCGAAAGCGCGCGGGCAGGCGTATCTGCGCTTCGATTATGCCGGTTGCGGCCGCAGCGAGGGGGCGTTCGCCGACCAGACGCTGGCCGGCTGGCGCGACGACGCGCTGACGATGATCGACCGGGCGGTGACCGGCCCCGTGGTGCTGGTGGGATCGTCGATGGGCGGCTGGATCATGCTGCTCGCAGCCCTCGCGCGGCCCGATCGGGTGGCGGGGCTGATCGGCATCGCCGCCGCGCCCGATTTCACCGACTGGGGCTTCACGATCGACGAGAAGATGACGATCCTGAATACCGGCAAGCTCGAACAGCCGAGCGCCTATTCGGATCAGCCGACGCTCACGACGCGCGCCTTCTGGTCGTCGGGCGAGGCCAACCGGCTGATGCACGGCGAGATCGCGATCGACGTGCCGGTGCGGCTGATCCACGGCCAGGCCGATAGCGACGTGCCGTTCGAGATCGCGCTCCGGCTCGCCAAAAGGCTGCGTTCAGCCGATGTGCAGACGTGGATGATAAAGGACGGCGAACACCGCCTGTCGCGCGACCCCGATATCGCGCTGATCCTTCGGGCGGTCGAGGATGTGATCGCAACCTGATGCTGCCGCTTTTCATCGCCGCCGCCGCATTGCAGGCCGTTTCCGGCCCGCCGGTCTCGGCCGCCGACCGCTATCATCGCTGCCTCGATGCCGCGACCCGGCGCCCCGCCGAGGGCGAGACCGAGGCGATCCGCTGGAAAGCCGCGGGCGGCGGCGTCCGTGCGCGCCAATGCCTGGGCGTTGCGCTCGCCAACCAGCAGCGCTGGATCGGCGCCGCCGACGAATTCGAGGGCGCGGCCAAGGATGCGCAGACCGCGCGCGATCCCGACGCGGGTAGCTATTGGGCGCAGGCGGGCAATGCGTGGCTCGCCGCGGGCGAAGCGGTGAACGCGCAGCACGCACTCGACGCCGCGATCGCCGGCGGCACGCTGACCGGGCTGCATCTGGGCGAGGCGCATCTCGATCGCGCGCGCGCGCTGGTCGCGGCCGGGGCGCTGGCCGCGGCGCGTGACGATATCGACGCCGCGCTCGTCGATGCGGGCGACGATCCGCTCGCCTGGTTGCTGTCGGCGACGCTCGCGCGGCGGATGAACGACTGGGCGCGCGCCAAGAAGGACATCGCCGAGGCGTTGACGCGCGCGGGAGATGACGCCTCGGTACAACTCGAAGCGGGCAATATCGCCGCAGCGACCGGCGACGAGGAAGCCGCGAAAGCGGCGTGGGACCAGGCGATGCGGCTTGGCCCCGAAACCGCCGCCGGTCGTGCGGCGGGCATCGCGCTCCAGCAGTTCACGCCGACGCCGGGGCGTTGAGCGGGTAGCGCGGCGGCGCCCGCGCGCCTATCTCGATCGGCGCCACGCAACGGGAGCCGCCGATGAACTATCTCCACACCATGATCCGCGTCACCGACCCCGACGCGACGATCCGCTTCTTCGAACTGTTGGGCCTGAAGGAAGTCCGCCGGATGGAAAGCGAGCAAGGGCGCTTCACGCTGATCTTCCTCGCCGCGCCCGGCGATATGAACGCGCCCGGAGAACGAGCGAACGCCGAGGTCGAGCTGACCTACAACTGGCCTGCTGACGACGGCAGCGCCCCCGAAGCCTATTCGGGCGGGCGCAATTTCGGGCATCTCGCCTATCGCGTCGACAATATCTACGCGACCTGCCAGCGGTTGATGGATGGCGGGGTGACGATCAACCGCCCGCCGCGCGACGGCCATATGGCCTTCGTCAGAACGCCCGACGGCATCTCGATCGAACTGCTCCAAGCTGGGGACATCCTTGCCCCCGCCGAACCCTGGGCGTCGATGCCCAACACCGGCAGTTGGTGAGATGAGCGCGCTGGATATCGTCTGCATCCCCGCGCTCAGCGACAATTATATCTGGCTGGTCCACGACGCGGGCAGCGGCGAGACGATCGTGGTCGATCCCGCCGAGGCCGAACCGGTGCTCGCCGCTGCCGAGGCGCGCGGGTGGCGCATCGATGCGATCTGGAACACGCACTGGCACCCCGATCACACCGGTGGCAACCAGGCGATCAAGGACGCGACCGGCGCCCAGGTCTATGGCCCCGCGGCCGAGGCGGGCAAAATCCCGACGCTCGATCACGGCCTGCGTGAAGGCGATACCGTGCGGCTCGGCGATCACGTCGCGATCGTGATCGACACCCCTGCGCACACCGCGGGGCACATCAGCTTCCACCTCGCGGGCGACCATATTATCTTCGTCGGCGACACGTTGTTCGCGATGGGATGCGGCCGGCTGTTCGAGGGCGATGCCGACCAGATGTTCGCCAACATGCAGCGCTTCAAGGCGCTTTCCGACGACACGATCGTCTATTGTGCGCACGAATATACGCAATCGAACGGGCGATTTGCGCTCGCGGCGGAACCGGACAACGTTTCGATCGTCGAACGGATGAAACGCGTCGATGCGGCGCGTGCGCGCGGTGAACCGACCGTGCCGACGACGATCGCGGCGGAGAAGGCCACCAACCCCTTCCTCCGCGCGGCCTCGGCATCGGAATTGAAGGCCCGTCGCACGGCGAAGGATGGTTTTCGCGGCTGACTCCGTCATAGCAATGGAAGCGTTACCGCGAAGGGCCGACATGGAGGTTTTTATGATCCGCACTTCCCTGATCGCACTGATGCTGCTCGGCGGGTGCGCCACCGCGCAGAACCAGTCCGCCGAGGCCGACCGCCGCGCCAAGGCCGAAATCCAGATCGCCGATGCGCTCAAGGGCCTGACTCCCGGCGAGCCCAAGAGCTGTATCGACCAGACCCGTGTCCAGAACGTCCGCAAGTTCGCGGGCACGATCATCTACGAATATTCGCCGCGCGAGAAATATCGCAACAACGTCTCCGACGGCTGCTTCGGGCTGAGCCGGGGCGATATCCTCGTCACCAAGACACCGACCGCGCAGCTCTGCCGTGGTGAGATCATCACCACCGTATCGCCCGGATCGCGGATTCCGAGCGGAACGTGCGGGCTGGGCGATTTCATCCCCTACAAGAAATGAGGCCCGCGATGCGCATCACCTTCCCGCTCCTGATCGCCGTGGCCGCGCTGTCGGGCTGCGCCAACGGCCAGTATGAGGAACAGGCCCGCGCCGAGGCGCAGAAGGATCTCGCCCAGGCACTCGACGGCTATGCCGCGACCGGCAAGACGAGCGACTGCGTCAACCCCCGCAACGTGAGCGGGCCGCAGATCATCGGCAACACCACCTTGCTCTATCGCGAGACGGGCAGCCGCATCTGGCGCAACGACGTGATCGGCAGTTGCCCGTCGCTGCGCGAGGGCCAGACGGTGATCACCGAGATCAAGAGCGGCCAATTGTGCCGGAACGACATGTTCCGCACGATCGAGCCGGGCACGAGCATCCCCTCGGCATATTGCCGGCTGGGCAGCTTCACCGAATACAAGCGGGCGAAGCGTTAGGGGGGCGCTCGAAACGTTCCTAGTGTTCCTGCGAAAGCAGGAGCGCTACAGCACGAAGCGGCTCAGATCGGTGTTGCGGGCGATGCTCGCGAGCTGCTTGTCGACATAGGCGGCGTCGATCGTCAGCGTGGTGCCGGCGCGGTTCTCGGCCTCGAAGCTGATTTCCTCGAGCAGCTTTTCGAGCACCGTCTGGAGACGCCGGGCGCCGATATTTTCGACCTGCGCGTTCACCTCGGCCGCGATCCGCGCGATCGCCTTGATACCGTCCTCGGCGAAATCCACGTCCACGCCCTCGGTGCCGATCAGCGCCTTGTATTGCTGCGGCAACGACGCCTTGGTGTCCGAGAGGATGGCGACGAAATCGTCCTCGGTCAGCGCGGCCAGCTCGACACGGATCGGCAGGCGCCCCTGAAGCTCGGGCAGCAGATCGCTGGGCTTGGCGATGTGGAAAGCGCCCGACGCGATGAACAGGATGTGGTCGGTCTTCATCGGGCCGTATTTGGTCGAGACGGTGGTGCCCTCGATCAGCGGCAGCAGATCGCGCTGGACGCCCTCGCGGCTGACTGAGCCGCCACGCACGTCGGAGACCGCGATCTTGTCGATCTCGTCGAGGAAGACGATGCCGTTCTCCTCGGCGTCGGCCAGCGCGACGCGGCTGACCTCGTCTTGGTCGAGCCGGGCGTCAGCCTCTTCCTCGACCAGCTTCTCCCACGCCGACGCGACGGTGAGCTTGCGGCGCTTCTTCTGCCCGCCACCGAACGCCTTGCCCATCATATCCGACAGGTTGATCATCCCGACCGAGCCGCCGCCGGGGATTTCGAACGGCATCTGCGGCTGGACGTCCAGCTCCAGCTCGATCTCCTTGTCGTTGAGATGACCATCGAAGAAGCGCTGGCGGAACGCTTCGCGCGTCGCGGCGGAGGCGTCCTTGCCCGTCAGCGCGTCGAGCAGGCGGTTCACCGCCGCATCTTCGGCCTTGTCCTTGACTGCGGCGCGGCGGCGTTCCTTCTCGAGCCGGATGGCTTCTTCGACCAGATCGCGCGCGATCTGTTCGACGTCGCGGCCGACATAGCCCACCTCGGTGAACTTGGTCGCCTCGACCTTGACGAAGGGCGCGTCGGCGAGCTTGGCCAGCCGCCGCGAAATCTCGGTCTTGCCGCAGCCGGTGGGGCCGATCATCAGGATGTTCTTGGGCGTCACCTCGTCGCGCAGATCGGCGTCGAGCTGCTGTCGGCGCCAGCGGTTGCGCAGCGCAACGGCGACCGCGCGCTTGGCGTCCTGCTGGCCGATGATATGCTCGTCCAATGCGGCGACGATGGTCTTGGGCGTAAGCTTGTCGTTCATTCTTCTCTCAAGGGAAAGGGGTTGTCCGGCATATCGGATGCGCGCCGGCGTGGATCAACCGCAGCGGATACCGGCGGCGATATCGGCGTGGAGCGACAGCAGCGCATCGGTCGTCGCGGGATCGACCTCGGTCGACCAATTGCCATAGCCGGCGGTGCCGCCGAGGATGATCCCGTCGCTGCGCGAGAACATGTACATGCCCCGGCTGGTCTCGAGCGCGTAATCGACCTCGGGCTGGGGCAGCAGCACCGCGAGTTGACCGCGCATCGGCTGCAACTCGGTATCGCCGAACAGCCGGTTCGAGCCCAGGCCGGTGCAGTTGAAGACCAGTGCCTCGGGAAGCGCCAGGATATCGGCGGGCGTGTGGAAATCGCGCACCACGATGCGTCCGCCCGCCAGCCGGATGTCGCGCAGCAACGCGCGCAGCAGGCGCGGCGGCTCGATCATCATGCCGGTGAAGCGGCTGACATAGGGGCTGCTGAAACCATAAGTGCCGGGCGGCAGCAGCGTCGATTCGGGCAGCATCCCGGCGATCAGGCGATCGGTTCGGCTGGCGCTGGGGGGCGAGGACGAAAGCTGGTAGTTGGTCATCCAGCGCACGCCGTAATCGTCGCCGATCATGATCTGGTAGCGCTGGTAGGCATAGGAGGCGGCGGCGGTGAGTTGCGCCTCGAACGCGGGGGTGATCGCGTCGCCATCGTAAAGCAGCGACGGATACCATTGCCCGCCGGCGATGTTCGAGGTCGTCTGCGGCGGCAATTTGGCGGCGTAGATCGTGACGGGAAACCCCGCCTCCTGCACCAGCCGCGCGGTAGTGAGCCCGACCACGCCCGCACCGATCACCGCGACCGGGCCGGCATGGCCCTGCAACCCCAGATCGGTGGCGAGGCGTGAGGTGCCCCAGCCCAGCGTGATGCCCGCGCCGCCGTGGCCGTAATTATGGACGAGGCGCTTGGGCCCAAGCACCTCGGCGCGGACGACGAAGCCCGACGGACGATAGGGGCGCAGGCCCACGAGCGTGCGGATCAGGCGATCGCGGGAAACCTTGACGCGCGGCAGGCAGGCGGGGCGCGGCGTGAGCGGTTGGGCGACGGTGGCGGCGCAACCGGGCAGCGCGAGCGTGGCCCCGGCGGCGAGGAGGGTGCGCCTCTCCCAGATATTCCTTCCCCGGCGCAGGCCGGGGTCCAGATGGGAGACGATTGCCGATCGGGCGGTTCGCTCCATTATTGCCGCCTTCCCAACGGGGCCCCGGCCTGCGCCGGGGAGGTGGGTTGGGAAGGGGATTGTCGAACACGCTCACGCATCGCTGGCGAGCGTCTCGATGGTGAGGTTCTCGTTGGTGTAGACGCAGATTTCGGCGGCGATCTTCATTGCCCGCCTGGCAAGCGTTTCGGCATCGGGTTCATATTCGGCGAGCGCGCGCGCCGCGGCGAGCGCGTAATTGCCGCCCGATCCGATCGCGGCGATCCCCGCTTCGGGTTCGAGCACGTCACCGTTGCCGGTGAGGATCAGGGTGGTGTCCTTGTCCGCGACGATCATCAGCGCTTCCAAATTGCGCAGATATTTGTCGGTGCGCCAATCCTTCGCGAGTTCGACCGCCGCGCGCATCAGATGGCCCTGATGGCGTTCGAGCTTGGTCTCCAGCCGTTCGAGAAGCGTGAAGGCGTCGGCGGTGGCGCCGGCGAACCCCGCGATCACCTTGCCGTCGCCGAGCTGGCGGACCTTGCGGGCGTTGGGCTTCATCACCGTCTGCCCCATCGAGACCTGCCCGTCGCCGGCGATCACGACCTTGCCGCCCTTGCGTACCGACACGATCGTCGTACCGTGCCACTTCATGTCATTCGCAGTCATGGCATGGTATATGGGCGAGAGCGCCGCGTGCCGCAATCGCGGGGGCGCTGTCGAGTTCGTCCAATCCTCATCCGCCGCAAGCGGGCACGCTGGAGACAGCATCGAAACGACGAGAGGGGCATCATGGCGACAAATCCGGAAAATCTGCAACCGATCGGCGACAGCCGGGGCATGGCCGACCGCATCAAGCGCATCCTGCTGCAACCCAAGGCCGAATGGCCCATCATCGATACCGAGGCGACGACGACGGGCGCGCTGCTCAAGGGCTGGGTGGCACCGCTCGCCGCGATCGGACCGGTCGCCGGGCTGATCGGCGCGCTGACCTTCGGCTATGGCGGGCTCGGATTCCACTATCGCCCGAGCATCGGCGGCGCGATCACCACCGCGATCATCGCCTATATCATGGCGTTCGTCGGCGTGTGGGTGCTCGCGTGGATCATCAACGCGCTCGCCCCCACGTTCGAGGCGACCAAAAACCCCATCCAGGCGATGAAGGTCGCGGCCTATTCGGCGACCGCGGCATGGGTCGCGGGCGTCTTCCAGATCGTGCCGAACCTCGGCTGGATCGGCGCGATCCTGGGGCTCTACAGCCTCTACCTGCTCTACCTCGGCCTGCCGATCCTGATGAAGGCGCCCGCGGCCAAGGCGATGGCGTACACGCTGGCGACGATCGTCGCGGCGATCGTGCTGTTCGTCGTCATCGGCGCGATCACCGCCGCGCTCACCACGCGGATCATTCCGCCGGCGGTGCCCACCCTGGGGTCGACCGGCGGCACCGTGACCGTGCCCGGGGGCGGCACGCTCGATCTCGGCAAGCTCGACGCCGCCGCCAAGAAGATGGAGGAGACGACGAAGAAGATGCAATCGGGCGAGGTCAAGCCGATCGCGCCCGACGCGCTCCAGGCGATGCTGCCCGCCAGCATCGCCGGGTGGACCCGCACCGAAATATCGAGCCGGGGCGGTGCCGCAGGCGGCATCGGCGGCAGCAATGCCGAGGCGCATTACAGCGCGGGCGACCAGGCGTTCACGCTCTCGATCACCGATGCCGGCGCGCTGGGCGCGTTGGCGACGATGGGCGGCGCGCTTTCCGGCCAATCGAGCCGCCAGACCGAGACCGGCTACGAAAAGAGTGCGATCGAGAACGGCAATGCAGTGAGCGAGAAATGGGACAATGCCGACAAGAGCGGCAGCTATTCGACCGTGATCGCCAGCCGGTTCGCGGTATCGGCCGAGGGCGACGCACCGTCGATCGATACCTTGAAACAGGCGGTGGCGGCGGTCGACGCGGGCAAGCTCGCCGCGCTGGCGCAATAGGGGCGCGGATATTCATCGTCACGGTCGCCCTCACCCTTCCCACTCGGCTGCGCCGAGCGGGCCCCTTCCCTCTCCCGGCGGGAGAGGGAGGGAGGCGCGAAGCGCCGGAAGGGGGAGGGCGAACCCCGGCCGCTATTATTTGTCGATACCCTTCGCCTTACCCCACTGGCGCGCGGCGGTGTAACCGAGATAACCGGTGCCGAAGAGCGCGTAGAGCGGTTCCGGGATGCCGGCGAGATAGGCGTTCATACCCTCTGCGATCGCGCGCGCCATTTCCGGCCGGACCGCGGCGATCAGCCCCATCGGGATCGACCAGAGCAACAGCGCGTACATGACGTAAAGGAAGCTCGGGCGCGCGCGGCTGGTCCACGGATCGGCCGCCTGTGCTTCGGCGATGATCGCGGAGAGCTGCGCCTTGACGCCTTCAAGCTCCTGCGCGCCTTGCAGCTCGATCAGCTTGAGCTTGGCCTCGTCGCGCGCCTTGGGATCGGGGATGATCTTGTCGATGAGCCCTGCGATCGGGCCGATGATGCCGTCCAAAATGCTCATGATCGTTCCTATGGTTGCAAGTGAAGTGGAGAAAGTGGAGAGCGTCGCGCGCTATGAACCGATCCGGTTCGCGAGCCAGCCGTAGAGGAATACCTCGTTCGCGGGACGGGTTTCGGCGAGATCGAGATAGCGCGCGCCCTGGAGCGCCTCGACGGCCTTGACGAGCACCGCCTCGCCCGCCGCCCCGCGCCGTGCGAGGAAACCGTCGAGGGCGGCGAGCGTCGCCGGGCCGATCGCGCCGTCGCGCGCGATGTCGGGATAATCGCGCGCGCCGCGATTGAGCGCGTTGAGCGCGCGCTGGAGGAAGCCGCCGGCAACCGCAGGCCCCATGTTGACGCCGGTATCGAACAATTCCGCCGCAAGCGCAGGTGCACGTGCCGCCACTGCGTCGAAACGCGGCCGCAGCCAATAAAGCCGTCGGTAGATCGCCACCGCCTCATCGCGCGGGAACGTGCGCATCGCGCCCGCATAACCGCGCTGGCGCGCCACCTTTTCGGTGATGCCCCAGCGCGTTGCACCGCCGCGATCGGCGGGATCGTCGACATAGCCGCCTTCACGCGCGATCACCGCCTCGATCAGATCATCGATCGTCATGCCCGTCTCCCCAAATAGGCACACATAACCTATTTGGTTCTTGTAGGACAGCGCGATGCCCGCAACCGTCGGCCCATTGGTGCGTTCCCCAATCCAAGGAGACATTATGGGCAACACACGGTGCGTCGTGGTGACCGGCGCGGAATCGGGGATCGGGGCGGCCTGCGCGGCCGCGTTCGGCGCGGCGGGCGACGATGTCGCCGTCTTTTATTACCGGGACGAGGGCAAGGCGCAGGCGACCGCCGACGCGGTGACCGCCGCGGGCGGGCGCGCCAGAACGGTGCAATGCGCGGTCGATGACGAAGCGTCGGTCGAGGCGGCCTTCACCGCGGCCGAGGCGGCGTTCGGGCCGGCATCGGTCGTGGTCAATTCGGCTGGGGTCAACATGGCGGGCGTGCCGCTCCGCGAGATGACCGCCGACCGCTGGCGGGCAACGATCGCCACCGACCTGACCGGCGCGTTCCTAGTTTCGCGGCGCTTCCTGAAAGGACGCGGCGAATCGCCCCCGCCGGCAGCGCTGATCCACATCTCATCGATCCATGCCGAGGTGGTGCGCGCCGGCGGCGCCGATTATTGCGCGGCTAAGGGTGGGCTCACCAAACTGGTGCAGACGCTGGCGATCGAGGAGGCGGCGCGCGGCATCCGCGTCAACGCGATCCGGCCAGGCATGATCCTGACGCCGATGAACGCGCGCGCGGTGGCGGATGCCGACTATCGGGCGAGCCTGGAGAAGAACATCCCGATGCGGCGCGCCGGGCGCCCCGAGGAGGTGGCGGCGATGGCGCGCTGGCTGGCCTCGGACGAGGCGGCCTATGTGACCGGCGCGTCGTTCACGATCGACGGCGGGCTCTCGCTGCTGCTGGGACAGGGCGCATGAAGCGCACCGGCATCAACTTCGCGGTCGAGGCGCTCGAGCCGGTGACGCTCCACGGGCCGCCGCTGCTCGCCGAGCGCGACCTGATGAGCCCCTATGTGTGGCAGGAATCGACCGGGCGGCTCGGCATCATGGTGCGCGCGGTGCCGACGTTGCAGGGCGACCGTAGCGATACCGGGGTGATCTGGGCGGGCTGGAGCGACGACGGCTGCACCTTCGAGATGGACGACGCGCCCGCGATCGTGCCGGGGCCGGACGCGATCGACATTGGCGGGGTCGAGGACCCCACGGTGGTGCGGACCGACGACGGCTATGTCGTCTATTATACCGGCGTCCAGGCGGACTTTGCCCGCGGCAACATGCTCTATGCGACGGGGCCGAGCCTCGACGCGCTCGAAAAGCAGGGCGTCGCGCTCGCCTCGTCCAAGACGATGGGCAACACCAAGGAAGCCACCGTCGGGCGGACCGCCGACGGGCATTGGCGGCTGTGGTACGAATATGCCGCCGAGAACGCCTCGCGCGTCGGGCTGGCGATCGGGCCGGGGGTCGCGGGGCCGTGGGACGAGCAGCCGACGCCGTTCCTGCCGCGCCCCAATTCCTGGGACAACTGGCACCTGTCGACCGGGCCGATGCTGATGAACGTCCCCGATTCGCCGGTGATGTTCTATAACGGCGCGACGCGCGACGCGCGCTGGCGGATCGGCTGGGTGGCATTCGACCGCGATTGCCGCCGCGTCATCGACCGCGGGATCGAACCGCTGATCATCCCGCCCCCGGTCGACGACCGCACCGCGACCGACATCGCCTTCGCCGCTTCGGTGATCGTGCGCGACCGGGCGATCTGGCTGTATTACTCGCTCGAGGACCGGCGGCTCGCGCGCGCGGCGATCGTGCGCTATGGGTAACGCCTGCCAGCCGGGAGATGCCCGATGCGACTCCGCCTGTTCGCCCTGCCCGTCCTGATCCTCGCCGCGAGCGCCGCGTCGGCCGCGACCCAGCACCGGCCGCCGCGCTGGAGCTGGGGCAAGGCCGGGGTGGACATGGCGCAGTATCGCGCCGATTCGATCGCCTGTGCGCAGCAGACGGTGGCGCACGATATTTCAGGCAGCGACCCCGCGCGGGCGTTCCAGCTCGCGACCCGGCTGACCGACGACGAGACCGATCCGCTGGAATATCAGCGCGCAGGGCAGATGATCGGCGTCGATCGCCAGATCGCGAAGGTCAAGGACATGCAATATGCGATGCTCGAACACTGCCTGACCGCGCTCGGCTATCGCCCCTTCAAGCTGACCGACGCGCAGCGCGACCGGCTGAACGACCTTGCGCCGGGTAGCGACGCGCGACGCGAATATCTGCACGGGCTCGCTGCCGACCCCGAAGTGCTGGCGGCGCAGGGCGACTGAGCTATTCGCGCGCCAGCGCCTGCAACCGATAGAGCGCGTCGAGCGCGTCACGCGGGGTCATCGCATCGATATCGAGCGCGATGAGGTCGTCGCGCAGGGCATCGGTGTGCGCTTCCTCGGCCTCGACCGCGGCGGCGAACAGCGGCAGATCGTCGAGACCCGCCGCGAGACCGCCGGTCTTCGCGCGGCCCGCTTCGAGCTTGTCGAGGACCGCCTTGGCGCGAGCGACGGTGGCGGGCGGCATCCCCGCGAGCCGCGCCACCGCGATCCCGTAGCTGCGATCGGCGGGGCCGTCGGCGACTTCGTGGAGGAGGACGAGATCGCCCTTCCATTCGCGCGCGCGGACATGGTGGAGCGATAGCGCGTCGCAGCGTTCGGCGAGCCGGGTCAGCTCGTGATAATGTGTCGCGAACAGGCAGCGGCAGCGATTGTCCTCGTGGATCGCCTCGACCACCGCCCAGGCGATCGCGAGGCCGTCATAGGTCGAGGTGCCGCGCCCGACCTCGTCGAGGATGACGAACGAGTGCGGCGTCGCTTGCGCGAGGATCGCGGCGGTCTCCACCATCTCGACCATGAAGGTCGAGCGGCCGCGCGCGAGATTGTCCGACGCGCCGACGCGGCTGAACAGCCGATCGACGAGGCCGAGGCGCGCGGCGGTCGCGGGGACGTAGCCGCCCCCCTGCGCGAGCACCGCGATCAGCGCGTTCTGGCGCAGGAAGGTCGATTTGCCGCCCATATTGGGGCCGGTGACGAGCCACAGCCGCGAGTCTTCCGACAGCCGGCAATCGTTGGCGACGAAGCGCTCACCGCGTACCGCCAACGCCGCCTCGACCACCGGGTGGCGGCCGCCCTCGACCTCGAAGCACGGATGATCGACGAGGTCGGGGCGCGTCCAGCCACCTTCGACCGCGCGTTCGGCAAGCGCGGCGGCAACATCGAGCCGGGCGAGCGCGTCGGCGGTGGCGGCGATCGCCTCGCGGGCCTGCAATGCGGCCTCGATCAGGTCTTCGAGGTGCGCGGCCTCGGCGGCGAGCGCGTGGGCGCCGGCCTGCCCGACCTTGAGCGCAGCCTCGTGCAGATCGGCGGCGTTGAAGCGCACTACGCCCGCGAGCGTCTGGCGGTGGGTGAAGCCGCTGTCGGGCTTCATCAGCGCGTCGGCGTGACGCGCGGGCACCTCGATATGATAGCCGAGGACGTTGTTGTGGCGAACCTTGAGCGCGGCGATGCCCGTGCGCGCGCGATAATCCGCCTCGAGGCCCGCGATCGCCCGCCTGCCACCGGCGCCGGTCGCGCGCAGATCGTCGAGCGCGGCATCGTAGCCTTCGGCGATATAGCCGCCGTCGCCGGCATCGATCGGTGGCGCGGGAACGAGCGCGCGTGCGTAGAGATCGATGAGCGCGCCGTGGCCGCGTAACCGGGGGGCAAGATGCGCGAGCAAGGCCGGCGCGGGATCGATCCGCTCAAGCCGCTCGCCCAGCCGCCACGCGCCGTCGAGCCCGTCGCGCAACTGGCCGAGATCGCGCGGGCTCCCCCGCCCCGCCGCAATCCGCCCGAGCGCGCGGCCGATATCGGGGAGCGCGCGCAGCGCCGCGCGCAGCGTCTCACGCAGCGGGGCGTCGTCGTGGAACAAGGCGACCAGATCGAGCCGCTCGTCGATCGCCGCCCGATCCATCAGCGGCGCGGCGATATCCTGCCCCAGGAGGCGCGCGCCCGCGCCGGTGACGGTGCGATCGACCGCGTCGAGCAGGCTGCCCTTGCGCTGGCCGGCGGCGGTGAGCGTGAGTTCGAGGCTTTCGCGCGTCGCGCGGTCGATCGCCATCGTCTCGGCGGCGCGCATCAGCCGCGGCGGGCGCAGGAAGGGCAGGCTGCCGCGCGCGGTGTGATCGAGATAATGGACCAGCCCGCCCGCCGCGGCGAGCGCGGCGCGCGAGAACGACCCGAAGCCGTCGAGCGTTGCGACGCCGAACAGCGCCTTCAATCGTGCCTCGCCGCGCGCGCTGTCGAAATCGGCTTTGGGCCGCGCGACGGTCGCCTGCGCCGAGCCCTCGGCAGCGATCGTCTCGGCGGGGGCGAGGCGCGCCAGATCGGCGGCGAGGCCGGCAGCGCTCGAATCGATGATCTCGAAGCGGCCGGTCGAGATATCGGCGGCGGCGATCGCGACCTCGCCCGCTGCCTCGCCCACGCTCGCGCACCAATTGGCGGTGCGCGAATCGAGCAGCGCCTCCTCGGTCAGCGTGCCCGCGGTGACGACACGAACGATGCCGCGCGCGACCAGCGCCTTCGATCCGCCGCGCTTCTTCGCCTCGGCCGGGGTCTCGGTCTGGTCGGCGATCGCGACGCGGTGCCCGGCCTTGATCAGCCGCGCGAGATAGCTTTCGGCCGCGTGCGCGGGCACGCCGCACATCGGGATCTTCTCGCCTTCGTGCGCCCCGCGCGCGGTGAGCGCGATATCGAGGCACGCCGCCGCGACATGCGCATCGTCGAAGAACAATTCGAAGAAATCCCCCATCCGGTAGAACAGCAGGCAATCCTCGGCCTCGGCCTTGAGCGCGAGATACTGGGCCATCATCGGGGTGGGTGCGGACATCGCGTCGGGACGTAGCGGGATTCGCAGGTCGCCTCCAGTGGGCAGGAAAGTGGTTAGTCAAATCTCAAGCCTTGCGCCCTAGTCCTCTCGCGCAGGACTTTCGCGAGGATGAGCACGGCATGAGCGCTTTCGGACGACGCAATGGACCAACGGGCGCGCGGCCCGCCTTCGGCGTCGCGCGGCCGATGCACGGCGGCGCGCCGGCCAAGCCCGCGGAACCGCAGGGCGGCGAGCAGTTTCCGCCGCTGCCCGTACCCGAATCGTTCGACGATGCGGGCGGCGTCGCCGACCTGTCGAGCCAGAGCGCGCCCGCCCAGCCCGACGCGCTGGCCCGGCTCGCCGAACGGCAGGCCGCGTCGGGCGAAGCGGGATCGAGCCGCAGCGAGGGCTTCGAGGCCTCGGTCCACCGGATCAAGGAACAGGTGCTGCCGCGCCTGCTCGAACGCGTCGATCCCGAAGCCGCCGCCACGCTCAACAAGGACGAGCTGGCCGAGGAATTCCGCCCGATCATCGGCGAAGTGCTCGCCGAGCTGAAGCTGACGCTCAACCGGCGCGAGCAGTTCGCGCTCGAAAAGGTGCTCGTCGACGAATTGCTGGGCCTCGGGCCGCTCGAGGAACTGCTCGCCGATCCCGACATCTCGGACATCATGGTCAACGGCCCCGACCAGACCTTCATCGAACGCAAGGGCAAGCTCGAGATCGCGCAGATCCAGTTCCGCGACGAGGAGCATCTGTTCCAGATCGCGCAGCGGATCTGCAACTCGGTCGGCAGGCGTGTCGACCAGACCACACCGCTCGCCGACGCGCGGTTGAAGGACGGCAGTCGCGTCAACGTGATCGTGCCGCCGCTCTCCTTGCGCGGCACTGCGATCTCGATTCGTAAATTCTCCGCCAAGCCGATCACGCTCGATATGATGGCCAAGTTCGGATCGATGTCCGAGAAGATGGCGACCGCCTTGAAGATCGCGGGCGCGTGCCGGTTCAACATCGTCATTTCGGGCGGCACCGGCTCGGGCAAGACGACGATGCTCAACGCGCTCTCCAAGATGATCGACCCCGGCGAGCGTGTGCTGACGATCGAGGACGCGGCGGAATTGCGGCTTCAGCAGCCGCACTGGCTGCCGCTCGAGACGCGACCCGCCAACCTCGAAGGCCAGGGCGAGATCACGATCCGCGACCTTGTGAAGAATGCTCTGCGTATGCGCCCCGACCGTATTATCCTGGGCGAAATTCGCGGCGCCGAATGTTTCGACCTACTGTCGGCGATGAACACCGGCCACGACGGCTCGATGGCGACGCTCCACTCCAACTCCCCGCGCGAATGCCTCGCGCGCATGGAGAACATGGTGATGATGAGCGACATCAAGGTGCCCAAGGAAGCGATCAGCCGCCAGATCGCCGATTCGGTCGATCTCATCGTCCAGGTCAAGCGCCTGCGTGACGGCAGCCGCCGCGTCACCAACGTCACCGAGGTGATCGGGATGGAAGGCCCGGTGATCGTGACGCAGGAATTGTTCAAGTTCGAATATCACGACGAAAGCGCCGACGGGAAGATCGTGGGCGAATACCAGTCGATGGGGCTGCGCCCCTATACGCTGGAAAAGGCGCGGCAGTTCGGGTTCGACCAGGCGTATCTCGAAGCGACGCTGTAAATGCTCCCTTCCGTCATTCCCGCGAAAGCGGGAACCCATCTCCCAACCGCCGTTCTTGAGGCTAGCGCGGGAGTTGGATCCCCGCTTTCGCGGGGATGACGTGTGAAATTTTATGCGCCGGCGGGGGCCTGACAACGCCGCTGGCGCGCCGAAGCGTTCCATAGTATCGACGGATCGATGCGTCGCCTCGCCGCCCCGCTGATGTTGCTCGCGCTGTTGGGCGCGGCCGAGCCGCCGCTCAGGACGGTGCCGCCGGTGAGCATCCTCGCGACCGACGCCGAAGCGCGCTGGGTGCCGTTCGACCTGACCGAGGGCAACCAGATTCGTTTCACGATGACGGTCGACGGCCATCCGGCGACCGCGATCCTCGATACCGGGGTTTCCTATTCGGTGATGTCGCGCCGCTATGCCGCGGCGACCGGCGAACGAATCGTCGAGCACGGCACCGCCGACGCGATCGGCGGTGCCGTGCCGCTTGCCTGGGCGGCGACGCGCAAGCTCGTGCTCGGCGGGGTGACGCGAACGGGCGGGCGGATCGCGGTGGTCGAGCTACCCGCGATCGCGACCGGCGAATCGATGCCGGTCGATCTGCTCGTCGGCCGCGACCTGATCGGCCGCTACGCGCTCGACATTGATTACGACGCGCATCGTTTCCGCCTGCTGGCATCGGGCCGGCTGCCGTTCACCGGCGTCACCGCGCCGCTCGCCATCTCGGCGACCCGGCAGGTGTACGAGAGCGAAGTGACGCTGGGCGGACGGCGCATCCGGCCGATGATCGTCGATACCGGCGACGGATCGTCGATCACCTTTTCGGCCGACGCGTGGAAAGGGCTGGCGGCCGCCGACCGGACGATGACGACGGCGATCTCGTTCGGGCTCGGCGGGCCGATCGTCACCGATCTCGCGGTCGTGCCCCAACTACGGCTCGGCCAGTTGACCGCGCCCGACGTCGAGGTGCGCGTCGAGCGGGGCGGCGGCTTTTCGCAAGGTGTGGGGGCGGCCGGGCGGATCGGCGCGAGCTTCCTGCAACGCTACCGCGTGCTGCTCGATCCCGGCGCGGGGCGGATGGTGCTGGCGCCGGGGCGCACCGCCACCGCGCCGCCGCTCAAATCGACCAGCGGCCTGCTGGTGCGCGCCGACGGCCGCCGGCTCGACGTGCTGCACGTCATGCGCGGATCACCCGCGGCGGCGACCGGCTGGCAGGGCGGCGAGGCGATTTGCAGCATCGACGGCAAGGCGATTCCGCAGGATTACCGCCGCAGCGCGATCGCGAGCTGGTCGGTGGGGCAGCCGGGGCGCATCGTCGCACTCGGCCTGTGCAACGGCGACACACGCGATCTGACGCTGGCGAGCTTTTATTGAGCGAAGCGCTCGTGATCCTGGGTTCCTGCCTTCGCAGGAACACAAGGGTTACGAATTGAGCCCCATGCTTGCCAGGATCGCGGCGGCGATCAGCGCGAGCACCTGCACGGTCGGCCAATAGACGATACCGACGCGATCAGCATTCTTCCGCCGCGCGCGACGGCGATCGGCGACGCCCGCGCCGACCGCAAGCGCAAGCAGCAGCCCGGCGGCGGCGAAACACCAGTCGCGTGTCGTCATCGTCATGCTCATCGTCAGCGGCCGCGCCTATTTCGCGAGCTTCTCGATCTTGTCCTGCAACCGCGCCATCTCGGCCTTGAGCGCGGCAATCTCATCGTCCTTGCTCGCTTCGGAGGCGGGCGCGGGATGACCCGACTTGAACGCCTCGGTCGCGGCCTCGAACATCTCGATGTTGCGCTTGGTGATCTCGGCGAAGGGCGAATTGGCGAACGCGCCTTCGACCGCCGACTTGAACTGTTCCTGGTTGCGGCGGAAGCTGTCCATCGACGCGTCGAGATAGCCGGGCACCATCGCCTGCATCGAATCGCCGTACATCGCGATCAACTGGCGCAGGAAATTGACCGGCAGCATCGACGTGCCGCGCGCTTCCTCCTCCATGATGATCTGGGTGAGCACATTGTGCGTGATATCGGCATCGGTCTTGGCGTCGACGACCTTGAAATCGCGGCCTTCGCGCGTCATCGCTGCGAGATGCTCGAGCGTGATGTAGGAGGACGTCTCGGTGTTGTAGAGCCGCCGGTTGGCGTACTTCTTGATGATCACCGTGTCGTCGCTGTTCCGCTTCTTCATCAAAGGACCCCCACGTGACTCGGCCCGGTCTACCATCGTTCGATACCGCACCGCAACACGGACCGCGCCCGCTGCCGCTTTTCCTCGACATGCTGCGCAGCGAGACCGCAGCATCGCCCGAACGGCGGGCCGCCGCGCTGGCCGGGCTGCGCGCGTTCCAGGCCGCGCCGCGCCGCGCAGCATGGGCGCCGCCTGCCGCGCTGCACCGTGAAGACCGCGCGAGCCTGCGCGATTATGGCGGCGACGGCGCGCCGGTGGTGGTGGTGCCGTCGCTGATCAACCCGCCGTTCGTGCTCGATCTCGGCGCGCGGTCATTGCTGCGCTGGCTGGCGGGGCGCGGACACCGCGTGCTGCTGGTCGATTGGGGCGCCCCCTCCCCCGACGAGCGCGACCTGGACGTGGCGGGGCATGTCGAGCGACTGCTGCTGCCGTTGCTCGCGCGACTCGACGCGCCGCCGATCCTCGCGGGCTATTGTCTCGGCGGGACGATGGCACTGGCGGCGGCGTGCGCGATGCCGGTGGCGGGGCTGGCGATGATCGCGGCGCCGTGGCGGTTTGCGGGCTTCTCGCCGCGCGCGCGGCGCGACATCGCGTCGCTGTGGCAAAGCGCCGAGCCGGCCTGCGCGGCGCTGGGGCTGGTGCCGATGGAGGTGCTCCAGACGGGCTTCTGGCGGCTAGACCCCGGCCGCACGATCGCCAAATACGAGCGATTCGCGCGGCTGGACCCCGACGGCGAGGCGGCGCGCAGCTTCGTCGAGCTGGAGGATTGGGCCAATGCCGGCGCGCCGCTGCCCTATGCCGCGGGGGTCGAGATATTCGACTTCATCGCCCACGACGTGCCCGGCAGCGGTCAGTGGCGGGTTGCGGGCAAGGCGGTCGACCCGGCCGCGCTCGCCTGCCCGGCGGTGGATTTCGTGTCGCTGACCGACCGGATCGTGCCCGCGGCGAGCGCCGCCGACCTGCCCGATCGCCGCGACCTTTCGGCGGGCCATGTCGGGATGATCGTCGGCAGCCGCGCGCGCGCGCAATTGTGGGAACCGCTCGACGCCTGGCTCACGGGCGTGCGGAACCCCGACTGAGCAGGAACCGTTGGTCGGTACGGAAGGAGGTTCCATGAGCCACGATTTCAAGGTCGGCGATCACGTTCGCTGGAATTCGGAGGCCGGGCACGTTTCGGGCACAATCCGCAAGGTCCACACGGCCGATTTCGATTACAAGGGCCATCGCCACCGCGCGTCGGCGGACGATCCGCAATATGAGATCAAAAGCGACAAGACCGATCACATCGCCGCGCACAAGGGCGGCGCGCTGACGCGGATCGACTGACGCGGGCGTGGCGCTGCCCTTCTACACGATCGGCCATTCGACGCTGACGATCGACGCGTTCGCCGAAGCGCTGCAAGCCGCCGGGGTGACGATGGTCGCCGACATCCGCACGGTGCCGCGATCGCGCACCAATCCGCAATTCAACGCCGATCGCCTGCCCGATAGCCTCGCCGCGTCCCAGATCGGCCATGCGCTGCTGCCCGCGCTGGGGGGATTGCGCGGCAAATCGCGCGACGTGCCGCCGGAGACCGACGCACTGTGGCGCAACGCGAGCTTCCGCAATTATGCCGATTACGCACAAGGGCGGGCGTTTGCCGAAGGGCTCGACCAACTGATCGCGCTGGGGCGCGAACGGCGCACCGCGATGATGTGCGCCGAGGCGGTGTGGTGGCGCTGCCACCGCCGGATCGTCGCCGACCATCTGATCGCGCGCGGCGAATCGGTGTTCCACATCATCGGCGGCCGGATCGAGCCCGCGACGCTGACCCCGGGCGCGCGCGTGGCGGCGAATCGCGTCACTTATCCGGCCGCTGCTTGAACCTACCAATTCGTCCGCGCTCGCCGTAAGGGAGGCGCAAATCACGCCAGTCGGAGACCACCCATGTCGGATATCGTCATCACCGCCGCCAAGCGCACCCCCGTCGGCAGCTTCCTCGGCGCGTTCGCGAGCGTGCCCGCGCACGAACTGGGCCGCGCCGCGATCGAAGCCGCGCTGGCGCAGGCGGTGGTTGCGGGCGACGAGGTGTCAGAGGTTATCCTCGGGCAGGTGCTCACCGCCGGGCAGGGGCAGAACCCCGCGCGGCAGGCGTCGATGGCCGCCGGCGTGCCCAAGGAAGTCCCCGCCTGGGGCGTCAACCAGGTGTGCGGCAGCGGGCTGCGCGCGGTCGCGCTGGCGGCGCAGGCGGTGGCGACCGGCGACGCCAGGATCGTGGTTGCCGGCGGGCAGGAGTCGATGTCGCTTTCGATGCACGCGCAGAATCTGCGCGGCGGCACCAAGATGGGCAATCTGAGCCTGGTCGACACGATGATCAGCGACGGGCTGACCGACGTGTTCAACGGCTATCACATGGGCATCACCGCCGAGAATCTGGCCGAGAAATATCAGATCACGCGCGGCGAGCAGGATGAATTCTCGGTAGCGTCGCAGAACAAGGCGGAGAAAGCCCGCGCCGACGGCCGCTTCAAGGACGAGATCGCGGCGGTGACGGTCAAGGGCCGCAAGGGCGACACGATCGTCGAGGATGACGAATATATCCGCAGCGGCGTGACGATCGACAGCGTCTCGGGCGTGCGCCCGGCGTTCAAGAAGGACGGCACCGTCACCGCCGCCAATGCCTCCGGCCTCAACGACGGCGCGGCAGCATTGGTGGTGATGACGCGCGCGG
Organism: Hephaestia caeni; assembly: GCF_003550065.1. GTDB lineage: Bacteria > Pseudomonadota > Alphaproteobacteria > Sphingomonadales > Sphingomonadaceae > Sphingomonas > Sphingomonas caeni_A. Next base: position 630,560 of record NZ_QXDC01000004.1, read on the forward strand.
AAGCCGAGAAGCGCGGGAGCCCCATCCTCGCCACGATCAAAAGCTGGGCCTCGGCCGGCGTCGATCCGTCGATCATGGGGATCGGCCCGGTGCCCGCGAGCCGCCGCGCGCTCGAAAAGGCGGGCTGGGACATCGCCGATCTCGACCTGATCGAGGCCAATGAGGCGTTCGCCGCGCAGGCACTGTCGGTCAACAAGGAAATGGGCTGGGACGCGGACAAGATCAACGTCAACGGCGGCGCGATCGCGATCGGCCACCCGATCGGCGCGTCGGGCGCCCGCGTGCTGATCACCTTGCTCTACGAGATGCAGAAGCGCGACGCGAAGAAGGGCCTTGCGACCCTGTGCATCGGCGGCGGCATGGGCATCGCGATGTGCGTCGAGCGGTGAGCCGCGCGGTGACGAACGCGAGCCCGACGCGAGCGGAAGGTTGAGAGAACGGCGATCAGCGGGGCTCGGCGCCGGCCTGTTCACCGATCGGGCGCTGTCGCGCAACGTTTTGCTCTGGGCGTCGCCGGCGCTGACGATCGTGGTGCTGGCGCTGGCGGGCGCGAGGCATCGCTGGGTGTTGTGGGCGCTCGTCGTCACCCTCCCCGTCCTGCTGGTCGCGCTGGTCGATCTGTTCCAGCACGGCCATTCGCTGCGGCGCAACTATCCCGCCTCGGCGCGTTTCCGTTGGTTTTTCGAATGGCTGCGACCGTTCCTGCGCTCGTACATCGTCGAGAGCGATCTCGACGGGCGTCCCTACAGCCATGACGAGCGCGCGCTCGTCTACGCGCGCGCCAAGGGGCAGGAGGACGCGCATCCCTTCGGCACCGAACTCGACGTCTATTCGGGCGAATATGAGTGGCTGGCGCATTCGATTGCGCCCAATGCCGCCGCGCCCGCCGACAGCCGCGTGCTTGTCGGCAGCGACCAGTGCGACAAGCCCTATGCGGCGTCGCGGCTCAACATCTCGGCGATGAGCTTCGGCGCGCTCGGCGCCAACGCGATCGAGGCGCTCAACAAGGGGGCGAAGATCGGCGGCTTCTACCACGATACCGGCGAGGGCGGGCTGTCGCCCTATCATCTCAAGCACGGCGGCGATCTCGTGTGGGAGCTGGGCTCGGGCTATTTCGGCTGTCGCACGCTGGAGGGACGTTTCGATCCCGATCAGTTCGCGGACAAAGCCGCGATCGAGCAGGTCAGGATGACAGAGATCAAGCTGAGCCAGGGCGCCAAGCCGGGGCATGGCGGGCTGCTGCCGGGCGCCAAGGTCTCGGCTGAGATCGCTGCGACGCGCTGTGTGCCGCAGGGCGTGGATTGCCTGTCGCCGCCGGGCCATTCGGCCTTCTCCACCCCGATCGAATTGATCGAATTCGCCGCCAGGATGCGCGTGCTTTCGGGCGGCAAGCCGGTGGGGATCAAGCTGTGCGTCGGCTATCCGCACGAAGTGTTCGCGGTGATGAAGGCGATGCTGGAAACCGGCATCACCATCGATTTCATCGTCATCGACGGCGCCGAAGGCGGCACCGGCGCCGCGCCGACCGAGCTTTCGGATCGCGTCGGCATGCCGCTGCGCGAAGGGCTGATCATTGCGCGCAACGCGCTGGTGGGCGCGGGGCTGAAGGGCAAGGTCAGGCTCGCCGCCGCGGGCAAGGTCTCCTCGGGCGCGGCGATCGCGATGAACGCCGCGCTGGGCGCCGACTGGTGCAATGCCGCGCGCGCCTTCATGTTCTCGCTGGGCTGCGTGCAATCGATGCGGTGCCATACCGACACCTGCCCCACCGGGATCGCCACGCAATCGCCGGCGCGCCAGCGCGGGCTGGTGATCCCCGACAAGGCGGAACGCGTGGCGCGCTATCATCGGGCAACGGTGAACGCGCTCCACGAGATCGTCGTCGCGGCCGGGCTCGACAGCCCCGAACAACTCGATCCCGCGCATCTGCGCCAGCGCGTCAACGTCGCCGAGATGCGCGCGATGACCGACATCTATCCCTTCGTCGCGCCGGGCGAGCTGATCGACGGCGCGCGTGATGACCGGCTCGCTTTCTGGTGGAAGCAGGCGCAGGCCGACAGCTTCCGCCCGCGCGCAGTTGGTTAACGCTTTGGTTACCGTGATCGGAGGATAGCTATCCCCCTGAAACCGCCAGGGGGCCGGCCACCATGAAGATTTCCGTTCGCGCGCACGAAATTGCGACCCTGCTCGATCGCGCGCCCGCAGGCGTCACGATGCTGTCGCTCGATTGCTTCGACACGCTGTTGTGGCGCAACGTCCACGCGCCCAAGGACATCTTCACCGAGATCGCGATTCCCGGCGGCGGCGTCGAGCCCCGCGCCTGGGCGCAGGGCGGCTCACAGCGGCTCTCCTTCACGCACAACAAGACCTACGAAGTCTCGATCGAAGACATTTATCGCCGGCTGTACCGCTATGCCGACGACGAGCAGGTCGCGGCCGCCGTGGCGCACGAACTGTCGATCGAAGCGCGCCATTGCTATCCTTTCGCGCCCGTCGTCGCGCTGATGAAGGACGCCAAGGCGCGCGGCCTTCCGATCATCCTGGTGAGCGACACCTATCTTTCCGAAGCGCAGCTCCGCCAGTTGATCGAGGAAGCGGCCGGGCGCGAGATCATCGACATGGTCGACCGGGTGTTCGTCTCCTCCGAATATGGCCGGCCCAAGGTCGCCGGGTTGTTCGAGGATGTGATCGCTGCGCTCGGCGTGGCGCCCGAAACGATCCTGCATCTGGGCGATAACCGCGCCGCGGACCAGGACGGGCCGGCCAAGCTCGGCGTTGCCACCGCCCATTTCCGCCAGTTCGACGCCGATGCCGAGCAGCGCCTGCGGCTCGAGGCAGCCGCGGGCACGATGATCGATCCCGCCGTGCGACTGACGGTGCCCGCCTATCAGCCGCACCGCCCGCAGATCGCCTTGCGCCGTGACGACGATCCCGTCGTCGCGTTCGGCCACGATGTGATCGGGCCGGTGATGCACAGTTTCGCGACCTGGCTGAAGGCCGAGATCGACGAGATGTCGGCGCGGCTGGGCAAGCCCGTGCGGCCGCTGTTCATGATGCGCGACGGCTTCCTGCCGCTCAGGGTGTTCGAGGCGCTCTATCCCGATGCGGGTGCGCGCCCGATCGAACTCAGCCGCTTCGTCGCGGCGCGCGCGAGCCTGATGAATCAGGACGCGTTCGACCGCTTCATGACCGAACAGCTCGGCTGGATTCCGGTGAAAGCGCTCGCGCGCCAGCTCATGCTGTTCGAATCGGAAGTCGCCGGGCTGGTCAAGGACGTGCCCGGCCGCAACACCAAGCGCCATTTCAACAGGACCGTGCGCACCCCGCAATTTGTGCCCAAGATCCTCAAGCGTTCGGCCAAGGTGGCCGATCGGATGATGGCGCATCTCGCCGCCGCCGGGGTGAAGCATGGCGACGCGATCATGCTGGTCGATATCGGCTATAACGGCACCGTCCAGAACATGCTCGAGCCGTTGTTCGCGGCACGGATGAACCTCACCGTCGCCGGGCGTTACCTGTTCCTGCGCGAAGAATCGCTGAGCGGACGCGACAAGCGCGGCTTCATCGACGTGCGTCATTACGATTGCCGCACCGTGCACGCGCTGTCGAACTGCGTCGCGGTGATCGAGCAAGTGTGCAACGTCGCGCAGGGCTCGACGATCGACTATTCGGCCGACGGCACGCCGATCCGTGAGGATTCGGGGTTCAAGAGCCTTCAGAACGGGCTGCGCGACCAGATCCAGGACGCCTGCCTCGATTATGCGCGCGCGCCGCTGGCCGGTTTCCATCGCCAGCCGCAATCCGACGACGCCGAATCGCGCCGCCGCATGGCCGCGGCGATCCTCGCGCGGCTGATGTTCATGCCGATCGAATCCGAAGTCGCGCTGTTCGAACGCTTCGATCAGGACGTCAATCTCGGCACCAGCCAGATGATCAAGCTGCTCGATACCAACGAGGCGGCCGAAGGCCTGCGCCGCCGCGGACTCTCCTACGTCAACGAGACCGGCCGGATGTACGTGCCCGGCGAGATCCAGCGGCACGGGCTGCCGCTCAATATGTGCCTGTTCAGCGCGAGCCGTTTCGGGCTCGACATCCGCAGCAAGGATTTCGACGTCGGCGCGATCAAACTCCCTGTGATCCTCGCCGATGCGCGCGGCGAGACGGTGATGGATTTCGATGCCTTTCCCACCGCCGAGGGCTTCTATCGCATCCAGGTGCCGATCGGCGCGGGCAAATATACCGCCGCGATCCAGTTCGGCGCGCTGTGCGAATGGGTGCAGGTGCAGGATGCAAGCCTCCACAAGCTCGCCGAACTCGACCGCGATTGCCCGACGCCCGGCGCCACCGTCCCGACGGTGGCCGAGGGGATGCGCGCCGCCGCCGCCGGCCTGTACGAAGCCGAACCGCACGGTGTGCTGATCGCGCCGCCGCCGCGCGCGACCGAACCGCTCGTGCTCTGCGTCGTCTTCCGCCCGCTCAAGTGGCGTGAACAACGAGCAGCCGAGCGCGCCGCGGCGTAACGGCTTCTTAGGCGATGCGCGGATAGACCGGCGGAAACCATCTGCCGGACATCCGCATGACGCATTATCCCCTGATCGCCCCGCGCCCGCCCAAATTGAGCGAGCATCTCGACGCGCTGCGCCGCGTCGAACAATCGGGCATCTATTCGAACAACGGCCCCGAGGTGCGCGGCTTCGAGGCCGACGTGACCGAGCGGCTGTTCGGCGGCGCAGGCGCGAGCCTTGCGGTCGCCAACGCCACGCTGGGGCTGATGATCGCGATTCGCGAGGCGGCGACGCCGCGATTCGCGCCCGGCGCGCTCGCGCTGATGCCGGCGCTGACCTTCGCCGCGACCGCGCAGGCCGCCGAATGGGCGGGGCTGACACCGCTCATCGCCGATATCGATCCCGAAACCTGGAGCATCGATCCCGATATCGAGGAACGCCTGCTCGCGCTGCACGGGCGCAGGATCGCAGTGGTGGTGCCCTATGCCACCTTCGGCAACGCGATCGATCTCGACCGCTATGCATGGCTCCAGCGCCGCTACGAGGTCGGCGTGGTGATCGACGCCGCCTCGTCGCTGGGGACGATCGATGCAGCGGGCAAGGGCTTCGGCGCCGACGCGCCGTTCGCGACGGTATTTTCCATGCACGCGACCAAGACCTTCGCGGTCGCCGAGGGCGGGCTCGTCCATAGCGGCGACACGGGGCTGATCGACCGGCTGCGCGCGATGATCAATTTCGGGTTTCAGGGACAGCGCAGCGCGACGCTGCCGGGGCTCAACGCCAAGCTGCCCGAAGTGCTGGCGGTGATGGCACGCGCCAAGCTGGAGGAGATCGAGGCGGTGTGCGCGGGCCGCGCGGCGGTGGAAGCCGCGTATCGCGACGCGCTGGGCGACCGCTTCATGCTCCAGACGCCGCTGGGCACGCGCCGCGCGATCCAGTTCATGCCGGTGCTGCTGCCGGAGGCATTGGCGGGCAAGCGCGCCGCGATCGTCGACACGCTCGCGGCCGAGGGCGTGGGCTGCGGCCAGTATTTCAGCCCGCATCTGGGCGAGCAGCCGTGGTTCCGCGACACCGCGCTGATCGAGCCGACGCCAGTCAGCGATGCGGTCGCCGGGCGGATGCTGTCGCTGCCGGTCACCGACGCGATGACTGCCGACGACGCGCGGAGAATCGCGGCCACGCTGGCGCGCGCGTGCGATGCGCAGGCCGGCACCGCGCCGACCGCCGCGTATCCCACAGCACCCGCCATCGCCTCGCTGCTGGTGATCGGCGGCGGCCCGGCGGGCACCGCGTTGCTCGATGCGGCGACCAAACGCGGGCTGCTGCCCGATCTCGCCGCCTCGGGGCTGGTGATGGTCGAGCGCGACACCATGCTCGGCGGCGGGCGGCTGGGCCGTTACGGCATCAATTCGGACAGCACGGCGGAAACCTTCCTGTCGGCGATCAAGGACAATGTGCATCCCGAACTGGCCGATCTGATCGATCATCCGGCGGCGCGCGATGTCGCGCGCTATTCGGGCGCGCTCGGGGTGCCGCTGACGGTCGCCGGGCCGCTGATCCGCGCGATGGGCGAGCGGCTGGGCAGCCTCGTCGAGCGCCACGGCGGCACGCTGCTGACCGGGCATGAAGCGATCGAGGCGCGCCAGACCGGCGACGGCTTGTGGAATGTGCGGCTGCGGCGGCTGGCCGACGGCGCCGAGATCGAACAGCGCGCGCGCCATATCGCGATCGCGACCGGCGGACACCAGCCGCTCGATCGTCTCGCGCAGCAACAGGTGGCGGGCGCGCCGCTCGTCGCCAGCGCCGGCGACCGGCTGATCCAGTCGGACGAAGTGCTCGGCGTCGACGGTTACGCCCGCATCGCCGATCTGCTCGGCGGCAAGCGCGATCCCCGCGTCGTCGTGATCGGCGGCTCGACCAGCGCGATCGCGACGATCGCCCTGCTGCTCAAGAGCAGCCCCGCGATTCCCTGGGGCCCGCAGGCAATCACCCTGCTCCACCGCCGCGCCTTGCGCCCCTTTTACCCGACCCCCGAGGCGGCGCATGAGGAAGGCTTCACCGATTTCGGCCCCGATGACATCTGCCCGGTCTCGGGCTTCGTCTATCGTCTCGCAGGCTTTCGGCTCGAAGCGCGCGAACTGGTACTCAGGATGATGCGGGTCGACGGCCGCACCCCCGAGCCGCGCGTGCGCTTCCACCGGATCGCGGGCGACGATGCCGAGGCGCGGGGCCATCTCGCCGAGGCCGATCTGGTGATCGCCGCGATGGGCTATCGCCCGCGCGTGCTGCCGCTCAGCGACGCGAACGGCGATCCGATCGATCTTGCCGCGCATCATGACGCCGCGATGGTCGACAAGCATTGCCGCATCGTCGGCGCCGACGGGCAGCCGATCGCGAACGCCTTCGGGATCGGGCTCGCCGCCGGGTTCGTGCCCTGGGGGCCGATGGGCGGCGAAAAGAGCTTCGTCGGCCAGGCCAACGGGCTGTGGCAATGGCAGAACGACGTCGGGCTGATGATCGTCGATCAGGTGCTTGGGCAGAGCGCCCGCGCGGTGGCATGAACACGCCCACCGTCAGCGTGATCATGGCGGCGTATAACGGCGCCGCGCTGTTGCCCGAAACGCTCGCCAGCCTGCAGGCGCAGACCTTCGGCGATTTCGAACTGATCGTCGTCGACGATCGCTCGCCCGACGCCACGCTGGCCTTGCTCCACGGCTGGTCCGATCACCGCATCCGCGTGATCGCGGCCGCGGAGAATCAGGGACCGGTCAAGACGCGCAACCGCGCCTTCGCCGAGGCGCGCGGGCGCTATATCGCCGCGCTCGACCAGGACGATATCTGCCTGCCCGATCGGTTCGCGCGGCAGGTCGCCTATCTCGACGCCAACCCCGACGTGGTGCTGGTGGGCAGTGCGGCAGGCACCTTGTGCGACGGCGTGACGCGGCCTTCGACGCACGAACCCGTCACCACGCCGCTGCTCGTCGAATGGATGATGCGGATCCGCAATCCTCTGGTCTGGTCGTCGGTGATGCTGCGCGGCGACGCGGCGCGGCGGCTCGATCCGTTCACCCGGCCCGAGATTCTCTATGCCGAGGATTTCGATCTCTATCACCGCCTCGCCCCGTTCGGCCGGATCGCGCGGATCGACGAGGAATTGCTGCTCTATCGCGTCCACGAGGGCGGCGCCTCGCAGCGGTATCATGATACGATGATCGCCAGCGCGACGCGCGTGCTTGCCGAGGCGCATCGCCCCGCGCTGGGCGACGCGGCGGCCGGGGTCGCCGATCTGCTCGCGCGGCATGTAATGGCGGGCGATCCGGTGCCCGACCGCGCGACGCTGATCACGCTCGGGCAAACGATCCGGTCGCTCCAAGAAAGCTTCATCACCGAACGCGGCGCGCACGCCGACGATCTCGCGCTGATCCGCTGGGAAACCGCGCGGTTGTGGGGCCGGATCGGGCGCGCGGCGCTGCGATCGGGGGCGATTCGTATCGGCGACGCGATCGCGGCGCGGCCCGACCATATGGGGCTGGGCTATGCGCGCGCCGACGAGATCGTCCTCTCCCGCCTCATCGGCGGCGCTCGGGGGCTGCGGCGCGCCGGTTGACCGATACGAGGTAGCGCAACCATAACGGCTTGCACCCGACCCTCGCGCTGGCGCACAACGGGCAGCGAGGGAGGCATGAATGACCGAGCGCGCGACGCGGGTCGTGATTCTGGGGGGTGGCACCGCGGGCTGGATGACGGCCGCCGCGATCGCGCGCCTGTTGCCGCAGGTCGAGCTGCGGCTGATCGAATCGGCGGACATCGGCATCGTCGGCGTCGGCGAGGCGACGCTGCCGCATTTGCGCGCCTTCGTCGAAACGCTCGGCATCGACGAGGCCGAGTTCATGCGCACCACCAGCGCGACCTACAAATTGGGGATCGCGTTCGAGGGGTTCGGGCGGATCGGCGCCACCTATACGCACCCCTTCGGCGGCTTCGGCAGCGACCTCGCCGGCGTCGGCTTCCATCATTACTGGCGGCGGATGCACGCCGCGGGGCGCGCGCGCGACATCGGCGCCTATTCGTATCCGGTCGTGCTCGCCGCCGCGCGCAAGTTCGCGCGGCCGACCCCCGACGGCGATCCGATCACCTCGACCTATGGCTATGCCTATCAGTTCGATGCGACGCGCTTCGCCCCCTATCTGCGCGATTATGCGATCGCGCGCGGCGCGGTGCGCACCGAGGGCAAGGTGGTGCGTGTCGAGCAGCATCCCGAAACCGGCGACGTCACCGCGCTCCACCTCGAATCGGGCGAGGCGGTGACCGGCGATCTGTTCATCGATTGCTCGGGGTTTCGCAGCCTGCTGCTCGGCGACACGCTCAAAACGCCGTGGGAGGATTGGTCCCACTGGCTGCCGTGCGACCGCGCCGCCGCGCTGCCGTGCGAATCGCCCGAAGGCGACATCGAGCCGCTGACGCGCGCGATCGCGATGCCCTTCGGCTGGCGCTGGCGGATCCCGCTCCAGCACCGCGTCGGCAACGGCTATGTCTATTCGAGCGCCCACCTGTCCGACGACGACGCGTGCGCGGCGATCGTCGGCGCGGTCGAGGGCAAGCCGATCGCGTCCCCACGCGTGCTGCGCTTCCGCGCCGGGCGGCGGCGGCTGGGCTGGGTCAAGAATGTGGTCGCGATCGGGCTGTCGTCGGGGTTTCTCGAACCGCTCGAATCGACCAGCCTCTATCTCGCGCAAGCCGCGATCACGCAGTTGATCGAATTGTTCCCGGAAGACGGCCGTTCGACCGATGCCGATCGCGACGAATTCAACCGCGTGATCGACCTCGAACACGACCGCATCCGCGATTTCCTGATCCTCCATTATCACGCCACCACGCGCGACGATTCGGATTTCTGGAACCACGTCCGCACGATGCGCGTGCCCTACAGCCTGCACGAGAAGATCGCGATGTTCCGCGCCTCGGGCCGCGTCGCCAGATATACCAAGGGACTGTTCCTCGAACCGAGCTGGGTCGCGGTCTATCTGGGGCAAGGCATCATCCCCGAGCGCTGGGACCAGCGCGCCGATCTCGCCGACGAAGCACAGCTCGATCGTGCGCTGGCCGGGCTCGACCGCGCGCTCGGCGCGGCGGCGGCGCGCACCCCGGGCCACCGTGAGGCGCTTGCCGCGCACCATGCCGGAGCGCCTGCATGAGCGATGGAGCGATTCGCGGCATCGCGATCCTCGGCGGCGGGATCGTCGGGCTGTCGGCGGCATGTGCCTTCGCGCGCGCGCTGCCGGCGACGCGTGTGACGCTGATCGCGACCCCGCCCGATCCGGCGTCGCTCGCCGATCGCGCGCTGGCGACATGGCCCGGCATCGCGCGTTTCCACGAGGCGATCGGGCTCGATGAGCCGGGGTTGCTGCGTCACGCGGGCGCCACCCACCGGCTGGGCATCGCGTTCACCGGCTGGTCGGCCGACGGCACCGGCTGGCTCGCTTGCTTCGGCGCGCATGGTCCGCGCGACCAGGCGGGATTCCACCAGCATTGGCTGATCGCGCGGCGCGCGGGCGATACGACGCCCTTCCACGCCTATGCGCCTGCTGCCGCGCTGGCGGCCGCAGGGCGGATGGCGCCGCCGAGCGACGACCCCGCCTCACCGCTCGCCGATATCGATCATGCGTTGCGGTTCGACCCCGCCGCTTATACCGCGCAGCTCGCCGGGCTCGCACGGCACCTGCGCGTCGAAACCGTCGCCGGCGTACCGGGCGATATCGAGCGGCGCGCGGACGGCGGCGTCGCCGCGCTCGTCCTCGACGACGGCCGCCGGATCGAGGCCGATCTGTTCGTCGATGCCGGCGGCCCGGCCGCGCCACTCCTGTCGATGCTCGACGACGCGTTCGAGGACTGGCGCGACACATTGCCGTGCGACCGGCTGCTGATCGCCGAGCCGCAACCGCCCGCGCTCGGCCTCGTCGACGAACGGCACGCGACCGATTGCGGCTGGTGGTGGCTCGCCCCCGGACGCGCGCGAACCGATGTCGGGCTTGCCTATTGCGCGGCGCTGACCACGGACGACGCGGCGGCCCGCGTGCTCGAGGCCGAGGCGCACGCCCGCCCGCAGGCGCGCCTCACGCTCCGCCCCGGCCGCCGCCCGCGAAGCTGGATCGGCAACGTGGTCGCGATCGGCGACGCGGCGGCGGTGCTCGATCCGCTTGCGGGCGCCAGCCTCACGCTGGCACACGAAGCGATCCTGCGCGCGATCGATCTGCTTCCCGATCGTTCGATGCCGCCCGCGCTGATCGCCGAGTTCAACCGCCGCACCGCCGACCACCATGCGCGCGCACGCGATTTCACCGCCGCGCATTATGTCGCGAGCGGGCGGCGATCGGGGGATTTCTGGCGGGCGATCGAGGGCCGCGCGCGGCCCGAAAGCCTTGCGATCACGCTTGATCAGTTCGCGGGGCGAGGCCACCTCCCCCATTTCGAGGAAGAACTCGCCACCGCCGACGATTGGCGGGCGTTGCTGCTCGGCCTGGGGATGAACCCCGCGCACGGCGACCCCGCCGCGCAGGCGATGCCCGCCGACCGGCGTACCGCGATGCTGCGCGCCGCGCGCGACCGCGCGGCATCGGCGCCGGGGCTCGCGCTGCCCTATCGTGAATTCTATGCACGCACGATTGATGCACGGCCGGGGTGACGCGACGAAAAACGGTGCGTAAAGACCGACGATAGACCAGATGAGCGACGTACCCGATACCCGCTCGAGGAAGAGGATTTAGATGGCCGACGATTCGAACGTCCAGTTTTCCGAGCGCGAGGCGCTGCTGTTCCATTCGGAAGGGCGGCCCGGCAAGATCGAGATCATCGCCTCCAAGCCGATGGCGACCCAGCGCGATCTCGCGCTCGCCTATTCGCCCGGCGTCGCGGTGCCGGTGCAGGCGATCGCCGACGATCCCGCCAAGGCCTACGATTATACCGCCAAGGGCAATCTGGTCGCGGTGATCTCGAACGGCACCGCGATCCTGGGCATGGGCAATCTCGGCGCGCTCGCCTCCAAGCCGGTGATGGAAGGCAAGGCGGTGCTGTTCAAGCGCTTCGCCGACGTCGACGCGATCGACCTCGAACTCAAGACCGAGGATGTCGATCGCTTCATCGACGCGGTCGAATTGCTCGAACCGAGCTTCGGCGGGATCAACCTCGAAGACATCAAGAGCCCCGAATGCTTCATCATCGAGCAGACGCTTCGGGAACGCATGAACATCCCGGTGTTCCATGACGACCAGCACGGCACCGCGATCATCGCCGCCGCCGGGCTGATCAACGCGCTCCACCTGACAGGCCGCAGCATCAAGGACACCAACGTCGTGATGAACGGCGCGGGTGCCGCCGCGATCGCGTGCGCCGAGTTGATCAAGGCGATGGGGCTGCCCAGCGACCGGCTCCTGATGTGCGACCGCACCGGCGTGGTCTACGAAGGCCGCGAAGACGACATGAACCAGTGGAAGTCCGCGCACGCCGTGCGGACCGAAAAGCGCAGCCTCGCCGACGCGCTCGACGGCGCCGACGTGTTCATGGGGCTGTCCGCCGCCGGCGCGCTGCCCGCCGACCTGCTCAAGACGATGGCGCCCAAGCCGATCGTGTTCGCGATGGCCAATCCCGATCCCGAGATCAGCCCGCCCGAGGCCAAGCGTGCGCGGCCCGACGTCATCATCGCCACCGGCCGGTCGGATTATCCCAACCAGGTCAACAATGTGCTCGGCTTCCCGTTCATCTTCCGCGGCGCGCTCGACGTGCGCGCGACGGGGATCAACGATGCGATGAAGATCGCCGCGGCCGAAGCGCTCGCCGCGCTGGCACGCCAGCAGGTGCCCGAGGAAGTCGCGCTCGCTTACGGCACGCAGCACAGCTTCGGGCCCGAATATATCATCCCCGCGCCGTTCGATCCGCGGCTGATGGAGGAAATCCCGGTCGCGGTCGCGCAGGCGGCGATGGATTCGGGCGTCGCGACCAAGCCGATCACCGACATGGAGGCCTATCGCGAGACGCTGCGCGGGCGGCTGAACCCCACCACCGCGGTGCTCAGCCTCGCCTATGAAGGCGCGCGGGCAAAGCCCAAGCGCGTCGTCTTCGCCGAAGCCGAAGAAGAAGTGGTGCTGCGCGCGGCGATCGCGTTCCGCGAGGGCGGCTACGGCACGCCGGTGCTGGTCGGGCGCGACGACGTCTACCAGCGGCTGGCGGCGCTGGGGGTCGACGACCCCCACAGCTACGAACTGCACAACAGCCGCCATTCGCCGCTGGTGCCCCGGATGGTCGATTTCCTCTACGACCGGCTCCATCGCCGCGGCTATCTGCGCCGCGATTGCGAGCGGATGGTCAACCAGGACCGCAACATCTTCGGCAGCCTGCTGCTCCAGCTTGGCGAGGGCGATGCGATGATCACCGGCATCACGCGCACCTTCGCGCGCACGATGCGCGAGCTGAAGCGCGTGATCGATCCCGCGCCGGGGCGCACCCCGTTCGGCATCCACATCCTGGTCGGCCAGAGCCACACCGTCTTCATCGCCGACACGACGATCAACGAGCGCCCATCGGCGAACGAACTGGCCGACATCGCCGAGCAGACCGCGCAGGTCGCGCGGCGGATGGGCCACGAGCCACGCGTCGGCTTCCTGAGCTATTCGACCTTCGGCAACCCCGAGGGCAAATGGCTCGAGAATCTGCGCCAGGCGGTGCATGTGCTCGAAGAACGCAAGGTGAGCTTCGAGTTCGAGGGCGAAATGGCGCCCGACGTGGCACTCAACCCGCGCCAGCTTGCCAATTATCCGTTCGCGCGGCTTTCCGGCCCGGCCAACGTGCTGATCATGCCGGGGCTGCAATCGGCCAACATCTCGGCCAAGCTGCTGCGCGAACTGGGCGGCGATTCGATGATCGGGCCGATGTTGATCGGCATGGAAAAGTCGATCCAGATCGCCCCGATGACGTCGAGCGCGAGCGAACTGGTGACGCTGGCGGTGCTCGCCGCAGGGGGCATGGCGGGCTGAGGGCGCCCCATCCTCAGCGCTCGGGCCGGTATGTCACTCGCACGTCGCCGCTGACGCGAACGGGGAGGTACAGCCCCGCGCCATGCGCCTGGATAACGCCGGTCTCGACAGTGCCGAGATCGGCGTGGATGACGAAATCGCCGACGCGCTTGGCATCGATCGCGCGACCGATCTTGCCGAGCAGCTCCTGATAATCGCCGGTGAAGTTCTGGCCGAGCGCCTCGGCGATCAAGGCGGCAACGCCGGGGCTGTTGCCCAGCCGCACCAACAGATCGCCCGCCATCCCGTCGGTATCGCCAGTCACCACGAGATCGCTGAAGCGCACCTTCGCCGAACCGGGCGCGTTGACCGGCCGGGCGGCGAGCCAGATCACGCCGCGGGTCTCGCCGATATCGCCCGAGACGGGGCGTGCAGCAAGCGCCAGCCCCACCGCGATGCGGCCGCTGGTGGTGCCGTAAGCGGTCACCTTGTCGAACCGCGCCGTCACCGGGCCGATCCCGGGCACCTCGAAAGGCCGCGCGGCGCGCCTGGTGAGCGCGCGCAGGATCACCGGCTCGAGCTGGGCGTAATCGGCGACGACGGGGATGAAGAACCGTAGCCGCCCCGCGTCGCTCGAGCGCGTCATCGGCGGCAGCGGGGTCGCGGCCGGATCGGCGGGGCGCGGGCCGACGAAGGTTTCGGTCGCCGCTTCGAGCGTGACGTTGAGCCGCAGCCGTTTGCCGTCGAGCGTATAGCCCGCATAGGACAAGGCGCGCGGCGTGATGCGCGCCCAGACGGGCGGGTTCTCAGCATTGAGATCGATCGAGGTGAACGCCTGCCGCCACAGATGATCGAGCTTGCTGCGCACGTCGAGCCTGGCAAGGTCGCGCGGCAGCGATCGTTCGAGATCGCGCACCACCGGGCGCAGCTTTTCGTCCGCCTGATCGGTGAAGGTGATGCGCTGGCCGAGGAAATCGATGCCGGGCGGGCGCGTCCAGTCATAGGACAGGTCAACGGTCGCGCGCGGCTGCCAATCGGCGGTGAGATCGAGCGTGATCCGCGCGTGCGCCATCGCCGCGCCGGTCGCGGTCTCGCCCTTGAGCACGCCGCCGACGTCGCGCGCGCTGATTTGGGCACGGATCGGCAGATCGGCGACGATCACTTTCCCCTTGCCGTGCAGCCGCACCGGCCCGCGCGTTACCGTGCCGACGATCGTGCAGCCGATCTCGGGCGTCACCTTCACCCGCTTGCCGAACAGCTTGACGCGCTGGGGGGCGATGCAGCGATCGACATGGCGGTTGATCGTCCACAAGGTTTTGGGCACCGCGCGTTCGATCGCGCGCGTCAGCATCGCCGCATCAGCGTCGATCGGCACCGCGATGATCGAGCTTTCAGGCGGGATCGCGGGCGCGTCATGCGCGCGCGGCGGCGGCTCGACCGGGGCGGGTCGTGAGCAGCCCGCCAGCGCGGCCGCGAGCGCCATCGCGAACGCCCGCCTTCCTTCCACGCCGCATCGCGCCCCGTTCATCCGGCTCGTCCCCGATTCGGACATGCGCCTTTCCGATAACGCCGCCGATTCAACGCCTAGGCGTCGATCGACGTTCCCAGCGCGGCGTTGACCAGCCCGCCATCGACCGTGATCGTGGTGCCGACGACGTAATCGCCGGCGCGGGCCGCGAGGTAGATCGCGGCACCCGCCATATCCTCCGCGATGCCGATCCGACCGGCGGGAATCCGGCGCGCCACCTCGTCGCCATGATCGCGCGCGGCGCGGTTCATCTCGCTCGCGAACGCGCCGGGTGCGATCGAGGTAACGTGGATGCCGTCCCCCGCGAGCCGCGCCGCCATCCGCTTGGTGAGCTGGATCAGCGCCGCCTTCGACGCCTGATAGCTATAGGTTTCCCACGGATTGAGCCGGATTCCGTCGATCGAGCTGATGTTGATGACCTTGGCCGGGCGATCCGCGCGCGCGGCCGCCTTCAACGCCGTATGGAGCGCCTGCGTCAGGAAGAAAGGCGATTTGACGTTGAGGTCCATCACCTTGTCCCACCCTTTTTCGGGGAAATCCTCGAACGGTTCTCCCCAGGCGGCGCCGGCATTGTTGACGAGCACGTCGAGCTTGTTCTCATGCTCGGCGAGTTGCGCGGCGAGCGCCTTGCACCCCGCAACGGTCGACACGTCCTGCGGCAGCGCGACGCACTTCCCGCCCAGTTCCTTCGCCGCCGCGATACAGGCATCGGCCTTGCGCGACGAGATGTAGACCGTCGCGCCTTGCGCGAGAAACCCCGCCGCGATCATCCGGCCGATGCCGCGACTGCCCCCGGTGACGAGCGCGACGCGGCCGTCGAGGCGAAACAGGCTGGTGGTATCCATCAATACTCTCTCCCAAAATCGTCACCCCGGCGCAGGCCGGGGTCTTTCCGTTGCTGGAGATGCCAGCCTTCGCCGGCATGACAACACTGCCTAGTATGGTGGAACTGAAGTTCGTGGTATCATGGCCGTCATGCTGAACTTGTTTCAGCATCCATTCCTCCCCGTTCGGCGTCGTCGCTTGCGGCACGATGGACCCTGAAACAAGTTCAGGGTGACGGCTCTGGATTGTGGCGAACTTCAGTTCCAGGTGACTAGCTCCCGCGTTTCATCGTCTCGCGCGCGATGACGAGCTGCTGGATCTGGCTGGTGCCTTCGTAGATGCGGAACAGCCGCACGTCGCGATACAGCCGCTCGATGCCGTGATCGGCGATATAGCCCGCGCCGCCGAACACCTGCACGGCGCGATCGGCGACGCGGCCGACCATCTCGCTCGCGAAATATTTGGCCGCCGCCGATTCGAGCACGACGTCCGCACCCTCGTCCTTCTTCGCCGCGGTTTCGAGCACCAATGCCCGCGCGGCCAGCGCCTCGGTCTTCGAATCGGCCACCATCGCCTGAATCAACTGATGCTCGGCGATCGGCTTGGCGAACTGCTTGCGCTCGCCCGCATAGGCAACGCAATCGGCGATCAGCCGCTCGGCCACGCCGACGCATACCGCCGCGATGTGCAGCCGCCCGCGATCGAGCACGCGCATCGCGATCCTGAACCCCTCGCCCTCCGCCCCCAGCCGATTAGCGGCGGGCACGGGCACGTCGTCGAACAGCACATCGGCGACCTTGGCGCCGCGCTGGCCCATCTTCTTTTCGGGCGCGCCGATCGACACGCCCGGCAGGTCACGCGGCACGAGGAAGGCAGAGACGCCGCGCGCGCCGGGATCGTCGCCGGTGCGCGCCATCACGGTGAACAGATCGGCCTTGTCGGCATTGGTGATGAAGCGCTTGGTGCCGGTGAGGCGATAGACCTCGCCATCCCGCACCGCGCGCGTCTTTACCGCGCCCGAATCGCTGCCGACATCGGGTTCGGTGAGCGCGAAGCTGGTGATGATCTCGCCGCGCGCGATGCCGGGCAGCCACGCAGCCTTCTGCGCGTCGGTCCCCGCCATCACGAGCCCCTGGCTGCCGATCCCGACATTGGTGCCGAAGGTCGATCGGAAAGCGGGCGTGGTGCGGCCGAATTCGATTCCGACGCGCGCCTCCTCGGCCATCGTCAGCCCCAGCCCGCCATAATCCTCGGCGATCGACAGCCCGAACAGGCCGAGCCCGCGCATCTCCGCGACGATCGCCTCGGGCACCGCGTCATCGGCCTCGACCTGCGCCTCGAGCGGCCGCAACCGCTCGGCGACGAACCGCCGCACGGTATCGATCAGCGCATCGAAGGTTTCGGGATCGAGCGGCATGTATCTCTCCGACGTCATGCCGGACTTGTTCCGGCATCCAATTCTCCACTTGCCCCGACCTCATCGAGTCGCGGCTCCTTGGACCCCGGAACAAGTCCGGCGTGACGGTTAAAGATCAGGCGCCACCAGAGCAAGCCCCGAAAACCTACCCGAAATTCCAAAGTGCGCAATTGACGCCCCTCTCATGCGGCTTATGCTGCGCACAAAATGAGGATGGAGAGCGGGATGCGCTTTGCGGGCAAACGAGCGGTCGTAACCGGCGGCGCATCGGGAATAGGCCGTGCGACCGCGCTTCGTCTGGCCGAGGAAGGCGCCGAAGTGCTGATCGGCGACGTCGATGAAGCAGGCGGCGGCGCGCTCGCGCAAGGCTCGGGCGGGCGCATCGCCTTCCAGCGTACCGATGTCACGAAAGTCGACGACATCGCCGCCCTGGTCGCCGCGGCCGATGCCGCGGGCGGGCTCGACATCATGGTCAACAATGCCGGCGCGGGCGGCGCGCGCGATCCGATCGACACGATCAGCGCCGACGATTGGGATCGCACGCAGGCACTGCTGCTGCGCTCGGTGGCGATGGGCATCCGCCACGCCGCACCGTTGATGGCGGCGCGCGGGGGTGGCGCGATCGTCAACACCTCGAGCGTGTCGGCGCTGGGCAGCGGCTATGCCCCCACCGCTTATTCGACCGCCAAGGCAGGCGTGCTCCACCTCACCAAGATGGCTGCCGCCGATCTCGCGCAGCACCATATCCGCGTCAACGCGGTGGTGCCCGGCTTCATCGCGACCAACATCTTCACCGCTTCGCTCGGCATCGCGGGCGCGGCGCAGCAACAGGCCAATGCGATGATCGCCGCGGGCGCCGCCAAGGCGCAGCCGATCCAGCGCACCGGTACGCCCGAAGACGTGGCCGCCGCGATCGCCTTTCTCGCCAGCGACGATGCGTCGTTCATCACCGGCACCTCGATCCTCGTCGACGGCGGGCTGACGATCGGCCCGCGCCATAGCTGGGATCCCGACACGCCCTCGCTGTTCGCCGCGCTGGAAGCCTTCGCCAAATGAGCGCCGCCAGCGCGACCCCCGCGCCGCGCCGGGTCAGCAATTCGACGACCTTCGCTTATGCCGTCGGCGCCGCTGCCTACGGGATCAAGGATTCGGGCTTCGGCACCTTCCTGCTGCTGTTCTACAATCAGGTGGTCGGGGTGGCGCCGGGGACGGTGGGCTTCATCATCATGTGCGCGCTGGTGTTCGATGCGTTCATCGATCCCGCGGTGGGCGCGCTATCCGATCGCACGCGCAGCCGCTGGGGGCGGCGCCATCCGTGGATGTATGCCGCCGCGCTGCCGATCGCGATCGGCTGGCTGCTGCTGTGGAACCCGCCCGAAATGTCAGATGGGCTCACCTATGTCTGGCTGTTCGTCACCGCGGTGCTCGTGCGCTCGGCGGTGTCGTGCTACGAAGTGCCGTCGCAGGCGCTGACCCCCGAGCTGACCTCGGATTACGACGAGCGCACGCGGATCACCGCATGGCGCTATCTGCTCGGCTGGGCGGGTGGCCTCATCATGCTGCTGCTCGCCTATCAGGTGTTCCTCACCCCGCGCCCCGGTTACGAGAACGGCCTGCTGCGCGCGGGCGGCTATCACGAAATGGCGCTGGTCGCCGCGGCGCTGATGGTGGTCGCGATCCTGTTTTCGGCGATCGGCACGCATCGCGAGATCAAGCGGCTGCCGCGCCCGGTGATCGAGCGCCAGAGCTTCACCGGCCATTTCCGCGAGCTGGCGCAGACGATGAAGAACCGCGCCTTCCTCGTCCTGATTCTCGCCGGCATGTGCGTCTACACCAACCAGGGCATCGGCTACGCGCTGTCCAACTATCTCTACAGCTTCGTCTGGGAATTCAGCGGCCGGACGTTCGCGATGCTGCCCTTCGCGCTGTTCGGCGGGGTGATCTGCGCGTTCGTGATCGCCCCCCTGATCGGCCGCCGGACGAGCAAGCCCAAGGCCGCCGTCTGGCTGGTGGCGGCCAATGTCGTATTCCTGACGATCCCTTATTGGCTACGGCTGGCGGGCGCCTTCCCCGAGGTCGGCTCGCCCCTGCTGGTGCCGCTGCTGTTCGCCCTGATCGTCGTCCACACCGCGTGCAGCGTCTCGGCGTTCATCCTCGGCGCGTCGATGATGGCCGATGTCGTCGAGGAATCGGAAGCGCGCACCGGGCGGCGCAGCGAGGGCGTGTTCTTCGCCGGATCGTTCTTCGTCCAGAAATGCACCTCGGGGATCGGCATTTTCTGCGCCGGGCTGATGCTGCAATTCGCGCACTTCCCGCAGGGGGCGCATCCGGGCCAGGTGCCGGTGGCGACGCTCGATCGGCTGACGTTGATCTATGCCGGCGCCTATGTCGTGCTCGGGCTGGCGGCGGCGTATCTGTTCACGCGCTTCCCCTTCGGCCGCGCCGAACACGAAGCCCGCCTCGCCCGCATGGCCGCGAGCGCGGAAGCCGAGGGCGCACCGCACGCGGGGGCGTGAGCGCCTAACCGAACCGGCCGACGTTCAGGTCAACGCCTTCCCGAAGACGTGCGAGATTTCGTGGAAAGCCTGACGTTCGAAGAAGGCATGCGCGCGACAATTGTCCTTGCCGCTTTCGAGGAAAATCCATTGCATGCCGCGGCGGCGGGCTTCGCGGTCGATTTCCGCCACCATCCGCGCGCCCAGCCCGGACGATCGCTGCGCCGGCTCGATCGAGAGATCGGCCAGCGTCGCGAAGCGCGTGCGGCGGCCGATGGTCCATTCGACGATCGCGGCGCCGACCAGCGTGCCGTCGGCCCCGCGCGCCACGAGCAAGCCGGTTTCATCGCCCGGGTCGCGCAGATCCTCGACGAAACGGCTTTCCAGATCGCGGCGCCAGGTGACGCCGTCGTCGCTCAGCCCGCCCTGGATTTCGCCGTGGCTTATGTATCGGGCGTCCCCGCCGATCGTGTGGGCGAAGAAACGGGCAACCGCTTCGGCGGTGGCGGGGCTACGATCCCAAAGGAGATCAACGCGCGCATCAGCGGGCCGCGCAGCACCGGCGCCTCGACCGCCCTTTCGCTCGTCTTGCTCAGCCATCGTCCGATCTCCGTACATTGCATGTGGCCGGCCACGGCCTCGTAAAAGGCCTGCTTGCGGGCGCGGTCGCGTTCTTCCTCGTCCGCCGCACGGGCGGGCGCGCTTTCTCCATGGGCGGCGAAGATCGCGCTGCCAAGGTCGAAGATGTCGCGCACGTCATCGGTATAGTTGCAGCGGAAATCCTCCCACATCTCGCGGAAATACCAATCGTCGAGCGTATCGTAGAACCACGCGACCCAACTGGCGAAAACCTGGTGCTCGATGATGTTCTGGCGGCGAAAGCGGGCACAGATTTCGAACAGGTTGAGCGTCTGGAAATAGAGATTGTAGGCGATCTTGGCATCCGGCATCGCGGCCAGCCGCGCGCGCTCGGCGGGCGCGGCATAGACGGTGCGATAGGGGTGAAGACGCGCCTCCATCTCCGCTTCGTATTTGAACACCTCGCTCGATGCGATTTCGAGGTTGAGATAGGCGTTGGATTTTTCGATCCGCGCCCCATCCGCCCGCGCGCCGCGGTTGAACCAGAAGGCGACAAGGAACGCGGCCAGTGCGATCGCCCCAGCCGCGATCGAGATCAGATCGGGCGTGGTCAGCGGCTTAAGGTCGAAACCCGGCCCGCGCGTGACAACCAGCCAGCGTATCACCGCCATCGTCGCCAGCACGCACAGCGCCGCGATCGTCAGCCGCGCTGCCGAAAACAGCCAGCGCCAGAATGAGGTGTCCTGCATGCCCGCCCCCCTTCGCGAACCGAAAGCGTGCCGAACATGCAGGTAATCGGCCGCGCCAGCAAACTAAACGACTGCCGCGCCCGCCGGGGGGCGATCAGGTGCTATTCCGCTAACGGCGAGCCTCCGGCCGCGCCGATGGCCCATGCGCACCCGGCATCAACGGCGATCGCGAGTTACGACTAGCGCGTCGTCGATTACCCATCCGCCATCCTTCTTCTGCAAGCGGGCAACCTGATAGGAATTTCTGGTCCCGTAGCGAATCGTGAACCGGCACGTCACCATCGGTGAATCACCCGGAAGCGCGTCGCCGCAGATCACGTCCGAAACCCCGTCGATCAGCATGGTGTGAATCATGGTGATCTCGTCGGGATGGTCGACGGAAGCCTGGGCGGACAGAGCGTAGACGAGATCATCATCCCACGCTTTCACTGCGGCCATAATCTCCTGATCGCTCGGACATAGCTGAGGGGAGGCGCATCTTGTGACAGCGGCCATTATCAGAAGGAAGGGCACGGTTTCTCTCCACGCTCATGTCGAGCGTAGCAGCGAGGGCGCTCCCATGCCAACATTCCCACCTTCCCTCGCGATCCCGCGTGCGGCGACCCTCGGCTTCCGCGCGCGCTGCCATCCGGGCTCCTCGCTCAATCCACCCGTTTGAGCGTCCCCTTCTCCTGCTCGGGCGCCTTTTGCCCTGTCGTCGGGATCGGCGGCAGCGGCAGGTTCGCCTCGGCATAGCGCGCGAGGTGGAGCGCGCCACTGGTGTCGGGCAGGCCCGGCGGGGGCGCGGGGCGGTCGCCGAAGCGGAAGGCGCGCGTCATGTCGCCGAAGGTCCGGCGCCGCCAGCCGGTGATGTTGGGCTCGCGCACCCCGGTAAACGCCTCGAGGAAGCGCAGGATCGAGCTATGGTCGAACGGCTCGCTGCACACCCAGCCGCCCGCCGTCCACGGCGAGATCACGATGCACGGCACGCGAAAACCGCCGCCGATCGGCAGGCCGCCGACGAACTCGCCCGGCGTGCCCGCGGGCGGCACCGGCGGCGGCACGTGATCGAACAGCCCGTCATTCTCGTCGTAGCACAGGATGAACGCGGTCTTGGCCCACACGTCGGGATTGGCCGCGATCGCATCGAGCTTGCTCGCGATGAACTCGGCACCGGCGGCGGGCGAGTATTTGGGATGTTCCGAACCTTCGTTGGTCGGGCATAGCCACGAGACCGCGGGCAGCCGGTCGTTGATCGCGTCATATTCGAACTGCCCGTCGGACACGATCTGCATCGCCTTGCGGTAGAGCGGCGAGGTCACGGGCGCGTCCGCGAACTGGCGGAAACCGCGCAACATGTTGAACGCGAAGCCTTCGGTCGCGTGCTGATAGACTTTCCAGCTCACCCCGGCCTGTTCCAGCCGCTCGGGATAGGTGGTCCAGCTTAGCGACCCCGGCGTCATCTGCGAATTCTTGGTGATCGGCCCGCCGTGTCGCCCCTCGGGATCGATCATCCCCGTCATCCAGTAGAGGCGGTTGGGGCGCGTCGGCCCCATCACCGAGCAGTGATACGCGTCGCAGACCGTGAACGCCTCGGCGAGCGCATAATGGAAGGGGATATCCGCGCGGCCGAAATAACCCATCGTATAGGGGCCGTTGACGCCGTCCGCGCCGCGATGCGCGGGCAGCCACTGGTCCATCTTACCGCCGTTCCACGCCTGATGCTGCACCGACCATTCGTGGCTGGTCGACGGGATCGCCTGCGCGGCCGTCGTGAAGCTGTCGAGGTGGAAGGGCAACAGATAGCCGTCGGGGCTCGCGGAATCGGGCTGGTGGAAGACGCTTCTGCCCGTCGACAGCGTCAGCGCGTCCCGGTCACCGAACCCGCGCACGCCGGGCAGCATGCCGAAATAATGGTCGAACGAGCGGTTTTCCTGCATCAGCAGCACGACGTGCTTGATGTCGTGGAGCGACGGCGCACGCTTGACCCCGGCGGCGAGCAATTTCTGCACATTGGGCGGCATCAGCGCGGTCGCCGCCGCCACCGCGGCCGCCTGCGCGCTGCCTTTCAGCAGCCGACGGCGCGTGAACATGGATCCCTGGTTCTGCCTCGGCACGCGCGCCTCCCTGTTTCGTGCGGGCATCGCCGCATCTCTGTTTGATACGAAAACAGAATAAATCGTATTTATCGTCTGGTAAAGCCGCCTTCCGGCCCCGCTCTGGACCCCCGGTGTCGCACGCGCCTATGACGGTTCGGAGAAGCAAAACGGGGGATATATGAAGCGGCATATTCTGGCGGGGACGGTCCTCGCGCTGATGGCGGGGACGGCACAAGCGCAGGCTCCCGCACGCGATCCGGGGCCGAACGCCCCCATCCGCTACGACGTCCGCTTCGATAATGCCGCGCATCACGAGGCGCGGATCAGCGTCACCTATCGCGATCTCAAGCCCGGCCCGGTCACCTTCCGCATGGCCCGCTCATCGCCGGGGCGCTACGCCGTCCACGAATTCGCCAAGAACGTCTATTCGGTCACCGCGACCGACAGCGCGGGCAAGGCGGTGCCGATCACCCGCCGCGATCCGTATAGCTGGACGGTCGCCGATCACGACGGCACCGTGACGATTCGATACACGCTCTACGGCGATCGCGGCGACGGCACCTATGCCCAGATCGACCTCACCCACGCGCATCTCAACATGCCGGCGACCTTCATGTGGGCGGTGGGCTATGACGATCGCCCGATCCGCGTGACCTTCCATCCCTTGCACCCCGACTGGAAGATCGCGACCCAAATGCCCGCAGCGACCGGCGCCGCCAACACCTTCTGGGCGCCCAATTTCCAGTATTTCATGGACAGCCCCACCGAGCTTTCGGATTTCGCGCTGCGCACCTGGCAGGTGCCCGGCCCGGGCGGCAAGGATTACACCTTCCGCCTCGCGATCCACAGCCAGGACGACGACGCCGATATCGATCGCTTCGTCGGCATGGCCAAGGCAGTCGTCGCCGAGCACAACAAGGTATTCGGCGGCCCGCCCCCACTCGATTTCGGCACCTACACTTTCATCGCCGATTACATGCCGCAGATTTCGGGCGACGGGATGGAGCATCGCAACTCGACGATGATCAGCCAGCCGCGCTCCTTGAAGGCGGCGGATTTCGGCCAGATCGACACGCTGAGCCACGAATATATCCACGCCTGGAACGTCGAGCGGCTGCGCCCCGCAGGGCTAGAGCCGTTCGATTATACGCAGGCCGATTCGACGCGCTCGCTGTGGTTCGCCGAAGGCTTCACCCAATATTACGGCCCGCTCCTCATCCACCGCGCGGGCGAAAGCAGCCTCGACGACTATCTCAAGACGCTCGGCGCCACGCTCAACTACGTCGTCAACGCACCCGGCCGGGCCTATGGCTCGCCGCAGGAAATGAGCCTGCGCGCGCCCTTCGTCGACGCCGCGACCGCGATCGATCCGGTCAACGGCAATATCTTCACATCCTATTATCCGTATGGCGCGATCATCGGCCTCGCGCTCGATCTGACGCTGCGTGAACGCTACAAGCTCAGCCTCGACGATTACATGCGCCATATGTGGCAGCGCAACGGCGCGGCGCAGGTCGATTACGCCCCCGCCAAGCCCTACACGCCCGAGGATCTGCAAGCCGGGCTCGCCGAACTGACCGGCGACCCCGCGTTCGCCAAAACCTTTTTCGACGCCTCGATCCGGGGCAGCGCGCTACCGGATTTCGCACCGCTGCTCGCGCAAGCGGGGCTGGTGCTGCGCGCCGCCAACCCGCAACACGGTTGGCTGGGCGCGAGCCGGGCCACGATGGCGGGAGACACGCTGACGCTCGATCAAATCCCGCTCCCCGACAGCCCGCTCTACAAGGCAGGGATAGACAAAGGCGACATGCTCGTCAGCCTCGACGGCGCCGCGCTCGCGAGCGCCGACGCGTGGAACAAGGCGCTTGCCGCGCTCAAGCCGGGACAGGAGGCGAGGCTCGTCTATCGCAACCGCACCGGCGAACGCACCGCGACGCTCAAGGCCGTCGCCGATCCGACGCTGGAGGTAGTGGCCACCGAAGCGGTCGGCGGTACGCTGACGGCGGCACAGAAGACGTTTCGCGAGGCGTGGCTGGGCAAACAATAGCGCCCGGTCGCCCTCACCCTTCCGCATCTTCGATTCTCCCTCCCTCTCCCACTGGGAGAGGGAAGGGGCCCGCTCGGCGCAGCCGAGTGGGAAGGGTGAGGGCGACCGACCTCCACTTTTCTCACCCTCACGATGCGCCTAGGCTCGCATCATCCCAGCCGATATCAGGATGATGATGATGGCCTTGCGTTCGATCGCCTTTCTCACCGCCGCCGCGATGCTCGCCGCGTGCGGCCCCGCCAACGACAGCGCGACCAAGGCCGCCACCGCGGCCGCGCCGGCGATCCTCGCCACGCCCGAGGGCAAGGACGTCAACAGCTACGCCAATCCGCTCGAAGCGCGCGTCACCCACGTCGCGCTCGATCTCGCCGCCGATTTCGACGCCCATGTGCTGTCGGGCACCGCGACGCTCGACATCGCCACCGCGAGGGACGCGCAGAAGATCGTGCTCGACGATAACGGGCTGGTCATCAAGGGCATCACCGATGCGAACGGCAAGGCGCTCGCCTATCAGGTCGGCGCGCGCGATCCGATCCACGGCGCGCCGCTCACCATCCAGCTCGGCGGCGCGCGGCGGATCGTCATCGCCTACGAAAGCGCGCCCGATGCCACCGCTTTGCAATGGATGGCGCCCGAACAGACGCTCGGCAAGAAGAAGCCCTATCTGTTCACGCAAGGCGAAGCGATCCTCAACCGCACCTGGATTCCAACGCAGGATTCACCCGGCATCCGCCAGACCTGGGAGGCACGGATCACCGTTCCCGACGGGCTGACCGCGGTGATGAGCGGCGAATCGCAATCGACGCTAGGCGAAACCGCGCCCGGCAATCGCCGCACCTTCAGCTTCGGGATGGACAAGCCCGTCGCGCCCTATCTGATCGCGATGGCGATCGGCGATCTGCGCTTCAAGGCGATCGACGACACGATGGGGGTGTGGTCCGAACCCGCGATGGTCGACAAGGCCGCGGCCGAATTCGCCGATCTCGGCAAGTTCATGGAAGCCGCCGAGGAATTGTACGGCCCCTATCGCTGGGGCCGCTACGACGTGCTCGTGCTGCCGCCCAGCTTCCCTTACGGGGGCATGGAAAACCCCACGCTGACCTTCGCGACGCCGACGATCATCGCGGGCGACAAGAGCCTCGTCAGCGTGATCGCGCACGAACTCGCGCATAGCTGGTCGGGCAACCTCGTCACCAACGCGACCTGGGACGATTTCTGGCTCAACGAGGGCTTCACCACTTATGCCGAGAACCGCATCATCGAGCGCGTCTACGGCCCCGAGCGCGCGGCGATGGAGGCCGATCTGCTGTGGACCGACATGGAACAGGCGGTCGACGAGGCCGGCGGCCCCACCTCCAAGCTCACCCAGCTCCATCTCGACCTGACCCCCGACATGGACCCCGACACCGCGACCGGCCAGATTGCCTATGACAAGGGCGCGACCTTCCTGCGCACGATCGAGCAGGCGGTCGGCCGCGAGAAATGGGACGCCTATCTGAAGGCCTATTTCGATCGCCACGCCTTCCAGCCGCAGACCAGCGCGGGCTTCCTCGCCGACCTGCGCGCCAACCTGTTCAAGAACGACGCCGCGACCGCGCAGAAGATCGGGCTCGATCAATGGGTCTACCAGCCGGGCATTCCGGCCAATGCGGTGCATGTGAAATCGACCGCGTTCGTGCCCATCGACAAGGCCGCGGCGACCTTCGCGGCGACGGGCGACATCGCGCAGGCGCCGCGCGGCGTCTCGACGCAGGAGATTCTGCGCTTCATCAACCAGCTCCCGCGCGACATCGGCAACGCGAAGCTCGCGACGCTGGACGCCGCCTTCCACTGGTCGACCACCGGCAACAGCGAGATTCGCTTCGCGTGGCTCGAACTGGCGATCGCCAACCATTATCCGCCCGCCGGGGCGTCGGCCGAGGATTTCCTCACCAGCCAGGGCCGCCGCAAGTTCGTCGCGCCGCTGTTCGCCGATCTGATGGATCAGCCCGGCTGGGGGCCGGCGGTGGCGCGGCGACTCTATGCCAAGGCCCGGCCCGGCTATCATCCGCTCACGGTGGGAACCATCGACAAGATCGTGGGGTGGAAGGGCGCCGACGCAACTAAATGAGGTTTGGGCTTCCGATCACCGGCCGCGCAACACGGTTCGTCGGAAAAGGTTCCCAATGAGTAAATGCGGGGGTTTTCCCCCGCCCCGCGACCTGCTTAGCAGGCTTCCACAACGAAGCCGGGGCCAGCGGGGGTCGCATGACATTCGGAAAATTCGCAGCGCGTTTTGCGCTCGTCACCGCGTGCAGCCTGATGACCGCAACGCCCGCCTTCGCGCAATTCTGGCAGTGCGTCACCTACGCCCGCAAGATTTCCGGCATCGACATCCACGGCAACGCCAACACCTGGTGGGGCAAGGCCAAGGGCCATTACGAGCGCGGGCATGAGCCCAGGGAAGGCGCCGTCCTCGCCTTCGCCTCGCACGGCAAGATGCGGCTTGGCCATGTCGCGATGGTCTCGAAGATCGTCAGCGACCGCGAAGTCCTGCTCACCCACGCCAATTGGTCGCGCCCCGGCCGCGTCGAAACCGACGTCCGCGCGGTCGACGTCTCGCCGGCGGGCGACTGGAGCGAGGTCAAGGTCTGGTACGGCCCGATCGGCGATCTCGGCACCAGCGTCTATCCCACCAAGGGCTTCATCTACGCGAACGCCGCATCGGCGGACGACGGCGACACGCTCGACGCCGCGGTGACGATCGCACAGCAGGACGCCAAATCGGCCAATCTCGTCGCGCTGGCAGCAACGCAGCGCTTCTAGGCGCGCACTACGTCGCCTGTTACCGTCACCCCGGACTTGTTCCGGGGTCCAACGCGCCTCAAGCGCTACCGTTCGTGGAAAGTTGGATGCCGGAACAAGTCCGGCATGACGAGGCCGCGCTACGCCTTGCCCGGCCGGAACACCATCGCCACGCCGTTCATGCAATAGCGCTTGCCGGTAGGCTTCGGCCCGTCGTTGAAGACGTGCCCGAGATGCCCGCCGCAGCGTGCGCAATGCACCTCGGTCCGCGCCAGCATCAGCGTGTGGTCTGTCTTGGTGCCGATCGCCTGCGGCAGCGGCGCCCAGAAACTCGGCCAGCCGGTGCCGCTGTCGAACTTGGTCGTCGACGAATAAAGGGGCTGCCCGCACCCCTTGCACGCAAAGATGCCGGCACGATGCTCGTCGTCGAGCGGGCTCGAAAACGCCCGCTCGGTCGCCGCGTGGCGCAGCACCGCATAAGCTTGGCTGCCAAGCTGCCGCTTCCACTCGGCATCGGATTTGGTGACCGGAAAGCCGGCGGCAGCCTCCGCCGCCCGGCTGCACGCACCGAGCGCGGCGCCCAGCGTGCCGAGCCCGGCCAGCGTCAGGAAAGTGCGACGGTTCTGCATGGCGTCCCTCGTTCACGAGTACGTCCAATTTAGGAATGGACGCCCCTTTCGTCACCCCGGACTGGTTCCGGGGTCCAACGCTCAACGAACGCCAGCGCCTGAGGCGGGTTAGACCCCGGAACCAGTCCGGGGTGACGACTTAAGGTCGACCGCCTCAATACCGGCTCAATTCTACCGGCAGCTTGCGATAGCCGTGAACGAAGCACGCCGACACACGCGTCGGCGCCCCGATCACGTTCACGCGCAGCCGGCGCTTGGCCATTTCCTCAAGCAGAATGGTAACCTGCAATTCGGCCAGCCGCGCGCCGACGCAGCGGTGGATGCCGTGCCCGAATGCCAGATGCCGCCGTGCGTTAGGCCGATCGACCACGATCCAGTCGGCATCCTCGAACATGGTCTCGTCGCGATTGGCCGAGAGATACCACAGCGCGAGCTTGTCGCCCTCGCGGATCGTCTGGCCTTCAAGCTCGTAATCCTGCGTCGCGGTGCGGCGCATGTGCGCGAGCGGCGTCTGCCAGCGGATGATCTCCTGCGTCGCGTTCGGGATCAGTTCGGGATTGCTCTCCAGCTTCGCGCGTTCGTCGGGAAACTGGCTCAATCCATAGGCATAAGCCGACATCGTGTTGCGCGTCGTATCGTTGCCGCCGACGATCAGCAGGATCAGGTTCCCGATGAATTCATATTGATCCATATGGCTCATCGCGTCCGAATGGATCATCATCGAGATCAGGTCGGGGGTCGGCTCCTTGCCGACTTTCTGGTTCCACAGATTCTGGAAATAGGCGCCGCATTCGAACATATATTGCAGCCGCTGCTGGCGCAGGTCCTCGTTCTTGACCAGTTCGATATCGCCCGCCCAATCGGACCAGAAGGTCAGCTTGCGGCGATCCTCCCACGGAAAATCGAACAGGATCGCGAGCATCTGCGTGGTGAGTTCGATCGAGACCGTATCGACCCAGTCGAACGCCTCGCCCACGGACAAGGTATCGAGCACCTCGGCGGTGCGGCGGCGGATATCGTCCGACATGCGGACCATTTCCGACGGGGTGAAGGCAGGCGCCACCGATCGGCGCTGCGCGGTGTGCACCGGCCGGTCGCGCGCGATGAACATCGGCATCTTGACGTCCGATTCGGGCAGGAAATCGGCGAGCGTGATGCCGCCCACCTCGGACGAGAAAATCTCGGGCAGCGATTCGACATGGACGATCGGCTTGTAGGTCGAGACCGACCAATAGGCGCCGTAATCCGACTGTTCGGTATAATGGACCGGCGCGGTCGCGCGCAGCGTCCTGAACGGTTCCTGCCAGGTGTCGTCGCGATAAAGTTCGGACCGGCTCACGTCGAGCGGATCGACCGGGTGAAGCTGGTCTTTCGCCAGAGTCGCCATGCTGCCTCTCCTTGTTGCGCCAGCACAATCCTAATTGACATCAATGTCAATAGCTAGGGAGTGGGAATGTTACTGACGGCATCGGCGATGCGTCCGGCGGTGCGGCTTTTAAACAACCCGCGCTTGCCGCCGCCCGATTGCAGCACCCCGCGCCGGAACCAGCCCGCGCTCAGCCAGATCACGATCGATACCCACAAAAGCTGCCATGCCAGCGCCAGCGCATGCGGCCACAGGTCGGGCGAATTCGCCGCGTGCGCCGCCATCGCGAACGGCGAGGAAAGCGGGAAAATCTCCGCCGCGGTCGCCACCCAGGTGCCGGGGCTCGACGCCGCCGCCGAGGCCCAGCCGAACATCGCGACTTGCAGGATCGTGATCGGCAGCGACAGCATCTGGATCTCGCGGATCGTCGAGGCCTGCGCCCCCACCCCCAGGAACACCGCGCCCAGCAGCATGTACGCCATCGTGAAATAAGCGAAAAACAGGACGAGGAAGACCGGAAAGCCCACCGCGGGGCCGATCTGGCTGAATGCCTGCACCGCCTCGGGCGGCAGGAAGGTGCCGATCTGCGTCGCGATCGTCCCCCAGAAGGCGATGAACACCATCGCCACGCCGAACATGCCGATCAATTTGCCGACGAACACCGATTCGAGCGGCACCGCGGCGGCAAGCACCTCGATCACCTTGTTGGCGCGCTCCTCGGCCATCGTGCCCACCGCCTGCCCGGCGAGCAGCACCGTCAGCAGGAAGATGCCGAACACCGTGAAGAACGCCGCCTGATGCTGCCCCGATACCGAGGTGCTGGTGCGCACGATCTGCGTCCGCGTCGCCTTGCTCAGCGCGACGCCGCCGGCCCGGTCGGCGCGCAGCGTCTGTTCGGCGAGTTCGGCCATGTAATCGGCGGTGCGCTCGCCTTGGGCGCCGTAGAGGATCGTCGGATGGTCGAGCGGGCCGTAGAGCACCGCCGACGCCTCGATATCGCGCGCATCGAACAGCGCATGCGCCTGCGACGCCGGGTCCGCGGCCGGCGTATCGATGCGCAATTCGGGCGGCGCTTCGGGCTCGCGGAAGACGGTGCGCAACGTCGCGTCCACCGCGTGCAGCCGCGCGGCCTGATCCGCCGGCACGATCGCGACGATCCGGCTGCGATCCGCCGAGCCCTCGGCCATCGACATCGCACCGAAGCTACCCGCCGCGCCGAACGACGCCATGATCAGCGGCGCGAACAGGAAGATCAGGAACGTGGGGGTGAACACGGTGGCGATGAAATCGCGTCGCGCGATCGTCAGCGTCTGGCGAATATTGCGCTTCATGCCGCGTCCTCCAGCGCGTCGCGCCCGACGATGCGGACGAAGGCGTCGTGCAGGCTCGGCCGCTCGATCGACAGCCCCGATATGCCGTGTCCGGCGTCGATCAGCCGCGACAGCAATGTCTCGATTCCTCCGCCCGGCATCGTGAACCGCCAGCCGTCACCTTCGGATATGGCGTCACCGGGCAGCAGCGCGTGCAGCCCCTCGCCGGGATGGTGCGGCACGTAGCGGACCTGGAGCGGCAGCGTCCCGCGCGCGTCGGCGACCGTGCCCTCGAAGCGCCGTTTGCCGCGCGCGATGATCGCCAGCCGATCACACAGCCGCTCGGCATGGGCCATGACGTGCGTTGAAAACAGGATCGTCACCCCGCGATCGCGCTCGGCGAGGATCAGCTTTTCGAGCTTCTCCTGATTGACCGGATCGAGCCCCGAAAAGGGTTCGTCGAGCACCAGCAATTCGGGCCGATGCACCACCGAGCCGAGCAACTGGACGAGCTGCGCCATCCCCTTGGAGAGCTTGCGGATCTTCTCGTCGGCGGCCTCCGCCAGCCCGGCATCGGCAAGCATCTCGCGTGCCCGCTTGCGCCCGGTGCGCCAGTCGAGCCCGCGCAGCGCGCCCATGAAGGCGATCGCCTCGGCCGCCTTCATCGCCGGGTAGAGCCCGCGTTCCTCGGGCAGATAGCCGACCCGGTCGCTCGCCTGGCGCGGGCGGCGGCAGCCGAGCAGCTCGCGCTCGCCGTCGTCGGGCTCGATGATGCCGAGCAGCATCCTGAGCGTCGTCGTCTTGCCCGCGCCGTTGGGGCCGAGCACGCCGTAGATCACGCCCTTCGGCACCGCGATGTCGACTCCGTCGACCACGCGCCGCCCGCCGAATTTCTTGACGAGCCCGGTGGCGCTCAGCGCCAGATCATGTGACAGAAAGCGCCTCCATTGCCGTTCGCCCGCGAGGATGAATTCGCCGGCCGAACGAGCTAGAGAATCCGAGAACCGAACCCATTGCGAACTGGTAGCTGTTAGACGTGTCCCAAGACAACCCGTTCGAATCGCGCTTGAAGGAACACGCCCGCGCCGAAGGCTTCGTCGCCTGCGGGATCGCGCGCGCCGATGCCGCGCCTGCCGCGGGCGAGCGGCTGCGCCAATGGCTCGACGACGGCCGCCACGGCGACATGATCTGGATGGAGGAGCGCGCGCACCACCGCGCCGCGCCCGAAGGGCTGTGGCCCGAGGTCCGCTCGGTGATCGCGCTCGGGATGAGCTACGCCCCCGCCACCGATCCGCTCGCGCTCGCCGGCGCGCCCGACATCGGCCGCATCTCGGTCTATGCGCAAGGCGGCGACTATCACGACCTGATCAAGCGCAAGCTGAAGGCGCTCGCGCGGTGGATGGTGGCGGAGGCGCCGGGCACCGATCTCAAGGTGTTCGTCGATACCGCACCGGTGATGGAAAAGCCGCTCTCCGAAGCCGCCGGGCTCGGCTGGCAGGGCAAGCACACCAATCTCGTCAGCCGCGAGCACGGAAGCTGGCTGTTCCTCGGCGCGATCTATACCACGCTCGCGCTGACGCCCGACGCGCCGGGGCACGACACTTGCGGCTCGTGCGACGCCTGCCAGCGCGCCTGCCCCACCGATGCGTTCCCCGCGCCCTATCAGCTCGATGCGCGGCGCTGCATTTCGTATCTGACGATCGAACTCAAAGGCCCCATTCCGCCCGAATTCCGGGAAAATATCGGCAACCGCATCTACGGCTGCGACGATTGCCTCGCGGTCTGCCCGTGGAACAAGTTCGCGGCGGCGGCGCACGCCAACCTCGCCTTCGCCCCGCGCGCCGAACTGACGGCGCCGCGTCTCGCCGATCTGCTCGCGCTCGACGATGCCGCTTTCCGCCAGGTGTTCGCCGGCTCGCCGATCAAGCGCATCGGCCGCGACCGGATGGTGCGCAACGCGCTGATCGCGGCGGGCAATAGCGGCGATGCGGCGTTCGTCGCACGGATCGCGGCGCTGCTCGACGATGACGCGCCCGTCGTGCGCGGTGCGGCGGTATGGGCGCTGGCGCGCCTCGATCGCGCGCGCAGCCTCACCGAACGCGCGGCCCATGCGGCCGAGACCGACCCCGATGTCATCGCCGAATGGGCTGCGATCAGCCCCGATCGAGCATTTCCCTGATCCGCTGCCCCAGCACCTCCATCGTGAACGGCTTGGTGACGAGCCCCATTCCGGCCTCGAGCGGATCGTTGCCGGCCACCGCATCGGCATAGCCGGTGATGAACAGGATCGGCAGATCAGGCCGGCTGGCGCGCGCCTCGTCGGCGACCTGGCGCCCATTCATGCCGCCCGACAACCCGATGTCGGTGACGAGCAGATCGATGCGCACATCCGATCGCAGCAAATCGACCGCCGCCGCGCCGTCGGACGCCTCGATCGCGCCATAGCCCAGCTCGCCGAGCAGTTCGCCGACGAACAGCCGCACGATCGGATCGTCGTCGACCAGCAGCACCGTTTCGCCTGCGCCCGCCGCCGGCGCCGGCGGCTCGACAACGGGCACCGGATCGACCAGCGGGCCATCGTGGCGCGGCAGGTACATCCAGATCGTCGTTCCTTCGCCCACAATGCTGTCGATCGAAAGCTGCCCGTGCGATTGGCGCACGAAGCCGTAGATCATCGATAGCCCCAGCCCGGTGCCCGCGCCTTGCGCCTTGGTCGTGAAGAAAGGCTCGAACACATGATCGAGCACCTCGGCGGTCATCCCCGTGCCGGTATCGGACACGCTCACCGCCAGATAATCCCCCGGTTCGAGCGCGCGATCGGCCGCTTCCTTGCCGTCGAAATGCACGCATGCGGTGCGGATCGTGAGTTGCCCGCCCGACGGCATCGCATCGCGCGCGTTGATCACGAGGTTGAGCAGCGCGTTCTCGAGCTGGTTGCCGTCCGCCAGAATCGGCCAGAGATTGCCCGGATGGACGATCTCGACCAGGATCGACGGCCCCACCGTCCGGCGCACCAGATCCTCCATATCGGCGATCAGACGCGCGATGTTGATCGGGTGCGGATCGAGCGGCTGGCGGCGCGAAAAGGCCAACAACCGGTGGGTGAGCGCGGCCGCGCGTGCGGTCGCCGTCTGCGCGACCCCGATATAGCGCGCCAGATCGTCCGCGCGCCCTTGCGACAGCCGCAATTCGAGCATCTCCAACGCGCCTGAAATGCCGGTGAGAAGATTGTTGAAATCATGCGCGATGCCGCCGGTAAGCTGCCCCACCGCCTCCATCTTCTGCGCCTGGCGCAATTGCTCGCCCAGTTCGCGCTCGGCGGTCACGTCGCGCGCGGTGGTATAGAGCCGGCCGTCGGCGAGCACGGCCTTCCAGGAAAGCGTGCGATACCCGTCCGTCTTGGATCGGAAGCGGTTCTCGAACGCGACCGTCTCGGCGCCCTGCCCGAGCCGCGCCACCTCGTCGCGCGTGCGATCGCGATCGTCGGGATGTTCGAGCCATTCGGAGGTCCGCCCGATGATCTCGTCGGGCGTCCAGCCGAGCATCCGCTCCCACGCGGGGTTGACGCTCAGCCAGATGCCGTCCGCGCCGGCGATCCCCAGCATGTCCTGGCTCACGTCCCAGATGCGGTCGCGCTCGGCGGTGCGCTCCTCGATCTCCCCGGCAAGCGCCCGGTTGAGATCGCGCAGCGATGCCAGCGCATCGGCGCGCGCAACCGCATCCCAGCTCAGGATCGCGACTTCCTCGATCAGCGCGATCTCGCCCGGCGTCCACACGCGCGGGCTTGCCTGCGTGACGTAGAAGCCGCCATCGAACCGGCCCTCGCGCAGCAGCGGCACCCCGACCCCCGAGATGATGCCCAATGCGGGGATCGTCGTGCCCGCGAACCGCGCGCTGGCACGCGAATCGCGGAACTTGAGCGTCGCGCCCGCGATCGCGCCGCGGCGCAGGTCGCCGCCGAGCACGTCGAGCGGCGCCCGGCCCTCCAGCGGCGCAATGCTGCCGTCGCTCCAGCCGATGCCGAAGGCGATCTGGTCGCCGTCGACGATGCGCAGGAACCCCGCTCGATCGGCCCCCAGCCGCCGCCCCAGCGCCTCGGCGCCGAGCGCCATGATCGCCCCGGCATCGCTCTCGATGCGCTGGCGCTCGGCGAGGTGCAGGATGAATTCGCGCTCCTCCTTGGCCGCCACCAGCGCGGCTTCGTTGGCCTTGCGTTCGGTGATGTCGATCGCGACCCCGGCAAAACGCTGCGGCGTGCCGTCGCTGCCGAAGGCGCAGCGGCCGCGGGCATGAATCCAGCGCCGGGGGCCACCCTCGACGCGGACGCGATATTCGATCGAATATTCGCGGCCGGTCGCGAAGACCTCGCGAATCTCCGCGCGCACCCGATCGAGATCGTCGGGATGGAGCAGCCGCATCACCTCGGTTACCGCCACCCCCGCTGCCGCCGCCGCGGGATCGAGCCCGCACAGCCGCGCGAACCGTTCGTCGCTGCGGATACGCGCGGCGGGCACATCCCAATCCCAGACCCCGATCATTCGCGACGATTCGAGCGCGAGCTTGAGCCGTTCCTCGCTCTCGCGCAGTGCCGCCTCGGCGCGGGCGCGCTCGGTCGAATCGGTGGCCTCGACGAAGATGCCAGACACCTCGCCGCGCGCGTCGCGGGTCGGCTGATAGACGAAATCGAGCAGCCGCTCCTCACCGCCGTCGCGGGCGAGCCGGACGGGAACCGAATGGCCGCGATAGGCTTCTCCGGTCGCAAACACGCGATCGAGCAGCGCGACGAAGCCCTGTTCGGCCACCTCGGGCAGCACCTCGGCGACCGAGCGCCCGACGATGTCGTCACGCCCGATCAGCTCGAGATAGGCGCGGTTGGCGAAGTCGAACACATGGGTCGGCCCGTGCAGTAGCGCGATCGCACCCGGCGCCTGTTCGAGCATCGTCGAAAGCTGCGCCAGCTCGGCGCGGTGTGATCGCTCGGCGAGCACCTTCGCGGTGGTCTCGGTGCCCTGGTTGAAGACCCCCAGCACGGCGCCGTCGTCGCCGCGAATCGGGCTGAAGCTGTAGTTCCAGTAGGTTTCGCACGGCATTCCGCCGCGCTCCATCATCAGCAACTGATCGAGCGTGGCGAAGCCCTCGCCGGTGCGGATCACGCCCTCGAACTGCGGTGCGATCACGTCCCAGATATCGCGCCACACCTCGCGCGCGGGCCGGCCGAGCGCCCAGGGGTGGCGCTCGGCCGGGATCGGCGCCCAGGCGTCGTTGTAGATCAGGCGCAGTTCCGGCCCCCAATAGATCGCGGTCGGCAGGCTCGAATGCAGGCAGATGTTGACCGCGACACGCAATGCGGTGGGCCAGCGTTCGGGTGGGCCGATCGAGGTCGCCGCCCAGTCGAAGCCACGGATGCGCGCGCCCATGTCGCCACCGCCGGCGAGAAAGGCGGGCGATGCCGTCACGGCACGACGAGGAGCGGATCGGTGGGCATCGACGCTGCCGACCGTGGCGGCGAGAGCGGCCGTCTGTCAATGAGATGCGTCAATCATGCGACAGACGGTTGGCAGCCCCCCTGCCGTCGCGATAGACGCGCGGCTACACTTAGTTGCAAATGATAGGATATGGCATCGATGGCGATCGAGGATCTCGCGCATTATGGCCTCGCGGCCGATCGGGGCTTCCTGTCGCAGCACGAGATCGACGAGGTCGCGCTGCCCGCCGATTTCGCCGAGGTCGAAGCCGCGGGGCTGTTGCTGCCCGATCTGCTCACCACCGGGCGCGTCCGCCACTGGCTCGATCGGCTGCCGACGCCCGATATCGACGCCTTTCTCGCGCGCGCCGGCGAGCCCGAGCTGATCGCGGCGATGGTGCGCTATTCGTTCCTGACCCAGGCCTATGTCTGGGGCGAGGGCGCGCCGTCGCGCCGCCTGCCCGCCAATCTCGCGGTGCCGTTCGTCGGCATCGCCGACGCGCTCGGGGTGCCGCCGGTGATGAATTATGCGGGCTATGTGCTCGATAACTGGGTGCGGATCGACAAGCGCCAACCGATCGTGTTCGAAAATATCGCGATGCACCAGCATTTTGCAGGCGGATCGGACGAGGCGGGGTTCGTGCTCACGCATGTCGCGATCGAGGCGGCCGCCGGCCCGGCGCTCGATCTCGCGGTCGAGCTGACGCACGCCGCCGACGCGCGCGATGCGCTTGCCGCCGAAGCGATGCTCCACGACCTCGCGACCGTGTGGCGCGCGATCTGCGGCATTTTCGATCGTATGACCGAGCGGTGCGATCCCACCTTCTATTTCACGCGCATCCGCCCCTATCTCAACGGCTGGCACGACAATCCGGCGCTGCCGCAGGGAATGGTCTACGAAGGCGTCGGCCGTTTCGCCGACCGGCCGATCGCGATGCGCGGGCAGACGGGGTCGCAAAGCTCGATCGTGCCGGCGATGGACGCGCTGTTCGGCGTCACCCACGAGCGCGACGAGCTGCGCACCTTCCTCGAAGACCTCCATCGCTACCGGCTGCCGCGCCACCGCGCCTTCATCGAGGATCTCGCGGCCGCGAGCACATTACGCGCCTTCGCCCGCGAAGCGGGCGGTTCGCTCAAGGATGCGTTCAACGCCGCAATCCAGGCCGTCGCCGAGTTCCGCACGATGCACCTGCGCTTCGCCGCGACCTATATCGCCAACCAGACGCCGGCGGGCGCGGGCAACGACCCCAATATCGGCACCGGCGGCACGCCGTTCATGAAATACCTGAAAAAGCACCGCAACGAGACCGAACGCCAGATGCTGTAGGCGCCCGTTTGAGAATGCGCCTTCGGGCGCATTGCGGCACCGGCCCGCTCCCCCACCCGGCCACCCATAGAATACTGCCGTTGGGTGGCCGGGTGGGGGAGCGGGCCGGCACCACCTCGGAAATCGCTCTTCCGCGATTTCTCAAACAGACTCTAAGCACCCGAAACCCGTCACCCCGGACTTGTTCCGGCATCCAACGCGCCCCACGCGCTAGCGCCCGTGGAGGGTTGGATGCCGGAACAAGTCCGGCATGACGATATAGAACGCGCGCTCGTCCAAACCCCTCCGAACTCCACCTCAGTCGGGCTTCTTGGCAACCCCCACCAGCGCCGGCCGCAACAGCCGGTCGCGGATCATGTAGCCGGTCTGGATTTCCTGCACGATCGTCCCCGGCGCAGCATCGGCGGTGGGCACTTCGAGCATCGCCTGATGGCGGTTGGGATCGAGCGTTTCGCCCAGCGCGACGATCTTGCTGATGCCGTGGCGCTGGAACACCGAGTCGAGTTCGCGCGCGGTCGCCTCCAGCCCCGCGACCAGGCTCTTGATCTTGTCGTCGCTGCGCAGATCATCGGGGATGGCGGCAAGCCCGCGCATCAGATTGTCCGACACCGACAGGATGTCGCGCGCGAAGCCGGTCGCGGCATAGGTGCGCGCGTCGGCCGTCTCCTTCTCCGCGCGGCGGCGCACGTTGAGCACCTCGGCCTGCGCGTAAAGCACGGCCTGCTTGGCCTCGGCCAATTCATCCTCGAGCGCGGCAAAGCCGTCCGCGGCGGCGGCGGGCTCGGCATCGGCTGGGGTCTCGGCGATATCCTCGGCGTCGGCCACCGGGGTCTTGTCGTCTTCGATCATTGCTCTTTCTCTTCGTTATTCGGGCACCGGCCCGCCCCCAAGGGAAGCGGGCCGGTGCCGTCTTCAAGCATTACGTCATCAATCTCGCGAGCGTCGCCGCCGTGAAATCCACCATTGGCACAACCCGCGCATAGTTCAACCGCGTCGGCCCGATCACCCCGACCACGCCCACCACATGCCCATCGACGCCGCGGAAGGGCTTGGCGATCACCGACGATCCCGAGAGCGCGAACAGCTTGTTTTCGGCACCGATGAAGATACGCGTCGCATCGCCCTCGCGCGCGCTGTCAAGCAGCCGGGCGATCTCCTGCTTGCCCTCGAGATCGTCGAGCAGATCGCGCACGCGCTCCAGATCGGCGGCGGCGGCATCGTCGATCAGCCGCGCCTGCCCGCGCACGATCAGCACCGGGCGGCGGTCGCCATCCTCGCTCCACACCGCGAGCCCCTGTTCGATCAGCGCGCGCGCCGCATCGTCGAGCGCGGCGCGTTCGGCGTCGATCTGGCGGCCGATCCGCGCCCGCGCCTCGCCCAGCGTCAGCCCGGAAAGCATCGCGCTCATGTAATTGCCCGCCTGGGTGAGCGCGGCGGCGCTGATGCCGGGTGGCAGATTGATGACGCGGTTCTCCACCGAACCGTCCTCACTGACGATCACCGCCATCGCCTGCTCGGGCGATAGCGCCACGAACGCGAACTGGCGCACCACTAGCTCGCGCTTGGGGACGAACACCAGCCCCGCGCACGCCGACAGCCCCGAAAGCGCCGCCGTCGTTGCCGCCAGCGCATCCTCGATCGGCCCGCTGCCGCGCTCGATCCGCGCCTCGATCGCGGCGCGCTCGTCAGCCGAGGGTTCGAGCGCCTGCATCATTCCGTCGACGAACAGCCGCAATCCCGTATCGGTCGGCATCCGGCCCGCGCTGGTATAAGGCGCCGCGAGCAGCCCCAGCTCCTCCAGCTCCTGCATCACGCCGCGGATCGACGCGGGCGACAGATGAAGCCCCGACAATTGCGAGATCGTCCGCGAGCCCACCGGCGCGCCCGAATCGATATAGCTCTCGACCACGGCCCGGAAGACGTCGCGCGCACGATCGTTGAGTTCGGTGATGGGCGAGGCCGGCATCCCGTTCATCTAGGGGCTATGAGTAGTGGATGGAAGAAGCGCTCCTGCGCCTCATCCGTCATCCCCGCGAACGCGGGGACCCAACTCCTCAGGTTTCGACGTGCGCAACGGTTGGAAGATGGGTTCCCGCGTTCGCGGGAATGACGCGTATGATCGGCTCAACGCTTGCCGATCATCTCGCCGATCGGCAGCAGATCGGGCGCCGATCGCAACGCGCCGGCCAGATCGGGGTTCTCCCGCGCGCACCCGTAATAGAAATGCAGCTTGCCGTTCGCCCCGGTCACGCTCGTCCAGGTGACGTCCGCGCTTGGCTGGTCGGTCGGCGCCATGCCGCAATTGTCCGATCCCATCTCATAGCGCACCTCGCCGTTCTCGGGGCGATAGGGCGCAAGCGCGGCGGCGAAGCGATCGTATGCGTCGCGCGGCACCGTGAACGTCCGCTCGCCGGTCACCGCGGTGAAGCGCTTGCCGGTGAACACCCCCTGCCCATCGGGCGACACCGCCACCGTATAGACTGGGCAGGCGCCGAAGCACGGCTGCGTCGCATAGGTGATCGTCGCGCTGTCCCCCGGCGTGGGCGCGGGACTGCCGCCGGCGACGCAGCCCGCGAGCGCGATCAGCGGGGCAAGCAACAATATCGAACGCATATGATCCTCCTTGCGGGTTTCGTGCGTTACGAACGCCCGAGACTGGCGTGTCGGGCTCGGCACGTCTAGGTGGCAGACGAGACACAATAAGGAGACCCGTATGCGTCCTTCCGGCCGCGCGCCCGACCAGATGCGCCCCGTGACGATCGAACCGCACTTCACCCGCCATGCCGAAGGGTCGGTGCTGATCGGCTTCGGCGACACGCGCGTGCTGGTGACCGCGAGCATCGAGGAACGCCTGCCGCCGTGGCTGCGCGGCAAGGGCGAGGGCTGGGTGACGGCCGAATATGGGATGCTTCCGCGCGCCACGCACACCCGCGGCAGCCGCGAGGCGGCCAAGGGCAAGCAATCGGGCCGCACGCAGGAAATCCAGCGGCTGATCGGCCGCTCGCTGCGCGCCGTCACCGATTTGAAGCTGCTCGGTGAGCGCCAGATCACGCTCGATTGCGACGTCATCCAGGCCGATGGCGGCACGCGCACCGCCTCGATCTCGGGGGCGTGGGTGGCCTTGCGGCTCGCCGTCAACGGCCTGCTCAAGGAAGGCAAGCTGACCGTCGACCCGATCCGGCAAAAGGTCGCGGCGGTTTCGTGCGGCATCTATAAGGGCGATCCGGTGCTCGACCTCGATTACGACGAGGATTCGAACGCCGATGCCGACGCCAATTTCGTCCTGCTCGAAAACGGCCACATCGCCGAGGCGCAGGCCACCGCCGAGGGCGCGACCTATGACGAGGAAAGCCTGCTGCGCCTGCTGAGGCTCGCGCGGATGGGCTGCACCGAAATCTTCCGCGCGCAGGACAAGGCGCTCTCGGCATGAGCGGCGAGGGCGCCCAACCGCAGGCGATCCGCAAGCTCGCCCCCGGCAAGCTCGTCATCGCCAGCCACAACGAAGGCAAGGTGCGCGAGATCGGCGCCCTGCTCGCCCCCCACGGCATCGAGACGGTCTCGGCCAAGGCGCTCGGCCTGCCCGAACCCGACGAAACCGGCACGACCTTCGTCGCCAATGCGGAATTGAAGGCGCGCCAGGCGTCCGATCTCTCTGGTCTGCCCGCGCTCGCCGACGATAGCGGGCTCGCCGTCGACGCGCTCGATGGCGAACCCGGCATCTTCTCGGCGCGCTGGGCCGAAACCGAGACCGGACGCGACTTCAACGAAGCGATGCGCCGCGTCGAGACGCGGCTCGGCGACGCCGGCCCCAACGCCAGCCGCAACGCGCATTTCGTCTGCGCGCTCGCGCTCGCCTGGCCCGACGGCCATGTCGAATGGTTCGAAGGCCGGGTCGACGGCGCGCTCGTCTGGCCGCCGCGCGGTGACAAGGGGTTCGGCTACGATCCCGTCTTCCTGCCCAACGGCGGCGGCCAGACCTTCGGCGAAATGGACCCCGACGCCAAACACGCGATCAGCCACCGCGCCGACGCCTTCCGCCAGATGGCAGCGGCGGTGCTGTAGAAGCCCGTCATGCCGGACTTGTTCCGGCATCCAACCCTCCACCAGCGCTAGCGCCTGAGACGCGTTGGACCCCGGAACAAGTCCGGGGTGACGGCAATTTCCGAGAGGGCACGGCGCCGACGCCTTTCGCCAGATGGCAGCGGCGGTGCTGTAGAAGCCCGTCATGCCGGACTTGTTCCGGCATCCAACCCTCCACGAGCGCTAGCGCCTGAGGCGCGTTGGACCCCGGAACAAGTCCGGGGTGACGGCAATTTCCGAGAGGGCGCGGCGCCACCAACGCCGGCGGGCCTCAGGCCACCGGCGTCCGCACCGCAATCCCCGCCGCCGCCAGCGCAGCGTGCGCGTCGGCGATGCTCGCCTCGCCGAAGTGGAAGATCGACGCCGCCAGCACCGCGCTGGCATGGCCGTCGCGAATCCCCGCGACCAGATCGTCGAGCCCGCCGACGCCCCCGCTCGCG
The DNA here is from genome assembly GCF_003550065.1 of Hephaestia caeni. Taxonomy (GTDB): domain Bacteria; phylum Pseudomonadota; class Alphaproteobacteria; order Sphingomonadales; family Sphingomonadaceae; genus Sphingomonas; species Sphingomonas caeni_A. The sequence goes on from NZ_QXDC01000004.1 coordinate 673,185, forward strand.
ATCACCGGCACCGATACCGAATCGGCGATCGTGCGGATCAGCTCGAGGTCATAGCCGTCGCGCGTCCCGTCGCGGTCCATCGAGGTGACGAGCAATTCGCCCGCCCCCAGCTCGGCCAGCCGCCGCGCGTGCGCAACCGCGTCGATCCCCGTCGCGCGCCGCCCGCCGTGCGTGAACACCTCCCAGCCCGCACCCACGCGCCGCGCATCAACGCTCGCGACGCAGCACTGGCTGCCGAATCGATCGGCGATCTCGGCGACCACCTCGGGCCGCGCCACGGCGGCCGAATTGACCGCCACCTTGTCCGCCCCCGCCAGCAGCAGCGCGCGCGCGTCCTCGGCGCTGCGTACCCCACCGCCGACGGTCAGCGGCATGAAGCACACCTCGGCGGTGCGCCGCACCACATCGATGATCGTCCCGCGCGCCTCGTGCGTGGCGGTGATGTCGAGGAAGCACAATTCGTCCGCGCCCGCCGCGTCATAGGCGCGCGCCTGCTCAACCGGATCGCCCGCATCCTTGAGATCGACGAAATTGACGCCCTTGACGACGCGGCCATCGGCAACGTCAAGACACGGGATCACGCGCGCGCGGACGGTCATTTCAGGATATCAGCAAGGAAAAGATAAGTCCCAAAGATTGTCCATGCCAACAGAGCGCTACCGGACAACCAAAACAGGATTGGCTGGGTCACCCGAGAGACCGACAGTCCCCCAAGCGGCATTTTCCCGGTCTTCAAGCCAAAGAAAAGCGACCCGCCGAACACGGCCGCCAATATGATGCCCAACACGGCTATGGCGACGCGGGCAGTCACGCCGCCTCCGCCACGCTCAGCGCCGCCGCCAGATCGAGTCGGCCGTCGTAGAGTGCCCGGCCCGTGATCACGCCTTCGATCCCGGCGCGCGCGTGGAGCGCGAGCATATGGATGTCCGAAATCCCCGCCACCCCGCCGCTCGCGATCACCGGCAGGTCCGTCGCGCGCGCCAGATCGACCGTCGCCTCGATATTGACGCCCTTGAGCAGTCCGTCGCGCCCGACATCGGTGAACAGCAGGCTCGCGACGCCCGCATCCTCGAACCGGCGCGCCATATCGACCACCGACACGTCCGACACATCGGCCCAGCCCGCGGTCGCGACCATGCCGTCGCGCGCATCGACCGCGACCACGATCCCGCCCGGAAAATCGCGCGCGGCAGCGCGCACCAGTTCAGGGTCCTTGAGCGCCGCGGTGCCGATCACCACCCGCGAAACGCCGAGATCGAACCAGCGCTCGATCGCGGCGCGGCTGCGGATGCCGCCGCCGAGCTGGACATGCCCCGGAAACCCCGCGACCACCGCGGCAACCACCTCGCCATTGACCGATCCGCCCGCGAACGCTCCGTCGAGATCGACGACGTGCAGATACCCCGCCCCGGCTCGCGCAAAGGCCAGCGCCTGCGCCACCGGATCGTCGCCATAGACGGTCGCCCGATCCATATCCCCCTCGGCCAGCCGCACCACCTTGCCCTGCTTGAGGTCGATCGCGGGAAAGACAATCAGGCTCATGGCAGAAGCCCTTTCGCCCTCACCCTTCCGGCGCTGCGCGCCTCCTTCCCTCTCCCGATAGGAGAGGGAAGGGGCCCGCTCGCGGAGCGAGTGGGAAGGGTGAGGGTGAGAGCCGTCACGGCCGCCATGCCAAAAACCTTTCCAACAACGCGATCCCGTAACGCTGGCTCTTTTCGGGATGGAATTGCACCCCCAGCATATTGTCGCGCCCGATCGCGGCGGTCACCGGCCCGTCATGGTCGGTCACCGCGAGCACGCTCTCGCCCGCGAAGGCGTAGCCGTGCAGGAAATAGGCCTCGCCAGGCACGATCAGCGGGTGATCGGCCACCGGCACCACGTCGTTCCAACCCATATGCGGCACCTTGGCGCGTCGGTCGGCAGGGGCAAGCGCGCGTACCGTCCCCGCGATCCAGCCGAGCCCGTCGTGGCGGCCCTGCTCTTCGCCGCGCTCCGCCATCAACTGCATCCCGACGCACACCCCCAGGAACGGCACGCCCTCGCCCCGCACGCGGGTGTCGAGCGCCTCGATCATGCCGGGAATCGCGCGCAAGGCATCCGCGCACGCCCCGAACGCGCCGACGCCGGGCAGCACGATCCGCCCGGCGCGCGCCACCGCATCGGGATCGGCGGTGACGATCAGGTCGGCGGCGCCCGCGGCGTGCAGCGCGTTGGCGACCGAATGGAGATTGCCCGCGCCGTAATCGACGAGCGCGATCGTCATGCCAGCAGCCCGACGATCTCCGGCGCGGCAAGGGTGGCGTTGAACGGCACCACCTCGACCGTCGCGACCCCGCTGGTCACGAACGGATCGGTCCCGGCGACTTCGGCCACCTTGTCGGCGGCCCCGTGCGCGACGATGACGCCGCCGACGCGCGGATCGCGCCGCCCCGCGATCAGGAACACACCGTCGTCGAACCGGGCCCGAAGCCAGGCGACATGCGCCTTCAACTGCGCGTCCACCGCGTCGAGCGGCGCGATATAGGTCAGCACGATGATCGAAAGCGGCCCGTCGGTCCGATACGCGTCCGCCATCACAGCATCCCCTTGGTCGAGGGAATCGAGTCGGCCTTGCGCGGATCGATCTCGATCGCGGTCCGCAACGCGCGCGCCAGCCCCTTGAACGCCGATTCGGCGATATGATGGTTATTCTTGCCGTGGAGCGTCTCAACGTGGAGCGTCAGCCCCGCGGCCTGCGCGAAGCTGTGGAAGAAATGCTCGAACATCTCGGTATCCATCTCGCCGAGTCGTTTTTGCGAGAACGCGCATTTCCAGACGAGATACGGCCGCCCCGAAATATCGAGCGCGACGCGCGTCAGCGTCTCGTCCATCGGGCTCAGCGCGTCGCCGTAACGGCGGATGCCGCGCTTGTCGCCCAGTGCCTCGGCGATCGCCTCGCCCACCGCGATGCCGGTATCCTCGACGGTATGATGCTGGTCGATATGGAGATCGCCCACCGTCTTCACGTCGAGATCGATCAGCGAATGGCGCGAAAGCTGTTCGAGCATATGATCGAAAAAGCCGATTCCGGTCGAGACGGCGTAGCGGCCGGTGCCGTCGAGGTTGACGGCCACGTCGATCGAGGTTTCGCTCGTCTTGCGGGCGATGGTCGCGGTGCGCATGGCCGCGTCCATAGCGTGTTGGCCGCACCATGCAATCTTGACCGCGTGCCAAAGCGCGTTACTCCATGCGCGCATGAACGATGGCCTGCCCGATAGCCTGATTCCCTATGACGAGATCGTCCAGGAGGCGCTGCGCGCGGTCGTCGGCCGGGTGCTGGGCTCGGTCGCCGAAAACGGCGGCGCGGCGCCGGGCGAGCATCATTTCTACATCACCTTCAAAACGCAGGCCCCCGGCGTCGACATCCCGCCGCGGCTGATCGAGCGTTTCCCCGACGAAATGACGATCGTGCTCCAGAACCGATTCTGGGATCTGACGGTCGATGAGGAACGCTTTTCGGTCGGGCTCAGCTTCAACCAGATCCCGTCCAAGCTCGTGATTCCCTATGCGGCGATCACGGGCTTCCACGATCCCGCGGTCAATTTCGAGCTGCGCTTCCAGGCGCAGGAAGCCGACGAGGAGGAAATCGTCGGTGAAGCCGAAAACGACGGTCCCGTCGCCGAACCGATCGAAGACGGCTCGAACGTCGTCGCGGTGGATTTCAAAAGAAAAAAATAGCGGAAATGCGTCACCCCGGACTTGTTCCGGGGTCCGCCGTCCCGCATAGGCAGCGCCCGAGGGGCTTGCGGCGCCGTGGATGCCGGGACGAGCCCGGCATGACGGAGGCTTTGTGAGCACGACCACTCGTACCGAAACCGATTCGCTGGGCGCGATTGCGGTTCCCGCCGACGCTTATTGGGGTGCGCAGACGCAGCGCTCGATCGAGAATTTCCCCTTCGGCGCCACCGAACGCATGCCGATCGGCATCGTCCATGCCCAGGCGATCGTGAAACAGGCCGCCGCGCGCGTGAACCGCAAGCACGGGCTCGACCCCAAGATCGCCGACGCGATCGAGGCCGCCGCGCAGGAAGTCATCACCGGCAAGCTCGACGATCAATTCCCGCTCGTCATCTGGCAGACGGGCTCGGGCACCCAGACCAACATGAACGTCAACGAGGTGATCGCGGGCCGCGCCAACGAGATGCTGGCCGGCACGCGCGGCGGCAAATCGCCCGTCCACCCCAACGATCACGTCAACATGAGCCAGTCGTCGAACGACAGCTTCCCCACCGCGCTTCACGTCGCCGCCGTGCTCGCCGCGCGCGACGCGCTCGCCCCCGCGCTCGACCGGCTCGAAGGCGCGCTGGCGGCCAAGGCGAAAGCGTGGGATCACATCGTCAAGATCGGCCGCACGCATACGCAAGACGCGACCCCGCTCACGCTCGGCCAGGAATTTTCGGGCTATGCCGCGCAACTCATAAGCTGCCGCGCGCGGATCGAGGGCGCGCTGGGCGGCAATCTGCGCAAGCTCGCGATCGGCGGCACCGCGGTCGGCACCGGCCTCAACGCGCCCGAAGGCTGGGCCGAGGATATGGCGGGGGCGATCTCCGACATCGCTGGCACGGCGTTCGAGCCCGCCCCCAACAAATTCGAGCAGCTCGCCGCCAAGGATGGCCTGGTGTTCTTCTCAGGCGCGCTCAACACGCTCGCGGTCGCCTTGAACAAGATCGGCAACGACATCCGCTATCTCGGCTCGGGCCCGCGCTCGGGGCTCGGCGAATTGTCGCTGCCCGCGAACGAGCCGGGCAGCTCGATCATGCCCGGCAAGGTCAATCCCACCCAGTGCGAATCGTTGACGATGGTGGCAGCCCAGGTGATCGGCAACAACCAGGCGGTCACGATCGGCGGGATGCAGGGCCAGTTCGAACTCAACGTCTTCATGCCGCTGATCGGCGCGAACGTGCTGCGCTCGATCCATCTGCTGGCGGTGGGCATGACCAATTTCGCCGAACGCTGCGTCGACGGGATCGAGGCCAACGAGCAGCAGATCGCCGATCTCGTCGGCCGCTCGCTGATGCTGGTCACCGCGCTCGCGCCCGAAATCGGCTACGACAACGCCGCCAAGATCGCCAAGAACGCCCACGAAAAGGGGCTTACCCTGAAAGAATCGGGTCTCCAGCTCGGCCTCGTCGACGAAGCCACGTTCGACCGCGTCGTCCGCCCCGAAACGATGGTCGGCCGCTAAGAGTCCGTTTGAGAAATCGCGAAAGGGCGATTTCCGAAGCGTCCCCGGCCCGCTCCCCCACCCGGCCACCCATAGGATAATCGCATTGGGTGGCCGGGTGGGGAAGCGGGCCGGGGCCGCAATGCACCGAGAGGCGCTTTCTCAAACGCCCCAAACTCCTTCCGTCACCCCGGCCTTGTGCCGGGGTCCAACCCTCCGCAAGCGCCGGCGCTCGCGGCTCATGGGTGCCGGAAGCACTTTTCCCGTCTCACCGGAACCCGCCTCCTCCTCGCGGATTGACCCCCTGATACCAAACGCCAAGGAGCATTGCATGGGAGCGACCACCATCGGCGCCATCGTCGGCGCCGCGATCGACGGCATGAGCGGGGACGACGGCGCGGTCGACGGCGCGATCACCGGCGCGGTGGCGGCGAACGTCCTCAAGGTCGCGGTGCCGGTCGTCGCGACCTGGGCGGTCGGCTGGCTGGTGCTGCGTGGCTTGGGCGCGGCCTGGGATCGAGTAGCGAAAGAGGGAGAGACGGCATGATCGGCAAGCTCATCGGCGCGCTGGTCGGCCGCGAGATCGATCGCCGCGACGGCAAGGGCGGCCTCAAGGGCGCTGCGATCGGCGCGGTCGCGGTCGGCGCGATGCGCCGCCTCGGCCCGCTCGGCCTCGCGCTCGGCGGCGCCTATGCCGCCAAGAAAATACACGACCGCCGCAAGGCGCGGCGCTGATCCGACTGCCGCACCGGCCCGCTCCCCTACCCCGCCTGCCACACGCGGATCGCCTCGACCGGCCACACCAGCATCAACACGTTGAGCGTCAGGTTGTCGCGGATCGCCGCCAGCGCGATCAGTTCGAGCGCGATCCCCAGCGCCACGCTCGCCCGCCACGGCAAGACGCGCGCGAGCCAGAAGCCTATGGCCATGCACCCGATGTCCGACAGCGAATTGAGGATCGAATCGCCGGCATAGCCCCACGCCATCGTCACGGCGCGATAGCGGTCGATGATGATCGGCGAGTTCTCGAGCACTTCCCATCCCGCCTCGACAAGCACCGCGAGCGTCAGCCGCGCCGCCACCGACCACCGCCTGAACACCGCCCAGCCAATCGCGTAGAACAGCAACCCGTGGATCACATGGCTCAGCGAATACCAGTCGGAGAGTTGCTGGCTGTTCTCGTCGGACTGGACGACGCCGTGCCACAGCTTGACCGTCCCGCACGGACAGATCGCCGACCGCCCCGCAAAATGCAGCGCCAGCCCCGCCGCCACGACGATCACTGCACAGGCGATGATCGCGCCGCGCGCACCAAGCGAAGAAAAAGGCCGCCCCATCATGATTTAGCGTAGCGCGCGCCGCTGCCACACACCATCACCTTTGTCTCCCCGGCGGCGTGCCCGGCTTGATTCGCGCCGCGCCGCCACCCAAGAAGAGCCATCTCGCAAGGAGCCCCGCACGACGTTGGCCGACGCCCCCCGCCTTACCCTGTTCCGGCCGTTCCGCCACCGCACCTTCCGTTCGGTGTGGATCGCGAGCACGGTCTCCAATTTCGGCGGGTTGATCGAGGGCGTCGGCGCGGCGTGGATGATGGTGCTGCTCTCGGCGCCCGCCAGCATGATCGCGCTCGTCCAGGCATCGAAGGCACTGCCGGTGATGCTGCTCTCGCTGCTGGCGGGCGCGATCGCCGACCAGTTCGATCGCCGGCGCGTGTTGATCGGCGCGCAATGGTTCCTGTTCATCGCCTCGGCGGGGCTCTGCCTCGTCACCTTTTTCGACGTGGTGACGCCGTGGTTGCTGCTCGTCTTCACCTTCCTGATCGGCTGCGGCAACGCCTTCAACCGCCCCGCCTGGCAAAGCTCGGTCGGCGAGATGGTGCCGCGGGAGGATCTGGCGGGCGCGGTCACGCTCAATTCGATGGGGTTCAACCTCGCGCGCAGCGTCGGCCCGGCGGTCGGCGGGATGATCGTCGCCGCGTTCGGCGCGGCGGCCGCGTTCGCGTTCAACGTCCTGTCCTATCTCGGGCTGATCGGCGTGCTCGGCCGCTGGCGCCCGGTGCTGCCCGAACGCACGCTCCCGCGCGAGCGGATCGGCGACGCGATGGCGGCCGGCGTGCGCTATGTCGCGATGTCGCCGCACATCCTCGTCGTGCTCGTCCGCTCGACCTTGTTCGGGATCGGCTCGATCGTGGTCCAGGCGCTGCTGCCGCTCGTGGCACGCGATCTCGTCGGCGGCGGCTCGTTCACCTACGGCGTCCTCCTCGGCGCATTCGGGATCGGCGCGGTCGGCGGCGCGGTCGGCAGCGGCGTCCTCCACGAGCGCCTGTCGACCGAGGCGGTGGTGCGCGTCGCGAGCATCGCCTTCGCGGTCGCCACCGTGGTCGTCGGCGTCTCGCCGTTCCTGCCGCTGACCCTGCTCGCGCTCGCGGTCACCGGGGGCGCGTGGATCATCGTGCTGTCGAGCTTCAACACCGTCATCCAGCTCGCCTCGCCGCGCTGGGTGGTGGGGCGCGCGCTCGCGCTCTACCAGATGGCGACCTTCGGCGGCATGGCATTGGGAAGCTGGCTCTGGGGTGTCGTCGCCGAAATCCACCAGGTCGGGATCGCGCTGGTCGTGGCGGGCCTCGTCCAGATCGTCGCGCTCGTCGTCGCGCTGCCGTTCCGCCTCACCGAGGTCGAGGATCTCGATCTCGCGCCGATGCGCGAATTCACCGCGCCCGACACGCAAGTGCCGGTCGACGCGCGCAGCGGCCCGGTCGTCATCACGATCACCTACACGATTCCCGAGCAGGACGAGGTCGCCTTCCTCACGGTGATGGCCGAGCGCCGCCGCATCCGCCGCCGCGACGGCGCGCGCCACTGGCATCTGCTGCGCGACCTCGCCGACCGCACCCACTGGATCGAGCGCTATCACGTGCCGACGTGGCTCGATTACGTTCGCCACAACCAGCGCCGCACCCGCGCCGACGCCGCGGTAAGCGAGGAACTCCGCCGCCTCCACCGCGGTGCCTGGCCCCCGCCGACGATCCGCATGCTCGAACGCGACATCTCCGCAACGCTGGGCGACCGGCTCGGCAATATCCTGCCTGGGCTCAGGCAGGTGCATTGGTAGCAGCGGCGTCCGGGCAGCCACGCCCGGGCGCCGGTGGCCATCGCTATGCCGGTGTCAAAGCAACGATCCCTGCGTTGCAGTCTCCTCGCGCCGCGCCTTCTTGCCGACGGTCGTGTCCACCCACGGAATGTCGGGGCGCTTGTTCTGGAACAGCTCGGCCAGCGTGATGATCTGCAACCGCCCGTGCTTGCGGCCGGTATAATCGTTCGCCCAGACCCCGACCGCCGCGGCGTCGCGCTCCATCGCGCGCGTCGGCATCTGCGCGGTGATCAGCACGCCGATCTTCGCATTCTCGCGCTGGATCACCTGTGCCAGCCGCCCGACATCCTTCACGCCGGTGCCGCCGCCCTTGACCTCGACGATCGCCTTTTCGGTCTTCTTGCCGTCGGGCTTGAACCAGATGATGCCGTCGATGCCGCCATCGGGGCCCTTACGGCCGCCCTTCCACGGATCGGCCTCGACGACGGAGAGCGCCCATAGCTCGAACTGATGCTTGTCGCGCCGCGCCAGATCCCGCGCGGAGGACAGCGATTGCGGGCGGCCGACCACCTCGAACGCGATGCCGGGAAACGCCTCGGTCATCCGCTTTTCGATCAAGCCGATCGCCAGATGGGTCACATCGATCCCTATCCACCGCCGCCCCAGTTTCTGCGCGGCATGAACGGCGGTGCCGCAGCCGCAGAACGGATCGAGCACCACATCGCCCTCGCTGGACGACGCCGAGATGATCCGTTCGAGCAGCGCAAGGGGCTTTTGCGTGGGATAGCCAAGGCGTTCCCTTGAGGACGAAGAGATGATGGGAATCCGCCACACGTCCGAAATCGCCTTGCCGCCCTCGATGATATCATCGACCCGGCGCATCTTGCTCTTGGATTTGCCTTTGCCGCCCGGCATCCAAATCCACTCGACGCCGTCATCGTCGGTATGGATTTTCTGTTTTCGGCTGCGTTCGAGATCGTCGCGTGTCCACGCCGTCTTGGGCATATGAAATGTCTGCCCTTTGCCTTTGGCATAGAACAGGATCACGTCGTGTTTGCGGTTGTAGAAGCTGGGCAAGTCCATCAGCCTGAACGAATAATCCCAGATGATCTCGTTTCTGTAGGCTTTGGCTCCGAACACCCCGTCGAGCAGCAACTTCAGATAGTGGCTCGCGGTCGGATCGCAGTGCAGGTAGAGCGACCCCGTCGGCTTCAGCACGCGGTGGAGTTCGATCAACCGCACCGCCATCATGGCGAGATACGCCATCATGTCGTTGTCGCCCAGAAACTCGCGCATCGCGCGCAGCAGCGTGAACGCGCCGGTGTTCCCGCTGTGCATCACCTCGTCGAAGGCGCGTTCGGCGCGGTCGTTCCAGTGCCAGGTGTCCTCGAACGCCTCGATCTGCGATTCGGATTGCCGGCCCTCGGGCGATTTGAACAGGATGTTGTAATTGGCGTTCGAATTGAACGGCGGGTCGAGATAGATCAGGTCGACGCTCGCGTCGGGCACATGCGCGCGCAGCACGTCGAGATTGTCGCCGTAGAACAGATGATTTGTCGGTTGCATCGCCGGTCCCCCCGGCGGCGCATCCTCGGGCGACGGCGGTGCGAAAGCCCGCAGCGATGACGCAGCTTCGGAGGCGTCGCCACTTTCCGGGCGGGAGACCGCTCCATATCGGATACGATCGCCGCCTGCTGGCACGCCGGCCGCCGCCTTCCTATCTCCCCTCTAGCCTCCAGCAAAGAACAGAAGTAGAACCCGCTTCATGGCCCTGACTCAGATAAGCGTGCGCGGCGCGCGCGAGCACAACCTCAAGAATGTCTCGATCGACATCCCCCGCGACACGCTCACGGTGATCACCGGCCTGTCGGGCTCGGGCAAATCGAGCCTCGCGTTCGACACCATCTATGCCGAGGGGCAGCGCCGCTATGTCGAGTCGCTCTCGGCCTATGCGCGCCAGTTCCTCGAACTGATGCAGAAGCCCGATGTCGATCATATCGAGGGGCTCAGCCCCGCGATCTCGATCGAGCAGAAGACCACCAGCCGCAACCCGCGCTCGACGGTCGCCACCGTCACCGAGATCTACGATTACATGCGGCTGTTGTGGGCGCGCGTCGGCATCCCTTATTCGCCCGCCACGGGTCTTCCGATCAGCGCGCAGACCGTCAGCCAGATGGTCGATCGCGTGCTGGCGCTGCCGCAAGGCACGCGGCTCTATCTGCTCGCCCCCGTCGTGCGCGGCCGCAAGGGCGAGTATCGCAAGGAACTCGCCGAGTGGCAGAAGGCGGGCTTCACCCGCGTGCGCATCGACGGCGAACTGTACGAGATCGACGATGCCCCCGCGCTCGACAAGAAATACAAGCACGACATCGAGGTCGTGGTCGATCGCCTCGTCGTCGGCCCCGATCTCGCGACGCGCCTCGCCGACAGTTTCGAAACCGCGCTCAAGCTCGCCGATGGCCTCGCCTATGTCGATCTGGTGGATACGACGGTGGCAAGCGCAACCCAGTTCCCCTCCCCTTCAGGGGAGGGGCTAGGGGAGGGGAACGCATCAACTGCCCCTCTCCCAACCCTCTCCCCTGAAGGGGAGAGGGCTAGTGGCATGAAGGGCGCCGGCATCCCCGCCAACCGCATCGTGTTCAGCGAGCGTTTCGCCTGCCCGGTCTCGGGCTTCACGATCGCCGAGATCGAGCCGCGCCTGTTCAGCTTCAACGCGCCGCAAGGCGCCTGCCCCGCGTGCGACGGCCTGGGTGAGAAGATGCTGTTCGACGAGGATCTGGTCGTCCCCAACCACGCCCTCTCGATCAAGAAGGGCGCGGTCGTCCCCTGGGCCAAGTCCAACCCGCCGTCGCCTTATTACATGCAGGTGCTGGGCTCCCTCGCCCGCGAGTTCGATTTCGACCTCGAGACCCCGTGGAAAGACCTGCCTGACGAGGTCCGCCAGATCATCCTCCACGGCACGCGCGGGCGCCCGGTCACGCTGCGCTTCGTCGACGGCCGCAAATCCTATGAGGTGAAGAAGCCGTTCGAGGGCGTGATCGGCAACCTCAACCGCCGCCTGCTGCAAACCGAATCGGCGTGGATGCGCGAGGAACTGAGCAAATACCAGGCCGCGCAGCCCTGCGAGGTGTGCCACGGCGCCCGCCTCAAGCCCGAGGCGCTCGCAGTCAAGGTCGCGATGCGCGATATCTCCAGCGTCACGCGCCTGTCTGTCGTGGATGCGCTCGCCTTCTTCGCGGCGCTCCCCGCCGATCTCACCGATCAGCAGAACGAGATCGCCCGCGCCATCCTGAAGGAAATCGACGAGCGGCTCGGCTTCCTCAACAATGTCGGGCTCGATTATCTCAACCTTGATCGCACCTCGGGCACCCTCTCGGGCGGTGAATCGCAGCGCATCCGCCTCGCGTCGCAGATCGGCAGCGGCCTGTCGGGCGTGCTCTACGTCCTCGACGAGCCCTCGATCGGCCTCCACCAGCGCGACAACGACATGCTGCTCGCCACGCTCAAGCGGCTGCGCGATCTCGGCAACACCGTTCTCGTCGTCGAGCATGACGAGGATGCGATCCGCACCGCCGATTATGTGATCGACATGGGGCCCGGCGCGGGGGTGCGCGGCGGCCATGTCGTCGCCCACGGCACGCTCGATCAACTGCTCGCGAGCACCGGCAGCATCACCGCCGATTATCTGAACGGCACCCGCGAAGTCCCCGTCCCTGCGCACCGCCGCAAGGGCAGCGGCAAGAAGCTCAGCGTCGTTGGCGCCACCGCGAACAATTTGCGCGACATCACCGCGACCATCCCCTTGGGCACCTTCACCTGCATCACCGGCGTCTCGGGCTCGGGCAAGTCGAGCCTCACGATCGACACGCTCTACGCCGCCGCCGCGCGCACGCTCAACGGCGCCCGCATCCTCGCGGGCAAGCATGACAAGATCACCGGCCTCCAGCATCTCGACAAGGTGATCGACATCGATCAGTCGCCGATCGGCCGCACCCCGCGTTCGAACCCGGCGACCTATACCGGCGCCTTCACCCAGATCCGCGATTGGTTCGCGGGGCTGCCCGAGGCGCAGGCGCGCGGCTACAAGCCCGGCCGCTTCTCGTTCAACGTCAAGGGCGGCCGCTGCGAGGCGTGCACCGGCGACGGCCTGATCAAGATCGAGATGCACTTCCTCCCCGACGTCTACGTCCAATGCGACGTCTGCCAGGGCCGCCGCTACAACCGCGAGACGCTCGAGGTGAAGTTCAAGGGCCATTCGATCGCCGACGTGCTCGACATGACGGTCGAGGACGCCGCCGAATTCTTCAAGGCCGTGCCCCCGATCCGCGACAAGATGGCGATGCTTGTCGAGGTCGGCCTCGGCTACGTCAAGGTCGGCCAGCAGGCGACGACGCTCTCGGGCGGCGAGGCGCAACGCGTCAAGCTCGCCAAGGAACTCTCGCGCCGCGCCACCGGCAACACGCTCTACATCCTCGACGAGCCCACCACCGGCCTCCATTTCGACGACGTGAGGAAGCTGCTGGAGGTGCTCCACGCACTGGTCGAGCAGGGCAATACGGTGGTGGTAATCGAGCACAACCTTGATGTCATCAAAACCGCCGACTGGGTGATCGACCTTGGCCCAGAAGGCGGCGTCAAGGGCGGGGAGATTGTGGCGGTTGGGACGCCGGAGACGGTCGCGGGGACGGCGCGGAGCTTTACCGGGCGGTATCTGGCGCCGTTGTTGGGGGTGCGAGGGGCGCGTGGTGAGGCTGAGCGGGTGGCGGCGGAGTGAAGTATATATTGGGTGAACATTTATCTCCCAAGGCTTGTTAAGTTTTCCGCCAAAAAGCCTTCTCCCTTGCCCGTTATATGCCAAAGTTCGCCGTTCTTATGGATATAGCGTTCGTCGTCCAACTTTTTCAAAGCATGTGTAATCGAACTGGGAGTTCGTTTTACGAGTCGCCCGAGATCGCGGCGGTTTATTCCGCCCGGATTACCATCAATGATATAAAGTGTTTCGATATAAGCGGGTAGATTTTCTGTCACAACTTGAATTCCATCGATTACTTCTACAATCGGCTTCTTAGCTCTCACCAATGAATTAATAATATCATCCAGTTTATTAGCAGGAAGATCGCTAAATAGGTCAAGCAATTCCGCCATAACCCAAGAACTGGAATTAACGACGAGAAAGGCATCGCGTTTTCTTGGGCTAACTTCTTTTACATGAACCGCTCCCCGCTTCGAGCGGACATCATATATCAGCGCAGCCAATATCGACGGAACGAGCTTCGTGACTGTTTCGCTCTGATCGCCAGACTTCTTGACCTGTTCAACCGCCTGACCAAAGTTCTTGATCTCTTTTGGCAAACTCCCGGTCACGCGCAACAGCAGGGCCCTCATCGCGTGCTCCGCAAAAAGTCCGCTCGTGACTAGGCAACTAGAATAGTCCGCAGCGTGCAAATTTTGGACGGCGGAAGAGTAGGTGCCTTCAAGATCACGAGCGAGATTTTCTGGCATTCCCGCTGCGAGAGCCTCGGCCATCTCTCTACTGCGACTCACTTACCACTTCCTAAATGAGACTTAACTTTCGCCAAATTTGCAGCGATCACTCTGTAGCCACTTCCCATCTTCCGAATGAAATTGTCTGCCTCCAAGGCGCGCAGCGTAGGCCTGAGTGACCCCCCCTTCATTCCAAGGGGGGCCTCCATGTCCTTCGGAGCAAGAGGCTGGACGGTGTAATCGTCGATCACATAGGGCCAACCCTCATTAGCTGTCAGATAGACAAGAACTTTGACTTTATTGCTTAACGAAGCAGCTTCTGGAGTCATGACAATAGATTTTTCATCCGAGTCATAGCGGACATAAGATCGAACAATGTCCTCAATCAAATCTTCACTGACTGAAAAAACGGAGCCTTTTAGATCCTTTAGAGCCATGACTCGATCTCCTAACCTTTTTTAGATAGCGCCTGACCTGTCTTAGTTACGTAAAATCTATTCTTGTTACCGCGCATCGGTGCCAAAAATCCCTTTTGTACGGCTTTGGCAAAATCCCTGTGAAAATTTCCCGGCATAGAGAGGCGCGCATCTTGGTACCGATCGCTGACATCCTCCCGAGAAATGCTCTCGACCTCGTCCTCGCTCATTACCCAGTCAGCGATGACCGCAATGGTTTCGGGACTTGTTTTAGGCTCCGCGGTAGAAAGAGCTTCGCTTAAGGAAATTTGTGCGCCCATTCTCGGCTGCTCGATTTTAGCGCCAGCAGAGACGTCATCCACGCTAGCGACCTCGTCTGCGGACATCGCAGCTACGCGCATGATTGCAACGGCCTGCTTCATGCTAATATACTTCTCGAAGCTCAGCCCATCACCAGCCAAACTGAGCTTGACCGACCCCATTTCACCGCTCATTCTTACCTCCGCATTATACCGTTGCCGCCATGTAGGTATAAACCTTGTACGGAGTCAAGCATGGCTTTACTCATTGGAACGCCCAGCCCTGGCGGGCATCTGCCTCATTCCATCCGAAAACCACGGTGAACGATTCCTTTTCGCCGACGAGTTGCATTCTTTTTTGCGTAGCTATGCCCGTTCAAATTCGATCTATGCCTTGTCCTGCGTCAGCAAGACGCGCGGCTGTCATGGCGACGTAGGTGTTTGGAACGGTATTTTCCTCCTGTATTAGACTGATATAGAAGAATAATATAAGGCACCATAAAATACTCTGACGTATACGGTTATGACTTTTTTATTGCTGATGCAGGACAAGAAGCGGACTCAGTTTGAATGGATTGCGGAGCGAGCCGCAGGACTGCTTCCAAAGCCCCTCAAGGACGGCACACCGTTTGTCCTCGGAGCTGCGACTTAACGATATTGTTATTTCTGGCGGGAAGCAGTTGGCCAACGCGGGAGTAAATCCCGCGTCGTCGGTCGGCGCTGGCAGCGCCGCCGGCCGGCCCGCGCTAGTCGCTCGCGATTAGCGTTCCCGCTAATCGCGTCGCCGCGCGGGCTGTCCTACAAGCCCCGTTTCGGTATATATGGCCGGTCGTCTTTTGTTCTCATCTGGGAAAGGACGACCCGCATGAACGCCATCACCGAGACCACCGCCGCACCGCAATTGCCCGCCCCCCGCGCCCAGCGGCACGATGGCTGGACGCCCGATCGGCAGCGCGCCTTTCTCGAAAACGTGGCCGAGGGGTACAGCGCCGAACAGGCCTGCCGCATCGTCGGCATGGCGCCGTCCTCGGCCTATGCGCTGCGCCGGCGCGCCGCCGGCGCCGCCTTCGCGATCGGCTGGCGCGCCGCCAATCTGCTCGCGCGCGACAAGGTCGCCGATACGCTGCTCGCCCGCGCGATCGACGGCCAGGTCGATACCTATACCCGCGCCGACGGCACCGAGGTCACGCGCCACCGCTATGATAACCGCCTCGCCTCGACCATGCTCGCCCGGCTCGATCGCTTCGCCGATGCCGCCGCCGGTGAGGCGACGCATCACGCCGCGCGGCTCGTCGCCGCCGAGTTCGACAGTTTCCTCGATCTGATCGATCGCGATCAGGGCCCGGCGCGCACCGGCATGTTCCTCGCCACGCGCATCGCCGGAGAGGAGGCCGATCCCGATCTCGGCGCCGTCGTCGCGCTCGCCCGCGCCGATCGCTGGCTGCGCACCGGGCGCGGCACCGCCGCCGAGGTCGATACAAGCGATCTCGATCCCGATGCCCGCGCGGCATGGACCGCCGAGCAATGGACTCGCGCCGAAGCCGCCGGGCTGATCGCCTTCGCCGCCCCGGCTGATGCCGCGCCACACGCTCCACTTTCTCCACTTCACCCCGAAGCGATGCGTGAACCCGAGCCCGATTCGCCGGTCTGGTGGTGCCCCTATGCCGACGATTGGCGCACCCGCTTCGCCCCGCCCGCCGGTTTCGACGGCGATCAGGCCGGCCGCTTCGGGGACGAAGGCTACAGCCGCACGCTGACGCTCGACGAGCACCATCTGGTCGAAACCGCCGCCGCGATCGAGCATGTCGAGCTGTGCGCGGAACACGCCCCCGAGCGGACCGCCTGGTTCGCCGCACTCGCGGCCCAGACCGGCCCCGACGCCCCCGATGCCTCCGCACCCGATGTCGCTGACGCGCCCGAGGCGCCCGCCCCCGACTCAGCCGATCACGCCGCCGCCGACCAACCGGCCACCGCCCCGCAACAGGATCAACCCGACTCCATCAACCCGGCGGATAACCTCAGGACTGATCGAGATTCTGGCCACGTTGAGCCGAAAATGGTGGTTTCTCGCGACCCGAAGCGCAGTGCACGCGCGGTTCATCAGCACCGCAAGCGCGGAAAACCGCCCGTTGCAGGTCAATCCGAGGGCCGACCGACATTCAGTTCACGTCGAGTCGAACATGGTGGTTTCTCGTGACCCGGAGCGCAGCGTCCTAAAGGATCGTGAGCACTGGAAGCACGGGAAACCGCCATTTGCGCAGCCAACATGGGCGGAATGCCGGCCGGTCCTAATCCTCGGCGGCGATCGTCACGCGCAGCCCGTCGAGCGCCTCGCTGAACGCGATCTGGCATGACAGCCGCGAGTCGGCGTCGCGGTCGGACGAGGAATCGAGCAGATCGTTCTCGTCCTCGCTCATCGGCGGCAGTTTGGCCGCAAATTCCGGGTCGACATGGACGTGGCACGTGGCGCACGAACAGCAGCCGCCGCACAGCGCGAGCACTTCGTCGATGCCGTTGTCGCGGATCACTTCCATCACCGAAAGGCCCGCCTCACCCGAGACCACGCGTTCTTCCCCTTCGCGGGTGACGACGATAAGCTTGGGCATGCAATCCTCCTGGCGGGTGAGCCGTCGCCATGCCGCCCCCGCGCGGCGAGATCAAGGGATCGACCGATGGGCCTGACCGCCGACCAGCTCCGCGCCGGGATCGATGCGCTCGCCGCGGGCGAACCCGGTTTCGCCGCCGCGCTCGCCCGCGCCGGCTATCCCGAGCCCCGGATTCGGGAACGCGGCTATGCCACGTTGCTGCGCACGATCGTCGGCCAGCAGGTCAGCGTCGCCGCCGCCGCGTCGATCTGGCGCAAGCTGGAGGAACAGGTCGGCGATCTCACCGATCCCGCCGCCATCGCCGCCGCCGCCGACGAAGCGCTCCGCGCCGCCGGTCTCTCCCGCCAGAAAGCAGGCTATGCCCGCAGTCTCGCCGACGAAGTGATCAGCGGCCGGCTCGATCTTGAGCATCTTCCCGGCGACGACGAGGATGCGATCAAGGCGCTCACCCGGATCAAGGGCATCGGCCGCTGGTCCGCCGAAATCTACCTGCTGTTCGCGGAAGGGCGCCCCGATGTCTGGCCCGCGGGCGATCTCGCGGTCCAGATCGAGATCGGCCGCATCCTCGGCCATCCCGAACGCCCCAGCGAAAAGGCGCTGCGCACGCTCGCCGAAGGATGGCGCCCGCATCGCGGCGCGGCGGCGATCATGGCGTGGCACCATTACAAGATCGAGGTCATCTGATCGCCATGCCGCCGCCGTCGGCCTCGCTAGCGGAAGACGCCGCACCGCGCGCCAGCCGCTATCCCTCGCTCGAGGAAAGCCACCACACGATTCCGGTGCCCAAAGGCGGCGGCATCTGGCGGCGGTTGTTCGCCTTTGCCGGGCCGGGCTATCTGGTCGCGGTCGGCTATATGGATCCGGGCAATTGGGCGACCGACATCGCCGGCGGTTCCGCCTTCGGCTATGCGTTGCTCTCGGTCATCCTGCTGTCGAGCCTGATGGCGATGGTGCTGCAAGCGCTGTCGACCAAGCTCGGCATCGTCGCCGGGCTCGATCTGGCGCAGGCGTGCCGTGCTCGCTATTCGCGCCGCACCACGATCGGGCTGTGGGTGCTGTGCGAGATCGCGATCATCGCGATGGATTTGGCCGAAGTGCTCGGCACCGCGATCGCGCTGCAATTGCTGTTCGGGCTGCCGCTGCTTGCCGGCGTCGCGATCACCACCTTCGACGTGATGCTCATCCTTGCGCTGCAACGCTTCGGATTCCGCAAGATCGAAGCGGTGATCGCCACGCTGCTCATCGTCGTGGCGGGCAGTTTCGCCTACGAATTGTGGCTCGCCAGGCCCGATATGGCCGCGGTCGCCGGCGGGCTCGTCCCCACCACGCAGATCGTCACCGATCCGGTGATGCTCTATCTGGCGATCGGTATCCTCGGCGCCACGGTGATGCCGCACAATCTCTATCTCCATTCCGCCGTCGTCCAGACCCGCGCCGTGGCGCCGGACGCGGTGTCGAAGCGCCAGGCGCTGCGCCTCGCCACGCTCGATTCGAGCGTGGCGCTGACGCTGGCCCTGTTCATCAACGCCGCGATTCTGATCCTTGCCGCTGCGACCTTCCACGTCGCCGGGCGCCACGATGTCGCCGATATCGATCAGGCCTATCACCTGCTCAGCCCGATGCTGGGGGCCAGCGCGGCCAGCGTGGTGTTCGCCGTCGCCTTGCTCGCCTCGGGGCAGAATTCGACGATCACCGGCACGCTCGCGGGGCAGATCGTCGCCGAAGGTTTCCTCGATCTCCGCCTCCCCTTCTGGGCGCGGCGGATGGCGACCCGGCTGCTCGCGATCATCCCCGCCGTCGCGATGATCTGGATTGCGGGCGAAGGCTCGGCTACCGAATTGCTGGTGATGAGCCAGGTGGTGCTCAGCCTCCAGCTTCCCTTTGCGATCGTCCCGCTCGTCACCTTCACCGGCGATCGCAAGTTGATGGGCGAATTCGTCAATCCGCGCTGGCTGGCGGCGCTCGCCTGGGCGATCGCGCTGGTCATCATCGGGCTCAACCTGACGCTGGTGATCGGCTTTTTCTGACGCGCGCGCCTGGGCGATGGCCATCGGTGTCATCGCCCGCTATGCGCAAACCGCCGCCGCCACCCGCGCGGCACGAACCGGGAGATGATGATGGGGCGCTTCCTCGCCTTTGGGGAAATCATGCTGCGGCTGTCGCCGCCCAACCGCGAGTTGCTGCTCCAGACCCCGCATCTCGACGTGTGGACCGCGGGCGCCGAAGCCAATGTCGCGACCGCGCTCGCCTTGCTCGGCCACGACGTCGCCTTCGCCACCGCGCTCCCCCAAAATGCGCTCGGCGATACGGCGATCCGCTCGCTGCGCGGGCACGGCGTCGATTGCCGCCGCATCATCCGCCGTGCGGGGCGAATGGGGCTCTATTTCGTCACCCCGGGCGCCGGGCTGCGGCCGACCGATGTGGTCTATGACCGCACCGGCTCCGCCTTTGCCGAAACCCCTGCCGAAACGTGGGATTGGGACGCGCTGCTGGACGGGGTGACGCGGCTGCATCTGTCGGGGATCACGCCCGCTTTGGGGCCGGTGCCCGCCGCAAGCGCGCTCGCCGCCGCCCGCGCTGCCGCCGAACGGAACATTCCGATCTCGTTCGACGGCAATTACCGCGCCCGGCTGTGGGAAGCCTGGGACAGCGACCCGCGCAGCATCTTGGCCGAACTGGTCAGCCATGCCGACATCCTGTTCGGCAACCATCGCGACATCGCGCTGCTGCTCGACCGCGATTTCGGCGAGGACAGCGAAGGCCGTCGCCGCGCCGCCGCCGAGGCCGCGTTCGAGGCGTTCCCGAAGCTCACCGTCATGGCCTCAACCGCGCGCCACGTCGTCGATGCCGATCGCCACCGCCTTTCCGCCCGCATCGACGCACGCGACGCCGTCGCGCAGACCGAGGAAGTCGCGCTCTCGGGGATCGTCGACCGGATCGGCGCGGGCGACGCCTTCGCCGCCGGTGTGCTCCACGCGCTGTTGCTCGGCGAAGACATCGAGCGTGCCGCCCACTCCGGGCTCGCGCTCACCTGCCTCAAACATTCGCTGCCCGGCGACGTGAGCCTCTTCACCCGCGCCGATCTCGACGCCTTCACCGCCGACGGCGTCGACGTCCGGCGTTAATAACGCCCCCAGGTGAAACGCGACGACAGCGCATAGTTCCACACCGCGCCGACGAGCACCCCGACAAGCGCGGACGCCGCCCAGGTGCCGCTGCGGGCATCGTGAAGGAAGGCCGCCACACCGACATTGGCGACGAGGCCGACCGAACAGACGACGCAGAACGACACCCAGCCGTCGATCAACTGCCGCCAGCCCCGGAGCCGCCGGTCGCGATAGGTGAGCGCGTTGTTGAGGAAGAAGTTGGCGGTCATCGCCACCGTTGCCGCAACGATCTGCCCGGCGACGAAAGCAGTGTCGAACGCGAACAACAGCACCGACAGCACCGCCATATGTACCCCGACGCCCAACAGGCCGATCGCGGAGAACATCGCGAACCGCACCGGAATCAGCCGTCCGAACATGCGATCATAAAGCGCGATCAGATATTCCATCGCGACGACGTGATCGAGCTTGCTCTCGCCTCGCGTGCGGCTGCGGAACGTGTAGGGCAGTTCGACAAAGGCAAGCGGTCGCGGGCTGGTGGTCATGATATCGAGCAGGATCTTGAAGCCGATCCCCGTCAGGTCAGGCGCGAGACGGCGGACGATCGCCGTGCGCACCATGAAGAAGCCGCTCATCGGATCGCTGAGATCGGCGCGCAGCACATGGCGCGCGAGCCGCGTCGCAAGCGCCGACTTGGCGATCCGGTCGCGATCCCAATTGCCGGTCCCGCCGCCCTCGGCGAAGCGCGAGCCGATCGCGATGTCGAGCGTGGGATCGCCCTCGAGTGCATCGAGCATCCGGGGCAGCAATGTTTCGTCATGCTGGAGATCGCCGTCGATCACCGCGACCAGCGGCGCGGCAGTGGCGCACATGCCCTCGATGCACGCCGTCGAAAGCCCGCGCCGGCCGATCCGCTGAATCACGCGCACCCGACGATCGATCCGGGCGATCTCGCGCGCCGCATCGGCCGTGCCGTCGGGCGAATTATCGTCGACGACGATCGCTTCCCAGGTACGCCCCGCCAGCGCCGCATCGAGCCGGGCAACGAGCGTCGCGACGTTCGCGGCCTCGTTGAAGGTCGGGATGACGACCGCCAACTCGATGCACTCCGCGGTCATGCGAGCCCGGCAAGCACCGCATCACCCATCGCCGAGGTCGAGAGCGTACCGCCGAGATCGGGCGTCCGCGCGCCGCCGGCGATCGCCGCGGCCACCGCAGTTTCGATCCGATCGGCAGGCTCGGGCATGTCGAGCGAATGGCGCAGCAGCATCGCCGCCGACAGGATCGCCGCGCACGGATTGGCCTTGCCCTGCCCGGCAATGTCGGGCGCGCTGCCGTGGATCGGCTCGTACAGGCCGCACGCGCCCGCCCATTCGCGGAGCGCCGCCGAGGGCAGCATCCCGATCGAGCCGACGCACATGCTCGCGAGATCGGACAGGATGTCGCCGAACATATTGCCCGTCACCATGACGTCGAACTGGCCGGGGTGGCGCACGAGCTGCATCGCGGCGTTGTCGGCATACATATGGATGAGCGCAACCTCGGGATAGCCCGTGGCCACCTCGTTCACCACGTCGCGCCACAATTGCGAGGTTTCGAGCACATTGGCCTTGTCGACCGAATGGAGCCGCTTCTTGCGCCGCATCGCCATCTCGAAGCCCACGATCGCGATCCGACGCACCTCGGCCTCGTCATAGGCCATCACGTCATAACCCTGACGCAGCCCCTCGCCGGTGGTGCGCAGCCCCTTTTCGCCGAAATAGACGTCGCCGGTCAGTTCGCGCAGGATCACCATATCGATGTCGCGGGCCACGTCGGGGCGCAGCGCCGCGGCATCCTCGAGCCCCTCGAACAGCGTCGCCGGGCGCAGATTGGCGAACAGCCCCAGTTCCTTGCGCAGGCCCAGGATCGCCTGTTCGGGCCGCATCGCACGTTCGAGCGCATCGCACGCCGGATCGCCGACCGCACCGAACAGTACGCCATCGGCGCGCTTGGCGAGATCGAGCGTTGCGGGCGGCAGCGGGTGCCCGGCGCCGCGATAGCCCGCGCCGCCGACCAGCCCTTCTTCGAAGTCGATCCCGAGATCGAGCGCCTCGAGCACGCGCCGCGCCTCGGCGGTCACTTCGGGGCCGATCCCGTCTCCGGCAAGAATCGCGACAAGCGGCATCAAATTTTCCCCCGGTTCGGTGAGCGTCGCGCCCGACTAGCCGCGCCGCGCCCGATCACGCAACCGCTCTCTTGAGACGATCGACCAACCGGGCGCGTGCCGCCAGCGTATCGGCGCGGCGATCACCGAATAGGTCGCGTTCGAGGAAGTGCCCCGTGATCGCGAGCCCGGCGAGGATGTCCGCCCAATCGGCCGCACCGCCCGATGCCAGAAACGGCGGCAGGGCAAAGAGGCGATCGGCATAACCCGCCCCGGCGGTGCGACAGACGGCGGCACCGCTTTTGGGGCTGACGAAGGCCAGATCGGCGGTCGCGCCCGTCACCACGCATCGATCGAGCGCGAGCCCGAAGCCGAGTTCGGCGAGCAGCAGCAGTTCGTAGCGAACCAGCGCCACCGCCCAGCCGCGCGCCGCGGGCGCAGCCTCGATCGCGTCGAGCACGCCCGCAAGTGCAGCGTGGACCGCGGGATAGGGCTGCCCTTCGGGAAGCACGGACGCGGTGAGCGCGGTCACCCAGTCGAGCGCGACCGCGGGCAGCGGCTCGGCGAACAGCAGCGCGCGGCTGTGGACGAGGTCGACCGCGAGCTGCGGTAGTTGATCGTCGGTGCGCGCGCGCCATTCGCCGAGAACGATGTTGGCGGGTTGCAGGATCGGCCGCAGCCGCCGCGAACGGCCCCCGCGCACATAGCCCGCGAGCATCCCGTCGACGGGCGTGAGCGCGCGGAGAATCGCGCCGTGCTCGCCGTGGGCACGGACCGCGAGGACGATGGCTTCGGCACGCAGGTGCATGGCTTGGGCATAGCCGAGCCGGGGCGAAGCGCAATCAGTGGCGGCGCAGGCGGCGGACCAGCGCCTCGGCGCGCAGCTTCCTGGTCAGACGCTTGGCGAGCGCCATCGTGCGGTCGAAAC
This sequence comes from Hephaestia caeni, assembly GCF_003550065.1. Lineage (GTDB taxonomy): Bacteria > Pseudomonadota > Alphaproteobacteria > Sphingomonadales > Sphingomonadaceae > Sphingomonas > Sphingomonas caeni_A. Next base: position 696,464 of record NZ_QXDC01000004.1, read on the forward strand.
CCGCCAGCGCGGCGATCGCGGCGCGGTTGGCGAGGCTCGGCCGCAACAGCATCAGATCGACGCAGGCGACGCCGCCGGTCGCGAACTGGCGCTTGTGCTGGCCCTCACCCTCGGTGAAATCGAAGCGGGCGAAGCGGCTTTCCGCGAACAAGACGCGCATCGCCTCGACCTGGAGCACGCTGCCGGCCGACCAATCCGACCATTCTGGATCGTGCCCGAGATAGTCGTAGCGCAGCGTATCGCCCTCGGCGGTGCAATAGAGATAGGCGATCGGAAACCCGTCCACGAACAACAGCCAGGCGCGCACCTGATCGGCGGCGGCGGCGGCGAGCATCGCGCGGACGAAGGCGGGCGTCGCGGGCAGGCCGCTGCCGAGCAGCGCTTCCTGATACGTCCGTTCCGAGACGGTGCGCGCGATCGGATGGAAGACCGCCAGTTCGTCGGGCGTGCGATAGGCGCGGACGTCGAGCGTGCCCCCCGAGCGTTTGGCGAGCTTCTTCGCCTTGCGCTTCAGCCCCGAGCGCGTGTTGGCCGACATGCCGCCGAGCCAGGCGTCGAAACCGCCGTCCAGATCGGCGAAGTAGCGCGTGTAGCGCTGGCGGACGAAGGCGATGAGGCCCGGCGCCTGCGCGGTGACCGCCGCGACGCGCGCTTCGGGGAGCGAGGTGACGAGGATGCCGTCGGCCGCGTCGCCCAGCGACGGCAAGGGCGGCACGCGCGGTTCGAGCACGTCGGCAAGCGACAGCGGCACGCGCACCAGCCGCCGCGGGATCGACCACAGGGTGCGCGCGCCGACCTGGAATTTGAGCGGCTGGACGACCGCGCTCACGCCGCGCGTTCCTCGACCATGTTCGACCAGAGCTGTTCGGCCTGCCGCCAGCGCGTGCGCAGCGTGTTGGGCGCAAGCGGATGATCGGCGGCCCCGAGGCGAAGCGCGGGGCGATCGGCGAAATGGCAGGTCGGCAGATCGTGGCGCCGCGCGCGCAGCATCTCGCAGAGCGCCTCGAAGCGGCGGGCGTGGATACCGTTGGCACGGGTGCCGGCGCGGCTGGCGAGTTCGAACGAATGGCTGACGATCGTCACCGCGGCGTGATCGGCTGCCACCGCATGATCAAGCGCGGCGCGGATCTCGCCGATCGACAGCGCGCAGACCTGGACGTTGCGCAGGCTGCCCGGCGCGTCTTCAATCAGCGTCACGGGAAGCTCGACCAGCCCGGCGCGGACGACCGGGGCGATGGTATCGGCGGGCAGGCCGATCTGGCTGGGCCACGGCGTCGCGGCGCCGTTGTGGCTGCTGTCATAGACGAAGCCCAGCGCGGCGAGCGCGGCGAGCGTTGTATCATTGGCGCCGTAGCTGCCCGCGCGGAACGCGATCGGATGCGGGGCGCCGCCGGCTTTGAGCAGGTCGATCGCGCCGGCGATCAGATCGCGCTGTTCGTGCGCCGAATATTCGACCATCTCGAAGCGGGCATGGGCGGCACCGCCGTCGCCGGCCCTGGCCCCCGCCCAATTGGGGTGGAGGTGAAGCTGCACCTCCTGCCCGCGCGCGAGGATCGTCGCGACGAGCGGCTTGAGCCAATCGAGCCCGAACACCAGCGCGGGCATCGGATCGACGAAGAAGCACGCCTTGAGCCCGTGCATCGCGAGGCGATCGAGCTGATGGCGGACCCCGACGCCCGCCGGATCGAGCGAGCGTTCGACGATTGCGGCCGCGTCGAGCCCGGTGGCGTGATGGCGCCAGGCCAACTCGGTATCGACGGTGAGGAAGACAGGCGTCGGCATGAAACCAGCGCTAGCGTGGGCGAGTGAAGAATTTGCCAATGCGCGGGGGATCACGGCGCGGAAGGTTAGGCGAAGGTGAGGCCAAAACGCTGTCGGGTGATTGTCCACTTCGACCACGTACCGCCTCGCTTGTATCCCCGCACAAGGATGGGGATGGGGATACGGTACAGGCGCACGCTATCGAATCCGTTCGGTTCGGCGGCGGGACGAGTCGATACTATCAAAGAGCGGCGGCAATCATGACATGATCGCGCGCTTGTAGGACAGCGTTTTTTCGCCATGCACCGCACACGCTCTGCGACCCGTGCCGCCCCGGAAACCACAGCCCTGGAGCGGCGAGCGTTAAACCTGAATCGTTCGCCCTGAGCTTGTCGAAAGGGCCGCCCTTCCCCTTCCTGCGAAAGAAAGAGCGGTGCTTCGACAAGCTCAGCACGAACGGGATAAGTGGGTCCGATGTCGCGCATCCGGCCCTAAGGCTTGATCCCGAAGCGCGCATAATCCTTGTCGATCGTCGGCCGGATCAGGCGCGCCGCCGCGAGATCGGCGGTGGCGCTGGCGGTGGTGCCCTGCCGCTTGTGGATGATGCCGCGCAGGTAGATGCTCGCGGCCTGTTCCGGCGCCGCATCGAGCGCGGCGTTGAGATCGGCGAGCGCGTCTTCCATCCGATCCATGCGGAAATAGACCAGCGCGCGGCTATCGAGCGCGGCCGCGGGCGAATCGGCAAGCTCGATCGCCTTGGTGCAATCCTTGAGCGCGGTATCGAGCGCGACGCCGAGCGTGCCCTTGATCCAGCAGCGGCTGTTGAGCAGGTTCGGATCGCCGGGACGGACGGTGATCGCCTCGTCGATCGTCGCGAGCGCGGCCTCGTCGTCGCCGGTGCGGCTGAGAAGATCGGCCTTGAGCGCCAGGAAACCGGGCTTTTCCTTGCCGCCCTGATCGATCCGCTCCTGGACCAGCGCGATCGCCGCATCCTTGTTCCCGAGATCGCTCTGCGCCGTGGCGAGCCCGCCGACACCCGCGATCGAGCCCGGATCGAGCGCCTGTGCCGCCTGATAATCGGTGAGCGCTTTGGCGTCGTCACCGAGCCCGGCATAGAGCATCGCGCGCCGGCGATAGAAATCGGCATCGGGCTGGAGCGCGATCGCCTGATCGAGATCGGCGATCGCGGCGCGATAATCGTAGATCCCGGCCTGAAAATAGGCGCGGTTGCTATATGCCCATGCCTTGTCCGGATCGTCGGTCTGTTTGGCCAGCGCCTTGGCATAGACGGCGAGGATCGCGGCGGCGCCATGATCGCGCGCCAGACGCTGCGCCAGTTGCCAGTGCGTCGGCGTATCGGTCGGCGCCAGCGCCCGCAGGACGCGGGACTTGGCCAGCGTGACCGCCGCGCGCGCCTGCGGCAGATCCGCCACCGCGATTTCGCGCGCGGCCGAGGTGACATGATCCTCGACCGAGATCGTGCCGTCGTTCAGCGCGAAACGCCGCTCGATATGGCCGCCGGCAAGATCGGCGGACAAGCTCTTGTCGCCTTCGATCGTGAATCCCTGGCCGCGATCGGGCAAGGCCATCGTCGTGTGCAGCGCGATGTCGAACGGCTGGCCGGTCGAGACCGGGATGGTCTTCCAGGCGGCGCGGCTACGATCGGGATTGAACGTCAGATTGTCGACGAAATAATCGAGCGTCGCCCGATAGCGCCGATCCTCGCGATGCCATTTGGTCGATACCAGCCCCGACGCGGTGATCGTCGCGGTGGCGTCCGCCTCATTATAGGCGACGGCGTTGTCGGCGATGACGGCGTTGCCGACATAGGGCGAAATCGTCGCGCGGACCATCTGCTCGATCTGATCCTTGCTCGCCTGGCTCTTGGCGGCGTGGACCATCTGCGCCAACTGGCCGCGCGCCTTCATGGTGAAGGTGTAGAGTGTCGGCAGCGTGAGCCCGGCCGATTGATCGAACGCGATGGCGATATCGGCATCGGGCCGCGCGGCGGTGCGGATCGGCAGCGGCATGATGTCCGCGCCGCCGGCGCGCAGCGGAAGGACGTTCGCAAACGCCGGCACATCATCGATATCGACGAATTGCGCGCCGATGTCGGTGCCGTCGAGCCACAGCGACCGACCGCCGATCGTCGCGTGGACAAGGACGTGATCGAACGCGCCGGGCATCGGCAGCCGCGTCGGGATCGCATCGCCGAGATTGCTCGAGGCGAGCACCGGTTCGGCATCGATCTTCATCGCGTGCAGCAGCGCCAGCAGCAGCATCGTCTTCGCCTTGCAGTCGCCGTAGCGCGATTGCCAGGTGGCGGCGGGCGTCTGCGGCACGTAATTGCCGTTATCCATGCCGTTGAACAGATAGCGGACCTTATCCTGGACGAGTTGCAGCGCGAGCATCGCGCGCCGCGCCGGATCGGGGGTCGCCTGCTCGATCCGGGCGACTTCGGCGGCAAGCGGGCTATCGGGCGCGATCGTGCCGGCGGTGTCGTAGAGCGGCGCCATCACCTTCGATACCGACGCCCAATCGGCGAAGGTCGTCGCCTCGATCGCGGTGCCGCGCTTGTAGCGCGGGGGTGCGTCGCCCGGCATCTCGGGCTGTTTGGCGACCGGTTCGGTGATCACCAGTTCCTGATAGCCGCCGGCGCGGGTGACGACGGGCGTGATCTTGGCGCCGAGCACCTTGTAATGAAGCCCGGCGCCGTCCGGCCACAGCAGCCGCTCGCGCGCGAACCGGACGCGGAAGGGATCGGCGACGATCGGCGCGAACGTCTGGACGTTGCCGGCGAGCGTCGGATCCTTTTGCGTGGTCGAATAGGTCAGCCGCAGCGCATCGCCGACGCGCAGGCCGCTGACCGCCATCGTCGCGGTCAACATGCCGTCGAGCTGGAGCTGTTCGAGCTGCTGCTCGCGCCGCAGCACGGTGAACGGATCGCCGCCCTTGAGCAGATTGATATGCTCGCCGCCGCGGATGATCTCGGCACGGTGGATGATGAGATCGCCCTTGTCGGGCGACCAGGTGAGCGAGATGGTGCCGATCTGCGAAAGGATTTCCGGGTTGGCCGCGCGCGTCTCGCTATCCTGATACGACCAGACCTGCCCATCCTGGAGCCGTTGCTGCCGATCGAGGATCAGGAACACCGGCGCGTCATCGGCGAGCGTCGCGAGATCGACCGCGGGGGCCGGCGTCACCCAATCGGGCGCGGGCGCGTAGATCGGCTTGTCGCTGGCATAAGCGGCGGTGGTGGCCGTGGCGGCCAGAAGACCCGCGATGATGACGCGACCGAACATGCTGATACTCCCCCGTTTTAAACGGGGTCACCCTAAACCCCGCGCCCGCCGGATCAAAGGATGAATCGTGCAGATTCAGCGACGAAATGACGTCATTTCAGTGGGAAGGCCAGCTCGGCGGCGGCGTTATACTTACCGCGCGTGGTAGAAATCGTAGACCTGCTGCGCGACGGCGTGGCTGACGCCGGGCGCGCGCTGGAGATCCTCGAGGCTGGCGCCACGCACGGCGCGGGCGGTGCCGAAATGCATCAGCAGCGCCTTTTTGCGCGCCGGGCCGATGCCGGGAACCTCGTCGAGCGGACTGGCGCCGATCGCCCGGGCGCGCTTCGCCCGGTGCGCGCCGATCGCGAAGCGGTGGACCTCGTCGCGCAGCCGCTGGAGGTAGAACAGGACCGGCGCGTTGACCGGCAGCGTCAGCTCACGGCCGTCCATCAGGTGGAACACCTCGCGCCCCTCGCGGCCGTGGTGCGGCCCCTTGGCGACGCCGACGAGGCACACGTCCTCGATTCCCATTTCCTCGAGCACCGCCTTCGCCGCGTTCAGATGGCCGCGACCGCCGTCGATCAGCACCAGATCGGGCCAGGTGCCGCCGTCGCGATCGGGATCGTCGGCCTGCGCGCGGGCGAAGCGGCGCTGGAAGACCTCGCGCATCATCGCGAAATCGTCATCGGTCGCGGCCTGTCTGATATTGAACTTGCGATACTGGCCCTTGCGGAACCCTTCCGGCCCCGCGACGACCATCGCGCCGAGCGCATTGGTGCCCTGGATGTGGCTGTTGTCGTAGATTTCGATGCGGTCGGGCGGTTCCCCCAGTTCGAACAGATCGGCGACCTCGCGGAGCAATTTCGCCTGCGTCGTCGATTCGGCGAGGCGGCGATCGAGCGCTTCGGCGGCGTTGCGCGTCGCCTGCTCCATCAGCCGGCGGCGGGTGCCGCGCTGGGGCACCGAGATCGCGATCCTGTGCCCCGCGCGCTCGCCGAGTGCCTCGGCCATCAGCGCGGGATCGGGCAGCGCGCGATCAAGCAGGATCGTGCGGGCAGGGGGCACGTCCTCATAGAATTGGGTGAGGAAGCTCGCGAGCACCTCGGCCTCGGGCACGTCGGCTGTGTGCGCGGGGAAGAAGCTGCGATGCCCCCAATTCTGGCCACCGCGGATGAAGAAGGCCTGGATGCCGATCGTGCCCTCTTTCGACGCCAGCGCGAAGATATCGGCATCGCCCACGCCGTCGGCGTTGATCGCCTGGCTGCCCTGGATGAAGGTGAGCGCCTTGAGCCGATCGCGCAGGATCGCGGCAAGCTCGAAATCCTGCCGCTCGGCCGCCGCCTCCATCCGGGCGCCGAGCTTGGCCTGGACATCGGTGGCCTTGCCCGAGAGGAAGCGCTTCGCATCGTCGACCAGCTCGGCATAATCGGCCTCACTGATCCGGCCGACGCACGGCGCCGAGCAGCGCTTGATCTGGTAGAGCAGGCACGGCCGGTCGCGGGTCTTGAAGAAGCCGTCGGTGCAGCTTCTGAGCAGGAACAGCTTTTCGAGCGCGTTGAGCGTCTGGTTGACGCTGCCAGCCGACGCGAAGGGGCCGTAGTAATTACCCTTCGCGCGCCGCGCGCCGCGATGCTTCTGGATGCGCGGGAAGGCGTGATCGGCGCGCAGCAAGATGAAGGGGAAGCTTTTATCGTCGCGCAGCAGCACGTTGTAGGCGGGGCGATGGCGCTTGATGAGTTGCGCCTCGAGCAGCAACGCCTCGGCCTCGTTGTTGGTGGTGACGATCGTCATGCTGCGCGTCTGCGCGACCATGCGCTGGAGCCGCTTGGGCAGGCGATCGACCTGGGTGTAGTTGGTGACGCGATGGCGGAGCGCACGCGCCTTGCCGACATAGAGCACATCGCCGCGCGCATCGAGCATCCGGTAGACGCCCGGGCGCGCGGGGAGCGTTTTCAGGACATTGCGGATCGCCGCGACGCCGGCTTCCAGATCGGGCTGACCGGCGCCGCGCACGGTATAGGTTTGGGCCTCCTCGTTAAAGCGCGAGGCGGCGTTGGGGCGATCGGGACGGTCGGCTTTGCTGCGCGGCATGGAAGGGATTTAGGGTGTATGGGTGGCGAGCGAAAGCAGTGCTCCCGCGAAAGCAGGAGCCCAGAGCCATTGGGCACCGCGCTTGTAACCCTGGGCTCCTGCTTTCGCAGGAGCACGGGGCATCACCCCTGCGCGAACAGCTTGGTGCCGACGACGCCGATCACGATCAGCGCCATGAAGGCGGCCTGCACGCCGCTGACCTTGTCGCCGAAGAAGATCATGCCGCCGATGATGACGCCGACCGCGCCGAGACCGGTCCACACGGCATAAGCGGTGCCGGCCGGGATGCCGCGCATCGCCAGCGCGAGTAGCCCCATGTTGACGAACGACAGGATGATCGGGACCGCCGAGGCCTGCCATGTCGCGGCGGTCGCGGCCCATTTGAGGCTGAGCGCCCAGCAGATTTCGGTGAACACGGCGATGCCGAGGATGAGCCAGTGCATGGGGTTTGTCCCACGGGCTCTGGGATGGAGCGCGGCCGCCGGAAACCCGTAAGAGGCGGGACGCTTTGTAATGCTGACCGCGCCTCATGCCGGAGCTGGCCCGGCATTCAACCCTCAACGAACATTAGCGTTCGAGGCCCGTCGGACCCCGGAACAAGTCCGGGGTGACGCCACGTTCAGTTCGCCCGGCCGAGTCCCGCGATCGTTTTGTCGACCAGCGGCTTGTCCGCCTTGGCGCCGTGCTGCTGCGCGATGATGGCGCCCGCGGCGGCGGTGGCGGCTTCGGCGGCGTGCGCGCGGACGTCGGCGATCGCCTGACGTTCGGCGGCGGCGATCTTGTCTTCGGCCATCGCGGCGCGGCGCGTCATCAGATCATCGGCGTCGGCCTCGGCCTTGGCGAGCAACGCCTTGGCCTCGGCCTCGGCATGGGTGATGATCGCCTGCGCGTCGCCCGCGCTGGCGGCGTTGCGCCGCTGCGCTTCGGCGAGCAGCGCCTCGGCCTCGGCACGCAGCCGGGCGGCCTCGTCGAGTTCGCGGCGCGTATCGGCGATCCGGGCGTCGAGCGCGTCACGCAGCCGATGATGCGCGCGGCCGAACCAGAAGATGCCGACGATGAAGATCGTCAGGCTGACATAGACCCAACCCTCGGCGTTGAGGCCGAGCATCGTTTCGCCGGTGGTGATGCCGTGGGCGGCGCCTTCGGCATGGCCCGCGGCGGCGGCGAGGAAAAGCAGCATCCAGCCCGCTCCCTTACGCCAGCGCGGCGCGCGCGGCGCCGGTGGCGGTATCGGCGTCGGGGCGGGTGCCCGTCAGCTTTTCGACGATCTGGGTGGCGGCGTCGGCGGCGACGCGCTCGATCTCGCCCATTGCCTTGGCACGGGCAGCGCCGAGCGCCTTGTCCGCCGCCTCGGCACGCGCGCCGAGCGCGGCCTTGGACTGCGCGAGCTTCGCGTCGAGCGCGGCGGCGGCGGAACCGCGCGCCGCATCGAGCGTCGCCCGCGCCGATTCCTGCGCGGACGCGATCCCCGCCGCGTAATCGGCCTCGATCCGGTCGGCGTCGGCCTTCGCCTTCGCCGCCGAATCGATGTCCCCCGTCACCTTGTCCGCGCGTGCCTGCACCACGCGGCCGAGCTTGGGCAGCGTCGGCATCACGATCCCGAAGAACAGGATCGCGAAGGCGATGCAAAGCCAAACCATCTGCGGCGCGAAATTGGCAAGCTCGAACTGAGGCATCGGACTGGGACTCTAGCTTTCGAGTGTTACGCGAACGCGAGGTAGAGCGACACGACCGCCGCGATCAGACCAAGCGCTTCGACCACCGCGAAGCCGAGGAACAGGCGGCCCGAGATGCGCGGTTCGGCATCGGGATTGCGGAACGCGCCCTGAAGGTGGCTGCCGAACACGTAGCCGACGCCGATACCGGCGAGGCCCGCACCCATCGCCGCAAGACCGGCACCGATGAACTTGGCTGCTTCTGGATCCATGATCTCTCTTCCCTTGGATTAACGTCAGTGACTTAGTGGAGGTTGATCGCGTCGTTGAGATAGATCGACGCGAGCAGGGCGAAAACATAAGCCTGGATAAGCGCAATCAGCAATTCGAGCGCGGCAAGCGCGACGTTGACCGCGAGCGGCAGGACACCAAACACGACCGGAATAGCCTCGAACGACCCCAGCGCGACGACGAAGGTGCCGAACACCTTCAGCAGCACGTGCCCCGCGGTCATGTTCGCGAACAGCCGGACCGCGAGCGTGAACGGGCGCGCGAGGAAGCTGACCACCTCGATCGGCAGGATGACGATGCCGAGCGCGACGTTGACGCCCTTCGGCCAGAACAGCGTGAAGAAGTGCAGCCCGTGCTTCCAGAAGCCGACGATCAGCACGATGCCGAAGATGATGAACGCGAGCGCGAGCGTCACCGCGACATGGCTGGTGGGCGTGAACGCGCCGACCCAGGGAATCAGCCCGAGGATGTTGAGCGCGAGCACGAAGATGAAGATCGAGAAGATCAGCGGCACGAAACGACGGCCGTTGGGGCCGACGTTTTCGTCCATCATGCTGACGATGAAGCCGTAGATGGTTTCGACCGCGGCCTGCATCCGGCCCGGCACCAGCGTCGGCCGCGCGGTGCCCGCATAGAGGAACACCGCGACCACCGCGAGCGCGATGAGCATCCACAGCGATGAATTGGTGAACGAGAGGTCCACGCCCGCGACCGGCGGGATCGGGTGAAGCACCCGGATCGCGAACTGTTCCATCGGATTGTTGCCGGCCATCGCTTCCGCTCTACTCGTTATCGTTGGTCGGATCGGTATCGAACTGCTTCGACGTCTTCATCGCGCGGCGGAAACCGGCGGCAAAACCGAGCAGCAGGAACACGATCATCAGCCAGGGCGCGGTGCCGAGCCCCTTGTCGAGCAAGAAACCGATCAGCGCGGCGACCAGCACCGTGCCGACGAATTCGACGCCGACCGCCCAGCCCTTGGTTTCGGCCGAGCCGCCCGCACGCCCCGTCGGCACCTCGTGCGCGGCCCTGGCCTGCGCGATGCGGCGGTCCAGATCGTCGGACCCGTTCTGTCGGTCGTCAGCCAACGCTCGAATACACCCTGATATAGAAACGCCGCCAGGCATGATGCCGGCGACGAACAAAACCCCGGGCGACGCACGGTCCCCGTTGCGGCGCCCGTTTAGGAAAGGGGGGTGGTCGAGTCAACCATTGTGACCCGACCCCGCCACGCAATCGTCACTCCAGCGAAAGCTGGAGTCGCCCTTGCGGATAAAGATGCCAGCCTTCGCTGGCATGACGGAGGATCACACGCAGCGCGGATCGCGTTCGGGGGCGGCGGCGCCGCGCGTCTTCCAGGTGCCGTCGGGCGCCTTGTACTTCTCGCCCGCGGTCGTCTTGAGGATCAGGTTGCAGCCGGCGACGAACGCCATCTGCTCCACCGTCGCGCCGCTGGCGGCCTGCTTGGTGTAGGCGGCCTTGCGCTGGATATTGATGTTGTTGACGAGCGCGCGCAGATCGGGCGTCGCCGCGCCGACGATGCCGATATAGCCATCGGGCTGTTCGCCGATCTGGCCGGCGGCGCGCGCCGCGGCATAGGCCGGATCGCGCTGTGCGTAGGCAGCGGTGGCGAGCCCCGCGACCGCGAGCGTGCCGAGCCCCAAGGCCGCGAAGAAAAGCAATTTACCCTGTTTCATCAGAAAATTCCCGGGTTGTCCTGGATCAGCGATTTCGCCTCGCCATCGAGACGATACACCACTTCCTGGTCGATTTTGACGTTGAGGTTGATCTCGATCGGCTTGTCGGGCGCATTCACGGTCACGCAGCCGCCGGTGGCGCCGCCTGCGCCGATGAGCAGAATCGCGATCGCGCCCTTCATGCCTGCCGTGGTCGGTCTCCTGTCGGTTTGCGTCAATCCTGTTTCGGTCATGGCACGGTCTCGCTTTCGGTGGGCTGAATGGGCGCGTCAGCGGGCGTTGTCGAGGCGGGGGCGGCCGTCGCGGCGTTCTGCTGCTCGATGAGGCGGGGCAGGTTGCGCTCGATCAAGCGCGTGGGATCATAGAGGCTCTGCGCCGAATCGATCAGGCTGCGGAAGGGCGCGCGGATCGTCACGTTGAAGACGAACGGCAGTTTGGCGAGCCGCCGGATCAGGAAATTGGATTTGGTGCCCGCGCCCTGATCGATGCCCGCGAAATGGACTTCGGTGACCATCTCGCCGGCGAGCGGGCCGTTCATCGCGATCGTCAGGCTTTTATACTTTAGCGCCTTCAAGGCCTGAAACGCCATGTTGCCCCAGGTGCCGAGATCGTGCTGCGACACCGGGCCGACATAGGCGAGCGAGCCGCCGCCTTCGCGCACCGTAAGGTGGCCGTTCTCGATCCGGCCGCCGGTTTCGTCGAACACCATCGGCAGCGTGCCGTCGAACACGCCGGTCGCGCTGAGATTCTTGAAATCGAACTGCTGGAGGAACTGCGCAGCGTCCATGCCCCGAATCGTGAAGGTGAGCCGCCGCTGGCGGTGCTCGGCGAAATCGAGCGTGGTCGGCTCCAGCACCAGCTCACCGCCCGCGAACGGCCAGCGTCCGCCATCGACCTGGACCTGGGTGGGGCCGAGGAGGCGATAGCGGATGACGCCGTCGGTCGCCGCGACGCCCGGGTTGACCGACGCGATCGTCGCGGTCTGGCCGGGGGCGCTGACCATGTTGAGCAAGTCGGTGAAGCGGATTTCGGTAGCGAGCCCCTGGACGGGGCCGAACGCGGCGGCGAGATCGGTGGCGTCGGTGCCGAACCGGCCGGTGCTCGTCACGCCCTCCGGGCTCCACGCGATATGCCCCTGCCCGTGGACGATTCCGTTGACGTTGGCGATCACGCCGAAGGTGAGGCGCGTCAGCTTGTCGGGCTGGAAACCCTTGCCGAAGGTGACGCCGGGAATGGTGAGATCGGCGGTGCCGGTGCCCGCCGACAGATCGTGGCCGAGCCGGACGTCGGCGACCTTGGTGGCGGTTTCGGGCTCGGCGAGCGTGCCGGTGGCAGTGATCCGGTTGGCGGCGAGATCGAACGCGACGTCGTGCGAGACCAGCGGGTTGAAGCGTGGTTCCACCGCCGCGTCGGCGACGGTGAGGCCGCCGGTGAGCGCGAGCTTGCCGTCGGCGAAGCGCCAGTCGCCCGCCGCGGCGGACAGGATCAGCGGGACGTCGCCGATCTGCCCGCCCGCGCCCGAGAAGGTGCCCGCGACCGCGCCACCCGCGAGGCGGCCGTCGAGATGCGCGGCGTCGATCCGCGTCTGATTGCCTGTCGCGCCCAGCCGCGCAGCGACGTCGCTGAGCACGAAGCCGCGGCGGCCGAGCGCCAGTTCGGCCCCAGACGCATCAAGCGACAGCGGTGTCCGGCCGAGCCGGCCTTCGAGATGCGAGGCAGCGAGCCGTGCCCCGCCCGACAGCGCCGCGCCGTCGATCGCGAGCAGTGCGCGTCCCGCCGGGCAGAGCGTGAGCCGGGTGGGGTCGAGCACGAGGCTCGACACCGTCAGCGAATCGAACGAGAGCGGCGCGCACTGGCGGTTGACCAGCAGCCGCCCCGCCCCGTTCCAGACGCCGCTGATCGGCATCCGCGCATTCTCGATCCGCCCGTCGCCGAGCGGGCCGGAAAGCGTGGCGGTGGTCGCAAAGTGCGTCGCGCCATCGGGCGTCGCGGTAAAACTGACCGGGGTCAGCGCCAGCGACGCGCCGCCGGCGGCATAGGGGCGGATCAGCGCGTTGCCCGTCATCGGCCCGCGGGCGTGATCCTGATGAAGCTGCACTGCTGCGTCGGGCATCCCTCCGCCAGCGAGCGTCAGCAGCCCGTCGACGCGCAGGCCGCGATCGGGCCAGGCATATTGAACCCCGTCGCCGCTCGCGAGCGTCGCGTTGGCGCCGTTCGCCGCATGGACGATCAACCGCGAGACGCCGATACGGCCCTGCCCCTTGGCCTGGAGCGCGTCGATATTGGCGGTGACGTTGAAATCGCGGGTCGCCTCGGCACCCGCACGCGCGAGTTTCGCGACCAGCGGCCCGACGGGCGAGCCCTGCGTCGTGCCGGCGGCGTTTTCGATCCGCGCGCGCCAACCGTCGGCAAGCCGCGCCCCGCGCGCGCCGGCGCTGCCCTGGAAGGCGAGGAACCCATCCTCGACGCGGTAGCCGCCCGACAGGGTAACCCGGCCCCCGGTCACCTGATCCGATGCGAATGCGCCGGTCGCGAGATCGACCGAGCCCGAGGTCCGCGAGGGCGAGCCTTCGAAATCCACGCTGCCGGCCAGATCGCGCGCGTGCGCGGACGGCGCCCGAAGCGTCGCGACCCGAACCCGCGCGCGGCCCTGCCAGCGATCGAGCCGCTCGCCCAGCGTCACCGCGATCTCGCTGCGCGCGCCGGTGAGCCGCGCATCGCCGCAGGTGATGGTACCCGCGCTCAACGGGCCGTTGAGCGTCGGCCGCGCATCGGCGATCGAGACCCGCATCAGCGCCGCCGCACGCCCGAACGCGCAGCCAGCAAGATCGAGCTTTTCCGCCACGGCAACGACACGCCCCGCAAAGCCGTCGTCAAGCCGGCCGCTGCCGCGCGCGTGCAGGCCGATGACGCCATAGGGCGTTTCCAGCCGCATCCCGGCATCGGCCACCGTCACGTCGAGCGCGGGCAGCGCGAAGGGCTTTCCCGACGGCGGCGGCAGCAGCCGATCGATCGCGCCGAGCGACAGCGTGCCATCCACCAGCCGCCCGCGCAGCCGGACATGGCCCGCGCGCACCGCCGTTATCGACGCGCCCGACAGGCCGATGTCGGTCGACAGTTCGACCCAGTCGGCAACCAGATCGGGGTGTGCGGGATCGCCGATGACGAGGTTGGTCAGCCGCTGGCGGCCGAACCCGAGGTCGGCGATGTGATAGCGCGCGGTGACGCCCTTTTCGGCGAGGAAGCGATCGACATAGCCCGCCGCGATCGGCTTGCGCTGGGTCCACACCCCGATCAGCGGGACGAGCACCAGCGCCGAACCGCCGATCAGCCACCAGCGCAGCGCGCCGAGCCGGGGAACGGTACGACGACGACGCGGCGCCGGTGCGGGCTCGACGGTCGCCTCGTCCTCGTCCTCGTCACGCGTCACGCCGCTCGTCACTCCTCACCCATGCTTCAGGCGCCTCTTAACCATAGGCAAGATGAACGCAGACACAATTGCATACGTCCCCGTCGCTGCGTAATCCCTGGGTGACATGGATGCGCCTTCGCCAGACTATATCGGCCATCGCAGCCGGTTGCGCGAGCGCCTGATCTCGGGCGGCGGCGATACGTTGCTCGACCACGAGCTGATCGAATATCTGCTGATGCTCGCCGTGCCGCGGCGCGACACCAAGGCGCTCGCCAAGCGGCTGCTCGCCGAATTCGGGGGGATGGCAGAGCTGCTCGCCGCCGACGCCGGCTCGATCGCGCGGGTGAAGGATGCCGGCGACGGCGTCGTCGCGGCGATCAAAATCGCGCAGGCGGTGGCGCTGCGCGTGCTCCAGGCGGAGGCATCGGCGCAGCCGGTGCTCGCCAACTGGCAGGCGCTGATCGATTACCTGACCGCGCGGCTGGCGCACCAGACGATCGAAAGCGTGCGCGTGCTCCACCTTAACACGCGCAACATCCTGATCCGCGACGAGGAGATGAGCCGCGGCTCGATCGACGAATCGGCGGTCTATGTCCGCGAGGTGATCCGGCGTGCGATCGAGCTGGGTTCGGCGGCGCTGATCCTCGTCCACAACCATCCCTCCGGCGACCCCGCGCCGAGCCGCGCCGATATCGACATCACCCGCAACGTGATCGAGGCGGGCAAGAGGATGGGGATCGCGGTGCACGACCATCTGATCATTGGCCGTGGGGGGCACGCCAGCCTGAGGTCGATGGGGCTGATCTAGGGTCAGGACCCTAAGTTTTCCGGGGAGGAACGAAGCGGCCGCCGGGCGCGGTCGCCCGGCGGCCGGTCTCAGGGCTCGTAGCCGTTCCGTAGTGACGTACGAGGTGCCCTGGGACGGGAAAGGCGGTCAACCCACGTTGGTGCGCGCCGCAAAGGGGAACGGCGCCGTGACCGCGCTTGGTTCTCAGGTTCAACCCTTCGCGTCGCGACATGGGTTCGTCGGCTGGCGGTTTGTCGGCGCGGCTCGTCCCTGCTACCGCGCCCCTCGCCGCGACTCCGAGCCCGATTTGCGACGAGGCGCCCGGCGACATTGTTTCAGCAAAGGATTTGCCCGCATGGTGCCGCGTTACGCCCGCCCCGCGATGTCGGATATCTGGACTCCCGAATCGCGATTCCGCATCTGGTTCGAGATCGAGGCGCACGCCACCGATGCGCTCGCCGAGTTGGGCGTCGTGCCCAAGGAGGCCGCCAAGGCGATCTGGGAGAAAGGCGCGTTCGAGGTCGAGCGGATCGACGCGATCGAGGCCGAGGTGAAGCACGACGTCATCGCCTTTTTGACCAACGTCGCCGAGCATGTCGGCGAGCCGGCGCGCTTCATGCACCAGGGGATGACCAGTTCGGACGTGCTCGACACCTGCCTTGCGGTGCAACTGGCGCGCGCGAGCGACATCCTGCTCGACGATCTCGACAAGCTGCTCGAGGCGATCAAGCGCCGCGCGCTGGAGCACAAGCTGACGCCGACGATCGGGCGCAGTCACGGCATCCATGCCGAGCCCGTCACCTTCGGGCTCAAGCTCGCGCAGGCCTATGCCGAGTTCGACCGCAACCGCGCGCGGTTGAAGGCGGCGCGCGCCGATGTCGCGACCTGTGCGATCTCGGGCGCGGTGGGGACGTTCGCCAACATCGACCCCCGCGTCGAAGCGCATGTGGCCGAGAAGATGGGGCTCACCACCGAGCCGGTCTCGACGCAGGTGATCCCGCGCGACCGGCACGCGATGTTCTTCGCGACGCTGGGCGTGATCGCGTCGTCGATCGAGCGGCTGGCGACCGAAGTGCGGCACCTGCAACGTACCGAGGTACTGGAGGCCGAGGAATATTTCTCGCCGGGCCAGAAGGGCTCATCGGCGATGCCGCACAAGCGCAATCCGGTGCTGACCGAGAATCTGACCGGGCTCGCGCGGATGGTGCGTGGCTATGTGACCCCGGCGCTGGAGAATGTGGCGCTGTGGCACGAGCGCGATATCTCGCATTCTTCCGTGGAGCGCTTCATCGGGCCGGATGCCACGATCACGCTCGATTTCGCGCTCGCACGGCTGACGAGCGTGATCGACAAGCTCGTCGTCTATCCGGCGCGGATGCAGAAGAATCTCGATCGTATGGGCGGGCTCGTTCATTCGCAGCGCGTGCTGCTGGCGCTGACGCAGGCGGGGGTGAGCCGCGAGGACGCGTACCGGCTGGTGCAGCGCAACGCGATGAAGGTGTGGGAGTCAGACGGCGCGCTGTCGCTGATGGAATTGCTCAAGGCCGATCCCGACGTGACCGCCGCCTTGTCGCCGCAGGAGATCGAGGCGCGGTTCGACCTCGATTATCACCTCAAGCACGTCGACACGATCTTCGCGCGGGTGTTCGGGGATTAGGGTCAGGACCCCAGGCTGAGCGCAGCCAGGGGTTCGCTGTTCTCCCGCGAAGGCGGGAGTCCGTCTTAGATCGAGCACCGGAACCTGATCCGCTCTCGCAATCGTTACGGTAGCGGTTGCGTTTGCTGCAAGTGCGAAGAAATTCCTTGCGGTTGCCCTTTAAATTGCCGTCCCTATCTATGTTGCACCGCAGCGATGCGGAAGCCGGGCACGGGGCCCGGCCAGACAGGAGACCGGATAATGCGCAACTATGAGACGACGGCGTTCGGCGCCGTGGCCCTGATTGCCCAGGCACTGGTCGTCGCCGTGATCTTCGCGGCCTGAACCAGTTTCCGACAATCCCGCCTGCCGCGCCGCTGGGCATGGCAGGCGGCAGCCTGGTTTTCGATCTCAGCCGCCGACCGCTTTCTTCACCTTCGCGAAAAAGCCCGTCGATTCAGGGCATTCCTCGCCGGTTTCGGTCTCGCGGAACGCCTCGAGCAATTCCTTCTGGCGCGCGCTCAGCCGGGTCGGCGTTTCGACCTCGATCCGCACCACGAGATCGCCGCGGCCGCGGCCCTGAAGCACCGGCATGCCCGCGCCGCGATGGCGGATCTCGCGGCCGGACTGGATACCCGTCGGAATCTTGACCTGATAGGTCTCCCCATCGGGATTGGGAATTTCGATCACCCCGCCGAGCGCGGCGGTGGTGAAGCTGATCGGCGCGCGCGCGTAGAGCGTGGTGCCCTCGCGCTCGAACAGCGGGTGCCGCGCGACATGGATGAAGATGTAGAGATCGCCCGCCGGCGCGCCGCGCGCGCCCGCCTCGCCTTCGCCCGACAGGCGGATGCGCGTGCCTTCGTCGACCCCGGCGGGGATATTGACGCTCAGCGTCCTGGTGGTGTCGACGCGGCCCTCGCCGCGGCAGTCGCGGCACGGATCGGCGATCGTCTCGCCCGCGCCGGCGCATGAAGGGCAGGCGCGTTCGACAACGAAAAAACCCTGTTGCGCGCGGACCTTGCCCATGCCGCCGCAGGTGCGGCACGTCTGCGCCTCGGTGCCCGGCGTGGCGCCGGAGCCCTCGCAGGTGTCGCACGCACCCGAGACATCGATCGTGATGTCGGCCGACTTGCCGTGGAACGCCTCTTCGAGGCTGATCTCCATATCGTAGCGCAGATCGGCGCCGCGGCGCGCCTGCGGGCGGCCGCGCGCGCTGGCACCGCCCATGAACTCGCCGAAAATATCCTCGAAAATGTCGCTGAAAGCACCGAAATCGGCGCCGCCGCCGCCGCGATGGCCGCCGCCCCCGTTCGCGAAAGCGGCATGGCCGAAACGATCATAAGCCGCACGTTTCTGCGGATCCTTGAGGCAATCATAGGCCTCGTTGACCGCCTTGAACTTGGCCTCATGCTCCTTGCACCCGCCATGTTTGTCGGGGTGCAGATTGATCGCGAGGCGGCGATAGGCGGACTTGATCGTCCCCGCATCCGCATCGCGCGCGCAGCCGAGCAGCTCGTAATAATCGACTTGGGTGGTCATGCGGCCCCCGCAAGCTTTTCCACGTCACCCCCGCGGAGGAAGCGGGGGTCCATCTCCCCACTGTCCCACATAGCGGCAACGGCAAGAGATGGGTTCCCGCCTACGCGGGAATGACGTGAGATAAGCATGTCTTACGCCTTGTTGTCGTCCACTTCCGAGAATTCGGCATCGACCACGTCGTCGTCGCCGCCGGCCTCGCCGCCAGCCCCCGCACCGTCGCCGGGGGAGGCCTCGCTCTGCTGCTGCTTCTCGTAGATTGCCTGGCCGAGCTTCATCGCGACCTGTGCGAGGGCATTTGCCTTGTCCTTCATCGCTTCGGCATCGCCGCCCTCAACCGCGGCCTTGGCGTCGGTGATCGCCGTTTCGATCTCACCCTTGAGCGCGGCGTCGATCTTGTCGCCATGTTCGGCGAGTTCGCGTTCGGTGGTGTGGATCAGGCTTTCGGCGTTGTTCTTCGCCTCGGCCGCCTCGCGGCGCTTCTTGTCCTCGTCGGCGAACTTCTCGGCGTCCTGGACCATCGATTCGATGTCGGAATCGGACAGACCGCCCGAGGCCTGGATGCGGATCTGCTGTTCCTTGCCCGTGCCCTTGTCCTTGGCCGAGACGTTGACGATGCCGTTGGCGTCGATGTCGAACGTGACCTCGATCTGCGGCACGCCGCGCGGCGCCGGCGGGATGCCGACGAGATCGAACTGGCCGAGCATCTTGTTGTCGGCCGCCATCTCGCGCTCGCCCTGGAACACGCGGATCGTCACCGCCTGCTGGTTGTCGTCGGCGGTCGAATAGGTCTGGCTTTTCTTGGTCGGGATCGTCGTGTTGCGATCGATCATGCGCGTGAACACGCCGCCCAGCGTCTCGATGCCGAGCGACAGCGGGGTCACGTCGAGCAGCAGCACGTCCTTGACGTCGCCCTGGAGCACGCCAGCCTGGATCGCGGCGCCGATCGCCACCACCTCGTCCGGGTTGACGCCGGTGTGCGGCTCCTTGCCGAAGAAATCCTTCACGATCGAGCGGACCTTGGGCATCCGCGTCATGCCGCCGACGAGCACGACCTCGTCGATCGCATCGGCCTTGAGGCCGGCATCCTTGAGCGCCTTCTTGCACGGATCGAGCGTGCGCTTGATGAGATCCTCGACCAATTGTTCGAGATCGGCGCGGGTGATCGCCTTCACCAGATGCTTCGGGCCGTTCTGATCGGCGGTGATGAAGGGCAGGTTGACCTCGGTCGTCTGCGCCGACGACAGCTCGATCTTCGCCTTTTCAGCCGCTTCCTTCAAACGCTGGAGCGCGAGCTTGTCCTTGGTGAGATCGATGCCCTCGGTCTTCTTGAAATCCTCCGCGAGGAATTTCAGCAGCTTGGCGTCGAAATCCTCGCCGCCCAGGAAAGTGTCGCCGTTGGTCGCCTTCACCTCGAACACGCCGTCGCCGACCTCGAGGATCGAGATATCGAACGTGCCGCCGCCGAGATCGTAGACCGCGATGGTCTTGTTCTCGTTCTTGTCGAGCCCGTAGGCGAGCGCCGCCGCGGTCGGCTCGTTGATGATGCGCAGCACTTCGAGGCCCGCAATCTTGCCGGCATCCTTGGTCGCCTGGCGCTGGGCGTCGTTGAAATAGGCCGGCACGGTGATCACCGCCTGCGCCACCGTTTCGCCGAGATACGATTCGGCGGTTTCCTTCATCTTCTGCAGGATGAACGCCGAAATCTGCGCCGGGCTGTAATCCTGCCCGCCTGCCTTCACCCAGGCATCGCCGTTCGAGCCCTTGGCGATCGTATAGGGGACGAGTTCCATGTCCTTCTTGGTCATGGGATCGTCGAAGCGGCGGCCGATCAGGCGCTTGACCGCGAAGACGGTGTTGTCCGGATTGGTGACCGCCTGGCGCTTGGCCGGCTGGCCGATCAGGCGCTCGCCATCCTTGGCGAACGCGACCACCGACGGCGTCGTCCGCGCGCCTTCGGCATTTTCGATAACCTTGGGCTTGCCGCCTTCCATCACCGCAACGCAGCTATTGGTGGTGCCCAGATCGATTCCGATAACTTTAGCCATAGTTCCTCATTGGCCCCGAACTATTAAACAACAGCCGGCTGCACGCACCGTCGAAGCGACGCCACGCGCAACCGTTACCGAGCGGATATAGGGGGGCTTGTCCTTGCCGCAAGATTGCCGTGGCCGTAGAATGCGCCTGTCCCGAAGCTGTACGAAGAGACCCGGTGTTCAAACCCATCGCGATCGCGCTTGCCGCCGCCGCCGCACTATCAGGGTGCCAGACGCAGGACGACATCGTCGTCAGCGATGCCTGGGTGCGGTTGCCCGCGGTGGCGGGGCGGCCCGCCGCGGCCTATTTCACCATCCACGGCTATTCGAAGGATTCGGCGCTGATCGACGTCGCGGACCCGGTGTCGATCCGCACCGAGATGCACGAGACGATGACCCACGGCAGCATGTCGAGCATGGCGCCGATCGAAACGGTGCCGCTGCCCGCCAAATCGACCGTCGTCTTCGCGCCCGGCGGCAAGCATGTGATGCTGTTCGGCGTCAATCCGTCGGTCAAGCCCGGCGCGACGATCCCGCTGACGCTGACCTTCACGGGTTTCCCACGGATCGAGGTCGATGCCGTCGTCGTCGCCGCGGGCGACCCCGCGCCGTTCAAGGACAAGTGAGCCGTTGACCGCACGGCCGCTCACCAGCGGCGAGGTCGCGCTTGCCCGCCACGTGTTCGGCGATGCGATCGATTATGCCCGCGCGACGATCGCGCGGAGCAAATGGGCGTTCTTCCAGCCGCGCCGCGTGGTGATGGCGCCGCGTGGCTGCATCCATTTCCACCCCACGGGCACACTCTATCGCGACGATTTCGCCGATGCGGCGCTCACCGACCAGGGGTTGTTCATCCACGAGATGACGCATATCTGGCAGCACCAGAAGGGAATTTTCCTGCCGATCGCGCGGCATCCTTTCTGCCGCTACGGCTATGCGCTCCATCCGGGCTGGCCGCTCGCGCGCTACGGGATCGAGCAGCAAGCCGAAATCGTCCGCCACGCCTTCCTGCTGCGCGCCGGGGCGCGGGTGGCGGGAGCGCCGTCGATCGACCAGTATGAGAGCGTGCTGCCGTTTCGCGGGTGAGGCATGATCGGCGGATCGACTCGGCAGGAACAGCCCCGTGCCCACCTGCGAAATGTCCGACCGCGAAATGCCCGACCGCGAACCGCGCCTTGTGGCGATCGTCCCGTGCAACGATCTCGACGCCGCCGAAGGCGTGGTGGAACCGGCTCGGCTTCCGGCGCCCGCCCGATCCCGACGGGCTGCTGGTGCGGATCGGCTGGCCGAGCCGATTGGTTGAAGGGTAATCGGGCCGTTCGCGCCCAATTGCCGTCATGCCAGCGAAGGCTGGCATCCATGACTCGATCCGCAAACGAACGGGCTGCCTTACTGGAGAGATAGACCCCAGCCTTCGCTGGGGTGACGAAAACGGGGGCGTCTGTTTCCCACCAATCCCGGCGTTTCCGGCTCGCAGCCTAAACCACCCCGAACGGCACCACATGGTTGTCCGCGTCATGGCCGATCGCCGCCCTCCCGAGATACGGCACGCCCATCTCGCCGCACCAGCGGGTGATCATCTGTTCGGGCGTTTCGGCGAAGGGGGGATCGTTTTCCTGCACGTCGCGGATCGCGCCGAGGCGGATGCCGGCGATACCCCGAAGCTGGGTGGCGTGCGCGAGCTGGAACAGCATCCGATCGATCCGGTAGAGCGGCTCCGACACTTCCTCGATCATCAGCACGTGATCGGTGAGATCGGGAAGCCAGGGCGTGCCGATCATGCTGGTAAGGATCGCGAGGTTGAAGGCGGCGGCGGGGCGGCGGCCGAGGCTGGGTTCGAGCCCCTTGCGATCGTGCGCGGTGAGCCAGGCGAGGCTACGCGTCACCGTCACGTCACCGCCGGTGCGGTCGATATCGATCGGCATCGGCCCGTGCGCCGGCCGCCCGATCCGGCGGGCGTAGAGCGCGCCGAGGAGGAAGCCGGTATCCGAATAGCCGAGATACGCCTTGGCGTACGCCGCCGGGCCGAGCGCATCCATCACGCGCGTCAGGATGCGGTTCGAGCCGTAGCCGCCGCGACCGAACCAGAGTGCGTCGATCGCGGGATCGTTGGCCATTTCGAGGAAGGCGGCGGCGCGCTGATCGTCGGTGCCCGCGAAATGCCCCGACGACAGGAAGCATTGCGGGTGGAAGACGAGGTCCACCTCGGGAAAGGCGATCGCGGCGAACGCGGCCGTGCGCGCCGCGATCGCCCGATCCAGCTCGCGCGCAGGGGCGATGATCCCGATCCGCATGACGCCTCCTTGCTCCCGATCCCGAAACCGTCGATAGCGCGCAGCGATGAGCGACGGCAAATCCTACTTCTTCGTCGGCATCGGCGGCAGCGGCATGATGCCGCTCGCGATGATCCTGGCCGCGCGCGGCGCCGAGGTGGCGGGATCGGATCGCGCGCTCGACGCAGGCCGCGTGCCTGCCAAGTTCGACGCGCTCGCCGCGCGCGGGATCGCGCTGTTCCCGCAGGACGGCAGCGGCATCACCTCGGCACGCCAGATCGTCGTCGCGTCGGCCGCCGTCGAGGACACAGTGCCCGACATGATCGCCGCCGCGCGGGTGGGCGCGACACGCCTGCGCCGCGCCGAGCTGCTCGCGTCGCTGTTCAACGCCGCGATGCTGCCGATCGGGGTCGCGGGCACGAGCGGCAAATCGACCGTTACCGGGATGATCGGCTGGATCCTGCACGAGACCGGCCGCGACCCCACGGTGATGAACGGCGCGGTGATGACCAATTTCGTGAGCGCCGACGCACCGTTCGCGAGCGCGCTGGTCGGCGAGGGCGATGCCTTCGTCAGCGAGGTCGACGAGAGCGACGGCTCGATCGCGCTCTACCGCCCGCAGATCGCGGTGCTCAACAATGTCAGCCTCGATCACAAGAGCCTCGACGAACTGCGCGTGCTGTTCGGCGACTTCATCGGCCATGCCGGGCGCGCCGTGATCAACATGGACAATGACGAAGGCGCCGCGCTGGCGGCCGCCTTGCCGCCCGAACGGCGGCTGACGGTGGCCATCGACGGCGATGCCGATCTGATCGCGACACACCTCGATCCACGGCCTTTCGGGATCGATTTCGATCTGGTCGAGCGCGGCGAGGCCCCCATCCGCGTGGCGCTCCAGGTGCCGGGGCGCCACAATGTATCGAACGCGCTCGCCGCGATCGGGGCGGTGCGCGCGGCGGGGGTGCCGCTTACCAACGCCGCCGCCGCGATCGCCGGCTTCACCGGGCTCAAGCGACGGATGGAACGGATCGGCACGGCGAATGGCGTCACCGTAATCGACGATTTCGGGCACAATCCCGACAAGATCGCCGCCACGCTCGATACGCTCCACGCCTTTCCCGGCCGGCTGCTGATCCTGTTCCAGCCGCACGGCTACGGGCCGCTCAAGGTGATGCGGCACGCGCTGGTCGCGAGCCTTGCCGCGCGGCTCGCGCCCGAGGATGTGCTCGTGCTGCCCGATCCGGTCTATCAGGGCGGCACCGTGACCCGCGAGGTGACGAGCGCGGACATCGTCGCCGATCTTACCGCCGAAGGCGCGACCGCGCTCCACATCGCCGACCGCGAGGCCGCGGCCGCGCATCTCGTGGCCGAAGCGAAACCCGGCGACCGCATCGTCGTGATGGGCGCGCGCGACGACACGCTGGGCGTGCTCGCCCGGTCGATGCTCGACCGCCTCTGACCGCACCCGGCGGAACGCACGCCGGCGTTGCCCGTTCATCCGGCGAAAGGACTGGCCGCGAAAGGACGGGCATCATGAATTTCAAGCGGATCGGCATCGGGCTGGGTAGCCTGGCGGGCGCGGCGCTGGCGGTGGTGGGCGGCGCGCTGCTCTACGACGTCGCGGCGCGCAAGGCGACGCGGCGACGCGAGGGCCATCCGGCGCCCGATCTCGCCGAGGACGCGCCGCATCCCGGCCCCGGCGATCGCGCGCCGGAGGCGTTCCGCCCCGACCCCACCGCACCCGTATTCGGCGCCGAACGCGAGGCGCTGGCGCCCGCGACAATGCCGGTATCCGGGCCAGTATCGGGAGGACGCGGAATCGACAGGCGAAACGAGGTCGCCCCCGCCAATGTTGATCGGCCTTAGAGTCGAATGACTTTAGGTTGATCCGTTCGCCCTGAGCTTGTCGAAGGGCCGTTCTGCGATGGGCTCGTTAATCGCTTGCGGCACGAAGTACGGTGCTTCGACAAGCTCAGCACGAACGGTTTGGGGAGCGGTTCGACTTAAGGGCATCAGGCTCTAGGTTTCTTCCACTGACGTGGGAGCGGGTCGGTGCCGCCTCTGTTTCAGTATAACTGAAACAGACCACAGAGCCTATTTCCCGCCGCCGCGCCGGGTGAGCGCGGCGACGCAGCTCGCGCGGTCGATCGGGGTGCCGTCGCGCTGGCGGGCATCGACATAGGTGACGCGGGGTTCGGCGCCTTTTTCGGGATAGAGATAGGCGTCGAGCACGCAGATCGGCCCCTGAAACTGGAGCTTGCGGGCAGCGCCTTCGCGAAAATCGGCATCGGGCTTGCCGAACAGCGCCGTGAGCCCCGCCGCATTCTGCCCCATCACGCGTTCGAGCCCGACGATGCCCACCGGCATCGCCACCCGCCCGGGCGCGAGGCGCACAGGAGGCGCGACCGCCGTCGTACAACCGGCGAGCAATGCCGATCCCGCCAGGCCGGCCAACAGGTTCCTCATGCGATCACCACAAGGTTTCCTGCCGCGCGCGCAGCCCGAGCGCAAGCGGGACAGGCGCGAGGCCGCCACGGCTCGTCCGGCGCGGGCCGGTTGCGTTGGTCGAAGCGGCGCTTTACGGCACCGCCCAATCGCCCGCACACGGGCCGACAAGTATCGATCTTCATGGAGAATTGCGTGACCAACCCCGCCTATGACGTCGTCGCGATCGGCAATGCGATCGTCGACATCCTCGCCACCACCGACGACGCCTTCATCGCCGAGGAAGGCATGACCAAGGGCTCGATGCAGCTCATGTTCTCCCCCCAGGAAGCCGACGCGCTCTACGCCAAGATGGGGCCGGGCCAGGAAGTGAGCGGCGGCTCGGCGGCGAATACCGTGGCGGGGATCGCCGCGCTGGGCGGCCGATGCGGTTTCATCGGCCAGGTTGCCGACGACGAACTGGGGCGCATCTTCAAGCACGATATCAACAATGCCGGCATCACGTTCGATACCGTGGTGCGCCCCGGCGAGCCGACCACCGCGCGCTGCCTGATCTTCGTCACCCCCGATGGCCAGCGGACGATGAACACCTTTCTCGGCGCGTCGCAATTCCTGCCCGAAGGCGCGCTCGACCGCGATCTGATCGCGGCCGGTGCGATCCTTTATCTCGAAGGCTATCTGTGGGATCCGGAAGAACCGCGCCGGGCAATGCGCACCGCGATCGAGATCGCGCGCGAGGCCGGGCGCAAGGTCGCCTTCACGCTCAGCGACGTGTTCTGCATCTCGCGCCACGGCGGCGATTTCCGCACGCTGATCGCCGACGGGCTGATCGATATCCTGTTCGCCAACGAAAACGAGCTGATTGCGCTGGCCGAAGTCGACGATTTCGAGACGGCGGTGGCGGCGATCGCGCCGCAGGTGCCGGTGCTGGTCGCAACGCGCAGCGAGCAGGGCGCGATCGCGGTTGCAAACGGCACCCGCGCGGAAGTTCCCGCCGAGCCGATCGACGCAGTGGTCGACACCACCGGCGCGGGCGATCTGTTCGCGGCGGGCTTCCTCCACGGCCAGGCGCAGGGCCATGGTCTCGAAAAGTCGCTCCGGCTCGGCGCAATCTGCGCCGCCGAGATCATCTCGCACTATGGCGCGCGGCCGCAGAGCGACATGAAGGCGCTGATCGCCGAAAAGCTCGGCCAGGCTTGATTTATTTGCGTAGGAGCGGCACCGGCCTGCTCCCCCACCCCACCTCCCATTCAGTATACTGCCGTTGGGAGGCGGGGTGGGGGAGCAGGCCGGTGCCGCGATCAGACGAACGCAATCAAACGAAAAAGGGCCGCGGGAGACGATCCCGCGGCCCTTTTTTAGGCGAACGGCGCGGCGTTACACACCCGGCGTCAGCGGCTCCTCGTCGTCCATCGGCACGACTTCGACAATGCCCCGCGCGAGCTGGCTCTTGCGGTAACCATAAGCGAAATAGACGAACAGCCCGATCACGCCCCAGATCGGCAGCACCAGCATCGCCGCCGCCGGCAGGTTGAAGAACAGGAAGACGCAGCCCGCGACCGTCAGCGGCGCGACCACCCAGATGAACGGCGTACGGAACGAGCGCGGCCGATCCGCCTGGGTCTTGCGCAGCACCAGCACCGCGATCGCGACCATCATGAACGCATAGAGCGTCCCCGCATTGGCGATGTCGGCAAGCTGACCCACCGGCAGGAACGCCGCCGCCACGGCCACCAGCGACCCGGTGATCGCCGTCACGACATAGGGCGTCTTCCACTTGGGATGGATTTTCGACAGCCCCTCGGGCAGCAGCCCGTCGCGGCTCATCACGAAGAAGATGCGCGTCTGCCCGAACAGCAGGATCAGGATCACCGAGGGCAGTGCGAAATTGGCCGCGACGCCGATCATGTTGCCCACGCCCGACCAGCCGATCATACGCAGCACGTGCGCCAGCGCCTCGTTCGAGCAGACCAGCGCCTCGGCATATTGCGGCAGCGCGCACTGGCGCGCCAGTTCTTCCGACCCGGCGGGGAAGGGAATCCCGTTCGG
Source organism: Hephaestia caeni (assembly GCF_003550065.1). Lineage (GTDB taxonomy): Bacteria > Pseudomonadota > Alphaproteobacteria > Sphingomonadales > Sphingomonadaceae > Sphingomonas > Sphingomonas caeni_A. The sequence continues at coordinate 723,417 of NZ_QXDC01000004.1, forward strand.
CCCCATGATCGGCTGGCCGCCGATCGTGCCGATCGCGCCCGCCGCCACGAGAATGTAGAAGACGGTGCAGAACAGCAGCGAGCCGATCAGCCCGATCGGCACGTTGCGTTGCGGGTTCTTGGTTTCCTCGGCGGCCGTCGAGACCGCGTCGAAGCCGACATAGGCGAAGAAGATCGTCGCCGCCGCGCCGACCGCGCCGACGCCGGTGCCGAACCCGCCGAACACGCCCGCGGGCAGGAACGGGTTGAAGCGTTCGACATCGAAATCGCTCGACGGCAAGGTAAGCGCGACGAACGCCGTGAGCGCGGCGACCTTGATCAGCACCAGCACGGCATTGACGCGCGCCGATTCGGTGGTGCCGATCATCAGCAGCCAGGTGATCAGCAGTGCGATCGCCACCGCCGGCAGGTTGATGAACCCGCCCGGCGCCCCGCCCAGCGCCAGCGGCGCCGCGGCGAGCCAGGGGGGTAACTGGATGCCCAGGAACTGGTTGAGGATCGTGCCCGAAAAATAGCCGGACCACCCCACCGACACCGCGCTGGCCGCGACGGCATATTCGAGGATCAACGCCCAGCCGACCGTCCAGGCGAGAAACTCGCCCATCGTCGTGTAGGTATAAGTGTAGGCGGAACCCGCGACCGGGACCATCGCGGCGATTTCGGCATAGCAGAGCGCCGCGACGATACAGATCGCCCCGGCGATCGCGAACGCCAGCATCAGGCCCGGCCCGGCCTTCTGCGCGCCGGCGGCGGTCAGCACGAAAATGCCCGTGCCGATCACGCAGCCGATGCCGAACAGCATGAGCTGGAACCAGCCGAGCGTGCGATGAAGTGATTTCTTTTCAGCGGTCGCAAGGATCGCATCGAGTGGCTTTACGCGCCAATCCATATAGATCATCCCCCCGGGAGGCGCGGCGTGTCGAGCCGCCGCGGATTGTGAATTGCGCGCGAACCTAGTGGCAAATGTGCCCCGCGCAAACCCCTACCGCGCGAGCATCGGGCCGAGTGGAGCGCCGGCAAAAATATGGACATGGAGGTGGGGCACCTCCTGGTTGCTGTCCGGCCCGGTATTGGCGAGCAGGCGATAACCCGGCGCGACCAGCCCCGCCGCGCGCGCGACCTTGCCGACAGCGCGAACGAAGCCGGCGATCTCCTCGTCGGATGCCCGATCCGAAAAATCGTCCCATGACACATAGGCGCCTTTGGGGATTACGAGGATGTGGGTCGGCGCCTGCGGGTTGATATCGTGGAACGCCAGCGCGTGCGCGTCTTCGTAGACCTTGCTCGACGGAATCTCGCCACGCAGGATCTTCGCGAAGATGTTCTGATCGTCATAAGGCTGTGTCGCGTCGATGGGCATGGTCACTCCTTTCGCTGCGCCTTTTCCTCGAGCCCCGAGAGCCCCTCGCGCCGTGCAAGCTCCGCACGCACGTCGTCGAGCGACAGCCCGGCGTCGGCGAGCAGGACGAGCAGGTGAAAAACGAGATCGGCGGCCTCGGGCACGATCGCGGACGGATCGCTGCCGACCGCGGCGATCACGGTTTCGACCGCTTCCTCACCCAGTTTCTGCGCGATCTTGGCGCGGCCCCTGGTGAAAAGCCGGGCGACATAGGAGGCGTCGGGGTCACCGCCCCGGCGCGATCGGATCAGCGCTTCGAGCGCGTCGAGCTGGTCGGAAGCCATGCGCGCTGGCTGGCGCAGGACGCGGCCAAGGTCAATCCTCGCGATGCTTGTCGAAACGACGGCGCATCGCGCGGCGGGCGAGGAACAGGCCGGCGGCGGCCATCGCGACCAACGCGACGTCGGAGGGTTCGGGCGCGGTGCGTTCCTTGACCACGCCCGAATGCGGCGGCGGATCGGCGGCAGCCGCCGGGGCGGCCAACAACAGCAAGGGAAGAAGCGCGCGCATCGGCGACGCGTATAGGCGTGGCCGGGTTAACGCCCGCCAAAAACCCTCAATAGGCCCGTTCGCCGACGACGTTGCCGGGCGGATCGTAGCGGCAGACGAGAACATCGTCGCGCGCGTTGCTCGCAAGCGCGCAACCCATTCTTTGCGTGCCGCGCCAGACGATCTGCGCGTAATGCACCGCGTCGCGATAATCGCCGGTGGTGCTGAAATCGGGGGTCACGCCGTTGGTGAAGAAGCGTTTCTCGTCCACCCAATGCGCGACCATCTCGTCATAGCCGTATGCGTCGCGCGTTCCCGTCCACAGGTTTTCGCCCTCGCGGCCCGGCCCCTGGGGCTGATCGGCATGTTCGAACCGGCCGGTGCGCGCGAGTTCACGGGCGTAGGCGCGGGCATGGTCGGCGAGCGTCGCATCCCAGGCCAGCGGCGGCACGCCCGCGCGGGTGCGCGCGGCGTTCTGGTCGTTGAGCATCGTGGTGCGCAACAGAGCATCGCCGCGTACGGCCGCGCTCGCGTCGGGGCGCGGCTCGACCACGCGTTGCGGGCCATCGGGGGCACAGGCCGCGATCAGAAGCAACGCCAGCATCGCCTTCACACGCTTTCCTTTCATCCTCCCCACCGCCATATCCCCCGCGCCATGAACGCCAGCCCAACGCCCGATCTCGCCTTATACGTCCATTGGCCGTTCTGCGTCTCCAAATGCCCCTATTGCGATTTCAACAGCCATGTCCGCGATTCGGTCGATCAGGCGCTGTGGCGCCGGGGCTTGCTGGCCGACCTCGCGCATGAGGCACAGCAGGCCGAAGGGCGGCTGGGATCGATCTTCTTCGGCGGCGGCACGCCCTCGCTGATGCCGCCCGAAACGGTGGCGGCGGTGCTCAATGCTGCCGAACGCGCGTGGGGATTCGCGCCCGATATCGAGATCACGCTCGAGGCCAATCCGTCGTCGGTCGAGGCCGCGCGCTTCGCCGATATCGCGGCGGCGGGGGTCAACCGCGTGTCGCTGGGGTTGCAGGCGCTCGACGACGATGCGTTGCGTTTTCTGGGCCGCGCGCACGACGTCGCCGAGGGGCTGGGCGCGCTCGCCACCGCGCAGGCCGCGTTCGGGCGGGTCTCGTTCGACCTGATCTATGCGCGGCCGGGCCAGAGCCTCGCCGCGTGGCAGGCCGAACTGACCCGCGCGCTCGGCTTCGGCACCGAGCATCTGTCGCTCTACCAGCTCACGATCGAGCCCGGCACGCGCTTCGCGACCGAGGCCGCGGCGGGGCGGCTGACGATCCCCGATGCCGACGCCGCCGCCGATCTGTTCGAGGCGACGCGCAGCATGACCGCCGCTGCGGGGCTGCCCGCCTACGAAATTTCGAACCACGCGCGGCCGGGTGCCGAGAGCCGGCACAACCTGACCTATTGGCGCTACGGCGATTATCTGGGCGTCGGCCCCGGCGCGCACGGGCGGCGCGGCGGCTGTGCGACCTTTCGGCGGCGCAAGCCCGAAAACTGGCTCGCCGCACTGGCACGCAACGGCCACGGCATCGAAAGCGAGGAGCCGCTCGCCCCGCGCACCCGCGCGATCGAGGCGCTGCTGATGGGATTGCGACTCGATGAAGGCGTCGATCTCGCGCGCATCGCCACGCTGGGCGGCACGACCCCCGAGGTGCTGATCGATGCGCGCGCGGTGGAACGGCTCGCCCGCGAGGGGCTGGTCGAGCGTACCGGCGAGCAGTTGCGCGTAACCGGCGCCGGGATGCTGCTGCTCGACGCGATCCTGCCGGCGATCGTGGTGACCGATTGACCGACCCGAAATTTTGGCGCGAGCGCCTTTCATGAAGCGCGGCAACACCTAGGGTCAGGACCCATTGATTGCGCGGTCGTGACGGAGGCGGGAAAGATGGCGCGAGAAGGCGCGAGTGCGGTCCATAGCAGCGCTATGGACCAATCGAGCAACGCCGTCGCAGCGCTTTCCCGCCCCGCCCTTCGGGTGTCACCATGCAGGCCCGTGGCAGCGTCGACGCGTCTCGGCGGGGCAAAAACCCGCCTTCGACGCTTGTCCTCGCCACGAACCTGCATGGCGACATCACGATCCTCGCAATCAATGGGTCCTGACCCTAGATCGCCCCTGCACCATCTTTCGGCAGGAGCACCTCCATGAAGCAGACCGGCAACACTATCCTCGTCACCGGCGGCGGATCGGGCATCGGCGAAGCGCTCGCGCGGCGTTTCCACGACCTCGGTAACAAGGTGATCGTCGCGGGCAGGCGGCGGGAGGCGCTCGATCGCGCGATCGCGGGGCGCGAGAACATGGTGGCGATGACGCTCGACATCGGCGATGCGAACGCGATCGAGGATGTCGCGCGGTGCGCGATCGCCGAGCATCCCGATCTCAACGTCCTGATCAACAACGCCGGCATCATGCGGTTCGAAAGGCTCGAGCGTCGCGGTGATCTCACCGATGCCGAAGCGACGATCACCACCAACCTGCTCGGCCCGATCCGGTTGACCAACGCGTTGATCGATCACTTGTCGGCGCAGCCCGACGCAGCGATCGTCAACGTCACCTCGGGGCTTGCCTTCGTGCCGCTGCTGACGACGCCGACCTACAACGCCACCAAGGCCGCGATCCATTCGTACACCGTGGCGATGCGCGCGCTGCTGAAGGGCAAGATCGAGGTGATCGAACTCGCGCCGCCGGCGGTGCAGACCGGCCTCACCCCCGGCCAGGCGACGCGGCCGGGCTATCAGCCGCTCGACGCCTTCGCCGACGAGGTGATGGCGCTGTTCGCGCAAAGCCCGACGCCGAGCGAGATCCTGGTCGAGCGCGTGCGTTTCCTGCGCGATGCGGAGGCCGAGCACCGTTTCGACGAAACGCTGCTCCAGCTCAACCAGTTCGCGCAGGCCGCTCGCGACGGCACCGCCTGATCGATTACGTCGATACCGCTACTTGCCGAAGCCCTTCGGCGCCGGCGACACCGTGACGGTCTGGCCGCCGCGAATCTCCTGCACCTCGAGCGCGCGCTGGGCAACGCCGTCGCGGCCGAAGCGGAACGCGCCGTCGATCCCCGAAAAACCGCTATCGTCGCGCAGCCGAGGCTCGGGGAAGGCGGTGCCCGGCTTCCAGTCGCGCGCGAGCCGCACCGTCAGCAGCACAACATCGTAGCCGAGCGTCGACAGCCGATACGGCGCCTTGCCGAACCGCGCCCGGTATTTCGCCGCATATTGGCGATAGAGGCCGTTCGGCACGCTCGCGAACCAGGCGCCGTCAAGCGACGATTTGGACGCCAGCGACGATTCGGTGTTCCACAATTCGGTGCCGAGGATGCGCTCGCTGCCGCCGCTCTTGCGGATCAGCGGCGCGGCGGTCGCCGCGGTCTCGCCGGTGTCGGCGATCAGCACCGCGCCATAGGGGCCGTTGTCAGCGATGCGCGCGATCGCGCCCGACAGCGCGCCCTTGGAACGGCCGTAGGTTTCGAGGCTCACGACCTCCCCGCCGGCATTCTCCACCGCGCGCAGGAACGCGGTCGAGGCGCGCTGGCCGTAGAGGCCGAGCGGGATCAGCCCGGCATATTGGGTCACGCCGCGCTGATGCGCGTAATCGACGACGCGATCGATCGACTGCGCGGGCGAATAGCCGAGCACATAGGTGCCGCCGCCTGCGACCGAGACGTCGTTGGAGAAGGTGATGACCGGCACACCGGCGTTGCGCGCGATCGGCGACACCGCTTTGACGTCTTCCGACAAGAGCGGGCCGATGATCAGCTTGTTGCCATCGGCCAGCGCCTGGCGCGCGGCGACGGCAGCGCCCTTGCTGGTGTCGTAATTGGTGATTCGCACGCGCTGGCTCTGCGAATCGAGCAGCGCCATCATCGTCGCGTTGGCGATCGATTGCCCGACCCCGGCATTGGTGCCCGCGAGCGGCACGAGCAGCGCGACGCGGTTACGCTCGGTATCGGTCGGGATGCCCTGTTCGACCGGCGGCCGCGTTTCGGGCGGCGGCGCAGTGGTCTCGACCGGCGGCGGCCCCTTGGGCACAAGCGTCTGACAACCCGCCAGAAAAGCGGTGGCGACGATCGCCAGCGTCTTCAGGAGCGAACGGCCCCGTTGCGGTTCGACCATCGCCTCTGCCATGACTGCTCCTCACATGAACGCATTACTTTCCCCCGGCCTCTATATCGTCGCAACCCCGATCGGCAATCTCGGCGACCTTTCGCCGCGCGCTGTGGAGATTTTGTCGCACGCCGATGTGATCGCGGTCGAAGACAGCCGCGTGACCGCCAAACTGCTCCACCATATCGGCGTCAAGCGGCCGATGATCCCCTATCACGATCACAATGCCGATGGGATGCGGCCGGGGCTGGTGGCGCGGATGGGCACCGAGGCGGTGGCGCTGGTTTCCGACGCGGGCACGCCGCTGATCTCCGATCCGGGCTATAAGCTGGTGCGCGACGCGCGCGCTGCGGGGCACTCGATCGTGACGATCCCCGGCCCGTGCGCGGCGATCGCGGCGCTGACGCTGTCGGCGCTGCCCACCGATCGGTTCCTGTTCGCGGGCTTCCTGCCGCCCAAGGAGAAAGCGCGCGCCGACGCGATCGCGGAGGTGGCGGGCATCCGCGCGACGCTGGTATTCTACGAATCGGGGCCGCGATTGGGCGCGATGCTGGCTGCGCTTGCCGCAGGGCTGGGCAATCGCGACGCGGCGGTGGCGCGCGAAATCACCAAGCGCTTCGAGGAAGCGGTGACGGGGCCGCTCGAAACACTTGCCGCGCGCTACGCCGTGGCGCCGCCCAGGGGCGAAATCGTCGTCATCGTCGCGCCGCCGGGCGAGGCCCCGCCGCCCAGCACCGAGGATGCCGAAGCAGCGCTCGCCGAGGCGCTGACCCGCCTGCCCACCTCCAAAGCCGCGGGCGAAGTCGCCAAGCGCCTCGGGCTCGATCGCAAGGCGCTCTACGCACGGGCGCTGGAGATGAAGCAATGACGCGTGTGGCCGACGCCCGCCGCGCCGCCGAAGCTGCCGGCCGGCGCGGCGAGCGGCTGGCGGCGTGGTGGCTGCGGCTCAAGGGCTGGCGCATCCTCGACACCCGCGTGCGGACGCCGGCGGGCGAGGTCGATCTGGTGGCGAAACGCGGCAACCTCGTCGCCTTCGTCGAGGTCAAGATGCGCAAATCGGCCGCCGACCTTGATATCGCGATCGACGAGCGGCGGTTGGCGCGGGTTGCGGCGGCGGCCGAAGTGCTGATGCCGCGCTACGCCACAAACGGCGAGGATATCCGCGTCGACGTGATCCTGCTCGCGCCGGCCACGCGCCCGCGCCACATCGAGAATGCCTGGATCGGGTGACTTCTCGGGCGTCCGCCCCTACATGCCCGACGCACCAGAGGAGACCCCAATGCCGCTTCGCGTCGCCGTCCAGATGGATCCGCTCGACAAGATCAACATCGCCGGCGATTCGAGCTTCGCGCTCATGCTGACCGCGCAGGCGCGCGGCCATGCGGTCTATCATTACGCGCCCGAAGACCTCAATTATGCCGACGGCCATGTCTGGACGCAGGCGCATCCGGTGACGGTGCAGCGCGTCGCGGGCGATCATTTCAGCTTCGGCGATCCTGTGCGACTCGATCTCGGCGACGAAGCCGATGTCGTGCTGATGCGGCAGGATCCGCCGTTCGACCTCGGCTATATCACCGCGACCCACCTGCTCGAGCGGATCAGCGACAGGACGCTGGTGGTCAACGATCCCGCCAACGTGCGCAACGCGCCCGAAAAGGTGTTCGTGCTCGATTTCCCCCAGTTCATGCCGCCGACGCTGGTGACGCGCAGCCTCGAGGAGACGCGCGCCTTCCTTGCCGAGCACGGCGAGATCATCGTCAAGCCGCTCCACGGCAATGGCGGCAAGGCGATCTTCAAGGTGGGACGCGACGGCGCCAACCTCTCGTCGCTGATCGAGGTGTTCAACACCGCCTATCGCGAGCCGCACATGATCCAGGCGTTCCTCCCCGAAGTGGCGCAAGGCGACAAGCGCATCGTGCTCGTCGACGGCGAGGTGGCGGGGGCCGTCAACCGGCTGCCGGGCGCGGGCGAGATCCGCTCCAACCTCGCGGTCGGCGGTTCCGCGGCCAAGGCCGGGCTGACGCCGCGCGAGCAGGAAATCTGCGCCGCGCTCGCCCCCGAACTCAAGCGCCGCGGGCTGCTGTTCGTCGGCATCGACGTGATCGGCGGCGAATGGCTGACCGAAATCAACGTTACCTCGCCCACCGGCATCGTCGCGATCGACACCTTCAACGGCACCGATACGTCGGCCATGATCTGGGACGCGATCGAGCGCCGGATCTCGGCACGGCAGCGCGCAGCACAGGGCTGATCCATGACCGAGCTTATCCTGCGGATCATCACCGCGGGCGGCTATTGGGGCATCGCGGCCCTGATGGCGCTCGAAAACATCTTTCCGCCGGTCCCGTCCGAAGTCATCATGGGCTTTGGCGGGATCGCGGTGGCGCATGGCGAGATGCGCTTCTGGCCGCTGCTCGTGGCGGGCACGATCGGATCGGTGATCGGCAATTACTGCTGGTTTCTCGCCGGACAGAAGCTCGGCTATCGGCGCTTGAAGCCGCTGATCGATCGCTGGGGGCGCTGGCTGACGATCGACTGGGAGGACATGGAGCGGCTGGAACGCTTCTTCACCGCGCATGGCGGCAAGACGGTGCTGCTGTTCCGCATCGTCCCCACTTTTCGCACGATGATCTCGCTGCCTGCCGGGTTGATGCATATGCCAACCGCCAAGTTCCTCGCGATGACCGCGGTCGGCTCGGCGGTGTGGAATTGCGTGCTGATCGCGGCGGGCTATTGGCTGGGGCATAATTTCAGCCAGCTCGAACATTATACCGGGCCGGTGACGATCGGCATCATCGTGCTTGCGGTCGGCTGGTACATCTATCGCGTCGCGACGTGGAAGCGGCGGGGCTAAGCCCGCGGATGCGCGTTGCGATAGACGTCCATCAGATGCGCGGCATCGACCGCGGTGTAGATCTGGGTCGAGCTGAGGCTGGCATGGCCGAGCAATTCCTGGAGCGCGCGCAGATCGGCGCCCCGGCCCAGCAGGTGGGTCGCGAAACTGTGGCGCAGCGCATGCGGCGTGGTGCGATCGGACAGGCCCAGCGTGTGCCGCGCGTGTTGCACCGCCCGGCGCACGATCGTGGGCGCGAGCGGCCCGCCCTTGGCACCGCGGAAGAGCGGGGCATCGCGCGGCAGCGGCCACGGGCATAATGTCGCATAGGCATCGATCGCCGCGCGGACGGGGGGCAGCAGCGGCACGATCCGCGTCTTGTCGCGCTTGCCGGTGACGGGAATCGTCTCGCCCAGCGGGAGTACCGACGCCGACAGCCCGACCGCCTCGCCGATCCGCAACCCTGCGCCATAGAGCAGCAGCAGCACCGCCCAATCGCGCGCACCGATCCACGGCTCGGCGGCATTTTCCGCTACCTCCTCGGCCAGCGCGACCGCCTCATCAGGCGAGATCGGGCGCGGCACGCCCTTCTTGACGCGCGGCCCCTTGAGGCGCGGCGTCGCCCCCTCCCCGGTTGCGAAGGCGAGGAAGCCGCGCACCGCCGACAGCTCGCGTGCCGCCGAGGCATTGCCGAGCCCCTGCCCGCGCCGGTGCGCGAGAAAGGCGCGCAGGTCCGCCGCCGATACTCTGGCGAGATCGGGGCGGCCGACTGGCCCGCCCCAATGTTGCGTCAGAAAGGCGAGCAGGCGCTCGGCGGTCGCCTGATAGGCGCGCACCGTATGCGCCGACCGCCGCCGATCGCGCGCGAGGTGCTGGCCGAATTCCCCCGCGAGCGTCGTCATGGCTTAGCCGATCGTCTGCCCCGTCTTCGCCCAATCGGCGAGGAAGCCCTCGATCCCCTTGTCGGTCAGCGGGTGCTTGACGAGCTGGCGGATCACGGCGGGCGGCGCGGTCATCACGTCCGCCCCGATCTTCGCCGATTCGAGGACATGGATCGGGTGGCGCACGCTGGCCACGAGGATTTCGGTGTCGAAGGCGTAATTGTCGTAGATCAGGCGGATGTCGGCGATGAGTTGCATCCCATCGAAGCCGTTGTCGTCGTGCCGGCCGACGAAGGGCGAAATGAAGCTCGCGCCCGCCTTGGCCGCGAGCAGCGCCTGATTGGCCGAGAAGCAGAGCGTGACGTTGACCATCGTGCCGTCGTCGGTGAGCGCCTTGCAGGTCTTCAGGCCGTCGATCGTGAGCGGCACCTTGATCGCGACATTGTCGGCGATCTTGCGCAGGATCTCGGCCTCTTTCATCATCGTTTCATGGTCGAGCGCGACGACCTCCGCCGAGACCGGCCCCGAGGTGATCGAGCAGATTTCCGCAACGACCTCGAGAAACTTGCGGCCCGATTTGTGGATCAGCGACGGATTGGTGGTGACGCCGTCGACCAGCCCCGATTCGGCCAGGTCGCGAATCTCGGCGGTGTCGGCGGTATCGACGAAGAACTTCATGTGCGTGGCCCCTGATCTGAAAAAACGTGGCGCGCCCGGCGCGGCGCCGACCTGCTTTCGACGCCCAGCATGACAGAATCAAGCCTTGTGCGACAGCCTCAGCCGCGCGCGATCAGCACGCGCACCTGCGGGGTCTGCATCGCCGAGAGCTGGAGCGCGTACCGGCCGGGCGCGAGCCTGAAATCGACGATCTTGTGGATTCCCGAGCAGCGCGGGCCGTGCCCGTGCGCCACCGACGGCAACGGCGTGCCGCTTTGCACCATATCGACCCACGCCCCCTCGCTCAGCGCCACGCGGTAGGTGCCGGCGGTGGCGATTTCGATCGGCACCAGCGCAGCGCGGCCCGGCCGGGAGACCGCCGTTACGGCCAGGCCGCGCACGGTGGCGGGATCGCGCGCCTCGACAAGAAAGGCTTTGCCGATTGCGGGCACGCGCCCGGGCGATCGCCACCCCGCGAACGCCGCCGGCAGCGCGGCGGGCTTGTCGCACGCGAGGACCGGGGCCGAGGCGGGCGCAGCAGCGGCTTGCGCGAGCAGCAGTGGCAACAGCAATGAAAGCATGGTTTTCCCAGTCGCCCGTAACGTCAGCCATTCTACCGCATTCGGGGCACCGTCGATAGGGCCGACGCCGGTTGCAATAAATGTGACCCGATCTTGTCACGCAGATGTCATCGATCTGCATCTAAAGAGCCACATCATTGTCATGAAGGGTCGCCCGATGCGCGCCGTATTGATTGCCGCACCCCTGCTGGTGCTCGCCATGCCGGCCCACGCCCAGACCGATACCGATTCGCAGGTGTGGACGACGGTGGAGGCATCGACCGCGCTCGACGATGGCGTGAAGCTCACGCTCGAATCGATCGCGCGGTTCGGCGACGACGCCGGCGGGCTGTACGAGCTGGAATTCGGCGGTTGGCTGGGCTTCGATGCCGGCGACGGCGTGACGATCTCGACCGGCTATGTCCGCGTGCCCGGTTATGCGCATGGCGACCTCACCAAGATGGAGGACCGCCCGCGCCAGCAGATCAGTTTTCCGCTCGGTGGGTTCGCGGGCGGCAAGCTGTCGGCCCGCGTGCGGCTGGAGGAGCGGCTGCGCCGCGACGGCAACGATGTCGGGCTGAGGCTGCGCCCGCAGATCAAATATACGCTGCCGCTCGGCACCGGCAGCAAGACCGCGCTGGTGCTGAGCCACGAAAGCTTCATCCAGGTAAACGACACCGATTGGGGCCAGGCCAGCGGCTATGCCCGGATGCGCAACGCGATCGGCGTCAAGACCCCGCTCAACAAGGTGGTTTCGGTCGAGTTGGGCTATCTCAACCAATATGATTTCGGCCTCCACGGCGCGCGCGACAAGATGGCGCACGCCGCGACGGTGGCGTTGTCGTTCGGATTCTGACGACGCGGTTCACTCACGCTCGCGACACGCTATGTGAAGGGCATGGTCTCCTCCCGTGCCCGTGTCCTCGTGATGAATGCCGCGCTCGGCCCGCTCGATTATCGCGTGCCGCACGGGATGGAGGTTGAGCCCGGCTCGATCGTCGTCGCGCCGCTCGGCCCGCGCCAGCTCGTCGGCATCGTCTGGGAACCCGAGCGGATGCCGTCGGACGCCGAGGTCGGCGACAATCGGCTGCGCAATCTGGTGAACGTGATGCCCGCGCCGCCGCTCGCCGCGCCCTTGCGGCGGCTGATCGAATGGACCGCGGATTATTATCTTGCCCCTGCCGCCGCGGTGGCGCGGATGACGCTCGCGTCGACCTCGGCGCTCGAAGGCGGGCGCACGATCACCGAATATCGCGCGACGGGCACGCCGCCGACACGCATGACGCCGCAGCGTGCGCAGGCGCTGGAGCGGATCGGCGACCGGCAGGGGCTGATCCGCGAACTCGCGATCGCCGCCGACGTCTCCGACGGGGTGATCCGCGGGCTCGTCAAGGCCGGGGCGATCGAAGCGGTCGAGGTCGATATCGACAGCCCCTTCCCGCTGCCCGACCCAAGCCGCGGCGTGCCGACGCTTTCGCCCGACCAGCACACGGCGGCGCAGGCGCTGATCGCGGCGGTCGAGGCGCGTGATTTCGAGCCCTGGCTGCTCGACGGCGTCACCGGATCGGGCAAGACCGAGGTCTATTTCGAGGCCATCGCCGCCGCCATCGCCGCCGGGCGCCAGAGCCTCGTCCTGCTGCCCGAGATCGCGCTGACCGAGCCGTTCCTCAAGCGTTTCACCCAGCGCTTCGGCTGCGAGCCGGTGGCCTGGCATTCGGGGCTGCGCCAATCGCAGCGTCGCCGCGCGTGGCGGCAGATCGCCGAGGGGCAGGCGCTGGTGACGGTGGGCGCGCGATCGGCCCTGTTCCTGCCCTATGCCAACCTTGGCGTGATCGTCGTCGACGAGGCGCACGAGACCAGTTTCAAGCAGGAGGACGGCGTCCATTACCATGCGCGCGACGTGGCGGTGATGCGCGGGCTGTTCGAGAAATGCCCGGTCGTGCTCGCCTCGGCGACCCCCGCGATCGAGACTCGCCATCAGGTCGAGATCGGGCGCTACAAGGAATTGAAGCTCCCCGGCCGCTACGGCAGCGCCGAAATGCCGGAAATCACGGGCCTCGACCTGATCGCGCACCCACCCGAGCGCGGCCGCTGGATCGCGCCGCCGCTGGTCAACGCGATCGACGAGACGCTGGCGCGCCGCGAACAGGTGCTGCTGTTCCTCAACCGCCGTGGCTATGCGCCGCTGACCTTGTGCCGCACCTGCGGGCACCGCTTCCAATGCCCCAATTGCACCGCCTGGATGGTCGAGCACCGCCTGACGCGGCGGCTTGCCTGCCACCATTGCGGGCATATCGAGCCGGTACCGCGCGCCTGCCCCGAATGCGGCAATGAGGACAGTCTGGTCGCGTGCGGCCCCGGCGTCGAACGGATCGCCGACGAGGTCGCGGCGCTCTGGCCCGACGCCAAAGCGGCGATCGTCACCTCGGACACGATCTGGTCGCCCGCCAAGGCCGCCGAGTTCGTCCACCGCATGGAGGCAGGCGACATCGACATCGTCGTCGGCACGCAACTGGTGACCAAGGGCTATCATTTCCCCAACCTGACATTGGTGGGCGTGATCGACGCCGATCTCGGCCTCGAGGGCGGCGACCTGCGCGCGGCGGAGCGCACCTTCCACCAGATCATGCAGGTATCGGGGCGCGCCGGGCGCGGCGAGAAACCGGGCAAGGTGTTCCTCCAGACGCACGCGCCGGGGGCGGCGGTGATGCAGGCGCTGATCACCGGCGACGCCGACTCCTTCTACGCCGCCGAAACCGAGGCGCGGCGCGAGGCGGGCGCGCCGCCGTTCGGCCGCTATGCCGCGATCGTCGTCAGTTCGGAGGACAAGGACGCCGCGCACGACATCGCGCTGCGGATCGCCCGCACCGCGCCCCGGATCGAGGGGATGCACGTCTACGGCCCCGCCCCCGCGCCGCTGGCGATGCTGCGCGGGCGCCACCGCTTCCGCCTGCTCGTCCACGCGCGGCGCGCGCTCGACGTGCAGGACGTGATCCGCGACTGGCTCGGCGGGCTCGACTGGAAGCCCAAGGTGCGCGTTGCGGTCGATGTCGATCCGTATAGCTTCGTGTGACGCTTGAACGCCACCCGCCGATCGTCGAAGGCGGGCAGCGGCGATAGTGAGGAATCGAATGGCGCGTTTTCTGCTGATCCTGGCGATGGTGGCGGCGTTCGTGCAGCCCGCGCGCGCCGACGACATCTCAGCCGCCGCGCGCGGCGTGGTGCGCGTCGTGACGATCGCGTTCGACGGCGATCAGGTCGGCGATTTCGGCCACGGCAGCGGCTTCGCGATCGCGCCCGACCGGATCGTCACCAACGCGCATGTCGTCGAGCTTGCCGCGCGCGACCCTGCGCATGTCGTGATCGGCATCGTCCCCTCACAGGGCGACAGGACCTTTCGCGGCCGCGTGGTCGCCTATGATCCCGCACGTGACCTTGCCGAGATCGCGTTCGACGGCGCGCGGCTGCCCCCCGTCACGCTCTACAACGGGCCGATGAGCGACGGTGCGCAGGTGGTGGCGCTGGGCTATCCCGGCAATGTCGATCTCGCGACCGCGCAATCGGCGCTCGATTACATCACGCCCCTCTCGCCGGTGCGCTCGCAGGGCGTGTTCTCGGGCGCGCGCAGCCTGGCGGGGGTGCGTGTGCTGCTCCACACCGCCGGCATCGCGCGCGGCAATTCGGGCGGGCCGCTACTCGATCCGTGCGGGCGCGTGATCGGGGTCAATTCGGCGATCACCGGCGGGCAGGACGGCGATTCGAGTTTCGCCTTCGCGATCGCCGACAGCGAGCTTGCCCAATTCCTGCGCGAGGCCGGGCAAGCCTATCAGTCGGTCGGCACGCCGTGCACCAGCATCGAGAACCGCCTCGCCGCCGACGCCGAGGCCGCCGAGCAGGAGCGCGCCGCCGCCGAGGCCGCCAAACGCGCCCATGCCCAGGCCGAAGCGATGAAGCAGGAGCAGGCGCTCGCCGACGCCCGCGCGCGCGAGGAACGGATCGCCGAGAATTTCATGGCGCTCGCCGCCGTGCTGCTGGTCGCGGGCGCGCTCGCGGTGGGCGGCGCCACCTTGCTCACGACGCGCGGCGAGAAGCGGCACGCGACCTGGGCGGGAATCGCGGCCGCCGCTTTCTTCGTCGCGGCGATCGCGGTGTTCTTCAGCCGGCCCGACGGCGCGGTCTCGCTCGCCACCGCCGGGCTCGCCGGCGGCACCTCGGGCGACACTGCGACACCGCCCGCGCCGAGCGGCCGCCTACTCTGCCGCTTCGTGCCCGAGCGCAGCCGCGCGACCGTCTCGAGCACCGAGGATGTGACGATCGACTGGCGCCCCAACGGCTGCGTCAACGGGCGCACCCAATATCTGCCGGCGGGCGGCACGTGGCAGCGCGTGCTGGTGCCCGATACCGAGGACACCGTCTCGGTGCTCGGCTTCGATCCCGCGACCTCGACCTACACCGCCACGCGCTACCTGCTCGATTCGCCCGCGATGGCGGCGGCCCGCACCGCCCGCGGCGAGGAGCCCGCCGCCTGCGCCTCGGGCGACGCGCAGCGGCAGGCGCTGGCATCGCATCAGGCGGCGATCCGCGCGACGCTGCCCGCCCTGCCCAACGAGAAGCTCGTCTATCGCTGCGCGCCGGCGCCGGGCAGTAAATGACGCGGCGCGCGGCCGCGGCTCAGGTCGCGGCGACGGGCTCGACGGATGCGCCCCGCCGCATCCAGAAGGGCGCGACGAAATTGCCCTTGCGATAGGCGATCACGAGCAGCGCCACGCCGAGCGCGGTCGCGAGCACCAGCGCCGGAAGCGACGCTTCCGCGCCGAACGCGCCGCCGGTCAGCAGGTCGGAACCGCTGATGCGCGGAACGAGCAGCCCCTGCGTGTCGAGCCCCGAGATCGCGATGCCGTAAATCCCGCCTTGCGTGAAATTCCATGCCGCGTGGATGCCGACCGCCGCCCATAGACGGCGCGTGACCATGTAGATCGCACCGAGCATGATCCCCGCCTCGAGCGCGATGCAGACCGCAGCGAACCAGCTCGCATTGGGGTTGGCGAGATGCCCCGCCCCGAATAATGCCGCCGAGATCGCGAGCGCAATCCAGCTTCCGAGCCAGCGTTCGATCAGCCGGAAGATCACGCCGCGCATGATGATCTCTTCGCTGAAGCCCGAGATCAGCGCGATCCCGATCACCGGCCACAGCACCTCGGGCCCCCGCGTGCCGACCACGCGGTAGCCGCCGAACAGCGCGATCACGCCGACGATCGCGGAGAAGATCAGGAAACCGATCAGCAGCCCCGCGCCGAGTTCGCGCGCCCAGCCCGAAAGCCCGAACGCGGTCGGCCGCCGGCGCTCGACCAGCCACACGAAGGCGAGATAGGCGCCCGTGAAGATCGCCGCGACGACCGCGCCGAGCACAACCGCCATCGGGCCGTTTCCGTCCGCGCCGGTCGCGCGCAGCACCGTCGACACGATCGTCGCCAGCGCCCCAGCGGCCACCATGAAGGCGAGCCCGATGACGAGCAGCACCAGCGGGAAATGGACGACCTTCCAGACGGTGCTGGACGGCGGTGTGTTCGGTCCTGTCGGCAGCATGGACGGCGTTCCCCTAGGTTCACGTCCGATCCTAGCCGTGCCGGCTCGGGCAGGAAAGCGGTTTGGAATCAGCCCCTCGTGCTCCTGCGAAAGCAGGAGCCCAGTGTCACGAGCGACACGTTCCATACCCTGGGCTCCTGCTTTCGCAGGAGCACGACCTTTCCATGCCAGGGTCCTGACCCTAGGCCGCCTCGTTCGCCAGCGCATCGTCCTTCTCGTTCGCGCGGGCATAGGCGTCGCGCGCCATCAGCCGGCCGACATAGGCGGTGAAGGCATCGCGCTTGGGCAGCGTACCGAACTGGAGCCCCCAGCCGACCTGCGAGCCGACATAGACATCGGCGGCGGAAAAACGGTCACCGGCGATATAATCGTGCCGCGACACCGCTTGTTCGAGCACGTCGACCGCGAGATCGTAGCTGCCATAGCCGAGCATCCGGCTCTGCTCGGGGGTCGCCTCGGCATGGAGCGCCTTGTTGGTCACCGCCTGTTCGACCGGCCCGGCGGCGAAGAACAGCCAGCGATAATAATCGGCGCGGTCGGCGATCGGCGGCGCGAGCCTGGCCTCGGGAAAGGCATCCGCCAGATAGGCGCAGATCGCCGCGCATTCGGTGACGACACGGCCGTGATGGACGATCGCGGGCACCTTGCCCATCGGGTTGATCGCGCGATAGGCGTCGCCCTTCATCGTCGAGGCATACTCCATCACCTGCGTTTCGTAGGGCGCGCCGATTTCCTCGAGCATCCAGCGGACGATCCGCCCGCGCGATTGCGGATTGGTATAGAAGACGAGGTCGCTTGCCATCGGCTCTCTCCCGATTCGATTTCAGAACATAATGAGAACGAATTACGCCGCCGCGTCAAGATAGCGATGCAGAAATTCGATCGTCCGGCCCCAGGCGAGCGCCGCCGCCGCGGCGTCGTAGCGATCGGCCGAGGTATCGTTGTTGAACGCGTGGTTGACGCCCGGATAGGTGTAGGCGCTCACGTCCTTGCCCGCCGCCTTCAACGCCGCGACCCAGGGCTCTCCGGTCGCGGCGACACGCGTGTCGAGCCCGGCATAATGGAACATCAGCGGTGCGGCGACCTTCACCGCCTCGGCCGGATCGGGGGCCGGCCCGTAATAGCTGACCCCCGCCGCCAGCGCTGGGCCGGCGGCGACCGCGACCCGGTTCACCATCGCGCCGCCCCAGCAGAAGCCCACCACGCCGACCTTGCCGCTACCCTCTATCAGACGCAGCTTTTTGACGAGCGCAACCGTATCGGCGGTCAACGCGCCGAGATCGGCGACGCCGATCATGTCGCGCGCCTTGTCCTCGTCGGCGGGCGTTCCGCCCTGATCGCTGAGCAAGTCCGGCGCGACCGCAAAAAAGCCCGCGAGCGCGATCCGGCGCGCGATATCCTCGATATGCGTGGTGAGCCCTCGATTCTCGTGGATCACGATCACCGCGCCGCGATCGCTGGCCTGCCCGGCGACAGGCGCGGCGACATAGGCGCCGAGACGCCTGCTATCATCGACCGCATAGGTCTCGCGATCGACACGGAGCCGGGCATCGTCGGGCTCGACGACCGCCGCCGCGGCAGGCGTGGCCGCGATCCCGGCAATCAGCGCCTCGGCGGCCGCCACCGATCCGGCGAGCGCGACCATCTGCCGGAGCAAGGTCCGGCGATCGCGATGGTCATGGGTGAACGCGTCGTAGATCGCGATCGCGCGCTGACGCAGTTCCGTCATATGCGGCCCTTTCCGAATCGCCTCGCGGCGGTTCGGAAGAACGTACACCGTCCGGCGCCCGGATTGAACGCCGACGCGGCTGTTTGGGAAATCGCGAAAGGGCGATTTCCGTTGCGGCACCGGCCCGCTCCCCCACCCGGCCACCCAGTCAGGATACGCTGTGGAAGGCCGGGTGGGGGAGCGGGCGGAAGCGCCCAAGGTTCCGGCGATGCGCAGCATCGTTGGAATGGCGCTGGAGGGCGGTGCCGCAATGCGCCCAAAGGCGCATTTCCAAACGGGCGCTTCAGCGCTGGAACGGATCGACGAAGCCCTGCGGGGTCGCGGTATCGCCATTGGCGGCGTCTTCGGCCTCGCGCGCGGCCTGTTCGCGCTCGGCGCGCAATTCGCTGATCAGCGCCTCGCGATCGCCCGCGAGCCGGTTGTCGACCGGCGCTTCGAGCCCCGCCGCCTTGCCCGCCTTGATCACCGCCGCATCCAGCTCACGCTGCGAACACAGCCCCAGCGTCACCGGATCCTTGGGGGTGATATTGGCGATGTTCCAATGGCTGCGCTCGCGGATCGCCTGGATCGTCGTCCGCGTGGTGCCGATCAGCACGCCGATCTGCCCATCGGTGATCTCGGGGTGGTTGCGGATGATCCAGGCAATGCCGTCGGGCTTGTCCTGCCGCTTGGAAACGGGGGTGTAGCGCGGCCCCTTGGTGCGGCGCACCTGCTCGGGGCCTTTCGACATCTGGAGGCGGTAATCGGGGTCGGCCTGGCCCTTGTCGATTTCCTCGATCGTCAGTTCATGCGCGCGCACGGGATCGCGCCCCGTCAGCTTGGTCGCGGCGGTATCGTCGGCGATCGCCTGGACCTCGAGGATGTGGAGGCCGCAAAAATCCGCGATCTGCTCGAAGCTGAGCGCGGTATTGTCGACCAGCCACGAAGCGGTCGCGTGCGGCATGAGCGGCTGGGCCACGGTGGAATCCTTCTCAGATACAATAAGGGCCGCCCCTCGCGGAGCGGCCGTGCCAGGCACCCGACTTAATGCGGGCCGCGCGGCGTGGCAAGGTTTTCGCGCATATTCCTCGGCAGCACCCGCTCGAAGCAGGCACCGTTCAATCCCGCATCGGCACGAATTTGGGGAGCGCCCGCACCCGCGCGATCCAGGCGCCGACATGCGGATAGAGCCCGAGATCGAACCCGCCTTCGCCCGCGACATGGGTATAGGCGAACAGCGCGATATCGGCGAGGCTGGCCGCATCCCCGACGAACCAGTCGTGGAGCGAAAGGTGGTCCTCCATCTGCTGGAGCGCCGCTTCGCCTGCCAGCCTTTTGCCGGGGATCATGCTGCGCTGAAGCTCGCTCAACGCGTCGGTGCCCACCATCGTCAGCCAATAGCGCACGGTCGCGACATTGGGTTCGTGATGATATTGCTCGAAGAACATCCAGCGCAGCATATCGGCGCGCCCAAACCGGTCGCCCGGCACCAGCGCCGACCCCTCGCCCAGATAGCAGCACGCCGCGTTGCTTTCAGGCAGGAAGCGCTGCCCGACCTGAAGCACCGGAATCCGCCCGACGGGATTGATGTGTGCCAGAAACTCGGGCGTGCGCGTTTCGCCCTTCATGATATCGTATTCGACGCGCTCCATGCGAATGCCGAGCAGCGCCGCGGTGAGGCGGATCTTGTAGCAATTGCCCGAAACGGGGTCTTCGTGAAGGATCAGCTTGTCCATCGTCGGTCATCCCCGCGAAAGCGGGGACCCATCTCCGACGAGTGCCCGCAGGTCAACGGTTGAGATCGAAGAGTGTGTTTGAGAAATCGCGAAAGAGCGATTTTCGAAGCGCCGAAAGGCGCACTCTCAAACGAGATCGAAGAACAAGTCGCGCCAGTCGGGATTGGCTTTCTCGATCAGGTCGATCTTCCAGGCGCGACGCCACTTCTTGATCGCCTTTTCGCGGGCAATGGCATCCTCGATATGCTCGGCCGGCTCGACATAGACGAGCGTATCGATCCCGTACTCGCGGCAGAATTTGCTGCCCTTGCCGGCTTTGTGCTGCATCATGCGTGCGGCGATGTCGGCCGTCACGCCCGTGTAGAGCGCGCCGTTCTTGCGGTTGGCGAGGATATAGAGGTAGCCGCCGCTCATGTCCGTTCCCTCTCGTGCCAGAGTAGGAGATGGGTCCCCGCTTTCGCGGGGATGACGCAGGCGGCGCGCGTCATTCCATCGTCAGCACGATCTTGCCGACATGGTCGCCCGATTCGAGCCGGCGGTGCGCGTCGGCGGCCTGGGCGAGCGGGAAGGTGGTGTCGATCTCGGGCTTCAGGCGCCCCGCCTCGACGAACGGCCAGACGGTGCGCGCGAGTTCGTCGGTGACCAGCGCCTTGAACACGGCGTCGCGCGGACGCAGCGTCGAGCCGGTGAGCGTCAGCCGGCGGCGCATCACCTCGAACACCGGGATCGTCGCCACAGCACCGCCCTGCACCGCGATCGAGACGTGGCGGCCGTCGTCGGCGAGGCATTGCAGGTTGCGCGGCACGTAATCGCCGCCGACCATGTCGAGCACCGCCGTCACCCCCGCGCCGCCGGTGATCGCCTTCACCTCGGCGACGAAATCCTGCGTCTTGTAGTTGATCGCGTGATCGGCGCCGAGCGCGCGCGCGGCGGCGCATTTCGCGTCCGAACCCGCCGTCACGATGATCGTCAGCCCGAACAGCGCCGCGAGCTTGATCGCCATCGTGCCGATCCCGCTGGTGCCGCCGTGGACGAGGACGGTGTCGCCCTCGGCGACATAGGCGCGCTCGAACAGGTTGGTCCACACGGTGTAGAGCGTCTCGGGGATCGCCGCCGCCTCGACCATCGACAGCGCTTGTGGCACCGGCAGGCATTGCCCCGCGGGCGCGACCGCATATTGCGCATAGCCGCCACCGGCGACGAGCGCGCAGACCCGTTGGCCGAGCAGTGCCCCGTCGACGCCGGCGCCGAGCGCGACGACCTCGCCCGCGATTTCGAGCCCGAGGATCGACGGCGCACCGGGCGGCGGCGGATAGGCGCCCTTGCGCTGGAGCACGTCGGGGCGATTGACCCCGGCGGCGGCGACGCGAATCAGCACGTCGGCCGGGCCGGGGCGCGGCGTGGGGCGCCGGGCGGGCACCAGCACTTCCGGGCCGCCCCCATTCTCAGGGTCGATCGCGATCATCGTTTCGGGCAGCACGGTCATGATATCGGGTCCCCCCTTTCCCGCCGGCGCGTTATTGACATCGCGGCCGTGCCGGTCAACGCTTGGCCGCATGGATTCCGAGGAGAATCTTCCCCTCCGGCGCGACGACCCGCTGACGATGCTGGCGCGTCAGGATCTCGATCCGCTGTCGGTCGCCGAACTCGACGCGCGGATTGCCGCGCTGGAAGCGGAGATCGGGCGGATTCGTCGCCACCGCGACACCGCCGTTAACCATCGCGCAAGCGCCGACGCCTTATTCAAGCGATGAGCGCGAACCGCACCTTCGCGCCGGCGGCGACGCCGACACCGAGGTACGGACGGCTGGCGCTTGATGCGAGGCCCCTCGCTTCCGACATGGGAGCAAAGGGCCGCGCGTGCTGTGGCCCGCAAGGAGTGAACCCCTAATGCCGTCTTTCGCCCCCGCGCTCGAAACCACGCTGCACAAGGCGCTCGAAGCCGCGAGTTCGCGGCGCCACGAATATGCCACGCTCGAACATCTGCTGCTGGCGCTGGTCGACGACGAGCACGCCTCCAAGGTCATGGATGCGTGCAGCGTCGATCTCGGCGACCTCAAGGCCACCGTCACGCATTATCTCGATACCGAGCTTGAAGCGCTCAAGGTCGACCAGGCGACCGATCCCTCGCCCACCAGCGGGTTCCAGCGCGTCGTCCAGCGCGCGATCCTGCACGTCCAGTCGTCGGGCCGCGACGAGGTGACCGGCGCAAACGTGCTCGTGGCCCTGTTCTCCGAGCGTGAGAGCTACGCGGTCTATTTCCTCCAACAGCAGGATATGAGCCGGCTCGACGCGGTCAGCTTCATCAGCCACGGCGTCGGCAAGGGCGGTGCGGCCGCCGAAGCGGCGACCCCCAAGGGCGCCGACGAGGAGAAATCCGCCAAGGCCGACAAGACCAAGAGCGAAAGCGCGCTCAAGCAATTCACGGTCAACCTCAACGAGAAGGCCGAGAACGGCAAGGTCGATCCGCTGATCGGGCGCGGCCCCGAGGTCGATCGCACGATCCAGATCCTGTGCCGCCGCAGCAAGAACAATCCGCTCTATGTGGGCGACCCCGGCGTCGGCAAAACCGCGATCGCCGAAGGGCTGGCGCGCAAGATCGTCGAAGGCGACGTGCCCGACGTGCTCAAGGAAGCGGTGATCTATTCGCTCGACATGGGCGCGCTGCTCGCCGGCACGCGCTATCGCGGCGATTTCGAGGAGCGGCTGAAGGCGGTGGTTTCCGAACTGGAGAAACTGCCCCACGCGGTGCTGTTCATCGACGAAATCCATACGGTGATCGGCGCCGGCGCCACCAGCGGCGGCGCGATGGATGCGTCGAACCTCTTGAAGCCCGCGCTGTCGGGGGGGACGATCCGTTGCATCGGCTCGACCACCTACAAGGAATTCCGCAACCATTTCGAGAAGGACCGCGCGCTGCTGCGCCGGTTCCAGAAGATCGACGTCAACGAGCCGACGATCGAGGACACGATCAAGATCCTCGCGGGGCTGCGCAGCGCGTTCGAGAAGCACCATTCGGTCAAATACACGCCCGACGCGCTCAAGAGCGCGGTCGAATTGTCGGCACGCTACATCAACGACCGCAAGCTGCCCGACAAGGCGATCGACGTGATCGACGAGGTCGGCGCGATGCAAATGCTCGTGGCCCCATCGAAGCGCCGCAAGACGATCACCCCCAAGGAGATCGAGGCCGTGATCGCGACGATGGCGCGCATCCCGCCCAAATCGGTCTCGACCGACGACAAGAAGGCGCTCGAAAGCCTCGAGACCGACCTGAAGCGCGTCGTGTTCGGGCAGAACGAGGCGATCGAGAAGCTCGCCTCGGCGATCAAGCTGAGCCGCGCAGGGCTTCGCGATCCCGACAAGCCGATCGGCAATTACCTGTTCACCGGCCCCACCGGCGTCGGCAAGACCGAGGTGGCGCGCCAGCTCGCGAGCATCATGGGCATCCCGCTCCAGCGCTTCGACATGAGCGAATATATGGAGCGCCATTCGGTCAGCCGGCTGATCGGCGCGCCGCCGGGCTATGTCGGTTACGATCAGGGCGGTTTGCTGACCGACGCGGTCGACCAGAACCCGCATTCGGTGCTGCTGCTCGACGAGATCGAGAAGGCGCACCCGGACCTGTTCAACATCCTGTTGCAGGTGATGGACAACGGCAAATTGACCGATCACCACGGCAAGACGGTCGATTTCCGCAACGTCATCCTGATCATGACGACCAATGCGGGCGCCTCCGACATGGCACGCGAGGCACTGGGCTTCGGCGTGTCGAGCCGCGAGGGTGAGGATGAGGAAGCGGTGAAGAAGATGTTCACCCCCGAATTCCGCAACCGCCTCGATGCGATCGTGCCGTTCAGCTATCTGCCGCCCGAGGTCGTCGCGCGTGTGGTGGACAAATTCATCCTCCAGCTCGAACTCCAGCTCGCCGACCGGCAGGTCCACATCCAGCTCGACGATGCGTCGAAGGCGTGGCTCACCGAGCGCGGCTACGACAAGCTCTACGGCGCGCGCCCGATGAGCCGCCTGATCCAGGAAAAGATCAAACAGCCGCTTGCCGAGGAATTGCTGTTCGGCAAGCTCCTCCACGGCGGCGAGGTCGATGTCACCGTCAAGGACGGCCAGCTCGCGTTCCAGCTCACACCCGCGGCACCCAAGAAGCCGCGCAAGAAGGGCGGCGGCAAGAAAGCCGAGACGATCAAGGCCAAGTAACGGGACGAGCGGGGCGGACGGGTTTCCGCCCCGCACCTACTTGCGTCCTCCGCAACGCGTCGGGCATGACGTCTTCGGCTGTCGCGTTCGTACAATTTCTTGATTCCGTGACGTGATAAGCTCTTGTTTTTGCTCTGGGGAGATCGAGCATGGCACGTCATGGTCGCGCGCTGCTGGTGGGTGGCGCGGTGTTGGGAATCGGCGCGCTCGGGCTCGCGGGGCTGACCGCGCAGCCGCCCGGCGCGACGCCCAAGGCGCGCTATTGGATGGATGTCGCCACGACGAGCGGCTTCATGGGCGGCGGCGGCAACCCGCTCGCGATGCTGCGCGGCAGCGGCGGCAATGCCTCGCATCAACTCACGCTGCGGCTGGGATCGACCGAAGCGGCGACGGGCGCGCCGGCGGCGGATCATTTCATGCCCGCCGATATGAAGCTCGGCGTTTCGGTGCCGCTCGTCACGCCGCAACGGACGAGCGGGGCGAGCGACCGGACGTCCACCGACACACCGGACGATTTCCAGCGACCGAAAGGGCGGCTGCTGCTGTTCTGGGGCTGCGGCGTCCATGCCGGGGCAGGCCAGCCGGTCGTGATCGATTTCTCGAAACTCGCCCAAGGGCAGATGCCGCCGAATCTGTTCTCGTCGAACGTGCCCGTCGAAACCGGGCCGACCGCCGCCTCCAGCCGCACCTTCGGCGAGTGGCCCAACAGCAAGGCCAAGCGCACCACCGTGCCGACGGGCGCATCGCTGATCGGCGACCATCGGGTCGCGGGCAATTACAGCCCCGAGATCAAGTTCGCGCTGACGCAGGATTTCATGCCCGCGCTCCGCGCCTCGTCCGCGCCGGGCGCCGACGGGTCGGTCGCGCTGAACTGGCAGCCGGTCGATGCCGCGACCGGCTATTACGCGTGGATCATCGGCGCGCAGGGCACCGGCGGCGACGGCGGCGACATGGTCTGGTGGACCTCGGCCGGGCGGCAGGAGTTCGGCGCCGGGCTGACCGACTGGATCGCACCGGCGACCGTGCGCCGGTTGATCGGCGAGAAAGTGGTGATGCCCCCCAGCCAGACGAATTGTACGGTGCCCGCCGAGGTCAAGGCCGCGGCCGGCGCGATGATGATGACGCAGCTCTACGCCTACGGCCCAGAGGCCGATTTCTCCTATCCGCCGCGGCCGAAGAACGCGCCCACCGCATGGGCGCCCGACTGGACGGCGCGGGTGCGGTATAAATCAAACACCAGCCTGATGCTGGGTATGCCCGGCATGGGCGCGATGTCGGGCGGCAGCGAGCGCGATGACGGCGCGCGGACGGACGACGCGCCGAAGCAGCAGAAAAAGAAGTGCAAACCCAGCCTGGGCGGGTTCATGAAGGGCAAGATCTGCTGATCGGAACGCTGACGAAACGGATTGTGCATTTACAATCTGTTGGCGATCTTCGGCTAGGGTCGCCGCATGACGGGGGGTCGTCTCTATCGCGCGCTGGCGCTGATGCTGGCGGCGCTGGCGTTCATGTTCGGCGCGGAGCGCGTGCAGGCGCAAGCCGGTAACGTCGGCACCCCGCTCAACGTGTGCGTGGCGCGCGCCGCGCCCGGCATGACCGCGCGCGCGCTGTTCGACGATCCCGCCCGATTCGATTGCACGCGGCGCCAGACCGATTGGGGCGCGGGCGATTTCTGGGTGCTGTCGCAGCCGACCCGGATCGACGCGGGCCGGGCGTTTCAGGTCCGCATCGCGAGCCTGTGGCAGCAACGCATCACGCTCCATGTCCTCTACGCGGACGGCACGATCGCCCGCTTCGCCATCGACGGCCAGGGGGCGACCCGCAACCTCGCGCTCGGCGCGATCATCGCGCAGCGCGTGCCGGCGCGCGCCGATATGTCGGCCGTACGGATGCTCTGGCATGTCGAGGGAGCATCGAACCTGCGCGGAATCGTGGTCGACCCGCGCATCGCGAAGCTCGGGCAGGCGGCGCGATCGAACCTGACGATGGCGGCATTCTATGCCGGATTCGGCGGCATCTGCATCGCGCTGTTCATCTATAACCTCGCGCTGTGGGGCGCCCTGAGGCACCGCTTCCAGCTCGCTTATTGCGCGATGGTCGGCGCGCTTGCGGCCTATGCGTTCTCCTCCTCGGGCGCGCTGGCCTGGACCTTCCCCGATGTCCTCAACAACGATCGGCTGCGGATCAACTATCTGCTGCTCGCCGTCTCCGCCGCCGCCGCGGTCGCCTTCGCGCGCAGCTTTTTCGAGGAGCGCATCTTCACGCCGTGGCTCGCGCGCGCCTGCACCGCGACGATCGTGGCACTGCTCGGCACCGCGGCGCTGTTTGCCGGCCTGGCGCCGTGGCGGATCGCGCTGCTCGACCGGCTCTACGCGCTCGCCTTTCTCGGGCTGCTGGTGCTCACGGTGCCGATCATGTGGCGGGCATGGCGGATGAAGAGCAACTATCTGTGGTTGTTCGCCGTGGCGTGGGCGATGCCGATCGCGTTCGCCGGCGCGCGCCTCGCCAACAACCTCGATCTCGTCGCGTGGCATTTCTGGATCGACAATTCGACGATCGCGTCGATGGCGATCGAGGCGATGCTGTCGAGCGTCGCGATCGCCTATCGCATCCGCCTGCTGAGCCGCGAACGCGACGCCGCGATCCGCCAGGAAGTCGCCGCGCGCGCGCTTGCCGATACCGATCCGCTGACCGGGCTGCTCAACCGCCGGGCCTTCCTGCGCGAGGCGATCGGCCGCACCGGCGACCAGATCCTGCTGCTCGCCGATCTCGACCATTTCAAGCACGTCAACGACACGATCGGGCATGACGGTGGCGACGAGGTGCTGTGCCGCTTCGCGCGCGTGCTGCGCACCTCGGTGCCCGAAGGGGCGCTCGTCGCCCGCATCGGCGGCGAGGAGTTCGCGATCATCGGCGACGCCGGCGCCGGCCTCGCGCCCGAGCAAATCCTCGCGCGGCTCCGCACCGAACGGATGCCGTTCGACCTTACCGTCACCGCCAGCATCGGCGGCAGCGTCGGGCCGCTGCTGACCGAGCCCGACTGGAAGCAGCTCTACCGCGCCGCCGACCGCGCGTTGCTCGACGCCAAATCCGACGGCCGCGATCGCGCGCGCGCCGCCTATTCGATCGCGTTTGCCGCCTGAGCTTGCGGTTCGAAATTCGGCGCCGGCGCGCTCCCCCGCGGGCGCTTGTAGGAGCGGCGGGGATCCTGTATCCTTGCCGGCCACGCGAAGGAGGCTCGATGCGCGCGCGCAGAATCGGATTGGCGGTGATCGTCGCGCTGCTGCTCGTGCTGGGCATGCAGCACGCGCCCGATATCCGGCTGAGCACCAGCGTGCCGTCGGGGCATGACGCCGTTCAGGTGCAGGCTGTGGTCGATCTCGGCACCACGGCCGGCGCGTTGCTGTTCACCTGGACGATCGATCACCTCGAACACGCGCGCTGACGTGCAGTCCGACAGCGGCGTGCCACCCCCCGCACCGATGAACGATCCCGAGCGCGTCTGGCGCACCGCCTATCGCCATCCCGTGCCGTGGGAAACGCATTTCCCTCCGCAGACGATGGTCGAGCTGTTCGATCAGGCATGCGCCGAAGCGGCGGCGCGACCGCTGATCGATTTCCTCGGGCGGGCGTACAACTATGCCGAGACGCTCGACGGCGCCAATCGCGTCGCGAGCGGCTTGAAGGCGCTGGGCTATGGCCCCGGCGACCGGATCGGGCTGTTCCTCCCCAACGTGCCGCATTACGTCGCAGCCTATTACGGCATCCTCAAGCTCGGCGCGACGGTGGTCAATTTCTCGCCGCTCTATACGCCGCAGGAACTGGCGCATCAGGTCGCCGATTCGGGGACGAAGCTGCTGTTCACGCTCTCGGCGACAGCCTTGCTGCCGACCGCGCTCGAAGTGCTCGACAGTTCCGGGCTCGAACGCCTGATCGTCGGGTCGGTCGCAGGCGCGCTGCCGCCGACCAAATCGCTTTTCTATCGCCTGTTCCGCGGCAAGGAGGTCGCCAAACGCCCCGACGACGCGCGCATCACCGCCTTTTCGGCGCTGATCGACAATGACGGCGCTTACGAGGCGCCCGCGATCGACCCCGACCGCACGATCGCGCTGATCCAATATACCGGCGGCACCACGGGGACGCCCAAGGGCGCGATGCTCAGCCACCAGAACCTGTCCGCCAACGCCCGGCAGGTGATGGGGCTCGATCCGCTGCCCGGCACCGAGGACCGGATCGTCGGTGTGCTGCCGCTGTTCCACGTCTTCGCCAATACCTGCGTGCTCAACCGGACGGTCGCGAACCGCGGCTGCATCGTCATGCTGCCGCGCTTCCACGCCGGGCAGGTGCTGAGCACACTCGATCGCACCGCTGCGACCGCGCTGCCCGGCGTGCCGACCATGTATCAGGCGCTGCTCGACGATCCCAGGGTCGGTGCGACCGATTTCGCGCATCTGCGCGTGTGCGTCTCGGGCGGCGCACCGCTGCCGGCCGAACTCAAGGCGAAATTCGAGGCGACGGCCGGCGCGCGGCTGGTCGAGGGATACGGCCTGTCGGAAAGCTCGGGCGTGGTCTCGTGCAATCCGTATGAGGGCGACGGCAAATCGGGCACGATCGGCCAGCCGATCCCCGGCACCCGCGTTCGGCTGGTCGACAAGGACGATCCGCATCGCCCCGCCCCCGAGGGCGAGCCCGGCGAGATCGTCGCCGCCGGCCCGCAGATCATGCGCGGCTATTGGAACCGGCCCGATGCCGATGCCAAGGTGTTCGTCACCGATGCCGAGGGCACGCGCTGGCTGCGCACCGGCGATGTCGGCACGATCGACGAGGATGGTTTCATCCGCATCGTCGATCGCCTCAAAGACATGATCGCGGTCGGCGGCTTCAAGGTATTCCCGAGCCAGATCGAAGCAGTGCTCTACCGGCACCCCGCGGTGAAGGAAGCGCTGGTGATCGGCCTGCCCGACACCTATCGCGGCGAGCATCCGCGCGCCTATGTGACGCTGAACGACGGCGCCACCGAACCCCCCGAGGCGCTCACCGCGTGGCTCAACCCGCAACTGGGCAAGCACGAGCGCGTCGATGAGGTCGTCATCCGCACCGCGCTGCCCAAGACGATGGTCGGCAAATTGAGCCGCAAGGATCTGATCGCCGAGGTGATGGCGGAGAGGTAACTTCGTCACCCCAGCGAAGGCCGGGATCTATCTCTGTCGCGCCCGACGATGACGTTGGCGGCGAGAGACATGGATGCCAGCCTACGCTGGCATGACGGGCGATTACTCCATCACGGCCTTCAAGTTCATGAATTCGTGCAGCCCGTACGGCCCCAGCTCGCGGCCGTGGCCCGAGCGTTTGACGCCGCCGAACGGCGCCGCCGGGGCGCTGGCGAGCATCTGGTTGATCGCGGTCATCCCCGCGTCGATGTCGCGGGCGAAGCGCTCCTTTTCCGCCGCGTCGTTGGTCCACACGCTCGAACCCAGCCCGAAGGGCACCGCGTTCGCCGTCGCGATGGCCTCATCCATGTCGGCGACCTTGAACACCATCGCGACGGGGCCGAACAATTCCTCGTTCGCCACGGGGTCGTCGAGCGGCACGTCGACCAGCACGCCCGCGGACATATAGGCGCCCTTGCCGGGCAATGCCTCGCCGCCGAACAGCAGCCGCGCGCCCGCCCCGGTCAATTCCCGCAACTGGGCGACCACCGTCTGGCGCTGTTCCGCGCTCGACAGCGGCCCCATGTCGGTCGCCGCATCCATCGGATCGCCCGCTTTCACCGCCTTCATGCCCGCGATGAATGTCTCCATGAAGGCATCGTAGACCTCGGCGTGGACGATCATCCGCTTGGCGCAGATGCACGACTGGCCGGTGTTCTGGATGCGTGCCGTCACCGCGGTTGCGGCCGCCTTGGCGATATCGGCCGAGGGCATGACGATGAACGGATCGGAGCCGCCCAGTTCGAGCACGACCTTCTTGAGCGCCTTGCCCGCCGCCGCCGCGACCGCCATGCCCGCGCCCTCGCTGCCCGTCAGCGTCACCGCGACGACGCGATCGTCGGCGATGATGCCCGCCACCTTCGCGCTCGGGATCGCGAGATTCTGGAACAGTCCGGCGGGTGCGCCGGCCTTGAGGATGGTCGCCTCTATCGCCGCCGCGACGCCCTGCACGTTCGAGGCATGTTTGAGCAGCCCGACATTGCCCGCCATGATCGTCGGCGCGACGAAGCGGATGACCTGCCAGTAAGGGAAATTCCACGGCATCACCGCGAGCACCGGCCCCATCGGCAGCCAGCGCGCGGTCGCGGTGCCGCTCGCGGTGTCGAAGCGCCGATCCTCCAGCATCGCCGGCCCGTGCTGGGCATAATGCCGGAAGGCGGTAGCGCATTTCTCGACCTCGGCGATCGCGCTTTTGAGCGTCTTGCCCATTTCGCGCGTGGCGATTTCCGCGAGCGCGTGTTTGTCGGCCTCGAACGCATCGGCGATTCGGCCGAGCAGCGCGGTGCGGGTCTGGTAATCGCTCACCCGCCACTGCGCGAACGCGGCGTGCGCGCGCGCGAGCCGTTGCTCGATCCCGGCATCGGTGAGCGCCTCGTAGGTCGCGATCGTGTCGCCGGTCGCCGGATTGATGCTCGTCAGCATGGAAAGCTTCTCCCTCGAGTCGTCGGTCGCTCAACGCGGCGCGGGTGCGCGCGTATCCTTGACCCTTCTCGTTTCCCTGCCGCATAGCACGATCATGACCGCCGACCGACCGATCGAGGATTTGAGCTTCGAGGAAGCGCTGCACGAACTGGAGGCGATCGTCTCCAGGCTCGAAAGCGGCGAGACGCCGCTGCAAGACGCCATCGACCTCTACGAACGCGGCAACAAGCTGCGCCGCCGCTGCGCCGACCGGCTCGATGCCGCGCAGGCGCGGATCGAGGCGATCCGGCTCGATGCCGAGGGCCGGCCTGTGGGCACCCAGCCCTTCGATGCCGGCTGAGGCCGCGGTGGCCGAGCCGTCGCTCGCGCTCCGATCGGCGATGCTGCGTATCGGCGAGGAGATCGATGCCGCCTTCGAGACGGTGCTCGCCCTTCCCGACGATCCCCGCGCCGGGCTCTATCGCGCGATGCGCCATGCGGCGATCGGCGGCGGCAAGAGATTGCGGCCGTTGCTCGTCACCGCCGTCGCCGGGCTCTACGGCGTCGACCGCGCGGTCGCGGTGCGCGTGGGCCTCGGGATTGAGTGCGTCCACGTCTATTCGCTGATCCACGACGACCTGCCCGCGATGGACGACGACGACGTCCGCCACGGCAAGCCCACCGTCCACAAGGCGTTCGGCGAGGCGACCGCGATCCTGGCCGGCGACAGCCTCCACGCGCTGGCGTTCGAGATCCTCGCCGATCCCGAGACGCACCCCGATCCGTTCGTCCGCGCCGAACTGGTGCTCGCGCTGGCGCGCGCGGCCGGGCCGGGCGGGATGACAGGGGGGCAGGCGATGGACCTCGAGGCCGAACGCACCCGCTTCGATCTGGCGACGGTGACGCGGCTGCAAGCGATGAAGACCGGTGCCTTGATCGGCGCCGCGGTCGACGCGGGGCTGATCCTGGGGCGCGTGCCGCCCGAGGCACGCACGCCCTTGCGCGGCTATGCGCGCGACATCGGGCTCGCCTTCCAGATCGCCGACGACCTGATCGACGCGACCGGCGACGAGGATGTCGCGGGCAAGAAGCTGCGCAAGGACGGCACGCGCGGCAAGGAGACCTTCCTCACCCTGCTCGGGCTCGATCGCGCGCGCGCGCAGGCCGCGATGCTCGTCGATCAGGCGATCGCCCACCTTCGCGGCCACGGCGCCGAAGCCGACGTGCTGCGCGACATCGCCCGCTATGTGCTCGAGCGCGACCGGTGATTTTCCTCGCTGAAAGGGATCAAGCATGACCACGCGTACCGGCGTCTATCCCGGCACTTTCGATCCGATCACGCTCGGCCATATGGATATCATCCGCCGCGGCGCGAAGCTCGTCGATCGCCTCGTCATCGGCGTCACCACCAACCCTTCCAAGAACCCGATGTTCTCGGTCGAGGAGCGGATGGCGATGGTGCGCCGCGAGGTCGAGGGGATCGCGGGCGAGATCCATGTCGTCAGCTTCGATTCGCTGCTGATGGACTTCGCGGAACGCGAGGGCGCGTCGATCATCGTGCGCGGGCTGCGCGCGGTCGCCGACTTCGAATACGAATATCAGATGGCGGGCATGAACCAGGCGCTCAACAACCGGATCGAGACGGTGTTCCTGATGGCCGATGTCGCGCTGCAACCGATCGCGAGCCGGCTGGTCAAGGAGATCGCGATGTTCGGCGGCGATATCCGAAAGTTCGTGACGCCCGCGGTCAAGGACGAGGTGATGGCGCGCGTCGATGCGCTTGGCCGCAAGGGCAGTTGAGCATCCATGTTCAGATTGGCGCAAGCGGGGTTTTGGTCTAAGCGCACCGCCAACCAGAATTCCCGCGGGGTGTGCATGCGTTTCCTCTTCAGCCTGATCGCGCTCGTCGGCGCGCTGTTCGTGCTGCCGGCGACGGCACAGGTGCTCGACGTCAAGGTGCCCGGTCGCGCGCCGGCGGCCTCGCCCACCGATCCCGAGAACATCTGGCTGCTCGATCTGTCGACCGGCGGCCGCGTCAAGATCTGGCTGCGCCCCGATGTCGCGCCCAAGATGGTCGAGCGGATCAAGACGCTGACGCGCCAGCATTTCTATGATGGGCTGACTTTCCATCGCGTGATCGAGGGCTTCATGGCGCAGGCCGGCGACCCCAAGGGCGACGGCACCGGCGGATCGGACCTTCCCGACGTGCCCGCCGAGTTCAACTATCTGCCGCATGTGCGCGGCGCCGTGGCCGCGGCGCGCCAGGGATCGGCCCCCAATGCCGACGACGAAACGCGTATCAAGGCGGAAAATTCGGCCAACAGCCAGTTCTTCATCGTCTTTCAGCCCAAGCTCCAGCTCGACAAGGATTATACGGTGTTCGGCCGGGTGATCGACGGCATGCAATATGTCGATGCGATCCATCGCGGCGAGCCGCCCGCCGATCCGAGCCGCATCCTGCACGCCTATATCGCGGCCGACAATCCGCCCCCGTATCAGCCTGCGCCAGCGGCGGCCCCCGCCGCGACGCCGACGGTGCTGCCGGGAACGCGGCCGGCGAACGCGGCGCCCCAGCCCGCCGGCGAATAAGGGGGCCGCGCCCCCGATGAAGGTCGACCTTTTCGATTTCGAGCTTCCGCCCGAACGCATCGCGCTGCGCCCCGCAACCCCGCGCGATGCGGCGCGGATGCTCGTGCTGGATGGCGCCGGGACACGCGATGCCCGCGTCAGCGATCTGCCGCAGATGTTGCGGCCCGGGGATCTGCTCGTGTTCAACGACACCCGCGTCATCCCCGCCCAGCTCGACGGCAGGCGCGGCGACGCGACCATCGGCGCGACACTCCACAAACGCGAAGGCCCCCGCCGCTGGCGCGCGTTCATCCGTAACGCCAAACGGCTGCGCGAGGGCGATGCGATCGATTTCGGCAACGCCGTGTCGGCGATCGCGAGCGACCGCGCCGAGGACGGCAGTTTCGCGCTGACCTTCGCCGGTGACGACCCCGTCGAGCTGCTGCTCGAGCGCGCCGGGCGGATGCCGCTGCCGCCCTATATCGCCGGCAAGCGCGCCACCGACGCGCGCGACGCCGAGGATTACCAGACGATGTTCGCGCGAGCGGCCGGCGCGGTCGCCGCCCCCACCGCCGCGCTCCATTTCACCCCCGCGCTGATCGAAGCGCTGACCGCGGCGGGGATCGGCCACACCACGCTGACGCTCCATGTCGGCGCGGGCACCTTCCTGCCGGTCAAGACCGACGATACCAACGATCACAGGATGCATGCCGAATGGGGGCGTCTCGATGCGGCGACCGCCGACCGGCTCAACGCCGTGCGCGCGAGCGGAGGCCGCGTCATCGCGATCGGCACGACCAGCCTGCGCGTGATCGAGAGCGCGACGGGCGACGATAATATCATCCGCCCCTTCGAGGGCGACACCGCGATCTTCATCACGCCGGGTTATCGCTTCAAGGGCATCGACGGGCTGATGACCAATTTCCATCTGCCGCGCTCGACGCTGTTCATGCTGGTCTCGGCGCTGATGGGGCGCGAGCGGATGCAGGCGGCCTATGCGCATGCCATCGAAAGCGGCTATCGGTTCTACAGTTATGGGGATGCCTCGCTGCTGCTCCCCGAAAGGAGCTGACATGCGTTTGCTGCTCGCGCTGCCGCTGCTTGCTTTTGCGCTTCCCGCCGCCGCCCAGACCGCGCCCCAGGCGGCCGATGTTCCCTATGTCACCCCGCTGGGCCAGCCGCCGATTTCGACGATGGTGGTCGAGCCGGTGGCGATGATGCTGGCGGCGTGCGACGCCGACGGCGACGCCCGCGTCACCCGCGACGAGGCGCGCGCGTGCCTCGCCAGAAGCTTCGCGAGCACCGACACGGCGGGCGCGGGCTCGCTCGGCTATATCGCCTATTCGGACTGGGCGGAGCGCTATCTCGGCGATCGCAACGCGCTGCCGAGCCCGTTCGAGACCGACATCGACCACGACAACCGCATCACGCTCGCCGAAATGACCGCCAAGATCGACACGATCTTCGACCGCCTCGACCGCGACCGCGAC
This sequence comes from Hephaestia caeni, assembly GCF_003550065.1. Taxonomy (GTDB): domain Bacteria; phylum Pseudomonadota; class Alphaproteobacteria; order Sphingomonadales; family Sphingomonadaceae; genus Sphingomonas; species Sphingomonas caeni_A. The sequence goes on from NZ_QXDC01000004.1 coordinate 758,265, forward strand.
GGCATTCTCGTGCGCGCCGAGTTGCTGACGATCCGGCCGGGCGGCTTCGATCGCCAGCGCAAACGCCGCTGACCTGCGCTCAGCCGAGGTGGAGCGCGAGCCACACGGCGGGCGGGACGCTGCTCGTAAGCGTCACCCAATGCGGCGTGCCCGCGGCGATGAAGACGTGATCGCCCGGCCCAAGCGATAATTCGGGGCCGTCGCCAAGCCGGAGCCGCGCCTCACCGCCAAGCAGGAGCACCCATTCGTCGGCATCCTGCACCATCGGCGCGGCGGCGGGCGTCGTCTGGCCTGCCGACACGATCCGTTCGAGTCGCATGCCGGGGCGCGACAGCAGGTCCGTGAACACCTCGCCCGCCGCCGCATGGGGCAGCGGGGCAAGCAGGTTGGCGGGCGCGTCGTCCATGCGCGCACCGTTGCGCGCGCCGGGGTTCCACGGCAAGAGCGCGGCACCATGCCTCGTTTCGATTTCGCCATCCACGCCACCGACGGCGCCGCGCGCACCGGCGCCATCACGATGGAGCGGGGGGTGATCCGCACCCCCGCCTTCATGCCCGTCGGCACCGCCGCCACCGTCAAGGCGATGAAGCCCGCCGATGTCCACGCCGCGGGCGCCGACATCATCCTTGGCAACACCTATCATCTGATGCTGCGCCCCGGTGCCGAGCGCGTCCATCGGCTGGGGGGGCTGCACGATTTCATGGGCTGGGATCGTCCGATCCTGACCGACAGCGGCGGCTATCAGGTGATGAGCCTCGCCGATCTCACCAAGCGTTCCGAAGACGGCGTCGCGTTCAAATCGCACCTCGATGGGTCGCGACACCTGCTCAGCCCCGAACGCTCGATCGAGATCCAGCGGCTGCTCGGGTCGAACATCGTCATGGCGTTCGACGAGCTCGTCCCCACCACCGCGACGCGCGAGGTGCAGGCAGCGGCGATGGAGCGATCGATGCGTTGGGCCAAGCGCAGCCGCGCGGCATTCGATTCGGGCGAGGATCATGCCGCCCACAATGCGATCTTCGGCATCCAGCAGGGCGCGCTCGACGAGGGGCTGCGCAAGGCCTCCGCCGACGCGCTGACCGACATTGGTTTCGACGGCTATGCGGTGGGCGGGCTCGCGGTCGGCGAGGGGCAGGAAGCGATGTTCGCCTGCCTCGACTATGCGCCGCAGCAGCTTCCCGCCGACAAGCCCCGCTATCTGATGGGGGTTGGCAAGCCCGACGATATCGTCGGCGCGGTCGAGCGCGGGATCGACATGTTCGATTGCGTGCTCCCCACAAGGTCGGGCCGCACCGGACAGGCGTTCACGCGCGGCGGGCCGATCAATATCCGCAACGCGCGTTTCGGCGAGGATACCGGCCCGCTCGACCCGACATGCGCCTGCCCCGTCTGCGCCGGATGGAGCCGTGCCTATCTCCACCACCTCGTTCGCGCCGGGGAGATTCTGGGCGCGATGTTGATGACCGAGCACAATATCTGGTTCTACGAGGCGCTGATGGCCGATCTGCGCGCCGCGATCGCCGATGGACGACTGACAACCTTTGCCCTCGATTTCCGGGCACGCTATCATGCCGGCGCGTGACCGGACCATGACGATGCGAAAGGCAGGCCGATGACCAGAATCATGATGGCGGCTCCACTCGCGCTTCTCGCAATCCTTGGCGGATGCGGTGAAACGACGGCGCCGACCAACACCGTCGTGGCAGACGATTCCGCCGCTGCGGATAACACCGCCGATGCCGCCGTCGCCGATACCTCATGGGCCGGCCTTCGCGACCTGATCGGGCAATATCCCCGCGACGTGAACCTGTTCGGGGGAAGCGCGATCACCGGCGACCTGAAGGCGCTGCTGGGCGAGAAGTTCGACGTCTTCGTACAGAACATGGAGGTCCAGGGACCGCTGGCGGAGGACAAGGGCGTCCTGTGGACGTCGGGCAACAAGGCGCATCAGGGCGGCGTCGATGCCGCCTATCTGCTCATCGATCCCGCGACGCACCAGCTTGAGGCGGGATTGTGGGAAAAGGGCGCGCTCAAGACCTATGCCAGCCCCGGCGCCCCGATCGCCAAGCCCGCGGATGTCCAGACGCTGCTCGCCAATGCCGGGCACCCGTCCTAATCCAAGATTACGGATATCGGCGGCCGCCGATGCGTTGACCAACCCCCTTCACTCCCAGACCGGACGCGTAGCTTGACCGATCGTCATCAGGATTGCCCCAACGAAATCACTGCCGCAGCACGTGACGCGCGCGAGCATGATGAAGCCGCAGCACCTGCCAAGGCAGCGCATCACAAGCGCCGCCGCTGGCCGGTCGCCTCGATCGGGATCGGGCTCGGCTCGGCCGCGCTCACCGCCGCCCTCATGTATGCGGGCAGGAATCGCGACAGGAAGAAATAGGTGGCGGGCCCGCGCGAGATTGCCGTCGCGCGGCGCTGGTTCCGCCTTCGCGGGCGTCATCCCACAGAGACGCAAGATGCGTTGATCGTCGCGACGCCGGCGTTTCCGGATACCTGGGACGCGAATTTCGCCCTGGCCAAGCCCCGCGCCGATCCGCCGAGGCTGATCAAGGCGCTCGATGCGGCGATGGAGCACAGCAAATGGCGTGTCGTCATGAGCGACGTATTGACCGATCCCGGCGTCGACGCGGCGCTCGCCATGACCGGATTCGAGCAAGGTTCCCCGACGATCGAAATGCTGCTGACCGACGACCCGGCGCGGCACCGATCCTTGCCGGCGATCGAGACCGTGCCGGTCGAAAGCGAGGCGGATTGGTCGCGGCTCGAGCATCTGGTGCGCATCGACCATGACGAAGGCCGACGGACAGGAGACACCAGCGCCGCGCTCAGCCGGGGCCTGATCGCCGCCATGCGCACCGCCGCACGGCCCGGCGATTATGAGATCATCCGTATGGGCGGCAGGGATATCGGTTACGGCCTCGCGTTGGCCTGTCCGGGCGGCCTGGGGTTGATCGAGCACCTGTTCACCGCGCCCGAAGCGCGTGGGCGCGGCGCGATGACGGCGTTCATCGTTCACGCCGTCGAGCGGCTGCGAAGGCAGGGCTGCTCCGGGACATTTCTCGACGCGCACGCTCATGATACGCCGCGCTTCCTGTATCAGCGGCTCGGCTTTGTGCCGATCGCGCTCAACCGTTGCTGGGCGCGCCGCTTATCCTCTTGAACGCGTTCCCGACGCACTGTCCTAGTCGGTTGACACAGTTGCCGGGTCGGGCGCACGACAGCGAATATCATCCTTTCCTCGGGGGGAATCACCGATGCTGTTTCGTGCTGCCCTGTTGCTCGGCGCCGCCGTGCTGCCGCTGTCCGCCTTCGCCCAGGCCAGCCCGCAAGCCGCTGCGCCTGCCGCCGCTTCGGTGAAGCCGATCGCCTTTACCGAACGCACGCTCGCCAATGGCCTGCGCGTCTATGCGATCCACGATCCCGCGACCGCCAATGTTTCGGTCAACGTCTGGTACGATGTCGGCTCGAAGGACGATCCCAAGGGCCGTTCGGGCTTCGCGCATATGTTCGAGCATCTGATGTTCAAGGCGACGCGCAACCTGGTGCCCGAGCAGATGGACCGGCTGACTGAGGATGTCGGCGGCTACAACAACGCCTCGACTGCCGACGACTACACCAATTACTTCGAGGTCGTCCCCGCCAACCACCTCCAGCGGCTGCTGTTCGCCGAGGCCGACCGCATGGCGAGCCTGGTGGTCGAGCCCAAGAGCTTCGCGTCCGAACGCGACGTCGTGAAGGAGGAACTGCGCCTGCGCGTGCTCGCCCAGCCATATGGCAAGCTGTTCTACCTCTATTTCCCCGAAATCTCGTACACCAACCATCCCTATGCGCGGCCGGGGATCGGCAGCATCGCGGATCTCGAGGCGGCGTCGATCGACGACGTGCGCGCGTTCCACGCCACCTATTACCGGCCCGACAATGCGATCCTGGTGGTCGCAGGCAATTTCGATCCCGCGCAGCTCGATCGATGGGTGGATCAGTATTTCGCGCCGATCGCGAAGCCCGACCGGCCGATTCCGCGCGTCGCCGTCACCGAGCCGATCCGCACCAAGGCGGTGCGCTATACCGTCTACGAGCCCAACACGCCGCTGCCCGCGGTGCTGATCAGCTATCCGCTGCCCCCCGACAACAGCCCCGACACGCCGGCGCTTACCGTGCTCGATGCGATCCTTTCCAAGGGCGAAAGCTCGCGGCTCTATCACGATCTGGTCTATCGCGATCAGCTCGCGCAGTCGGCGGAAACCTATCTCGATACCAAGCAGCAGGGCGGCGCGCTCGCGATCTACGCGATCATGGCGAGCGGCAAGGAGGCTGCCGACGGCGAGGCGGCGCTGCGCAAGGAAGTGGCGCGGCTGCGCGACGCGCCTGTCACCGCCGCCGAACTCGCCGAGGCCAGGAACGAGATCCTGACCGCGACGATCCAGAACCGCGAGACCGCCGCGGGCAAGGCCAATGTCCTCGCCTCCTCGGTGATCATCGACGGCGATCCGCGCGCGGCCGACAAGCAACTCGCGGCAATCGCACAGGTGACGGCGGCCGACGTGCAGCGCGTGGCGCAAAAATACCTTACCGAGGCGCAATCGGCCGCGATCCGATATCTCCCCGCCGAGAGCGCTGCCGCGGGCGCCAAAGGCGACACCGTATCGGTGCCCGCCACTGTGGTTACCGCGCCGCTCGCCGCGCCCGCAGGTATCAAGATCGTCACCCCCGCACCCGAGGGCGAGCGCGTGCTGCCCCCGCCTCCGGGCAAGCCGGTCGCGGTGACGATCCCGACGCCGGTCGCGGTGACGCTTGCCAACGGGATGCGCGTCGTCACGGTCGCGAAGCACGACCTGCCGCTCGTCACCGCGACGGTGGTGAGCGAGCGCGGCGGCGCGCTCGATCCCGTGGGCCGCGCGGGGCTGGCCAGCCTTACTGCCGGGCTGATGACCAAGGGCACCGCCACCCGCTCGGCGACCGACATCGCCAGCCAGATCGAATCGCTTGGCGGCGCGATCGCGAGCAGCGCGGATTGGGACGGTTCGTCGGTGACGGTCACGATCAAATCCGACCAGCTCGCGCCCGCGCTCGGCATCCTCGCCGACGTGACGCGCAACCCCGCCTTCGCCGCCGACGAGATCGACCGTGCCCGCGCGCAGGCGATCGACGCGGCCAATGTCCAGATGACCGACCCGATGGCGCTTGCAGGCATGGTCGCCGATCGGGCGATCTTCGGGGCGCAGCCGTACGGCCACGTTCTCGAGGGGACGCCCGCATCGCTCGCGGCGCTCAAGCGCGGCGACATCACCGCCGCTTATGCGAGGAGCTGGCAACCCGGCGACGTCACGCTGGTGATGGTGGGCGACATCACTCCCGCGGCGGCAAAGGCACTGGCCGAGCAGCAGTTCGGCACCTGGAAGGCAGCCCCCACCGCCGAGGCAGCGGCCGCGCGCGCCACAGCCGCACCCGCCCCCAGGGTGATCGCGGTCGACCTCCCCGATGCGGGGCAGGCCGGGATCGTCGTCGGCCGTCCCGCGATCGCCCGCAACGACAGCCGTTTCTATGCCGCGCAGGTCGCCAACGCGACGCTGGGCGTCGGTTTTTCGTCACGACTCAACCAGGAAATCCGCATCAAGCGCGGGCTTTCCTATGGCGCCGGCAGCCAGATGCCGGGCCGGCGCGATGTCGGCCCGTTCAAGGCGGCCACGCAGACCAAGAATCCGTCGGCGGCCGAGGTCGTCTCGCTGATCGTCGCGGAGATGGCGAAGCTGGGCGCCGCACCCGCCCCCGCGGCCGAACTCGACACGCGCAAGGCGGTGCTGGTCGGCGGTTTCGGCCGCGCGGTGGAGACGACCGACGGCATCGCGGGCATCCTGGGCGACTTCATCGAGGAAGGCGTGCCGCTGTCCGAACTCAAGACCTATTCGAGCGACATCACCGGCGTCAGCCCGAAAGCGGTCCAGGCGGCGGCCAGACTGTTCGACCCCAAGGGCGCGAGCATCGTCGTGGTGGGCGATTCGAAGCAGTTCATCGACGATCTGCGCAAGACCTATCCCGATCTCGAACTGATTCCGTCGAGCGCGCTCGATCTTGATGCGGCGGTGTTGAAATAGGGTGCGGCCGGAGGAACCGCCGCTTGTGCCGGCACCGTGATCGCAGGGTCGCAACGCGATCCGGGTTTCCCCTCAGCGTCGCGCGGAGATAAACCCCACGCGCCACGACGGCGCCGGCACGGTGCGGTGCGCAGAGAGACTCCCCCCGAGATGCTCTGCACCGATGGCCGCCTTGTACCCGCATCTCGGCGGCCGCGAATGGTCATTTTTGCGTAAATCATAATTCCCCCGTATCGATCGTCAGCGAATCCGATTGATCTGGGGGGACAATCTGACATGAACACCGGGCGCATGCTCGACCCCGCGAGCGGTACGCCGTTCCGGCCGGCGCGACATATCATCGCACATCCTCGCTTCGCCACGGCGCGGAACGCGTATATCGGCCAGCTATCGGCGCTCTACAGCGGCAAGCCCTTCCTCAGCCATATGATGGGCGAGGCGGTGCGCGCGGTGATGTTCGGGCTGATCATCTGCCTTCACGTCAATTATCGGCCCGACGATCGCGCGTCGCAGCCGACGCTCGCGAAGCTGAAGCGCACGCTCCAAGCTTACGGCCTGACCAGCCCGCGCCGCGTCGAAGCGCTGATCGCGCGTCTCATCCAGGTCGGCTATCTGCGCACCGAAGCAGCCCCCGGCGATCGGCGGGCACGCCTGCTCGTGCCCTGTGCGCCGATGATCGAGCACGACCGCGAATGGCTGGCGCTGCATTATGCACCGCTTGCGGTGCTGTTTCCCGACGATCCCGCTTATCGCCGCCCACTGGCGCACGATCCCGCGTTCCAGCGCGAGCAGCGCCGCGCCGCCGGGGGCACGATCTCGCACTCGGCGCAGGCGCTCGCGACCAATCCCGCGATCATCCTCTTCGGCTCGCACGCCGCCGGCTTCCTGATCCTTGCCGCGCTCGCCGATTCCGCGATCCACGCCGATGACGGCATCGCGCGACTTCCGACGGCAGAGCTTGCCCGGCGCTTCGCCGTCTCGCGCGCGCATGTTCGCCGTACCCTCGCCGCGGCGCGCGCGCAGGGGCTGCTTACGTTCGACGCCGCCGAAGATCGCGGCGTCGTGCTGGCGCCCTCGCTCTGGAGCGCGATCGATCGCTTCATCGCGGAATCGATGGAGCGCCACGATCTCACCGCAATGCGCGCGTTGCGGGCGCTCGACGCGTCGGAAGCGGATACCGGGGATTGAATTAACCCTGTTTCGTCCCGCCCCGAGACAATCCGAAATCGGGCCTCACCGTCGAGGCCTATCTGCGCTATGCGCGCCCGGGTGATCGCCCGTCTCGTCAACCACAAACATGCGCGCGAACTGGCCGTCGCCTGCATCGGTTTCCTGATCTGCGCCGGCGTGTCGGCGCATGGGGCACTTCGCGCGATCGAAGCGCATCCTGGTGCGATAGCAACCGTCGCCCTCCCCCAGACTCCGGCCGACGCCAGCGCCGCGGCGCCCGCACCCGGCACGACCGGCACCATCGCGCTTCCCGCCCTACCGGTTCCCGCCGGCACTGACTCAGGTGACGGCTCGGTGTTGCCGGCACGCGCCTTTTCGATGGCGGCCGCAAGCCCGATCGATCGCGCGCGGGCGCTCACCTGCCTCGCCGACGCCGTCTATTACGAAGCGGCGTCCGAAAGCGATGCCGGGCAGCGCGCGGTGGCGCAGGTGGTGCTCAACCGCGTCCGCCACCCGGCGTTTCCGGCGACGGTGTGCGGCGTCGTTTTCCAGGGATCGGAGCGCGCCAGCGGCTGCCAGTTCAGCTTCGCCTGCGACGGCACGATGGCGCGGACGCCTTCGGGCGCGGCGTGGAGCAAGGCGCTGAGCATCGCGGGCGCGGCGCTGGGGGGCTATGTGTTCGCGCCGGTCGGGCTGGCGACGCATTATCACACCTATGCGGTGACCCCGGCCTGGAACCGGCAATTGGTGATGACCGATGCGATCGGCGCGCATTTCTTCCATCGCTGGCGCGGTTGGTGGGGCACGCCCGCCGCGTTCAACCAGGCCTATATCGGCAGCGAGCCGCTGCCGGGGCCACATGCCGCCCCTGCCCGGCAACCCATCACGCCGCCGGCTCCGATGATCGCCGATGCCGCACGCGCGACCGTTGCGGGCGCTGTCGCTCCGGCCGCGCCCAAGGCCGATCCGATTGCGCTGGCGATGATCCAGCCGGCCTATGCCGATAGCGGCGCGCTGCGCGGCCCGCTTGCCGCCCCCGGCAGACAGCCCGACACGCTCCCGCAAAGCCAGGTGCTCGACCGCTGGAAGGATTCGGGCAAGCCCCTGAAATAAGGTCGGTCGTCGGGCCGGCTCCTGTTGCCGCATGAGACTCCAGCTTTCGCTGGAGTGACGGTCAGTCCGCCAGATATTTGTCGAACCAAGCGATCGTGCGGTCGTGCATGTCCCGTGCATGATCGGGATCGCGGATGCCGTGGCCTTCGCCTTCGTAGATCATCAGCGTGGTCGGCACGCCCATGTCCTTGAGCGCATGCCACCATTCGATCGATTGCGTCGGCGGCACCTCGATATCGCGCTCACCGACATAGATGAAGGTCGGCGTCTTGGCGTTCTTGACGTAATTGACAGCCGAGACGCGGCGATAGGCGTCGTAATCGTCGTAAAGCGGCTTGCCGAAAAAGGGCAGCATCCAGGTGTTGATACCGTTGGTGCCGTAATAGCTGACCCAGTTCGAAAGCCCCGCCCCCGCGACGATCGCCTTGAAGCGATCGGTCTGGGTGTTCGCCCACATCGCCATGAACCCGCCATAGCTGCCGCCCATCAGCCCGAGCCGGTTGTCGTCGATCGGCGCCTGCTGCTCGACCGCGTCGATCCCGGCGAGGATATCGCGCAGATCGCCGCCACCGAAATCGCGGCGGTTGGCGTCGACGAACGCCGCGCCCTGGCCATAGCTGCCGCGCGGATTGGGCAGGAACAGCCAATAGCCCTTGCGCAGCAGATCGATCGTGGTGCCTTCCGAGGCGAAGCGCGGCGTGCTCGCCGCCGCGGGGCCGCCGTGGACGATCGTGATCATCGGCGCCTTCGTCTTCGGATCGGCACCGACCGGCGACAGCAGCCAGCCCTGAACGTCATAATGCTCGTTCTTCCAGCGGATGCTGCGCGCCTCCATCACGGGGGCGAGATCGTCGTTGTCGTGGGTGATCTGGCGCGGGGCGGCGGCGCTGCCGGCATAGATGGCCGGAGCGTGCGTGAAATCCTGCACGACGGTCGCGATCGTCTTGCCGTCGGCGCTGTAGGCGACCTTGCCGTCGGCCGCGGCGAAGCTCGCCATCTTGCGCCACGTGGTGGTCGGCGTGCCCGACGCGTCGAGCGTGTTGAGTTCGAGCGTGTCGGCGGCAAGCGCAACGGTGTGGATGCCGCTGGACAGCCAGTCCATCGAGACGTTGGTGGTGGTCGACCCCCTGGTGATGTTGGTCGGCGTGCCACCCGTGAACGGCACCGTGTAGACATCGCCGCCGATCGATCCGAAATCGCTCATCAAGCCGCCGATATAGGCGACCGATTTGCCGTCGGGCGAGACGCGCGGCAGGTTGAGCTGGGTCGTCGGCCTGGCGATGTTGCGCACTGCGCCGGTAGTGGCGTCGACCGCATCGAGCGTCGCCACCCACCAGTTCGCGTCGCCATTGCCCGGCGCGCTGGTGACGACGAAGCCGTGCCCGTCGGGCGTCCAGTCATATTCGTAGATATAGCGATCGGCCGGCGACAGCGGCTTGACCGCATCGGCCGCGACGCTGGCGCCGACATCGAAGATCGCCAGCCGGCGCTCGTCATAATGCTCGCCGATCTCGCCGATCTGGCGCACGCCCGCCTGGGTCGCGCCCGCCTCTTTCTTCGCACCGATCGTCACCAGCAGCGCAATGCGCTTGCCGTCGGGCGAGAAGCGCGGCGTGGCGGCGATGCCGTTGATCGTCGCGACGGTATTCGCCTGGTTGCCCTTCGCGATTTCGAGTCGGGTGACGTCGCCGTCGCGCATCAGGAAGGCGATGGTGCCATCGGGGCCGAAGGTTGGATCCGAATAACGGCACGTCTCGCACGGATCGATCGTGCGGATGATGCGGCCATCACGCGCATCGCGCAGCGTGACCGCCGCGCCGCTCGCCTCGGTAGTCTCGATGGTGGCCAGTGTCCGGCCGTCGGGCGACATCACGAGATCGCCATATTGGTGCGTGGCGGCAAAGGCCGGGCCGGCGACCGACACGAGAAGCAGAGCGAGCGGCAAGCGCATGGGATTCCTCCGGATAAGGACGTTGCCGCTGGATAGCACGTCCGCGCACCGGGGCAATCGATGCGGGGTTGCGAAGGAGGGTGTCAGCGGCGGCGGGGATCGGCATCGCGGCGCGCCGCGGGCCGATGCGCTGCCGCCCGATGCGACGCCGCCCGGCGCGGTGTCTGCACCCGGTGGGAGGGCGCTGGGCGCGCGCGCTGGGGTGTCGCGCGATGCTGCGCGGTGCGGGGCGCGGCCTGCTGCCGGTGCGCGCGCCGGGGCTGCTGTCGCCGCATATGATCGGCCTGTGATCGACGCTGTACCGCCTGCGCGCGACTGCGGGTTTCAACCGCGTGCTGACGCCTGGCAGTCGCCGCCCGGGCCTTGACCTGCGACGACCGCAGGGCGGCCGCGCGGCGGTGCTCGGCGGTACGGGCCTTCACCCGCGCCTGTTGTGCCCGCTGATGCGTCCGGGCTTGTGTCCGCCGGGCAGTTTCGGCGCGTGCGGTGGCGCGATGCGCGCGACTCTGCGCCCTCACCTGCCCGCGATGCGCGGCCGTCCGAGCCCGATCGGCACGCGCCGCGTGATGGTCGGCGCGCGCGTTGCGCGCCACCGCGACACGTTGCTGCGCCGCGCGGGCATGGTCCGGCTGCGCCTGGCGGTGCCGCGTCGGTTCGAGCCGATGGCGCGCGACCGCGTGACGGGCATCGGCCAGCCGTTCGCGCTGCGCCGCTTGCGCCCGGACATGGCGCTTTGCCGAGACCTGCTGCGCGTGGCGACGCTGATAGGAGAGCTGTTGCGTACGCTGCACAGCCCGGTTGCGCGCATGATCGCGCGCGGCGGTGTTGTAGAAGCGCGGCGCGTGGCCCCGGAAATCCCGGCGCTGCCAGTTCGCAAAGCGTGTCGCGGCGTGGCGGCGGCGCTGGCGCTCCTCGCGCCAGTGGTGCGCCTGCGCCGCGGCGGCGCGTGCCCGCACATGGTTGGCGCGATCGACGCGATGGCGCGCGCGATCGATCGCGTCGCGCCGGACCGCCCATTGCCGGGCGGCGACACCGTAGTGATACCGATGCCGCGCCGCCGCGCGCAGATGGCGGGCGCGTGCATAATAGCGCGAGGCCGCGCGGCGCTCCTGCGCCCAGCGCGCGCGACCGAGTGCGCGGCCGTCGGGGCCGTAGATCACGGTGATCGTGCCGCCCGAATAGCCGTAGCCATAATAGGGATCGCGAATGAAATACGGCGCGACCGCGCCCGGCTGATAATAATAGGTGCGATAGCCGTCGTCGATCGGCTCGATATAGGTGGCATAGCCGTCGCCGGTCTCCCACGCCCAGGGCTCGACGCCGTAGCCGTCGTCGAAATAATAATCGGGCGGGGCCGCGCCGAACACGTCGTCGAGCGCGCCGGCGCGGTCGATCCACGCATAGCGATCGTCGGCGGCGATCGGCCGCGCGACCGGCAACGGCGCCGTGGCGGGCAGCGCCCGGGCCGATGGCGCCGTCGCGATCGGCGCGGCGGCAGCGAGCGTCATCGGCTGCGCATCGGGCAGCGGCGGCAGACCGGCGAGGCCGCCGTCGCGCAGCGCGTTCGCCCATAGTGCCTGCCGATCGGCCGTGGCTGGGGCAGTGGCGGTATTATCGGTCGCGGACGGATTGCACGCCGCGATCATGAGCGCCGCACCGAGCGCCCCGGCGACCTGCGCCTGGAGACGAGCCTTGCGGATCATCGCGGCTCTCCTGGTTGCTTCATCATCGAGCAACCATGAAGGACCGGCCCTGAACCCGCCGTGGCCCGCCTGTTCATGCGAGGTGAAGGCGCGCGGTGGCGCCCGAAACGGCGGCTTTAGTGTGTCGTGCCGCCCGCTGGTGGTTCTTTGGACGCGGTCGGCGGGTCGGCCCGCTTGTTCTTGAGCCAGCGATCGAGCGCCGCGGTGGCGATGCCGGCCGCCGCGCTCGCGAACTGCGCGCCCGCCGCGTGCGGATCGCGGTGCGGCGGCTCGTCGGCGGCAGCAGAGGCCGCCTCCGGCCCGGCCGCGCTGTCCGCCGCGCCGGAAGGCGACGCCGCCGCCGATTTACGCCGGGCGATCGCCGCCGCCGCCGTCATCAGCCCGGCAAGCGCCACTTCACGGCCGAGCGGCGTATCGAGCGCGGCGAGCAGCTTGCCGCCCTTCTTGCGTAATTTCTTGGGGATTTTCACCCCCGCGACCTGCTTCGGCAGCCGCGCCTTGTTCTTCTTGCCCATCCCGGCATCCTTCCGATCCGCTACACGCTCTACGCGACAGCGTATTACCTATATATTACACCACGGCCGGGAAAGATAGCATGATCAGCGCGCGGTGCTTGACGAACCGCCATCGCCCGCGCCACTTGCGCGGCATGACACCTCCGACCTCACGCCCGCTCCAGCCCGATCCGCACGGCTTCAAGCGTCGTGGCGTCCTGTTCGTCCTGTCATCGCCCTCGGGCGCGGGCAAATCGACGATCGCGCGCAAGCTGCTCGCCGCGCATCCCGAACTGGGCGTGTCGGTATCGGCGACGACGCGGCCGATCCGCCCCGGCGAGGAGGACGGCAAGGATTATCATTTCGTCGATCTCGAACAATTCCGGCGCATGACCGCCGAGGGCGAGTTCCTCGAATGGGCACACGTTTTCGGCCATCGCTACGGCACGCCGCGCGCGCCGGTCGAGAAGATGCTCGCCGAGGGCAAGGACGTGCTGTTCGACATCGACTGGCAGGGCGCGCAGCAATTGTTCCAGATCGCGGGCGGCGACGTGGTGCGCACCTTCATCCTGCCGCCGTCGATGGAGGAACTGCACCAGCGGCTGCTCAAGCGTGCGACCGACACGATCGAGGTGATCGATGCGCGAATGCAGCGCGCCGCCAACGAAGTGAGCCACTGGGACGGCTACGAATACGTGCTCGTCAACGACGATGTCGAGGAATGCTTCAGCAGCGTTTGCACGATCCTCGAGGCCGAACGGCTCAAGCGCTCGCGGCAAACGGGGCTGATCGGGTTCATCCGCAAGCTAATCAAATAGGGCGTCGGTTCGGCCATCGCGCGGCGCCGATCGAAGGCTCGCCCGAGGCGCGGAAGGTTACAAAGGTTACACTAGGTTCCCCCCTGTTTCGCCTTCCCCTGCGCATCGTGCGCACCGGGCACGACGGTTCGGACGGCAAAGCGCCGACGCGGATGGGATCGACCGATTCAAAGAGCAACGGGGATCATGACATGATTCTGGGATTGTAGGGCAGCGAAAAGAACAAATAGGGAATCTTTCGAAGGCGCGTGAAGAAGAAGAATTGGTTCGCGCGGAGGCGCGGAGACGCGGAGAGTCGACGTGCTTTTTCGTCCGTCTCGCGTCAGCGAGACCGTGAAGTTCGAGGTTGCCGGGAAATGATTGGCCGCTGGCGCGGGCGACGGCACCCACGAACGATACACCTCCGCGTCTCCGCGCCTCCGCGTGAATCAATCTTCTTCGAGCCTGGCGATTGTGGCCCTGGACTCCCGCTTTCGCGGGAAAACAGGATGCGATCCGCTAGCGCAGCAACGTCAGGAAGCGCGCGCCGGCGTCGAAATCGGCGCGGTGGGCGGCGCGGGCGCGTGTAGCGAGATCGTCTTCGCCCCATTGTTCGGCCTGCCACGCCTCGTCGACGTGCGCCGCCGCCCATACCATATCGGCGTCTGCAGCGCCCTCAAACAAGGCGAGCGCGGCGATGAGCGAGCCCGTTGTGGTGACGATCGGCGATAGCCCGGCGATTTCGAACGGCGTCCGCGCCGCGACCGCATCGGCGAGGCGCGCGATCGTCGCCGCGGGCTGGGGGCGGTGGATGACGCCGGTGGCGATCTCGACATGCACGTCGTACCGCCGCCGCGCCCAATCGAGCAGCGGATCCCACGACGCGGCCTGCCGCGCGACCAGATCGGGGGGCGATTCGGCGCGATAGCAGAGCAGATCGCTCTCGCCGTAGCGCGCCAACCCGGCGGCAAAGGACGCGGGATCGGCGGCGACGCGATCGATCGCGGCGTTGGCGAGCCCGGTAAGCGGCATCGCGCGCGGATCGACCGTCTCGCTGACGCCGCGCCATTCGTCGGCCACCGCCTCGGCGAGCGCGGGGGTGGGCAGCACCAGCGGCGCGCGGCCCGGCGTACGGATCGGGCGACCGTCGAGCCGGATGCCGCCATCCTCGACGGTGACATGCTTCCAGAAGCGTTTCATTCTTCGGGCGGGCTGCGCCAGCGATGCGCGAGCGCGCGCGGCACCGTCGCGATCATGTAGAGCGCGGCGAGGACGATGCCGACGCCGATCGCCTTGTCGGGCCAGTCTTGCGCGCGCGCGATCAGCACCACGCCGAACACCGCGCCCACAGCACCCGCGATGCGCGTCGCCGTCATCGCGAAATAACGGTTGCGGGCGATTCGGGGATCGACCGGCTGGGTCATGCCGCCTCCATACAAAGCGGCAGATGCGCCGCACTCTCCGCGATCGCATGCGCGCCCGCGGCGGTCAGCTCGTCGCGCGCGTGATAGCCCCAGGCAACGCCCACCGCCCGCGTGCCCGCGGCGCGCGCCATCGCCATGTCGAAGCTGGTATCGCCGATCATCACACTGGTCTCGGGCGCGGCGCCGGCTTCGGCGATCGCCGCCTCGATCATCGACGGGTGCGGCTTGGACGGGTGGCGATCGGCGGTTTGCAGCGTGACAAAGCGCGCCGACAGACCGTGCGCGGCAAGGATGTACCCGAGCCCGCGATCGGATTTTCCGGTCGCGACGCCGAGCAGCCAGCCATCGGCGTCGAGCGTGCCGAGCATGTCGGCGACGCCGTCGAACAGCGGCTCGTCGGCGAGCCCGCCGGTGATGCGCATCGAGGAGAATATCTGCTTGTAGGTATCGGCGAGGCGAGCGTGATCGTCGGCCTGCGCTTCGGGAAGCAGCATCCGCATCGCCTCGACCAGGCTCAGCCCGACGATGCGGCGGATCGCGATGCGCGGGGGCGGCTCGATGCGGTGCGCGGTGAATGCTTCCTCCACCGCGCGGCAGATATTGGCCTGGCTGTCGACGAGCGTGCCGTCGCAATCGAAGATCGCGAGCCGGTGCATCAGCCGCGCCGGCGGCCGCGCTCGCCCCGGCGTTCCTTGCGGGCCTGCTTGGCGTGCGCCTTGGCCTGCGCCTTCTTGACCGCACGGCTGGGCGGCGCATCCTCGGCGAGCCGCAACGCATCACCCAGCGCGGGGTCGAAGCCGAGCAGCCCCATGCTCTCGTCGAAATGCGCCGGCAAGGACGCGGTGACGTCGACCTGCCCGCCATCGGGATGGTCGATACGGATACGCCGCGCGTGGAGGTGCATCTTGCGGCTGACGCCCCCAGTGAGGAACGCCGCCTGCCCGCCATATTTGCCGTCGCCGACGATCGGATGGCCGATCGCCGCCATGTGAACGCGCAACTGGTGCGTGCGCCCGGTGAAGGGCTGAAGTTCGACCCAGGCGGCGCGATTGCCCGCGCGTTCGATCACGCGGTAACGGCTGCGCGCGATCTGGCCGTTTTCCTCATCGACGTGCATCTTCTCGCCGCCGGTTCCCGGCTGCTTGGCGAGCGGCAGATCGACGATGCCGTCCTCGATCCCCGGCACGCCGACGACGAGCGCCCAATAGACCTTGCGCGCGGCGCGCCCCGAAAAGCTCTTGGCGAAGAACGCGGCGGCGCGCGCCGTGCGCGCCAGCAGCAGCGCGCCGCTGGTATCCTTGTCGAGACGGTGGACGAGCTTGGGGCGGTTTTCGGCGTCGAACTGGAGCGCGTCAAGCAGGCCGTCGACATGATCGTGCGTCTTGGTGCCGCCCTGCGTCGCCAGCCCCGGCGGCTTGTTGATGACGATCGCCTGCGCATCGCGGTGGATCACCATCGCTTGCGCGAATTCGATCTGATCGTCGCTGAGCGGGGGACGCTCGCGCTTGGGCTTGGCAGTTGTTTTGGCGGGCTCGAGCGGGGGCACGCGGAGCGTTTGCCCCGCCTGCAACCGATCACCCGGCGTCGCGCGGTTGCCGTCCACCCGAAGCTGGCCGGTGCGTGCCCATTTGGCGACGACGGTATAGGTCGCCTCGGCCATATGGCGCTTGAACCAGCGATCGAGGCGGATGCCGTCGTCATCGGCCGATACCTTGAACTGACGGACCTCGTCGGCGCTCATGCCGCCACCCGCGCTAGCGCGAGCCCCCCGAACAGCGCCAGCACCGAACCGATCACCGAGATGAGCACATAGCCGAGCGCCACGCCCCAATCGCCGCGCTCGATCATCGTCGCGACGTCGAGCGAGAAGGACGAAAAGGTGGTGAAGCCGCCGAGAATGCCGACACCGACGAACAGCCGGAAACTCTCGTGGCCGACTGATTGGCGCATCAGGAATCCCGCCAGCAGCCCCATGACGAAGCCGCCGACGAGGTTGACCGTCAGGATACCCCACGGATAGCCCGGCCCGAGCGCGTGCAGCGTCCACTTGCCGACGAGATGGCGCGCACCGGCGCCGATCGCGCCGCCGATCATGACGAGGAGGAGTGCGAACATCCCATGCGCGTTAGCGCAGGTGGCTGCCTGTGAGAAGCGTGGTCAATCGGCGGCGTTGACGACGAGATCGATCACGCTGCCCCCTTGCGCCCGCGGCCGCACGATGACCGCATAGGCGGCGGCATCGCGATCCCGCGTGCCGTGGAGCGTATTCATATCGTCGTCCGCACGGTGTTCGGCAGAAAAGCCGCTTGCGCTGGCGTGCGCATAATAGAAATCGATCGCGCCCTTGACCGGCATTGCGGTGACGAAGCGCGCCGCCCGCAAAGCGCACTGCCCCTCGTCGGTTCCCGCCGCGACGAGCACGCGCGCATCGCGGGGCAACGGCAGCGCGGCGGGCATCCGCGCGGCCCAGCGCGCCGAATAGCGCAGCGTCGCCGCGCAGACGCGAGTGCGCGGATCGCGCCCGGCGGCGGCGAGCGCGCCGAGCGTACGCGCCTGGCGTGCGATCGTGCATTCAGCGCAGTCCCCGCCCGGCTCCGGGGCATGAACCGAGGGCGCGGCGGGCGGCGCGATCGGCGCGATGTCGACCGGCGGCAGGCCGCCCGACGGCGGACGATCCGGCGGGCGCAAGGCATCGCCGTTCGCCTGTTGGCCGAGATCGGGATCGACGAGGATCGGATCGGCGAGCGCGTCGGCAAGCGCGGGATCGAGCGTCGGCGCGCTGGTCGAATCGCGCTGGCTGCGCGGCGCCTCGCTGCCGCAGGCGGCGAGTGCGAGCGCCGTGATCGTTCCGGCGGCAATGATTCTGATCGGCGCGCGCGGCACGGCATCGTCCTGGCTCACGAAAAGACGGTAAATGACCTCGAAAGGTTTAAAGTCGGTTGATCGCGCGGCCACGCCTGCGCGCTTGCAACCATGCCGCGACCAACGCAGGATGCGCCATGCTCAACATTCTTTCTTTCCTCGTCGGGCTCGTCGCGCTGGTGCTGGCGATCCCCGCGTTCGTGCCGCTGCTCGGCTGGATGAACTGGGGCGTACTGCTGATCGCGGTGCTGGGGTTCGGGCTCGGGGCGCTTTCATCGCGCAACGGCGGCCGCAACTTCAACCTGATCGTGATCCTCGTCTGTATCGTGCGGCTGTTCCTGGGCGGCGGCTTCATCTGACGAAAAAAGAGGCCCGGCCGAAGCCGGACCTCCCTCCTTTCGTGTGTCTGCTGGATCAGCGGCACCGGCCCTCTCCCCCACCCCACCTCCCAGTGAGCATAATGTCTTGGGTGGTGGGGTGGGGGAGAGGGCCGGTCCCGCCTCCACGTTAGTGGATCAGACGCTAACGGCAGATCACCTGGCCGCGATCGATCTCGTTGCCGAGCAACGCGCCCGCGCCGGCGCCAATCAGTGTGCCGAGCAACTGCGACCCGCCGTCGGTGACGAGATTGCCGATCACACCGCCGGCGAGCCCGCCGATGATCAGCCCGGTCGTCCCGTCCGACCGGCGGCAGTAATAGCGCCCGTTGCCGCCGCGATAGATGCGGTCGGCGCGCGTCAGCCGGCGCGGCTGATAATAGCGCCCGTCGCGATAATAGCGGTCGGCATAATAATGGTTGTAGCCGGGCTCGTAGCGGTTCCAGTCGTATCTGCGATAGCGCCGCCAGTCGCGCATGTCCTTGCGGCGTTCGCGCTGCGCCTTGCGGATATCCTTGCTGCGCTCATGCTGTGCCTTTCGCATGTCCTTGCGATAGTCGCGCTGCGCCTTGCGCACGTCCTTGCGCGAATCGGCCCGGCGCAGATCACGGCGATAGTCGTGATTGGCGTCGCGCACGTCGTGGCGATATTCGCGATCGATCTGGTACGGGCTTCGCTGGGCGGCGGCCGGCGCCGCCGACAACGTGACGGCAAGCGCGGTCGCGGCGAGAATCGGGATACGCATGGTTCAACTCCTTCGTCTCTACACGACAACAAGACGCAGACCCTAAACCATGCGATGTGAACCGAAGAAACACCTGTCGTTCACCGCCCCGAAAGCAGTGATCGATCGTCGCTCAACCGCCATTCAACTGATAATCGAGCGAAATTTCGGCGTTGAGCACCTTGGAGATCGGGCAGTTCTTCTCCGCGCCTCGGGCGATCTCGGCGAAGCGAGCTTCGTCGATCCCCGGCACGCTGGCCTTGAGCGTCAGATCCGAGCGGGTGACCTTGAAGCCGTCGCCGTCCTTGTCGAGCGCGACCTTCGCGGTCGTCTCGAGCGTGCCATCGGCGAAGCCCGCTTTCGCCAGCCCGAAGCTCAGCGCCATCGTGAAGCATGACGCATGCGCCGCGGCGATCAGCTCTTCGGGGTTGGTGCCAGGTTCCTCCTCGAACCGGGTGGTGAAGCCGTACGGCTGATCGGCGAGCACGCCCGACCCCGTCGAGACATGGCCCTTGCCGTCCTTGCCCAGCCCTTCGTAACGCGCCGAGGCGCGACGCGTTATCGACATTTCGCGTCTCCCTTGTCGATCGCCTGGCCGACGAGCGCGCCCGCACCCGCGCCGAGCAGCGTGCCCAGCAGGCCCGAGCCGCCCGGCGCGATGACGTTGCCGAGCACGCCGCCACCGAGCGCGCCGACGATCAGGCCGGTCGTGCCGTCGTCGCGCTTGCAATAATAGCGGCCGTCGGAGCCGCGATAGACGCGGTCCTCGCGGCTCAGCCGGCGTTCGCGATAGCGGCTGTCGTTGCGATAATGGCGATAGGCATCGTAATTGCCCTGGGGGGCCTGGTTGTAATAGCCGGGGCCATAACGACTGTCATTGCCGTAGCCTTCGGCGCAGGCGCCAAGCGACAGCAGCGATACCGCACCGAGCGCGATCCAGATCGGCTTCATAGATAGTCCCTCCTGTTTGGCGTCCGGCGATCATGCCGACACCGGGTGACGAGCCGATGATCAACGAGGCTCGATACGATAGCGAAACGCTTTCCGACCAATCGGGTTGCATCGCAAAGGGCACGAAACGCCCGATTCGCAAGAAGCTGTCGGCGCCCTGAAAGATCGTGTCCGGCAATGCACGATATCCACGTTATCCACAGGCTGGAACGCGTATTCCGCGCTTGGCGCGACTCGGGAAAGGTGACAGCATCCCCCCTGTAAGCGGATGAGATCGAGGTGAGAAATCATCAAGAGATCAGAAACTTACGGCTGAACCGATGCCCTGGTGCCGCAAGGAAACCGTGGCTCGGATCGGTCGGGATGACACCATCGTGCAAGTCTTTTCGGATCGTCGCGCAAGCGATCATCCGCGGGCATCACGAAGGATGCATCCGACATCGTCTCCCTTATGCCTTCGGGCACAGGCGAGGCAGGCCGCGAACGGGCCGGGAATTGCGACCCCCTTTCACCGGGCGGGACGCGGATTTCGGAAACCGGCACGACCAGACGCGACGCAGGCGCGATTTCGATCGACCCGCGACGCGAGGCCGCCGAGGCCGAAACCGCGGCATGCCTTCGGGTATGCAGACGGGCGGCCTTGGTGACCGACCTGCGACACAAGCCCCCTTCGGGGAGCACGTGAAGCATGCCGCCGACCTTGATCGGGCGGCTGCCCTTCGGGGCCGGCCGGCTGAGCGAAGTCCGGCGACACGGAGGGGTCGACAGCGATGTCGGCCCCTCTTTCGCGTGGGCGCACGTACGGTGGCCGAGGCATGTTCGACTGCGGACGGTAAAAAGTATCGGGTTGCCGCTCCAACCCGTCAGACCTCGGGTCAGCGCGCGGCGAGCTGGCCGCGAATCGCGCCCTTGGGATAATCGGCGGTGTGGACGTTGACGTAATAGCCCGCCGGATCGGCGATGATCGCCGCCGCGAGCGCCTTATCGACGCTGAGGCATTCCTTCGAGCGGCCGCTGGTCGGCGGCGCGAGCGGCAGCACGGGCGGCCCCGCGACGCCAAGCGCCCCCTTATGGATATGCGCCGCCGTCGGCGCGGAAATCCCGCGCACGTCGAGCGTGTAGCAGACGGTGTTGGTGGCCGAATCGGCCGTCACCTTCACCGTACCGGTGCCGTCAGGATCGCCCGGGCCAGGCACTTCCTGCGCGCCGACCAGCGCGGCATTCCAGCTTTCGCCGACGGTGCCGGCGATCGTCGCGCAGCCGGCGAGCGCGAGCGCGGGGACGAGCAAGGCGTAAGGGGTCATCGACCATCTCCTTTCGATCGATCCTATCCGCTGGCGGCCGGGCGGCAAGCCCCCGCCCCTCGCACTACGCGATTTCCTTGCCTAAATGGGGGGGGCGGCGGCATAAGCCGCGCTCTTTCCACCTTCCAACGAAAGCGCCCCACCGTGTCCGAGATGTTCCGTATCACGCTGCCCGACGGTTCCGTCCGCGAGGTAGCGCCGGGGACTACCCCGGCGGACGTCGCCGCGGCGATCGGGCCGGGGCTGGCCAAGGCCGCGCTCGCCGCGCGGATCGACGGCGAAGTGCGCGACATCATGCGCGCCTTCGAGGGCGATAGCGCGCTCGCGCTGATCACCGCGAAGGACGAGGCCGACGCGCTCGAACTGGTGCGCCACGATTATGCGCACATTCTTGCCGAGGCGGTGCAGCACCTGTTCCCGGGGACGCAGATCACCTTCGGCCCCGCGACCGAGGACGGATTCTATTACGATTTCGCCCCCGCACCCGATCACGGCCCGTTTACCGAGGACGACCTGCCGGCGATCGAGGAGGAGATGCGCCGCATCATCGCGCGCGACGAGCCGCTGATCCGCGAAGTGTGGACGCGCGCGCAACTGATCGAGCGCTGGACGAAGCAGGGCGAGACCTTCAAGGCCGAATGGGCGGCCGAGCTGCCCGATGACGAGGAGCTGACCGTCTACAAGGCGGGCAACGGCGCCGACGCGTGGCTCGACATGTGCCGCGGGCCGCACCTCGCCTCGACGGGGAAGCTCGACCCGCAAGCGTTCAAGCTGACGCGCGTGTCGGGCGCCTATTGGCGCGGCGACCAGAAGAACGCGATGCTGAGCCGCATTTACGGCACCGGCTGGCTCAACAGGAAGCAGCTCGACGCGCACCTCCACCGGATGGAGGAGGCCGGCAAGCGCGACCATCGCAAACTGGGCGCCGAGATGGACTTGTTCCACCTCCAGCAGGAAGCGCACGGCAGCGTCTTCTGGCACCCGCACGGCTATATCATCTGGCGCGAACTCGAGGCGTATATGCGCCGCGCGATCGACGGCGCGGGCTATGACGAGGTCAAGACGCCGCAGGTGATGGACGCGCGCCAGTGGGAGCAATCGGGCCATTGGGGCAAATATCGCGAGAACATGTTCGTCATTCCCGACGAAATCCCCAACACCGAGGACGAAGGCCCGCTGGTATCGGACGCCGCCGAATGGATGGCATTGAAGCCGATGAACTGCCCGGCGCACGTGCTGATCTTCAAGCAGGGGATCAAATCGTATCGCGACCTGCCGTTGCGCATCTACGAGAACGGCTGCTGCCACAGGAACGAGCCGCACGGCGCGCTCCACGGGCTGATGCGCGTGCGCCAGTTCACGCAGGATGACGCGCACATCTTCTGCCGCGAGGACCAGATCGTCGACGAGGTCCGCGCCTTCTGCCAGCTTGCCGATCGCATCTATACCGATTTCGGCTTCACCTATGCGATCAAGCTGGCGCTGCGCCCCGAGAAGCGCTTCGGCAGCGATGAGATATGGGATCAGGCCGAGGCGGAATTGCGCGACGCGGTGGCCAAGGCGGGCTTCGCGACCGAGCAATATGGCTGGGCGGAGCTGCCCGGCGAAGGCGCCTTCTACGCCCCCAAGCTCGAATGGCACCTGACCGACGCGATCGGGCGGACGTGGCAGGTCGGCACGATCCAGTCCGACCGCGTGCTGCCCGAACGGCTCGACGCGAGCTATGTCGGCGAGGACGGCGAGCGCCACCGGCCGATCATGCTCCACCGCGCGATCTTCGGCAGCTATGAGCGCTTCATCGGCATCCTGATCGAACATTATGCCGGCAAGCTGCCGCTGTGGCTCGCCCCGGTGCAGGCGGTAGTGGCGACGATCGTGTCGGACGCCGACGATTATGCGGGCACGGTGGCCGAACAGCTCAACGCCGCCGGAATCCGGGTCGAGACCGATCTCCGCAACGAGAAGATCAACTACAAGGTGCGCGAGCACAGCCTTGCCAAGGTGCCCAACCTGCTCGTCGTCGGCAAGCGCGAGGCCGACGAAGGCACGGTGGCGCTGCGCGTGCTCGGCGGGCAGGGACAGCAGATATTGTCGCTCGACGAGGCGGTGGCGCGGTTGACGAAGGAAGTGACGGCGCCGGATCTGACGCCCGCGTGACCCCGGCGGCGATCGGTATCTATCTCGCCGCCGCGCTGGCCGAGATCGGCGGCTGCTTCGCCTTCTGGGCGGTGCTGCGGCTCGATCGGCCGGCGTGGCTGCTGCTTCCCGGCATGGCCAGCCTCGCGCTGTTCGCCTGGCTGCTCACGCTGTCGACGCCCGATGCGGCGGGGCGCGCCTTCGCCGCATATGGCGGCACTACATCCTTGCTTCGCTGGGCTGGATGGTGCTGGTCGAGCGGGTGCCGGCGACGCGCGGTGACGCGCTCGGCGCCGGGCTGGCGCTCACCGGCTGCTGCGTCATCCTGCTTGCGCGGCGATGATCCGCTAGACAAACCGCGCCCGCGACACCTTTCCATCGCGGCGCACACATATTAGATTGGCGTCAACACCCCTGTCAGGAGAAGCCCTATACGACCCCCAATGCGGCGCCCGCTGGCGCCCCCGCCGATGAACGGCCCGCGTTACAACGAATTCATCCAGAGCCAGAAGGTCCGCGTGATCGATCACGAGGGCGAAAATCTGGGGGTGATGTACACGCGCGAGGCAATCGAGCAGGCAGCCGAGGTCGGTCTCGACCTCGTCGAGGTCTCGCCCAACGCCGATCCGCCCGTCGCCAAGTTCCTCGATGTCGGCAAATTCAAATACGAGGCGCAGAAAAAGGCCAATCAGGCCCGCAAGACGCAGAAGACGCAGGACATCAAAGAGATCAAGATGCGTCCCAACATCGATGACCACGACTATGAGACCAAGATGAAGAAGGTCAACGAGTTCATCGAAGACGGCGACAAGGTCAAGATCACGATGCGTTTCCGCGGCCGCGAGCTTTCGCACGGCCAGCTCGGCATGGCCGTGCTCCGCCGAGTCGCCGACGAGACCGCCGAGATCGCCAAGATCGAGGCGCATCCGCGCATGGAAGGCCGGCAGATGCTGATGGTGCTGTCGCCCAAATGATCCGGCTGCTCGCGGCGGTGGCGGCGATCGCCCTTGCCGCGAGCGCGCAGGCGCAGGACGCGCCACCCCCAAGCCTCGCCGCCCGGAACGCCGCGGTCGATCTGCCGATCGCGGCGCCCGCGCGTGCGCCCGACTGGGCCGACGAGTTCGACACGCCCGGCCTGCCCGATCCGGCGAAATGGGCATACGATACCGCCTGGAACAAGCAGGGCTGGTTCAACGACGAGAAGCAATATTACGCCGCCGACCGGCCCGAAAACGCGCGCGTCGAGGATGGTACGCTGCTCATCACGGCGCGCCACGAGGCGCTGACCAAGGCCAAGGATTACGGCGGGCAGGCCTATACCTCGGCGCGGCTGCTGACGCGCGGCCATGCGCAATGGACGCACGCCTTCGTCGAGGTGCGCGCGCGCCTCGCGTGCGGGCGTGGGGTGTGGCCGGCGATCTGGATGCTCGGCGCCGACGATCGCGCAGGCTGGCCCGCGCAAGGCGAGATCGACATCATGGAGCATGTCGGCTGGGACGAAGGCGTGGTCCACGGCACGATCCATACCAAGGCGTACAACCATGTCGCGGGCACGCAGGTCGGCGCGCAGACACGGCTGGCCGACGCCTGCACCGCGTTCCACACCTATCAGCTCGATTGGACCCGCGACCGCCTGCTGATCGGCGTCGACGGCCGCGCCTATATGCGCTTCGACAATGACGGCAAGGGCGAGGCCGCAAGCTGGCCGTTCGACCGCCCCGAATTCCTGATCCTCAACGTCGCGGTCGGCGGCTGGGGCGGGCAGCAAGGCATCGACGACACCGCCTTCCCGGCAACGATGGCGGTCGATTACGTGCGGGTGTGGGAGCGATAGGGGCCAGCTATTCCACGGCCGGTATTGCGGCCACCGGCACCCTCCTTTCCGTCCATCGCCCCGAATGACATATCGGGCGCCAATAGCGGGCGGGCACGCGACAACGCTGTGGGGGCTCGTCGCGTGGCCGCCCCGGCGTCAGATACCGGCATAATCCCGCTTCAAGCCTCACCGCCCTTTCCCGGGAGGGCAGTTTCGGTAAGGAGCGGCCATGATGATCCGGCGCCTCGTTCAACTTTACGCAGGGCTGTTCGCTTTCGGAATGTCCACGGCGATGATGGTCCGCTCCGATTTCGGGCTCAATCCCTGGGATGTGTTCCATCAAGGCGTGGGAGACCGTACCCCCCTCAGCTTCGGCACCGTCGTCATCATCGCTGGCGCGATCGTCCTGTTGCTGTGGGTTCCGCTGCGACAACGGCCCGGCCTGGGGACGATCAGCAACATTATCGGCATTGGCCTTGCGGCGGATTTCGGTCTTTGGCTGATCCCAGATATCGCGTCGCTGCCCGTTCGCGCCACGATGCTCGTCGCAGGCATCTTCCTTAACGGCGTCGCGACAAGCGCCTATATCGGCGCGGGTTTCGGACCGGGACCTCGCGACGGGCTGATGACGGGCCTGGCCGCCCGCACCGGTCGGTCGATCCGATTCGTGCGCACAGGTATCGAGCTTACGGTGCTCGCCGTAGGGTGGGGGCTCGGCGGCACTGTCGGCATCGGCACGATCCTGTTCGCTCTCACGATCGGCCCTATCGTTCACCGGACACTGACTTTTTTCGCGATCCGTCCGGGCGGATCGGCTGGGGCCAGGATCACCGAATGACGGGGACGGGGACGCGCCCCATCACCATCACCCGTCGCCGGCGGGCGGTTCCCATAGTTCGATCGCATTGCCTTCGGGATCGTGGATGCGAGCGAAGCTGCCGGTTTCGGGGCTGTCCCATTCGGCGCGGGTTTCGATCGCGATGCCGCGGGCGTTCAGTTGTTCGAGCAGCCCTTCGAGATCGGTGACGCGCAGGTTGAGCATCCATTGCCGGTCGGCGGCGAAATAATCGCTGTCTGCCTTGAACGGCGCGAACACGACCGGACCGCCTTCGGTTTTCCAGAACCATTCGTCGGGCGTGCCCGTGCCTTCGGCGGCGCAGCCCGCGCCGATGCCGAGGTGGCGGCGATACCAATCGGCGAGGCCTTCGGGATCGCGCGCCCGGAAGAACAATCCGCCTATTCCCTGTACCGGCATCGTCCTGCTCCTCAAGCGCGGCCAAGGTCGTTCGCCCGGCCTCCACCGCTGGAACCCGGGACGTGCGCCTGTGGTTGCATCGCACGCGCCGAGGCCACAGGAAAGGACGATGTCCGAATCACTGATGCTCAAAATGGCGCTGATCGGCTTGCTGGGGGTCGGCGCGCAATGGGTGGCGTGGCGCACCGGCAAGCCGGCGATCGTGCTGATGCTGATCGCCGGGATCGTCGCCGGGCCGGTGCTCGGCTGGATCGTCCCCGAACGCGATTTCGGCGACTTGCAGGAACCGATCATCAAGCTCGCGGTCGCGGTGATCCTGTTCGCGGCCGGGCTGAGCCTCAATTTCCGCGACCTGCGCCACGCCGGCCCCGCCGTGCTGCGGCTGGTGGTGATCGGGGTGCCGGTGGGCGCGGTGCTCGGCACGCTCGCGTCGCATTACGCGGCGGGGCTGCCGCTCGGCATCTCGGCGGTGTTCGGCGGGATCATGGTGGTGACGGGGCCGACGGTGATCGGGCCGATGCTGCGGACGCTGCGGGTGCCCGCGCGCACCCGCGACATCCTGAAATGGGAAGGAATCGTCAACGACCCGATCGGCGCGCTGCTCGGCGCCGCGATCTATGCCTATATCACCTATGCCGGGGTGTCGCGCGACGCGATGGCGATCGGTTTCGACATCGCCGCGGCGGCGGCGATCGCCACCGGGCTCGGCGTCGCGCTGGGCTATGCCGTCACCACGCTGTTCCCGCGCGGCTACGTGCCCGAATTCCTGATGGCGCCGGTGCTGCTGGTGACGGTGATCGGCGGCTTCGTGCTCGCCGACATCATCAAGCACGAGACCGGGCTGATCACCGTCACGGTGATGGGCGTGGTGATGGCCAACCGGCCGATGTATTCGAGCACCGCGCTACGCCGGTTCAAGGAGGATCTCGCCGTCCTGCTCATCTCGGGGGTGTTCATCATCCTGTCGGCGACGCTCGATTACGAGGTAATCCAGCATTTCCGGCTGCGCTTCGTGCTGTTCCTCGTGCTGCTGCTGTTCGCGATCCGCCCCGCGACGGTGCTCGCGAGCCTCGCTTTCTCGGCCGTGCCGTGGCGCGAGCGGCTGTTCATCGCGTGGATCGCGCCGCGCGGGATCGTCGCGGTCGCCGTCACCGGGCTGTTTTCGCTGCGGCTCGCCGATTTCGGCTTCATCGGCGCGCGCGACCTGCAATCCTTGGGATTCGCGGTCGTCATCGTGACGATCTTCGCGCACAGCTTCTCGGCCTCGTGGTGGGCGCGGCGGCTGGGGATCGACAAGGGCAAGGAACTGGGCGTTCTGCTGATCGGCGCCAACGGCTGGACCAACGCGTTCGGCAGCGCGCTCAAGCAATACGGGCTCGCGGTGACCGTCGCCGATACCAGCAAGTTCGCGCTGCGCGGCGCGCGCAAGCAGGATCTGGAGGTCCACCGCGGCGACGTGCTCGACGAGGCGACGCAGGATCAGCTCGACATGGGCCGGTTCCAGCAGGTGATCGCGGCGACCGAGAACGACGCGTACAACGCGCTGGTGTGCAGCGACCTCGGCCCCGAACTCGGCGTCGATCGGCTCGCGCAGACCGGGCATGACGAGGATCTGCCGAGCCATGTGCGCGCGCGTGTGCTGCTGCCGAGCGGGGCGCCGATCGACGCGTTGCAGGGGCGGATCGAGGCCGGATGGACCTTCAGCCGGACCAACATCACCGAGAAGTTCGGCTACGACCAGTTCCGCGCGCAATTGCCCGAGGGCGCCGAGCCCGTCGCGGTGCTCGACGGGGACAACCATCTGCTGCTGTTTTCGACCAAGGCGCGGCCGGTGATCGAGCCCGGCGACAGCGTGATTGCCTTTTATCCGCCCGAACCGCCGCGTCAGGCAGCGGCGAAGCGTAAGGCGGAAGACGCACCGCCCGAACCGCCCGTCGCCGACGACGGCACGCCGCGCCTGTTCTGAGGGTCGGTTTGATGCGCCTTTTGGCGCATAGCGGGCCGTTCTTCTTCCGATCGGCCAAAGAATGGAACGGTGCTTCGACAAGCTCAGCACGAACGGTTCGGGGCTGCTCTAAAACCAGGTCCCCAGGCCGCCCGAATCAGGCGGCTTCGGCCTCGTCGAGCGTGCCGGCGGCGGCGGCGAGCAGGCGGCGCTCGAGCGCCTTGAGCCGCTGCGCGTTGGCGATCTTTTCGCCGGTGAGATCGGTGACGTAGAAAGTATCGACCGCGCGCTCGCCATAGGTGGCGACATGCGCCGAATGCAGCGTCACCTTCGACTGGAACAGCGCGTGCGCGAGGCGATTGAGCAGCGCGGGGCCGTCGCGGGCGTTGACCTCGATCACGGTGAAGCGGTTCGAGGCGCCGTTGTCGATGATGACGTTGGGTGCGATCTCGAACGCCTCGGCGCGCGCGCGCGGCAGCGGCTTGGCCTTGAGCCGGTCGGCGAGCCGGGTGCGGTTGGCGAAGGCATCCTCGATCGAGGTTTCGAGCCGGGCCAATTGGTCGGGATGATCGAACGGGCGCCCGACCGGATCCTGGACGAGGAAATTGTCGAGCGCCATGCCGTCGCGCGTGGTGTGGATGCGCGCATCGATGATGTTACCGCCGGCGACGTGGATCGCCCCCGCCGCGCGGTAGAACAGCCCCGGATGATCGGTGGCGTAGATCGTCACCAGCGTCGCGCCGCGCTCGGGATAGACCTGCGCGGCGATCGAGAGCGCGGCGTCACCCGCCTCAGCCATCGTACGCGCGTTGCGTGCCAGCACGTCGTCGGGCTCGGCGATCCAATAAGCCTCGGGCAGGCGCCGGACGTGCGCGGCGAAACGCGCGTCGTCCCAGCCCAGCGTCTGGGCGAGCGCGGCCTGCTTGGCGGCGATGCGTTCGCCGCGGCCCTTGTGCTTGTGGCCGAGCCGCAGCACTTCCTCGGCGGCGTCGTAGAGTTCGGTGAGGAGCTGCTTCTTCCAGCCGTTCCACACGCCGGGGCCGACCGCGCGAATATCGACCACCGTCAGCACGAGCAGCAGCCGCAGCCGCTCGGGGCTTTTGACCACCTCGCAGAAATCGAGGATCGTCTTGAAATCGGCGAGGTCGCGCTTGAACACCGTCGCCGACATCAGGAGATGGTGACGCACCAGCCAGGCGACCGTCTCGGTCTCGGCCGCGTTGAGCCCGAAGCGCGGGCACAACCGCCGCGCGACCTCCGCCCCCAGCACCGAATGATCGCCGCCACGACCCTTGGCGATGTCGTGCAGCAGCACCGCCACATAGAGCACGCGCCGCGACGATTCGCCGATATGCTTGAGGATGCCGGTCGAGAGCGGATGCTCTTCCTTGAGCGTGCCGTGCTCGATCTGCGACAGCAGGCCGATCGCGCGGATGGTGTGCTCATCGACCGTATAGTGATGGTACATATCGAACTGCATCTGCGCGACGACGCGGCCGAAATCGGGCACCAGCCGGCCGAACACCCCGGCCTCGTTCATCCAGCGCAGCACGGTTTCGGGATCGCGCGGCGACGTGAGTACATCGAGGAAGAACGCATTGGCACGCGGTTCGCGGCGGATGTCGTCGACGAGCTTGGCGTCGCGGGCGGCGGCGCGCATCGCAAGCGGATGGATTTCGAGCCCGTGCAGGTCGGCAAGCTGGAACAGCTCGACGAGGCGGGCCGGATCAGCCTCGAAGAAATCTTCCGACGGGATCGCCAGCCGGCCGCGATCGAGGACGAAGCCGCGCAGCTTGCCCGGGCGCCGGCGCAAGCGCGGCAGGCCGAACCGGCGACCGCGCGCGGCGAATTTCTCGTCGAGATGGGCGAGGAACAGCCCGGTCAGGTCGCCGACCGCCTTGGCCTGGAGGAAGTAGAATTGCATGAAGCGTTCGACCGGCGACTTGCCAGGCCGATCGGCATAATTCATCCGCCCCGCGATCTCGCGCTGCATGTCGAAGGTCAGCCGGTCCTCGGCGCGCCCGGCGATCGAATGGAGATGGCAGCGCACCGCCCACAGGAAATTCTCGGCACGGTTGAACTGGCGATATTCGGCGCGCGTCAGGAGCCCCGTCTCGACCAGCTCGGCGACGGTGCGGACGTTGTAGGCGTATTTGCCGATCCAGAACAACGTGTGGAGATCGCGCAGGCCGCCCTTGCCTTCCTTGACGTTGGGTTCGACGACGTACCGGCTGTCGCCCATCTTCTTGTGGCGCGCGTTGCGTTCGTCGAGCTTGTCGGCGATGAACTGGCGCGCGGTATCGGCCTGCACCTCGGCCTTGAAGCGCCGCGCCGCCTCGTCATAGAGCGCGATGTCGCCCCAGATGTAGCGGCCTTCGAGCAGCGCGGTGCGCACCGTGATGTCGGCCTTGGCCTGGCGCACCATCTCGTCGAGCGAGCGCGACGAATGGCCGACCTTCAACCCCATGTCCCACAGCGCATAGAGCATCGATTCGATGATCTGTTCGGCCCAGGCGGGTTGCTTCCACGGCGTGATGAAGGCGATGTCGATATCCGAGAACGGCGCCATCTCGCCGCGCCCGTAGCCGCCGACCGCGACCAGCGCGATCCGTTCGGCCGCGGTCGGGTTGGTGTTGGGATAAAGCCGCGTGGTGACGAAATCGTAGAGCAGGCGTAGCAGTTGATCGGCGAGGAACGCCTGCGCCGCCGCTGCCTCCAGGCCGCGCGTGGGATGATCGATCAGGCGGCGCTGGATCTCGGCGCGGCCCAGATCGAGCGCCTGTTTGAGATGCGCGGTGGCCGCCCGGCGCAGCGCGGACGGATCGGCCGCGTCGAGCGCGGCAAGCGCATCGGCGAGCGCGCGGCGATCAATGATCTGGCGGCGGTGCGGCAGGCTGTCGATACGGCTGGTCATCGGCCTCGCTTTACCCGAGCGCCGCGCCGAACAACAGCCGTTCGGCACCATCCGCCGCCGCGCGCCACGACCGGCGTTGCCGTCGGCGGGCGCAGCCCATAGGGTTGCCCCACGTGAAGCGTCTGGTTCCCCTTGCCGCCCTGCTGCTGTCCGGCTGTATCTTCGGCGGCGGGCACACGCCGCCTACCGACCAGCGCCGCACTGGCGCGCCGGGGCCGAGCGCACGCCAGACGCAGATGTGCCATGCCGACCTCAAGCGGATCGGGGTGGCGTTCAACCCGCTGCCGAACCGCGATCGCGGCGGCGGCTGCTCGACGATCGGCACGGTGCAACTGCTCGATATCGGCGTGCCGGTGACCAATCTGGGCGCGATGCGGTGCGGGCTCGCGCGGACATTCTCAGGCTGGGCGCGCAACGCCGTCGCCCCTGCAGCGCGGCAGATTTTGGGCAGCGACCTCGTCAAGATCGAGACCTTCGGCACCTATGCCTGCCGCGCGGTGGTGGGGGTCGCGTCAAACCGGCTGTCAGGCCATGCGATCGCCAACGCGGTCGACATCTCCGCCTTCGTGCTCGCCGACGGACGACGGATCAGCGTGCTCGACGACTGGTCGTCCCCCGATCCGCAGATCCGCGCCTTCATGCGCGTGATCCATAGCTCGGCCTGCAAACGCTTCGGCACCGTGCTCAGCCCCGATTACAACAGCGCGCACCGCAACCATTTTCACCTCGAGGACGACGGCGCCCATTTCTGCCGGTGACGCGGGCGCGCGGCCGGTCTGGCATATGGGCTCCATTGCCGTTTGCCGGGACAGGCCCTAAGTCCCGATCCAATGAGCGACACCAGAGTTCCCTCCCGCGTTTTCCGCGGGGCCAAGCAAGAAGCGGAATCGGCCAAGGACGGCGTTTCCACCCCGCAAACCGAGCATCCGGCGTACCGCCTCGCCTTTCAGGACATGGATTTCCTGTTGCGCGAAGACCTGCGGCCGGTGCGGTTCCAGCTCGAATTGCTGAAGCCGCAATTGCTGCTCGACGAAGCGCATATCGGCTCAACCTTCGTCTTTTACGGCTCGGCGCGGATTCCTGAGCCCGAAAAGGCGCAGGCGCTGCTCGACGCGGCCGAAGGCGAGGCCGCGAAGACGATCGCCCGAAAGCTGGTCGAAAAATCGAAATATTACGAGGTCGCGCGCGAGCTTGCCCGGATCGCGAGCAGCTTTCCGCCCGACGAGAACGGGATGCGCCAGTTCGTCGTCTGTTCGGGCGGCGGGCCGTCGATCATGGAAGCCGCCAATCGCGGGGCCGCCGATGTCGGCGCCGAATCGGTGGGGCTCAACATCGTGCTGCCGCATGAGCAGGCGCCCAACCCGTATGTGACGCCCGCGCTGAGCATGCAGTTCCACTATTTCGCGCTCCGCAAGATGCACTTCCTGCTGCACGCGCGCGCGCTGGCGGCATTTCCGGGCGGGTTCGGGACGTTCGACGAGCTGTTCGAGCTGCTGACGCTGATCCAGACCGGCAAGATCGATCCGATCCCGGTGCTGCTCTATGGCAGGGATTTCTGGAGCCGCGTCGTCAATTTCGAGGCGTTGTGTGAGGAAGGCGTCATCTCGCCGCGCGATCTCGACATCTTCACGATCGTCGAGACCGCCGAGGAAGGCTGGGACGTAGTACGCAACTTCTACCGGGAGCGTCGCGAAGATCGCGCCAACCCGACCGCGGGCAAAGACCCGCAGCCGCCGCTCGAACGCCAGGGCTTCGCCGAGGCGCATGAGGCGGCCAACGAAGCGATCAAGCGCTGACCTTCGACGAGCGATGCCGATAAAAAAGGGGCCGCAATCGCTGCGGCCCCTTTTTCGTATCAGCGGCGGGTTCAGCCGCCTTGCTGGTTCGCCTCGGCTCCGGCGGCCGGAGCGGCGGCGTCGCCCTCGGCGGGTGCCGCCTCGTTGCCGGCGGCCGCATTGGCATCGGCCGGCGCATCGGCCGCAGGGGCTGCGTCGGCGGCGGGCGCCGCCGGCAGCGGCAGGTTCGAGCCCTGCTGGTTGAGATAGAGGATCAGATCGGCGCGATCCTGCGGGTTGGAAAGCCCGGCGAAGGTCATCTTGGTGCCGTTGGCGAACTTACGCGGGCTGGTGAACCACGCATCGAGCGCGTCGAAGGTCCACGTGCCGCCGACCGATTTCAGCGCGTCGGAGAAGGCGAAGCCACCCCGGCCGGTCGCGATCTTGTCACCGACGACTTCCCACAGATTGGGGCCGATGCCGTTGGCGCCGCCCTGCGTATCCGTGTGGCAGGCCGTGCATTTCTTGAACACGTCGGCACCGTGCGCGGCATCGGCGGAGGCGAGTCGCGTCGCGATCGGCGCCACGGCGTCACCGCCCTCGCCGCCTTCGGCCTCGACACCCTCGATCGGGTAGCCCATTTTTTCCGGGCGCTCCGAGTGAAACATCATGCCGCTCAAAATCGAGAGCCCGAGCGCCGCCCCGCACCCTGCCAGCACCCAACCCGCAATCGTATTCGTGCGATTGTCCATCGTATCGATCGAACCCTCTAGAAAACCGGCCCCCGGTTTGCGGCCGCCCACGGAAAAGTCGCCTCCCTTTACGGTCGCGATGCGAGGCAAGCAAGCCGCGCTTGCTTGTCATCGACCGCGCGACTACCCGCGGGCGCCGATGGAGAATTTCGCCCCGCCCGCCCGCGCGCTCGTCGCGCGCATGATCGAGGACGCCGAGCGTCACCCCGAACGCACCGTCGCGTTCCAGGGCGCGCCGGGCGCCAATTCGCATGTCGCCGTGCGTCAGGCCTTTCCCGACGGCCTGCCGCTGCCGTGTTTCGATTTCGCCGACGCGATCGAAGCTGTGCAGGATGGCAGCGCCGATTGCGCGATGATTCCGATCGAAAATTCGCTGCACGGCCGCGTCGCGGACATCCATTTCCTGCTGCCCGAATCGGGGCTGGTGATCGTCGGCGAATATTTCCTACCGATTCGCTACGCGCTGATGGGGCTGGAGCGGCGCGACGACATCCGCCAGGCGATGAGCCACCCGCAGGCGCTGGGCCAGTGCCGCCACTGGCTGAAGGCGCGCGGGATCGAACCCGTCTCCTACCCCGACACCGCGGGCGCCGCCGCCAAGGTCGCCGAGCTGGCCGATCCGCGAATCGCCGCGCTCGCGCCGCCGGGCGCCGCCGAGATGTACGGCCTCGAGACGCTGGTCGAGGACATCGCCGACGCCGACCACAACACCACCCGCTTCGTCACGCTCGCGCGCGAGCCGCGCCCGCTCACCGGCGACGGCCCGTGCATGACCACCTTCATCTTCGAGGTGAAGAACGTGCCCGCCGCGCTCTACAAGGCGCTGGGCGGCTTTGCGACCAACGGCGTCAACATGACCAAGCTCGAAAGCTATCAGCGCGGCGGCAGCTTCGCGGCGACCGAATTCTACGCCGATATCGTCGGCAAGCCGGGCGATCCGTCGATCGACAATGCGCTGGAGGAACTCAGCTTCCAGACCAAATGGACTCGCCTGCTCGGCACCTATCCGCAAGCGCGGCCGCGGCCTTAGGGGTTGTTTGAGAAATCGCGAAAGAGCGATTTCGAGACGGCACCGGCCCGCTCCGCCGCCCAGACACTCAGCAATGTGTGCGCGATCGCGTAGGGCGGCGCGGCGATGAAGGGGGCGTCCTCGCCGGCCAGCGCCGCGCGGACCTCGGCGCGCGACACCCAGATCGCGTCTTCCAGCTCGGTCGTATCGAGCGTGATCGCGTCATGCTCGGCCGCGCCCACGCAGGCGATCATCAGCGACGAGGGGAACGGCCAGGGCTGGCTGGCGATGTAGCGCACGTCGGCGACGCGCACGCCGGCCTCCTCCGCGATTTCGCGCGCGACCGCTTCCTCGATCGATTCGCCGGGTTCGACAAAGCCCGCGAGCGCCGAATAGCGCCGCTCGGGCCAGTTCGCACCGCGCCCGAGCAAAGCGCGTCCTTCGTGCTCGGCGATCATGATGACGACGGGATCGACGCGCGGGAAATGTTCGCCGCCGCACCCCCCGCACGATCGCGCCCAGCCCGCCTTGAACGGCGTGGTGGCGCCGCCACAATTCGCGCAGAAGCCGTGGCGCGCGTGCCAATCGATCAGGCTGCGCGCCGCGGCATAGGTCGCCGCTTCGCCGGGCTGCATCTGATCAAGCGCGCGGAACAGCGCCGGCGAGCGCTGCGGCGACACCCGCGTGCCGGGGACGTGCGCCGCGAATCGAGGCCGACCGTCGTCGAGGCCGAGCAGGATCAGCTCCGCCCCGTCGGGCGCCTCGGCGAGGCTGGTCCAGCCCAGCAGCCCGGCCTCGTCGACCTCGGGTTCGGCACCGTTTAGGACAAGCAGCCGCGCCCGCAGATCGATCCGCGCCCGCGCGACGCCGTCGGCATCCTGCCGCAAGTGATCGGCGCGATCGAGCGTCCCGCCGGTGAAGCCGGGCCGCATCATTGGTGGCGCGCAAGATCCTTGACGAGTGCGGCGGGCACTTCCTCGCGCAGCGGCCATTTGTCGGCGGGGAAGTAGTTGACCATGATCGTGCCGCGCGCGTGCCTGACCGGATCGACCCAGGCGACCGTGCCGGCCGCACCGCCCCAGCCGTAGGTGCCCTTGGACGCGCCGCCCGGCTTGTCGGCAAGATAGACCGAGCCGCCCGCGCCGAAGCCCATCGGCACGGCAGCGGCAGTGCCGCCCGTGCCGCCGCCGATCCCTTCGAATGTCACGCCCTTCGGCAGCAGGTTCGACATCGCCAGCGCCGCCGTCTCGGGCTTCATGATCCGCACGCCGTCGAGCGCGCCGCCATCCTGGAGCATGTGGAGGAAGCGATCGTAATCGCGCGCCGACATGACGAGCCCGGCGCCGCCGTAGGGAAAGCTCGGCTTTTGGAGATACACCGAGGTCGCGGCGGGATCGAACGGGGTGCGCGCATCGCCCATGATGACATAATTGGTCGCGAATCGGCCGACCTCGCCGGCGGGCACGGTCCAGTAACTCGAATTCATCTTGAGCGGATCGAAGATGCGCGTCTGGACGAACGTGTCGAACGGCATGCCGCTCGCCTTCTCGATCACCGCGCCCATCACGTCGAGTCCGATCGAATAGCTCCATTTGGTGCCCGGATCGGCGATCAGCGGCAGCGTCGCGACGCGCTCCGCGAATTCGGCCAGCGTTTTCGGGCGCGCGGGCCGCGCCTGCGCTTCGACCGCGGCGTTGATCGCGCCGGGCGTGATGCCGAGCCGTTCGTATTCCTTGAGCAGCGGCCCCTGGGTGACGATCGTATAGCCGAGGCCCGCGGTATGGGTGAGCAGGTTCCGGACCGTGATCGGGCGCGTGGCGGGCCGGCTTTCAAGGCTGGTATCGGGGTGGAGGAGCACCTTCATGTTCTGGAAGCCGGGGAAGAAATCGCTGATCGGCTGATCGAGCTTCAGCTTCCCGTCATCGATCAGGATCATCGCCGCCATCGCGGTGATGGGCTTCGTCATCGAATAGACGCGCCACAGGCTGTCCGGCCCGGCCGCGGGCGCGGTCGCGCCATCGGCGATCCGGCCCGCCGCGACGAACACGGTCGGCAGATCGCCGACCCCGAACGCGCCGACGATGCCGGGCATCTTGTCGCTGCGGATATAATCGTCGAACAGCGCCTGCGTCGCCGGCAGCGGCGAGGTGGCGGGATCGGGAAGGATCTGGGGCTGGGGCTGAGGGGCGGGCTGCGCCTGATGCGCGATCGCGCCGGTCGCGAGCAAGGCCACCGCCGAGCCGGCGAGCGCGAACGTCTTCACAAACCTCATCCCTCTCTCCTCACTGCGCGGGCGGCCTTGAGAAACAGGGTCGGAAGCCCTGCTTCGTCGAGCCTGTCGATCGGCCACCATTCGCCCGCGGTTTCATGCGCCCCGCCACGCGCCACCGCAAGCGCGCATATCAGGCGGAAGTGTGTGAAGACATGGGAGATCGTCGCGTTGCGCAACTCCCAATCGGTATCCGCAGGCGCCGCCGCGAGGCCGGGCGGCGCGGCTTCCCACGGGCCGGTGGGGAGCGCGCGCATACCACCGAGCAGCCCCTTGGGCGCGCGGCGGACGAGCAGCACCTCACGCCCGCGTTCGAGCCAGAAGATCGTACCGTAACGTTGTGGCCCGACGCGTTTCGGCGCCTTGACGGGAAACGTCTCGGGCGCGCCCGTCGCGCGGCCGTCGCAATCCTGCGCCAGCGGGCAGAGCAGGCATTTAGGCGCGCGCGGGGTGCAGATCGCCTGCCCCAAATCCATCATCGCCTGCCAGAGATCGCCCGCGCGCGCATCCGGCGTGATCGATCCGGCGGCCTGCCGGATCGCGCCGCGCGCGGCAGGCAGCGATTCGCGAATCGCGAACAACCGGGCGACGACGCGCTCGACATTGGCGTCGACCGCAACCGCGCGGCGGCCGAACGCGATCGCCGCGATCGCCGCCGCGGTGTAATCGCCGATTCCGGGCAGCGCGCGCAATTCGGCCTCGGTATCGGGCAAGCGACCGCCATGATCGGCAACAACGGCGCGCGCGCAGGCGATCAGATTGCGCGCGCGGGCATAATAACCAAGCCCGGCCCACGCCGCCATGACCTCGGCATCGTCGGCGGCCGCGAAGGCGGCGAAATCGGGCCAACGTTCGGTGAACGCCGCGAATTTCGGGCGGACGGTGGCGACCGTGGTCTGCTGGAGCATGATCTCCGACAGCCAGACGCGATACGGATCGGGCGCGGGCGTGCCGGGCAGGGCGCGCCACGGCAGCGCCCGCGCCTGGACGTCGTACCAGGCGAGCAGCCTGTCGGCGATCGATGAACGCTTGGCGGGCACGCGCCGCCTATGGCATGAGGAGCGCCATGAGCAAAACGCGGCGGGGGCTGCCCCGCCAGACCAACGCCGAACCCCGCCGCAGCAACCGTTCGCGCGCTGTTTCCGAGCTGCTGCCCGATGTCGGGCGCGCTGCGTTCCGCAAGTTCGGCTTCATCCAGAGCGCGATCGTCAGCCGCTGGGCCGAGATCGTTGGCGCGCGTTACGCCGGGGTTTCCGCCCCCGAATCGCTGCGCTTCCCGCATGGCGAACGATCGGGAGGCACGCTGACGCTGGTGGTGCGCGGGGCGCACGCGCCGATGATGCAGCACATCACCCCCGAAATCGTCGAGCGGGTGAATCGATTCTTCGGCTATGGCGCGGTCGCCCGCGTCACGATCCGGCAGGGTGAGGTCGCGGTGGCCAAGGCGCGGGTCGCGCCGCCGTCGCTCAAGGCGCCCTCGCTCAAGCCGGCGACGCTCGATCTCGGCGACAGCCTGCGCTCGATCGCCGACCCCGAGTTGAAGGCGGTGCTCGAATCGCTCGCCGCCGGGGTCGCCTCGACGCACGGCCCCCCTGTTTTCGACAAGGACTGACATGGCGTTCACGACACGGTTGCTGGCGCTGATCGGCGTCGTGATGCTGATAAGCGCCGCCGCGCCAGCCCCCCAGGCCAGCGACTGGACCCGGACCGTCACCCAAACCGCATCGGGCAGCTTCGTGATGGGCAATCCGGCCGCGCCGGTGAAGCTGATCGAATATCTGAGCTACACCTGCCCGCATTGCGCCGAATTCTCGGCAGAATCGGCGGCCGTGCTGCGCGGACGAATGGTCAAATCGGGCAAGGTCAGCATCGAACTGCGTAACGCGGTGCGCGACAAACTCGACCTTGCCGCCGCCGCGCTGGCACGGTGCGCGGGCACGCAGGGTTTCTTCGCCACCACCGATGCGCTGTTCGAACACCAACGCGACTGGTATCCGCGCGGCGCGCAATTCATCGAGACCAACAATGCGCGGCTGGGGCTCTACCCTGAAAGCGCGCGGCTGCGTGCCTATGCCGACGGCGCCGGACTGACTGCGATGATGAAGGCGCGCGGGCTGAACGATGCGGCAATCGACGCGTGCCTGGCGCCGCCCGCGCTGGCGCCGGTGCTCAAGATGACGCGCGAGGCCTGGAGCACGATCACCGGCACCCCGACTTTCTTCGTCAACGGCAAGATCGTGGCCAACGCGCACTGGCACGAGTTGCAACCGGTGCTCGAAGCAGCAGGCGCGTGATTTCCCCCTCCCACCAAAGAACCGAAAAGGCGATGACCCCATGACGATCAAGCTTTCGATCCTGTTCGCGGCCGCCCCGCTGCTCGCGCTTTCCGCGTGCGGCAGCGGCAATGGCGGCAACAGCGACGCGCCGGCAGCCCCCGTCGCCGCGGTGACACCGCCGGCGGGACAGGACTGGACCCAGGTGGTGCGCAAATCGCCCGAGGGCGGTTTCGTGATGGGCAACCCCAATGCCGCGCTCAAGCTGATCGAATACGGATCGCGTAGCTGCCCGACGTGCGGCGTGTTCGGCCGCGACGGAATTCCGCCGCTCGAGGAAAATTACGTCAAGACCGGTAAGGTCAGCTTCGAGTTTCGCGACTTCCCCGTTCATGGCGGCCCCGACCTCGGCCTTTCGACGCTCGGTCGGTGCGTGAGCGAGAGCGCGTTCTTCCCGATCCTCGAACAGACCTATGCCAGCCAGGACAAGCTGCTCGAAAAGCTCGAATCCCCCGAAGCCCAGGCCTTGTTGCAGCGATTGCAGGGCAAGAGCCCGACCGACATCGCGACCGGCTGGGCGACCTATCTCGGCTATGTCGATTTCGTGAAGCAGCGCGGCGTGACCGAGCAGCAGGCCAAGGCCTGTCTTGCCGACCAGAAGAACGTGCAGGCGGTGGTCGACATGGCGCAACAGGGCGGCAAGGACGGCGTCACGGGGACACCGAGCTTCTTCCTCAACGGCACGCTGCTTGAAAACACGCTCACCTGGGAGCAGCTTGAAGCGAGGTTGAAGGCGGCGGGGGCCTGAGCATCCGCTCCGCCTTTGCCGGGGGGTAGCGCGTGCAGATCAAGCGGCTTCGGCTTTCCGGGTTCAAGAGCTTCGTCGATCCGGTCGACCTGCGCATCGAGCGCGGGCTGACCGGAATCGTCGGCCCGAACGGCTGCGGCAAATCGAACCTGCTCGAAGCGCTGCGCTGGGCGATGGGCGAGAACAGCGCGCGATCGATGCGCGGCGCCGGCATGGAGGACGTGATCTTCGCCGGCACCGCGCACCGGCCCTCGCGCGATTTCGCCGAGGTCTCGATCCTGCTCGATAGCGCCGAGGGCGACGAGACC
Source organism: Hephaestia caeni (assembly GCF_003550065.1). GTDB lineage: Bacteria > Pseudomonadota > Alphaproteobacteria > Sphingomonadales > Sphingomonadaceae > Sphingomonas > Sphingomonas caeni_A. Next base: position 798,502 of record NZ_QXDC01000004.1, read on the forward strand.
GAAGTGGTGCGGCGGATCGAGCGCGGCGCAGGCTCCGCATACCGGCTCGACGGCCGCGACGTGCGCGCCAAGGACGTGTCGCTGCTGTTCGCTGACGCCGCCACCGGCGCCCATTCGCCCGCGCTCGTCAGCCAAGGCCGGATCGGCGCGGTGATCGCCGCCAAGCCGGTCGAGCGCCGCGCGCTGCTCGAGGAAGCCGCGGGGATCGCGGGACTGCACGTCCGGCGCAAGGATGCCGAGCAGAAATTGCGCGCGACCGAGGCCAATCTCGCGCGGCTCGACGAGGTGATCGCCGATCAGGAGGCGCGCGCGAACGCGCTCAGGCGGCAGGCGCGGCAGGCCGAAAAATATCGCGCGCTTTCCGACCAGATCCGTGTCGCCGAGGGGCGGATGATCTATGCGCGGTGGCGCGATGCCGCCGCCGCCGCCGATGCCGCCAAGGCCGAAGCGGAAGCGGCCGAGGCCAGGGTTCGCGAAACGGGCGAGGCGGGGCGCGCGGCGGCGGCCTATCAGACGCAGGCGACCGACACGCTGGCCGAGGCGCGCGCGGCGGCGCTGGCCGCGCGCGACACCGCGAGCGAGGCAGGGCACCGGCTCGCGGCGCTGAGGCAGGAACGCGCGCAGGTCGACCGGCGGATCGAGGAACTCGACCAGATCAAGGCGCGGCTCGCCGCCGATCGCGAGCGCGAGGGCGCGCTGGCGCAGGACGCCGCCGACGCGCTCAAGCGGCTTGGCGACGATGCGGCGCGGCTCGATGCCGCGATCGCGGCAACCGCCGCGCGCCAGCCCGCGCTCGACACCACGCTGGCCGAGGCCGAGCGCGCCGCGCGCGATGCCGAGGTCGCGCTGGCGCAGGCACTCAGCCGACAGGCGAGCGAGGCGGCGGATGCGCGCGTGGCGCAAGCCGCCCTGGCGAGCGCGCGCGAGCGGCTGGCGCGCGTCGAACGCGATCAGGCGACGCTCGATGCCGAGCGCGCGTCGTTGGGGCCGGTCGCGCCGATCGAGGCCGAGCGCGACACAGCGGCAGCGGCGCGTAAGGAAGCGATCGAGGCCGCCGGCAAGGCGCGCACCGAACGCGATGCCGCGCAGGTTGCCGAACAGGCGGCGATCGAGCGGCAGGGCGAGGCGCAGGCGACACGCGCCGCCGCGCGCGCCGACCTTGCCGCAATCGACAGCGAGGCGGCGGCGATCGACAAGGCGCTGCGATCGAACGCGCGCGACCGATTGCTCGACAGGCTCAAGGCAGACCCCGGTTACGAACACGCGCTGGCGGCCGCGCTGGGCGACGACCTGGAGGCCGGGCTCGACCGCGAGGCCGATCGCTTCTGGGGCGGCGCGGCGCGACAGGAGAGCGATCCCGCATTGCCACCAGGCGCCGAAGCGCTCGCCGATCACGTCTCCGCGCCGCCCGAACTCGCGCGGCGGCTGGCGCAGATCGCGGTCGTCCCCACCGACGACGGCGCGGCGCTCGCGATCGGGCAGCGGCTGGTGACGCGCGAGGGCGCGATGCGGCGCTGGGACGGATTCGCCGCCAGATCGGGCGGCGCGGCGGCGGCCGAACGGCTGCTCCGGGTCAATCGTCTCGCCGACCTCAACGCCGCCCGCCCGGCAGCGGCGCGCGCCGTGGACGCGGCGGAAACGGCGCTGGCGGGAATCGAGACCGCGATCGCCGAGGCACGGCAGGCGGCGCAACGCGCACGGGGCGACCTTGCAACTGCCGAATCCGCCGAGCGCGAGGGCGCGCGCGCCGAGGACCGCGCGGCAGCGGCGATCGAGCGTTTGCAGGGGCTAGCCGCCGATCTCGACGCGCGTGCGACGCGGATCGGCGACGAGCACGATCAGGCGCGCACCGCGCTTGCCGAGGCCGAGCGCGCGGTCGCGGCGCTTCCCGATGGCAACGCGACGCGCGACGCGGTGGCGGCGCTCCAGAGCGGGGCCGAGGCACGGCGCGCGGGTGTCGCGCAGGCACAGGCCGATCGTGCGACTTTCGAGCGCACTCTGGCTACCGATCGCGAGGCGCTGGCGCGCGCGCGCAGCGAGGCGAGCGACTGGAAAGCGCGTGCGGGGGATGCCGCGCGAAGGATCGCCGACATGGACAAGCGCGAGGCGGCACTCGCCGAGGAGGCCGAAGCGATTGCGGGGCGTCCCGAAAAGCTGCTGGCCGAGATCGCGGCGCTCGAAGACGAGCATGAGGCCGCGCGGGCACGAGCCGACGAATTGCGCGCCGCCGAGATTAAGGCCGGCGAGGCGGTGCGGTTGACCGAGGAGCAGGCGCGGATCGCCGGCGAGGCGCTGGCGCAGGCGCGCGAGGAACGCGCAGGCGCGGTCGCGCGGGCGGATAATCAGGAACAACGCCGGATCGAGATGGGGCGGCTTTCGGGCGAGCGCTTTGCATGCCCGCCACCGCTGCTGCCCGAAAGAATCGGCTTCGCGAGCGCCGAGGTCGGCAACCCGCAGGACGAATCGGGCCGCCACGAGAAACTGATGCTCGATCGCGAACGGATCGGGCCGGTCAATCTCGTCGCCGAGGCCGAGCTGGCCGACCTCGACGAGGCGCGCACCACCAATGCCGCCGAGCGCGACGAACTCGGGTTGGCGGTCAACCGGCTGCGCGGATCGATCGGCAACCTAAACCGCGAGGGCCGCCAGCGGCTGCTCGCCGCGTTCGAGGCGGTGAACGTGCATTTCCAGCGGCTGTTCACGACGCTGTTCAACGGCGGGCACGCGCATCTCGAACTGGTCGATTCGGATGATCCGCTCGAAGCGGGTCTTGAGATCATGGCGCAGCCGCCGGGCAAGAAGCTGCAATCGCTGACATTGCTGTCGGGCGGCGAGCAGGCGCTGACCGCGGTGGCGCTGATCTTCGGGCTGTTCCTCACCAACCCGGCGCCGATCTGCGTGCTCGACGAGGTCGACGCACCGCTCGACGACGCCAATATCGAGCGCTTCTGCGGACTGCTGGAAGCGATGACGCAGGAGACCGACACGCGATACCTGATCGTCACCCACAATGCGGTGACGATGAGCCGGATGGACCGGCTTTTCGGGGTGACGATGATCGAACAGGGCGTGAGCCGGCTGGTCTCGGTCGATCTGCGCGCCGCCGAGACACTGCTCGCGGCGGAGTGACGATACAGCGCAGTAGCGAAGCGCCGCGCAATCGCTTATATGCGCCGCCATGCAACAGGCTGCGCCGCTTCCCATGCCCATCCCCGGGCATATCGACCCCGTGCCCGTTCTGCGGAAGGTGATGCCGCGTGTCGATGGCCGGGTGGATCTGCTCGGGCTGTCGAAAGAGCAGATTCGCGCGAGCCTCGCCGACGCGGGGATGGAGCCCAAACAGGCAAAGTTGCGCGGCAAGCAATTGTGGCACTGGATCTACAATCGCGGCGCGACCGACTTCACCGCGATGACGGACATCGCCAAGGCACAGCATCCCTGGCTCGAAGAACGCTTCGTCATCGGGCGGCCCGAGGTGATCGAGGCGCAGGTTTCCGAGGACGGCACGCGCAAATGGCTGTTGCGATCCGACGCCAATGACGGCCAGGGCGCGCAGGAATACGAGATGGTGTTCATCCCCGACGCCGATCGGGGCACCTTGTGCGTATCGAGCCAAGTCGGCTGCACGCTCAACTGCCGCTTCTGCCACACCGGCACGATGCGGCTGGTGCGCAACCTGACGCCGGGCGAAATCGTGGGGCAAGTGATGCTCGCGCGCGATTCGCTGGGTGAATGGCCGTCTACGCCTGAGGGGCGGATGCTGACCAATATCGTGATGATGGGGATGGGCGAGCCGCTGTATAATTTCGAGGCGGTGCGCGATGCCCTCAGAATCGTGATGGACGGCGACGGCCTCGCGCTCAGCAAGCGGCGGATCACGCTGTCGACCTCGGGCGTGGTGCCGATGATGGCGCGCGCGGGCGAGGAGATCGGGGTCAACCTCGCGGTCTCGCTCCACGCGGTGACCAAGGAGGTGCGCGACGAGATCGTGCCGATCAACCGCAAATACGGGATCGAGGAACTGCTCCAGGCGTGCGCCGATTATCCCGGCGCCAACAACGCGCGGCGGATCACGTTCGAATATGTGATGCTGAAGGACAAGAACGACAGCGACGAGGATGCGCGCGAACTGGTGCGGCTGATCCGCAAATACCGACTGCCCGCCAAGGTCAACCTGATCCCGTTCAACCCCTGGCCGGGCGCGCCGTACGAATGTTCGGCGCCCGATCGCATCCGCGCGTTTTCGAACATCGTCTTCGAAGCCGGCATCTCGGCGCCGGTGCGCACCCCGCGCGGGCGCGACATCGACGCCGCGTGCGGCCAACTCAAGACCGCGGCCGAAAAGAAGACCCGCGCCGAACTCGACCGGCTGGCGGAAGAGAAATTGGCCGCCCTTGGCTGATCTCTCCGCGGCGCAGATCGCCTTCGCCGCCGCTGCCGGGATGCTGGGCGGCGCGATGAATGCGCTGGCCGGCGGCGGCACGTTCGCGACGCTGCCGGCGCTGATCGCGCTGGGATTGCCCGCTAATATCGCCAACGCGACCTCCAATGTCGCGTTGCTGCCCGGCTCGACGGCAAGCGTCTGGACGTTTCGGGACGAGATCGGGCCGGTCGGCGGGCTTTCCCCGCGCCGGCTGATCGCGATCACGCTGGCGAGCGCGATTGCCGGGAGCGTGCTGCTGGTGCTGACGCCGACGCGCGTGTTCGACGTGCTGATCCCGTGGCTGCTGCTGTTCGCGACGCTGGTGCTCGCCTTCGGCAGGCGCGCGGCCGCCTGGCTGCACGCGCGCGTGACGATCGGCATGCGCACGCTGATCGCGGCGCAGACCGCGCTCAGCGTCTATGGCGGCTATTTCGGCGGCGGGCTGGGGCTGATGACCACCGCGGTCTATGGACTGCTCGCCGGCATCGACCCGCGCGGGATGTTCGCGCAACGCACGCTGATCCTCGCGATCTCGGGCGTCGCCGCCCTGATCGTGTTCGTCGCGACCGGGCTGGTCGACTGGGCATCGGCGGTCCCGATGCTGCTCGGCGCGATCGTCGGCGGCTGGGTGGGCGCACGGCTGGGCCTGCTGCTGTCGGCCAACCTCGTGCGCGTGTGGACGCTGATCGTCTCGGTCGCCACCACGATCGTCTTTTTCTGGCGCGCCTACGGCTGAATCTTTTCGTCGGCGGCGGCACCGGCCCCCTCCCCACCCCACCACCCAAGACATTGTCCTGCATGGATGGTGGGGTGGAGGAGTGAGCCGGTGCCGCTTCCACGATAGTGGAATAAACCCCGGCTGGCTTGTCGGAAAGCGCGCGCTTATGCTGCCGTGCATGGACTCGCCCGCCAACGCGACGCCGACGCCCTCGATCAAACGCCACGCGATCGCGACGCGGCTGTGGCATTGGATCAACGCGGTTGCCGTGTTCATCCTGATCGGATCGGGGCTGGGCATCTCGAACGCCCACCCGCGGCTTTACTGGGGCGAATATGGCGCGAATTTTGATCACGCCTGGCTGACGCTGCCGCGCTGGCCGGGCTGGCTGACGATTCCGGGGCATTACAATCTGGCGCTGTCGCGGCGCTGGCATCTGTTCTTCGCGCTGGTACTGGGCTTCGCGTTGCTGGCCTTCGTGATCGCGAGCCTGATCAACCGCCATTTCCGCCGCGACCTGCGCGTGCGGCGCGGCGAGGTGGCGCCACGCCACCTGTGGGCCGATGCGAAGGCGCATCTCGCCTTCCGCTTCCACGATCCCGCGCGGCCGGGGGCGTATAACACGCTCCAAAAGCTGTCGTACGCCACCACCATTTTCGTGCTGTTGCCGCTGCTGATCGTGAGCGGGCTCGCGTTGTCACCGGGGATGGACGCGGCGTGGCCGTGGCTCACCTCGATTTTCGGCGGGCGCCAATCGGCGCGCTCGGTTCATTTCGTCACGATGGCGGCGATGAGCGGGTTCGTCATCGTCCATCTCGCGCTGGTGATTCTGGCCGGGCCGGTGAACGGCGTGCGATCGATGATCACCGGGTGGTGGCGCGTGCCCGAGGACGGGGCATGAGCGCGCCGATCACGCGGCGGCGGCTGGTGGCCGGTGGAGCGATCGGCGCGGGCGTGCTGCTCACCGGATGCGACCGGGCGATCGAGATCCCCACCGTGCGCAAAATTCTGTTCACGGGCGAGGACATGCATCGCGGCTTGCAGCGCGCGTTGACCGATCGCCGCGCGCTGGCACGCGAATTCAGCGCGGCGCAGATGTCGCCGATCTTCCGATCGAACGGCACGCGCGATCCGGGCACGCCCGCTTATGCCGCGCTGTCGGCGGACAATTTCGCCGCATACCGACTGACGGTGACGGGGCTGGTGAACCGGCCGCTGGCGCTGAGCCTTGCGCAGCTTCGATCGATGCCCGCGCGCACCCAGATCACGCGCCACGATTGCGTCGAGGGCTGGAGCGCGATCGGCAAATGGACCGGACCGATGCTGGGCAATGTGCTCAAGCTCGCCGATATCCGCCGCGACGCGCGCTATATCGTGTTCCGGTGCGCGGATTTGATCGGGGGGAAGCCATATTACGAATCGATCGATTTGATCGATGCGTTTCATCCGCAGACGATCCTGGCCTGGGGGATGAACGACGCGATGCTGACGATTCCACATGGCGCGCCGGTGCGGCTGCGCGTCGAGCGGCAATTGGGGTATAAGCACGCCAAATACGTGACCGGAATCGAAGCGGTGGCGAGCCTGGCCGGGATCGGGCAAGGCAAAGGCGGCTATTGGGAAGATTGGGTGGATTATGACTGGTATGCCGGCATCTAGGCCGATCGTACCGCGTGGAGCCCAACCGGATTGGATCGGAACCGAGATGCGCTTTCACTTCACCGTCTGCCAGGGATCGGGGAACGATTTTCCGCTGATCGATGCGCGCGCGATCGACCTGGACGATGCGACCTGGGCGGGCGTGGCGCGCGCGCTGGCGGATCGTGCGGGGCCGGTGGGCGGCGACGGACTGCTGCTGCTGACCGACGGCGATGCGCACCACGCCTTCGGGATGCGGATGTTCAATGCGGACGGATCGGAAGCAGAGACGTGCCTGAACGGGCTGCGCTGCGTGGCGCGCGCAGGCTTCGAGGCGCTGGGGATCGAGCGCGCCAGCGTGCGGCTCAAGACATCGACCGCCGAGGTGTCGCGCGACGCGGCGATCGCGCCCGGGGTGACGACGATCCGCGAGGTCGCGGGGCCGGCCGACCTCGATGTCGGGCGCTGGCTGGTGACGGGCGACAGCGAGAACGTCCAGCGGCCGATCCCCGGCCTGCCGAGCGCACGCGCCTTCACCGCGGTGGCGATGCCCAACCCGCACCTGATCGCCTTTGTCGACGAGATCGACGAGGACGAATTGAGCATGATCGGGCGCTTCGCCGAGACGGCGCCGCCGCTGCTGCCCGAGCGCGCCAATGTGAGCTTCGTCGAAATCCGGGGGGCCACCGCGATGTTCGTGCGCACCTTCGAGCGCGGCGTCGGGCTGACCGACAGTTGCGGGAGCGCGATGGCGGCATCGACCTTTGCCGCGTGCCTTTCCGGCCGGACCGACTTCGGGCGCGAACTGATCGTGCTCAACCGCGGCGGGCTGGTACGCGGGCAGGCCGAAGCCGACGGGATGGTGCGCCTTTCCGGCAATGCGACCTGGGACTGGACGGGATCGGCCGAGGTCGACGCGGCAACAGGGGTCGCGGGCGCGGTCGAGATCGAGCGGCATTATAACGACGAGATCGCGGCCTGGGCGGAGGTGGCGGATCGGGCGGCGGGGTGAGCGAGTGAAGAGTGGGCCGGGGCCGCGATGCCCCGGAAGGCGCGTTCTCACACAGGCTTGGCGATGATCCCTGCGCATACGTATTTTCATTCACCACCCCGGCGAAGGCCGGGGTCCAGCATCGGGCCGGCCGTAACTGGGCCCCGGCCTTCGCCGGGGCGGGGAGAAGGGGGTGATTCGGCGCTTACCTATCCGAAAGGGATAAACGCCAACGGGCTTTACCCCTCCACCACGCCCTGGGGGCGCGGCCCCTTCCCCGTTCCAGGGAGGTATGACGGCACATATAACCAAATGGGATAATATTGCTTGACATCGTCGCGCTGTTATGGCACATATAGCGAACACTGAGGAATTGCGAATCGGGCCGGGGCAACACGCGTTGCCGCCGGCCCGATGCGTTTCGGGAAGAAGTGAGGAAGAGCGTGGCGGATGCAACCAAGATTACCGGCAGCCGCAACCGGGCTGTCCAGATCCGGAACCGGCGCCGCGATGGCTTTACCGTGCAGGCGCGGCAGACGTTTCTCGATACGCTGGCCGCGACGTGCAACGTCACTGCATCCGCCCGGGCCACGGGCCTTAGGGTCGCGACTTTCTATTGGCAGCGCAAGCGCGATCCGGGGTTCGCGCTGGCCTGGCAGGAAGCCTTGACGATCGGATACGAGCGGCTCGAGGCCGCGCTGCTCCAATACGCCATCGCGCGGATAGGGACCGACCGCATCGACCCGACGGCGGCGGATGCCGCCGCGATCAGCGACAGCGTGGTGACCGCGCTGGAGAACCGGACAGTTTCGATCGCCGAACTGCAATTCGCGCTGGCGCTGCTCAACCGCCACGAGGCAGGCGCGCAAGGGCGCGCCGCTTTGCGCAAGGGCACCAAACGGGCGAGCGCCGCCGAAACCGATGCGGCGCTGACGCGCAAGCTCGACGCGTTGGCGCGGCAGATGGCGCAGCATGGCAGATGAAGCGCGCGGCGATCCCGTCCGCCGCCTGGCCGCGCTGCCGCCGCCCTGGCGCGACCGCGCGCTTGCCGACCTGACGCTGGAGCAGCAGCGCGAACTGGCCGCGCGCTGGCGGGCATGGGCGCATCCGGGGCAGATCGCGCCCGAAGGCGACTGGCGCGTGTGGTTGATCCGCGCCGGCCGCGGCTTCGGCAAGACGCGCGCGGGCGCCGAATGGGTGACCGGTTTCGCGCGCGCCAACAAGAAGGCGCGGATCGCGCTGGTGGGGGCAACCGCCGAGGATGTGCGCAGCGTGATGATCGAGGGGCCGAGCGGGCTGATCGCGGTGGCGGCGGACGACGAGCCGGTGACGTGGCGGACCTCGGCACACGAATTGCGCTTCGCCTCGGGCGCCAGGGCGTTCGTCTATTCGGCCGCCGCGCCGGAGAAATTGCGCGGCCCCGAACACCATCTCGCGTGGTGCGACGAACTGGCCAAATGGCGCTACGGCGACGCGGCGTGGGACAATCTGATGCTGGGAATGCGGCTGGGCGACGCCCCGCGCGTGCTGGTGACGACGACGCCGCGCCCGGTGCCGCTGTTGCGGCGAATCATGGCCGATCGCGCGACGGTGGAGACGCTGGGGCGCACGCAGGACAACCCGCATCTGCCCGCGAGCTTCGTCGCGGCGATGGAAGAGACCTACGGCGGCACGCGGCTGGGGCGGCAGGAGCTGGGCGGCGAACTGATCGACGATGTGGTGGGCGCGCTGTGGACGCGCGACCTGATCGAGCGGTGCCGGGTGGCGGCGACGCCCGAACTGGTGCGCGTGGTGGTGGGAGTCGACCCGCCGGCCGGGATCGGCGGCGATGCGTGCGGGATCGTCGCTTTGGGGCTGGGGCGCGACGGCCACGGCTATGTGATCGAGGATGCGAGCGTGGCGGGCGCGAGCCCTGAAGGCTGGGCGCAGGCGGTGGCGGCGTGCGCGGCGCGGCGCCGTGCCGACCGCGTGATCGCCGAGGCCAACCAGGGCGGATCGATGGTGATGTCGGTGCTGACCGCCGCCGATGCCGGGCTGCCGGTGCGGCTGGTGCATGCGAGCCGCGGCAAGGCGGCGCGCGCGGAGCCGATCGCGACGCTCTACGAAGCGGGCAAGATGCACCATGCGGACGCGTTCACCGCACTGGAGGACGAATTGTGCGGGCTGATCGCGGGCGGCGGCTACGAAGGGCCGGGCCGATCGCCCGACCGCGCCGATGCGCTGGTGTGGGCGGCGAGTGAGCTGATGCTCGGGCGGCGCGGGGCGGCGAGCGTCAGGGGATTATGATTTCCAATTGTATGGATTGCGCACCGCTATCAAATAAGGCATCCAGCCGCTGTCGATATTAAATCGATCGCTTAGAGGCCAAGCGAACCATGCGCTTGAAGCGAGTATGATGAGATTCGTCACGCGGCCATGGAAACCTAACGCTTCGTTGGGATTTGTAGTGGAAGGTGTAATGATGAATCTGATTGCCCATGACCGCTTAAAGGCGACGATCGCTCGGAAGAGGGAGACCAACGCCCTCAGACCGTATGTGGCGCAGTTTGCCTGCACCAATCAGTTCCGTCTTACGTCTAACTGCAAACCTGGGAAGGCCAGATTTGCAGGCTTTCTAAGCGTCCTTGACGCATTTGCCGCTCCTGACGTAATTTCCGAAAGTTGGCTTGTGTGCGCTAAGCCGAAGGATCTCAACAAGAGTCACTTCGAACAGGTTGGACACTACCTGCTTCGAGTGATGAACTCCCCCGAAGGCAAAGCGCTTGGCCGAATCGAAACCACCGAGAAAGACTCCTGAAGCTGACGACATCGCGGCGGTAGAAGCTGGAGACTTACCGCAACTCTATGTAAAAGATGACCAGGGAGAGTTTATCCCTGTTTCCTTGGAGCCGGTGGATTCACCTGACGAGCCCACATTGCCGGGTATTTTGTCTGAAAGTTATCAGCGCAGTTTCCATTCTGGACCCTTGCCATCTGTCGACGAATTTCGCGCATATGGCGAGGTGGTATCTGACGCCCCCGAACGCATTCTACGGATGGCCGAAAGAGATCAGGAAGCCAAGCATCGCATCATCGAGAAACAGATAATACAGAATTCGCGAGCGGTTTCCCAAGGGCAATGGATGGGTTTCACTGCCATGATCGTAGCTCTCGGCGGGGCAATTTATCTCGCCTCAACCGGCCATTCGGCAGTAGCAGCGCTTCTTGCAGGCCCATCTGTCTTAGTACCTATCATGCGTTTCTATTTCCATGGAAAACATGAAGCTGACCAAGACCGTGCCGCCTAAATAACAAACATACGCTCAAGCGGAGTTTCAGATGAAAATCTTCGGCTGGAAGTCAGCCGGGCGTGCAGAAGCGCGCCCGGCTTTGTCGCGTTCGGGAACCGCGCTCATCACTTTGGGCGACTGGCCGCGCAGTTACGAGGCGATGGTGCGCGAGGCCTATTGCGACAATGCGGTGGCGCAGCGCGCGGTGCGGATGGTGAGCGAGAGCGTCGCCGCCGCACCAGTGACCGCTTCCGAGCCCGCACTGGCGCGGCTGATCGCCGAGCGCAGCGGCGGGCAGCCATTGACCGAGACGATCGCGGCGCATCTGCTGCTCCACGGCAATGCCTATGTGCAGGTGCTGGTCGACGGCGCGGGCGGGATCGCCGAACTGTTCGCGCTGCGCCCCGAGCGCGTGTCGGTGGAGGCCGATGCCGGCGGCTGGCCGGCGGCATACCGGTATCGCGTCGGCGACCGGGTGACGCGGCTGACCGCCGACGCGCCGCGGCCCGAGGTGATCCACCTCAAGACCTTCCACCCCAGCGACGATCATTATGGACTCGGCTGCCTGGGCGCGGCGGCGGGGGCGGTGGCGATCCACAACGCCGCCACGCGCTGGGCCAAGGCATTGCTCGACAATGCGGCGCGGCCTTCGGGGGCGCTGGTTTATGATCCGGGTGACGGATCGAGCCTGTCGGCGGACCAATTCAAGCGGCTGCGCGAGGAGATGGAGGCGGGGTTCGCCGGCGCGGGCAATGCCGGGCGCCCGATGCTGCTCGAAGGCGGACTCAAGTGGCAGGCGCTGTCGCTGAGCCCGGCCGACATGGATTTCGCGGGGACCAAGGCGGCGGCGGCGCGCGAGATCGCGCTCGCCTTCGGGGTGCCGCCGATGCTGCTCGGGCTGCCGGGCGACAACACCTATGCCAATTACAAGGAAGCCAATCGCGCTTTGTGGCGGCTGGCGGTGCTGCCGCTGGCGCAGACGATTCTGGGCGGGATCGCCGAGGCGCTGGGGGGGTGGTTCGCCGGCGCGGCGCTGGCGGTCGATCTCGATTCGGTGCCGGCACTGTCCGAGGATCGCGAACGATTGTGGGCGCGGGTGTCGGCGGCGGACTTTCTCACGCCTGACGAAAAGCGGGCGATGCTGGGGATCGATCGATGAACGAGGGCAAGGTGCTCGCGCAATTGCTGGCGCAGGCCGAGGGCGCGCGCGGCGACCTGGCGACGCTGAGCGCGATCGTTGAGGAAGCGGGCGAATTGGGCGCGATGCGCGCGCTCGCGCGGCTCGGGCTGGGCGACGACAATGCGCCGGGCGATGTCGCCGAACTGCGCGAGCTGCTGAGCGCGTGGCGCGATGCCAAGCGATCGGCGTGGAAGGCGCTGGTGGGGTGGTTGGTGCGGCTGGCGAGCGTGCTCATCCTCGCCGGGCTGGCGGTAAAGCTGGGGTTTTGGGACTGGATCAAGTGATCCGGTTCGCGGGCTATGCGGCGGTGTTCGACCGGGTCGATCGCGGCGGCGACGTGGTGCGCGCAGGCGCGTTCGGGGTGCTGCCCGAGGCGGTGCCGCTGCTGTGGCAGCATCATGGCGCGCCGGTGGGGGTGATCGAGCGGATCGGCGCGGATGCGCGGGGACTGCGCGTGATCGGGCGGGTGACGCAGCCGCGGCTCGCCGCGCTGGTCAAGGCCGGCGCGGTGGGCGGGCTGTCGTTCGGCTATCGCGTCAAGGCGGCGCGGACCGGGCGCGTGCGCGAATTGCACGCGCTCGAGCTGATCGAGGTGAGCCTTGTCGCGCAGCCGATGCAGCCGCTGGCGCGGGTGCACGCGGTTCAGGACTGAACAATGAGATCGAGGACGGAGCGCGTGCGGCGCTTCCCCTCCACCATCGCGTCGCGATGGTCCCCCTCCCCGAGCAAGCTCGGGGAGGATTTCAAGCATGGGAGAATAGCATGATCGAGACCAAGGCGGACGCGCTCGAGGCGAGCTTCGAGGGCGTGACGATGGCCGTGCCGGTGACGCGGCCGGTGCTGAGCGGGGCACGCGAGCCTTCGGGTGCGGCGTTCGAGGGGTTCCTGCGATCGGGCGCGAGCGTGGAGATGAAATCCTTCTCCGGCGCGAGCAGCGACAGCGGCGGCTATGCGATCCCCAAAGAGATCGACGCGGCGATCGACGCGACGCTCAAGGCGGTGTCGCCGATCCGCGCCATCGCCAATGTCGTCAAGGTCGGCTCGGCCGGGTATCGCAAGCTGGTGACGACCGGGGGCACGCCCTCGGGCTGGGCGAGCGAGACCGGCAGCCGCGCCGAGACCGGAACGCCGGACTTCGTCGAGATCACGCCGCCGATGGGCGACCTCTACGCCAATCCGAGCGCGAGCCAGGCGATGCTCGACGATGCGCTGTTCGATGTCGAGGACTGGCTGGCGAGCGAGATCGCGCGTGAGTTCGCGGCCGCCGAGGGTAGCGCGTTCGTGAGCGGCACCGGGACCAACCAGCCCAAGGGCTTCCTCGCCGCGCCGACCGGGACCGCGGGCGATGCGACGCGGAGCTTCGGGACGCTGCAATATCTCGCGAGCGGGGCGGCGGGCGATTTCGGCGCCAAGCCCGACGAACGGCTGATCGACCTCGTCCAGAGCTTGCGCAGCCCGTATCGGCAGGGTGCGGTGTTCGTGATGAATTCGGCGACCGCCGCGCGAATCCGCAAGTTCAAGACCGCCGACGGGGCGTTCCTGTGGCAGCCGGGGCTCGCGGCGGGGCAGCCGGCGACGCTGCTCGGCTATCCGGTGATCGAGGCCGAGGACATGCCGGATATCGCCGCGAACAGCCTGTCGGTCGCGTTCGGCAACTTCAAGGCGGGCTATCTGATCGCCGAGCGGCAGGAGACGCAGATCCTGCGCGATCCGTACAGCAACAAGCCGTTCGTCAATTTCTATGCGACCAAGCGCATCGGCGGCTGCGTGTCGAACAGCGAGGCGATCAAATTGCTGAAGTTCGCGGCGTCCTGAGGACGCTGCGCTGAGCTGCGGCACCGGCCCACTTCCGTGGGGGAGTGGGCCGGTGCGGTGATCAAAAACACCCCTCCACCATCGCTGCGCGATGGTCCCCCTCCTCGTTTCGGGGAGGTATTCCGGTGGAGAGATTCATGACCGATTCCTTTTCGAACAGCGCCGACAGCGTGTCGGCGCCGGCGGCACGTGCGATGGCGGTGACGCCGCATGACGACAATGCGCTGAACGACGTGCCCAAGGCGCTGTATGTCGGCACCGGGGGCACGATCGCGATGCGCGGGACGGGCGCCGCCGATACGGTGTGGAAGAATGTGCCAAGCGGCACCGTGCTGCCGTTCCGCGCGCGCTATGTGCGGGCCACCGGCACGACCGCGGCCGACATCCTGGCGCTGTACTGATGATCGCGATCGGCTTCGGCCCGTCGTTGGCGAGAAGCGGCGCGCCGCGCGCGGGCTTCGATTTCACGACCGGCGCGCTGCCGGCAGGCGCGAGCCTGGCGCGCGCCTCGATCGGCAGCCGGTTCGATGCGAGCGGGGTGCTGCGAATCGAGAGCAGCAACGTCGCGCGCTTCGATCACGATCCGGCAAGCTCGATCTTGCGCGGCCTCCTGATCGAACCGGAGCAGACCAATGAAGTGCTGATGAGCGAAGATATCGGCGACGCGAGCTGGACGAAGCTCCAAAGCCCGGAAATATCGCGCAACGTCGCCGACGCGCCGACCGGCGTGCCGACGGGGGATACGCTGCGCGATACGAACATCGGCCAATATTCAGGCGTCTCGCAGACCTTCGCCACGATAGCGGCCAGAACCGTCTCGCTGTTCGTCAGGAAGGACACGAGCGGAAGGGCAATACGCTTCACCGTCTTGCGGGGCGGCCCGCCGCTTTCCGACCTGGCGCTCGATACGGCGACCGGCGACGTCAAGCTGTCCGGGCCGGGATCCGTCAGCGGCGCGGCCCATGATTGCGGCGCCTTCTGGCGGCTGGTGCTGGTGAACAATACCGCATACGACAGCCTCGTCATTTTCCCTGCTGCCGGCGCGAGCGCATCGTGGACTTACTCGGCGGGCGCGACGGGATCCGCCGTCATCTGGGGAGTGCAGGCCGAACGGGGCGCGCACGCGTCGAGCTACATCCCTACCGACACCATGACGGCAACGCGCGCCGCCGATGTGCTGACGCTCGACTGGGGCCGATTCGCCGTCCCCGACGGGCCGCTGCCGCTGCGCTATCTGTTCGATGACGGATCATCGCAGGACGGCATGGCGACCGTGACCGGCGGACTTGCCACGGTGCCGACAACGCTCGCGCGGCCGTGGCTTCGGCGCGTCGAACGCCGCTGAGCCTTTTCAACTGGGGAGAATGCGATGACCATCGCAGCGAACGGACCGGGCGACGTGACGCTCGGCGCCGAAGACCGGACAGCGGCCGTCGCCGACATGAAGGCGCTGCTGCGGATCGCGACCGGCGACGAAGACGCGCTGATCGCGGCGTTCATCGAGACTGCGCTCGCGCTCGCCGAACGCTTCACCGGCCGGGTGACGATCGCGCGGACGATGACCGAGACGGTGCCGGCGACGCCCGCGTGGCAGGCGCTCGGCGCGATGCCGGTGGCGAGCATCGCCAGTGTGGCGGACGCCGACGGCACGCCGCTGGCGGCGGATGCCTACCGGATCGACATCGATGCCGACGCGCGCGGCTGGGTGCGGGTGCTCGATGCCGGGGGCGATACGCTGGCGCATGTGACGCTGAGCGCGGGCATGGCCACCGACTGGGCGAGCCTGCCCGCGCCGATGCGGCAAGGCGCGATCCTGCTCGCCGCGCATCTGTTCGTCGAGCGCGACGCGGTGACGCCGCCGCCCGCCGCGGTGACCGCGCTGTGGCGGCCGTTCCGCGTCATGCGGCTCGATGCGGCGGCACGGCTGTGATCGCCGGGCTGCGCGCGCGGGCGGCGACAATCGGGGACCAGGCGGCGACCGGCGCGCGCGATCGGATCGCGGCGCGGATCGCCGACGACGTGCCGGGGGTCACCGCGGCGATCGACGACGACCGGATCGTGGTGACCGGGCGCGGGCTGCGGGCGCGGTTGCTCAGCGAGCCGGCGTTGCGCTGGATCGGGAGTTTCGGGCGATGAGTGCGGAAAGCGTGCTGCACGCGGCGCTGGTGGCGGCATTGCGCGCGGCGGACGATCTCGACGGGGCGATCAACGGCGTGTTCGAGGGGCCGCCGGTGCAGGCGACCCCGCCCTTTGCCGAGGTGCAGCCGATGATCGCGGTCGACTGGAGCATGAAGGATCGCGCCGGGCGTGAGCTGCGCCCCGCGGTGATCATGCGCGACGCGGGCGAGACGCCGGCGCGGCTGCATGCGCTGGCCGAGGCGGTGGTCGCGACGGTGACGGCGCTGCCGCGCGACCTCGACGGGTGGCGGATCGCGAGCAACGTCTTCGTGCGATCACGGATGCTGCGCGAGGCAGCCGGCCGCTGGGCGGTGGCGATCGAGTTTCGGGTGCGGATGATGGAAGTGTGATGTGATCCGCTGACGCGGGGTAGCGGCACCGGCCCGCTCCCCCACCCGACCACCCACGAGAGTATCCTGATGGGTGGTCGGGTGGGGGAGCGGGCCGGTGCCGCCTACAATCAAAGGAGAACATATCATGGCGGCGGAGAAGGGTAGCGCGTTTTTGCTCAAGGTCGGCGATGGCGGGTCGCCGGTGGGCTATGCGACGGTGGCGGGGCTGCGCACGACACAGCTTTCGATCAACGGCGAGATGGTGGCGATCACCTCCAAGGATTCGGGCGGATGGCGCGATCTGCTGTCGGGCGCGGGGGTGCGATCGGTGAGCGTGTCCGGGGCCGGGGTGTTCACTGGATCGGCCGCCGAGGCGCGGCTCAAGACCAACGCGCTGTCGGGCGTGCTCGACGATTACCGGCTGAGCTTCGAGAGCGGTGACAGCCTGACCGGGCGCTTCCTGGTGACGAGGCTCGATTATGCGGGCGATTACAATGGCGAGCGCAGCTACACGCTGAGCCTCGAAAGCTCGGGCGCGGTGACGGCGGCGTGAGCGGCGCCAATCCGGCGCGCGGCGAAGCCTCGATCAAGATCGCCGGCGAGACGCTGGTGCTGCGGCCGAGCTTCGCGGCGCTGGTGGCGGCGGAACAGGAGACGGGGCCGCTGTTCGATGTCGTGGCGCGGGCGGCCGAGGGGCGGCTCGCACTGGGCGAGATGGTGGCGCTGTTCTGGCACTGCCTTGCCGCGCCGCCCGAAGGGATGACGCGCGCGCGATTCGGCGAGGCGGTGGTCGCAGGCGGGCTGGTGAACGCGACGCCGGCGCTGAAAATGCTCGTCGGGCAGATTTTGGCGGGGCGGTGAGAAAGCCCCTCCACCATGCCGCGCATGGTCCCCCTCCCCGAGACAAGCTCGGGGAGGAATTTGCGGCAACCGCCGCGCGGCTCGCGGGGGTGGCGGGGGCGGTGCTGGGGTGGACGCCGGATGCGTTCTGGCGGGCGACCCCGGCGGAGCTGGAGGCGGTGGTGCGGGCGCTGTGCGGCGACGCGAGCGACCCCGCGCCGCCCGATCGCGCGACGATCGCGCGGCTGATGGAGGCATTTCCCGATGGATGAGGAAATCGAGAGCCTGGTGGTGCGCGTGCGCGCCGATACCGCCGGGTTCGCGCACGATGTCGATACGATGCGCAGCAGCCTGGACGGGCCGCTCGCCGACAGCGCCGAACGGGCCGGGCGGGGAATCGAGAACGCGCTGGTGCGCGCGGTGCGCACCGGCAAGCTGGGGTTCGAGGATCTGGGGCGCACCGCGATGAACGTGCTGTCGCAGATCGCGGCGAGCGCGGTGCGCGGCGGGATCGACAGCATCGTCAGCGGCGGCGGGGGGCTGGGCGCGGCGCTGGCGGGGCTGATCGGCGCGCCGGGCCGCGCGACGGGCGGGCCGGTGTCACCGGGGCGGGCTTACAGGGTAGGCGAACGTGGCCCCGAACTGTTCGTGCCGACGACGAGCGGCCGGGTGGTCGCGGCGGGCCAGCCGGGCGGGCGCGAGGTGCGCGTGGCGATCACGATCAATGCGCCTCGGGGCGAAAGCGGCCCCGCGTTGCAGCAATCGAGCCGGCAGGTGGCGCGCGCGGTGCGCGCGGCGATCGAGCAGGTGTGACCATCGTGCCTTCCTTCAAGGAAGGGTCGGGGAGCAGCGGCCAGGAGTGGAGAAAGCGCGAACCGAGCATCGAGCCCGGTTCGCGCTGCCCCACCCCCTGCCCCTCCCCTGAAGGGGAGGGGTTTTCCGATTATGGGCTATTGGCTCACACAGGCGCGGACGGTGCAGGCCGATAGTGTGATCTCGCGCTTCGACCCGCGGTTCTGGACGGTCAATTTCCCGCGACCGATGATGGCGAGCGTCGTCACCACCGCGCCCGACGCGCTGCGCGTCGATGCCGTCTTCTATCGCAAGAGCGACCTCGCCGGGCTGATCTGGGAAGCCGAGGACAATATCGACCACCCGTTGCTCGCCTATGAGACGGCGCGCGACTTTCGCGACTGCGTGCTCTCGTTCCGCTGGCGATCGGACGGGGTGCGCACGCTCGATGCGATCGACGGGCCGACGCTGACGATCGAGGGGCGCGATGCCGACGGGGCGCCGCGCGCCTGGTATGTGCGGCTATGGAACTACGCGATCGGGACGGCCCGCGACGCGCAGGTGACGCTCGATTTCGCTCACCTGGTGGGCGGGTTCGCGCTTCCGCAAGAGGCCGATCCGGTGTGGGCGGGCGATATCGACCGGATGTTCATCTCGCTGGTGGCGCCGGGCTATACCGAGGGGGACGACGGCCTGCTCGCCGATCCCGCCGAGGGCTGGTGCGAGCTGAGCGGGATCGCTTGTGCCGGGGCGGGCGCGGTGCTGGCGATCGGCGACGCGATCGTGCCCGAGCACGCCATGAGGATCGCGAGCGGTTATGACGACAGCTATCACCTGACGCCCGCGCGGCTGCTGCGGAACGCCTTCCAGCTCGGCTATCGCGGGCTGATCGACCATTATGTCGGCATGAGCCACTATTTCCGGCTCCAGGCAAACGGGCCGGACCTGTATGTGAGCCTGACCGGTGGCGCGCTGAATGCCGCATGCGCGGCGTGGCATCGCGATTTTTCGCGCCGGGCGCGGGCGCTGGGATACGACGTGATCTGGTCGCTGTCGTACGAGCTGTTCGACCAATATTGCTGGAACGACTGGAAGCAGCGCGCGTGGGACGGGAGCCCGGCGCTGACCGGGTGGGAGCCGCCCTCGACCTTGCTGTCACCGGCGCATACCGGGGCGATGGCGTATCTGCGAGCGGTCGCGGTGGCGTTCATCGCGCTGGCGCGCGAGAGCGGGATGCCGGCGAAGTTCCAGGTCGGCGAGCCGTGGTGGTGGGTGACGGCCGACGGGCGGCCGTGCCTCTACGACGATGCCGCCAAGGCGGCGTTCGGGGACGATCCGGTGGAGATCGCGAGCGTGCGCGGGACGCTCGACGACGATCAGACGGCGTTGCTCGACACGGCGGGGGCGTTGCTCGCGCAATCGACCGCGGCGCTGATCGACGCGCTGGTGGCGGCGTTCACTTATGTCGAGACCTATCTGCTGGCCTATCTGCCGAGCGTGCTCGATCCCGCGGCGCCCGAGATCCGACGCGCTAATTTGCCGACCGGCTGGGCAGCGCCGGCGTTCGACGTGCTCCAGCTCGAGGATTACGACTGGGTGACGCGCGGCAATAGCGGCGCAAGTGCGGCGGCGCGGGCGGCGGCGACCGCGCGGCTCGGCTATCCCGAGGCCGAGCAGCATTATCTGTCGGGCTTCGTGCTCAACCCCGAGGATGCGGATCAATGGCGCGCGATCGAGGCGGCGGCGGATGCCGCGCGCGGGCGCGTCGCCGAGACCTTCGTCTGGGCGCTGCCGCAGGTGATGCGCGACGGATTCACCCATTTCGACGAGGAGACCGAGGTGCAGGCATTCGATGACATACTGTTCCCGCTGGCGCTGGGCCGCGAGGCCGAGGTGGCGCCGGGCTTTTCCACCGCGATCGTGACCAGCGCGGGCGGGCACGAACGGCGCAACGCGAGCTGGGCCGAGGCGCGGACCCGCTACGATGTCGGGCCGGGGGTGCGATCGGAGGCGGATATCGCGACCCTGCTCGCCTTCTTTCGCGCGCGGATGGGATCGGCACGCGGATTTCGGCTGCGCGATCCGTTCGACGGCAATTCGGGCGCGGGCAGCGCGATCGACCAGCAGATCGGCATCGGCGACGGCGCGGCGACACGGTTCGCGATCGTCAAGCATTACGGCGCGCATCAGCGGCGGATCACGCGGCCGGTGGCTGGCAGCGTGCGCGTGGCGGTGGATGGCGATGAGACCACGGCATTCACGATCGAACGGGGCGGGTGGATCGCACTCGATGCGCCACCGGCCACGGGGGCGGCGGTGACGGCGGGGTTCGCCTTCGACGTGCCGGTGCGGTTCGCCGAGGATCAGTTGAGCGTGACGCGCGCGACCTTCCTGGCGGGCGCGGCGCCCTCGGTGCCGCTGATCGAACTGCGCGAGGATTGAGATGACGACCTTTCTCGACGGCGACCTGACGACGATCGCCTTGTGCTGGCGGCTCGAACGGCGCGACGGCGTGACGATCGGGCTGACGACGCACGACCGCGACCTGATGATCGGCGGATTGCTCCACCGCGCCGCGCCGGGGATGACCCCTTCCGCGATCGAACGCAGCGAGGGGCTCGACCCCGACACGATGGACGTGGCGGGCGCGCTCACCAGCGGGGCGATCGGCGAAGACGATCTGATCGCGGGGCGCTGGGACGGCGCGCGGGTGGCGTTGTTCGCGGTCGACTGGACCGACCCGGCCGCGAGCGTGGCGCTGGGCGAGGGCACGATCGGCGCGGTCGAGACCAGAGACGGCGGGTTCACGGCGGAACTGCGCGGTGCGGCGGCGGCGCTCGACCGGCCGGTGGTGGAGGCGACCTCGCCCGAATGCCGCGCCGAACTGGGCGACCAGCGTTGCCGGATCGCGATGGCCGGGCGGCGACGGATGGCGCGCATCGTCTCCGGCGACGATACGACGATCGTCATCGATAGCGCCGAACCGGTGGCCAACGCCTATGGCAACGGCCTGCTGCGCTGGCTGGGTGGGACCAACGGCGGATGCGAGAGCGCAATCGCGGTGTCGGCGGGCGTCACGCTGACGCTGACCGCGCCACCGCCCTTCGTGGCCGACGCGGGGACAATGATCGAGCTGATCGAGGGCTGCGACAAGAGCTTCGCGACGTGCCGACACCGGTTCGACAACGTCTCCAACTTTCGCGGCGAGCCCTTCCTGCCCGGGATCGACCTGCTGACACGGTATCCCGGCGGATGACCGGGCTTTCGATCCGGGTGCCGCACACAAGGAGCGACCGCGTCGTGGCGGCGGCGCTGGCGCTGGTCGGCGTGCGGTTTCGGCCGCACGGGCGCGATCCGCGCTTCGGGCTCGATTGCGTGGGGCTGGCGGGGTACGCGCTCAGGGCCGGCGGCTATCGGGGGCCGGTGCCCGACGATTACGGACTGCGGCACGGCGATGCGGCGCGCGCGCGGGCCATCATCGACGCGCTCGATGTGATCGATGGCATCGGCGGCCCCGGCGAAATGCTGCTGTGCGTGAGCGCGCCGGGACAATTGCATCTGGCGATCTCGATTCCCGGCGGGCTGGTTCATGCCGACGCGCTGCTGCGGCGCGTGGTGGCACGACCGGGCACGGCGCCCTGGCCGGTGCTGGGGCGCTGGCGACTGGAGGAGGAATAATGGCGACTCTGGTGCTGACCGCGGTCGGGACGGCGATCGGCGGGCCGATCGGCGGTGCGCTGGGCGGGCTGCTGGGGCAGGCGATCGATCGCGACGTGCTGTTCAAGCCCAAGGGGCGGCGGGGGCCGCGGCTGACCGAACTGGCGGTGCAAACGTCGAGCTATGGCAGCCCGATCCCACGCCTCTACGGCACGATGCGGGTCGCGGGATCGGTGATCTGGTCCACCGATTTCGTCGAAACCGAACAGGAAGGCGGCGGCGGCAAGGGCAAACCGTCGCAGACCAGCTACAGCTATTCGGTGTCGTTCGCGGTGCTGTTGTCGGCGCGGCGTATCGGCGGCGTCCGGCGGATCTGGGCCGACGGCAAGCTGCTGCGCGGGGCGGCGGGCGACTTCAAGACGCCGACCGCCTTCCGCCTGCACCCGGGCAGCGAGGACCAGACGCCCGATCCCGGCATGGCCGCCGCGATCGGATTCGGCGCCACGCCCGCGCATCGCGGCGCGGCCTATGCGGTGTTCGAGCAGTTCGAGCTTGCCGAATACGGCAACCGCATCCCGTCGCTGACCTTCGAGATCGTCGCCGACGATGCCCCGGTAAGCGCAGGCGCGATCGCCGCCGATCTTTCGGGCGGCATCGTCGACGGTGCGGGCGCCACCCAGATGCTCGGCGGCTTTTCGGCATATGGCGACAGCGTGCGCGGGGTGCTGGAGACGCTGGCGGTGGCGAGCGGCGGCTGGTTCGCTCCTGCCGGCGCGCGTATCCGCTTCACCGCCGACGGCGCACCTGTCCGCACGATCGAGGATCGCGGCGACGGCGCCGGCACCCGCGGCGGCACGAGGGCCGTCCGCACGATCGCGCCGATCGATACCGTGCCGCAATCGATCACGCTGGCGCATTACGATCCCCAGCGCGATTACCAGACCGGCTTGCAGCGCGTGCGGCGCCCCGGCGCGGGCGTGCGCGAGGAGCGGATCGAGATGCCTGCGGTGCTATCGGCATCGGCCGCCAAGACGATGGCGGCAGCGACGCTGTCGCGCGCGGCGACGGCGCGCAGCCGGCGGGCGCTTGCGATCGGCTGGGATGCCGCCGATCTTGCGCCCGGCGACGTCGTGGCGCTGGCCGACGCGCCCGGACGCTGGCGGATTGCCGGGTGGCGGCTCGAAAGCTTCGTGCTGACGCTCGATCTGGTGCGCCTCGCCAGCGCGCCGATCGTCGCCAGCGCCGATTCGGGCACCGGCCTCACCGCCCCCGATCTGCCCAACGGCCCGACGATCGTCCACGCCTTCGAATTGCCCGCGCTCGGCGACGCCGTGCTCGCAGGCCCGCGCGTGCTGATCGCGGCGGGAAGCGCCGCGCCGGGATGGCGCGGCGCGGCGTTGCGGTACAGCATCGACGGCGGCGCGCAGTGGGCATCGGCGGGCAACGCCCGCGTGCCGGCGACGATCGGCGTGGTAGCGGTGCCGCCCGGCGTGGCGCCGGCGACGCTGGCCGATCGACACCACGCGATCGAGGTGATTCTCGCCAGTGCGGAAGCGACGCTGGGCAACGCCGGGGACGTGCTTCTCGATGGCGGCACCAATCTGGCGCTGGTCGGCGACGAATTGCTCCAGTTCGGCCGCGCCGAGCAGATCGATGCGACGCGCTGGCGGCTCTCGCGGCTGTGGCGCGGCCGGCGCGGCACCGAGGCCGCGATCGGCACCCAGGCAGCGGGCGACCGGTTCGTACTGCTGACGCCGGGAACGATCGTCGCGATCGATGTGCCGCTTGCAGCACTCGGTGCGACGGTGCGCGTGCTTGCCTCGGGCGCGGGGGATACCGAGATGCCCGCCGATGCCGAGGCGCCGCTGACCGGAGCGTCGGTGCTGCCGCCGTCACCCGTCCACCTGCGCACCGACACCTTGCCCGACGGCGATCTGCGGCTGCGATGGATTCGCCGGAGCCGCGCGGGCTGGCGCTGGCTCGACGGTGTTGATGTGCCGCTGGCCGAAGAGCGTGAGGCGTATCGACTGACGCTGGCAGGAACCCCCGACACCGTTATCGACGCCACCACCGCCGAGATCGTGCTGTCGGCGGGCGAGCGCCCCCACGGCGCGACGCCGGCGGCGCTGGTCCAGGTCGGCACCCACGGCCTGTCGCCGAGCGCCCCGGTGATCTTACCCGCGTTCGAGGAGGAATGACGATGAGCGACGAAACCAGCGCGCGCCTGGCGCTGCCCTTGCTGAACCCCGGCCAGGCCCAGAAGGAAATGACGCACAATGAGGCACTGACGCTGCTCGACCTGACACTCGGCGCGTTCGTGCGCGATATCGGGGTGGACGATCCGCCCGCCGCGCCCGCGATCGGCGATTGCTGGATCATCGGCGCGGCGCCCGTGGGCGCCTGGGCCGGCCAGCCGCACGCGATCGCCGGATGGACCGCGGGCGGATGGCGCTTCATGGCGCCGGTCGACGGGCTCTGCGCCTGGGTCGATGCAGCGGGCGTGCCGGCTCGTTTCCTGTCCGGCGCCTGGCAGATCGGCGAGGTCGCAGCGACGCGCATCATGATCGACGGCGTCCAGGTGCTGGGCGCGCAAGGTGCCGCCATCGCGGCACCTGCGAATGGCACGACGATCGATGCCGAGTGCCGCGCCGCGCTGAACGCGGTGATCGCGGCGCTCAGCGCGCACGGCCTGATCGCTTCCTGAATCGTCGTTGTTGCAGCGGGTTCCAAAGCCTCGGATTTGTTGCGTTTTGGCAACAGAAGGCGAAATTTGTTCGCTTGCGCGGAAACTAACCCCGGAGTAGGGAGTTGGGGCTGTCCGTAGTGACAACCAAGAAAGGGGATTATGATGCGGAAGCTTGCCGTCGCACTGGCACTCGCTTCGACCGTTCTTGCCTCGCCTTCGCTGGCCCGCGACAAGTCGTGGTATGTCGGCGTCGAAGGTGGCGCGATGATCGTCGAAGATATTGAATTCGACGTCGGAGAAGCCTCAAAGGCGACTGTGGTCGACAGTAACTACGGTTACGATGTCGATGGCACCGTCGGTTACGATTTCGGCGCGTTCCGCGTTGAAACCGAAGTCGGTTATCGGCGCGCCACCGTCGACGGGATTTCGTCGACCGTTGCCACGCCGCTCTATGCCAATGGCGGCTTGGGCAATCTCGCTGCCGGGAATTACGATTTCGCTGGCGGATCGACCTCGGCGCTGAGCTTCATGCTCAACGGCTTGCTCGATTTCGGCGATGACGATGGCATCCAGGGGTTCGTCGGCGGTGGTGTCGGCGTCGCTCGCGTGAAGGCCAATTATGCGCTGAACACCGGCGGACCGTTCCTCGACGATTCGGACACGGTCTTCGCGTGGCAGGGCCTCGCCGGCGTTCGCGCGCCGATCAGCGATCATCTGGACGTGACGTTCAAGTATCGCTTCTTCAACGCCGACAACGTCAAGTATGTCGACGTGACGAACCGCGACTTCGAGGGCCGGTTCCGGTCGCACAGCGTGCTGGGTGGGCTGACGTACAACTTTGGTGCGCCGCCGCCTCCCCCGCCGCCTCCGCCGCCTCCGCCCCCGCCGCCGCCTCCCCCGCCGCCTCCGCCGCCGCCTCCGCCCGAGGTTGTGTGCTCGCCGGGTCCGTTCATTGTCTTCTTCGAATGGGACAAGTCGAACATCACCCCCGAGGCTGCGTCGATCCTGGACAACGCGATCACCGCGTACCAGAGCTGCGGCAACGCGCAGGTCATGCTGGCCGGCCACGCCGACCGTTCGGGTCCGGCCGACTACAACGTCGGTCTGTCACAACGTCGCGCGGACTCGGTGAAGGGCTACATGACGTCGCATGCGATCCCCGAGGGCGTGATCTCGACCGAAGCGTTCGGCGAAAGCCGTCCGCGGGTCGATACCGCCGATGGTGTCCGCGAGGTGCAGAACCGCCGCGTGGAAATCACCTATGGGCCGGGATCGGGCATGTAAGCTCGCTTCCAAGCGAACAACAAAGAGGGGGGTCGGCGTTGCCGGCCTCCCTTTTTTTATGCGCTTCCTTCGTGATGGCGTCGTAAAGCGCGGAAATCGCGCCCAAACGGCTGGAAAAATCGACGGCGGGCGTTACATCGGGCGGGTCCGGGCCGCGGCCCCTCCATTTTTCGGGAAGCTTTCCGCCTCATGCGCATCACGATGATCGGATCGGGCTATGTCGGCCTGGTATCAGGGGCCTGCTTTTCCGATTTCGGCCACGACGTCATCTGCGTCGACAAGGACGCGGCCAAGATCGACGCGCTCGATGCGGGCAATATGCCGATTTACGAACCCGGTCTCGACCAACTCGTCGCGGCCAACGTCGCTGCCGGGCGGCTGAGTTTCACCACCGACCTTGCCCAGGCCGTCGCCGGGGCGGACGCGATCTTCATCGCTGTGGGCACGCCATCGCGCCGCGGCGACGGCCACGCCGACCTGACCTATGTCTTCGACGCGACGCGCGAGATCGGCGCCGCGATCACCGGCCCGGCGGTGGTGGTGACCAAATCGACCGTTCCGGTCGGCACCGGCGACCGCGTCGAGGCGATCCTGCGCGAGGTGTGCCCGGACAAGCAGGTCGCGGTCGTCTCCAACCCCGAATTTCTGCGCGAAGGCGCCGCGATCGGCGATTTCAAGCGCCCCGACCGCATCGTCGTCGGTACCGAGGACGAGCGTGCGCGGCAGGTGATGCGCGACATCTATCGTCCGCTCTACCTGAACGAGAGCCCGCTGCTGTTCACCGGCCGCCGGACCGCCGAGCTGACCAAATACGCCGCCAACGCCTTCCTCGCGACCAAGATCACCTTCATCAACGAGATTGCCGATCTGTGCGAGGCGGTGGGCGCCGATGTGCAGGACGTGGCGCGGGGAATCGGGCTCGACAAGCGGATCGGCGGCAAGTTCCTGCATGCGGGGCCCGGCTATGGCGGCTCCTGCTTCCCCAAGGACACGCTCGCGCTGCTCAAGACCGCCGAGGACGCCGAAAGCCCGGTGCGGATCGTCGAGGCGGTGGTGAAGGTCAACGACAGCCGCAAGCGCGCGATGGGACGCAAGGTGATCCACGCGCTGGGCGGCGACGCGCGCGGCAAGACCGTCGCGCTGTTCGGCCTGACCTTCAAGCCCAACACCGACGATATGCGCGACGCGCCCAGCCTGGCGATCGTGCAGGCGCTGGAAGACGCCGGTGCGCGGGTGCGCGCATTCGACCCCGAGGGCATGGAGATCGCGCGCGACCTGATGCCGGGGGTGACCTTCTGCACCGATGCTTATGACGCGGCGACCGACGCCGACGTGGCGGTGATCGTGACCGAATGGAACGTGTTCCGGGCGCTCGATCTCGATCGGCTCGCCGATGTGATGGCGGCGCCGGTGCTGGTCGACCTGCGCAACGTCTATTCGCCCGCCGAGATCGCGCGGACGCCCTTCACCTACCATTCGATCGGGCGATGACCACGCCGCCGCCGATCGCGGGATTGCTCGAGACGGCGCTGTACGTCGACGACCTCATACGATCGGCGGCGTTTTTCGAAGACATCATGGGCCTGAAGGCGATGTTCCGATCCGAGCGGTTGATCGCTTATGACGCGGGGCCGCACGCGGCGCTGCTCGTCTTCGCGCGCGGCGGATCGACCGAGGATAGTATCTCCGAGCGCGGGACGGTCCCCGGCCACGACGGCGCGGGGCCGCTGCATATGGCATTTCGCATCACCGCCGACAGCTATGATATCTGGCACGCGCATCTGACGGCGGCGGGTGTCACGATGCGCGGCGAGATGGCGTGGCCCGCAGGCGGCCACAGCCTCTATTTCGAGGATCCGGACGGCCACGTCCTCGAACTGGCGACGCCGGGGATCTGGCCGAACTACCCAGCCGACTGATCGGCGCGCGCGCTCAACGCCCGACCCAATCCGCCACCTGTGCCGCGACCTGATTGGCCGCCTGATTGAGCGCGATGCCGACCGACCTGGCGTCGATGGCGGCCACCGGCACGCGCGCTTCGAAGCGTTGCTTCTCGATCGCATCGCTGCCGCCCCGAATCAGCGCGCCGTCATAAATGACAACGGCTTCCTGCGTCGCCGCATCCACCCCGAAATCGCGCAGTTCGCCGGCAAGCCGGCTGCCGGGATCGATCCGCGATTGCGCCGAACTGAGCACGACACGCCCGGTGCGCGCGGTGATCGTATCCGCCATCAGCCGCGCGAACAATTGCGCGGGCGGCTCGACCCATTGCGCGTCCTTGACGTAGGCGACCGACGTATCGGTCGCCTGGACGGGCACGCGCAGCACCGAGAGTTTCTGCGGCACCGCGGGCACGGTGACCAGGATCGTCGCGGCGTCGGCCGAGCTTTGCGGCTGGCCGGTCGCAACGGTCGCTTCGGTCGTCAGCGTCAACAGCGAGGGCGGTGGCTCGGCCCCGAAACTGATGCACGCGGCAAGCGGAAGCACCGCGAGCAGGATGGCGGATCGCTTCAACATCGTGCGGCTCCTGTTGGTCATTTCCCGGGCTTGTAATCGGGGAGCTTCTGCGGGCCGATCAGCGACCCGGCACCGCCCTGATCGAGCTTTTGCGCCACCGAAGACAGTGATTCGGACATCACGCGCAGATCGTGGACGAGCTGGCCCACCTCGGGAACGGTCTGTTTCGAGAATGCTTGCAGCCCCGGCCGCGCATCGCCGATCGCAGCGTTGAGCGTGTCGGTGCTCGCCTTCGCCGATTTGATGGCCTCGTTGAGGTTCGCCATCGCCGGCCGCACGTCTTCGGACAGCACGCCGTTGGTGGTCGCGGCGAGATCGCCGATCTTTTCCGCCGCATCGCCCGCCTGCTGGACGGCGATCCGCGTCTGCGCGAGCGTCGCGGCGATTTCCGGGCCGCGATCGGCAAGCGCGCTCGTGAGGCGATTGGTGTTTTCGAGGATACCCGCGATCGACGCCTGGTTCTTGTCCGACAGCATCTGCGTCAGCCGCTCGGTCAGCGCCGAGAGCCGTTCGAGAAGCTGCGGCGCCGAATTGAGCACCGCGCCGAGGCCGCCGATCCGGGTCGGAATGACCGGCACGCCGAACGGGCATTGGGTGACGGCGTTTTCCTTGGGGCAGGTGATCTCGGGCTGCCCCTTCTCGCCGCCGTCGAGCGCGACCGTGCTGGTGCCGGTGAAGCTGCTCTGAACGGTGGCGGTCGTGCCGCGCAGGATCGGAATATCGGGATCGAGCGCGACGCGGACGCGCACGAGTTGCGGATCGGGCTTCCACAGCGCGATCTCGCGCACCTGGCCGGCGGGCACACCCGAATAAGCGACCGCCGAACCCTTGGCGAGACCATCGACCGACTGGCGGAAGAAGATGTCATATTCCTTCTCCTCCGCGCCGCTCAGCCGCGCCAGCCAGACGATGAAGAAGGCGAGCAGCAGCAGCAGGATGAGCACAGCGGCCCCGACCAGAACATGGTTCGAACGCGTTTCCATCAAACAGCCCCTGCCTCTTGCTGCGCCTTGTTGCGCTTCACCGCCGCGGTCGCGGCCCGCCCGCGCGGCCCATTGAAATATTCCTGGATCCACGGATGGTCCATCGCGAGCAGCTCGGGAATCGTGCCGACCGCGATGACTTTCCTGTCGGCGAGCACCGCGACCCGATCGCAGATCGCGTACAATGTATCGAGATCGTGGGTAATCAGAAACACCGTCAGCCCGAGCGTCTTGTGCAGCGACTTGATGAGCGCGTCGAACCCCTCAGCACCGATCGGATCGAGCCCCGCGGTCGGTTCGTCGAGGAACAGCAATTGCGGATCGAGCGCGAGCGCGCGCGCCAGCCCCGCGCGCTTGCGCATCCCGCCCGAAAGCTCGGACGGATATTTGGGGCCGGCCTCGGGCGCGAGCCCGGTCATGACCACCTTGTAGGCGGCGATCTCGTCGAGCAGCCCCTGATCGAGGCTGGGATAGAATTCGCGCAGCGGCACCTGGACATTCTCGGCGACCGTCAGCGTCGAGAACAGCGCCCCGCCCTGAAACAACACGCCCCAGCGCTTGCGCATCGCGGTCGCTTCGGCCTCGTCGACGCTGAGCGCGTTCTCGCCGAACACCGTGATCTCGCCGGTATCGGGCGGCTGGAGGCCGATGATCGAGCGCATCAGCACTGACTTCCCGGTGCCCGAGCCCCCGACCACCCCGAGAATCTCGCCGCGGCGGACATCGAGATTGAGATCGTCGTGGACGATCTGGTCCCCGAAGCTGTTCTTCAGGCCGCGAACGCGGATGATCGGCTCATCACACTCGGCCATCAGATCCACCCGATCCAGGTGAAGAAGACGGCGAAGAACGCATCGAGCACGATCACCAGGAAGATCGCCTGCACCACCGCGCTGGTGGTGCGCAGCCCGACCTGCTCGGCATCCGATTCGACGAGCATGCCCTGGAAGCAGCCCGCGATGGCGATGATCGCGCCGAACACCGGTGCCTTGACCAGCCCGACATAGAGATCGGTGATCGGCACCACTTCGCGCAGACGCTGGACGAAAGTGACGGGCGGAATACCCAGCGACACCCAGCACAGCAAACCGCCGCCGATGATTGCCACCAGCGACGCGTAGAAGCCCAACAGCGGCATCAGGATGATCGCCGAGATCGTGCGCGGCAGCACCAGCGCTTCCATCGGCGACACGCCGATCGTGCGCATCGCGTCGATTTCCTCGGTCAGCTTCATCGTGCCGAGTTGCGCCGCGAACGCCGAGCCCGAACGCCCCGCGACCATGATCGCGGTCATCAGCACGCCCAGTTCGCGCAGCGTGATGCGGCCGATCAGGTTGATCGTCAGCGCTTCCGCACCGAACTGGCGCAACTGCACCGCGCCCTGCTGCGCGATCACGATCCCGATCAGGAAGCTCATCAGCCCGATGATGCCGAGCGCCGACACGCCCACCACCTCGAACCGGTGGACCGTCGCGTTGAAACGGAAACGGCGCGGGTCGCGCACCACGTTCCAGAACGCG
Organism: Hephaestia caeni; assembly: GCF_003550065.1. Taxonomy (GTDB): domain Bacteria; phylum Pseudomonadota; class Alphaproteobacteria; order Sphingomonadales; family Sphingomonadaceae; genus Sphingomonas; species Sphingomonas caeni_A. The sequence continues at coordinate 829,325 of NZ_QXDC01000004.1, forward strand.
ATCGTCGTCGCGCCGAGGAAGCCGAGCAGGCCGTAGAGCGTCGTCAGGCTGACGACGACGGCATCGCCGATTTCGCCCAGCACGCGGGTGAAGGGAGTCGGCGGCGGTGCCCGCGCCGCGACGGGCGCATCGGCCGCGCTCACCTGATCGAGGAGGTATCGGCCGTCGGCATCGAGACCGGTGATCTCGGCATCATGCTCGGTCGCGAATCGGTGGATCAGCCATGCGCCGACCGTATCGATATGGTCGATCCCGCTCATATCGAGCCGATCGACCGCGCCTTCGTAGCTATGCAGTCGATCGGGAAGGTCGCCGATCGACGCAAGCGCGAGCGTGCCGGAGAAGCGGAGCGTGCCATCCCGATCGGCTGGAGTGAAGGCAGCAGGCGCGGTCATTGCTGCCTCATGTGGTGCAAAGTGGCTGGATCGGCAAGCCGATAGCGGCTTATGGGACCATCATGCAGCGCCTCGCCATCTACGACATGGATCGCACGATCACCCATGCCCCCACTTGGACGCCGTTCCTGTGGGGGACGATGCGCCGCCACGCGCCCTGGCGGATGATCCTGGTGCCCGCCGCCGTCATCGCCGCGTTCGGCTATCTCGCGCGGGTGATCGATCGCGCGCGGCTCAAGCAGACGATGCAGCGGCTGCTGCTGGGCGGATCGCTGGCCCCCGAGGCCGTGGAGGCGGCAGCCGAGGCGTTCGCCGAGCGTGTGACCGCGACCGGCGTGTTCGCCGGCGCACGCGAACGGATCGCGGCCGATCGCGCCGCCGGATACCGGCTGGTGATGGCGACCGCGTCGTACCGATTCTATGTCGGCGCGATCGCCGACCGGCTCGGCTTCGACGACGTGATCGCGACCGAAGCCGAGATCGACGAGACCGGGCGGCTCTACGCGAGGATGGTCGGCGACAACGTCTACGGCCCCGCCAAGCTTGCCGCGATCGAGGCGTGGCTGGCGCGCGAGGGCATCGATCGCGCGGATTGCCACATCCGCTTCTATTCGGATCATGTCTCCGACGCGCCGGTGCTGGGCTGGGCCGACGAACCGTTCGCGGTCAACGCGCACGGGCCGCTGCGCGCGCTCGCCCGAAAGCGCGGCTGGCCGATCGTCGATTGGGAACGGTAAACAGCGTTCGCACGTGCCCTGCTCCTGCGACAGCAGGAGCCCGGGAGATGACCCGATTCGCCTATCAGAGCGCAACATCGACCGTGTGAATGACAAGGCCGACCAGCCCGCCCACCAGCGTGCCGTTGACGCGGATATATTGCAGATCGCGCCCGACCGCATTTTCGAGCCGGTCGGTGATCGTACGCGCATCCCAGCCGCGCACCGTTTCCGACACCAGCCGGACGATCCCGTCGCCGTAATCGGCGGCGATCCCGACCGCGGCGCGGCGCACGAAGCGGTTGATCGTCGCGCGCAGTTTATCGTCGTGCTGGAGCGTCTCGCCCAACTGGCGCAGCGCCTCCCCGAATTGGCCCGCGAGCGCGTCATTGGGATCGCGCACGAGCCCGATCAGGCCGCGCCGCATCTGTTCCCACATGCTCATCCACCAGCGCTCGATCGCAGGGTTATCGAGCATTTCCGCCTTCAACCGGAAAACCCGATCGCGCATTTCGGGATCGTGCTGGAGATCGAACGCGAGTTCGGCGAGGCTGTCTTCGATCTTGAGCCGCAGCGGATGCCCGGGATCGTCGGCCATCTCGCCGAGCAAGCGATCGAGCGCGTCGATGATCTTGTTGGCGATCGTCTCGTCGAGCCCGGTCCAGCGCAGGATCGACCCCGACCGTTCGTGGACCATCGATCGGATCAGCGCCTCGTTGCGCTCCAGCAGCGCGTTCGCCCAGCGGATGCCCGCATCGAGGAGCGGGACGTGCCGATCCTCCTTCATCGCCGCCTTGAGCGCCCGGCCGAGCGTGGGCGCGGCGTTGATCTCGCGCAGGCGCCCCGCCAGCGCGCCCTTGACCATGCCGCCCAGCCGTTCCTGATCGAGCGATTCGAGCACATCGGCGATGAGGCGCGAGGCGCCGCGCCACAGCCGGCCGCGCTCGGGCGGGGCGGCGAGGAACTTGCCGATCGCCGCGGCGATATCGACGCGCCGCATCCGCCGCGCGACGACGGCGGGGGTCAGGAAATTGGCGCGCAGGAACGAGGCGAGCGTGGTGCCGATCCGATCCTTGTTCCGCGGCACGATCGCCGTATGCGGGATCGGCAGCCCGAGCGGATGGCGGAACAAGGCGGTGACCGCGAACCAATCGGCGAGCCCGCCCACCATCGCCGCCTCGGCGAAGCTCCGCAGATAGCCGAGGCCTGGATGCGCAGGCTCGAACGCGCGCGCGACGAAGAACAGCGCCGCCATCAGGACGAGCAGCCCCGTCGCGATCACCCGCATCCGCACGAGCCCCGGAGGGGCGGTATCCGACGGCAAGGGGCGGGCGATACGATTCATCACCGAAACAATCCCCGAAGCCGAGGATTGTTCAAGTGATTCGTCATTCCGCCGGCTGTGGTTCCTCGTCGTCACCGCGATAGCCGATCGCCCCGCGCCGGCCCGGCAGTGCCGGCCCGCCGTGGTGATCGATCGCGGCCGGCTCGTCATCGCCGGGACGATAGGTGAGCAGACGACGGCCGAGCTTGGGCCCGATCCAGCGCTCGACCCCGACCGCGAGGCTGAAGGTCGCCGGCACGATCAGCAGCGTGAGCAGCGTCGACAGCGCGAGCCCGCCGATCACGGTGATGCCCATCGGCGCGCGCCAGCTATTGTCGCCGGTCAAGGAGATCGCGGTCGGGATCATGCCCGCGATCATCGCCACCGTCGTCATCACGATCGGCTGCGCGCGCTTGTGGCCGGCATCGATGATCGCGGTCAGGATGTCGACGCCCTTGCTCATTTCCTCGAGCGCGAAATCGATCAGCAGGATCGAGTTCTTGGCGACGATTCCGAGCAGCATCAGCAACCCGATGAACACCGGCATCGACAGCGCGCTGCCCGTCACCGCCAGCGCGAGCAAGCCGCCGAGCGGCGCCAGCAGCAACGAGCCCATGTTGACGAACGGCGGCAGGAAGCGGCGATAGAGCAGCACCAACACCGCGAACACCAGGAAAGTGCCCGAAATCACCGCGATGATGAAGTTCTTGATCATCTCGGCCTGCCATTTCTGCTGGCCGACGCTCATCTCGTGCACGCCGAGCGGCAGGTTCTTCATCAGCGGCAGGTTGTGGATATCCTGCATCGCGACGCCGCTGACGATGCCTTGCGCCAGATCGGCGCCGATCGTGAGCTGGCGCTGCTGGTTGAGGCGCTCGATCTTGGTCGGGCCGGCGCCGAAGCCGATATCGGCGACCACGCGCAGCGGCACCGATCCGCCGGATTGCGTGGTGACCGGCAGGTTCTCGATCGTCGACAGCCGCTCGCGCGCGCTTTCCGACAGCGCGACGCGGATCGGAATCTGACGATCGGAGAGCGAGAAGCGCGCGCTGTTCTGATCGATATCGCCCAGCGTCGCGATGCGGATCGCGCTCGACATCGCTGCGGTCGTCACGCCGAGATCGGCGGCGAGATCCATGCGCGGGCGGATGACGATCTCAGGCCGCTGGAGGTCGCCGGTGATGCGCGGCGCGACCACGGTCTTCAACTTCGCCATCTGGTTGACGAGCTTGAGCGCGGTCTCGTTGAGAAGTTTGGGATCCTCGCCGCCGAGCACGATCGTCAGGTCGCGCCCGCTCGACCCCCAGCCGCCTTGCGACTGGAAATTGACGCGCGCATCGGCGATCTTGTTGAGTTCGGGCGCGAGGCCGCGTTCGAACTGGACGGAGGTGATCTCGCGATCGTCCGCAAGCTGCGCAGTGACGCGGCCCGAGCCGACGAAGCTGCGCTGATAGACCGAGGTCACGATCTTCTGTTCACGCAGCAGATGCGCCACGCGATCGACGACCGCCTGCGTCTGCTCGAGCGTGGTGCCGGGCACCATCTCGACGCGTACCGTGCTCGAATCGTCGTCCTGCTCGGGCTGGAACTGCTTGGGCAGCACGCCGAACATCACGATCGTCAGCAGGAAAGAGGCAAGACCGAGGCCGAGCACCCAGATCCGGTGATCGCGAAAGCGCGCGCGCACCCGGCCGAAGAAGCCCCGCCCCGCCGCGCGCGCCTTGGCGACGCGCGAATCGAGCGTCCAGCGCAGGATCTTCATGTAGGCGTCCATCATCCAGCCTTCGCCGTGCTTGGCGTGGCCGAACGATTTCAGGAAATAGGCAGCGATCATCGGCGTCACGAGGCGCGCGACCGCAAGGCTCATCAACACCGAGATGACGACGGTAAGGCCGAAATTCTTGAAGAACTGGCCCGAGACGCCCGGCATCAGCCCGACCGGCAGGAACACCGCGACGATCGACATGGTGGTGGCGAGCACCGCCAGGCCGATTTCGTCGGCCGCGTCGATCGAGGCCTGATACGCGCTTTTGCCCATGCGCATGTGGCGCACGATATTCTCGATCTCGACGATCGCGTCGTCGACCAGCACCCCCGCCACCAGACTCAAGGCGAGCAATGTCATCTGGTTGAGGTTGAACCCCATCATCTCGATGAACCAGAAACTGGGGATCGCCGACAAGGGGATAGCAAGCGCCGAGATCAGCGTCGCGCGCCAATCGCGCAGGAACAGGAACACGACGACGACCGCGAGGAACGCGCCCTCGATCATCGCGTCGATCGCGCTCGCATATTGCTCCTCGGCGTATTTGGCGTTGTTGTAGAGGAGCTGGAACTGGATCTTGGGATTGCGTGTCTGGAGATCCTTCAGCTTCTCGACCGCGCCGTGATAGACGGTGACGTCCGACGACCCCTTGGCGCGCTGGATATCGAAGCTCACCACCTGCCGGCCGTTGATCGCCGACGATGAGGTGCGTTCGGCATAGAGATCCTTGACCTCGCCGATATCGGCGAGCTTGACCGTCCGCCCATCGCCGACCGCGATCTGCGTCTGGCCGAGATCGTAGGCGGTCTGCGCATTGCCCAGCACGCGCACCGCCTGTTCGGACCCCGCGATCTCGGCCTTGCCGCCCGCGGCGTTGAGATTGACCTGGCGGAGCTGCTGGTTGACCGCGCTCGCCGTCAACCCTTGCGCCTGGAGCTTCGCGGGATCGAGAATGACGCGAATCTCACGGCTGACCCCGCCGTTGCGATTGACGCCCGCCATGCCGGGGACAGAGAGCAATTCCTTGGCGACGTCGTTGTCGATGTACCAGCTCAGCTCCTCGATCGTCATGTCGGTCGCGATCGCGGAGAAGCTGGCGAGATCGTTGTTGGTCGTGTCGACGCGGCCGATCTGCGGTTCGAGGATGCCGTCGGGCAGGTCGCTCCTGATCTGCTGAACCGCGCTGCGCACATCCTCGACCGCGCGATCGATCGGGGTGCCGATATCAAGCTGGATCACCGTTTCCGACTGGCCTTCGGTGACCGTCGAATTGATCTCGTCGATACCCGGCAGGCTGCGCACCGCCGATTCGACGCGCTGGGTGATCTGCGTCTCCATTTCCGACGGCGCCGCGCCCGGCTGCGAGATGACGACCCAGACGATCGGGAAATCGATATCGGGCTGGTTGTTGACGTCCATCCGCATGAAGCTGACGATCCCCGCCAGCGTCAACGCAACGAACAGGACGATCGACGGAACCGGGTTCCGGATCGACCAGGCGGAGATGTTGCGGAAGCTCATGGGCTGGAGTCCTTAGCTCGCACGCTTCTGGAGGACCGGTTTCACCTTGTCGCCGGGATTGAGGAAGGCGCCCGCCGAAACCACGACGCGCTCGCTGCCGTCGAGCCCGCCGGCGATCGCGACGCCCGCGTCGGAGACCTCGCCGGTGGTAACGTTGCGGCGGACCACCTTGTCGTCCTTGTCGACGATATAGACGTAATTCTGCCCGCCCTCGCTCTGGACGGCCGATTCGGGAAGCAACGGCGCCTGGTTCGAGCCGGCGATGATCCGCGCCGTGGCGAAGCCGCCGGGCCGGAGCGCGGGCGCGTAGCTGAGCGCGATGCGCGCGATGCCCTGGCGCGTCTGCGGATCGATCACCGACGAAATCTGCCAGATCTGGCCCTTGAACTGCTCGTCGGTTCCCACCGGCGTTACCGTCGCGGGCACCCCGACCGACAGCCGCGTGAGATCGGATTCGGCGAGCTTCGCCTGCATTTCCATCTGGCCGCCGAGCGCGACCCGGAACAGCACGCCGCTGCCCGCGCTCACGATCTGGCCCGGCTCGACGTCGCGGGTCAGCACCAGCCCCGCCGCGGGCGCCCGGATATCGAGCCGGCCGTTACGGGCCTGCGTCTCGGCGAGCGATGCCTTGGCGACGTTGACGCGCGCGACCGCAGCATCGCGCGTGGCGGTCTTGCTGTCGATATCGGCCTGCGAGATGAAGCCGCGCGAGACGAGCTGCTTCGCGCGATCGAGATCGGCCTGGGCGAGCTTGGCATCGGCCTCGGCGACGCGAACCTGTGCGGCGAGCGACGCCGCGGTTTCGGATTGGACCGAGCGATCGACCGTCGCGAGCACCTGACCCGCCTTCACCCAGGTGCCGGCGTCGACCAGCACGCGCGTGACGCGACCGCCCTCACCCGCGACCCCGACCGGCATCTCGCGGCGCGCGGCGATCGTACCGGTCGCCGAGATGTCGCGGACGATCGTGTTGCTGCCGGGCTGCATGACGGTGACCGTCGGAATTTGGCTGCTCGGATCGCTCGCGCCGAACGGCTGGTCGGTCGGCTTCGAATGGCCGAGCGCAAGATAGCCGACCACGAGCACCACCGCGGCCGCGACGATGACGTATACCAGCCAGCGACGGCGGCGCCCGCCTTCGCTCATGTCCGGCAACGCATAGCGCTCCGCCTCGCCGACGCCCCCCGATTCGTAGTTCATGTGCTGCGTCACTTTCCCGTCCCGGCCATGCTGCCGTTTTTGTCGAGCGGTGTATTATAGAAATATATCACCGACCTCAAGCGGTCGTGTGCGCTTTTTTTGTTCATCCAGCGTGAACGAAACCTGAGCGCGTTTGATAATGCGTCTTTCGACGCATGGGGGCGCCGACCCGCTCCCTCACCCGGCCACCCAACAGTGTATTCTATGGGTGGTCGGGTGAGGGAGCGGGCCGGCGCCGCCTGGAAAATCGCCCTTCCGCGATGTCCCAAACAGCCTCGCGCAAGCCGTTACTTGGAAGTAACGGTTGCAATGCGCCTTGGTTGCCGCGAGGATGTGCGCCGTCGTTCCTGAGGGGGTGCGGCAACAGGGGAGCCGGATCGATGCCCGAGCGCTCGATGCTGGAATGGGTGCTGATCGGCACTGTCGTGGGCGTGATCGCGCGGCTGCTGATGCCAGGTCGCGATCCGGGCGGTTTCGCCGTCGCGATCCTGATCGCCATCGTCGGCGCGATGTTCGGCGGCATGATCGCCCAGATGCTCGGCTGGCCGATCGGCGAGGGCTGGGGCAACGACATTGCCGCCGGGGTCGGCGCATTGGCGCTGATGCTCGCCTATCGCTGGGTTCTGGCGCGCCGCACCAGCCACTGAGAACGCGTTCTGGTAAAGCTGCCTTTCAGCGCAATGCGGCCCCGGCCCACTCCCCCACCCGCCGTTCAGCGCAGGTTGTGCGCGCCGCGCCATCATATCCACAGCTTTACCCAGGAGAATATTTCATGCGCCGTACCGCCATCGCCCTTGCCGCCGCACCGCTCGCCGCCATGCCGGCAGCCGCACAGACGCCCCCCGCCGCCACGCCCGCCATCCTGCCCGACGGCACGCTGCTCGACGTGAACGCCGAGGGCAAGAGCACCCGCGTCCCCGATCTCGCCACGATCCGTGCCGGCGTCGTGACGCAGGCCGCGACCGCCGCGGCGGCGCTGAGCGAGAATGCCGCGCGCATGGATCGCGTGCTCGCCGCGCTGAAGGGAGCCGGCGTCGCCGCGCGCGATATCGCGACCGCCAATGTGCAATTGTCGCCGCAATATCGGTATGGCGAGAACCAGCCGCCGGTCATTACCGGCTATCAGGCGACCAATTCGGTCTCGATCCGCTTCCGGGATATCGCCAAGAGCGGCACGATCCTCGATACGCTGGTCAAGCAGGGCGCCAACCAGATCGACGGCCCCAATCTCTCGCTCGACAACCCCGATGCCGCGCTCGACGAAGCGCGCGCCGATGCCGTCAAGCGCGCCCGCGCGCGTGCCGAGCTATACGCCAGTGCCGCGGGGCTCACGGTCTCACGCATCGTCTCGATCAGCGAGAGCGGGAGCAATGCCGGCTATCCGCCGCCGCGCCCGGTGATGTACGCCGCGCGCGCAGAGGCCGCGGCCGACACCGCGATCGTCCCCGGCGAAACCGACATCACCGTCAATCTCCAGGTGCGCTTCCTGCTCAAATGAGAAAAGGCGCCGCCCGGTGATTGCCGGGCGGCGCCTTGATCGTGCGTCGCGATTGACGCCGTTTCGGTCAGCGCACGCTGCCGCGCCGGATCAGATTGACGATGCCGAGCAGCACGACCGCGCCGACGAACGACCAGAACAGGCCCACGACGCTGAAAGTGGTCAAGGTGGCGCCCGATCCGAACAGGCCGCCGATCCAGTTGCCGACGAACGACCCGATCACACCGACGACGACATTGAGGATGATGCCCTGCTGCGCGTCCGTCCGCATCACAATGCTGGCGAGCCACCCGATGATCCCGCCCACGATGATGGCAATGATGATACCCATGAATCCATCCCTCCGTTCCTGGCCCGGTGTGACGCCGGGCTGTGGAGGGAAAGACTCGCGAACGGGCCAGTTTGTTCCGCAGGCGTTTTGGTTATCGTATAAGTCTCGCGACCTGTTCCGGTTGAGACGGCACCGGCCCGTTCCCCCAGCCCATCACCCATGCAGTATAATGACTTGGGTGGCAGGGTGGGGAACGGGCCGGTGCCGCTTCCACGTCAGTGGAACAAACCTCAGTATTTCTGCTGGCGTTCGTAGAGCGACTTGTAATGCTGGATGCGCGTCACGCGCAGCCCCGGCATGCCCGAGCGATCGATCGCCCGCTGCCAGCTCGCGAATTCCTCCGCGGTAAGACCATAGCGATCGCAGACTTCGTCCACCGTCAGCAGCCCGCCGTTGACCGCGGCCACGACCTCGGCCTTGCGCCGCACCACCCAGCGGGTCGTGTCGGCAGGCGGCAGCGTTTCCAGCGTCAGCGGTTCGCCGAGCGGGCCGATTACCTTGGCAGGGCGAATCTTCTGGTTCTCGATCATCTATACCTCATCGGGGCGGGGGTCCCCTCTCTCACTCAACACAGCACGACCTATGCCGGCAGGGGATTCAACATCGCCTGAAACGGCACGGTAAACGCCACCTTCACGCTTCATGCCGTCCGCGCAGCGTGGCGGCGACCACCGCGTTGAAGGCACCGTGCGCCGGGGCGAGCAGACCCGCCTCTGCGCACGGACACGCCATCCGCGCGAAGAACAACGCCGTCGGGCTCGCGGCCTGACGCGCCGAGACGGAAACCATCATCACCGCCAGATCGGGCGGCAGGCCGACGAGCGCCTCGCTCTTGTCAAAACGGCTGAAACCCAGATCGACCAACGCCCGACGAACCTTCTCATTTCGACTTGTTCGGGAATCGCTCCTAAGCCGCGTGTCTGAAGGTCCGGTAAACTCGCGTGCAAGAGCTTGGAAACCGTCGCGGCTTTGCATCGCCGCGCGGCGTGGCTTATGGGCGGCGCCGATGATCGAAGGCGATTTCCAGCTCGGCGCCGATCCGGCCCGCCGCCGCATCGTCGTCGCCATGTCGGGCGGCGTCGACAGTTCGGTGGTGGCCGCGCTCGCGCATGCGACGGGCGCGGAGACGATCGGCGTGACGCTCCAGCTCTACGACCACGGCGAGGCAGTGGGCCGCGCGGGCTCGTGCTGCGCGGGCCGCGACATCCGCGACGCGCGCGCGGTGTGCGACCGGCTGGGCATCGCGCATTACGTGTTCGACCACGAATCGAGCTTCCGCGAGCAGGTGATCGACGATTTCGCCGACGAATATCTTGCCGGCCGCACGCCGATCCCGTGCGTGAAGTGCAACATGGGGCCGAAGTTCACCGATCTGTTCGGGCTTGCGCGGGAGCTTGGCGCCGATGCGCTCGCGACCGGCCATTACGTTCGCCGGATCCAAGGCGCTGACGGCCCCGAATTGCACCGTGCGATCGATCCGGCGCGCGACCAGAGCTATTTCCTGTTCGCGACCACCACCGCGCAGCTCGATTTCCTGCGCTTCCCGCTCGGCGCCTTGCCCAAGGCGCGGGTGCGCGAGATCGCGGCCGACCTGGGCCTGGGGGTCGCCGCCAAGCCGGACAGCCAGGACATCTGCTTCGTCCCCGATGGCGATTATGCGACGCTGGTGAAGAAGCTCCGCCCCGAGGCGGACGCATCGGGCGATATCGTCGACGAGGCGGGGCGCAAGCTGGGCGAACATCGCGGGCTGATCCATTTCACCGTCGGCCAGCGGCGCGGGATCGAGATCGGCGGCCAGGCCGAACCGCTCTACGTCGTCCGGCTCGAGCCCGAATCGCGGCGACTCGTGGTCGGCCCGAAGACGGCGCTCGCGGTACGCGCGGCGCGGTTGACCGACATCAACTGGATCGGCGGCCGCGCCACCGGCGCCGTCACCGCCAAGGTGCGGTCGCTCGCCAAGCCGGTGCCGGCGCGTATCCAAGGCGACGACCTGATGTTCGACGCGCCCGAATACGGTGTCGCACCGGGGCAGGCCGCGGTGCTCTACGCCGGCGAGCGCGTGCTCGGCGGCGGGTGGATCGCCGAAACCGAGCGGGCGACGACAGCGCTGGCTGCCTGAGCCCGTCGATCGCTGTCATCGAGACATTGCATGACGTGATCCCGGACCCAATGTGGGTTCGAACCGTTACTGCAATGATCCACAAATCAGCCAAGGGAGCATCACGATGGCCACGACCAACGCGCCGCTGAAAACGCCGACCGATCTCAAGACCAACGCCGCCAAGACGGTCGCCGAAGCGCTGAACGGCATCCTCGCCGATTCGTTCGCGCTCTATTTCAAGACCAAGAATTTCCACTGGCACGTCTCGGGCCCGCATTTCCACGATTATCACCTGATGTTCGACGCCCAGGCCGCGCAGATCCTCGCGACCACCGACCAGATCGCCGAACGTGTGCGCAAGACCGGCAACACCACGCTGCGTTCGGTCGGCGACATCGGGCGGCACCAGTCGCTCAAGGACAACGACAGGGATTTCGTGAAACCCGAAGACATGCTGGTCGAGCTGCGCGACGACAACCTCAAGCTGGTCGAGGCGCTGCGCGAAGCCAAGGACATCGTCGACGACGCCAAGGACAACGCGACCAGCGGCATCCTCGACGACTGGACCGACCAGGCCGAGGAGCGCGCGTGGTTCCTGTTCGAGGCGAGCCGCAAGAGCTGAGCGGGAACAGACACCCCGACGCACGGTTGAACCGGCGCGGCGAATCGGAGACGTATCATGCTCAAATGGGCTTTCATCTTCCTGATCGCCGGGCTGGTTCTCGGCGTGCTCGGCTTCACCACGATCGGCGGAGCTTTCGTGGGCATCGCCAAGATCCTGTTCTTCATCGTGATCGCGATCGTCGTCATCCTGCTTGTGCTCGGGCTGCTCGTCGGCAAGGGCGTCAAGGACGCGATCGACTGATCCGCGCGACGATCCGTTCGTGAACCGGGCAGTGACCGCCCGGCTGATGCCCGGTGTCGAGGCGATCGACGCCGCCGATTGGGATGCCTGCGCGGGCAATGCCAACCCGTTCGTCGGCCACACCTTCCTCGCGCTGCTCGAACGATCGGGGAGTGCGACGGCGGCCGCGGGCTGGCAACCGCTGCCGATCGTCGTCGACGGGCCGGACGGAAGGCCCGGCGCGATCGCCCCGGTTTATGCCAAGAGCCACAGCCAGGGCGAATATGTCTTCGACCACGGCTGGGCGGAGGCGTGGGAGCGCGCGGGCGGCGCCTATTACCCCAAGCTCCAGGTCGCGGTGCCCTTCACCCCCGTGCCCGGCCCGCGCCTGCTGCTGCGCGATACAGCGCTGGCGCCGGCGCTGATCGCGGGCATCGAGGCGGTCGTCGACCAGCACGGTCTGTCTTCGGCCCACGCGAGTTTCGTCGCCCCCGATCAGGTGCCGCTGTTCGAGGCGGCGGGCTGGCTGATCCGGCAAGGCACGCAATTCCATTGGCGCAACCACGGCTATCGCTGCTTCGACGATTTCCTGGGCCAGCTCGCCTCGCGCAAGCGCAAGGCGATCCGGCACGAACGCGCCGCGGCGATCGCGGGGCTGACGATCCGCCATCTCACCGGCAACGCCATCACCGAAGCGCATTGGAACGCGTTCTGGGCCTTCTATCAGGACACGGGCGCGCGCAAATGGGGCCGCCCCTACCTAACCCGTGCCTTCTTCTCGCTGCTCGGCGAGGCGATGGCGGACAAGGTGCTGCTGATCCTCGCCGAGCGCGACGGCCGGGCGATCGCGGGCGCGCTCAACCTGATCGGCGCCGACACGCTCTACGGCCGCTATTGGGGAGCGATCGAGGACGTGCCGTTCCTTCATTTCGAGCTATGCTATTATCAGGCGATCGACGCCGCGATCGCGCGCGGGCTGGCGACCGTCGAGGCGGGCGCGCAGGGCGAGCACAAGCTCGCGCGGGGTTATGCGCCGGTGCCGACCTTCTCCGCGCATTATCTGCCCGATCCGGGCTTTCGGAGCGCGGTCGCCGATTTCATCGCCCGCGAGCGCGAGGCGGTGGCGGCGGATCGCGATTTTCTCGCCGAACTGATGCCGTTCAGGAAGGGCTGAGCGGCGCGGGCTGCGTGTGATCGTCGATCCGGTAGAGCACGCTCGTGCCCGAGCGCCAGATCGGCGTCATGCCCCGCACCAGCGCGGGATCGTAATGCGGCGGGTTGATCAGCCAGACGTAATCGAAGGCATTGCGCGGGAAGGTCGCGAGCGCCTTGGAGATCGGCCGCCACAATTCGTATGGGCATTGCGACAGCGTGGCGAGCTGGGACGGATCGTGCGCGAAGCCCTGCGCGGCGCGATAGCGGACAGTGAGCAACTGCGCGCCGGCCATCGACCATTGATCGTTGGAAAAGGCCAGCCGTCGCTCGAGCGCGAAGGCCGGGAGGTGCTCGAAGCGCTGGCCGTACCACACGTTGCGGCAGGCGACACCGACGAAGGATACCAGCCTGGCGCCGACCGGCACGTGATCGAGCGCGGTGAGTTCGTGCTTCCAGCTACGATCGTAGAGATACAGGCTGGCGGTCGTCGCGGCCATTCGCGCGCCGAAAAAGACGAGCCCCGCCGCGGCGAGCAGCGAGGCGCCGCGCATCGACAGCCCCGGCCGGGGACGCAGCGCAAGGACCGCGATCCCGGCGAGATAAGGCGCAAGCCGCATGTCGGCATAAGCCGAGCCGAACACGATGCGCGGCAGCAGGATATAAACCGCGATCAGGAACAGCGCCGATAACGTCAGGTTGCGCGAATATTGGATCTTGGGATCGCGGATGCCCTTGAGCAGGATCAGCAGCAGCACCGCGACCGAGGCGATATCGAACGCCATCCAGCGATCGCGCAGCATCATCACCATCCAGGCGACCTTGGCCCCCCAGTTGAACCAGTCCGCGGTCTGACCCGAGACGTGCTGACCGCCGCGCCACATCGCCATCAGAACCATCGGCAGCGCGAGCAGGAGACAATGCGGAATGGCGCGGAACCATGCCTTGAACCACGAACGTCCGAGATCGCGCTGGCGCACCAGCTCGCCCGAAAAGGCGAGCACACCGAGCACCCCCCAGCCATAGGTGTGACACAGCCAGATCAGGCACGAGAGCGGGACGAAAATCACCGCGCGCAGGCGAATCCGGTGCTGCCGCCCGAGCCGGAGCCACAGCGCGAATGCATTGAGCGCGAGCGCCATCGACAGCGCGAAATTGGCGAACCCGAAATGGAACGGATACGAATAGGCGATCGGCAGCGCGAACAAGGCGGTCGCGGGGACGTGCCCATGCACCTCCCGCGCGATCCACAACAGCCCGCTGACGGTGAGCACGGGAATCGCGATCACGATCAGCTTGACCGCGAGTTCGAGCCCCAGCAGCCGCCCCAGCGGCTCGATCAGAAGATCGATCCCGAGGTTACCGATCAGCGACCATTTGAACGCGTACCAATCATCGAGCCAACGATAGGTGCTGTAATCGAGTTGTACCCGGTAGCGCGCCATGTGCCCCGGCAGATCGACCAGCGGCGGCACCGTCGGCCAGAGCAGCGGCACCGCCGCAAGCGCCACCAGCGCCGCGAGCAGCCATCGCCGGTTCCACCATTGTCGCTGCTGTTCCATGCGTGTGCCTTACGGGTGGATCACGCTCAACCGCAACAAGGATCGCACGCTCCGGCGGCGCACGCTCCGTTCACCCCCGGTCGCGTCGCCCGAGCAGCCGCAAGCGCAGCGCGTTCAGCTTGATGAAGCCGGCGGCGTCGCGCTGGTCGTAGGCGCCTTCGTCATCCTCGAAAGTGACGACCTTTTCCGAATAGAGGCTGTGGGGCGATTTGCGGCCGATCACGTTGACGCTGCCCTTATAGAGCTTGAGCCGTACGGTGCCCGCCACCTTCTCCTGGCTGTGATCGATCGCGGCCTGGAGCATCTCGCGCTCGGGCGCGAACCAGAAGCCGTTGTAGACCAGTTCGGCATAGCGCACCGCGAGTTCGTCCTTGAGGTGCGCGGCACCGCGATCGAGCGTGAGCTGCTCGATGCCGCGATGCGCGCACGTGTAGATCGTGCCGCCGGGTGTTTCGTACATGCCGCGCGACTTCATGCCGACGAAGCGGTTCTCGACCAGATCGAGTCGGCCGATGCCGTGCTTGCGGCCGAGATCGTTGAGCGCCGCGAGCAGCGTGGCGGGCGACATCGCCTTGCCGTTCAAGGCGATGCCGTCGCCGCGTTCGAAATCGATCGTGATGATCTCCGGCGCATCGGGCGCGTCCTCAGGGTTCGCGGTGCGCGAATAGACGTAATCAGGCACCTCCTCCCACGGATCCTCGAGCACCTTCCCCTCGGACGAGGTGTGGAGGAGGTTGGCGTCGGTCGAGAAGGGCGATTCGCCGCGCTTGTCCTTGGGCACCGAAATCTGGTGCTTCTCGGCGAAGTCGATCAGCGCGGTGCGGCTGTGCAAATCCCATTCGCGCCACGGGGCGATCACCTTGATATCGGGGGCGAGCGCGTAATAGCCGAGTTCGAAGCGCACCTGATCGTTGCCCTTGCCGGTGGCGCCGTGCGCCACCGCATCGGCACCGACCTGACGCGCGATCTCGACCTGACGCTTGGCGATCAGCGGCCGCGCGATCGAGGTGCCCAGCAGGTACAGCCCCTCGTAGAGTGCGTTGGCGCGCATCATCGGGAAGACGTAGTCGCGGACGAATTCCTCGCGCAGATCGTCGATGAAGATGTGTTCAGGCTTGACGCCCGCGGCCTCGGCCTTCTTGCGCGCGGGCTCCAGTTCCTCGCCCTGCCCGAGATCGGCGGTGAAGGTGACGACCTCGCAATTGTAGGTCTGCTGGAGCCATTTGAGGATCACGCTCGTGTCCAGCCCGCCCGAATAGGCAAGGACGACTCGGTTGATCTTCTCGGACATGGTCGGCAGCTCCGTGGAGGGGAATCGAGGCGGGCTCTACGGCGCTGCCTTCGCGAGTGCAACAGAGCGCAGCAGCCCCGGCAGAAACGCGCCCAGCGCGACCGCGCGGTAGAGGTAGCTCAGCACCAGCGCGAGCCAGACGCCCCACACCCCCGCCGGGCGCAACAGCAGATCGGTTGCGACATAGGCCGCAGTGGCGAGGATCGCCGCGTTCCTGAGCGCGCGGCCGCGCGTCGCGCCGATGAAGATGCCGTCGAGCAGCCAGGCGGGCGCACCGATCGCAGGGACGATCGCGGCGAAGGGGAGCAACGCGGCGGCGGTGGCGCGCACCTCGTAGTTGGTCGTCAGCAGATCGATGAACGGGCGCCCGGCCGCCCAGAAGATCAGCGCGAACGCGACGCCCGCGGCAAGGCAGAATTCGCCGGTCAGCCGGATCGCGCGGCGCATCGCCTCCGCCGAGCCGCTGCCGATCGCCTGCCCGATGCGCGATTCGGCGGTGAAGGCGAAGCCGTCGAGCACGAAGGCGGCGACGCTGACGAACTGCATCAGCACCTGATTCGCCGCGAGCGTGGTCTCGCCCAGCCGCGCGCCGGCGTTGGTGAACCAGGTGAACATCAGGAGCAGCGCGATCGTGCGGATCATGATGTCGGCGTTGACCGCGAACAGCCGCCGCATCGCATCGCGCGCGAACAGGCGCTGGTCGCGCAGCCGCCCGAGCACCGCGAGGCCGCCGGTATAGCGGCCCGCGATCAGCAATCCGACGACGAGCGCGGTCCATTCGGCGCACGCGGTGCCGAGCCCGACGCCGCGCGCGCCCATGCCGTAATGCCAGACGAAGAGCACGTTGAGGCCGATGTTGACGAGGTTCATCACGATCTGGAGCACCAGCGCCGCACGCGTCCGCCCCAGCCCAAGCAGCCAGCCGTTGATCGCGAACACGGCGAGCGAGGCGGGCGCGCCGAGGAAGCGCGCGGCGACATAGCCCTGAGCCGCCGCGTCGAGCCGCGCGCCGCCGGCAAGCAGCGCGAAGGCGAGCGGGATCAGCGCGATCTGAAGCGCGAACAAGGCGAGCCCGAGCCCGACACCCAACGCGAGCCCCCGCAGCAGCATCGCCTCGACCTCGGCGGCGTCGGCCGCGCCCTCGGCCTGCGCGGTCATCCCCGTCATCCCCATGCGCAGGAAGCCGAAGGTCCAGAAGATGAGGTTGATGATCGTGGTGCCGAGCGCGACCCCCGCCAGCGCCGCCGCATCGCCGGTGTGCCCGATCACCGCGGTATCGACGAGCCCGACGAGCGGCACCGTCGTCTGGCCGAGCATGATCGGCCAGGCCTGCGCGAAGATCGAGCGGCGGGTGAGCACGTCGGTCACGCCGGCGGCATTGCCCGCGAAGCGGCGGGAATCAAGCGCCCTCTGCGTGGAAGGATCGCGAAAGGTGAGGCTAAGGTGAGGCCAAGAACGCGCCGTCGCCGACCGTCAGGGCAGGCGGTAATGATCGGCGAGGCGATCGAGCGCGAGGGTGAGAACGAGCTTGCCCGCGCGCGCCGGCCAGCCGAGCGCGCGTTCGGCCGCCGGCACCCCCTCGCCCGCGCACACCACGCGCCACAGGATGTCCGAAAGCCCTGAGCCCACGCCGGCGATCGCGACATCGAAGCGGCGCTTGGCGTCGATCTGCGCCGTGGCGGGATCGGAGGCTTGCGGCGTCGCGTGGCGCGCATGCGGCGTGGCATCCCAGCGCATCGTGACCCGCGCGCCGAGCGCGGCGCGTTCGTAATCGGCGCGCAGCCGCTCGCCCGCCTCGACCTGCCGCGCCGAGACGAGCCCGCGCGACGCCAGCCACGACAGCGGCGATTCGGCGAGGTTGACCGTGACGCTGCGCCGCCGCGGCGTGCCGGCGTCGCTACGCACCACGCCGTGCTCGTCGATGCGTCGTTCCGCCAGATCGCGCATATAATGCCTCCGTTCGCCGAGTCGCACGAAGGCCTTGCCACATCGGCATGTTTGTAGGACAGTGAAAAACCAATTCGGTTAAAGGAGCGAGCGAATGATCACCGCGATCCGCGAAGTGCGCCGCGCCAAGGGACTGACGCTCGACGAGGTCGCGCGGGCGTGCGATCCGCCGACGACGGCGCAGACGATCGGACGGCTCGAAACCGGCACGCGCACCGTATCGGTCGACTGGCTCAACCGGATCGCCGCGGCGCTGGGGGTGGCGGCGGCCGATCTCGTCAAGCTGCCCGACCGCGCCGACCTGCCCGTCGCCGCGATCCTTTCCGCCGCCGGCACCCACGCGCCGACGCGGCCCGAGGCGGTGACGCCGCCGCTGCCGGGACCGGGCTCCGTCGCGGTGACGGTGGCCGACAGTGTCGGCGACTATCGCGCGGGCGACGAGATCTGGTGCGAGCAGCTTGGCCCCGAGGCGTTCGGGCACGCGCTCAACCGCGACGTGCTGGTGCCGCGCGCGGGCGGGCGTTTCCTGTTCGGGCGGCTGATCGGGCGCGAGGCCGGCACGCCGGGCAAGCTCCACCTGCTGCCGCCGGGCGCGGGCGCGCGCCAACAGATCGTCGCCGACCCGCCGTGGATCGCGCGTGCGGTGCGGCTGGTGCGGGGGCTGTAGGGGATCATTTCCGGCTGACGCCAGTTCACGCGGAGGCGCGGAGATCGCCGCGGCGTTCGCGTGACCATTTCCGTCGTGCGCGAAAAGCGGTGACGTGGTGGGCGATGACGGGCTCGAACCGCCGACATCCTCGGTGTAAACGAGGCGCTCTACCAACTGAGCTAATCGCCCGTACCAGCGACGGCCGCGTCATAACGGCCTTTTCCCGGCGCGCAAGCATGGCCTGAGGCGTCGATCGGTCGTTAGCGATTTGTTAACCTTTTCGGACCAGCCTGCATTCCGGCTCTGGGGGACCTCGGCACTCGGCGAACGAGCGCCATGTAGCGTAACCTGGAGGTCGGTATGCACACTCATCGCAAGGTTCAGCCGCTCAGCGTCGTCGGCCCGCTCGGCGAGGCGCTGACGCTCCGCACCCTCCCTGCGCGCGACACCAAGCGCTGGATCGTCCGCCGCAAGGCCGAGGTTGTGGCCGCGGTGCGCGGCGGGCTGCTCACCGTCGACGAGGCATGTGCGCGCTATCGGCTGAGCCCGGAGGAACTGGCGAGCTGGCAACACGCGGTCGATGTCGCCGGGATGCCGGGCCTGCGCGTGACGCGCACGCAGCAGTATCGCGACCTGTATGGGGAACGCAATCGGCGAGGGCAAACCGGTTAAGGCAAAGCCCGGTTCGAAATCGTTCTAGACGCGCGCCGCCGCACGCAATCGGGGCTTTATCGCTTGCCGGCCTCAGCGATCGCGGCATTTCCGATGAAGCCGAAGCCTTCGGAATCACCGATCGCGTTTGCATACATGATTGCCGCGATCAGTCCGGAATATTTCTTTGAGAACTCCTTGAAATCCACCTCACGCGGGGGTTGGAATGAAATTCCCTCGCCGTGCGCCTTCAAAGCGGAGCCGGGAATGAGCCCGCAATGGCTTTCGAGAGCGCGGGCATAGTCTGCGAGGCTCTCGTAAGCGGTTCTTTTGGGAAAGTTATCGAGCAGACCCAGCTTTTTCAGGCCGGCTGTCGCATCGGCAATCATTTGCGGCCGGTACAACTCCGCCATGAAATCGGTATAGGCTGATTGCAGTGCATTCTCCCGGAACGTGACGATCTCATGACCTGCTGCCCGATTGATGCACGCGAACTGGTTTTCAGTGGCCCCCGCATCCCGCCCGATGACAATCTCAATGCTCTGCAAATAATCCTCATACTTGACCGTAAAGCCCTGCGCATCGAGCCCGCAATCGACCAATTTCTGCGCGATAACCTGCTCTTGCTGGATTGGCGGCTCTGGCGGCAGATCGATCATCCGACGTCCCCATCAACATTCTCGAACAGGCGGAAGCTACTCGCAAATACAGCCGAGAGCATTCAAAACGTTCGCAATGAGGCGTTCAACGGTGATCCGCTTCACCGATCGCTGTCGCGATGCGCGACGTGGCGGAAAGTCGATGTCTCCGCGACATCCCTACGCGATCGGCAATCCCTGGCGTTTGGCGGCGGTGCAGTAATCGAGCAGCGCCTGGCGCGTCGGGGGCGTCAGCATGACGAAGGCGCGGCGGCGGTCGTCGGGATCGGGGGCGCGGCCCAACAGCCCCGCCTCGGTCATCCGCCCGATCCAACGTAGTGCGGTGGTGGGCGCGACCGCGGCGGCGATGCACAGGCTGGAGACCGACACCCGGCCGCCTTCGAGATCGGCAGCGAACAGATCGAGCAGCATATCCCACGCCGGATCCTCGAACAGCCCGCCGGGGATATATTGATCGCGCAGGCGGCGCGAGCGGATCGCGTCGCGCAGATCACGCGCCTCGACGATCGCGCCGGGAGCGACCTCCGCCGCGCGGTAGCCCGGGCGCCGGTCGCTCACCACATTCTCGCCCGGCGCGGCCGGGCCGCGTTCGGCGAGCCGGGCCAGCGCCTCGGCGATCCGCGCCACCTCTTCATTCATCCGGCGCAGGCGATCGGCCTCGCGGCTGCTCTCGCCGACGACCGCGAGGCGCGACGAGCGCGCGAGCATGATCGCGAGCATGCGCTGCGCCACGTCGGGGGCGCACAGCAGATCGACCTCGCCGCCGAGCAGATGGCGCGAGACCGGATCGATCTGCGCCTGGCCGAGCGCGACGATCACCCGCGCCCGCATCGCGCGCGATCGCTGGGCGAGGCGCGGCAGCAACTCGTCGAGCGTCGCGTCGTCGAGCGCCTCGGCTTCGAGCATGACGAGATCGACTGCGCCGTCGAGCGCGGCCGCGTCACCCGGATCGGCGGTGCCGGCGACGCGCGCGCCCGCAGCGTCGATCGCCTCGCCGGCGAGACGCACGGCGGCCGCGTCGCTGCCGATCACGAGCGCGCGCAGCACGCGGCCGACGGGCGGTTCGTGCGCGAAGGTCGCCGTCATCGCTCAGCGCCTCAATCGAGCGCCTTGACGATCTCCTCGACCATCTTCTTGGCGTCGGACAGGAGCATCATCGTGTTGTCGCGGTAGAAGACCTCGTTGTCGACGCCGGCATAGCCCACGCCACCCATCGAGCGTTTGACGAACAGCACGGTCTTGGCCTTTTCCACGTCGAGCACGGGCATGCCGTAGATCGGCGACGACTTGTCCGTCTTGGCGGCGGGGTTGGTGACGTCGTTGGCGCCGATGACGAAAGCGACGTCGGTCTGCGCGAATTCGCTGTTGATGTCCTCCAGCTCGAACACCTCGTCATAAGGAACGTTGGCCTCGGCGAGCAGCACGTTCATATGGCCGGGCATCCGCCCGGCGACCGGATGGATCGCGTATTTGACGCGCACGCCGGCTTCCTTGAGCTTGTCGCCCATCTCCCGCAGCGCGTGCTGCGCCTGCGCGACCGCCATGCCGTAGCCGGGGACGATGATGACCTGTTCGGCCTGACTCATCAGGAACGCGGCATCCTCGGCCGAGCCGCGCTTCCACGGCCGGTCGATCGCGGCATCGCCGCCGCTTGCCCCCGCACTGTCGCCGCCGAAGCCGCCCGCGATCACCGAGACGAAGCTGCGGTTCATCGCGCGGCACATGATGTAGCTGAGGATCGCGCCCGACGAACCCACCAGCGCGCCGGTGATGATCATCGCGGTGTTGTGGAGCGTGAAGCCCATCGCCGCCGCCGCCCAGCCCGAATAGCTGTTGAGCATCGACACGACGACCGGCATGTCCGCGCCGCCGATCGGCACGATCAACAGGAAACCGATCGCGAACGACAGCGCGGTGATCGTCCAGAAAATCCAGGGCGACTGATCCTGCGTGAAATACGCGACCAACCCGACGATCGCGGCGAGCACGCCGAAGTTGATGACATGGCGGAACGGCAGCAGGATCGGCTTGCCCGACATATTGCCGTTGAGCTTCGCGAACGCGATCACCGAGCCGGAGAAAGTGATCGCGCCGATCGCGACGCCGAGCCCCATTTCGACCCGGCTGACCGGGTGGATCGCCAGGAACGGATCGCCGATCATCGGCGTCACCAGATCGGCGATGCCAAACGCGCCCGGATTGAGATAGGCCGCGCAACCCACCAGCACCGCGGCGAGGCCCACGAGGCTGTGGAACGCCGCGACGAGCTGCGGCATCGCCGTCATCGCGATCCGGCGGGCGATGACGAGGCCGATTCCGCCGCCGATCGCGATGGCGACGAGGATTTCGAGCGCGGCCACCAGATCCATGCCGCCGAAGATGGCGCCATCCGCAACGGTGTCTGCGAAACGCGGGGCGTGCGTGATCAGCGTCGTGATCACAGCAATGCCCATGCCGACCATGCCGAAGCGATTGCCCCGGCGGCTGCTTTCAGGGGACGACAGGCCGCGCAGCGCGAGGATGAAGCACACGCCCGCGATCAGATAGGCCAGCGCGACCCAGGGGTTCACCGTGCTCGCGTGTTCCACTATTCTCTGTCCCCTTCCGTCACCCCGGCCTTGAGCCGGGGTCCCGCTGTTATCCCGCACCCGAAGAAGCGGGACCCCGGCTCAAGGCCGGGGTGACGTAGATTATTTG
Source organism: Hephaestia caeni (assembly GCF_003550065.1). GTDB lineage: Bacteria > Pseudomonadota > Alphaproteobacteria > Sphingomonadales > Sphingomonadaceae > Sphingomonas > Sphingomonas caeni_A. The sequence continues at coordinate 851,628 of NZ_QXDC01000004.1, forward strand.
GCTGGCGCCGCCGGCCGTTCTTTCTTCTTGTACATCGCGAGCATCCGCGCGGTGACGGCGAAGCCGCCGAAGATGTTGACGCTGGCCAGCGCCACCGCGATCAGCCCGAGCCATTTCGAGCCGGTCGAACCCGCCGCCGCGCTCGCGATGAGCGCGCCGACGATGATCACGCTCGAGATCGCGTTGGTCACCGCCATCAGCGGCGTGTGCAGCGCGGGTGTGACCGACCACACGACATAATAGCCGACGAACACCGCCAGCACGAAGATCGACAGGATCGAGATGAAGTCCATCGGTTTACTCCTGATCCTCCCCGGCACGGGGAGGGGGACCGTCGGCCGCAGGCCGATGGTGGAGGGGCGTCGACGCAAGCGCGACGATCGCTTCGGCGGCGGCGCCAGCATCTCGCAATACTTCGGAAGCCGGAATGTGAACCACCGTCAATCCGCGCGAGCGTAGATAGACATCGCGCCGGGCGTCATATGCCGGCGCTCCTTTGGCCGCGTGTATTTCGCCATCGACTTCAACCGCCAATCGCGCGGAGGCACAATAGAAATCGACGCTATAGTCCGGTCCAACCGGATGCTGCCGCCGAAACTTCACGCCCATCGGCGATCCGCGCAACCGCTGCCACAGCAGCACCTCGGGATAGCTCATCTGCCGGCGCAGTTTGCGGGCGCGCTCCACGCTCGGTGGAACTCTTGAGGCGGGCGCCCCTCCACCGCCTTCGGCGGTTCCCCTCCCCGTCCCGGGGAGGATCATGCGAGCAGCCTCTCGTTCACCACCTTGCCGCCCTGGGTCAGGCGGATGGCGGCGGCGATTTCGTCGTCTTCGGGAAGGACCGGCTTGCCTGCCCCCTTGTCCCAGAAGGCGGCGAGGAAATTGTAGAGGTTGCGCGCGAACAGCGCCGAGGCGTCGGCGGCAAGCCGGCTCGGCACGTTCTTGTGGCCGACGATCCTGACGCCGTGCTTCTCGACGATCTCGCCGGCAACCGCGCCTTCGACATTGCCGCCCTGTTCGACCGCGAGATCGACGATCACGCTGCCGGGCTTCATCGTCGCCAATTGCGCGTCCGAAATCAGGCGCGGCGCGGGCCGCCCCGGGATCAGCGCGGTGGTGATGACGATATCCTGTTTGGCGATGTGGCTCGACACGAGGTCGGCCTGCGCCTTTTTATACTCGTCGGACATCTCTCCGGCATAGCCGCCCGAGCCTTCGCCCTCGATGCCCTTCACGTCCTCGACGAAGATCGGCTTGGCGCCGAGGCTCTGGATCTGCTCTTTGGTCGCCGAGCGCACGTCGGTCGCCGAGACCTGCGCGCCGAGGCGCCGCGCGGTCGCGATCGCCTGCAACCCGGCGACACCGACCCCCATCACGAACACGCGCGCGGCCGAGACGGTGCCCGCCGCGGTCATCATCATCGGGAACACGCGATCATAAGCGGCGGCGGCATCGAGCACCGCCTTGTAGCCGGCGAGGTTCGACTGCGACGACAGGATATCCATCGATTGCGCACGCGTGATGCGCGGCATGAATTCCATCGCCAGCGCCTCGATCCCCGCCTTGGCATAAGCGTCGACCCGCGACCGCTCACCGAACGGGTTGAGCCCGGCGACCAGCCACGCGCCCTGCTTCGCCGCGGCGATGCTCGCCGGATCGGGGCCTTGCACGCCAAGGATGATGTCCGCCCCGCGCAACGCCTCGTCGCGGCTGCCGAGCGCGGCGCCCGCGGCTTCATAAGCGGCGTCGGCATAGGACGCGGACGCCCCCGCGCCGCGTTCGATCGCGACCTCGGCGCCGAGGCCGACGAACTTCTTCGCGGTTTCGGGAGTGGCTGCAACGCGCCGCTCGCCCGCGGCGGTTTCCTTGAGGACGGCGATCTTCACGCGGCGTTCCGCCTCACGAAATCAGCCACATGACAATGAGCGCGATCAGGAACAGCGATATCGCGCTCCATTTGAACAGCGCCGTGATCGTCGCATAGGTCGCCTCGTGCGCCTCGATGTTACCGTCGCCGGCCATTGATCCTCGTTCCTTTGAAACCCCGCTTCGCGGCGATCCTTAACCGGCGCCGCACGGCACCTCAAGCCCCAGGGTCAGGACCCTAGGCCGAAACGGGTGCGCTTAAGGCCACCTTTACCCACCGCCGCCTATGATTCGTACCGAACCGGGACCGAGAGGGGTGCAATGACGCGTAACGGCCAGCGTTTGCTGATGCTGATCGATGACGAGCCCGCGCAGCGGCGGCTGGTGTCGGCGCTTGCCGCGCGCGGCGGCTGGCGATCGGTGTTCGCCGCCGACGCCGAAATGGCGATCGCGATGCTCGGCACGCAGGACGGGATGCAGCTCGACGCGATCGTGCTCGACATCTGGTCCCCCGACGACGACGCGGCGGGGCTGATCGCCGAATTGCGCGCGCGCCGCCCCGCGCTACCGATCCTGATGCTGACCGCACACGCCTCGGTCGCGCGCGCGGTCGACGCTATGCGCAGCGGCGCGACCGATTTCCTGGTCAAGCCGATCGCACCCGAACGCCTGCTCGCCGCGCTCGAAACCGCGGTCGGCGGCAAGACCTCGGGCGAGCTGCGCCCGCTGACCGAGAAGATCCCGGCGACATTGGGGTTCGAGGATATCGTCGGCGCCGAGCCGCAGTTCCGCGCCGCGCTGGCGATCGCGGCCAAGGCGGCGCGCGCGCGCGTGCCGGTGCTGCTCGAAGGCGAAAGCGGCGTCGGCAAGGAAGTCGTCGCCGATGCCATCCACGCCGCATCGCCGCGGGGCAAGAAACCGATGGTCGCGGTCAATTGCGGCGCGATCCCCGCCAATCTCGTCGAATCCGAATTGTTCGGGCATGAAAAGGGCGCTTTCACCGGCGCGTTCGAGCGCAAGATCGGGCGGTTTCAGGAAGCCGACGGCGGCACGCTGTTCCTCGACGAGATCGGCGAGATGCCGTTGGACGCGCAGGTCAAGCTGCTGCGCGTATTGCAATCGGGCGAGGTCCAGGCGCTGGGCGCGCGCCACATCCGCGAGGTCGACGTGCGGGTGATCGCGGCGACCAACAAGCGGCTGCTCGACGAAGTCGAAGCCGGGCGGTTCCGCGAGGATCTCTATTACCGGCTCAACGTCGTCCAGGTAACGATCCCGCCGCTGCGCGAGCGCATCGGCGACATTCCCTCGCTCGCGCGCCACCTGCTCGCGCGGATCGCCGAGCAACCGGGGCTGCGCCCGATCGGGATCACCGACGACGCGATCCGGCTGCTGATGAACTACGACTGGCCGGGCAATGTCCGCCAGCTCCAGAACGCGCTGTTCCGCGCCGCCGTGCTGTGCGACGACGCCGCGCTGACCGACGCCGATTTCCCGCAGATCGCCGCGCTCGGCAGCCGCCGGCCGCCGGTCACGCAGACCGCGATGATGGCGTCGAACGGCGGCGTCACGCTCTATCATGCCGACGGCAATCTGCGCGCGCTGGAGGATATCGAGGCCGACGTTATCCGCCTCGCGATCGGCCATTATCGCGGCCGCATGACGGAAGTGGCGCGGCGGCTGGGGATCGGGCGCTCGACGCTCTACCGCAAGCTCGGTGAACTGGGGATCGACAACGCGGCGTGAGGGTTTCAGCGCATCAAAACGATCGCCAACCCGATCGCCGCGCATATGGTGCCCAAAAACAGCATCAAGTTCGCCAGCCAGATTGCCCAGGCTTTCCAGGACTTCCGCCACCGTGGCCCATCTTCCCAAGGTAACAGCAGAAGCTCGATCAGAAAGCCCAGCGCTTCCGCCATTCTATTGGTCTTCCCCGGTTGAACCGTCAGTAAATTTCACGTCAGGTTATCTCCCCACCAGCGCCTGATCCCGGAGACCGCGCCAGACGCGCATCGCCTGCACCGTCTCCGCCACGTCGTGGACGCGCAGGAGTTGGACGCCGGCGTCCATGCCCTTCATCGCCAGCGCGAGCGAGCCGCTAAGGCGGTCGGACGCAGGCGCCTCATTCGACAGCGCGCCGATCATGCGCTTGCGGCTGGCGCCGAGCATGATCGGGCAGCCGAGGCCGTGGAACAGCGAAAGACCGTTGAGGAGCGCGAGATTGTCGGCGAGGCTCTTGCCGAAACCGATGCCGGGATCGGCGATGATTTTCGCGCGATCGACTCCGGCTGCCGTCACAGCGTCGATCCGCGCCTCGAGCCAGTCGAACACCTCGGTGAGCACATCGGTGTAGCCGTTGCCGCCGTGCGGGCCTTTCGCGGGGTCGGGCGAGTGCATCAGGATGACGGGGCAGCCCGCGCGCACCACCAGATCGAGCGCACGATCGTCCCACAGCAGCGCGGAGACGTCGTTGACGAGGTGCGCGCCGGCGGCGAGTGCGGCTTCCATCACGCTCGCCTTGCGGGTGTCGATCGAGATCGGCGTGCCCGCGGCGCGCAGGCGCTCGATGACGGGGACCACGCGCTTGACCTCGTCGCCTTCCCAGACGGGTTTGGCGCCGGGGCGGGTCGATTCGCCGCCCACGTCGATCAGCGCGGCGCCCGCGGCGGCCATGTCGACCCCGGCCGCAGCGGCGGTGGCGGGATCGTCCTGATGCCCGGTGCCGTCGGAGAAGCTGTCCGGCGTGACGTTGAGGATGCCGGCGACGAGCGGCTGATCGAAGCGCAGCGTGCGCGCGCCGAGGGTGAGCGGCGGGCGCGGGCTGGTGATGCGCTGGTGGAGCGTGGCGGCGCGGGCATTGCTGCCCAGCTCGCGGTCGAAATCGGCGATCGGCACGGTGCGGCGGGCGCCGTTCTCGATCACCTCATAGGCGGCGAACCACAGCATCCCGCCCGCCAGCCGCGCCACCGCGCCGTCGTGGCCGACGGGGGTGTCGACGAACTGGGTGGGCTTGAGATGCATTTTCCTCCTCCCCGGCGAAGGCCGGGGTCCAGTTACGACCGGCCCGATGCTGGACCCCGGCCTTCGCCGGGGAGGTGCTTATGTCAGGTGCGGCTAGGGCTGTGTCGCCAGGATATAGGTCTGCCGCAGCGCGTCGATGGGCTTGAGCCCGTCGGCGGCTTCGTAATGCCAGAATGTCCAGCCATTGCACGCCGGCGCGCCTTGCAGCGTCGCGCCGAGCTTGTGGATCGAGCCGGCCTGGCCACAATCGCTGAGCAGCGAGCCGTCGGCGCGGACGGTGGCACGCCAGCGGCGCTTGGTGTCGGTAAGCGTGGCGCCGGGCTTCAGATAGGCATTCTCGACCAGCACCCCGAACGCGACCTTGGGCCGACTCCTGGGGCTCTGCATCGTCGCCAGCGCCGATTCGTCGAGCGGGAGCGCGGCGGCGATCCGATCCTCGGCGGCGGCGATATACTCCCCCTCGCGCTCGATCCCCATCCAGCGGCGGCCGAGCCTCTTCGCCACCGCGCCGGTGGTGCCGGTGCCGAAAAAGGGATCGAGCACAACGTCGCCCGGCTGGGTGCAGGCGAGCAGGATGCGATAGAGCAGCGCCTCGGGCTTCTGCGTCGGGTGGACCTTGTGGCCGTCCTTCTTCAGCCGTTCCTGCCCGCCGCAGATCGGGAATTCCCAATCGCTGCGCATCTGAAGCTCGTCGTTGAGCGTCTTCATCGAGCGGTAGTTGAACGTGTATTTCGCCTTCTCGCCCTTCGACGCCCAGATCAGCGTCTCGTGCGCGTTGGTGAAGCGCGTGCCGCGAAAATTGGGCATCGGATTGGCCTTGCGCCAGACGATGTCGTTGAGGATCCAATAGCCCAGATCCTGCACCGCCGCGCCGACGCGGAAGATATTGTGATAGCTGCCGATCACCCAGATCGTGCCGTCGTCCTTGAGGATGCGGTACGCTTCCTTGAGCCACGCCTTGGTGAAGGCGTCGTAGGCGGCGAAGGTATCGAACTTGTCCCAATCGTCGGTGACGGCGTCGACATGGCTGCCGTCGGGGCGGTGGAGATCGCCGCCGAGTTGGAGGTTGTAGGGCGGATCGGCGAAGATCATGTCGACCGATTTGGCCGGCAGCGCCTTCATCATCGCGATGCAATCGCCGCGCAGGATCGAATCGAGCGGCAGCGCCGGCGTCGCTTCGGGCATCGTCCGTGCCCGGACCTTGTCGAGTACCACCATTCGTAAAACCCCTGTCTTGGACGGGCAAAAGGGCGAACGGGCGCCGAAGCGTCAAGCATAGTTTAGTTAACGATTGCGGTTACCAAATCGTTAACGATGCGGAACATTTCGCGACCGCGGCCAGATGTTGAGTCCAGCAGACGCGGGAGGACTCAAGACCTAGTGGTGTGACTCGAAAGACTCACTTCTTTGCGCTTCCGCGAGGGCCGCACCGGCCCGCTCCCCCACCCGGCCACCCAACGCCAGTATCCTATGGGTGGCCGGGTGGGGGAGTGGGCCGGTGCGGCAATCGAACTAAAACACCAATTCGGCTTGGGCGACCGGCGCGAATGAACGGCGGTGGAGGGGGGACGGGCCGTGTTCGCGAAGGGCGCGCAAATGCGCGGGCGCGGCATAGCCCTTGTTCGAGTGCCAATCGTAATGCGGATAGGCCTCGGCGTGGCGGATCATGATCGTGTCGCGGGTGTGCTTGGCGACGATCGAGGCGGCGGCGATGCACTGGGCGAGCGCGTCGCCGCCGACGATCGGGGTGGCGGCATAGCCCCAGCGCGGCAGGCGGTTGCCATCGACGAGGACGTGGCCGGGCACATGGCCGAGCGCGGCGGCGACGGCATCGACCGCGAGCGTCATCGCCTTCATCGTCGCCCAATAGATGTTGAGCCGATCGATCTCCTCGGCCTCGACGATCCCGACTCCCACCACCGCGCAGGCCATCAGGCGATCGTGGAGACGCGCGCGGGACGCGGCGGTGAGCTTCTTCGAATCGTCGAGCCCGCGCGGACAGCCGCGGTCGGGCAGGATCACCGCAGCGGCCACCACCGGCCCCGCGAGCGGCCCCCTACCCGCTTCGTCGACGCCGCAGACGGGGCCAGGATAGAGCGATTCGTGGCGGCGGCTGGGCATCAGCGCTCGCCTTCGTCGAACGGCGCGCGGCCGAGCGCATGCCCCATCGGCCCCGACCCCTGCCCCAGCCCCGGCGCATGGACGATCGCGGCGCGGACGAAGGCGATCCCGCGCTCGACCGCCCGATCGAGCGGCAGCCCCTGCCCCAGCCCGGTCGCGATCGCGCTGGAGAGCGTGCAGCCGGTGCCGTGGGTGTGGCGCGTATCGATACGGGGATTGGCGAAGATCACGCCGCCGTCCGGGGTGATCAGCGTATCCTCGACCATCGCGCCGGTGGCGTGGCCGCCCTTGGCGAGCAGCGCGCTGCCGCTGTCGAGCACCGCCGCCTCGCCGCCGAGCGCCTCGAGTTCGGGCAGGTTGGGGGTGGTGAGGGTAGCGACGCGCATGAGGCGGCCGAACGCGGCGATCGTGGCGGCATCGGCGAGGACCGAGCCCGAGGTCGCGACCATGACCGGATCGAAGACGATGGGGAGGCGGTCGTCGCTTTTGTCGAAGCGGGCGCCCATCTCGGGCGCTTGTTCGTGCGATTCGGGTTGGGAGATGGGTCCCCGCTTTCGCGAGGATGACAACAGGTGAGCGAACGACGGGGAGGAGAGGTAATCCGCCACGGCATTTGCGACCTCGGCCGAGCCGATCATGCCGATCTTGATCGCATCGACGCCGATGTCGCGCACGACCGAATCGATCTGCGCGACGACCATATCGGCGGGCACGGGCATCACGCGCTGGACCCCGATCGTGTTCTGCGCGGTGAGCGCGGTGATCGCCGTCATCGCGTAACCGCCCAGCATCGTTACGGTTTTTATGTCGGCCTGGATGCCGGCGCCGCCGCCCGAATCGGAGCCGGCGATGATCAGGACGCGCGCCGGGATCGTCACCGCCGCGTTCCCGAAGTGGAGAAAGTGGAGAGTGTCGCGGAGATAGCGACACGGGGCGAACAGGATCGGCAAAAGCGATACGAAGAGGCGGTCGGGACGATCATGGCGCGCATTGTGCCACAGCCCGGCGGTTGTAGGACAGAGGCCATCAACGGGTGCGAAGGGGAAACAGCATGACGACCATTTCTCGACGCGGCGCGATCGGCATGGGCGCGGGCGCGCTCGCGGCGGCGAGCGCGGCGCGCGCCGCGGGGCTCGAGGACGATCCGATCGTGGTGGTCTCGACCTGGGATTTCGGCAAGGCGGCGAACGCGGCGGCGCTCGCCCGGCTGAACGCGGGTGGGACGCCGCTCGATGCGGTCGAGGCAGGCGCGCGCGTGCCCGAGGCCGATCCCGACAACCATTCGGTCGGCTATGGCGGCTATCCCGATCGCGACGGGCATGTGACACTCGATGCGATCATCATGGACGAGGACGGGCGCGTCGGCGCGGTGGCGGCGCTGGAGGATGTCGTCCACGCGATCAGCGTTGCGCGGGCAGTGATGGAGACAACGCCGCACACGATGCTGGTCGGCGAGGGCGCGACGCGGTTCGCGCTCGACCAGGGGATGGAGCGGACCAATCTGCTGACGCCGGCGGCGGAGAATGCCTGGCGCGACTGGCTGAAGACCGCCGACTACAAGCCCATCGCCAATATCGAGAACCGGCTGCCCGGCCCGCCCGGATCGGCGCTGAACCACGATACGATCGGGATCATCGCGCGTGGGGCGGACGGGCACGTGGCGGCGGCGTGCACCACCTCGGGCATGGCGTTCAAGATGCGCGGGCGCGTGGGCGATTCGCCGCAGGCCGGATGCGGGCTGTTCGTCGAACGCGGGGTCGGTGCCGCCGTCTCGACCGGAGTGGGCGAGGAAGTGATCCGCATCGCGGGGACGGCGCGGGTGGTGGCGTCGATGCGCAGCGGGATGACCCCGCAAGTCGCGTGCCGCGAGGCGTGCGAACATATCGCGCGGCTGCGCGGGGAGGCGATCAAGGGGATGCAGGTGGGGTTCCTTGCGCTCGGCAGGGACGGCACGGTGGGGGCCTATGCGCTGATGCCGGGGTTTACCTATGCGGTGACGCGGGCGTCGGGCGCGGCCGAGGTGCTGCCGGCGGGGAGTTTGTTTGCCAAGGGCTGACTTGCACAAATCAGGTCTCTGTTCCGTCACCCCGGACTTGTTCCGGGGTCCAACGTGCCTCAAGCGCTGGCGCTCAAGGATGGTTGGATGCCGGAACAAGTCCGGCATGACGGGAAGAACCTACGCCGCCGCCTGCTCCACGGCCGCGCAGATGCGGTCGACCGCGGCTTCGACCTGCGCCGAATCGTCGCCTTCGGCCATCACGCGGATGACGGGTTCGGTGCCCGAGGGGCGGATGACGAGGCGGCCGGTGCCGTTGAGTTCGGCCTCGGCGGCGGCGATCGCCTCCTGCACGCGGGCGTCGTCGAGCGGCTTGCCGCCCTTGAAGCGGACGTTCTTCAACAATTGCGGCACGGGATCGAAGCGGTGGAGCACTTCGCTGGCAGGCGCGCCGGCCTGGACCAGTTCGCCGAGGATCTGCAAGCTCGCGACGAGGCCATCGCCGGTGGTGGCGTAATCCGACAGGATGATGTGCCCCGATTGCTCGCCGCCGACATTATAGCCGTCGCGGCGCATCGCCTCGAGCACATGGCGATCGCCGACTTTGGTGCGCAGCAGGTTCAGCCCCTCGTCCGCGAGATGGCGTTCGAGCCCGAGGTTGGACATCACCGTCGCGACCAGCCCGCCGCCGCGCAGCAGGCCGCGCCTGGCCCAGTTGGTCGCGATCGTCGCCATCAACTGATCGCCGTCGACGATGCGGCCGGCCTCATCGCACACGATCAGCCGATCGGCATCGCCATCGAGCGCGATGCCGAGATGCGCGCCGGAGGCGACCACGGTTTCGCACATCGTGTCGGGCGCGGTCGAGCCGACGCGCTGGTTGATGTTCTTGCCGTTGGGCTCGACCCCGATCGCGACCACCTGCGCGCCCAATTCCCACAAGGCCGAGGGCGCGACCTGATAGGCGGCGCCGTTGGCGCAATCGACGACGATCTTGAGCCCTTCGAGCGTCAGCGCCTGCGGGAAGGTCATCTTGGCGGCGTGGATGTAGCGCCCGCGCGCATCCTCGACGCGGCGCGCGCGGCCGATATCGGACGCGGCGGCGAGCGACACCTCGCCGTCGATCAGCGCCTCGATCGCGGCTTCGTCTTCGTCCGAGAGTTTGTAGCCGTCGGGACCGAACAGCTTGATGCCGTTATCGGCGAACGGATTGTGGCTCGCCGAGATCATCACGCCGAGATCGGCGCGCATCGAATGCGTCAGCATCGCCACCGCAGGCGTCGGCATCGGGCCGACCAGCACCACATCCATCCCCACCGCGGTGAACCCTGCGACCATCGCGTTTTCGAGCATATAGCCCGACAGGCGCGTGTCCTTGCCGATCACCACGCGATGCTTGTGGCTGCCGCGCACGAAATGCGCGCCCGCCGCCATGCCGACCTTCATCGCCATCGCGGCCGTCATCGGCGAGATATTGGTGAGGCCCCTGATCCCATCGGTGCCGAAATATTTTCTTGCCATCGCGCAATGCTCTATCCGCTATGTCCGTCTCCGCCCTGATAACGGCTCGAGGGAGCAAGCGCGAGCATGTCCAAGACTACCCGTATCCTGCTCGCGCTCGCGATCGGCCTGGCGGCGGGAATCGCGCTCGCCGCGATCCGGCCGGCGCGGGTGCCCGGCGCGATCGCGATCGCGCAGCCGATCGGCACAGCGTGGCTCAACGGCTTGCAGATGACGATCGTGCCGCTGGTCGTCGCGCTGATCGTGACGGGAATCGCCGCCAGCGCCGAGGCCGCGCGCGCCGGGCGGCTGACGGCGCGCGCGCTGGTCACCTTCGTCGCCTTGCTGTGGGCGGCGTCGGCGCTGGCGGCGCTGGTGACGCCGGTGCTGCTCGACCTGTTTCCGATTCCACGCGGGGCGGCGGCGGGGCTGGCCGACGCACTGGCGCACGCGGGGCCGGTGGGCGAGATCGCGCCGTTTTCGCAATTCATCGAGACATTGGTGCCCACCAACGTCGTGACCGCAGCGGCGAACGATGCCTTCCTGCCGCTGATCGTGTTCGCGCTCGTCTTCGGCTTCGCGCTGACGCGGCTGCCCGCCGAACAGCGTGAGCGGATGACGGGGTTCTTCCAGATCATCGCCGACGCGATGGTGGTGGTGATCAACTGGGTGCTGTGGCTGGGGCCGATCGGGGTGTTCGCGCTGGCGCTGGTGTTCGGGGCGAAGGCGGGGACCTCGGCGATCGGGGTGCTGCTCCATTATGTCGCGATCGTCTCGGCGGTGGGGGTGGTGGTGTGGCTGCTCGCCTTTCCGCTGGGGGCGATCGGCGGGCGGATACCGTTCGGGCGCTTCGTGCGCGCGACCGGGCCGGCCCATGCGGTCGCGATCAGCACCCAAAGCTCGCTCGCCTCGCTGCCCGCGATGCTGCGCGCGACCGACGAACTGGGCGTGCCGGTGGCCAAAAGCGGGATCGTGCTGCCGCTGGCGGTCGCGATCTTCCGGGTGACGGGGCCGCCGATGAACCTCGCGGTCGCGATCTATGTCGCACATCTCTACGGCGTCGATCTGGGGCCGGCACAGATCGCCGCAGGGGTAGCGGTGGCGGCGGTGACGACGATGGGCGCGGTGGGGCTGCCCGGCGCGGTGAGCTACATCAGCTCGATCGCGCCGATCTGTATCGCGATGGGCAGCCCGATCACCGCGCTGGGGCTGCTCGTCGCGGTCGAGACGCTGCCCGATCTGGTGCGCACCGTGGGCAATGTGGCGATGGACATCGCGGTGACCGCGACGGTGGGGCGGCGGCGGCCGGACGATCCGGCGCCGGGGGAGACCGATGCGCTGCTGGCGGGGGATGTGCAGTAGGGGCGGCGGGAATCGTCGCCACGGCCGCTGCGCTCGAGTACGGATGGCGAACGATACTCGTCACCCCGGCCTTGAGCCGGGGTCCCGCTGCTTTCTTAGCGCGCGAACGAAAGAAGAAGTGGGACCCCGGGTCGAGCCCGGGGTGACGGGATAGGGGGCGGCCTCAATCCTCCCGGAAATCCCGCCCATAGACGTCGGGCCGGAAGCTGACGCCCTTCTTGGTGTCCTCGGCGGTGATGTAGGTGAGGTAGACGGGGACCGAGAACGGGAGCGCGATCGCTTCCTCAGGTGTTTTGTCCCTGGTCGGCACCGGGCGCTGGAGCAGCCAGCGGCCCAGTTCCATCGCCTTTTCGAGACGAATGCAACCGTTGCTGAAATGACGAACGGGCTTGGCGAGCAGATCCCGTTCCGGCGTGTCGTGAAGGTAGATGCCCTCGTCGTTGGGGAACAGGAACTTGACGCGGCCCATCGAATTGAACGGGCCGGGAAGCTGGCGCAGGCGGATGTCCTCGGCGCCCGAGACCACCGCGGGCCAATCGATCTGCGAGGCGGGGATCACCCGCGCCTCAGGCGTCCAATCCGACAGCGCCTCGATGTGCATCGCCTTGAGCGACCGCCCCGAGGCGACCTTGGCCGCGATGCTGCCGCGCGCGAGATAGGTGGGGACGTTCCAATACGGATTGACGATCGCCCAGGTGAGCGCGCCGACCAGCATCGGCGTCTGCGTTTCCTTCGCACCGACGACGACGCGCATCGTGCCGACCTGCTTGCCCGCCTCGTAATACCACAGCCGTCCCGACGAGGCGTCGACCTCGACATGGCGGACCCACGGGCTGGGCAGGACGCGCGCGCGATCCATGTTGATGCGCAGCCGGGCGATGTCCCGTTCGGGCAGGCGCGCCGCCGCCGCGCGCGCCATCAGGCCGCGCAGCATGACGTATTGGTCGCTCATCCAGCCCATATCGTCGACGTAATCGGCGAAGGATTTGGGGAAGGAGGCGGCGATCAGCACTTGCCCGGGCTTGAGCTTGCCCGGTTTGAGCTTCTTGTCGGCGTAGATGATGTCGACGTCGCGGCTTGGGCGGCGCTGGTCGCGGACATAATCGGCGAAGGTCTTCGACAGCGCGATTTCGGCTCTCGCGAGCGCCTCGGGGTCGCCGCCGCGCGCCTTGGCGATCGCCTCGACGAGATCGTCGGGATCGTAGGATTTGGGCTTGAGGCCATCGAGCCAAGCGGTCGCGAGATAGCTCACCAGCTTGTCGGCCTGCGGGCCCAGTTTGCGGCCCTCCACCCATAATGGCCGGTAGCCGCGGTGGCGGTAGAAGCGTTTGAGATCGCCGCCGGCCTTGTCCCGAATCGCAGCGGCAACGGCGGCGTCAGGCGCGGCGCTGGCGGCGGCTGCGTACAGCGGTGCCGCCGCCCAGGCGGTGCCGGGCGGGGCGAACGAGACGGCGAGTACGGCGAGGAGAAAATGGGGAGCGCGACACCGCCGCACCCCCCGAAGCGGAATGCTCAGCCTCTCTCTCCTACCCCGCTGGGGGCCGGCGGCGGCGGAGGCGGCGGCATCGGCACCGCATTGGCGTGGTACATGCCGTCGGCGGTGTAATAGCCGTCGACGATGCCGTCGCCGTCGCGATCGGCCGCGATGCTGCCCGCGACCGCACCCGGCGGTGGCGGCGGCGCGGCGGCCACCTCTTCCTGCTTGGCGCAGGCGGTGAGCACCATCGCGCCCATTCCCGCCAGCAGAATCGTTCTCAAGCGCATAGCCGTTTTCCTTTCAAACGTGCCCGGCATCGCAAGATACCGGCGCGCCCCCCAACAGCCGGGGTGTGGTTGTAGTGCCGTAACGGTCCAGGATTTAGCGCCGGACGGTGCGACCCGAGAGGCAAACCGCCGAGATCGCGAATCGATCCGTATTTGGAGAGAGCGGCACCGGGCCGCCCCTTGTCGTGAAGCGCGGCACCGGCCCGCTCCCCCACCCGACCACCCATAGGATAATCGCATTGGGTGGTCGGGTGGGGGAGCGGGCCGGTGCCGCGGCCGGAAAACCTCTCTTACATCCAGCGCCAGATGCCCGCCGCCCAGCCCGCGATCGGCAGGTGCGCCCAGGTCGCGACCAGCCACAGGAGGAGGCCGCCTGCCCAATCGTGCGGGCGGAAACCGCCCAGCCGCGCGCGGCCGCCAAGGATCGCGGCGAAGGGCCAGTAGCTCGTCTTCGCTTCCCATGCGCGCCAGATGTCGGGCTGGAGCCGTTCCTTCTTCCGGTCCTGCAACGCGGCACCGACGAGCGCGAGCACGACGATCGCCCCGGCAAGAACGAGGTTCGACGGATCGGGGAAGACCGCGATGTGGCACAAACCCCACAGGCCGAAGCCCCACATCATCGGGTGGCGCGTCACCGCGAAGACGCCGCGCGGATCGCCGGGCATCCGCGTCTGGTTGCGCGGATCGGGAAAGGCCGGATTGCCGACGAGCGAGCCGACGAAGAGCACGCTTGCAATCAGCATCACCGCCGAGACGATGGCCCACAGCGTATCGCCCACCGGCCAGAGCGGCGCCGCCGGGGGCGCGGCATAATAGGCATAGGCAAGCCAGCCCAGCGTCGCGAACGAGACGATGACATAGAGGCCCAGAAAGCCGCGCTCGCCGAGCGCGCGCACAAGGGCCCCGCGCAGCGGATGCGACATCGCGAAATGCGTGCCCACGAAGGCGACCGCGGCCGCCAGCACCATGCCCGTTGCGTCCATCGATAGGCTCCCGGTGGTTCATCGGGAGCCTATCGCAAGCATCGGCGCTTGGAAACGGTGCGGTGCCGGTGCGGGGCCGGTGCGGCGGCTATTCGACGCCGTGCATCCATTTCTTGAGCAGCGGCGAGGCCAGGAGCAGCACAACGCCGATCCCGACCGCGACCCAGCCGATCTTGACGAACACCGCCGTGTAGGTGTCGAGGCTGACCGCGAGGTTGGTAACCTGCCCGCCCACCGTCTCCACGCTCGCCACCTGCGCGACCACGCCGGCGACATATTGCGCGACCGAGATCGACAGGAACCACACCCCCATCATCAACCCGACGATGCGCGCGATCGAGAGCTTGGTGATCATGCTGAGCCCGACCGGCGAGATACACAATTCGGCGAGGCTGTGGATCAGATAGAGCCCGGCGAGCCACCACAGCCCGACCTTGAAATCGGGGCCGGCGAAGGTGGTGCCCCAGACGAGGAACAGGAAGCCCGCGCCCACCCCCATCAGCGCGATCGCGAACTTGACCGGGATCGACGGTTCGAGGTTGCGCCGCGCGAGCCAGCCCCACAGCAGCGTCATGATCGGCGCGAAGATCACGATCGAGAGCGGATTGAAATTCTGCGTCTGCGGCGCCGACAGCGTGAACAGCCCGAACACGCTGAGATCGGTGTTGCGATCGGCGAACAGCGTCAGGCTCGATCCCGCCTGCTCGAACAGCGTCCAGAACACCACGTTGAAGGTGATCAGCACCATCGCGACCACCATCATCTGGAATTCGATCTTGCTACCCTTGGCCCACGACCAGATCAGGATCGCGGGCACCCCGATCAGGAACGACCCGAACAGCAATTTGCCCATCAGCGGCAGCGTGGCGATATAGCCGACGATCCCCGATCCCGGTTCCGGATCGGGCGTGTTCATCAGGTTGACGAACAGGAAATAGAAGACCGGCACCGCGAGCACCGCGAGGATGTAGATCAGCAGCGCGCGATCACTGCCGGTGCACGCCGGCGGCTCACCATAACCGGCCAGCCGCCCGCCGTCGAACTGGATCAGCGTCCACGAGATCAGCATGCCGAGGCCGACGACGAGGAAGCCCGCCCACCAGCCGAACAGATCGGCGAAGATCGGGCAGACGAGCTGCCCCCCGATCGAGCCGCAATTGATCCCCATGTAGAAGATCGTGAACCCCGAATCGCGGCGGCGATCGCCCTTTTCGTAAAGCTCGCCGACCATCGTCGAGATGTTGGGTTTGAAGAAGCCGTTGCCGATCGAGATCGTCGACAGCGCGAGCAGCAGGATCGCGACGTAGAAGGGGCTGCGTTCACCGCCCGATGCGAACGATTCCTTCGCCACCGTGCGGGCCACCGAGCCGTCCGCCGCGACGAGCGCGACGCTGCCGTCGTCATTGCCCCTGATCGCGAGCGCCTGCCCGTCGACGGTGATCGTGCGCGCCTCATCGGCGTTGCTGCTGGGGCCGTCCGAATAGTTGGAGATTTGCACATCGTAGCGCTGGCCGTCGATCTGCGCATAGGGCTGCGCGGTCTGGCCGCCGAAGCACAAGGTGAAATAGCCGATCGCCATCATGATCGCGCCGAATTTCACCGAGCGTTTCGAGCCCAGATACTGATCCGCCAGATAGCCGCCGACGAGCGGCGTCAGATAGACAAGCGCGGTATAGCCGCCATAGAGCCCCGCCGCCGAGCGATCGTCGAAGATGAAATGCTTGGTCAGATACAGCATCAGCAGCGCGCGCATGCCGTAATAGCCGAAGCGTTCCCACGCCTCGGTCGAGAACAGGCGGGCGAGCTGGCGCGGGTGGCCGAACCAGGTTCGCTCCTTCGCCGGATTGACGTGGGTGATATCGGGTTCGCGCGGATTGTCCGCGGTGGGCGTGTCCACCATCAAGTTAACTCCCTGAAATCATGTGCGCCGTCGCATCGCGGCGATATGGCGAGGGAGACTAACGGCGAATCGGGCCGTGTGAAGCCGGTTGTTGACGGGGCTTCCGATGGTTAGCTGGGCGCCATGACGCTCAACGACCGCACTACTCCGCTCGCGCTTCTTTCTTCCCGCCGGTCGGGCAAGCCGCGCGATCTCACGGCCCCCGGCCCCGACGCCGCGCAGCTCGACCGGATCCTGACGATCGCCGCGCGCACGCCCGATCACGGCAAGCTCGCGCCGTGGCGCTTCGTGGTCGTGCCCGACGACCGGCGCGACGCCTTCGCCGCGTTGCTGCGCGAGGCCTATCTCGCCGAGCGGCCCGAGGCGAAGCGGCTCGAACTCGAGGCGGTCGAACAATTCGCGCGGCAGGCGCCGACGCTGGTGATCGCGCTCTCCGCGCCCAGGACCGAAAGCCATATCCCGTTGTGGGAACAGCAATTATCGGCGGGCGCGGCGTGCATGAACCTGCTCCACGCCGCGACCGCGATGGGCTTCGCCGGCGGCTGGCTGACCGGATGGGCGGCCTATTCGGACCGGGTACGCGACGCGTTCGGCGCCGCGCCCGAGCGGATCGCGGGATTCCTGTTCCTCGGCACGCCGTGCAAGCCGCTCGACGAACGGCCTCGTCCGGAACCGGACAGGATCGTCCGATATTGGACATGAATGAGGCTGGACGGCGCGGGCAATTGGTGTATTAAAGCAGCATGACAGCGCTCAAGAGCGACGACAGCCCGGTCTATCTGCGCCTGCGCGCGATGATTGCCGAGGCGATCCTGCGCGGGGATTACCGGGCCGGGGACCAACTGCCCTCGGTGCGCGCCTTCGCCGCCGAACATGGCGCCAATCCGCTGACCGTCGCCAAGGCCTATCAGAGCTTCCAGGACGACGGCTATGTCGAGGTTCGCCGCGGGGTCGGCATGTTCGTGCTACCGGGCGCGGTCGAACGGCTGCGCGTCGCCGAGCGTGAGGAATTCATCACCCAGGTGTGGCCGCGGGTGCGCGCGCATATCGCGCTGCTGGGCCTCGATACCGCCGCATTGCTCGACGCCGAACACGCCTGAACGGGCGATCCGGCCCCTGTTGCCCGCGTGCAACGATCATGCTTCGTTCGCGGCCTTAACCATTCGTCGATGGAACCGACCGACTCGCCGCCGGGTTGTCTGCTGTAGAGTGCACAGGAGACGGTTCATGTTTCGTCCTGACAAGACCAACGGCTATCGCGTGGCGTTCCATGCCGACGAGGTCAACCACTGCCCCGGTTGCGGCGGCACCCAGTGGCTGGTGGGGCGGCTCGTCGCCGAATGCGCGTTCTGCGCGGCCGCGGTGTCGCTGGCGAGCGCGGGCATGACCGGCGCGGGGCTGTTCCGCGCCAACCACGTCACGCCCGACAGCCTCGCCGCCTGAGCGGGGTATCGGGAAATCGCGGAAGGGCGGCCTTTTTTTGAGCGGCACCGGCCCGCTCCCCCACGGGGTCCCCACAAAGTATTAGGGTCGGGACTCAATTGAGCCACCAAGTGACGGTGGCGGCGAGGGCGACGGCGCTGAAGAAGGTATGGAGGTTGCGGTCGAAGCGGGTGGCGATGCGTCGCCAGTCTTTGAGGCGGCAGAACATGCGTTCGATGACATTGCGTTGGCGATAGGCGGTTTTGTTGTAAGGCCAGGGCTTCCGGCTATTCTTGCGCGGCGGGATGACGGGTGTGGTGCCGCGCGCGACGAGCCAGGTTCTAAGCGGCAGGCTGTCATAGGCCTTGTCGGCGACGAGTTCCGCCGATGGCGGGAGTGCGTCGATCACGTGCTGCGCTGGCTTGCAGTCATGGACGTTGCCCGCGGTCAGCAGGAGGACGAGCGGGCGTCCGTGTGCATCGCAGATGGCGTGGAGCTTGGTGTTGCGGCCGCCGTTCGTCCGGCCGATACCATGAGCCAGGGCCCCCCTTTTGCGCCGCCGGCGCAGCGATGTACTTTGATGCAGGTGCTGTCGAGGAACAGCCGGTCCGGCAGGTCCGGGATCGTCGCCACCTCCTTGAATATCCTTTCCCACACGCCGCGCTCGGACCAGCGCACGAAACGGTTGTAGAGCGTCTTCTTCGGCCCGTAGACCTCGCGCGGGCAGTCCGACCAGCGCCCACCCGACTTCAGCGCATGCACGATCCCGCTCAGCACGCGGCGATCGTCAACCCGCCGCGCACCCCGCTCGCCGCGAGGCAGCAACGGTGACAGCCGCGCCCACTGCTCGTCCGAAAACCAAAAATATCCCGACATCGCTACCGCCTCCTCGCAGCAACAATGAATCACATCCCAGCCAAAATGAGAATCCTAATAGGGTCCGGACCCTATTTTGTGGGGTTACACCCCCACCCGGCCACCCATAGGATAATCGCATTGGGTGGCCGGGTGGGAGAGCGGGCCGGTGCCGCCTCCCAAATCAGGCCTCGACGATCTCGACCGACGCGCGGGCGAGTCTCGGGCTGAGCAGGTGGATCACCGCCAGCGCGATCAGATACACGCTGCCCGCGACGAAGAAGATGAGCCGATAGGTGCCGACGGTTTCGAGCACATAGCCCGCGAACTTCGCCATCAACATCCCCCCGAGCGCGCCCGCGGTGCCGCCGATCCCGATCACCGATCCCACCGCCTTGCGCGGGAACATATCCGAGACGAGCGTGAAAAGGTTGGCCGACCACGCCTGATGCGCCGCCGCCGCGAGCCCGATGATCAGCACCGCGATCCATAAATGGCTCACCCATTGCGCGAAGAAGATCGGCGTGACGGCGAGCGCGCAGACGAGCATCGTCGCCTTGCGCGCGCGGTTGACGCTATGGCCGCGCGCGATCAGCCGTGACGATGCCCAGCCGCCCGCGACGCTGCCGACATCCGACAGCAGATAGATCGCGATCAGCGGCGGGCCGAAGCTCATCAGATCGAGATCGTAGCGCTTGGCGAGGAAATCGGGCAGCCAGAACAGGAACATCCACCAGATCGGATCGGTGATGAACTTGCCCAGCGCGAACGCCCAGGTCTCGCGGTACCGCAACAGCCTGAGCCATGCCACCTTGCCGGGGGCGTCGGGCGCGTCGCTTTCGATCAGCGCAAGCTCGGCGGCGCCGAGCCGTTTGGTCTCGCGCGGGGTGCGATAGAAAGCGAGCCAGGCGAACAACCAGACGAAGCTCAACACGCCGGTGATGACGAACGCGGCGCGCCAGCCGTAAGCGACGGTGATGATCGGGACGATGATCGGGGTGACGATCGCGCCGACATTGGCGCCGGCGTTGAAGATGCCGATGGCGAGCGCGCGCTCCCGCGCCGGAAACCACGTCGCCACCGCCTTGAGGCCCGCGGGGAAGCTCCCCGATTCGCCGATGCCGAGCATGAAGCGGACCGCGCCGAACCCGAAGGTCGTGCGCACCGCGCCGTGGAGGATGTGCGCAACCGTCCATAGCGTGAAGGCGACCGCGTAGCCCATCCGCGCGCCGATCCTGTCGACCAGCCGGCCGAAGCCGAGATAGCCGATCGCATAGGCCGCCTGAAACCACAGGACGATGTTGGCATAATCGGTTTCGGACCAGCCGAGATCGGCCTGGAGCGTCGGCTTGAGGATGCCGATCATCTGGCGATCGACATAGTTGATCGCGGTGGCGGCAAAGAGCAGCCCGCAGATCAGCCAGCGATAGCAGCCGACCCGCTCGGCCGCCGCGGCGACGTGCCGCTCGGTGGCGTCAGACATCCTCTTTCTCCCCGCTTCTTTTCATCGCCGCCCGCGTCGATCGCCCCACCGGGCGGCGGCAGGCACAGCCTGCGCGCCCTTACGGTAGCGCTCCCATGCTGCCCGTCGACGCGAATGCGGTCAACAGCCGGTGCGGGATGAAGGATGGGACGCCGCCTCAGGATCAAGCGCGGCCGCAGATCGCCCGATATCGGGGCGGCGCCAAGGTGTCGGTCGCCGGGTGCGTGCGGTCAGATCAATGCCGATCCCCCGCGCGGCAGCGATCGTCTTGCTGCGTGGCGGATTCCGGCGCCAGTTCCCATTGGTAAATTCGCATCGGCGCGCCGCGGGGCAGAAACGACGTCTCGAATGTCCGATCGCCGCGCGTCACCTTGACCGTGAGCTTCATGTCGGGATGGCGCATCGTGCCCTCGGTGCTGTCGGCATAATCGAGCCGGTCGCCGTTGCGCAGCCCCGCCTTGGCCGCTTCGGAACCGGGACGCAGATTTTCGACCACCTTCAGGCGCTTTAGCTGCGGGCCGCCGAAGCCGAGATCGTAACGGCGCACCTCCGCCTCGACCCGGCGAAAACAGGGGCCGAACGCATCCGATCGCGGCACCATGCGCATCGTGCCCGACATCATACCTTCGTGAATTCGCACGCCCTTGTCGCCGAGTTCGCGGCGCAGCATTGCGATCCAGTCCTGCTCGGTCGGTTCCTTGCCCTCGTCGCGCCGGATCGCGACCATCGCACGCACGAGATCGTCGATCGAGCGCGCGCCGCCGGATCGATGGACGATCTCTCCGTTGAGCATCGCGAAATACATCGCCCCGCGATCGTAGGACAGGACGTTGTAGCGCAGATCGTCCCAGAAATTGGGGACGACATCCTTGTCGGGCGCGTCGATCACCTCACTGGTATAATAGCGCGCGGCGGTGAGATTGATGTCGGTGAGATATTCCCCGATCGGGATCAGCCCGGCCTGCCACGGCAAGCGCGCCTGATAATAGACGGCATCGCCCTCGGTGTACCATTTGCCAAGTTCGTTCGCGGTCCAGGTATGCGTCATCTCGTGGCCGAGGATCGTCTTCATCTTCTTCGCGGTGGTGGTCTTGCCGAATCCCATCGCGAAAGCGCCGATGGTCGCGGTGCCGTTGCCCGGATTATAAGGGTTCTCGCGCAGGAAGATGCGATAGCGCGGCTCGACGGGATCGGCGAAGAATCGGCTATAGAAATGATAGGCCTTCGCGGACCAGTCCATCGCTTCGGGCAGGTCGAATTGGGGCGACCCCGTCCACAGCGCCTTGAACCCGCCGCTTTCCTCGCGCGGCGCTTCGTTGATGACGCCGGCCATGAACAAGGTGCGATCGAGCCGCGCGATCGGCCCCGCGGGCAGGGTGAAATCGCCATCGGCATAGGTCGTCGCGGCGCGCGCGCCGGTGGGCAGGCCGGACAGGTCCCACCGAACCGCGATGCGATAATCGCCCTCGAGCTGGGGAATCGCGAGCAGCATGCTGCCGATGCCGCTCACCCCCGGACCGTCGACATAGGGGATCGAGGAGAGGATGCCCCCCACCGAATTGTCGATCACCGTTCGGTAGCGCACCCGCACGTCGCCGTGGACGCCGCGGCCCGCGCGCCAGACCTCCATGCCGTCCTCCATTCCCCGGTCGAGCGGCACCGCGCCCGCCGCATCGGTGACCAGCATGTCGGCGATTCCGATCGGCCGCGTCATGCGGGGGCCGCCCGGCTGATGCGCGAGCAGCACCGCGCCCTGCGCGGCCGAGACCCCGGTGAGGGTCATGCCGATGTCGACCTCACCCGTGCCGGCGGCGGGATCGATGCGCGTCGGCTTGAGCACGATGTCGAGCTGCGGGGCCTGCTGGATGCTCGTGGCGGCGATCGGCGCAGGCGACATCGCGCCGACGAGCACGACCGGGATCAGAAAGAAGGGTTTCACGGCGATCGATCCTGCGTGGTTGGAAAGGCTCATCGATTACTACGCACCGGTGCCGGCTTTCCCGCCCGCCACGGCGCCCGCAACGGCGATCGCCTCCACTTCCACGAGCGCGCCGAACGCCAGCCCGCTGGTGCCGAAAGCGGAGCGCGCGGGGAGCCGATCGCGATCGAAGCAGGTCAGATAAGCCCGGTTGAACTCGGGCCACAGCGCCATGTCGGCGAGCATCACGGTGCATTTGACGACGCGATCGAGGCTGGTGCCGGCACGCGTCGCCGCGTCGGCCAGATTGCGCATCGCCTGATGCGTCTGCCCGGCGATATCATTGGGCAGAGTGCCGTCCTCGCGCACGCCGATCTGGCCGGACAGGTGGACGACATCGCCGACCCGCACCGCCGCCGAGAACGGCAGGCGGGGATCGGGATGCGCGATATAATCGACATCGGAAATCGCGGTCATCGAGCTTGGCTCCTCCCCTTCGCCCCCGCATTGCGGAAATGCAGTGATATGAAGGCAATATGCACGAGCGGCCCGATCCCGAAGGCGGCGCGTCAAGAAATTGTCATCGATCGCCGTTCGGGTTTGCCGCGGCACCACGTAGCACCGTGTGACAAAGGTTGGACGGCCAAAGACGACAAGCCGTCACCAAGAAGGGGGGCCGGGCGATGACTCATCACGGATTAACGAGACTGGCGGCGTTGCTGGCGACCGGTGTCGCGGCGAGTTGCCTCGCGACGGTGCCGGCGCACGCCCAGGAGACCGTCTACAGCTTCGATATTCCGGCGCAGGATCTGGGGGGAGCCCTGCGCGCCTTCGGCCAGGCGACCAATCAGCAGATCATCTTCGCCGACGATGTGGTGCACGGCAAGCGCAGCGGCGCGGTGCGCGGCCGACACTCGGCCGACGACGCGCTACGCCAGCTTCTTGCGGGCACCGGGCTGGTCGCTCGCAAGACGCGCGGCGGAATGTATACGCTCGAAGCCGAGACGGCTGCGATCGCCGATGCCGACGGCGCGGCGGTGGTCGACGATTCGATCGTCGTCACGGGATCGCGCATCCGTCGTTCGGAAACGCAGACGTCGGCGCCGATGACCTCCTTCGGCAAGCAGGACCTGACCGAACGCGGCTACGTCCAGGTCGGCGAACTGCTCAACGACGTCACCTCGAACGTGCCGGACTTTCCGATCAACCCGACCAAAGGCTATCCGGCCGGCTCGGGCCAGACCTATCCCAACCTGCTCAATCTGGGGGCCGGGCGCACGCTGACGCTCGTCAACGGGCGCCGCATGGTCTCCTCGGCCTCGGGGCTGGGCGACCGCATCGTCGACACCAACGTGATCCCCGCCGGGCTGATCGAGCGCGTCGAGATCATCCAGGGCGGCGGCGCGGCGGTATACGGGTCGGACGCGATCGCGGGCGTGGTCAACTATATCCTCAAGGACGATTTCGACGGGCTGGAGATCGACGGCCAGCAATCGATCAGCACCTATGGCGACGATTACAGGCCCTATCTGCGGCTGACCGCCGGCAAGAACTTCGCCGATAACCGCGGCAACATCGCGATCAACCTCGAATATTCGAAGACCGATCCGCTGCTCGATTACGACCGCCCGTGGACCGACCTGTCGCCGATCGCAGTGACGAACCCGAACGATACCGGGCCGAACGACGGCGAGCCGACGCAAATCTACATCACGCACCCGCGCTATCGGTTCCACAATTACAACGGCGTGATCTTCCGTCCCAGCGGATCGCCGCCCTTCTTCGCGACGTTCCTGTCGGACAGCGGCGGCAACCTGTTCCAGTTCAACGACGATGGCTCGCAGGTCGTCAATTACGATCCGGGCATCTATTACGGCGGCTCGGCGAGCGCGATCGGCGGGGACGGGCTCGACTGGCGCGAGGTCTCGACCGCCGTCACCGGGGTCGAACGCTACACCGGCACGGCGAATGGGCATTTCGACATCACCAGCAACGTCAAGGTGATCGGCGAATTCCTCTACGGCCATCAGAAGGGCACCGACCCCTATGGCACGCAGGCGATCTTCCGCACGCTGTTCAACAGCTATGACGGGGGCGCGGGCCTGGTCCCGTTCGATCGCACCAATCCCTATCTGACGCAGGACGCGATCAATTCGCTCGATGCCGTCAGCCCCGCGTTCGCGGCGGGCGACCAGCTCTATCTCGCCCGGATCATGAACATCCTGCCGACGCGCAACCGCGGCAGCGAGCGCGACACCTGGCGGGCGCTGGTCGGGCTGGAAGGCGATTTCGAGGCCGCCGGACGCTCGTTCTACTGGAGCGTGACCGCCAGCCGCGGCAAATCGACCGGCTATGTCGAGGTGTTCGATTCGTACGCGACGCACCTCAACAACGCGCTCGATTCGGTGCGCGCCAACGGCGAGATCGTATGCCGGATCAATGCCGACGCCGATCCGACCAACGACGATGCGGCGTGCGCGCCGATCGATCCGTTCGGCAACGTCAAGGCATCGCAGGCCGCGCTCGATTACGCGACCGTGCTGTCGGGATCGCATTTCGAGAACGTGCAGGACGACGTGCTCGCCACGCTGGGCGGCGACCTGTTCAAGCTCCCGGGCGGTCTGGCCAAATTCTCGGTCGCCTATGAGCATCGCCGCGATTATGCGAACCTCGTGCCCTATGAAGCGGACCAGCTCGGCATCGTCAGCAATTGCTGCGCGTCCGAGCCGATCGAGGCCGAATATAATACCGACGAATTCTCGGCCGAACTGCTCGTCCCGCTGCTGGGCGAGGATTTCAACCTGCCGGCGGTGAAGTCGCTCGTCGCCGACGGGTCGTTTCGCCATGTCGACAATTCGATCGCGGGCAAGGAAAACGTCTGGGGCGCGGGCCTGCTCTGGGATACCGGGTTCGGCGTCACGCTGCGCGGATCGCGTAGTCGCAATTTCCGGGCGCCGTCGCTCGAGCAATTATTCTCGCCGGTCAGCGTCTCCAATGGGCCGATCGGCTATGACCCTTGCGACATGGATACGATCGGACAGGGCCCCAATCCGGCGGTGCGGCTCCAGAACTGTCAGGCGCTGTTCGCGGCCAATCCAGGCTATGGCGACCTCGCGACATTCCAGGATCCGGCCGAGAACACCTCGCTCGCGTTGATTTCCAGCGGCGGTAATCTCAATCTGAAGAACGAGATTTCGAACACCTGGACCTATGGCGTCGTCGTCCAGCCGAGCTTCGTGCCGGGCCTGACCTTCACCGCCGACCGGATCGAGGTGACGCTCGACAACGGGTTGACGGCGTTCAGCCCAGCGAATTTCCTGAGCAGTTGCTTCGATTCCACCGATTATCCGAACAACAACGCCTGCGACAATTTCACGCGCAACGGCCAAGGCTATATCGTCACCGCCAACCAGACGACGTTCAACGCCGCGATCATCAAATATCACGGCGAAATCTACAATCTGAACTATCTGCTCCCGCTGGAGCGGGTGTTCGGCAAGGACATGGGGACGCTCGAATTCAACGTCGAGGCGACCCACACCACGCTGGCGCTTTCGAACGCCACCGGCGCGTCGGAATCGCGCAGCGAAGGCACCATCGCCAATCCCGAATGGCGCGCCCGGTTCGACCTGCGCTATTCGAAGGGGCCGTTCCGTGCCTTCTACCAGATGTATTATCTGCCCAGCGCGCTGCATACCGTGAACGCGACGGTCGAGAACGATCCGATGCCGCACATCTCGGGCAACACGCGGCATTCGGTCTCGATCCAGTATGAATTTCCGAAGCTCACGCTGCGCGCGGGCGTCAACAACCTCACCAACAAGGGGCCGTCCTTCCCGACGCGCAATTACGGCGATCTCTATGGCCGGCAGTTCTATGTCGGGGCCAAGATCCGCTTCTGGTAGCCGCGAACGCGGCGTGATCACGCGCCGGCATTTCGTCGGCGGCGGGGTGGCCGGTTCGATCGCCCCGCCGCTGATCGCGCAGGGGCCACCGGCGCGCGATCCCGCCGGTGATTTCCCGATCACGGCGCGCGGGCGGGCGTTCCTCGACACCGCCTATATCGGGCCGATGTCCACCCGGGCGCAACGCGCCGCGGCCGACTTCGCGAGGGCCAAGGCGGAACGGCCGCTCGAGGTGGGCGAACTGCTGCGCGGTGCCGAGCGGGTGCGCGCGAAATTCGCGCGGCTGATCAACGCGTCGCCCGACGAGATCGGGTTGCTGTTCTCGACGGCGGAGGGCGAGAATGTGATCGCCGCCGGGCTCGATCTGCGCCCGGGCGACAATGTCGTGATCGACGACCTGCATTACGATACGGAGTTCGTCCTCTATCGCGCGCTCGAACGGACCCGCGGCATCGAGCTACGCGTCGCGCGCAACCGCGGCGGCGCGGCGGGGGTGGCGGCGTTCGCGCCGCTGGTGGATCGCAGAACGCGGCTGCTGTCGGTCGCCTGGGTATCCCACCGCAACGGATTCCGGCACGACATGCGCGCCCTCGCCGATCTGGCGCACGCGCACGGCGCGCTGCTCTACGCCGATGCGATCCAGGCTGTCGGCGCGATCGCCATCGACGTCCACGCCACCGGCGTCGATTCGTTATGCGCGGGATCGTACAAATGGCTGTTCGCCGGATGGGGCGTGGCGCCGTTCTTCGTGCGGCGCGAGGTGATCGAGCGATTACGGCTCGATCGCTACGGCGAGATGCACGCGTCGGGCGCGCCGGAGACCGGGTTCACGATCGATCCCAGCGCGCGCCGCTTCGATTATTCGAGCCGCGCCTTCGGTGAGGTGCATGTGCTCGACGCCGCACTCGATCATCTTGCCGCGATCGGTATCGACCGGATCGAGGCGCATGGCGTCGGGCTGGCGCATCGGCTGCACGCGGGTGCCGAGCGGCTGGGGCTGCGCTGTGCGACGCCGGCGGGCAACCGGGCGCCGATCGTCGCGATCGCGCTGCCGGGACCAGAAGATGCCGCGAAGGCCGCGTTCGCGGTGGCGGGAGTCGAGGCGACCGTTCGCGCAGGGCACGTTCGGCTCGCACCGGCGATCTTCAACACCGACGCCGATGTCGATCGGGCGATCGAGGTGCTGGGCAGGCTGGCGCGCAGCTAGAGACCGTCCGGTTCCGATTAGGCCGGGTCGCTCCAGATCCGCCGCGAATAATCGAGGAAATTGAGCCCGAGGATCTTCTCGATCCGGCGCTGGCTGTGCCCGCGCGCGGCGAGCTTGTCGGCGAGGATGCGGAACTGCTCGGGGCCGCGCATGTCGATCGCGAACAGGAAGGAATCGGGGCGTTCGCCCGCCGCCGAGATGCCGGCGGCGCGGCGGCGCCGGATGTCCTCGGCGAACGCGGCAGCCCAGCGCTTCATGTCGTCGATCGCGGTGGTCGACCCGTCGGTGCCGATGCCGACATGATCCTCGCCGCATACGTCGACGGCATGTTCGATATGCGCGATCACGTCCGCCGAGGTGATCTGCCGCTCATGCGCGAGGAACGGCATGAAATAGATGCCGACGAAACCGCCTTTGTCCGCCACCAGCCGCAATTCCTCGTCGGTCTTGTTGCGCGGATAATCGACGAGCGCGCGGCAGCCGGTGTGCGAGATGCAGATCGGCGCCGACGCGGCGCGCGCCGCGTCGAGGCAGGTCTGCCGGCCGCTGTGCGACAGATCGACCATGATCCGCCGCGCGTTGAGCCGTTCGACGACCTCGCGCCCGAACGGCGTCAGCGGCGTATCCTCCGGCGCCAGCGAGCCGCCGCCCAACTGGTTGCGGACGTTGTAGGTGAGCTGGATGATGCGCACGCCCAGATCGTCGAACACGTCGACCCGGCTGGCGTCGCTGCCCATCATCGCGGCGTTCTGGAACCCGAAGATGATGCCGATCTTGCCCAGCCGGTGCGCGGTCTCGATATCGTCGGGGCAATAGACCTTCATCAGCGAGGCGGGGTGACGGCGGATCACCTCGTCCCACCGCGCGATATCGCGCACCGACACTTCGAAAGGATCCTCCTCACCGGACACATAGCCGAGCGTGAGGTTGATCGCGCTCGTTCCCGAGGCGATCGCATCCCGGATCACACGGTCGCTCGCCAGCTCGCCCGTCTCCTCGCCCCAAAAATTGGGGTCGGACAATTCGCCGAGCGTATTGACGATCAGCGGGCGCGACGGCGCCAGCCCGGCGCGCGCCGTGCCCGCGGCGAAAGGAGCGGCCGCCATCGCGCCCAGAACGGTACGTCTCATCATCGGGAATCCGTCTTGGTTGCCGGGCCCAGCACGATCGCCCGCCCGTTGTCATGCGATTGCAGCCCCAGCGTCGCGGTGAGGCCTTCGACCAGCCTTTCGGTGTCGCCGGCGCGGAATACCCCGGAAATACGCATCTGTGCGACCCGGGGGTTCGCCAGTTCGAGCGGCTTGGCCGCGTAGCGATTGGTGCGCTGGGCGACGATCGCAAGCGTTTCGTTGTCGAAGACGAGTTGACCCGATTCCCAATCGGTCGAGGTGTCGAGCGATGCGGGACGCTCGATCGCCATTGTCGACCGATCGTCGATACGCGGCGTCCCCGCGTGATGGACGATGAGTTCGTTGCCGGGATCGAGCATCAGATAATCGGCGCGCGGCGCACGCTTCTCGTCGAACAGCTTGAGCGTGTCGCGCGTCGCCGCACTGCCGTTGAGCACCGCGACATGACCTTCATAGAGGATCACGCGCGTCTCGCGCCCGAGCAGTTCGACACTGAACTCGGTGCCGGTCGCCACCACGATCTTGCCGGCCGCGGCGACCGAGAAGGGGCGTAAGGGATCCTTCGCGACCTCGAACCTGGCGCGCCCTTCCTCGAGCCACAATTGCCGCCCGGCGCGCGAATATTTGACGCGGACGCGCGTGTTGGCGTCGAGCGACAGCCTCGAATCGTCGTCGAGCATGACCACGCGGCGCTCGCCCAGCCCGGTCGCATAGACCTGCGGCTGTTGCGTGCGCCAGATCGTGATGCCGGCGAAGATCAGGCACAAGCACGCCGCCACCAGCAGCCAGAGCGGCGGCGGCGGAATCGTGACGCCGGACGGCTCGTCGCGCCGGCCGCGGGCATAGGCCAGCGCGTCGTTGCGCAGGTCCATCATCGGCGCGGCGGTGGCGTAATGGTCGACCGTCTGCCAGGCGCCGACGATTTCCGACAGCGCGTCGACGTTGCGCGGATCGTCATCCAGCCAGCGCTGGAAAGCGGCCTGCTCCGTCTTGGAGAGGCCGCCCTCGCTGAGCTTGATCGCCCAGCTCGCCGCCGCCTCGTCGCGATGATCGAAACCGTTCATTCCGTCACACCGTTCTCGTCCCTCAGGCTGTCGCGGAGGATCAGGCTGGCGCGCGTCACATGCTGTTCGACCGTGCGAACCGAAACGCCCAGCAGATCCGCGATCTCGCGCTGCTTCATATGTTCAAGCCGGAACAGGACGAAGATCGTCCGCGTGCGTTCCGGCATCGTCCTGATCGCCCCCGTCACCGTAGAAAGCGCCTGCCGCGATTGCAGCGCGCGTTCGGGGTCGATCTCATCCATCCAGGCGCCGCGTACCGACCTGGTTTCCAACTCGTACGACGTCCGCACCTTCGACCGCCGCCAGTGATCGCGCAGCAGGTTGGCGGCGATCTGGAACACGTAGGCGTCTGGCCGCGAGGCATCGATCGTCGCCGCGCGTTCCGAAATCCGCACGATGACATCCTGCGTCAGATCCTCGGCTTCCGCGAAATTATGGATCCGCCTGAGGAAGAACGACATGAGCGCCGGCCGGAAACGCTGGTTCAGCGCTTCCGCCTGCACGCTCGCCTCCGGCGGCAAGACCCGGTCGACTCGCGGACGGGGATCAGACATCGCAAGGCATTACGCGAGGCTTTCGCTTTCCCACATCAGCGAATGTGGATGATTCCAACCGCGCCGTCGATATCGACCTTGGTCCCCAGCGCGGCGGACCATGTCTTGAGGTTGGTGAGGATACGCTTTGCGGTCGCAGGATCGGCGAAATGCGGCATGCCGCGCCGGCTGCGATCGGGGGTGTTGCCGACATCGAGCGGGTAGAGGCGCACCGTCGTCGCGTCGCCGTCGTGATAATCGATCTCGGCGAGCATGCCGTCATACCAACTCGTCGGATTGCCGCCGGGCCGCACCGATTCGGACTCGGGCTCGGGCGGCGGCGCACGGCCCGTCGCGGGATCGGGAAAGACGCTGAACGCGGCCTCCTGCATTCCCTTGATCTCGCCACGGATGAAGAACACGCCGATGCCGTAGAAGACGGGCTTGCCCTTGTAGATCTCGATCCCGCGCAGCGAATGCGGCCCGCCGCCCACCACCACGTCGGCGCCGGCATCGACGACGTCGTGGAACAGCGTCTTCAGGAAATTGGGCGGCGCGGGAGTATCGTCGTCCATCCCCGTCGGGCTTTCATGCGCGTGGATGGTGAAGATCGTCAGATCCGACGCCTGCTTGGCGTCGCGGACCGATTTGAGCAGCCCGGCATGATCGTAGAGATCCATCTCATAGATCACCGGATCGCCGGTGCCGACGCGATAGATTTCCTTGCCGAAGCTGATCTCGTGCGCGTCGGATGCGGGGGCGGGTTCGCGCGGCGAGGCGCGTTCGGTGGCGAGCGCGCGGAGAGCGTCGAATTGCGCCTGCGAGACGATGTTGACCTTGCGCAGCCGCAGCGTGTTGATGCCGGCGCGTGCGTTGAGGCCGCCGAAGGCGTCGTTGGCGCGGGCATATTCCTTGAAGGTCGAGGCGGCGGCCACGAGCGCGACCTTGCCGTGGGGTGACGCGAAGATGCCGGGCGCGCGCGCTTCCGCCAGATCACGCCCGCCGCCGGCATGCGCGAGCCCCGCCGCGTCGAGCAGACGCATCGACTGGCGCAGGCCGTCGGGGCCGAAATCGGTCGAATGGTTGTTGGCGACCGACACCAGATCGAGCCCCATCGCCTTCATGTCGGTGGCGAGCGTGCCTTCGCCCCAGAGTTGGCCGAGGCCGTAGCCGGTGCCGTCGAAGGTCGACAGATCGAGGAACACGCCTTCCTGGTTGCTGACCGCGACGTCGGCCTTGCGGACCTTGTCGATCACCCGTTGCAGCGCCGGATCGGCGTAATCCGCCTTGGGGTGCGAATAGAGCATGTCGCCGATCGCCACGAGCGTGAAGTCGCCCTTCGTCGTCGCGGGCTTGGGCGGCTGGGCGAGGAAATCGTCGGGGTTGTTCGACGGGCGCGGCGGACCGTCCTGCGCGCTCGCCGGGGCGATTGCCACCAGCGCGGCGGCCAACGCCGGCAGCAGGCGCCGGGCGAAACGGGGGGTCGAACGGATCACAGGGCGGCTCCTTGCTGGGAATGGCACGCGCCCGCGGGCGCCGCGGGATCGACTTCCCACTGATAGGCCTCGACCGCCTCGCCGCGCGGCAGATAGGTGATCGGGAACGTCTGGCCGTCGCGCGTCACCTGGATCGTGAACGTCCGGTTCACTTCCGCCTGCACCGCGTCGAGCGCGACGCCGTAGGTGAAGTGATCACCCTCCCGGACGCCCGCTTTGGCGGCCTCCGATTCCGGCTTCAGGCCGCGCACGACCTTGTCGGCGCCGATCAGCGAGGCGAAGTCGAAGCCGACATCGAACCGCCGGATCATCTTCGTCGTGCGGCGGAAGCACGGGCCGAAATCATCCGATTCGGGCACGATCAGCCCGCCCGACAACATCGTCCGGTGCATCTCGACCGCCTTCTCACCAACCTCTCGGCGCAGCATATCCAGCCACACCGCGTCGGTGATGGGCAGGCGCTTCTTCGCGCGATCGATCATCTCGAACACCAGATCGTCGACCGAGCGCTTGCCGCCCGAGGCCCGGCGGATCATGCCGTTCAACTTGGCGAAATACATCGCGCCGCGATCGTAGGGCAGCACGCGCACGCGCGTATCCTCCCAGAAGCGGCGCACGGCCTCCTCCTCGGTCGTGTTGCGCAGCAGGCCCGTGTAATAGCGGCTCGCCGTCTGATTGATGTCAGCGAGATATTCCTCGTCGCTCATCAGGCCGGCACGCCACGGCAGCAGCGCCTGATAATAGACCGCGTCGCCCTCGTCATACCATTTGCCGAGATCGTTGGCGGTCCAGGTGTGCGTCATCTCGTGGCCGAGAATCGACTTCAGCGTCTCGCCCGTCACGCCCTTGCCATAGGTGACGAGGAACGAGTGATAGAGCGCGGCGCCGCCGCCCGCGTTCATCGGGTTGAAGCGCATGAACACGCGATAGGGCGGCGCGGTCTCGTCGCCGAAGAAATCGCTCATCCAGCTATGCAGCTTCGCCGTCCAGCGCATGATCGCGCGCGGATCGAAGCCGGGATCGTCGGCCCAGACGGCGGAGAAATTGTCGATCGTCCCCTGCTCGGGCTCGCGCCAGACGGGGCCGACCATATAGACCGCGTTGCCCAGTCGATCGGGCGCGCCGACGGGCAGATCGATAGCGCCGTCGCCGAAGCTGGAGATGGCCTCAGCGCCGTTGGGCATGCCCTCAAGGTGCCAATCGACCTTGATCGCGATCGGCGTTTCGAGGCTGGGCTGGGCGAACAGCACCTCGCCGATCCCCGAAAACGCCCGGCCGTCGACCCGCACCGCTGTCGGCGGGCCGCCCTGCAACATCGGGATGCTCTCCAGCGCGAGCGTGTAGCGCACATGCACATCGCCCTCGACGTCGCGCGGCGCGTGCCATTCGGCAACCATGCCGGGGGCCGCCTCCAGCGCGATCGGCCCCCGCGAGTCGGTGGCGGTGATCGCGGTAACGCGATGCGGGCGCGCCTGGCCGGGCATGCCGAGGCCGAGCCTGAGCATCACCTCGCCCTTGCGCACGCGCATCGCGGGGATCGTCATCTCGACCGTCATCGCACCCGTCTGGGTCGCCGGGTCGATCGCGGTCGGAGTCACGTCCAGCGTCATGGTCGGCGGGCCGGCATCGGGCGATTGCGCCGCCAGCGGCGCGGCTACCACGGCCGCCGCCGCCAATATTGCCAGATGAATGCTGCGCACGATGCGCCTCCCCCCTCCGCGTCGAAGATGATCTGTCATCACGTGCTACGCGGCACCGGCGAAATCCCGCGAACATCGATGCGGTTCCGCAGCGCCGGTGCGTAGTCCGGTTACTGGCGTCGGCGGGGGGAAGCATGTCAACACGGCTGTGGCGGATCGGGCCGATGATCGCGGCGGCGCTGGGCATCGCCTTATGCGCGGCGGCCGCCGGTGCGCAGGATCAGCCCCCCACCGCGATCACGCGGCATCATGCCGAGCTGCCGGGCGGCGGCATCGACTATACGGCCGAGGCGGGGCGGACCGCCATTCGCGACGTCGCCACCGGCGCGACCCTGGGCCACACCTTCTACCTCGCCTATGCGATCGCCCCCGCGCGCGACGCCGTGCGCCCCATCACCTTCATCTGGAACGGCGGCCCCGGCCTGCCCGCCGCCTCGCTCAATTTCGAGGGTGCGGGGCCGCGGCGGATCGTCGACGGGCGGTTGATCGACAATGCGGACACCTGGCTGACCGACAGCGATCTCGTCTTCGTCGATCCGGTCGGCACCGGTTTTTCGCGGCCCGTCAGTGCCGAGGCGCTTCCTGCCTTCACCAGCGTCGTCGGCGATGTCGCCGCCGTCACCGAGTTCATCCGTGCGTGGCTGATCCAGCATCGCGCGCAGCATCGGCCGCTGATCGTCGCGGGGCAGAGCTATGGCGCCGGGCGGGCGGGGTCGGTCGCCTATCGGTTGCTCGAGCGGGGGTTCGACGTGCGCGGGCTGGCGCTGATCTCGAACACGCAAGGCCTGCCCGATTATCCGGATCAGGCGCTGATCGCCCCAGCGATGCACGTCGCCGATTATGCCGTCACCGCACTCTATTATCACAAGCTGCCCGCCGAATACGGCACGACGCCAGCCGCCGCGCGCGCCGAGGCCGAGCGATGGGCGCGGGAGACCTATCTGCCGGCGCTGCGGCGGATCGCCACCATGCCGATCGCCGAGCGGGATGCGCTGCGCCGCGAGCTGGCCCGGCGGATCGGCCTCGCGCCCGACAAGATCGATCGCGACACGGTGTCGCTGACGCAGGGCACCTTCCTCGGCGGCATCGCGCCGTCGATGCCTTATTATCTCGATTACCGCTTTCTCGAGCCGTACCACTATCCGCCGCTCGACGCGGGCGTGGCCTCGATCCGCGACGACCTCGGCTACAATTCGGATCTGCCCTATCTCGGCGTCGAACCGATCGAATCCGGCTTCGCGCCGACGGGCACCTATCCGCCCTCGATCAATTCCTCATGGCTCCACTCGACGGTCTATGACGCCACCCCGGCGCAGATCGAGCAGGCCAAAAAGGCGTTCGCCGCGACGGGGCGGATCGGCATGTATCGTTATGGCCCGCCGCTGCCCGGCGCGGCCGAGGCGTTCGCGCTCAATCCGAACCTCCATATCCTTGTCGCGCACGGGGCCTACGATCCGGTCGGCGGCTGCTCGATCGACGCCGAGCACGGCCGCCACCTGCCGCCGGCCTATGTCGGCAAGATCGCCTTTCGCTGTTATCTGTCGGGGCACGCCATCTATCGCGATGCCGGCCCCCGCGCGCAGTTTGCCGACGATATGCGCGCGCTGGCGCGCGATGTGCTCGACGCGCCGGCGTTCCGGCCTTGAGGATCTCTCCAATGACATCGCTTCATACCCGCCGGACGCTCCTTCTGTGTTTCCTCGCCGCTGCGCTCGAAGGCGCCGATATCGTCTCGATGGGGCTCGCCGCGCCGATGGTGGCACAGGAAATGGCGTTCTCGGCCGAATTGCTGTCCTACGTCCTGACCGCGGCGATCGTCGGGCTGATGATCGGCGCCGCGATCGGCGGGCGCCTGGGCGATCGCTGGGGGCGCAAGCGCGTGCTGGTGATCTCGTTCACGCTTCTCGGCATCTTTTCGCTGGCAACGATGCTGGCTTACGACGTGGTCAGCTTCGTGCTGATCCGGCTGCTGTGCGGGCTCGGGCTCGGGGCGGCCTTTCCCAACCTCATCGCCATCGCTGCCGAGGCCGCCCCCGCGTCGCGGCGAGCGACCGGCGTCGGGCTGATGTTCAGCGGCACGCCGATCGGGGGCACGCTGCTGGCGCTGTTCGTCGCGTCGCAATCGTCGATGGACTGGCGTGCGATCTTCCTGATCGGCGGCACCCTGCCGATCGCGATCGTGCCGCTGCTCACCGTCCTGCTGCCCGAATCGGAGGAGTTCCGATCGGCGCGCGCGAGCGGGGCGGGGGACGCCGACGTCATTCCCGCGCGCGAGGCGCTGTTCGGCGGCGGGCGCCTGATCGCGACCCTGCTGTTGTGGGTGAGCTATGCCTTCACCCAGGTCGTCGTCTATCTGCTCAACAACTGGCTGCCGACGCTGATGGTGGAAAAGGGATTTTCGCCGCAGCAGGCGGGCTTGATCTCCGCGTTCGAGAATGGGGCCGCGGCGGTCGGCTGCATCGCCCTGACCGCGATCGCCGATCGCGGCTTTCTCGGCCGCGTGCTCGCCGTCACCTATGCCGCGATCGCTTTCTCGCTCTGGGCGTTGGGCGTGATCGACGGGCTGACGGCGACGATCGGCGCGGGCATCATCGTAGGCTTCTTCGCAATTGGCGGCCAGATCGTCCTCTACGGCATGGCGCCCTCGGTCTATCCGACCCTGTCGCGCTCGACCGGTGTTGGCGCCGCGGTGGCGTTCGGCCGGATGGGCGCGATCGCGGGGCCGCTTATGGCCGGACATCTGCTCGCCATCGGCTTTTCCCCCGCCACCGTGCTGATCGCGGCCATCCCCTGCGTGATCCTGGCCGGAACGTGCGCACTGCTGCTCGTGACCACCCGGATGGCATCGAGGCTCGACGAAAACAGCGCGGCCGGGTTGTAGCCCCCTCACGGTTGCCCCTTATCAGGCGCGGCGATGCGAACCGCGCAATCACCGCCATGCCGCCTCACCCGCAGCAGAAAAATGAAATCAATTTAGTTTATTATTGCGGGACGGCGATCTTCATGAGAGTTACGGGAGCGTAGATGCGGGGTGTTTCGCTTCACCGGTACGCTGATCCGGTGAAACGCGGCGGCCTCGTCATCGGGTATGCGATCGCCCGCGTGAGGCGATCGCACCACGGGAGAGACCTGATGCGGAGCTTCTCGATCGCGGGCCTTTGCCTTTTGGCGCTGGTGGCCACGCCGACGCTGGCCGGCCAGAGCGCGACCGCGCCCAACACGCTCACCGCCGGGGAACGCACCGAAGGCTGGCAGCTCCTGTTCAACGGCCACGACCTGAGCGGCTGGCGCTCCTTCGGCGGCGGCGCGCCGTCGCCCCATTGGGCGGTGCGGGACGGCGCGCTGGTTCTGACATCGAAGACCGGCGAGATGAGCGGCGGCGACCTCGTCACCGCCGACAGCTACGGCGCGTTCGACCTGACGCTTGACTGGAAGGTCGAACGCGGCGGCAACAGCGGCGTCTTCTATCTTGCGCGCGACGTCCCCGGGATCGGGAACATCTACGAGACCGGCATCGAGATGCAGGTGATCGACAATGAGGGCCATCCCGACGGCAAGATCCCGTCGCATCGCGCCGGTTCGCTCTATGACATCACGGTGCCGCCGCTGAGCGCGGCGCACCCCGCCGGGCATTGGAACCATGCGCGGCTGCGCGTCGAGCACGGCCGCATCCGCCAATGGCTGAACGGCACGCTCACCGCCGATGTCCCGTTCGGCAACGACGCGTGGCGCAAGCGGGTGGCGGCATCGAAGTTCGCGTCGATGCCGTTGTTCGGCACGTTTCCCAGCGGGGTGGTCGGCTTGCAGGATCACGGCGAGCCGGTCGCGTTCCGCAACATCAAGATCCGCAAGCTCGGCGCGAGCGCGCTGTGACGGCGGCCGCGTTCGATCCGGCGGAAACGACCGCCGATGTCATCATCGTCGGCTCGGGCGCCGCGGGGGGCATGGCGGCCTACAGCCTGACCAAAGCGGGGCTGCGTTGCCTGATGCTCGAGGCGGGGCGTGATTATGATCCCGGCGCCGAAGTCAACATGATGGCGCCCGAAAGCGACGCGCCCCTGCGCGGAGCGGCCACGCCCGACAAGCCGTTCGGCTATTTCGATGCGACCGTAGGCGGCGGCTGGGAGGTCGACGGCGAGCCCTATACGATGCGCGAGGGCACGGACTTTCGCTGGTATCGCGCGAGGATGCTGGGCGGGCGGACCAATCATTGGGGGCGGCACGTGCCGCGCTGGGGCCCGTATGATTTCAAGGCCCATTCGCGCGACGGGCTAGGGGTGGATTGGCCCATCGGCTATGACGATGTCGCGCCCTTCTACGATCGCGTCGAGCGCATGATCGGCGTGAACGGCGGGCGGATCGAGCTGGAGAACCACCCGGACTCCTCGCCGGGCTGCCTGATGCCGCCGCCCAAGCCGCGTATCCCCGAAATGCTCCTCAAGGCCACGTGCGAAAGCATGGGGATCCCGGTGCGGGCCGCCCATACGGCCGTGCTGACCCGCGACATGCCCGACGATGTCGCTCCGCGCAGCGCCTGCTTCAACGCGACGCCGTGCGGCCGCGGCTGCACGATCGGCGCGATGTTCCAGACGACGACCTCGTTCCTGCCGATGGCGAAGGCAACCGGCAAGCTGACGATCGTCACCGACGCGATGGTCTCGAAGGTGGTGATGGCCAGCGCGAACCGCGCGGCAGGCGTCGAATATGTCGATCGAAAGACCGGCGCCCGCCACCGGGTCAGGGCGCGGGCGGTGATCCTGGCGGCAGGAACCTGCGAGACGACGCGGCTGCTGCTCAACTCCGGCGACACACCCGCCGGCCTCGCCAATTCCTCGGGCCAGCTCGGGCGCAACCTCACCGATTCGACCGGCGCGTCGTTCCGCGCCTATGTCCCCGCGCTCGCCGGTCGCCCGCGCTACAATGAGGACGGCATCGGCGGGCAGCACGTCTACATCCCCTTCTGGCTGTACCCGGAGCAGCAACGCGGCGACCTGGATTTTCCCCGCGGCTATCATTTCGAGATCGGCGGCCGCTTCGGTATCCCGCCTGCCGCCGCCCTGCCGCGGGTCTGGGGCGCCGGGCTGAAGCAAGCGGTCCGCAGCGCTTCGGGCGCGACGATCGGGATGACGCTG
Organism: Hephaestia caeni; assembly: GCF_003550065.1. Taxonomy (GTDB): domain Bacteria; phylum Pseudomonadota; class Alphaproteobacteria; order Sphingomonadales; family Sphingomonadaceae; genus Sphingomonas; species Sphingomonas caeni_A. Next base: position 889,983 of record NZ_QXDC01000004.1, read on the forward strand.
CGCGGCGAGATGATCCCCAACAAGGACACCTTCTGCGAGATCGATCCGGGCGTGAAGGATCGGTTCGGCATTCCCGTGCTGCGCTTCGCCTTCCGCTGGTCGCAGCACGAACTCAATCAGGTCGCGCACGGGCAGCGGACCGCGCACGCGGTGTTCAGGCGCATGAACGCCACGATCCTCGATCCCGAATTGCCGCCTGAAAAGCTCATCACCGCAGGCGGCGAGATCATCCACGAACTGGGCACCGCGCGGATGGGGTCCGACGCGCGATCATCGGTGGTCGACAGCTATGGCCAGACCTGGGAAGTCGGCAATCTGGTGCTGATGGACGGCGCCATCTTCGCCTCGGGCGCACACAAGAACCCCACGCTCACCATTCTCGCGCTGGCATTGCGCGCCTCCGAGCGGCTTGCCGCCCGGTTCAGGACAGGAGCCCTCGCATGACGCTGTCGCGCCGCGAAACGCTGCAATGGGTGATGGCCGCGGCGGCGCTGCCGCTCGCCCGCTGGACGCCCGCGATGGCGGCAGGAACAGACGCCCGACCACCGTTCGAGGTCGCGGACTGGCCTGATGCGGTGCCCCCACCGCTGCCCGCTAACGGCTATGGGCGCGATCCGGACCTCATGGCGCCCAAAGTGCCTTGGCCGCTGACGCTGAGCAAGGCGCAGCGTGCGACGGTCGATCTGCTGGGCGACCTGATCCTTCCCGCCGACGAACGCTCTTCGGGTGCGGGCAAGCTCGGCGTCGGGGCATTCGTGGACGAGTGGATCAGCGCGCCTTATCCGATCCAGCGACAGAACCGCGAACAGGTGCTCGGCGGGCTGATGTGGCTCGACGCGCAAAGCCGGGCGCTACACGGGGCCGCCTTCGATGCGATCGCGCCGGCCCAGCGCGCCAACCTGCTCGATGCGCTCACCGTCACCACCCCGGCTGCCGGAATGGTGAAGCCGGTCGCATTCATGGACACGCTGCGTAATCTCTTCGTGCTCGGCTTCTACAGCCTGCCCGAAGGCAAGGCGGACATGGGCTTTATCGGCGACCAGCCGACGCCGGGCGACTATCCCGGGCCGACACCGGAGGCGTTGGCGCATTTCGCCGACATGCTCACCGGGCTGGGTTTGGCGGCTTCCTGATTCCGGACGTAGATCGCCTATGTTCGGTCTCTTCGTCGATCGGGGTGTCGCTCGCCTTCTTTGAACGGATCACGCCATCGCGACACGGCTGTCTGCCTGGCGCGGAAAGTAATGGCCGTTGTCCATGTCCTCGAACAGGCCGCGCTCAGCGGGTTGCCAGCCGAGGGTCTGGCGGGTGATGAGGTTGGACGCCGGGAGATCCAGCGTGACCAAATTCGCAAGGAACCCAAAATAGCCCGGCAGCATCAGCGCGTCCGCGGGAATGCTCACCGCGGGCACGCCCAGCCGGCTACCGATAGCCTCGGCGATCTCGCGGAATCGGAAGCCTCCGTCCTCAACCCCGTGCCAATATTTGCCCGCCGGCCCCTTCTCCAGCGCGAGGCGGAACAAGGAGGCGAGGTCGCGGCCGTGCACGGCCGGCCAAACGTTCGCACCCTCTCCGGGGTAGCCGATCACGCCCTTCTCCTTCGCGAGCCCGATCAGCAGCGGGAGGAAGCCGGCGTCGGTCGTGCTGTGCGCGATGGGAGGAATCCGCACGATCGAAGACCGCACGCCCTGCTCCGCGAGGCCGATCACGGTGCGCTCCACGTCGTTCCGAACCCGCAGCGTACCCTTGTGCTCATTCCGTACGGGGAGGGCCGGATCTCTCTCGGTCGCTGGCCGGTGCAAGTCTTCCCACGCAGGCGAGCCTATGCTCCCCGACACGACCAGCGGCTTTCCGGTTCCGGCCAGCGCCTCGCCGTAAGCGAGCATGATCTGGAGTTCCGCGGCGGCCACCGCGTCGATCCCGCCGGACGGAAGCAGATCCTGCCTGTGCGCGACGTGGATGACGCCATCTGACTCCGCAGCCGCCGCCTTGAGCACATCGAGGTCGGAAATATCCCCGCGAACCACCTTGGCACCGAGCGCGGCCACCGCCGCCGCCGACGTGTCCGACCTGGCCAGGCCGGTGACCTCGTGACCGGCGGCGATGAGATCGGGGATGATGTACGAACCGATATGGCCGGTCCCGCCAGTAACCAAAACGTGCATGTCGCAAATCCTTGGGTGAAATGATGTCGCGGGGAAACTCAACCGAGAACCGACAGCAAGCAGGCGCGCTCCAACGTCTGCGCCATGAGCAGCGGACCGGTGTTCATCGGGCGCAGTCAGTCGACCTTGACCAGGTCCTTAAAGATCAGTCGGCCCCAGCTATTTCCGCGCGCCTGAACGAGCAGCCCACCTTCCGACAGCCCGCCAAGTTTGATCGGCGCGAAACCGAGATTTTCCGCGAGCGCACCGATTTCCGTCGCGGCAACTTCATCGTCGCTCGCCAGGAACACGACTCTCCTGCCACCATGTACGGCTGGATCCTGGTCAAGGACGGCGGCGGCCAAATGATTGAAGCCCTTGACCAGCCTCGCACCAGTGAAGGCCTGCGCGACGAACCTGGCAGAGGGTTGTCCTCCCAGTTCCTCGGGAGGCACGCCGTAGGCATTGGTCACATCGACGATGATCTTCCCCTGCCAGTTCGGCAGCGCTTTCGCGACATCCGGGTGCGCCTCGAAACGGACGGCCAGAAAAATGACGTCCGCCTTGACCGCTTCCGCCAGTCTCTTGGGAATGACCGTGGGGCCGATCGCGGCCGCTTCAGATGCGAAGCTTTCCGGGTCGCGCGTGGTTGCAACTGAAACATCGATGCCTTCACGGGCAAACGCCTTGGCCAGCACTTGGCCGATATTGCCGAAGCCGATAATTGCGTAGCTCATACATATTTCCTTGGGTTCATCATACCTTACGGCACTCCGAACAATCGAATGGAGCGTCCGGCCGGCGTGGTGCGTCAGATTTGCGCGAGGCCGCCGTCGACGGCGACCTCGCTGGCGGTCATGAAGCTGCTGTCGGGCGACGCGAGAAAGGCAGCCGCCGCTCCGATCTCCGCCGGATCGGCCATGCGCTGGAGCGGATTCATCGAGGCGAAAGCCTTCAAGCCCTCCTCTCCAACCGCTGCCTTCGCGAGTTCGGTCGCCGTCGGTCCGGGCGACAGCACGTTTACCCGGATGCCGGTGCCCTTCAGGTCCTCGGCCCAGGTCCGGGCGAGGTTGCGCACGGCCGCCTTGCTCGCGCTATAGACGCTGAACGCGGGGGCGCCCGTGGTGCCGGCGCTGGACCCGGTCAGAATGATCGAACCGCCTTCGCCCATCAGCGGCAGCGCCTTCTGGACCGTGAAGATCGTCCCCTTCACATTGGTGTCGAAGGTTTCGTCAATGTGTTCGGCCGTAATCTCGCCGAGCGGACGCAGGCCGCCCGCGCCGGCATTGGCGAAAACGATGTCGAGGGTGCCGCGCTCGGCCTTCACCGCCGCGTAGAGCCGATCGAGATCGGCCGGATCGGAGATCGAGCCCTTCACCGCGCGGGCATTGGGCCCCAGATCGGCCACAGCGGCGTCGAGCGCTTCCTGCCGACGGCCGTAGATGAAGACGAAGGCGCCCTCCTCGATGAAGCGCTTCGCAGCGGCGCGGCCGATGCCGGTAGCGCCGCCCGTGACGACGGCGGTTTTCCCATTCAATCTGGTCATGTCGTGCATCTTTCGTTGTGTCGGACAGCGTCTCTGTTCTCGATGGCCCGGAGATAGGTCCGCCGGCGCTAGGCGCTCAGTGCGAAAGTTCGCACATCGGTGGTGCGAAATTGATCCGGTCGGATGATCGACGCCAGCCGCGACGATCGGTGTCCGCCGTTCGGAATTCGGCTGCGATTATCGGCGTGGGTTATGATGACAGCCCGTGCTATCCTGCGATTGGATATGGCTTTGGACGGCGCACCGCGCGGTGCGAGATTGCACCATGATCGACTGGGATGACGTTCGCTACTTTCTTGCCGTCGCGCGCGGAAGGTCGGTGCGGGCTGCCGCCGAACGGCTTGGCGTGAACCACTCGACCGTGCTGCGACGCATCGCACAGCTCGAGGAGCGGCTGGGAGCGCAGATGTTCGAGAAGCTGCCCTCGGGCTATCGCCTGACGGCTGCGGGCGAGGAAGTCCTCGAATTCGCGGAGCAGATGGAGGCGTCGTCGCATTTGCTGGAGACACGCGTCTTCGGTCGCGACCAGAGCGCGCGCGGGCTGTTGCGAGTGACGCTTCCACCGTTCCTCGCCGCGCACCTGCTCATGCCGGATCTCGCCGACTTCGCGCGTATGCATCCGGACATCGAGATGGAAATCCTGTCCTCCGGCGAGGTGGCGAATCTGACCAACCGGGACGCCGATGTCGCGATCCGTATTGTCACCGACCGCAAGACCCTGCCGCTCAATCTTCACGGTCTGAAGGGACCGGAACTGTTCAGCGGCATCTACATGTCTCGCGATCGACTGGCCGCGTGGCGTGCGGGCGCGCCTGATCCCATCCGGTGGATCGTCATAAACGATCATGGAAATCCGGACTGGGCGCGCGAGGGAGAGGTTCGCACCACCGGAGTTCCGTTCAGAACCCCGGACGCCGAGACGCAGATCGTGGCGGCGCAGCAAGGGATCGGGATGACGAAACTGCCGTGCTTCGTCGGAGATGCCGACCCGCTGCTGGTGCGGGTGCCGGGCACCGACCTGCCCATGCATGGGACGCTCTGGCTTCTCACCCAGGGAGAGGCGCGCAAGACGAAGCGCGTGCGGCTTTTCACCGAGTTTATATCCCGCAGGCTCACCGCGTACGCGCCGCTTCTCGCGGGGCTGTCCATGTCACGGTCCATGTCACGCGACTGACGTCCGACAGGTCGCCAGCGACGCTTGCTTGTTGGCGGAGCGGACCGCCTTGGACACGACAGCGCGTTTGCACTTTATGGTCAGGTCACCTCATTTGGCATCAACGCCACGACTTTATATTCCGGTCGTTCTGCCGGACTGAAGGTGTGCTGGGTGTAGCTGATGAGACCTTCTTCGGGATGCAAGAATGTTCTTTCTCCGCCTTCGCGCGCCATCACGGTCTGGCGGTCCCATTCCTCAGCGAAAAGGCCCGATTCATCGCGCAACCGCCCCATGAGGGTGTCCAGTACGGCATCGTTCAACATCCGCGCACAATCCGCGCGAAACTCTGCCAGTAGGCGCCGTGCCCGCTGTTCCCAGTCGGGTATGAGGGTTCGCGCCTCTGCCGAAGTGAACGTATAGCGCAACAGATTGCGCGGTTCGTCTTCACCAAGCCAGCCGACAAACAGGCGTTCAGCCGGTTCGTTCCAGCAGCACGCGTTCCAGAGCGGATCGAGCCCGTAGGCTGGACAGGGCAGGGCCTGAACGAGTGCAGTGACGCCTTCCGGCGCTTGCGACATTATTGAAGTCGATGCCGGAGCGGCAGGATCGCGCCGCCCGGCAAGCTCGAACATATATGCCCGTTCCGCCGGCGTAAGCGCGAGCGCCATCGCGAGGCGGCCAAGTGCATCGGGCGATACGCTGATCTCGCGCCCTTGTTCAATCCAGGCGCACCAGGTGACACCGATCCCGGCGCGTGCAGCCAGCTCTTCACGCCGCAAACCCGGTGTTCGTCGGCGGCGAACAGCAACGTCCGGTACCGTGCGCTCGCGATGGGAGCGGATAAACTGGCCAAGCATTTTGCGTCGTGCGTTAAGGTTCATGGGTATTCTTATAACAGGATAAATGGATATCTTGTAACAGGGTATTGGATCCTCTTCAGAGGCCATGAAGGAGAAGGTCATGGCCCGTTCACACGATGCGGTTGTCGAGGAGCAGTTCGGCCCCCAAGCCCACGCCTATGCGCAAAGCGCTGTCCACGCCGGTGGCGACGATCTGGATGCCCTGGAGGTGATCGCCGAACGCGACCGGCCGGATCATGCGGTGGATCTCGGCACGGGCGGTGGCCATGTCGCTTACCGGCTGGCGCGCCATGCCCGCACCGTCACCGCGGTCGATCTGTCGGCGGCGATGCTGGATACGGTCCGCAAGACGGCGCTGGCGCGTGGACTGTCAAACATAGCGGCCTGTGCTGCGCCGGCCGAAGATCTGCCGTTTGAGGACGACGCATTTGATATGCTGTGCTGCCGCTTTTCGGCGCATCATTGGCGTGATTTCGAAGGCGGCCTCCGCGAGTCACGGCGTGTCGTGAAGTCCGGCGCGACGGCTGTCTTTATCGATGTGGTTTCGCCGGGGTATGCGCCTTTCGACACTCATTTGCAGGCAGTGGAACTGCTGCGCGATCCATCTCATGTCCGAAACTACACGGAAGCCGAGTGGACATCCGCGCTGGCGCGTAGCGGCTTCCGCGTGCGCGGCACGCAAAAGCGGCGGTTGCGGATGGAATGGCAATCATGGGTCGATCGCATGCGGACAGTCGAAGCGCATCGCTCGGCCATCCGTTCGCTTCAGCAATGCGCATCTGCCGAGACCGCCAGCTATTTCGCCATCGAGCCCAACGGATCGTTCTCCATCGATACCCTGCAGATCGAGGTGACCGCCTGCCGCTGAAGCGAAAATCAACCGCTGATTTCCTGTGGGACCTTATGTGGGGACGGCGAGCCACGCCATCCATGATATCCAGAAAAATCATCTATTTATGGAAGGAATTGGCGGAGACGGAGGGAGCCACATCGACGCCCCTCGACGAGGCGCGCAAAACCGGGATGCTCGTGGTGCCATCACGCCTGATGGCACCACGAACGCCGTCGCAATTCAGTATTTCAACCGCAACTGGAGGCCGATCACGCGCGGCGGATCGATCGAGAAGCTCTCGGTATTCACCGCAAAGGGCGTGCCGAGCGCATAGCTCGACGTCAGCTTGTTGGTCAGATTCTGCCCGACGAGCGCCACGTCCCAGCCACCGTTCAATGTCCCGATCCCCAGCCGCGCGTCGATCTTGGCAAAGCCGCTCTGGTAGGAAGCAGGGTTCAGATTGTCGTCGAGGAAAATCCCCGAACGATAGCTGACGGTGAAATTGCCGGTGACGTGAAGGTTGCCGCCGACCGGCTGATCCAGATCGAGCCCACCCGACGCCGACCATTTGGGTGCGCGCGGAATCCGCGTGCCGCCAATATTCTCAAGGCAGTTCGCGGCCGGTGCGGTCTGACGGTAAAGGCAGAGGGCACCGGGGAAATCGTCATATTTCGCGTCGAGATAGCCGATCGCGCCCCGGAAGGTGAGCGGCGAGGACAGGCGCGCCGTCAGCTCGGCCTCGATCCCCTTGGACGTGGCGTCGGCCGCGTTGCGGGTGAGCGTGGCGTTGGCGATGGGGTCCCAGGCGGAGACCTGAAGGTCGGTGTATTTGGTGCGGAACAGCGCAATGTTGAGTTGCGCGCGCCGGTCGAACAATTCCAGCTTGGCGCCGACCTCGAACGATTGCGACGTCTCGCCGTCATAAGCGAAGCCCGATTGCTGCACCGCCGTCGAGGCGGCGACGAAACCGCCGGCCTTCGATCCCTTGGCGTAAGAGACGTAGAACATGCTCGGCCCGGTCAGATACTGGATCTGCACCGACGGGTCGAACGCGGTTTCGTCGATCTTGCCGGTCAGATCGGTCGCGAGCCAGCTCGCCGGGGGCGACCCGGTGACGTCGCGGATGAAGATCGCGTCCTTCTTCTCGACGGTGCCGCGCAGCCCTGCGGTGACGCGCCACTGTTCGGTCAGGCGGAACGTCCCCTGGACATAGCCCGACAGCGAATCGGTCTTCTGGTCCATCGACCGCCGGCTCGTCCCATCGAGCGCGCCCAGGCTGATCGAGGAGAACGCGAGGATATTGTCGCTTTCGGCGCGGTGGGCATAGACCCCCGCGACCCAGTTGAAGATGCCGTCGCTGGGCGAGGAGATCCGCAATTCCTGCGAAAGCTGCCAGAACGATTCGCCGAATTGCGTGGTGAAGAACGGGTCCACGGCGAAATCGCTGTCGACGGCGCGCAAATAGGTGAACTTCGAATAGCCGGTGATCGAGGTAAGCGAATAGCCGCCGCCCAATTGGATGTCGGTGGTAAGGCCGATATTGGCGCCGTGGCCGCGATCGAATTCATCGACGCCCGGCGTCGTCGCGCGGGTGAACGTCTTTTTGGCGCCGAACGGCGCGGTCGAGAAGAAATCGCCCTGGATGTCATAATCGAACAAATGCGTCCGGAGCACGAACGAGACGGTATCGCTCGGATCATAAGCGAGCGTCAGCCGGCCTTGAATGTTCTCGCGCTTGGGATCGTGATGGTCCTTGGCCGTATTGTACAGCCAGCCTTCGCGATTGTCGTACCGCAGCGCCAGCCGCGCCTTCAGCTTGTCGGTCAACGGCCCCGACGCCACCGCGGTGGCCTCGATCCCCTTATCGCCGGCGACATAGCCGGTCATCGATGCGGAAAGCTCGCGTTCGTCGGTGGGCACGCCGGTGGTGATATTGATCGCGCCGGACGAGGTGTTCTTGCCGAACAGCGCACCCTGCGGCCCGCGCAGCACTTCGATCCGCTCGACATCGAGGAAATCGCCCGAGGTCTGGCGGCCGCGGCCCATGTACAGGCCATCGATGAACAGGCCGACCGAGGGTTCGAAGGCGGGGTTGTTGGGGCCCGATCCGATGCCACGAATATAGAGCGACGGCACCCCTGGCGACGGCTGGATCGTCAGGTTGGGGACATAGTTCGTCATCCGTTCGAGATTGGCGATGCCGCCACGCTCCAGCGCCGCACCGGTCTGGATATTTGCGGAAATCGGCACGTCCTGCAGGCGCTCCTCGCGCTTGCGGGCGGTGACGACGATCTCCTCGAGCTGCAGGCTGCTGTCCGCCTCTTCATGCTGGGCGGCCTGAGCGTCGGGGCTCGTTTGCGCCATCGCGGGCGCAGCCCAGCCGATCATGAGCGCAACACTACCCGCGCCCGCAAGCGATGCGAACCGTTTGGACATATTCTCTCCTGTTGGCCTTGGCGTGATGCGCCCCCGTTGGCCGGTGAGCGCGCTGTTCGGTTATTGACGGGATGATGGAATCATAGCGCAGCCGCCTGATGCTGGACGACGCCGCGCAAGGGCGATTTGCTGCTGTCGAGATATTCGGCGATCCGGGTGATCCGGCCTGTCGCGTCGAGATGGCACAGGAAGCACACCGGCAGCCGCATCGCACTACCGTCGGCCATCGTACCGTGCGTCACATGCTCCTGGACGAAGCCGCCGTCGAAAACGTGCCGCCGAACGACTTCGTACCGACGGTTCGAGACCCGCGAAAAGAAAAGCTGCAACAATTCCTTGCTCTGCTCGATATCGGTGTCGGCTTCGTCGCGCGAATGCCAGATGCGCACGTCAGGCGCATACATGGCGACCACGGCATCGAGATCACCGGCTTCCACTGCGGCGAAGAACCGGTTGGCAATCGCCTCGGTCTGAACGGTATCGAGCATCCTAACCTCCTGCATCTGTGATCGCGCAGCTTGACCTTATGCTGCGTGAGTGCTCCAACTTTGTCAAATGGTCTGACGAGTTTTTTGGACGAACCGGTGATGAGCTTGGCCGAAGGAAGGCGTCCGCCGCGCTGCCAGGCCCGACGATACGCCCGGATTTGCGGCAATAGCGCGGGCAATGGCCGGCGGGATGCGTGGTCGGGCACAGTCGACCCGTTCTGTGCTCGTAAAGAAATTTTCCATCTTACCTGTGGCACGATAGCCACGCTCGACGCCCGCGCGCGCTGCCGATACAGCTTTGATCCTGTGTCACCGCGGGAAGGGACAGGCGTGTTGCTCGGTCGGAAATCACATCGCGGCCCAAAGCCCCTGGCCGGGTTATGAGCCGGGCGCCCACCGGATCGGTCCTCAACGGCATGGACCTCCTGACGCTGCGGCTGCTGCTCGCGGCGCGCGAGGAAGGCAATCTCGCGCGCGCGGCCGAACGCGAGAACATCGCGGTGTCGGCGGTAAGCCGACGCATTTCGGACTTCGAGAGCCGCTATGGTGTACGCCTTCTCGATCGCCACGATCGCGGCGTCAGCGTGACACCCGATGGCGCTGCGATGCTCGATCGCGTCGCCCATGCTGTCGAACTGCTCGAGCAGATCGCCCGCGATCTTCAGGAAATCCGCGAAGGGGTGCGCGGCAATGTGCGGTTGCGCGCGCACACCACCGCCATCCTCTCGGGTTCGTTGCCCGCGCGCATGGCCGATTTCCTCGAACGCTATCCGCGGGTCGAGGTCGAACTCGACGAAGGCACCAGCTTCGACATCATCCACGCCGTCCGCGTCGGCGTTTGCGATCTGGGGCTCATCTCGGGAACGGTCGCCAGCGAGGGCGTGGAACTCATCCCCTGGATGGACGACGAACTCGTGGCCGTCCTGCCCGCAGGCCACCCGCTTGCCGCCAAGGAGGCGCTGTCGTTATCCGATCTGGTGACCGAGCCGTTCGTCGGGATGCAGCGCGACAGTTCGCTGCTGGCGCTCTACCGCACCCAGGCCCAGACATCGGGGCAGACGCTGCACGAGCGGGTGCACGCGACCAGCTTCGAAAGCGTGCGATCGATGGTGGCGGCGGGCGTGGGGGTCGGCATCCTGCCGGCAGTCGCGTGCGTCCCGGCAGCGCAGGGCCGGATCGCCTTCCGCCGGCTCGACGAACCCTGGGCCCACCGGCCGCTGATGCTGTGCGTCCGCGATCGGCAGGCGCTCTCCGCAGCCGCGAAACTGCTGGCGCGGCACCTGATGCCGGAAGGGCAGGAACACCGCTTCCCGGCGCCGTAAACCGGCGCGTGCGCTACCCGGCACACGCGAACCGGCCAGCGATCAACCGCTCGCCCGCGCCGATTTTTTGGTGCCGGCCATGATGCGGAGCTTTTCCTGAAAAAAGACATCGGGCCCGCCGTCGACATTGGCGACGACCGGGTCGCCCCACTGGCGCTCAAGCGCCGTGGCCAGCGCGTCGAGATGCTTGGCGCCGAGGCGCTCGCGGAGTTCTTCGGTCAGGGCGTTGGCGATCTTCTGCGCATCGCGGCGCATCGCCGTACCCATTTCGGTCAATTGGACGATCTTGATCCGACCGTCGCTCGGATCGGGCACCAGCTCGAAAATCCCGCGATCGACCATACCGCCGATCGTCGAATGCACCGCTTGCCGGGTCAGCCGCAGGCTGCGTGCGATATCCGCGGGCCGCACCACATCGACCGTGACGTGCATCATCACCATCGATTCGGGCCGCGTGACCGGGGGCCATCCGAGTTCGCGCAGGCTGATCTGCAGGCTCTCGTCGAACCATTCGAACGCCTGCAATACTTGAACGATGAGATAGGAGCTGCTGATCATTCGCAACCTTTGGCACAGTTTAACGCCCGCTTGTGCCAAGATTCTACTCCCATATCTCGGAAAAAAAGATCCGCCACCGCCGGCGGCGGACGAAAGCACCCCTTTCGTCCGCGCCGTCTATGTCAGGCGCGCACCGGCAACCGGTGTGCGGAATCGAGATATTCGTCGATCCGCTTGATCTTGCCGCCCTCCACCTGCGCGACCACGCAGACCGGCAGCGAAAGCGGCTTGCCCGTCTCCCGGATCGTCCCGGTGAAGTAATGCTGCTGGACGAAGCCGCCCGCGAAGACGCTGCGTCGTACCTCCTTGTAGCGCACGTCGCTCAGATAGTCGCTGACCCCCCTCAAAAACGCGAGACTCGACTCCGCGGGAACCGCGATCTGGTTGTAATTCTTCCAGATCACCGCATCGGCGGCGTAGATTTCAGCGAGCGCCGCGATGTCCTGCTTCTCGATGCTCGAAAACAGGCGGTCGGCAACCGCATCGGCTTCCTCGGGGGTAGCAGTCATTTTTTACTCCAGTTGCAACAGACAATGAGGCGGTCGTCGGGAAAGCGTCCCGTGCCGATAGGCTCAGGCCTCAGGCCTCCGCCCGGCGCCAGACCGCAGGGAAATCGGGCGCGTCCATCCGATCGCCGTCGTTCAGCGTCTGGCTTGACGGGGCCCCTTCGGGCGCGCCGGGGCGCTGATAATAACGTACATCATCGCCGGTGTAGCGGACCGCGAACGAGCGACGCGGCCGGTCGGCGCTGACGTTGCCCGTGGAGCCGTGCAACGTTCGATAATTGTGGACCAGAACGTCACCGGGCTCGGAATCGTAATAAACGATGTCGTAATCCGCTTCATTGGCCTCGATATCCGGGATTTGCTCGCCGACCGCCCCGGGAAGTTGCTGCTGGCTCACGAACACATTGGCGGCGAACTGGCGCTGCCACAAATGCGATCCCCTGACATAGCCCATCGCACCATTCGCCTTGGTCACCGGATCGACTGCGACCCAGAAGGTGCAGCATTGGTCTCCGGTGCAATTGAAATAGGATTCGTCCTGATGAAAGGCGGTGCGCTTGCCCGATCCGGCCTCCTTCCAGAACAATTGGTCGAAATAGAAATTGACGACATCGGCGTCGTACAAGTCCGCCGCGATCATCGGCAACGGCGAATCGAACGCGAAACGCCGCAAGTCCGACGAGATTTGCGAGGGGCTGTTCTTCACGAAGAACTGGCCGGAGGTGGTGGGGCTGTCCGACAGAATCTCGTTGCCCGCGGCCAGCGTCGCCTGGGTCAAACGCTCCATCGGGTTTTCCTCGGTCTGCAAATGGCTGGTGTAGAGTTGCTCCATCCCCTGGCGAAGGAAATCCACCCATTCCAGCGGCAGCACCTGCTTCAACTGCACGACTCCGTCGGCCTTGAGCGCCGCTCGCTCGGCATTGGTAATCGGCCGCATCGGTGCATTGATCATGTTTATCCTCCTGTTCGGCGCGTTACGGCGCGCTCGGTCGCTATGTGGTTCAGAAACGAATCTTCGCCTGCACGCTGATGTTGCGCGGCGGATCGATGGTGACGATGTGCGCGCCGGGATCGAGGAAGGTGTTCGCCAATCCGCCCGCGCCGCCGAATCCGACCGTCAATTCGTTGGTCAAATTCTGGCCGACCAGCGCCAGTTCCCAGCCGCCGTCCTCGGCACCGATCGCAATCCGGGCATCGAGCTTGGTGAAGCTTTTCTGTTCGGTGACGGGATCGTTCATGAAGTCGCGGTACGAGCGCGACTGGAACCGCGGTGACAGCGTTCCGGTAAGCCGAAGATCCGAGCCCAGCGACGTTTCGGCGGTAAAGTTCATCGCGCCCGACCAGCGTGGCGAAAAGCCGAGCCGTTCGCCCGATTGATCGCAACTGCCGATGACGCTGCCGTCGGGCTCCTGCAACGGGTAGCAGGGGCCGGAGGTGAACTCGACATATTTGGCTTGCGGCAGCCATGACAGGCTGCCGTCGAACCTGAAGAAGCTCGCCAGACGCGCCGAAAACTCCGCCTCGATACCCTTGACGCGCGCTTCGGGCGCATTGCCGGTGAAGATCGCGGCGGTCAGCGAGCCGTTGGTCGGGATCTGCGCCGACACCTGCAGATCCTTGTAGATCGTGTCGAACGCGGCCAGATTGAGGAAGCCCACCCCCGGCAGCGTCAGCTTGGCGCCGATTTCGTACGAGGTCGATCGCTCGGGGCGGAACTCGAACGCCTCGGCGGTCGCGTTGCTGATGGCGCCCTGAAAACCGCCGCTTTTCGATCCCTTGCTGAAGGTCGCGTAAACCATCGCGTTACGGCTGAATTCATACTGGATGCCAACCGCGGGATCGACGCGGCCAGCTTCGATATCGCCAGCGATCGCTTCTTGCAGCACGCCGATATAGTCCGTCGCGGCCTGTGGGCCGCCCCAGCGCTTGTAATGCGCGGTCTTGGATTCGTGCGTATAGCGCAGGCTGCCGTTCAACCGCAGTTGGCTGGTCAGATAGGCGGTCAACTGGCCAAAGGCCGAATAGACTTCGTTATTCTGGCGAAATTCGCGATAGGTGCTCGCCGGCGGTGCAAACAGCACCCCGGTGGTGCGCTGCTCCATCAGCTTCGAATCGGAATAATAGCCGCCGACGACATAACGGAACGTGCCCGCATCGGGCGATACCAGCCGCAATTCCTGCGAGACCTGATCGAACTTCTGGTTGAAGATCGCGGTCGCGAAATTGCCCGAATAGAAATCGGCGTCGATGAGGCTCCGGTTCACGAAAGCCGAATAGCCGCTGATCGACACCAGCGTCGGGCCGCCAAGATCGACATCGAACTGCAACGACGCGTTGTTCGCGTGGATATTGTCATATTCATTGTCGTCTTGGAGATAGGTGTCCTTGCTCCGGTCGAGCGGATAGCCCTTGGTCGGCGCGAGCACCTGCATCGGGATGCCGTTCGAACGGACATCCGAATGTTCGTATTTGGCCGTCACCACCACCGGGCCGCCATTATCGACCACGCCGACGATCCGGCCCACGGCTTCGCGGCGGCTCGGCTGGTCCTCGTCGAGATAGCTGTTGTAGAGATAGCCGCCCATGTCGGAATATTTCCCGGCCACACGGAAACGCACCGCGTCGGACACCGGCAGATCGACAGCACCTTCGACCGTCGGCCCGTCAAAGGCGAAATTGTAGAGCGCGTTCACATAGCCGCCGAATTCGTGCCCCGGCTTGCGCGAGATGACGTTGATCGCCCCCGCGCTGGTGTTGCGGCCAACCAGCGCGCCTTGCGGTCCACGCAGGATTTCGAGCCGCTCGATGTCGAGGAACGGCGCCGAGAATTGTCGCGCATTGCCGCCGTAGATTCCGTCGATGAACATCACCACCGACTGGTCGAGCGAGGGGCTGCCCGGGCTCGATCCGATGCCGCGCAGGATGATCATGTTCGCGGCGGGGGATTTGGCGATGGTGAGGTTGGGCACCAGGGGGGCAAGCTGCTCGAAGGTCTGGATCGATCGATCCTGCAGTGTGTCGCCTGCGACGACGGCAAGCGAGATCGGCACGTCCTGCAGCCGTTCGGACCGCCGCTGCGCGGTGACGATGATCTCATCGCCGATGGGGGCCGGCGCCACGGCCTGGGCCGGATCGGCGGCATCGCTCGTCGTCGGCGTGGCCTGGCCTGGATCGCCGCCGCCTGGTGTCGCCGCCTGCGCCGAAGCAGCCGTCGCCATTGCCAGCGCCGCGACGGCACTCAACAATCGATCGCGCGTTTTCATTCGCCCTCTCCCGCAATATTTTGTTGCGTGGAGAAGCTCGACTCAAAACGTGATAATGTCAAGATGCTTGACTAGCATGTCAGCATATATGACCTTCGTGCCGCCCTGGGCCGCGCGGTGGCAGCCCTTCGCGGCTATCCTCCACGCCGGCCTCGGGCGGCTATTCGGTTACGTCAGCGCGCCAGCTTCGCCGCGAGTTCCGCGACGTATCGGCCCTGATATTGTGCGCCGGCGAGTTCGGTGTCGGACGGCATACGCGCGCCGTCCGATCCGGTGATCGTGGTCGCGCCATAAGGCGATCCGCCCTTTACCTCGTCGACCCCCATCTGGCCTGCGAAGCTGTACGGTAGCCCGGCGATCACCATCCCGAAATGCATCAGGTTGGTGATGATCGAAAACAGCGTGGTCTCCTGCCCGCCATGTTGTGCGGCGCTGGCGCTGAAGGCCGAGCCGATCTTGCCGGTCAGCGCACCCGACGCCCAGAGCGCCCCCGCCTGATCGATGAAGCTGGCCATCTGCGAACTCATCCGGCCATAGCGCGTGCCGGTGCCGACGATGATCGCGTCGTAATGCGCCAGCTCGGCGACTTCGGCCACCGGCGCATCCTGATCGAGCTTGAACCGGCGATCGCGCGCAATATCGGGCGGCACGAGTTCGGGCACGCGCCGAATATCGACCGTCGCGCCCGCCTCGCGGGCGCCCGCGGCAACCGCCTTCGCCATCGCCTCGACATGGCCGTACGCCGAATAATAGAGAACAAGAACCTTCGCCACGCGACCCTCCCATGTGCCCGGCCCGTCCTGGCCGTGTCGCGGACCTACGGAGCTTGTTCGGTACACGCAACGACTAATGTCAGATTATTTGACATATGAACGGAAACTACGCACCATTGTGACCGGCCATGCGGCCCAAGACGAAACGCACGGTTGCGGTGCGCCTGCTGAGCGGCGTCGCGGCAACACGACAGACTTCAGAGGGCTTCATGGATTTCAATCTGCCTGCCGATCTCGCCGCCTATCTCGATGAGCTCGATGCGTTCATCGACCGGGAAATCCGCCCGCTCGAGCAGCGCGACGACAATATCCGCTTCTTCGATCACCGCCGCGAATGGGCGCGCACCGATTTCGACCGCGGGGGTCTACCCCGGCACGAGTGGGAAGCCTTGCTCGCCGACGCCAAGCGGCTGGCCGACACCGCCGGCCACCTGCGATTCGCGCTTCCCAGCGAGTTTGGTGGCCGCGACGGCTCGAATCTGGCGATGGCGGTGATCCGCGAGCATTTCGCCGCCAAGGGGCTGGGGCTGCACAACGACCTTCAGAACGAACATTCGATCGTCGGCAATTTCCCCCAGGTGCTGATGTTCCGCGATTTCGGCACGCCCGAACAGCGCAACGCCTTCATTCCGGGCATCCTCGACGGCAGCAAGGCGGTCCCCTTCGGCCTCACCGAGCCCGCGCACGGCTCCGATGCCACGCATATGGAGACGGTCGCGATCCGCGAATCGCGCGACGGCACGCCGGGCTGGCGGATCGACGGCGAGAAGATGTGGACGACGGGGATGCACGTCGCCACCGACGTGATGGTGTTCGCGCGCACCTCGGGCAAAGCCGGCGATGCGCGCGGGATCAGTTGCCTGCTCGTCCCCGCCGACGCGCCGGGCGTGAAGATCGAGGAATATCTGTGGACCTTCAACATGCCCACCGATCACCCGCGGGTCAGCTTCACGGACGTGTGGGTTCCCGACGACGCGATCCTCGGCGACGAAGGCGACGGGCTGTCGGTCGCGCAGCATTTCACGCATGAGAATCGCATCCGGCAGGCCGCCTCGTCGCTTGGCGCGGCCAGCTTCTGCGTCGCGGAAAGCGTTGCTTACGCCCGCGCCCGCAAGCCGTTCGGCAAGGCGCTCGCGGTCAATCAGGCGATCCAGTGGCCGCTGGTCGAACTCGCCACGCAGATCGAGATGCTGCGGCTGCTGATCCGCAAGACCGCGTGGGAAATGGATCAGATGTCCAAGCCCGAGGTCGCGGTGCAACTGTCGGACAAGGTCAGCATGTGCAATTACTGGGCGAACCGCCTTGTCTGCGAAGCCGCGGATACCGCAATGCAGGTTCATGGCGGCATCGGCTATTCGCGGCACAAGCCGTTCGAGCACATCTATCGCCACCACCGCCGCTACCGGATCACCGAAGGCGCCGAGGAAATCCAGATGCGGCGCGTCGCCTCGTGGACGTTCGGCTTTGCGGGCCCCAACAAGCAGCGCGCCTGAAACCGGCCGCGGCGTCGGCGCGCTCCTTGCTTAGCCCGCCGACGCCAGGCTGCGCTTGATGGTCTTGGCGATCGACCATTTGTGCACTTCGGTCGGCCCGTCGTAGATCCGGAACGCGCGCAACTCGCGGAACACCTGCTCGACGACGGTCTCTTCCGACACGCCGAGCCCACCCATGATCTGCACGCAGCGATCGGCGACCTGGAACAGCGCTTCGGACACCGCCACCTTGGTCATCGAGCTTTCGAGCCCCGCCGGCTCGCCCGCATCGAGAAGCCCGGCGCACCAATCGATCATCAGTTCGGCCTGGCGCAACGCAATGGCGTTGTCGGCGAGCATGAAGCCCACGCCCTCATGGTCGATCAACGGCTTGCCGAACGCGCGCCGCGACACGGCATAGCGCGCGGCGATATCGTTGGCGCGGGTACAGGCGCCCCGCCACCGCATACAATGCGTCAGCCGCGCCGGCCCCAGCCGGACCTGAGCGTAGCGATAGGCAAGGTCCACCTCGCCCAGCACCGCGTCCGCGCCCAGCCGGAGATCGTCGAAACGGACGATGCAATGCCCGCCGGGCAGGCAGCCGTCGATCGTCCGCACCGATCGTTCGATGACCACCGCCGGATCGGGCATGTCGAACACGAACATCGTCGCCGCGTGGCTGCCGGGCGCGCCCGTTGCTGCGATCAGCAGGCCGATTTCTGCGCCGTCCGCGCCGGTGATGAAGGCCTTGCGCCCTCGGATGATCCAGTCCTCACCATCGCGAACCGCCGTCGTCTTGAGCAACGACGGGTCCGATCCGGCGCCGTCCTCGGCGGCGGGCTCGGTCATGAAGAAGGCGGAGCGCGTGCGCCCCTCGATCAGCGGCGCGAGGTAGCGGGCACGCTGCGCATCGGTCGCGATATGCGACAACAGATAGATATTGCCTTCGTCGGGCGCGGCCACGTTCAGCGCGACCGGCCCCAGCGGCGAATGGCCCGCCGCGCGCAGCACCTTGGCGGTGTCGCGATGCGACAGGTGCGTCCCGTCCGGCCGCACATTGGGCGTCAGCAGCCCACGCGATCGGGCGTGGTCACGCATCTCCTGCACCAGCGCGTCGTCAGGCCCATGCGTCCCCCAGCGCGGATCGCGCTCATAGGGCACGATGATCTCGTCGATGAACGCGCGGACGCGATCAGCAAGCGCATCGGCCGCGGCGTGCGGCTCCACGCCCTCACCGTCGCTCATCCGGTTACCACCGCCGCGCCGCCCTGCGCGCTGTGGCGCAGTTCCACTTTCAGCACCTTGCCCGCCGCCGAGCGCGGGAGGGGCTCCTCGCGGACTTCCACCGTCTTCGGACATTTATAGCCGGCGATATACTCGCGGCAAAAGCCGATCAGCGCCGTCGGGTCGATCGTCTGGCCGCTCTTGGCGACGACGATCGCATGGACGCGTTCGCCCCATTTCTCGTCGGGGACGCCGATGATCGCACATTCCTCGACGGCGGGGTGCCGGTAGAGGACGTCCTCGACCTCGATCGAATAGACGTTCTCGGCGCCGCTCACGATCATATCCTTGATGCGGTCCGAGATGAACAGATACCCCGCCTCATCGAAATAGCCGATATCCTGCGTATGCATCCAGCCGTCGCGCAGGGCTTCGGCGGTTTCGGCCGGCCGGTGCCAGTAACCGAGCATCATATTGGGGCCGCGCGCAATGATCTCGCCGGTCTCGCCCGGCGCGCATTCGCGTCCATCATCGGCGACGACCTTGATCTCATATTCGCACATCACCCGCCCCACCGAGCGGAGCCTGCCGGTATCCGCCCCCGGTTTGTGATCGTCCGGGCCGAGCAGCGTGAGCGCGGGCACTTCGGTCATCCCATAGCCATGCGCCAGGCCAACCGTGGGAAAGCGCTCGCGCGTCGCCAGCATCAGCGCCACCGGCATCGCCGATCCGCCATAGCCGAAGATGCGCATCGCGGAGAGATCGGCGGTCGCGGCCTTGGGGTGTTTCGTCACCCGATCGATGATGGCCGGCACGGTGAAGCAATGCGTCACGCGCTCGCGCTCGAGCAGATCGATCAGCGCGCCAGGCTCGAAGGTCGAGGTGAAGACGTGGATGCCGCCCACCATGGTGGTGAAAAAGATGCCGACCGCCGACACATGAAACATCGGCGCCGAGTGCAGATTGACGCAATGTTCGTCGACCGAGAACCCCATCACGAAGTTGCGCGACATGGCGTGCAGGCTTTCGTGCGAGAGCATCACGCCCTTCGGCCGCCCCGTGGTGCCCCCGGTGAAGAAAATGCCGGCCAGATCATCGCCGCCACGCATCGGCTCGGGAATCGGAGTCCCCGATGCCCGAACCTCGGCCAGCGTCCCGTCACCGGCCAACGCGGTGTCGATCGCCACGAAATGCGGCGGCGTCGTCATCGACGTGCGCAGCTTGGCCACAACGGGGGCGAATTCGGGCCCGTAAAAGAGCACCCGCACCCCGGCATCGTCGAGCTGGAATTCGATCTCCGCCGCTGCAAGCCGCGTATTCAGCGGAACGATGACCGCCTCCGCCCACATCGTTGCGTAATAGAGGTCGAGATAGGCCGCGCTATTGTTCGCCAGCACGGCGACGCGCTCATCGGCGGCGACGCCCAACTGGCGCAGGCCACCGGCAAGCCGCATCACCTCGTCGCGAAACACACTCCAGGGACGGCGCTTGGCGCCTTCGACAGTCGCGATCCGATCCCCAAACAATCGGGCCGCTCTCTCAAGGCAATAGGTCAGTCGGACGCGCATTGACACTCCGGGATCAAATCGTTCGGGTAAAAGCCGTGCAGGATTATCGGGCGGCCTGACGCATCGCGTCCCAGCCGGCCTCGATCCGTGACAGAGCGCCATCCACGTTCGCATTCTCGCGGCACGCGGCATAATAAGCCGCCACATTGGGCAGGTCCGCGAACGGGTCTTTGAAACCGAACACCGGCGGATATTGGAACGCATAGCGCAACACCGGCGCGGCCGCGAAATCGGCCAGCGTCGTCTGCCCGCCGGTCGCATGGCGGCCCGGCTCGATCCAGTGATTGAGGTGACCAAGCCCGGCCTTGATGCTGGCCAACGCGTGATCGACGACCGCCTGATCGCGCGTCGCGCGAGAGAGGTTTTTGAACAGCGGCATCATCGGATTCATGATATAGAGATCGATGATCCGCGCGATCAGCCGCACCTTGGCGCGCGCCATCGGATCCTCCGGGAACAGCGCCGGCTCCGGATGCACCTGCTCCAGATATTCGCAAATCACTTCCGATTCGGGCAGATTCACGCCATCGACACGCAGCACCGGCAGCTTCTGGATCGGGTTGATCAGGCCGTATTCCGCCGAGCCGAATCCGCCGGGCGGATGCTCGTGCGTAAACGCGATGCCCTTGTGATCGAGCTGGAGCACGACGCGCTGGGCAAAAGGAGAAATGTCGGCGCTATAAAGGTGATATTGAGCCATGCTTCGACCTTCCCCCGCAAGCCTGCCGGAAATGGCAGATCGTCAATTTTCTTGATGATATTTGCCCAAGCAGCCGCGACAGTCAAGCGACACGACGAAGCCGAACCGAATTTTTTTGCCGAACGATCAGGCCTCAAGCGCGCGGCGCAGCGCCGAATAGCGCGGCTGATCCACGCGCAGCGCGTCGATCGCCGCGGCCCGCAGATGCTCGACAAGCGCGTCGCACGTCTCGTCGAACACGCCGCTTTGGATACGATCGCAGAGCAGCGCGTCGAGGTGGTCGCGTGTGCCCGATTCCCCCAGCAGCGCCGACAAGCGCGCACAATGCGCCGCCTCGACCGCCGCGGGTTGCCGCATCGCACGACACACCAGATCGAGTGCATTGGCGGCCACGCGCGTGTCGAACGCAAGGTCGCCCTCGGCGGTCGGCAAAACACGCTCGCGCAGGAATACGGCTACCGCTTCCACCAACTGGTCCGGGGTGATCGCGCTGCTCATCGGCCGTGTCCCGGTGCAAGGATATCGAGAAGATCGAGTTCGGTTTCGGAGACCCGGCGCCCGATGATCCCGCGTTCGACATTAGGGTCGCGCCCCTGCTCGAATTCGTGCGACATCTCACCGCACGCCACGCCCCATCGCAGCGAACCGAGCGCACGCCAGAACGCGATCCGCTCGGCCTCGATCGCGGCGCCACCCTGCGCACGATATCCTTCCATCAGCGCGGCGAGCGATCCGACCCCGCCGACCACCTTGTCGATCTTGCCGAACCGCCACGAATTGACCGTAACCCATCCCAGATCCTCGGCCGGATCACCCAGGTGGACGAGTTCCCAATCGAGCACCGCGGCAACGTCGTGCGGCGCCACCATCACATTGCCCATCCGGAAATCGCCATGAACAACGGTGGGGGTCACCGCGGGAAAGTCGGCCTGGCGCCGGCGCAGCCACCGCAAGGCGAGTTCGAACACCGGGGAACGCAGCGTGCGCGCGCGATAGCTCCGCTCGATCGATTCGATCTGTTCGGCCGCGGTCAGCGTCGCCAGCCCATCGATCGCGGTCGGTGGGATCGCGTGAATGCGCGCGAGCACCTCGCCGAAGCGGAACGCCAGCCGTTCGCGAACCGCGACATAGCCCTCGTCGCGCAGGATTTTGGATGGCAGTGTCAGGCCGGCGATCCGATCCGAGACGAACCCCTCGCCCAGCCCGTCCTCAGGCTTGAGCACCAGCCGCACCGGAGCCACCGGCACGCCCGATGCAGCGGCCTCGGTGATCGCCGCCGCTTCGACTGCAAGCGGCACTGAATTCATCAGCGGCGGCTGATCGGGGGGCCGGCGGCGCAGTACGAGCGGCGCGACGTCGTCGTCGCGGCGCAGATCGAACGCCCATGTCTGAAGGCTCGCGCCGCCCGTCAGACGGCGCAAGTCGGTAATGTCGCCGCCGAGCAGCGCGCCGAGGGTCACGCCCAGATCGGCACCGGACGAAGGAACTGGCGGATGCATCGGAGTCTCGCCCAGCGGGTCGGCGATGTGCGGGTCGCCGGCCTCAAGATGATGGATCAGGCCGCGGCCTTGCGAATTTCGAGCCGCTCGGCGCCGAACATCTCGATCTTCTGCGCGCGGGTGCGTGCGGACCATTCGGCGATCGCCTCACGAGCGTGCAGCTCTTCTTCGGCCATGATCGCGTCATGCTTCGCCGTCCGGTACGTCACCTCAAGCTGGATGCCGTTGGGGTCGTACATATAGATCGACCGCACGAACTCATGCTCGACGGGGCCGAAGCAGGTTTTGCCATGCCCACGGATGCGCTCCTGCATCGCCAGCAATTCCTCTTCGCTCGCCACTTCGAGCGCGACGTGAATGTCGAAGCTATGTTTGCGATCGAGCACTTCGGGGCGTGCATTGCCCGGTGCATCGAAGAAGGCGATATATTTGCCGTCACCCAGTTCGAAGAACAGGTGCATATATTCCAGTTGCTCGCCCGTGCCCGGCGCTTCGGCGATAACCAGCGCTGCCGCCAGCCTGAGCCCCAGCACGTCCTCGTAGAACCAGCGCGTCTGCTCGGCATCAAGGCAGCGATAGGCCACATGATGCGCGCCGCGGACCGGCGAGCGCACGAAAGATTCTGCCATAACGACCTCCTTCTCCTGCCGGAATCGCCGCAAGCCGGAGGGCGGCGCGGCGCTCCTTAAACCTCGACAGGCATAGTCTCTTCTCGAAACTAGTCAATTCTCTTTACGAACTGCCCGTGATTGGGCATCCTGGTTGGGCCAAGAAAATGAGAGGATTCAGCCCGGTGTCCCTGCTTCATATCCATGCCAGCCCCAAGGGCGCACGCTCGGCCTCGCTGCGGCTCGCCGATGCGTTTCTCGACGAAGTCCGCCGCCTCGAACCCGATCTGGAGATCACGCGGCTCGATCTGTTCGACACCGACCTGCCCGAATTCGGGGCCGATTCGGCGATCGCCAAATTCGCGCCGTTGTTCGGCGAAACGCGCACCCCCGCCCAGGAGGCTGCCTGGGAAGCGGTGCTGGCGCAGATCGAACGGCTCGACGCGGCGGACCGCATCCTGCTGTCGACGCCGATGTGGAATTACAGCATCCCCTATCGGCTCAAACATTATTTCGATCTGGTGCTCCAGCCGCGCGTGACCTTCGGCTACGATCCGCAGAAGATGCTGCATTACGGCATGTTGCGGAACCGGCCGGTCCAATTGATCCTGACGCGATCGTCGGTGCTGCCGGGCGACTTTGCCGATTTTCAGTTGCCGTATCTCAAATTCGCCTTCGACATGATGGGCATCCGCGATCTCAGCGTGCTGGCCGCCTGGCGCACCACCCGCCCCACCCCGGAAGCGCGCGAAGATTATATCGCCTCGTTCGAACCGCAAGCGCGCGACGCCGCCGCCGCTTTCCTCGCGCGGCCAGCCGGAAAGCCCGACTAGATTCTGCGGAACTTACGTGACGCAGGCCGGCATCAGCTCGATCGGCCCTACGCCGCGACGGTCCCGGCCGGCAGGCAGGCGCGCGCGGCGAGTGCATCGCGCACCCGCCCGCCAGTCTGGGCGCCGGGCAGCGCCACGACATCGCGCGCCACCGCGGCGAGCCGCCCGAGATCGATCCCGGTGCGGATACCCGCCTGTTCGAACATCCAGACGAGATCTTCGGTCGCGACGTTGCCGGTCGCGCCCGGCGCATAGGGGCATCCCCCCAGCCCGGCGACCGCCGCGTCGAAGCAGCGCACGCCGGCTTGCCATGCCGACCAAACGTTGGCCGCCCCCAGCCCGAACGTATCATGGCCATGAAACGCCCAGCCCGCGATCTGCGGAAAGCGGTCGCGCGCAGCCTGGAACAAGGCGGCAACCTGCGCGGGGTTGGCGCGGCCGGTCGTGTCGCACAGCGCGAACTCCGCATCGTGGATGACCAGCGCCAGTCGCTCGACCAGCGCCAGCACCGCACCGGCCTCGACCCGCCCCTCATGCGGGCAATCGAACGCCGTCGCGACGTTGACGCGCATCCGGGTGCCGCACGGCATGAGCGCCACGATCTGCATCAGATCGTTCACCGACGCGAGCGTGCCGCGGCGCACATTTCCGTAATTGTGACGTTCGGAGACCGACAACACGAACGACAGATGGTCCGCGCCGGCGGCAAGCGCGCGCTCGGCGTGGCGCACGGTAGGGACAAGCACCTGCGCGTCGAGCCCGCGCAACGCGCCCACACCGGCCAGCACCTGCTCGGCATCGGCCAGTTGCGGCAGTGCGGCCTGGCTGACGAACGAGGTCGCCTCCATGCGTCGAACCCCGGCGGCGTGAAGCGCCCCGATCACGTCGAGCTTGGTTTCGACAGGAATATAGGGTCCGACCGACTGGAACCCGTCGCGCGGGCCGACCTCGATGATCGTGACACTATCCGCGCTTTGGCCCGGGCTTTGGTGATGTACGTGCATCCCCGCTTCCTATGCCCCCGCACCCCGAAGTCCATTGTCGGTTGAGCAAGCCTGCGTTGTCGGCGCTCGAGCCTGTCAGGTCGGCGGCGGGCCCCATTCGACCGCCAGCGCCTCGCGCAGACCGTCCACCTTATCAGCGCCGATCCGGCCGGCAAGTTCGTTTTCGATCCGTTGCAGCGCCTTGATCCCGACCTCGCGAAGCACCGCGGCCTCTTCGCTGAACTCGACCAGCAACGCGCGGCTATCCTTGGGGTCGGGCCGCGACACGATGATGCCCAGCGCATTGAGACTGTTGAGCACCTGATTGATCGCCTGTCGGCTGATCCCCAGTTGCCGCGCAATCCGCGACGCGCGATGCTCGCCATTGGCGATGACCGACAGCACCAGCGACTGCGTGCGGTTGAGCGAGGTCACGCCTTGCGCCTTCATCGCCGCCTGCAACGCCTCATCGAACCAGTAAAAAGCCTGGAGGATGTTCACCATGAGCAGCGAGTGGTTCATCAGGTCTCCGTTCCCAAAGCGCGCCCCTGCCTAGCCCCGCCGCCACACCTTGCCAACGGTGGTTGCCTCGCTGTGGGGTGCATAGCGCACTTGCAACGCCTCTCATCATTTTGTAAAGGTTCTTGACATAAACTAGGAGACGAACATGGCCGCATCCGCGCAAACCGCTGCCCTCCCCGCATCATCCGCCGATCTGGTTGCAAGGGCGGAGGCGTTGATTCCGGCGCTTCGGAGCCGCGCGATCAAGGTGGATGCGGATCGCCGCGTTGCCGACGAATCGATCGCGGATATGCTCGCGGCCGACGTGCTGCAAATGCTGGCGCCCCACTGCTTCGGCGGCCCGCAGGCGGATCTCGCGACCTTCCTCGACGCGGGTATCGCGATCGGCCACGGATGCGGCTCGACGGGATGGCTGTTCGGCATTCTGGGTTGCCACCATTGGGTGCTCAGCCACTTTCCCGTCGCGGTGCAACAAGAGATGTACGGCGACAAGAACCACGCGCTCTGGCCGCTCAGCTTCTCGGGCAAGGGCGGCACCGCGCGGCCCGTTGACGGCGGCTTCATCGTGTCGGGCCGCTGGGGCTTTTGCAGCGGGATCGATTTTTCCGACTGGATCGGGGTCGGCGTACTCATCGACAAGGAAGACGCGCACGATCTCCACGATCGCTACAATGTCATCGTCCCGCGCGCCGAAGGCGAGGTGATCGACACCTGGTTCACCGCCGGGATGCGCGGCACCGGCAGCAGGGATTTCGTTGCGAACGAGGTGTTCGTGCCGACGCATCGCATCCTGAGCCAGGAGAAGATGCAGAATGGCGACACCCCCGGCTACGCGGCGCTGAGTGCGGATTATCCGGCCTTGAGCGCGCCATTCTACGGCGTGCTGCTCGCGGCGGTGATGTGTCCCGTGCTCGGCATCACCCGGCGCGTCATCGACGATTACGTCCAGGCGACGCGGAACCGCGCGGGCTTCCGCGGCCTCAAGCCGGCGGCCCGCCCGGCGGTGCAGATGAAGATCGGCGAGGCGATGGCGCGATACGACGCCACCTACCGCATGGTCCGCGCGATGTTCGTCGAGATCGACGATGCCGCCCGCCTCGGCCAGCAATGCACGATCGAACAGCGGCTGCGTCAGCGCCGCGATACCGCGTTCGCCGCCCAGACCTGCGTCGAAATCGTCGATAACCTCGTCTCGCGCGCCGGGGCAGGGGCGCAAACCCAGACCTCGCACTTGCAACTCGCCCAGCGCGACATCCACACCATCCGCACCCATGTGGTGCTCGATATCGAGGAAGCGATGGAACTCTATGGCAAGCACGTCCTCGATCAGGATCTTGCCTCGGTGCGTTTCTGAAATCGGGGGCCCGGCGCATGAACCAGCCTGACACCGCCGCGCCGGATTACCGGACCGAACTGCGCAGCGCGATGCGGCAGGTAATGGCCTCGGTCGCGGTCATCACCACCACCGCGGGCGATCGGCCCGCGGGGATGACGGCCACCGCGGTCTCGATGGTCTCGCTCGATCCGCCGTCGCTGCTGGTCTGCGTCAATCGCTCGACGCGGCTGTATCAGGCGATCGCCGATGCGCAGCGCTTCCGCATCACCTTCCTCAGCCAGAACCATTGCGAGGTGGCCCAGGCCTTCGGCGGACAATTACCGCAAGAGCAACGCTTCTCGATCGGGGCGTGGGATCTGGGCTCGGCCTATGGCCCCCGCCTCGCCGACGGGCTGGTCGACATCGAATGTGCGCTCGAGGCGCAGCTCGATCATGGCAGCCATACGATCTTCATCGGCGGCGCGGCGGCGGTCCGCTACGGCGAGGGGCCGGTGCTCCTCTATGGCAATGGCGACTATCATCGCGCGGCCTGACACGCGATCTAGCGCGGCTCGTGCGTCACGCGAAGCGCGGTTTGCGCTTCTCCCGAAAGGCGGCAACGCCTTCGTGAAAATCGGCCAGCCCGCCGGCCTCGCCCTGAAAGCGCCGCTCGGTGTCGAGTTGCTCGGCAAGCGGCGCTTCGAGCGCGGTCCAGATCGCCTCGCGCGTCCGCGCAAGCGCTGCTGACGGCCCCTCGGCGAGACGTTCCGCCAATTCCAGCGCGCACGAATCGACTGCCTCGTCCACCACGACGCGATTGACGAGCCCCCATTCCAACGCCGTCGGCGCGTCGAGCCGCCCGCCCAGCAGCGTCAATTCCATCGCCCGCACGCGCCCCACGGTCCGCGCCAGCAGCCATGATGCCCCCGCATCGGGCACCAGCCCGACATGGCGGAATGCCTGAAGAAACGCCGATTGGGCGCCCGCGACGACCAGATCGGCGGCAAGCGCGAGCGAGGCGCCCGCCCCCGCCGCCGTGCCGCGCACCGCGGCAACGATCGGCACCGGCAGCGCACGCAACTGGAGCATCAGCGGATTGAGGTGCGTTTCGAGCACCGCACCGGCATCGAAGCCCGGCGCCTGCACATCCAGATCGGGGCCGATATTGAACCCCGCACAAAACGCACGCCCCTCGCCGCGCAATACGATCGCGCGCGCGGTTGCGGCGGCGTCGGCAAGGCACGACGACAATTCGTCGAGCATGGGGATGCTGAGCGCATTGAGGTTCTGCGGATCGTCGAGCGAGACGATCGCGACGGCACCACGCTGCTCGGTGCGCACCAGACTGGCCATCTGTTTGTTCCTCGTCTCGCTGGAAATCAGGGCAGGATCAGCATCACGCTTTCGGCGACGCAGGCGGGCCTTTCCTCACCTTCGATCTCGAAAGTACATTGCGTCACGAGTTGCTGCCCACCGGCCCGCGCCTCTACCGCCTCGACCGTCTGATGCAGCCGCACCTTGCGCCCGGTGTGCAGCATGTTGGTGAAGCGCACGCGATTGGTGCCGCAATTGATCATCTGCGACATGTCTTCGATTTCGAGCAGCTCGGCCGCGAGCCGCGGCAGCAGCGACAGCGTCAGGAAACCATGAACCACCGTGCCGCCATGCACCTCGCCGGCGCGCGCGACATCGACATGGATCCACTGATGATCATCGGTCGCGCCCGCAAAGCCGTCGACCCGCGCCTGATCTACCTCGAACCAGCTCGATCGCCCGAGATCGCAGCCGATGAGATCGGGCAACCGCTCATAAGAAGTACGTATCATTCAAACAGTCTCCCGAGCGTCGGGTCAGATGACCTGGCCGTCGTGAATTTCGATGGTGCTGCCCGTGACATGGGCGCCGCCGTCCGAGGTGAGGTGCGCGATCGTCGCCGACAGCGCATCGATCGGCATCAACCGTCGGCGCGGCAACTTCTCGGTCATCCGCCGCCCGGCATCGCTGGTGAACCAATCGGCATTGATCTCGGTCATCATATACCCCGGGCACACCGCGTTGACCGAGATGCCCGATCGCACCCATTCTTTCGCCAATCCCTTGGCCAGCATCACCGCCGCCGCCTTGGACGCGCAATACGCGACCAGCCCGGGCAGCACGTGAAGCCCGCCCATCGACGCAAGGATCACGATCCTGCCGCGTGCCGCCGCCTCCCCCGCCGCCAGCAGCCGCTTGCCGCCTTCGCGCGCGGTGAGGAACACCCCGCGGACGTTCACGGCATGGATGGCGTCGAAATCCTCCACCGACAGGTCGGTCGCCGGCCCCTCGGCATTGATGCCTGCATTCGCAATCACGGTGTCGACCAGGCCGAAGCGCTGTTCCGCCGCATCATAGGCCGCGCGCACCGATGCCTCGTCGGTCACGTCGAGCGCGACGGCCAGCGCAGCGCCGCCATCGCGCTCGATCCGATCGACCAGCGCCGCCAGCCGCTCGACCCGGCGGGCGCCGACCACCGCCCGCGCGCCGCGCGCGGCCAGCATCGTGGCGAATTGCTCGCCGAGCCCCGATGAGGCGCCGGTGATCAGCACCACCCGCCCCTGATGTGTCTGCTCGATCATCTGCATCCCCCCGTGTCGCCCGACCGCGGCAACGCCCTGGTCAAATTACGAAACCCTGCGCGCTCATCCACGCCTTCACGATGCCGACGGCCTCGGCGGCCAGATCGGGCTGGTCGTGGTAGTAATGGGTGGCGCCCTTGATCTCGTGATAGACTTTGCGATCGTGGCCGATGGCCTCGTAGATGCGGTGCGCGTGGCTGGGCGTGCAGGCATCGTCGCCAGTGTTGTTGATGACCAGCACGGGCTTGGTCACCACCGCGAGGCTGCTCGGCCCGTCGGCATGGGCATCGTCATAGCTCCATTGCGACAGCCACGACCGCAGCGTCGAAAACCGCGCGAGGCCGACGGGGCTCATGTTCACGATGCGCGGATCACCGAGATAGCACCAGCCCGGGCGGCGATCGTTGGCATCGACCGTCGGATCGATCCAGCGCGGATCGGCCATCGTCCCGTGGGTGACGAACGCGAATTCCTCATTGGGGCGTCCGGCGGCGCGCAGCCCGGCGAGTTTCTCTTTCACCCACGCGGTGATGCGGCGGTTGCGGGCGATCTGGGCGGCGCGGTAGCGTTCCAGAAATTCCGGGGAATAGGGTGCCGAAACCTCGGTGCCGTAAAGGTCGAGCGACGCATCGCGCCGTTCGGGGTCGGCCTCGTCGAGGATCGAGGCGTCCATCCATTCGGTGAGCGTGCGATGGCGCGAGACGTGCGCGGCCATCTGGATCACCGCGTCGGCCGGGATCAGCCCGGCCTGCGTCAGATCGGGGCCGTCGCCGCCGGGGCTGTCGGTCACCGTCGGGCGTTCGGCCTGCGCCTGATAGAAAGCCGAGAGCGCCCCGCCGCCGCTCCAGCCGAGCAGGACGACGTTCTTATACCCCAGCCGTTCGCGTGCGTACCGGACGGCCGCGCCCAGATCGAGCGCCACCTTCTCCATGATCAGTGCGAAATCGGCGCCCCGATAGCGGCTGTCGACCGCGAGCAGATGGACGCCGGCCTCGGCGAACTGCTTCATGATCGGCAGGCTGCCGGTGCCGCCGACCGGGTGCATCGAGAGCAGGACGGTCTCGGAATCGCGCTCGGGCCGCAGCAGGGTTGCCGACAGGGCGACGATGCCCTCGGCACCGCCGTAGGTATCCTTGAAACCCGCCTTCTCCTTGGAGACGATCCACATCGGGATACGGCTGATCTTCTTCGGTTCGGACATGATGGCTCTCCTCTGCCCCATCGCGTTACAGCGAGCGGGCGATAATCAATTTCATGACTTCGGACGCGCCGCCGTGGACGCGATCGATCCGGCTGTCCCGGAACAGGCGCGAGATCGGATATTCGTCCATATAGCCATAGCCGCCGAATAGCTGGACGCACTCGTCGATCACCTTGCATTCGGTCTCGGTGACCCACAATTTGGCCATCGCGGCGGTCACCGGATCGAGCGCGCCGGCAAGGTGCAGCGCCAGGCATTGATCGATGAACGCCCGCCCCACGGTCGCGCTGGTTCTGGCCTCGGCAAGCTTGAACTGCGTGTTCTGGAAATCGAACAGTTTCTTGCCGAACATATCGCGCGCACGGACATGCTCGAGCGTCAGTTCGATCGCGCGCTCCATCATCGCCTGGCCCATCGCGGCGATCACCAGCCGCTCCTGCGGCAGGAAACCCATCATCGCGCGGAACCCCTCGCCCTCGGCGCCGAGGAGATTGGCGGCGGGCACGCGCACATCGTCGAAGAACAGCTCCGACGTATCCTGCGCCTCGCGCCCCATCTTGTGGAGATTGCGCCCGCGTTCGAACCCCGGCGCATCCGCGGTCTCGACCGCGAGCAGCGAGATGCCGTCGCGCCCGTCCGCGCCGTGGGTCTTGCAGGCCACGACGATCAGATCGGCGGTCTGGCCGTTCGAGATGAAGGTCTTCTGCCCGCTCACGACATAATGATCGCCGTCGCGCCGCGCGGTGGTACGGATCGCCTTGAGGTCCGATCCCGCGCCCGGCTCGGTCATGCCCACGGCGAGCACGGTCTCGCCACTCACCATGCCCGGCACCCAGCGCGCGCGCTGCGCTTCATTGGCGAGGTGGATGATATAGGGCGCGACGATCGCATTGTGCACCGGCGCGCCGAACCCTTCGAGCCCGCGCCGCCCGATCTCCTCGATCACCACCAGTTCGTGCCGGAAGTCGCCCCCGGCTCCGCCCAATTCCTCAGGTGCCGACGGGCAGAGCAGCCCGGCCTCGCCCGCCTTCAACCAGAAGCCGCGGTCCACCATGCCCGCGGCGCGCCAGCGCTCGAGCGTTTCGGGCGGTGCATGGTCATCGAGGAAGCGCCCGACGAACTCGCGATAGATCGCGACGTCCTCGTCATCCATGATCGGTCGTGCGTGCATCGCCATCAGATCGCGCCCGCGGCGCGCAGCGCGTCCAGTTGCTCGGGCGACCGGCCGAGAAGCTCGCCATAGATCTCGTCATTGTGCGCGCCGATCTCGGGCCCGGTCCAGCGGATCGACGCGGCGTCGCCGGGCACATACGGGACGATGCCGGGGTGCAGGATCGGCCCCAGCAACGGGTCCTCGATCTCCCGCACCATATCGCGCTCCAGATATTGCGGATCGGTGGCGCAATCGGCGACGGTGTAGATCTTGCTGCTGGGCACGTCGGCGCCTTTGAGCAGTTCGATCGCCTCGGCCGCATCGTGGCGGACGGTCCAGCCCGCGATCAGCGCGTCGAGCGCCACCACATTGGCGACACGCGCGGCATTGCCCGCAAAGCGGGGATCGCGCGGTAGATCGGGCATCCCGATCAGCGTCGCCAGCCGCCCGAAAATCGGTTCGGAATTGCCCGCGATCAGAACCCATTCGCCGTCGGCGGTGGGATAGGCGTTGGTCGGCGCGGCGGTGGCGATCCCGCCTCCGGTCGGCTGCTTGATCTTGCCCAGACGCCCATATTCGGGAAGCATCCCCTCCATCATGCTGAACATGCTTTCGGTCAGCGCGACATCCAGCGTCCGCGCCTTGCCGTCGCCCTTGGCGCGGTCGCGCTGCCAGACCGCGGCCATGATGCCGAACGCCGCGTACAGCCCGGCGATCGAATCGCCGATGCTCACCCCCACCCGCACCGGCGGCGGCTGGTCGGGCCCCGGCGGCTGGTTGCTGAGGTAGCGCAAGCCCCCCATCGCCTCGCCGATCACGCCGAACGCGGCACGATCGCGATAGGGCCCGTTCTGGCCGTAGCCCGACACGCGGGCGATCACGAGCCCCGGATTGCGGGCGTGCAGCACGTCAGGCCCCAGCCCCAGTTTCTCGAGCTGGCCGGGGCGGAAATTCTCGATCAGCGCATCGCTTTTCTCGACCAGATCGAGCAGCAGCGCGCGCCCTTCGGCGCTCTTCAGATCGAGCGTCACGCAGCGCTTGTTGCGGCCATGCACCGACCACCATAGCGATCGCCCGTCGGGCTGCTCGCCCCATTGGCGTACCGGATCGCCATCAAGCGGCTCGACCTTGATCAGATCGGCGCCCAGATCGGCGAGCACGCGAGCGCCGAACGGCGCGGCGATGAAATGCCCGATTTCGATCACCCTCAGGCCATCGAGCACCCTGCCCTGCTGACTCTCCACGACGCGCGCATCGGCTTGTTCTTCCTGCATTCCCCCACTCTCCGATCGCCGGGCGGCCGAGTCCATTCTCGGTCCGACAAGGCTCCCTTCGCGACATGCGCCGCGACCACACCCCGTCCAGCGCCTAGGCTTTGCGCCTGAAAAGGAGGTATCATGGCCGAATTGTCTTCCAGGGAAATCCAGCTTGGCGCGCGCCCCACCGGGCGGCCGTCGCTCGAGAATTTCGTCGTCGTCGAAAAGCGCGTCGCCGATCCCGCACCGGGCGAAGTCCGCGTTCGCAACCTGTGGATGTCGGTCGATCCCTATATGGGCAATCGGCTCTACGATCGGCCCAATTACATTCCGCCGTTCCGCCTCGATCATCCGCTCGACGGGGGCGCGGTGGGCGAAGTGCTCGAATCGACCGTCCCCGATTTCACGCCGGGCGATCTGGTCTTTTCGCAATATGGTTGGCGCGAGATCTTCAACGCCAAGCCGCACCGGCTGACCCGGCTCGAAGGCACGCTGCCGCCGCAGGCGCATCTCGGCATCGCCGGCATCACGGGGATGACCGCGTACACCGCGCTCTACCGGGTGGCGAAGCTCCAGCCGGGCGAGACGGTCTATATCTCCGCCGCCGCCGGGGCGGTCGGCTCCACTGCGTGCCAGATGGCCAAGATCGACGGGTGCCGCGTGATCGGCTCCGCCGGTGGCCCCGACAAGAAGCGCTTCCTTGAGGAACTCGGCGTCGATGTCGCGATCGACTATAAGGCCGAACCCGATCTGAGCGCGGCGCTGGCCGCCGCCGCCCCCGATGGGATCAATGTCTATCTCGATAATGTCGGCGGCGACCATCTCCAGGCCGCGCTCACCAACATGGCGGTCTTCGGCCGCATCGCCGTCAGCGGGATGATCGGCGATTATGGTGAGGAGCGGCGACCAGGGCCGTCCAATCTGTTCATGGTCGTGGCGCAGCGGCTGCGCATGGAAGGCTTTTTGCTCAACGATCACGCGCCGGAAATCCGCGAGACCTTCCTCGACAAGATCACCCGTTGGCTTGCCGATGGCAGTATTCAGAGCAGCGAAACGATCCACGACGGGATCACATCGGCGCCGCAGGCCTTTCTCGATCTGTTCGCCGGAAAAAATGTCGGCAAGATGCTCGTGAAGCTCGGCTGATCCCGCCACCCGCGAAAAAAGGCGCCGGCCCCTTCACAAGGGGGCCGGCGCCTCTTTTTCAGGCCGCTGCCGCCGCCTTGGGCGCGGGGTAGAAGCTGTCACCGGCCGCCGCCATCCGCTCCAGCAGCGCAGGCGGCGTGAAGCGATCGCCATGATCGGCAGCGAACGCCCGCGTCCGCGCGACGAATTCCGCCACGCCGACGCTGTCGATCAGGCTGATCGGGCCACCGCTCCAGGGCGCGAAGCCCCAGCCGAGGATCGCGCCGACATCGGCGTCGCGCGGCGCGGTCACCACGCCTTCGTCCATGCACCGCGCGGCCTCGATCGCCTGACGATAGAGCAAACGGCGCTTCAGCGTCTCGACCAGTTCGGGGGTCGAGCGCTCGACCGTCACCGGATACAGGTCGGCGAGCCCATCCCACAACCGCTTCGGCTCGCCCTTGGCATAGGTGTAGAAGCCCTTGCCGTTCTTGCGCCCCAACCGCTCGGCACCAACCAGATCGACCAGCACCTTGTCGGTGCCGCCGTTCGGATCGCCCAGGCCGAAATCGACGCGCCGCTGGCCCGCGATCCGGTCGAGCAGGTCGATCGCGACGTCGTCCGCCAGCTCCAATGGGCCGCGCGGCATCCCGGTCATCCGGCCGACATTGTCGATGATCGCCGGCGCGATGCCGTCGAGCAGCATCTCGAGCCCCTCGGTGATATAGGTCTCGAACACCCGACTGGTGTAGAAGCCACGGCTGTCGTTGACGACGATCGGCACCTTCTTGAGCGCCCGGCAATAATCCATCGCCTTGGCCAGCGTCTCGGGGCTGGTTTCCTTGCCGACGATGATCTCCACCAATTCCATCCGGTCGACCGGCGAGAAGAAGTGGATGCCGATGAAATTGGCGGGCCGCTCGGCCGCACCGGCAAGCTCGCTGATCGGCAGCGTCGATGTGTTGGAGGCGAAGACCGCATCGGTCCCGATCTGGGCCTCGGCGCGCCGGGTCACCTCGGCCTTCAGCGCCCGATCCTCGAACACCGCCTCGACGACCAGATCGGCACCCGCGATCGCCGCATAATCGGTGGTCGCGTGGATCCGCGCGAGCAACGCGTCACCCGCCTCGGCGGTGGTCGTGCCGCGCGCGATCCCCTTTTCGATCACCCCGGCGGAATAGGCCTTGCCCTTGTCGGCGCCTTCCTGGCTGGTATCGATCAGCACGGTCTCGATCCCGGCGCGCGCCTGAACATAGGCGATGCCCGCCCCCATCATCCCGGCACCCAGCACCGCGGCCTTGCCCACGGTATAAGCGGGGACGCCCGCGGGGCGCGCAGCGCCTTTGGCGAGCGCCTGCTTGGAAATGAAGTTGGATCGGATCATCGCGCGCGCCTGCGGCGTCTGCTGGGTCGCGAGGAACAGCCGTGCCTCCACCCGCAGCGCAGCGTCCATGGGCAGGCCGAAGCCTTCGTAAACGCAGCGCGCGATGTTCTTTTGTGCCGGATAATTGCCATAGCTTTTGGCGTGGATCTGCGCGGCGGCGGTCATGAACACCGGCGCGCCCTCGGCCGTATAGGGGCCGCCGGGCATCTGATATCCCTTGCGGTCCCACGGCGCGACACCGTCGCCCCCACCCGTGATCCAGGCCTTGGCGGCGGCGATCGCCGCGCCGGGCTCGACGACCGCGTCGATCAGCCCCAGTGCCTGGGCCTTGGCCGCGTCGATGGGCGCACCCGAGATCATCAGGTCGAGCGCGGCGCGGGGGCCGGCCAGCCGCGTCGTCCGCTGCGTGCCGCCCGCACCGGGCAGCAATCCGATCGTGACTTCGGGCAGCCCTACCTTGGCGCGGCTCGACGCGACGCGGTGATGCGCGGCGAGCGCGAATTCAAACCCGCCGCCCAGCGCAATGCCTTCGAGCGCGGCGACCACCGGCTTGCCGACGGTCTCGATCGCGCGCAACGCCCAGCTCATCCGCGACGATCCCTTGAGCGCCGCGGCAAGTGCATCGCCGGTAAGCCCTGCTCCCGCAGTCTCGCCCAGTTCCCCCAGATCGGCGCCGGCGCAAAAGCCGTTGTCCTTGCCCGAGGCGAGCACCGCGCCCGTCACCCGATCCTCACGGATCACGGCGACGATCGCATCCAGATCGGCGACCGCGGATTCGGTGAAGGTATTCATCGTCCGGCCCGGGACATCGAACAGGAAGGTCGCGATGCCGTCCTTGTCGACGGTATAAGTGAAATTCTGCATGTTGATTCCCCAGGAAGGTCAGAGGCGTTCGATGATGGTCGCGGTGCCCATGCCCGCGCCGACGCACAGCGTGATCAGCGCGGTCTCCTTGTCGGCGCGTTCAAGCTCGTCGACCATGGTGCCGAGGATCATCGCACCGGTCGCGCCCAGCGGGTGCCCCATCGCGATTGCGCCGCCGTTCACGTTGATGCGGCTATGGTCGATCTGCATCTGCTGCATGAAATAGAGCACCACCGAGGCGAACGCCTCGTTCAACTCGTACAGGTCGATGTCGGTCGAGGTCATGCCCGCGCGGGCCAGCACCTTGCGGGTCACCGCGACCGGGCCGGTGAGCATGATCGACGGTTCGGACCCGATCGAGGCCGCAGCACGGATGCGCGCCCGCGGCTTCAACCCCATTTTCTCGCCCATCTCGCGCGTGCCGATCAGTACCCCTGCCGCACCATCGACGATGCCCGAGCTGTTGCCGGCATGGTGGACGTGGTTGATCGCCTCCAGTTCGGGGTAGCGCTGCCGCATCACGGCATCGAACCCTTGCGCGCCAAGCGCTTCGAACGCGGGCTTGAGCGCGCCAAGCGACTGCATCGTCGTCTCGGGCCGCATATGCTCGTCGCGGTCGAGCACGACGATGCCCTCGTGCGTCACCGGCACGATCGATTTGGCGAAGCGCCCTTCGGCCCAGGCGGCGGCGGCGCGCTTCTGGCTCTCGACCCCATAAGCGTCGACATCGTCGCGCGAAAAGCCGTGCATCGTCGCGATCGCATCGGCGCCGATCCCCTGCGGGGTGAACGATGTACGAAACGCCACATCGGCGTCGACCGACCAGGCGCCGCCGTCCGAGCCCATCGGCTGGCGGCTCATGCTCTCGACGCCGCCACCAATGGCGGCATCGGCCTCGCCCGCGATCACCTTGGCGGCGGCGATGTTGCACGCCTCCAGCCCCGAGGCGCAGAAGCGGTGGATCTGCGCGCCCGCCACGGTCTCGGCGAAACCGGCGTTGAGCGTCGCGACGCGGGCGATATTGGCGCCCTGTTCGCCGAGCGGTGCAACACAACCCAGCACGACATCGTCGATCAGCGCGGTGTCCAGATCGTGGCGATCGCGCAGCGCGGCCAGCACCTGGCTCGCGAGCGAGATCGCGGTCACTTCGTGCAGCGCGCCCTTGGCATTGCCGCGCCCGCGCGGCGTGCGGACCGCGTCATAGATCAGGGCTTCTCTCATCGTCATCAATCCTCTGAAAATGCCGTGCCGGGCGCACGAGGCGCGGGCGCGGGGGTTGCGGAGAAGCGGGGCGCCGGCGCGGGCTGCACAACGTCGGCCAGCGTCAGGAAAGCGCCGCGCGCCAGGTTGTGCGGATGCGCCGGCGTCTCGTCATAATCGAGCACGGGCGCAAAACAGATGTCGGTGCCTTCCATCAGCGCGCACCATTCGTCGCGGGTGCGCGATTTGAACAAGGCGGTCAGCGTGGCGCGCTGCGCGGGGATGTCGTCGGCCGAATCCTGCCGCAGCATGACGGCGTCGTCGGTCAGGCCGGTCGCCTCCAGCAGCAGCCGGTAGAATTGCGGCTCGATCGCGCCGACCGCGACGAACTTGCCGTCGGCCGTCTCGTACGAGTCATAATAAGGGGCCCCCCCATCCAAATAATTCCCCCCGCGCCCGCCCGGCCAGATGCCTTTGGCGCGGAAGCCCCACGTCATGCTCATCAACAGCGAGGCGCCATCCACCATCGCGCAGTCGATCACCTGACCTTGCCCCGTCGCGCGGGCGGAAAGGATCCCGGCGAGCATCCCGAAGGCGAGCATCATCCCGCCGCCCCCGAAATCGCCGACGAGGTTGATGGGCGGCACGGGCTTCTCCCCGGCCCGTCCAACCGCATTCAACACGCCCGCGAGCGCGATATAATTGATGTCATGGCCAGCAGCGTGGGCGAGCGGCCCTTCCTGGCCCCAGCCAGTCATCCGACCGACGACAAGCGCGGGATTTTCCGCGAGCAGCACATCGGGGCCGAGCCCGAGCCGCTCGATCACACCCGGCCGAAACCCCTCTATCAACCCGTCGGCGGAGCGAACCAGTTCGCATACCGCGGCAACACCCTCTGCCGTCTTCAGGTCCAGTTGCACGGTCGAGCGCGAGCGCGTCAGCACATCGGTATGATCGGCGCGCGTGCCGGGACGCTCGACGCGCACAACCTCCGCACCGTGATCCGCGAGCATCATGCCGGCGAAGGGCACGGGCCCGATGCCTGCCAGCTCGATGATGCGCACGCCCTGTAGCGCACCCCCCGCGGCCCGTTTGCCAGTGTTCGCCATATTTCGATGACCTCTTTCGCGTCAGCGCTGCCCATCCCATGAACTATTGTCAATAGTTTTTACATTTTTGATGTTGTGACGCGCGCCGGTGCTGCTCAAAAAATCGCGAGAAACGTGAGCGTCCTGATCCTTGGACGCGACCGATAGTCGCTCGATCTCGCTAGTCCATGACGCCGAGATCGAGCGACGTGACCATGCCGCGCGCCAGCCAGGCCTTGATCCTCGGCGCCTCGTCCGTGGCGTAGATGTCCAATACCAGGTGCCTGTCGAGCCCATCGGGCATCGCGGCGCCGACCTGCCTGAGGAAGTCAAGAAACTCGGTCGCCCGGTCGCGTTTGCAGCACTTGTCGATCACCACTCCTGCCGCGATATTGAACGCGACGAACAGCAACGGCATTGCGAATATAAGTGTGGGTGCGGCGCTCGGGAACGTGTATTATCGACCCCGGGGACAGACCGTTTCGCTTATAGTATCTTGTTGAATTTTTTGACATATTTTTCAGAACACTTTTCGTTCGCCGCGCGCCGGTCATGTTGCGGCGCGCTGCGCCACAAGACGCCGGAATGCAGGCAGACCAGCAGCAATCATCGCTGCGCTACCCAGCGAACTCAGCAGCGTGACCGTCGCCAGCGCGCGGCCAATGCTCGCAACGCCAGAATAAACATGTTCGGAGAATTGCGCGATCAGGAGCGGCCCGATCGCCATGCCAACTATGTTGGTTAACATCAGATAAATGGCAACGATCAGCCCGCGCATCCGGTCCGGCGCAACCAACTGGATGCTCGCCCCCTGCAACCCGCCTTGCAGCAGCATCGCGAACATCGCCGGGATCAACAGGGCCTTCGCCATCGCAGGCGTAGGGGCCAGATATACAGCCAGGAACAGGGGGGTCTGCAATAAGAGCGAGACGATCACGATTCTCGGCGCAGCATCGATCGTCCCACGCGAATAAAAGCGGTCGGCCAGCCAGCCACCAGTGAGCAGACCGGCGGTCCCGCACACCCCCATCGCAATACCGAACAGCGCTCCGACCTCAGCCTGAGTCAATCCATGTACGCGGATAAAATAGGCCGGCCCCCACAGCACAACACCGAGAGAACTGATCGCCATTACCGCGAAACCGCCCAGGATCAGGCCATAGGCCGAAAGATGCTCGCGGATATGCGCCAAGACCTCTGTCATGGGCGGCGCGGGTACGGCTGTCACGTCGACCGTGCGACGCGGTTCGCGCACGGTCAGCATCAGCAGGATGAATGGAATACCCAGCATGCCGACGATCAGGAAAGAGGTGCGCCAGCCTTCTGTCCCAGGCGGGAGGCCGAACAGGTCGAGGCTGCCCGCCACCTGCGCGACGGATCCGACGACATAGGTCGCCAGCCCACCCCCGAACGTAATGCCCAGCATATAGAGGCTGATCGCGAACCCCAAGCGCTCGGGCGGGAAATAGCTGCTGATCAGCGAATAGGAGGCAGGCGACAACGTCGCCTCCCCGAACCCGACCAGAATTCGCGCTATCAGCAATGTGGTAAACCCGGTCGTCAACCCGCATGCCGCAGTCGCCGCGCACCACAAGATCATCCCGAAAACGATCAATCGCGGCCGGTTGCCGGTATCCGCCATTCGCCCGAGCGGGATCCCCGCGGTCGTGTACAGCAGGACGAAGGCGAAGCCGATCAGCAAACTGATCCCTGTATCGCTGAGCCCCAAATCCTGCCGGATCGGATCAACCATCAGGCTGAGTGCAATACGATCCATGTACGAAATCACATAGGCCGACAGCAGGAGCACGAGCACATAGAACGGATAGATCAATCTGGTGCGCGCGCTGGTCATGGCAGATATCTTCTCCGTCGGACTCTGGTTCATCCGATCAGAAATGGAGTAGCGATTGCCGGCATTTTCGTAAAGATAATTGACCAATAAAATCCGCCAACAGATTTCAGACGGTAACGGCCAGGCCCCACGTCAAACCATTCCCATCGCGTTGAGTTGAGGTGTCCAGCAATGTCTGGTGCTCACCGCGCGCAACGTGCGTCGCGAACCGGGGAGCACGCGCCAGTTACGTCACACAGCCACGCAAAGACCGCATCGCCGTTGGCGCCAATCAGAGATTCGCTGTCTAAACAGGGGCAAATGTTGGATGGCGCGATTGGATCGACGACGATTGCCCGCCAACCGCCCAATGCTTCCCCGATACTGCCAAAACCGGTTCGCGTCGTATAAGGACCGGTCTGGCTATAGCCCGGCATGCGCACGATGATCAGGCGAGGGTTGATCGTGATCCATCGAACCCCTCACGCCTCTGATCGCCGGTATTCATTATCGCTCCTACGGCTCAGAACTCTTTCAACATTTGCGCGTTATATGAAAAGAGTCGGGGCGAGGAGAAACGCCATGTTTGCTTCGCTTGCTAAATTTGCCATGATGGCCGGATGTCTCGGCTTGCTTGCCGGAGCAGGCATTGCCGCAGGACACCCTGCGGACAACGCCAAGGCAGAGGCCAAGCTTGCCGACGCACTGGAGGGCCGGGTTGCTGGCACACCGGTGGACTGCATCCAGCTTCACAACATCCGGTCGAGCCGGATATTCAACGGCACGGCGATCCTCTATGATACCGGATCGACCCTCTATCTCAATCGTCCGGATTCAGGGGCAACCTGGTTG
This sequence comes from Hephaestia caeni, assembly GCF_003550065.1. Lineage (GTDB taxonomy): Bacteria > Pseudomonadota > Alphaproteobacteria > Sphingomonadales > Sphingomonadaceae > Sphingomonas > Sphingomonas caeni_A. The sequence continues at coordinate 931,163 of NZ_QXDC01000004.1, forward strand.
AGCGATGATGACGTGCTGGTGACAGACACGCATTCGCCGCAGCTTTGCAGCATCGATACCGTTCGGTTGTTCGACAACGCAAGCCATATGCCTAATGGCTCCGTGAGCCTCGGCAAGTTCGTGCCCTACACCAAGCCAAAAACGTAACGTTTCCCAAAATGAGGGTAGACCAAGGTCCGCGCCCACGCATGTCAGGCCGGGTGTGAAACCATAATATGCCCACCACGCTTTCCAGTTTTACCGTACAGGGCACGATCGCCGATCCACACTTCGTCGATGCCCCGCTTAATGTCATGACCCCTTAATTGCGCGGATCGTGATGTCGCCATGCGGGTTCGTGGCGAGGAGAAGCGTTGAAGGCGGGGTTTTGCCCCGTCGAGACGCCTCGACGCGGTCATGGCCCGCGCTCGCGCCTCGTCTCCTCAAACATCGCGCCATAGAACTGGATCGAAACGACATTCTGATCCGATGCGCAAATGGGGACGAGCGGATTACAGCCCGCTCGCTCGTTCGTTCAAGCGGACCGCGCCACTTCATCAGCGCACTCGCGCATCGCGCGACGGGCCACTGTCAACATCAGCGCCGCCAACACCAGTGCGAGCGTCATCGTCGCTGCCATGGCGAGCCCCAGGGCCCCATTACCGCTAAAACCGTGCTGGCTTAGCGCACCGGTGACCAGCGGCCCCACTCCCATACCGACAACGGTTACGCTGAACAGATAGATGCCCATCATGCGACCATGCATTGTCGAAGGAGTCAGCACCTGCACCATCGCGCCCTGCAAACCGCCGTAAAGCGACGCGAACAGGATTTGAAACCCGAGCATCCAAAGCGCGAAGCTGGGTTCCCCGCTTACAAACGCCAGCCAGACGAACGGTAACTGAAGCGGAATCCCCCAGAACACCAACCGCGCCGGCGCATCGCTGATTCCACGTCGCATCGCCATATCGTTAATCGCGCCGCCGATCAGAACACCCACCCCGGTCGCGACGCCGAAGATCAAGGTGAAGGCCAGACCCAGTTGAAGCGGGCTCATCGCAAATGCCCGCTGGAAGTGCGCTGCCGCCCACAGCATCGGAACATAGGTCGATAACACCTGCATGCCAAAACCCAGGAGCAATCCCGCAAAGGCCAATTTGTGCCGCGCCATATGATCGATCACCGCGCTTAGCGGCGGATGCTCCTTGCGCTCGCCGCGCCGTGGTGCCTCGCGCATCGTCGCCAGCATCAATACCGCGAACGGGACGCCAGCCAGCCCGACGATCAGGAATACCAGCCGCCAGCCGGAAAGCTCAATTCCGAGAGCCGGCACCGCCCAGGAAAGCGCACTCGTCCATTCGACCAGATAGCCGCCTACCGCCATCGCCACCCCGATGCCGAATGCCCCACCCAGCGAGTACAGGCTGAGCGCGAAGCCCACACGCTCACGGGGGAAGCGGTCGCCGATCGTAGAGACAGCGCCGGGGGACAGGGTCGCCTCCCCCGCACCGACCAGGGTGCGCGCCAGCAGCAGGCCGGCAAACCCGGCGGCGAATGCTGTTCCCGCCGTCGCCAGACTCCACACCAATATGCCGCCAACCATCAAATTGCGGCGATTACCGCGGTCCGCCATCGCCCCCAAGGGCACTCCCAAGATCGAGTAGAACAACACGAAGCCGAAACCGAGCAGCAACCCGATCTGAGTATCGCTGAGGCCCAGTTCATGGCGGACCGGCTCGATCAGGAAACCCAGCATAACCCGGTCCATCAACGACAGCATGTACGCCAGCATCAACAGGACGACTACATAATAGGAATAGGCGGATGCCCGCGCCGGAGACGAGGCAGCGTCGTTCATGGTATCGGCTCCTTGCCGCAGAATGATCAGTAGGGCCCCGGCCTGGGACGATCATCGGCCTGGTCCATCACCGCATCGACATGCCCGCGGGCCGGATGGATATGGTTTCCACCGGCCTGGAGGCAGCAACCGGCACGGCGCCCGCACGCCGCCGCGTGGCCCCGACATCTATAACAGACGGGTGTCGGGTGGCGTGTGGATCGCATCGCGTCTCTCCCAAATATTATGTCAGATTATTTTACGTACATATGCAGGGGAAGCAAGCGCGGATCGCAGGCCTGAAACGATCATATCGCTCCACTCAGCGATCTTCGGATTTTGCCAGATCGCCCTGAAGGCTGCGAATTGCACGCACCAGCAGCGTTTTGAACTGCTGTTCCTCGCCCGCATCGAACCCGTCGAGAGCGGTCTGGTTGATCTGCATGATCGCTGGAAGCAACGCCGATACCTGGCTCCGTCCGGCGTCAGTGATCCGCACGCATTTTTTGTGACGATTCACCGGGTCCGAATCACGCGATACCAGGCCTTGCTCCTCCAGGCGTTGCAACGACCGCAGCGTGGTCGGCTCGCGCAGACCGACACGACGGGCCAGTTCGCGCTGGGTCAGGCCGTCCTCGACATAAAGCGTGCGCAGAAAACGCCACTGGGCCGCTGTAATCCCTTCGACGCCAGTGCGCCGATCGGTCGCGGATATCAGATCACGGTATAGCGTGCACAGGAGATAGCTGAAGCTGTGCTGCAGCGTATACCGTTCCGCCTCCAGCACCGCATCGGCGGCATCTGTAAGCAATGGTGTAGCGCGCGCTGAAGCAGTGGTCGGCAACATCAGCTTCCTTATCATCTCAGCCTGGCGTGGCAAATGCCATAACGGCTCAAACCGTTGCGCCGTACTGTCCCAAAAGGGACTAGACGAAGACCTTGTAGAGCAGATCCTCCGGTGCCTTCCGACCCAAGTTCGCGCCTCCCCGCTCGTAGCGATCGGTCTCGCTCGCCGTCTTGGTACGATGATAATCCACCACCATGGTGCGATGCTTGATGCGCCACTCGCCATCCCGCTTCTCGAACTTGTCGAGATAGCGTGCACCGACGATCAACTCTTCATCGTTGAAATTGCCCTTACCCAGATGATAGGCCTGCACATAGGTTTCGACGTTGGCCGTCGTCGCGGTGGAAAATTCAATGATCGACTGACCAAGGAAATGCTGCGTACGAAGCGGCTCGATGAAGCCCTTCACCCAGTCGATGAAACCGGGGGCAGGTCCTTCATAAATATGCGTTCCGCGGCTCTCGATGCCATCGGGCCAATATACGCTCGCATGCGTTGTAGCATCCATCCGGTCGATACCCCGACAGTATCGGGCCAGACAATCCAGGATCGCCAGCTTGTCAGCCGTCTCCAACAGAAGTGCGCGATCATCCTCAGACATGCTTGTTTCCTTTTCCAGAAAACGGCCCCGAGCTGCGACGCTCGGGCGCCATCTTGGTCGATAGATACGAAGGACTCGCGCCTTCCTAAAAGCGGAGCGTACCTTCGATGGAGAGGGCGCGCGGTTCGTCGATATAGCGAATCAGGCGGGCCCCGGAGGTTGTGAAGATGCCAGGATAAACGAACGCGAACGGCGACGTGACTTTATTGGTCAGGTTGGTGCCGATGAGGGCGACCGTCCATCGATCGTCCACCTGCCCGAGTTCGAGACGGGCATCCAGCTTGGCGTGTCCTTTCTGGACGCCGTAGGCCGGGCTGTAATCAGTCGATATGAAATGGCGCGATTTGAAGGTTGACTGCATCGTCAGCCCGACTTTCAGGTCGTCGCTTATCGGACGGCTATATTGCGCCTTTACGTTTCCTGACCATTTCGGAACGTAAAGCAGTGAGAAGCCCTCCAGATTATTGGTCGCCTGGGAGCAGGATGCGGGCTGCAGTTGAATACAGCCTGCGCCTGGATAGTCGTCATATTCCGCTTTCGTGTAGGCGGCGGAGGACGATAGATTCAAGCCGTCGAAAGGCCGCCACTGGACCGTGGTCTCGACACCCCTGCTATGCGCACCGGCAGCATTGGTGGTGATGTTGGTGCCCAGATCAGCGCGATATTGCGCTAGCTGCAAATCCTTGAACTTCGTATAAAAGAGCGCCGCGTTGGCTATGAGGCGTCCGTCCAGCCAGCTTGATTTTAGCCCGATCTCATAGTTCGTTGAGCGCTCGCCGCGGAACGTGAAGCCCGAGGCGACCGTGTTGCGGACATTGGAGACATAGCCACCCCCTTTCGAACCACGACCAACGCCGAAATAAAGCATGGCATCTTTTGAAAGATCGATTTCGACCGTGGCGGACGGATCGAATGTGCCTTCCGAAATGTCCGCGGAAAAAGTGCGTGGCGTGCCAATCGTGCCATTGATAGTGCCCGAACGCAGGATCGAGGCGAAGGCGCCCGATTTCTCGATCTGCGTGAAGCGCATCGAGCCGCGCAGGCGCGCATAATCGGTCAGGTGATAGGTGCCTGCGACAAATGCCGAATAGGTATGGGTTTTCTGTTTGAAGTCGGTATCGCTACGGCCGGCCACTCCGAGCAGGGGCGTATCGTAAAGGAGCGGATTTTGGACGCGGTAGTCCGAATAATCGAAATAGCCGCCAACAATATATTCAAAGGCCTGCCCCTCGGGCGAAAGCAGGCGAAATTCCTGACTAATCTGCTTGAACTGTTCAAAATATTCCGAATGATAGATTCCATCCGTCTCATGTGCCGGATCGACAGCACGGAAGGATTTGTAGCGGCTATAGCCGGTGATCGACGTGAGCGTGTGATCGCCAAGGCTGAGATCGGCCTGGATCAAACCGTTCCAACTGGTCTGCTTGTCGCGGTCGATAACCCCGAAGATGTTGGAATTCTGTTTCACAGAAGCATCGGGTAACGGTGTTGCTATCGCGATGGGAAGGCCGATGGCATTGTCGCCGATGGTTAAGAAATGCGCATATTCGAGCTTCGTGTTGATCGTCAGATTTTCGTTAGGTTCATATTTCAGTGACAGGCGCGCGAACCTGTTGTCGAGTTCGGGCTCTTTCTTATTGAGCGAGGTGTTGCGGATATAACCGTCATAATTTGTGTATTTCAGGGCTAGGCGCGCCGACAGCTTGTCAGACAACGGACCCGAGATATATCCATCGGTGTCGAATCCGCGGCGCTTGAAATTATAGACGCTACGAACCTGGCCTTCAAAGATATCAGTCGGGCCGTTCGTCGTAATGCTGATCGCGCCGGCTGCCGTGTTCTTGCCGAGAAGAGCCCCCTGAGGGCCACGCAACACTTCGATGCGTGCTACGTCGAAAAACGGGGCCATGAACTGGCGCGCCCGGCCGGCATAGATGCCATCTTGATAGAGGCTGACCGACTGTTCGAAGCCGAAATTGGAACCGGATGAACCGAAGCCACGGATATAGAAAGCGTCATTGGCGGGTGAGGGCTGGAAGTAGAAGTTTGGCACCAGCGACGTCAACGACTGGATACTTTGGTTGTTGAAGGCCTGCAACGCCTCGCCGCTGAACACTTCCATCGAAATGGCGACGTCCTGCACGTTCTCGGCACGCTTTTGCGCGGTAACGATAATCTCGTCCAACCCCGACGGTTGGTCGGATTGCTGCTCTTGCGCGTATGCGCAAACCGGAAACGCAACCCCCGCAAGCAGGGCCGCTGCCAGAACATTAGTGCGAATGCCCATTTCCCTCTCCCATGGTCGTCATTATACTTTACGTTTTACCGTTGCTAAGTCGCCCTATATTAGCATGGTAAGTTTGACAAGAGGCGCGTGACATTGGCCCGCGATATGGATTTATCCAACTAATTTTAAACGATTTTTTATGCTACTGAGTTGGCCGTAGGCAAATAGCGGTCCCGCCAACACCGAAATCACGATCGGCCATGCCAGTCGATCGGCGGATTTTCTCCCCTCGACTGGCGCCGTCTGATCGGAGCCCATGTCGAGCCGCGATTGGCGACGTTCGGAAAACCGCCGCCAACCAGTCTGCCACGGCGGGAAATTGTCGGGTAGAAGCCTCACGGACCGCCGAAACGCGGCACGCAGAAGATTGCCTTGGCAACCCCGGGGTGCCAACGCGAAACCACCCAGCCGCTTAGTCAATCGCCCGAAATCAGCTCTTTGCGATTCGTGGAATCATAATATTCTTCGATCCGCACGAACCGGTTATCTTGCACTGTGACAACGAGGCAAGCTGGGAAATCGAAAGCCTTACCATCCGATCGCCTGATACAGGTGTAGCGATGCTGCTGGACAAAGCCGCCAGCAAACACACTGCGGCGGATGTTCTTATACTTCACATCCCGAAGCCTGCCCCTGGCGCCGGCCAGATAGGCGAGACTTTGTGCCGCGGTAGTTTCGATCTCGTCGAAACTCTTCCAGATGATCCCATCCTCCGCGTAGATATTCGCGATCATGTCGATATCGCCCGCCTCGACTGCAGTGAAGAAGCGGTCGGCGAGAAGGTTCATGCTCTCTGGGGTATCGGTCAAATCCATCTCCTGGGTTGGGGCTGATCGAGAGCAACATGCTTGCGCGGCCGATACGCAATCAAATCAGAGGACGTAGCCTGGCGTTATGTCGAGCCCGGTTACCCGTTGCATAAACGTAAATTTAATTGATCAAAGCCCGGGCTCACTACGGTGGCTAAAGGACGCTCTCGTTCATGCCGGCTCGACGCGGGGTGACGTGACCCCCGCTTTTTCCTTCAGTTGGAGCTAGAGTCCGACCCGACAAAGGGACGGACAGATGAAGCGGAAGCAGTTTTCGGAAGAACAGA
>NZ_QXDC01000005.1 GCF_003550065.1 Hephaestia caeni
ATCGCGGGATCGGTGATCTCGTCGTTGAACGCCTCGATCACGCGCGGGGCGAGCTTGTCGACCGCATAGGCGCGCGCGGTATCGCGGATCATCCGCTCGTCGTCGGTGAGTTGGTCGTCGAGATAAAACGCGTCCGCCCAGTCGAACTGTTGCAATTCGCTTCCCCATTGACCGCCCCGGCAGCACGCTCGCAAACAGGTGCAGAAATGCCATTTCATGAATATGATTATCATCTAGAAGAAGAGTGTCAACCAAATGAGCATTCCGAACGGAACTGGCGGACTGGTAGCGGCGATGCCTGCGATCGTCAGGATACCCGCTCGCTACGTTGTGGGTGTGATCGGCCTGCCCGTCGCGCGTTTCCGACGTCGGCTGTGCGCTTCAACTTGGCCGTTCAGAGCTTCTCGAATTCATCTCGAAAGCGGCCGATCGTTCATTTGAGCGTGGCACCCTGCCGGCGATACCGATGATCCGTCTATATCGCTATCGTCACTCGTCCCCGATGGCGTAACTGGAAAGATCTGTATGCAGCGAGTTCCCAGCCTTTCGAGCCTACGGCTCTTCATGATGGTGGCGCAGAGTTCCAGCTTCAGCGACACCGCGCGCGCGATGGGCGTTTCGCAACCGGCGCTCAGTCGCACGATCCGGCTGCTCGAAGAGGAGCTTTCGGTCCGGCTGTTCGACCGGGACACCCGCAACGTCAACCTCACTGCCGCGGGCGAAATGTTGCTTCCTGCGGTCGAGCGACTGGTTGGCGATTTCCTGGCGACATTTTCGGAACTCGAACATGCGCTTTCGGGGAAGCGCGGCCGGGTCGTGATCGGAGCGCTGCCGTCGGTGGCTGCTAACCTGCTGCCGCTGGCGATGGCCCGGTTCCAGATGGATTACCCCGAAGTCGAGGTCATCGTGCGAGATAGCCTTTCGGGAACGCTCTATCAGCAGATGCGCGAACGGCAGGTCGATTTCTCGATTACCACACCGCCCGAACAGCCTGAGGTGTTCGCATTCCAGCCCCTGATGATCGACGAATGCGTGCTCGTCTGCGCCGATGGCGATCCGCTGGCGCAAGGCGGCCCTGCGAGTTGGAGCATCTTCGCAGAACGCCCCTTCATCGCGATGGCGCCCAGCAGCAGCGTGCGGAGGCTGACGGACGCCGCGCTGATCCGGGCGAACGTCACCGCCAAACCGCTGTTCGAGTGCGCGCACCTGGCAACCGTGGGCGGACTCATCGTCGCCGGACTCGGGATTAGCGCGCTGCCGCGCACCACGTTGCCGCTGCTGAGCCGGGTCGAGATCGCTTCGGTTCCGTTGAGGGAACCCAAGGCGACCCGTACGATCGGGATCGCACATTTGGCCAACCGGTCGCTGTCTCCCAGTGCCGCGCTCTTGGCACGGCACCTTTCCGCCCTCGAAATGGAGGCGGAAACTCTTAAATATATTGGATAAGTCGATAAGTTATTTCGAATTGCTGTATAGGTCTATTAACGGCATATCGCATGGACGCCCAAAAGCGCCCGGGGGGTAGACTATGCTGGCAGCGATCGCTGCAATCACGATCCTGGCGCTTCTCGCCGCCATCCTTTCCAATCGCGTTTCACCGATCGCGGCGCTGGTGCTGATACCGATCATCGGTGCAGTGGCGGCGGGCCTGGGCGGTGAAACACCCGGCCTGATCGTGTCGGGGATCGTCAAGATCGCACCGGTCGCGGGCATGTTCGTGTTCGCGATCCTGTTTTTTGGCGTGATGACGGACGCCGGGCTGCTCGCGCCCATCGTCGCGCGCATCCTGCGGCTCGTCGGCGAGCGTCCTTCCAGGATCACGGTGGGGACGGCCCTCCTCGCGCTATTGGTTCACCTCGACGGGTCGGGTGCCGTCTGCTTCATCGTCACGATACCGGCGCTGAGACCGCTCTACGATCGCCTCGGCATGGATCGTCGTGTCCTTGCCTGCACGGCCTCGCTGGCGGCCGGCGTCAATTTCCTGCCCTGGACCGGCCCGACCCTGCGGGCGAGCGCCGCGCTGAAGCTGAGTACGACCGAGATCTTTGCGCCGATGATCGCGGTGCAGGCGGTTGGGCTTGCATTTGTCTTCACGGTGTCCTGGTGGTTGGGTGTTCGCGAGGAAAGACGACTGGGGCTCGTCAACACGACAACCGCTGGATTCCGGCCTGGCGCGATGCCGGTCGTCGACGCAAGCGCGGAGGAACTGGCGCTTCGTCGGCCGGGACTGTGGTGGTTCAATCTCGCGCTGACATTAATGGTGATCGCCATCATGGTTGCGGGACTGATTGAGCCGGTCGTCGCGTTCATGGTTGGCACCGCAGTCGCGCTGCTGGTCAACTATCCTTCGGCGGAGGCGCAGCGCGCACGGATCGACGCGCATGCACGCGCCGCGCTGTTGATGGCGAGCATCCTGTTCGCCGCCGGCGCCTTCACCGGGATCATGACCGGCTCGGGTATGATCCAAGCGCTTGCCGAGGCTTCGGCCGGGCATGTGCCCGATGCGCTCGGCCCGCGCATTCCGGTGATCCTCGGGGTGATCGGAATGCCGCTCAGTCTGCTGTTCGATCCCGATTCCTTCTATTTTGGGGTGTTGCCCGTCATTGCCGAGGTCAGCGCCCATTTCGGGGTGGCGCCGGTCAGCGTGGCGCAAGCCGCCTTGCTCGGTCAGATGACGACCGGATTTCCTGTCAGCCCGCTGACGCCCGCGACATTCCTGGTCGCCGGACTTTCCGGAATCGAGTTGGGGGCACATCAACGCTTTTCCATCCCCTGGCTGTTCGGCGCATCGGTGGTGATGACCATCGCTGCCGTCGCGTTCGGAGTGTTCGCGTTGTGACCGGCCGAACCATCCGAATCGGCGCCGGCGCGGGGTATTCGGGCGACCGCATCGAGCCAGCGGTCGAACTCGCCGAACAAGGAAAGCTGGATTATCTCGTCTTCGAGTGCCTTGCCGAACGGACGATCGCGCTTGCGCAGGCCCGCCGCCGAGCCGACCCGGAACAGGGCTTCGACCTGCTGCTCGACGAAAGGATGCGTGCGGTCTTGCCCGCTTGTCGCGCGAACGGGGTGCGGATCGTCACCAACATGGGCGCGGCCAATCCGGCGAGCGCGGCGCGCGCGATCGTCCGTATCGCGCGGGAACTGGGGATGGCCGGCCTCAAGGTGGCGGCAGTGATCGGCGATGACGTGCTGGATCAGATTCGCGAGCAGCCCCGGTCGCTGAGCGAGCACGACGGCACGACCGCCGATCTGGGCGATTCGGTCGTTTCGGCCAACGCCTATCTCGGCATGGCGCCGATCGTGGAGGCGCTGGCCGGCGGCGCCGATGTCGTCGTGACCGGCCGCGTGGGCGATCCCGCGCTGTTCCTCGGGCCGCTCGCCTACGAATTCGGCTGGTCCGCCGACGATTGGGATATTCTGGGGCGCGGGACCGTGATCGGCCATCTGCTCGAATGCGCGGGCCAGCTTACCGGCGGCTATTTCGCCGACCCCGGCGTGAAGGACGTGCCCGACCTCGCCCGGCTCGGCTTTCCGCTGGCGGAGGTATCGCCCGACGGCTCAGCCCTCCTGACCAAGGTGCCGGGGTCCGGTGGTCGCCTGAGCGTGGCCTGCTGCAAGGAGCAACTGCTTTACGAGATCCTCGATCCCGGCGCCTATCTACAGGCGGATGTCGTCGCCGATTTCCGGACGGTGCGGTTCGAGATGGCAGGGCCGGATCGCGTCCGCGTCACCGGAGGTTCGGGTCGGGCCCGGCCCGACATGTTAAAGGTTTCGATCGGTTATCAGGACGGGTTCATCGGGGAAGGTCAGATTTCCTATGCCGGTTTGGGTGCCGTCGCGCGCGGCCGGTTGGCGCTCGACATCGTGCGTGACCGGCTGGCGATCACCGGAATCGATGCCGAGGACCTGCAATATGAGCTGATCGGTCTCGACGCGGTCGATCGGACCGGCCGGACCGGCATCGAACCGCGAGAGGTGCGCGCGCGCGCCGTCGGCCGATCCCGCTCGGCCTATGCGGCCGGGCGGATCGGCGCGGAAGTCGAGGCTCTATATACCAATGGGCCGTCGGGCGGCGGCGGTGCCGTCGCCAGCGTCCGCCAGGTGCTGGCGGTCACATCCGTTCTGCTGCCGCGCGACCGTGTCGCCCCGGCCGTGCTGTACGAGGTGGCATGATGCTGTTACGCGACCTCGCCCACGTTCGCACCGGCGACAAAGGGGACATATCGCAGATTTCGGTGATCCTTTACGACATCGAGAATTATGCGCTGCTGGCCGATCGATTGTCAGTGGAGGTCATCCGCCGCCATTTATGTGCGTTGCCGATCTTCAGCGGCGAGCGGTACGAGCTACCCGAACTGGGCGCGCTGAATTTCGTGTTGCGCGGAGCGCTCTCCGGCGGCGTCACCCGCTCGCTCGCCCTCGATGCGCACGGCAAGACCCTCGGGGCCCAGCTTCTCGATATCGAGATTATATCAATTTCCTGATTAGATCATCCAATCATTATATTTCTAAAAACAATCCTCAACCAATACACCGCTACCGACATCGCAGCGTCCGTCCGCGAGCAAGCGACGGGGCACGATGTCGATGTGATCAGACACTCGTCGGACAGACCTCATGAAGTGAGGCCCGGCACGATCATAAGGGGAGGAACCGATGGTCAACTGGCTTGGAATCCGCGCCGATCTTCTCGCGGGAACCACGATGATGATGGCAGTGGCAGGCACGGCGCACGCGCAGACCAAGGCATCGCCGCCGCCCGATCATGATACGGTGCAAGCCGAGCCGACCCAGCCTTCCGAGCAACCTCCATCGGCGGGAGAGGTTGCCGCGGGCGACATCGTCGTCACAGCCTCGCGCCAATCGCAACTGCTCTCGCGCGTGCCGCTCAGCGTGTCGGCCTTCACCCAGGAAACGCTCGACAATCAGGGCGTGAAATCGGTGGCAGACGTTCAGCGCCTCACGCCGGGCGTGGCCTTTTCGCAAGGCGGACAAGGGACGACGAACATCTCGGTCCGCGGCATCGCCTCTTCGGTCGGCGCCGCGACGACGGCGATCTATATCGACGATACGCCGGTCCAGGTGCGCACGCTCGGCTTCAGCGCCAGCAATCCCTATCCGACGATCTTCGATCTCCAGCGGGTCGAGGTGCTGCGCGGCCCGCAGGGCACGCTGTTCGGTGCCGGCGCGGAGGGCGGCGCCATCCGATTCATCACGCCGCAGCCCGATCTCACCGGCTATAGCGGCTATGCCCGCGCTGAAGTCGCGACCACCCAGTCGGGCGCGGCGAGCTACGAGGCCGGCGCGGCGGTGGGCGGCCCGCTGATCGCGGACCGGCTGGCATTTCGCCTCAGTGCCTTCTTCCGCCACAGCGGCGGCTATATCGACAAGATCATCGGTACCCCCTCGATCGTCGACCGGACCGGTGCAGCGGGGCCCACGGATTCGCTGCATTTCGACAAGACGGGAACAGGCTACGCCGACGTCAATTGGGAGAATACGACCGCGCTGCGCGGCGCGTTGACCTGGGCGCCGACCGATAACCTCACGATCACCCCTGCCCTGTTTTACCAGAAGCGCTATGTCCACGACGCGACATCGAGCTTTTGGCCGGAAACCTCGGATTATGCGTCGGGCGATTTCTCCACCCCGCAATGGGTCAGCACCATCGATGCCGATCATATCGCGATCGAGAACGAGCCGCTTTACGAGCCGCTGAACGACAAGTTCCTTCTCCCCAGCCTCAACGTCGAGTGGGATTTCGGCGGGGCGCGGCTGATCTCCAACACGTCCTATTTCAGTCGCCGGCAGACGTTCACGAGCGACTATACAACCATCTACGAGCGCATCTATGCGGGCCGCTCCGTGCCCGTGCCGGGTGATCGCGCCATCACCTTCTTCGGCAACGATCAGGATAATTTCGTCCAGGAAGTCCGCCTCCAGGCAGCCGATCCCGATGCGCGGTTCAACTGGGTCGTCGGCGCCTATTTCGCGGATACCAGACAGCTCGCCACGCAAGAGGCGCACCCGAACTTCATCTATTCGATCCCCAAATTGGGGGCCGCTGTCACCGACGGAGCACCCTTCGGGCCAGGCTATAGTGCATTCGTCAACTATTACGGTATCGGCCTGATCGACGGTGTCTCCTACAAGAGCCGGCTCAGGGTCGACGAACAGCATCTGGCGGGTTTCGCGCAGGCCGATTTCAAGATCACCGACCGCCTCAAGGCTACGGTTGGTGTTCGTGTCGAGCGCGCCAAATTTTCCTACGACGCCCGCTATAGCGGCGCCAATCTCAACCAGAATGCGCCCCACGGCCTCGCGTGCGTGCCCAATTCCTCGCCGTGTGTCCCCGTGCCGGTCGGCGCCTATGCACCCGGCGAAGGCCCGTTCGCCCCCGCTTATGGCGACGGCGGCTCTTCGTCGTCGGAAACGCCGGTGACGCCCAAGTTCGGGCTTTCGTATCAGGCCGATCAGAACAACCTCTTCTACGTCTCCGCGACCAAGGGCTATCGGATCGGCGGTGCGCAATCGGCGCTTCCCACGCTGTGCAACGCGCAATTGGCGGAACTCGGCTTCACGGGATCGCCCGCGACCTACAAGTCGGATTCGCTGTGGAGCTATGAAGCCGGCGCCAAGAGCCGGCTGGCGGGCGGCGCCATCAACCTCGCCGCGAGCGCCTTCTACATTCGCTGGCGCAACATCCAGACCAGCGTCTCGCTGTCGTCGTGCGCCAACAGTTTTGTCGCGAACGCCGCCAGTGCCTCGAGCCGCGGGTTCGACGTACAGGTGAACCTCAACCCGCTCGACAGTCTCAGCCTCAATCTGGCGGTCGGGCACACGCTGGCGAAGTTCGACGAGCCGCTGGTGCTCAGCGGCAAGACCACGATTACGGAAGGGTCGGCCGTCCCCAATTCGGGCGCGCCCTGGACTGTGACGGCATCGGCCCAATACATGCTGCCGGTCGGCGGCGACATCGAGCCCTTCATCCGCGGCGATCTCACGTACAACAGCCGCCAGCGCCGGACGGGAAGCACCGATCCGGGGACGATCTCCTATGATCCCATGATGTCTCCGGTGCCGGAAAATACGCTGTTCAACGCGCGTGTCGGCGGCACTTTCTTCGATCGAATTTCGCTGTCGCTGTTCATGGACAATGTCTTCAACGCGCACCCGCATTTGGGGCTCAGCCGTTCGCGCGGGCAGCCGATCTACACCGATTACACCTTCCGGCCGCGCACGATCGGCGTCACGATCTCGTCCAACTTCTGACGGCGCACACCATCACAAGGGGAATGACGATGCCGATTTCCAGACGCGACATGCTGACCGCAACAACCGGGGCGGTGTCGCTGGCGGCGCTGGGCGACTTGGGGATGGCGGGCGCGGCAAACGCCGCTGCCGCCACACCGGACGGCGCGGCGGGAAAGGCGGAAACCAACGAGCGCTTCCTTGCCCGGCTCCTGGGGCGGGACAAATTGTTCTGGTCGCCCAACGTCCAGCCGGAGGGCTACAAGAGCCTCGAGCGTATCCTGGCGACCCGCCCGATCCGTCGGGGAGCGAGCGTCCGCACCTTTCCGCGCAAGGAGATCGGCCCGCTCACCTATCAGGATCAGACGAGAACCGAGACGCTCGACGATTTCATGAAGCTGGAACACGTCGCCGGAATCATCGGCATTCGCGACGGCGTGATCCGGCTCGAGCGCTATGGCCTCGGGCTGAAGCCGACCGAGCATTGGACGTCGATGTCGATGGTCAAATCGATCACATCGACCATCGTCGGCTGCGCACTTCACGATCGTCTCGTCCCGAGCCTCGATGTCGAGGTGGCGCGTTACGTGGGCGTGTTGAAGGGATCGGCCTATGCGGACGTCACGCTGCGCCAACTCCTCACGATGACCTCGGGCATCCAGTGGGACGAAAACTACATGAATCCGCAGGCCGACGTGAACCTGCATTATGAGAAGGTGATCGCGGACCGGCAGGCGGGTGGCATCCTCGCACATCTCGCGACGCTGCCCCGCGCGCATCCGCCCGGAACTTATTTCCACTACAATACCGGCGACACGTTCGTGATCGGTTGCCTGCTGACAGCCGCTATCGGCGGTCATCTGGCCGATTATTTTTCGAACCGCATCTGGTCACGCATCGGCACCGAACAGGATGCGCTGTTTCTGCTCGAATCCGACGACGGGCAGGAAGTCGCCGGCAGCAGCGCGAGCGCGACGTTGCGTGACTATGCCCGCTTCGGAGAGTTCATCCTCGGCGGCGGGATCGCGGGCGGACGGCAAGTGCTGCCGGAAGGTTGGGTGGTAGAAGCAACCAAACCCTCGGCTCCGCGGGAAGACCCCGCCGGCGGCGGCTATGGCTATCAATGGTGGACATCGACGGACGGCTCTTTCGCCGCCCAGGGTTTCGCGGGCCAGACGCTGCGGATCCATCCCGCGAACAAATCCGTCATCGTCATTCTCTCGGCCTTGCCCAGCAAGGAATTCCGGCCCGTGGGTGAAGCCAGCCTCACGCGCCGCGCCAATTTCATGCGCGCGCTCGACGCCATGATGGGCCATGCTTAGATTTGTTTTGGAACATGTCCCGGCCCTTCACTCGACCACGACGGGCGCCGTGAAGGTATAGCCTACGCCGTAAACGACCTCGATGGGGGCACGCAGCTTCAAATGATGTTCTATCTTGCGGCGTAGCCGGCTGACGACCGCGTCGAGATGGCGGTTGTCGAAGCTGGCCCGCGGTCTGGCGAGCATCGCCACCAGCGCCTCGCGCTCGCACACGTCGCCGCTGCGAAGGAACAAGGCGCTCATGAAGGCGAACTCGGTAGCCGTCAGTTTAAGCACGTGCTGGTTCGGTGCGGTCAACGTCCAGTTGGCATTGTCCAGCACCCACGGGTCATCATGACCGTTCTCAGTGCCCGGCTGATCACCCATCCGCCTCAAAAGACTGCGGACAGCCGCTTCGATTTCGCGCAGGGTGCTGTGCTTGACGAGGTAGATATCGGCACCGCTTTCGAAACCGCGGATACGATCGTCGCTTTCGCCGAGCGCAGTCAGCATGATGATGCCGCAAGCGTGAGACCGGCGGATCTCGGCGGCGAGATCGAACCCGTTGCCGTCTGGCAACCCGACATCGAGGATGACGACGGCCGGCGGCGGCGCCTCAGCGAGATCCCTACGCATGCCCTGCGCCGTTCCGACACCCCTGGCCTTGAAGCCGCTCAGCGCCAGGAAGTCGACGATATCTTTGCGCAGCCGCTCCTCATCCTCAACAATCAGAATATGCGTCACGCCGCCTCGACCTCCAATGGGGTCTCGCCAGACGTTTCCGTGGGCATCGGTATGCGCACGATCGCGATCGTTCCCCCCTCGTCGCTTGGACATAGCTGCAACGTTGCGCCGTGATAGTCCAGAAGCCTTCTTGCGGAATAAAGCCCCAGCCCGGTTCCCGTGAGGCCTTTCGCGTTGGAAGCCCGGAAGAATCGGCGCCCGATCTTGCCGAGTTCGCCGCCGGGGATGCCCATGCCGCGGTCGCGGACTTCGATCACGACCGACTCCTGTTCCTCTCGGGCCGCGATGTGGATCAATTGATCATCGGGCGAATATTTTAGGGCATTGTCGATGAGGTTGATGATGACGGTCGCGAGCATGTCCGGGTCGACACAAAAATAAACCACCGGGTCTTCGGTGCCGAAGCGCAGACGGTCGCCGCGCGCGGTCATCTCGAAATGCAGCCGTACATCCCCTAGCAGCGAGCCGACCTGCATCCGCTCGGGCTGGTAGGCGTTTTCCCGATCGTCGGTCATGAAACGGTCGATGAGGGAAAATAGGCGGTTGAGTGCCTCACCGATGCCCAGGAGCCGTTCGCGCGTGGCTTGGGGCGATTGGTCGCCGACCAGACCGATCATGTCGGCAGCGTTGCGGATCACGGCAAGCGGCGTGCGGAACTCATGGCTGACGACCCGCATGAAATCGGCCTGCTCCTCGCGAAGCGCGCGCTCGACTTCGATGCTGGTGTTGAGCTGCCTTTCCAGCCGCCGCCGTTCGGTCACCTCCTCCAACAAGGCCCGGTTCTTCTCGCGCAGGTCGGCAGACAGGCGCGAGCTGACCATGAACAGCAGGCACGCGAAGAACGTGATCAGGAACAAGGTGCCCTGCAAGAGATACCAGGCATTGCGGTCCGCGAGGATCGGGCCGCTTTTAAAGTCTGCCGGCAGACCGACTTCGATCGCGCTCTGGACGAGGCTCGCGATCATATATTCGGCGAGCACCGCGATGGTGATCCATCGCAGCAGCGCCGGTTGCGTCCGGTCGCGGATAAGGCCCAGACACATCATCGACATGATGACCACGGTGAACAGGGTCGAGACGTGGATGCGGCTGGCAATATCACCCGGATCGATGGCGAGGGCAGCGCTCCAGGCCAGCAATTGGAAAACCAGGAGCGACATGCCGAGCCAACTATAACGCGGCTGCCCGAGGAAGCGGGCGAGCCCTTCGGCCAGCAGCACGAGGCCCAGCTTGATCGCGGTGTTGTGGAGCACAATTTCCCACGCCACGGGTTGTTCCCCGCGCAGGACCATCAGCAATAGACCCGCCGCGATGGCGATGAAGCCCGCCGCGAGAAACCTCAACTCATACAGATGACGCCAGGCCCGCCAGACGAAAGTCCACACCACGGCCTGCAAGCTCGC
Source organism: Hephaestia caeni (assembly GCF_003550065.1). Classification (GTDB taxonomy): domain Bacteria; phylum Pseudomonadota; class Alphaproteobacteria; order Sphingomonadales; family Sphingomonadaceae; genus Sphingomonas; species Sphingomonas caeni_A. The sequence goes on from NZ_QXDC01000005.1 coordinate 10,703, forward strand.
GATTGCGAACGTGACGACGAGAACCGTCTTGAGATCAAGCATCGCTGAAAATGTACACTGAGCCGATCTCCCGCCTCCCTCACACGGCGCGAACGCCAAGCCTCGCAGGCGTCGCGCGCGAAGGCAAGTGCTTGGGTGTTCTGCAAGATTTGATTAGAATTCAATAGAATTGATCGGTGGAATTGCCGGCTCTCGCACGCCTAACCAAGCCCTGAAACGATGTAACGCGGGCGTCGCTGCAACGCCCGCATAAGGGCGCGCGCAACGTACAGCACCCACACAGGAAAATGCGCTCCGTTCATGCTGACGACGGCCTGCTGCCAGAAATGAGGGGTAGAGTATCATGCGTCCTACACGCCTAAAATTGCTTGCCGCCGCGACTCCCCTTGCCATCGCCGCCGCGCTGATGCTGCCTTCGGCGGCCCGGGCCGACGCAACAGCGGAATGCAACGTGAACGCAGGGCCGGACGGTACGCCGGGGAACCTCGACGACTTGCCCGAAACTCTGGAATGCGGCGAGAACGCCCGTGCCACCGGCGAGGCCGCAACCGCCATCGGCGCGAGCAGCACCGCCAGCGGTTACCACGGCACCGCCACTGGCAGGGGAAGTGCTGCGGGCGGGCTGGATGGCGTCGCGGTCGGCTACAACAGTATCGCCTCGGGCGAACACAGCACCGCGATCGGGACCATAAGCCGTGCCGAGGGAGTGAACGGCACCGCAGTCGGCCAAGACAGCCGCGCTTATGGCGCGAATAGCACCGCCATCGGACAGTTCAGCATTGTTCATGGCGACAACAGCACCGCGGTCGGGCAAAGCGCAAACCTCACTGGCACGAACAGCACCGCGGTCGGGCAAGACAGCTTTGTCTACAGCGATAGCAGCACCGCAAACGGTACCCGGAGCCTTACTGCCGGCGAATCGAGCACCGCGATCGGCTATTCCGCCCAGGCCGGCAGTACGTGGACCGGCCAAGCCTATTTCAATGCCCGCGCCACCGCCATCGGCGCCAATGCCGAAGCGGGGGGAACCGCCGCCGGACAGACCGATGCGACGGCCGTGGGTGAAAGCGCCAAAGCCCATGCCGTCGGCGCTTCCGCCTTCGGTCAGGGCGCAAGCGCCACCGGCGATGGCGCGGTGGCGCTGGGGCAGGGTTCGGTTGCGGATCAGGCGAACACGGTATCGGTGGGCAGAGTCGGCGCCGAGCGGCGCATCGTCAACGCCGCCGACGGCATTATCGCCGCGGGCTCGACCGATGCGGTGACGGGCGGGCAGCTTTACGACACCAACCAGGCCGTTGCTGCGGCGCAGAATACGGCAGACAGTGCGCTCGCCGGCGCCACGGCAGCACAAGCAACCGCGACCACGGCACAGACGACGGCCGATACTGCCCTTGCCGACGCGGCAACGGCGCAAAACACCGCCGATACCGCGCTGAGCAGCGCAGCCGCTGCACAAACCTCGGCCGATACGGCGCAGACGACGGCCGATACCGCGCTTGCCGACGCGGCAACGGCGCAAAACACCGCCGATACCGCGCTGAGCAGCGCAGCCGCTGCACAAACCTCGGCCGATACGGCGCAGACGACGGCCGATACCGCGCTTGCCGACGCGGCAACGGCGCAAAACACCGCCGATACCGCGCTGAGCAGCGCAGCCGCTGCACAAACCTCGGCCGATACGGCGCAGACGACGGCCGATACCGCGCTTGCCGACGCAGCAACGGCGCAAGGCACGGCGGATACCGCATTGAGCAAGGCCGCCGCCGCTCAGACGACTGCCGACACGGCGCTCACCAACGCCGCCGCCGCGCAGGGGACGGCCGATACCGCGCTCGCCAACGCGGCAACCGCCCAGAGTACGGCGGACACGGCATTGAGCAACGCGGCGACGGCGCAGGATACGGCCGATACCGCACTCACAAACGCTGCCACCGCGCAGGCTACCGCCGACGACGCCGCGAACGACGCAGCACTGGCACGGGCGGAGGCCGCCACCGCGCAGACGCGCGCAGAGGAGGCGCGCAGCCTCGCCGATCAGGCAGTCGCCAGCGGTGCGGTGACCCGCGAGACCGCGGAACTGGCGCTCACCAACGCCAGCAATGCCCAGACCGCAGCCGATTCCGCCGCCGAGCGCGCCGACGCCGCCACGCAAGTTGCCCAAACGGCGCAGACCAATGCCGACCTCGCCCGCTCGGTTGCCGAAAGCGCCTCGGCCACCGCCGACGCAGCGCTGAAGCGCACCGACTATCTGGCCGTCAACGGCAGCGGCGATCGGCCGACCGCAACCGGCGCCAACGCGATCGCGATGGGCTCGGGGGCGAACGCCGGCGGGGATGATGCGGTCGCGCTCGGCACCAGCGCGCAGGCGACCGACGGTGCCGCGGTCGCCATCGGGCTCGGCAATGTCGCCTCGGGCGACGGCGCGGTGGCGATCGGCGATCCCAATCACGCAACCGGGCGCGGCGCCGTCGCGATCGGCGCGGACAACAGCGCGACCGGGCTTGCCGCGGTGGCGATCGGCGCGGACAGCGTGGCCGAAGGGCAATCCGCCATCGCGCTCGGCAGCAACGCCCAGGCGACCGCCAACGGCGCGGTGGCGATCGGCGAGAACGCGGTGGCGAACCGTGCGGGCCAGGTCGCGTTGGGCTCAGCGGCCTCGACCTACACGCTGGCCGGGATCGGCTCCACGGAGAGCCGGGCGGCGCAATCCGGCGCGGTGAACTATGTGACGTCCGACGCGGCGGGCAATCTCGCGCTGGCCGATTTCGGACCGGGCGATATCGCGGCAATTCGTTTCGATCTCGACCGCGATCGGCGCGACGCTCGTGCCGGGATCGCCGCCTCGATGGCAATGGACTATGCGCCGATGCCGTCGGCGCCGGGGCGGACCAGCTATGCGCTGAACGGCTCGACGTTCCGTGAAGCCCAGGCAGTCGGCGGCGCCATTTCCCATCGGCTCGACACTGCCGAACCATTCGCACTCACCGCAGGTTTCGCCTACGGCGGCCACGGCAACAATGCCGTCCGTGTCGGCGTGGCCGGGGAATTCTGACGCGTAAGCGCCTCACCCGAAGCAGGCGGGAACGGCCCGGATGCCGGGCTCCATGAATCGAGGGGGCTGCGGCTGCCTGGAGCGTGCCGATCACCGCACGAATGTCAGGGTCGAGATGTGCTCAAGCCGGTCGACCTGCTTTCCCGCGACCGTACCGGGGGCGCTTTCGCTGTGCGAAACGCCGAGAATGTATCGGCCCGCGCCCAGGTCCGGCACGACGATGCGGCCGTCGGTATCCGCCGTGAACGATTTCTGCCAGCGATCGGGCGTGATCACGTTGACGGCCGCGCCGGGGACAGGCCGCCCGCGAAACTGCACGGTGAATGCATCGGCGCCGGCGCTGACCGGCACGAGTTCGAGATCGAGCTTCGCCTCGCTCTCGGCGCGGCCCGCGCGGGCATAGAAGATCGCCCCCGTCATGCCTGCGTCGGTTTTCCACGGATCGAAGATGCTGTCGTCGCGGACGCGCACGTCCCCTGCGTCGCCGGGCACGGCTTCGAGATGGTCGGCGTGCCGCGTGGTTGCGAGCGGGCGCGCCGGATCGGACAGGAACACCACCGGCTGCTTCAGGCGGTGCCATTCGGGGTCGCCGCCGTCGGGTATGGGAAGCGCCGGCTCGCCGAGGTAAATTCGGGCCGTCCCCTGGCCATCGCGCTCGACCCACACTTCATGCGCAGCGGCAGGCATCGCGAAGGCCAGGGCGGCAATGACGAACGGCAAGGCGATACGCATCAATCTTCTCCTTTGGAAACGGTGGGCGGTTTGCTCATTGAAACGGAATGCGCGCGGCGGCCTGCACGCACGCAGAGCCAGGCGACGATGCTCCAGGCACCGATGCTGAGATGGCCGAACCAGGCGATCGCGCCATAGGCCGGGCCGAAGGCGGCCAGATCGAGCACGAAGACCAGCACCAGCAACGCATAGCCGCCGACGCGCGCGCTTCGAAGCGACCCGCCCGAGCCGACGCCCCGTCATATCCCCCTGATGCCGGCCCATCGACAACGCGATGAGCGCGAACCCCGCGAGCGCGAGCGAAAGGGCAAACAGATGGCTCATGCCGCCGCCATCACATCCGCGTTGTCCGCCGTCCGCCGGCGCGGCGCCGGGGCAGCCCGCACGCGCGCGGCCTTGCGCGCTGCCCAGCCGAAGCCCGCCGCCAGCATCAGCATCGCGCAATCGAACCCGACGAACAGCCAGTCCCCGGCGGCAAGGCTCGCGAACAGATTGCGTGGTGTCGTCAGCGCGTTCACCACCGGCACGGCCGTGTACAGCAACGCCGCCGCCGCCAGCCCTTCCACCCAGGCCCGCCGGGTCGGGCGGACGATCGCCCAGGCCAGCACCGCACCCCAGGCGATGAAGAGCGCATGGATTTCCCAATCGGCACGGTTTTCCATGCCCGACGGCAGCAATCGGTTGGCGAGGAAATAGACCGCCAGCCCCGCACCCAGCCCGGCGATCGCCGCGACGTTGAGCCGCTCGACGAGCCGGAAACCGAAATGCGGCCGATCGGGGTTCGGCAGCTTGGCGCGGCGCTTGACCGTCCACAAGACGAGCCCGCTGCCCACCATGATCGTGCCCGCGACGCCCGACAGGAAATAGAGCCAGCGCAGGCCCCATTGGGCGAAGCGACCGGCATGAAGGCCGATCATCACGCTTTCGGTCTCCAACGCCGGCCCCTTGGTGAGCCCGGCCTCCAACGGGCGTCCGGTGACGCCGTTCAGCGTCAGCGTCTCGCCGCGCGACCCGATCGCGTCCTCGGGCGCGCGGGTCAGCGTGACGGTGGCGGTCGCATCGCCGGGATTGATGACGTTCAGATACCCGACATCGGCCCCGCCCCATTCGGCCGAAGCCGTGCGCATCATGGTGCCGATCGGCGCGAGCGGTTCGCTCCGCCCGCTGCGTTCTACCTGCGCGGGCTGGGCGAAGACGGCGTTGAAGAAGGTGCCCGGATCGGCATAGTTCGCGGCGATCCCCCAAGGCATATAGAGCGTCGCGAGCGTCACCAGGCCGGTGAAGGTGATCATCAGGTGGAAGGGCAGCGCGAGCACCGCCGTCACATTGTGCGCATCGAGCCAGCTTCGCTGCCCCTTGCCGAAGCGCAGCATGAAGAAATCGACGAAGATCTTCTTGTGGGTAACGATGCCCGAAAGGATCGCGACGAGCATGAACATCGCCGCGATGCCGACGAGGTAGCGCGCCCAGATCACCGGCATGTAATGCAGGTCGAAATGGAAGCGGTAGAGGAAGAAGCCGCCCCGCGTCTGGCGCGCCTCGACCTTATGGCCGCTGCCGTCGAGCACGGCGCTGGTTTCGCCCCGGCCTCCGCGCCCTTCGGCGGGTTGCCAGAAAACCTGCGTGGTCGCGCTGCGACTGTTCGGCGGGGTGATGAACCAGGTCTTCGCATCGGGCGCGATCGATGCGAGGTAACGGACCGCACCCTCGGTCGCGACGACCGGATCGGCGGTGCCGCTGACCTCCGGCTGCATCCAGCGGGTGATCTCCTCCTGGAAATACGCGGCGGTGCCGGTCGCGAACATGGCGAACAGCAGCCAGCCGAACAGCAGCCCGACCCAGGTATGCAGCCATGCCATCGATTGACGGAGGCTTTCCTTCACAACCGCCCTCCCGTCGCCAGCGAAAGCCAGAGGCCACCGCCCAGCACGATCCCGGCACCGATCATCCACAGCCAGAGGCGGACGATCGATCGCATCGCGAAAGCGGTCAGCGCGAGCATGGCGAACAACGCGAAGGAGAATAACGTCGCGGCGACGCTCGCTTCGGCCGGCGGCATCGCGAGCACCCGGGCAAGACACGCGGTCGCGAGCGAGGTCAGCAGATAATTGGCCGGGATCGCGGCCAGCACGCGGACGGCCACGCCCCAGCGGCTGACGCGTCGGCGGCGGAGCGCGGTCGTCGCCATCGCTCAGAACCGCCGCGACAGGCTGATCACGAACGTGCGCGGCTCACCGGGAGTCGTGCGTGTCAGTGAAGCGGTCGGGAAATAGCGTTCGTTGAAGATGTTGCGGACGTTCGCCTGCGCGGACCAGTCGCCGAACGTGTAGAAGATCGCCGCATCCGCCAGCGTATAGCTGTCGAGATAGAACGGCATCGAGGTCGCCGAGGCTGTGCTCGCGGGCCGGTTGCTTTCATGATGCAGGCCCAGCCCGGCGCCGAGATTGGCGAACGGCCCCTTCTGAACCGTGTAACGCCCCCAGAGATTGACGACATGGCGCGGCACGCTGGAAAGACGCGCGCCCACCAGCAGACGCGAATCGGCGGTAACCTTGGCGTCGAGGAAGCTGTAGGCACCGCTCAACTCGACACCCGGCAGCGGTCGCCATGCCGCCTCCAACTCGATTCCCCGCGTTCGCTGCTCACCGGTCAGCACATAGGTGTTCGGCGGCGCATCGGGCGACAGGTCGGCGGTGGCGACGTTGGTGCGGGTCAGCTCGAACACGGTCGCGATCCCCGTCAGCGTCCCGTCCGCCCGCGCCACCTTCACCCCGGCTTCGTAATTGACGCCATGTTCGGGCGGCAGCGTGGACCCGTCCGACGCCCGATAACTGCCCTGCGGATTGAAGGATTTGGCGTAGTTCACATAAAGCGACACCGCCTTGCCGATCGCCAGCGTCGCGCCGGCACGCGGGCTGAAGGCGGTGTCCACGACCTTCGGACTGGCGGTTCCATCATTGTTGATCGCGCTCGACGCACGATCCCAGCGACCGCCGAGCGTGACGGTCAGCACGTCGCCGAGCGTGAGGTGATCCTGAAGATAGAAACCGCGTTGCCTGGTGAGGCTGGCATAGGTGGTGCCGGCCACATCGGGATCTGGTCCGCTGACGGTGCCATAGACCGGATCGTAGAGATCGAGCCAGTACGGCCCGCCGTCGAACAGGTTGGTCTGGTTGCTCTCGCGCCTTCCGTAATCGAGGCCGGCGAGGACGTAATGGCCGATCGGCCCGGTCGCGAAGCGCAGGCTTACATTGGTATCGACGGCGAAATTGTCACCATGCTCGTCGAACGGGCCGTAATAGAAGCGCCCGACCTCTCGGAAGTCATCGGAGATACTGCTGACGAACAGCCAGTGATCCCAGGTGTTGTGGAAATTCTGATAGCGCAGCGATTGGTGAACGGCGATCGCGTCACTGAAGGCGTGATCGAAGACGTAGCCAAGGTTCCAGTTGTCGTTTTCCTGGATCGCCGGATAATCACCGTCATTGATCGACAGATCGATCGGCAACGGCCCGTTGGGATTGGGCAGCGCGGTGCCATAGGCCGTGGTCGGCGACCAGGGATTGATCTTGTCGTCGACATAGCGGCCGAGCAGCGTCAGGCTCGTGTCCGGCCCTGGCTTCCACGTCAGCGCGGGCGCGATGAACAGGCGCCGCTGCCCCGAATAATCGACGAAGAAATCCTGGTCGCGATAGACGGCGGCGACCCGCGCGAGCAGGCTGCCGTCGCGGGTCAGCGGGGCATTGCCGTCGACCTGAAGCTCGAACAGGTCATACGAACCGCCCGCGAGCGAGACGTCGAGAAACGCGTCCTCGCGCGGCCGCTTGCTCACGAGGTTGACAATGCCGGACAGCGGCCCCTGCCCGAACAGCCCCGACGCGGGCCCCTTGACGACCTCGATCCGCTCGAGCCCCGCCAGTTCGGTCGTCGCATAACCCGCATCTTCGCGCAGGCCGTCGAGATAGGTGGCGCCCGACGAGGCCTCGAATCCGCGGATCTTGAAGCCGTCGAAAAAGCCGTAGGTGTTGCTGCGCGACACGCCCGCGACGTTGTAGAGCGCGTCACCGAGCCGGCGCACACCCTGATCCTCGATCAATTGTTCGGAGAGGATCGAGATCGCCTGCGATGTCTCGAGAACCGGAATGTCCGCCTTGGATGCAGACGCACTCCCGTCGGGAAGAAGGCCGGTGACGACGATGTCGGCGTGACGGCTCGATGCGTCTTGCGTGCCCGCGTCCTGCCCGCTCGCGGGCACCGCCGGAAGACATAAAGCAACGACAGCCGGCAGACCGATTCCGAGACGCACCACCAATTCCCCCTTTGCGATTCGCAGCACCGATTAAAGCTATTGAGAATCGATCGCAACTCTTGATTCGATATATTTCTACCTTTATTGCGAATGCCTCGCGATTGCGGATCAGCCGCATATTGCGCTTCGACAATGTATGGCAGCAGCAAATGCACCGCCGCGAACCGCGCCTATGTGGCCGAATTAATTGGGGGTTTCTTCGATGACGTTTAAGTTCATGCTTCTCCTGGGTGGCGCGCTTGCCGCCTTGGCAACGCCCGCGATCGCGCAGACGGCCGCCACGGAAGACGGCGCGGCAACGCCGCCCGGCCAGTCCGAAGGCGCCATCCAGGATGGAGCGGAAATCATCGTCACCGGCCGCTATACGCTGCCCGACAGGATCGATACCGCGACCGGACTCGGTCTCACCGTCCGCGAGACGCCGCAATCGGTGAGCATCATCACCGCCCAGCGCATCATCGATCAGAATCTGCGCAGCGTCGCCGATGTGGTCGAGAACGGCGTCGGCGTGACGATGACCGAGATCGACGACGTGCGTAACAGTTTCTTCGCGCGCGGCTTCAAGATCCAGAACTACCAGATCGACGGCGTGCCCACCGCCTGGGCGCTGGCCGGCAGCGCAGGCGAGACCATTGCCGACGTCTCGATCTACGATCGTGTCGAGATCGTGCGCGGCGCGACGGGGCTGCTGAGTGGCGCGGGCGATCCGTCCGCCTCGGTCAATCTCGTTCGCAAGCACGCCGATCGCGCCGATTGGGGCGGCTATGTCAACGCCAGCTACGGCAGTTGGGATACGTGGCAGGTGTCGGGCGACATCGGCGGCGCGGTGACCGCGGACGGCCGCCTGCGCATCCGCGCGGTGGGCCGCTACGAGCAAGGCGACAGCTATATCGATCTCTACCGCAACAAGAAGCTGGTCCTCTACGGCACGCTCGACGCGGACGTGACCGACGACACGCTGCTCCGGGTCGGCTTCAGCCACCAGCAGGGGCGGCCCGACGCGCCCGCCTGGGGCGCCCTCCCCTCTTTCTACGGCGACGGCAGCTTCGCCGCCTGGCCGCGCTCCAAGACCGCGTCGGCCGACTGGGCGTTCTGGGACACGACCAACCAGAACTTCTTCGCCACGCTGCGCCACGATTTCGGCAGCGGCTGGAGCGCGCAAGTCAACTACAACCGCCTGCGCAACGCGGAGAGGACCAACATCCTCTACATCTACGGAACGGTCGACAAGGACACCGGGCTGGGCCTCGCCAGTAACCCTTTCGCCGACGAAGGCGAAAGCATCCAGAACAGCTACGACGCCCAGATCAAGGGCAGGATCCGCCTGTTCGGCCGCGATCACGACATCGTGCTCGGCGCGCTCGACAGCACGATCAACCGCTACACCAACACGTTCCAGCCGCTCAACATCACCGACCCGGCGAACCCCTATTCCTTCCCGCCGGCAGGAGACTTCAACAATTGGGACGGCGATTCCTACCCTTATCCGGGCTTTTCGGACGTGCCGTCGCTCCAGGTGAAGGAGCGGATCAAGCAGACCGGCTATTATGGGGCGCTGCGCCTCAACCTCGCCGATTCATTGAAGTTGATCGGCGGCGGCCGGCTGGCGAGCTGGAAGCAGAACGGCTTCAGCTACAACGTGAGCAGCGACTATGGCGATGACGATGTGTTCATCCCCTATGTCGGCGCGCTCTACGATCTGGCCTCCAATCATCGCCTCTATGCGAGCTACACCACGATTTTCCAGCCCCAGAGCGCGCTCGACCGCGATTTCCGGCAACTCGATCCGCTCGACGGCAAGGCCTATGAAGTCGGCCTCAAGAGCGCCTTCTTCGGCGATGCGCTCCAGACCTCGATCGCACTGTTCCGCATCGAGCAGGACAATGTGGCGCAGCCCGACGGGGCACCGGTTCCGCCCCCGGGCGGCGGCATCCCGCAGCAGACCTACATCGCCGCCGACGGCGTGGTCAGCAAGGGCTTCGAGGTCGAGATCACCGGCCGGCCGCTCGAAGGCTGGAACGTCAATTTCGGCTACAGCCAGTTCAACGCGGAGGATGCCGACGGTAACAAGGCCAATGCCGACCAGCCCCGCCGCCTGCTCAAGCTGTTCACGACCTACACGTTTCCAGGCGCGCTCGATCGGCTGACGATCGGCGGCGGCGTCAACTACCGCAGCAAGGCCTATTCGGAGGGCGACAACCCGGTCACCGGCGCGCCGTTCCGGTTCCAGCAGGACGGCTATACGCTCGTCAACCTGATGGCGCGTTTCGCGGTGAGTGAGCGGTTGCAGCTCCAGGCGAATGTCGAGAACCTGCTCGACAAGCGCTATTTCAGCCAGATCGGCTTCTACAGCCAGTATCGCTACGGCGCGCCAAGGAACGTCACCATCGGTGCGAACTATCGCTTCTGACCGATTATCGCGCCCGTGATGCGGCGTCCTTCTTTTCTGGTCAGGTGAGGCCGCGGACTAGCCAACCTCAAGGCGAGTTGGCCGGCCTGCACCTGCCCGGAATGAAGGCCGCATCAGCTTTCCGCGGGTGGTTGGTTCGCGCGGAAATATTCCCATTCCTCAATCACCTTGCCGTCTGGCAGATGGCAAAAACCAGTCTGACCATTGGCGCCATCTCTGATTTCCACGCGGCCGCCCTGCTGCACGCAAAATTCAGATGCGGGATTGGCGATCCCGGTCTTTGGCGGCGCCTCGGTAGCGTCGGGCGCGGAACAGCCGCCAATAGCCACAAGGCAGCCGGCGAGAAAAAGACCACGCATCTTCATCATCCCATCCTCATGTGTTCATGGTGAATTTTGAGGGATTGCATAGCCCTGCCAAGGCATACGCGCATAAACCCGTGTGGGGTTTGTTGGTAGCGGAGGAGGGACTTGAACCCCCGACACGCGGATTATGATTCCGCTGCTCTAACCGGCTGAGCTACTCCGCCACACTGTTCGTGAGGCGCGGGCTATAGAAAGCCGCCACCCTCCGGTCAAGCGACCCGAAGCGGCATTTTAAGGCCGAATCCGACCGGGCTCAAATCTCCACCTGGCTGCCCAGTTCGACCACGCGATTGGTGGGCAGGCGGAAGAATTCCATCGCGCTTTCGGCGTTGCGCAGCATCCAGGCGAACAGCTTCTCGCGCCACAGCATCATCCCCGGCCGCTCGGCGGGCAGCAGCGTCTGGCGCGCGAGGAAGAAACTGGTGTCCATCATCTTGAACGCGCCGCCGCATTTGTCGACGCGCGCCAGCGCCGCGGGGACGTCGGCCTCCTGCATGAAGCCGTAGCGGATGATCATGCGGTGGAACCCCTGCCCCATGTCCTCGAGCACGATCCGGTCCGCCTCGGCGACGAACGGCTCGTCGGCGATCTTGACCGTCAGCAGGACGACACGTTCATGCAGCACCTTGTTGTGCTTCAGATTGTTGAGCAGCGCATGCGGCACGCCATCGGCGCTGGAGGTCATGAACACCGCGGTGCCGGGCACGCGCGTCGCGGCGTTGGCGGCGGATTGGATGAACACCTTGATCGGCATCGAGGCTTCGCGCAGCCGCGCGATCATCAACTGGCGCCCGCTGGCCCAGGTCGTCAGCACCGTGAACACCAGGAAACCGATCAGCAGCGGGAACCAGCCGCCCGACGGCACTTTGGTCAAATTGGCCGCGAAATAGGCCCCGTCGACGAGGAAGAACACCGCAAGCAGTGGAATCGCGAAATAGGCGGGCCAGTTCCACAACCGGAACAGCACCACGCCGAGCAGGCAGGTGTCGATCAGCATCGCCCCGGTCACCGCGATCCCATATGCCGAGGTCAGGTTGGACGAGGTCTGGAAGAACAGCACCAGCAGCACGACCATCGCCATCAGCAGCCAGTTGATCAGTGGGATATAGATCTGCCCCGCGGTTGCCGCACTGGTGTGCTCGATACGCAGCCGCGGGATGAAGCCGAGCTGGATCGCCTGCTGCGTCACCGAGAACGCGCCCGATATCACCGCCTGGCTGGCGATGATCGCCGCCGCGGTCGCCAGGAAAACGAGCGGCAACTGCAAACTGTCGGGTGCGAGCATGTAGAACGGGCTTTCGAGCGCGGTCACGCCCTCGCGGAACAGCAACGCCCCCTGCCCCATGTAATTGCAGATCAGCGCCGGCAGCACGAACACCAGCCACGAAACGCGGATCGGGTTGCGCCCGAAATGCCCCATATCGGCGTACAGCGCCTCGGCCCCCGTCACCGCGAGCACCACCGATCCCAGCGCGAGGAACGCGCGCACGCTGTCTGATACGAAGAACCGGATCGCATAGGTGGGGGAGAACGCCCACAGGATGCCCGGCGTCTGGATGATGCTGATGATTCCAAGCACCGCGATCACCGCGAAGTAGCACAACATGACGGGGCCGAAGAGAGCGCCGACGCGCGCGGTGCCGCTGCGCTGGATCGCGAACAGAAACACGAGGATGACAACCGCGATCGGCAGCACCAGTGCGCCGAACGCCGGCGCCGCCACCGCCAGCCCCTCGACCGCGCTCAGGACCGACACCGCGGGCGTGATCATGCTGTCGCCATAGAAAAGCGCGGTCGCGAACACGCCAAGCAGCACGATCCCGCGCGTCCAGCGCTTGGTCTTGGTGCGCCCCGATACCAGCGCGAGCAGCGCCAGGCTGCCGCCCTCCCCCTTGTTGTCGGCGCGCATGATGATCGAGACGTATTTGAGCGTCACGACGATCATCATCGACCAGAACATCAGGCTGACGACGCCCATGATGTGCGCGGCGTCGAGCGTCAGCGGATGGTGGCCCGCGAAGGTCTCGCGGAAAGCATAGAGCGGACTGGTGCCGATATCGCCGAACACGACGCCGACGGCGCCCGCCGCCAGCTTGAGCAGCCCCTGTTGCGAATGAGGCGCCTGGCCGACCTGCACCGCATGATCGCCGAGGGGCACCGCGGAAGGCGTCCCGCTGTCGTTGCTGCTCGTCACTGGAGGATGCTTCGCGCCCGATTGCCGAGGAGGTGATCCGAGGCCGGATCGTCAGCCTTGCCCCTGTTCATCGGCGGCGCCTCTACATCAGCATGGTCGCTTGCGCAAATGCAACGAAGGCCGCCGCGCTTTGCTCCCGGCCGGGCAGGCTTGCCGAGAGCGTGTTTGTGCGGAGCGTGTTTGGGAAATCGCGAAAGAGCGATTTTTGAAGCGGCACCGGCCCGCTCCCCCACCCGACCACCCAATGCGATTATCCTATGGGTGGCCGGGTGGGGGAGCGGGCCGGTGCTGCAATGCGCCAAAGGCGCATCAAACAATCCCTCAAGCAATCGACAGCCGCCAGTCGCGCGGCGTCATGCCGAAGCGGCGGCGGAACGCCTTGCCGAAGGCGGACAGGTCGCCATAGCCGCAGCGCAGCGAGACCTCACCGATGTCGAGCGCGGTCTCGCGCAGCAGCCGGCGGGCGTGGTTGAGCCGGACCTGGCGGACATGGTCGCTGACCGCGAGGCCGCGCCGGTTGAACATCCGGTAGAGCCCCGCGCGTGAGCAGCCGATCGCGCGCGCGATCGTCGCGGCGGTCAGGTCCGGCCGGTCCTTGCGGGCGTCGATATAGCGGCACGCGGCGGCGAACATCGCGTCGTCGAGCGCGCCGTCCCCGGCATCCGCGCGCGCGGGGTTGAACCGGTTCAGATAGGCAAGCGTGAGGCCGCTCATCGCGTCCATCGCCGCCGCCGTTTCCTCGGCGTCCATCGCCGGCCCATAGACCGAAAGCGCGTGGAGCTGGCTTTTGAGCAGCAGCCCGAGCGGCGTATCGGGAAGCGTACGCAACGATCGGTCGCCGCCGATCGGATCGGCGCCCATCGTGCGATGGACGAGCGCGCGCGGCAAGGTGATGTGGAACGCGCGATAGCGTGCTTCCGAATAGGTCTGGGCCGCGCGGTGGCAATCGAACAGGTAAAGCCCCGGGCCGGGCCCGAGCTGCTCGCGTTCGTCGCTGCCGTGGGTAAAGCCGAACTGCCCTTCCGTGACGAGGCAAAGCTGCATGTGATCGAGCCGCCCGTCGAAGAAGCGCGACGCAGTGGGGGCACAGGAAAGATCGGTGAAGGCGATGCCGTCGTCGCCCGCGCAGGTGAGCGCCGCTGCGCCATAGCCGTGTTCACGCACGGTGTGGCGCAACTCGATGCCCGGAAACAGCGCATGCCAGAAATCGAACCGCTCGCCGGCCGGCGCGACATCGGTCGTAACGCGCGTAAAACGCGCGCCGTGCCAATCAAGCCCCCCGTCGCGGCTCACCCCTTAGCCCTCCCCAGGAGACGAAATTCTAGCGCCGCCATCGCACCCGTCAATCGTCTCTGAGACGATCGGACGAACGCGATGAAACACCCGGCCTAACGGCCGCGGCGGCGGTCGTGCCATCTCCCGGCCCATTTCAACAGACACGAGCCGGGGAGAATTGAGCCATGCCGACCTTCATCGATCGGGCCGCTACCGATCCGGTATCCAGGCAATCGACGCGGTGCCGCCGCTTCCTGCTGCGCGGCTGCGCGGCCGGCGCGCTGGCGATGGGGTTCGCGGCGACCCCGGCCAGCGCGCAATCGGTTTCGGGCGGCAACGCCACAGGCTCCAACAGCCTCGCGATCGGAACGGGCGCCACCGCAAGCGGAAGCAACAGTACCGCGACGGGGCAGAGCAGCCAGGCGTCCGAAACCGGCAGCACCGCGACCGGGCAAGGCAGCGTGGCATCGAAAATTGGAAGCACCGCGACCGGACAGGGCAGCAAAGCTTCGGGCACCGGCGCCACCGCGACCGGATCGGGCAGCAAGGCTTCGAGCGCCAACAGCACCGCAACCGGGCAGGCAAGCGCCGCCACCGGCGACAGCGGCACCGCAACCGGGGTGGGCAGCGAAGCCTCGGGCTCGGGAAGCACGGCGACCGGCGCGTTCGGCAAAGCCACGGGCGCGAACAGCACCGCAACCGGCGTGCTGAGCAAAGCCTCGGGCACCAGCAGCACCGCAACCGGCAATTTCGGGCTCGCGCTCGGCACCAACAGCACTGCAAACGGCGCCAGCGCCGCGGCAGGCGGGCTCTTCTCCAACGGCGTCACCAATGCGGGCGCGACCGCGCTCGGCGCCAACGCGCAGGCTGGCACCACCGCCGCCGGGCAAACCAGCGCTACCGCCGTCGGCGAAAGCGCCCTCGCCAATGCCGCCAACGCCTCGGCCTTCGGGCAAGGCGCGAACGCTTCCGCCACGAACGCAGTGGCACTGGGGCAGGGTTCGGTCGCCGATCAGGCGAACACCGTGTCGGTCGGCGCGGCGAGCACCGAGCGCCGCATCGTCAACGTCGCCAACGGCACCGGCGCCACCGACGCGGTCAATCTCGGCCAGCTCAATACGGCGATCGCCAGCGTGCCAATCGCCAACAACAACACAATTGGGTACGTGGCGCCGAGTGCCACCGGCACCGGGAGCGTAGCGGTCGGCACCAATGCAACGGCAAGCGGCGCCCGCAGCACCGCCACCGGACAGGGTGCGAAGGCCTTGGGTGACGGCAGCACGGCGGTCGGCGGCTGGGTCGACACCAATCTCAACGGCGCCATCGACGCCGGCGAAACGGTGGAGGCGACGGGCATCTACTCCAGCGCTTTCGGAACCGGCGCGCGCGCCAAGGGCGACGGTAGCACCGCGGTCGGGACGACCAGCTTCGCCTCGGGGATCATCAGCACCGCTATCGGGACATCCGCCATCGCCGCGGGCGAGTCCAGCACCGCGAACGGCTACAACGCGAAAGCCGGGGGCACGTTCTTCAACGGCTTCACCAACTCCGGTACGACCGCACTTGGCGCCAATGCACAGGCGGGCGCAGGCGCCGCCGGGCAGACCAACGCCACCGCCGTCGGCTTTGACGCCCAAGCCAGTGCCGCCAGCGCCTCCGCCTTCGGGCAGGGCGCCGACGCCTCCGCCTCCGGCGCCGTGGCGCTGGGGCAAGGTTCGGTCGCCGATCAGACGAACACCGTGTCGGTCGGCAAGACCGGCGCCGAGCGCCGCATCGTCAATGTTGCCAACGGCACCGTGGCGGCGGGATCGACCGACGCCGTGACGGGCGACCAGCTCAACACGACCAACCAGAACGTCGCCGCCGTTGCCGGTGCGATCACCACGCTCGACGGAAAAGTGGCAACGAACACGGGCGCAATCACCGCGCTCGGCGGACAAGTGACGACGAACACGAGCGCAATCGCCACGCTCGGCGGGCAGGTGGCGAGCAACAGCGGTGCGATCTCCACGCTCCAGGGCCAGATCGCCGGCGGGTCGATCGGTCTCGTCCAGCAAGATCCGGCAAGCCGCGCCATCACCGTCGGTGCGGCCACCGACGGCAACATCGTCGATTTCGGCGGAACCGCGGGGCCGCGTGTGCTGACCGGCCTCGGTGCGGGTGTCATTGCGGCAGGCTCGACCGATGCGGTGACGGGGGATCAACTCAACGCGACCAATCAGAACGTCGCCGCAGCGCAGACCACCGCCGACAATGCGCTGGCCAACGCCGCGACCGCGCAGACGACCGCCGACGGCGCGGCGCACGAAGCCGCCACCGCGCGCAGCGAGGCGGCCGCCGCGCAGCAACGCGCGGACGCCGCGCACGCGCTCGCCGATCGTGCGCTCAGCGCCGGCAATGCCAGCCAGGCGACCGCCGATCTTGCGCTCGCCAACGCCGCCAATGCCCAGAATGCGGCGGACGACGCGCGCGTCCGCGCCGATGCCGCGCAACAGGCCGCCGACACCGCCGGGGCCAATGCCGAACTCGCCCGATCGGTCGCCGACAGCGCCGTCGCCAACGCCGCCGCCGCGCAGCAGACCGCGAACGAAGCGCTGGCGCGCACCGATTATCTCGCGATCAACGGCGCGGGCGCGCGCCCGACCGCGACCGGCGCGAATGCGATCGCGCTTGGGTCGGGCGCCGATGCGAGCGGCGATTCGTCGGTGGCGATCGGCACCGGTGCGCTTGCCGAAAACGGCGCTTCGGTCTCGATCGGCGCGGGCAATATCGCCTCAGGCGAGGGTGCGGTCGCGATCGGCGATCCCAACAGCGCGATCGGCCGGGGCGCAGTCGCGCTCGGCGACAATAACACCGCCACCGGCACCGGCGCGGTGGCGATCGGCAGCAACAATATCGCCAACGGCGACGCGGCGATCGCGCTCGGCAGCAACGCCGTCGCCGGCGCGGCGGGCAGCATCGCGATCGGCGCCGATGCCCACGCAACACGCGCGAGCCAGGTCGCGCTCGGCTCCTCCGCGTCAACCTACACGTTCGCCGGCATCGGCTCGGCGGCGAGCAGCGCGGCGCAATCTGGGGCGGTCGGCTTCGTCACCTCGGACGCGGGCGGCAATCTCGCGCTCTCCGATTTCGGCCCCAGCGACATCCTCGCGCTCGACAACGCGCTCCGCCGCGATCGCCGCGACGCGCGCGCCGGCATCGCCGCGGCGATGGCGATGGGCTATGCGCCGATGCCCTCGGAGCCGGGCCGCACCAGCTATGCGCTCAACGGCGGGCTGTTCCGCGACGCGCAAGCGATCGGCGGCGCGATGGCCCACCGCTTCGCCACCGACGCCCCCCTCGCCGTCACCGCCGGCTTCGCCTACGGCGGCCACGGCAACAACGCACTGCGCGTCGGCGTGGCGGGAGAATTCTAGGGTCAGGACCCATTGATTGCGCGGATCGTGATGTCGCGATGCGGGTTCGTGGCGAGGAGAAGCGACGAAGGCGGGGATTTCCCCCCGTCGAGACGCGTCGACGCTGCCACGGGCCTGCATGGCGACACCCGAAGGGCGGGGCGGGAAAGCGCCGCGAGGGCGTTGCTCGATTGGGCCATAGCGCTGCTATGACCCGCACTCGCGCCTTCTCGCGCCATCTTTCCCGCCTCCGTCACGACCGTGCAATCAATGGGTCCGGACCCTAGGGTCAGGCCACCCTTTATCAGCCCTGCCGCCCTCCCCCTCCCAACAACGCATCCGCCTCGCTGCGCGTCGGCACCGGGCGCAGCACGAAGCGCGAGCTGATCGTGGTGACCCCCGGCAGCCGCCCCAGATGCTCGCGGTGCAGCCGTTCGTAATCGTCGAGGTCGCGGCAAACGATCCGCAGCCGGTAATCCTGCGCACCCGAGACGAGCGCGCAATCGACCACGCCGTCGATCGCCCCCACCGCCGCCTCGAACCGCGCGAGATCCTCCTCGATCTGCGTCCCCAGCGTGATATCGACCAGCGCCGTCACCGCGAAGCCCAGCCGCCGCGCGCCGAGCCGGGCGGTATAGCCCTCGATCATTCCCGCCGCCTCGAGCGCCTGGATGCGCCGCGTCGCCGCCGATTGCGACAGCCCCACCGCGCCCGCGACCGTGCTCACCGCCATCCGCGCGTCGGCGGCGAGCAGTTCGAGGATATGGCGGTCGATCCGATCGATTTGCATCCTTCTCGCATCCTAACACGGATCAATCGCAAATCCATGCGTCGATTTGTTATAAAGCAATCAACTTTGCAGAGATTCTTACCTCGCGACGCGATATTCTCTGCATCAATGAGAACCGCCGCCCGGCCCGCGCCTCCTTTCCTTTTTGGGAACGGCACAGGGTAAACGGCTCCGGTGACGGGGCGGTGCGTTCTCCAACGCGACGCCCGGCGATCGTCGGGGAAGCGACAGGAGAGAGACGATGCGGATCGGCGTGCCGAAGGAAATCAAGAACCACGAATATCGTGTCGGGCTCACCCCGCCCTCGGTGGCGGAACTGATCGCCGCGGGC
This sequence comes from Hephaestia caeni, assembly GCF_003550065.1. Lineage (GTDB taxonomy): Bacteria > Pseudomonadota > Alphaproteobacteria > Sphingomonadales > Sphingomonadaceae > Sphingomonas > Sphingomonas caeni_A. The sequence goes on from NZ_QXDC01000005.1 coordinate 29,556, forward strand.
CATGAAGTCGTCGTCGAGGCGGGCGCGGGCGCGGGGATCGACTTCGACGATCAGGACTATGTCGATGTCGGCGCCACGATCCTGCCCGATGCGCGCGCGGTGTTCGCCGCCGCCGACATGATCGTCAAGGTGAAGGAGCCGCAACCGCAGGAGATCGCGCTTATCGAGCCGCGCCATCTGCTCTTCACCTACCTCCACCTCGCCGCCGACAAGCCCCAGACCGAAGGGCTGATCGCATCGGGCGCGACCTGCATCGCCTATGAAACGGTCACCTCGCCCAAAGGCGGGCTGCCGCTGCTCAAGCCGATGTCGGAGGTTGCGGGGCGGATGTCGGTGCAGGTGGGCGCGCATTATCTCGAAAAGGAGCCCGGTGGGCGCGGCGTGCTGCTCGGCGGCGTGCCGGGCGTGGCGCCCGCGCGCGTCGCGATCCTCGGCGGCGGCATCGCCGGGGTCAACGCCGCGCAGATGGCGGTCGGGATGCGCGCCGACGTCACCATCTACGACATCGACAACGATCGCCTCGCCGAACTCGACATGTTCTTCTCGAGCCAGATCAAGACCGCCTACGCCAGCAAGGCGGCGATCGCCGCGGCGGTCGAAAAGGCGCATCTGGTGATCGGCGCGGTGCTGGTCCCCGGCGCCGCCGCGCCCAAGCTCGTCACCCGCGACATGCTCAAGACGATGAAGCGCGGCGCGGTGCTCGTCGATATCGCGATCGATCAGGGCGGCTGTTTCGAGACCAGCCACGCCACCACCCATGACGATCCGGTCTACGAGATCGACGGCGTGATCCATTATTGCGTCGCCAACATGCCCGGCGCGGTCGCGCGCACCTCCACCTTCGCGCTCAACAACGCGACCCTGCCCTTCGTCCTCAAGCTCGCCAATCAGGGCGCCGAGGCCGCGATGAAGGCCGATCCCCACCTCGCCGCCGGCCTCAACGTCTCCGCCGGCAAAATCCGCCACCACGCCGTGGCGCAAGCATTCGGCATGCCCTTCGAGGCGTGGGGCGCGAGCTGAAATCGTCCCCGGCTATCAAGCGCCCTCACCCTTCCCCCTCGGCTGCGCCTCGCGGGCCCCTTCCCTCTCCCAGCGGGAGAGGGGTGAGGGCGACCGCGCCTGAGAACGAACCTCACCCCGGATAACGCGCGTGCCCCGGCAGCGCGTTCAACCCCGCCAGCCACGCGGGCGCCTCGGCAAGCTGTACCCGGATCGTCGGCGGATCCGCATCGGGATCGTCGAAGGTCGCCGATTGCACGTCGACCTGCCCGGGAAAGATGCTTTCGCTGCGATAGAACAGCCCCGTCCCGCAATTGGGGCAGAACTGCCGCTGCACGTCGCCGGAAGAATTGTGGCTGGCCATCTCGCCGGTGACGCGCAACTTGTCGTCATCGACCACCGCCCACGCGACCAGCGGCGCGCCCGCCGCACGCTGGCAATCGCGGCACGTGCACACCGCATGCCGCACCGGCGTGCCCTCAATCGCATATCGAACCTTGCCGCACTGGCATCCGCCTTCGATCATATGCTTGCTCCTCTCGTCTCCGTTCCCTACCTGTTCACGGATGAGTCTGCCAGTGCCCCAGAGTCCGACAACGCCTGCCGATCCGCCGTACCTGAACGGCCTCAACGCCCCCCAGCGCGAGGCGGTGCTGACCACCGAAGGCCCGCTGCTCGTCCTCGCCGGCGCGGGCACAGGCAAGACGGCGTGCCTCACCGCGCGCCTCGCCCACCTGCTCTACACCCGGAAGGCCTGGCCGAGCGAAATCCTCGCCGTCACCTTCACCAACAAGGCCGCGCGCGAGATGAAGGCGCGCGTCGGCCGGCTGGTCGGCGAGGCGGTGGAGGGCATGCCGTGGCTCGGCACCTTCCACGCGATCGGCGCGAAGATGCTCCGTCGCCACGCCGAACTGGTCGGGCTCCACAGCAATTTCACGATCCTCGATACCGACGATCAGCTCCGCCTGTTGAAGCAGCTCATCACCGCCGCCGATCTCGACGAAAAGCGCTTCCCCGCCCGCCAGCTCGCCGGGCTGATCGATCAGTGGAAGAACAAGGGGCTCACCCCCGCCGATATCGACGCGGGCGAATCCGAACGCTACGCCAACGGTCGCGGCGGCGAGCTCTATGCGCAATATCAGCAGCGGCTCAAAACCCTCAACGCCTGCGATTTCGGCGATCTGCTGCTCCACATGCTCGTCATCCTGAAGACGCACCGCGACGTGCTGGAGCACTATCAGGCGCGCTTCAAATACATCATGGTAGACGAATATCAGGACACCAACGCCGTCCAATATCTCTGGCTGCGCCTGCTCGCGCAGAGCCGCAAGAACATCGCCTGCGTCGGCGATGACGATCAGAGCATCTATAGCTGGCGCGGTGCGCAGGTCGAAAATATCCTCAAATTCGAGAAGGATTTCCCCGGCGCTTCTGTCATCCGGCTCGAACAGAATTACCGCTCGACCCCGCACATCCTCGGCGCCGCCTCGGGGGTCATCGCGCAGAACGCCGGGCGCCTCGGCAAGACGCTGTGGACCGAACTCGACGCCGGCGACAAGGTCCGCGTCGTCGGCGTGTGGGACGGCCCCGAGGAGGCCCGCCGCGTCGGCGAGGAGATCGAGGCCGCCGAACGCGCGGGCGCCAGCCTCAACGACACCGCCATCCTCGTCCGCGCCCAACACCAGACCCGCGAGTTCGAAGACCGTTTCATCGCGATCGGCATGCCTTATCGCATCGTCGGCGGTTTCCGCTTCTACGAGCGCGCCGAGATCCGCGACGCGCTCGCCTATCTCCGCCTCGTCCACCAATCGGCAGACGATCTCGCCTTCGAACGCATCGTCAACACGCCCAAGCGCGGCCTCGGCGACAAGGCAATCGCCCGCATCCATCAACTCGCCCGCGCGCAAGGCGTCCCGCTCTCGATCGCCGCCGCGCGCATCCTCGACACCGACGAACTGACCCCGCAAGCCCGCCGCAGCCTCGGAAATTTCGTCGCCGACCTGGTCCGATGGCGCGACATCGCCAGTTCCTCCCCGAGCTCGCTCGGGGAGGGGGACCGCCCGGCGGCGCCGGGTGGTGGAGGGGGACCGGCGCGCAGCGACGGTAGAGGGGTAGATGGCGCCCCTCTCCCCCACCCCGAACTCGCCCAGATCATCCTCGACGAATCGGGCTACACCGCGATGCTCCAGGCGGACAAGAGCGCGGAGGCCGCCGGCCGCCTCGAAAACCTCACCGAACTCGTCCGCGCGATGGAGGAATATGAAACCCTCGGCGCTTTCCTCGAACACGTCAGCCTCGTCATGGACAACGACGCGACTACCGACGAGGCCAAGGTCACGATCATGACGATCCACGCCGCCAAGGGGCTCGAATTCGACACCGTCTTCCTCGCCGGCTGGGAAGAAGGGCTGTTCCCCTCGCAACGCGCGCTCGACGAAGGCGGTCTCGCGTCACTCGAGGAGGAACGCCGCCTCGCCTATGTCGCGATCACCCGCGCGCGCCGCCGCGCGACCATCCTCCACGCCGCCAATCGCCGCATCTACGGCCAGTGGACCAGCAGCATCCCCAGCCGCTTCGTCGGGGAACTTCCGCAAGAGCATATCGAGAGCGAAAGCACGATGTCGGGCGGCGAGAGCCTGTGGCGCGCCAACTGGTCCGAGCGCGCCGATCCCTTCGCCGACGTCGCCCGCGGCACCGGCCGCGGCCCCGGCTGGCAACGCGCGGCGGGTATCGACCTCAAGAACCCCGGCGGCGGCTTCAAGCCCCGCACCTTCACCCGCGAGCCCACCCGCATCGTCGAAGCCCGCGCCTCGGCCGTCAGCCTCGGCAACAAGGGCCGTGACGACCTCGCGATCGGCATGCGCGTCTTCCACCAGAAATTCGGCTATGGCGAAATCGCCGAAATCGAAGGCAACAAGCTCGAGATCGATTTCGAACAAGCCGGCAGGAAGCGGGTGATGGATAGCTTCGTGAGCCTGGGGTGACCCGGCCTAACCCCAGCCCCGTCATTCCCGCGAAGGCGGGAATCCAGAGCCTATGCCGCCACCCGCTCCACCTCGATCGCATCTTCGCCGGCCCGCGCCCGCGCCAGATCGTGGGCGGCCTGCATCCGTATCAGCGTGTCGGCCTGCACCCCGAATGCCTTTTCGAAGCGGATCGCCATTTCCGCCGACAACCCCGCCCGCCCACCGAGCAGGTTGCTCATTGCCTGACGCGTAACGTGAAGCTTCGCTGCTGTCTCGGTGACGCTCAGCCCGTGCGGCTCCACTAATTCAGCGCGCAACCACGGGCCGGGGTGTACCGCGAAGCTCGAATGCAGCGTGATCGTCATCAGTGATAATCCTCCAGATCGAGGTCTTCGATCGCCCCCGTCTCGCCGATGCGAAACGTCATCCGCCAGTTCTTGGTTACCGTCAGCGACCAAATTCCCGCACGGTCCCCGGTCAGCAGATGCGCGCCAAAATTGGGCGGAATCCACAGTTCTTCGACCGCGTCGATCGCGACCAGATAGGCCAGCATGTTACGCAACCGATCGACCAGATTACCTGGCAATCCCTTGGCCTTTCCCGTCTCCGCGAACGATCGCAACGCCTTGTGTCGGATATTGCCGATCTCCACGCATGGAGCCTATTCGAAGCCGCGCGTATCGTCAACCGTCAATTTACGCTTTGCAAGCCTATATCGCCGATGAACCATTACGCCACGGCGTCGGCATTCGTGTCCGCTGTCCTACAAGCCCCATTTATGCTTAACTCGCAAACGATGCTCGTCCGGCCCGTCTCGATCGCGCCTCACCCCATGCGCACGCTCCCCGCACGCCACGCCTACCCCGATCGCAAGCACGCCTCTTGGCCTAACCTTCGCCTCACCTTCCATCGCCGCGCGCCCCGCCGAACCGACAACTTTGGCGTCGTCGAAAGCCACTGCGCAGAACGCTCGCCCCGCCCGATTCCTGCGGCAATCCGCCGGTTCGCCGCACGCCCGTTCAGCCCCCGTTAGCCCGCCGCGAGATTGACTCGCCCGCATCGCCCCCGAACAAGAAGGACGTCGTTTCATGCTCAAGCCCCTCATCCTCGCCACCGCTGCCCTCGCCGCCGCCGCGGCATTGCCCGCCTCGGCGCAGTCGATCGAGGAACAGGCGCGCTTCGCCGAGGCGCAGACGCGCTTCCAGTCGGAGCTGGCGCGCTTTCAGGATGCCTTCGATCGCTATCGCGCCGCGCAGCAGCGCGACCGCGGCAACGGCTATTACGACCGCGGCGCCGCCGCGCGCGTTCCCTATCCCTCCTATGACGATCGCTATGGTGCCGATGCCTATGACCGCGACGAGAACGGCTACGATCCCGCGCGCGATTATCGCTCGGGCGCGCAATATCAGTCGCGCGTGATGCGCCCCGACGAGCGCGTCTATGCCGGCGAGGACGGCCGCTATTATTGCAAGCGGAACGACGGCACCACCGGCCTCATCGTCGGCGGCGCGGCGGGCGGCATCCTCGGCAATGTCATCGACGGCGGTCATTCGCGCATCCTCGGCACGCTTCTGGGTGGTGCTGCGGGCGCGCTGGCGGGGCGCGCGGTCGAACAGAACCAGCAGCAAGTCGTCTGCCGCTGAGGATATCCGATTCTGCGGCGCCGGCCCGCTCGCCCGGCGCGGTCTTCCTCCAACCAACACACCTGAATCGCTTGCGTGGGGGCGGCGAGGGAAACAGTGTGGCGCTGGATAGTTACGCCGCCACCCTTTCCATCCGCGAGGCCGAATGACGCTGCCCCAGATCCTCTCCGTCGTCACCCTCGTCGCGATGATGGCGATGTTCGTCTGGGGCAGGTTCCGGTATGATGTGGTGGCGATCCTCGCGCTGCTCGCAGCGCTCGCGCTCGGCATCGTCTCCCCTGCGGAAGCGTTCAAGGGCTTTTCCGACGATCTCGTCATCATCGTCGGCTCGGCGCTGGTGCTGTCGGGCGCGGTCCAGCGATCGGGGGTGATCGAAAGCGCGCAGGCCCTGGTCTCGCGCCGCGTCAAGCGCGTCAGCACCCAGCTCGTCGTGCTCACCGCCTCGGTCGGGTTCGCGTCGGCGCTGGTCAAGAATGTCGGCGCACTGGCGATGCTGATGCCCGCCGCGTTCCAGATGGCGAAGAAGAACAAGACGCCGCCCTCGGTCTTCCTGATGCCGATGTCGTTCGCCGCCCTGCTCGGCGGACTGATGACGCTGGTCGGCACCTCGCCCAACATCATCGTCAGCCGCGTGCGCGAGGATATGATCGGCAAGCCCTTCGGCATGTTCGATTACACGCCCGTCGGGCTGTGCCTGCTGCTGATGGGGCTCGTCTTCCTGCGCTTCGGCTATCGCCTGCTGCCGCGGGATCGCCGCGCGACGCCGACGATGGGCGAGGCGCTCGACGTCCAGCGCTACGTCACCGAGGCGACGCTGGCCGAAGGCTCGCCCGCGATCGACGAGACGATCGCCGAGTTCGTCGCGCGCCACGATCACGAAATCACCGTGACGAGCATCCTGCGCGCCGGCATGCGCAGTATCCCGCTCGCCGACACCGTGCTGCGCGAGCGCGACACGCTGATCCTGGGCGGCGAGCCCGACGTGCTCGAACGCGCGATCTCGCGCGACAAGCTCGCGCTCACCGGCCAGGATCGCGACAAAAAGAAGAAGAAGGACGAGAAGAAGGGCAGCGAGATCGGCGTGATCGAGGCGGTGATCAACACCGAATCGCCGCTGATCGGGCAGTCCGCCGGGCGCCTGAGGCTTCAGGAACGCTACGGCGTCAATCTGATCGCGGTGTCGCGGCGCGGCGAACGGCTGGTCAAGAGTCTGGGCAACACCGTGCTGCGCGCGGGCGACGTCGTCGTGCTCCAGGGCGCGCTCGACGAACTCCCCGAAAAGCTCCGCGATCTCGGCGCTTTGCCGCTCGCCGAACGCCCGCTGCGGCTGGGCAGCAAGCGCAAGGGGCTGCTCGCGGTGGTCATCCTCGGCGTCGCGATGGCGGCGACCGCAGGCGGATTGGTGCCGGTGGCGGTCGCGTTCTTCGCTGCCGCCGGGCTCGTCATCGCTACCGGCGCGCTGCCGGTGCGCGAGGCCTATGAACATGTCGAATGGCCGATCCTGATCATGCTCGGCGCGCTGATCCCGGTGAGCGAAAGCCTGCGCACCACCGGCGCGTCGGATCTGATCGCGACCTGGCTGTCGGGCACCGCGTCGGGGCTGCCGCCCTGGGGCGCGGTCGCGATGATCCTGACGGTGGCGATGGCGGTGACGCCGTTCCTCAACAACGCCGCCACCGTGCTCGTGATGGCGCCGATCGCGGCGGTGTTCGCCCGCGATCTCGGCTATCATCCCGATGCCTTCCTGATGGCGACCGCGGTCGGCGCGGGGTGCGATTTCCTCACCCCGATCGGGCACCAGTGCAACACGCTCGTCTGGGGGCCGGGCGGTTACAAATTCCAGGATTATGCCCGGCTCGGCGCGCCGCTGTCGCTGTTGGTGATCGCGTTCGGCACGCCGCTGATCCTGTTCTTCTGGCCGGTGACGTGATTATGCCGAGTCGCGTTGCAGTGCCGCTGCCAGATCCTGCCCGCTCGGCTGCTGGAACAGCCTGAGGCCGAAGGAACGCATCACCGCCAGCAGGTGGTCGAAGATATCCGCCTGCACCGCCTCATAATCGCGCCACGCCGTGCTGGCGGTAAAGCAATAGAGTTCGAGCGGCAGGCCGGCGGGGCCGGGCGCGAGCTGGCGCACCATCTGCGTCATCTCCTGGTTGATGCCCGGATGCGCCGCGAGATAGGCGGCAACATAGGCGCGGAACACGCCGATATTGGTCATCTGCCGCCGGTTAGGCGCGTCGCGGCCGGTGTTCCAATGTTCGATCTCCCGCCCGCGCTCGTCGAGATAGGCATGGAGCAGCGTGAAGCGCCGCGCCTCGGCGATCTCGTCGGCCGAGAGGAAGCGCACGCTGTTCTGGTCGATCATCAGCGATCGCTTGATCCGCCGCCCGCCCGATTCGTGCATGCCGCGCCAGTTGCGGAACGATTCGGCGATCAGCTTGTGCGTCGGCACGGTGGTGATCGTCTTGTCCCAGTTCTGCACCTTGATCGTGTGCAGCGCGATATCGATCACGTCGCCGTCGGCATTGTATTGCGGCATCTCGATCCAGTCGCCGACGCGCACCATGTCGTTCGAGGTGAGTTGCACCGAGGCCACCAGCGACAGGATCGTATCCTTGAACACCAGCATCAGCACCGCTGCCATCGCCCCCAGCCCCGACAGCAGCAACAGCACCGACTGGCCAATCAGGATCGAGATGATCAGCACCGCCGCCGCGCACCAGACGATGATCTTGACGACCTGGAGATAGCCCTTGATCGGCCGCTGCGCGGCGTCCGGGCGGCGGAGATAGACCTCGTTCACGCAATCGAGCACCGCGCTGAACGCGCGCGTGATCGCCACCACGACGAACGCGCCCGCGATCGCTGACACCACCGCCCGCGCCTCCGCCGGCAGATGCGGCACGACATGGATGCCGCCGCCGACGATGAGTGCCGGCACCGCACGCGCCAGCCGCCCGACCACCTTGGGGATCGACGGCATCGCATCGTCGATCGTCAGCCGGTCGAGCAGCCGGGCGATCGCGCGCAGCACGATTTGCCGCGCGATCCAGCTCCCGATCGCCGCCACCACGAACAGGCCGCACAGCCAGAGCGCGGATTCGAGGATCGGCGCGAAATCGAATGTCGTCGGAATGTAATCGGTGATGATGGCCTCCCGCATCGTCTGCGGGCGCCCGACTATCGCCTCCGCACGCGTGAACGCAACCCCGCGCTAGCCCAGATCGCCGATCACCGATTTGACCTCCATGAACTCGGCAAGCCCGTATTTGCCGTATTCGCGCCCGTTGCCCGATTGCTTGTAGCCGCCGAACGGCAGACCAGGATCGGGATTGCCGGTATTCACATAGACCATCCCCGCCCGCAGCCGCGGCACGAACGCCTTCGCCTTGGCCGGATCGCCCGACACCACCGCCGACAGGCCGTAATCGGTATCGTTGGCGATGCGGATCGCATCTTCGTCGTTCTCGTAGGGAATGATCGTGACGACGGGGCCGAAAATCTCCTCGCGCGCGATTCTCATGTCATTGCGGACGTTCGAGAACAATGTCGGCTTGACGAAATAGCCGGTCTCGACGCCCTCGGGGCGGCCGGGGCCGCCGGCCTCCAGCGTCGCGCCTTCCTCGACCCCCTTGGCGATCAGCCCCTGAACCTTCTCCCACTGCGCTTTGTTGACGAGCGGGCCGATATGCCGCCCCTCGGTCATCGGATCGCCGGTCTCGGTCGCCTCCATCACCTGTTTGGCGATCGCGACCGCTTCATCGTGCTGGCTCTTGTGGACGAGCACGCGCGTCGGCGCGATGCAGCTCTGCCCCGAATTGATCAGCACCCCCATCAGCCCGGCCGGGATCGCCTTGTCGAGCGGCGCGCCTTCGAGAATCACGTTGGGCGATTTGCCGCCGAGTTCCTGATGCACGCGCTTCACCGTATCGGCGGCGTTCTTCGCGACCTGGATGCCGGCGCGGGTCGATCCGGTGAAGCTCACCATGTCGATACCGGGATGCCGCGCCAGCGCGGTGCCGACACCCGGCCCATCCCCCTGGATCAGATTGAACACGCCCGCGGGTACGCCGGCCTTGTCGATCACCTCGGCGAAGATCGCGGCCGATCCCGGCGCTTCCTCCGAGGGCTTGAGGATCATCGTATTGCCCGCGGCCAGCGCGGGCGCGACCTTGGCGAGCACCTGGTTCATCGGCCAGTTCCACGGCGTGATCAGCGCGACGACGCCGATGGGTTCGTGCACCACCCGGTTGGCGCCGATCCGCTCCTCGAACCGGAAATCCCTGAGCGCCGCGATCGCCGCCATCAAATGACCGACCCCCGAGCCGACCTGTGCGGTCGCCGCCATCGAGATCGGACAGCCCATTTCGGTCGCGATTCGCTCGGCGATATCGGCACTGCGGTTCTTATATTCGGCCATGATCGCCTCGAGCAGCGCGATCCGCGCCTCGACGCTGGTCTGCGAGAAGCTCTCGAAAGCGCGCCGCGCCGCCGCCACCGCCTTGTCGACATCGGCGGCCGAACCGAGCGTGATTTCGGTGCAGGGCTGTTCGGTGGCCGGATTGATCACCTCGTGGCGCGTGCCGCCCTCGCTTTCCACCCAGGCGCCGTCGATATACTGCTTGGGATAGCGCTTCATCCTCGCCTCCGATTGTTCGAACATCGGGTATGTTGCGGCGGATGCCGATTCGTTGCAAGCGGCAACGCACGGCGACGTTTCCGAAGCCGGCACGCATCGAGGAGGTTCCGTGGCACGCGTCGTCCGTATCGAACACACCGGCGGCCCAGAGGTGATGCAGTGGGTCGATATCGATCTGCCCGCTCCCGCGCCCGGCGAGGTCCGCATCCGCACCACGGCGGTGGGGCTGAACTTCATCGACATCTATCACCGGCGCGGCGACTATCCGCTGCCGCTCCCCACCGGGCTCGGATCGGAAAGCGTCGGCGTGGTCGAAGCGGTGGGGCCGGGGGTGACTGGACTTGCCGAAGGCGATCGCGTCGCGACCTTCGGCCCCGAACGCGGCGCCTATGCCACGCATCGCAATCTCCCCGCCGAGCATCTCTCCACGCTTCCCGACACCGTCGATGACGCGAGCGCCGCCGCGCTGATGCTCAAGGGCTCGACCGCCCAGTTCCTGATCGAACGCTGCGCGAAGGTGGAGCGCGGCCAGACCGTCCTCGTCCACGCCGCGGCGGGCGGCGTCGGGCAGTTGCTCGCCGGCTGGCTCAACGCGATCGGCGCGATCGTGATCGGCACCGTCGGCAACCCCGCCAAGGCCGTCCGCGCCCGCAAGGCAGGCGCGGCTCATGTCATCGACCGCAGCCGCGAGGATGTCGTGGCGCGCGTGCGCGAGATCACCGGCGGTAAGCGTTGCCCTGTGATCTTCGACGGCGTTGGCCGGGCAACCTGGGAACAGTCGCTCGATTGCGCGGCGCGGCGCGGGCTGATCGTCAGCTTCGGCAGTGCAAGCGGGCCGGTCGATGGTGTCGCGCTCGGCACGCTCGCGAGCAAAGGCTCGCTGTTCGTCACCCGGCCGACCTTGTTCGATTACGTCGTGACGCGCGACGAGCGCCAGCAGGTGATCGACCGCGTGTTCGCGATGCTCGCCGGCGGCGCGATCACAGCAGGCATCGGCCGGACTTTCAGGCTGGAGGATATCGCCCAGGCGCACCGCGCGCTCGAAGCCGGCGCAACCGAGGGCGCGACGGTGCTGCTGCCGTGACGCGGGACGTTCGGTTCGGCGCAGCGGGCGATCGCTCGCTTGCCCGGCGGGCGATACGCCTCTAGTCGGCCTTCGCGCATGGACAACGACCACTCGACCCGCGGCTTCGCCCGCTTGCCCCGAGGGGTGCGCGCGGCGGCGCGCAATCTGGGCTGGCTGCTCGCGAGCCGGGGCGTGCTCGCGGTGTTGTCGCTCGTCTATCTCGGGGTCGCGACGCGCACGCTCGGCGCCGCCGATTTCGGCCGCTTCGCGCTCATCACCGGCGCCTCGCAGGCGATCGCGCTGCTCGTCGGGTTCCAGACGTGGCAGATCGTCGTGCGCTACGGGGTCGATCACCTCAACAGCGGTGACGATATCGGCCTCGCCGCGTTGCTGCGTGCCTGCGTGGGGCTCGATGTGCTGAGCGCATTGGTCGGGATCGGCCTCGCGATCCTGATCCTGGCCGTCTGGGGGGGCGATTTCGGCATCACCCCCGATCTGATGCGGGCCACCTTGCTGTTCGCGGTCGTCCAGCTCGTCACGATCCGGTCGACTCCGCTCGGTATCCTGCGGCTGCGCGATCGCTTTTCGCTCTCGGCGCTTGCCGACAGCATGACGCCGCTCGTCCGCTTCGTCGGCGCGGGTCTGGCCTTCGCGCTGCTGCCGACGGTGGAGGGCTTCCTGCTCGCCTGGGCGGCGGCCGAACTGGTGACGGCGGGGGCGTATTGGATCATCCTCGCGCGCACCGGCGATCTGGGCCTGCTCACGAGGCGCCCTCCCGCCGATCGGCGGCTGCTCGCCGACAATCCGGGGCTGGTCCGCTTCACGCTCAGCACCAACACCAGCTCCACCCTCAGCCTGTCGACCAAGCATGTGCCGCTGCTGCTCGTCGGCGGCTATGTCGGCCCGGCGGCGGCGGGCGCATTCCGGCTCGCCTTCCAGATCGCGCAGGCGCTCGCCAAGCTGTCGCAACTGCTCGCGCGCGCCGCCTTTCCCGAGATCGTGCGCGCGGTCCGCTCCCCCGCCGCGGCGCGCCTGCCGCGGATGCTCGCGCGGCTGTTCTGGGCGTCGTCGGCCGCCGCGCTCGTCATCCTCGCGATCGTCGCGGTGGCGGGCAAGCCTATCCTCGTGCTCGTCGGCGGACACAGTTTCTCCGATGCCGGGCCGCTGCTGCTCTGGCTGGCGGCGGCGGGCTGCGTCGATCTCGCGACGGTGAGTTTCGAGCCCGTGCTGATGGCGGTCCATCGCGCCGGCACGGCGATGGTCGCGCGCACCGCCGCAGTCATCGTGCTGCTGGTGACGACCGTCGCGCTGCTGCCGCGCATGGGCGAAGTCGGCGCGGGGATCGGGGTGCTTGCGGGGTCGGTCGCCGGCGCATTGCTGCTGGGCGCGGCGGTCATCCGCTACGCCCGCAGCACGCGCTCATCGCCCGACGATCAGCCGCCCCGCGCGACGAGCTGACGCACCAGATCGAGGTCGTCGGGCTTGTCGACATCGATCGCAGCGCGCCCATCCTCCGCCGCCACGACGCGCGCCGCCACGCCGGCGCGCCGCCCGAGATGCGCGACCGCGTCGGCCAGTGTCAGCCGCCGCACCAGATAGCGCAGCAGCAACCCCGGCCCGAGCCGCCGCACGATCCGCCACGGCCGCTTGCGATCTGCCTCGACGTGCCGCCACAGATCGATCGCCGCCACCGCGCGCGGGCTCGCGAAATGGAACAGGTTGCACCCCGACCAATCGCCATCGGCGAAGCGCAGATAGGTCCGCCGTGTCGCGGGCGCCGCCGCCTCGATCGCCTCGCGCCGCGCAAGTAGCACCGCGACATCGGCATCGGCGGGTACATGGTTCAGGAAATCGCGCACCCATTCGGGGCGCAGTAACGCGTGATCGGCGGTGGTGAGCAGCAGCGGCGTGCCGAGCGCCGCCAGCCCCACCGCCGCGCTCTGGCTCGGCCCCGGTGCGGCCGGCACGATCTCCGTCCCTAGCGCGCGCGCCGCTTCGATCACGGCGGGCGCCGACGCCGAGACGCCGATCCGTGCCGCGCCCGCCGCCCGCAACGCCCCGACGACGCGCGCGAGCATCGTTTCGCCGTCGATCTCGATCAACGCCTTGTCCGACACCCCGGCATAGGCCGCGACCGGATCTGGCCCGCCACGCGACCCCGCCAGCACCAGCGCGTTGAAGCTCACCGCGATCCGGCCGTCCGCCAGACGCGCCACAGCACGCCGGGCGCGGCAAGGATCGGATGGCGCTCGCGCCACGGCGTCAGCGCGATCGCGAGCCCGGTATGCCGCTCGATCTTCCATAGCGCATAGCGCGCGGCGCCGTCGAAGGTGAACGCCGCCTTGAGCAATCGCGCGAAATTGAGCGGCTTGCCCATCCGCCGCCGCGCCTTCCACGCCCGTTTGAGCGCGCGCGCTCGATCGGGTGCAAGCCGAGGCTTCAGTCCTTCATCGCCGGCCTCGAAGCCGATCCCGGCTACCTCCCACGCCGCGGGCAACAAGGCATCGAAGTGTTTGGGATCGAAGGTAAGAATCTGATCCTCCCTGCCCTTCTTCTCGACCCGGAACTCGGTGCGATAGGTTTCGGCGAACAGCGCTTTCCAGAAGGCCCGCGGCGCGCCCTCGGTCGGCCCGAGCATCGCCGCGAAGCCCGCCGCCGTCACCGCCGCCGCCGCCACGGCGGCACGCACGCGCGTCGCGCTGGCGTCATCGCGGACCCACACCAGCGCCGAGGGCTGGACGAACCGCGCCCATATTGTCGTGTCGAGCGTCTCCCCGGCGGCGGCGCGCGCGAAAATATCGAGCGGCATCGTCGCCACCTTGGCGCGGATCGTCTCGCCGCCCACCGCGATCTCGTGATAGCTGACCTCGGGCCACAGCCAGCGGTTCGCCAGCCGGCGCACCCTGCCCCCGCCCACGCGCTCGGTCAGCACGTAGAAATCGATCACGCCCGAAAGGTCGCCGGTCCGCAACACCGATCCGTAGAACAGCACCGCGACGCCGCCCGCCGCCTCGGCCAGGAGGCGCGCGGCGGTAGCAACGGCTGGCGGGGTCTCGACGCCGAGTTCGTGCGTGACAAGGGCGCCGAGCGCCGTCACGGCACCGCGAAATCGATCGGCGCCCCTGCGCGGACGGTGATGTCGCCGCCCCGGTATAGTTCGCCGTCGAGAATGAACCCGCCTTCGAGCGACAGGTCGAACGCGTGCAGATCGGCGCGACGATAGCCCGCGCGATCGAGCGACGCCGCCTCGGAGCCCGCGAGCAGCGCAGGCACCGTCAGCGCCATCCGCTTGGGCGGCGCATCGACCGCGAGCAGCTTCAGCCCCGCGCGGCGGCGACCGAATGGCTTGAGGTGCAGCGGCAACCGCTCGAGCGTCGAGGCGAACAGCAGGTAGAACGACCGGTCGACAAGACGGTCACCGTCGGCCTTGAGCCGCATCCGTTCGCCCACGCGCCACGGATTGGTTGCGGTCCCGAACAAGGTCTGCGCGATGCCGAGCGCCAGCGACAGGCCGACCGCAAGACCGTTGAACGCGCCGAAGCGATGCGTGCGCTGCGCCACCTTCGTCGCGCGCACGAACGCCCCTGCGCCGAACAGGAACCCGCGCACATCGGGCTGGCCGCCGCCGTCGCGATAGATTTCGATCGGGGCGCGGCGAACGAACTGGCCGCGCGCCGCCGCCTCGACGACATCGGCCACGGCCCAGTCGAGCGGCACGCCGAGATCGAGCGCGAGCGCGTTGGTCTTGCCCGAGGGCAGGATCGCCATGCGCGGCATCCGATCGCCGAACGCCGCCGGTGCCGCGCTGATCACGTCGCGCACGGTGCCGTCCCCGCCATCGACGACGAGCAGGTCGACGCCTTCGGCCGCGAACCGTTCGAGCGTCTCGTTGAGCGCGGGCCAGCTCGCCGGGGTCTCGAACCGCACGTCGCCGGGTAGCTCGAGCACGCGGCGCGCGCGCGCGCGGTTGCGGTGGCTCTTGGGGTTGCTGACCACGCCGACACGCGGCAGCGGGTGCAGCCCCGGCGCGAGCACGACCGGCGAAGGTCGCGACAGCACCAGGGGGCGCACCACGCGATCGTCATGGCGCGCGCGCGCGATCAGCGCGCCGCCGTCAAATCGCGCATAAGCGTGAGGTCCATTGCTCAAGAATCAACCGCCTGTATCATGATTGTCACCGTTCCCACATACGCTACGGTGGGAGCGCTCGTTCCTTGGCCTAAGAAATGGGCGGGATTACGGCCATTGACAAGACCGGGCGCGGCCGCCCGCCACTCCAGGGCCGATCGACATTCAGTTCAGGTTGAGTCGAAAATGGTGGTTTTCCGTGACCCGGAGCGCAGCGTACTTTCAGTACGTGAGCACCGGAAGCGCGGGAAACCGCCATTTGCAGGCCGATATGGACTGAATGTCGATCGACCCTAGCGTGCGTAGCGCATCCTGATCCGTATCGTCGTGCCGCCCTCGGGCACGACGAAACGCACCTTGGCGAACGACGGCAGCCCGAACGTCGTCGGCGCGTCGTTCGAAAAGCCAAAACCCTCCTTCGGCGTGGTCAGCGTGCGGTTGAACTTCCGGTCGCCATTCTCGTCATGATAGATCGCGACCGCATAATGGCCCGGCGTCACCCAGAAGCACGCCGAGGTGCGCGGCGCGATCGATGCCGTCCGCACGCGGCCCGCCTTGCCGCCCTTGGCGAGGAAGCGGCTCTTGTCGTCGTCGTAGAGCGTGAAGGCGACTTCGCCGGCCGCGCTGCGCACGCCCTCGGCGACGACCGTCAGCTTGGCCTTGCCCGTGCCGGCCACGCCGTCGCACGCATCCGCGGCGCGCGCGGGCTGGGTCGCCAGCGCGATCGCCGCAAAGCCCCCCAGCATAACCACCAACCGATGCACGCGCACGTCAACCTCCTCGTGCCGACGACGTCGTGCCGTCGGCGTCAGGCGAGCCAGCTCCTGATCTCGTGCCCGCTCGCTTTCTCCTCCACGGCCTGGAAGAGTCGGACGAGATGGACGACGAGCGAGATCAGCGTCCAGCCCGCAACCGCGATGATCCCCCAATCGGGCCGGCCGATCAGCAGCAGCGCGAACAGGATCACCATGTTGGGATTGCGGCGCGCCGTGATCAGCCGGAACCGGCTGTCGAATCGGCGCCATACATGGATATGCATCCCGAAACGTACGATGAACGCGCCCTCGATCAGCCGCTGCGCGACGTAGCCGAACAGCATCGTGCCGATCACTGCCCAGAACATCGTATCGCTCAAGGGACGTCCATAGGCGGCGCAACCGACCGCCCAGGCCCACCACCAGATCGGCGGATGGACCAGATCGACCCCGTGATCCCAGGCATTGCCCAGCGCCGACGAGGTGATCGTGCACCGCGCCAGCTTTCCGTCGACGGTGTCGAGCACCATGAACGCAAGGCCGGTGGCGAGCCCGGTCCAGAACCAGCCGGTCCAGAAGGCGATCGTGGCGACGATGCACAGCAGCGATCCGACCGCAGTGACCTGGTTGGGCGATATGCCGAACCGCGCGGCAAGACGCGTCAGGTGGAACGCCCAGGTCGGCCACAGATATTTGGTGAGCAGATCGGTGACGCCCTTGTACGCACCCGCATAACTCGCGCGCTCGATCGCGGGGACGTTCTCGGGCACCAGCCGCTCGGCGAACGGCCGCTCGCGCTTGCGCAGCGCCTCGTTGAAGATGCCCGCTTCGTCCTCGGCGGGCAGCAGCGTCAGCCCACCGGCCGGCCGCAACCGCTTGCGCGCCTGCATCGCCGCGATCACCGCGCTCCCTTGCGCGTCGGTGGCGACATGCGCGAGCACGGGCACCCCGTCGCGCGTCACCACCGTACCGGGCTTGTCGGCGAGATGCGCCACCCACGCGGGGTCGAACACATAATCGAGGCTGGCAAGCAGCACGTTGCCCGGCGCGGCGGCATCGAAGGCGAGCTTGTGCGCGGCGGCGATGCGCCGCAGCCGTTCGCGCGCGGTCATGCCCCAAAGGAGCGTCGGATTGTCGCCGATCGGCAGAATCGCCGCGGCCGCTTGTGGGATTGCTGTAGTCATTGCGCGGCGCGATAGGCCTGTTGAGCGAGCGCGTCGAGGATGACTCGGGCAGCGCGTGCCGCCGCCGCGCCGCTCGCATCGCCAAGTTGCGCCCCGGCGAACGCCTGTTGCGCCGCGTCGAACCCGCCGTGAAGCGCTGGCGCACGGCCAAGCGCCGCATCGAGCGCCTCGATATCGGTCACCACCTCGCCCGCCGCCCACATCGCGTAGGAGGGATCGTCATGCCACGCGACACCGAGCGGATCGAGGAAGACGCACGGCCGCGGCCGCATCAGGAATTCGACGACCTGGCTCGACGTATCGCCAAGATAGATATCCGCCGCAGCGGTATAGCTGCCGTCGACCATCGCGAAGCTGTCGAGATCACAATGAACGTTGGAAAGCCCCGCGATTCGGTGGGCGACCTCGCGAACCTCGGGCGCCTTCTCCACCAGCCGCTGATGCGGCGCGAAGATCAGATTGTAGCGCCCGCTCGCCAGCACGGTCTCGATCGCCGCCACCCCCCATTGCCACCACGATGAGCGGTGCTGCTGCCAGTGTGGTGCATAAAGCACGATCGGCCGCGCGTCGGCGAACAGCGCGCGCGCCGCGCTGCGATGGCGGAACGCGGCCTTGACGTAGCCGATCGGGACAACCGAAGCCGGATCGACCCCGTGCGCGGCCAGCGCCGCGCGCTCGCCTTCCGCCGGCACCAGTGTCTTCCACGCCGCTTTGCGCCGCTTGTCGCCCCGCGTCATCATCGTGCCCGCGCCGTGGAGCGTGTTGATGAACTTCGGCCGCATCGGCAGCAGCCGCGGCAGCCACAGGCTGGTCTGCTCGGCCGACACCACCAGCGCCGCGCGGTTGAGCCGCGGCGCGAGCCGCAGCAGCATCGGCAGCTTGCCCGGTAGCGGCGGATTGCGGCCATTCTCATAGCCTGCCAGCAACCGGAAACCCGGCGCGCGCCGAATCCGCACCGACGCGATCCCCGCGTCGCTGATCCAGCCCCCGATCAAATCCTCGTGGAGCGACGTCGATACCCACAGATCGATCGGCAGATCGGGCGCCGCCTCGGCCAGCGCCTCCACGATCGGGTAAAGATGTGGGATAAGCAGCGTTTCGCCGAGAAAGAGGAAAGCGACGGGGCGTGTCACGCGTGGCGATGCCCGCGCGTCCAGCGGGCGATATCGGCGGGGCGATCGATCTCCTGCCACACCCCCGGCTGCCGCAAAATCGCGCCAACGCCGGCCGTCCCGGCCAGCCAGTCGACGATATCGTGATGATAGGATTGCGTCCCGTCGGGCGCGGCGATCACCTCGTCGAGCGCACGGCGATAGGCCGCCGCATCCTCGTCGCGCGGCGCCAGCACCACGCCGAGCGAGCGGTGCGTGGCATGCTCGGCCGAGAGCGTCTTGGCGACCGCGCGCACCCGCCCGTCGCTCGCCTCGACCAGCATGTCGTCCTGCTCGTGCCCCTTGAGCGGCTCGACGAGCAGCCCCAGCCCCGCGCCCGCATCGCGAATCGCGCCCGCGATCACCGGCGGCTCGAACACCGTGTCGCCGTTCATCAGCACGAACGGCCCATCGAGATGGTCGCGCGCCGCCCACACGCTGCCGATGCTGCTCGCGACGCGCCAGAACGGGTTGTAGACGAGATCGACCGGCAGCGGCGGCGCGGCAGCATCGAGATGCGCGCCCACCCGCCGCGCGCGATAGCCGACCACCACCACCGCTCGTGTCACCCCCGCCCCCGCCAGCGCGGCGAGTTGCCAGTCGAGAATCGACCGTCCATCGACTTCGACCAGACACTTGGGCATATCGCGCGTCAGCGGTAGCAGACGCGAGCCGTTGCCGGCGCTCAGGACGATTCCCTTCATGCGGGTTTCCTAGAGTCTGTGTGAAACTTCGACAATCGGAACAGCGTTACCAGCCCAGAATGATCAAGGTCGCCAGCTACAACATGCGCAAGGGGATCGGCACCGATCGCCGCCGCCGCCCCGATCGCACGCTCGACGTGCTGTGCGAGATCGATGCCGACATCATCTGCCTGCAAGAGGCGGATCGCCGCTTCGGCGGGCGCAGCCAGGTTCTCACCCCCCATCTACTCGCCGATCACAGCCCGTGGAAGGCGGTGCCGTTCGGAACGCGCGCGGCCTCGATGGGGTGGCACGGCAACGCGATCCTCGTACGCAAAGAGGCCGAGATCCTTGATTGCGAGCCGATCCACCTGCCCGCGCTCGAACCGCGCGGCGCGGTGATGGCGGATATCGATCTCGGCGGCCAGACCGTCCGCGTGATCGGGATGCACCTCGATCTTTCGGGGCTGTGGCGCCGCCGCCAGGCCGCGGCGATCATCGCGCATATCGAGGTCAGCACCGATCGCTATCCCACCGTACTGATGGGCGATCTCAACGAATGGAGCGCGATGGCGGGCTGCCTGCGCGATTTCGGGCGCGATTATCACTTCGCCGAGACCGGCCCTAGCTTCCACGCCCGCCGCCCGATCGCACGGCTCGACCGGATCATGGTGTCGAGCGATCTGATCGTCGCCGATGCCGGCGTGCATTTCAGCCCCGCCGCGCGCAAGGCCTCCGACCATCTGCCGATCTGGGCGACGCTGGAGCGCAAATCCGAACCCGGTTCGCGCTGAGCCCTTCGACAAGCTCAGGGGAGCCTTGTCGAAGGACCGTACTTCTTCCTAAACCCCGGCAACGAACGAGCCGCACCCCGACAGGCTCAGCACGAACGGAAAGGACGTGGCGGCCATATGCGCGAAAAGGAAATCCGCCTCGCCCTCGTCTGCTATGGCGGGATCAGCCTCGCCGTCTACATGCACGGCATCACCAAGGAAATCTGGCGGGTCGCGCGCGCCAGCCAGGCGTTCATCGCGGGCGACACGGCGGGGGAAGGCAGCCAGGGCGTCTATCGCGCGCTGCTCGAGGAGATCGAGGTCGAACAGAAGCTGCGGCTGCGTGTCCTGATCGATATCGTCGCGGGCGCCAGCGCGGGCGGGATCAACGGCGTCTTCCTCGCGCAGGCGATCGCGACCGGGCAGAGCCTCGAACCGCTCACAGACCTGTGGTTCGAAAAGGCCGATGTCGAGGCGCTGATCGATCCCGAAGCCGCGCCATCGTCGCGCTATTCGAAGGTGTGGGCGCTGCCGCTCGCGTGGATGGCGGCGCGCCGATCCGAACAGGATCTCGAAGACGTGACCGAATCGGCCACGCGCGACGAAGTCCGCGCCAAGCTCTCGCATTTCGTCCGTTCGCGCTGGTTCGAGCCGCCGTTCGGGGGCGCGCGCTTCACCGGGATGCTGCTCGATGCGCTCGCCGCGATGGCGGCGGCGCCGGTCGGCCCGCGCCTGCTGCCCGATCGCCAGCCGCTCGATCTGTTCGTGACCGTCACCGATTTTCGCGGCCATCCCGAACGGTTGCGGCTCAACTCGCCGCCCGAGGTGATCGAGACCGAGCATCGCCTCGTCTTTCCGTTCAGCGATCACGGCGAAGGCGGCGACGCGCTCGGCCACGCGGCGGAACTCGCCTTCGCCGCGCGCGCGACATCGAGCTTTCCCGGCGCTTTCCCGCCCTTCACCGTCGGCGAACTCGATGGCGTGCTCGCCGAACGTGACCAGGCCTGGCCGAGCCGTGCCGCGTTCCTGCGCCGCGTGCTGCCGCGCCAGGCGGCCGCGGGCGTCACGCAGGAAGCCGCGCTGATCGACGGATCGGTGCTCGCCAACGCCCCCTTCAAGCCCGCGATCGACGCGCTGCGGGAACGCCCGGCCCGGCGCCCGGTCGATCGCCGCTTCGTCTATATCGATCCCTCGCCGGGCATGAAGATCCACCTCGCCGAAGGCTCCGAGGCCCGGACGCCGGGCTTCTTCCAGACGATCCTCGGCGCGATCTCGGAATTGCCGCGCAAGCAGCCGATCCGCGACAATCTCGATGCGATCGCCGCACGCTCGCGCCGGATCGAGCAGATGCGCAGCGTGATCGCCGATATCGCGCCCGAGGTCGAAGGCGAGATCGAGGCGTTGTTCGGCCATACGTTGTTCTTCGATCGGCCCACCGCCGCGCGGCTCGCGGGCTGGCGCCGCCGCGCGCAGATCGGCGCCGGGCGCAAGGCCGGTTACAGCTATGCCGGCTACGGCCAGCTCAAGATCGCGAGCGTGATCGATACGATCGCGCTGCTGCTCTATCAGGTCGGCGGCGAAACGGGGCCGGATCGCTGGCACCGGGTACGCGACCTTACCGAACACGCGGTGCGCACGCGCGGCTTCGGCGATGGCGGCCCGACCTTCGTCGGCGGCGCGAGCGACGCCACCATCGCTTTCCTGCGCGATTTCGATCTCGGCTTCCGCATCCGCCGGCTGCGGCTGGTCGCGCGGCGGCTGAGCGAGATCGAGGAAGCCCATGAAGAGACGCTCATCACGCCGTTCCGCGAGGCCTTGTACGAATCATTATCGGCCTATCTCGATCGCAAGCGCACCGATTTCCACTTGCGGCTGCGCGGCGACGCGCGCCGGCTGAAGGACGACGCCGCGCCACTGCTCGATCGCCTCGCCGAATCGCTCGATCTGCGCCATCTCGACGACGTCACCGACGAACGCCTCGCCGGCGCGCTTGCGGCGCTGCCCAAAGAGGCGCGCCGGCCGCTGCTGCTCACCTATCTGGGCTTTTCCTATTACGACGTCGCGACGCTGCCGCTGTTGCAAGGCGACGGGCTCGGCGAGTTCGATCCCATCCAGGTCGATCGGATCGCCCCCGACGACGCCCGCTCGATCCGCGAGGGCGGTGCCGAGGCGACGCTCAAAGGCATCCAGTTCAACAGCTTCGGCGCCTTCTTCAGCCGCGCCTATCGTGAGAACGACTACCTCTGGGGCCGCCTCCACGGCGCCGAGCGGATGATCGACATCATCGTCTCGACCTTGCCCGCCACCGCACGGATGCAACCCGGCCGGGTCGCGGCGATCAAACGCGCCGCCTTCCACGCCATCCTCGACGAGGAGCAGGATCGCCTCGGCTCCGTCGGCAACCTGATCGACACGCTCCGTCAGGAAATCGGCGCGCCGTAGCGCCTGCGCACGACCCGCACCCGTTACCCCCTCTCCCCTTGGGTGACTATCCCCTTCGGATACGTATTTTCATTCACCACCCCGGCGAAGGCCGGGGTCCAGCATCGGGCGGCGCGCAACTGGGCCCCGGCCTTCGCCGGGGTGGGAAGAAGGGGTATTTCGGCGCTTACGTATCCGAAGGGGATAAACGCCTCCCCTTGTGGGAGAGGGTTGCGCAGACTTGGCGGCTTTGCCGCCTAGTCGAAGCTGGGTGAGGGGCAAGCGACCGCACGGCGGCCGCGCGGCGCCGTCGCGCCGCATCCGTCGGCCCCGTCAATGTCCGCAATCGGGGAAGGGCAAGTCAGGGGGAACGTAGCGCCGACGTCACTGGCTTCCACGCCCGCACCGCCCTGCTGCCTGGGCTCTGGTCAAATCGCGTCCGCCGTAATAGGCTCGCGCGCCGGTTTGATTGAATGTGGAGGCCCGCCCCCCGATGCAGTTTCTGAAGGGCCTGTTCTGGTTCCTCATCGCCGTGCTCCTCGCGGCGTTCGTGTTCGGCAACTGGAACGAGATTGCCCACGTCCGCCTCTGGAACGATCTGGTCGCCGATGTGAAGCTGCCGATCCTCGTCGTGATCTGCTTCCTCGCCGGGCTGCTGCCGACGCTCGCCTATCAGCACGCGGTGCGCTGGCGGCTCAAGCAGCGGCTGGCGGCGGCCGAACGGTCGCTGGCGGCGGTGCGCGAAACCGTCGCCGCGCCGGTGCCCGAACCCGTGACGCCCGCGCCCCGCGCCGACGATATCGATGCCCCGCCGCTCCTGCCGCCGGGGGCCGCATGACGGCGCGCGTCTACGTCGCGATCGACACGCCGTCGCTCGACAAGGCCAGGGAGATCGCCGCGCGCGTCCGCCACCATGTCGGCGGGATCAAGCTGGGGCTCGAATTCTTCATGGCGAACGGGCGCGCGGGCGTCCACGAGATGCACGAGATCGGCCTGCCGATCTTTCTCGATCTCAAGTTCCACGATATCCCCAACACCGTCGGCAAGGCGATCCAGGCGCTGCGTCCGCTCGAACCGGCGATCCTCACCGTCCATGCCGCCGGCGGCCGCGCGATGCTGGAGGATGCCAAGGCCGCCGCGCCGCTCGGCACCAAGGTGGTCGCGGTGACGACGCTGACCAGCCTCGACGACCGCGATCTCAAGGCGATCGGCGTCGATCGCGCACCAGGCGAGCAAGTGCTGCACCTCACCGAACTCGCGATGACATCGGGCATCGACGGTATCGTCTGCTCGGGCGCCGAGGTCGCGGAGGCGCGCCGGCTGTGGCCCAAAGGGTTCTTCGTCGTGCCCGGCGTCCGCCCCGCCAATGGCGCGGCCGGCGATCAGAAGCGCGTCGTCACACCGCGCGCCGCGTTCGACGCGGGCGCCTCGATCATCGTCGTCGGCCGCCCGATCACGCTCGCCCCCGATCCCGATCTCGCCGCACGCGAGATCGGCGCCACTCTCTGATACGCAAAAAGGATCGCCGATGGCTTTCGACGGTAGCTGCCACTGTGGCGCGGTAACGTTCACGGTCGACGCCGACGCGCCCGAAACCGCGCTGAGCTGCAATTGCTCACACTGCCGCCGCAAGAGCTTCCTGCTCGCGTTCCTGCCCGCCGAGGTCTTCACGCTGACCTCGGGTGAGGACGCGCTGACCGATTATCACTTCAACAAACACGCGATCACGCACCGCTTCTGCGCGATCTGTGGCGCGCAGCCCTTCGCCGAGGGCAAAGCGCCCGATGGCAGCGAGGTGCGCGCGATCAACCTGCGCTGCGTCCCCGGCATCGATCTCGACGCGTTGACGCTCCAGAAGGTCGACGGCGCGAGCTTCTGACCCGCCCCCTATCGCCCCGCCGCCCCGCGCGCTAAGCGCTCGGCCATGACCAGCGCGAAAATCTGCGGCCTCTCGACGCCGGATACGCTCGCCGCCGCGATCGCAGGCGGCGCGAGCCATGTCGGCTTCGTGTTCTTCCCGCCCTCCCCGCGCAACGTCACGCCCGATCGAGCAGCCGCGCTCGCCGGGCGAGTGCCGAGCCACGTCGCCAAAGTCGGCGTGTTCGTCGATCCCGACGACGCGTTGCTCGATATCGCGATCGCCGCCGCTCAACTCGACGGCATCCAGCTCCACAAGACCTCGCCCGCCCGCACCGCCGCAATCCGCGCCCGCACGCGCCGCGAGGTCTGGGCCGCGATCCCCGTCAAGACCCGCGCCGATCTCGATGCGGGCCGCCGTTACGCCGACGCCGCCGACCGCCTGCTCTACGACGCCAGGACACCTGACGATGCGCCCGTCCCCGGCGGGATGGGGCTGCGCTTCGATTGGGCCTTGCTCGACGGCGTCCGCCACCCGCTGCCGTGGGCGTTGTCGGGTGGCCTCACCCCAAACAACGTCGCCGAGGCGATCGAGCGCACCGGCGCGCGGCTGGTCGATGTCTCCTCGGGCGTCGAATCCGCGCCCGGCGTCAAGGATGTGGACAAGATCGCCGCATTCCTTAAAGCCGCGAACCGATCATGACCGCCAATTCCTTCCGCACCCAGCCCCCCGCGCGGGCGAACAGCCTGCGCCAGCAACCCGATTCGCGCGGGCATTTCGGCACCTTCGGCGGTCGCTACGTCGCCGAGACGCTGATGCCGCTGATCCTCGATCTCGAACGCGAATATCGTGCCGCCAAGGCCGATCCCGCCTTCCAGGCCGAGTTCGACGATCTTCTGGAACACTATGTCGGCCGCCCCAGCCCGCTCTATTATGCAGAGCGCCTCACCGAGACGCTGCGCAAGGACGCGCCCGCGGGCCACGGCGCCAAAATCTACTTCAAGCGTGAGGAACTCAACCACACCGGCGCGCACAAGATCAACAATTGCATCGGCCAGATCCTGCTCGCGCGCCGCATGGGCAAGACCCGGATCATCGCCGAGACGGGCGCGGGGCAACACGGCGTCGCCACCGCCACCGTCGCCGCACGCTTCGGCCTGCCGTGCACGATCTTCATGGGCGCCAAGGACGTCGAGCGGCAGAAGCCCAACGTCTTCCGCATGAAGCTGCTCGGTGCCGAGGTGCAGCCCGTCACGAGCGGAGCGCAGACGCTCAAGGACGCGATGAACGAAGCCCTCAGAGACTGGGTCGCGACCGTCCACGACACTTTCTACATCATCGGCACCGCCGCCGGCCCGCACCCCTATCCCGAGCTGGTTCGCGATTTCCAATCGGTGATCGGCACCGAAACCCGCGCGCAAATTCTGAAAGCGGAAGGGCGCCTTCCCGATCTGCTTGTCGCCGCGGTCGGCGGCGGATCGAACGCGATCGGCCTGTTCCACCCCTTCCTCGACGACGCCGCGGTCGCGATGCTCGGCATCGAGGCGGCGGGGCGCGGGATCGCGACCGGCGAACATGCCGCGAGCCTCAACGGCGGCGTGCCGGGCGTGCTCCACGGCAACCGCACCTATCTCCTCCAGGACGAGGACGGTCAGATCGCCGAGGCGCATTCGATCTCGGCCGGGCTCGACTATCCCGGCATCGGCCCCGAACATAGCTGGCTCTACGAAAGCGGCCGCGTCGACTATATCCCGATCACCGACGCCGAAGCGCTCGACGCCTTTCAGCTCTGCTGCCGCACCGAAGGCATCATTCCCGCACTCGAAAGTTCGCACGCCCTCGCCGCATTGCCCGCCAAGGCACGCGAATATCGCGACGATCAGATCATCGTCGTCAACGTCTCGGGCCGCGGCGACAAGGACATATTCACCGTCGCCGACGCGCTGGGGGTGGCGATATGAACAGCAAAAGGCCCTCTCCCCTTCAGGGGAGAGGGTTGGGAGAGGGGCATGCGTGACCCACGCCTCATCGCCCACGCCAAGAAAATGCGCCGAGAGCCGACAGAACCCGAATTGCGACTCTGGGACGTGCTGAGAGCAAAGCGATTCAACGGAATCAAGTTCCGCTATCAGAAGGTGATCGGCCGCTACATCACCGACTTTTCCTCGCGCGCACCCATGCTCGTGATCGAAATTGACGGCGACACCCATGTATCGCAGCAGGATTATGACGCCCGCCGCACCGCTTTCCTCCAATCCGAAGGCTATCGCGTGGTCCGTTTCACGAACTCAGACGTCATGACAAATCTCGAAGGCGTGGTGCAGCACTTGCAGATTCTGATCGACACTGCCCCTCTCCCGTCGCCGCTTCGCGGCTCTTCCCTCTCCCCTGAAGGGGAGAGGGTTTTATGACCCGCCTCTCCGCTGCCTTTGCGCAAGGCCGTCCCGCGCTCGTCATCTTCGTCACCGTCGGCGATCCCTCGCCCGCCGCCACGCCGGCGATCCTCGATGCGCTGGTCGAGGGCGGCGCCGACGTGATCGAACTCGGCATGCCCTTCACCGATCCGATGGCGGACGGCCCCGCGATCCAGGCCGCGAACCTGCGCAGCCTCGCCACGGGCACCACCACCGCGGGCATCCTCGCGATCGCCCGTGATTTCCGCGCCCGCCACCCGCATATCCCGCTCGTGCTGATGGGTTATGCCAATCCGATGCTGCGCCGGGGGCCGGACTGGTTCGCCGCCGCCGCGCGTGACGCCGGGATCGACGGCGTGATCTGCGTCGACGTGCCGCCGGAGGAAGACGACGCGCTCGGCCCCGCGCTCAGGGCGGCGGGAATCGACCCGATCCGCCTCGCCACGCCCACCACTGACGCCGCGCGGCTGCCCGCCGTGCTCGAGGGCGCGAGCGGGTTCATCTATTACGTCTCGGTCGCGGGTATTACAGGCAAGCAGCAGGCGGCGCAGGCATCGGTCGCCGAGGCGGTCGGCCGCCTCAAAGCCGCGACCGACCTGCCCGTCGCGGTCGGCTTCGGCATCCGCACTCCTGAACAGGCGGCCGCAATCGCCCGCGTCGCCGACGGCGTCGTCGTCGGCTCGGCGATCGTCGATCTGATCGCGCGCCACGGCGAGGATGCGCCCGGCCCCGTTCGCGCCTATGTAGCAGACCTCGCGGCCGCGATCCGTGCCGCCCACAAGGAACGTCCATGAGCTGGCTCACCCGCGTCCGTAACGCGCTCCCTTTCGTCCCCAAGGCGCAGACACCCGAGAATCTCTGGTACAAGTGCAAGGGCTGTGGCCAGATGGTGTTCACCAAGGAACTGGAGGACAACCTCTACGTCTGCCCCAAATGCGATCACCATGAACGGATCGGGCCGACGCATCGGTTCGCCTATCTGTTCGACGAGGGCAGCTACAGCGAACTACCCACGCCCAGGGTCACCGAGGACCCGCTCAAATTTCGTGATTCGAAACGTTATGTCGATCGCCTCAAGGCCGCGCGCACCAGCACCGGCGAACAGGACGCGCTCATTACAGCGCGCGGCACGATCGAAGGCCGCAAGGCGATCGTCGGCGTCCAGGATTTCGCGTTCATGGGCGGTTCGATGGGGCTCGCCGTCGGCGAGGCGTTCGTCGCCGGCGTAGAAGCCGCGATCGCCGACAATTGCCCCTATGTCATATTCACCGCCAGCGGCGGCGCGCGGATGCAGGAGGGTATCCTCAGCCTGATGCAGATGCCGCGCTCGACGGTCGCGATCCAGATGCTCCACGACGCCGGCCTGCCCTATATCGTCGTCCTCACCGATCCCACGTCGGGCGGCGTCATGGCGGCCTATGCGATGCTGGGCGATATCCAGATCGCCGAGCCCAAGGCGACGCTCGCCTTCACCGGCCGCCGCGTGATCGAGAACACGATCCGCGAAAAGCTGCCCGAGGATTTCCAGACGAGCGAATATTATCTCGAACACGGGCTGATCGACATGGTCGTCCACCGCAAGGAGCTGAAGCACAGGCTCGCGACGGTGATCGGCTATCTGGGCGACGACGCGAAGCGGGCGGCGTAAACAACATCCAGCCCCTGCAAATGTCCGATTACGCGACCTCTTCCGATCCCGCCGTCCAGCGTCAGCTCGATCGGCTGTGGTCGCTGTCGCCCGGCGCCGACACGCTGGGGCTGGAACGGATCACGCGCCTGCTCGATCGGTTGGGCGATCCGCAACACCGCCTGCCCCCCGTGCTCCACGTCGCCGGCACCAACGGCAAGGGCTCGACCTGCGCGTTCCTGCGCGCGGCGATCGACGCCGCCGGCCTTGCCGCCCACGTCTATTCGAGCCCGCATCTGGTGCGCTTCAACGAGCGTATCCGCGTCGCGGGCACGCTGATCGACGACGGCGCGCTCGCGGCATTGCTGGAGGAAGTGCTCGATCACGCCGGTGGACTCGATGCGAGCTTCTTCGAGGTGACGACCGCGGTCGCCTTCCTCGCCTTCGCGCGCAACCCCGCCGACGCCTGCGTCGTCGAGGTCGGGCTCGGCGGGCGGCTCGACGCCACCAACGTCATCCAGCACCCGCTCGTCACCGGCATCGCCCAACTCGGCATCGATCACCAGGCCTTCCTCGGCGACAGCGCGGAAGGGATCGCCGCCGAAAAAGCAGGCATCGCCAAAGCGGGCGTCCCCCTGGTGACGATGCGCTACGCCGACGGCGTGGCAAGCCGCATCGCCGAAGTGGCGGCGGCCGCCGCCGCGCCGGTCAAGGCGCTCGGTGTCGACTGGTTCTACGAGGTGCGCGGCGATCGCCTCGATTATCGCGACGCGCAGGGGGCGCTCGATACACCGCTTCCCGGCCTGCCCGGCCCGCACCAGCCCGGCAATCTCGCGCTGGCGATTGCAATGCTGCGCCACCAGACGCAGCTCGCCATTCCTACCACCGCCATCGAGACGGCCGCGCGATGCGCGAACTGGCCCGCACGAATGCAGCGATTGGCGGACGGGCCGCTGACTCGCCGGCTTCCCGCCGCAAGCGCGCTATGGCTCGATGGCGGGCACAACCAGGCCGCGGGCGCCGCGGTCGCAACCGCGATCGCCGACCTGCGCGGCGACCGCCCGCTCCATCTGGTTTGCGGCATGCTCGCCAACAAGGATGCGGCGGGCTTCCTGGCGCCGCTAGCACGGCAGGCATCCTCCCTGACGGCAGTTCCGATCCCCGGCCACGCGTGCCACCCGCCCGCCGCGCTCGCGCGCACGGCGGCAGCGCTCGGGCTGGAAACGAACGTCGCCGACACGGTAGGCGACGCACTGCGACGGATCGCCGACAGGCACGACGCTACCGATCCCGTCGTTCTGATCGTCGGTTCGCTCTATCTCGCCGGCGAGGTGTTGGCCACCAACGGCGAACTTCCCAACTAATTCCTATTTGCGATTGACTTGCAATAGCGAGTGAGGAACCATACGCGCCCGAGACAGGAGTCGCGCATGACCAGCACCCGAACCATCACCCACACCCTTCCCCACACGCTCCCCGAGGATGCCGACGCGCGGCTCGTGCTGTTCGCGATCCGGCGGCTGGGCGCGCACGGGCTGCACGACGCCTGCGCCGCCCACGCCTTCGTCACCGCGTTCGGCGAGGCGTTCCGTCGCCCGCTCGTGCTGATGCGCGCGTTCATGCTCGACGTGGCCAGCACCGCCGCGCAGCCGATCGCGATCGCACCGTGCTGCTGCGCGCGGGCGACCGCGTCCGAAGCCGCGCTCCTCGATGTCCTCGCGCGTGCCGAGACCAGTCCCGAAAAAGCGCGATTGCTGCTTGCCGATCAGCTCGGCACGCGCGCGGTGGATGGGGTATTGGCAAGCGCTGCCGCAGTCGCCGCCGCCTTCGCCGATGCGGGGCGACCGATCCAATGTTAGCGATTTGCGATCCGCGCTCTACGCCTCGCCGACACGTCGACGCTCCCGCCACCATTCCAGCGCTGCCAATACGATCGCAGAGCAGCCCAACCCAGCCGTCAGATAGAAAACCCACGCATAGCCGTGTACCTCGATCGCTTTGCCGAGCGCTCCCCGTCCCAGCGATCCGACGAGAAATGTCAATGACGACAGCAACGCATATTGCACGGCGCTATATCGTTTCGACGCGATCGAACTGAGATAGGCAACAAACGCCGCTCCGGCGAGGCCGCCAGCGATATTCTCGCCGGAAATCGCCAACAATAGCCGAGACATCCGGTCGTCCGAACCGAATTGCGCGAATAGCCAATAGAGGCCCGTCGTGTGACCGAAGACGTCCAGTCCCGCGCCTCCGTTCGCGAGATCGGCGTATAAAAGATTGCTGATTGCGGCGACTACCGCACCCAGTACCACGGTCGCCATACGGCCGATCCAACTGAAAAACAGCGCTGACATAGCGATGCCTGCCATCGTCATGCCGACGCCGAAGAACTTCGAGGCAATCGCGACCTGGTCGTTCGTATAGTCCAGAAACCCCAGGTAAAACGGATAAGCAAAAGTGCCCCAGATCGAATCCGTTATACGGTAGGTCAAGATCAGCGCCAGAACGAGGATAGCGCCCCAACGCAGCCTGTCGATCAGGTCCGCCAACGGCAGGATCAACGTCGAATAGCCATGATCGACGATACGATTCCAGCGGTTGGCCGCTGGTGCCGGGCGATCGATCACATGTCGTCCCTTGCGCTTCCACGATTGTAGCACGGCGGCGATGATGGCGGGCAGGATCACCGTCGCAAAAACGATGACCGGGCCATAGAACGCCACAAAGGCGGTGGGATCGGGCCTGTCTGCCGGGGCTGCACCAAGCGACCGAACCATGAACACAATGACCATAAAGATCGACCAAGCCCACAAGGTGCCGACAATGACGAGCGCGCCGCCCCTCACCTGCGGCGACAATTCGCCCGCACGCCGCAGTTCATGCTCGTCCTCGACGATATTCTGCTGATCGCTGTCGGGAGCGAAGCAGGTGATCGCCATCACCGCCAATAGAGCGCACCCCATCACGGCATATACGGCCGGCCATCCGATGCGCGCGGCAAGCACGAGCGCCAACGCGCCCCCCGCCAGCGCTGCGATTCGATAGCCGAGTTGATAGACGGTCGACAGAATATCCAGTGTCGCGATGTCATCAGCCTGATCGACGCGCCACGCATCGGTCGCGATATCCTGCGTGGCTGAAGCAAAAGCGCCCAATCCGGCAAGCGCTGAAAACCATCCGAGCGATCGCGCAGGATCAAACAGCGACAGAGCGATCAGAATCACACCAAGCAAACCTTGGGCTGGAATAAGCCACCCCTTGCGCCGTCCGATGCCGCCGATGAGCGGTAGCCGCACCCGGTCCACGACCGGCGACCAAAGGAATTTGAAGGCATAAGCGAGGCCAATCAGCGAGAAGACGCCCATCGTCTCAAGATCGACCTCGGCATCGCTCAACCACGCATATAGCGTTCCCAGCAACAGGGCATAAGGTAGGCCGGACCCGAAGCCGAGCGCGAACATCACGCCGATCTTGCGATTGGTGAAGGCAGCCCTCAGGAGCTTCCAACCCTTCAGACCCCCGGAATCGCCCATTCCCACAATCACTCCCGATCTTTCGTGACGGACCCTAACGGCAAATCACGGAACGAGAAACGACCTCTCACGCCGCCGTTTCGAGAAACAGGCTGAACCCGCCCGGCAGCCTGCGCGGCTTCTTTCCGCGCAGCACATCGTCGATCGCGCAGATCGATTGCAGCAGGTCGCGCTGGGCATAGGGCTTGGCAAGGCATCCTGCCGCCACCCCGCGCGCCTCCATCGGGCAGTCGCCGGTGACGAACAGCGCATGGACACCCCTCGCACGCGCTGCCTCCGCCACCGCGATCCCGCTGCCGTCGGGAAGCGTCACGTCGACCAGCACCAGGTCGACCTCGCCACTCCCCAGAAGGGCGATCGCCTCGGCCACGGTATCCACGGTCGCGGCGATTCCAAAGCCTTCGTCGGTGAGATAGCGTTCGGTATCGAACGCCACCAGCGGCTCATCCTCGACGATCAGCAAGCGCTTGATCCGACGATTTTTCTTCGCGAACAACATCCTTCCGCCCTTATCCGCCGATCTGCTCGCCGCCCGATCTCGTTACGCCATCGTCCTCTAACGCCCGAACCCCCTTGCGGGCGCAAAGTTTTTGAACGCGCGCGCCAAAAGGATGTATGGGCGCGGCGTGTCACATGCCTCCGCCCCGAAGGAACCGCAGCGCATCGCCAAGCTGCTCGCCCGCGCCGGAATTGCCTCGCGGCGCGAGATCGAACGGATGATCGCCGATGGCCGCATTGCGATCGACGGCAAGACGCTCGATACGCCTGCGACACTCGTTGCATCGCTCCACGGCGTCACCGTCGACGGCAGCCCGGTCGAAGCGCCGCGCCCTGCCCGCCTGTTCGTCTTTCACAAGCCCGCGGGCGTGCTCACCACCGAACGCGACCCCAAAGGCCGCCCCACGATCTACGACCGCTTGCCCAAGGGGCTGCCGCGGCTGATTCCGGTCGGGCGGCTCGATTACAACACCGAAGGGCTGCTGCTGCTCACCACCGACGGCGGGCTCAAGCGCCAGCTTGAACTACCCTCGACCGGCGTCGAGCGCGCCTACCGTGCGCGCGCTTATGGCGAGGTCAGCCAGGCGCAACTTGAGGAACTGATCGAGGGTGTCGAGATCGACGGCATCCGCTACGGCGCAATCGACGCCAATCTGGAGCGCCGCACCGGCGCCAATGTGTGGATCGAACTGATCCTCACCGAAGGCAAGAACCGTGAGGTGCGGCGCGTGCTCGAACATCTCGGGCTCGAAGTATCACGGCTGATCCGCACGCGCTACGGCCCGTTCGTGCTCGGCGATCTGCCGGTGGGCGCGATCGGCGAGGTGCGCCAGCACGATCTCGTCGCGTTCCGGCAGACGCTCGCCAAAGGCACCAAAAGCGACACCGCCGTCGAGGTGGCAACGCTGCCCTCGCCTGCGCCCCCCGCACGTGCCGGTCCCGTCGAAACACCGTCCCCGCCTTCGCGCGCTCGGAAACAGCCCGGCCCTTCGACACGGCCAGGCGCTGCCCCCGATGCCAATCGGAAGCGCGCGCCACGCGGGAAACCGCGAGCCACTGCTCCGCTCGCCCCCAACCGCCCAGCGCCTGCCTCCGATGATCGCCGTCGCGGACCGAAAGCCGATATGGCCGCGCCATCAGATCCTAAGCCGACGCCCAAGCGCCGGCCCGGCTGGGCCAGGCCCAAGATCAAACCCGGCCCGAAGCCGCGCGGCGGTCGCGGACGCAAATGAGGATCATCGCCGGCCAGTGGCGCGGGCGGCCGCTCGTCGCGCCCAGGGGCGACGCGACCCGCCCCACGGCGGATCGCACGCGTGAGGCACTGTTCTCGATGCTCGCGAGCCGGCTGGGCGACTTCAAGGATCTCGCGGTCGCCGATCTGTTCGCCGGATCGGGCGCGCTCGGGCTCGAAGCGTTGTCGCGCGGGGCGGCCTCATGCCTGTTCGTCGAGCAAGACGGTGCCGCGCTCGATGCGTTGCGCGCCAATGTCGCCAAATTGGGCGCGACCGGCGCCGACGTGCGCGCGCAATCGGTGCTGGCGCTCGGCCCGGCGCGCGCGCCGCTCGATCTGGTGCTGATGGACCCGCCGTACGGCACCGGCGCGGGTGCGGTTGCGCTCGACAAGCTCGCCCGGCTCGGCTGGACCGGCCCCGGCACCTGGATCAGCATCGAGACCGCACGCAACGAGGAAATGGCGATCAACGGTTTCACGATCGATGCCAGCCGCATTCACGGCAAGGCCCGCCTCACGCTGCTACGGCAGGATTCCTGAAACCCGAGGAAAAATCAGGCGACGATAATCAGGGCTTCAGCCGCGTCGCGCTGATGACCTTGATCGGCGCGGCGGGCACCTCGCCTTTGAACGCCCCGCGCACCGTGGCGGCGGGATCAACCGGCGCGTCCATAATCGCCTCGACCACGTCCATCCCCGCGACGACATGGCCGAAGGCGGCATAGCCCAGATTATCCCCGGAAGCGGCCGGATCGGCATCGAATCCTGGGCGCTGATCCCCCACCATGATCGTGAACTCGCCGCGTGCCGATCCGGGCTCGAGCCGCGCGATCGAAAGCGTGCCGCTCACGTGATGCAACCCCGTTTCGGTGGTCGGCTCATGCCGGATTGGCGGCAGGCTGAGCTTCGGGTCGCCGTTCACCCCGAACTGCACGAAACCGAAGCGATCCTGCACCTTCACCGTGCGATAGAAAGTGACGCCGTCGAGCTTGTGCTGATCGACATAGGCGAGGAAATTGTTCGCGGTCACCGGTGCGCGTTCGGTATCGAGCGCCACGACGATGGCCCCCGCGCTGGTTTCGATCGCGACGCGCGGCAGGTGCGCATCGGATTGGAGCGCCGCCTCGGCCATCGGCGTGCGGCCGGGGGCGTCCTGCGCCACCGCCGGCACCGCTGCCAGCATCAGCACCGATGCGAGCGCGAGCAGGTTCATCCTAGCGCCTTCTTCAGCAACTCGTTGACCACCTGTGGATTGGCCTTGCCCTGCATCGCCTTCATGGTCTGGCCGACGAAGAAGCCGAAGAGCTTGTCCTTGCCGCCGCGATAATCGGCGACCTTGTCCTCGTTCGCGGCCATCACCTCGGCGATGACCTGCTCGATCGCGCCAGTATCGCTGGTCTGTTTGAGCCCACGCTCCTCGACGATTTTGCCTGGGTCGCCGCGGGTTTCGAGCATGATCTCGAACACCTGCTTGGCGAGGCTGCCCGACAGCGTGCCATCGGCCACGAGACCAAGCAGTTCCGCAGCTTGTGATGGACTTACCGGGCTTTCCTCAATCCCCTTACCAAGTCGATTGAGTGCCCCGAACAGCTCGGAAGCGACCCAGTTCGATGCCTGCGCGGGCGCCGCGCCCGCCTCCAGCAGCGCGTCGAACCAGCGCGCGGTTTCGACCTCGGCGGTCAGCACCCCGGCATTGTACGGGGTGATGCCTTGGCTCAAGTAGCGCGCGCGCTTGGCGCCGGGCAGTTCCGGCAGGCTCGCGCGGCATTCGTCGAGAAAAGCATCGTCGAGTTCGAGCGGCAGCAGATCGGGATCGGGGAAATAGCGGTAATCGTGCGCGTCCTCCTTGGAGCGCATCGACCGCGTCGTGCCCGTATCGGGATCGTAGAGCCGCGTTTCCTGGACGATCCGGCCACCGGCCTCGATCACATCGACCTGGCGGTTCGCCTCATGCTCGATCGCGTGCATCACGAAGCGCACCGAATTGACGTTCTTGGTCTCGGTGCGCGTGCCGAGATCGTCGCCGGGCTTGCGCACCGAAACGTTGACGTCGGCGCGCATCGATCCTTCTTCCATATTGCCGTCGCAACTGCCGACATAACGCAGGATCGATCGCAGCTTCCTCAGGTAAGCCCCTGCTTCCGCAGGCGACCGCATATCCGGCCGACTGACGATTTCCATCAGCGCGACGCCCGAGCGGTTGAGATCGACGTAAGAACGCGTCGGATGCTGATCGTGCATCAGTTTGCCCGCATCCTGCTCGACATGAATGCGCTCGACGCCGATCGTCTTGGTCGCGTCATCAACCTCGATCTCGATCGAACCTTCGCCGACAAGCGGATGATAGAGCTGCGAAATCTGATAGCCCTGCGGCAGATCGGCATAGAAATAATTCTTGCGATCGAACCGCGACCATTTGTTGATCTGCGCCTCGATCGCCATGCCGGTGCGCACCGCCTGGCGGATGCACTCGCGATTGGGCACCGGCAACATCCCCGGCATCGCCGCATCGACGAGGCTAACTTGCGTGTTCGGCTCCGCCCCGAACGCGGTCGACGCGCCCGAGAACAATTTGGCGTTCGAGGTCACCTGCGCATGAACTTCGAGGCCGATCACGACCTCCCACTCGCCGGTTGCGCCCTGGATGCGGTACGTCGATTCCATCTCATCTCTTCCCAGTGTTCCTGCGAAAGCAGGAACCCAGTGCCAAATAACCCTAGGCTCCTGCTTTCGCAGGAGCACGGAAAATCACCACCATTGCTCCGGCCGTGCGGTGAAGCCTGCGCGCTGCTCGATCGCGAGGCCAGCATTGAGCACGCTCTGCTCGTCGAGCGGCTTGCCGATGATCTGCAAGCCCAGCGGCAGTCCCGCCGCGTCGAGCCCGCCCGGCACGCTCATCGCGGGAAGCCCGGCGAGGCTGCTCGGCACGGTGAAGACGTCATTGAGATACATAGCGATCGGATCGGCCGATTTCTCACCCAGCGCGAACGCCGCCGAGGGCGCGGTCGGCGTCAACAGCACGTCGCAACTCTCCCACGCCGCTTCGAAATCGCGCGCGATCAGCGTGCGGACCTTCGATGCCTGCGTGAAATACGCGTCGTAATAGCCCGCCGACAGCACATAGGTGCCGATCATGATGCGGCGCTTGACCTCGTCGCCGAAGCCCGCCGCGCGCGTCGCGGCGTACATCTCCTGAAGGTTCGCGCCGTCGGGCAGGTCGCGCAGGCCGTAGCGCACGCCGTCATAGCGCGCGAGGTTGGACGAGGCCTCTGCAGGCGCGATGATGTAATAAGCGGGCAGCGCATAGCGGGTATGCGGCAGCGACACTTCGA
Organism: Hephaestia caeni; assembly: GCF_003550065.1. Taxonomy (GTDB): domain Bacteria; phylum Pseudomonadota; class Alphaproteobacteria; order Sphingomonadales; family Sphingomonadaceae; genus Sphingomonas; species Sphingomonas caeni_A. Next base: position 66,457 of record NZ_QXDC01000005.1, read on the forward strand.
CGATCTCGGCGCCGGCGTCCTTCGCCCAGGCAATCCCCTGCTGCCACAAGGCCTCGATCTCGGCGGGCATGTTCTCGACCCGATATTCCTTGGGAATACCGATCTTCTTGCCCTTGAGATCGCCCGATAATCCGGCCTCCCACTTGGGCACGTCGAGATCGAGCGAGGTCGCATCGCGTGGGTCGAACCCCGCCATCGCCTCGAGCATGATCGCGCAATCGCGCACGTCGCGCGCCATCGGCCCGGCCTGATCGAGCGACGAGGCGAACGCCACCACGCCCCAACGCGAGCAACGACCGTAAGTCGGCTTGATCCCGGCGATCCCGGTGAAGGCAGCGGGCTGACGGATCGAGCCGCCGGTGTCGGTGCCCGTCGCCGCCGGGCAAAGTCTTGCGGCAATCGCCGCCGACGAACCGCCCGACGATCCGCCGGGGGTGAGCGGCGCCCAATTTTTACCTGAAGCGCCGCCGTCGCTGCGCCGCCACGGGGAAATGACGTTGCCGAACGCGCTGGTCTCGTTCGACGAGCCCATCGCGAATTGATCCATGTTGAGCTTGCCGAGCATCCCCGCGCCGGCATCCCACAGGTTCTGCGAAACCCGCGATTCGTACGGCGGGACAAAGCCTTCGAGAATGTGGCTCGCCGCGGTGGAGGCGACGCCCTTGGTGCAGAACAGGTCTTTCATCCCGATCGGCACGCCGGCGAGCGGCTTAAGCGTCTCGCCCGCAGCGCGTGCCTTGTCGGCAGCATCGGCGGCGGCAAACGCGTGATCCGGGGTCTCGACCAGGAAGGCGTTGAGCGACTTGGCGGCCGCCACCCTGGCGACGAATGCCTCGGCCACCTCGCGCGCGGAAAACGCGCCCTCGCGCACGCCATCGCGGATCGCGGCGATCCCGAGATCGGTAAGGTCGGTCATGCAGCCTTCCCCTTCGTCATCCCCGCGAACGCGGGGACCCAGCTCCCGTGGGTGAGGCCGGGTGCTACAGTCGGAAGATGGGTTCCCGCTTTCGCGGGAATGATGGTGGAAAACATCATTCGATCACCTTCGGCACCGCGAAAAACCCATGCTCGGCCTGCGGTGCATTGGCCAGCACCGCGTCGCGCGCACCACCGTCGGTGACGACATCATCGCGCAACCTGAGATGGTTGGGGATGACGGCGGTCATCGGCGCGACGTCGCCGGTGTCGACCTCGCCCAGTTGCTCGATCCAACCCAGGATATTGCCCAGTTCGGGCGCGAGGCGCTCGGCTTCGGCGTCGGTGATCGCGATGCGCGCAAGGCTCGCGATCCGCTTTACGGTTGCGGTGTCTACGGACATGGCCGAGCGGCTAGCAGAGCCGCCGCGCTGCACGCAATGCTATTCGAACGCGTCGCCCACCGGAACGCCGCCGATAAACACCTGACGGCGCTCGACAGGGCGGATCGACACCTCTCCGCTGGCCAGCGCATCGGCGATTTTCGCGCGGTCGTTGTCCGAGAGATAGCTAAGCCCTCCCGCTGACTCGACTTTCCATCGATCGTCTCTTTTGACGAGATGCGCGACCGCACAATCGCTGCGCGTTGCGACCTCCTTGCCGTTCTGCCCAGCGTGGTCGCCGATTTTGCAAGTGCCGGAGATCGAAATCGCCTCGGCACTACCCGATTGCCACACCACAATGCATGGGCGATCATCCCAGCCGCAAGCGTTCCAATCGGCAAGCCCTTCCTGCAATTCCCTGGGCAGCGCGATCGGGCGCGGCAGGATGCGAAGCCGCTTCTGTAGGTTGCTCGCACGCTCCACGGCCTGCTGACGATCGGCGAGCGACCAGCGATCTTTCGCCGCCGCGGCTTTCTTGGCGAGCCGAACCACCTCGCCATTTTTCGATTGCACCAGCCGCGCCACCGCACGCTTGCCCGGCTCGCCGAAATCGAACGCCAGCGCGGCCCAGTCGAATTTGTCGGGCGTCACTTTGCCCGCTTCGAGCCGCGCGACCTGATCGTGCGCCGACAGCGCGTTGAAGCTCAGGATCGGGGTGGCGAGGAACAGCGCCACGCCCGCCACCGCGAAGGCGATCCTGAGGTTCGCCGGGCGCGCGCCTTCCGCCCAGCGCAGCCGCCGGCGCACAAGCGCAACCCAATACGCCAGCCCGACGAGAATCGCGATCGCAACGAACACCACCGCCCACAGGCGTTCGGGCGTGAAGCCGTATTGGTCGATCCTGAGGCCCGTCGCGACGCCCGCGATCACGGCGAGCGGCAGGATCACCGCGCCCAGCGCCGCCGCGCCCCAGCGCAACGCGGGATTGGTCGCCTCGTCCTCCACCCCGTCGCCGATCACGGTGTTGGCGAGCACCCACGCGCCAAACGCGCAGGCGAGCAGGATCGGCGTCGTCGATTTGGTAGCCTCCCACAGCGCGCTGAGGCCGGTGAAGGGCAAGGCAAGCAGGAACAGCCCCAGCCCCGTCCCCAGCACCGGCGCCAGCACAGACAGCACCGCCGTCACCACCCGCCGCAGCGTGCGCACCACGGCCTCGCGTTCGCGGAACAGCCCGAGCGCCCCACCGAACGCGCCGCCGATTAGCAGCGCCACGAACCATTCCTTTTCGAGCAGGTCGCGCAGCACGCCGATCCCGATCAGTTCGAACAGCGCCGACAACAGAAAGGCGAGCGCCAGCGTGACGCCGACGAACGCCCATGAGGCGCACCACAAGACGATATTGGTCCAGACATGCGCGTGGACCTCGTCATAGGGGAAGGCCGCCCGCCCCTGATCGCGCGCGGTCTGGAACAGGGGCGCGGCGATCGCGATCGCGAGAAACAGGCTGGCGTCGCTCCAGCCGCTCACCCACCACACGCCGCCGTCGGGCGCGCCACTCCACCAGAAGACGAGCCCCGTCACCACCGCCACAACCGCGGCGAAGATCACCGACCACGCCAGCCGCACCCGCTCGGCGGTGAAGCCGAAGGCGAGCGCGCCGGTCGCGATCGCCGCCATCAGCGCGCGCTGGGCGGCGCCGAGGCTGCCCCCGTCGCCGATCTGCTGGACCGCGAGGCACGCCAGCGCGCCCACCACCGCCAGCAGGATCGGCCGCACCGGCCAGCGATCCTCGTCTTGAGCGTGCGCGTCGTCCATGATCATCCTCCCGTGGCTCCGAATTCGGCCATGCCTTCGCAGCGATTGCAAGCGTCGCGATCGTCGTGCAGGGGTTTCGCCCCGCTCCCGCCACCCCTATGTTGCATCGCAGCAAGGACACCGCCTTGGCCCGCAAATTCCTCTATCTGATAGCGATCCTGATCATGCTCGCCATCGCCGCCGCGTTCGCTTACCGCCTGTTCGGCGTGCAGATCCTGCGCACCGCGCTGGTGCCGACGACCAAGTTCGAGCATCAGGCGGATGCGGCGCCGTCGGTCTATGCCGATCCGGCGATGTGGTTTTCGCGGCCCGGCAAGGCGGACGATCCCTCGCGCTGGACCCCGGCGGGATATCAACCGGCACAGAAGCCGGTGGCGGCGGTATTCTTCATCCACCCGACCTCCTATCTCGATCGCTCGCACTGGAACGCGCCGCTCGACAATCAGGAGGCGAACGAGCGCGCCAAATTGTTCCTGCGCGGGCAGGCGAGCGCGTTCAACGAGGCCGGCGACATCTGGGCGCCGCGCTATCGCCAGGCGACGTTCGGCGCATTCCTGACGAGCGAGGCCGCCGCGGGCCAGGCGCTCGATCTTGCGTATCGCGACGTGCTGACGGCATTCGACCAGTTCATGAAAGAGATCGGCCCCGATCGGCCGATCATCCTCGCCGGGCACAGCCAGGGCGCACTTCACCTGACGCGGTTGCTCAAGGACCGCGTGGCGGGCACCCCGCTCGCGGCGCGAATCGTCGCGGCCTATGTCGTCGGCTGGCCGGTCTCGAAAACCGCCGACCTGCCCGCGCTTGGTCTGCCGCAATGCGAAACCGCGGCCCAGACCGGCTGCATCCTTTCCTGGCAGACCTTCGCCGAGCCCGCCGATCCGTCGCTGATCTTCGATACGTTCGACCGAACAGAAGGCTATACCGGCGCTCCGCGCGGCGACACCGAGGTGATCTGCACCAACCCGCTCACCGGCACCCCCGACGCAGCGGCGCCCGCCAGCGCCAATCTGGGGGCGCTCTTTCCTTCGGCGGACCTTGCCACCGCCGATATCCTGCCCGGCAGGATTTCCGCCCGATGCGAAGGTCGCGGCATCCTTTCGGTGGGGCCGCCGCCGAATATGGTAGGCAATTACGTGCTTCCGGGTAACAATTACCACGTTTTCGATTATTCGTTGTTCTGGGCGAACATCAGGGCGGATGCAGAGCGGCGGCTCAACACCTATCTCAACAACTGATCGATGCTTTCGCTCGCCTCGTCAGCACTTGATTCGATCTATCTTTCACCTGCCACGATTCGGCCCCATTCTCATTGATCGGCTGCAACTCCCTCGCGATCTGAGCGTCATCGTTCCCACTGTTTCAATCCCCGAGGGAGACATCACGATGAAGACGCTTCTCAAGACCGCCATGCTGACGGGTGCCTGCATGATCGCCGCGCCGGCCCTGGCGCAGACGACCCCGGCCGATCCCGCCGCGCCGCAGCAGACCGATCCGTCGATGCAGGCCGATCCGGCGATGACGCCGCAGGCCGCCGACCCCGCGCAGGCGCCGCAGACGACCGAAGTAAGCGACGCCGAGGTCGATCAGTTCGCGAGTGCGGCCGTCGAGGTGCAGAAGATCGGCAGCGACACCGCCGTCGCCGAGGACGCGAAGCAGGAGAAGATGGCGGCTGCCGTCCAGAGTTCGGGCCTGAGCGCCGAACGCTTCAACCAGATCGCGCAGGCCTCGCAGGCCGATCCCGCGCTTCAGGCGCGCATCCAGACGGCCGCGCAGAGCAAGATGAAACCGGCCAGCTAACGAACGTAAGCTATCCACGACGTGGCGCGCCGGCCGATCCCTTTCGGTCGGCGCGTTTCGTATCGACCGACGGCGCCCACGCGCTATAGCGGCGGCGATGATCACCACCGACCGCACCGAATTCCACAATGCCCTGCCTAACGGCGGCCGCCTGATCGGTCTCGATGTCGGCACCAGGACGATCGGCACCGCCTTGTGCGACGCGGGCTGGAGCTTCGCGAGCCCCGCCGAGCTGATCCATCGCACCAAATTCCAGAAGGACAAGGTCGCGCTCGCCGCGCTGATCGCCGCGCAGCAGGTGCGCGGAATCGTGATCGGCCTGCCGCTTCACCTCGACGGCAGCGAAAGCCCGCGCAGCCAATCGACCCGCGCGTTCGCGCGCAACCTCGCCGATCTCGATCTGCCGATCCTGCTGTGGGACGAACGCTGGTCGACCCAGGCGGTGACGCGCACGCTGATCGAGCAGGACGCGAGCCGGGCGAAACGCGCCGAACTGGTCGACAAGATGGCCGCCGCCTACATCCTCCAGGGCGCGATCGACGCGCTGGCGATGATCCCCCCTCCCGCCGATCCGAGTCCCTAACACGGTCCGGGGGCGTCCCACGCTGGAACACGCCAAATCGCGGGCTGGCGATAAAGGCCGGGCCCGCATACAATTCCCGTGACCGTTCGATCAGGGGATTTGTTTCGATGTCCAAGCGAACCGCCGCGCACCGCGCCCGTTCCTGGATCAGGGCCGCGCTCTATCTCGCCGCGCTGGTGGCGCTTCCGCTGCTCGCCTCGCCGGCCAGCGCCGCGGGCGCGACCGCGAAATTCCCGGTCAAGAGCGTGCTCGGGCTCGACGCCCCGCTCCAGCCCGGCGATTATGTGTGGGATGCAGACGGCATCGCCCCCGGCAAGACCACGATCGTCGTCGATCTCGATGCGGCGCTGATCCACGTCTATCGCGCGGGGAACGAAATCGGCCGCTCGTCGATCATCTACGGTTACGACGAAAAGCCGACGCCGACGGGGGTCTATCCGATCCTCCAGAAAGACATCGACCACGTGTCGAACATCTACAAGGGCGCACCAATGCCCTGGATGCTGCGCCTGACCTGGACCGGGATTTCGATCCACGGCAGCCGTAAAATCGCCGACGACATCGCCACCCACGGCTGCATCGGCCTGCCCCACGGCTTCGCCAAGATCCTGTTCGACAACGCCAAGCTGGGCGACACCGTGATGGTGACGAACAACTGGAGCGGCAACGACGACGCGATCCGCATGGCGGAGGCCGCGCAGCCCGCACCGCAAGCGGCACCGGTGCTCGATTATTCGTTCCCGATCGACACGCCGGCCGACGACGCCGCGGTGCTCGCGAGTAGCTGAACCGGCAGCGGCACCGAAGGCTTCCACCGCCGACGCTTGCGCGGTGGCGTCCCGCGCGCTACGCGGCCACTTTGATGCCAGCATCCGATCATTCGCCGGCCGCCCAGATACCGGGCGGCGCCGTCTTCCCGCACGGCAGCCTCACGGGCATCGCGGGGCTCCAGCCGCACGAGATCGTGTTCCTTCTCGATGAGGCGGAACAATGGGTCGACTGGAACCGCCGCCACGCCAAGAGCCAGCATCCGCTCGACGGGCTGACGCAGATCAATGCCTTCTTCGAGAATTCGACGCGCACGCTGCTGTCGTTCGAGATCGCCGGCAAGCGGCTGGGCGCCGACGTCGTCAACATGCACGCGGCGCAAAGCTCGGTGAAGAAAGGCGAAACGCTGATCGACACCGCGATGACGTTGAACGCGATGCGCGCCGACGTGATCGTCATCCGCCATGCCAGTTCGGGCGCGGTGCAACTGATCGCGGACAAGGTCGATTGCCCCGTGCTCAACGCCGGCGACGGCGCGCACGAGCACCCCACCCAGGCGTTGCTCGACGCGCTGACGATCCGGCGGCGGCGCGGCGGAGTCGCCGGGCAGCGCGTGGTGATCTGCGGCGATCTGCTCCACAGCCGTGTCGCGCGCTCGAACATTCTCGCGCTGACCGCGCTCGCCGCCGAGGTGCGCGTCTGCGCGCCGACGACACTGATGCCACCCGCGATCGAGCGCATGGGGGTGACGCCCTTCACCGATTTCGATGCGGCGATCGAGGCGTGCGACGTGGTGATGATGTTGCGGCTCCAGAACGAGCGCATGGCGGGCGCCTACATCCCCTCCACGCGTGAATATCATCTGCGCTACGGGCTCACGCTCGAGCGGCTGGCGCGCGCCAGGCCCGACGCGCTGGTGATGCACCCCGGCCCGATGAATCGCGGCGTCGAGATCGCGTCGAACGTCGCCGACCATCCCGATCATTCGGCGATCACCGAACAGGTCGAAATGGGGGTCGCGGTCCGCATGGCGTGCCTCGACGTGCTGACGCGCCGCGCCCGCGGCGTGGAGGGCTGGGCATGAAGCGCGCGTTCACCAACGCCCGCCTCGTCTGCCCGACGCGCGGCATCGTTACCGGCACGCTGATCACCGAAGGCGACCGGATCGTCTCGGTGGGGCAGACCGGCCTGCCGAGCGACACCGACGTCGTGGAGTGCAAGGGGCTGACGCTGGCGCCCGCAATCGTCGATCTGGGCGTGTTCGCGATCGATCTGCCCGCATTCCATGCCGGCGGCATCGCACGCGTCGGGCTGATGCCCGATCAGTCGCCGGTGCTCGACGATCCCGGCATCGTCCAGCGCGCCGCGCTGATCGGCAAGCCGACCCTGTGGATTCACCCGATCGCCGCGGCGACCAAGGGGCTTGCGGGCACCGACCTCGCCGAAATGGCGATCAACCGGCAGGCGGGCGCGAAGGCGGTCGCGACCGGGCGCGGCTGGATCGCCGATTCGGGCGTGATGCGCAAAGTGCTGGGCTATGCGCGCGACCTCGGCCTCACGGTGATATCGCACGCCGAGGACGGCGGACTGACGGGACGTACTGTTGCGACGGCGGGCGAAGCGGCGACCCGGATGGGGCTCGCGTCGGCACCCTCGCTTGCCGAACCGCTGGCGATCGCGCGCGATCTGATGCTCGCCGAGGAAACCGGCGCGCGGCTGCATGTCCGGCAGGTGACGACCGCGGCGGGGTTCGATCTCATCCGCGCGGCCAAGCGTCGCGGCGTTGCGGTGACGTGCGGGATCACGCCCGCGCATTTGCTGCTCAGCGATATCGCGATGACCGATTTTCGCAGCTTCGCGCATCTCTCGCCGCCGCTGCGCGGCGAGGACGATCGTCAGGCCGCGCTTGCCGCGATCGCCGACGGCACGATCGACGTGCTCGCCTCGGGCCACGATCCACGCGGCCCCGAGGAGAAGCGCCTGCCCTTCGCCGACGCCGCACCGGGCGCGGCCGATGCCGAGCATCTTCTCGCGCTCGCGCTGACTCTGGTCCGCGACGAGCGGCTCACGATCGACCGGCTGTTCGCGTTGCTTTCCGCCAACCCGGCCAAGGTGCTCGGGGTCGAGGGCGGCACGCTCAGCGAAGGAGCGCCTGCCGATCTCGTCGCCTTCGACGCCGGCGCGCCGTGGCAGATCGCCACCGAGGCCATGACCGCCAAAACCGGCAACACGCCGTTCGACGGGTTACCGGTTCAGGGCAAGGTACACCGCCTGTTCAAGGGCGGCACCGAGGTTTTTTCGACCTAGAGCGATTTCGGGCCGGGAGGTTAGCGCGCCGCGAGCTGCTTGCCCGGATCGATCCATTTGGCGACCTGATCGCCGGCATCCTGCCGCACGAAGCAATGGCCGCCCTTGGCTTTGTAGCGACGGCACAGCCGATCGGCATCGCTCCGCGCGAAGCCGCCGACCGACAGGCGATAGAAGTCGCCGCCATTGCCGCTGAAATGCATTCCCTGCGGCGTCTGATCGCGGAACGCCGGCAGCACGCGGCGGATGCGGTTCCAGCCGTCGCGCGCAACCGCGGCGTTCTCGTAGGCGCCAAGCTGGACGACCCAATTGCCCGACGCGAGAGCGAGCGGCGCGGCGGCCTTTCCGGCCACCGGCTTCGCGGCCGACGCCACGCGCACCGCCTGCGTCGGGATCGGCTGGACGACTTCCTTGCGCGGGCCGAACACCACCGACGCGACGCGGCTGGCGAAGCTCGGCGTCGCCGCCGACGTGGCAACCGCCACCGTCGCGGCGGGCGCGAGCGCGGGGCCAGGCGCGACGGGCTCGGCCGGTTCAGCCGCCGCCAGCGCGACCGGCGCGACCTCGGCGTTGAGCGCGAGCGCGACGGGCTGGCCCTGATCGTCCCGAGGCTTGACGCCGAGCAACGCCGCAACCTGATCCGAGGCGCTGCGCGGTGTGGCGAAGGCAGCCCATTGTTCGATCCGCTTGTCGACCTCGGCGGGCGGCAGATCGACCATCGCGATCGAGCGCGCGGCCTGCCAATTGCCCGCAAGCGCGAACGCGAGCGCGAGATTCTGGCGCGTCTTGGCCGTCGCTCCGCGCTCACGCGCGGCGGGGACGAGCACCTGAAGCGCCGCCTTGGGATCGCCCGCGAGCGCAAGCGCAAGCCCGCGATCGGTGGCGGGGATCACCCCCGCATGATCGTCCAGCGTCGCGCGCGCGGCGGCCCAGTCGCCTTCGGCGGTTTGTGCAAGCGCGAGGCTGAGGGCAACCTTACCATTGTTCGAATCGAGCGCGAGCGCATCGGTAAATGCTTGCCGCGCCGAGGTAAAACGGCCGTCGGCGAGATACGATTGACCGAGCACCACGCGATAGCCGGCCTCGCGCGGGGCAAGCGCCACCGCCTTTTCGGCATAATCGACGGCATCGTCGGCGTGGTTGCGGGCAAGCGCGCGATTGGCCTTGTCGATCAGCTTGGCGGCCTGGCGCGCACCGGCATCGGCATCCCGCGTGCTCGCCGAAGCGACTCCGACGTCATGCCCCGCACAACTGACCATCGTGCCGCCGAACAGCAGCGCGGAGGCGCCGATGGTCAGCATGATCCGGGTTTTCATCAGATTTCCCCCTTCAATCCGTGAGCTCAATCGCGGCGCGGCAACTGGCGCACCAGATCCTCGACCTCGGGCAACGAGCCGAGCAATTGATCGAGCGCCTCGGTGACGAGCACCTGCGCCGAGCGGTTGCACAGCGCACTCGCCAGCCGCAGCCGCAGATGGCGATCGGCATCGAGCCGCAGCGTGAACGCGGCCTTGCCCGACGCGTTGCGCCTGACGCGCCCCTTGCCCTTGCCCGAGGTTTCGCGGCCGATCCGCGTCGCGGTGGCGACCGAGACCGATTTGCGCGGCGTGCGCGCGGGCTGCGGCGCCTCGGCAACCGGCGGCGGCGCTTCGACGGCGACCGGTTCGGCCGGCGCGGCGCGTTCGGGCGCGGGTGCCTCGATCTCCTCGCGCAGCGCCTCGCGCTGGCGAAGCACGGTGGGCCTCCCGGTGACGGTATCCATCGGCGTCAGCACCGGCCGGGGCCCGTGATGCGCGGCCGGTTCGTCGGCTGGCCCCATGTCGTTCCAGCCGAGATCCTCGAGCTGGTCGGTCATCGTGCCGAAACCCGACAGGCCCTGCGGGCGCATCGCCGGGCGCGCTTGCCCCTTGCGTGCGAGCAGGCCGGACGAAAGCGATGCGGTAGGCTTGAGCTGCGCCATGATCAGCTCACCACCCGGCGGCCGAAGCCACCCGCCGTCTGCCGTGGCGCCACGAACCCGTTGGCGCTGGGCGCGCTGAACACCGTGCGGCGGAAATTCTTTTCGAGCCGATCCGAGATATAGCTCCAGAGCTGGACGATCTCCTGCGCCGACCGGCATTTCTGATCGACCTCCATCACCGTGCGGCCGTCGATCATCGAGGCCGCGAAATCGGTGCGATGGTGGACGGTGACCGGGGCGACGGTGCCGTGCTGCGACAATGCCACCGCGGCCTCGGAGGTGATCCGCGCCTTGGGCGTCGCGCCGTTGACGACGAACAGCAGCGGCTTGCCCGCGCGCTCGCACAGATCGACCGTGGCGCCCACGGCGCGCAGGTCGTGCGGGCTGGGGCGCGTCGGGATCACGATCAGCTCGGCGACCGCGATCACGCTCTGGATCGCCATCGTGATCGCCGGCGGCGTATCGATCATCGCCAGCTTGAAGCCCTGCTGGCGCAACACCTCGAGATCGGCGGCAAGCCGCGCGACCGTGGTCTGCGCAAACGCCGGATAATCGGTGTCGCGCTCGTTCCACCAATCCGAGAGCGACCCCTGCGGATCGATATCGATCAAGACCACCGGCCCGGCGCCGGCCAATTGAGCCTGCACCGCCAGATGCCCCGAAAGCGTGGTCTTGCCGGACCCGCCCTTCTGCGATGCCATCGCGAGAACCCGCATTCGCGTCCCCTGAAAATCCTGCTGTTCCTGTGGCGGCGAATGCCACGGGGAACGATAAGAAGCGGTTAACGGGGTGGTTAGCGGGGTTGTCACACGGCAAACGGCACCAGCCGCCGCCGCCCCGGGCGTGTTTCATATTGATACAGAACACGCCCGTTTGGGGGTGACAGACCTGCCCGTGAGGCTATGGTCCAACCCAAGAAGGCGGGGGGAGCCTTCGGGGGCGGCGGGCATCTCAGCCGGGGTCTGCCGCCCCCATCCGGCCGGCAGCACTGTTAGGGGGAATGCTGCCAGTTCCCCCGCTCGCGCGAGAGGCGACGACAGAACATCCCCGGAATGATCCGGTTCCCGTTGATCGAGGTTAATTCCACCGATACTTAAGATTTGCCGGCCAAAATCGCGTGCATCCGCCGCACCGCTCGCGAGGGACTCGTTGCACAAGCCTGATTTCCCGCCAATATTCCGCGCGGTTCGTCCGCGCTGCCCGACAGGAGCCGATATGACCCGCCTTCTCGCGCCCGCTTTTGCCGGCATCGCCGGCGTCGTGCTCGCCGCCGCCGCACCGCAGACGGCGCCGACCGCCAACCCGGTGAAAGCAGGCGTCGATGCCTGGAGCCGGGGCGACGATGCCGCCGCGGTCAAGGCGTGGCGCGACCCCGCCGAACACGGCGACGCCGACGCGCAGTTCAACCTCGGGCAAGCCTATAAGCTGGGCCGCGGCGTGGCGGCCAATCCGGCCGAGGCGGAGAAATGGTATCGCAAGGCCGCCGAGCAGGGCCATTACCAGGCCGAGGAGAATTACGGCCTCACGCTGTTTCAGAACGGCAAGCGCGCCGAGGCCGCGCCGTGGCTCGAAAAAGCGGCGATGCGCGGGGCGCCGCGCGCGCAACTCGTCTACGGCACGATGCTGTTCAACGGCGACGGCGGGCAGACCAGGGATTGGGTCCGCGCCTATGCGCTGCTGACGCGCGCGTCGGGATCGGGCCTGTCGCAGGCGAGCGAGACGCTGGCCAAGATGGACGAATATATTCCGAAGGATCAGCGGCAAAAGGGGCTCGAACTCGCGCGGCAATATCAGGTGCAGGCGCAGCGCCCCGCGCTGCCGCCCGAGGTGCTCGCGTCCAGCAACACCAAGCCCCCGATCCGCACCGTGGCGCTGCCGCCCTCGACCGCCACCGCCACAACGACAGCGCCGCAGCCCGGCGCGCCATACCCGGTGCCCGGCAGAACCGCGTCGGCGCCCGTTCCCTCCACCCCGGCCCCCGTCGCGACCCCGCAGCCGACACCCGCGCCCGCGCGACCCGCGACGGTCCAGCCGCTGCCCAGGCCCGAAGGCAAATGGCGCATCCAGCTCGGCGCGTTCAGCAACGAAGCCAATGCGCGTCGCTTGTGGGGGCGGCTCCAACCGCGCGTGAGCACGCTCGGCAACCGCCAGTCCTATTTCGTCAAGGCCGGATCGGTGGTGCGGCTGCAAGCCGGCCCGTTCGCGTCTTCAGGCGAGGCAGCAAGCGCCTGTGCATCGGTCAAGGCCAAGGGCAATGATTGCCTGCCGGTGAGGCCGTAGAAAGCCGGGGCCGCTTCCACGTAAGTGGAACAAATCCTAGGCCCCTGAATCTGAAGTTCGCCGCATTGATGTCGTCATCCCGGGCTTGACCCGGGATCCCGCTTTTCTTCGGTCCGTCCGCGCAAGGAAGCGGGACCCCGGGTCATGCCCGGGGTGACGGTGATGACAGGAACTTCGATTCCACCATATTAGGCCTGTTCCCACTCGGCGCTCGGCACGCCTTGCGCATAGAGCAGCGCGGTGAGATCGGTGTGGTCGAGCCGCGCGTCCGCCTCGGCGGCGACCACCGGCTTGGCCCGATACGCGACACCGAGCCCGGCCTTGCGGATCATCGGCAGGTCGTTCGCGCCGTCACCGACCGCGAGCGTCTGCGACAGCGGAATGCCGAGCGTCGCTGCGGTGTCGAGCAGCGCCTTCTCTTTCGCCGCCGAATCGACGATCGGCTTGGCGACCGTGCCGGCGAGCTTGCCGTTTTCGATCTGAAGCTCGTTCGAGAGCGCGCGATCGAACCCGATCGCCACGCCGACGCGATCGGCGAAGCGCGAGAAGCCGCCCGAAACGAGGAGCGTGGTCGCGCCTAGCCGCGCCTTCATCGTCCGCACCAGCGTCGCCGCGCCGGGCGTCGCGCGGATTCGCTCGGCAAGGCATTTGTCGATCACCGACGCGTCGAGCCCCTTCAACCGCGCCACCCGCTCGTCGAGCGCCTGCGCGAAATCGAGTTCGCCGCGCATCGCGCGCTCGGTGACGGCGGCGATCTCGTCCTTGATGCCCGCGTAATCGGCCAGTTCGTCGAGGCATTCGACGGTGATCATCGTCGAATCCATGTCGGCGATCAGCAGCTTCTTCTCACGGGCCGCCATCGGTTGCACGATGACGTCGGTATGCGCGAGCGCGCCGTCGAGCGACTTGCGCGCAGTGGCGGGGCCGCCCTGGAACGCGATATCGGCGGCCCGGCCGCCGTCGATCCGCACCGATACCTGCGGCGCGCAACCGGCTTGCGCCAAGCGGTCGCATAGGCTCGAAAGGTCGCCGGTGCTGATCTCACCAGCGGTAACCAACGTGGCGATATAAATGACGGCCTCCTGTCCCCAGTTTGTGGCGCTCATCGCAGGCCCGACCGCGAGCGGCAAGTCCGCGCTCGCGATCGCACTGGCCGAGCGCCATCGCGGCACCGTGATCAATGCCGATTCGGCGCAGGTCTATGCCGATCTGCGCGTGCTTTCCGCGCGCCCCACGCGCGATGAGGAGGCGCGCGTGCCGCATCGTCTGTTCGGTTATATCGACGGCGCCGACGCCTGTTCGGCGGCGCGCTGGGCGGCAGATGCCACCGCCGCGATCGCCGACGCGCACGACTCGGGGCGGCTGCCGATCCTCGTCGGCGGCACCGGGCTCTACCTGCGCACGCTGCTTGACGGCATCGCCCCGGTGCCGGAGATCGATCCGCGCATCCGCGCCGAGGTCCGCGCGATGCCCGTCGCCGCCGCGCACGCGGCGCTCGAGCAGATCGATCCGGCCGCCGCGGCGCGGCTCGCGCCTGCCGATACGACACGGGTCGCGCGCGCGCTCGAAGTGGTGCGTTCGACGGGAAAACCGCTCGCCGAGTGGCAGGCGACGCGCCGAGGCGGGATCGGTGACCGGATCGCGCTCAGGCCGCTGGTGCTGTTGCCCGATCGCGACTGGCTGTTCGCGCGCTGCGACGCACGGTTCGAGGCGATGCTGGATCAAGGCGCAGTCGAAGAAGTGCGGCGATTGCTCGCGCGGCCCGATCTGCCCGCCGCCGCGCCGATCCGGCGGGCGATCGGCGTCCCCGAGATCGCCGCCTGGCTTGCGGGCGAGCGCGACCGCAGTGCAGCGATCGCCGACGGCAAGGCGGCGACCAGACGCTACGCCAAGCGCCAGTTTACGTGGTTCCGCAACCAGCCTCCCCCGGCATGGCCGCGCACGGATGCGACAGAAATAAATTACCTTCTCGGGAAATTTGAAATATAATTTCTCTTATACGGGGTTGACGAGTATTTTTATAACGGTTAGCAGCCCCGCCGTCCGCATGCTATTGCGGTGCGGCAAGAAAGGACGTGGACGATGGCTGAGAAAAGCGGTGCCGACATTCTGATCGAGGCGTTGGGCGATCTCGGCGTCGAGATCGTGTTCGGCTATCCCGGCGGCGCGGTGCTGCCGATCTACGACGCACTCTTTCATCAAAAGAAAATCCGCCACATCCTGGTGCGCCACGAACAGGCGGCGACGCACGCGGCCGAGGGCTATGCGCGCGCAACCGGCAAGCCCGGCGTGGTGCTCGTCACGTCGGGGCCGGGCGCGACCAACGCGATCACCGGCATCACCGACGCGCTGATGGATTCGATCCCGATGGTGGTCATCAGCGGCCAGGTGCCGACCGCGTTGATCGGCACCGACGCCTTTCAGGAAGCCGATACGGTCGGCCTCACGCGCCACTGCACCAAGCACAATTATCTGGTGAAGGATCCGTCGCGGCTTGGCGAGGTGATCCATGAGGCATTCCATATCGCGACCTCGGGCCGCCCCGGCCCGGTCGTGATCGACATTCCCAAGGACGTGCAAGTCGCGACCGCGCGCTATACCGCGCCCGGCCCGATCCGGCACAAGACCTATCGCCCCCCCGCCGAGGCCGATCCGGCGCTGATCGACAGCGCGGTCGAGATGATCGCGGCGGCCGAGCGCCCGATCTTCTACACCGGCGGCGGCATCATCAATTCCGGCCCGGAGGCGAGCCGGTTGCTGCGTGAACTGGCGGCGCTCACCGGCGCGCCGGTCACCTCGACGCTGATGGGGCTCGGCGCGCTGCCTGCTTCGTCGGAACAATGGCTCGGCATGCTCGGGATGCACGGCACGTTCGAGGCCAATATGGCGATGAACAAGGCCGATCTGATCGTGGCGCTGGGCGCGCGCTTCGACGATCGCGTCACCGGCCGTCTCGATGCCTTCGCGCCGCATTCGAAGAAGATCCACGTCGATATCGATCGCTCGTCGGTCAACAAGAACGTGCGTGTCGATCTGCCCGTCATCGCCGATGTCGGCCATGCGCTCGCGGACATGATCCGCGTGTGGAAGGAACGCCGGCACCCCCGCCCCGATCTCGGCGAATGGTGGCGCCGGATCGACGGCTGGCGCGCGACGAGAAGCCTCGATTTCCCCGAGACGGACCCGCAGGCGATCATGCCGCAACGCGCGATCCGCGCGCTCTATGAGGCGACGAAGGATCGCGCCCCGATCATCTCCACCGAGGTCGGCCAGCATCAGATGTGGGCGGCGCAGCATTTCGGCTTCGAGGCGCCCAACAAATGGCTGACCTCGGGCGGGCTCGGCACGATGGGCTACGGCCTCCCCGCCGCGATCGGCGCGCAGCTCGGCCACCCGGATGCGCTCGTGATCGACATCGCCGGCGAAGCCTCGATCCAGATGAACATCCAGGAGATGGCGACCGCGGCGCAATACCGGCTGCCGGTCAAGGTCTTCATCCTCAACAACCAGTATATGGGGATGGTCCGCCAGTGGCAGGAACTGACCTATTCTAGCCGTTATTCACAGAGTTACAGCGAATCCCTGCCCGATTTCGTGAAGCTCGCCGAGGCGTACGGCTGGAAGGGCATCCGCATCGAGACCCGCGACCAGCTCGACGACGGCATCGCCGCCATGCTCGGCCATGACGGGCCGGTGATCGTCGATTGCGCGGTGTCGCAGCTCGCCAATTGCTTCCCGATGATCCCGTCGGGCGCAGCGCATACCGACATGATCCTTCAGGCGGCCGAAGTCTCCGGCACGATGAACGATGAAGCCAAGGCACTGGTCTGATCGCATGCACATCAAGGAAGAAGCCATCGAGCGGCACACGCTTGCCGTCATCGTCGACAACGAGCCGGGCATTCTCGCGCGGATCGCCGGCCTGTTCACCGCACGCGGCTACAATATCGAGAGCCTGACCGTCACCGACATTTCGGAGGACGATCTCGTCAGCCGGATCACGATCGTCACCTCGGCCTCGGCAAGCGTGATGGAGCAGATCATCGCCCAGCTCGAGCGGCTGGTGCCCGTCCACAAGGTCTCGGACCTGACGGCGCTGGGGCCGCACGTCGAGCGCGAGCTGGCGCTGGTCAAGGTCGCCGGCACGGGCGATCATCGCATCGAGGCGCTGCGGCTTGCCGACGTGTACCGCGCGCGCGTGATCGACGCGACGATCGAGAGCTTCGTGTTCGAGGTCACCGGCGGCAGCGACAAGCTCGACACCTTCGTCAATTTGATGCGCGAGGTCGGCCTGGTCGAAGTCGCGCGCACCGGCATCGTCGCGATCTCGCGGGGGCCGAAGGGGGCATGAATCACCAATCCCTCTCCCGCTGGGAGAGGGAGGGAGCCGGCGAAGCCGGCGGAAGGGTGAGAACGGCAACGTCTCCACCCTCACCAACTCCGACTAGCCGGCAGGCCGGCCGGTCTCCGTATCCTCTCCCGCTGGGCGAGGAATAAAGAGCAAAGGGAAGAACATGCGTGTCTATTACGATCGCGATGCCGATCTGAACCTCATCACGACCAAGAAAATCGCGATCGTCGGCTATGGCAGCCAGGGCCATGCCCATGCGCAGAATTTGCGCGATTCGGGCGTCAAGGAGGTGGCGGTCGCGCTTCGCGAAGGCTCGGCCACACGTAAGAAGGCCGAGGAAGCGGGCTTCAAGGTGATGACCAATGCCGAAGCCGCCAAATGGGCGGACATCGTGATGATCCTCGCCCCCGACGAGCATCAGGCCGCGATCTGGGACGCGGACCTCAAGGGCAATATCCGCCCCGGCGCCGCGATCGCCTTCGCGCACGGCCTCAACGTCCATTTCGGGCTGATCGAGCCGCCCGCCGACATCGACGTCATCATGATCGCCCCCAAGGGCCCGGGCCACACCGTGCGTAGCGAATATGTCCGCGGCGGCGGCGTGCCGTGCCTGATCGCGGTCGATCAGGATGCCAGCGGCAACGCGCATGATATCGCGCTCGCTTATGCCAGCGGCGTCGGCGGCGGCCTTTCGGGGATCATCGAGACCAATTTCCGCGAGGAATGCGAAACCGACCTGTTCGGCGAGCAGGCGGTGCTGTGCGGCGGCCTCACCCACCTCATCACCGCCGGGTTCGAGACGCTGGTCGAGGCGGGCTACGCCCCCGAAATGGCTTATTTCGAATGCCTCCACGAAGTGAAGCTGATCGTCGACCTGATGTATGAGGGCGGCATCGCCAACATGCGTTATTCGATTTCGAATACCGCCGAATACGGCGACATCACCACCGGCCCGCGGATCATCACCGACGAGACCAAGGCCGAGATGAAGCGCGTCCTCGCCGACATCCAGGCGGGCCGTTTCGTCAAGGATTTCGTCCTCGACAACCGCGCCGGCCAGCCCGAACTCAAGGCCAGCCGCAAGGCCGCCGCCGCCCATCCGATCGAAAAGGTCGGCAGCGAGCTGCGCGCGATGATGCCCTGGATCGGCGCCAACAAGCTGGTGGACAAGGACAAGAACTGACCTCCGCGGTCATCCCCGCGGAACGCGCGGCCCCATCTCATATTCGACCCACAGGCGCACGACGCGTGTCTGGCGGCGTCAGGAGATGGGTCCCCGCTTTCGCGGGGATGACGATTGAGGCTATAGCGACCCTGCAACAACCGGGAGTCGTGCTCATGCGTCTGGTCCTCGCCTCGCTTCTCGCCTTCGCCGCCGTTCCGGTCCTCGCGCAGGACATGCCGACCAAAGCGCCGGGCGCGCCCGATCCGTCGCGCGTCGTCGCGGGCACCTACACTGTCGATTCCGATCATACGCAGGTGCTGTTCACCGTCACGCACCTGGGCTTCAGCACGTATACCGGCATGTTCGTCGCGCCGACCGGCACGCTGACGATCGATCCGAAGAACCCGTCCGCCGCCAAAATCGACATCACCTTCCCGATCGCCAAGGTGGTGACTACCGCCGCCGGGCTCGACGAGCACCTTCAGAACGCCGACTTCTTCGACGCGGCCAAATATCCGACCGGCCGTTTCGTCTCCACCAAGGTGACGATCGCCAACCAGACCGCGCAAATCGACGGCAACCTGACGCTCAAGGGCGTCACCAAACCGGTGACTCTCGACGCGCAGTTCGTCGGCGCGGGCAACGGCCCGATGGGGCCGCCCAAGGTCAATGTCGGCTTCGCCGCGACGACGACGATCAAGCGCAGCGATTTCGGGATCAGCTACGGCATTCCGCTGGTTTCCGACGAGGTGCTGCTGACGATCAACGCCGCCTTCATCCAGCAATGAGCGAGCCCGGCGAAGGCGCGCGCGGCGTCGGCCGGGTCGAGGCGTTTTCGGACGGCGTGGTCGCGATCATCATCACGATCATGGTGCTCGAACTCCATCCCCCGGTCGCACCCGAATTCGGCCGGCTGTGGACGCTCTGGCCGATCTTCCTCGCCTATGTGCTGAGCTACGCCTATGTCGCGATCTACTGGGTCAACCACCACCGCCTGTTCGGCCACGCGACCTGTGTCACCAACGCGCTGGTCTGGTCCAACATGGCGCTGCTGTTCACGCTGTCGCTGGTGCCGTTTTCGACCTCGTATCTGGGCGAGCATCATTTCAGCCGCGAGGCGACCTGGCTCTATCTCGTCACGATGCTGCTGCCCGCCTTCGCCTATGTCTGGTTGCAAACGGTGATCCGGCGCACCGGCAGCCAAAGCCATGATGCCCGCGCCTATCATCAGCAGACGACGCGCAAGGGCGTGTTCGCGACCTTCCTCTATGCCTCGGGGATGGCGCTCACCTTCGTCTCACCCTGGCTCGGTATCGCCTGCGCCGCGCTGGTTGCCTTGTTCTGGTTCCTGCCGACCAGCCCCGTCGACCGGCTGTTCGGCGGCGATTAGCGCAGCTTATAGCGCCCGAAACGTCGCGGTGCTGGACAAGACCGCGCGTCTGCGCCAATACGCACCCACGATGACGCTGACCGCGCTTCTTCTTCCGCTGCGACTTATCCGCCCTTAGGCGGAACGATCCGGCGCGTGCGCGCTCCCGCCTAAGGGCCGTTTGCTTTCGATACCGATCCGTCGTGCGGCCCGGCCGCCGCGGGCGTCACCGTGACAGGACACCCCATGCTGAACGATCCGAGCGTCAAATACCGTCCCTTCCCCCAGATCGATCTGCCCGATCGACAATGGCCCAGCCGCGTCATCACCACGCCGCCGCGCTGGCTTTCCACCGACATGCGCGACGGCAACCAGGCGCTGATCGACCCGATGGACGCCGAGCGGAAGCGCCGTTTCTTCGATCTTCTGGTCAAGGTGGGGCTCAAGGAAATCGAGGTCGGGTTCCCCAGCGCCGGCGCGACCGAGTTCGATTTCATCGCCGGCCTCGTCCAATCGGGCGGTGTTCCCGACGACGTGACGATCCAGGTGCTCACCCAGTCGCGCCGCGACCTGATCGAAACGACCTTCCAGAGCCTGGTCGGCGCCCCGCGCGCGATCGTCCACCTCTACAACGCGGTGTCGCCGGCATGGCGCAAGATCGTGTTCGGCATGAGCCGCGACGAGATCCGCCAGATCGCGGTCGACGGCGTCAAGGTGCTGCGCGACGAAGCCGCGAAGCAGCCCGATACCGACTGGCATTTCGAATATTCGCCCGAAACCTTCTCGACCGCCGAACTCGATTTCTCGGTCGAGGTCTGCGAGGCGGTGATGGACGTGCTCCAGCCCACGCCCGAACGGCCGCTGATCCTCAACCTGCCCGCGACGGTCGAATGCGCGACCCCCAACGTCTATGCCGACCAGATCGAATGGTTCTGCCGCAACGTGCCGAACCGCGACAGCGTGGTGATCTCGCTTCACCCGCATAACGATCGCGGCACCGGGGTCGCGGCAGCCGAACTGGGGCTGATGGCGGGCGCCGATCGCGTCGAGGGCTGCCTGCTCGGCAATGGCGAGCGCACCGGCAATTGCGATCTCGTGACGGTCGCGCTCAACATGTACACGCAAGGCGTGCATCCGGGGCTCGATTTCTCGGACATCGACGAGGTGGTGAACACGGTCAATTACTGCACCAACCTGCCCGTCCATCCGCGCACGCCTTATGCCGGCGATCTGGTGTTCACCGCGTTTTCGGGCAGCCACCAGGACGCGATCAAAAAGGGTTTCGCCGCACAGGAAGCGCGCAACGACGAGTTCTGGGAAGTCCCCTATCTGCCGATCGACCCCAAGGATCTGGGCCGCGATTACGAGGCGGTGATCCGCGTCAATTCGCAGTCGGGCAAGGGCGGGGTCGCCTGGGTGATCGAACAGGACAAGGGGTTGAAGCTCCCCAAACGGCTCCAGGCTGCGTTCAGCCGTCACGTCCAGCAGCTCGCCGACGAGGCCGGTCGCGAACTCAACGCCGATGACATCTGGCAACTTTTCAAGCGTACCTATCTGCCCGGCGACACGGATCGCTTCGTGCTGGTCGATTACGAGGAAAGCGGCCCCACCGGGCAGCGCACCTTCGTCGGCCGGATCGCGATCGACGGCGAGGAACGCTCGGTCAGCGGGCGCGGCAACGGCCTGATCTCAAGCGTCGTCATCGCGCTGCGCGATGCGTGCGGGATCGCGCTCGACGTCGCCGATTACAACGAACATGCGATCGGCCAGGGTTCGGAGGTCGCCGCCGCGGCCTATCTCGAATGCACCACGCCCGACGGCCGCACCGTATTCGGCGTCGGCCGCGATACCGACATCGCGACAGCCTCGGTCCGCGCTGTTCTGAGCGCCGCAAACGCGCTTTAGGCGAGCCCCAGCGTCCCGGAACACGCCCGGGGTGGCGGGGCGTGTTCGCGCGCGCGCATACGTGCGCGCGCGTGACAAGCGGGCCGCGACCCGCTAGACCGTCTCCCAACCGAAACATACATCCGAAAGCGTGAAAATTTGACCGACGAGACCGTCCTCGGCGACCCCTCGGACATTACCCCCATTTCCATCGTCGAGGAGATGAAGACCTCGTATCTCGATTACGCGATGAGCGTGATCGTGGCGCGCGCGCTGCCCGATGTGCGCGACGGGTTGAAGCCCGTCCACCGCCGCATCCTCTATTCGGCGAGCGAGAGCGGCTTCTATCACAACCGGCCCTATCGCAAGTCCGCGCGCATCGTCGGCGACGTGATCGGTAAGTACCACCCGCACGGCGATACCGCGATCTACGACGCCCTCGCGCGCATGACGCAGGATTGGTCGATGCGCGTGCCGCTGATCGACGGTCAGGGCAATTTCGGCTCGATGGACCCTGATCCGCCCGCGGCGATGCGCTACACCGAAGCGCGCCTCGCCAAGGTCGCGAACGCGCTGCTGACCGATCTCGACAAGGATACGGTCGATTTTCAGCCCAATTACGACGCCAGCGAGAGCGAGCCGCAGGTGCTGCCGGCGGCGTTCCCCAACCTGCTCGTCAACGGTGCCGGCGGCATCGCGGTCGGCATGGCGACCAACATCCCGCCGCACAATCTGGGCGAAGTGATCGACGCCTGCCTCGCCTATATCGACAACGGCGGGATCAGCGTCGACGAACTGATGGAGATCGTGCCCGCGCCCGATTTCCCGACCGGGGCGCTGATCCTCGGCCGTTCGGGCGCGCGCTCGGCCTACCAGACCGGGCGCGGCTCGATCATCGTGCGCTCGCGCCATGTGATCGAGGAAGGACGCGGCGACCGGCGCTCGATCGTGCTCACCGAAATCCCTTTCCAGCAGGGCAAGAACGCGCTGGTCGAGAAGATCGCCGAGGCCGCCAAGGACAAGCGTATCGAGGGCGTCAGCGATATTCGCGACGAATCGAACCGCGAAGGCGTGCGCATCGTCATCGATCTCAAGCGCGACGCCACGCCGGAAGTCGTGCTCAACCAGCTCTGGCGCCACACGCCCGCGCAAGGGTCGTTTCCCGCCAACATGCTCGCAATCCGCGGCGGTCGGCCCGAGACGCTCAACCTGCGCGACATCATCGAGGCGTTCGTCAAGTTCCGCGAGGAGGTCATCACCCGGCGCGCCAAGTTCGAGCTGCTCAAGGCCCGCGAACGCGCCCATATTCTGCTTGGTCTCGTCATCGCGGTCACCAATCTCGACGAAGTGGTCCGTATCATCCGTGGATCGGCGAGCCCGGCCGCCGCGCGCGCCGCATTGCTCGCCCGCGAATGGCCGATCGCCGAGATCGCGCCCTATATCCGGCTCGTCGAAGCGGTCGAGGCCGAGGTTACCGGCAACACCTACCAGCTCTCCGAAATCCAGGTCCGCGCAATCCTCGATCTGCGCCTCCACCGCCTGACCGCGCTGGGCCGTGACGAGATCGGCGACGAGTTGCAGCAGCTCGCCGAATCGATCGCCGATCTGCTCGAAATCCTGTCCAACCGCGCGAAGCTCTACGGCGTGATGCGCGGCGAACTGGCCGCGATCCGCGATGAATTCGCCACCCCGCGCAAGTCCGAGATCACCGCCGCCGCCGACGGGATCGAGGACGAAGATCTGATCGAGCGCGAGGACATGGTCGTCACGGTGACGATGGAAGGCTATATCAAGCGCACCCCGCTCGATACCTTCCGCGCCCAGCGCCGCGGCGGCAAGGGCCGCGCGGGCATGGCGACCAAGGACGAAGACGTCGTCACCGAATTGTTCGTCACCTCGACGCACACGCCGGTGCTGTTCTTCTCGACCGCCGGCAAGGTCTATCGCATGAAGGTCTGGCGGCTACCCGAAGGCGGCCCGGCGACACGCGGACGGCCGCTCGTCAACCTTCTGCCGCTCGGCGAGGGCGAGACGATCTCGACGGTGCTGCCGCTCCCCGAGGACGAGGCCGAATGGGGTGCGCTCCACGTCATGTTCGCCACCGCCAAAGGCTCTGTGCGGCGCAACTCGATGGATGCGTTCACCAACGTCCCCTCGAACGGCAAGATCGCGATGAAGTTCGAAGGCGAGGACGAGGACGACCGGCTGATCGGCGTCGCCTTGCTCGGCGACAATGACGACGTGCTGCTCGCCACCCGCCGCGGCAAGGCGATCCGCTTCCGCGGCGACGACGTCCGCGCGTTCCAGAGCCGCAACTCGACCGGGGTGCGCGGCATCCGCCTTGCCAGCGAAGGCGACGAGGTGATCTCGCTCTCGATCCTCCATCGCGGTGGGATGCGCGACCAGCAGGAGCGCGAGGATTATCTGCGTTTCGCGCCGTGGAAGGCCGAGAAGGAAGGCGCCCCCGCAATGACTGCGGAACGCTTCGCCGAGCTGTCGGGCCGCGAACAGTTCATCCTCACCGTCTGCGCGGGCGGCTATGGCAAGCTTTCCTCGGCCTACGAATATCGCCGCACCGGACGCGGCGGCCAGGGCATCACCAATATCGACAACATCCGCCGCAACGGCCCCGTCGTCGCCAGCTTCCCGGCGACGCAGAGCGACCAACTCATGCTCGTCACCAACCAGGCCAAGCTGATCCGCATGCCGCTCGATTCGTTGCGCGTCATCGGCCGCGGCTCGGCGGGCGTGCGGCTGTTCGATGTCGCCGAGGGCGAGCACGTCGTCTCCGCCGCGTTGCTCGAGGAGAATGAGGAAGACGCCGAGGCCGATCTCGGCGACGGCCCGAAGCACGACGCCCCCACCCCCGACGGCGACACCGGCGAGGATCTCGCCGCCGGCCCCGAAGACGGCGAGTGACGCCACCGGTCGCCTACAAGGTGCTGACCGAGCCCCAGATGAAGGCGCTGGAGACCGGCGCCTTCGCGGGCGCGCCGGTCGACCTGTCGGACGGCTATATCCACCTCTCGACCGCCGATCAGCTCGCCGGGACGATCGCGAAACACTTCGCCGGCCAAGGCGACCTCTGGCTCGCCGCCGTCGATCTGGAGGCGCAGGACGATCCCGTGAAATGGGAGGAATCGCGCGGCGGCGCACGCTTCCCCCATCTCTACGGCCCGCTCCTGCTCGAAACCGTGATCGCCTACGGCCCGCTCGAACACGAACCCGACGGCACCATCCGCCTACCCGTCGCGGGCTGAGTCCGCAGCGAGCGTCCGCACCACCCCCACCGCGATCAATGCCTGCCCGGCGAAATAGAGCGGCCACACCAGCAGCGTCGGCACGAACGAGCCCGCCAGCGGACCGAAACGCGCGAAGATCAGCAGGTCCGACGCCACGAACAGCATCGCGCCGATGCCGGTGCGATAGCGCGGGAAGCGACTCGTCCACGCCATCGCTGCCATCAGCCCGAGGATTGCAGCATAGATTCCCACCGCCACCACGTCATCACCGCGCCACACTAGGGCGACCGAGATCGCCACCGTCGCCGGCGCGACCAGCCAGCCGAGCGCGCGCTGGCTGGGGGTGAGCGCCGCCCGCCGATGCCGCAGGTAGAGCCCGATCGCGACCAGATGCCCGGCAAGGAATGCCGCCGCCCCCGCGATCATCCCCACCGCCTCGAGCAGCACGTCACCCGCCGCGCCCAGCGCAAGCACAATCGCGATCAGCCAGCCGTCGAGGCCCCGCGCCTCGCTTGCCGCCCACGCCGCGAGCAGCGCGACGCCTGCGCCCTTCCAGGCGATCATGGCCGGTCCGTTCCAGCCCAACCACGCCGCGAGGCAAAAGGAGCCCCCCGCCACCAGCGCCGCCCACAGCAATCCGCGCATCGTCCCCTCCCCGTCGTGTCACCACAACTTGTCTTGTCTCCGCGACGATGCCAAGCGCCAAGCCATGAGTACCTATGACGTTCACATCATCGGCGGCGGCCTCGCCGGATCGGAAGCCGCCTGGCAGCTCGCCGAAGCGGGGTGGCAAGTGCGCCTTTCCGAAATGCGCGGTTCGGGCGAGACCACGCCCGCGCACCAGACCGATGGCCTCGCCGAACTGGTCTGCTCGAACAGCTTCCGCTCGGACGATGCGGAGAGCAATGCGGTCGGGCTGCTCCACGCCGAAATGCGCAGCCTGGGCTCGCTGATCATGCGCGAGGGCGGCGTCCACAAGGTGCCCGCGGGCTCCGCGCTCGCGGTCGATCGCGACGGCTTTTCAGCCGGCGTCACCGCGGCGCTCACCGCGCATCCCAATATCATGATCGTGCGCGAGAAGATCGACACGCTGCCCGCCGAGGGCCTAACGATCGTCGCCACCGGGCCGCTCACCGCCCCCGGTCTCGCGGCGAGCATCGGCGGCGCCACAGGCTCCGACGCCCTCGCCTTCTTCGATGCGATCGCACCGATCGTCTATCGCGACAGCATCGACTTCGACGTCGCCTGGTTCCAGTCGCGGTGGAACAAGGGCGACGGCAAGGATTACATCAACTGCCCGCTCGATAAAGATCAGTATCTCGCCTTCCACGCCGGCCTGCTCGACGGCGAAAAGACCGAATTCCGCGAATGGGAAAAGGACACGCCCTATTTCGAGGGCTGCATGCCGATCGAGGTGATGGCCGCGCGCGGGGTGGATACGCTGCGCTACGGCCCGATGAAGCCGGTCGGGCTCGACGATCCGCGCACCGGGCGCTGGCCCTATGCCGTCGTCCAGTTGCGGCAGGATAATGCCACGGCGACCTTGTGGAACATCGTCGGCTTCCAGACCAAGCTCAAGCACGCCGAGCAGGTGCGGTTGTTCCGCACGATTCCGGGCTTGGAAAATGCCGAATTCGCGCGGCTGGGCGGGCTGCACCGCAACACCTTCGTCCGCTCGCCCGACTTGCTCGATCCCACGCTACGGCTCAAGGCACACCCGAATATCCGCTTCGCCGGCCAGATCACCGGCTGCGAAGGCTATGTCGAAAGCGCCGCGATCGGGCTGCTCGCGGGGCGTTTCGCGGCGGCGGAGCTTGCCGGACGTGCGCTGGCACCGCCACCGCCGGCTACCGCGTTGGGCGCGCTGCTCGGCCACATCACCGGCGCCGCCGAGGCCGAAACCTACCAGCCGATGAACGTCAATTTCGGCCTGTTTCCACCGATCGAGGGCCGCACGAAGAAGGCCGATCGCAAAAAACTCTACACGTCGCGCGCGCGTGAAGCGCTCGCCGGGTGGATCGCCAGGTAAGCACGCGCGAGGCCCTTCCTATTCACCCCCTTCGGAGCACACGCATTTCGGCTTGGGTTTCGTCTTGCGGCGCGTGGTCGCGAACTCGGCGCGGGTGAGCTTGCCCGATTTGTCGGCATCGGCATGGGCGAACCTCTCGCTGGTGGCGATCGCCCATTCCTCGAAGCTCAGCCGCCCGTCATGGTCGGTATCGAGCTTCGCATAGGCCTTGCGCCGCGGCGCGAGCAATTCGTCGCGGGTGATGATGTCGTCGCGATCCTTGTCGTAACGATCGAAGCGCTTCTGCTCGCGCGTCTTCTCGTTCGCCTCGGGTGCCTTGCTCGGGAGCGGTGCCGGCGGCGCGATCGCGTCAGGCGGTGGCGCGGGCGGAAGCACGGGCGCCGCCGCGCGGCTGCCGAACAGGAACACCCCCGCCATCCCCAGCAACAGCACCGCGCCGCCCCCGGCCAAAATCCGCCACATCGCCGATCTCCCCCACGATCGGGCGACAGGCTAGCGCGACCGCGCGTCAGGTCAAATCGTCAGCGGCCCGACATCCGATGCCATAGCAGGCGCGCAACCCGGCGCGGCGCGCCTTTGGCCGGGCGCTGGCCCTCCGGGCTCGCCAGATCGAAGCGTGCGAGATGGACGAGCGCGCCGAGCGTGCGCGCCGCCCGCGGCCAATCGGCGTCGGCCGCGCCGTCGAGCCGCACCTGCGCGAGCAAGCGCGCGCGCTCGACCAGCACCCGATCGTCGACATGGTGCGCAAGATCAGCCAGCGCCCAGCCTTCTCCGGCAGGCGCCAGCACAGGCCGATCGACGCCGACGACCCGGCCGGCGAGCGTGAACAGCCGGCCGCCGCGTTCGCGCGCGTGGCGCAACAGCCCGGCATCGTCGAGTTCGGGCTCGACCAGTTCCTCCCACCCAGCCACCAGCGCCGCAAGGTCGGCGCCCGTCACCCCGATCGGCAACAGTTCGGCCGCCGCCGCGACCAGAACGGGCTCGGCGGGCGGCGGTGCGGTATCGAGCCGCGTCAGCGCATCGTGCCACCAGGTCAGCCGCATCTGGCCGAGCATCGGCTCGGTCGTGGTGCGCAGCACATCCGCCAGCGTCGTATCGAGCGCGAACAGCGCCCGCAACGCCGCCCGCGCCGCGTGCGGTGCGTAACAGATCGCCAACGCCAGTTCGGGATCCTCGGTCGCCATAGGTTCGCATTGCCGCCTGCCGCCTGCCCACGCAACCGCCCGAGCCGCTTGAACCAAATATTAAGCCCGGTGCGGCATCTTCGGCATCGGATGGAGCGGCCTGATCGATGCGGGACGGGATAGAAGGGCACCGGAAATACACCTTCCGTCGGAGGGCGCGGGCGCTCGCCCGCGACACGCGCGGCGCGACGATCATCGAATTCGCGATCGTGGCGCTACCTTTCATCGCGCTGCTGATCGCTATCCTCCAGACCAGCCTCGTGTTTTTTGCTCAGCAAACACTCGAGACGACGTCCGAAGAAACCGCACGCCAGCTCGTCACCGGCGCCGCACAGAAGGCGGGAATGAGCAAAAGCGATTTCAAGGAAGCGGCATGCGAGAATCTGCCATCGTTCATGAGTTGCGACAATCTGATGATCGACGTCCAGACGGTCGATTCATTCGCCGATGCCGACACCAAGGCGCCCGCGCTCCAGTATGACAGCGACGGCAAGGTCGAGAACAACTGGAAATTCGAACCCGGCGGCGCGGGCAGCATCGTCGTCATGCGGACGATGTACTTGTTTCCGGTCATCGGCGGGCCGTTTGGCTTCGATCTTTCCAACAGCGGCGACCGACGGCTGCTGATCGCGACCTCGGTGTTCAAATCGGAACCGTATCTCACATGAGCGCCGCCGCCCTCCGTCCCATGCGGCACTTACTCGCCCGGCTCGTCGCCGAGGTGCGCGCGATCGGCGCGGTCGAGTTCGCGATCACCGCGCCGGTGCTGATCCTGCTGTATCTGGGCGGGTATCAATTGATGGATGCGATCTCCGCCTATCGCAAGGTGACGGTCACCGCGCGAACACTGGCGGACCTGACATCGCAGAACGAATCGATCACCTATGCCGAGGCCACGTCGATCATCAACGGCGCTCGCCAGGTGATGACACCCTATTCGACCGAGGATTCGACACTGATCCTCGCCGAAATCAAGGTCGATGGCGACGGCGCGCCGCATCTGGTGTGGAAATGGCCGAGCGACGCGGTCGTGTCGGTCGACGACGTCGATCTGCCGGAATCGCTCAAGGTGCCCAACACCCACGTCGTTTTCAGCCAGATCGTGTTTCATTACACGCCGGTTGTCGGCGGCTCGCTGCTCGGGTCGATGACGCTCAGCGATCACATCTTCATGAACCCGCGCCGATCCGATTCGGTCTGTCTCAATTCGGGCACGGTCGGCGCGCCCGTCTGTGTCGACGAAGGACAAAGCTCATGATTTCGCGCTTCTCGGCCTTTCTGGCCCGGCTCCGCGCCAGCCAGCGCGGCAACGTGCTGATGCTGTTCGGTTTCGCGATGATCCCGATGGTGTTCGCGACGGGGATGGGCATCGATTATGCCCGCGCCGCGCGGCTGCGCACCAAGCTCAACGCGCTCGCCGACGCTGCCGCACTCTCCGCCGTGACCCAGACGATGATGGAGGAAGAGGACGAGGGCAAGGTCAAGGCGGCCGCGACCGTCATGTTCAAGGCGCAGGCCGACACCCTGGGCGGGATGGTGGGGACGCCCGAATTCCATATCGAACTCTCTCATCCCGACGGCGCCAATTCGCGCACGGCCGACGTCACCTACACCGCGAAGTCGCTCAACTCGTTCGGCGGCGTGCTCAAGATGCACGCGATCACCGTCGCCGGCAGTTCGACCGCATCGGCAGCGCGCCCGCCGGACATGGATTTCTACATCGCTCTCGATACCTCGCCGTCGATGGCGCTGCCGACCACGAGCGCAGGCATCGAACACATGGACGAGAAGATGAACTGCTCGTTCGCGTGTCATTCGAACAAGATTCAGCAATATATCGGCTCTGGTATCGGCAAGCTGCCGAGCCTCATCCTCGACAATGCCAAGTTCTCGATCATCAAGGGCGCTTACCGGAGTAGTGGCAGCGGTTCCAATAAGAAGCAGTATATCGACGACGACAACAGCTACATCTACGTCAATCGCGATGCCACAGATTCCAAGTGCAAAACCAGCTCGAGCAACAAAGACATCTGCGTCTACAACGCCGACGGCACCTATGCGGACAGTTATTGGTACGCGCGCAACCAGAACATCAATCTGCGCGTCACTGACGAACGAACCGCGGTGCAGGATCTGATGACGCTCGCGCAATCCTACGCAGAATCGAACCATCGCGATTATCGGGCCGCGCTCTATACGTTCGATCACAGCACCAATCTGAAGACGATCGCGTCACTGACCTCGAATCTGGCCAATGTGAGCACACTAGCGAACAACGTCGATCTGGTGACGGTCAACGACCAGATGGGTAATGGCCGTCCGCCTGATGGAAGTTCGGGCCAGGAGTATCTGTTCACCAGCTTCAAGAGTATCCTGAAGAAGATGGAGAACGACGTCCTGCCCGCCACATCGGGCAAGGGAACCGACGAACCGGGCGATACGCCGCAAGCGTTCCTGTTCATGGTGACGGACGGGATGAGCGACGAGAATATCGGCAGCGGCCGCACGCGCGACGCGATGCAGCAGCAGCAGATAGACCAATGCAACGCGATCAAGAATCGCGGCATCAAGATCGCGATCCTCTACACCGAATATACCGTCGAATCGATCAAGGATGACGAACCCGGCCAGCGCGCGATCGCAGAGAAAGCGATTCCCAAGATCGCGCCGGCGCTCAACAAATGCGCGTCGCCTAACCTGATGATGACGGTGAAGACCGATGAAAGCATCTCGGACGCGCTTCGCACGCTGTTCACCAAAGCGATCGCCAGCGCACACCTGATCAAATAGCCGTATCTTGGAACGAAAAGGGGCGACCGATGCCGGCCGCCCCTTATTTCCCTTCACCAATCGCGGCGCTCAATCCTTGTAACAGACCCTCTTCGCGGCCTTCACCACCTTGTCGCTGTCGATCAGCATCAGCTTTTCGAGGTTGGCGGCATAGGGCATCGGCACGTCCTCGTTGGTGACGCGCAGGACCGGCGCGTCGAGGTCGTCGAAGCCTTCTTCCATGCAGATCGCGGCGATTTCCGAGGCGATCGAGCAGGTCGGCCAGCCTTCCTCGACCACCACCATGCGGTTGGTCTTGGCGAGGCTCTTGAGCACAGACTGTTTGTCGAGCGGGCGCAGCGTGCGCAGGTCGAGCACCTCGGCGTCGATGCCCTCGCCGGCCAGCTTCTCCGCCGCCTCCAGCGCGATGCCGACGCCGATCGAATAGCTCACCAGCGTCACGTCCTTGCCCGGCTTCATGATCCGCGCCTTGCCGATCGGCAGCACGAAATCGTCGATCTTGGGCACCTCGAAGGTGCGGCCGTACATCAACTCGTTTTCGAGGAACACGACCGGATCCTCACTGCGGATCGCGGCCTTGAGCAGCCCCTTGCAATCCTGCGCGTCATAGGGTGCGATCACGATCAGTCCAGGAACGCTCGCGTACCACGGCCCGTAATTCTGCGAATGCTGCGCGGCCACCCGGCTCGCCGCGCCATTGGGGCCGCGGAAGACCATCGGGCAGCGCATCTGACCACCCGACATATAGTTGGTCTTGGCGGCCGAATTGATGACGTGATCGATCGCCTGCATCGCGAAGTTGAAGGTCATGAACTCGACGATCGGGCGCAAGCCGCCCATCGCCGCGCCCGTGCCGAGCCCGGCAAAGCCGTATTCGGTGATCGGCGTATCGACGACGCGCTTGTCGCCGAACTCCTCGAGCAATCCTTGCGTCACCTTGTACGCGCCCTGATATTGCGCGACCTCCTCGCCCATCACGAAGACGCGGGCGTCGGCGCGCATTTCCTCGGCCATCGCGTCGCGCAGCGCCTCGCGGACGGTCATCTTGACCATCTCGGTGCCTTCGGGAACTTCGGGATCGGGGGTCTCGGCGTCGTGGCTGGCGGCGTCGTACATCTTGCGCGCGCCGGTCTCCACCTTGTGCGGAGTCGGGCTTTCGGACGCCGCGGGGGCGGCCGGTTCTTCCTTGGCAGCAGGCGCATCAGACGCCGCAGCGGCGGGCGCCGACACCGACGCGGCATCCTCGCCCTCTTCGGCGAGCATCGCGATCACCGCGCCCACCTTGACGCCGTCGGTCCCCTCGGGCACCAATATCTTCGCGATCGTGCCTTCGTCGACCGCCTCGAATTCCATCGTCGCCTTGTCGGTCTCGATCTCGGCCATGATGTCGCCGGATTTGACGGCGTCGCCTTCCTTGACGAGCCACTTGGCCAGCGAGCCCTCTTCCATCGTGGGCGACAGCGCCGGCATCTTGATCTCGATCGCCATCTCAGTAAGTCCCCACCAGCACGTCGGTATAGAGTTCGGATGCCTCGGGTTCGGGCGTCTGCTCGGCGAAGTCGGCGGCCTCGTTCACCTCGCGGCGGATTTCCTGTTCGATCTTCTTGATCTCATCCTCGGTGACGCCCGCCCCTTCCAGTTCGCGCTTGGCGTGCTCGATCGGATCGGATTTGTCGCGCACCGCCTGCACCTCGTCGCGGCTGCGATATTTGGCGGGGTCGGACATCGAATGGCCCCTGTATCGATAGGTCTTCATCTCGAGAATGATCGGTCCCTTGCCCGCCCGCACCCAGGCAAGCGCTTCCTCGGCGGCGCCGCGCGCGGCGAGCACATCCATCCCGTCGACCTGGATGCCCGGAATGCGGAAGCTCTCACCGCGCCGGTAGAGTTGATCCTCGGCGCTGCTGCGGTTGACGCTGGTGCCCATCGCATATTGGTTGTTCTCGATCACGAACACCACCGGCAGCTTCCAAAGCTCGGCCATGTTGAAGGCCTCATAGACCTGGCCCTGGTTGGCCGCGCCGTCACCGAAATAGGCAAGGCACACGCCGCCGTCGTCATTGTATTTGTGCGCGAACGCCAGCCCCGTGCCGAGCGGCACCTGCGCGCCGACGATGCCGTGCCCGCCGTAGAATTTGTGATCGACGCTGAACATGTGCATCGATCCGCCCTTGCCCTTCGAAATCCCGGCGGCGCGACCGGTCAGTTCGGCCATCACATCCTTGGGCGGGATTCCGCACAACAGCATATGGCCGTGATCACGATACCCGGTGATCACCGAATCCTTGTCCGAAAGCGCCGATTGCAACCCGACGGCAACCGCTTCCTGCCCGATATACAAATGGCAGAAACCCCCGATCAGGCCGAGCCCATAAAGCTGCCCGGCCTTCTCCTCGAAGCGGCGGATCAGCAGCATGTCCTTGTAGAACTGGAGCAACTGCTCCTTCGACGCCTCGAACCGCTTCGGCTCGTCGGGGCGTTCACGATTGGACTTGGGGGGTTCTGCTTTGCGCTGGCGCGCGGGGGCTTTTGCCACGGGAGAACAACCTCGTTTCCGTAGGGGAGAATGAGTGCGAGCCTATAGGCCGGTTCCGTCGCCGGGCGCAATCACCCGGAACGTCTCGCCGGCCGATCGGCGGGTGTCCCATGAAAACGCGACGCCGCGGCGGTTTGATCCGCCCGGCCCCGATCGTTCAATTCAAGGGCACGATGATCTCATCGGGATGGACGACATTGAGCTTCTTGCGCGCGAGTTCGTCGACCAGATCGGGATTGGCGTGGCGATGGTCGAGCAGGTTGACGCGGTTGCGCAATTCCGCGCGCTGGTGATCGAGCGCTTCGTAGGTCACCTTCTTCGCCGCGAGCTGGTGGCGATACTCGCCATAGGCGAGCACCCCATTGGGGCCGAGCACCGCATAGCCGCCGAAGAACGCCATCACGACGAGCGCGAGCGCCGGCAGCCAGGTCCGCCGCAGCAGTACGGAAAAGGTCGAACGCTTCGCCATCGCACGATTCTGAACCACCGCGACTCGCGGATCAAGCTGTATTTGTGGCGATTCGTCTTATTGGGGGCCGGTGCGGCAACGCAAATCGCTCTTTCGCGATTTCCCAAACAGACTCTAAGCCCGCCGAAGCACATCGCGCCCCGCATAGCGCGCGGCGTCGCCCAGTTCCTCCTCGATGCGGATGAGCTGGTTGTATTTCGCCAGCCGGTCCGATCGCGCGAGGCTGCCGGTCTTGATCTGCCCGCAATTGGTGGCGACTGCGAGATCGGCGATCGTCGCGTCCTCGGTCTCCCCCGAACGGTGCGACATCACCGCGGTATAGGCCGCGCGCTGCGCCATCGAGACGGCCTCCAGCGTCTCGGTGAGCGTGCCGATCTGGTTGACCTTGACGAGCAGCGAGTTGGCGATCCCTTGCTCGATCCCCCGCGCCAGCCGCGTCGGGTTGGTCACGAACAGATCGTCGCCGACCAACTGGCAGCGGTCACCGACCAGGTCGGTCAGCGTCTTCCAGCCGTCCCAATCATCTTCGCCCATGCCGTCCTCGATCGAGAAGATCGGATAGCGATCGACGAGATCGGCGAGATACGCGGCCATCTCGTCCGAGCCGAGCGTCTTGCCCTCGCCCGCGATCACGTACTTGCCGTTCTTGTAGAATTCGGTCGCGGCGCAATCGAGCGCGAGCATCACGTCGTCGCCCGCCTTGTACCCGGCCTTGTCGATGCTCGCCATGATGAAGTCGAGCGCGTCGGTGGTGCTCGCGAGGTTGGGCGCGAAGCCGCCTTCGTCGCCCACCGCGGTCATCAGGCCCTTGTCGGCGAGCTTCTTCTTCAGCGTGTGGAAAATCTCCGATCCGCAGCGCACGGCTTCGGCGATCGACTCCGCGCCCACCGGCACGATCATGAATTCCTGGAAATCGATCGGATTGTCGGCATGTTCGCCGCCGTTGATGATGTTCATCATCGGCACCGGCAGCAGGTGTGCGGAGACACCCCCGACATAGCGGTAGAGCGGCAAGCCGCGCGCGTCGGCGGCCGCCTTCGCCGCCGCCAGGCTGACGCCCAGGATCGCGTTGGCGCCCAGCCGGCCCTTGTTCTCGGTGCCGTCCAATTCGATCATCGCCGCGTCGAGATCGGCCTGATCCTCGGCATCCATCCCCAGCACCGCTTCGGCGATGTCAGCATTGACGGCGTCGACCGCGGCCTGCACGCCCTTGCCGCCCCAGCGGCTCTTGTCGCCGTCGCGCTTCTCGACCGCCTCATGCGCGCCCGTCGACGCGCCCGAAGGTACAGCGGCGCGGCCGAAGCTGCCGTCTTCGAGAAGGATATCGACCTCGACCGTGGGGTTGCCGCGGCTGTCGAGGATCTGGCGGGCATGGATGTCGATGATTGCGGTCACGAAATGATCCTCCTAGATCGGGCGTGAGATATTCGGCGGCGGCGGCGCTCTACCCGCTCACGCCGCGGACGGCAATTCGGCAATGCAACATGGAACGCTCGCGCGGCCGGGTTGTTGATCATGGGAAACGGGAAAGGGCTTTGAACATGGCCGATAACGACACGAAAGCGCCGGGCGCGACGTCTACCGGCAAGACCACGCGAACCAAGGCGAAAACCGCCGCCAAAACGGTGAAGAAGGAAGCCGTCAAGGCGAAGGATAATGCCGCCAAGACGCTCAAGGACAATGCCGGCAAGCTCTCCGAACAGGCGAGCGGCAAGGCACGCGATTACGCCGCGCAGGGCAAGGCCAAGGCATCGGACGTGCTCGAGGAATTCTCGAAACTGATGACCAACGCCGCGGGCTCGGTCGATGAGAGGCTGGGCGCGCAATACGGCGATTACGCCCGCTCGGCCGCGCAGTCGCTCTCGGGTTTCTCGCAGTCGCTCGACGCCAAGGACATCGACCAGTTGCTCGACGAGGCTCGCGATTTCGTGCGCAAGAGCCCCGCGATCGCGATCGGCACCGCGGCAGCGGTGGGCTTCGTGCTCGCGCGGCTCGTCAAGTCCGGGTTCGACACCGACGCGGCCGACGACGCCTGAGCATGGCGGACGGGGGTGAAGACGGCGGGGCGCCGGCTACCGAAGCGCCGCCCGGCGATGAGTCGCTACGCACGCTGTTCCAGCGTCTGATCGCCGACACCAGGGATTTCGTGCGCGCCGAAGTCGCGCGGCGTCGCGCGCAGGTGCTGCGCCGCGCGGTCGAATCGCGCTACGCGGTGATCGTCGCCGCGAGCAGCCTGCTGCTCGCCCAGGCGGCGGTGATCGTGATGATGACCGGGCTGTTGTTCATCCTCGCCGCGCAGGTGGGCTTCGGCTGGGCGACGGTGATCGTGACGATCGGGGGGCTGATCGTCGCCGCCATCATGGCGCGCGTGGCCCTCGCGCTGCTGCGAGGCGCGATCGGAAAGGACGACGACGACTGATGCCCAGCCTCACCCGAACCAAGCTGATGCGTGCCGAGGCGCGGTCCGACGCAGCGCGCGACCGCCTGTTGTGCACGATCGACGAGATCAAGGCCCGGCTACATCCGTCGGCGATCGCGGCGGCGGCGCAGGACGAATTGCGCGCAACCGCCGAAGCGCTGGTGTGCAAGGGCGCCGACGCCGCTCGACGGCGTCCGGCGCGGGTCGTCGGCGCCGTATCACTGGTGCTGGGGCTCGCGCTGGCGGCGCCGTTCACCCGGCGCAAGCGCCGCAGGAAACCCGAGTCCCCCGAACGAGTTTGATCACTTGAAGAGCGCCCCCGCGCCGATGAGGATGTTGCCATGACCGAGCAGACCAACAAGACCAGCCGCGACAAGATCGAGCGCAGCTACGAGCACGCCCGCGACAGCGCGAGCGAGGCGCTGGCCAAAACGCGCGCGAAGGCCGGCAAGGCGGCGCGCAAGGCCGGCGACGAGATCGGTGATTTCCCGATGGCGGTGCTCGCTGGCGGGGCTGCGATCGGCGCCCTGCTCGGCGCGCTGATCCCCGCCAGCCTGCGCGAGCGCGAGGTGCTGGGCAAGACCGGCAAGCGGCTGAACGCGGCAGCGACCGCCGCCGCCCAGGCCGCGCGCGATGCGGGCAAGCAGGAACTCGCGTCGCTTGGCATCAGCAAGGACGCGGCTGGACGCGAGGCCAATCGCCTCATCGAAGGTGTCGTCAAGGCGGCGGGCAACGCCGGCTCGGCGGCCGCCAGGGCCGCGAAGGAAAAGGCCAAGGTCAAGTGATCGAAGCGGGTTCAAATCGGACGCCGGCACGGCTAGGGCGCGCGTAACCCTTCCTCCAAGGACGTTATCCGATGAGCAAGCTCCACCTCGTCTTCGGCGGCCGCGTGACCAACCCGCAGACGCTCGACTTCGACGTATCGACGATCGAGGTCGTCGGCATCTACTCCGATTATGCCGCTGCCGAGAAAGCGTGGCGCGCCGCCGCGCAGCGCACCGTCGACGACGCCGAGATGAAATTCGTCGTGGTCCACCTCCATCGCCTGCTCGAGCCGGAATTACCCAAAGCGAAGGGCTGACATTTCTCCCCACCCTGCAAGGGAGGGATTGAGGGCAGGTTTAGCAAAACCGAGGCTCGATGCCTCGGCTTGGCTCTTTCGCCGCCTTACGCCCCGCGATAGCGCCACAGCAGCAGCGGCCGGGTGAGCGCCAGCCCGACAAGGAATCCGGCGATATGCGCGGCGATCGCGATCTGCGGACCGCCGCCCAGCCCCGCGAGCCCGATCAGCAATTGCACGCCGATCCACGCCGCCGCCAACCAGGCGACGCGCACCAACGTGCCGGGGACAGGGCCGATGTCGCGCACCTTCTGCTCGCTGAACAGTAATGCATAGGCTGCGATGATCGCCGAGATCGCCCCGCTCGCGCCCACCATCGGCACCGGCGACTGCGGCGCCTGCAACCATTGCCCGCCCGCGGACACATAGGCGCCGACGACGTAGAGGATGATCAATCCCCTGGTCCCCAGCCCGCGCTCGACCATCCGCCCGCAATAGACGAACATCACCATGTTGAGCAGCAAATGCGCGTAACCACCGTGGATCAGCGTCGCGGTCAGCGGCGTGATCCACGCGGGAAACGGGTTGAGGCCGGCGCCGGGCGTGATCTCCACGCCCGAGGCGAGCAGCGGGATGAACCCGCCGACCACCGCCGCCATATTCTCGGCCTGCGCGAAACTGATCAGCAGCGAGACGAGAATCGTCGCGGCGGCGATCGCTACCGTCGCGGGCGTGTCCGAGAAGCGGCCGAGCCTCAGATGAATTCGACCTTCGAGACGAGGTAATATTTGTCGCCCGCGGGCACCGTCACCTCGATCTCGTCGTCGACCTGACGGCCGATCAGCGCGCGGCCCAGCGGCGAGTTGTACGAAATCCGACCGCTCTTGGCGTCGGCCTCGGTCTGGCCGACGATCTGGTATTTGACCGGCTTGTCAGCCTCGTCGAGCAACGTCACGGTCGCGCCGAACACGATGCGATCGCCCGAAAGCTCCCTGGGGTCGATCACCTGCGCCCGCGCGAGCCGATCCTCGATATCGGCGATCGCCGCCTCAACCTGGCCCTGACGCTCCTTGGCGGCATGATATTCGGCGTTTTCCGAAAGGTCGCCGTGCGCGCGCGCTTCCTCGATCGCGTCCACGATCTGCGGGCGTTCTTCCTTGAGGCGCTTGAGGTCAGCGGTGAGCTTCGCATGCCCTTCCGCGAGCATCGGCATCTTTTCGACCGTGGCCATATCCTTCGTCCCTCGTCCAAACATCCCCGATCCAAGCGAACCCCGGGGTTCGCCCGCACGTCCTTGGCACTGTCGGGGGGATCAGTTGTGCGACCGCAAATAATAGGATTGCAAAGGGCGTACTTCAAGGTTTCGCGTCGCGAGCGTGACGATCGCCTTCGCCGCTTCGACGCTTGCCGCAGCGGTGGTGAAATAGGGAATCTTCTGCGCGACGCCCGCAACACGGATCGGCTGCGAATCCTTGAGGCTCTGCCACCCCTCGGTCGTGTTGAAGATCAGCGCGATGCCGCCGTCCTTGATCCGGTCGACGATGTGCGGGCGCCCCTGCGCGACCTTGTTCACGCGCTCGACCGAAACCCCGCGCTCGATCAGGTAATCGGCGGTGCCGCCGGTGGCGACGATCGCAAAACCATGATCGGCGAGCATCTTCACCGCGGGCACGATCTGGGGCTTGTCGCTATCCTTGACGCTGACGAACACCGTGCCCTTTTCGGGCAGCACCACGCCCGCGCCGAGCTGCGACTTGCCGAATGCGGCGGTGAAATCGCGATCGATCCCCATCACTTCGCCGGTGGACTTCATCTCGGGCGACAGCACCGGATCGACCCCGGCGAAGCGGCCCCAGGGGAACACCGCCTCCTTCACCGCGACATGATCGATCCGCCAGTCGATCGCGGGCAGGTCGGCGAGCTTTTCGCCCGCCATCACCCGCGCGGCGATCTTGGCCACCGGCACGCCGATCGCCTTGGCGACGAAGGGCACCGTGCGGCTGGCGCGCGGATTGACCTCGATCAGATAGACTTCGCCCGCCTTGACCGCGAACTGGATGTTCATCAGCCCCTTGACCGAAAGCGCGCGCGCCAGCGCGTGCGTCTGCCGCTCGATCTCGGCGATGACCTCGGCCGGCAGGCTGTAGGGCGGGATCGAACACGCGCTGTCGCCCGAATGCACGCCCGCTTCCTCGATATGCTGGAGCACGCCGGCGACGACGACATCGATGCCGTCGGCGATCGCATCGACATCGACCTCGATCGCGTCGCGCAGATATTGATCGATCAGAACCGGCGCATCGCCAGAGACTTGCACCGCGGTCTGGATATATTCCTCGAGCTGCGCGCGGCCGTCGACGATCTCCATCGCACGCCCCCCGAGCACGTAGCTCGGGCGCATCAGCACCGGATAGCCGATCCGCTCGGCGACCGCGATCGCCTCGTCGCGGCTCCGCGCGATGCCGTTGGCGGGCTGCTTGAGCCCCAGCTTGTTCACCAGCGCCGCGAAGCGCTCGCGATCCTCGGCGAGGTCGATGGCGTCGGGAGAGGTGCCGAGGATCGGAATCCCCTCCGCCTCCAGCGCGCGCGCGAGGTTGAGCGGCGTCTGCCCGCCGAACTGCACGATCACGCCCACCAGTTCGCCCGTCGACTGCTCGACGTGGAGGATCTCGAGCACGTCCTCGGCGGTCAGCGGCTCGAAATAGAGCCGATCGGACGTATCATAATCGGTACTCACCGTCTCCGGGTTACAATTGACCATGATCGTCTCGAAGCCCGCATCCTCCAGCGCGAAGCAGGCGTGGCAGCAGCAATAGTCGAACTCGATCCCCTGCCCGATCCGGTTCGGCCCGCCGCCAAGGATGACGATCTTCTTGCGATCTGAAGGTGCCGCCTCGTCCTCCGGCTCGCCGAAGCTCGGCGCCTCGTAGGTCGAATACATATACGGCGTGCGCGCCTCGAATTCGGCCGCGCAGGTATCGATCCGCTTGAACACCGGCCGCACGCCCAGCTTGTGCCGGGCGCTGCGCACCTCGGCCTCGGTGACGCCGCCGGTCATCGCCTTGACCGCCTCGTGGATCAGCCCCGATCCGCGCGCGATCCCGCGCTCGTTGCCCGCGAGATTGGCCGATTTCAGCGCAAGATACGCCAGTCTCTTGTCACTGAAGCCCATCGCTTTCAGCCGCCGCATGCCGCCCGCATCCTGCGGTAACCCGTCGCGGCACACCTCGTCCTCGGCGGCGACGATCTCGGCGATCCGCTCGAGGAACCACGGATCGTATTTGGCGATCGCGTGCACCTCGGCGACGGTGAAGCCTTCGCGCAGCGCCTGCGCCGCCACCAGCAGCCGATCGGGCGTGGGCCGCCCCAGTGCCGCCTCGATCTGCTCGCGCGGCGCGCCGACCAGCGCATCGACCTGGTTGAAGCCCGACAGCCCCGTCTCCAGCCCGCGCAGCGCCTTCTGCAACGATTCGTGGATGTTGCGCCCGATCGCCATCACCTCGCCGACCGACTTCATCGCCGTCGACAGCAACGGCTCGGCGCCCTTGAACTTCTCGAACGCAAAGCGCGGGATTTTGGTGACGACGTAATCGATCGTCGGCTCGAACGACGCCGGGGTCACTCCGGTGATGTCGTTCTCGATCTCGTCGAGCGTATAGCCCACCGCCAGCTTGGCCGCGACCTTGGCGATCGGGAACCCCGTGGCCTTCGACGCCAGCGCCGATGATCGCGACACGCGCGGGTTCATCTCGATCACGACGAGCCGCCCGTCCGCCGGATTGACCGCGAACTGGACGTTGGAACCGCCTGTTTCGACGCCGATCTCGCGCAGGCACGCGATGCTCGCGTTGCGCATGACCTGATATTCCTTGTCGGTCAGCGTCAGCGCCGGGGCGACAGTGATCGAGTCGCCGGTGTGGACCCCCATCGGATCGACATTTTCGATCGAGCAGATGATGATGCAATTATCCGCGCGGTCGCGGACCACCTCCATCTCATATTCCTTCCAGCCGAGCAGCGATTCCTCGATCAGCACCTCGGTGGTCGGCGACGCGTCGAGCCCGCTTTTCACGATCTCCTCGAACTCGGACCGGTTGTACGCGACCCCGCCGCCGGTGCCGCCCAGCGTGAACGACGGCCGGATGATCGCCGGCAGCCCGGTATGATCGAGCGCCGCCAGCGCCTCCTCGACCGTGTGCGCAATCGCCGAGCGCGCGCTTTCGAGGCCGATCTTGCTCATCGCCTCGCGGAACTTGAGCCGATCCTCGGCCTTGTCGATCGCCTCGGCATCGGCGCCGATCATCTGGACGCCGTATTTCTCCAGCGTGCCGTCCTCGAACAGCGCGAGCGCGGTGTTGAGCGCGGTCTGCCCGCCCATCGTCGGCAGGACGGCGTCGGGCCGTTCCTTCTCGATGATCTTGGCGACCACCTCCGGCGTGATCGGCTCAACATAGGTCGCGTCGGCCAGCTCGGGATCGGTCATGATCGTCGCCGGGTTCGAATTGACCAGGACGATGCGATAGCCCTCTTCTTTCAAGGCCTTGATCGCCTGCGTGCCCGAATAATCGAACTCGCACGCCTGCCCGATAATAATCGGCCCCGCGCCAATGACGAGAATGGAGGAAATGTCGGTGCGTTTAGGCATTGTTTACGACGCTCTCATTGCATACATTGATTGCATTGCAATCACGGGAGAAGGGCGATGGGTAGCGTGACCATCCGCAACCTCGACGATGCGGTGAAACGCAACGCGCGACTGGCGGCGGCGGCCAACGGGCGTTCGCTGGAGGCCGAACTGCGCGCCTTGCTCGAACGGGCTTATGCCGATGAGAAGGACGATCATGCCGCGCGTATCAAGGCGATGAGCGGGGCGGAGTTCGTTCGACATCTTATCGCGACGGCGAACGGCGCCGGCGAAGGGGCGTTCGACTTTGAGAAGGCGATCGACGACGACGAGGATATTTTTGGTGCTGATTGACACCAATGTCTGGAGTGAGCTGACCCGCAAGCGTCCAGATGCCGCGGTCGATGCCTGGATGATCCGGAATTTCGACCGTTGTATGTTGTCGACCATCGTTCTCGGTGAAATTCGATACGGGATTGCGCTTGCACAGGGCGCGCGGCAGCGCGATCTACAGGCGTTCCACGACGATGTGCTCGTGCGGCTCGGCAGCCGGATCGTCGATTTCGACGATTCTGCGGCGGCCAGTTGGGGGCAGTTGCGCGCCCGCCTTAGACGAGCCGGCCAACTCTTCGGAGAGCGCGACATGCTCATCGCGGCGCACGCAATGAGTCTGGGCGTGCCGCTTGTAACGCGCAACGTGGCTGAAATGTCCCAATCCGGCGCCGACATCATCAACCCTTGGCAGCCTTGATCGCCTGAGTCCCCGAATAATCGAACGCGCACGCCTGCCCGATAACGATCGGCCCCGCGCCAATGACGAGAATGGAGGAAATGTCGGTGCGTTTGGGCATTATTTTTTATTCTCGAGATATAGACGAACGAAAGGCGGCCGAACGTACGAAGTAAGGCAATTAAAGCTCTTTGTGCTCACTCGGTCCGGATCAAACCGAACTTGAGCGGTCTCATCGACATCAGTCGTGTTCAGATTATCCGTCATGGTCCAAGCAGCGATATTGCAGCGAGCCGCTATCTCACC
The DNA here is from genome assembly GCF_003550065.1 of Hephaestia caeni. Classification (GTDB taxonomy): domain Bacteria; phylum Pseudomonadota; class Alphaproteobacteria; order Sphingomonadales; family Sphingomonadaceae; genus Sphingomonas; species Sphingomonas caeni_A. Next base: position 109,423 of record NZ_QXDC01000005.1, read on the forward strand.
GGCATATTCTCCAACACTCCGAGCATGAGGCGCGGGGTTATCGACGCCGGTTTCGGGCCAAGTAGCGGGCCCCGTATTCCACCTATATTCAAGCACCATAGTTTGAGGGCTAGCTATGGTTTGCTGCACTATCCAACCTGCGACAAAGATAGCGGTAGAAGTCGCTACGCCTGCAGCGAAAGGCCTAAGCCACGCCCTCATCACCCCAGCATCCCCACGAACCGCTCGAACAGATAGAAGCTGTCCTGCGGGCCCGGGCTGGCCTCGGGGTGATATTGCACCGAAAACGCCTGGCGGTCGGTCAGTTCGAGGCCGGCGTTCGAGCCGTCGAACAGCGAGACGTGGGTCTCGCGCGCGTGGGCGGGCAGGCTCTCGCGCTCGACCGCGAAGCCGTGGTTCATGCTGGTGATCTCGACCACGCCGTCCGACAGCCGCTTGACCGGATGGTTGGCGCCGCGATGCCCCTGGAACATCTTGATCGTCCGCGCGCCCACCGTCAGCCCCAGCAACTGGTGGCCGAGGCAGATGCCGAACAGCGGCAGATTGGCGTCGAGCAACTTGCGGATCACCGGCACCGCATACTCGGCAGTCGCGGCAGGATCGCCGGGGCCGTTCGACAGGAAAATGCCGTCGGGCTTGAGCGCCATGATCGCCTCGAAGCTCGTCGTCGCCGGCACCACCGTAACTTTAGCACCAGCCTTAACAAGATTACGGAAGATGTTGCGCTTGCTGCCATAATCTACCGCAACGACATGCGGGCGGGCGGGCGCGTTGGCCGCACCTTCGCCTGACTTTTCATAACCGAAGCCCAGCCGCCAGACGCCGCCTTCCCAATCGTAATCGGTCGCAGTCGTCACGGTCTTGGCGAGGTCCATCCCCTCCAGCCCAGGCCAGTCGCGTGCCAGCTCGAGCAGCGCATCGAGATCGAACTGCCCGTCGGCCGCGTGCGCGATCACCCCGTTGGGCGCGCCGATCGTGCGCATCCGCCGCGTCAATGCGCGGGTATCGATCCCCGCGAGCCCGATCTGGCCATGCGCCTTCATCCACGCGCCGAGCGGCTCGATGCTGCGGAAATTGGACGGGGCGGTCACATCCTCGCGGACGATCATGCCCAGCGCGTGCGGGCTGTCGGCCTCGACATCCTCGGCATTGGTGCCGACGTTGCCGATATGCGGAAAAGTGAAGGTGACGATCTGCCCGGCATAAGAGGGATCGGTCATCACCTCCTGATAGCCGGTCATCGCGGTGTTGTAGCACACCTCGCCGACCGCCTGTCCCTCGGCGCCGAAGCCCCTGCCCCAGATCAAGGTGCCATCGGCCAGAACCAATACCCCCGTCGCTCCAGTGGGCGCAGGCGTAGGTTTGGCGTCGGCCATGATGGCGGGCACTCCGAAGCTTGAGGTTGGCGATGTCGCTAAGGCCCACCCGCTAAGCGCGTGACGCCCCCGCGTCAATCCTGTTAAAATATCGCCGGTCGGTCTATCCGCCAGCTTTACCCGAGGGACCGGAACATGATTCGCGACGATATCAAGGCTGCGCTGGTGACCGCCATGAAAGGCGGCGACAAAGAGGGCACCGCGGCGCTGCGCCTGATCCAGTCGGCGATCAAGAACCGCGATATCGAGGTACGCACGCAGGCGCCGGTGACCGACGACGACGCGCTCGTCGTCGAGGTGTTGCAGAAGATGGTCAAGCAACGCCGCGAATCGATCGAACTCTACGAAAAGGGCGGCCGCCCCGAACTCGCCGAGGCGGAGGCCCGCGAGGTCGCGGTGATCGAGCGCTTCCTGCCCGCACAGATGGGTGAAGTCGAAACCCGCGCCGCGATCGAGGCGATCAAGGCCGAACTGGGCGCCACGGGCATGAAGGACATGGGCCGCGTCATGGCCGCGCTGAAGGCCCGCCACGCGATGCAACTCGATATGTCGAAGGCGAGCGGCCTGGTAAAAGCGGCGCTGGGCTGAAATGGCCGGGCGGCGCGACCTTCCTCCCCTCCCGCCTGCGGGAGGGCTTGTCATGGACAAAGGCGACCAACGCTCTCCTGCCCTTTCCTGACGCGCCCCGCATTGCGATTTCATCGCGTACGCGGCATACGATTATAATGGCCGCACCATGAGTCTCTCGGCTGCCTTCCTCGACGAGCTTCGAGCCCGTACCCTGCTGTCCGCGCTGGTCGGGAAATCGGTGAAGCTTCAGAAGGCGGGCCGCGAGTTCAAGGGCTGCTGCCCGTTCCACAACGAAAAGACGCCAAGCTTCTACATCAACGACGACAAGGCATTCTACCACTGCTTCGGCTGCGGCGCGCACGGCGATGCGATCCGCTGGATGACCGATCAGCGCGGGCTGCCGTTCATCGATGCGGTCAAGGAGTTGGCGCAGGCCGCCGGCATGGAGATGCCCGCCCCCGATCCGCGCGCGGCCGAACGCGCCGAGCGCGCCAGGGGGCTGCACGAGGCGAGCAGCGATGCCGCCGACTGGTTCGTCCAGCAACTGAACGGCATCGCGGGCGCCGAGGCGCGGAACATCCTCGAACGCCGTGGCATCTCGACCGCGATCGCCAAGGCGTTCGGCCTCGGCTTTGCCCCCGATTCGCGCGGGAAGCTCAAAGCCGCGCTCAAGGAATACGGCGATCCGATGCTCGTCGAAGCCGGCCTGCTGATCGAGGTCGAGGGCAAGGAGCCCTATGATCGTTTCCGCGGCCGCCTGATGATCCCGATCCGCGATCCGCGCGGCCGCGTGATCGCCTTCGGCGGCCGCATCATCGGCGATGGCGAACCCAAATATCTGAACTCCCCCGAAACCCCGCTGTTCGACAAGGGGCGCACGCTCTACAATCTCGATCGCGCGGCACCGGCCAGCCGCAAGACCGGCCGCGTGCTCGTGGTCGAAGGTTATATGGACGTGATCGCACTGGCGCAGGCCGGCATCGAGGAAGCGGTTGCTCCGCTCGGCACCGCGCTTACCGAGGGGCAGCTCGAACGCCTGTGGCGCCTCACCGACGTGCCGATCCTGTGCTTCGACGGTGACACGGCGGGGCAAAAGGCCGCGATCCGTGCCGCCGGGCGCGCGCTGCCGATGCTGGCACCGGGCCGCAGCCTCGCCTTCGTGACGCTGCCGCAGGGGCTCGACCCCGACGATCTCGTCCGTCAGCGCGGCGCCCGCGCCTTCGAGGCGTTGCTCGACGAGGCCGAACCCCTGGTCTCGCGCCTCTGGGCGCACGAGCTGGCCGCCGAAACGCTCGACACACCCGAACAACGCGCGGGGCTTCGCCAGCGCCTCACCGAACGCGCCGATACGATCGTCGATCGCAACGTCCGTCAGGAATATCTGGCCGATTTCCGCCGCCGCTTCGACGAACAATTCGCAGCCCCGCCCCGCCGGTTCGGCGCCAACCGTCCGTTCACGCCCGGTCAGCGCAGGAACGGCCGCTGGGTGCCGCCACCGCTCCCGGTGACGCATCAGGCCAAGGCTGTCCACGCGCAGGGCATCGACCCCATCCTCGCCCGCGCGGTACTGGCCGGGTTGATCCGCCATCCGGCCGAGATCGCGCGGCATGTCGAGGTGCTGGGGTCGCTCAGGCTTGCGGGCGGCGCGCTCGGGCGCCTGTTTGAAGCGGTGGTCGATCTTGCGCTCGAAGATCAGGCGCTTGATAGCGCGAACCTGCTTACCATATTGGCGAAGTCCGGATTTGACTCGGTGGCCGGCGATCTGCTGAGGGCCGACACCCTGCCCTTCTCGTTCACTCGGAAGACGGGCGATGCACTGCGCGCGTCGGCCGATCTGAACGAGGCGATCGCGGTGCTCGCGGCAGGGCCGGAGGTGGATCAGGCGCTTGCCGATGCCACCGCGGCGCTGAAGGCTGAAGGGACCGTGGAAGCCTTTGCGCGACAGAATGCGTTGGTACGGGAGAAAGCAGCGCTCCGCGAGCGTCTTGCAAATCTGGTGCTGGCGGACGAAGACGACGAAACTCTTGATGCTTGAGGGCAATTGATGGCGAAGGCGAATACGGCGGACGCGGCCGAGACGAACGAACCGAGCGACGCGCCGCTGATCGATCTCAACGATGCGTCGATCAAGAAGCTCTTCGCGCGGGCGAAGAAGCGCGGCTATCTGACCTATGACGAATTGAACGAGGCGCTGCCGCAGGATCAGATGTCCTCGGATCAGCTCGAAGACGTCATGTCGGCGATCAACGAGATGGGCATCAACATCGTCGAGAACGAGGAAGCCGGCGAAGACGGCGAGCCCGACAAGAACGATGACGACGAGGTCGAGGCGGTCGACGCCGGCGACGGCACGCCTGCGCCGCCCGAAGCGCCCAAGAAGAAGGAAACCGTCGATCGCACCGACGATCCGGTGCGCATGTACCTGCGCGAGATGGGCGCGGTCGAATTGCTCAGCCGCGAAGGCGAGATCGCGATCGCCAAGCGCATCGAGGCGGGCCGCGACACGATGATCTTCGGGCTGTGCGAATCGCCGATCACCTTCACCGCGATCATCGAATGGTCCAACGCGCTCAACGAGGGCGCGATGCAACTCCGCGAAATCCTCGATCTCGACGCCATGCTTTCCAAGGATCCGGCGCCCGAGAGCCTGTCGGACGACGAGGACGGCGACGACAACGGCGAGATTTCGGAAAAGACCGCCGGCCCCTCCTACAAGGAGGAAGACGATGTCGAGGAGGAATCGTCCGACGACGAAGAGGATTCGATGACCGAGCGGCGCGCCAAGCGCCCCACCGACGACGACGAGGAAGACAATACGCTCAGCCTCGCGCAGATGGAGGAGACGCTCAAGCCGCAGGCGCTCGAGAAGTTCGCCAACATCACCGCGATCTACAAGAAATTCTCCCGGATGGAGGGCGCGCGGCTGGACGCGATGGCGGCCGGCAGCGAGCTGTCGTCATCCGACGAGCGCAAATATCAGAAGCTGCGCGAAGAACTCACCGCCGAGGTCGAGAGCGTCCAGTTCCACAACGCCAAGATCGAATATCTGGTCGACCAGCTCTATTCGTACAACCGGCGGCTGACCGCGCTCGGCGGCCAGATGCTGCGGCTTGCCGAACGCCACAAGGTGCCGCGCAAGGATTTCCTCGATCGCTACATCGGCAACGAACTCGACGAGCATTGGCTCGATTCGGTCGGCAGCCTCGACAAGAAGTGGAAGGCGTTCGTCGAGAACGAAGGGGATTCGGTCGATCGCATCCGCACCGAGATCGCCGAGATCGCGCAGCAGACGGGCATGGCGCTCCCCGAATTCCGCCGCATCGTCAACATGGTGCAAAAGGGCGAACGCGAAGCGCGGATCGCCAAGAAGGAGATGGTCGAGGCCAATCTGCGGCTCGTGATCTCGATCGCCAAGAAATACACCAACCGTGGCCTGCAATTCCTTGATCTCATTCAGGAAGGCAACATCGGCCTGATGAAGGCGGTCGATAAGTTCGAATATCGCCGCGGCTACAAGTTCAGCACCTATGCGACCTGGTGGATTCGTCAGGCGATAACGCGTTCGATCGCCGATCAGGCGCGCACGATCCGCATCCCGGTCCATATGATCGAGACGATCAACAAGCTGGTCCGCACCAGCCGCCAGTTCCTCCACGAGCAGGGCCGCGAGCCCACGCCCGAGGAAATGGCCGAGCGTCTGTCGATGCCGCTCGAAAAGGTCCGCAAGGTGATGAAGATCGCCAAGGAGCCGATCTCCCTCGAAACGCCGATCGGCGACGAGGAGGATTCGCATCTGGGCGATTTCATCGAGGACAAGAACGCGGTGATCCCGGTCGATGCCGCGATCCAGGCCAACCTCAAGGAAACCGTGACGCGGGTGCTCGCCAGCCTCACCCCGCGCGAGGAGCGCGTGCTCAGAATGCGCTTCGGCATCGGCATGAACACCGATCACACGCTCGAGGAGGTCGGCCAGCAATTCTCGGTGACGCGCGAGCGCATCCGTCAGATCGAGGCCAAGGCGCTGCGGAAGCTCAAGCATCCGAGCCGCAGCCGCAAGATGCGCAGCTTCCTCGATCAATAAGGATACGCCCCGGCAGGTTTCGCAAGAACCCTGCCGGGGCAATCGCCCTTTCCCGGGTGGATGGAGCCGGAAACGAGCGCCCTGCACGCGGCCCGCGGGGACGGATGCCGCCTGCATCGTGGTTCGTCGAACCGGGCCTTTCGGATCAGGGCGCTCGATCGGTCGGCCCGGTTCGACGATGACCCGGTTATGGCGCGCGGCCGGTTATGCCGACGATAACCATCTTCTCCGTCCGATCACGCAAAATACGCAGGATCGGGGCCGGATTCGCACCGCTTCCGTCACACAATTAACCGATGACGACGGCGGCCTTACGCTATTGGCGAGCGATCTCGTCCATTCCGGTGCCAATTGGAGCCGCGATTTCCTCATCGAACCGCGAATCACAGCGATCATCACCGCAGAAGCGGAGGTACCTCCGCACGCCCACCGGCATCGCCCGCGCTACGCCTCGATTCGCGCCAAAAACCGGCGCGTCCAGAGGGGTTTATCATGTCGATCGAAACCATGCGCGCGCTGCGCGCCGCAGATCGCGTCTCGGCGTCGCAACTCGTCCGCCGCTTCGGCCATTGGCAGAATGTCGCGAGCGAGCGGCCGGTCTTCGTCCTCCACCACGGCAACCCGCGCTGGGCGCTGATATCGATACCGCTGCTGTCCAACCTCGCCGACGAAGCCGATCATGATGCGGGCGACGCGCGACTGGCGGCGCTCCACGACATCACGCTCGATCATATGCGCAACATGATGATCGTGCTCGATTCGGATCTCGTCATCACCGGCATCAACGCCGCCGCGCGCGCCTATCTGAGCGTCTCCGAGCGCGACGCGATCGGGCGCCCGCTCGATGCGATCATGCCCCAGGCGCGGCGTACGCTGCTCGCCGATGCCGCCGCCCGGGTCCGCGATACCGGGGTCGGCGAGACGTTCGATTTCGAATCGGGGCTGTTCGCGAACCGGCGCTTACAGGCGCGGTTCGCGCCGTTCGATCGCGGGGTCGCGCTGTTCCTCGACGATATGTCGCTGACCGACGATCTCGCCGCCGCGCGCACCAGCGCCGACGGGCTCGCCGCCTTGTGCGAGGCGAGCGGGCGGGTCGCGACGGGCCGCCTCACCGCGCGCGGGCTGATCGAGGGCGCGCCCGACGCGCTGGCGACGCTGGTCGGGGTCGCCAGCGATCAATTGCGCGGGATGCGGCTGACCAGCATCGTCGATGTCGCCGACCGCCCCGCGGTCAACGCCGCGGTCGATTCGGTGTTCGAACAGTCGCGCCGCGCGCGGATCGCGACGACATTGCTGCGCCACGGCGCCGAGCCGGTGCCGGTCACGCTCGCGCTTGCACGGGCAGACACGCCCCAGGGGCTCGTCTCCGCACGCTATATGATCGTCGACGGATCGCCCCCGATGAGCGCCGAAGCGACAGGATGAACGGCGCGCTAACCCTGTCTTTACGCGCTTCGGTATAGAACTCGGGCCGAAGACGTGTGGACGCCTGCCGATCGCAGGTGGCAGGCACGGCTTCAGGGAAGGATTCGATGACGGTGGAGACCGCCCAGTTCGCAAGTTCCAGCGCCCCGTGGCGGGCCGTGCCCGCGCTCGTCGCGGCCGACGGCACCGCCGCGCATCCCGCGTATCGCGCGCTGCTGACGCCCACCGCCCCGTTGCGCGACGTGATCGACGCGGTCCATGCGATCTGCCTGCTCCACGGGCGCCATCCCGGCGTCGTCGATTTCGCGCACGCCCACGATGCCGGCCATTCGACCGAAGCCTGGCTCGCCGAGGCGGCGCAGGCCTTCGTCACCGAGCGCGCCTATCTGGTCCGCCTCGTCGCCGCCGCGGGGCCGCTGCCCTCGACCCCCGGCCAGGCCGAATCGGAAGCCGCGATCGTGGCGCAGGCGCATGCCCTCGATACGCTCGCACAATCGGACCGCACCGGCTGCGCGATCGGCGCGGCGGTCGCGCTCGTGCTCGATTGGGCGGCGATCCGCGACCTGCTCGATCTCGCCGCCACACGCTTCGGGATCGACATCGCGTCCGGCACGCTCCCGATTGCGGCCGATACCACCACGTTGCTGGCGACGGCGTTCACCTCACCGGCGGTCGAACGCGCGATCCTGTTCGGCACCGAACAGGTGCTGGCGCAGCATCGCGGTTTGTGGGGCCTACTCGAATCGCGCGCCGCCGCCCGCGACCGCGCCTGATCCGCGCCCGCTTGCGCGGCCCCCGGCCCAGCTTCTATGGCCGTACCCGATAGTCGAAACGATCGGGACCGCGATATGCAGCGCTTCGAAGGCACCAGCAATTACGTCGCGACCGACGACCTCAAGGTCGCGGTCAACGCCGCCGTCACGCTGCGCCGCCCGCTGCTCGTCAAGGGCGAGCCCGGCACCGGCAAGACCGTGCTCGCGCATGAGATCGCGCAGGCCGTCGGCGCGCCGCTGATCGAATGGAACATCAAATCCACCACCAAGGCGCAGCAGGGGCTTTACGAATATGATGCGGTCGCCCGGCTACGCGACGGCCAGCTCGGCGACGAGCGTGTCCACGACATCGCGAACTACATCCGCAAGGGCAAATTGTGGGAGGCGTTCACTGCCCCCACCCCGCCCGTGCTGCTGATCGACGAGATCGACAAGGCCGATATCGAGTTTCCCAACGATCTCCTTCAGGAACTCGATCGGATGGAATTCCACGTCTACGAAACTCGTGAGACGATCCGCGCCGCCGAACGCCCGATCGTCGTCATCACCTCGAACAACGAGAAGGAACTGCCCGACGCGTTCCTGCGCCGCTGCTTCTTCCATTACATCGCCTTCCCGAACCGCGAGACGATGCAGGCGATCATTGACGTCCATTTCCCCGGCATCCAGAAGCTGCTCGTCGGCAAGGCGCTCGACATCTTCTACGATGTCCGCGATGTCCCCGGGCTCAAGAAGAAGCCCTCGACCAGCGAATTGCTCGATTGGCTCAAGCTGCTCCTCCACGAGGATATGCCGCTCGAGGTGTTGCAGGATCGCGACCCCACCAAGGCGATCCCGCCGCTTCACGGCGCGCTGCTCAAGAACGAGGCCGACGTGATGCTGTTCGAACGCCTCGCGTTCATGTCGCGGCGGCAGGGCGGGCGTTAGAGCGGCGGGCGTTAAACCTGAACCGTGCGCCCTGAGCTTGTCGAAGCCTGTCCTGAGCGCCTGCCTTGGCAGGCAGTCGAAGGGGGCCGTTCTTTTTCCGACGTCGCAACAAGAACGGTGCTTCGACAAGCTCAGCACGAACGGGATTACGCAACCCGCTCGAGGTGGATCAAGCATCGCCGCATCGTGCCGGTGCCGCCTCACAAAAAACCATTAACTTTTCGTTAACTATTTCCGCTCACCATTTTCCCATGTGGTTGAGTCAGTGTGTGTTCGTATGCGTATCCCCCCGATTCGCCTTCCTGTGCTGATCGCGCTCGCGATGGCGATTCCGACCCGTCCGGTCGGCGCCAGCTCGCTGCTCGATTATGTCGGCCAGTGCGTGCCGTTCGCGCGCGCGGCCTCGGGCATCCAGATCTATGGCGACGCCTGGACATGGTGGGGCCAGGCCGAGGACCGCTATCAGCGCGGCCACACGCCCCGCATCGGCTCGGTGATCGTGTTCGCCAGATCGCCCAAGCTCCGCCTCGGCCACGTCGCGGTGATCAGCCGGATCGTCGACTCCCGCGTCGCGATGGTGACGCACGCCAACTGGTCGCGCATCGACGGCGAGCGCGGCCATGCCGAACAGGACGTGACGCTCTACGATGTCTCGCCGGGCAACGACTGGAGCCAGGTCCGAGTCTGGTATCGCGACATGGACGGCCTCGGCGGCTCGACCTATCCGGTGTCGGGATTCATCTATCCCGCGCCCGCCGGCGATGCGCCGGCAACCGTCCACAAGGCCCGCGCCGCCGCCGAGCTTACCGGCCGCGACCCCGATTTCGTCGCCGCGCTGATCGACGCCTACGCGCGCAACTGACCGCAATCCGCTGGGCTGGTCGAAGTGCTGTCCGCCTCCACGGACAGCAACCCCGGCAGGCAGTGCTTCGACGAGCCCAGCACCACAGGTCCTCGCAAACCCCTTGGCACCGCCCCGCGCGCTGTGGCACCCGCACCTCGGCTATCGGGGAGGCGGACATGCGGATTTGGGGCACGACACCTGGCGACCAGGATCGCAACGGTCCTGGCAGCATCCCCCTTCCGTCACCCCGGACTTGTTCCGGGGTCCAACGCGCCACGAACAGTAAGGGCGCGGCTCCTGCCCCGCGATCGCCGCCGGGACAGGGCCGGCATAACGGAAATGGCGATCGAAGGGCGCCCCTCACGTCGCTCGTCGCCCGCGCTGGCCGCTTCCTCCCCCTCCTCGCCGTCGCCGCGCTCGCCGCCTGCGCGGGCGGCTACAAGCCGGTGAGCGACACGCCGGTGAAGATCGGCCGCCCTTATACGGTGCGCGGCACCACCTACACGCCGGCCGCCGATCCCCGCTATGATATGCTCGGCTATGCGAGCTGGTACGGCAGCGAATCGGGCAACATGACCGCGAACGGCGAGAAATTTCGTCCGAAGGGCATCTCCGCTGCGCACAAGACGCTGCCGTTGCCCAGCTATGTCGAGGTCACGTCGCTCCAGACCGGGCGCACGATCCTCGTGCGCGTCAACGATCGCGGCCCCTTCGCGCGCGGCCGCATCATCGATCTGAGCAAGGGCGCGGCCGAACAACTCGGCATCCGCGCGGCGGGCACCGCGCCGGTGCGCGTGCGCATCGTCGATCCGCCCGAGCGCGACAAGAAGCGCCTGCGCGACGGCAAGCCTGCCGCCCCCCGCCCCGATGCCCCCGCCAGTTCACTCGCCTTCTGGCGCAACCAGCTTCGCCAGGCGGGGTATTGATTGGGGGTTGGCTGTCCTACAGCCTCCAATTCCGGTATAGATCCTGACCCTAGGGAGAAGGGCTGGCAAGGACCGATTCCGAAGACATGGAGAAGATCGTCCCACACTCTCCACTTTCTCCACTTCGCAGGCGCGCAGCGGCATGTTCCTGAACCTTCTCGATGAGCTGCGCGCCGCCGGCATCCCGGCCAGCCTCAAGGAGCATCTCACATTGCTCGAGGCGCTCGACCGCGAGGTCGTCGAGCGCAGCCCCGAGCAATTCTATTACCTCGCCCGCGCCACCTATGTGAAGGACGAAGGCCTGCTCGATCGCTTCGATCAGGTGTTCGCGAAGGTCTTCAAGGGCGTCGCCACCCGTTACGGCACCGAGACTCCCGACATCCCCGCCGATTGGCTGCGCGCGGTTGCAGAGAAATACCTCACGCCCGAGGAAATGGCGGCGATCGAAGCGCTCGGCTCGTGGGACGAGATCATGGAGACGCTCAAGAAGCGGCTCGAGGAACAGCAGGGCCGCCATCAGGGCGGCAACAAATGGATCGGCACCGGCGGCACCTCGCCCTACGGCAATTCGGGCTACAATCCCGAAGGCGTGCGGATCGGCGGCGAGAGCACGCACAAGCGCGCGCTCAAGGTGTGGGACCAGCGCGCGTTCAAGAACCTCGACAACACCCGCGAACTGGGCACGCGCAACATCAAGCTGGCACTGCGCCGCCTGCGCCGCTTCGCACGCGAGGGCGCGGCCGACGAACTCGATCTCGACGCCACGGTCGAAGGCACCGCGCGGCAGGGCTGGCTCGATATCCGCATGCGGCCAGAGCGCCACAATGCCGTCAAGCTGTTGCTGTTTCTCGACGTCGGCGGCTCGATGGACCCGTTCGTCAAGCTCTGCGAGGAACTGTTCTCGGCCGCGACGAGCGAGTTCAAGAACCTCGAATTCTTCTATTTCCACAATTGCCCCTACGAAGGCGTGCGGAAGGACAACAAGCGCCGCTTCACCGAGCGTACGCCGACTGCCCAACTGCTCCACAAATTCGGCCACGACTACAAGCTCGTGTTCGTCGGCGATGCCTCAATGAGCCCCTATGAGATCACGCATCCCGGCGGCTCGGTCGAGCATATGAACGAGGAATCGGGCGCGGTGTGGATGCGCCGGCTCACCAACACCTATCCATCGGCGGTGTGGCTCAATCCGGTGCCGCAGCCGCAATGGGGCTATTCGCAGAGCGTTCGGATCATCCGCGAATTGATGAACGATCGCATGTACCCGCTCACGCTTGGCGGGCTCGACGACGCAATGCGCGAGTTGACGCGGAAGCGATGAGCCGTCTGCGCGGGAACATTGCGCGCCCGTTCCGGTTGTATCGGAACAGGTAGGAGTTCGCAGCCATGTCGCACATCCCGGAGTCAGCCATGCCCCACGCCAAGGCCCCGTCCAGCAACGACGACACGTTCAAGTCGAAGGCGCGCAAGGCCGTCGACAATGCCAGCAAAACCGCCAGAGCGACCGCGAAGAAGGTCTCGGAAAAGGCGAAATCGCTCGCCAAATCAGCGTCGAAGACCGCCAAATCCGCCGAGAAGAAGGCGATGGCCAATCCCGGCAAGACTGCCGCTGCGGTCGGCGCGGCCGTGGTCGCCGGCGCGGCGGCGGCAGCCGCCGCCTCGCCCAAGGTCCGCGCGAAGGTGACCGGCAAGAAAGCGCCCGCCAAGCCCGCGACGGCCAGGAAGGCATCGCCCGCGAAAAAGCCGGCGGCAAAGAAGCCCGCCGCGCGCAAGCCCGCGGCCAAAAAGGCGCCCGCGAAATCGTGAATCAGTAGAGCAGGAACGGACGGCGCGTTTCGGCCCAGGCGGCCTCGTCCGCCGTCGCCGCGCCGTCCAGATCGCCCGGCTCGGCAGCCTCGTCGTCGACCCATTCCCGCAATCCCGGCCCGCCGTTGATCACGTCGATCGCGAGCTTGTCGAGCACGTATTCGTACGGGAAATCGCGCCACAGCGGATAATCGGGATAGAGCGTTCGGATCGCCTTGAACGCCAGCGCCTGCACCCGCCACGGCTTGAACGCATGATGATCGTAGCCCGGCCCCTCGGCATGGATCTGCACGCCGTTGCAGAGCTGCCCGACATGCTTGTGGAAGGTCGGCTGGAACCAGATGTCGCGCAACCGGCACCCCGAAAGCCATTCCGGCGCGAGCGCTTCCATTTCGGCCATCACCTTGCGCGCGTCGAGATCGGGCGCGCCGAACAATTCGAGCGGCCGCGTCGTCCCCCGCCCCTCGGAAAGCGTCGTGCCCTCGAGCATCACCGTGCCCGCATAATCGCGCGCCATGACGAGGTTGGGCGCATTGGGGCTCGGATTGATCCAGATGCGCGCCGCCGGCCAGCCGAAGCCCGGCCCCGCCTCGGGCGCCCAGCCCTCCATCTCGATCACCCGGTACTCAACATCGAGCCCGAAATGATCGACGAACCACCGCCCCAACTCGCCCATCGTCAGCCCATGCCGCATCGGCATCGGTCCCGCGCCGACGAAACTCTCCCATCCCGGCAGCAGCGCCAGCCCCTCGACCGGCCTGCCCACGGGATTGGGGCGATCGAGCACCCACACGCTCTTGCCGTACTTGGCGCCCGCTTCGAGCATGTAGAGCAGCGTCGTGATGAAAGTGTAGATGCGGCACCCCAGATCCTGGAGGTCGATCAGCACCACGTCGAACGCGCCCATCCATTCGGGCTTCGGCCGCCGCACCTCGCCATAGAGGCTGAACACCGGCATCCCGTAGGTCGGGTCGGTGAAGTCGGGCGACTCCATCATATTGTCCTGAAGGTCGCCCCGCACCCCGTGCTGCGGCCCGAACACCGCGGTGATGTTCACCCCCGCCGCCATCAGCGCGTCGAGGCTGTGCGTCAGGTCTTCGGTCACCGATGCCGGATGCGCGAGCAACGCGACGCGCTTGCCATCAAGGCCAGCGCGCAGGGCGGGGTCGGCAAGCAGCCGATCGATACCGAACTTCATGGGGCGTCAGGTGCCGCGAGCCGGGCGACAAAGCAATCCCGCGCATGGAAATCGGGCGTGCCCTCGGGATGCGCCAGCGCCCAAAGCGCCTTGGCGCCCGACATCTCCTCGATCACCATCGTCAGCCCGACCTCCCATAAGGGCGCTTGCGCGAGGCCATCGAGCCGCACCACCGCACTCATCCGCGCTTCGTCGGCGGTGCGCGAGAAATGCTGCCCGGTCACGATCGCGTCGGCGGCATTGCGCATCCCGTCGCGGTGGCCGTCGAAGGCGTAGATCGCGAACCGCGACGAGGGCGACAGATTATATTCGCGATAGCCGGCCGCGCCGCGCGCACCGATAAAAGCCTCGAAACAACTGTGCTGCCAGAGCAGATCAGCGAATTCGTGCGCCGCCGGCTCGGGCCAGCGCACGGCATCGATCGCGCCGCGCACGCGATAGTCGAGCCTCAGCACGCCACCGGCACCGCGCCGGGCATCAACGGCGATGCTGCGAACGGCGCTCCCGCGATGATCAGGGTGCGGAGTCAGATCGTAGGCCGGCACATCGCTTCCATCTGGAAAATCCCCCGTCGATCGATTATGTGCGCGCACTTCTCATGGCAACGCAACTTCCTCTTCCGCCCAAGGTGGGCATGGTGTCGCTCGGCTGTCCGAAGAATCTCGTCGATTCCGAGCGCATCCTGACCAAGCTCCGCTCCGACGGCTATCAGATGTCGCCCGATTATGCCGGCGCCGACGTCGTGCTCGTCAACACATGCGGTTTCCTCGATTCCGCCAAGGAGGAGAGCCTGGAGGCGATCGGCGAGGCGATCGCGGAAAACGGCCGCGTCATCGTCACCGGCTGCATGGGCAAGGAAGCCGAGACGATCCGCGCGCGCTTCCCCGACGTGCTCGCCGTTACGGGGGCGCATCAATATGAGGACGTCGTGGGCGCCGTCCATGACGCGGCGCCGATGCCGCCCAACGCCTTCCTCAACCTCGTTCCCGAAAGCGGCCTCAAGCTCACGCCGCGGCACTACAGCTATCTGAAGATTTCGGAGGGCTGCAACCACCGCTGCGCGTTCTGCATCATCCCCAGCCTGCGCGGCGATCTCGTCTCGCGCCGCCCCGACGCGATCCTGCGCGAGGCGGAGAAGCTGGTCGAGGCGGGGACGAAGGAACTGCTGGTCATCAGCCAGGACACTTCGGCCTACGGCGTCGACATCAAGCACCACCCGCGGACGTGGCACGGCCACGAGGTGCGTGCGCACATGACCGACCTCGCCCGTGAACTCGGCGGAATCGCGCCGTGGGTGCGGCTGCACTACGTCTACCCCTATCCGCACGTCGACCATGTCATCCCGCTGATGGCCGAGGGGCTGGTGCTCCCCTATCTCGACATCCCGTTCCAGCACGCCAGCCGCAGCGTGCTGAAAGCGATGCGCCGCCCCGCCAACGAGGCCAAGGTGCTCGAACGGATCAAGGGCTGGCGCGAGATCTGCCCCGACATCGCAGTGCGATCGACCTTCGTCGTCGGCTTCCCCGGCGAAACCGAGGACGATTTCCGCTACCTGATGGACTGGCTGGAAGAAGCGCAGCTCGATCGCGTCGGCGCGTTCCGCTTCGAGCCGGTCGAGGGCGCCGCCGCCAACGCGCTTCCCGATCCTGTCCCCGAGGAGATCAAGGAAGAGCGCTACGCTCGGCTGATGGAACTCACCGCGCGGATTTCGGCCGAGAAGCTCGCCGTGAAGGTCGGCCGCACGCTCGACGTCATCATCGATGCGGTCGATGCCGAGAGCGGCGGCGCCACCGGCCGCTCCGAGGCCGATGCGCCCGAGATCGATGGCGAGGTCCATTTGCGCGACGCGGGCCATCTGGCGGTCGGCGACATCGTGCGCGTCGCGATCGAGGACGCCGATGCGCACGATCTGTTCGGCGTTCCCGCCTGAGAGCGTTACCATCGCAACTTCACAGGCGGCGTGAAGGCGCTACAGTCGCCGCCGCACGCAAGCGGGAGAAAGCGGTGGCGAAGAAGGACGACGAGGCCGAAGCGCCGCAACGCTATCGCGCGCCCGCGCTCGACAAGGGGCTCGATATCCTCGAGCTGCTCGCCAGTGAGCCGCTGCCGATGACGCTGACCGCGATCGTCAACCGGCTCGAGCGATCGCATGGCGAACTGTTCCGCATGGTGCAGGTGCTCGAATATCGCGGCTATATCGAGCAGGACCGCGCCAGCGACGGCTATCGGCTCACCGACCAGCTTTTCTCGCTCGGGATGCAGCAGCCGCGCATCCAGAACCTCGTCGAGATCGCGCTGCCGATCATGCGGCAATTGACGATCGAGGTGGAGCAATCGTGCCACCTCGCGGTCCATACGCGCGGCCAGATGGCGGTGATCGCGCGGATGGAATCGAGCGAGCAACTCGGCTTCTCGGTCCGGGTCGGCTATCGCCGCGCGCTCCACGAATCGGCCTCGGGCGCGGTGCTCTACGCCTTCCAGCCGCCCGACATCCAGGAACGGTGGGAAAAGCTGCTCGATCCGCCGCTTCCCAAGGCCGCGCTCGAGGCATTCCGCGTCCACACCCGCGCCATCGCCAAACGCCAGGTCGAGCTGACGCCGAGCCGCTTCGTCGCCGGGATCACCGACATCTCGGCCCCGGTGATGCGCGGCGGCGCGGCGGCGGCGGCGCTGACGGTGCCGTACATCAAGAAGGTGCTGCCGTCGACCACACCCGACGAGACGGCAACCGCCGTCCGCGCGGCGGCGAACCGCATTTCGACCCAATTGACCGAGGGCGACAACCGGATCTGACACGCGAACGCTTGCATGGATTGCATTTTGCACATATGAAAATGTAATCCATTGACAAAAGGTGGACGCGATGAAGATCACCCGGCTCCGCGTCCTCGACATTCGTTTCCCGACCTCGATGCAGCTCGATGGATCGGACGCGATGAACCCCGATCCCGATTATTCGGCGGCCTATTGCATCCTCGAGACCGATCAGCCGGACCTCACGGGCCACGGGCTGACCTTCACGATCGGGCGCGGCAACGACATCTGCTGCGCCGCGATCGCGGCGCTGGCGCCGTTGGTCGAAGGACTCGACCTCGACTGGATCGCCGAGGACGGCGCCCGTTTCTGGCGGCATGTGACGGGCGACAGCCAGTTGCGCTGGATCGGCCCCGAAAAGGGCGCCATCCACCTCGCCGCGGGCGCGGTCGTCAACGCGGTGTGGGATCTGCTCGCCAAGCGCGCGGGCAAGCCCTTGTGGCGGCTGATCGGAGAGATGTCGCCGGAGGACATCGTCCGACAGATCGATTTCCGGTACATGACCGATTGCATCACCCCCGACGGGGCGGTCGCGCTGCTCACCGAGCGCGCGGCGGGCAAGGCGGCGCGCGTCGCCGATCTCGAGGCCAATGGCTATCCCTGCTACACCACGTCGGCAGGCTGGCTCGGCTATTCGGACGAGAAGCTGGCCCGGCTGTGCCGCGAGGCGGTCGACCAGGGGTTCGATCACATCAAGCTCAAGGTCGGGCTGTCGCTCGACGACGATATCCGCCGCGCCCGCCTTGCCCGCGAGGTGATCGGGCCGGATCGCAAGCTGCTGATCGACGCCAACCAGATCTGGGAAGTCGACGAAGCGATCGCCCATGTCCGCGCGCTCGCCTTCGCGCGGCCCTGGTTCATCGAGGAACCGACCAGCCCCGACGATGTCGCCGGCCACCGCCGCATTCGTGAAGGCGTTGCCCCGATCAAGGTCGCAACCGGCGAGATGTGCCAGAACCGCATCCTCTTCAAACAGTTCATGGCCGAAGGCGCGATCGACGTGGTGCAGCTCGACGCGTGCCGGCTCGGCGGCGTCAACGAGGTGCTCGCAGTGCTGCTGATGGCCGCGAAATACGATCTGCCGGTGTGCCCACACGCCGGTGGCGTGGGCTTGTGCGAATATGTCCAGCACCTCGCGATGATCGATTATCTATGCTTCGCGGGCACCAAGGAAGGCCGCGTCGCCGAATATATCGATCACCTCCACGAACATTTCGTCGAACCGTGCGTGGTCGAAAACGCCGCCTATCAGGTGCCCCGGGCGCCCGGCTATTCGATCGAGATGAAGCCCGAGACGTTGATCGATTACGCCTGGCCGCGGTCGTCGAGCGCACACCGCGTACCGGGTTGAAGCACCCCGCCGGCGACCGGGACGGCCCCGAAAGCGCTTCCCAAGCGCGCGGAAGGTTACAAAGGTTACACTACGCCCGCTTGTTTCGCCTTCCCCCGCGCAACGGACACGACGGGCAACATGGCACGGATCGGAGGTTGCAGGACAACGAAAAGAACAAACAGGGGGTATTCGAAGGCGTGGTTCATGCGCAGAGGACGGGCAAGGATATCGTCACCCCAGCGCAGGCTGGGGTCTATCTCTAGCCGTGGTGCCGATCGCGAGAGACATGGAGCGCTGGGGTGACGGGCCGCCGATAGCGCGCGACCTTACCGCCGCACCACCGCCGGGCCGATGCTGCCGGTGTGAGTCGTGACCAGCCCGGCCAGCGTATCGGGAGGAACGGCGCGCGGCGGCGCCGTGCCGATCGTACCGGCCCCCGCGAGATACGCGCCGTGTTCGGGCATCGCGGCGACCCCGCGCGCGATCGCGGCGCGGATCGCGGGCAGCCGGGCGAGCTTTTCCGGCGGCAGCGCATCGGCGAGCGGATCGTAGCGTTCGGGCGGGAAGCCCTGCCCTTCGAGCACCGCGACCCAGCTCGGTTCGCCGAACAATTCGTCATCGACGCGGAACACGCGGCCATGCCGTCGCCACATCGCCAGCTTCTCGGCGAGCGTATCGGGGATCGGCATCGCCCGGCACGCATCCCAGAACGGTTCTCCGACGCGCTGGTTGGCGTGATAATGCATGATGATGAAATCGCGCAGGCGTTCGTGTTCCACCGTGGTTTGCCGATTGTAGAAATCGATGTCGGGCTGGTGAAAATCGCGATCGGGGAACAGCGTCAGCAGCTTCGCCAGCCCCGACTGGACGAGATGGATGCTGGTCGATTCGAGCGGCTCGATAAACCCCGAGGCGAGCCCCAAGGCGAGCACGTTGCGGTTCCAGAACAGCCGTCGCCGCCCGGTCGTGAAGCGCAGCCGGTTGGCCTCGCCCAGCGGCGCGCCGTCGAGGTTGGCGCGCAGGATCGCCTCGGCCTCGTCGTCGCCCATGTGCGCACTCGCATAGACGTGCCCGTTGCCGATCCGGTGCTGGAGCGGAATGCGCCACTGCCAGCCTGCGCGGTGCGCCGAACAGCGCGTGTAGGGCGTCGGATCGCCCGCCGCCTCGCACGGAAGCGCGATCGCGCGATCGCACGGCAACCAGTGCGTCCATGATTCATACCCGGTTTCGAGCGCGCCCTCGATCAGCAGCCCACGGAAACCCGAGCAATCGATGAAGAAATCGGCCTCGATCACCTCACCGCGTTCGAGCCGCACGCCGCGCACGAACCCGTTCTCGCGCATCAGCACCTCGACGATGCGCCCTTCGTGCCGCACCGTGCCCGCCGCCTCGGCGATCTCGCGCAGCATGACCGCGTAGCGCGCCGCATCGAACTGATAGGCATAAGCGATGTTGGACAGCGTGTTCTTCGGATCGGGCGACGGGCGGCAGAATTTGCCCGCGAGCGCCGCCTTGCTCGGCAGGCTGTAATCGGTGAGCGCCCCGGCGGCCGCGGGGTCGGCGGCCCGCGCGCGCAGCCAATATTGATGGAAGGGTAGCGCGCCGATATCGGCGCCGTAGCGCCCGAAGGGGTGGAAATAGCGATCCCCCGCCTTGCCCCAGCCAACGAAATCGAGCCCGAGCTTGAAGGTCGCGCTGGTACGGCGGATGAAGTCGTTCTCGTCGATCCCGAGCAACTGGTTGAGATGGAGCAGCGGCGGGATCGTCGCTTCGCCGACGCCGACGGTGCCGATCGCCGCCGATTCGATCACGGTAACGCTCACGTCCTGATCGGCGAGCGCGCGGCCGATCGTCGCCGCCGCCATCCAGCCCGCGGTGCCCCCGCCCACGATCACGATGTTCCGTATCGCCCGTCCGCTCATCGTCGCTCTCCCCACCGTCGCTTGTAGCGCGCCCCGGTGGCCGCGCCAATTTTCATATATGCTCTGTTTTTTTGTAGACGATGATAAGGCGACGTGATACCGCTATCTTCACGCCGCCGATGCGCGCCCGCCAGAGGCCGCCCGGTTGAACGCGCGGAGGGGAGCAAAGGGCCATGATCGACACACGTATGAGCAAGATGGCGGCAGCGCGACGCGCGGGCTGGCTCATCGGTGCATCGGCGCTCGCCTTCGGCCTCGCCGCCCCGGCGCTGGCGCAAACCACGCCCGAACAGGAGACGCCGCCCGACGCGGCGCTGCCGCAAGAAGACGCCGCCGACGCGATCGTCGTCACCGGACTGCGCGCCTCGCTCGCCTCGGCACAGGCGATCAAGCGCAATTCGGGCCAGTTCGTCGATTCGGTGACCGCGATCGACATCGGCAAGCTGCCCGACAAGAACGTCGCCGAGGCACTCCAGCGCATCTCGGGCATCCAGATCACGCGCAACCGCGGCGAGGGATCGAGCATCGCGATCCGCGGGCTCACCCAGGTCCGCACCGAGGTCAACGGCCGCGACAGCTTCGGCGCCAGCGGCGGGCGCGCGCTGAGCTTCGAGGACGTGCCGTCGGAACTGCTCGCGGGCGTCGACGTCTACAAGAACCCGTCGGCGATGATGATCGAAGGCGGCGTCGGCGGGCTCGTCAACCTGCGCACGCGGATGCCGTTCGACAAGACCGACAACAAATTGCTCGTCTCGGGCACCGTCGGGCTCAATTATTACGACCTGATCGACGACAGCCGCTTCAACGCCTCGCTGCTCGCCAGCAAAAGGTGGGAGACCGGGATCGGCGATATCGGCATCCTCGTCGACGTCTCGACCTTCGAGGGCGCCTTCCGCTCCGACGACATCACGATCGAGCCCTATTTCGACCGCAGCGACATTCCCGGCTCCGAAGGCACGGCGCGCTCCGTCCCCGACGGCGCGGGGATCGGCATCACCTTCGGCGAGCGCAAGCGGCGCGGTTTCTATGGCGCGGTGCAATGGGCGCCGTCCGACGATCTCGAATTGTACGGCCAGGTGTTCCGCACCGATTACCGGATCGAGACGCCCAATTACACGTCGTTCGTCACCTGCGGCACCGACGTCAATTGCGCGACCAACACGATGCAGCCGAACGGGCCGTTCGCGTTCGATGAAGACGGGACGTTCGTCAGCGGCGCCTTCTCGGGCTTCGGCGCGACCGCGAACAACAGTCAGTTCACCAGCAACCGATCGATCACCACCGATTATTCGGCCGGGTTCAAGTGGCACGCGGGCGATCACCTGAAGATCAACGGCGACTTCCAGTACGTAGACGCGACCGCGGAGAACCGCAGCTTCACCGCCTTCCCGCAGCGCGACGGCGGCACGCTTTCGATCGATCTTGCGGGCAAGCTGCCGCAGATCCAGTTCGGCCCCGCGGGCGTCGACGATCCGGCGAATTACTACATCATCGCGCTGATGGATCACCTCGAAGACAGCAACGCGCACGAATATGCCGGGCGGCTCGACCTCGAATGGGATTTCGACGATTCGAGCGTGCTCCAGGATTTCACCGCGGGCGTGCGCTATACCGATCGGTCGGCGATCAACCGCTCGACGCCGTACAACTGGCAGTTCCTCTCCGCGCCCTGGGCGGGCAATTCGCTGCCGCTCAGCAATTATGCGATCTCCAACCCCTTCGACGCCGACTTCTTCTACGGTGAGGGCACAGGCGTCGTGGGCAACGTACCCTTCTTCAACTGGCCGACGCTGCGCAACGGGGGCGAGACCTTCCTCAATCTCTCCCATACCGCCGGGCCGTCGGGCGGCGCCGGGCCTTATCCGCGCACCCTGATCGACTACACCGGCAACGACATCAACACCCAGCACGAGAAGACCTACACGGCCTATACGATGTTGCGGTTCGATTTCGGCCGTTCGGGCGGGCTGCCGCTTGACGGCAATATCGGCGTGCGCGTGATCAAGACCTCGAACGACGCGGTGGGCCAGTACGTGCTCACCTATCGCGATCCGGGCGCGCCGACGACCGATATCAACGTCACCACCCCGCTGAGCGGCAGCCAGGATTATACCGAGGTGCTGCCCAGCCTGAATCTGCGCTATCACATCACCGATACGCTACAGGCGCGCTTCGCTGCATCGCGCGGGCTCTCGCGCCCGCCGTTCTACGACATGCGCGCGATCTTCAACCTGACCGAGAATTACCGCACACCGACGAGCTGCCCGCCCGGCGCCGACCCCGCCGATCCGGCGTGCGTGCCCGAATTCGTCAACAATACCGGCACCGGCGGCAATCCGAACCTGAAACCGCTGACGGTCAACCAGGCGGATATCGCGCTCGAATGGTATCCGAGTTCGACGACGATGCTCTACGGCACGCTGTTCTACAAGAAGGTCAAGAATTTCGAGGGCACCGCGGTCTACGACCAGACGTTCGACGTGCCGGGCAAGGGGCCGCAGACGTTCCAGGTGACCGCGCAGGTCAATGGCGATGCCGGTACGATCAAGGGCTTCGAGGTCGGCGGCAACACCTTCTTCAGCTTCCTGCCCTCGCCGTTCGATGGTTTCGGCGCGCAGGCCAACCTCACCTATGTCGATTCGAAGGCGCCGAGCCTGGTCTCGTTCGATGCCAACGGCCGCCCGTTGCAGACGCCGCTGCAAGGGCTGTCGAAGTGGAGCTACAATATCGTCGGCTTCTACGAGAAATACGGCTTCACCGCGCGCGCGGCGTGGAACTGGCGCAACGACTATCTCGATACGGTCAACGGCAACGGCACCGGCGCGGTGCCGATCTATCGCCGACCCTACGGCCAGCTCGACGCCAGCATCTCCTACGATTTCACGCCGTTCTTCTCGGTCAGCCTCGACGGCGTCAACCTGACCCGCGAGATGAAGCAGAGCTATCAGGCGACGCCCAACCATCCGCGCGATTACCTTCAGGAAGATCGCCGGATCGGCATCTCGCTCAGGCTGCGCACGCCATAAGGGGGGCGGCGGCGCCGGGCGGTTCGCCCGTCGGGTGTCGCCGCGATTCGGGCGCGGACGTTGATCGATGGCCTTGCCGCGCGCATCGAACGATGCAGGAATGCCGACGGGAGGAGCGCGCGACCGATGATGCCGTGGCGGATGACGCTTTCGCGATGACGACGCTGGACCGGAGCACGCTGGGCGCGATCGGCTTCGGCGCCGCGCCGCTGGGCAATCTCTATCGCTCGCTGACCGACGCCGCCGCGCGCGCCACGATCCGCGCCGCGTGGAATGCGGGCATCCGCTATTTCGACACCGCCCCGCATTACGGTTTCGGGTTGAGCGAGAAGCGGCTCGGCTCGGCGCTCGCCGAGATCGATCCCGACGAACAGGCGATTGTGTCGACCAAGGTCGGCCGCAGGCTCGATCCGGTGCCCGATGCCGATCTCACGCGCCCGCGCCAGGGCTTCGTCTCGCCCGAGCCGGTCGAGAGCGTGTTCGATTACGGCTATGACGCGGTGATGCGCGGCTATGAGGCGAGCCGCGCGCGCTTGCGCCGCGACCGGATCGATGTGCTCTATGCGCACGATCTCGGCCGGCTGACCCACGGCGACGCGCATCCCCATCATTTCTGCGCGTTCCTCGACGGCGGGTACAAGGCGATGCGCGCGCTCCGCGATGGCGGGGCGGTGCGCGCGATCGGGATCGGCGTCAACGAAGTCGCGATCTGCGAACAGGTGCTCGCCCACGCCGACCTCGATCTCATCCTGCTCGCCGGGCGCTACACCTTGCTCGAACAGGACAGTCTCCAAACCTTGCTGCCGCTGTGCGAACGCCGATCGGTCGGCGTGGTGATCGGCGGCCCGTATAATTCGGGTATCCTCGCGCAGGGCGTCGGCGGAGGAGCGCCGGTGCATTACGATTACGAGCCCCCACCCGCCGACATCGTCGCCCGCGTCGCGCGGATCGAGGCGCTGTGTGCAGCGCACGGCGTGCCGATGGCGGCGGCGGCGCTGCAATTTCCGCTCGCCCACCCGCAGATCGCCTCGGTGATACCGGGAATGGCGTCCCCCGACGAGGCGGCGGCGACGATCGCGGCGATGGCGACGCCGCTGCCGCCCGCCTTGTGGGCGGACTTGAAGCGCGCGGGGCTGCTCCGCCCCGACGCCCCGGTTCCGGGCATTGCGGAATAGGCCCCCTATCTGGCGGGCGCCGTTTCATTCTATACGAGCCCGGACAGGCAACACTCATCGACAGGGGGGCGGGCCGCCACATGACCCAACGATTCTGCATGGCGCTCGATCTTGTCGACGATGCCGATCTGATCGCTGAATACGAACGCTGGCACCAGGTTGGCCGCACGCCCCCCGGCATCATCCGATCGATCCGCGCGGCCGGAATCGAGAATATGGAGCTGTTTCGTGCGGGCAACCGCATGGTGATGGTGATCGACGCCGCCGACGATTTCTCGTTTGCGCGCAAGGCGGCGCTGGATACGGCCAACCCCGAGGTGATCGCGTGGGAACGCCGGATGGACGCCTTCCAGCGGCCCGTTCCGGCAGCGGCCGAGGGCGAGAAATGGACCGCGATGACGCGCATCTTCCGCCTCGCCGACCATCCCGACGAGGCACGATAATCGCGATTCGCACCTAGGATCAGGACCCATTGATTGCGAGGATCGTGATGTCGCCATGCAGGTTCGTGGCGAGGACAAGCGCCGAAGGCGGGGTTTTTGCCCCGTCGAGACGCGTCGACGCTGCCACGGACCTGCATGGCGGCACCCGAAGGGCGGGGCGGGAAAGCGCCGCGAGGGCGTTGCTCGATTGGTCCATAGCGCTGCTATGGACCGCACTCGCGCCTTCTCGCGCCATCTTTCCCGCCTCCGTCACGACCGCGCAATCAATGGGTCCTGACCCTAGCCACTGGCAATTGAGGCCGGTCTGCGCGATCCGGCCCCCGTGCCTCGCCCCGGTCACCAGTTCCACATCGTCCCGTCGGCAAGCCGCGCAACAGGCAACTGCTTGGGAGTGTACGGATATTTCGCTGCCAGCGTCTCGTCGATGGTGACGCCGTGGCCCGGCGTTTCGCCCGCGATCAGATAGCCGTCGTCGAACCGGTAATCGTGCGGGAACACCGCATCGGTCTCGGGCGAGTGGCGCATATATTCCTGGATGCCGAAATTGGGCACCCAGGTATCGAAATGGAGCGCCGCGCCCATGCACACCGGCGACAGATCGGTCGCGCCGTGGCTGCCGGTGCGGACCTGATAGAGGCTCGCGAGATCGGCGATCCGGCGCAGGTGGGTGATCCCCCCGGCATGGACGACGGTGGTGCGGATATAATCGATCAACTGGTGCTGGATCAGCTCGCGGCAATCCCAGATCGAATTGAAGATTTCGCCCACCGCCAGCGGCGTCACCGTATGCTGGCGGATCAGCCGGAATGCTTCCTGGTTCTCGGCCGGGGTCGAATCCTCCATCCAGAACAAATGGTAAGGTTCGAGCGCCTTGCCCAGCCGCCCCGCTTCGATCGGCGTCAGCCGGTGGTGGACGTCGTGGAGCAATTCGATCTCGTCGCCGTAGACCGCGCGGAGCCGATCGAACAATTTGGGCGCGTGGTTGAGATAGGCGGTCGTCGACCACAGGGTCTCGGTCGGCAACGTGCCGTCCGCGGGCTCGTAATAGAGATCGCCCTTGCCGACGCCATACGCGCCCTTGACCCCGGGAATGCCGCTTTGTGCGCGGATCGCGCGATAGCCCATCTCGCGATACACGCCGACCTGATCGACCGTCGCCTCGATATCGGCGCCATTGGCATGGCCGTAAACCAGCACGCCCTCACGCGAGCGCCCGCCAAGCAATTGATAGAGCGGCAACCCCGCGGCCTTGGCCTTGATATCCCACAAAGCAGTATCGACCGCCGCGATCGCGGTCATCGTCACCGGCCCGCGCCGCCAATAGGCGCCGCGATAGAGGAACTGCCACATATCCTCGATCCGGTGCGCGTCGCGGCCGATCAGATTGGGGATGACGTGATCGTTGAGATAGCTCGCGACCGCCAGCTCGCGGCCGTTGAGAGTCGCGTCGCCGATGCCGGTGATGCCCTGATTGGTCTCGATCACCAGCGTGACGAAATTGCGCCCCGGGCAGGTGACGACCACCCGCGCGTCGCGGATCGTGAGCTTTTCGTTGTTACCGCTTATGGTTGCGTTCATCTCCCGCGCCCTCTCCCGTTTCGCCCGCCGCGACGTTCGCGGCCACTATCGCCGTGTGTCATATCGCGTTAACGCTACCAAATAAACGACGACGACAAGGCGCCTCGACATCGCCGCGGCACGCCGTCATATACGTAACGCCGTATCAGATATGAAACGAGAGCGGCGCCAAGGAGGGGACGCATGGGAATCACCGCTGCGCCGATCGGCGACGCCACTGCCGATACCGACGCCGATGCCGGACAAGCCGGCACCGGCCGCTTCATCACGCCGGGGTTCAAGCTGGGCTTCGCGCTCGTCACCAGCCTGTTCTTCCTCTGGGCGATAGCGAACAATTTCAACGACATATTGATCCGCCATTTTCAGAAGGCACTCGATCTCAACCGCGCTGAGGCCGGATTGATCCAGTTCGTCTTCTATCTCGGCTATTTCCTGATGGCGCTGCCGGCGGGGATGCTGATGCGGCGCTTCGGCTATCGCGCGGGGATATTGTGTGGGCTGGGGCTCTACGCGCTGGGGGCGGTGCTGTTCTATCCGGCGGCCGAGATCCGCGCCTACGGGGTGTTCCTGGCGGCATTGTTCGTGATCGCGTCGGGCGCGGCGTTCCTCGAAACCGCCGCCAACCCCTATATCGTCGCGTTCGGTGATCCGGCGCGAGCGTCGCAGCGGCTCAACCTCGCGCAATCGTTCAACGGCTTCGGCGGGTTCGTGGCGCCGATCATCGGAGGAATGTTCATCTTCTCCGGCGTCGAGCACAGCGCCGCCGAGCTGGCTGCGATGTCCCCCGCCGAGCTGACCGCCTATCGCGTCTCCGAAGCGCAGATGGTGCAGATGCCCTATCTGACGCTCGCCGGAATCGTGATCTGCATCGGCATCGCGATCGCGCTCGTCCGGCTGCCGCGGATCAGCCATGACCGCGCGTCCGCGGGGACGCTGTCTGGCCTGCGATCGGTGCTGCGCGAGCCCGCGCTCGCCGGTGCGGTGATCGCGCAATTCTTCTATGTCGGCGCGCAGGTGGGGGTGTGGAGCTTCTTCATCGATTTCGTGAAGGAACTGAGCCCCGCGACGCCTGAGCGGACCGCTGCCTTCCTGCTTTCGCTCAGCCTGGTGCTGTTCATGGCGGGGCGCTTCATCGGCACCGCGCTGATGCAGCGCATATCGGCGACGCGGCTGCTGCTCGTCTTCGCCACGATCGATATCGTGCTGATCGCGATCGCCGCGTTCGCGCCCGGCATCGTCGCGGTGGGGGCGCTGACGCTGACGAGCTTCTTCATGTCGATCATGTTCCCGACGATCTTCTCGCTGGGGGTGAAGGATCTGGGCGATCGCGCGATGCTGGGGGCGCCGCTGATCATCATGGCGATCATCGGCGGCGCGCTGTTTCCGCCGCTGATGGGGCTCGCCTCGCAGGCGATCGGCGACGTCATCCAGCCCACGATGCTGCTGCCCGGCCTGTGCTTCGCCGTGATCGCGTTCTACGCCCGGCGCACGCACCGCGCCGAACGGCGGCGGCACGCCGCCGTCCCGCCGCTCCCCTGAGGAGACGGCAGGCGGCGGCCCGTCTTAGAGTTTGATCCACTGGCGTGGAAGCGGCCCCGGCCCACTCCCCCACGGGGTCCCCACAAAGTACTTTGTGGGGTTACACCCCACCCCACCTCCCATTCAGTATACTGCCGTTGGGAGGTGGGGTGGGGGAGCGGGCCGGGGCCGCAGCCGATTCAGCGTAGCTGAATCCGAATCTAGGCGAAGATGTCTTCCAGCGCCTTGCCCGACGGGCCTTCCTTCCAGTTGCGCAGCTCGACATAGAGCGAGGTCTGGACGGTGCCCCACACGGTATAGATGAGCGTGTTGAGCACGGCGGATCCCACGATCCAGCCGACCGACACGGCATTCTGCGCCATCGCCTCGGCGTTGACGGTACCGAGGATCAGGAGGCCGAACACGGCCGTCACGATCCACATCGCGACGAGGAGGATCAGTTCGAGCCCGAACACCTTCCACCGCGCGCCCTTGGTGAGTTCGCGGCTGCGGCCGAAGGCGCCGAACACCCCGGTGCGTTCCTCGACCAGCGCCGGCGCGACGACCGCCCACATGCAGAACAGCATGATCCCGGGAACGATCAGCAGGATGAGCCCGAGCCAGATACCGAGCGCCGCGAGGATGCTCAGCCCGATCAGCGGCAGCGCGACGGCAAGCCCTGCCGCAGCACTTTCGCCGAAGCTCGCGCGCTGCCCTTCGGTATGCGCGATCGTCGCGCGGACGAGCGCGCCCTGGACGAGCGCATAGAATATCATCGAGACGATCCCGGCGACGATCGCGACCGCGATTACCCCCATCTGCTGATAGCGATCGAGGATGCTCGTGCGCAGCGACACTTGAAACCAACTGATGAGCACCGCCGGGATCGCCCCGAACACGAACGCGATTCCGAACATGGTGACCGGATTCGCCGCGAGCACCGCGCCCGTGCGGCTGAGAATACGGCCGATCGACACCGTCTCGACGATGTCGGCTGTCTGGGTTGCCATTGCCCCTCTCCCCCTTGTTTCAGCCCATGCTACGGGGATTTCGATGCTTGTCCAGAGGGATGGCGCATTACGGGCGGTTGCGCGACGGCGCCGTTCGATTAGGATCGCACGCAGCGGCGAGGGTCGCGCGGGGGAATGAACGGGGTGATTGCGGCATTTTTCGGTCTGCAACAGGCGACGGCCGGTGATCCGCGCTTCGTTGCCGCGCACCGGGCGCTGCGGGGCGATTCGTCGGTTCAGTTCGATCTCCAGAGCGTGACCCCGCCGCCCGAGGCTCCCGCCTGGCTGAGCACGCTGGGCCATTGGTTCGAAACCGTGCTGCG
Organism: Hephaestia caeni; assembly: GCF_003550065.1. Lineage (GTDB taxonomy): Bacteria > Pseudomonadota > Alphaproteobacteria > Sphingomonadales > Sphingomonadaceae > Sphingomonas > Sphingomonas caeni_A. Next base: position 138,491 of record NZ_QXDC01000005.1, read on the forward strand.
CCCGATCGGCCGGCTGATCGCCTGGATCTCCAGCTTGATGCCCGCCGCGCCTTATGCGCGTATCCTGCTGTGGACGCTGATCGCCGCTGCCTTGGCCGCGTTCGTCTGGATGGCCGTCCAGCGGTTGCGGACGGGCGCGTGGCGGCTGCCGCTGTGGCGGCGCGCGCCACCCGCCGCCCCTGCCGAGGATGCCGACGACTGGGCGCCCGATGCGGCGCCCGCGCGCCGGTGGCTCGACGAGGCCGACGCGTTCGCCGCGCGCGGCGACTATGCGCAGGCGATCCATCATCTCCTGCTGCGCAGTGTCGAGGATATCGAACGGCGCCGGCCGCGGCTCGTCCGCCCCGCATCGACCAGCCGCGACCTTTCCGCCGCCGATGCCATTCCGGCGTCCGCGCGCGACCTGTTCGGGCGGATCGCGGCGCTAGTCGAGCGCAGCCTGTTCGGCGGCCGTGCCGTCGATGCCGTCGATTGGTCGGCGGCGCGCGAGGCTTATGCCACCTTCGCGCTGCCCAAGGCGTGGCGCGGATGAGTGATCTCGCCATCGGGCGGCACGACACCGACGACGCGATCTTCGCGCCGCGCACGGTGACGCTGATGCTGATCGTCGGGGTGATCGGCTTCGTCGGCGCGCTCGTGCTCGGCGCCTATACCCCCGATCTGCGCCAGGCCGACAATGGCGGCGAACATGCGCTGTCGCGATCGGCGGTGGGCTTTGCCGGGATCGTGCGGCTCGCCTCGGCGACCGGGCGCAACCCGCACATCATCCGCCGCGACAGCGACTGGAGCGACGCCGATCTCGTCATCGCGACCCCCGAGCGCGCGGCCGTCCCCGTGGGCGGGCTCACCCAGACGCGGCTCTACAAGACCACGCTGATGATCCTGCCCAAGTGGCAGACCGTGGAGGATGAGCGCCATTCGGGCTGGGTGCGGATCAAGGGCCTGCTCCCCATCAACGAGCCTGAAGGCGTGCTGGCGCCGGCCGAAAATTTCTCGATGCGGCGACGCGGCAAGGGCGGACAGCCGCTCGTCAACGCACCGGGCGTTCCCGACGCGATCGCCTTCACGGCGCCGCGCGAGACGCAGGTGATCGTCGATTACAAGCGCGCCGAGGGTGTCGACGCGGATGCGGATAGCGAGGAGGGCGACGACGGCGAGGAGGGCGCGGCGCCCCCACCCTTCATCCCGCTCATCACCGACGGCCAGGGCGGCACCGTGCTCGGGCGGCTCGGCAATCTCTACATCCTCGCCGATCCCGATCTGCTCGACAATGCCGGGATGAAGGAGGCGCGCAACGCCGCCTCGGCGCTGGCCCTGCTCGACTGGATCAACGGCGAGGACGCGACCTCGATCGGCTTCGACGTGACGTTGAACGGCCTCGGCGGCAGTCGCAGCCCGCTCACGCTCGCGTTCGACCCGCCCTTCCTCGCGATGACGCTCGCGCTGGCCGCGGCCGCGCTGCTGCTCGGCTGGCGCGCGCGCGGACGGTTCGGGGCGCCGCGCCCGCGCGACCGGGCGATCGCCTTCGGCACGCGCGCGCTGGTGGATAACAGCGCGGCGCTGGTCCGCAAGGCAGGCCGCGCGCGGCGGCTGGGCGGGCGCTATGCTGCGGTGATCCGCGAACAGGCGGTGCGCGGATTCGGGCTGTCACCCCGGCTCAAAGGCCCCGCGATCGACGCCTATCTCGACGATCTCGGCGGCGAGACGCGCTTCTCAGACCTCGCGAGCGCCGCCGAGGGCGCGGAGGATAATGCAACGATGCTCGCCGCCGCGCGGGCGCTTCACCAATGGCAACGGGAGAGACTGGGTGACGATTGACGACATCCGAACGCTGGCAGCGGCGATCCGCGGCGAGGTGGCGAAGGCCGTGATCGGGCAGGACGCGACCGTCGATCTGATGCTGGTCGCGCTGTTCTCGGGCGGGCACATCCTGCTCGAAGGCCCGCCGGGCACCGCCAAGACCCTGCTCGCGCACAGTTTCGCCGAGGCGGTGGGGCTCCGGTTCGGGCGCATCCAGTTCACGCCCGATCTGATGCCCGGCGACATCATCGGCGCGAACCTGTTCAACTTCCAGACCTCGACCTTCTCGCTGACGCGCGGGCCGATCTTCACCGACATGCTGCTCGCCGACGAGATCAACCGCACCCCGCCCAAGACGCAGGCCGCGCTGCTCGAGGCGATGCAGGAGCGCACGGTGACGATCGACGGCGACACGCTGCCGCTGGGGCCACGCTTCACCGTCATCGCAACGCAGAACCCGATCGAGCAGCAGGGCGTCTATCCGCTGCCCGAGGCGCAGCTCGATCGCTTCCTGTTCAAGCAGATCGTCGATTATCCTTCGGCCGAGGAGGAACGCCGGATCATCGCCGCGCACGGCAACGCCAGCGACCAGATGTCCCCCGGATTCTGGGGCGTCACCCGCGCCGCCGATGCCGAGGCGATCGGCGGGGCGGTGGCGGCGGTCTCAGGCGTGCGGCTGGTCGACGAGGTCGTCGATTATATCGCCGATCTGATCCGCGGCACGCGCAGCGTCGCCGATCTCGAAAGCGGCGCCAGCCCGCGTGCCGGCGCATTGCTGGCGGGCGCGGCGCGCGCGCGGGCGGCGATCGACGGCCGCGATTTCGTCATCCCCGACGACGTCAAGGCGCTCGCGCCAGCGTTGCTGCGCCATCGGCTGATCCTATCGCCCGCCGCCGAGATCGACGGCCGGCAGGTCGAGGAGGTGGTCGCGACGATCATCGACACGATCGAGGCGCCGCGTTGATCTATCCGACACGAACGGCGATCATCGCGGCGGCGGCGGGCGCGCCGATCGCGCTCGCGGTGGCGATTCTCTTTCCAGTCCAATGGTATGCGGGGCTTGCCTGGAGCGCCGCGGTGATCGTGCTCGCGCTCGTCGACGCCGTGGCGCGCGCGCGGCCGGGCGCGGCAGGTGCGACGCTCGATCTGCCTGCGACGGCATCGGTGGGCGCGCCGATCGTCGCGCTGGCGCATGTCACGATCGATGCCGCGCACGCGCCCGCCACGGCCGAAGTGGCACTGCCCCCCGATCCACTCGTCGATGCCACCGCCGATGGCGAGGCGTGGATCGCACTCGATCAGGGGCACGGCACCGCCCCGATTGCGCTGGCCACAAAGCGCCGCGGCACCGCGCGCTTCACGCGGCTGTGGGTGCGCTGGCGTGGACCGCTCCGGCTGGTGTGGAAGCAGCGGATCGTCGCCATCGACGCCCATGTCGCGATCCTGCCCGATATCGATGCCGTCCAGCGTCGCGGCTCGGAAATTTTCCGCCGCCACGCGCTGCAAGGATTACTCGCGCAGATGAACCGCGGCGACGGCAGCGATTTCGACGCGTTGGTCGAATTCCGCGCCGGCATGGACCGCCGCGCGATCGACTGGAAGCAATCGGCGCGGCACCTGAAGCTCCGCGCCAAGGAATTTCGCACCGAACGCAACAACCAGATCGTGTTCGCGATCGATGCCGGGCGCCAGATGACCGATCCGATCGCGGGGCTGCCCCGGCTCGATCGCGCGGTATCGGCGGTGCTGCAAAACGCCTGGGTCGCGCTCAAGCTCGGCGACCGGGCATCGCTGTTCGCGTTCGATTCGCGGCCCCGGCTCGCGAGCGGCTTCGTCGCCGGCCCGGGCGCGTTCGGCGAGTTGCAGCGGCTCGCCGCGCGGATCGATTACAGCGGCGAGGAACCCAATTACACCTTCGCACTGGCGACGCTGGCGAGCCGGCTCGCGCGGCGATCGATGATCGTGCTGCTCACCGAATTCACCGATCCCACCTCGGCCGAATTCCTCGTCCAGTCGGCGGCGCGGCTGATGCGCACGCACCTGCTGCTCGTCGTCGTGCTGCGCGACGACGATCTCGACGCGCTCGCCGAGCGTGTGCCTGAGGATGTCGACGACGTCACTCGCGCGGTCACCGCCGCCGCGCTACTGCGCGAACGCCTGCTGGTGCTGACGCGGCTGCGGCACATGGGCGCGCATGTCGTCGAGAGCGAATATGATCGCGTCGGCGAGCGGCTGATCGCCGCGTATCTCGATCTAAAGCGGAGGAACCTGTTGTGAGCGCGTCGCTGGGCGCCGAGCCGATCCTCGTCAACGCGACGCGTTTCCGCCTCGCGAACGAGGCCGATTGGGCACGGCTCGAGCGCATCGTCGGCACGATCGAAAAGAAATCGGTGCGCGCGCTCGACGATGACGATCTGCTGGCGCTGCCGGTGCTCTATCGCGGCGCGCTGTCGTCGCTGTCGGTCGCGCGCGAGACCTCGCTCGATCGCGCGCTGGTGCGCTATCTCGAACAATTGTGCACGCGCGCCTATTTCCAGATCTACGGCGTCCAGACCTCGGGCTGGCGCCAGCTCCGCGCCTTTGTCGCGCAAGGCTGGCCCGATGCGATCGCAGGGCTGGCACGCGAGACGCTGGCGGCGCTGATGCTGACCGTGTTCGGCACCATCCTGGGCTATCTGCTCGTGCGGCATGATGCGGGCTGGTTCTACGACATCATCCCCGATGGCCTCGCCGCCGGGCGCGATCCCGCCGCGTCGGCCGCGTCGCTGCGTGCGACACTCTATGACGGCGGCGGCGACGGCCCGCTGGCGACGCTCGCCACCGCCTTGTTCACCCACAATTCGCAGGTCGCCCTGTTCGCTTTCGCGCTGGGCTTCGCGTTCGCGGTGCCGACCGCGTTGCTGCTGGTCTACAACGGGCTGATGCTCGGGGCGTTTTTCGCGGTGTTCGTGCCCAAGGGGCTCGGCGGAGAATTCGGCGGCTGGCTGCTGATCCACGGCACGACCGAATTGTTCGCGATTATGCTCGCGGGTGCCGCCGGATTCCGCATCGGCATGGCGGTGGCCTTTCCGGGCCGCCTGTCGCGGATCGATTCGGCGGTTTCGGCGGGGCGCAGCGCGGGTGTGGCGATGGCGGGGGTGATCCTGATGCTGCTCGTCGCCGGGCTGCTCGAAGGGATAGGCCGCCAGACGATCCTGGTCGACTGGCAGCGCTATCTGATCGCGTTCGGGATGCTCGCCGGCTGGCTGGTCTATTTCTACACGCCGAGGCGGCGGGCATGATCTGGCGCCGCAAGAAGACGACGGAGCGTCGCGCGCCCAAATCGCTGCGCCGCAGCTTCGTGACCCCCGAGGGCGTCGACCTCCAGCTCGATCTCGGCGGCGCGGGCGAGCGCGCGGGCGCGTTTCTCGTCGATCTGCTGCTGATCCTCGCGATCCTGATCGGGGGCACGCTGCTGCTCTGGCTGATCTTCGGCAATATCGAGGAAAGCGGCGCCTCGGCGGTCGCGATCCTGTGGCTGCTCGGCTTCTTCGTATTGCGCAATGGCTGGTTCACGCTGTTCGAGATGGGCGGGCGCGGCGCAACGCCGGGCAAGCGGCTGATGGGCCTGCGCGTCGTCGCGCGCGACGGTGCTCGGCTGACCGGCGGCGCGGTGATCGTGCGCAACGCGATGCGCGAGATCGAAATATTCCTCCCGCTCTCGTTTCTCGCGTTCCGCGGATCGGAGAACGCCGCCGATACCGCGCTGACGGTCTGCGCGCTGCTGTGGAGCGGCATCTTCCTGTTCTTCCCGCTGTTCAACCGCGATCGGCTGCGCGTCGGCGATCTGCTCGCGGGCACCTGGGTGGTGCATATCGTGCGCAGCACGCTCGGGCGCGATCTCGTCGCCGCGCAGATCAATCGCGAGCGCTGGACGTTCAGCGACGACGCGCTCGATCTGTACGGAATCTACGAATTGCAGACGCTCGAGGACGTGCTGCGCCGGGGCGAAACCGGCGCGATCCGCACCGTCGCGACGTCGATCCGCCACAAGGCCGGGCTCCCCGATCACGGCGACGATTACGATTTCCTGTTCGATTATTATGCCGCGCTGTGCGCCCGCCTCGAACGCGACATGCTGCTCGGCCGCCGCCGCGCGGACAAATTCCAGGCGGCGTAGGCGTCGTCCGGCCGGCCCGCTCACACGTCGAGTTCGAGCACCGTCACCGACGCGGCCGGGAACGGCACCGCGTCACCCGGCGCATAGGTCGCTTCCTCGCGCACCATCGGGTCTTCGCGCGCCGACTGGATTTCGGCGAACGGATCGCTCGCCGACAGCCTGATCGCCCGGACGGCGCGCGGCGCCTTGCCCGCGATCGTCGGCACCACCCGGACGGCGCGATCGAGCCGCGTGTTGACGGCATGGACGTAGACGGTGTTCCCCGTCCGGCTCGCCACCGCGTCGAGGTCGCCCGGGACGCTCGCGAGCGCGAGCGCGTGCGCGCCGCTATGGTGGCGATACAGCGCCGCGACCTTGCCCGCGGGCATCAGATACGAATCGCCCTTGGGGGTGGGCATCATCACGACGTTGGTCTGCCAGCGATTGCCGCAGAAATCGCCGATATTGGCGATGCGGAGCACGTCGCCGTGGCGCTGATAGAGGTTCTGGAAGCGCGCATAGGCGACCCCCACCGCCCAGGTCGAATTGAGGTCGCCGCGGTTGCGGCCCCGGATCGTGAAATGGCTCTCGGTCAGCGCCAGCGGCGTGGATCCGGTCTGTTGGCGGATCTCCCTGATCTTCGCTTCCTGCGTGCCGACGCTCGCCATCAGCGTTTCCCAGGCGGCGGCGGGATCGTGCTTGTACGCCTCGTCGCCGCACGCCGGGCCGGGATCGAACAGATGATGGAACGCGAGCATGTCGATCAGCTCGCCGGCCGCGCCGATCATGTCCTGCGCCCAGCCGCTGTCGCCCCAGGCGATCAACTTGATCGTCGGGTCGACGCCGCGCATGGCCCGCGCGAACGCGATCGTCTGCGCGATCGCCTCGGGCTTCTTGAAGCGCGCCTTGTCGTACGAGGTTTCGTTGCCGATCTGCCAGTAACGGATCGGCCGCGCGGCGGCGTGGCCGTTGGCGGCGCGTTCGGGATGCGTGGCAGCATTGCAATAGCGCACCCAGTCGGCGGCTTCCTGCGCATCGCCCGCGCGGTGCTCGCCGAGCGCATTGATCGCCCATTTGGGATCGCCCTCGCTGGCGAAATTGACGCACATCAGCGGCTCGGCACCGATGAGGCCGCAAAAATCGAGAAATTCGTCGGTGCCGATCTGGCTGGTCTCGACCCCACCCCACATCAGATTGTGCATCGGCGTGCGCGCGGATCGGGGGCCGACGCCTTCACGCCACCGGTAATAAGCGCTCAGCAGCCCGCCCCAGCGCAGCATCGGCGGCGCCAGCGCGCGCGTGGCGGCGACCAGATCGGGGCGCCAGCGCTGCGTGAAATGATCCCACGACGCCTCCACCGAACCGTCGGTGGTGCCGAGCGGCTCCATGAACTGCATATAGAGATAGGGCGACAGCGCGAAGCCGGGATCGGGCAGGATATCCATCGATCCGGCAGCGGCGGCAGCGGCCGGGACCGGCGCGGCGCCCGCCCCCGCGGGCATCCCGACGGCGAGCGCCGCCCCGATCGGCACGGCCGCGCGCAGCAAATCCCGGCGACTCGTGTTCAACTCGGCCATCGCTCCATCTCCCATCCGCTATCCCGGTGCGCATCATGAGCGGCGGCCGGCGATCGACGGGTGTTGTCGCGGATGCGTGCGGACGACGCAACGGGGGAGGTTCAGGTGAGGCCAGTACCCTCGCCCCCGAACGCCGACGCCCGGCTTTCTCGTCGATTGCCGATGATGGTGCCCCTGGCCGGACTCGAACCAGCATGCCTTGCGGCACTCGATTTTGAGTCGAGCGCGTCTACCAATTTCGCCACAGGGGCAGCGCGCCGCTCGCTAGACGATGCGCGCGCATGCCGCAAGCGGGGTCGGCGGCGCGCGATCGATCAATTGCGCGGTGCCTGCCGCCGGTAGCTCAGGGCCTCGGCGACGTGGAGCCGCCCTACCCCGTCGCTTCCCGCCAGGTCGGCGATCGTGCGGGCGACGCGGAGCACGCGCGTATAGCCCCGCGCCGAAAGCCGCATCGCCTCGGCCGCCTGCGCCAGCAGCACGCGGCCGGACTCGTCGGGGGTCGCCACCGCCGTCAGCAGATCGCCGTCGATCTCGGCGTTGGTGCGCGTCTCGGTGCCGTCATAGCGGCGCGCCTGCACCTGCCGCGCGGCGGCGACGCGCGCCGCCACCTCGGCCGAGCCCTCGGCGGGCGGCGGCAACACGAGATCGGCCGCGGTTACCGCCTGCACCTCGACATGCAGGTCGATCCGGTCGAGCAGCGGCCCTGACACCTTGGCCTGATAATCCGCCGCGCACCTCGGCGCGCGCGAACAGGCGAGCGAGGCGTCGCCCAGATGCCCGCACCGGCACGGGTTCATCGCGGCGATCAGTTGCACGCGCGCCGGGAAGGTGACGTGCGCATTGGCGCGCGCGACGCTGACCACGCCGGTCTCCAGCGGCTGACGCAGCGAATCGAGCGCGCCGCGCTGGAATTCGGGGAGTTCGTCGAGGAACAACACCCCCAGATGCGCCAGGCTGACCTCGCCCGGCTTGACCTTGAGCCCGCCGCCGACTAGCGCCGCCATCGACGCCGAATGGTGGGGGTTGCGAAACGGGCGTGTCCGCGTCAGCCGCCCGCCCGCCAGCGTCCCCGCCACCGATTGCACCATCGACACTTCGAGCGCTTCGGCGGCGTCGAGCGGCGGCAGGATGCCGGGCAGACAACTCGCCATCAGCGATTTGCCCGCGCCCGGCGGCCCGACCATCAGCAGATTGTGCCCGCCGGCCGCCGCGATCTCCAGCGCGCGCTTGGCGGTTTCCTGCCCCTTGACCTGTTTGAGATCCGGCCCCGCGCCGGGCACCTCCGCCTCGCCGGGCTGTGGGGGAGACAAGAGGCCGTGGCCCTTGAAATGGTTGAGCAGCGCCAGCAGGTCGGGCGCGGCGACCACCTCGATCGATCCCGCCCAGGCCGCCTCCGCGCCCTGGCTCGCGGGGCAGACCAGCCCCTTGCCCTCTGTCGACGCGTGCAGCGCAGCGAGCAACACCCCCGGCGACGGCGCGATTCGCCCGTCGAGCCCAAGTTCGCCGACGACGACGTATTCGGCGAGCGTCTCGACATCGACCACGCCCATCGCGCCCAACAGCGCGAGCGCCACGGCGAGGTCGAAATGCGCGCCTTCCTTGGGCAGGTCCGCCGGCGACAGGTTGATGACGATGCGCTTGGGCGGCAGCGCGAGCCCCAGCGCGGCGACCGCGCCGCGCACGCGTTCACGGCTTTCGGCGACCGCCTTGTCCGCCAGCCCGACGACGTGGAACGCGGGCAGCCCGGCGATGAGCTGCGCCTGCACCTCGACCGCGCGCGCCTCGAGCCCGAGATACGCCACTGTCGATACGATCGCGACCATGTTCCCATCCCCCCAATACCTTATCCATAAGCCCTTTTCCCCGCGCGCCAACCGGGGCAGGAGAGCGACCGCCCCGTTCCGGGGCAAACCAACCCCACGCCGACTTGTAGACGCAACACACCAACCCCAGATGGCCCCCGTGACGCCCGATCGCCCCAAGCGCCGTTCCCACCCCGCCGTGCGCATCGCCTTGCTGGTGGTCGGCACGTTGCTGATTCTGTCGACTCCGATCGTCGGCCCGCTGCCGGGGCCGGGCGGCATCTTCGTCTTTGCCGGGGGGCTGACGCTGGTGCTGCGCAATTCGCTGTGGGCGCGGCGGCGCTTCGCGCGGCTCAAGCGACGCTGGCCGAAAATGGGCGAAATGGCCGACCACAGCCTGCGCCGCCGCAGCTTCCGCCGCCGCCGAGCGAAGGAGGTCGAACTGGGATTGCGCGAGCCGACGCCGCCCTTGCGCGAGCGCGTCCGGCGCTGGGTCGCCGCGCGGCGCGGCAAGGAGCGTTCGCGTTGACTTGTGCGGCGCTGTTGCCTATGGGCTCGGGCCGTAAGGCCGTCCGCGTGGCGGCCCTTTTCAATTCTGAATTCCGAGGAATGATCGATGAAGCGGACCTTTCAGCCGAGCAACCTGGTGCGGGCGCGCCGTCACGGCTTCCGCTCGCGGATGGCGACTCCGGGCGGCCGCAAGGTGATCCGGGCGCGTCGGGCGCGCGGCCGCAAGAAGCTGTCGGCGTAACGGCCATTTGCGACGGCTCCGGCCCGCCCCTCCACCCGATCTCCCAACAGGGTACGATGGTGGGGGCACGGACTGGTGCAGTGGCAACGATCAAGGCCCGCCGCGATTTCCTCGCGGCGAATGCGGGCAGGCGCGCGCCGATGCCCGGCTTCGTGCTGCTGGCGCGGCCGCGCGGCGACGATGATCCGGCGATGCGGATCGGGATCACCGTCACCAGGAAGATCGGCAATGCCGTCGTCCGCAATCGCATGAAGCGGCGTTTCCGCGCGCTCGCGCGGGAGGTGTTGCCCGAACACGGGCTGGCCGGTGCCGATCACATCCTGATCGGCCGCGCGGGCGGCGTCGAGCGCGATTTCGGTGCGCTGCGTGCCGAACTCGTCAAGGCGCTGGCGAAGGTGGCGCGGTGATCGCCCGGCTCCTCATCCTGCTCTGCCGCGCGTGGCAGCTCGGTCCGTCGGCGATCCTGCCGCCGACCTGCCGCTATCAGCCGAGTTGTTCGGCCTATGCAATCGAGGCGCTCCGCCGCTATGGGGCGCTGAAGGGGGGATGGCTCGCCGCGCGCCGGATCGCGCGCTGCCACCCGTGGGGCGGGTACGGCCCTGACCCGGTGCCTTGAATTCAGACGTAAGGACCACGCCTGGTGAGCCAAGACAATCGTAACCTCGTCGTGTTCGCGCTCATCGCGGTGCTGCTGCTGTTCGGCTGGCCGCTGGTGCAGCACCAGTTCTTCCCGACCGCCAACCCGCCGGTGACGACAATCAAGGACGGCAAGACCGAGGTCTTGCCCCAGCCGTCGGCCGATCCCGCCGCCGATGCCCCCGCCGCGGTGCGCAACCGGCAGCAGGTGCTCGCCGAAACGCCGCGCGTGGCGATCGACACCCCCGCGCTGTCGGGCTCGATCAACCTCAAGGGGCCGCGGATCGACGATCTGATTCTCAAGGATTACAACCAGACCGTCGCCAAGGATTCGGCGCCGATCCGGCTGCTTTCGCCCTCGGGCGCGCCCGACGCCTATTTCGCGAGCTTCGGCTGGCAGGCGCAGGGGCTCAACCCGCCCGGGCCGGACACGATCTGGCAGGCGAGTGGGACCAAGCTGACGCCCGCCACGCCGGTGACGCTGAGCGCGGCCAACGATCATGGCCAGCGCTTCCAGATCAGGATCGCCATCGATCAGGATTTCATGTTCACCGTCCAGCAGACGGTCGCCAATGCGGGCGCCGCGCCGGTCCAGGTCGCGACCTACGCGCTCGTCAACAGGAAGGGCGTGTCCGAAGATCCCGATAGCTGGACGATCCACATCGGCCCGATGGCGGTGCATGGCGGCAGCGCCGATTACGACATCAACTTCAAGGATATCGACAAAGCCCCCGAACGTTTCGACACGACCGGTGGCTGGCTCGGCTTTTCCGACAAATACTGGCTGACCGCGCTGATCCCCGATCAGGGGCAGCCCTTCGCGGGGCAGTTCCGCGCGGGCGCCAACAAGGCCTATCAGGCCGATTACACGCTTCAGCCCAGGACGGTGCAGCCCGGCCAGGCGGTGACGCAGACCGCGCGCTTCTTCGCGGGCGCCAAGGAAGTGCGCCTGCTCGACGCCTATACCGACAAGGCCGGCGTGACGATGCTCGATTACGCGATCGACTGGGGCTGGTTCCGCGTCGTCGAAAAGCCGATCTTCTATTATCTCGACTGGCTGTTCAAACTGGTCGGCAATTTCGGCGTCGCGATCATCCTGCTGACGGTCACGATCCGCGGGCTCATGTTCCCGATCGCGCAGAAGCAGTTCGCCTCGATGGCGTCGATGCGCGCGCTCCAGCCCAAGATGAAGGCGATCCAGGAGCGCTACAAGGACGACAAGCCGCGCCAGCAGCAGGAGATCATGCAGCTCTACAAGACCGAGAAGGTCAATCCGGTCGCGGGCTGCCTGCCCACCCTGCTCCAGGTGCCGATCTTCTACGCGCTCTACAAGGTGCTGATGCTGACGATCGAAATGCGCCACCAGCCGTTCGTGCTGTGGATCAAGGATCTGTCGGCGCCCGATCCGCTGACCCCGCTCAACCTGTTCGGGCTGCTCGATTTCACGCCGCCGCACTTCATCGCGATCGGCGTGATCCCGATCCTGCTCGGCATCTCGATGTACTTCCAGTTCAAGCTCAACCCCGCGCCGATGGATGCCGCGCAGAAGCAGATTTTCGCGCTGATGCCGTGGGTGCTGATGTTCGTGATGGCGCCGTTCGCAGTCGGCCTTCAGGTCTATTGGATCACCTCGAACCTGCTCACCATCGCGCAGCAGCAATGGCTCTATTCGAAACATCCGGCGCTCAAACAGGCCGCGGTGAAATAGTGACGGGGTTCGACGAGGAGGCGATCGAGCACGCCCGCAAGGCCTTTGCCGGCCCGATCGCTTTCCTCAAATCCGCGCCGTCGCTGCAATTCCTGCCCGACGCCGCCGCGCCCGAAGTCGCGTTCGCGGGCCGTTCGAACGTCGGCAAGTCGTCGCTTCTGAACGCGCTCACCGGGCGCAAGGCGCTCGCGCGCACCTCGGTGACGCCGGGGCGCACGCAGGAACTGAACTTCTTCGACGTGGGCACGCCGCTCGTCTTTCGGCTGGTCGACATGCCCGGCTACGGCTTCGCCAAGGCGCCCAAGGATGTCGTCAAGAAGTGGCGCTTTCTGATCAACGATTTCCTGCGCGGCCGCGCGGTGCTCAAGCGCACGCTCGTCCTCATCGATTCGCGCCACGGCATCAAGGACGTGGATCGCGACGTGATGAAGATGCTCGACGACGCCGCGGTCAGCTATCGCATCGTCCTCACCAAGGCCGACAAGATCAAGCCCACCGAACTTGTGACGGTCGCGCAGGCGACCGCCGACGAAGCGCGCAAGCGCCCCGCCGCGCATCCCGACATCATTTCGACGTCGAGCGAGACCGGGCTCGGCATCGCCGAGCTTCGCGCCGCGGTGATCGAAGCGCTCGGCTAGAGGCGAACTCGTACGGCGCGGCCTAGACAGCCGCGCGGCGGTTCCCTACCCCGCCCTTCCATGAAACTCATCATCGGCAACAAGGCATATTCGTCGTGGTCGCTGCGCGGCTGGCTGGCGTGTAGGCAATCGGGGCTTCCGTTCGAGGAAGTCGTCGTGCCGCTCTACGACGCCGACTGGAGCCAGCGGCGCGAAGGCGCGGAGTTCGGCCCCTCCTCGGGCAAGGTGCCGATCCTGTGGGACGGCGAGGCGGTGGTGTGGGACAGCCTGGCGATCGTCGAATATCTCGCGGAAAAGGCCGGCCGCGACGCATTCTGGCCCACCGACGATGCCGCACGCGCGATGGCGCGATCGATGGCGGCCGAGATGCATTCGAGCTTCACGGCGCTGCGCCGCAAGCATTCGATGAACATCCGCCAGGTCTTCGAGGCCCGGCGCCCCGACGATGACGTGCTCGGCGATCTGCAACGGATCATGCAGATCTGGGCCGAGGCGCGCGCGCGTTTCGGCGGCGGGGGCGATTTCCTGTTCGGCGATTTCGGCGCCGCCGACATCATGTTCGCGCCGGTGGTGACGCGGATCGTCACCTATCAGCTCCCCGTGCCCCGCTTCGCGCCCGCCTATATGCACGCGGTGCTCGAACACCCCTTCATGCAGGATTGGATCGCCGCCGCGCAGGAGGAGGAATGGGTGATCGAGCAGTTCGAACACCCGTCGGCGGGGTAGCGTTTGATTTGCTTGTTTGGAAGCGGCACCGGCCCGCTCCCGATTCAGCACCGTTCAATAGGGCGTGCCGTCCGCGTGGGTGTCGCCGCCTTCCGGCGTCCACAGCAGGTCGGCGTCGGGATAGTGGCACGGCGACTCTTCGGGAAGCCCGAGCGCGACGAACACGCACGCCGCCGCCGATTCGTTGACGAGATGATGGCCGTTGCGATCGCCCTTGGGGAAGATCGCGACATCGCCGGGGTGCATCGGGTGCCGCCCCTCATCGTCGACCAGCACCGCCATGCCGGCCAGCATCACGACGATTTCGTCCTCGCCTTCGTGCCAGTGCCGCTGCGACGACCAGCCGCCCGGCGGCACCGTGACATGGTTCACCACCCAGTCGGTCGCCCCCGCGGGCACCGACAGGTTGCGCACCACGCGCCCCGCGACCGGCACGTCGAGCGGCGGCGGATAGCCGCTGCCGGTGGTGAACGGGATTGTATCGGGATCGAGCTTGGGCAATGGAACCTCCCATGTCTGCCGCCATCCTGCCCGATCCGGTCGCGCTCACCAAGGCGCTCATCGCCTGCGACAGCGTGACTCCCGCACGCGGCGTCGTATTCGACGTACTGGAGGCCGCGCTGACGCCGCTCGGCTTCGCGGTCGAGCGCTTCACGGCGGGCGAGGCGCCCGACGGGCCGGTCGAAAACCTGCTCGCGGTGCGCGGGCACGACGGCCCGCATGTTGCCTTCGCCGGGCATCTCGACGTGGTGCCGCCGGGCGCGGGCTGGTCGGCCGATCCGTTCGCGGGTGAGGAGCGCGGCGGGCTGCTCTACGGCCGCGGCGCGGTCGACATGAAGGGCGCGGTCGCGGCCTTCGTCGCGGCGGCGGCACAGGTATCGGCCGATGCGGGAACGCTCAGCCTGATCATCACCGGCGACGAGGAAGGCCCCGCGCTCCACGGCACCCGCGCGCTGATCGAGCGCATGGCCGCGCGCGGCATCCGCCCCGATTTCTGCCTCGTCGGCGAGCCCACGTCGGTGGCGCGGCTGGGCGACACGATCAAGATCGGGCGGCGCGGCTCGGTCAATATCTGGATCGACGTGCCCGGCCAGCAGGGCCACGTCGCCTATCCGCACCTCGCCGACAATCCGATCACCCGGCTGATCGCGATCCTCGCCGAGATCGAGGGGCTGGTGCTCGACGACGGGACCGACTGGTTCCAGCCCTCGAACATCGAAGTCACCGATCTGAACGTCGGCAACCCGGCGCACAACGTCATCCCCGGCCGCGCGCAGGCCAGGCTCAGCATCCGCTTCAACGACCTGCATCGCGGCGCCGATCTCGCGGCGCGGATCGAAGCGATCGCCCACAAACACACGCCCGCCGCGATCGTGACGCCGCTGATCTCGGGCGAGGCGTTCCTCACCCAGCCCGGCGCGCTGTCGGACGCGATCGGCGATGCGATCGAGGCCGCCACCGGCACGCGGCCCGAGCTATCGACCTCGGGCGGCACGTCGGACGCGCGCTTCCTGTCGGTGCTCTGCCCGACGGCGGAATTCGGGCTGGTCAACGCGACGATGCACAAGCTCGACGAGGCTGTCGCGGTCGCCGATCTCCACCGGCTGACGGAAATCTACGCCGATATCGCGACGCGGTTATTCAGAGGGTGATCCACTCGCGTGGGAGCGGGCGGGTGCCGCACCCGATAGCCGACTCTATCCCACGCTGATCGCGCGATCGCCGGCGCGCGCCCAATCGACGAACGCGGCTTCGGCCATCGGCGGCGCCACCGCATAGCCCTGCACGACGTCGCAGCCGAGCACGCGCAACAGGTTCATCTGCGCGTCGCTCTCGACCGCCTCGGCGACCGCCTGGCAACCGAGACCGTGGATCAGCCCGATCACCGCCTGCGCCACCGCGCGCGCCTCGGCATGGTCGACGATATGCTCGACGATCGAGCGGTCGAGCTTGATCCGGTCGATCGGCAAGACCTTGAGCCGCGCGAGGTTCGAATAGCCGGTGCCGAAATCGTCGATCGCGACCAGCGCGCCATCGGCCCGCAACTCGCCGATCGCGGCGAGCACGTCGTCGCTGCAATGCATCGCCAGCGTCTCGGTGATTTCGAGTTCGAGCAACCGCGCCGGCGCGCCGGCGGCGTGCATCGCCTGGCGCAGGCCGCGAAAGAAGCTCGCGTGGTCGAGCTGGCGCCGGCTGACGTTGATCGCCAGCCGCTGCTCGATCCCCATCCGGCTCCAGCGCGCGATCGTCATCGCGACGGTATCGATCACCCATTGGCCGATCTCGACGATCAGCCCGGTTTCCTCGGCGCGCTCGATGAAGCTGCCCGGCAGCCTGAGCCCGTCGCCGGGGTGGTTCCAGCGCAGCAGCGCCTCGGCGGCGACGATCGCGCCGTCGGTCAGGCGGACCTGCGGCTGATAGACGAGCGCGAACTGATCGCGCTCGACCGCGCTGCGCAGATCGATCTCGAGCTGCGCGCGATCGGCAAGCTGGCTTGCGAGCGCCTCGCTGAACTGTTCGACCCGGCCGCGCCCGTGCCCCTTCGCCTGATACATCGCCGCGTCGGCGGCGCGCATCAGTTCGGTCAGCGAGGTGCCGTGGCGCGGACGGAGCGCGACACCCACCGACGCGCCGATCTCGATCTCCTGCCCGGCGATCTCGAACGGCTCGCTGAGCGCGAACAGCACCGCGCGCCCGATCCGCGCGGCCTCCGCGGTCGAGCCGATATCGGGCAGGAAGATCGTGAATTCGTCGCCGGCCAGCCGCCCGACGATGGCATGGCTTCCCCGCCCTGCCCGCGCGGCGACCGCGCGCAGCCGGTTGGCGACCATGCCGAGCAGCGAATCGCCGATCGCGTGGCCAAGCGAATCGTTGACCGCCTTGAAGCGATCGAGATCGATGAACAGCAATGCCGCGACGCTGCCGGGGGCGAGCCCCGCGAGCGCGCGTTCGCAACTCCGCCGGAAATTGATCCGGTTGGGCAGCGCCGTCACCGGATCGAACATCGCCAGCCGCTGCGCGCTTTCCAGATTCTCGCCGAGCTGCCGGAACAGCCCGTCCATCGCGACCGCCAGTTCGGGCAAGGTGCGCGCGATTTCCGCCGGAATGTCCTCATCGAGATCGCCGTTGGCGGCACGCGACAGGCGCGCGATCGCGACATCGACCGCCGACGCGACTCCCGCCAGCGCGCGTTCGACGCACGCCCAGCTCATCGCCGCGCAGATCACCGCCGGGATCAGCGCGATGGCCGCGCTCTGTGCGTCGACCCGGCCGTGCGACGTCGCCGCGAGCGCAAGGATGAACACCACCGCCCCCGCCGACAAGGCGAAGGCGACGGCCCGGCTCTTCAACGAAACGCCCTCGCTCCTGATGATCGCCCGTACCCCTTTCGCGCCCGCATCGTGCCTGTGGCGCGCGCGCGATCATCGGGGAAACTCGTTAAGAATTGGATGAAGGCCGGCGACCGCCGCGCCGCAGGATCAGATAGAGCGCCCCCGCCCCGCCGTGGCGCGGATGCGCGGCCCTGATCGCGGCGATCGCGCCGGCATGGCGCGACGCGGCGATCCAGTCACCCACCGCCGCGCGAATCGCGCCACGCGCGTGCGGGCGCTCGCTCCCGGCGCGCGGCGGCCGGCCCGTGACCAACAACAGCACGCGGTCTCCCCGCGCGATCGCCGCACCCAATTGCCTGTCGAGCAGATCATAGGCCGCCTGAAGGCCGAGCCCGTGCAAATCGACGATCGAATCGGGCGCGACGACGCCACGCGCGAGCTTGCGATCCCAACCGGCGTCGAGTGTCTCGCCGGGGCTGGGACGCGGCGATGGCGGCGAGGTCCGCGGCTTGGCGACAACGCGCGTCGTGGCGGGACGTCCGGCCGCCTGTACCTCGACGGGGGCGACAGCGGGCACCGGCGCCGATGCGCCGTGGAGCGGCCGCACGTTCGCCATCACCCGCGCCCACAGCGCGCGTTCCTCAGGGGCGAGCCGGCGCTCCAAACCGCCCCTCCGCGGTCAGGCGTGCGATCGTGTCGCGAGGCAGCAGGATGAAGGCAGTGCCGCGCGCGGACATCCCGCCCGCGATCGCGCGCGCCTGATCGCCGCCGCCCCAGAAGGTATCGAAGCGGTTGGCGCCCTTGATCGCCCCGCCGGTATCCTGCGCGACCCAGATGCCGTTCGCATCGGCGCGATCCATCGACAGCAGCACCGGCGCGCCCATCGGCACGAATTTGGGATCGACCGCGACCGTCGCGCCGCCCGTCACCGGCAGCCCCATCGCGCCCTCGGGCGGGCCGGAAAGCTCGCGGAAAAAGACGAAACTCTTGTTCTCGCGCATGATCGCGCGGCCCTCGTCGGGGTGCGCTCGCAGCCACGCCATGATGCCCTGCATCGACGATTCGCCGGGGCCGAGCAGCCCGCGATCCATCATCAGCTTGCCGATGCCGGTATAATCGCGCCCGTTCTGATCGTCATAGCCGAGCCGCATGACGCCGCCGTCGGGCAGCCGCAGATTGCCCGAGCCCTGGATCTGGAGAAAGAACACCTCGACCGGGTCCGCGCCCCACGCGATCACCGGCGCGTTGCCCGCCAGCGCGCCCTGCTCGATCGCGGTGCGATCGTAATAGGGCACCAGATTCTCGCCCTCGACACGGCCGCGCACGCGCTTGCCTTTGAGCGTGTCGGTGAACTGGCCGAGATCGACATCGACCAGATTGGCCGGCCGCCCGTAGATCGGCACCTCGTACCCGCGCCGTTTCTCGCGCGCGCCGTGGATTTCGGGAATGTAATAGCCGGTCGCGAACGCCTTGCCGTCGCCGACCTGCACGGGCGAAAACCACCGCGCGAAGAAATCGGCCGCCCCGCCACGCGGCACCGAGGCCGCGGCGGTGCATGCCGCCTGCCAGTCGGCGCCTTGGGTCAGCCCGCTCGCATCGGTGCGGCGGACGAGCGACGGGCACGAGATGCGGAAAGCAGCGAGCGCCGAATCGGCCTGCGCGCGATCGAGGGGAAGCGCCGTCACCGCCGGGCCGGCGGCGAGACCGGCAGTAATCGCGCTGGTCGCCCCCGCTACCGTCGCGACAGCAACCGGCGCGATCGGGGTGGACGGCGTCGGCTGGCGGACGGGGACGTTATAATCGATTCGCGGCGGCGTGGCGGACGATCCGGCGCTCGATGGCCCCGCCCCTTGCGGCACGATCCCGCCCGAGCAGGCCGCAACGAGCGCGGCCAGCGCCAATCCCCCCGAGGCGCGTTTCACGTCACGCCTCGTCGGTGTCGGAAAGTTTCCAGTTCGGGTCGTCGCTCTTGAGCGTGCGTGCAAAGGTCCAGACGTCGTGCGTCTCGACCGCATCGGTCAGCGAGCCGGCGACCACATTGCCGTCCGCATCGCGCGTGACGGCGGCGATATCGGCGTCGAAGCGCACCGTGATCTGCGCATTGCGGCCCTGAAGCTGGGCGTTGGTGATCACCGCATGCTCGATCGACACCAGCCGGTTGTCGAGTGTGTGCCCGGCGGCCTCGCGCGTATCGATCGCCTCACCGAACGCATTCGCGACATCGGCCTCGGTCAGCCAGCCGAGCGCGTCGCGATCACCCTTCCAGAACGCCTCCAGGATCATGCGATACGCCGATTGCGCGCCTTCGAGGAACTGGGTCACGTCGAACCCGCCCTCGGCGGAGACGATCGCGCGCAGGCCCGCCTCGGCGCCGGGCTCGATCGTCCGGGCGCCCGTGTCGCGTGGCTCGGCCACCGCATCGATGGTGCGCGGGATGGCGGGCAGCGGCACACGCTCCTCGGCGGCGCGCGCCAGCGGCTGTTCGTGGCCGGTACGCTTGCCGAGCACCATATACAGCCGCAGCGCCAGGAACGCGGCAACCATCGCAAGAAGAACTACGTAGAACACTCTGCCTCCGGCATGTCGTCCCTCCCTACATAGGCACAAGCGGGCACCGGTTCAAATCATGTCGGCGGCGCTGCGAACGGCCGCCGTTGAACTGCGCGACCCGCGCTGCTAGGCGCGCACGCACGGTTTCACGGTTTGCGGCCCGCCGCAACCAACGCTCCAGTCGAAGGAAAGTATCACGATGGCCGAAGTCAGGGCAGCCCCGGAAGAAGGTATGCAGGCGAACGGCGCGGACACCGCGCCCGCCGCCGGCATGATCTCGCAATACGTCAAGGATCTGTCGTTCGAGAATCCGAACGCCCCCGGCATCTTCCAGCGTCCCTCGGGCGCGCAGCCGCAGATCGACGTCCAGTTCAACATCGGCGCCAACCAGATCGGCGACGAGGTCCACGAAGTGCTGCTCAAGCTCGAAGTGCGCGCCGAGGCCGATGGTGAGGTCGCGTTCGTCGTCGATCTTACCTATGCCGGGATTTTCGGCCTGAGGAACGTGCCGCAGGAACATATCCAGCCGTTCCTGCTCGGTGAAGCGCCGCGCATCCTGTTCCCGTTCGCGCGGCGCGTGCTCGCCGACGCGGTGCGCGACGGCGGGTTCCAGCCGCTGCTGCTCGAACCGATCGATTTCAGCGCGCTGTATCTCCAGCAGGCCGAAGCGCAGCAACAGCAACAGCAGCCCGATAGCGAGGCGGCGGGCGACGAAACCGGCCAGGCCTGACGCCGCGGGCCGGGCGCGCGGGGACATATGAGATGAACCTCCTGCGATCGCTGGGATCGGTCGGCGGGCTCACGCTCGTCAGCCGTGTCCTGGCGCTCGGCCGCGACACGCTTCAGGCGACTTATGTCGGCGCGGGGTTCGCCTCGGACGCGTTCTTCGTCGCCTTTCGCCTGCCCAATATGTTCCGCGCGCTGTTCGCCGAGGGCGCGTTCTCGGCCGCCTTCATCCCGATGTTCAACCGCAAGGTGGCGGAGGAAGGCGGCACGAGCGCGGGGTTGCGCTTCGCCGAACAGGCGCTCGCGGTCCTGTTTCCGATCCTGATCGTCTTCACCGCGCTGATGCTCGCCGCCGCCTGGCCGGTGACGGCGGCGCTGTCGGGCGGGTTCGCGAAGCAGCAGCCGAGCCACGCGGATTTCGCCTTCGCGGTGATGCTGTCGCGCTTCACCATCCCCTATCTGATGCTGATCAGCCTCGCGTCGCTGCTCGGCGGAATCCTCAATTCGCTCGAGAAATTCTGGGTCAACGCCGCCGCGCCGATCCTGCTCAACGTCGCGATGATCGTCGCGCTGCTCTTTTTCCACGGCGACAATCCGTATGAGACCGCGCAGGCGCAGGCGATCTCGGTCTCGGCCGGCGGCGCGCTCCAGCTCGGCTGGCTGATGCTCGCCTGTCGCCGTTCGGGCGTGAGTCTGCGGCTGCGGCGTCCCCGTCTCACGCCCGAGATGCGGCAGTTGATGAAGCTCATCCTGCCCGCCGCGGCAGGCGCGGGTGCGGCGCAGATCAACCTCGCGGTCTCGACCGCGCTCGCCGGCGGGCTGCTCGACGAAGGTTCGATCTCGGCGCTCTATTATGCCGATCGGCTCAACCAACTCCCGCTCGGGCTGATCGGGATCGGGCTCGGCACGATCCTGTTGCCCACCGTCTCGCGCCTCTTGAGCAGCGGCCGCGAGCGCGAGGCGATGGTGACGCAGAATCGCGGCATCGAACTCGCGCTGTTCCTCACGCTGCCCGCCACCGCCGCCTTCATCGCCGCCGCCGGGCCGATCGTCTCCGGGCTGTTCGAGCGCGGCCATTTCGACGCCGCCGATACCGTGGTGACAAGCTGGGCGCTCGCCGCCTTCTCGATCGGCCTGCCCTCCTATGTCCTCGTCAAGGTGCTCACCCCCGGCTTCTACGCCCGCGCCGACACGCGCACCCCGGTGCGCTACGCGATGATCTCGATCGCGGTGAACATCGTCGGCAACCTGATCCTGATCCCGACGATCGGCACGATCGGCCCACCACTCGCGACCGCGCTCGCCTCGACGATCAACGTCTACATGCTCTACCGCACGCTGGGCACGCGCGGGCATTTCGTCGCCGACGCGCAACTCCGGCGCCGCTTGCCGCGGCTCGTCCTCGCGGCGGCATTGATGGGCGTCGCGCTCTATTTCGGTCAGGCACTGGTCGAGCCGTTCGCCCACGGCAGCCTGATCGAGACGCTGCCCGCGCTCGGCGTTTTCGTCATCGCCGGTATTGCGATCTACGCGTTCGCGTGCTTCGTGACCGGCGCCTTCCGGCCGGCCGATCTCAAGGCCGTCCTCAGCCGCCGCCGCGCGGCATAGACACCATCTGTCAGGGAAACATCATGCGCGTCGTCTCGGGCATCCAGCCCACCGGAAACCTTCATCTCGGCAATTATCTGGGCGCGATCAAGCAATGGGTGGCGATGCAGGATGATGTCGCGAAGGCCGGCGGCGACTGCCTGTTCTTCCTCGCCGATCTCCACGCGCTGACGGTCGCGATCGATCCGAAGGAACTCGCCGCCAACACGATCGAAATGGCCGCCGCGCTGCTCGCGGCCGGGATCGATCCCGAAAAGGCGATCCTGTTCAACCAGGCGCGCGTCGCCGCCCACGCCGAATTGTGCTGGATCCTCCAGGGCACGGCACGAATGGGCTGGCTCAACCGGATGACGCAGTGGAAGGACAAGGCCGGCAAGAACCGCGACGGCCAGAGCGCCGGGCTGTTCACCTATCCGGTGCTGATGGCCGCCGACGTGCTCGTCTACAAGACCACGCATGTGCCGGTGGGCGAGGACCAGAAGCAGCATCTCGAATTCGCGCGTGATGTGGCGGCGAAGTTCAACACCGATTTCGGGGTCGATCTGTTCGTGCTGCCCGAGCCTTTGGTATCGACCGCCGCGCCCCGGATCATGAGCTTGCGTGACGGCAGCGCCAAGATGTCCAAATCCGATCCGTCCGAGATGTCGCGCATCCACCTGACCGACAGCGACGACGCGATCGCTCAGAAATTCCGCAAGGCGCGCACCGATGCCGAGCCGCTGCCCGACACCGTCGCCGCGCTCGCCGAGCGGCCGGAGGCGAAGAACCTCGTCACGATCTACGCCGCGCTCGCCGGCAAAACCCCCGACGCGGTGGTCGCCGAGTTCGCCGGCCAGGGTTTCGGCAGCTTCAAGCCCACGCTCGCCGATCTCGCGATCGCGACGCTGGGGCCGATTCGCGACCGGCTGACGCGGCTGCTCGACGACCGCGGTGCCGTTGCCCAAATCCTCGCGCGCGGCGGCGACCGTGCCGCCACGCTGGCCAACCCCACGCTCGCCGAGGCGCAGGCGGCCGTCGGGCTCCAGGTGTGAGGGTATCATTTGTACCGCACCGGCCCACTCCCCCAACCGGCCACCCAACGCCAGTATCCTATGGGTGGCCGGGTGGGGGAGTGGGCCGGTGCGGCGCACGACAAAGCGTGCTATCACCGCGTTCAAGCGCTATTCATGGCGCCGGGGTTATGGTCGCCACATGGATGACCGTCTCGAAATTGCTCGGGGGAAGGGTTTGTATCCGATGAAGAAATCGCTTTTCCTCGCCGCAGGCGCCGCATTGCTCGCGCTTTCGGGCTGCGCCACGCCCTTCAACGCGCGCGTTTCGCGCTTCTCGCAGCTTTCGGTGCCCACGGGGCAGACGTTCGTCGTCCAGTCGCGCGATCCGCGGCTCCAGGGCGGGATCGAGTTCGGCCAGTATGCGCAACTCGTCTCGGCCAATCTGGTCCGTGAAGGCTATCGCCCGGCAACCGACCCCGCGCAGGCCGATCTCGTCGTCAACATGGGCTATCATGTCGATACCGGCCGCGAGAAAGTGGTGAGCGATCTGATCGGCGGCCCCAATCGCTACGGCTGGGGCTGGCCCTGGTATCGCCGCTCCTATTTCTACGGCTTCCACGATCCGTTCTATGACAATGACGTGTCGAGCTACACCGTCTACACCAGCGAGCTTGATCTCGATATCGAGCAGACGGCGACCGGCGAGCGCGTGTTCGAAGGCACCGCCCGCGCGCAATCGCGCACCGATCGGCTCCAGCGGATCGTGCCCAATCTGGTCGAGGCGATGTTCACCGGCTTCCCCGGCAATTCGGGCGAAACCGTCAAGATCACGATCGCGCCCGAACGGGGCTGACGTTCCTTCACGTCACCCCGGCTTGTTCCGGGGGCCAACGTGTCTCCGCTCGCCTATGCGGCATCGTCACCCCGGACTTGTTCCGGGGTCCAACCCGCCTCAAGCGCCAGTGTTTGTGGATGGTTGGATGCCGGAACAAGTCCGGCATGACGGGTGTGCAGAAAGGCGAGTGGCTCCGTCAGCCTTCGAGCTGATGCATCAACTGGCGCACCGCGCCGTCGACATCGCGATCGCTGTCGCGCAGTTCCTCGATGCGGCGGACCGCGTGGATCACGGTCGAATGGTCGCGCCCGCCGAACTTGCGGCCGATCTCAGGCAGCGATCGCGTCGTCAGCCTTTTGGCGAGATACATCGCGATCTGGCGCGGCCGCGCCACCACGCGCGCGCGCCGGGCGGAGATCAGCTCGAGCGGCTTCAACGCGAAATGCGCCGATACCGCGCGCTGGATCTCGTCGATCGTGATCCGGCGCTGGCTGCCGCGCAGCACGTCGCCCAGCGTCGCGACCGCGAAATCGACGTCGATCGTGTCGCCGGTCAGTTGTGCATAAGCGGCGACGCGGTTGAGCGCGCCTTCAAGCTCGCGGATGTTGGTGGTGATGCGCCCCGCGAGCAGCACGCGCACGTCCTCGGGCACGTCGAGATCGACAAGCTCCGCGCACCGCCGATCGAGGATCGCGCGCCTGAGCGCCGGCTCGGGCGCCTTGATATCGGCCACCAGCCCGCCCGCGAGCCGAGACAGGATGCGCGGCTCGACCCCGTCGAGCGCCTGCGGGCAGCGATCGGCGGTGATGACGATGCGCTTGCCCGCCGCCATGATCTCGTTGATCGTGTGGAAGAATTCTTCCTGCGTCGAATCCTTGCCGGCGATGAATTGGAGATCGTCGATCAGCAGCAGATCGGCGGCGCGCAGCCGGGCCTTGAACGAGAAAGTGTCGCGCGCGCGCAGCGCCTGCACGAATTCGAACATGAAGCGTTCGGCCGACATGCAGATCACCGCCGCCTCGGGCACCGCCGCCAGATAGGCGTGGCCGATCGCGTGCATCAGGTGGGTCTTGCCCTGCCCCGTGCCGCTGTGAAGGAACAGCGGGCTGAACCGCGGCGCGCCCGGCTCGGCAAGCGCTCTCGCGGCGTTGAACGCGACCCGGTTCGACGTATCGACGACGAACCGGTCGAAGGTCAGCCGCGGATCGAGCGCGGGGGCCGGCGCCCGGACCGCCGCGGGCGCTGTCGCCACCGATGCCGACGCCGCGAGCACCACGGGCTCGGGCGCGGCGCGCAGCGTCTCGATCGAGACCTGACGCACCGTGGGCACCTGCGCGCGGAATTCCTGGAACAGCCGCTCGGCATAGTGGCTGCGCACCCAGTTGGTCATGAACGGCGAAGGCAGGCTCAGCCGGACGACATCGGCCTCGGCCGAATCGATCAGCGCCATCGGCTTGAGCCACTGATCGAACAGCCGCGCCCCTGCCGATTCGCGAAGGTGAGTGCGAACGGTCTGCCATGCCCTGGCAATCTCGTCGCGCCTTTCCCCCGCTTGCTGCGTCACTATGCCACCCTCTCGTGTTACCGCGCCTGTCACGCCCCAGACGGCGCCTGTCACCCGGCACAGCCCGCCCGCAGCCAGAATCACCCTCCGGCTGTATCAGCGACGCTGTCCCTTGACCCGCGACGATGATCATCGCCGCAGAAGGATGGTGTAGGGACAGCCGGACGAGTCGATCAAGACCCCGAACCGTCTCGGAACTGAAATAATCCGATTGACTCGGCGCTAGCCTCGGAAACCCGTCGAAAAAATGATAACCATCTGAATTCGGGATCGTTTCGCCCGGAGTGGGGAAATCCAGGGTCCGCGAATCGTGGAGAGACCTAGGGTTGCGGCTTCGCCCCCCGATCGTCGCGCCACGATACGAAAAAAGCCCACCGGTGCGGGGGCACCAGCGGGCTCGTCATCATCGAAGCGGGCGCGCGTCAGGCGAGCGCGGACAACCGCTTGGTCAGTCGGGAGAATTTGCGCGAGGCGGTGTTCTTGTGGAGCACGCCGCGGGCGACGCCACGCTGCAATTCGGGCTGCGCCTGCGCCAGCGCGGTGGCGGCGGCGTCCTTGTCGCCCGCTTCCAGCGCCGCCTCGACCTTCTTGACGAAGGTACGGATGCGGCCGACGCGGTTGGTGTTGATCTCCGCGCGACGGTTGTTCCGCCGGATGCGCTTCTTCGCCTGTGGCGTGTTCGCCATGCCTGTCCTCGAATATGCTCAATGAAAAAGGGCGCTGGGAACCGGTCCCGCCGCCCTCGGAAGGCTGGCCCCTTACCGATTTGGGGTGCCCCGGTCAACCTGAAACCGGGATTCCGGCAGACTGAATTCGTTCGCGGCACCGGCCCACTCCCCCACCCGGCCACCCATAGGATACTGCCGTTGGGTGGCCGGGTGGGGGTGCAACCCCGTAAAGTAATACTTTGCGGGGACCCCGTGGGGGAGTGGACGGAAGCGCCCAAGGTTCCGGCGATGCGTAGCATCGTTGGAATGGCGCTGGAGGGCGGTGCCGCTGCCACACAAGTGGATCAAACTCTAACGCTGACAGACGGGACACCAGAAGGTCGAGCGCCCACCCTCGGTCTGCCGCCGCACCGGCGCGCCACAGTCGCATGCTTCGCCCTCGCGGCCATAGACGCGCCACTCCTTGGAGAAATAGCCGAGTTCGCCATCGGGCCGCACATAATCGCGCAGGCTCGATCCGCCCGCCGCGATCGCCGCCGTCAGCACCGCGCGAATCGCCTCGACCAGCCGCGCGAGCCGCACCATCGAAATCCGTCCGCCCGCGCGCGACGGCGCGATCCCCGCCATGTGGAGCGCCTCGCAGACATAGATATTGCCCAGCCCCGCCACCGTTCGCTGATCGAGCAGCAGCGCCTTGATCGGCGCGCGCCGTCCCGCGAGCGCCGCGTGCAGCGCGGCGGCGGTGAAATCGGGGCCGAGCGGCTCCGGCCCCATCGCCGCGAACGGCGGATACGAATCGAGCGCATCGCTTGCGACGAGATCGAGCGATCCGAATCGCCGCGGATCGTTGAGCGCGAGCCGGTGCCCCGCCCCGGTCTCGATCAGCACATGATCGTGCGCCAGCACTTCGGCCGGGTCGATTCGCCAGCGCCCCGACATGCCGAGATGGAAGATCAGCGTATCGCCGCGATCGGTATCGATCAGCCCGTATTTGGCGCGCCGCCCGAGTCGCGTCACCACCGCGCCGGTCAGCCGCTGCCCCAGATCGACCGGGATCGCGCGCCGCAGATCGGCCCGCCGCGCCTGGATGCGCGCGATTCGTTGCCCTTCGAGCACGGGGCGCAGGCCACAGACGGTGGTTTCGACTTCGGGAAGCTCGGGCATTGATGATCCGTCAGGTGCCGCACCCGGCCCGCTCCCCCACCCCGCCTCCCATTCAGTATGCGGCACGTGGGAGGCAGGGTGGGGGAGCGGGCCGGGGCCGCGATCGATGAATAATCCAGCTAGGATGCGTTTGCTCCCCCCACAAGCCTTGGCTACACGCCGCACATGACCGAGACCGTGTCCTTCGGCTACGCCGACGTAGCCCCTGAGGAGAAGACCGCCCGCGTCGGCGGCGTCTTCACTAGCGTCGCCCGCAGCTATGATCTGATGAACGACGCCATGTCGGGGGGCATGCACCGGCTGTGGAAGGATCGCTTCGTGCGCCGGGTGAAGCCGCGCGCCGGCGAGCAGATTCTCGATATGGCCGGCGGCACCGGCGACATCGCCTTCCGGCTCGCCAAATCGGGCGCCGCCGTCACCGTCGCGGACATCAACCCGGCGATGCTCGAGGTCGGCGTGGATCGCGCGCAGCAACGCGGGATCGATGGGCTGGTCTGGACCGAGGCCAATGCCGAGACGCTCCTGTTCCCCAACCGCTTCTTCGACGCCTATACGATCGCGTTCGGGATCAGGAACGTCACCGACATTCCCGCCGCGCTGCGTGAGGCGCACCGCGTGCTCAAGCGCGGCGGGCGCTTCTTCTGCCTCGAATTCTCGACCACCTTGTGGCCCGGCTTCGCGCAGGTCTACGACGCCTATTCGCACAGGATCGTCCCCAAGGTCGGCAAGCTGCTCGCGCATGACGAAGACAGCTATCGTTACCTGATCGAATCGATCCGCCGCTTCCCCGATATGCCGACCTTCGAACGCATGATCGCCGACGCCGGGTTCGTGAACACGCACGTCGAGCCGATGCTCGGCGGGCTGGTGGCGATCCATTCGGGGTGGAAGATTTGAACTTGGTCGCGCAAAGGCACAGAGGCGCAGAGGGGTGTCGCCCGTGGCGTGCCCAGCCGCGCCAGCGGCCTTCCTCCTCACGGTCAGTCAAGAAAGTTGAGATCTCGCTGGCGCGCGACGGCAGGCCCGCAATCGCCCTCTCTGCGCCTCTGCGCCTCTGCGCGAACCCGATTTCTTCCGAGTGTCGCGCCCGGTGACTCTCCCCGCCGTCCATCTCTGGCGCCTCCTCAAATGGGGCCGCACGCTCGCCCGCCACGGCGCGCTGACAGGAATCGAGCGCGATCCCAACACGCCCGCCCCGGTGCGACGGCTGGCGCGTGTCGCCCGCTTCGGCGCCCGCGTGCCCAAAGTGCCGCGCTATGCCGACGCGTTCCAGGCGATCGGCCCCGCCGCGATCAAGCTCGGCCAGACGCTCGCGACCCGGCCCGATCTCGTCGGCGAGGAAGCCGCGAGCGATTTGCTGCGCCTCCAGGACGCGCTGCCCCCCGTTCCCTTCGAGACGATCCGCGAGGCGATGCGCGCGAGCTTCGGCCGGCCGCTCGAAACGCTGTTCACCGCGATCGATCCGGCCCCGATCGGCGCCGCGTCGATCGCGCAGGTCCACCGCGCCACCACCACCGACGGCCGCCAGGTCGCAGTCAAGGTGCTGCGCCCGGGGATCGAGAAGGAATTCGCGCGCGACATCGAAACCTACGAATGGGCGGCCGCGCAGCTCGAAGCGCAGGGCGGCGAGATCGCCCGGCTGCGCCCGCGCCTCGTCATCGAGACCTTCAAGCGCTGGACCGCGCGCGAACTCGATCTGCGCCGCGAGGCCGCCTCGGCGTCCGAACTCGCGCAGATGATGGAGGCTGAGCCGCAATATCACGTCCCCGCGATCGATTGGCAGCGCACCTCGGGGCGCGTGCTGACGCTCGAATGGATCGACGGTATCAAGCTGTCGAACCGCGAGGCGCTGGTCGCCGCGGGCTACGATCTGTCGGCGCTGGCGGGCACGCTCGTCCATGCGTTCCTGCGGCAGGCGATCTCGGAAGGCTTCTTCCACGCCGACATGCACCAGGGGAATTTGTTCGCGCTGCCCGGCAACCGGATCGGCGCGATCGATTTCGGCATCATGGGCCGGATCGACCGGCGTGCCCGCGTGTGGCTCGCCGAGATTCTCTACGGCCTCATCACCGGCGATTATAAGCGTGTCGCCGAAATCCATTTCGAGGCGGGGTACGTGCCCCCGCACCACAATGTCGCCGAATTCGCGACCGCGCTGCGCGCGGTGGGCGAGCCGATGCGCGGGCTGCCCGTCAAGGATATGTCGATCGGGATGATGCTCGACGGGCTGTTCAATATCACCCGCGATTTCGACATGCAGACCCAGCCGCACCTGCTGCTGCTGCAAAAGACGATGGTGATGGTCGAAGGCGTCGCCACCGCGCTCGATCCCGATATCAACCTGTGGGATACCGCCGCGCCGTTCGTGCGCGAATGGATTCGCACCGAATTGGGGCCGGAAGCCGCGATCGCCGATCGCATCGTCACCGATCTGCGCACGCTGGCGCGGCTCCCCGACCTCATCCGCTCGATCGAGGCGCGCTATCCGCCGCCCGGCGGCGCGCCGCCCGCCCCGCCGCTGCGCGAGATCGAGGTCGTGCGGATCGGCGGCGGCTGGCGCTATCTCGCGGTCGCGCTGGTGACGGCGGCGATCAGCATTGGCGCGACCTGGCTGCTGGTCCACTGATCGATGGCGCGCGCGCGGCCTCCGCTCTTTACCGCCCGGCCGAGCCGCTTCGCCGGGCTGCATCGCCACAATGCCCGGCTGCTGCTCGCGATCGCCGTCGTGCTCGCCGCGATCGCCGTCGCGCTCTCGACCAGTTCGTCGCTGCCCCCGCCCCGCCACGCCGATTCGGGCCATCGCCAGACCGACGCCGCGCTCTACCGCTCCATCGTCGAGGGCATCCGCAACGGCGGCGGCTATTACGACGTCGCCGCCGATGCGCTGCGGGCGGGCCATTATCCGCTGCGCCCGTTCGTTGCCTTCCGGCTGCCGACGCTCGCGGTGGTCGAGGCCGCGCTGCCGCGGGTCGCCGATATGCTGCTGCTGTTCGTGCTCGCCGCGATCACCGCCGCGGCCTGGCTGACGCGACTGCGGGTCGCGCTGCCCCGCCCCGGCCCGCTCGGCGCGGCGATGGTGCTGATCGCGGGCGGGCTGATCGCCTTCGTCCAGCCTCCGCTTGTCGTCTTCCATGAAATCTGGGCCGGGCTGCTGATCGCACTCGCGCTCGCGGTGCGCCGGCCGGAACGCTGGCTCGATGCGGTGGCGCTGGGGCTGATCGCGATGCTGGTGCGCGAGACGGCATTGCTGTTCGTGCTCGCGATGGGCGGGCTGGCACTGCTCGAAGGCCGATCACGCGAAGCGCTCGGCTGGGCCGCGACGGTGCTGATCTTCGCGGTCGTCGTGGCGGTCCATATCCACGCGGTGGGCATGGTCGTCCAGCCCGGCGACCTCACCTCGCCGGGCTGGCAGGGGATGATGGGGCTTGGCTTCGTGCTCGAATCGATCGCGGTGTCGACCGCGCTCGCCGCGCTGCCGATCTGGCTGGCGGGCGCGCTGCTGCTCGTCGCCATCGTCGGCTGGGCGGGGTGGAACGATCCGCTCGCGACGCGGACGCTGGCGACGTTGCTCGTCTACGCCCTGCTGATCGGGCTGTTCGCGCGGCCTGACAATTTCTACTGGGGTCTGATGATCGCGCCGACGGCACTGATCGGCCTCGCCTTCGCACCCGATGCGATTCGCGATATCATCACCGCGGCGTTCGATACGCGCCGCATCACCGTGACGCGAATCCAGCGATGACAGGGGCCCAGCGATGAAGCGTATCCTGCTGATCGTCGGCGGCGGCATCGCCGCCTACAAGGCGTGCGAGCTGATCCGGCTCGCGCGCAAGGCGGGGATCGCGGTGCGCTGCGTCCTTACGCAAAGCGGCGCGCACTTCGTGACGCCGATGACGCTCGCCGCTCTGTCCGAAAACCAGGTCTTCACCAGCCTGTGGGATTTGAAGGACGAGGCCGAGATGGGCCATATCCAGTTGAGCCGCGAGGCCGATCTGGTCGTCGTCGCGCCCGCCACGGCCGATCTCATGGCGAAGATGGCCGCCGGCATCGCCGACGATCTCGCGACCACATTGCTGCTCGCCACCGATACCCCCGTCCTCGCCGCGCCCGCGATGAACGTGCGGATGTGGCAGCACGCCGCGACCCAGCGCAACGTCGCCCGGCTCCGCGCCGACGGCGTGACCGTGCTCGATCCCGACGAAGGCCCGATGGCGTGCGGCGAATACGGCCCCGGCCGCCTGCCCGAGCCCGAGGCGATCCTCGCCGCGATCGAGCAGCATCTCGCCGGCACCCCGCCCGCGCCCGGCCGCCTTGCCGGCCGCCACGTCCTCGTCACCGCCGGGCCGACACACGAGCCGATCGATCCGGTCCGCTACATCGCCAACCGTTCGTCGGGGCGGCAGGGCTTCGCGATCGCCGGGGCGCTCGCGGCCGAAGGCGCGGCGGTGACGCTGATCGCCGGCCCGGTGACGCTCGATACCCCCGCGGGCGTAGAGCGTGTCGATGTCGAGACCGCGCAGGAGATGGCGAACGCGGTCGCCAAGACGTTGCCCGCCGATGCCGCCGTGCTCGTCGCCGCGGTCGCCGACTGGCGCACCGACGCCGCGCCACAAAAGATCAAGAAGGGCACCGGCACGCCGACGCTCCGGCTCACCGAAAATCCCGACATCCTGACGATGCTCGCGACCAGCCCGCATCGCCCGCGCCTCCTCATCGGATTCGCCGCCGAAACCGATCACGTCATCGAACACGCCACCGCCAAGCGCGCGAAGAAGGGCGCCGACTGGATCGTCGCCAACGACGTGTCAGGCGACGTCATGGGGGGCGACGCCAACACCGTCCATATCATCCGCGCGCAAGATGTTGAAAGTTGGGAAAAACTCCCCAAGTCACAGGTCGCGACACGGCTCGCGACCCGCATCGCCGACACGCTTCAGGAGACTGCATGACCCC
Source organism: Hephaestia caeni (assembly GCF_003550065.1). GTDB lineage: Bacteria > Pseudomonadota > Alphaproteobacteria > Sphingomonadales > Sphingomonadaceae > Sphingomonas > Sphingomonas caeni_A. The sequence continues at coordinate 170,659 of NZ_QXDC01000005.1, forward strand.
GATCCGCATTGCGATCCGTCGCCTTTCTCACGGCGACGGCCTGCCGCTCCCCGCTTATGCCACCGACGGCGCGGCGGGGATGGACGTGGTCGCCGCCGAGGACATCGCGCTCGCCCCCGGCGCGCGCCACGCGGTCGCCACCGGGTTCGCGATCGCGATTCCCGCCGGCTACGAAGTGCAGGTGCGTCCGCGCTCGGGGCTCGCGCTCAAGCACGGCGTCACCTGTCTCAACACGCCGGGCACGATCGACAGCGACTATCGCGGCGAGGTCAAGGTGATCCTCGCCAATCTGGGCGACGCGCCGTTCGCGATCGCGCGCGGCGATCGCATCGCGCAACTCGTCCCCGCCCCTGTCCAGCACGCGACGCTCGATGAGGTTACCGCGCTCGACGATACCGCGCGCGGCGCGGGCGGGTTCGGATCGACCGGTCGGTGATCCCGCTGCTGCTGCTCGCGCTTCAGAGCGTGCTCGCGCCGTCGACCCATATTCCCGGATCGGCCCAACCCCCGGCAATGCAGGAACGGCCCCGCCCGGCGACGATCGACTGGGATATGCTCGCACCGCTCAGCTATCTCGAGCCGCCGACCCTGACGCCGCCGATGCGCCGCTTTGTCGATGACGAGGTTCGCTCGGGCCGTTGCCGGCCGCCGCGCGACGCCGCCGGCCGCTACACGATCACGCTCGACGTCGCGGTGCTCGTCGATGGCGACGGCCGGATATTGCGGACGCTGCCGCGTGCGATCGATTGCCCGACGGTCGAGCAATTCGGCGCCGGGCTCGCGCTCAGCTTCGCGCGTGAGAACCTCCTTCCCCGCGCGCGCCACGACGATCGCTGGTTCCGCGCCACGTTCGTCTTCCCGCAGCCGTGACGCTCAGCGACGATCAACTCTCCCGCTATGCGCGCCACATCGTCCTGAAGGAGATTGGCGGCACGGGGCAGACGCGGCTGCTGGCGTCCACGGTCGCGCTGGTCGGCGCGGGCGGGATCGGCAGCCCCGCGATCCAGTATCTTGCCGCCGCCGGGGTCGGCACGCTGATCGTGATCGATGACGATCGGGTCGATCTCTCCAACCTCCAGCGCCAGACGCTCTACGCCACCGCCGACCAGGGCGCGCCCAAGACCGCCGCCGCCGCCGCCGCGGTCGCGCGGCTCAACCCCGACGTGACGGTGATCGAGCGCCGCCGGCGCCTCGACGCCGCCAACGCCGCCGCGCTGATCGCGGGCGCCGACGTGATCATCGACGGCTCGGACAATTTCGCCACCCGCCTCGCCGCCGCCGACGCCGCGCTGGCGCAGCGCATCCCGCTCGTCTCCGCCGCGATCGGCCAGTTCGAGGGCCAGCTCGCCGTCTTCCGCGGCTGGGAGACCGACAAGCCCTGCTACCGCTGCCTCGTCGGCGCCGACCCCGACCGCGCCGAGGCAAGCTGCGCCGAACAGGGCGTGATGGGCGCGATGACCGGCATGATGGGCAGCCTCGCCGCATTGGAAGCGATCCGCGCGATCGTGCCCTTCGGCACCGATCCCGCCGGATCGCTGCTGCTGGTCGATACGCTCGACTTCCGCTTCCGCACATTGCGCCTCCCGAAAGATCCGGGTTGCCCGGCCTGTGGACACGGGCCAGCTTCATAAGCGACAACGTCGGGCGCGCGGCGAGCGAAGGGGGGAACAGCCACGCTGGGAACGACGCTGGTCCTCGCTTTCCGCTCGATCCGCCGGCACGTGCTGCGCTCGTTCCTCACGGTGCTCGGCATCGTCATCGGCGTCGCCGCGGTGGTGACGATGGTGACGCTCGGCAATGCGACCAGCGCGGCGGTGCAGCAGAGTATCGCCAATCTCGGCACCAACATCCTCCACCTTCATCCCGGCGGCGGATTCAGGCGCGGCGGTGGCGGCGCGCGTCCGCCCGACTTCAAACCGGCGGATGTGACCGCGATCGAGCAGCAGGTCGCCGGCGTCACCGGTGTCGCGCCGCAAGCCCAGACCAGCGCGACCGTCATCCGTGACGGCTACAATTGGTCGACGACGATCTTCGGCATGGATGACGTCTATTTCGAGGTGCAGCCCTGGCCGCTCGAGCAAGGCCGCATCTTCACCCGGATCGAGGAGCAGGCGGGCAAGGCCGTCTGCATCATCGGCGGCACCGTGCGCAGCAATCTGTTTCCCGGCATCGACCCGATCGGCAAGCGCTTTCGCGCCGGCACCGTCTCATGCACCGTGGTCGGCCTGCTCACCAGCAAGGGCATGGCCCAGTACGGCGACCAGGACGACATGGTCATCATGCCGATCAAGGCGGTCGAGCGCCGCTTCCTCGGCACCACCGATATCAAGGCGATGCTGATCGGCGTCGATGCCGCCTACGACACCGATCAGGTCAAGGCCTCGCTGACCGACCTGTTGCGCGAACGCCGCCGGCTGGAGCCGGGCGAGGACGACGACTTCCTCATCGTCGATCCCAAGCAGATTTCCGAGACGCTGGCGGGCGCCACCAATCTGCTCACCGGCATCGTCACCGCGGTCGCGGCGATCAGCCTGATCGTCGGCGGCATCGGCATCATGAACATCATGCTGGTCTCGGTCACCGAGCGCACACGAGAGATCGGCATCCGCCTCGCGATCGGCGCGGTCGCGCGCGAGGTGCTGCTCCAGTTCCTCGTCGAATCGATCGTGCTGTCGTGCCTCGGCGGCCTGATCGGGCTGGTCATCGCGCAAGCCGCGGTGATGGCGATCGCGCCGGTGATGAAGGTCGACTGGGTATTTTCCCCCGGCATCAACCTGCTCGCCTTCGCGGTCTCGGCGGTGATCGGCGTGGTGTTCGGCTATTTCCCCGCCCGCCGCGCCGCCGCGCTCAACCCGATCGACGCCCTGCGGCACGAATGATCGCGTGGCCCTCTAATCAGTCTTGTACCGTCAGCCGAGGCGCGACAAGCTCCGGCTGTCTGAAAGCATTCCAGCGGGGGACATGATGGGGCGAGGATCACTGTGCGCGATCTGGCTGGCGGTCGCGGGCGCTCTGGTCGCCGATCCGGCATTCGCCCGCTGCGCCGACTCTGCGGCACAGAAGACCGCGCGCGAGGCCGCCTTCGTAGATCAGGTCAGTACCCGAACGCCGACCTACCTTCAGGATTTCAGCGTACCGGGCGGTGCGGTGGTGGTGATCGAGAACGGCAGGGTCATTCTGGCGCGTGGCTTCGGCGTGGCGAACAAGGCAACCGCGGCGCCGGTCGGCCCCGGAACGCTGTTCAACATCGGATCGACCTCCAAATCGGTGGCGGCATGGGGCGCGATGCAACTCGTGAGCGACGGCAAGCTATCGCTCGACGATCCGGTCGACACGCGGCTGAAGCGTTGGCACCTGCCCGCGTCGCCCTATCCGGCATCGGGTGTCACCTTGCGGCGACTGCTCAGCCACACGGCCGGCCTGTCGGTGTCCGGCTATCGCGGCTGGGGACCTGATGACCTTATACCGACGCTGGAACAGTCCTTGTCCGGTCAGGCAAACGGGGCAGGCGCGGTCGTTCTGGAGGCGACGCCGGGCACGCGCTGGTCCTATTCGGGCGGCGGCTACACGCTGATGCAACTGCTGGTCGAGGAAACCGCGGGCAGATCGTTCGCCGACTATATGCGCGACGCGGTTCTTCGCCCGCTGGGCATGAACGACAGCAGCTTCGCGCTGACGGCCGACGTGCTTGGCCGGGCGGCGCGGGCCTATGATGAGCTGGGGGAAGAGACGCCCACACCCAGATTCGCCGAACTCGCGGCGGCGGGCATGTATACGACCGTCGGCGACATGGCCTGCTACGCGCTGGCGTCGATCGACGACCCGCGATCCGGGGCGGTGTTGAAGCCGGGCATACTCGATCTCATGACCTCGCCTGCGCCCGGCACGGATGGACATTGGGGGTTGGGCTACGCCATCCAGCCGGCAGGCGACGGTTTCCCGGACGGTGTGGAACGCGTCGGCCATGACGGCGGCAATCGTGGGTGGCAGAGCTTCTTCTGGGTCAGCCGGGCCAGGCGCGATGGACTGATCGTCCTCACCAACGGTTCGAACGGCTGGAACGTATCGAACCAACTCGTCGCCGACTGGATGGAATGGAAAACAGGCAAGCGGCTTCCGATCCCGCGCTCCATCGCGGCGACCATTCTTCGGCCTTTGCACGAAGCAAGCGTGTCGGCGGCGATCGCCCGCTATGAGGTGCTGAAAAAGGAATCTCCGGCAAGCTACATCTTCAATGCCAACGAACTCAATCGTCTCGGTTATTCCCTGCTGCACAAGGGCCGCGTGGCGGACGCCATCGCTTTATGGGAATTCAACGCGCGCGAATATCCTAATGACTGGAACGTTCACGACAGTCTCGGCGACGGGTACGCCGCGGCCGGCCCCGCCTTCGCGGGCAAGGCGACCGCGAGCTTCCGTCGGTCGCTTGCCCTGAATCCGTCCAACGCCCACGCGCGCGAGATGATCACGCGCATAGGGAGAGGCGATTCCTTCCCGTTGTGATATCCGGCGGAACCGCGCCCGCTCACCCCTTCGCGAACAACCGCTCCCCGAACGCCCGCACCTTCGCACCGATCTCGGGATGCGCCAGCGCCAGTTCCAGGTTGGCCTGGACATACCCCGCCTTGTCCCCGCAATCGTAGCGCTTGCCGCCAAAGGTGAAGGCGTGGAACGGCTGCGTGCCGATCATTTGCGCCATCGCGTCGGTCAACTGGATCTCGCCGCCCGCACCCTTTTCCTGCGTCTCCAGGATGCGCATCACCTCGGGCTGGAGGATGTAGCGGCCGGGGATCATGATGTTCGACGGGGCGCTGCCCTGCTTCGGTTTCTCGACCAGCCCCTTCACCTCCACCAGCGCGCCGTCGCGTTCGCCGGGATCGATGATGCCGTATTTGTCGGTCTCGCTGGCGGGCACTTCGAGCCCGCACACCACGTTGCCGCCGATCCGGTTGTACGCCTCGACCATCGCCTTCATGCAGCCGGGCTTGCCGATCATCAGTTCGTCGGCGAGGAAGATCGCGAACGGCTCGTCGCCCACGATATCGCGCGCGCACCACACCGCATGGCCCAGCCCCAGCGGCTCCTGCTGGCGGACATAGGCGCACGCGCCGGGCTTCAACCGCGTCGCCTCCAGCACCTCGAGCGATTTGCCGCGGCCGGCCATTGTCGTTTCCAGCTCGAAGGCGATGTCGAAATGGTCCTCGATCGCGGTCTTGTTGCGGCCGGTCACGAAGATCATCTGCTCGATCCCCGCCTCGATCGCCTCGTCGACCGCGTACTGGATCAGCGGCCGATCGACGACGGGCAGCATCTCCTTCGGCGTCGCCTTGGTGGCGGGCAGGAAGCGCGTGCCCAGCCCCGCGACGGGGAAGACGGCCTTGCGCAGAGGCTTGATCGACATTGGGAAAACGGTCCTTTCCAAATCGCAACGACCCCCCAGTCGGCGCCGCCCGTAGCAAATTGCGGAGCACCCGACCACACGTCAGAATTAGGCCGGTCTTAACGACGGGGCATTACGGCGACGGGCATGACCAAAGACGCGCAACGCACGGTGCTGGTGGTGTTCGGCACGCGGCCCGAGGCGATCAAGCTGTTCCCCGTGGTGCGCGCGCTTGCGGCGACGCCGGGGATTCGTGTGCGCACCTGCGTGACGGCGCAGCATCGCGGGCTGCTCGATCAGGTGCTCGACATCGCCGGGCTCACCCCCGACGTCGATCTCGACCTGATGGAACCCGGCCAGTCGCTCGACCGGCTGACGGCGCGGCTCCTCACCGGTATCGGCGAGACGCTCGACGTCGAAAAACCCGATCGCATCATCGTCCAGGGCGACACCGCCACCGTCATGGCAGCAGCCCTCGCCGCCTATTACCGTCGCATTCCCGTCGGCCATGTCGAAGCGGGGCTGCGTTCGGGCGACATCTACGCGCCCTGGCCCGAGGAAGTGAACCGCCGCATCGTCGCGCCGATCGCCGACCAGCATTTCGCCCCCACCGACACCGCCGCCGAGGCGCTGAAGCGCGAGAATGTCGACTCGCGCCTGATCCACGTCACCGGCAACACCGTGATCGACGCGCTCCACGCCACCACCGCGCGGATCGCCGCCGATCCCGCGCTCGCCGCCGCGCTCGATCCCGTCGCCACGCGCTTCGCCGGCAAGCGGCTGATCCTCGTCACCACCCACCGGCGCGAGAATTTCGGCGGCGGCATGGCCTCGATCGCCCACGCGATCGCGCGCATCGCCGAGCGCCCCGACGTCGCGGTGCTGTTCCCGATGCACCCCAACCCCAACGTCGTCTCGGTGATGGATGACATTCTCGGCGAACGAACCAATGTGGCTCGTATCGATCCGATCGACTATCCAAACTTCATCCGAGCGCTCGGCCTTGCGCATATCGTGCTCACCGATTCGGGGGGCGTGCAGGAAGAAGCGCCGGCGCTCGGCAAGCCGGTGCTGGTGATGCGCGACACCACCGAACGCCCCGAAGGCGTCGCCGCCGGCACCGCGAAGCTGATCGGCTCGAACGAAGACCGCATCGTTTCCGAAATCTTCACCCTCCTCGACGATAACCATGCCTGGTCCGCAATGGCCCGCGCCCACAATCCGTTCGGCGACGGCCATGCGGCTGAACGGATTGCTAGGATCGTCGCACATGGTTTCGGACTCTGAACTCAAGGTCGTCGTTCTCGGCCTCGGCTATATCGGCCTGCCCACCGCCGCGGTGATCGCGCGCACCGGCGCGCAGGTGCTGGGCATCGACGTGTCCGAACACGTCGTCGAGACGGTCAACTCGGGCAAGGTCCATATCGAGGAAGTCGATCTCGACGGCCTCGTCTCGGGCGTGGTCGCGCGCGGGCATCTGCGCGCCGCGACGCAGATCGAGCCCGCCGATGTGTTCGTGATCGCGGTCCCCACCCCGTTCGTCGACGATCACGCGCCCGATATCGGCTATGTCCTCCAGGCCGCGACCACGATCGCGACGGTGCTCGCGCCCGGCAATGTGGTGATCCTCGAATCGACCTCGCCCGTCGGCACCACCGAGAAGGTCCGCGATCTGCTCGCCGGGTTGCGCCCCGATCTCAGGATTCCCGGCCGCACCAGCGACACCGCCGATGTCGCGATCGCTTATTGCCCCGAACGCGTGCTGCCCGGCCGCATCCTCGTCGAACTGATCGACAACGATCGCGTCATCGGCGGCATCACCCCGCGCTGCGCGAGGAAGGCGCTCGCCTTCTACCGCCGCTTCGTGCGCGGCGCGTGCATCACCACCTCGGCACGCGCGGCGGAAATGACCAAGCTCACCGAGAATGCCTTCCGCGACGTCAACATCGCCTTCGCCAACGAACTCAGCCTCGTCGCCGATCAGATGGGGGTCGATGTGTGGGAAGTGATCCGCCTCGCCAACCGCCATCCGCGCGTCAACATCCTGTCGCCCGGCCCCGGCGTCGGCGGGCATTGCATCGCGGTCGATCCGTGGTTCCTCGTCAGCGCCGCGCCCGAACAGACCCCGCTGATCCGCACCGCCCGCCAAGTCAACGACGGCAAGGTCGCGCACGTCATCGAGTCCGCCGCCGCGCTGATCGAGGCGCATCCCGGTGCGCCGGTCGCCTGCCTCGGGCTCGCCTTCAAGGCCAATATCGATGATTTCCGCGAAAGCCCCGCGGTCAAGGTCGCGCTCGCGCTCGCCCGCCGCTTCGGCGATCGCGTGCGCATCGTCGAGCCCTATACCGACGGCCTGCCCGCCGCCTTTGCCGGCACGGCCGCGCGGCTGATCGATCTCGACGACGCGATCGAAAGCTGCCCGCTGATGGTCGTGCTCGTCGATCACGAAATCTTCAAATCGGTCCCGCTCGACGAGCGTGCGGCCAAGCAGGTCTACGACACGCGCGGCATCTGGCCCGATCAGCCGCCGGTATCGACCGCGCCTCGGGATGTCCGGCTCGCGAGTTGAACCCGGCGCGCCGCTGTGCCATGTGCGCGGCGCGTTCCAGCCAATTGGCGTGTAAGGCGTTCCGACCTTCCCGATGCTCAGCCTGTTTCGAAAGCGCGCCGCTCCCGAGCCCGCGCCGCCCCGTACCGTTCCCGCCGGGCGCCGCGTCTATGCGGTCGGCGATATCCACGGCCGCCTCGACCTGCTCGACGATCTGATCGCGCGGATCGCTGCGGACGATGCCGCGCGCGATACGATGCGCACCGATTGGGTGTTCCTCGGCGACCTCGTCGATCGCGGCCCCGATTCGGCGGGGGTGATCGAACGCGTCATCCGCCTGTCGAACGAGCGCTCGCACGTCCGCATGCTGCTCGGCAATCACGAAGAGGTGTTCCTCAACGTGCTCGACGGCGATCACGACGCGCTACGCCTGTTCACGCGCATCGGCGGTCGCGAGACGATCCTGAGCTACGGCGTCAGCGAGCACGATTATGATCATCTCGATTCGGCATCGCTGTCGGCGCGCCTTCGCGAGGCGGTGCCCGAACATCATGTCGCTTTCCTGCGCCGGGCCGAGGACGTGATCGAGATCGGCGATTATGCCTTCGTCCATGCCGGCGTTTGTCCGGGCGTCGATCTCGCCGATCAGCGCCCCGCCGATCTGCGCTGGATCCGCAACCGCTTCCTCCGCCACGACGGCGATTTCGGCAAGCTGATCGTCCACGGCCACACGATCGCCGACGCGCCCGAGGATCTGCCCAACCGGATCGGGATCGATACCGGTGCCTTCACAAGCGGGCGCCTCACCGCGCTGGGGCTCGAAGGCGACGCGCGCTGGTTCCTCGCCACCGAACCGGCAGCGGCGAAACAAGACCAACGCGACGGGATTCGCGCCGCTCAGCGGTGATGGTCGTGCGCGATACCCGGCGGCGGCTCGCCGTCTGACAGGTGCCAGCCGTCGAACTCGCGATACATCGGCCGCTTGCACCCGACGCAGGACGATCGCCAGACACTGCCGTCGAACCACGCCGCACGACGATCTCGCTGGTGCTTGCCGAAGCTGCACCGAAACAACTGCAAAACGTTGGCCACTACATAAACCCTCGGCAGGCCAAACACGGCGTGATCCATAACCGAATCGGCGGAAAATAGCCATGTGTGCGCATCGGTCGAACGCATCACAGCCTCGGCCCGTCCGGGGTGACCGGACATGGCGATGCTGATAACGCCGGCACACCGGAATCGGATCCGACGTTGCCGAATCCGGTTGCGGTATCGGCCCACGCAAGGGGGCACACATTCAACGGGGAACACGATCGATGGCGGTGCTGGTAACGGGTGTGGCAGGCTTCATCGGCGCGGCGGTGGCCGAGCGGCTGCTGGCGCGCGGCGAGGCGGTGATCGGCATCGACGATTTCAACGATTATTACGATCCCGCCGTGAAGCGCGCCCGGATCGCGCGCGTCGTCGCGACGGGCGGCGACCTGAGTGTGCTCGACGAGGATTTCGCCGATTGGGAACGGCTCGAAACCGTGCTCGGCGGCCGTGACATCGATCGCATCGTCCATCTCGGCGCGCAGGCCGGCGTGCGCTATTCGCTGGTCAACCCTCACGCTTATGCGCGCACCAACCTCACCGGCCACCTCAACCTGCTCGAAATGGCGCGCGCGCGCGGCGTGGCGCATATGGTCTATGCCTCGTCCTCGTCGGTCTATGGCGGCAACGAGGATTTCCCGTTCCGCGTCGAGGATCGCGTCGATCACCCCGTCTCGCTCTATGCCGCGACCAAGAAGGCCGACGAACTGATGAGCGAAAGCTACGCCCATCTCTACCGCATCCCGCTCACCGGCTTACGCTTCTTCACCGTCTACGGCCCGTGGGGGCGGCCCGACATGGCGGCGTGGATCTTCACCTCGAAGATCCTGCGCGGTGAGCCGATCCCGGTGTTCAACAACGGCGCGATGCGGCGCGATTTCACCTATATCGACGATATCGTCACCGGCGTGGTCGCCGCGCTCGACGCACCGCCCGCCGACGATCGCGCGATCAAGCCGGGCGGCAGCAAGGCGCCCCACGCACTCTACAATATCGGCAACAACAACCCCGAGGAGTTGGGCCGTCTGATCGACGTCATCGAGGCGGCGTGCGGCCGCAAGGCGGTGCGCGACTTCCAGCCGATGCAGCCCGGCGACGTCGTCGCGACCGCCGCCGACATCACCGCGACGACCCGCGATTTCGGCTTCCGCCCCACGGTCGGCATCGAGGAAGGCATCCCGCGCTTCGTCGACTGGTATCGCGATTTTACGAACCGATAGTCACATGGAACCCGTCACGCCGGACTTGTTCCGGGGTCTAACGTGCCCCAAGCGCCAGCGCTGGAGGATGGTTGGATGCCGGAACGAGTCCGGCATGACGATGACGGAGGAAGGCGCGCCTACCCCGCCGCGATCCCCAGCCGGTCGCCGGCATAGCGCCCGTCGCGGATCGGCGCCCACCACCAGCGATTGTCGAGATACCAGTCGACCGTCTTCGCGAGCCCGCTGGCGAAGCTCTCCTCGGCCCGCCAGCCCAGCTCGCGCTCGATCTTCGACGCGTCGATCGCATAGCGCCGATCGTGTCCCGGCCGGTCGGCGACGAAGCGAATCAGATCGCGCCGCGTCCTCCCGCCCGCCGGCGGCACGCGCTGGTCGAGCAGGTCGCAGATCGCTTCGACCACCTGGAGGTTGGTGCGTTCCTCGTTCCCGCCGATATTGTAGCTCTCGCCCACGGCCCCCACGCTCATCACCTGATCGAGCGCCCGCGCATGATCCTCGACATGGAGCCAGTCGCGCACGTTCGCCCCGCGCCCGTAGACCGGCAGTTGCTTGCCCTCGAGCGCGTTCAAAATGACGAGTGGGATCAGCTTTTCGGGAAAATGGTACGGCCCGTAATTGTTCGAGCAGTTGGAAAGCACCACCGGCAACCCATAGGTCGCGTGCCACGCGCGCACGAAATGGTCCGACGCCGCCTTCGACGCCGAATAAGGCGATGACGGATCGTAGGGCGTTTCCTCGGTGAACGCCCCGCCGTCGAACGGCAGGTCGCCGAACACCTCGTCGGTCGAGACATGGTGGAACCGGAACCCCGCCTTCGCCGCCCCGTCCAGCCCGCGCCAGTAATCGAGCGCCGCCGAGAGCAGCCGGAAGGTGCCCACCACATTGGTCTCGACGAATGCGCCGGGCCCGTCGATCGAGCGATCGACATGGCTTTCGGCGGCGAGGTGCATGATCGCATCGGGCCGCATCGCCCCCAACAGGTCGGTGACCAGCCGCGCATCGCCGATATCGCCCTCGACGAAATGATAGAGCGGCGACCCCGCGATCGTCGTCAGCGACGCCGGATTGCCCGCATAGGTGAGCTTGTCGAGGTTGATGACGCGGGTGTCGCCGCGCCCGATCAGGTGCCGGCACACCGCCGAGCCGATGAAGCCCGCACCGCCGGTGACGAGGATCGTCCGCATCAGCGTGCCCCCTCGACGCAGCGGCGCAGGTACGCCGCATAATCGGTCTTGCCCATCATCGCAGCGCGCGCGAGCAGGTGATCGGCATCGACATAGCCGTTGTCGAACGCGATCTCCTCGGGGCACGCGATCTTGAAGCCCTGCCGCTGTTCGATCGTACGCACGAACGACCCCGCATCGTGCAGGCTGCCGTGGGTGCCGGTGTCGAGCCAGGCATAACCGCGCCCCAGCCGGCTGACGCTCAGGTCGCCGCGGTCGAGATAGGCGTTGACGACATCGGTGATTTCCAGCTCGCCGCGCGCCGATGGCTTCACCGCGCGCGCGATCTCGGTCACGTCCTTGTCAAAGAAATAGAGCCCGGTGATCGCCCAATCCGATTTCGGCGCGGCGGGCTTCTCCTCGATGCTGGTGACGCGCATCGTCTCGGGCTCGAACGCGACCACGCCGTAGCGTTCGGGGTCCTCGACGCGATAGGCGAAGATCGTCGCGCCCCCGGCCTGCCCCGCGGCCTCGCGCGCCTTGCCCGACAGGCCGTCGCCGTAGAAGATATTGTCGCCCAGGATCAGCGCCGCCGGGCCGCCGTCCAGGAAATCCGCCCCGATCAGGAAGGCTTCGGCAAGGCCGTTGGGCGCCGCCTGCTCGGCATAGGAAATCTCCAGCCCGAACGCCGATCCGTCGCCCAGCAGCGCCGCGAACATCGGCAGGTCGCGCGGGGTGGAGATGATCAGCACCTCGCGGATGCCGCCGAGCATCAGCGTCGACAGCGGGTAATAGATCATCGGCTTGTCGAACACGGGCAGAAGCTGCTTCGAGATCGACAAGGTCGCGGGATACAGCCGCGTGCCGCTACCGCCGGCGAGAATGATACCCTTCATGCGCTCCCTTTCGGGCACCTCCCCTATCGCCAGACCTTGACCATCGAGTTAACCGCGCCGCATGGATCGGATGATGGTGTTCGGACGATTTGCCCGCGGCGCGCCCGCGACCTTCGCGCTGCCGCCCGGCGAGCGCGCCTATGCGATCGGCGACGTCCACGGCCGGCTCGATCTGCTCCAGCAATTGCTCGGCAGGATCGATGCCGACGATGCCGCGCGCGGCAATGCCACGACGCACCTGATCCTGCTCGGCGATCTCGTCGATCGCGGCCCCGATTCGGCCGGCGTCATCCGCCTCGTCCAGCGGCTGGCGGCCGCGAGCCGCCACGTCCGCGTCATCAAGGGCAATCACGAGGAAGTGTTCGTCAAGGCCGCCCGCGGCAATGTGCGCGCGGCGCGCGGATTGCTCGAAATGGGCGGTTATGAAACGCTCGCCAGCTTCGGCATCGATGCCGAGACCGCCGATCACGGCACGCTCGACGATCTGTGCGCGCTGATCGCCGAGCGCGTGCCCGCCGAGGCGATCGATTTCCTCGATCGCGGCGAAAACCTGGTGCTGCTCGGCGATTATCTGTTCGTCCACGCCGGCATCCGCCCCGGCAAGCCGCTCGACCAGCAGGCGGGCGCCGACCTGCGCTGGATTCGCGAACCCTTCCTCTCCGCGCGCCGCCGCGATCCGTGGATGATCGTCCACGGCCACACGCCGGGCGACGCCGTCGATCACGGCCCGCAGCGGATCGGCATCGATACCGGCGCCTTCGCCACCGGCGTGCTCACCGCGATCGGCCTCGAGGGCACCGAACGCTGGTTCCTCCAGACCGACGCCGCCGCCTGACGCACTGCGCGGCGCGATTGTGCCGCGCGCCGCATTGCGCGCCGCCGAGGCTTCCGATATAGCCGCGCGCATCCCGCCCCGGCGTGCGCGCTCCCGTTTCGCGCGGCCGGGGCCGCTCATTTCAGGGGTACACGATGGCACGCCGCCGCCAGATCTATGAGGGCAAGGCCAAGATCCTCTACGAGGGGCCGGAACCCGGCACGCTGATCCAGTATTTCAAGGACGACGCGACCGCGTTCAACGCCCAGAAAAAGGGCACGATCAGCGGCAAGGGCGTGCTCAACAACCGTATTTCCGAGCATATCTTCACGCTGCTCGGCCATATCGGCGTGCCCACGCACTTCATCCGCCGCCTCAACATGCGCGAACAGCTCATCCGCCAGGTCGAGATCGTGCCGATCGAGGTCGTGGTCCGCAACGTCGTCGCCGGCTCGCTGTCGAAGCGCCTCGGGATCGAGGAAGGCACCCAGCTCCCACGCACGATCATCGAATATTATTACAAGGACGATGCCCTCGGCGATCCGATGATCACCGACGAGCATATCGCCTGCTTTGGCTGGGCGAGCCAGGAGGAGATGCACGACATCGCCGATCTGGCGATACGCACCAACGATTTCCTGTGCGGGCTGTTCGCGGGCGTCGGCATCCGCCTCGTCGATTTCAAACTCGAATTCGGCCGCATCTGGGATAACGATTACGGCCGCATCATCCTCGCCGACGAGATCAGCCCGGACGGCTGCCGCCTGTGGGATATCGAATCGAACGAGAAGCTCGATAAGGATCGCTTTCGCCGCGATCTCGGCGGCGAGGTCGAGGCGTATCAGGAAGTCGCCCGCCGGCTCGGGCTGCTCCCCGAAGGTGCCGATGCGGGCGCGGTGCTCGATCTCGAAAAGCACCGCAAGCGCCGTGGCAAGTAAGGGCGGGCTCTTTAGCGGCCGTTAACCCCTTTTCTCTATCCCCCGACGCTACGTTTGGGGATCAGGAAAAGGAACGATCCATGCGCGCCACGCTCGCATTGCTTTCGCTGCCGCTGTTGTCGCTTGCCGCGTGCGGCGGCGGCGGTGACGGCGTCAACTCGCTCGGCACCATCGCCCCGCCGGGGGGCGGCGGCATCGGCTTCGGCAACACGCCGAGCGGCGATGCGCCCGATCATTTCCTCGATGTCTCTGCCGAAACCACCTTCGATGCGCTCGGCAGCTTCCAGTCGCTGACGATCGACCCGCAAACCGGGGCGCAGCTCTATCGCGGTAACGCCAGCACGACGTCCACGCCCAGCGGGACGATCAGCTATAACCCGCGCGATGGCATCTTCGTCGTCACCGTGTCCGATTCGAATGCCGGCGTCTCGCGCGAGGTCCGCTTTCAGGATCCGGCGCACCGCACCGATTACGACCCCAACGTGCAGCCTGTCCGCGAAGCGCCCGATCTGACGGGGTTCAACTATCTCGCCGCGGCCGACGGGTCGACCTTCTTCTATCAGCGCCCCGGCACCACGACGAAGTCCGTCACCCTCGCCGGCTTCGTGCATCTCGAAGCCGACGACAAGGGCTTTATTACCACCTATGAACATGGCGCGACCGTGTTCGGCGATCCCACGTCGTTCCTCCAGGTCCCGATCAAGGGCACCGGTCATTATGACGGCGATTTCCTGGCCACGATGATCAACCAGGAATCGTTCGACACCGGCGGCAGCGCCCCGGTCTTCCAGTGGCTCACCGGATCGAGTTCGGTCGATGTCGATTTCGCCAAATCGACCGTCGATCTCGCGCTCACCGGCAAGGTCGGTCCGGGCTTCTCCGGCGATCTTCCGGTCAACGATGCGACGCTCAACGTGCCATCGAACGCGACCTTCAACGCAACCGGGTCAGCGACGATGGCCGCGCTCGCCGCGGGCTTCTCCGGCAAATTCACCGCCGCGAGCTTCACCGCGGGCGGCACCGACATTCCGATCGACTTCACCTCGGTGAACCCCACCACCAGCACCGCCGGCGCCAGCTCGATCGACGGGCGCTTCTACGGCACGGACGCGGCCGAACTGGGCGGCAATTTCCGCATCGTCGGTGGCATTCCCGATCAACGGATCGATATCCACGGCGCGTTCACCGGCGCCAAATAACCGCCGAACCACAGGGGATACGCGCGATGTGGGGACGAGCAGCCGCCGTGGCGGCGGCGCTGATGGCGGCCGTCGTCGCCACCCCCGCCGTCGCACAGGCGACGCCCGACTGCGATGACGGCACCTGCCGCATCCAACTGACCCCGCAGCAGCTCCAGGCCGCTGCCGAGCGGCTCGTCAGCGCGCGCCGGTTCGATGAAGCGGCGCCGCTCGTCGCCGCGCTGCGGCAAGCGCCGGGCTTCGCGATGCAGAGCCGCTTCCTCACCGGCTATATCGCCGCCGAGACGGGGCATCCCGATCAGGCGGCGGCGCAATATCGCGCGATCCTCACCGACGATCCGGGGCAGACGGGGGTGCGGCTCGCGCTCGCCAAGGCGATGCTCGCGCTGCACAAGCCCGGCGCCGCCGACCGCCAGTTCAAGATCGCCGAGCAGGATCAGGACTTGCCGCCCGAGGTGCTGCGCACGATCCGCACGGTGCGCGACACGATCCGCGCGCAGCGCCCCTGGCAGGTCGACGTCAGCGTCGGCCTCGCGCCCGATACCAACATCAACAATGCCACCAGCCTCGATACGATCAGGGTCAATCTGGGCGATAATTCGATCCCGCTCACGCTCGACGAGCGCGCGCGCGCCAAATCGGGCATCGGCCAGACAGCACAGGTTTCCGCGCGGATGCGTCTTCCCGCCGCCGATCGCCTCTCGATCCTCGCCGATCTCGACGGCAACGGCACCAATTACGGCGGCAAGGATTTCGACGATTACGTCGTCCAACTGGCAGCGGGCGCCGATTATGCGCTGACCTCAAAGACGCACGCCTCGCTGGAGGCGGTCGGCGCGCACCGCTGGTATGGCGGCGACGCCGTCAGCCGCCAGATCGGCGCCCGCGTCGGCCTCCAGACGACGCTCACCCCCAGCCGCCGCGTCGGCGTGCAACTCGATCTGCGCCGCACCACGGCCCTGTTCGACGCGCGCTACAGCGGCTGGCAGGGCGGCCTCTACGTCACCTACGAACAGGCGGTGTCGCCCACGCTGCTCGTCTCGATGGGGCCGTTCGTGCGCCGCGACTGGCTGAGCGACAACACCTTCTCCAACATCGAGACAGGCGCCAATGTCGGGATCGGCGGCGCGATGCCGCTCGGGATCAATTTCGGCCTGCGCGCGGGCGCCTCGCGCGCGGTCTATGACGCGCCGTTCGTCTTCTTCGATGCCGCGCCGCGCCGTGATTGGCGGCTGGTGGCGCGCGCCACGCTCGGCAATCGCAAGATCCGGGTGCTGGGCCTGTCGCCGCAGATCGGCTTTTCGTGGACGCGGATCGAATCGACGATCGGCTTTTACGACGCCACCCGCAGCCGCTTCGAATTTACGCTGGCGCGGTATTTTTGAGGTTTTGAGCGCCTTTTCGGCGCAAGGCGGCCCCGGCCCGATGCTAGACCCCGGCCTTCGCCGGGGAGGATATTGTGTGTGTGTGGCGCACGCGCGGCGATGACGCTTGCGGACCAGCGGCCGCGTCGCCATAGGGTAGAGGCATCCCGGGACCGCCAGAATCGTCAGGTAATCGCATGAAGCTCCGCATTGTCGTCACCCTCAAGAACGGCGTGCTCGACCCGCAGGGCAAGGCCATCCACCACGCGCTGACGGGCCTCGGCTTCACCGGCGTCAACGATGTGCGCGCCGGCCGGCTGATCGAACTCGACGTCGCCGACAACACCACCGACGAGGCAATCGACGAGATGTGCCGCAAGTTGCTCGCCAATACGGTGATCGAGAATTACCGGGTGGAACGAGCATCGCCAGGAAAAGTGGAAGCCGGTTTTCCGTCCGGCGATGCGAATAAAAAAGGCGCGTAGCCATGAAAACTGCGGTCATCGTCTTTCCCGGCTCGAACTGCGATCGCGACATCGCGGTCGCGCTCGAAAGCGTCACCGGCACCAAACCCGCGATGGTCTGGCACGGCGACACCGAATTGCCCTCGGGCGTCGGCCTGATCGCGCTGCCCGGCGGCTTCTCCTACGGCGATTATCTGCGCTGCGGCGCGATCGCGGCGCGATCGCCGATCGTTCGCGCGGTGGTCGCGGCGGCCGAACGCGGCACCCCCGTGCTCGGCATCTGCAACGGCTTCCAGGTGCTCACCGAAACCGGGCAGCTTCCCGGCGCGCTGATGCGCAACCAGCGGCTCGATTTCGTCTGCCGCGATGCCCCGCTCACGGTCGAGAACGCGCAAAGCGCCTTCACGTCGCGCTACGAAGCGGGGGAGACGATCACGATCCCCGTCGCGCATCACGACGGCAATTATTTCGCCGATGCCGATACGCTCGACCGGCTCGAAGGCGAAGGCCGCGTCGCCTTTCGCTATGCCGCCGACATCAACGGCTCGGCGCGCAACATCGCCGGCGTGCTCAACGCGGCCGGCAATGTCCTCGGCATGATGCCGCACCCCGAACGCCGGATCGAGCCCGCCCACGGCGGCACCGACGGCCGTCGCCTGTTCGAAGGGCTGCTTGAGACAGTCGGCGCCTGACGCGGCTGTCCTACAGGCGGGTAATTTGCTACGTGAACTCTGAACCGTTCGCCCTGAGCTTGTCGAAGCCTGTCCTGAGCGCCTGCCTTGGCAGGCAGTCGAAGGGGGCCGCTCTTCTTCTTTCGACCGGCCAAAGAATAGAACGGTGCTTCGACAAGCTCAGCACGAACGGGATGGAGAGCGATCTCGATCCTAGCGAGCATCGTCGTAATGGTATGATTTCATTTTTAATTTTTCGATTCCTGGCCCCGAATGAGGAAGCCGTTTTGGCCTAACCTTCGCCTAACCTTCCGGGTTGGGGAGCGGGCCGGTGCCGCCTCTGCAATCGCTCTCCCGCGATTTCTCAAACACACTCTCACACCCGCGCGCGGAACGGCGTGAAATCGGTGCCGCGATCGTACACATCGATCCCCTCGCGCCGCTTGAGCCAGCCGACCACCAGATAGGTCACCGGCGTCAGCACCACTTCCCAGCCCACCTTGAGCAGCCATTGGGTAACGATCAGCGTCACCACCAGCCCGGGCGTGAAGCCGACCGCGCCGAGGAAAGCGGCGGGGTAGAAGATCAGGCTGTCGACCCCCTCGCCCGCGATCGTCGAGCCGATCGTGCGCATCCACAGATGCTTGCCCGCGCTCCAGATCTTCATCCGCGCGAGCACATAGGAATTGACGAACTCGCCCGCCCAGAAGGCGAGCACCGAGGCGAACACGATCCGCGGCACCTGCCCGAAGATGATCTCGTACGCGCCCTGATTACCCCAACTCGGCGCCGCGGGTAGCTTGACCACCACCCACGACATCAGCGCCATGAACAGCACCGCGACGAACCCCGCCCAGATCACCCGCCGCGCCCGCGCATAGCCGTACACCTCGGTCAGCACGTCGCCGATGACGTAGGAAATGGGGAAGAACAGGATGCCCGCGCCGAACGGCCGATCCCCTAGCCACGGCAGGCTCACCACCGCCACCTTGCCCGCGCCGAGCACGTTGGAAAGCAGAAGGATCGCGACGAACGCCGCCATCACGTAATCGTAATAACGCAGGTGCGCGGCCGTGATCGCCCCCGCCTCGACCGCTTTCGGCATGTCGTCCCCTTCGATCATGCGCGGCTGTATGATCCCGGTTTCACCCCGGCGCAATCCGCGCTAGGACTCTTCGAGCTTCGCTGGAACGGCACCGGCCCGCTCCCCCACCCGGCCACCCATTAGGATACACTGTTGGGTGGCCGGGTGGGGGAGCGGGCCGGTGCCGCAACCGACGAACAACGCGCGCCCGTAGCTCAGTTGGATAGAGCACGAGCCTTCTAAGCTTGTGGCCGCTGGTTCGAATCCAGCCGGGCGCGCCACTTCGGTATAAAACTGCGAACGCCAACAGCCGCCGATTCTACGCTAGCAGCAGCGACAAGTGTCCGTAGCAGTTCAGTTTTCGAGCCCATGATGCGAATCTCGCTCGGGTCGACGACCTCGACCCGCTGGGCAAGCGCGCGTAAATGGTCCCGCCGATAAGTTCCATCTTCGTTCCGCAGCTTGCGTCGAGCTGCGAGCGCGAACCGCCGCAAACTGTCCGGCGTGATCGCGGGCCCGAGTCGCTCCACCGCGGACGTTGCGCGCTCCGCGTCAGCCTGCGCCTGATCGCGCACCGCGGTGAGTTCTGCGATGCGATCTTTCAGCGACGGGTCGGCCATATCGACCACGCCGTTCTCGATCGCTTCATAGAGACGTTTCAACTTCGCCTCGGCTTCGGCGGCGCGCTTTCGCAGCTCCGCGATGTGTCCGCGACGGCGTTCATTCCATTCTTCACGTCGCTCAAGCAACTGATCCATCATCGTCGTCAAACGCGCCGGATCGAGCAGCCGCCACTCCAGGTGATTGACCACAGCGCGGTCGAGCTTGTCCATCGGCACCGTCAGACCGCGACAACCACGCTCGCCCTGCCGCGCCTTCGTCGAGCAGGTGTAGTAGCGATACATGCCGCCTGCGCTGCCCTTGCCGGTCCGTAGCGTCATCGCACCGCCACAGAATGCGCAGAAGCAAATCCCGGTCAGTAAAGTCGGACCGCTCACAGCGCGCGGCGGCATCCATTGCGGGCTGCGCGCCTTCAACGCCGCCTGGACGGCCTCGAACTCCGCTTCGGTGATGATCGGCGGAACATCCATGACCGCGTGCTCGGCCTCGGGTTTTGCCGTGCGCGTCTTGTGGTCGCGCGTGTTGAACCGATGCTGCCCGATATATGTGGTGCGCGTGAGTATCTGATGCACCGAGGCGATGCCCCAGCGGCCGCCGTCGCGGGTGCGAACGTCGCGCTCATTGAGATAGGTGGTGATCGACTTGATACCCATCGGACCGCGGTCGCCGCCACCATTGAGCGCCAGCCTGTAGATCAGGCGCACCGTGTCGGCGTGGATCGGATCGATCTCCAGCTTCTTTTTGATCTTCGCTCCGCGTTGTTCGGCGGCCACGATGCGGTAACCGATCGGCGGCAGCGCGCCATTCCAGTAGCCCTGACGCGCATTCTCCTTCATGGCGCGCAGGGTGTGCTTGGCGTTCTCCTTCGACTGGTATTCGTCGAACAGCGTCATGATCTGACGCATCATCACGCTCATCGGGTCGTCGCCGAGATCCTGAGTGATGGAGATCAACCGCACGCCATTCTTGGCCAGCTTGCGAACATAGAATTCGAACTGGAACTGATCGCGGAAGAAGCGCGAGAAGGAATGCACGACGATGACGGTGAAGGTTGGCGGCTTCACGAGCGCAGCGTCGATCATCGTCTGAAACGCTGGCCGGCGATCATCAGTAGCGGTATTGCCTGGTTCAACGAATTCAGCCGCGACGTCCCAGCCCTTGGCGACGCAATAGGCCGTATTCTGCCGGCGCTGATCTGGGATCGAGAGATCGCTCTCCGCCTGGCGTCCCGTCGAGACGCGCAAATAGAGCGCCGCCTTGGCAATCGCAGGCCCAGCCGTCACGTCAGGCGATGCGGGTGCTGCGTCGGTCATGGCTCCACCAATCGCTGGATTGCGTGCATCGGTAGGACCAGCCGGAGGGAGTCCGGCAGCCGCACGAAGCCGTTTCCCTCATAGAAGGCGGCGGCGCGCTCACTGATAGCATCCACCACCAGCATCGAGGAACCGACTGTGGCCGCGCTCGCATAGGCGCGCCGCACGGCGTCGGCGAGAAGCATCGCACCCAGGCGTTCGCCCTGCCGCGATTCGGAGACCGCCAGCCGTCCGACCAGCGTGGCGCTGACCAGTGGATAGCGCGGGATGTGCTTGCGGGTGGCGGCCGGCACGTCGCCCTGCGCCACGCTGGTCGCGCATAGCGTATAATAGCCCAGCACGACGTCCGGCTTGTCAGGCTCGACCAGAATGAAGACCCCATTCGCCTTGCGCCGCACATCCTGGCTTGCCTGCGTCCGGAGATAACGGTCGAGGCTGTCGACGCCGCAGGCAAAGCCGTCCCGCTCGTGATGCGACGCGAGCGCCTCGATCTTCAAATCTGGCCGAGACGCCGCCATGTTCAGGAAGCGACCCGGCGCTTGTGCTCGGCCAGGGCGCGGACCAGCCGCTCGCTCGGCTCAGGCGGATTGACCAGCGCGTCGAAGAATGCCGCGCGGTCGTGATCGGACAACACCAACGTCTCATGCTCGGCGATCGTCCGGCGTGCGGTGTCGGTGAGCGCAGTCACGCAAAAGTCGCTGACCTTGCGCCGCGAGAGGTGGGCGGCCCGCTCGATAAGATCCTTCGTTTCTTCATCCAGCCGGAATCCGAGGCGTTCGACGCGGTTGGGCGTTTCCCGTTCGATCTTGGGCTGTTTGCGCGGCATTGGGGTCACTCCTGACATGGTCTACGTTTCCTCAACAATGTACGTCATATAGACGAACAAATCAACTTCCAAATTCCCATCAGGCTCGCGGCCCGAAAAGCTCGTCCAGCTCTTGGGCGAAATGGCTTTCCATGACCCTCAACTCGGCGTCCGTGATCGGCACGATCTCGGGCCAGTCGTCAGTCACCGTGATCGCCCCCTCTAAGCGCAGGGGCGACCGCCCCGCGCGCGGCGCTGGCGGACGCGCATAGTCATACAGGTCTTCAGACTCGCCGGACCATTCAGGCAGGACCCGGCGTACACGTCGCTTCTGGGCCATGCCTCACTGGAGCGACGCGCGGCGCCTGACGCAATCAAAAGGAGGAGGCGTCGTGCTGTGGCGTAGCAAAACAGGCGGCCGGCGGTTTTCCGTCTGCTCGGCACCGCCCTGTGTGCAAGACGGCTTCCTTTGGCCGTGATAATAGTATAGGGGAGTACCCTATGGTACACACCATATCCAACAAAGACCAGCTCATCGCACGCGTCCGCCGCATCGCAGGCCAGATGGCCGCGATCGAGAAGGCGATCACCGAGGAGGTCGGGTGCTCTGCGGTCCTGCACCAGGTCGCCGGCGCCCGCGGCGCGATCAATGGGCTCATGGACGAGTTGGTCGAAGACCATGTGCGCGAGCACGTCGCCCACCCGGACCTCAGCGATGCCGCGCGCGCGACGGGCGCCGAGGAACTGATCGCGGTCGTGCGCCGCTACATCAAATAGGGACAGATGAGATGACAACCGAGCGGGACATCGGAGCCCTAAACCACGACCACATGTTCCTGGGCGAGGGCCACGACGACAACGCCCGGCGCACGCTCTGGGTGGTCGCGCTGACGACCGTGATGATGGTCGGCGAGATCGTCGCCGGCTCCATCTTCAACTCGATGGCGCTGCTCGCGGATGGTTTCCACATGGCGACGCACGCCGGTGCGCTCGCGATCGCGGCCGGCGCCTATGCTTTTGCCAAGCGCAACGCCACCAACCGCCGCTTCAGCTTCGGCACTGGCAAGGTAGGAGATCTTGCCGGCTTCGCCTCAGCGCTGATCCTCGGGGTCGTGGCTGTCGGAATCGCCTTCGAATCTGTAGGCCGCCTCCTAGAACCGCGCCCGGTGGCCTTCTCGCAAGCGACGGTCGTGGCGGTGATCGGACTCGTGGTCAATATCGCCAGCGCGCTACTCCTCAGCGGCGGGCACCATCATGGCCACCAACACGATGACCATGGCGATCATCATCACGGACACGCGGCCCGCCATAACGACAACAATCTGCGATCTGCCTTCGTCCATGTCCTGGCCGACGCGCTCACTTCGGTGCTGGCGATTGTTGCGCTGCTCGCCGGCAGCTACCTCGGCTGGATCTGGCTCGACCCGGTGATGGGCATTGTGGGCGCGACCGTAATCGCGGTGTGGTCCTGGACTCTGATGCGGGATACCGCCGGCGTGCTGCTCGACACGTCCGACACCCATTTGGAAACCGAGGTCCGCGAGCACGTCGAAGGCAAGGGTGACACGCGCATCACCGACCTCCACATCTGGCGCGTCGGGCCGGGGGCGCATGCGGCAATCGTCAGCGTGACCGGCTGTGTGGATGGAGACACAGTGCGCTCGCGGTTGGCCCCGGTGCACGAGCTGGCGCACGTCACTGTCGAGACGCGCTAGGCCGAGGGGGGCGGCGAGTTGTGGTTTCGCTTCTGGCGTCTAGTGGCCTTTAGAGGAAGAGGGCTGCGGCATTCGCCGTGACGGGTTTGAGGGTCGAGAGAGAGGCTCCCGGCCGGCCCGTCATGGAGATTCTGCCATGACCCAGATAAACATCGTCGCCGAGCAAGATGCCTTCGGCGCCCCGCCGGTTTCAGCCGGCTATAAGGTCGACATCTCGCGCGGCGAACGGATCGGGCGGGTGTCGTCCGAATGGTTCTCGCGGCCCGACGACGAGCGCTATCTGTCGCTCAGCGCCCTCCACGCCGCGGTTCGCGCCCGCGCCGATCGCGCCGCGGCGCGCACCGTCGAATCTCGCGCCATCCGCGTCGAGGCCAGTCGCGATGACGCGGAGCGCCTGGCGTTGATCGTGCCCGGCCGCGAGGAGCCCATCGCTCCCACGCACTGGTCGTTCGGCCAGATGTGCAGCCTCATCGGCGCGCCCGCCGGCTATATGCGGCAGCTTCCCGCGCCGCTTGCCGGCATCAACATGCAGCACGGGCTGCTCTCGCACCGCGCCGAGCTGGTGAAGACGCTGGAAGCGGACGACGGGCGGATCGAACTGCGCGCCGTCACCGGCCCGGACTACGGCCGCATCTGGGACCATGAATTGGTTGCTGCGATCATGAAGATCGCCGGCGACGGCACGGGCGATACATGCTGGAAGGTGCCGGGCCTGCTCGACTGGTCGACCATGACGCACAATCCGTTTGTCGAGGTGACCAAGGACACCACCACCCTCTACGCCTCCGATCGCGATGTCTTCCTCTTCCTGGTCGACGACACTCATCCGATCGAAGCCGGCCGCCTGCCCAATGGCGACCCTGATCTCTACTTCCGGGGCTTCTATTGCTGGAACAGCGAGGTGGGCTCCAAGACGCTCGGCATGGCGTCCTTCTATCTCCGCGCGGTTTGCATGAATCGCAACATCTGGGGCGCCGAGGGCTTCGAGGAGATCTCGATCCGTCACAGCAAGTTCGCCAGCCACCGGTTCGCGCATCAGGCGGCGCCGGCGCTGGAACGCTTCGCCACGTCGTCGCCCGCCCCGTTTCTAGCGGGGATCAGGGCCGCTCGCGAGCAGGTCGTTGCCCGCAAGGACGAGGATCGCGAGAGCTTCTTGCGCAGGCGCGGCTTCTCACGTCCCGAGACTGAGAAGATCATCGCCACCGTGCTGGAGGAAGAAGGGCGGCCGCCGGAGTCGATCTTCGACTTTGTCCAGGGAATCACGGCGCTCGCCCGCGCCAAGCCACATCAAGATGCGCGGCTGGAGCTGGAGGGCAAAGCCGCGAAACTCCTTTCCAGCGTCCGGTAATACCGGGAGGCGTGAAGCCGGTGTCTACGGCTCCACGCCTTTACGATTCCGCGCAGCCCGAGCCTCCTAGAGGAAGAGGGCTGCGCTCGCTTCGTGACGGGTTGAGGTCGCGAGAGAGTCTCACGGCCGCCCGTCATGGAGAATGACCATGACCCGAGTTCAGAAGATCGTCCTGTCCTCATCGCGGGATATCCCGTTCAACAAGCTGGTGCTGAGCCAGTCCAATGTCCGCCGGATCAAGGCCGGCGTCTCAATCGACGAGCTGGCCGAGGACATCGCCCGGCGCACGCTCCTGCAGAGCATCACCGTGCGGCCGGTTCGCGATGCCGAAGGCGTCGAGACCGGCATGTTCGAGGTGCCGGCCGGCGGCCGCCGCTTCCGCGCGCTCGAACTTCTGGTCAAGCAGAAGCGCTTGGCCAAGACCGCGCCCGTGCCCTGCGTCGTGCGCGAGAACGGCATTCCCGAGGAAGACAGCCTCGCCGAAAACGTCCAGCGCGCGCCGCTGCATCCGCTCGATCAGTTCCGGGCGTTCCTGGCGCTGCGTGAGAAGGGCCAATCCGAGGAGGACATCGCCGCGGCCTTCTTTGTCGCTGTGTCGGTGGTCAAGCAGCGCCTCCGCCTTGCGTCCGTCTCGCCCAAGCTGCTCGACGTCTATGCCGACGACGGCATGACGCTGGACCAGCTCATGGCGTTCACCGTCAACGGCGATCATGAGCGCCAGGAGCAGGTGTTCGAGCGCCTGACCCAGTCGTACTCCAAAGAGCCGCATGTCATCCGCCGGATGCTCACCGAGGGGGCCGTGCGGGCGTCTGACAAGCGCGCGCAATTCATCGGCCTCGACGCCTACACCGAGGCGGGCGGCGTGATCCTGCGCGACCTGTTCCAGGGCGACGACGGCGGCTGGCTGCAGGATGTCGGTCTCCTCGACATGCTGGTGGCCGAGAAGCTGCGCGAGCAGTCCGAAGCGATCCGCGCCGAAGGCTGGAAGTGGATCGATGTCGCGCCCGACTTTGCCTACGGCCACACCTACGGCCTGCGGCAATTGCGCGGCGAGCAGATTCCGCTCACCCACGATGAGCAGGCGACGCGCGATGCGTTGCAAGCCGAGATGGACAGTCTGGAGGAGACCTACGCCGAAGCCGAGGAACTGCCCGACGAGGTCGATCAACGACTCGGCGAGATCGAGACGGCGCTTGCCGCCTTCGATGAACGCCCCCAGGCCTTCGATCCCGAGGAGGTCGCGCGAGCTGGCGCCTTCATCAGCATCGACGGCTCCGGCGCCCTGCGCATCGAGCGCGGCTATGTCCGCCCCGAGGACGAACTTCGGATCGCCCCCGAGTCTGACGCCGAGACCGATCCGGCCGAAGGGCCGACCATCGCAACACGCGCTGAGCATGACGGTGCGAGCGTGGTCGCGGACCCGGAGAGTCCTGCCGCTGAGCCCGAAGAAGACGATGGTATCAAGCCGATTCCTGACCGGCTGATGACCGAGCTGACCGCCCATCGGACCCTGGCCCTTCGCCATGCGGTGGGCGAGAATCCCGACATCGCCTTCATCGCCGCGCTTCACGCCCTGTGCCTCAAGGTGTTTTACCGTTACGCGCAGGACACCTGTCTGGAGCTCGACCTGAAGAGTGTCGGTTTCAGCGCTCAGGCGCCGGGCCTTGCCGACAGTGCGCTTGCCGTCGCTTTCGACGCCCGGCATCAGGCTTGGGTCAGCGCGCTGCCGAAGGAACCGGCCGACCTTTGGGACGGGCTTGTGACGTTCGACGGCGACAGCCGTCGGGCGCTCTTCGCTCATTGCGTCTCGCTGTCGGTCAACGCGGTCTATGAGGCCTACAATCGCAAGCCTCGCGCGCTGGCCCACGCCGACCGGATCGCCCATGCCGTCGATCTCGACATGGTTGCCGCCGGTTGGACGCCGACGATCGAAAACTATTTTGGTCGGGTGACCAAGGCCCGCATCCTCGCAGCCGTGCGGGAGGCGAAAGGTGAGCGTGCGGGCGACCGCATTGAGCATCTGAAGAAGGCCGAGATGGCCGAACAAGCCCAGACGCTGTTGGCCGGGTCCGGATGGCTGCCGGAGCCGCTGCGCACACCGGGTCGCGACGTGCTGAGCGCCGTTGAGTCCGACGCCATCGACGCTGCGGAAGCAGGCGCCGACGCGGCGGGCGAAGAAACGGCGGCGGACGGCGGCGAAACGGCCGTGGTCGAAGACGACGAAGTGACCGAGGATGAGTCGGTCGCGCTCGAAGCCCACGCGACCGCGGCCGAATAACGAAGGAGCCAACCGCACTGCCAGGGGCCCGCCAGCGATGGCGGGCCCTTTTTCGTCTCGGAGGACACGATGTCGGACAATGCATCCGATCTGGCGCGCCGCATGGCCAGGCAGGCTGAGGCGGTCTGCCGGCATTATCTTTCCAACGGCCGCCGTGAAGGACGCTATTGGCTGGTAGGCGATGCCCGCAACACGCCGGGGCGGTCCATGTTCGTCCGCCTAAAGGGCACCGAATCCGGCAAGGGCGCTGCAGGCAAATGGACCGACGCCGCTACTGGCGAACACGGCGATTTGCTCGACGTCATCCGCGAGACACGCGGTCTCGTGGATTTCAAGGACGTCGCCGAAGAGGCGCGAACCTTCCTCAGCCTTCCGCATCCTGAGCCTGAGCGGCAATCAAGTCCGCGGCTGGCGCCAGCTCCGACCGGATCGCCCGAGGCCGCACGCCGGCTCTTCGCCATGTCGCAACCGATTCCGCGCACTGTCGTAGACACGTATTTGCGGAACCGCGGCATCACGGCTTTGCACGGAACCGGATCGCTGCGCTTTCATCCGCGATGCTATTTCCGGCCGGACGAGCATAGTCCGACCGAGAGCTGGCCGGCGATGATTGCATCTGTCACCGATCTCGGCGGCCGGATCACCGGCGTGCATCGCACGTGGCTTGCACCTGACGGCAGCGGCAAGGCACCGGTCGACACGCCGCGGCGGGCGATGGGCGACCTCCTCGGTCACGCGGTCCGGTTCGGAATAGCGCATGACGTGATGGCGGCCGGCGAAGGCATCGAGACCATTCTGTCGCTGCGAATGGCAGCGCGCCGCATGCCGATGGTCGCCGCGCTGTCGGCCGCACATCTTGCAGCCATCCTGTTCCCGGCGACACTCCGCCGACTCTACATCGTGCGTGACGACGATCCGGCTGGCGATGGCGCGCGCGACAGCCTGATCGAACGGGCAAACGCTGTCGGGATCGATGCGATTGTTCTGTCGCCGACGCTCGGAGACTTCAACGAGGATCTCAGGCTGATCGGCATCGTTGCGCTTTGCGCCAATGTCCGCGTTCAGCTCGCCCCGGAAGATGTCGCGCGCTTCGTCGCGGCCGAGGCGATGTAGTTCCGGAGGGATGCGACAAGAGGGGCGGCGCTGTCAGCGCGATCACCCTGGCTGCTTCCCATCTCGCCGGAGAGACCGCGACCCGGCCTTCGAGAGGGCGATCGGCCGTCAAACGGTCCGGTCCGGCAATGGCTACGCCCGGTTCTTTTCCGCCGGCCCTTCGGGCCTTTGCATCGCGAAGCAAAACAACCGGGCTTCGCCATCCTCCGCTGACGCTTCGGCCCTGCGCTTCGCTCCGGGTGCAGGTCCGG
The DNA here is from genome assembly GCF_003550065.1 of Hephaestia caeni. Lineage (GTDB taxonomy): Bacteria > Pseudomonadota > Alphaproteobacteria > Sphingomonadales > Sphingomonadaceae > Sphingomonas > Sphingomonas caeni_A. Next base: position 198,939 of record NZ_QXDC01000005.1, read on the forward strand.
CCCGCCCGACGGCTTTCGTCGCCAGAAGGCCGCGAGGGTCGCGGTCAAACCGACGAAGGAGCATCCCATGACAAGCGATCGCGACGACTTCGAGCCCCATCACGCTTCATCTCCTACCGACCACCTTCTCACCGAACTACAGCTTTACGGCTTCCGCCCCTTCCAGGACGAACTAGACCCGAGGCCGCTGCCTGAGGGGAACGCCGTCGCCGGCGCCATTGCCGACATCTTCGATGCGCTGATTGTCACCTTGCGGGACACCCGCCTCGAGCCTGACCTCGACGATCTGCTTTGGTCGACCGTCAATCTCTTCCACCGCGCCACCGACCGGATCGAGCGCGAACTCGACGACAATGAGCAGGCGCAGCGGCGGAGCCAGCGGGAGCAGGACGGCTCCGAGGTGAAATCCGTCGACCTGGAACGGCTCACCGCCGAGGGACAAACGCTGATTGAGCGCAGGGACGCGTTCGAGCTGATGCGCGACCAGGCCGCCGAACATTTCGAACGCCACACCAGCTCATCTTGGCGGCCGCGCAGCGGATCGATGGTCAACCATCGCAACCTGACCTCGGCGATGATCGACAGCCGCGACTTCCTCGCCGCCAAGCGCCGCGCCGAAACCGAAGTGATGCTGCCCGCGGGTCCGAAGATCGCCTTCACCGGCGGTCTCGACTTCAACGACCACCGGCTGATCTGGGCCAAGCTCGATCAGGTGCACGCCAAGCATCCGGACATGGTGCTGCTGCATGGCGGATCGCCGAAGGGCGCCGAGCGCATCGCCGCCCGCTGGGCCGACCATCGCAAGGTTCCGCAGGTCGCGTTCAAGCCCGACTGGACGAAACACGCCAAGGCTGCACCGTTCAAGCGCAATGATCAGATGCTCGAAGTCCTGCCCATCGGCGCCATGGTATTTCCGGGAACCGGCATCCAGGGCAATCTTGCGGACAAGGCTCGCAAGCTCGGCATCCCAGTTTGGAAGTTCGGCGGCGCGTGAGCGCCTCCCAACTTAACCTGCTCGCGGAAGCGGAAGTCCAGCCGGATTTCCGCTCCCGTTTTCGCTCAATTTCGGCTATGCTCAGGTCGCGCCATGGTGGTGGTGGAAGGCACGACCGTCAGACATTTTCTCACGGGAGCCCATTACCATGATCTTCATCGGCATTCTCGCCAGCATCGCAGCCATTGGCATGCTCTGCTGGCTCTTGTTCACCCTTGCCGTATTCGCACTGCCCGCCTTCGCCGGCGTCACCACTGGAGTTTGGGCCTATCAGACCGGCGCGGGCTGGATCGGCGGCATCGTCGTCGGCCTGGTCGCCGCCGCACTGACGTTCGGCATCGGCCAGTTCCTGCTCGCCTTCGTGCGGCCGCTCTGGCTGCGCCTCGCGATCGCGATCGTGTTCGTCGCGCCCGCAGCGCTCGCCGGCTATCACGCCACCCATGGCATCGTGAAGCACACGATGCCTTCCGACACGTGGCAGATCGTCTTTTCCGTCATCGGCGCAATTGCCGTCGGCGTCACAGCATTCGTGCGCGTGGCGGCGATGGCAGCGCCCGGACCGTCCGGGCGGGGCTTGGCACGCGCCTGACGCCATCAGCAGCAGAGGCAGAACCAACTAATGATCTCCCCAGCGCCGCCCTCGTCATCGAAGCCATGGGAATGGCGGTTAGCGCCACTCGGACCTTAGTCTCGGTCAACCCGTGTCGCGTCATCGCAGTTTCACGCTGGAGCAGTGAGGCGTCGTTCGGTCACACGATCGAAACATCGGTGTGCGAGCTTTCATACCAGAGCAGTGTCTGCGTCGAGATGCGGTCAGGCCCGGAACGGTCGCGTGGAATCGCCAACCGCGTTGACGCCGGGACCGCGACGGCAGCGCGCTCGCCACGTTCTCCTCAATCCATCTCTGTCTAACCGACCGCTCCAAAACGGCCTCTTCAATGGGCTGATCTGGCCGAAGGCCGGCTGCGCCTCGATCGCCTATGCGGCAATGGCGCCGAGCGACTTTCTTCCCCTGCCGGCTGCGCCGTCATCCTCGCGAAACAACAAAGTCGCCTGGCTGCCATCCTCCGCTGCGCTGCGGTCGCAAGCGATGCCGCGTCGATCGCCTTCGGCCCGCCGATCGCCATCGAGGCCGCAATGGTGCGGGCTCGGAACAGAGTTCAAGGAGAACTATCATGGCGACCATCGGCACCTTCAAGAAGACCGGCAACAACGAATTTGTCGGCGACATCGTCACCCTCTCGGTCCAGGCCAGGAACGTCCGCATCGTCCCGGAGAACGGCCGCTCAGCCGAGAACGCTCCCAGCCACCGCGTCTTCGTCGGCCGCGCCGAGATCGGCGCCGCCTGGTCCAAGCGCTCGAACGAAGGCCGCGACTATCTGAGCCTCAAGCTCGACGATCCGAGCTTCACCGCCCCGATCTTCGCCAACCTCTTCGACGACGAGGACGGCGAGGGCTACAGCCTCATCTGGTCCCGCCCCAGCCGTAGGAACGCGGATTGACCGCCCGGCTCAGGATGCCCCGCCCGATCCTCGGGCGGGGCAAGCCCTTCAAGGCTCGTCGATCCGGCTTTGCGCATTGTCGGCATTGCGCGTCGGCGGTTTGGTAGTCTCTCGGTTTGAATTACGCGCCACCGCCCTTTTGCGGATAGTGTCGTCCAATGAACGGCAAGCTGAAAGACTGGGCACGCACGATCAAGCGAGACGTGCATGCGATTTATCTCGCTGCTCGCGATCCTCGCACCCCCTGGTACGCGAAAGCGCTGGCGCTATGCGTTGCTGGATACGCTCTGTCGCCAATAGATCTGATTCCAGACTTCATTCCAGTGCTGGGGTATCTCGACGACGCGATAATTGTGCCGCTCGGCATTCTGGCTGTGATCAAAATGATCCCGCCAGAAGTTTTGGCAGAGCACCGCGCCGCCGCCGCTCTTGCCGGAGTGCGCCCGGTGAGTGGAACCGCCGCCGTAGTAATAGTTGCGTCTGGGTCGCATCCGTTGGACTGACGGCATGGCTCGGCTATCGCTATTTCACCGGCTGAATTTCAAACTGAGGCACTACCGGCGGTTTTGACGGATTTGCACGTTTCCGCTTATCCGGCAGTGCGGATCGGGCAAGTCGGGCCGCGACTCGCTGAGACTCACGTCTCAGCTTCCTCTACCGCCTCATCGAGAAGGTCGGCGGGTCTCACGCCCAACGCTTCCGACAAATGCCACATCGTCAACAGCGTGACATTCTGCTGGCCCCGCTCCATGCCGCTCACATAGGCGCGGTCCACACCCATTTTCACGGCGACCGCTTCCTGACTCAGACCGGCCGCGACGCGATACCTCCTGACGTTGGCTCCAAAAATTCTGCGAATGTCCATCCGCAGGATAGGAGACAATCGAGTATTATATCGCTACGTGTTATAATACACGGCCGCGAAGCCTCCTCGCGATGCCGCCACTGGGCTGGCGCGATGCGTGAAAAGCATCGGGAAATTTCAGCTATCGGTCTGGTTTGCATTGGCGATGCGGATACGATCGATTAACCAAAGAAGATGGACGCGCCGATGACCGTCATTGCTTTCCAGGACCGTCCGCCCGACGGCGACCGCCTGACGGGTTACGACGAAAGCCATCTTGCTCTCTATATTCGGCTCCTCGATGCCGCCGCCGAAGGCGCCGACTGGCGTGAGGCGGTGCAAATCCTTTTCGCGCTCGATCCGGACCGCGATCCCGACCGCGCCCGAATAGTTCATGACAGCCATCTCGCCCGCGCCCGCTGGATGACCACCACCGGCTATCGCGAGCTCCTCCGTCCCCGCGTGTCTTAAAGCAGGACACTCCTCCCGGTTGTGCGAGGCATCACGCCGCGCAGTTTTGGGGACTTCCGCCGCGCCTCGTCGGCGGCGAGGCTTGGGCGTGGAGGGGGCCACTCAAAACGCGGACGAGGAGACGCGTATGGCCGAGCCGCCGGATTGGCGATTGCAGACAACCGAACGCGCGCTGAACCGCTTGGAGCGGCAAGGGTTTGCGTGGGAGTTCCTGCGCCGGAATCCCGACTATCGCAGCGACTATGACCGTCTGCGCAGCACGCCGGCCAGCCGGTCAAGCGCTTCATTGCCCCATAGGAGCGCCGCCGCCCCACAGTGGGGGCTGCGATTTCCTGCTCGACCCCGATCGCTCCGCTAACGAGACCGCGATCTTCTGGCGGCCCGAGGTTGTCGCCAGCGTTCTGATGCTTGAAGCCGCGCCGGCCGTCTTTCGCATGGCCCGGCGGCTCGAACAACTCGACCTGACCCACGCCACATTGCACGCGCAGCCCGGAGGCGAAGGTGCGATCGTAATAGCCGATCCCGACGGTGATCATTATTTGGTCGCCGGAGCCATCGACCCGGCTCAGCCGCTCGCCATCCTGCTACCGCTCGACGACAACTTCCACATCCGCACCGAAGCGGCATTGCGATTCCAACGCCGCCTATTTGGACGTGCCGCCGGTCCGCTACCGCGCGCGCTCACGCTCACACCGCGCCACCGCTTGCGGCTGGTGCGCATGGTGCGCGCGCTCGATGGCCGATCCGCGGGCGCGACTTATCGCGAAATCGCCGGAGTGCTTTTCGACACGCCCCGGCAGTCCGCTGCCGAGTGGAAGACGTCGTCCATCCGCGCCCAGACGATCCGCTTGGTGAAGGATGCGCAGACGATGATGCACGGCGGCTATCTCCGTTTGCTCGCCGGCCGCTGACCCCGCCTCGGCTCCCCTCAAGCGTGACCGTAAGGGGGTATGCGCACGCAGGGGCCTCACTTCGTCATCCACCCTGACGCCGATGGTTCGCCACCGTGGTCGCCGCTTCGCCACCGCACGCTGGAGGCGCAGCCGAAGCCCGGAGGCCCCATGCCAGCAGCGCGACTCGACCCCCCGCCACGCTATCTCCGCACCCCTGAGGCTGCGCGCTTCCTCGGCCTGTCAGGTCGCACGCTCGAGAAGCATCGCACCTATGGCACCGGACCAGTCTATCGCAAGCTGGGCGGCCGCATTGTCTATGCCCTCGACGATCTTCAGGCCTGGGCGGATCGTGGCACGCGGCTTTCCACATCTGATCCGGGACATGACGTTGTCCATCCCGCCAAGCCGCACGCAAGGCTTGGCCATGGGAATGCCGCCCGTCGCGGTGGCGGTGCGTCATGATCGTCGCGCTCCTCAACCAGAAGGGCGGCGTCGGCAAGACGACGCTCGCGCTCCATCTCGCCGGCGAATGGGCCAGCAGGGGGAGGCGCGTCCTACTCATTGACGCGGACCCACAGGGCTCCGCGCTCGATTGGTCGCAGCAGCGCGCGCGCGAAGGTTTACCGCGCCTGTTTGGTGTTGTCGGTCTAGCGCGAGATACGCTTCACAACGAAGCGCCGGAACTGGCGCGAGGCGCCGATCATGTGGTGATCGACGGGCCACCGCGCGTTGCCGGCCTGATGCGATCAGCACTGCTTGCCGCCGACCTGGTGCTGATCCCGGTGCAGCCATCGCCCTTCGATGGCTGGGCCTCGGCGGAGATGCTGTCGCTGCTTGGCGAGGCGCGCATCTATCGTCCGCAGGTCGTGGCTCGTTTCGTGCTGAACCGATGCGGCGCGCGCACCATCATCGCCCGCGAGACGGCCGAGACGCTCGCCGACCATGATCCGCCGGTGCTCGCGTCCACCATCGGCCAGCGCGTCGCCTTCGCCGACACAGCGCGGTCTGGACGCCTCGTCTCGGAGATCAACGAGCACGGCCCGGCAGCGCGCGAGATCACCGCGCTCTGCGCCGAGATCGGGAGGATCGCGCCATGACCGGGCGATCCCAGAAACGCGGCTTCACTGCACGTCCTGTCGATCCTGAGAGCTGGGTCAAAGCCTCCGATCCGCGACCCGCTCGGAACGGCGACGCCGCGTTCACGGCACGGCTCACGATCGATGTGACGCCCGACATGCGCGGCCAGATCAAGATCGCCGCGTTCCAGCGCGGCGTCACCGTCGCCGACATGCTGCGCGAACTGCTCGCCCGCGAATTTCCTCCAGCCGAAGGAGACACGCAATGAACGGCGCTGGTCATTTGCGCGGCGTGCCGGCGGCGCTCCTCTTCGACGGTCTGACTCGCGTCGAACTGACCTGGATCGAGAAGAGGGTCGAATACTGGATTCGGTTCGGCCAGGACGTCCAGGAACAGATTCTCGACCGACGCCGGCGCGTGCTCAGCTTCCCGCCCCACAGTGTCTTCGCCTTTGTCCGTTGGGCGGCAAACGACTTCGGCACGATCATCTCGCGCATCGACATCGTGCGCGCGATCTCGCCCGGCGAGCACTACCAGACTCTGCCCTTCGTGCGTCCTGGTGGCGACATCCTGCTGAGGATGGACGGCTGGCCAAAGGTCGAGCGCGTACTGCAGATCGTCGACGCCATCGAGTCGGTCGGCATCAATCCGGCTGAGGTCTCACCGCATCATTGGCGGCATGTTCATAATCGTCTCGCTGCCGGCCAGGAACCGCGCAGCTACACGGCGGAGCAGCATCGGGCCATCCTTCTGCGCCGGAAGGTCGAGCCATGACCCGCTTCGGCTACGTCATGACGACGTACTTCACCGTGATCTTGATCGGTGGCCTGTCCTTCATCCACATCACGCCCAGGCTGATCTGGAACGCGTCCGCCAGCACGCCGGTCGGCCTCTATTCAATCGATCGGTCGCCGCAGCTCGAAGTGACCGACCTGGTCGCCGTAAACGCACCCGAGCCGCTCGCATCGTTCCTCGCTGAGCGCGGCTATCTGCCTCGCGGCGTCCCGCTCCTGAAACGCGTTGCGGGTCTATCGGGGCAACAAGTCTGCCGCACCGGCGCACACGTCACCGTAGACGGCATCCCGGTCGGCGACGCGCTGCCGCGCGACCGTCTCGGCCGCCATCTCCCCGTTTGGCAGGGCTGCCGCCGCATCGCCGCCGACGAGATCTTCCTCATGAACTGGTCCGTGGAGGACAGCCTGGACGGTCGCTACTTCGGTCCAGTTTCCCGCGGCTCGGTCATCGGACGAGCAACCCCTCTCTACACCGACGAAGACGGCAACGGCCGCTTCGAATGGCGCGCCGCGACGCGGTGAAGACGCGCCCATTCCCATTTCACCGCACCACACAGGAGGCTTCCATGCCGCAGATCGGAGAGTTCACGCGCACCAAGACCGGCTATGCCGGCCGCATCCGAACGGTCGCTCTCGACATCGAGATGGTGCTCGTCCCCGCCGAGCATTCCGACACCGAGAACGCGCCGGACTATCGCATTCACCTTCGCGACGACGGCGGTCCGGAGATCGGCGCCGGATGGAGGCGAACCGGCGAGAAGGCCGGCGACTACGTTTCCTTGCAGATCGACGACCCGTCACTCCGCCAACCGATCCGCGCCAACCTGTTCCAGTCCGGCGACGACAAGTCCGCCTGGGGCCTGCACTGGAACCGTCCGCCGAAGCGCAATGAGCGGGACTGACGGCATGCCGACGCGCCGCCCATCGCGCAGGCAACCGGTGGAGACCGGGCGGACACGCGCCGCCCGGCATCTCTCCGTCCTTCTCCTTTCCGGCCTGCTGATCGTCAGCGGATCACCGGCCACCGCGCTGGCGCAGAACGCGACGACCTCGCGCGCAAGCCCAGCCGATCCGTTCGCCGTCTTCATCGCCGAGGCTTCGCAACGCTTCGGCATTCCGGAGCGCTGGATTCGCGCCGTCATGCGTGCCGAAAGCGCGGGCGACGTGCGCGCGATCTCATCCGCGGGCGCAATGGGTCTGATGCAGATCATGCCCCATACATGGACGGAGCTTCGCACACGCCACCGACTGGGGCGCGATCCTTACAGTCCGCGCGACAACATCCTCGCGGGCGCGGCCTACCTGCGCGAGATGTATGATCGCTATGGTTCGCCAGGCTTCCTGGCCGCCTACAATGCGGGGCCGGGACGCTACGAGGAGTATCTCGCCGGTCGCCCGCTCCCGGCCGAGACCCGCGCCTACGTCGCCGCGCTGGTCCCTTTATTCGGCGGCGGTGATCTCCCCAGTCCAGTCGCCGTCGCCGTCGCCGATCCGCCACAGGCTTGGACCCGCGCCCCGCTGTTCGTCGCGCGTATCGAGCGCATCTCGGCTGCCGATCCAGCGCAAACCCCGCACCATCCGGACGACGCTCCTGCGACACCTCCCGTGCGCGAGGTTTCCGCGATCATGCCGCAGTCCTCCGGCCTGTTCGTCGCGCGGCCTGATGGTCGAGGGCCGCAATGACCGCGCTCACTCGAGATCGCGGTCTGGCGTACTCCGGCGCATCATGGCGTGCGTGGAAGGGGGAGCGAGGCAACACGACCGCACGATGGCAGGATAAAGGGGCGCGATGTGCGCCTCGGTTCGGTTGTGCTTTTTCAAGGGCTTATGCAGCAAATTCGCGAGGTGCGCCTGTCTGGCGCAGTCTGCGGCTTCAGCGATTTCATAAGCAAATCAGCGCCATCGCGCGATGTGCAGGCGCGCGACCATGACCGACGAGAACGATTTCCGAATCCGGCCAGGCCGCATCCGCTCGACGCGCGTGCAGCGCGCCAGACCCTTCATCGCCCAGGCGCTCGCCGCCGCCCAGCGGGCCGGCGGATCGGTTTCCCGCAAGGGGACGATCGGGCCGGGCCACCGCTCCCGGTTCGGCCGCGGTCAGCGCGCATCAGTGCAGGCCAACCGGCTCATCACCTCCCGCTCGCGCGGCGCCGTCGTCAAGGCGCGCGTCGTCCGTCACGCCGGACGCGGCGCGCCGCTCGCCACCCATCTCAACTATCTGCGCCGCGAGGGCGTCACCCGGGACGGAGAGAAGGCGAGGCTGTTCGGCCCTGGTACGGACCATGCCGATCCGAAGGCGTTCGCGCAGCGATGCGAGGACGACCGGCATCATTTCCGGTTCATCGTCTCGCCGGACGACGCCGTGGAGATGTCGGACCTCAAGACCTTCGCCCGCGATTTGGTCGGCCAGATGGAGAAGGACCTCGGCACCAAGCTCGAATGGGTCGCCGTCGATCACTGGAACACCGAGCATCCGCACGTCCACCTGATTGTGCGTGGCGTGCGCGAGGACGGCGAGAACCTCGTCATCTCCCGCGACTATATCAAGGAAGGCATGCGCGATCGGGCGCGGGATCTGATCACGCGGGAGTTGGGTCCGCGCACGGATCACGAAATCCGTCGCACCCTGGAACGTCAGATCGACGCCGAACGCTGGACCAACCTCGATCGCCAGCTCACGCGCGATGGCTGTCGCACCGGCGTCATCGACCTTGCGCCGCATCCCAACCGGCAGCCCGACGAATTCCACGCCCTCAAGGTCGGACGCCTGCGCAAGCTCGAATCGCTTGGGCTTGCCGACCAGGTTGGCCCCGGCCAGTGGATTGTGTCCGAGAATGCCGAGACGACTCTGCGCGAGCTGGGCGAACGCGGCGACATCATCAAGCGAATCCATCGCGGCCTTTCGGAACGCGGCATCGAGCGCGGCACGGCCAGCTACGTGCTGGCAGGCGAAAGCCTGGACGATTCTGTCGTCGGCCGTCTGGTGGCTCGCGGCCTCGACGACGAGCTGAAGGGCACCGCCTATGCCGTGGTCGACGGCGCGGACGGACGGACCCATCATATCAAGCTGCCCGATCTCGACGCCGCCGGGGACGGCGCGCCGGGCTCGATCGTCGAGCTGCGCAAGTTCGACGATGCCCAGGGCCGGCGCCGCGTCGCCCTGGCGGTCCGCTCGGACCTCTCGATCGAACGGCAGATCACCGCAGCCGGCGCCACCTGGCTTGACCGGCAAGCTATCGCCCGTGAACCGATCGCACTCGGCGGCGGCGTCGGCGGCTTTGGCGCAGAGGTGCGCGAGGCGCTGGACCGGCGCGCCGAGCACCTGATCGCGCAAGGTCTGGCGGAGCGTCAGAGCCGTGGCGTCAGCTTCAGCCGCGACCTGATCGAGACGCTGCGCCGGCGCGAGCTGGACGCGCTCGCCGATAAGCTGTCGGCGGAAAGCGGGCGGCCGCTGACGCGTGCTTCGACGGGTGAGTATGTCGCCGGCACCTACAGGCAGCGCTTCGCGCTCGCCTCCGGCCGCTTCGCGATGATCGATGACGGCCTCGGCTTCCAGCTCGTTCCCTGGTCTCCATCACTCGAAAAGCAGCTCGGCCGTCATGTCTCCGGTCTCGCGCGAAGCGATGGCGGCATCGACTGGAGCTTCGGCCGCAAGCGGGGGCTCGGCCTGTGATCACCGCTCCTCATCAAGAAAGGACACCGCCATGTCGGCCACGAAGATTCTCTGGGGACAGATTCTCGCCGTCTTCGTGATCGTGCTGACCACGACCTGGACCGCGACCCAGTGGACGGCATGGCAGCTAGGCTTCCAGCCGCAACTCGGCCGGCCATGGTTCGAGGCATTTGGCTGGCCAGTCTACCATCCGCCGGCCTTCTTCTGGTGGTGGTACTTCTACGACGCCTATGCGCCTTCGGTTTTCGTCGAGGGCGCCTACATCGCCGCATCCGGCGGCTTCATTGCCATCGCGGTCGCCATCGGCATGTCAGTGTGGCGAGCCCGCGAGGCCAAAAATGTCGAAACCTATGGTTCGGCGCGCTGGGCGCGAGCCGACGAGGTGCGCGCCGCCGGCCTGCTTGGGCCCGATGGCGTGGTGCTCGGCAGGTTCGATCGCGCCTATCTTCGCCATGACGGGCCAGAGCATGTGCTGTGCTTCGCGCCGACCCGCTCCGGCAAGGGCGTCGGCCTGGTCGTGCCCTCGCTGCTGACCTGGCCGGGCTCCGCCATCGTTCACGACATCAAGGGCGAGAACTGGCAGCTCACTTCCGGCTTCCGCGCCCAACATGGCCGCGTGCTGCTGTTCGATCCCACGAATGCGAAGTCGTCCGCTTACAACCCGCTGCTCGAAGTCCGCCGCGGCGAATGGGAGGTCCGCGACGTCCAGAACATCGCCGACATCCTGGTCGATCCCGAAGGGAGTTTGGAACGCCGCAATCATTGGGAGAAGACGTCCCACGCACTCCTCGTCGGCGCTATCCTGCACGTTCTCTACGCTGAGACCGACAAGACACTCGCAGGCGTCGCCGCCTTCCTCTCCGACCCCAAGCGGCCGATCGAGTCGACGCTCGCCGCCATGATGAAGACGGCGCATCTCGGCGAAGCTGGACCGCACCCGGTCATCGCATCGGCCGCGCGCGAGCTGCTGAATAAGTCCGACAATGAGCGGTCGGGCGTCTTGTCGACCGCGATGTCGTTTCTCGGACTCTATCGCGATCCCGTGGTGGCGGATGTTACGCGCCGTTGCGACTGGCGCATCACAGACATTGTTGGCGGAGCGCGACCGTCGACGCTCTACCTCGTCGTGCCGCCATCTGACATCGCGCGCACCAAGCCGCTGATCCGGCTTATCCTCAATCAGATCGGACGCCGACTGACGGAGGATCTCAACGCCAAAGGCAGGCGGCACCGGCTGCTGCTCATGCTCGACGAGTTTCCCGCACTCGGGCGCCTCGACTTCTTCGAGAGCGCCTTGGCGTTCATGGCGGGCTATGGGCTGAAGAGCTTCCTGATCGCCCAGTCGCTCAATCAGATTGAGAAAGCGTATGGTCCGAACAACTCGATCCTCGACAACTGCCATGTGCGCGTGAGCTTCGCGACCAATGACGAGCGCACGGCCAAACGCGTCTCCGACGCCCTCGGCACCGCGACCGAGATGCGGGCAATGCGAAACTACGCGGGGCACAGGCTGAGCCCATGGCTCGGCCATCTGATGGTTTCGCGATCGGAGACGGCGCGCCCACTGCTGACGCCGGGTGAGGTGATGCAGCTCCCGCCCGCCGACGAGATCGTGATGGTGGCCGGTACGCCGCCGATACGCGCGAAGAAAGCCCGCTATTTCGAGGATCGCCGGTTTCAGGAACGCGTCCTGCCACCACCCGCGCTCGCGAGGCCAGCCGCGGGAAAGCCGGACGATTGGAGCGCCCTGCCATTGCCGTCGCGGCCGCAACCCGATGCAGCCGCGCAGCAGGACGGCACCGGCGATGACGACTCGACCGGCTCCGAACGGCGTCAGCAACCGGAGCTGACCGCGGTAAAGCCTGTCGAGAGGAAGGCGCCGATCGACAACGAGTTCGAGCTCGATGGTCCCGACGACGCCGATGACGACGACGCCGCGCGCGCAGGCCGGCTGAATCAGGTGATGCAGGGCGTCGCGCGGCAGGTCTCGCTCGATCCCAGTGACGGGATGGACCTCTGAGCGTGGTGAACATGAAGATTCCGAAGAAGCAGCGCCTCTCGGTCTATCTCGATCCGGATATCACGAAAGCGCTCGCCGCTTATGCCGCGCGTCGCGATCAATCGCGATCCCTGGTCGCGGAAGCGGCCATCGCATCCTTCCTATCGCCCGACGCCGCCGAGCGCCAAGAGGCCGCGACCACCAAGCGATTGGACCAGCTCGACCGGCGCATGACGCGCATGGAACGCGACCTTGGCATTTCCGTGGAAATGCTCGCAGTGTTCGTCCGCTTCTGGCTCACCACCAACCCGCCACTTCCGGAGCCAGCCCAGGCGGCCGCACGCGCACAGGCCGGCGAGCGGTACGACGCCTTCGTCGCCGCACTCGGGCGGCGACTCGCGAAGGGACCGAAAGTGCGTGAGGAGATTTCGGACGACGTAGTAGGTGTCCCGGGCGCGGAATAATCATCGCGCCGGGCATCGCAAGAGTTTGTCAGTTCCGCCGTCGCCCTCTCTTTGTACGCCAGAGCACTACGACCCCGTTCTGCTTGTTGTCATGCCCTGATTTCTGCCTCTTCTACTCATCCCCGATCCAGGGCCGCTTGTTTGCGGTCCCGCGCAGAACGGGGACGACATGGCGGTTTCTCACCAGCAATCAGAGGCGATCCTTCGAGGCGCGCGCATGTTGCGCACGGCCCTCGGCCCCGCCATCGCCGGATTCCTGGAAGACCCGTCGATCGTCGAGGTGATGCTCAATCCCGATGGGCGGCTCTGGATCGACCGGCTGTCCGAGGGACTCTCCGATACCGGAGCGCGCCTGTCGCCCGCGGACGGCGAGCGCATCGTCCGCCTGGTCGCGCATCATGTCGGCGCCGAGGTTCATTCCGGTTCACCGCGCGTTTCGGCCGAGTTGCCCGAGACGGGGGAGCGCTTCGAAGGCCTTCTGCCGCCCGTCGTCGCCGCGCCGGCATTCGCGATCCGCAAACCTGCCGTCGCCGTCTTCACGCTCGCTGACTATGTCGCCGCCGAGATCATGTCCGCCGAACAGGCGGAGGTGCTCCGCCGCGCCGTCGCGGACCGCCGCAACATCCTCGTCGCCGGCGGCACCTCGACCGGCAAGACCACGCTCACCAACGCCTTGCTCGCCGAGGTATCGAAGACCTTCGACCGCGTGGTTCTGATCGAGGACACGCGCGAGCTGCAATGCGCCGCGCCCAACCTCGTAGCCATGCGCACCAAGGATGGCGTCGCATCGCTGTCCGATCTCGTCCGCTCCTCGCTTCGCTTGCGCCCTGATCGCATTCCGATCGGAGAGGTGCGCGGCGCCGAGGCGCTGGATTTGCTCAAGGCCTGGGGGACGGGCCACCCGGGCGGCATCGGCACGATCCACGCCGGCACCGCGCTCGGCGCGCTGCGCCGCCTTGAGCAACTCATTCAGGAAGCCGTCGTCACCGTCCCGCGCGCGCTGATCGCCGAGACCATCGATCTCGTCGCGGTGCTCAGCGGTCGCGGCTCGACCCGTCGCCTCGCCGAACTCGCCCGCGTCGAAGGCCTACAGCCGGACGGCGACTACCGCGTCATCCCCGCAACCCAGCCCGCCCCAGGAGAACCCGAATGATCCGCCATGCCCTGCGCGCTCGCCGTCATATCGCGACGGCCGCGTCCGTCGCCGTCTTCAGCATGATGCTTGCGCCAGCAGCCCATGCTTCCGGCTCTTCGATGCCGTGGGAAGCGCCGCTGCAATCGATCCTCGAATCCATCGAGGGGCCTGTGGCCAAGATCATCGCTGTGATGATCATCATCATCACAGGGCTAACGCTAGCCTTCGGCGATACGTCAGGCGGCGCGCGGAAGCTGATCCAGATCGTCTTCGGCCTGTCGATCGCCTTCGCCGCGTCGAGCTTCTTCCTGTCCTTCTTCTCCTTCGGCGGCGGAGCGCTCGTCTGATGGCGAGCCTGACCGACAGCGTCGGCGACGTGCCAGGCTTCGCCGTCCCGGTCCATCGGGCGCTCACCGAGCACATCCTGCTCGGCGGCGCGCCGCGCTCCATCGCGATCCTCAACGGCACGCTGGCGGCGGCGCTCGGCCTTGGCCTGCGGCTCTGGCTGGTCGGTCTCGGGCTCTGGGCGATCGGGCATTTCGCGGCGGTGTGGGCGGCCAAACGCGATCCACAATTCGTCGACGTGGTGCGCCGTCACCTGCGCATCCCCGGCCATCTAAGCGCGTGAGGCCCCGATGATGCACCTTGCCGAATATCGCCGAACCTCAACCCGTCTCGCGGACTTCCTGCCCTGGGCCGCGCTCGTCGGCGAGGGCATCGTCCTCAACAAGGACGGCAGCTACCAACGCACCGCCCGCTTTCGCGGTCCCGACCTCGACTCCGCGGTGCCGGCCGAGCTCGTCGCCGTGGCCGGCCGGCTCAACAATGCTTTCCGCCGGCTCGGCTCGGGATGGGCGATTTTCGTCGAGGCCCAGCGCCATGGCGCCGGCACCTATCCGGCGAGCCGCTTTCCCGATGCCGCGTCGGCTCTGGTCGACGCCGAACGCAAGGCCGATTTCGAGGAAGACGCCTCGCACTTCGAGTCGAGCTACTTCCTGACCTTCGTCTACCTGCCGCCGGCCGAGGACGCCGCCCGCGCCGAAAGCTGGCTCTATGAAGGCAAGGCCGATAACGGTCTCGACCCTCGTGAGGCGTTGCGCGGCTTCGCCGATCGCACCGACCGCGTGCTCCAGCTCATCGAGAACTTCATGCCGGAATGCGCATGGCTCGATGGCGGCGAGACGCTGACCTATCTGCATTCGACCGTCTCGACCAAACGCCACCGCGTGCGTGTGCCCGAGACGCCGATGTATCTCGACGCGTTGCTGGCCGATCAACCGCTCACCGGCGGACTGGAGCCGCGGCTCGGCGACGCGCATCTCCGCATCCTTACCATTGTCGGTTTTCCGACCGCGACCACGCCCGGGCTGCTCGACGACCTCAACCGGCTCGCCTTTCCCTATCGCTGGTCGACACGCGCCGTCCTACTGGACAAGACCGACGCCACCAAGCTGCTAACCAAGATACGGCGGCAGTGGTTCGCCAAGCGCAAGAGCATCATGGCGATCCTCAAGGAGGTGATGACCAACGAGGCTTCGGTGCTCGTCGACACCGATGCGGCGAACAAGGCGGCCGATGCCGA
Organism: Hephaestia caeni; assembly: GCF_003550065.1. GTDB lineage: Bacteria > Pseudomonadota > Alphaproteobacteria > Sphingomonadales > Sphingomonadaceae > Sphingomonas > Sphingomonas caeni_A. Next base: position 214,367 of record NZ_QXDC01000005.1, read on the forward strand.
CCTCGCGCTCCAGGAACTCGGCGCGGACTATGCGGGTCAGGCCTATGTCACCGCGACGGTCGCTGTCTGGGACGCCGATCCACGCATCGCAGCCGAGAAGCTCCGGTTGGTGGAGAAGATCGTTCAAGGCCGCGACTTCACCGCGATGGCGGAAACGATCAACGCCGTCGACGCCTGGCTTGGCTCGCTGCCGGGCCATGTCTACGCCAACGTCCGGCAGCCGCCGATCTCGACGCTCAATCTCGCCCATATGATTCCGCTGTCGGCGGTGTGGGCGGGGCCGGAACGGGACGAGCATTTCGGGCAACCCCCCTTGCTCTACGGCAGGACCGAAGGCTCGACCCCGTTCCGGTTTTCCCTTCATGTCGGCGATGTCGGTCACACGCTCGTCGTCGGGCCGACCGGCGCCGGCAAATCGGTGCTCCTGGCGCTGATGGCGCTGCAGTTCCGGCGCTATCCCGGCTCCCAGGTCTTCGCCTTCGACTTCGGCGGAAGCATCCGAGCTGCAGCGCTCGCGATGGGCGGCGACTGGCACGATCTCGGCGGCGGCCTGACAGAAGGCGCGGCTGACAGCGTCTCGCTGCAACCGCTCGCCGGCATCCACCACGTGCCGGAGCGCGCGTGGGCGGCTGATTGGATCGTCGCGATCTTGCAGCGCGAGGGCGTGACGATCGCGCCAGAGGTGAAGGAATACATCTGGACGGCGCTGACCTCGCTGGCGAGCGCGCCCGTCGTCGAGCGCACCCTGACCGGACTCGCCGTCCTCCTTCAATCGAACGATCTCAAACAGGCGCTGCGGCCCTATTGCGTCGGGGGCGCCTATGGCCGGCTGCTCGACGCCGAGAGCGAGCATCTTGGCGAAGCCGTTGTGCAGGCGTTCGAGACCGAGGGCCTGATCGGCACGGCCGCCGCGCCGGCCGTGCTCGCCTATCTCTTCCACCGCATCGAGGACCGCCTCGACGGCAGCCCAACGCTGCTCATCGTCGACGAAGGCTGGCTGGCGCTCGATGACGAGGATTTCGCCGGCCAGCTCCGCGAGTGGTTGAAGACGCTCCGCAAGAAGAACGCGTCCGTCGTCTTCGCCACCCAATCGCTCTCCGACATCGACAGTTCTGCGATCGCGCCGGCCATTGTCGAGAGCTGCCAGACGCGGCTGCTGTTACCGAACGAGCGCGCGATCGAACCGCAGATCACCGCGATCTACCGCCGCTTCGGGCTCAACGATCGCCAGATCGAGATCCTCGCCCGCGCGATGCCGAAGCGCGACTACTACTGCCAATCCCGCCGAGGCAACCGACTCTTCGAACTCGGTCTGTCCGACGTGGCGTTGGCGCTCTGCGCCGCCTCCTCAAAAACCGATCAGGCGGCGATCGAGCGCGTCATCGCAGAGCACGGCCGCGAAGGTTTCCTGCCGGCCTGGCTGCGTCTGCGCGGCGTCGCCTGGGCCGCCGACCTCATCCCCAACCTCAATAACCTGGAGACCCAGCCATGATCTTCCGTCGCTCACGCGCGGCGCTTCTTGCCGCATCGATCCTTTCCGTCCCCGTGGCGATGTCGCCCGTGATGATCCAGCCGGCGTCCGCGCAATGGATCGTCTACGACCCGACGAACTACGTGCAGAATGTTCTCTCCGCAGCTCGTGCCCTGGAGCAGATCAACAACCAGATCACCTCGCTTCAGAATGAAGCGACGATGCTGATCAACCAGGCGCGAAACCTCGCGAGCCTGCCTTACTCCTCGCTTCAGCGCCTGCAGCAGTCCGTGCAGCGGACGCAGCAACTCCTCGGCCAGGCGCAGCGCATCGCCTACGACGTCCAGCAGATCGACCAGGCCTTCACCTCCACCTACGGCAATGCGTCGATGTCGGCGTCCGACCAGCAACTCGTAGCGCAAGCGCGCGAGCGCTGGCAGAACACCGTCGGCGGCCTGCAGGACGCCATGCGGGTGCAGGCCGGTGTCGTCGGCAACATCGACACCAACCGCGCCGAGATGTCGGCGCTCATCGGCCAAAGCCAGGGCGCGACCGGCGCCTTGCAGGCGGCGCAGGCAGGCAATCAGCTCCTCGCGCTCCAGGCGCAGCAGCTCGCCGATCTCACGGCCGTCGTCGCTGCGAACGGACGAGCTCAAGCGCTGACCGAAGCGGAGCGTGCGGCGGCTGCCGAGCAGGGCCGTGAGCAGCGCCGCCGCTTCCTGACGCCCGGCGTCGGCTATCAGCCCGGCAACGCCCGCATGTTCCCGAATGGCAACTAAGGCCCCCCAAGAGGATCGTGTCATGGACGGCAAGCTTCTAGCGCGCCTCGGCGCCGTCGTCTTCGTCGCCGTCGCCATCACCGCGACGGCGATCGAGATGACCCGGAAAGAGGAAGACCCCGCCGGCCAAGCGCTGCAGCCGGTTGAAGTCACGCCGGCTGATCCGCTGCGCCAGGCGCAACGGCGCTGCCAACTGCTCGGCGAGGCCGCCGCGCGGGATACCGAATGTCTGCGCACCTGGGCCGAAACCCGGGACCGATTCCTTGGCGCTACGCCCGCGCCAGCATCGCCCCAGCCGCAGGACGGACGGTGAACCATGGGCGGCACCGGCGTCATCGACCAGTTCCTCGGCGTATTCACCAGCTACATCGATAGCGGCTTCGGCCTGCTCGGCGGCGAGGTGGCGTTCATCGCAACCACGCTGATCGTCATCGACGTGACATTGGCCGCGCTGTTCTGGAGCTGGGGCGCCGACGACGACATCATGGCGCGCCTGGTCAAGAAGACGCTGTTCGTCGGCGTCTTCGCCTACATCATCGGCAACTGGAACAACCTCGCGCGCATCGTGTTCGAAAGCTTCGCCGGGCTCGGCCTGAAGGCGTCGGGCACGGGATTTACCGTCGACGATCTCATGCGTCCCGGCCGTGTTGCGCAGACCGGCCTCGACGCCGGCCGGCCGCTGCTCGATTCCATCTCCAACCTGATGGGCTGGATCGCCTTCTTCGAGAACTTCATCCAGATCGCCTGTCTGTTGTTCGCCTGGGCGCTGGTGCTGCTCGCCTTCTTCATTCTCGCCGTCCAGCTCTTCGTCACCCTGATCGAGTTCAAGCTGACGACGCTCGCCGGCTTCGTGCTGATCCCGTTCGGCCTGTTCGGCAAATCCGCGTTCATGGCCGAGCGCGTCCTCGGCAACGTCATCTCGAGCGGCATCAAGGTGCTGGTCCTCGCCGTCATCATCGGCATCGGCTCGACGTTGTTCTCTCAATTCACCGCCGGGTTCGCTGGCCAGACGCCCACGATCGACCAGGCCATGGCGATCGTGCTCGCCGCACTGTCGCTGCTGGGTCTCGGCATCTTCGGTCCCGGTATCGCCAACGGCCTCGTCTCGGGTGGTCCGCAGCTCGGCGCCGGCGCCGCGGTCGGCACCGGACTCGCGGCGGGCGGCATAGTGGCGGCGGGCGCTGCGACTGTTGGGGCCGTGGCATCTGGCGGCGGCGCCCTTGCTGGAGGAGCCGCCGCCGCCGCCCGTGGCGGTGCGGCGATGGCGGGCGGCGCTTCGACCGCTTACAGCCTTGGCGCCGCTGGCCAGTCGGGCGCCGCAGGCGTGGCGTCAGGCTTGGGCGGGGTCGCACGCGCAGCCGGCGGCGCGGCGGCTTCGCCCCTCCGCCGGACGGCCTCGCGCGCCGCCGATAGCATGAAGTCGAGCTTCTCCGAAGGCGCCAAGTCCGCGTTCGCCGCCACCGGCGGCACATCGACCATGGGTACGATCGGCGGAAGCGCGGCCGAGGCTGCGCCATCGCAGGCTGCTGACGGGCCGCCGGCCTGGGCCCGCCGCATGAAGCGTTCTCAAGCCCTGAGCCACGGTGTGACCGCGGCCGCCCATGCCGTGCGCAGCGGCGACAGCCATGGCGGCGGCTCTTCCATCAATCTCTCCGAAGGCGATCGCTGATGTTCAGAAGACCCTCCGTTCACTACGGCAAGACGCCCGAACCTGAGACGCCCTACCAGCGCGCCGCTCAGGTCTGGGATGAGCGCATCGGCGCCGCGCGCGTTCAGGCCAAGAACTGGCGCTTCATGGCGTTCGGCTCGCTGATCCTGTCCGCTGGTTTCGCGGCGGCGCTTGTCTGGCAATCGGCGCGCGGAACGATCGTCCCTTGGGTCGTTCAGGTCGACAGGCTCGGCCAGGCGCAGGCAGTCGCGCCCGCTGTCGCCGACTATCGTCCGACTGACCCGCAGATCGCCTTCCATCTCGCGCGCTTCATCGAGCAGGTTCGATCGATTCCGTCCGACGCTATCATCGTCCGGCAGAATTGGCTGCGCGCCTACGATTTCACGACCGACCGCGGTGCGATGGCACTGAACGACTACGCGCGCTCGAACGACCCCTTCACCAAGGTCGGCCGGCAGCAGATCGCTGTCGATGTCTCCAGCGTCATCCGGGCGTCGCCCGACAGCTTCCGCGTCGCCTGGGTCGAGCGCCGCTACGAGAACGGCCAGCTCGCCGAGACGACCCGCTGGACCGCCATCCTCACCATCGTCATGCAGGTGCCCCGCAATGCCGACCGGCTGCGCGCCAACCCGCTCGGCATCTACGTCAACGCCATCAACTGGTCACGGGAGCTTGGGCAATGAAGCCGTCTTTCCGTAAAGCCGGAAACCCGGCTTCTCGCACTTCCACATTTGCGATTCTGCTGCTGTGCACGTCGGCCCTCGCCGGCTGCGCCACGGCGAACAGGCCGCCGGAGATCTCCTACGATGACGCAGTGCCGGCGGCGCTGAGCGCCAATCCCCCGGCTCCCGTGCGCGTGGTCGAGCTGCCGAGACCTCTGCCGCTCCCTGGTCAGATGAAGCCCGTCGAGCCATCCCGCGGCACACCCGAACCCACCGATCCGACAGCGCGCGTCAATCAGGCCAACGCCGCCGCGCGCGTGCAGCCGGTCCGCGACGGCTTCATCAACGCCATGCAGGTCTATCCCTATACGGGCGGCGCGCTCTATCAGGTCTATACCGCCGTCGGCCAGATCACCGACATAGCCCTTCAGCCGGGCGAGCAACTGGTCGGCTCCGGTCCAGTCGCCGCCGGCGACACGGTTCGCTGGATCATCGGCGATACGCTGAGCGGCGCGGGCGCGACGAGCCAAGTCCACATCCTGGTGAAGCCCACCCGCGCCGACCTGATGACGAATCTCATCATCAACACGAACTTGCGCACCTACCACATGGAACTTCGCTCGACCGAGCGCACCTATATGGCTTCGGTGTCCTGGCAGTATCCGCAGGATCAGCTCATCGCGCTGCGGCGCCAGAACGCGCAGGCAGAGGCCGCTAGGCCAGTCGCCACCGGCGTCGACCTCGCCAACATCAATTTCCGCTATGCGATCGAAGGCGACCGCGCACCTTGGCGACCGCTGCGCGCCTACGATGATGGTCGCCAGGTCTTCATCGAGTTTCCCCGCGGCATCGGCCAGGGCGAAATGCCGCCGCTGTTCGTAGTGGGTCCGGAAGGCAACACCTCCGAACTCGTGAACTACCGCGTTCGCGCAAACTACATGATCGTCGACCGCCTGTTCGCGGCCGCCGAGCTGCGCTTCGGCGCAGGCGACCGCCAGAAACGCGTCCGGATCGTCCGCACCGATGGGAGGCCCGCGTCGTGAGTGAGCCTGGCCCCCGGAAAGAAGAACAGGAGGCGCCGCTGACCGGGCCGGCCGACGACGCTGCCGCCCCAATGCGGCTTCGTGCGGAAGCGCCGCGCGTCACGCGCCTCTCGCGCAAGGTGCTTGCCGGCATCGGCCTTCTGGCGAGCGTCGGGATCGGCGGCGCGTTGATCTATGCGCTCCAAACCCGCGAGGGGGGGACGCCCGCCGAGGAACTCCACTCGACCGACAATCGCTCGACTGCCGACGGCCTTTCCGGATTGCCGCGCGATTATAGCGGCGTTCCGCAGCTTGGCCCGCCGCTCCCGGGCGACCTCGGGCGCCCCATCCTGGGCGCGCAGAATCGTGGTCAGCCGTTGCCAGCCCAAGCCAATCCTGGTCTTAGCGCCGAGGAGCAGCGCCGTTTGCAGGAGATCGAGACTGCGCGCGTCAGCAGGCTTTTCACCGGGACGGAGAACCGTCCAATGGCGTCGACGGGCCCCGCGGCTGCGACGATCGCGCCACCGCCGGCGCCTGACCTCGCCGGCCTCGGCCTCGCGCCACCACCTGCCACACCATCAGCGCAAGATCGACAGCTTGCATTCCTCAATGCGGCCGCCGATCGGCGCACGGTGGCACAGGATCGCGTTGCGGCGCCGGCGTCCCCCTATATCCTTCAGGCGGGCGCCGTGATCGCCGCCGCGCTCATCACGGGCATCCGCTCCGATCTTCCGGGCCAGATCACCGCGCAGGTGACGGAGAACATCTACGACAGCCCGACAGGGCGCATCCTGCTGGTGCCGCAAGGGACGCGGATCATCGGCCAGTACGACAACAATGTTCAGTTCGGCCAGAGCCGTGTGCTCCTGGTCTGGAATCGGCTGATCCTCCCGAACGGGCGCTCGATCGTCCTCGAGCGTCAGCCCGGCGCCGACGCTGAAGGCTATGCGGGCCTTCAGGATGGCATCGACTATCATTGGTGGGAACTGGCAAAGGCGGCGGGACTATCCACGCTGCTGAGCATTGGCGCCGAGCTCGCCACCAACGACGACGACCGCCTGATTCAGGCGATCCGCAACGGCGGGCAAGACACCATCAACGATGCGGGCCAACAGATCGTCCGCCGCCAGCTCAACGTCGCGCCGACGTTGACCATACGGCCGGGCTTTCCCGTTCGCGTTATCGTCACGCGTGACCTGGTCCTCGAACCCCACGGAGGCTAACCGATGGCCAAGCTAAGGCTAGGGCCGCTCGAAGACGACAAGCCGGTGAAACTCTCGGTGGAATTGCCCGCTGCTCTTCACCGCGATCTCATCGCATATGCGGAGATCCTTGGCCGCGAAAGCGGCAAAGCCGTCGAGCCCGCCAAGGTCGTCGCACCGATGATCGAGCGTTTCATGGCGACGGATCGCGGTTTCGCGAAACTCCGCCACGCATCCCGTTCCCGTTCGCGACCGGCGGACAGCGCTCCTCCAAAAGCCGAATGAAATGCCCCACTGCAGGGTTGTCGTCGTGGCCCTTCCAATAGGCGCGATAGACGATATGAGTCGAGCCATTGCCGTCGCGCGCTTCACGATGGACCACGCCCTCATAGTTGGCGCCCATGCACGCTTCGCACATCACGCTGACGCCGTAGCCAGCGCCGACCAGGCTCTTGATGTTCTCCAGACTAACATCGTGCCGAACGACCTTAGGCAGATCGCCGGGAGAAGCCAGCTTGGCAACAAGGATATCATAGATCTCCGGGCCGGGATCGCGCTCGCACAAGAGGAACCGTTCGCGCTTCAAGTCAGTCCAGTAAACAATCTCGTTGGCGGCGAGAGGATGGTCCTGAGGCAGGGCAACGATAATGCGCTCGCTCCACAGCATCATCGAGCGGTTGCCGTCCAGTGCGGGCTCGCCGGTAACGATGGCGATGTCGATCTTGCCGTTCTCGATTCCCTTGGACAGTCGTGCCCGCGAGCCTTCGACCGTGCTGATGTGCACCTGCGGAAAGCGCCGAGAATACTCAATAAGCGTGGCGCGGAGATTGCCCGCCGACAACGACGTATAGAATCCGATTGTGATGTGTCCGGCTTCGCCCCGCCCCACCGCCTTGACGCCATCGATCACAACCTCCAGCTCGTGGAGGACGCGCCGCGCGCCGTGGATGAAGTCGCGCCCAGCCGAGGTCGGTCGCACGCCGCCATTGGTTCGCTCGAAAAGCCTAACGCCGAGTTGATCCTCGAGATGCCTGATCCGGCGGCTCAGATTGGATTGCTTCAGTGCGAGCGAATCCGCCGCCTTGCGGAAGCTGCCATGGTGTGCCGCCGCCTCGGCATAGCGTAGATGTTTAAGCTCGATCGACACGAGAGCGCTCGTTTCGTTGCACTGAAACGGCACAATCACGGAACGCACCGTGTTCAGCATACGTCGAAAGCGCACAGGAGACGTCGACCATTCGTGCAGCCGCAACGACATAGCGGAGATGACGCAGTTCGATCCTCAGGGCGCAGTCTCCCTCCCTTTCCATAGAACTCCGAAGGCTTTGGCTCGTGAAGCTGATGGAGCAGAAATGCCGCTGTCAGAGGCTCTGGATCACCTTCTCCAGCTTGCCTCTCACGGTTTGCGCTTTATCGGCGAGCTCACGGTTCTGAATCGCCTGCATAGAGGCGACAGGATCGACTGCCGCGATTTCAACCTCGCCAAGCCTAAGTTCCTGGACGATGACGTTGCAGGGCAGCATCGTCCCGACCTTGTCCTCGAGCTTGAGCGCCTCTAACGCGAGCGCCGGGTTGCAGGCCCCGAGGATCGTATAGGGCCGAAAATCCGCGTTCACCTTCCGCTTAAGGGTTTCCCGGATGTCGATCTGCGTGATGACGCCAAAGCCCTCCGCCTTCAAGGCTTCCGTCGTGCGTGTGAGAGCATCGTCGAATGACGTCGAGAGCGTTTTTGCAAGGTAGTAGCTCATGACCTTGATCCTTTCTGGTTAGACGCTGTCTCTTACCGACGGCGTGAAAAGATGTACTTGGCGAGGGCGATCGCCGCGAGCACGAGAACAATGATGATGACGAGCCAGAAAAAGCCCATGCCCCACATCATTCCTCCACCCATCATGTCTTGCATCATCGGTTGACCTCTTCCACGAGTCCGCCCGCCTGCTGGAGGGCCGGGAACCCGCCGGCGACATGCGCTACGTTCGTGATGCCCATTTCCTTGAGGGCCTTGGCGCCAAGAGCGGAGCGGTTACCTGATCCGCAGTAGAGCACCAGCTTCTTGCCCCCGCCCAGCTCCGGCTTGTGCGTCGGGCTGGTCGGATCGGCCTGGAACTCGAGGAATCCGCGCGGCACATGCACGGCACCCCGGAGCTTACCTGTCTTTTGCAGCTCCTCGGCCTCGCGCACGTCCACAAACATCACGCTGGGGTCGCCCACCAACTTCGCTGCTTCTGGGCCCGAAAGCGTCTCGATGTCCCGGCTTGCCTCAGCCACTAGATCCTTTGCACTTTTCGTCGTCATGATTGGCTCCTTCACTCGTCCCACGGTGCGTCGAGCGCATCGAGGGGGATCTTGAGATAACGTATGCCGTTTTCCTCGGGCTCAGGCAGCCGACCGCCCTGGATGTTCACCTGCAGGGAGTGCAGGATGAGCTTCGGCATAGGCAGCTCGCGGTCGCGCTTCTCGCGCAGGGCCACGAACTCCTCTTCCGTTCTTGCCTTTACGAGGTGCGTGTTCCTGGCCCTCTGCTCAGCCACTGTGCTTTCCCATTCCGGCTTTCGACCGCCAGGGCAGTAGTCGTGCCCGGTGAACAAGCGGGTGTCGTCGGGCAGCGCCATGATGCGTTGAATACTGTTCCACAGCACCTTTGCTGAGCCGCCAGGGAAGTCGGCCCGGGCTGTGCCGCCATCCGGCATGAAGATAGTGTCGTGGATGAAGGCGGCGTCGCCGACCACGTAGGCGATCGAGGCGAGCGTGTGCCCCGGCGTGAACACCACCTCGACGTCCATGTTGCCGATCTTGAAACGTTCGCCGTCGGCGAAGAGCCGGTTCCATTGCGAGCCGTCTGGCGGGAAGCTGTCGGGCAGGTTGTAGATCCCCTTCCAGAGCTTCTGGATCTCGACGACCTTCTCGCCGATGGCGGTCGGGACGGCTGTCTTGTCCTTGAGGTAGCCGGCCGCCGAGAAATGATCGGCATGCGGATGGGTGTCCAAAATCCACTCCAGCGTGTAGTCCTCCTGGTCGATATGCGCGAGGAGCTGATCGGCCGAGTGAGTGGCCGTAGCGCCGGACTTCGGATCGAAGTCCAGCACCGGGTCGATTATGGCGGCGCGCTTCGTCTCCGGATCGGCGACGACATACTGGACGCTAGACGTGCGCTTCTCGAAGAAGCCCTTCACGACAGGGTTGCCTTTCAGAGGCGAAGACGAGGCGGGCATGCAGTTTGCTCCTTTCGATTGATTCATGGCTGAGTGGCTGTCAGCGCGAGGAGCCCTCGGGCAATAATGTAGAGGCCGACCACGATCACGAGGCCGGCGAAAAGCGTGCCCAGCATTTGCTTGCGGCTGGCGACAACTTTTCCAAGTGCCGTCCCGACCAGCCCACCGACGAGCCCCCCGAGCACGAACAGGCCGGAGAGCCACCAGTCGACGAGCCCTGAGAGCGCGTAGCTGGCGGCCGTCGCCGCCCCGAAGGCCGCCACCCCAACGAGCGAGGTGCCGATGGCGAACGCGAGCGGCATCCGGGTCGCGAGCATCAATCCCGGTACGATCAGGAATCCACCGCCGATCCCGAAGAACCCGGAGAACACTCCGACAGTGAAGCCGATCCCGAGAAGAAGAGGCAGGAGCTCTCGCGCAGTCTCGGACGAGAGGCGTACGTCCGGGTTGCCGCGGCCCTCCCGCCTGCGGAGCATCACGGCGCCGATCACGACCATCACGACGCCGAACAACGCCAGAAGCTTCTGGCCATCGACGGCTTTGGCGACGGCCGCGCCAGCAAATGCGCCGAGGACACCGGCGGCAGCGAAGACTGCGGCGCACCGCCATTTGACGTTGCCGGCGCGCCAGTGCGGGAAGAGATTGCCAAGGGCGCTCGCGGAAACAGCGACAGCGCTTGTGCCGATGGCCACGTGGGGCGAGGCCACGCCGACCACGTAGACCAGCAGCGGCACGGCAAGGATCGAGCCGCCACCGCCCACGAGCCCGAGAACCAGCCCCACGATGCCGCCCGAGCCTGTGGCCAGGAGAGAGGTGATGAGGTCGGGCATTAGCCGTCTACTCCCGCCGGCCCGCGTCGGAAGGTCACCTGTGGCCAGTCGTCCGGGAGCAACCGGAACAGGGCCATGCCGGTCATCATCGCCGTGATGAAGACGAAAACCTGCCAAGGCCCGAAGGTAAGCGCGGTCAAAGCCGGGCCCGGGCAGAGGCCGACCAGGCCCCATCCGACGCCGAAGAGCACGGCCCCACCGATCAGGCGCGGATCAAGATCGCGGCGGGTCGGGATCTCAAGCCGCCGCGCGAAGACCGGGACACCTCGGCGCTTGGCGAGGAGGTATCCGAGCGCAGACACTGCGAGGGCGCCGCCCATCACCAAGGCAAGGCTCGGGTCCCAGTTGCCGAAGACGTCGAGGAACCCGAGCACCTTCGCCGGATTGACCATCTCGGAGATGACCAGCCCGAGGCCGAAGAGCAGCCCGGAGGCGAAGGCGGAGATGATGAGGGACATGGAGTCAGCCTCCGAGAACATGACGCGTGATGAAGACAGTGGCGATGGCCGTGGCCATGAAGACCGCTGTCGCGGCGAGCGAACGTGGCGAGCCGCGTGCGACGCCGCAAACGCCGTGACCGCTGGTGCAACCTGCCCCGAGACGGGTGCCGAAGCCGACGATCAGGCCTGCGACGGCCAGAAGCTCTATCGAAGGAGTCAGGGTGATCTGCGGCAGCGCGCCGCCAAGCGCGGCGTAGAGGAATGGGGCGAGGAAGAGGCCGGCGACGAAAGCCAGGCGCCAGCCGATCTCATTGCGGGCAGGATGAATGAAGCCGCCGAGGATGCCGCTGACACCCGCGATGCGGCCATTCAGGAAGAGGAACAGAGCCGCGGAGGCGCCGATCAACAGGCCGCCGAGCAGCGCTGATACCGGAGTAAAGTTGTCCATTCCTTCGACCCGATCAAAACATTAGACGATCCCTATTTAGGGTTGCCTTCATATCTGCGCAAGTGCGATGATATGCATCTACGACGGGTGAACGATGGAAACCGTTGGTGGTATCGGGTTACCATTCACCTCGCGAGTTTATCCAGGCTCGCGCCAACCCGTGACCGTTTCCGGTCGTTCGGGGGCAACAACATGCGGGAGGAACGGCTCGTTCATAGAGTCGCTGATCCTCCTGCTGCTGAGGAACTGCGCCACGCCTGCGCCCAGTCGCCCACCAAGCAACCTTGATGAGAGCCGATGCCCTTCATATGTATGAAACTATGAAGATAGAAGAGATGTTCCAAGCGGTAGAGCAAGCGACAGACCTCTTGAAGGCGCTTGCCAGTCGGAACCGCCTTCTCCTCCTCTGCTACCTTTTGGAGGGCGAGAGGTCGGTCGGCGAACTCGCTCGCCTCATCCAGGCACGGGAGACAGCTGTCTCGCAACAACTGGCGCTGCTCCGCAAGGATGGCTTGGTTCGCACCCGGCGTGAGGGCCAGACTGTCTACTACACGCTCGCGAGCACAGAGGCCGCCAAAGTCATAGAGACACTCCATGGAATATATTGCGCGCCGATCGCGGAAGCAGCCGCTGTCGCGCCCGCGGCGGTTGCTGGCAGCGCTAACGACCAGTCACATGTGAAGAACAGCCACACCGGACCTGAAAACTCAGATCCTCAGGAGAATTGATCATGAACTACTGCCGTCGCGATGGCCTCGACGGAAGCCGTCCATAATTCGGCCCTGCACGAAGCAACGCATGAGGTTCGCCAAAAGCGCGCGCGTCATGGACTCCAAGCCGCCGGGAGCCTGAACATGAACTTTCGCCAACTGTATGAGCCGGAATCTTCAACCTACACTTACCTGTTCGGCTGCCGCGACACAGGAGAAGCCGTGCTTCTCGATCCGGTCCTGGAGACGTTGGACCGGGACCTCTCCGCTCTCCAGGATCTCGGTTTAAGGCTCGCATACACACTCGAGACGCACATCCATGCCGACCATGTCACATCCGCTTGCCGGTTGCGGAGCATCACTGGATGCAAGGTGGCTTATCCTGAGCTGGACGGTCTTCCTTGTGCCGACGTGGGCGTGAGCGAGGTCAACCCGCTGTCCGTCGGTCACCTCACATTCAATCCCCTCTATACTCCTGGCCACACCGACTCGCATCACAGCTACCTCATCGACGTTCCTGGCGTGACGAGGGTTTTCACAGGCGATGCCCTTCTGATCGACGGGTGCGGACGAACGGACTTTCAGGGCGGTGACGCGGCCGCGCTCTACCGCTCGATCCACGAGAAGATCTTCACTTTGCCCGGAGAAACTCTCGTCTATCCCGCCCATGACTACCAGCACCGCCACGTTAGTACGGTGGAGCAGGAGCGCGAGCGAAACCCGCGTCTTGGCGCCGGCAAAAGCTTGGACGAGTTCATCCAGATCATGAGCGATCTCAACCTGCCATATCCGAAGCGGATCGATATCGCTCTGCCCGCCAATCGAATGTGCGGGGACTGCCCGGATGAGGCCGAGATCATGAGAGCTGAACCGGAAGGACCATCGATACAAGGCTAGCTCGCCCTGCTGCATCTTCCGCCGATCTGATCAAGGGGTTCCCTCATGCTTCTTTCACGTCGAACGGTTCTGGCGGGAGCTGGCGTTCTTGGATTAGGCATTGCGGGCTTTGCTGCTCGCCCTATCCTGTGGCCTAGGAGCGGAACTGACACACAGGCGCTCAAGATCCCACCCCTACTCGACCCGCGGGCGAGCGGGGGATCTGCCTCGCTTCGCGTGCAGACTGGAACAACCGAGTTCTACCCTGGACGGTTCAGCGAGACGCTCGGATACAATGGGTCTTACCTCGGCCCGACCATCCGGGTCAGGCGGGGAGATTCCGTCCAGGTCAACGTCAAGAATGAGCTTGCTGAGACCACCACTGTGCACTGGCACGGCCTACTCGTTCCAGGCCCGCTGGATGGGGGGCCGCACCAGCCTATCAGTCCAGGTCAGACGTGGCGTCCGCTGCTCCCGATCGACCAACCGGCTGCCACCTTGATGTATCACTCGCACGTTCACGGGCTCACCGCGGAACAGGTTTATCGGGGCCTGGCAGGCGTCTTCATCATTCAGGACGACGAGGAGCAGCGTCTCGGGCTTCCGAACGACTATGGAGTGGACGACCTGCCGCTTGTCCTACAGGATCGTCAGTTTGAGGACGGCCTGCTCGTAATGCCAAACGGCATGATGACGCTCATGCAGGGCAGGCGCGGCGATATCGTTCTGGTAAACGGCACTCCTAACCCCGTGGCTCAGGTGCCTCCACGCCTCGTGCGGCTACGCATGGTGAACGCGTCAAACGCGCGCGTCTACGATCTTTCATTCGAGGACAAGAGGGCCTTCCACTGGATCGCGACCGAGGGCGGCCTTCTTGAACGACCGGTGCAGTTGCAATCGATACGCCTTGCTCCCGGGCAGCGCGCCGAACTGCTGGTGGACTTCTCGGATCGAAGCCCCGTGGGGCTGCTAACTACCGCTGATTCCAACTCGAGAATAATGGGCATGATGCCTATGATGCAAGACTTCGGCCGAGACCGTGTTGCGGGTGGAGCGTTCATCAGGTTTGAGCCGGGCGCGGCTGCTTCGGGAGCCGCATCCGTGCCTAAGCTGCTCATCGCACAGGAGCGGGTTCAGCCTTCGGCAGCGATACGGCGGCGCCGGCTGGTCCTCAACATGGGTATGGGCGGAATGATGGGCGGCGGCATGATGGAAGAACAGATGTCGGGCGACACTAGAACGGAAGCCGGTCCCATGGCTGCCCCGTTCAGCATCAATGGCCGCCCCTTCGACATGCGGCGGATCGATGAGAGCGTGACCCTTGGCAATACGGAGATTTGGGAAGTCTCGGGCGAGATGATGGCTCACCCGCTCCATATCCACGGCGTCCACTTCGAGGTGCTGAGCAGGGCGGGAAGGAAGCCAGACGTCCTGGATCAGGGACTCAGAGATACAGTTCTGGTGCGCGAACCCGCGGAGCTGCTCGTCAAGTTTAGCAAGGCCTCGCAGGGCTACCCCTTCATGTATCACTGCCACATTCTGGAGCACGAGGACAACGGAATGATGGGCCAATTCTCCGTCGAATAGCTATCGGCAATGTTTGGCCCTGTCCGGCTCATTACGTGAATGCTTCTGCGAAACAACGACGCGACGCCCGTCGACAGCTCGCCCCGAAGAAGGAGTGCATTCTCTCCGCTGGGATGCCGTGCTTCTTCTGCGTCGTTGTCGTTCCGTGCGCGATCCCGGCGCATACGCGGCCGTGACCCATGTGGTGGAGCACTTCAGTGTTCATGATCGGATGAGCCGCAAATGGCGGGTGGTCTGGCGTCTCCAGCCCGTAAGCCTCGTGAGGGCCAACGAGAAGCTTGAGCAGCGCCGCCGCGTCGGGCGGGTGCGCCCATTCCGGCAGCCCGTCGCGGCGGCGGAAGAATTGGTCGCTAGGCCGCCCTGCGATAAATTTCGGCACGAACCAGTAGCCGCGACGCATCGAAAGCGATACGGAAGCAGCTGTTCGAGCCACGTCGCAGGCGATATCGGCACCCGAATTGCCGCCGCCGACCACCAGGACGCGCCTGCTCTGCACCTCATCGGCCGAGCGGGAGGTCACCGAATGGCGGATAGCGCCGCCGAACGCCTCGGCACCCGGCAGCTCCGGGATGATCGGGTCCCATAGCGTTCCAGATGCGCAAACAAGGGCAGCGTATTCGCGAGACTGGCCGCCCGAGTGGAACCGTTTGCTCGATGCCATGACCAGGTTGTTGCGCAACGGCGCCCGCATCACTGCCTCGAATGGCACCCGCGCCCGACTCGAGGAGATGAGATGGCCGATTTTTATCGGGTCACCCCGCCGGGAGGCGACGGAGGCCGCGCTTCGGGAATGGCGTGAACGCAGAAACGCGTGATCCATTCTAATAATGCGTTAGACGCACGACTCACGGAGACACTTCCTCAAAACAGATAGACCGCTGTCGGCCAACAGATGCCCTCAGCAGTGGCGCTCGCGATCGTACTGCGGCGGTGAGGGACGATAGGCGGCGACTTTTCGGCGACCCTAGCGTAGTAAGCCCTCTCCGGCCTATGCTCGCCGTAGCAGGGCTGCTCTACGAACGAGCGTAGTAGATTTGGCTAGCCGAAGGTACTTTTGGCGGGATCTTCGTGCCTGCGGTCGCAATATCAGAGTGCTCCAGCGGAAACGTAGTTATCAGTTTCATCTACGCTGGGACGCCAAATCCCGCCTTTTCTTCGCGGCGGCACGACCTCGCACTCCAGACTACGATCACTGCTGATGGCATCGTCGTAGGCAGGTGAGTTGTGGCGTAGAAAATTCGCCACCTGTTCCAGACTGGCTACTTGTGTCCGGCGAACAGCGTCTCGATAAGCGGACATTCCGGCAGCGTGCCGTCGGCGCATTGCGCGACCACGTCCTTAAGCACCCGCTCCATCCGTCTTAGGTCGGCTATCTTCGCCCGCACATCGTCGAGGTGCGTGGCGGCCACAACCCGCGCTTCCGCGCAGGGCTGGTCCCGCTCGTCGACGAGGCGCAAGAGTTCGCGGATCTCGTCGAGCGAGAAGCCGAGCTCGCGCGCCCGCAGCACGAACCGAAGGCGCCGCTCATGCGAGGTGTCGTAGCTGCGATAGCCGCTCGCTGTGCGCGGCGGGTCGGGTAGAAGGCCGACCTTCTCGTAATAGCGCACGGTCTCCAGGTTGCAGCCCGTCCGCTGGGCGAGCTCGGCCCGTTGCAGGCCCTTCACCACGGCGTGATCGCGCATCGCAAAAACCCTCTTGACCCTGTAGTGACTACAGACCGCATGGTACGGCACAGATAGTATTTCGGCAAGGATAGAGAGGTCGGACATGGACACCGCGCGACCAGGAACAGTAGCGGTCACATCGGGCGAAGCGGGCGTCGCCGCGTCGGAGCGGAGCGAGGTCGGACGGCAGCGCTTGGTCGCCGTCGGCGGCATTCTCGGCGCGCTTGCCGCCTCCTCCTGCTGCATCGTGCCACTCGTCTTGTTCAGCCTCGGCATCGGTGGCGCCTGGATTGGCAATCTGACGGCGCTCGCACCCTACAAGCCATTGTTCGTCGCCGGGACGACGGGTGTTCTCGGCTACGGCTTCTACCTCGTCTACTGGAAGCCGCGGCAAGCCTGCGCCGATGACGCGGCCTGTGCACGCCCGATCCCCAGCCGCCTCGTGCAAATCGCGCTTTGGATCGCAACGGTCCTCGTCGCGGCTGCCTTCGCCTTCGACTATGTCGCGCCGCTGCTGCTTCGCGCCTGAGCAAAGAGGAGATCCATTCCATGAAGACCTATTTGAGCGCTCTCGCCCTGATCGCCTCGGTGATGACGGCGCCGGCTGCGTTTGCTGCCGAACGTACGATCACCTTCGCCGTCGACAACATGACCTGCGCCTCCTGTCCCTACATCGTAAAGACCTCGATGGCAGCGGTGCCCGGGGTGACGAAGGTGGCGGTCTCGTTCGAGGCGAAGACCGCCACCGTGACCTTCGATGACGGGAAAACGAACCCCGACGCCATCGCGGCGGCCAGCATGAACGCCGGCTATCCCGCCCGCCCGACGCAGCAGCAAGGCAGTTGACATGAATGACCGTGCCCTGATCCGCACCGGCACCGCCGGCGCCACTGTTGCCGCGATCTGCTGCGCGATGCCTGTCCTCGCGGTGCTCCTGCCGCTGGTTGGTCTGAGCGCGTGGATGGCACGCGCGGATCTAGTGCTGTTTCCACTGCTGGCGGCGAGCCTCGGGCTCATCGCGTGGGGCGTTTATCGGCGCCGCACCAGAGCCGCCTGTTGCGAGACGAGAATCACGAAGAAGGCCTGAAGCAATGAACGATTGCTGCGCATCCACCGCGTCCCGGGACAAGGTTGCGGCTTCCGCATCCGCGACACTGCCGAGCTATGCCGTGCGGCCAGGTGTGACGTTCCCGGACTGGCCGGTGGTTTCGTCGCTCGTGGTCAAAGACGCCCTGCTGGCAATGGTCGGGTCCGGCCATGTGCTCAACCGCTGGAGCGGCTACGACCCGGCCACGGACCGCGTTCGCGTTGTGCTGCTTCAGCTTTACGCCGAACACGGACGAGCTCCGACGCCCGGTGCGCTTGCCAAGTGTGCGGCGCTGAGCGAGACGGCCATCCAGCCGCTGCTCCAAGATCTCCGCCGTCGCGACCTGGTCGTTCTCGACGGCGACAAGATCGTCGGCGCCTATCCTTTCACCGACCGCGACACCGGCCACCGGGTCACACTGGATGGACGCACTCTCAATGCCATGTGCGCGGTCGACGCGCTCGGCATCGGTGCCATGACCGGCCACGACATCGCGATCGCATCGAGCTGCCGCTACTGTGGCGCGCCAATCCGGATCGCCACGCGAGATCGAGGCAGGGCGTTGGCCCAGGTCGAGCCGCGGACGGCCTTCGTGTGGCTCAGCGTCCGTTATGAAGGCGCGTGCGCTGCGAACTCACTATGCGCGGCAACGTCATTCTTCTGTTCGGACGATCACCTCGCCGCGTGGCGTCAGGAGCGTCGATCCGCCGAACCGGGATTCCGGCTGTCAATCGAGGAAGCCCTGGAAGCAGGTCGAGCGATCTTCGGGCCGAGCCTTGCCGGTGTGACCGCCGGCGAACGTGCGGTCGACCTCGCTGCCGAGGCGCGTGGAGCATTTCCATCATCGGTCGATACCGTGTCGAAAAACACGCCGACGGCAGGCCGGCGGGTTGCCTCGAACGGGCGCAATGGCGGTGGCTACGATCTCGTCGTCATCGGCGCCGGCTCGGCCGGCTTCTCGGCCGCGATCACAGCCGCCGACCAAGGCGCGCAGGTAGCGCTCATAGGGAGCGGCACCATCGGCGGCACCTGCGTCAATATCGGCTGCGTGCCGTCGAAGACGCTGATCCGCGCCGCCGAGACGCTCCACAATGCTCGGGCGGCAGCGCGCTTCGCCGGCATCTCGGCCGAGGCCGAAGTGACCGACTGGCGGGGAACCGTTCGCCAGAAGGACGCGCTCGTTTCCGGGTTGCGCCAGGCCAAGTACATTGACCTCCTCCCGGCCTATAACGGCATCGCCTATCGCGAAGGGCCGGCGCGCCTCATGGACCGTGGCGTCGAGGTGGACGGCACGCGCATTCCCGCCGGCAAGATCATCATCGCGACCGGCGCGCGGCCGGCGGTTCCTGCCATCCCCGGCATCGAGACCGTGCCGTATCTCACCAGCACGACGGCGCTCGACCTCGAGGAGCTGCCGCGGTCGCTGCTTGTGATCGGCGGCGGCTATATCGGAGCGGAGCTCGCCCAGATGTTCGTCCGCGCCGGCGTCAAGGTGACGCTCGTGTGCCGGTCCCGCTTGCTCCCCGAGACCGAGCCCGAGATCAGCGCGGCCCTGACGGCGTATTTCGCAGACGAGGGGATCACCGTGACCTCCGGTATTGCCTACCGCGCCATTCGGAAGACTGAGGACGGTGTCTCGCTCATTGTTGCGCGCGACGGCCAGGACACGACGATCGAGGCGGACCGGGTACTGATCACCACCGGCCGCACACCCAATATTGAAAGCCTGGGGCTCGCCGAACACGAGATCGCCGTCTCGTCTAGGGGCGCCATCGTCATTGATGATCGGATGCGCACGACCCGCGCCGGCATCTATGCCGCCGGCGACGTCACCGGCCGCGACCAGTTCGTTTACATGGCCGCCTACGGCGCAAAGCTCGCGGCGAAGAACGCCCTCAATGGCGACAGCTTGCGCTACGACAACAGCGCCATGCCCGCCGTCGTGTTCACCGACCCGCAGGTGGCGAGTGTCGGGCTGACGGAGGCCGCGGCTCGAACGGCGGGGTATGCCGTCCGTGCCTCGACGATCGGTCTCGACCAGGTGCCGCGCGCGCTCGCCGCGCGCGACACCCGCGGGCTCATCAAGCTTGTCGCCGACGCCGGCAGCGGCCGGCTGCTCGGCGCGCATATCCTGGCGCCGGAGGGTGCTGACAGCATTCAGACCGCGGCGCTCGCGATCCGGCACCGCCTCACCATCGACGACCTCGCGGATACGATCTTTCCGTATCTCACCACAGTCGAGGGCCTGAAGCTCGCGGCGCTGTCGTTCAGCAAGGACGTCGCGAAGCTGTCGTGCTGCGCGGGCTGATAGAGATTCATTCAGGCAATACTCGTTTTCAAGCGCAAGAACTGCCGCGCGCTTCTGTCATCGACCTGATACCTGCCACCTCGCCGCAGACCAAGAGAACGGTGACGAGCGCGACCCGGATAGGCACGCTGATGCCGCTTGCTCTCGCGGGAATCGGCGCCGCGTTCGGATGGGCGGCAGCAGGCATAAGTAGGAGAGACGAATGGCGGAGCAATACGACCTCGTAGTCATAGGAACCGGCACGGCTGCCATGGTCGCTGCCATGCGCGTGCGCGCTGCCGGCTGGAGTGTGGCGATCATCGACTACCGGCCTTTCGGCGGCACCTGCGCCCTACGCGGCTGCGACCCGAAAAAGATGCTTGTCGGCGGTGCCTCGGCCCTCGACCACGCCCGGCGCATGCGGGGCAACGGCGTTGCCGGCGACGTCCATATCGACTGGCCCGAACTGATTGCCTTCAAGCGCACCTTCACCGATCCAGTCCCTGAAAAACATGAACACCGCTACGATGAAAAGGGCATCCATACGTACCGCGGGCACGCGCGCTTCACGGGCCGGAACAGCCTGACGGTGGACGGCGAGAGCCTTGAAGCCCGCCACGTCCTTATCGCTGCGGGTGCCGAGCCGATAAGGCTAGGGATTCCCGGTGAAGAGTACTTCGCCACCAACGAAGACTTCTTGGCCATGGAGCGACTGCCACGCCGGATCGTGCTGGTTGGCGGCGGGTATATTGCGTCGGAGTTCTCCCACATCGCTGCGCGTGCGGGTGTGCAGGTGACGATTCTCCAGCGTGGCAAACGGATGCTTGGACACTTTGACCCGGACCTCGTGGGCTGGCTCATGGACAAGTTCCGGGAGATCCGGGTGGATGTGCGCTTGCGGACCACGGTAAGCGCGATCGAGAAGGACCATGCGGGCTTTGTCGTCCGCGCTTCCTCAGAAGGCGGAGACGCGACCTTCGACGCCGACCTCGTTGTCCATTCGGCCGGCCGCGCGCCTGCGCTCGACGCGCTTGATCTTGAGGCCGGCGGCGTCGCCGCGGAGAAGGGCCGGCTCAAGCTGAATGAGTACCTGCAGAGCGTCTCTAACGCAGCCGTATATGCCGCCGGCGATGCGGCACAGGAGGGGCCGCCGCTGACTCCCGTCTCCAGCCACGACGCCAAGATGGTCGCCGCTAACCTCCTGGAGGGCAATCGGCATAGACCCGACTATCGCGGCGTGCCAAGCGTCGCCTTCACGATCCCGCCGATCGCCGCCGTCGGGCTGAGCGAGGAACAAGCACGTCAGCAGGACCTGAAATTTCAGACGAAGTCCCAGAAGGCGTCCGACTGGTTTACGGCCCGCCAGGCCGTAGAGAAGACCTATGGCTTCAAGGTGATGGTGGAGGACGATACGGGGCGCATCATCGGCGCTCATCTTGTCGGGCCGCACGCCGATGAAGTGATCAACCTGTTTGCCCTGGCGATCCGCCACGACCTGACGGCCGACAATCTGAAGACGACAATGTTCGCGTATCCCACTGGCGCCTCGGATATCGGCTACATGCTCTGAATGCTGGTATCAACGGCAAGCATGTCGCCGAGCGCCTTCAACTTGTTTGCAGCACCCCAAAGTCGTCGCAGGGAGATGGCGTGCAGGATCGCATTTTAGGCGGCGTTGGCGTTTTGTGGGATACGCTCTCATAGTGCCCCAGCGGAAACATAGTTATCAGTTTCATCTACGCTGGGGCGCCATTCGTTGCGGGGGAGGAAATCGATGTACGACCTCGCGGTGATCGGCGGCGGCGTCAACGGCTGCGGGATTGCGCGCGATGCGGCCGGGCGCGGCGCGAAGGTGCTGCTGCTCGAACGCGGCGATCTCGCCTGCGGCACCTCCTCGGCCTCGACCAAGCTGATCCACGGCGGGCTGCGCTATCTTGAACATTACGAATTCGCCCTGGTGCGCGAAGCCTTGCAGGAACGCGAGCGGCTGTGGCGCATTGCCCCGCATCTCATCCACCCGATGCGCTTCGTCCTGCCCTATCGCAAGGGATTGCGGCCGCGCTGGATACTGCGGTTCGGGCTGCTCATCTACGATCATCTCGGCGGCCGCACCACGCTGCCGGGCACCGCGACGCTCGATCTTCGCCGCCATCCCGCCGGCGCCCCGCTCAAGCCCGGCTTCCGCCACGGCTACGCCTATTCGGACGGCTGGGTCGATGACGCCCGCCTGGTCGCCTTGAACGCGCTCGACGCCGCCGAACGCGGCGCGACGATCGAAACCCATACCGAGGTGACGCGACTGGCTCGTGAGGACGGCGGCTGGCTGATCACCGCGCACGATCGCACCTTCCGCGCCCGCGCGCTCGTCAACGCCGCCGGGCCGTTCGTGCTCGATCTGCTCCACGACGCCCACCAGCCGACCGAGCGCCGGATGCGCTTCGTCCGCGGCTCGCACATCGTCGTGCCCAGATTGTTCGATCACAGCTTCGCCTATTTCTTCCAGCTTCCCGACGGCCGCATCTTCTTCGCGGTGCCCTATGAGCGCGATTTCACGCTGATCGGCACCACCGATCGCGATCAGGACAGCCCCGAGCGTCCACCCGCCGCCAGCGACGAGGAAATCCGCTACCTCTGCGACGCCGCCAACCAGTATTTCGCGCAATCGATCGGCCCGGACGACGTGGTGTGGAGCTATGCCGGGGTGCGCCCGCTGGTCGACGACGGATCGGGCAAGCCCGAAGCCGCGACGCGCGGCTATCGCCTCGAACTCGACGGCGGCGACGGGGAACCCGCGCTGCTGTCGGTGTTCGGCGGCAAGATCACCACCTATCGCCACCTGGCGGCTGAAGCCGTCGATCTGCTCGCCGATCATCTCGACGCACTCCAGGGCGACGCGTGGACGGCGACCCAGCCGCTCCCCGGCGGCGACTTTCCGACCGACGGCCTGCCCGCGCTCGAAGCCGATCTCGCGCGCGCCTATCCGTTCTTCGATTCGGTCTGGGTGGAGCGCATCGCGAAGGCTTACGGCACGCGCGCCCGGCGCTGGCTGGCCGATGCGCGGTCGCTCGACGATCTGGGCACCCATTTCGGGCACGGCCTCACTGCGGCCGAGGTCGATTATCTGGTCGCGGTCGAATGGGCGCGGACGGCGGACGACGTGCTGTGGCGCCGCACCAAATTGGGGCTGCGCTTCGACGCCGATCAGGCCGCGGCGCTCGCCCGATATATGGCGGAGCAGCAATGACCGAGCGCCTGATCCTCGTCCTCGACGAAGGCACCACCTCGACCCGCGCGATCCTCTACGCGCCCGACGGCACGCGCCGCGGCGTCGCGCAACGCGAACTGACGCAGCATTATCCCCGCCCCGGCCGGGTCGAACACGATGCCGACGAGATCTGGCGCGCCACCCTCGCCTGCGCCGTCGAGATGGTTGCGGCGGCGGGCGGCGCGGATCGGATCGCCGCGATCGGCATCACCAACCAGCGCGAAACCGTCGTCGCCTGGGACAAGCGCACCGGCGAACCGATCACCCGCGCAATCGTCTGGCAGGATCGCCGCACCGCCGATCAATGCCGCGCGCTGGTCAAGGCGGGCCACGAACCCTTGGTCCAGACGCGCACCGGGCTCGTCATCGATCCCTATTTCTCGGCGACCAAGATGCACTGGATCCTCGATAACATCCCCGAGGCACGCGCGCTCGGCGACGCGCTGGCGTTCGGCACGATCGAAAGCTGGCTAGTCTGGAAATTGACCGGCGGCGCGCACCTGACTGACGCGAGCAACGCCAGCCGCACCCAGTTGATGGCGCTCGAAGACCGTGACTGGGACGACGAATTGTGCGCGCTGATGGGGGTGCCTCGCGCGCATCTTCCCGAAATCGTCGACATGACGGGCGATATCGGCCGCTGCGATCGCGCCTTGCTCGGCGGTGCGATCCCGATCTGCGGGCTGGCGGGCGACCAGCAGGCAGCGACGATCGGCCAGGGCTGTTTCGCGGTCGGCGACACCAAGGCGACGTTCGGCACCGGCGCCTTCGTGCTCACCAACATGGGCGCGCAACTGCCACGCTCGCAGCACCGCCTGCTCGGCACCGTGCTGCTCCAGCTCGGCGGCAAGCGCACCTATGCGCTCGAAGGATCGGTGTTCGTCGCGGGCAGCCTCGTCAAATGGCTGCGCGACCAATTGGGCTGGATCGACCGCGCCGCCGATACCGAGGCGATCGCGCGCGCGACCCCCGACAATGGCGGCGTCTACCTGCTCCCCGCGCTCGCCGGGCTCGGCGCGCCGCACTGGCGCCCCGATGCCACCGGCGCGATCGTCGGGCTCACGCTCGGCACCACGCGCGACCAGATCGTGCGCGCCGCGATGGAATCGCTCGCCCATCAATGCCGCGATCTGATGGAGGCCTTCGCCGCCGACGGCGCCGCGTGGCAATCGCTGCGCATCGACGGCGGGATGAGCGCCAACGACTGGATGGCGCAGGATCTCGCCGACATGCTCGACCTGCCCGTCGAGCGGCCGGCGGATGTCGAAACGACCGCACTGGGCGCGGCGATGCTGGCCGGGATCGGCGCCGGGCTGTTCGCGTCGCTGCAAGAAGCAGTGGCAATGCGGCCGGCCACCCGCCGCTTCACCCCCGCACTCGCCCCCACCGATCGCGATCGACGCCTCGCCGGATGGCACGCGATGCTCGCGCGCCACCTGAATTGACCGCGGACAGCGGCCGAAAAACGCGAAATTCAGCGATTGGTGGTGGTGCCGCCTACAGGACTCGAACCTGTGACCCCCGCATTACGAATGCGATGCTCTACCAGCTGAGCTAAGGCGGCTCGTCCCCAAAGATGGGGCCGTTGGAAGGCGGCGCGAGTAACAGGTCGCCGGGGGGCTGGCAAGCGGGTTTCGCGGCGGCGGAATGGCTTTACGCTTCGTTTACCACGCAGAGGGCACAACGGTATCCGAACCGACGAATATCTCGTCGCTTGAGGATGGCGCATGGACACGCTTCGCGGCCTGGACGATGATCGGACCGGAACCGATCACGACGAAGACGGGAACGCGTCGGTCAACGACGTCGGCCACGACATCGGCACCGACGAGCGGCGCATGCATGTGCGCGCCTATAATCATTGGGTGTCGCTGCTGGGCGGCCGCGCTTATCCGGCGATCGACGATCTCGATCCCACCAATATCTCGGATTTCGGCGCCAATAGCGTCCTGCTCGATTTCTCCGCCGGGGTCGAAAACCCCGCGATCCGTTTCCTCGGGCGCGCGCTGCGCGACGAATGCGGCCTCGATGCCTCGATCGCCAGCATCGCCGAGGTGCCGAGCCGATCGCTACTGTCGCGCCTCACCGATCACTATCTCCAGATCATCGCCAATCGCGCCCCGATCGGCTTCGAGGCCGAATTCGTGGGCACGCGCGGCAACCCCACGCGCTATCGCGGCATCCTGATGCCGTTTTCATCCGACGAGGACACGATCGATTTCATCTACGGCGTCATCAACTGGAAAGAACTGGTCGACGCCGAAAGCCAGAAAAAACTCAACGCCGAAGTCGATGCGTCGCTGCGTGCCGCGCCGCGCGTCACGCCGACCGCTCCCGCCTGGGCAGACGGCCCCGGCGCTGAGGACGAGATCAACGACGACGCCGAAACTGAGGCCGACACCGCATCCCGGGCAGCCGCGTCGATCGCGGGCGCGCTCGCCGATCAGTTGCTGCTCGCGCAGCAGACCGCGGCCGCAGCGCGCGCCGCCGACACGCGCACCCGCGCCGCGCTCTACCGCGCGCTCGGCCGCGCACACGATTTCGCGCTCGCCGCCGCCGAGGACAGCGAAGGCTATGCCGCGCTCCTCGCCGATGCCGGGATCAAGCCACAAGCTCGCGCGCCGATGACGCCGATCGTCAAGCTCGTCTTCGGCGCGGATTACGACAAGACGCGGCTCACCGAATTCGCCACCGTGCTCGCCCACGCGCAGCGCCACGCGGTCGGCGTGGGGGCGCTCACTGCGCTGCTCGACGCGGCCGAGGGTGGGATCAAGGGCATCGTCCAGGCCGAACGCGCGGCGCGGCGCCCGGCCGCACGCCCGGACGTCACCAAACGCGCCGTCGCCAGGCTCGCCGAACGCGCACCGATCGCGTCGATCGCGGTCGAGACCGACGCCGTGACCGGTGAATATGTCCTGCTGCTGGCGCGCGCCGCGGGGCACGGCATGCTCGATATCGTCGCCAGCGTCGAAGGATCGAGCGCCCTCACCGACCGCGCGATCCGCCAGGCCGCGCATTGAAAATGTCGCTGTTAGCGGCAACATTCGCCGCTTTGTTGCAAACCATATGCGCCTTCCCCAACGCCTCTTGAGATAGCGATTCTCGCGGCGCATAGGATGCGCATGACCACGACCACGCTCTCGTCACTGGCGGATAAGCTGACGCGTCACCTCACCGATGGGGCCCTTCCCGCCGAGCTTCACGCCTTCGGTAAAACCCAGCAGAAGGAAGCGGCCGCGTTCGTCGCGGCGACCGCCGAAACGCGCAAGGCGGGCAAGCCACGGCTCGCGATCGAGACGCTGCCGGGCGATGCGGCGAGCACGCGCCGGATGCGGCTGGCAATCATCAATGACGACATGCCGTTCCTGCTCGATTCGATCGCGGCAACGATCAACGCGCACGATATCGCCATCGATCGCGTCATCCATCCGGTGGTGCCCGTCGAGCGCGGCGCCAACGGCAAGCTGCGCTCGGTCGGCGCGGGCGGTACGCCCGAATCGATGATCTATATCGAGCTGCGCCGCGTCGATGCGCGCGCGCGGCGCGATCTGCTGTCCGCGATCGAGCATAACCTCGCCGACGTCCGCGCCGCCGTGAGCGACTGGGACAAGCTGCAAGAGGCGATGCGCACCGACGCCGCCCGCCTCGGCAAGGGCAGCGATATCGAAGGCGCGGCCTTGCTCGAATGGTTCCTCGATCGGCACTTCACGTTGCTCGGCCACGAGACGTGGATGCGCGACGGCACGACACGCGACGTGCTGGGCATCGCGCGCAACCCACAAGCCGGGCCGATGCTGGCGGAGGCATCGCGTCATCTCGCGCTCGCCTGGTTCGAAAAGGGCGGCGAACCGCCGCTGCTGCTCAAATCCAATCTGATCTCGACCGTCCACCGGGCCGTTCCGCTCGATCTCGCGGTGGTGCCGATCATCGAAGACGGCAAGATCGCGGGGCTGTCGATCCATGCCGGGCTGTGGACCAGCGCCGCGCTCAACGCCCCGCCGCAGGATGTGCCCGTGCTGCGCACGCGGCTCACCGCGCTCGAGGCAAAGTTCGGGTTCGATCCCAAGGGGCATACCGGCAAGGCGCTCACGCACGCGCTCACCCAATTGCCGCACGATCTCGTCACCGCGTTCACGCCCGACGCACTCGAAACCCTGGCGCTGACCTCGATGTCGCTCGCCGATCGGCCGCGCCCGCGGCTGGTGGTGGTTCCCTCGACGCTGGGGCGGCACCTGTTCGCCTTCGTCTGGCTGCCGCGCGACGATCTGTCGACGCGACGCCGCGTCGCGATCGGCGAGATGCTGTCGGAGGCCGCCAACGCGGCGCTGCTGAGCTGGTCGATCGCAATGGAGGACGGCGTCGTCGCGCTGCTCCGCTATACGCTCGACATGCGCGCCGATGGCCGCATCCCCGATTCCGACGCCCTCGATGGCCAGCTCGAAGAGATGGTGCGCGGCTGGGTGCCCGCGGTCGAGGCAGCGCTTGTCCGGCATATCGAGCCTGCGCGCGCGGCACGGCTTGCGCTGCGCCACGCGGCGACCTTCCCCGCGTCGTATCGCAGCATGAACGACGCCGAGGAGGCGGCCGAGGATATTCTGCGGCTGGCCGCTCTATCCTCGCCCGAAGCACGTTCGGTGCGCGTCTATCGCAGCCCCGAGGGCGCGCCCCGCCTCAAAATCTATCGCCTCGGCGGCCCGGTGGAGTTGTCCGACGCGGTGCCCGTCCTCGAGAATTTCGGTTTCCGCGTGATCGAGGAAGTGCCCGCGCCGCTCGACGACGAGCATCGCGGCTTCGTCCACGATTTCCGAATCTCGTCGGCCAGCGTCGCCGATGCCGATCTGTGCGCGGGCGACACGAGCGTGCTCGAAGGCGCGATGGCCGCCGTGCTCGAGGGCCATGCCGAAGACGACGCGTTCAACCGGCTGATCGTCGAGGCGGGGATGAAGCCCGCCTCGGTGGTGCTGTTCCGTGCGTGGTTCCGTTATCTGCGCCAGGCCGGGCTGAGCTACGGGCTGAACACCGTGGTCGATGCCCTGCGCCGCACACCCAAGGTGGCGACGGCGCTGGTCGCGCGTTTCGAGGCCGCCCACGACCCCGCCCAGAAGGGCGATCGCGCCGCCGCGATCGACGCCGCACGCAAGGCGATCGATCGTGGGCTCGATGCGGTGTCGGCGATTGACGACGATCGCATCCTGCGCGCGCTGCGCGGCGTCATCGCCGCGATGCTGCGCACCAACGCGTTCGCGCCGTCGAGCGAGGAAGCGCTTGCCTTCAAGCTCGATTCGAAGCTCGTGCCAGGTCTGCCCGCGCCGCTCCCGTGGCGCGAGATTTTCGTTTATTCGCCCCGGATCGAGGGCATTCATCTGCGTGCCGGCCCGGTCGCACGCGGCGGGCTTCGCTGGTCCGACCGGCGCGACGATTTCCGTACCGAGATCCTGGGGCTGATGAAGGCGCAGCGCGTCAAAAACGCGGTGATCGTGCCGACCGGCGCGAAAGGCGGCTTCTACCCCAAGCGCCTTCCCGCCCCCACCGATCGCGACGCCTGGATCGCCGAGGGCACCGAAAGCTATCGGATCTTCATCCGCGCGTTGCTCTCGATCACCGACAATATCGTCGAGGGTGATGTCATCCATCCCGCCAAGGTCGTGATCCATGACGGCGACGACCCTTATTTCGTCGTTGCCGCCGACAAGGGCACCGCGAGCTTCTCCGACGTCGCCAACGCGATCGCCGCCGAGCACGATTTCTGGCTGGGCGATGCTTTCGCCAGCGGCGGCAGCCACGGCTATGATCACAAAGGCATGGCGATCACCGCGCGCGGCGGATGGATTTCGGTCCAGCGCCATTTCGCCGAACGCGGCGTCGACGTGCAGACGGAGCCGGTCTCGGTCGTCGGCTGCGGCGACATGTCGGGCGACGTCTTCGGCAACGGGATGCTGTTGTCGAAGGCGATCCGGCTCAAGGCGGCGTTCGATCATCGCCACATCTTCCTCGATCCCGATCCCGATCCGGCCACGAGTTGGACCGAGCGCAAGCGCTTGTTCGATCTGCCGCGATCGAGCTGGGCCGATTACGACAAGAAATTGATCTCGAAGGGCGGCGGCGTCTTCTCGCGGCAGGACAAGACGATCAAGCTGTCGCCGCAGGTCCGCGAGAGGCTCGACATCGAGGCGACCGAGCTTGAACCCACCGCGCTGATCTCGGCGATCCTCAAGGCGCCGGTCGATCTGATCTGGTTCGGCGGCATCGGCACCTATGTGAAGGCGGCCGCGGAGCCGCATATCGATGTCGGCGATCCGGGCAACGACCGGTTGCGCGTCAACGGTGAAGACGTCCGCGCGGCGGTGATCGGCGAAGGCGCCAATCTGGGCGTGACGCAGGCGGCGCGGATCGCGTTCGCCGAGCGCGGCGGCCGGATCAACACCGATTTCATTGACAATTCGGCCGGGGTCGATTGCTCGGACAACGAGGTCAACATCAAGATCGCGCTCAACCGCGAGGTGATGGAAGGGCGGCTCGCGCTCGCCAAGCGCAACAAGCTGCTCACCGACATGACCGACGATGTCGCCGCTCTGGTCCTGGAGGACAACCGCCTCCAAACGCTCGCGCTGTCGATCATGGAGAATGACGGCGCCCTGTCCCTGCCGAGTTATGTCCGCGCGATCGAAATCTTCGAGACCGCCGGGCGGCTCGATCGCGCGGTCGAGGGGCTGGCGTCCAACGACGATCTGCTACGCCGCGCGCAGGAAGGGCTCGGGCTTACCCGGCCCGAACTCGCGGTGCTGATCGCGACCGCCAAGCTCGCGCTCCAGGATGCGATCGAACGCGGCGACCTCGCCCGGTCGGACGAGATGAAGGGCGATCTGCACGCCGCTTTTCCATCGGCGATGCGCAAGAAGTTCGCCGTCGCGATCGACGAACATCGGCTGCGCGCGGAGATTGTCGCGACCAAGCTCGCCAACCGCATCGTCAACCGGCTCGGCGTGCTTCACCCGCTCGAACTCGCCGAGGAGGAAGGCGCCTCGACGCTCGACATCGCGGCGATGTTCGTCGCGGCAGAGCGCCTGTTCGATCTCCCCGCCCTGTGGGCCGAGATCGAAACCGCCGACATGCCCGAGCGCGCGCGGATCGCGCTGTTCGATGAGGTCGCGGTCGCGGTGCGCTCGCAGATCGCGGATCTGCTGCGCATCTGCCCGCCGGGCTCGCTGCCGCAACCGATCGTCGACCGGATCAAGCCCGGCATCGAGCAACTCGGTCGTCAGACCAAATCGCTGCTGCTCGATGAAGTGAAGGCGCAATCGGGCCGGATCGCCGAAATGCTCGAAGCCGAAGGCGCGCCGCGCAAGCTCGTGCTGAAAGTGGTGCGGCTCTACGAACTCGACGGTGCCGTCGGGCTCGCCGATCTCGGCGAACAGCTCCGCATCGACGAGGTCGTGCTCACGCGCGCGTTCACCAGCCTGGGGCATGAACTCGGGCTCGATTGGGCGCAGGCCAACGCCGCGCGGATTACCTCGGGCGATCCCTGGGAACGGTTGTTGCTCGCGGGGCTCGCGCGCGATTTCCAGCAGCTTCGGCTCGAGTTCCTCGGCCGCACCGAAGGCCTTGATCCGCAAAAGCTGGTCGACGACTGGCTGGTCGCGAACCGGGCGCGGATCGATCAGTTCAAGCGACTGGTCGCGCGCGCGCGTCGCGCTCCCGCGCCCAGCGCCGCGATGCTCGCGCAGATCGCGGGCCAGGCACGCGTGCTGCTCGGTCGATAGGATCGAGTATTCCGTTCGGTTCGAGGCCGTTTCCTTGAGCTGTTCCGGTTCTGGCTGAACCGAACTGGCGTCGACGATCAGGCCGTCGCCGCCCCCTTTTTCCTGGCGGCGAGCCGACCGCGCCATGTGCGGGCGCGCCACCACATGATCACGCCCGTGATCGCGAGCCCCGCCGGTAGCAAGCCGCCGAGGAAGATGATCGTCTGCCACACCGGCCCGGTACCGTTGCCGTCATGGATGCGTCGCATCCACCCGGCGACACCCGATCCGCCGCGCGGTCGCGGTGTGGATATTGTCGCCACCTCGCCGCTCGCATCGTCGACGGCGACTTCCTTCGTCCCGATCGTCACCGTCCAGCGTGCGTCGTCGCCGGCGGGCCAGCGCACTTCCCGCACATCGCCCGGCACGCGCGCACCAGCGATCGCGATCGCCTGATCGAGACTGCGCTGCGGGTCGGTCGGTTGCGGAGGCGGCGCACGACGCGGCGGTGGGCCGCTGCGTGGTTCGGCACCCGTCAGTGCCCCGAAAAAGGCTGGGAACGAAATCCACGCCCCGGTCAGCGACAGCACGAACAAGGGCAACGAAATCCAGAAGCCCGCCATGTGGTGCAGGTTGGTGTCGAGATTGGCATGGCGGCGCCAGCGCAAGCCTTTGCTCCAGCGCCCGACCATCGGCCACCACAGCCAGATGCCGGTGAAGGCCGAAACCATCATCGCCACGCCCAGCCAGCCGACGATCTTGCGGCCGACACCCGGCACCATCAGGCTGCCGTGCAGGACGTGGAACACGCGCAACACGCCTTCGTTCGACGCCGCCTGATCGAGCACTTTCGCGGTCGGCGGGTCGAGATAGACCATCATCCGCACCGGGCGGCCGCGCGGTGGGCCCTTGCCCGCCTGCGTCGCCGCGACCACGACCGGGCCGTTGCCCTCGGGCATGGTGAGGCTGTTGATCCGCTCGCCCGGCGCCAGCACAGCTTGCGCCGCCTCGGCATATCGCTCGGCAGGCAGCATCGTCGCGCCGCTGGTCGCGTAGCGCGCTGGGTTGGCGATCCGGTCGGTCGCGCCCTTCCACACCAGCGCCGAGCCGGTGAGGCAAATCGGGATGATCAGGATCGCGAGGATCAGGCCGATCCATTTGTGGACCTGAAACCAGGTGCGGCGCCACGCTTGCTTGCTCATCGGTCCCCTCAGCATTCCGCCCAGCGGCGGAGAAGATTGTGATAGACGCCGGTCAGCCGGATCACGGCCGGATCGTCCTGCCCCATCGCGGCAGCGGCGGCCTGCACGCCTGAATCGAGTTCGAACAGCGTGCGGCGCGCGCCATCGTCGCGCACCATCGATTGAATCCAGAAGAACGCCGCGGTGCGACAACCGCGCGTCACCGGCTCGACATGGTGGAGGCTCGACGCGGGATAGAGCACCATATGCCCCGCGGGCAGCTTGACGCGCTGTTCGCCGAACTGGTCGTCGATCACCAGCTCGCCGCCATCATAGGCGTCGGGCTCCTCCAGAAAGAGCGTCGCGGAAAGATCGCTGCGGATACGGAAATCGCTGCCGCGCCTGATCCGCACCGCGCTGTCGACATGCGCGCCGAACGCTTCGCCGCCCTCATAGCGATTGAACAGCGGCGGAAAGACCTTGAGCGGCAGTGCGGCGGCGACGAACAACGGCGTCGCGGCCAGCGCATCGAGGATCACCGAGCCCGCGCGTTTCGCCGCATCCGATTCTTCGGGCAATTGCCGGTTGCGCTTCGCGAGCGCCGATTGCGTGCCCGACGTGGCGTTGCCGTCGATCCATTCGGCGCCATCGATCAGCGCGCGCGTTTCCTGCACCTGCCCGGCCGTCAGAACATCTGGAATGGCGATCAACATGCGGCCTTCCCCTGCCGCAGCATCAGCGGCCCGTGTTCGGCAAATCCGGGGATGTCGGAGCGGCGCAGCCACGCCTCGGCCTTGTCGAGAAACGAGGCAGTCGCGGTCTCGCCCGCGCGTGCGAGCCACACCAGCGCTTCATCGACCTTGCCCGCGAGCCCGAGCATCCGTGCATGGTTGAAGCAACCTCGAAAGTCGCCGCCTTCGGCCGCCTGCGCGTAACATTCGGCCGCCTTATCGATATCGGGCGCCACCACCCAGCCGTCTTCGTGGAAGCTGCCGACGAAGTTGATCGCCTTGGCATTGCCCATCGCGGCGGCCTTTTCGAGCCAGTCGAACGCCGCCGCCTTGTCTTCATCGACACCCTCGCCGAGCGCGAGCAAGGTCGCATAATTGTACATGCCCCAATCGAGGCCCATCTCCGCGGCGATACGAAAGCAGGCGGCTGCGCGGTCCTTCATCACCGGGGTGCCCCAGCCGAGATCGTAGCAGCGCCCGACCATGTTGATCGCCATCACATGATGCTGCGCGGCGGCCTTGCTGAACCAATCGAGCGCCGCACGCTGATCGACCGCCACGCCGGCGCCGTCGAGCAGCATCTGGCCGTAGACCGCCTGTGCTTCGGCAACCCCCGCCTCAGCCGCCCCACGCACGAACGCCGCGCGGCCCTCGGGTGAACCCGAGAGCCGTTCGGCGATCTCATCGGCGGTCAACGCATCGAGCACCGCAGATGCCATCATCAATACCGCAGATTGAGCGTGGCGAATGCCGATCTGCCCGGCGCGATGCTGGCATAATGCGCGGTGTACGCCTGATTGAAATACGTCTTGTTGGTCAGGTTCTGCACGTTGACGCTGAGATCGACCGCATCGGTGATCTTGACACCGGCACGGGCGTCGAACCGGACGTAACCAGGGATCGAACGCAGGATCGTTTTCGTCGCGGGAACCACTGTCACATTGCCGGCGCCATCCTGGCGCGCCGATCGATCGTCCTGATAGCCGCCGAACACGCGGCTGGTGTAGAAGGCGCCGCCGCCGATGCTGAACCGACCGAATTCGACATTGGTCCACAACGTCGCCGAATGCTTGGCGACGTTCGACACCTGACGACCGGTGCTGGTCGAGGGTACGAGCACGGTTTGCGCGGCCTGCCCGCCGACCGCCGCCGCGGTGAGCTTGGTGAAACCACCGTTGGTGATCTTCGGATCGAGATAGGTATAGCCCCCGAATACCGTCCAGCCCGGCAGGATCGTGCCATTGGCGGTGAGTTCGACGCCGCGGATGCGGGTCTCGCCGATATATTCGACAAAGCCGTCAGGCCCGGTCGTCCTCGCATTGTCGGTCTCGGTCTGGAAGGCGGCGAGGTTGAGCGCGAGACGCCCACCGAACAGATCGGCCTTCGCCCCCACCTCATAGCTCTTGGTCTTGGTGACCTTGATCGCGTCGGGGCTGAGCAGCGTTTCGCCGCGCCCCGGACTCAAGCCGTTGCTTTCCGATCCTTCGCCCAGCAGGCTGTTGGGCGGGGTCGCGGAGGTGGCGTAGCTCGCATAGAGGCTGGCGTTCGCGGTCGGCTTGAAGACAAGGCCGGCCTGCCAGTTGAACAAATCGTCCGAGCGCTTGATCGGGACCACTACCGCGCCCGCGCCTTTCTGCGTGGTTTTGAAGTGATCGTAGCGCACGCCAAGGTTGAGAATCAGCGCGTCGGCCAGCGTGATCGAGTCGAACGCGTAAACCGCCTTGGTGCTGGCCTCGTTCTGGATCTCGGTACTGGTCGCGCCCTTCTCGATCGGAGCCGTCACCGTCGAGGTATCTCCCGCATAATTGATCCACGGATCGTTGGGATTCGGATTGAACAGGCTGGTGCAGTTGAAGCGATCGAACGCGGCGTCGGTGCAGCGCGGCGAATTGGTCGAACCGGTGGCCAGCACATAGGCTCCGCGACGCGCCTTCTCCCATGACACCTCGGCGCCGACGGCGAAGCTGTGCTTCACCCCGCCGGTATCGACGGTGCCGAACAGATCGGTCTGGTTGACCAGCGCATCGGCATAGCCGTGGCGCGTGTTCGCGCGGCGCCACACCATGCCGCCCGCGGTTGCGGGAGTGGCCGGGTTGGTACCAAAGACATTGCCCTGCTGATCGTCGGGCTGGGTGTAGATATAGGCTTGGGTATTGTGCGTGTAGCGCGAGGTATTGCGCAGCGTGATCCCGCCGAAATCATGCTCGGCACGCAACGTCGCCTGGTGCGTCGTGGTGTCGCGGAAGTCGCGCGATTTGAGGCCGTAAAAGACGCTGCGATCGACATGGCCGGTCGCGCCCGCAATCGTGGTGACATCGCCGATCGCCGGTTCGACGAAAGTCTCACCAAGCGGCGCGTTGGCGAGATTATAGAGATAGGGGATGCCCGTATCGGGCAGTTCGTGGGTCTCGAGATAATAATAGCTCGCCGTCAACTTGGTGGGCGTGCCGATGCCGACGGTCACCGACGGTGCGACGCCCCAGCGGCGCTGATAGAGCGCATCGCGCCCGGCCACGTCCTGATCGTGCCACATCCCCTGGATGCGCGCGGCGACCGTATCGGACAGCTTTCCGTTCACATCCACCGTGACGCGCTTGTAATCGTCGCTACCATAGCTGAGCGCGGCGCGCGCGAAATTGTCGTTGATCGGCAGCTTGGAGATGATGTTGATGGTGCCGCCGGCCGAACCGCGTCCGCCGAGCGTCGAATCCGAACCGCGAACGATCTGGATCTGATCGACCGCAAAGACCTCGCGGGTTTGCGCGGAAAAATCGCGCACACTATCAACGAAAGTCGATCCCTGGCTGTCGAAACCCCGGATGAAGGGTCGGTCACCGATGGGATTGCCCCCCTCGGCCGCTCCGAACGTGATCCCCGGCACGGTGCGCAAGGCATCCTGAAGCGTGGCCGAGCCGGTCTGCTCGATGATCTTTTCCGGCAATACCACCACCGACCGCGGCGTGTTCACCGGTGACGCGACGTCCTTCGCGCCGCGCTGGCGCTCGCCGTTGACCAGAATGTCCTCGCGCGTCTGGCCATCGGCACGGACCTGCGGATCGGGATCGGCATGCGCATCCGCCGCGCGGTCAGCGGCATGAGCCGAGCCACACGCAAAGGCGCCGACGCAGCTCAAGGCAAGAAAAGTCGGTGCGGCGGTAGAGCGAGCGCGAGTGGCTACGGACGGCGTCACTTTGTGTCCCCTTAATCGATAACTGTAATCGAGGGGCCTGCTATTGCGAGTAGGTCGCACTGTCAACGCTATTGCGAACAATTCTCAGTTATGATCGAGAATAGCCAGGTCCGCAGCGCGCTCGCGAGGTTGGGTGGCACGTCGGCGACGATTCGTCGCGCATCGATTTCGGCGATCAGTGCGTTGAGCGGCAACGCCCGCGACTCAGCCGCCTGTTCGAGCGCTTCCCAGAAAAGCGGCTCGAGGCTGATCGAGGTCTGATGCCCCGCGATCGTCACCGATCGCTTGACCGGCCCGTGAAAGCCGCCGGAGGGCGCGTCGATCGCCCGCCCCGTCAATCTTCTTCCCGTCATTCCTTGTCGAACAACGCCGCGAGCTGCTCGATGATCGTCCCGCCGAGTTGTTCGGCATCCATGATCGTCACTGCGCGCGCATAATATCGAGTCACGTCGTGGCCGATCCCGATCGCGGTCAACTCGACCGGTGAGCGCGCCTCGATCCAGCCGATCACCTGCCGCAAGTGGCGTTCGAGATAGCTTCCCGAATTGACCGACAGCGTCGAATCGTCGACCGGCGCGCCGTCCGAGATCACCATCAGGATCTTGCGCTCTTCGGGCCGCGCGAGCAGGCGGCTGTGCGCCCACAGCAGCGCCTCGCCGTCGATATTCTCCTTGAGCAGCCCCTCGCGCATCATCAGCCCCAGGCTGGTCCGCGCGCGCCGCCACGGTTCGTCGGCCTGCTTGTAGACGATGTGGCGGATGTCGTTGAGGCGGCCGGGATGCGGCGGCCGGCCCGCAGCGAGCCACGCCTCACGGCTTTGACCGCCTTTCCATGCCCGCGTCGTGAAGCCCAAAATCTCGGTCTTGACCCCGCAGCGTTCGAGCGTGCGTGCCAGAATATCCGCCGAGATCGCCGCGATCCCGATCGGCCGCCCACGCATCGAGCCCGAATTGTCGATCAGCAGCGTCACCACGGTATCGCGGAATTCGGTATCGCGCTCGATCTTGTAACTGAGCGACTGCGTCGGGTTGACGACGACGCGCGCCAGCCGCGCGGCATCGAGCAGCCCTTCTTCCTGATCGAAATCCCACGAGCGCGATTGCTGCGCCATCAACCGGCGCTGGAGCCGGTTGGCAAGTTTCGACACTGCCGATTGCAGATGGACGAGTTGCTGATCGAGATAGGCACGCAGCCGCTGCAGTTCCTCGGCATCGCACAATTCGCCCGCTGCGACCACTTCATCGAACTGCGTCGTCCACACCTTGTAATCGAAGCTCGGCGCGAGATCGGAGAACGGCCGGTTGGGGCGGACGGGAAGCATCCCTTCATCGCCCTCGTCGCCGGGTTCGCCTTCCGCATCGTCGAGCGATTCCTCGTCGAATTCGCTTTCCCCGTCCTGATCGTCCGATTCCTGCTGCTCACCACGGGCGTCGATGTCGCCCTCACCCTGCTCGCCAGCGTCCTCACCCTCGTCGCCGTCGTCAGCGCCTTCGTCCTCGTCGCCTTCGTCGTCGCTGCCGCCGTCGTCGTCGTCATCCGGCAGCATCTCGCCGTCGGTAAGGTCGAGATCGCGCAGCAGCTTTTTCGAGAGATCGGCGAACGCGATCTGGTCGTCGATCGCGAGCCCCAGCGCATCGAGATCGGCGCCGACCTTCTCCTCGAGCCAATCCTGGACCAGCGCCATGCCGGGCGCGACCGTGGCGGGCGGCGCCTGGCCGGTCAGCCGCTCGCGCACCATCAGCCCGAGCGCGGTCGACAGCGGTACTTCGTCGCGGGTCCGCGCGCGCGTGATCGGGTCCGACCGCAGCCGAAGCGCAAGCGCGGTTTCCAGATTGTCGGCGATGCCCTGATACCCGCGCGAGCCCAGCGCTTCGACGCGCGCATTCTCGACCGCATCGTACACCGCACGCGCGACCGCCTCGGTCGGCGCGCCGCGCAGGTGCA
Organism: Hephaestia caeni; assembly: GCF_003550065.1. Taxonomy (GTDB): domain Bacteria; phylum Pseudomonadota; class Alphaproteobacteria; order Sphingomonadales; family Sphingomonadaceae; genus Sphingomonas; species Sphingomonas caeni_A. Next base: position 252,363 of record NZ_QXDC01000005.1, read on the forward strand.
TCGCGCTGTCGTGGAGCCGCATCCTCAGCGCGAACTGATCGGCAAAGCCGCGCGCCTCGGCGACCTGATCGGGCGGCAACTGGCGCGCGGGCATCGGCACCTTGACGTGCCGCCCGTGCTGCGACGGCGCGTCGGCGGTGAAGGCAAGCTCCAGCTCGGGCTCGTCGGACAGCGCCCGCGCCGCGCCGCCAAGCACCGCCTTGAACCGGTCGAGGGGCGTTTCGGCGGCCATTTACGCCTTGCCGACGACGCTTTCGGGCAGATCCTTGCCGAACACGCGCTGATAATATTCGGCGACCAGCGCGCGCTCGGCCTCGTCGCACTTGTTGAGGAACGAGAGCCGGAATGCGAAACCGATATCGCCGAAGATCAGCGCGTTCTGCGCCCAGGTGATCACCGTGCGCGGGCTCATCACCGTCGAGATGTCGCCATTGATGAAGCCTTTCCGCGTCAGATCGGCGACGCGGACCATCTTCTCGACCGTCTCCTTGCCCTCGGGCTGGTCGTATTCGCCGGACTTGGCGAGCACGATCTGCGCCTCGACCGCGGCAGGCAGGTAATTCAAGGTGACGACGATGTTCCAGCGATCCATCTGGCCCTGATTGATCTGCTGGGTGCCGTGATAGAGCCCGCTGGTATCGCCCAGCCCCACCGTATTGGCGGTCGAGAACAGCCGGAACCACGGATTCGGCCGGATCACGCGGTTCTGGTCGAGCAGCGTCAATTTGCCCTCGGTCTCCAGCACGCGCTGGATCACGAACATCACGTCGGGGCGGCCGGCATCATATTCGTCGAACACGAGCGCGGTCGGGGTCTGGAGCGCCCACGGTAGCAAACCCTCGCGGAATTCGGTGACCTGCTGGCCGTCCTTGAGCACGATCGCATCGCGCCCGACCAGATCGATGCGGCTGATATGCGCGTCGAGATTGATTCGGATGCACGGCCAGTTGAGGCGCGCCGCCACCTGCTCGATGTGCGTCGATTTGCCGGTGCCGTGATAACCCTGCACCATCACCCGGCGGTTGTGCGCGAAGCCCGCGAGAATCGCGAGCGTGGTATCGGGATCGAAGACATAGGCGGGATCGAGATCGGGCACGCGCTCGTCCGCCTCGCTGAAGGCGGGACATTCCATGTCGCTGTCGATCCCGAACAGGTCGCGCACCTTGATCGTCTTGTCGGGCGCATCGAGCACCGTGGTTTCGCGGCTGTCGGGCTGGGTGTTGGGAATATCTGTCATCGCGGGCCTTCATACCGTTCGGGCGGGGCTTGTCGAAGCCCGTTCTGGTCACTTTCCGCGAGCATGAAGAACGGCACTTCGACGGGCTCAGTGCGAACGGAAAGAAAGTTCGTCAAGCCATCGGCACATGCCGACAGCCGGAAGATCGTCCAACGCGCCGGGGCGCGACGATCTCCGTCCGCGCCGATGTAAAGCGGCGCGCGCGCGTCTTCAATCGTTGACGAAGACCGGCAGCCGAAAACAATCGACGAAACGCTGCGCCACCGCGCGATCCCCGGTGACCCGCACGAGGCCGGCGGCTTCCGATTCCTCCAAAGACTGCGATCCGTAGAAGACCGAGGCGAGCAGCGAAGGATCGCCATCGAAGACGAGGCCGGCACTTTCGGGATCGACGCGCTCGATTTCGAGCCTGCCATCGACGATCTGTGCGCGGAACGGATCGCCGCCGACGCGAAAGCCGAGATCGATCGATAGCGCGCGCGCCTTCTCCCGATCCATCATCGTTCGGAGCGACAGCATGAAGGCGGCGTTGCTAAGCGGTAACGTCACATCATGCGCGGGCGATCCCGCTGCCCACCGGCTGAGCGCGAAGATCGCGTCCTCGGCCGCTTTGCCCCAGCGGGTGAGTTCGTAGACCTGCGCATTGGCGGGCGACGGCAGCACGCGTTTGCGCACGATACCCGCCTGTTCGAGCCCCTCGAGCCGCTGCGTCAACACATTGGCGCTCAAACCGACCAGACTCCCGCGAATCTCGCCGAAGCGACGCGGCCCGAGCAGCAGTTCGCGCATTATCAGCATCGACCAGCGCTCACCCAGCAAATCCATCGCGAGCGCGGTGCCGCACGCGTCTTGATACCACCGTTTCGGCTTGCTCAGGTGCGACTCAGTTATTTTTTGTGACTTCATAGTTGCTTTTTATAACTCACGCGTGCATCACCGTCAAATAGCGATTCGCCGACAGCGCGCAAACGCAAGGAGTAAGGACATGGCCGACACTGCCACTCTGCCGCCGCCCGAACACCTGAAATCGGCGCGCATCATGGCCGAGGCGCATCCTACGCGCTGGCCGGGCGAGAGCGTCGACTATCGCCGCGCGCGCACCGATCTGCTTGCCGAGGAGATAGAACTGCGCCGCCAGATCCAGCGCGTCGCCGAGCACCGCCGTGCGTTGCCACCGGGGCCCGAGGCGAAAGACTATCGTTTCCTCGACGCCGAGGGGCGCGACCTGGGCCTCAATGACCTGTTCGGCCGCCACGACACGCTGCTCACCTATTTCTGGATGTACGGCCCCGAGCGCGAACGACCCTGCCCGATGTGCACGTCGTTCGTCGGCTCGCTCGACGCGCCTGCGCCCGATATCGAGCAGCGGCTCGCACTCGCGATCGTGGGGCGCTCGCCGGTCGCGCGACAACTCGCCTTCGCCCGCGAGCGCGGCTGGACGCACCTCGATTTCTACCAGACGGTCGGCGACGATTTCGCCCGGGATTACAACATTCTGGTGGACGGCAACGAAGGCGCAGCCGTCCTCATGTGGCGGCGCGAAGATACCAAGGTGCGACTGTTCTGGGCCGCGGAAGGCGGCCCCGAAACCGCCGACCCCGGCTTCGATCCGCACCTCGCCCCCGATCCCACGCCGCTCTGGAACATCCTCGACATGACCCCCGAGGGGCGCGGCACCGATTGGTATCCGAGCCTCGATTACGGCGCCGACGCGCGCTGACCGTCTTTCCCCCAAGGAGAACAGCGATGCCCAAGATGATCTTCGTCAACCTGCCCGTCACCAATGTCGCGAAGGCCACCGTCTTCTACGAGGCGATCGGTTTCGAGAAGAACCCGCAATTCTCCGACGACCATGCCTCGTGCATGGTGTGGTCGGACACGATCCACGTGATGCTGCTCGATCACGGTTTCTATTCGACCTTCACCACCAAGAAGATCGCCGACACGCACGCCGTGAGCGCTGCGCTGATCTGCCTGTCGCGCGACAGCCGGGCCGAGGTCGATGCGATCACCGAAGCGGCGCTCGCCGCCGGCGGGCGCGAGGCGCGCGACAAGCAGGACATGGGCTTCATGTACAGTCGCGCCTTCGACGATCTCGACGGCCATACCTTCGAGGTGATGCACATGGACATGGCAGCCGCCACCGCCGCGATGCAGCCGGAGGCGGCGGCATGAGCGCGCCTGTCGTTACCGCGCTCGATTGGGTGCCCGACGGCGCCAAGGGGCTGGTCCGCGACCTGCGCGTGCGCTGGGCGCTCGAAGAGGTCGGCCAGCCTTATGACGTGCGCCTGCTTCGCTTCGGCACCCACAAGGAAGGAACGCACCGCGCGCGCCAGCCGTTCGGCCAGGTGCCGACCTATGAGGAGGACGGGCTCGTTCTGTTCGAATCAGGTGCGATCGTGCTCCACGTCGCCGAACGCCATCCCGGACTGCTCCCCGAAGAACCGAAGGCGCGGGCACGCGCGATCGAATGGCTGTTTGCCGCGCTCAACTCGGTCGAGACGCCGATTACCGAGCGCTTCTATGCCGCCGTCATCGAGTGCAACGAAAGCTGGGCCGACGCCCGACTGCCAATGGTCGACGATCGCGTCCGCGGCCGGCTTGGGGAGCTTTCGCAGCGACTGAGCGATGCCGACTGGCTCGATGGCGACTTCAGCGTCGGCGATCTGATGATGGTCTCGGTGCTGCGGCCGCTGCGGCGTTCGGGGATCGTCGACGAGTTCGCTAACCTCGGCGCTTATGTCGATCGCGGCGAGGCGCGACCCGCCTTCCAGCGCGCGCTTCAGGCGCAACTGGCGAACTTCACCGGCACGGCGCCGGAAGGCTGGACCATGCCCGGCAAGGCGCCCGCTCCGTGAGGCGCATTCTCGCCACATCCAGCAGCATCTCGCTTGCGTTCACCGGGTTTGCGGTCACCATCGCCGCGATCGTGCTGAGCCAAGGGGCACCCTTCGCCTGATCCTTCAGAGGAGAGAAATGATGACCTACGTTCAAGGCTTCGTGATCCCCGCCCACCAGGACAACCGGGAGGCCTATCGCGACATGGCCGCCAAGGCGGCGCCGATCTTTGCCGAATATGGCGCCCAGCGTATCGTCGAGACCTGGGGTGACGATATTCCCGACGGCAAGCAGACCGACATGAAACGCGCCGTCCAGGCCAATCCCGACGAACAGATCGTCTATTCGTGGGTGATCTGGCCCGACAAGGCGACCTGTGATGCGGCGTCGGAAAAGATGATGGCGGACGAGCGCATGAAGCCCGACGGGACGCCGATCCCATTCGATATGCAACGAATGATCTATGCCGGCTTCGATGCCGTCATGGACACGGGCGACGGCGGCGCTTTTGGCTATGTCGACGGCATGGTCGCGCCGGTGCCGACGACGGCGAAGGATGAGTATCTCGGCCATGCCCGCATGGCGGCGGACCTCTTCAAGCAGGCCGGGGCAACGCGGCTGGTCGAGAATTGGGGCACCGCCGTACCCGACGGCAAGGTCACCGACTTCAAACGCGCGGTCGAGGCCAAGGAGGACGAGACCGTCGTCTTCTCGTGGATCGAATGGCCCGACAAGCAGACCCGCGACGCCGGCATGGCCAGGATCATGGAAGACCCCGCGATGCGCAATACGCCGATGCCCTTCGACGGCAAACGCATGATCTTCGGCGGTTTCGTGCCGATCCTCGACACCGACGCCTGACAGGAGACGATCGATGCCCAATCCTCATGGCACCCCGATCTGGTACGAACTGATGACCGCCGATCCCACCGCGTCCAAGGCGTTCTACGACGACGTGATCGGCTGGACGATCGACGCCGAGCCCGCGATGCCCGGCATGGACTATCGCATGATCAACACCGCCGACGGCGGCATGGTCGGCGGCGTGATGCGGCTGACCGACGACATGACCAAGGGCGGCGCGAAGCCCGGCTGGTTCTTCTATATCGGCGTCGACGATGTCGATGCGACGGCCGCGAAGGTGACGGCCGAGGGCGGCGGCGTGATCATGCCGCCGTGGATGATCGAGGGCGTCGGCCGGATGGCGCTCGTCCGCGATCCGCAGGGCAATCCCTTCTACGTGATGCGCGGCGCGAGCGACGAGAGCAGCACCGCCTTCAGCCGCGACGGCATGGGCAAGTGCAACTGGAACGAGCTGACGACGACCGATCAAGAAGGCGCGCACGCCTTCTACGCAGCGGTGTTCGGCTGGACCTACCCCGACAAGATGCCGATGGGCGAGATGGGCGATTACGTCTTCGTGCAGGCCGCCGACCAGTCGATCGGCGCGACGATGACCGCCGCGCAGCCCGACCAGCCTACGGGCTGGCAATTCTACTTCCGCACCCCCGATATCGATGTCGCCGCCGGAAAGGTCGGAAAGGACGGCGGCACCGTCCATGCCGGCCCGATGGAGGTACCCGGCGGCGACCGCATCATCGTCGCGGGCGACACCCACGGCGTGCGCTTCGGCGCGGTCGCGCCCGGCAAGTGAGGAGAGAGACGATGAGCAAGAGCGCGATGACGACCTGCCTCTGGTTCGACAATGGCGAGGCGCGCAAGGCCGCCGAATTCTATGCCGCGACCTTCCCTGACAGCCATGTCGGCACGGGCAACGCGTCGCCGAACGACAATCCATCGACCAAGGCAGGCGAGGAACTGACGGTGGAGTTCACCTTGCTCGGCCAATCGTTCGTCGGCTTGAACGGCGGCCCGCATTTCAAGCCCAACGAGGCGGTGAGCTTCATGATCCTGACCGACGATCAGGAACAGACCGATCGCTATTGGAACGCAATCGTCGGCAACGGCGGCCAGGAAAGCATGTGCGGCTGGTGCAAGGATCGCTGGGGCTTTTCGTGGCAGATCACACCGCGCGCGCTGCTCGCGGCGACGACCGATCCCGATCGTACCGCCGCCAAGCGCGCGATGGACGCGATGATGACGATGAAGAAGATCGACATCGCGACGATCGAAGCCGCACAGGCCGGCTGAACCGATGCTCGCGCTCTACGGCCATCCCTTTTCCTCCTATACCTGGAAGGCGCTGATCCCGCTCTACGCGAACGCGACGCCGTTCGAGTTCAGAGAGGTCGGCCCGGACCATCCCGATCACGCGGCCTTCGTCGCGACGGCGCATCCGGCGGGCAAGTTCCCCGTGCTCGACGACGACGGAACGGTCGTGATCGAGGCGACCGCGATCATCGAATATTTCGCGGTTCGACACCCCGGCCCCGCCCCGCTGATCCCGCCCGATCCGGCCGGGGCCATCACGACGCGGATGCTCGACCGCGTGTTCGACAATTACGTGATGGCGAACATGCAGCGCGTCGTGAACGCGTACATCGCAAACGGGGACAACCCCGATCCGGCCGAGGTCGCTGCCGGGAAGGAGGGGCTGCTGCGCGTCTATCGCTGGCTCGAAGGCTGGCTCGGCGAGAACGCGCTGCCGCCGCACGTGTCGCTCGTCACTTGCGCGGCCGCGCCGTCGCTATTCTACGCCGACTGGGTCGAGCGCATTCCCGCCGATTGCCCGCGCCTCGCCGCCCTGCGCGCCGAATTGCTGGCGCTTCCCCCGGTCGCCCGCTGCGTCGACGACGCGCGGCCGTACCGTCCCTGGTTCCCGCCCGGCACCCCCGATCGGGACTGATATCGAACGAGAGGATTCCGAAATGGCCGACACCAATGAACTGACGATCACCCGCTACATCGACGCCCCGCCAGAGACGGTGTGGGACGTGATGGTCAACCGCCAGGAGGAATGGTGGTGCCCCAAGCCGTGGCGCGCCGAATTCGACGTCAACGAACGCCGTCCCGGCGGCCGCAACGAGGTCAGGATGCACGGCCCCGAGGGCGAAGTGCACACGCACAACGGCACCTATCTCGCCTTCGACGACGGGCGGCGGTTCGTCTCGACCGATGCCATCCAGGGCGATTTCGAACCCGCGGATCCGTTCATGGTCGGCATCTGGGAAATCGCGCCCGAGGGCAACGGCACCCGCTACACCGCCCGCGCCCGCCACTGGACCGAAGACGCCCGAAAGCGCCACGAGGATATGGGCTTCGCCGAAGGCTGGGGCACCTGCGCCGACCAGCTCCAGGCGCTCTGCGAACAAACGACCGCGGAGACCTGATCATGGCCAGCGATCCAGTCCACCTCGCCTATCCCAACGAGAGCGCCGGCTATCGCGAGGCCCGCAACGAGCTGCTCGATGCCGAGATCGACCTGCGCCGCCGGATCGAGCACGTCGCCGCGTTGCGGCGCGCGCTCCCGCCCGGCGGCGCCCCGCCGCAGGACTATGTGTTCGAGCGCACCGACGCCCACGGGCGCCCCGAACAGGTGAAGCTCTCTGAACTGTTCGAGGATCATCCCACGATCATCCTCTACAGCTTCATGTACGGCCCGGAACGTGACCTGCCGTGCAACGGCTGCACACACATACTCGACGCGCTCGACGGCACCGCGCGCCACGCCAATCAGGTGTTGCCGCTCTACATCGTCGCGCGCTCCCCGTTGGTGCGGCTGGAGGCCTGGGGCCGGGTACGCGGCTGGCGCTTCTTCCGGTTCCTCTCGGCCGAGGGCAACAGCTATACGAGCGACTATTTCGGCAACACCACCGGCGTCAGCGACGCGATGCGCACCGAACGCGGCTACCAGCCCGGCGAAAACTGGGATCAGCCGGTGTTCAACGTCTTCACCAAACGCGACGGCACGGTGCGCCATTCCTGGGGCACCGAACTGGTCTACGTCGCAGAAGAGCCCGGCCAGAACCACCGCGCCGTCGACATGGTCGACCCGCTGTGGAACCTGCTCGATATGACGCCCGAGGGGCGCGGCACGGATTGGTTTCCCAAGGTCTGGTACGATTGACGGGCGTCAGGGCAGGCAGGCGTGATCCGCATCGGCGGCGGCACGGGCACGATCGTTCTGATCCGCGCCCGGCACGATCTTGTCGGTGATGCACGGCCTGTCGCCATCCAGCGAAGCGACCATCAGGTACGACGTCTCGCTACCCGGGCTGGTCGGATTCTCGACCACATTGTAACGGACGATCATCGCGTCCGGCGCAACGCTCGCGCCCGCCTTGCCACGCCATTCGACCGTCTTTCCGAGCGCGCTGAACCCACCCCCGCCCACTTCGGAAAGCCGCAAGCTGGCGCTGCCGCCACCGGGCCGCTCGACCAGCAAATTCTGCCGCGCATCGGCATCGATCAGCCGCAGCCCGTATCCACCGACCCCCGGGCAGCGTGATTCGGCAAACCCCGCTTCTTGGGGTCGTTCCCGAATCAATTCACAGTCGGAAAGGCTGGTGTAACGCGAGGCGCGGGCGGCATCACCGGTCGGCGTTGCAGAAGGAGCAGGGTCGGCCGCGGGTTCGTTCGACGACACCGCTTCCCGCGCTGTTGAAGGCGTCTCGTCCGGCGCCGCGACGTCAGAGGCGGCACGTTCACCGCAACCCGCCGCAAACGCCAGCACGCCGAGGATAAGGATATTCTTCATGCGCAATGAAACGTCGAGGCGCGGCGCACGATCCCTCGCCCGAAGCGATCAGGCGAAGGCCGCCGCCTTTCTCAACCGCTGATATGCCTCGATCACCTCGCGCAACGCGTGTTCGTGCGTGCGATCGCCACCGTTGCGGTCGGGGTGGTAGCGCTGGAGCAATTCGGCATAACGCTTGCGAAGGGCAGTTCTATCGGCATTCGCTTCCAGCCCCATCACCCGCATCGCTTTGCGGTCGCCATCGGATAGCGGCGGCCCGTCGCTGCGCTCGCGCGCGTCGCGCCGCCGGAAACGCCCGCCGATCGCATCGAGCGGATCGGTAAAATCCGCCCAGCGCGGCGGCACATCGCCGCCCGCGCTCGCGAAGGCGCGCGTCTCGCGCTCCCATCCCGAAAGCGGGTGCTGCGCGGCGTTGATCTCGTCGGGCGTCATGCCGCTGAAGAAATTATAGCGCGCATTGAATTCGCGAACATGATCGAGACAGAACCAGCGATAGCGGCGCGGTTGATCGGCTGGCCCCGATTCGGCGCCGGGCGCACGGAATTCGCCGGGCGCGCTGCATCCCGGCGCCTCGCACGCACGCCCGTTATCCTCGAAACGACCGTGAAACCGCGTGTTGGGCCTGTCTTTGCCTGGACGTCGCAACCCTGCTCCCCGCTTCGGACAAAGCGGCCTATATAGGGGCGATGATAGCACCTGCCACCGGCCCCGTCGCCGCCGAGATCACGGCCCGCCTCACGCGGGCGCTCACCCCGACCAGGCTCGAGGTGATCAACGACAGCGCGGGGCATCGCGGCCATGCCGGCGACGACGGCTCGGGCGAATCGCATTTCACCGTGATCGTCGAATCACCCGTTTTCGAGGGGCAGGCGCGCGTGGCGCGGCAGCGGATGGTGAACAAGGCGCTGGGCGCGCTGATGGACGAGCGCATCCACGCGCTCGCGATCCGGGCGCACGCGCCGGGAGACGCCTGATGATCTACAAATTATGGTATTGGCCATCGGTTCAGGGACGCGGCGAGTTCATCCGCCTGGCGATGGAAGCCGGCGACATCGCCTATCGCGATTGCGCGCGCGATCGCGGTCAAGACGCGCTTCTTGAACGGATGAGCAGGATCTACAGCCGTCAGCCCTTTGCCCCACCATTCCTCGAACTCGATGGTTTCGCGATCGCGCAGGTCGCCAACATCCTGATGTATCTGGGCGAGCGCCATGATCTCGCGCCCGCGCCGATGGCCGACCGATTATGGCTCAATCAACTGCAACTCACCGTCGCGGATATGGTCGCCGAGGTGCACAACGTGCATCACCCCGTTGCCGCCGGTGCCTATTACCATGAGCAGAAAGACGAGGCTGCGCGGACGGCGAAACAGTTCCGCGAACAGCGGATGCCCACGTTCCTACGGCATTTCGAGGCCGCAACGACGGCCACTGACGGCGCTTGGGTGATCGACGACCGCTGGACCTATATCGATACGTCGCTGTTCCAGTTGATCGAGGGGCTACGCTACATGTTCCCCAAAAGAATGGCGACGCTCGAACCCGATCTGCCCGGGCTGGTCCGAATCCACGATCAGGTCGCGGAACTACCTCGTATCAAGGCCTATCTTGCCAGCGATCGCCGGATTGCGTTCAACCAGGACGGTCTCTTCCGTCACTATCCCGAACTCGACGCCGCCTGACGAGGGAAACGCCCATGACCAACGATGATCTCGTGCTCCAGACGATCGAACCCGTCACGCATGATCTGGGCGGGTTCAAGGTCCATCGCACCCTGCCCAACAAGGTGCGCACGATGGTGGGACCGTTCCTGTTCTTCGATCAGATGGGGCCGGCGCACCTGTCAGTCGGCCAGGGAATGGACGTGCGGCCGCACCCCCACATCAACCTCGCCACGGTCACCTATCTGTTCGCGGGCGCGATCGATCACCGCGATTCGCTCGGTACCCTCGCGACGATCGAACCGGGCGCGGTCAATCTGATGACAGCGGGTTCGGGTATCGTCCATTCCGAACGCTCGCCCAGCGCCGAACGCGCGGTCGGCCCCGAATTATCGGGCATCCAGACGTGGATCGCACTTCCCGACGGCCGCGAGGAAATGGCCCCCGCCTTCGAGCATGTCGCCAAGGCCGATCTGCCGGCAATCGAGGACAACGGCGCCAAGGCACGGGTGATTATGGGCAGCCTGTGGGGACGGCAAGCGCCGACCACCACTTATGCGGGTACGATCTATGCCGATATCGTCCTTGGCAGTGGCGGGGCGATCCCCATCGATGCCGAGGCCGATGAGCGCGCGGTCTATGTCACCGAGGGCGAAGCGTCGCTCGACGGGCTGCCGCTCGATCCGATGACGCTCTATGTGCTGCGCCCCGGTGTCGCGGCGACGCTGCGGTCGGATCGGGGCGCGCGCGTCATGCTGTGTGGTGGCGAGGCCTTCGCCACGCCGCGCCATGTCTGGTGGAACTTCGTCTCGTCGTCGCGCGAGCGGATCAACGAGGCCAAGCGCGCCTGGAAGGCAGGAGAATTCGCGAAAGTCCCCGGCGACGACAAGGAATGGATTCCCATTCCCGACGTGCCGATGACGGTGAGTTATCCGTGACGGAGATTTGGATGACCTGCGACCCACACCGCATCGCGCTTTCCACCGGCGTCGATCTCGACGTCTGGACCGCGGGCGATCCCGCCGCGCCGCCGATCATCCTGCTCCACGGCTTTCCCGAATCGCATCGCACCTGGCGGCACCAGATCCCCGCGCTGGCCGCCGACCATTTCGTCATCGCGCCCGATCAGCGCGGCTATGCCCGCTCGTCCAAGCCCGAGGGTGTCGAGAACTATACCCCTGACAGGATCGTCGCGGACGTGCTCGCGCTCGCCGACCATTTCGGAATCGATCGCTTCGCGCTGGCCGGCCACGATTGGGGCGGCGCGGTCGCCTGGATGGCGGCGCTCCAGCATCCGGATCGCATCGCGCGACTGATCATCGCCAACGCGCCGCACCCGTTTCTCTTCCAGAAAACGCTGTTCGACGATCCCGCCCAGCGCGCGGCGAGCCAGTATATCCGCGCCTTCCGCAATCCCGATCTCGAACGGCATATCGATCGGATCGGGCTATCGGCGTTCTTCGATACCAGCTTCGCGCCGCATACCGATGCCGCGAAAATGGCGGCCGAAAAGCCCGTCTATCTCGATCAGTGGGGCCAGCCCGGCGCGATGACGGCAATGCTCAACTGGTATCGCGCCAGCGCAATCGATGTACCCGAAACGGGCGCCACGGCGGGCCGCCCCGCCTTCCTCGACGCACCCTTCCCGCCGATCACTCAGCCGACGCTGGTGATCTGGGGGATGCGCGACAAGGCATTGCTGCCGTGCCAGCTCGACGGACTCGGCACGCTGGTGCCGACCCTCGACGTGGTCGAGATCGATGCCGGCCATTTCGTGCCGTGGGAAGCGCCCGAGGCCGTCAACGCCGCGATGCGCGACTGGCTGGCCGAGCGAGAATAACGGGATCAGCGCGGCATAAAGAAGCGCTCGATCACATCCCTCGCAACGCGCGCGGGCCGGTGCGTGTCGGCGTCGATGCAGCACCAGCTCGATTTCACCTCGGCGAGCACCTCCTCGCCGCGCCGAATGATCGTTTCGTAGAAAGCGCGCGCGCCCTGCACCTTCTGGAGCAGCACGGTCGCGATCACGTCGTCATCGAGGAAGGTCGGCTTGCGATAGGTGATCTCGTGCTTGAGCGCGACCCATAGATGCCCGGCGATCGCATCCGCCGGCGCGATCTTGCGCCAATGGCTGATCACCGCTTCCTGCACCCACTTCAGATAACTGGCATTATTGACGTGCCCCATGAAATCGATGTCCGCGGGGTCGATGCCGATCCGGTAATAAAATGCGGGCGCCTGTTCCATAGGCCCCATATAGGCACGCAAAGGCCGGATCGCCATTGATCCTGCGCAAGTCGCACAAACTCCTACAGCACGACCTTCGCCGCGTCGGGCAGCGCGATGCCGCCGTCCGCCGCCTCGCGCGGCCCGGGCTTGACCCATGCCGCGTGCGCATGCGCGGTCGCGACCACGTCACGCGTGCCGTCGCCCGGCCAGCAGGCGACGCTCACCACCTGTTCGGCGGTCGAGCGATCGGGCTCCATCGCGACCCAGGCGAGCGGGCGTTCGGGTGTGGCGCGGGCACCCGCCGCACACATCGCCGCGCGAATCCGATCCGCGGTCGTCTCGGGCAGATATTGCCACACCACCGAATGCATCAGCACGCGCGTGACGCCATCGGCCTGCGGCTCCGCAAGCCGCGCCTCGACCCAATCAGCGGCGTCGGCCTGATCCAGCCGCACCGGCCGCGCGCGCACCATCGCGATCGCCCGCCTAAGCCGATCCAACCGTTCGGGCTTCTCCGCCCAGACATATGCCGACAATCGCGCTTCCACCGCTGGGTCCGCAGCGTCCATCGGCGCGACATCGCACCCGTGTGTCGAGACGATCTCGATCGCCGGCACGGCCGGCCGCGCGCCGCGCCATTCGGGCGCGATCGTTACCGGCGCGTCGGCCGGCCCCAGCCCCACCCCGCCCAGATCAAAGCGGTAGCGATCGATCAGCAGGTTGAGCCCCGCGCTCGATCCGATCTCCAGCACCTCGAGCTTCGGCCCCCATCGCCGCGCGACCGCGATCAGCCCCACGATCAGCGCGCCCGATCGCCCGGGCTCGTTGGTCTGCGGCGGCCCGTCGAGCCACGGCAGTAGCGCCTCGTCGTGCCGCGCCAGCACGCACGACAGTGCTTCCTCGAGCGCCCCACCGCGTATCTCGCCGCGGAAAATCGCCGCCAGCTCCTCGTCCACCCCCGCCATCACCAGCGCGTGGAACCCACCCATCAGCCGGAGCGGCAGCGCATCGCGCGTCGGCTCACCCGCCCAGTCGAGCACCCGCGTGCCCGTCCGGCTGTCGCGCGTCAGCCCCATCGCCAGCGCTGCGCAGATATCCGCATAGACCGGCGCGTCCATCTGGCGGCAATAATGTTCCTGGATGAGGAAGGCGCCGCGGTTGTTCGCTTCGGTGGACACGCAGCACATCTCCTGTTCTCGGCCGAGACGCATTGCTCCCGGCCGCACGGCCAAGTAAAGCCCCGCCGTCCATGACCGATCCGATCATCATCGCCGTCCCCAAGGGACGTATCCTAGACGAAGCGCTGCCGCTGCTCGCCGCGGTGGGCATCGTGCCCGAGGCCGCCTTTTCCGACGACGCCAGCCGCGCGCTCCGCTTCGCCACCAACGATCCGCAAATCGAGCTGATCCGCGTGCGCGCGTTCGACGTCGCGACCTTCGTCGCGCACGGCGCCGCGCAACTCGGCATCGTCGGCTCCGACGTGCTGATGGAGTTCGATTATCCCGAACTCTACGCGCCGGTCGATCTCAGGATCGGCCATTGCCGGCTGTCGGTCGCCGAACCCGCCGACATGGCCGAGAAGGACGATCCGCGCGGCTGGAGCCACGTTCGCGTCGCGACCAAATATCCGCACGCGACGCGCACCTTCTTCGAGGCGCGCGGCGTCCAGGCCGAATGCGTCAAGCTGAACGGCGCGATGGAACTGGCGCCGACGCTGGGGCTTGCGCCGCGCATCGTCGATCTCGTCTCATCGGGGCGCACGCTCAAGGAAAACGGGCTGGTCGAGGTCGAGACGATCGCCCAGGTCAGCAGCCGCCTGGTCGTCAGCCGCGCCGCCTTCAAAACGCGCGCGCGCGTGGTGCCGCTGGTTGATGCGTTCCGGCGCGCGGTCGAGCACGCGTCGGCATGATCCGCCTCTCCACCTCCGATCCCGGCTTCGCGCGCGATTTCGAGGCGCTGGTCAACGCACGCCGCGAAACCGATGCCGATGTCGCGCGCGACGTCCGCACGATCATCGCCAGCGTGCGCGACGAAGGCGACGCGGCAGTGCGCGCCTTCACCGAGAAATTCGATCGCCATGATCTCAGCGAAACCGGCTGGCGGATCGAACGCGCCGAATGCGTCGCGGCGCTCGACGGGCTCGCTCCCGATCTGCGCGCCGCGCTCGACCTCGCCGCGCAACGCATCGCCGCGTATCACCAGAAGCAGCGCCCTGCGGATAGCGACAACACCGACGACGCGGGCGTACGCACCGGCGCCCGCTGGCGGCCGGTCGATGCGGCGGGGGTCTATGTCCCGGGTGGCCGCGCGGCTTATCCCTCATCGGTGCTGATGAACGCGATCCCCGCCAAGGTCGCGGGCGTCGAGCGGCTGGTGATGGTGACGCCGACCCCCGACGGCGTGATCAATCCGCTCGTTCTCGCCGCGGCCGAACTCGGCGGTGTCGATGAGATATGGAGGATCGGCGGCGCGCAGGCGATCGCCGCGCTTGCCTATGGCACCGATCGGGTCAAGCCCGTCGATGTCGTCACCGGCCCCGGCAATGCGTGGGTGGCCGAGGCCAAGCGTCAGCTCTACGGCGTGGTCGGGATCGATATGGTTGCCGGGCCGAGCGAGATCGTCGTCGTCGCCGACGGCGAGAACGATCCCGACTGGATCGCCGCCGATCTTCTGAGCCAATCCGAGCACGATCCCACCAGCCAGTCGATCCTGTTCACCGACGATGCGGCGTTCGCGATTGCCGTGGCCGAGGCGGTCGATCTCCAGATCGGCGCCCTCGCCACCGCGCACGTCGCCCGCGCCGCATGGGACGCCAACGGCGCGATCATCGTCACCGCGTCGCTCGACGAGGCGATGCCGCTGGTCAACCGGCTCGCGCCCGAGCATCTCGAACTCGCGGTCGACGATCCGCAAGCGCTGTTCGATCGGGTCCGCCATGCGGGTTCGGCATTCCTCGGCCGGCACACGCCCGAGGCGATCGGCGATTATGTCGCGGGGCCGAACCACGTCCTGCCCACCGGGCGGCGCGCGCGCTTCTCGTCGGGGCTGTCGGTGCTCGATTTCATGAAGCGGACGAGCTTTCTCGCGCTTGACCCAGCCTCGCTGGCTCGGATAGGCCCCGCCGCGATCGCTCTCGCGACCGCCGAGGGGCTGCCCGCGCACGCCCGCTCGGTATCGATCCGCCTTTCGGGCGACCAACCGGAATTGAAGCTATGAGTCGTACCGCCGCCCGTTCGCGCGCCCGCGCTGCCGCGCGCCTCGCCGCCGTCCAGGCGCTCTATCAGCACGAGATGGAGGGCACCGCGATCACCGTGCTGCTCCACGAATTCCATCACCACCGGCTGGGCGCCACGATCGACGACGACGAATTTGCGGACGCCGACGTGCCCTTTTTCGACGATCTCGTCGGTGGCGCCGCCGCGCGCGGCGAGGAGATCGACCGCCGCATCGCGGACAAGCTCGCCAGGGGCTGGACGCTCGATCGGCTCGACAAGTCGATGAAGGCCATCCTGCGCGCCGGCGCCTACGAACTGATCGCGCGGCCCGATGTGCCGGCCAAAACGGTGATCAGCGAATATCTCGACGTCGCCGACGCTTTCTACGACAAGCCCGAAAAGGGCTTCGTCAACGGCCTGCTCGACGCGCTCGCCAGGGATGTTCGGGCCTGAGGCATGGGCGAGGTCGTCAACCTGCGGCGCGCGCGCAAGGCCAAAGCGCGCGCCGAGCGTGATGCTACCGCCGCGGCCAACCGCGCCGCGTTCGGGCGAACCAGGGCGGAGAAGGCGTCTGCGAAGGCGGAGATCGATCGGCGCGAGCGCAACCTCGATGGCAACAAGCGCGAGCCATAAGGTCTGCGCGGCGCACGGGCATGGCGCGCCGCCATCGCAACGGCTAGCTTCGACGCGATGACCGAAGCCGAGTTCCTCGCCGCGTTGCGCGCGCTGCCGCTCCATCCCGGCGCGCGCGGCTTGCTTGACGACACCGCGCATCTCGACGGGCTGATCCTCACCACCGACACCATCGTCGAGGGCATCCACTATCTGCCTGACGACCCACCCGCCGATGTGGCGTGGAAGCTCGTCGCCGCGAACCTTTCCGATCTTGCCGCGAAGGGGGCGGTGCCCGAAGGGGTAATGCTCAATTATCCGCTCAGGGCAGTCCCCCCGGCGAAGGCCGGGGTCCAGTTGGGCGACAGCACTAATGATGCGTACAGCTCCGTTACGATCGCCTTCCCAACTGGGCCCCGGCCTTCGCCGGGGAGGGAGACAGGGTGGGATGAAGCGTTCGTCTCGGGATTGGATATCGCCCTTCGCACGTTTGCCGTGCGGCTGCTCGGCGGCGACACCGTCTCGCTGCCTGTGAACGCGCCGCGGGTCATCGCCCTCACCGCGATCGGCCGCGCCGCGCGCGCGCCCTTGCGCGCCGGTGCGAGAGAAGGCGACGCGCTCTACGTCACCGGCACGATCGGCGACGCGGGCGCGGGGCTGCGGATCGCGCGCGGTGAATCCGGCCCCGCCGATCTGGTCGACAGATACCGCCGACCCACCCCACGCCTCGCCGAGGGCAAGGCGCTGGCACCCTCCGCCCACGCCATGATGGACGTTTCGGACGGCCTGCTGATCGATGCCGCGCGGATGGCCGATGCCAGCGGTCTGGGCGTCACGATCGATCTCGCCGCGATCCCGTTATCCGCCGCCTATCGCGCCTTCGCCGGCGACGATCGCGCCGCCCGCATCGCCGCCGCAACCGCCGGTGATGATTACGAACTTCTCCTTGCCGCCCCCGCCGGCATCCCCCTGGCCGCACGCGCGACGCCGATCGGCGCATTCACCGCCGGTACGGGGCTGACGCTCACCGACGGCGGCACACCGATCCCCCTGCCCACCACGCTCGGCTTCCAGCACTAGCGCCCCGCGGCCACCGCCCGCTTGCGCTCGGCGGCGTCGCGCCTATACCTTCCCGCCGTCACGGGGGCCGCAGCAGCGCTTCCGGGCCTCATAGGAGCAGGGGAAAGGGTCAGCCAATGACGTTTGTCTATGCCGCCATCGCGTGCGGCTTGCTTGCCGTCGTTTACGGTTTCGTCACCAGTAGCCAGGTGCTGCGCGCGTCCGCGGGCAGCGAGAAGATGCAGGACATCGCGTCCGCCATCCAGGAAGGCGCGAAGGCCTATCTCGGCCGCCAATATACCACCATCGCCATCGTCGGCGTGGTCGTCGCGATCATCATCGCGGTGACGCTCGGCATCACCTCGACGATCGGTTTCGTGATCGGCGCGGTGCTTTCGGGCGTTGCGGGCTATGTCGGCATGAACATCTCGGTGCGCGCCAACGTCCGCACCGCGGAAGCCGCGCGAACCTCGCTCCAGGGTGGCCTTACGCTTGCCTTCCGCTCGGGCGCCGTCACCGGCATGCTGGTGGCTGGGCTCGGCCTGCTCGCGATCGCCGGTTTCTTCTGGTATCTGACCGGCCCCGCCGGCCATGCTCCCAATGACCGGATCATTATCGAGGCATTGACCGCGCTCGCGTTCGGCGCCTCGCTCATTTCGATCTTCGCGCGCCTCGGCGGCGGCATCTTCACCAAGGCCGCCGATGTCGGCGCCGATCTCGTCGGCAAGGTCGAGGCGGGTATTCCCGAGGACGATCCCCGCAACCCGGCCGTGATCGCCGACAATGTCGGCGACAACGTCGGCGATTGCGCCGGCATGGCCGCCGATCTGTTCGAAACCTATGTCGTGACGCTCGGTGTCACGATGATCTCGATCGCGCTGCTCGTCCGCGCGTCGGGCGCCGAACTGCTCGGGCTGATGTCGCTCCCGCTGCTGGTCGGCGGCGTGTGCATCATCACCTCGATCATCGGCACCTATATGGTGCGTCTGGGCGGCGGCTCGATCATGGGCGCGCTCTACAAGGGCTTCTTCACCTCGGCGGTGCTGTCCGCCTTCGCGATTTACGGCATCACCAAATGGGTGCTCGGCGATCTAGGTGCGGTGATCGGCGGCGAGGGCTTCCTCGACGCCTCGAGCGATGCGCTCACCGGCAGCGTCGCCGCGGCGGCGACCACCGGCGCGGGCTTCACCGGCATGGATCTGTTCTGGTGCATGATGATCGGCCTCGTCGTCACCGGGCTGATCGTGTGGATCACCGAATATTACACCGGCACCAACTATCGCCCAGTCCGTTCAATCGCCAAGGCGTCGGAAACCGGCCACGGCACCAACGTCATCCAGGGTCTTGCGGTCAGCCTCGAATCGACCGCGCTGCCGACGCTGGTGATCGTCGTCGCGGTGATCGCGACCTATCAGCTTGCCGGCGTCATCGGCATCGCCTTCGCGGCAACCGCGATGCTCGCGCTCGCAGGCATGGTCGTGGCGCTCGACGCTTACGGGCCGGTCACCGACAATGCCGGCGGCATCGCCGAGATGGCAGGGCTGCCCGACGACGTACGCGAGCGGACCGACGCGCTCGACGCGGTTGGCAACACCACCAAGGCGGTCACCAAGGGCTATGCGATCGGCTCCGCCGCGCTCGCCGCTTTGGTGCTGTTCGGCGCCTATACGAGCGATCTCGGCGCCTATTTCCCGGCGATCGCGGTCGATTTCTCGCTCAGCAATCCGTACGTCATCGTCGGCCTGCTGCTCGGCGCGATGCTGCCCTTCATCTTCGGCGCGTTCGGGATGACGGCGGTCGGCCGCGCGGCGGGCGCGGTGGTTGAGGAGGTTCGCGGCCAGTTCCGCGACAATCCGGGGATCATGCAGGGCACCAGCCGGCCCAATTACGGCCGCACCGTCGATCTTGTCACCAAGGCGGCGATCCGCGAGATGATCGTGCCCAGCCTGCTGCCGGTGCTGAGCCCGATCGTGGTCTATTTCGTCATCAACCTAGTGGCGGGCCAGGGCCCGGCCTTCGCCGCGGTCGGTGCGATGCTGCTGGGTGTGATCGTCTCCGGCCTGTTCGTCGCCATCTCGATGACCTCGGGCGGCGGCGCCTGGGATAACGCCAAGAAGTATATCGAGGACGGCCATCACGGCGGCAAGGGCTCGGAGGCCCACAAGGCCGCGGTGACGGGCGACACCGTCGGCGATCCCTACAAGGATACTGCCGGCCCGGCCGTCAACCCGATGATCAAGATCACCAACATCGTCGCGCTGCTGTTGCTGGCGGCACTCGCGGCGGGCGCCTGACGCCAGCCGATAATCGGGCGGGGCGGCTCCGGCCTCCCCGCCCTTTCTTTTAGAACAGCGACACGATCCAAAAGGCTGCCGCCGAAATCACCGCGGCCGCGGGCAGCGTCACCACCCAGGCGACGACGATGTTGCTGGCGACGTTCCACCGCACCGCCGACAGCCGCCGCGACGCACCGACGCCGATGATCGCACCGGTGATCGTGTGCGTGGTCGATACCGGCACCCCCAGCCAGGTCGCACCGAACAGCGTGATCGCGCCCCCGGTTTCGGCACAGAAACCCTGTGCTGGCGTGAGCCGCGTGATCTTCGATCCCATCGTGTGGACGATCCGCCACCCGCCCGCGAGCGTGCCCAGCGCCATCGCCGCCTGGCACGAGAGCACTACCCAGAGCGGAATGTGGAATTCGCCACCGAGCATCCCCTGCGAATAGAGCAGCACCGCGATGATCCCCATCGTCTTCTGCGCGTCGTTGCCGCCGTGCCCCAGCGAATAGAGCGCGGCCGAGACGAGCTGGAGCTTGCGATAGCGCTTGTCGACGCCGAGCGGGCTGAGCCGCAGGCTCGTCCATGCCACGCCGAGCACCAGCAGCATCGCGAGCACGAGGCCCAGCGCGGGCGAGCCGACGATCGCGAGCACCGTCTTGGTGACGCCGCTCCATTCGACCGTGGCGAGCCCGGCCTTGAAAAGCCCTGCGCCCAGCAATCCGCCGATCAGCGCATGGCTCGACGAAGACGGGATGCCGAGCACCCAGGTGATGACGTTCCAGACGATCGCCCCCGTCAGCGCGCTGAACACCACCTGCGCATCGACGATGTCGGGGTTGATGATCCCCGCGCCGATCGTGTTGGCGACGTGCAACCCGAACACCAGGAAAGCGATGAAGTTGAAGAACGCCGCCCAAGCGACCGCCCAATGCGGCTTGAGCACGCGCGTCGACACCACCGTCGCGATCGAATTGGCGGCATCGTGCAGGCCGTTGAGAAAATCGAACAGCAGCGCGACCGCGATCAGCGCGACAAGCAGCGAAAAGGAAAGCATCGTCCCGGCCCTCAGGCGTGATCGATCACGAGGCCCTGGACCTCGTTGGCGATATCCTCGAACTTGTCGACGATCCTTTCGAGATGGCTGTAGATCTCGCGCCCGACGATGAACGTCATTGGTGTCGAGTTGCCGTGCGCCTTGAACAGCGCCTTCAACCCCGCTTCATGGATCTCGTCGGCATGGCCCTCGAGCTGGATCAGCCGCGACGTCAGTTCGTGGAGCCGCTGCGCGTTGGGGCCGAGCCGGCGCAGCAGCGGGATCGCCTCCGCCGTCACGCGCGCGGCTTCGACGATGATCCCGGTCATATCGCGCATCTGCGGCTCGAACGTGGTGAGTTCGTAGAGTTCGATCGACTTGCCGGTCGCGTTCATCTGGTCGATCGCGTCGTCCATCGTGCCGATCAGGTCGATGATCGCGCTACGATCGAACGGCGTCACGAACACGCGCCGCACGTCGAACAGGACTTCGCGCGTGATATCATCGGCCTGGTGTTCGCGCCGGATGATCTCGGCAATGTGCGCGCGGATATCGGCCCCGTCCTGGAACAACTCGGCAAGCGCTTCGCTTCCGGCCACCAGCGTCGCCGCATGCGCCTCGAACAGCTCGAAGAACCGCCCCTGTTGCGGCATCAGCGCATGAAACCAGCGCAATATCGGCAGCGTCTCGCGCATCTTGGATTGGACCGCGGGCATCGCCCATTCGGAGAGCGGCGTCGGTGCGGGCGGTTCGCGGAACCCCGCGATCAGCACCTTGAGTTCGGGTTCGTCGACCGCCTCTGCGGCATCGGCGAGATCGAACCAGCACGTCTCGCGTTCGTCCTGTTCGGGCCACTCGTCGGCCTGCTCGCGAAACAGCAGCGGGAACAGCGCGACGTTCATACTCTGCGTAGTGCCGTCGCGCCGGCGCTTGGCGTAGCGATACTCGCCGAGCGCGGTGGGGCACGCAATGCCCGTCACGCCTGCCTCTTCGAACGCCTCGTGCGCGGCCGCCTCGTGCAACGCGATCCCTTTCACCGGGTTGCCCTTGGGGACGACCCAGCGGCGCGACTCGCGAGAGGTGATCAGCATCACGCGCGCGTGGCCCGTGGCGTCGATCTGGTACGGCAATGCAGCGACCTGGCGGATGGCGATTTCTTTCACTTTTATGACAAGGCGTCCGTGCGCGCTCGATAATGCGTCACGGCCGCCAAGCCAACAGTCGAGATGACGTGTACGCCCGCTTCCCTTTTTGCCGCGCGCGCGCTATGGCGCCGCGTCTTTCCGATACACTCCATCTTATCAGAGGTTTTGTTTGGCCAAGGAAGAACTCCTCGAAATGCGCGGCCATGTGGTCGAACTGCTGCCCAACGCCATGTTCCGTGTCCGGCTGGAAAATGACCATGAGATTCTGGGTCATACCGCCGGCAAGATGCGCAAGAACCGCATCCGCGTGCTCGTCGGCGACGAGGTGCTCGTCGAACTGACGCCCTACGACCTGACTAAGGGTCGCATCACTTACCGATTCAAGTGATCTGCGTCTGCGCAGGTCATCCCCGCGCCGGCGGGGATCCAGCAAGATAAAGGAGCCGCCGATGCGGCTCGTCCTCGCTTCCTCGTCGCCGCGCCGCCGCGATCTGCTCGCGCGGCTCGGGATCGTGCCCGACGCGATCGTCTCTCCCGATATCGACGAAAGCCCGCTCGCCAGCGAGTTGCCGCGCGCCTATGCGCTGCGCCTTGCCCGCGCGAAGGCGGCGGCCGTGGCGCGGACGCCCGGCGATGTGATCCTCGCCGGCGACACCACGATCGCGCTCGGCCGCCGCATCCTGCCGCCCGCCGACGACGAGACGATCCAGCGCCGCCTGCTCGGCCTGCTTTCGGGGCGGCGCCACCATTGCCTGTCGGCGGTCTGCGTGATCGATACGCGCGGCACCGCGCGCACCCGGCTGGTCGATACCGTGGTCGCGTTCAAACGCCTCTCGGATGCCGAGATCGCCCGCTACATCGCGTGCGGCGAAGGGCTCGGCAACGCGGGCGGCTACGCGATCCAGGGCCGTGCCGAGGCATTCGTCCGCTTTCTCTCGGGCAGCCATTCGGGCGTGGTCGGGCTGCCGCTGTTCGAAACCCGCGCCTTGCTCGAAACCGCGGGCGTACCGCTTGGCTGAGTGGCTTTACGAAGCCGGGATCGGCGAGACGCGTGCCGCGCTCGTCGAGGGCGGCACCATCGTCGAAGCGCGCATCGAACTCGACGGCAATCTCGCGGTCGGCACGATCGCCGAGGCGCGGCGGCGCGGCGATCATGTCGTGCTTGCCGACGGCCGCGAGGCGATGCTCGATCGTGCGCCACCGAGCCTCGGCGAAGGCGCGGCGCTGATCGTCGAGATCGTCCGCGAGGCGATCCCCGAGCCCGGCCGCGCCAAGCGCGCGCGCGCCATCCCCGCCGCGCCGGATGCGCTTCCCGCCCCCGGCCCCGATCTGCTCGCGCGCATCACCGCAACGGGGATTCCCGTCCGCCGCCCGCAGGCACACGAACCCGACGCACTCGAGGCCACAGGCTGGTCCGAACTGCTCGACGAAGCCGAGACCGGCGAGATCGCCTTCGGGCGCGGTGCGCTGCGCCTGTCGCCGACCCCGGCGATGACCTTGTTCGATGTCGACGGCGCACCGCCGTTGCCCGGTCTCGCGATTGCGGGCGCGACCGCCACCGCCACCGCGATCCGCCGCCTCGATATCGGCGGATCGATCGGGATCGACCTGCCCACGCTCAGCGGCAAGACCGACCGCCAGCGCGTCGCCGAGGCAATCGACGCGGCGCTGCCCCCGCCCTTCGAGCGCACCGCGATGAACGGCTTCGGCTTCTTGCAGATCGTCCGCCCGCGCCCGCGCGCGTCGCTGGTCGAACTGCTCCGCGCGGACCCCGCCGGGGCGATCGCGCGCGCAGGCTTGCGGACGATCGAACGCACCCCGCCGCCGGTGCCGCAACGCCACGTGCTGCCCGCCCCCGCGCTTGCATGGCTCGCTGCGCGGCCCCATCTCACGGTCGAACTGTCGCGCCGCACCGGCGCGCGAATCGACTTCGTTTCCGGAAGCTGACATGGCCGTTGCCGAAACCTGCCCGATCTGCGGCAAGCCCACCGATCCCGAGCACAAACCTTTTTGCGGCCGCGGATGCCGCGATCGCGATCTGCTGAAATGGCTCGGCGAGGGCTATCGCGTGCCCGCCGAACCTGTCGATTCCGACACGATCGCAAATCCGCGCCCGGGGCTGGACACCGACGATAGCCGCGATTAAAGCCCGCCTCTCTTCCGGCGCCCGTCGGATGTGCCCAGGTAGCTCAGTTGGTAGAGCATGCGACTGAAAATCGCAGTGTCGGCGGTTCGATCCCGTCCCTGGGCACCATGATCCGCTTCCACCGGATGCCGTGATCGCTCCTAAATAGCTCGTTAACCACGGCGCGATGGTGCCGAAGCGGCGGCCTCGACGTCCACGCAAATTGCGCATATCGGCCCGATCGCTCGCTGACGCCGCGTTGGGCCGGCCGCGGCATGATCGTCGGCATGATCGAGCGCCCCTTCTTCCCTTACGCAACCGAGGCCGATCCCGATCCGGTCGCGCCGTCATCGGGCGCGGTCACCGCTGCCGAGATCGTCCGCAACTTCTCGGCGGTGCGCCAGCGCGCACTCGGTGGGCCGGTGATGGTGACGCACCACGGCAAGGAATCGCATGTCCTGTGTTCGGCCGCACTGTTCCGGTCGCTGCTGCGGCAGCGCGACGCGATTGGCGACGGCGCGATCGCGCTCCAGATCGTCCAGCTCGCCGCGTGGATCGATCAGGGGCTGATCCTGATCGACGCCGATGAGCGCATCGTCCACGCCAACCCGGCTCTGGTCTTCCTGTTTCCCTACGATCCCGCGCGACTGACCGGTCGCCGATTGTTCGACGCGATCCCCGAACTCGCCGGTACGCTGGCCGAATCGTACCTGCGTCACGCCGCGGCATCGCGCGACGTGCGGCTGTTCGAGATGCCCTCGCCGTTCCGCAAGGACGCCTGGCTACAATGCCGCCGCGCGCCGGTGGGTGACGGCATCGCCCTCCTGCTGCGCGACATCGGCCCCGATATGCGAGCCGCCTGCGGCACCGAAACGCAATTACGAACCATCGGTATGGTGGAACGCATTTCATGAATAAGATCGACAAAAAATGCGAATAATTCTCCTTAAACACAAAAACCGTCCGTTCCTGATCGGAACATCACTTAACGGCTATTACAAATTGAACGACGCGTAACATGGAACGACAATCTCCCTACCGATCAATTGGGTCGGTTATCTACACCATGAATGGAGATGATGACATGCGCACTCTCGAAAAGAGCGAACTAAACCAGGTTTCCGGTGCCGGGCTGCTGGGGCTGAGCCTGAACCTGCTCAACCTGGTGGGCGTGAAGGCGCGCGTCGACCTCGGCGGCAATCACCGCTCGGGTCGCGGCGGTCGTGGCTACGATCGCTGCGAGCGTAGCAACCGCGGCCATCGTCGCGACTGCTACTGAGCGGCGCGCCGCTGAAAGTGGGCCGATCGGCGCGATCGTCGGTCGGCCCATCGCTTCGCTCCCGTTCGCCACCGCGGCGCCAACCACGGAGTCGATCTTTCCGATGCTGTTCCGATTGGAAGTCATCGAGCACAAACGGCTCCGCCCCTTCGGGCGCGCGGTGCCGCTCTATGCGAACGATATGCTGCCGATCGTGGTGCTGCTCATCCTCGTCGTGCTCGGCACGGCGCTGTGGCTTGCCAGCGGCACCTATGCGCGCACCGCCACCGTGCCGGGCTGGGTCGTCCCCGATGGCCCCGCCGCGCGGATCACGCCTGCCCAGCGCGGGATGTTGGTTGCGCTCGATGTCCGCGAGGGCCAGCGCGTGCGGCGCGGCGACCGGCTCGGCACGGTCGAGATCCAGAGCGCCAACGCGCTGAGCGCCGATCCCGCCGCCGAATCGCTCGACATCGTCGCGCGCGAGCGCGCCCAGATCGGCGAGCGCCGCCACCTCGCGACCGCGGCGAGCACCGCGGAACGCAGCCGTCTCGATGCCGCCACGCGGCAGCTCCACCTCCGCATCAAGGCGCTCGACCGCCAGATCGCGCTTCAGCGCGCGCGCGTCGCGTCGTCGCGCCGCAGCTTTGCGATCATCGGCGACGCGCGCCAGAAGAACTACGTCTCGCGGATCGATTTCGAGAACCAGCATCGCGCGCATCTCGACGAGGAAGCGCGCTTGCAGGAACTGATTGCCGAACGCGCCACGCTCGGCGGGCAGGTCGCCGATAACCAGGCCGCGATCCGCCAGGCGCCGATCGATCTCGGCCGAACGCTCGCCGATCTCTCGTCGCGCGGCATGGAACTCGATCAGCGCCGGCTCGACATCGCCGGTACGCGATCGATCGTCCTCACGGCGCCGATCGACGGCCAGGTCGCCGCGCTCCAGTCACGCGCCGGGCAGGCGGTCGGCCCCGATCGCCCGGTGATGGTCGTGCTCGGCGATGACGCGCGGCTCGACGTCGAATTGTTCGCGCCCAGCCGCGCGATCGGCTTCGCGCGCGTCGGCGAGCGCGTGCGGCTGATGTACGACGCTTTCCCCTACCAGCAGTTCGGCACCTTCGGCGGCACCATCACCCGCATCTCGCGCACCGCGCTCGGCCCCGACGAGATCGCCGCACCATTGTCGATCGACGAACCCGCCTATCGCGTCCGCGTCCGGCTCGATGCGCAGGCGGTGCGCGCGTTCGGCAGCCGCTATCCTGTCCAGCCGGGAATGACGCTCGGCGCCACGCTGATCCTCGAACGCCAGACTTTCCTCGATTGGCTGCTCGCGCCGATCAGGGCGATCCGGGCGAAGGCATGACCACGCTCGCGGCGCTGCCGCCCTTCGGCATGGCGATGAACCTGCTCAACTATTCGGGGCAGGCGATGCTGCCGATGATTCGCCAGTCCGAGACCGCCGAGTGCGGGCTGGCGTGCTTGGCGATGGTCGCCTCGTATCACGGCCATCGCACCACGCTCTGCATGCTGCGCCGCCGCCTGCCGGTCTCGTTGACCGGGCTGTCGCTCGCCGACCTGATCGACATGGCCGACGAGATCGGCCTCACCGCCCGCCCGCTGCGCGCCGAGATGGACGAGATCGCATCGATCCGCCTGCCCGCGGTGCTGCATTGGGATCTGACCCATTTCGTCGTGCTCAAGGCGGTGAAGCGCACGCTGGCCGGCCGGCGCTACATCGTCCACGATCCGGCGCGCGGAATCGTCTCGCTCGGCGCCACCGAAATGTCGCGGCACTGGACCGGCATCGCGCTCGAACTCGCGCCCACCGGCGCGCTTGCCCGCGTCGATCAGCGCGCGCGGCTCCGCCTGTCGCAGCTCGGGCTCAATCTCGTCGGGCTCAAGAGCGCGCTCGCCCAGGCGCTCGGCCTGTCGCTGCTGCTCCAGCTTTTCGCGTTCGCCGCGCCCTTCTACCTCCAGCTCGCGGTCGACAAGGCGATTCCATCGCTCGACACCAGCCTCCTTGCCGCGCTCGCGATCGGCTTCGCCGGGCTCGCGCTGATCGGCATCGTGACGCGCGGGGTGCGCGATCTGATCCTGCTGCGCATCGGCAGCGCGGTCGGCTTTTCGATGGTGGCGGACCTGTTCCGTCACCTCCTTCGCCTGCCCGTCGCCTTTTTCGAACGCCGCCACACCGGCGACGTGCTGTCGCGCTTCGGCTCGACCGATGCGATCACGAATGTGCTCAGCCACGGCCTGATCGCCGGCGTGATCGATGCCGCGATGGCGCTGCTGACGCTGGCGATGATGATCTATTATTCGCCGTTGCTTGCCGGCCTCGCGGTCGTCGCGCTCGCGATCTTCGTCACCGCGCGGCTCGCCACGGTGCGGCGGCTGCAACGGCTGACCGCCGATGCGATCGCCGCCAAGGCCGACGAATCGAGTACCATGATCGAAACCGTGCGCGGGATCGCCACGATCAAGCTGTTCGGCCGCCGCGGCGATCGGCTGCGGCTGTGGCAGAACCGCCGCGCCGACGCGATCAACGCCGATCTAAAGCTCCAGCGGATGACGATCTGGTTCGAGCTGCTCGGCGAAGGCGTCACCCGGATCGAAACCGTGCTGTTCGTCTTCCTTGCGGTGTCGATGGTGATCGCGGGCAGCTTCACCGTCGGCATGATCTTCGCCTTCCTCGCCTATAAGGGGCAATTCCTCGATGCCGGGCTGCGCTTCGCCGATCTGGTCGCCGATTGGAAAACGCTCGACACGCATGTCGATCGCATCGCCGACATCGCGCTCGAACCGCCCGAGGACGATCCCCCTTCCCTGTCCCGCACGGGCAAGCCCACCTTCACCGGCCGCATCGAGCTTGCAGGCGTGCGCTTCGCTTATGGCCGCGGCGGCCCGGAGATCCTGCGCGGTGCCAGCCTGACGGTTGAACCCGGTGATTCGGTGGCGATCACCGGCGCCTCGGGGTGCGGCAAATCGACATTGCTCAAGTTGCTGCTCGGCTTCCATGCGCCCACCGGCGGCCAGATTCTCGTCGGTGGCGAACCGTTGGCGCAATGTGGCCTCGCCGCATTCCGCCGTCACCTCGGCGTCGTCCAGCAGCATGACGTGCTCTATGCGGGCACGATCGCGGAGAATATCGCCTTCTTCGATCCGCATCTCGATTTCGATCAAGTGCTGCGGTGCGCCCGTTTGGCGTGCGTTGATGATGACATCGCGCGGCTGCCGATGGGGTATGACAGCCTCGTCGGCGACATGGGCTCGTCGCTCTCGGGCGGGCAGCGCCAGCGCGTCTTCCTTGCCCGCGCGCTCTACCGCCAGCCGCGCCTGCTGCTGCTCGACGAAGGCACCGCCAATCTCGACACGGCGTGCGAGGCCGCGGTCAACGCCAACCTCGCGCACCTTCCCATCACGCGCATCATCATCGCACACCGCCCCGAGACGATCGCGACGGCGCGCCGCATCGTCCGGCTCCACGACGGGCTGCTCGACGAACTGCCGCCCGCCGCGCCGATCGCGCTCAACCGGGCCTCGGCGTGACGCGCGCGGGGGCAAGCGCCATCGTCGCCGCAGCATTGCCGCTCGCGGCATGCGCGACGCCGGCGCCCCGCACCGCGCCACCGTCAATCATCACCGCGCAGGCGCTCCCTGCGCATTACGCCATCATCGCATCGCCCAATGCCGGCGAGACCGCTGCCGACCTCACCTTATGGTGGCGCCGCTTCGACGATCCCACGCTCACCCGCCTCATCGAGGTCGCGCTCGCCGCCAATCAGGATATAGTCCAGGCCGCGGCGCGGCTCGTCCAGGCACAGGCGCGCGCGCGGGCCGCCGGCGCGGCGCGGTTGCCGACGCTGGGCATCGTGCTCGATCCGGCACGCACGCTCACCCGTCCTGCCGGTGCGATCGGCCCACGCACCGCGCTTGACGGCGCAGCCTCGCTCGGCTGGGATCCCGATCTGTTCGGTGGGCTCGCCAGCGCCCATCGCGGCGCCCGTGCCGAGTTGCGTGCCGCCGGCTACGATCTCGCCACCGTCCAGCGCGCCGCCGTCGCCGAGGTCGCCGCGAGCTATGTGTCATATCGCGCGCTCGAGGTGCGGCTCGTCGAAGCGCGCACCGCGCTGTCGGGCCAACGCGCGCTGCTCGACGTGATCGAGCATCGCTACGCGATCGGCATCGCGGTCGCCGCCGATGTCGAGCGCGCAAAGCTCCAGCTTTTCCAGATCGAGGCGCGGGTCCCCGCGCTCGACGATGCGCGCCGCCGCGCTGCGAACCGGATCGCGGTGTTGATCGACCGCCCGCCGGGAACAATCGAATCGATGCTAAAAGCCCATTTGGAAGCGCCTCGCTCGGCGCCTTGCGGCACCGCCCCGCTCCCCCACGCCGATATGCTGCCCGCCGCCGGCGTGCCCGCCGATCTGCTCCGCCGCCGCCCCGACGTGCGCGCCGCCGAGCAACGAATCGCCGTCGCTGCTGCCAATGCCGGGGTCGCGCGGGCGGCGCTCCAGCCGCAATTGTCGCTCGGCGCGGTCATCGGCGGAGCGGCCTTCTCGCTGCCGTCGCTGGTCGATTCGCTCGTCTCGACCGTTGTCGGCCGCATCAGCCAGACATTGTTCGACGGCGGCCGAGGCCGCGCGATGCTCGACGAACAGCGCGCCGCTGCGCGCGGCGCAATCGCGGCCTATCGCGCGACGATCCTGACCGCACTCGAAGACGTCGAGAACGCCCGCTCGGCCGTCGCTGCGGGCGCCAGCGGCGTGCGGATCGCCAAAGAGGCCTGCACGGCGGCCCAACGCAACGCGGCCCTGACACGTGGCGCCTATGAGATCGGCCTGTCCGATCTGTTCATCCTGCTCGACGCGGATCAGCAAGCGCTCGCCGAGCGCGACGCGCTGATCGTCGCCAAAGCCGATCAGGCGCTCGCGCAAATGCAGTTATACGTGGCGCTGGGTGGCGGCTGGGCGATTCCCGCACCACAGACGCTTGACCGCCCGCCCCGCATTCCCTAACCGGCTGCCTTCGCCAGGCATGGCCCCTTCGTCTAGCGGTCTAGGACGCGGCCCTTTCACGGCTGAAACACGGGTTCGATTCCCGTAGGGGTCACCATAACGGCAAAAATAGCGGAATTCTGAGCTTAACGGACGCTTCATCTATCCTTGGGTACAAAGGATGGGTACAAAGTGACGTGACCCCCGGCTTTCATCCAGCGGCAACCAGAGACCGACCATTGTTGTCGCGCATGAGCGCAGGTGAAGCAACGGGCTGGGTTGACCCAG
>NZ_QXDC01000006.1:0-92491 GCF_003550065.1 Hephaestia caeni
ATCGCGGGATCGGTGATCTCGTCGTTGAACGCCTCGATCACGCGCGGGGCGAGCTTGTCGACCGCATAGGCGCGCGCGGTATCGCGGATCATCCGTTCGTCGTCGGTGAGCTGGTCGTCGAGATAAAACGCGTCCGCCCAGTCGAAGGCTGCCATGCCGGCCATGATGATCTCCTTTGCCGCCTGCGATGGCGCCGATCCGGGGTGTTTGTCCACCCCCGGAGATTGAGGCAGAAGCGCGTGCATGACCGATTCGATCCGACCGCGCCGCAGCGCCTTGTTCCTCCCCGCCTCCAACCCGCGCGCGATCGAAAAGGCGCGGGGCTTGCCGTGTGACGTGGTGATCCTCGATCTCGAGGATGCGGTTGCGCCCGAGGCCAAGGCAGCGGCGCGGGCGGCTGCTGTCGCGGCGGCACGCGAAGGGTTCGGCGGGCGCGAACTGGTGGTGCGCGTGAATGCGATCGACACCGAATGGGGCGCGGACGATCTCGCCGCGGTGGCGGAAGGTGCGTTCGACGCGGTGCTGGTGCCCAAGATCGCGCGGGTCGAGGATGTCGCGCGCTATGACGAGGCGCTGACGCGCGCGCCCGCGACGACGGGCTTGTGGACGATGATCGAAACGTGCCGCGTGTTCTCCGAGGTGCAGGCGATCGCCGACATGGCGGCAACGACGCGGCTGGCGGCGTTCGTCGTCGGCACCAACGATCTCGCGCTGGAGATGCGCGCGCGGCCGGCAGCGGATCGGGCGACGCTGCTGCCGTTCCTTGCGGCCGCGGTCGCGGCGGCGCGGGCGAGCGGGATCGCGGTGCTCGACGGGGTGTGCAACGAATTCCGCGATCTCGATCGGCTGGCGGGCGAATGTGCGCAGGGTCGCGCGCTCGGTTTCGACGGCAAGAGCCTGATCCACCCCGCGCAGATCGACGCCGCCAACGCCGCGTTCGCGCCCGACGCGGACGAATGCGCACAGGCCCGTGCGGTGGTCGCCGCGTTCGCGCTGCCGGAGAATGCCGGCAAGGGGGCGATCAGGCTCGACGGGCGGATGGTCGAGCGGCTCCATCTCGGCGAGGCCGAGCGGGTGCTGGCGCTCGACGCGGCGATCGCGGAACGCCGCGGCTGAAATTCGCGATTTCTCAACCAGACTCCACACGATTGGTCTGTTGCATTGGCGACACATTTTCCGGCCATTTCGGGCATTGGTCCGGACCGGTGCAAAAATCGGTTGTGAACGTTATCAATTTCTGCTTTCAATAGGCTAACGCGCTGCGATTCGTATCGAGCGCGGACGAGGAGGTGGATGATGACGGCAGGGAGCCAGGCGCTTCCGATCTAGCGGCGTACGCGCCGCCGGCACGGCATGATTCGAGAAAATGAAGACCGCCCATATGCACGAGGCGGAAGGGCGTGATGCGCATCGGCGTGTCGCGACGAGGGGGAGTTTGCGTTGATCGATCGGCCACGGGGATTCGCGATCGCGATCTTGCTGTTGGGGGCGGCGATGCCGCTTGCCGCGCAGCAGGCGCCCGCGCTTGCCCCGACGCCGGCTGCCGCCGCCACGTCCGCTGCCGACGCAAGCGAGGCGCGGGCACGAGCGCTCGCCATCGTGGCCGAGATGACGCTCGACGAGAAACTATTGCTTGTCCACGGCCTGTTTCCGCCCAAGACCAAGGCCGATCCGCACGGCGAGCTGATCCAGTCCGCCGGCCATGTGCCGCCGATCCCGCGGCTCGGCATTCCGATCGTCCGCGAGAGCGACGCCAGCCTCGGCGTCGCCAACCAGATCGAGCAGCGCAAGGGCGACACCGCGACCGCCTTGCCCTCGGGGCTCGCGACGGCGGCGACCTTCGATCCCGAGATCGCGCGGGCGGGCGGCGCGATGATCGGCGCGGAGGCGCGTGCCAAGCGCTTCAACGTACTGCTCGCGGGCGGGGTCAATCTGACGCGCGATCCGTGGAATGGCCGCAATTTCGAATATCTGGGCGAAGACCCGTTGCTCGCCGGGCGGATGGCGGGGGCGGCGATCGCGGGCGTGCAATCGAACCGGATCGTCTCGACGGTCAAGCATTTCGCGCTCAATGCGCAGGAGACGGGCCGGATGGTGCTCGACGCGCGGATCGACGAGGCGGCCTTGCGCGAAAGCGACTTGCTCGCGTTCGAGATCGCGATCGAAACCGGGCGGCCCGGCTCGGTGATGTGCGCCTATAACAAGGTCAATGGCGACTGGGCGTGCGAGAACCCGCATCTGCTCACCGACGTGCTCAGGAAGGATTGGGGCTACGAAGGCTGGGTGATGTCCGATTGGGGCGGGGTGCATTCGACCGTCAAGGCGGCCAATGCCGGGCTCGACCAGCAATCGGGGCAGGAACTCGATCACGCGATGTATTTCGGTGCGCCGCTTGCGCAGGCGGTGGCATCGGGCAAGGTGCCGATGGCGCGGCTCGACGATATGGTGGCGCGCATCCTCACCGGGCTGATCGCGAACGGGGTGCTCGATGCGCTGATGCCGGAGGCCGCGCAGCCGATCGATTACGATGCCCATGCTGACGTTGCGCAGCGTGACGCCGAGGCGGGGATCGTGCTGCTCAGGAACGAGGGCGGCGTGCTGCCGCTGGCGGCGACGGCGAAGCGGATCGTGCTGATCGGCGGCCATGCCGATGTCGGGGTGCTGTCTGGCGGCGGATCGAGCCAGGTGCGCTCGGTGGGCGGCGCACCGGTCGAGATTCCGCTGACCGAGGGCGCGGCCGCGTCGTTCGCGCGGGTGACGTGGCATGCCTCGTCACCGCTCAAGGCGATCCGGGCGATGGCGCCGGAGGCCGAGGTGACATATGTCGACGGCACGGATCCGGTGGCGGCGGCGAAGGCGGCGGCGGGGGCCGATGTCGCGATCGTGTTCGCGACGCAGTGGACCACCGAGGCCGAGGACGCCGACAGCCTGTCGCTGCCGCACGATCAGGACGCGCTGATCGCGGCGGTGGCGAAGGCCAATCGCGATACCGTCGTCGTGCTCGAAACCGGCGGGCCGGTGCTGATGCCGTGGCTCGACAAGGTGCCCGCGGTGATCGAGGCCTGGTATCCGGGGCAGCGCGGCGGCGAGGCGATCGCGAATATCCTGTTCGGCGCGGTCAATCCGTCGGGGCATCTGCCGATCACCTTCCCCGCGGCAGCATCGCAGGCGCCGCGCCCCATGCCGGTCGGGCGCGACGTGCTGGCGGGCGCGGCCGAGGCGGCAGCGAATGCCGATGCCGGATCGGCGGTGTCACCAGTGAGCTTCAAGGTCGATTATATCGAGGGCTCGGACGTCGGCTATCGCTGGTACGAGAAGACCAGACGCACGCCCGCGTTCCCGTTCGGTTACGGGCTCAGCTACAGTGATTTCGCGTATCGCAACCTGAAGGTGACGGGGGGCGCCACGCTGACCGTCAGCGTCGACGTCACCAACACCGGCGCGAAGGCTGGCGCCGACGTGCCCCAGCTTTACGTCGGGCACGGCGACACGCCGATGCGGCTCGCCGGTTTCCGCCGCGTGACGCTTGGCCCCGGCGAGACGCAGCGCGTCGTCTTCGTCGCCGAACCGCGCGTCGTTGCCGATTACGATGTCGCGCTGCCCGGCTGGCGGATCGCGGGCGGCGCGTATCGCGTCGCGGTGAGCCACGACGCCGCCGACCGCTCGCTTTCCGCAATCGCAACGCTCACGCCACGTATCATGCGTCCGTAAGTCAACGAAAAAGAACGACGAATCGAGGAGGAAGATATGACCAACAAACAGGGGATCGTCGCCGCACTGTTGGCGACCACCGCGTTCGCCACCCCGGCCTTCGCGCAATCGACCAACACGCAGACGGCGCCCGAACCGCCCGTCGCCGCCGCGACGCCGACGAGCATCGATGACGGCCAGAGCGACGCGATCGTCGTCACCGGCATCCGCGGATCGCAGGAGAAATCGATCGATCTCAAGCGTGAGGCGACCGCGATCGTCGATGCGATCTCGGCCGAGGATATCGGCAAGCTGCCCGACGTCACGATCGTCGACGCGCTTCAGCGCATTTCGGGCGTGCAGATCCAGCGCAACGCGGGCGAGGGCGCGACCGTCAACATCCGCGGCCTGCCGCAGATCGTCACCCTGCTCAACGGCGAGCAATATCTGTCGCCGGGCAATCTCGGCACCGCGCAGCCCAACCTCAACGACATTCCCGCGCAGTTGATGAACGCGGTGGTCGTCTACAAAACCACCGATCTGCACAACGCCGTCTCGGGCATTTCGGGGACGATCGATCTGCGCACGCGGCGGCCGTTCGATCTCAAGGACGGGTTCACGGTTTCGGGCACCGGCGAATATGCGCGCGGACGCGATACCAAGGATAACGATTATCTGTTCAGCGGGCTGGCAAGCTGGCGCAAGGGCAATTTCGGCATCCTCGCGTCGGGGGCATACAGCAAGGCCAATCTGGGCAACAATTACGCCGGCATCTCGGGCGGCCCGTTCGGCAACAACGATTGGGGCGGCGGCGGCGACAACTGGATTTCGCCGCACGGCTACGACACGTTCCACCGCGAGGTGGAGCGCGATCGGCTCGGGCTGTCGGGGGCGGTGCAATGGGAGATCGATCCCGGCATCACGCTGACCGGCGAGGTGTTCTACACCAAGCTCAAGGAACATAACCGCGCCGCGGGCATGAACATCTCCAACCGCTGGACCGGGCTGGGCTGGACGACGCCGACGCAATCGAGCGATGCGGGCGTGATCAGCCACGGCAACGGCGGCCCCTGGCTCGATGTCGACCAATATGATCTCGATGCGTGGTGGGTGAATTCGTTCACGGTCAATCGCACCACCGATTCGCACACGACCGATTTCAACCTCCAGCTCGATTACGATCGCGGTGGGCCGTTCAGCTTCAGCCTGCGCGGAATCCACGGCGATGCCGACTATCTGAGCATGAATGGGCAGGTGCAGGGCGATCTCAGCAACTGGCGGCCGGGAGGGCATACGTTCACGCTGTTCCGCAACGCCGCCGATCCCACGCGCGGGACGTTCTATCCTGCGGATATCGCGGCGATGTATCCTGCGAGCCAATATACCAACGGCGTGGTCGGCTCACGGGGCGGGCGCTATGTCGATCCCAATCCGATGGGCTATGGCGAAGATCCGCAGCTTCACATCGACGTATCGGGGCGCGACATCGTCTGGAGCGGGTTCGATACGCCGATCGCGGGCGGGCTGGGCGCCGGCCACGGCCTGGCCGATTATATGGCCAACAAGGACAGTTACACCGTCGCGGCCTATTCGTCCGAGGGCAACCAGCACAACAAATCGGACCTGACCGCCTTCCGGCTCGACGGCAGCTATGATTTCGAGAAGGCCGGCGGATCGTTGTTCGGCATTTTCAAGCGACTCGACGTGGGCGCGCGGGCGAGCAAACGCGCCACCCAGATCGTCAGCTTCCACCTGTTCTCCGATTTCTACGGGGGCAACGGCGCCTCCGATCCCAATGGTTGCGCGGCGCAGTGGAAGGCGATCGACGTCGTGATGGACAACCCGCAATGTTCGGCGGGCGAGATGGTCCCCAACGCGGCCTTCGATCCGACCCAGCCCGAAAGCGCTACCAACCCGGCGACGGTCTTCCAGGGCTATACGGTCAACCGACCGACCAAGATCGACGAGCACAACAACGTCTATTTCCTCGACGATTTCGGTTCGGTCACCAAGGGCTTCCCAGGCGTGTGGGTGGTCGATCCGCACGATTTCGACGACGAACTCGAATTCCAGAAGCGCGTATTCGGCAACGCCTTCCCGGTGATCGTCCCCGGTTCCACCTATGACGTCGATTTCTACGAGAAGAATGCCTATGCGAACGCCGTGATCGATTCGGGCCGGCTGCACGGCAACCTTGGCCTCAAGGCGATCTACACGCGGATCAGGGTGCGCCAGAACCAGACCGGCGACACGCGCGCTTATGGCGATACCAACCTCGACGTCGGCGATACCTTCAGCACCAACAGCTATTGGGACTGGCTGCCCTCGGTGAACCTGCAATATGACGTTACCAACAATCTCAGGCTGCGCGCCTCGTTCGCCAAGACGATGATCCCGCTCGATCTGGGCAATTACGGCGGCGGATTGCAGATTTTCACCGCGGATTCGCAAGGACCGACGCCCGACAATCCGAACGCGGCGCCGCTGGGCGTGCGGCAGGTGACGGGCGCCAGTTCGAGCGGCAACCCGTATCTCAAGCCCTGGCGGTCGAACAATTATGATGTCGCGATCGAATATTATCTGGGGCGCGCGTCGATGTTCAACGTCGGTCTGTTCAAGCTCGACATCAACAGCTTCGTCACCACCGGCACCGACAAGGGCAGTTTCCCCGACCAGGACGGCGTGATCCGGCGCGAGGTGCCGGTGTCGCGGCCGATCCAGGGCAAGGGCGGCACGCTTCAGGGGCTCGAAGCGGGGGCCAAGCTGGCGTTCAGCGACGTGATTCCGAATGCGGGCTTCCTGCGCAATTTCGGCATCGACGCGAACTACACCTTCTCCGACAGTTCGCAGGAGCGCCGGGGGCTGGATGGCAAGAAGCTGCCGTTCCAGGACAATTCGAAGCACCAGATCAATTTCGCGCTCTGGTATCAGGACAGCCATTTCCAGGCGCGTGTTGCGTATAATTACCGCACGCCGCGCCTGTCGGGCACGTTCCAGCCCGGGACGACATTGTGCACGGGCGCCGGCGATCCGGATTATTGCGTGCCCGCGGACCAGCCGGCGCCGGTGATCCCGATCTTCCAGGATACGTCACAATATGTCGACGTGAACGTCACCTATAACCTGAACGACAATCTGGCGCTCTACGCCAACGCATCCAACCTGTTCGGCGAAATCGAGCAATATTATTTCCAGTTCGACAAGGATTCGAAGCAGTTCCATTCCCGTAACGAATTCGAGCCGCGCTATTCGGCGGGGATTCGGGTCAAGTTCTGATAGTCTCCCACTGTCTGGCCGGCGGTATCGTGCCGCCGGCCGGATTTTTTGAATCGATCGATGGGTGATAGGACCGGCACGACGCATGGACATGACTTCCCCAGACCGTATTCGCTCCCTCGTCATCGTCGGGGGGGGCACCGCGGGGTGGATGGCGGCGGCGGCGCTGGCGAAGCATTTCCAGCGCAGCGATCTGGCGATCACCCTCGTCGAATCGAGCGCGATCGGCACGATCGGCGTCGGCGAGGCGACGATCCCCACGATCCGGCGCTTCTACGCGCGGCTCGGCATGAGCGACATGGAGGTGATGCGCGCGACCCACGCCACCGCCAAGCTGGGCATCAGCTTCGAAGGTTGGGATCATCCCGGCAGCCGATGCCTCCATCCGTTCGGGCTGTTCGGGCAGGATTATGGCGGGATCGGTTTCCATCACCTCTGGCTCGATGCGCGTGCGCGGGGCGACGAGACGCCGCTCACTGCGTATTCGCTGGGCGCGGGGCTGGCCGATCACGGGCGGATGGCGCTACCGCAGCCCAACCCGCCGACGCCGCTCGCTACCTATGACTGGGCGCTGCACCTCGATGCGAGCCTGTTCGCGCAGCATCTGCGCGGGTTCGCCGAACGCGCGGGCGTGACGCGGATCGATGCGCGGGTCGAGGATGTCGAGCTGGCGGAGGACGGGCGGATCGCCGCGATCCGGCTTGACGAGGGGCGCCGGATCGCGGGCGATTTCTTCATCGATTGCACCGGGTTCCGCTCGCTGCTGCTCGGCGAGACGCTGGGGGTCGATTATGTGGATTGGGGGCAGTGGCTGCCGTGCGACACCGCGATCGCGACCCAGACCGAGAATGACGCGGCCACGCCGCTGCCGCCGCATACGCGGGTGATCGCGCGCGACGCCGGGTGGCAATGGCGCATCCCGCTCCAGCACCGCGCGGGCAACGGGATCGTCTATTCGAGCGCGCACGCCAGCG
Organism: Hephaestia caeni; assembly: GCF_003550065.1. GTDB lineage: Bacteria > Pseudomonadota > Alphaproteobacteria > Sphingomonadales > Sphingomonadaceae > Sphingomonas > Sphingomonas caeni_A. The sequence continues at coordinate 7,941 of NZ_QXDC01000006.1, forward strand.
ACGACGAGGCGCTGGCCGCGCTCACCGCCGATCTGCCGGGCACGCCCGTCACCGAGCCGCGCCGGATTCCGTTCCGCCCCGGCCGGCGGCGCCTGTCGTGGGCGAAGAACTGCGTCGCGCTGGGGCTGGCGGCGGGGTTCGTCGAACCGCTCGAATCGACCAGCATCGCGGTGATCGAGACCGGGATCGAGCGGTTGAAACAGCTCTTTCCCGACACCCGGCTCGATCCCGCGCTGGCGAGCGAGTTCAACGACGCCACCGGCCGCGAGCTGGATCGATTGCGCGACTTCCTGGTGCTCCACTACAAGCTTGCGCGGCGCGGGGACACGTCGTTCTGGCGCGCGTGCGCCGCGATCGACGTGCCCGAGACGCTGCGTCATAAGCTCGCGGTGTGGGATGCGGGCGGCGAATTCGTGCGCTATCGCTGGGAGATGTTCCACCCGTCGAGCTGGCTGGCGATCTATTCGGGCTTCGGCCGCTTGCCGCAGCGACTGAGCCCCGCGCTCGACGGGATCGACAGGGCCGGGCTCGACGCGGCGATGGCGAAGATGCGCACCAGCGTCGCCGAGACGGTGGCGCGCGCGCCCAGCCACGCGCAGTTTCTTTCGGCGATCCCGCAATGAGCGGTGACGCAGCAAAAGACGGCGCGCCCGGCCCGATCCGTCGCATCTGCATCGTCGGGGGCGGCACCGCGGGCTGGATCGCCGCTGCCGTGCTCGCGCACCAATATCAGGGGATGATCGAGGTCGATCTCGTCGAATCGGACGATATCGGCACCGTCGGGGTGGGCGAGAGCACGATCCCGCCGTTTCTCCAGTTGCTCGCGGGGCTCGGGGTCAGCGAGAGCGAATTCGTCATGGCGACGCAGGCAAGCTTCAAGCTGGGCATCGGCTTCGAGGATTGGGGCGGGCCCGGGCATCGCTATTTCCACCCGTTCGGCACGATCGGGCAGATGGCGAACGCGCGCGATTTCTACCAGATCTGGTTGCGTGCCGCCGCCGGCGGGGAAGCGCCGCCGCTACTTGCGTTCGCGCCGGCGCACGCGATGGCCGAGGCGGGCAAATTCATGCTGCCCTTCAAGGCGCCCGACACGCCGATCGCGGGGGCATCCTATGCGCTCCACGTCGATGCCAAGCGCGTCGCGCGGTTCCTGCGCGGTTTCGCCGAGGAACGCGGGGTGACGCGCCACGAGGGCATCGTCACCGAGGTCGCGACGCGGCCTGACGGTTTCGTCGACCGCGTGATCCTGAACGACGGGCGGTCGATCGCCGTCGATTTCTTCATCGATTGCTCGGGCTTCCGTGCGCTGCTGATCGGCAAGACATTGGGGGTGGGCTATACCGACTGGTCGCACTGGCTGCTGTGCGACCGTGCGGTGGCGGTGCAGACCGAGAACGTCGGGCCGCCGCCGCCCTATACGCTGGCGGTAGCGCAGCCCGCGGGCTGGCGCTGGCGCATCCCGCTCCAGCACCGCACCGGCAACGGGCACGTCTATTCGAGCGCGCATATGAGCGAGGACGAGGCGACCGCGCTGCTGCTCGATCAGGTGGTGGGAGAGACCGTCACCAACCCGCTGCCGCTGCGCTTCACCAGCGGGGTGCGCGAGCGCGGATGGGACAAGAACGTGCTGTCGCTGGGGCTCGCCTCGGGGTTTATCGAGCCGCTCGAATCGACCGCGATCCACCTCGTCTATCGCGGCATGGAATATTTCCTCCGCTTCCTGCCCGGCACCGATTGCGCGCCCGAGCTGGCCGACGAATATAACCGCCGGGTGACCGCCGATTACGAGGAAATCCGCGATTTCGTCATCCTCCATTATTGCCTGACCGGGCGCCGCGACACCGCCTTCTGGCGGGCCTGCGTCGACATGGAATTGCCCCCGTCGCTCGCGCAGCGGATCGCGCTGTTCCGCATCAACGGGACGATCCCGGAGCATGTCGATCCGCTGTTCAGATCGGTGAGCTGGCAGGCGTTGATGGACGGGCTGGGGGTGCGCCCGCGCGCCTATCATCCCGCGATCGACCGGGTGGCCGCCGGCGAGGTCAATCGCGAGCTGGGCGCGATGGCCGATGCGCTTGCGGGGTTCGTCGCGACCTTGCCCGCGCACGAGGCATTTCTCGCTAGGCATTGCCCGGCCCCCGCCCCATAGCCATCGCCAAACCACGGGAACATTCAATGGGCCGCTCGCCGCGCCAGTCCGTCACAATCAGGCATGTCGCCGCCGAGGCCGGGGTGTCGCTGCAAACCGTGTCGCGCGTCGTCAACAACGAGCCCAATGTCCGCCCGCAGGTGCGCGAGCGCGTGATGGAGGCGGTGAAGAAGCTCGGCTACGTCCCCAGCCTGGCCGCGCGACGGATGGGCGGATCGCGATCGTATCTGATCCTGGCGCTCAACGATCGCGATCGCACGATCGAGGGCTGGCAATTGGGGCAGGGCTCCGACTGGATCGACCAGATGCTCTACGGCGGGATGCTGGCGTGCGCGGAGCGCGGCTATCGCATGATCTTCGAGTTGATCGACACGCATTCGGCGCACGTCGAGCGTGAGGTGAACGCCGCATTATCGTCGCTGCGCCCCGACGGGGTGATCCTGACGCCGCCGCATTCGGACAACCCGGCGATCATCGACCTGCTCGTCGCACAGCACATGCCCTTCGCGCGGATCGGATCGGACGATGCCAGCGCGGGCTTCGCGATCCGCATGGACGACGGCGCGGCGGCCGAGGCGGCGACCGCGCATCTGATCGGATTGGGGCACAAGCGGATCGGGTTCATCGCCGGCAGCGAGGAATATCGGCTGAGCGGCGCACGCACCGATGGGTATCGCGCAGCGATGAAGGCGGTGGGGCTGCCGATCGTCGATGGCCTCGTCCAGCCGGGCGATTTCAGCTTCGAATCGGGGGAGGCGGCGATGCGCGCCTATCTCGACTTCGGCGAGCCGGTAACCGCGGTGATCGCGAGCAGCGAGCAGATGGCGCTGGGCGCGCTCCACGTCGCACGCGATCGCGGGGTCGACGTGCCGGGTGAGCTTTCGCTCGTGAGCTTCGACGATACGCCCGTGGTGCGCTTCTCGGTGCCGCCGCTCACTGCTATCACGCAGCCGATCGCGCCGATGACGGCGAAGGCGGCCGAGCTGCTGATCGACGCCGCGAGCGGCAAGGAGAGCGAGCCTGGCGTTCATGTCATCCCCTTCGCGCTTGCTGTCCGCCGATCCAGCGCGCCGCCGCGCGGCTGAGGGCGCGCGCTCCTGGCGGTTCCTGGCGCTTTACGCGCTGGCCAATGCGGGCGGGGTCGCCGCGTTCCTGCCGCTGCTGACGTTGCTGCTGCCGCTCAAGGTACAGGCGGTGGCGGGCGACGAGCGGCTGCTGACGCTGACCTTGTGCGCGCTTGCGGGTGCGGTGACGGCGAGCATCTCCAACATCGTGTTCGGCGTGCTGAGCGACCGCAGCTTCGCGAGGACGCGTAACCGGCGGCGCTGGATCGCGGGCGGCCTCGCGGCGACGCTGGCGACCTATCCGCTGCTCCACTGGGCGGCCTCGCCGGTGCAGATCATCGCGGCGGTGCTGACCTTCCAGGCGGCGCTCAACATGATGCTCGCGCCGCTCTACACGATGATGGCCGACGAGGTGCCCGATCACCAGAAGGGCGTCGCGGGCGGGCTGTTGACGCTCGCCAGCCCGATCGGATCGGCGCTGGCGGCGGTGCTCGTGGCGACGGGGCTGGGCGAGGACGGGCGATTTGCGCTGGTATGCGGGTTCGTCGCCCTGTGCGTGGTGCCGCTGCTGCTGGTCCGCCCGCACCCGACCGATACCACGCCACCGCCCGCGCCGGCGCGCGCGATCCGGCGCGGCGATCTTGCGCTGACCTGGGGCGCGCGGCTGCTCGTCCAGCTCGCGGGGAACGTGCTGTTCACCTATCTGCTGTTCTATTTCGAGAGCGTCGTGCCGGGCGAAGAACCGGCCGTGCTCGCGCCGCGCGTCGGGCAATTGACGACGATCGCGTTCGCGCTGTCGATCCCGATCGCTCTGCTCGTCGGCCGCGCCTCGGATCGGATCGGGGCGCGCAAGCCGTTCCTGATGCTGGCGACGATCGTCACCGCAAGCGGGCTGCTGGTGATGGCGCTGTTCCCCGAATGGCCGAGCGCGGTGGCGGGGTACGGGCTGTTCGCGATCGGCAGCGCGGTGTTTCTGGGGCTGCATTCGGCCTATGCGATGCAGATCCTGCCCTCGCCTGAACATCGTGGTCGCGATCTCGGTATCCTCAACCTCACCAACACGCTGCCCGCCTTGCTTGGCCCGGCGCTGACCTGGTCGCTGGCGACGACCGAGCGCTTTACCCCGGTGCTGCTGACGCTTGCGGTGCTGACGTTGCTCGGCGGGGCGATGGTGATGTTTGTCCGCAGCGAGCGGTGAGGAATGTGCCGGCAATATTTCCGTTCGTGCTGAGCTTGTCGAAGCACCGTTCTTCGTAAGAAAGAGCGGCCCTTCGACAGGCTCAGGGCGAACGGGGCTGGGTGGTTATTACTCCAGTTCGCCGTCGATCAGGCGTGGGAGGCCCAGCGGATTGGCGCGCTGGATCGCCTTGGGGAGCAGCGCGTCGGGCAGATCCTGATAGCAGACCGGGCGCAGGAAGCGCTCGATCGCCGCGGTGCCGACCGATGTGGTGCGCGAATCCGAGGTGGCCGGGAAGGGGCCGCCGTGGACCATCGCGTACGAGACCTCGACGCCGGTCGGCCAGCCGTTGGCGAGGATGCGGCCCGCCTTGCGTTCGAGGATCGGGAGCAGCGCGCGGGCATCCTCCACATCCTCGTCGTCGAGCTGGAGCGTCGCGGTAAGCTGGCCTTCGAGCCCTTCGAGCACGCGGGCGACCTCGGCCTTGTCGGCGCAGCGGATCACGATCGAGGCGGCACCGAACACTTCGTCCGCCAGCGCGGGATTGGCGACGAACGCCGCGCCGGTGGTGCCGAACAGCGCCGCGCGGCCGCGATTGACGCCGCTATCCTCGGTGCCGCGCGCGATCGTCTCGACGCCCGATTGGCCGCCGAGCAGCGTGACGCCCTTGTCGTAATTGGCGTGGATGCTGCCGGTGAGCATCACCTGTGGCGCGGCGCCGCCCAGCGCCTCGGCCGCCGCATCGACGAAGCGATCGAGATCGGGGCCGTCGAGCGCGACGACGATGCCGGGGTTGGTGCAGAACTGGCCCGCGCCCATCGTCAGCGAGCCGACATAGGCCTTGCCCAGATCGGCGGCGCGGGCGGCAAGCGCATGGGGAAAGAGCAACACCGGGTTGATGCTCGACATTTCGGCATAGACCGGGATCGGCTCGGGGCGCTTCTGCGCGATCTCGACCAGCGCGAGCCCGCCGTGGCGCGAGCCGGTGAAGCCCACCGCCTTGATGTGGGGATCGGCGACGAGTGCGCCGCCGAGCGCGTTCGACGCGCCCTGGACGAGCGAGAACACGCCTTCGGGCAGGCCGCATTTCCTGACCGCGGCCTGGATCGCGCGGCCGACCAGCAGCGACGTGCCCGGATGCGCGGGGTGGCCCTTGACGACGACGGGGCACCCCGCGGCGAGCGCCGAGGCGGTGTCGCCGCCGGCGACCGAGAAAGCGAGCGGGAAGTTCGACGCGCCGAACACCGCGACGGGGCCGAGCGCGATGCGGCGCTGGCGCAGATCGGCGCGCGGCAGCGGCTGGCGATCGGGCAGCGCGGTGTCGATCACGACCCCCGCCCAGCGGCCCTGGCACAGCAGCTTGGCGAACAGCCGAAGCTGGCCGGTGGTGCGGCCGCGCTCGCCGGTGATGCGGCCCTGCGGCAGGCCGGTTTCGCGCACCGCGCGCTCGATCAGGCCGTCGACCGCCTCGATCTCGTCGGCGATCGCCTCGAGGAAGGCGGCGCGCGTTTCGGGATCGGTTTCGCGGTAGGTGTCGAACGCGTCGGCCGCGAGGCGGCAGGCCTCGGCAACGTCGTCGAGCGACGAGGTGGCGAAGGCGGGATCGAGCGCCTCGTTGGTCGCGGGATCGATCGCGCGGAAGGTGTCGTCGCGCGTCACTGCGCGCGCGCCGATCAGAAAGCTGCCATCCATGAAATCGTTCTCCATCCTATTGTCCGACAAGTACGCAAGCTGGGGTCTCTCGCTCCAATGACAAGGGAGCGGTATCATTGGCAACCGTCGGTTGCTGCGAAACGCGATAAATTATTTGCTCAACCCGTGAGACGGACGCCGATCCATAGTGTGCGCGGCGTACCGAGGTCGATCGAACCGCCGTCGTTGCGGGTGACGATCGTTTCATCGAACAGGTTCTCGGCGCGGCCGACGAGTGTGAGGCGGGATGTGACGGGGACGCTCGCGATCGCATCGACCGTCAGCGCGGCGGGGAGCACGTCGGTTTCGCGATCGTCTTCATATTGCTTGCCGACGTAGCGGAGCGTCGCGGCGAGGCCGGGGCCGCGATCGGGCGCCCAGCGCAGCGTGCCGCTGGCGGCGTGGCGCGGACTTTGCGCGGGCACGAAGCCGTCGAGCGCGACCGAGGTCTGCGAGGCGCGGACATGGCTGTCGCTATAGGCATAGGAAGCGGAAAGTTCGACATCACCGTGGCGCGCGGCGGCGGTGAGTTCGATGCCCCTGGCGACGATCGCATCCATATTGCGGCGCTGGCGCAGGTTGTCGGCGATCGTGACGTTGGCGATCGCGTTATCGAGCCGGTTCCAGAACGCGGTGACGCCGAGGCGCACGCCTGAGAGCGGGGTGACGTCCAGCCCCGCCTCGACGCCCTTCAGCCGTTCGAGATCGAGCGCGGCATTGGCCTCGGTCGTCACCGGGAAGACGGTGAACGGGCGATAGAGTTCGTTGAGCGTCGGCAGGCGGAAGCCGGTATAGCCCGCGGCGCGTAGCGCGAGCGTGGGGGTGGCGTGATAGAGAGCGCCGATCCGGCCAGTGGCTTCGATGCCGTCGCGATTGGCGAAGCGGCGATCGGTGGTGATCGCGCCGGCGGCGTTGGCCTCCCGGTAGAAGCCGTCGGTGATCGTCCAGCGATCGACGCGGCCGCCGCCGGTGAGGACGAGGCGACCGAGTGTCCAATCATCCTCGACGAACACACCGGCGGTGGTTGAGGCGCCGCCGGCGTTGCGGTGCGCAGTCGCGCGGCCGGTGATGGCGCTGTACGGGTCTTCGTAGAGTTCGCCCTCGGCATGGCGCCAATCCACGCCGATGCGCAAAGTGTGGTCGGCGCCGACCGGCGGGCGCAGTTCGATCTTGCCGCCGAGCCCGGTCGATGGCGTGTTGCGCTGATCGAGGACGAGCTTGTGGTTCGACGCGCTGATGACCTTGTTGGTGAAGTTGCGCGTCTGGAGATAGGCGAGCGCATCGAGCTGCCAGCGCCCACGATGGACGAGGCGGATGCTGGCGTCGTTGGCGGCCGAGGCACTGTCGGCGCCTGCGAAGCGCAAGGTGCGATCGTCGCGATAGACGAGCGCGCGTGCCTGGATTTCGGTGTCGGCATCGATCGGCGCGACCGCGCGCAGCGAGGTGGACCAGTTTTCGTAGCGCGCACGCACGTCGGCGGGGCCGCGCTGATCGGCGGGGGTGGTGAAAAAGCCGTCGCCGCGATCGTAATTGGCGCCGATCGACACATAACCAGCGCCCACATCGGGCGAGAGGCTGGCCGAGGCCATCAGCGAATCGCGGCTGCCCGCGAACAGGCTCGCCTCGTACGGTGGCAGATCGCTGCGCGTGGCGCTGCCGAGTTCGATCGTGCCCGCGACCGCGCCCGCGCCGAACGGCCCCGCGCCGCCGCCGCGCGTGATCCGCACCACCGACAGCCGATCGGGCACCAGCGCGTTGAACGGGATATAGCCGAAGAACGGATCGGCCTGCGGCACGCCGTCGAGCAGCACCAATGCGCGGCTGGTGGCGTTGCCGCCGAGCGCACGCAGCGTCACGCCTTGCGCGGTGGGGTTGGCGGCGCGGCTGTCTGCGCGGCGGAATTGCTGGACCCCCGCGACATCGGCGAGCACGTCCTCAAGCCGGCCGCTGGCGTCGCCGGTCAGCCGGTCGCGATCGATCGTGACCGAGCCGTAGGCGGGCGTGCCGGGCGGAAGCGGGAGGCCTTCGCCGATGACGACGATGCCGGGGTCGCCGGTGGATTGGGCGTGCGCGGCGGCGGGCAGAGCCAGAGCGAGCAGCGGCAGGGTGGTGAGGACAGGGCGCACGCGAAGCTCCGGCGGGGATGGTGCCCGCCTAGCCCAGTTGTCGGGGTAGGGAACAGGCCTAGGTGCGCAATTTCGTGATTGTTGCGGCGATCCGGCGCGCGCGCGTCTCGGGCTTCTTCGCGCCTTCTACCGCCTCGGCGGCCTCGCGCTGATGGGTGTAGCTCAGCTTCTCCCACGCCGCCTCCAGCCGCGCGGCGTGAATGGCGGTAATGAGATCGGCGGGCGGTGTCACCGTGCGCGGGGCGGTATCGAGCGTCAGCGTGACCTCGATCGTGTCGCCGCCCGCGACGCCTGCCGCCTCGCGGTTGCTTCGGCGCAGCGGCACGAAGGTGACGCCGCCCATGATCGCGATCGTGCTGCGATAGCGGTGGCCGTTGAGTGTGACGACCACCGGCGGCCGTGCCTTGCCGAACGTGTCGCACGGATCGAATGGCACGGGAATCGCGCCCTCGTCGGTGAGCGTGACGGTGAAGGTGTGTGACGGCGTGGCGGTCACAGGCTGCGTCCGATCAGCTCCTTCATGATCTCGTTGGTGCCGCCATAGATGCGCGATACGCGCGCCCCGCGCCAGGCGCGCGCGATCGGATATTCGTTCATATAGCCTGCGCCGCCGTGGAGCTGGAGGCATTTGTCCATCACCTCCCATTGCAGCTCGGTGTGCCACAGCTTCGCCGCCGCGCCTTCGGTCGCGGTCAATTCGCCCGCGAGATGGCGCTTGATCGCCCAATCGAGATGCGCCCAGCCGACCTGGAGCTTGGCCTTGAGATCGGCAAGCACGAAGCGCGTGTTCTGGAAATCGAACACCACGCCGGCGAACGCCTTGCGATCCTTGGTGAAGACGATGGTCTCGTCGAACGCCTTTTGCGCCGAGGATTGCGCGCCGATCGCGATTGTGAGCCGCTCCTGTGGCAACTGGCTCATCAGATAGGCGAAGCCCTTGCCTTCCTCGCCGAGGCAATTGGTGATCGGCACGCGCACGTCGTCGAAGAACAATTCGCTAGTGTCGGCGGCGTCCTGCCCGATCTTGTCGAGCTTGCGGCCGCGGCGGAAACCCTCGCGATCCGATTCGACGAGGATGATCGACATGCCCTTGTAGGCGGGTTGCGCGCTGGGATCGGTCTTGGCGACGACGAGGATCAGATCGGCGTTCTGGCCGTTGGTGATATAGGTTTTCGAGCCTGAGACGACATAATGGTTGCCGTCCTTGCGGGCGGTCGTGCGGATCGATTGCAGGTCCGATCCGGTGCCGGGCTCGGTCATCGCGATCGCGGTGATCGTCTCGCCGGAGACGAGCCGGGGAAGCCATTGCTGCTTCTGTTCTTCCGAGCCGTAGGCGGCGATGTAATCGCACACGATATCCGATTGCAGCGCGAAGCCGGCGGGGACGCCCGCATAATTCAACTCTTCGTCGACGATCGCGTTATAGCCGAAATCGAGCCCGAGCCCGCCATAGGCCTCCGGCGCGGTGGGGCACAGCATCCCGATCGCACCCGCCTTGCGCCAGAATTCTTTCGGCACGAGCCGATTGGCTTCCCATTCGGCGACGTTGGGCACGCCTTCCCTGGCGAGAAAGCTGCGCACCGTTTCGCGGAACGCCTCGTGATCGGCATCATAGGCCGAACGCCCCGGCACGTCGTCGAGCGTCATGATCGATTCTCTCCTGCATCCTTTCGGGTCACGGTGCGGTTGATTGACGCAAACGTCAACCACTTGCCGCCGCGATCGATCCGGGCCTGATCGATCCGGGCCTGATCGATCCGGGATTGTCGAAGCACCGTCCTTGTCTCTAGGGTCGCCGGCTGGAAGTGGCACCGGCCGGCTCCCCCGCCCGAGCGAACGAAAGAAGGATCACCATGAAACTCGCCAGCCTCAAGCACGGCCGTGACGGCAAGCTGATCGTCGTTTCGGATGATCTCGCCTGGTATGCCGATGCCGGGCATATCGCGCCGACGCTCCAGGCCGCGCTCGACGATTGGGGACGCGCGGAGCCGGCGTTGCGCAACCTCGCGATCGATCTCGAACACGGTGCGATTCCGCGCGAACGTTTCCACGAGCATGATGCCGCCGCGCCGCTGCCGCGCGCGTATCAATGGGCCGATGGTTCGGCCTATGTGAACCATGTCGCGCTGGTGCGACAGGCGCGGGGCGCGGCGATGCCCGACAGCTTCTGGCACGATCCGCTGATGTATCAGGGCGGATCGGACGGCTTCCTGGGGCCGCGCGACGCCATCCCGTTGAAGGACGAGGCCTGGGGCTGCGACCTCGAGGCCGAAATCGTGGTCGTCACCGGCGAGGTGCCGCTGGGGGCGAGCCGCGAACAGGCGCTTGCCGCGATCCTGCTTGTCGGGCTGACCAACGACGTCAGCCTGCGCAACCTCATCCCCGGCGAACTCGCCAAGGGGTTCGGCTTCTTCCAATCGAAGCCCGCGAGCGCGTTTTCGCCCGTTTTCGTCACCCCCGACGCGCTCGGCGACTGGTGGCAGGGCGGCAAGCTCCACCGCACGCTGATGGTCGATGTGAACGGCACGCCGTTCGGCCGGGCGCAGGCGGGCGAGGACATGACCTTCGATTTCGGCACGCTCGTCGCGCACGCCGCCAAGACCCGGCGGCTGGGCGCGGGGACGATCATCGGGTCGGGCACCGTTTCCAACCGCGATAGCGATGGCGGGCCGGGCAAGCCGATCGCCGACGGCGGGGTGGGCTATTCGTGCCTGGCCGAGGTCCGCACCGTCGAGACGATCCGCGACGGCAAGCCCGCGACCGGATTCCTCAAGGCGGGCGATACGGTGCGGATCTGGGCCGAGGACGATCACCACCGCTCGATCTTCGGGGCGATCGAACAGACGGTGGCAGCGGGGTGAAGATGGGCTCCTGCGCAAGCGGGAGCCCAGGGCCGCGAGCGAAATCGTTCGAGATTCCGGCCCCGCGGTCGCGGGCGCACTGGTGGGGCCGTGCCGACTCGCGCTGGTGACTCGCCACGGCCGTTGAAATTTTATAACAAGGCTCCGAAAGGTGATTCCACGCCTTCGCCTCGTGCCACGACGCGTGACCGTTTTTTGGAGAGACTATGGCAAGCGATCCGCGCGCCAACCTGAAACCCCTGTCGCTCCACGTGCCGGAGCCGAAGTTCCGGCCGGGCGACGTGGTCGATTTTGCCGATATCGAGGTGCCGCCCGCCGGCGCGGGACGCCGCCCCGATGTCGCCGAGGACGCGGCAACGTTTCCCGAACTCGCTTACGGCCTTGTCCGCGTGCTCGATGGCGAGGCGCGCGCGGTGGGGCCGTGGGATCCCAGGCTCTCGCCCGATCGGCTGCGCCGGATGCTGCGCGCGATGGCGCTGACGCGCGCCTATGACGAGCGCATGTTCCGCGCGCAGCGGCAGGGCAAGACCAGCTTCTACATGAAATCGACCGGCGAGGAGGCGGTGGCGGTCGCCGCCGCCTTCGCGCTCGACCGCGACGACATGTGCTTCCCGAGCTATCGCCAGCAGGGCCTGCTGATCGCGCGCGACTGGGACATGGTCGACATGATGAACCAGGTCTATTCGAACCGCGGCGACCGGCTCGAGGGCAAGCAATTGCCGATCATGTATTCGACCAAGGAAGGCAGCTTCTTTTCGATCTCGGGCAACCTCGCGACGCAATATCCGCAAGCGGTCGGCTGGGCGATGGCGTCGGCGGCGAAGGGCGACACGCGGATCGCGGCGACCTGGACCGGCGAGGGATCGACCGCGGAGGGCGATTTCCATTCGGCCTGCACCTTCGCGAGCGTCTATCGCGCGCCTGTCATCCTCAATGTCGTCAACAATCAATGGGCGATCAGCTCGTTTTCTGGATTTGCCGGGGCCGAGGCGACCACCTTCGCGGCGCGCGCGATCGGCTACGGCATCGCCGGGCTTCGCGTCGACGGCAACGATGCGCTCGCGGTCTATGCCGCGACATCGTGGGCGGCCGAGCGCGCGCGGACCAATGCCGGCCCGACGCTGATCGAGCATTTCACCTATCGCACCGAGGGCCATTCGACCTCGGACGATCCGACGCAATACCGCTCGGCGGGCGAGCCGACCGCGTGGCCGCTGGGCGATCCGATCGGGCGGCTCAAGGATCATCTGATCCAACTCGGTGAATGGGACGAGGAACGGCAGGCAGCGATGGACCTCGACCTCGCTGAGAAGGTGCGCGCGGCGCAGAAGGAAGCCGAGAAGAACGGCGTCCTCGGCCACGGCCTCCACCAGCCGCTCGATACGCTGTTCGAAGGGGTCTACGAGGAAATGCCGTGGCATCTGAGGGAGCAGCAGCAGATGATGCTCGACGAGGAAGAAGCGAGCGGCCGGCCGTGGGCGCGGAAGTGATGAGGATGCACCGCATCACCGTCATCCCGGCGAAGGCCGGTTTTTCCTGCCGCAAATGCGTGGATTGCAACTGCCAGACCATAGTCTTGGCTGGGGTGACGGAGCCAGCATGACCGAGCTTATCGAACAGCAGCAGCGCATCGCGCCCACGCCCGAGCACGAGGGCGACAGCGTGCGGATGAACATGATCCAGGCGATCAATTCCGCGATGGACGTGATGATGGCGCGCGACCCCGACGTGATCGTGATGGGCGAAGATGTCGGCTATTTCGGCGGCGTCTTTCGCGCGACCGCGGGGTTGCAGGCGAAATACGGCAAGCGCCGCGTGTTCGACACGCCGATCACCGAATGCGGAATTATCGGCGTCGCGGTGGGGATGGGGGCGTATGGCCTGCGCCCGGTGCCCGAAATCCAGTTCGCCGATTACATCTACCCCGCGCTTGACCAGTTGGTGAGCGAGGCGGCGCGGCTGCGCTATCGCTCGGCGGGCGAGTTCACCTCGCCGATCACCGTGCGCTCGCCGTTCGGCGGCGGCATTTTCGGCGGGCAGACGCATTCGCAATCGCCCGAAGGCATCTTCACCCATGTCTCGGGGCTCAAGACGGTAATCCCGTCGACCCCTTATGACGCCAAGGGGCTGCTGATCGCCGCGATCGAGGATAACGATCCGACGATCTTCTTCGAGCCCAAGCGCATCTACAACGGCCCGTTCGACGGCCATTGGGACCGCCCGGCGAAGAACTGGTCGGGGCATCCGGGGGGCGAGGTGCCGACGGGGTATTATCGCATCCCGCTCGGCACCGCGAAGGTGGTGCGCGCCGGCGCGGCGCTGACGATCCTCGCCTATGGTACGATGGTGCATGTGTGCCGCGGCGTGGTCGAGGAAGCGGGCGTCGATGCCGAGATCATCGATCTGCGCACGCTGGTGCCGATCGATATCGACGCGATCGAGGTATCGGTGAAGAAAACCGGCCGCTGCATGATCGTCCACGAAGCGACGCGGACAAGCGGGTTCGGTGCCGAATTGTCGGCGCTGGTGCAGGAACGCTGCTTCTACCATCTCGAAGCGCCGATCGAGCGCGTCACCGGGTTCGACACGCCCTATCCGCACAGCCTCGAATGGGCCTATTTCCCCGGACCGGTGCGCATCGGCGAGGCGCTCAAGAAGATCATGAAGGACGCATAATGAGCCGCTTTACCTTCAAGCTGCCGGATATCGGCGAAGGCATTTCCGAGGCCGAGATCGTCGCCTGGCATGTCGCGGTGGGCGATCGGGTCTCGGAAGATCAGCAGATCGCCGACATGATGACCGACAAGGCAACCGTCGAAATGGAGAGCCCGGTGGCGGGTGTCGTAGTTGAACTGGCGGGCGAGGTCGGCGAGCAGGTGTCGATCGGCGCGGCGCTGGTGGTGATCGAGACCGAGGAGGAAGACGCGCCTGCCGCCAAGAAACAAGAGGTCGAGGAGCAGATCGAGGCGGAAACGCCGGGCAAGCCGGAGGTGGCGCAAGAAGAGCCCGCGCGCGACGTGCCTGCCCGTGCTCCCGCGAAAGCAGGCGCCCAGGATACGAACCGCGACGCCAATGGCTCTGGGGCCCCGCTTTCGCAGGAGCACAAGGAGGAGTCGAAACCCATCCTCGCTTCCCCCGCCGTTCGCGCCCGCGCGCGCGATCTCGGCATTGATCTCGCGAGTGTCAAAACCGATGGCGACCGCATCCGCCACGCCGATCTCGACGCGTTCCTCCGTTACGGTGCCGCCCAGGGCTATCACCCGCCGCACGCGCGCCGCACGCGGGCGGACGAGGCGATCAAGGTGATCGGGATGCGGCGTCGCATCGCCGAGAATATGGCGGCCTCCAAGCGCGCGATCCCGCATTTCACCTATGTCGAGGAAATCGACGTCACCGCGCTCGAGGCGATGCGCGGCGATTTGAACGCGCATCGCGGGGCGCGGCCCAAGCTGACGATGCTGCCGTTCATGATCGTCGCGATCTGCCGGACGGTGCCCGGCTTCCCGATGATCAACGCGCGCTACGACGATGAGGCGGGGGTGGTGACGCGCCACGGGGCCGTCCATCTCGGGATGGCGACGCAGACCGATGCCGGGCTGATGGTGCCCGTCATCCGCGACGCGCAGGACAAGAACGTGTGGCAGCTCGCGGCCGAGATCACGCGGCTCGCCGAGGCGGCGCGATCGGGCAAGGCCAAGTCGGACGAGCTTTCGGGATCGACGCTGACGATCACCTCGCTTGGGCCACTGGGCGGGATCGCGACGACGCCGGTGATCAACCGCCCCGAGGTCGCGATCATCGGCCCCAACAAGATCGTCGAGCGGCCGGTGTTCCAGGGCGACGATATCGTCCGCGCCAAATGCATGAACCTCTCGATCAGTTGCGATCACCGTGTCGTCGACGGCTGGGACGCGGCGAGCTTCGTTCAGGCGTTGAAGAAGCTGCTCGAAACTCCGGTACTGCTGTTCGCCGATTGACGGCGCGCCCCTTATGATATGATTATAGAGACAAGAGAATCATATCATGGCGAGGTGAGTGGATGAGGGCGATCGGGCTGTCGCTGGTTGCAACCGGCTTGCTGGCGGCTTGCGCGCCGATTGCCGGGGCGCCGACGAACCCGGCCGATGGCCCCGCCGCCATCTTCACCAACCCGCTGCTCGCATCCGGCCCCGATCCGTGGATCACGCAGCGCGCCGGCGTCTATTATTTCATGGCCACGCGCGGCGATCGGCTGACGATCCGCAAGACGCGCGAGATCGCGCGGCTCGCCGATGCGGCGGAGGTCACGGTATGGATGCCGCCCGCCGCGGGACCGAACGCAAAGGCGATCTGGGCGCCCGAACTGCACCGGATCGGCGACAAATGGTACATCTACTATTCGGCGGCCGCCAGCGGGAGCGAGGGGGATGCGCGTCGCGGTGTCTTCGTGCTCGAAAATGCCGGTGAGGATCCGACCGCCGGCGCCTGGATCGATCGCGGGCAATTGCACACGCAGCATAGTGGCATCGACGGGACGACCTTCGCCTATCGGGGCCGGCGTTATTTCGTCTATGCGCCCTATGTCGGCCCCGACAGTGATCTGGCGATCGTGCGGATGACGAATCCGTGGACGCTCGAGGGGCCGGAGACGATCATCGCCCGGCCCGAGCGCGCATGGCAGCGGCACGGCAACCGACCGATCGTCGAAGGACCGGAATTCCTCCTGGGGCCGAAGGGCGATCTGTTCATCACCTTTTCGGGCAGTGCCTGCTGGTCCGACGATTATGCGATCGGGCTGCTTCATGCCGCCCCCGGCAGCGATCCGCTCGATGCGGCGGCGTGGCGGCAGGCCGACGGGCCGGTGATGAAGAAATCGCTCGCCAACAGCGTCTATGCGCCCGGGCATAACGGCTTTTTCACCTCGCCCAACGGCCGCGAGACGTGGATCGTGTATCACGCCAACCCGGCGGCGGACATGAAATGCACGGGCAAGCGATCCCCGCGTATCCAGCGGATCGACTGGTCCGCCAAGGGCTGGCCGGTCTTTCCCGAGCCTGCGGCGGCGGGCGCGCCGCTTGCCGCGCCCGCAAGGTAGGGATCAGCCGCCGGGGAAGGACGCGCGCCATTCGGGGGCGATCAGCGGAATCATCTCCTTCGGGATGAAGATGTCGTAGGTGTAGCTGCCCTCGGCGTGCGCACCCGCGATGTCTGCGGGAATGTACACGCCGATCCGGCTGAAGGAGCCGTTCACCGGTTTGGCGAACGCGAGCGTGATGTGATCGGCAAAATCGGGGCACCGTGTCGACCAATCGTCGGTGGTGCCCAGTTCACCCCCGCGGCGCTTCGCGCGCTCCTTATTCAGCGCGTCGCAGAAGGGCTTGCGGATCGTCGCCAGCGCCTCGGCCTTGTCGGTGAACAGCGCGTCGAAGGGCACCGCGCGATCCGCTGTCTTGTCCCACACCAGCGCCTCGAACGTGTCGCTGCCGTGCGCGCCGCCGGTATAGACATAGCCCGCGGCGACGAGCGAGAGCAGTTGCCCGGTCTCGCCCACCACCGACCAGCTCTTTTCGAGGCCGTAGGGATGCGCGGGCGCGTCGGGCGGCAACTCCTTCGCATATTGCGCCTGATCGCGGATCGCGGCCTGCTTGCCCGTTTCGGCGTCGGCGAGCAGGTGATCGCGCAGCGCCGGCGCGGCAGCCGCGCGTGCCGGGATCTTGTAATCAAAATCGATCACGGCGGTCTTTTCGGTGAGGTGGATCGGCTCGGCGGTGGCGGCGCCGGCCTGAGCATTCGCAACGGCATCGGCGGGCGCCTGGGTGTTGGCCGATGCCTGGTTCGCCGTGGGTTGCGGGTTGCAGCCTGCCAGCAGGAGGAGGGCGGCGGCGAGCGACAGGTGAAGGCGTGTATCCATAGGGGATGCCAATGCAGGGGGCCGCGGCAAGGTTCCCGTCATTCAGCGCCGATCAACCGGTGAGCGCGTATCCGCCCTGCCGATGAGAGTGTCGAGCACGAACGGGGCCGGCTATGCGGGCGCGGCGCGGGGATCGCGGCTGGCAGGTGCGGGCGGCGCGTTGGCGGCGACCGGGTTGCTGTTCGCGGCGCTGTGGATCGGGCTCGCGGTGCGCGAGCACGTCGCCTCGGATTCGGCCTTGCGCGTGTTCGATGTGTTGCTGCCTGCCGTACCTCCGCCCGAACCGATGCATCGATCGGCCCGGCCGAGCGGGGATGCGGCGCCGGCGCACCGCACCGCCCGCCCGGTCGCCATCGAGGCGCCGCCCGCGATCGTCCGGGTCGCGCATGTGCCCGTGATCGCCGCGCCGATCGTGGCGGCGGGCGCGGATCGCGCCGCGGGTGCTGCCGACACCGGCGCAGGAACCGGCGCCGGCGGGCTCGGCCGGGGGCTGGGCGCGGGTGGACACGGCGCGGGCACCGGTGGCGGCGCGGTGGTGCGGGCGCGGCACGTATCGGGGACGATCGCCAACACCGATTATCCCAAGCAGGCGCGCAAGGCCGGGCACGGCGGCACCGTGGTCGTAACGCTGGCGATCGACGCCGACGGCAGCGTCAGCGGCTGCACCGTCGCCCGATCGAGCGGCGTGGCGGTGCTGGACCAGACGACATGCCGGCTGGCTCGGGCGCGTTTTCGCTACACCCCGGCGCGCGATGCCGCGGGGCGCGCGGTCGCCGACCTTGCCGGCTGGCAACAGACGTGGTGGTTCGCGGCGCGCTGAGGTTCAGGCGCCCGCCGCGGTGAGGCGCGCAAGCTGATCATCGGTGAGCGTGAGATCGATCGACCCCATCAACTCGTCGAGCTGCGCGACGCTGGTCGCACTCGCGATCGGTGCGGTGACGCCGGGCTGCGCGGCCAGCCACGCAAGCGCGATCTGCGCCAGTGTCGCGCCGGTCTCTCCGGCGACGGCATCCATCGCGTCGAGCACGTCTTTACTGTTCTCCAGCAGGTCGCCCAGGCGGTTGCCGCGCACCGATTTATCGAGATCGTCCCTGGTGCGATACTTGCCGGTCAGAAAGCCCGAGGCGAGGCCGTAATAGGGGGTGACTGCGATATTGCGCTCGACGCACAGATCCTGAAGCTCGCCTTCGAATTTCGTGCGCGAAACCAGATTATATTCGGGCTGGAGCACATGATAATGCGGCAGCCCCGTGTCGCGAGCGAGATCGAGCGCCGATTTGAGCCGTATCGCGTTGAAATTGGACGCGCCGATGACGCGGACCTTGCCCGCGGTGACGAGCTTGTCGAACGCCTCGAGCACGGCCTCCTGCGGCACATCCTCATCGTCCTGATGCGCGAAATAGACGTCGATGCGATCGGTATCGAGCCGCATCAGCGAGGCTTCGCAGGCGATCGCGATGCGCATCGGTGCCAGTTTGTCGCCGCCTTCGCCGGGCAGCATCCCAACCTTGGTAGCGATCAGCACCTCGTCGCGTTTGCCCGAGCGCCGGAGCCATTCGCCGATCACGCGTTCGGATTCGCCGCCGGTATGGCCGTCGACCCAGGCCGAATAGACGTCGGCGGTGTCGATCATGCGCCCACCCCGATCGACGAAGCGATCGAGGATCGCGAAGCTCGTCTGCTTGTCAGCGGTCCAGCCGAACACGTTGCCGCCGAGCATCAGCGGCGGGGTTTCGAGATCGGTGGCGCCAAGGCGACGGAGCGTGGTCATCGAGCGGTGTCCTGGTTGGCGACGGCATTGATCGAGACGCTGTTGGCATCGAGCATCGCGGCGGCTTCGTTCAATTCCTGCGCCTGATCGGGGGTGACGCCGCCGAGTCCCGGATCATCGGGCGCGGAGCCGCACGCGGCGAGGCACATCGGCAAGATCATGGGCGGTAGGATCATGAGGACGCGCATTCCATTCCCCCCTAAAATGCGAAAGGGCCGCATTCCGAAGTGGAACGCGGCCCTTCCTGAAACGATCCGTAGCGCGGCTCAGTCGGCGATCGCGTTGCCGGCATCCTTCAGCGCGGCGCCGGTCGCATCGGCAGCGGCATCGGCACCGTTCGAGACGGCGCTGCCCGCGTTGTCGATCGCGGTTTCGGCGGCGCCGAGCGCGTTGTCGGTCGCGGCGTCGACGTCGCTGATGCCCGCGTTGGCGGTCGCTTCGGTGTCGGCGGCGATGGCGTTGGCGGCCTCGGCGGACTCGTTCTGCGCGTTCTGGCTGCACGCGGCCAGACCGGCGGCGGCGAACACGGCGACGGCCGCGATGATCGATTTCTTCATGCGAAAACCTCTTTTGCTGAATTGACCCCGAACGCCGTCGTCAACCGGCGGCAGCGCGGGAAAGTACCGATGCGTAACGATCCGCGCAACGGGAGTTTGCGATAGCCCCTCGTTGACCTGATATAAAGATATCTTTATATGTATATTCGAAATGACGATCGCCCTCGACATCTTCCGCGCCCTTGCCGACTCGACGCGGCTGCGAATCCTCGCGCTGCTGCGCTCGATGGAGCTGTCGGTGGGCGAGCTTGCGCAGGTGCTGGGGCAGAGCCAGCCGCGTGTGAGCCGGCATGTGAAGATCCTGTGCGACGCCGGGCTCGCCGAGCGGCGCAAGGAAGGAAGCTGGGTGTTCGTGGCGCCGGGCAGGGCCGAACTGGTCGAGCCGATCGCTGCCGCGCTGGCGGCGTGGGACGCAATCGAACCCGATCATTGGGTGGTGGCGGATGCCGCGCGGCTCGCGGCGGTGCGCGCCGATCGGGCGGCGGCGGCGCAGACATGGTTCGCGGCGCACGCGGGCGAGTGGGACGCGATCCGATCGCTCCACGTCGCCGAAAGCCAGGTCGAGGAAGCGATGGCGGCGGTGCTCGGCGACGCCGGGATCGCGCAACTGATCGATATCGGCACCGGCACGGGCCGCATGCTCGAATTGTTCGCCGGGCAGGCCGAGCAGGCGCTGGGGATTGACCGCAGTTCCGAAATGCTGCGGCTCGCGCGCGTCAAGCTCGCCGAGCGTGGGCTGGATCATGCCGAATTGCGCCAGGCCGATCTGTACGCGCTGCCGCTGGGCGACGGCGCGGCCGATGCGGCGATCCTGCACCACGTGCTCCATTTCGCGCAGCAGCCGGGGGCGGCGATCCGCGAGGCGGCGCGCGTGCTGATGCCGGGCGGGCGCTTGCTGATCGCCGATTTCGCGCCGCACGACGTTGAGGAATTGCGTACGCGTGATGCGCACGCGCGGCTCGGCTTTTCGGACGAACAGATGCTCGGCTGGTTCGAGGCGGCGGGCTTGCTGCCCGCGCGGACCGAGACATTGGAAGGCGGCGAACTGACCGTGAAATTGTGGCTCGCGCGCAAGGCCGGGGCCGGACTCAAGGAGGCGAAGGCGGCATGAGCCTGACTCTATCCGAACTCGAAGAAGCGCGTCGCGCGCTCGACGCACCGCTCTATGCGGACCTCGCCGGTGACGCCGAGGTATCGTTCGAATTCTTCCCGCCCAAGAGCGAGAAGATGGAGGCGACCTTGTGGGAGTCGATCCAGACGCTGGCGCCGCTTGGCCCCAGGTTCGTGTCGGTGACGTACGGCGCGGGCGGCTCGACCCGCGAGCGCACGCACGCCACGGTTGCGCGCATCCAGCGCGAGACGCCGCTTGCCGCCGCCGCGCATTTGACTTGTGTCGAGGCGACCAAGGCCGAGATCGACGCGGTCGCCGAGCAATATTGGGCATCGGGGGTGCGCCATATCGTCGCGCTGCGCGGTGATCCGCCGCGCGAAGGCGCGCGCTTCGAGCCGCATCCGGGCGGCTATGAGAATGCCGCCGCGCTCGTCGAAGGGTTGAAGAAGCGGCATCCGTTCGAGGTTTCGGTCGCGGCCTATCCCGAATGTCATCCCGATTCGCTGAGCGATCAGGCCGATATCGACAACCTCAAGGCCAAGATCGATGCGGGGGCGACCCGCGCGATCACGCAATTCTTTTTCGCGCCCGAAGCCTTTTTCCGCTTCCGCGATCGCGCCGCGGCGGCGGGGATCGCCGCCGAACTGGTGCCCGGTATCCTGCCGGTGTCGAACGTCGCGCAGACACGCAAGTTCGCCGGCATGTGCGGTGCGGCGATCCCGCCGTGGATGGACCGGCTGTTCGAAGGGCTCGACGATCATCCGGCGGCGCGCCAACTCGTCGCCGCGACGGTGGCCGCGGAGATGTGCCGCAAGCTTTATGCCGGCGGCGTGCGCAGCTTCCATTTCTACACGCTCAACCGTGCCGAACTGAGCTTCGCGATCTGTCACCTGTTGGGGCTGCGCGCCAACGCCGGGGTGAGCGTAGCGGCGGCGTAAACGCATACCGTCATCCCCGCGAAAGCGGAGACCCAGCTCCTTCGCGAGCCTCTTGGGATGACGGTTGGAAGATGGGTTCCCGCTTTCGCGGGAATGACGAGGATTTGTGATGACTGCACGTGATCGACTCAATGCCGAAGCCGCCAAGCGCATCCTGATCACCGATGGCGCGTTCGGCACCGAGATCCAGGGTTGGAAGCTTTCGGAGGCCGATTATGCCGGCGATCTGGGGCTCGCCAAGGATCAGAAAGGCAATAACGACATCCTCGCGCTGACCAAGCCGGAGGTGCCCGAGGCGATCACGCGCGCCTATCTGGAGGCAGGATCGGACATCGTGTCGACCAACACGTTTTCGGCCAACCGGATCAGCCAGGCCGATTACGCCGCCGAGGCACTGGTCGGCGACATCAACCGCGCGTCGGCGCGAATCGCGCGGCGGCTGGCTGACGAGTTCGCCGCGAAGGATGGCCGCCCGCGCTTCGTCGCCGGCGCGATCGGGCCGACCAACAAGACGCTGTCGCTCTCACCCGATGTTGAAGATCCCGGTTATCGCGAGATCGATTTCGACTATCTGAAGGGCGTTTATCGCGAACAGATCGACGCGCTGATCGAAGGCGGGGTGGATTTCATCCTGATCGAGACGGTGTTCGATACGCTCAACGCCAAGGCGGGGATCATGGCCGCGATCGAGGCGGGGCTCGCGCTTGGCCGCGATGTGCCGGTGATGTTGTCGATGACGCTTACCGATCTGTCGGGGCGCAATCTTTCGGGGCACACGGTCGAGGCGTTCTGGCACGCGGTGCGGCACGCGCGGCCGGTGACGATCGGGCTCAACTGCTCGTTCGGCGCCGAGCAGCTTCGGCCGCATGTCGGCGCGCTCGCCAAGATCGCGGACACGCTGATCATGGTCTATCCCAATGCCGGGCTGCCCAACGAACTGGGCGAATATGACGAGGCGCCCGATCAGACCGCGGCGCTGGTCAAGGACTGGGCCGATGCGGGGCAGGTCAACATCCTCGGCGGCTGCTGTGGTTCGACGCCTGCACACATCGCCGCGATCGCTGCGGCGGTGAAGGCTTTGCCGCCGCGCGTGCTCGCCAAGCCGGAGGTGCGCACCCGGTTGGCGGGGCTGGAGCCGATGATCATGGCTGCCTGAACCGCCGCCCCGTCCCGACATTCCCTCCCTCGACCCCTCCCGCCCTTGGGAGGGGGGAAGAAGAACAAATGACCACCACCACCAATGCCTCGTCCTCGTTCGTCAATATCGGCGAGCGCACCAACATCACCGGATCGGCGCGGTTCAAGAAGCTGATCATGGCGGGCGATTATCCGGCTGCGGTCGAGGTCGCGCGCAGCCAGGTCGAAAACGGCGCGCAGGTGATCGACGTCAACATGGACGAGGGCCTGCTCGATTCGGTCGAGGCGATGACGATCTTTTTGAAGCTGATCGCCGCCGAACCCGATATCGCGCGCGTGCCGGTGATGATCGACAGCTCCAAATGGAGCGTGATCGAGGCAGGGCTCAAATGCGTCTCGGGCAAGCCGATCGTCAATTCGATCAGCATGAAGGAAGGCGAGGAGGAGTTCCTCGCGCACGCGCGACTGGTGATGGCGTATGGCGCTGCGGTGGTCGTGATGGCGTTCGACGAGACCGGGCAGGCCGACACCAAGGCGCGCAAGATCGAGATCTGCGAGCGGGCCTATGCGCTGCTCACCGGGATCGGCTTCCCGCCCGAGGATATCATCTTCGATCCCAATATCTTCGCCGTCGCGACGGGGATCGAGGAACACAATAATTACGGCGTCGACTTCATCGAGGCGTGCAAGGAGATCAAGGCGCGGCTGCCGCATTGCCATATCTCGGGCGGGCTATCGAACCTGAGCTTCTCGTTTCGCGGCAACGAGACGGTGCGCCGCGCGATGCATTCGGTGTTCCTGTATCACGCGATTCCCGCCGGGCTCGACATGGCGATCGTCAATGCCGGGCAGCTCGATATCTATGACGATATCGATCCCGAATTGCGCACCGCGTGCGAGGACGTCATCCTCAACCGCGATCCCGAAGCGGGCGAGCGACTGGTCGCGCTTGCTGAACGTTATCGCGGCAGCGACCCGGCGGCGGAAAAGCAGGCGGCCGAGTGGCGCACCTGGGACGTCAACAAGCGGCTCGAACACGCGCTGGTCAAGGGTATCGACGCGCATATCGTCGAGGATACCGAGGAAGCGCGGCTCCAGCATCCGCGCCCGATCGAGGTGATCGAAGGCCCATTGATGGACGGGATGAACGTCGTCGGCGACCTGTTCGGATCGGGCAAGATGTTCCTGCCGCAGGTGGTGAAATCGGCGCGGGTGATGAAGAAGGCGGTGGCGCATTTGCTGCCCTTCATCGAGGCCGCGAAGGAGCCCGGCGCGCGCGGCAAGGGCAAGATCGTGATGGCGACCGTCAAGGGCGACGTCCACGATATCGGCAAGAACATCGTCGGCGTCGTGCTCCAGTGCAATGGCTTCGAGGTGATCGACCTGGGTGTAATGGTGCCGTGGAGCGACATCCTGAAGGCGGCCAACGACAACGACGCCGACATGATCGGCCTGTCGGGGTTGATCACGCCGTCGCTCGACGAGATGGTGACCGTTGCCGAGGAAATGAGCCGCGCCGAGATGGTGATGCCGCTGCTGATCGGCGGCGCGACCACCTCCAAGGTCCACACCGCGCTGCGCATCGCGCCCGCTTATTCGGGGCCGGTGGTGCATGTGCTCGACGCGAGCCGTGCGGTGGGGGTTGCCTCGACACTGGTCAGCGACACCCAGTGCGAGCCTTATGTCGCGAAAATCGCGGCGGAATATGATGCTGTACGCAAGGCGCGGGAGGGCAAGGGTCAGAACCCGCTGCTGCCGATCGAGGAGGCGCGCGCACGCGGCTTTACCGCCGATATGGCGCTCAAGGCGCCCGCCCCCAAACGGCCCGGCCTGCATGTTTTCGACGATTGGGATCTGGCCGATCTGCGCGAATATATCGACTGGACGCCATTCTTTCGCGCGTGGGAGCTGGCGGGCACCTATCCCGCGATCCTCGACGATGCGGTGGTGGGCGAAAGCGCGCGCGGCCTTTGGAAGGACGCGCAGACGATGCTCGACCGCGTCGTCGCCGAAAAGTGGCTGACCGCCAAGGCCGTCGCCGGCCTGTGGCCGTGCCGGCGCGAGGGCGATGACGTCGTTGTGACCGAGCAGACCGCCAACGGCCCGCGCGATATCCGCATCCCGTTCCTGCGCCAGCAGATCGCCAAGCGTGAGGGGCGGGCCAATATGTGTCTCGCCGATTTCATCGATCCCGAAGGCGACTGGATCGGCGGTTTCGCGGTGACCGCAGGGCACGGGATCGACACGCATCTGGATCGCTTCCGCGCCGACCATGACGATTATTCGGGCATCCTCCTGAAAGCGATCGCCGATCGCTTCGCCGAGGCGTTCGCCGAACGGCTGCACCAGCACGTCCGCACCGAGCTGTGGGGCTATGCCGAGGGCGAGCAGCTCGACAACGAGGCGCTTATCCGCGAGCAATATCGCGGCATCCGCCCCGCGCCGGGCTATCCCGCGTGCCCCGATCACAGCAAGAAAAGGATGCTGTTCGATCTGATGGGCGCCGAGGCGGCGACCGGGATCGAACTGACCGACCATTTCGCGATGGTGCCCACCGCGGCGGTGTCGGGTTTCTACATCGGCCATGCGCAGGCTGAATATTTCGGCGTCGCGCGGATCGGCGAGGATCAGGTCGAGGATTATTCGGTGCGGCGCGGCGTCAGTCTCGACCAGGCCAAGCGCTGGTTGCGGCCCAACCTCGAATGACCGAGGGTTCCAATCCGGGACAGGACCGGCGGCGATCAACATTCTCGCCGGGCCTTCACGGAGATTAACCTTCAATCGGTCTTTCGCGCACGCGGTTCGACGCGCAGCGTGCGCACGAAAGGATTCCCCTCATGCGCTTCGCCGCCCTCGCCCTGCTGCTGCTTGCCGCCCCCGCCGCCGCCCAGAACGGCGCGCCGTTCACGATCGCCGAAACGGGCCAGACTTTCCACGATATCGACGACGCGGTGCAATCGGTGCGGATGGGGACCGCGACGATCCTGATCGCGCCGGGCGTCTACCACCAATGCACCGTCCAGGCGGGCGGGCGGATCACCTTCAAGGCGGTCCAGCCCGGCACGGCGATCTTCGACGGCACGACCTGCGAGGGCAAGGCCGCGTTCGTGCTGCGCGGGCAGAGCGCGACCGTCGACGGGCTCGTGTTTCGCAACATGGCGGTGGACGACGGCAATGGGGCGGGCATCCGTACCGAGATGGGCGACCTCACCGTGCGCAATGCGATGTTCGTCGATAGCCAGGAAGGCATCCTCGGCGGCGAGCCGACCGGGCAGCGGATCGTGATCGACCGATCGACCTTTTCGGGGCTGGGCACGTGCGACGCGGCGACCGATTGCGCGCATTCGATCTATCTCGCCAACCGCGGCTCGGTGACGATCACCAATTCGCGTTTCGAGCGTGGGCAGGGCGGGCATTACGTCAAGCTCCGCAGCCCCAACGTCTCGATCACGGATAATAGTTTCGACGACAGCCGCGGCCACAAGACCAATTACATGATCGACCTGCCCAATGGCGCGAGCGGGCTGATCGCCAACAACACCTTCGTCCAGGGCAAGGACAAGGAGAATTGGTCGGGCTTCATCGTCGTCGCGGCCGAAGCGCACGATTTCTCCGCCGACGGGCTGGTGGTGCGCGATAATGACGCGCGGCTGGCACCCGGGGTCGAACGCAGCCCCGCCTTCGTCGCCGATTTGAGCGGCGACCGGATCACCGTCGCCGACAACCGGCTGGGGCAAGGCGTGCGGCGGTTCGAGCGGCGGTAAACGGCACGCTTTTCCGGCATTCTTCCCCGGCGAAGGCCGGGGTCCAGTTGGGAAACATCCGGAGGCAGGCGCGGCGCATCATTACTGCCGTCACCGATACTGGGCCCCGGCCTTCGCCGGGGAAGATTTAGGGATGCCTTAGCGGCACGTGCTCCCCGGCCCCGCATCGAGATCGAGGCAGCGGCCGTCCATCTTCGGCGCGCCCGTCGCCACATGCGCGAGCGCCGCGAGCGTCGGGGCGATGTCCACGGTTTCGATCGCGTGCGGTTGTTCGAAGCCCGTCATGCCCTTGCGCCAGAACAGGATCGGCACGCGGCGGTCGTAATCCCAGAAGCTGCCGTGGGTGGCGACCGAACCGCGCGTCGGATCGGAAATCGGGGTTACCAGCGGCTTCAAAGCGACCACCAGATCACCCGAGCGGCCGGGGTAATAAGACGCCTTGGCGCGCATGATCAGCGGCCATGTATCGGCCGGCCCGGCCGGATCGGGTGAGGCGGCGATCTCGGCGCCGGTGAAGACCGCGGCGACCTGCGGCTGCGCGAGCAGCACCTTCTTCGTCTCGGCGATCACCGCCTGCTTCTTTGCGGCGGGCACATCGGGGGTCACGTAGAAATTGCCGCTCGAATAAGCGAGCAGCTTGCCCGACAGGCCCAGCGTCGCGCCCACGGCCTTGCCGATCGTGTCGGGGTTGAAGCTCTTCGCCAGCCGCTCGGCCATCGGCATCGCCTGCTCGCGCTGGCGCTCGGGAAGGTCGTTGCCGCCGTGATCGGCGGTCAGCGCGACGGCATAATCGATCCCCATCGCGTCGAGCTGCGCGAAGAAATCGCCCAGATCGCGATCGAGCGAGGCGAGCTGGAGGCACATCTCGGTGCCTTCGGTGCCGTATTTGTGGCCGACATGATCGGTCGCCGAGGCGCCGATATCGATGATGTCGGTCTGCGGCCCTTGCCCAAGCTTCATCGCCTGGATCAGCCCGGCCGCGAGCGCGAGCGTCGCGCCGTCCTTGGCGGGGGAATTGCCGAAGCCGCTGACGTCGCCCGCAGCGCGCGCGAAGCGGCCGGTGCCCACCGTCTTGCCCTCGCCCAGGGGGATCGCGCGATCCTTGGCGCGGCAGAAATCGGGAAGTTCCAGCGGCGGTTGTGGCCGCGCGATCTCGGCCGCCACCGCCTTGTTGGCGCGCGCGACCACCGGCGGGGTCGCGCGACCGGCATAGGTGACGAAGCTGTCGCGATCCCACCACCACATCTCGTCGACCTTGTGGCCGCCCATCAGCACCGCCGAGCGATCCTTGCCCGCGACCGAGACGACGCGCGTCGCCGGATCGGCCGCCTTCATCCGCTCGCCGAGCGTCGGCACCATCAGATGATCGGGGCTGACGGTATATTTGTCGTTCGTGCTGCCGGGGACGCTTTCGTCCTCGACGCAGTAGATCTCCTTGTCGTCGAGCGGCGAGGAGAAATCGATCCAGTCGTTGGCGATGATGCCGGTGTGCATCGGCCGCATGCCGGTGAGGATGGTGGAATGGCCAGTGCAGGTGACGGTCGAGGCATGGCTCTGATAACCCGAGGGAAAGACCGC
The DNA here is from genome assembly GCF_003550065.1 of Hephaestia caeni. GTDB lineage: Bacteria > Pseudomonadota > Alphaproteobacteria > Sphingomonadales > Sphingomonadaceae > Sphingomonas > Sphingomonas caeni_A. Next base: position 35,756 of record NZ_QXDC01000006.1, read on the forward strand.
ACCGTCGAGCAGGCGCGCGAAGCCGCCGGTGAAGTGGTTCCGATATTCGGCGAACAGATCGGCCGAGAATTGATCGACCGAGATGACCACGAGCAATTTGGGCGCGGTGGCCATCGCCGGGGCGGGGGCGGTTGTTGCGGGCGGGCTGTCCTGCGCGATGCCGGGCGCCGCGGCGGCGCCAAGCGCGAGCGCGACCATCGAGACGAGCGATTTCTTCATGGGGCTCCCCTATGGATCAGGCTAAGACCCCGCTATTGAGCAGCAGGGCGATCGAGGCAAGGAAGTCCATTGCGCGCGGCACGTTTCTGGTTTGTGACATGGATTGCGCTGATCCTGAGCGCGACGGCGGCGCACGCGCAACTCGCGCCCGATCCGTCGGGACCGCATCTCGCGCTGCGCCTCGTCGCCGAAACCACGACGCCGGCGGCGGGCAACGAGGTGACGCTGGCGATCGATTCGCGGCCGCAGCCGGGGTGGCACGGCTATTGGCAGAACCCCGGTGACGCAGGCTTTCCCGCCAGGCTCGACTGGAATCTGCCGAGCGGCGTCACCGCGAGCGCGCCCGCTTATCCGCTGCCGCAGACGCTGCTGATCGCGGGGTTGATGAACCATGTGTTCGAGAAGCCCTATGCGCCGCTGGTGACGCTTTCGATTCCCCCCGGGCTGACGCGGGGGACGATACTGCCGATCCGGCTGCACACCGAGTATCTTGTCTGCACCGATCAGATTTGCGTGCCCGAGGCCGCCGATCTGGCGACGACGCTGACCATCGGCGACGGCGCGATCGATCCGGGCGTCCGCGCGCGCTTCGATGGCTGGCGGCAGGCGATCCCCAAACCAATCGGCTCGCCCGCGACCTACCAGATCGCCGACGGCCGGGTGCGGATCGCGGTGCCCTATCCCGCCGACGCGCCGCTCGGCGACGCCCATTTCTTCGCGATCACGCCGGGCGTCGTCGCCTATGCCGCGCCGCAGACGGTGTCGCGCGACGGCGATCGGGTGGTGATCGAGACCAGAGCGAGCGGCGGCGAGGCGGCGGGCAGCCTCGAAGGCGTGCTGCGGATCGCTACCGATCGCGGGCTCAGCCTGACCGCGGCGCCGGGCGTGGTGGCGTCCGTGGACGCTGGCTCCACGGGTGTGCGTGCGGCGCTGCTGGCATTTCTCGGCGCGCTGCTGGGTGGGCTGATCCTCAACGTCATGCCGTGCGTGTTCCCGATCCTGAGCCTCAAGGCGCTCAGCCTTGCGCGTGCCGGGATCGACGAGCGGCACGCGCGGCGCGAAGGGGTGGCGTACACGGCGGGCGTCGTGCTGACCTGCGTCGCGCTGGGCGGGATCATCCTGGCGCTGCGGGCGGGCGGATCGGCGATCGGCTGGGCGTTCCAGTTGCAGGACCCGCGAATGATCGTGGTGCTGTTCGTGCTGGCGCTCGCGATCGCGCTCAATCTGGCCGGGTTGTTCCAGATCCCGACACCGCGGTTCGTCAACCGTGCGGCGGGGAGCGGCGGCGCGTTCCTGACGGGGGTGCTTGCCGCGTTCGTCGCGACGCCGTGCACCGGCCCGTTCATGGGCGCGGCGCTCGGCGCGGCGCTGGTGCTGCCGGTATGGGCTGCGCTCGCGGTGTTCGCGGGGCTGGGGCTCGGGCTGGCGCTCCCCTTCCTGCTGCTCGGCTTCGTGCCCGTCCTCCGCCGGATATTGCCCCGGCCGGGGGCGTGGATGCGGACCTTCGAGCGCGTGCTGAGCGTGCCGATGTTCCTGACCGCGCTCGCGTTGCTGTGGGTGTTGTCACGCCAGACCGGCAATGCGGGCGTCGCACTCGGGATCGGTGCGGCGCTGGTGCTGGGCGCCTTGCTGTGGTTGGCAGGACGGCGACAGGCTCGCGGGCTCGCGGGTGGCGCGCTGGCGGCGCTCGCGCTGGTCGGCGTCGGTGCGGTCGGCGCGGCGGCGGTGACGCGGCTGCCGCACCAGGCAAGCGTGCCCGTTGCAGGAGCCGAGCCGTTCAGCGAGGCGCGACTGGCGGCGCTGCGTGCGGACGGGCGCCCTGTCTTCGCGTATTTCACCGCCGATTGGTGCCTGACGTGCAAGGTCAACGAGAAGGTCGCGATCGAAACCGATACGGTGCGCGATGCCTTCGCGCGGCACGATGTGGCGGTGTTGGTGGGAGACTGGACCGATGGCGATCCCGTGCTCGGCCGCTTCATTCAGGCACACAACCGCGCCGGCGTGCCGCTCTATCTGTATTACGCGCCGGGGGCTGGCGAGCCCAAGGTGCTGCCGCAGGTGTTGACGCCCGCGATGCTGGCCGGGTTGGCGGAGTAGGTTCGTCATGCCGGACTTGTTCCGGCATCCAAGGTTCAACAAGCGAGGACGCTCGCGGTCGAGAGTTGGACCCCGGAACAGGTCCGGGGTGACGAAGGAGGTTGCTCAGGCCAATTGGTCTTCGCGTATCCGTCGGGCGGGCGCTTCCTCATCCTCGGGCATGAGCCGCCAGCCGTGCGGGCCGAGCACCTCGATCGGGCGATAGCGCGTCTTGTACGCCATGCTGCGCGATCCCTTCACCCAATAGCCGAGATAGATATAGGGCAGGCCCACCGCGCGCGCGCGCAGGATGTGATCCATGATGATGAAATTGCCGAGGCCGTGGCGCTCGGCATGATCGGGATCGAAGAAGCTGTAGATCATCGATAGCCCGTCGGCCTGGCGATCGGTGAGGCAGGCGCCGACGAGCTGGCCCTTCCCGCCTGCGGGCGCAGGCTCGCGATATTCGATCACGAACGAGGTGACCGGGCTCTGCTCGACCATGTCGGCATAATCGCCCTCGTCCATGTTCGCCATGCCGCCGCCGGGATGCCGCACCGCGAGATAGCGGCGCAGCAGATCATATTGCTCGTCGGTCGCCCACGGCCGGCAGGCGCGCACGTCGAGATCGGCATTGCGCCGCAATACGCGGCGCTGGGTGGCGTTGGCGTGGAATTCGTTGGCGACGACGCGAACCGACTGGCACGCGGTGCAGCCTGCGCAGCTCGGACGATACGCGACCGCCTGGCTGCGGCGAAACCCGATCCGACCCAGCGCGTCGTTCAATTCGGCCGCGTGGGGCCCGGAAAGCTCGGTGAACACCTTCCGCTCCTGCCGCCCCGGCAGATAGGGGCAGGGCGATGGGCTGGTTACGAAGAACCGCGGAAATCGGAATGGAGCGGTCACCGTTGCGTCCTCTGGCCCGCGACGAAAGCGGTCGCGTCGGCGCCAGTATGAATCGGATGAATCGTGATGAAAAGCCGCTTTACCATGAAAGAGGGTTAATGCGGTGTTTGTCATCGTAAGGGCGGGGCGAGCGGACCTGGCATCAAGCCAAGGCGCCGATACCGCAGTTCATGCGCGACCCCGACAGGTTGCGACCCGAAACACCTACGGTGTGTCCAGAGCCGCGCACGAACCGCCGCCGAAGATGCCCCCGGCAGCATTGCGGATACAGTGACTAACCCCGCACCGACCAACCTACGCCTGTGGGGGACTCGACGGGAAGAGTCCCGTGACTCGCTTCGCCGCAGGCACGATTCCACTCGTCACGTATTTGTGGCGCTGGAGCCGCACCGGCCCGCTCCCCCCCACCCGGGCTCCCATGCGATTATACTGTGTGGGAGGTCGGGTGGGGGAGCGGGCTGGTGCGGCCTTCAATCGAAAACGCCGCTCAAGCCAGTTCGACCTGGCTCACCTCGTAACCGCCGGTGCGCAGCGCCTCGATCAGCCGGTCGAGATGCTTCGCGTCGCGTGTCTCGCACTCGATATCGGTGATCAACCCCTTGGCGGGCAGCGTCGTGAAGACGCGCTGGTGATAGACTTCGATGATGTTGGCGCGCTGCTGATCGAAGATCCGCGCGACATTGTAGAGCGCGCCGGGCTGATCCTGGAGCCGGATACGCAGCCGCGCGAGGCGCCCCGAGCGCGCGAGATCGCGCAGCAGCACGTTGGCGAGCAATCGGGTGTCGATATTGCCGCCACACAGGACGATGCCGACGGTCTTGCCCTTGAAGCGCTCGGGATAAGCGAGCAGCGCCGCCAGCCCCGCCGAGCCCGCACCCTCGACGACGGTCTTTTCGATCTGGAGCAGCAGGCTCACCGCTTCTTCGAGGCTGCGCTCGCTGACCAGCACGATATCGTCGACCAGCGCCTCGACCATGCGGCCGGTGATCTGGCCCGGCGCCTTGACCGCGATGCCTTCGGCCAGCGTATCGCCCGCGCACGCCATGTTCGTGCCGTTGATGCGGTTGTACATCGACGGGAACAGTTCGGCCTGGACGCCGATCACCTCGATATCCCGGCCCGAGGCCCGCGCGACCGTCGCCATGCCCGAGATCAATCCGCCGCCGCCGATCGGCGTGACGAAGGTGTCGATATAGGGTGCGTCCTCGAGCATCTCGATCGCGGTCGTGCCTTGGCCGGCGATGATGCGCGGATCGTCGAACGGGTGGACGAAGGTGTAGCCGCGCTCGGCCTCCAGTTCGCGGGCGTGCGCATAAGCCGCGTCGAACGTGTCGCCTTCGAGGATCACGGTCGCGCCGTGGCCTTCGGTCTGCGTCACTTTCACCGTCGGCGTGTTTCTGGGCATGACGATCGTTGAGGGGATTCCGAGTCGATGCGCGTGATAGGCGACGCCTTGCGCGTGGTTGCCTGCCGAGGCCGCGATCACGCCCTTGGCGCGCGCCGCCTCATCGAGCTGGAGCAAGGTGTTGAGCGCGCCACGCTCCTTGTAGGCCGCGGTGAACTGGAGATTTTCGAACTTGAGATAGACCTTGGCGCCGGTCATTTCCGACAGCGTCTTGCTGACCAGCGTCGGCGTGCGCACGATGGCATCGGCAATCCGCATGTGCGCCGCGCGAATATCCTCGATCGAAACGGGGAGGGCGGGGGCGGATGCGGTTGCGTGCGTTGCCATCTGGTTCTTCCGTTTGCCCTGAGCTTGTCGAAGGGCGGTGTTTCCCTCCGATCCGTCGACGGAATCGGCGGTGCTTCGACAAGCTCGGCACGAACGGAGGCTGCGTGGCCCGCCTAGACCATCTGGCGCGTCGGCGGAACACCCCTTATGCGATTGCGTCCCTCATGTGATCGCGCAGACCACGACCGCGCTGGAGAATGCCCGAGTGAAGCTTTTGTTCTCGCGACCGATCGCGGCGCTGGCCGCATTGCTGATGGCCGTGCCCGCGCAGGCCGATGCGCTGATCGACAATGTCAACGGCATCACGCTCGACGAGGACGGCGACGTCATCCACTTCACCGGCCTGTTGATGACGACCGACGGGCGCATCACCAAGCTGCTCGGCCGCAAGGACAAGCGCCCCGAAAAGCTCGACTGGCGCACCGACATGCACGGCAAGGTGATGCTGCCGGGGTTCGTCGACGCGCACGGGCACATCATGGACCTGGGGTTCCGGTCGATGGAACTCGACCTTTCCGACACGCATTCGCTGGCCGAGGCGCAGGCGAAGATCGCGGCCTATGCCGAGGCCAATCCCGAGCGGACGTGGATCCTCGGCGGCGGCTGGGATCAGGAGAAATGGGGGCTGGGTCGTTTCCCGACCGCGGCCGAGCTTGACGCGGTGGCCGGTGATCGTCCGGTCGCGCTGACGCGGATCGACAGCCATGCGGTGTGGGTCAATTCGGCGGCGCTCAAGGCGGCGGGGATCACGCCCGCGACCAAGGCGCCGCCGGGCGGGCGGATCGAAAACGGCATCCTCACCGATGCGGCGCGGCTGATGATCATGCAGGCGGTGCCGCAGCCGCTCGCACGCGAACGCGATCTGGCGTTCATCCAGGCGCAGCAGATGCTGTTGTCGAAAGGCATCACGGCCACCGCCGACATGCGCACCACGCTCGACGACTGGCTGGTCTATCGCCGGGTTGCCGACAAGAACCTGCTGCGCATCCGCATCTTGAGCTATGCCGACAGCATCCAGACCGCGAACCGCGCCGCCGGCGGCAGCCCGTCGCCCTGGCTCTACGACGACAAGCTCAAGATGGGCGGCGTCAAATTGTTCGCGGACGGGGCGTTGGGGTCGCGCGGGGCGTGTCTCAAGGCACCTTATGCCGACGCGCCGAAGCAAAGCGGGCAGTGCCTGCTCACCGATGCGCAGCTCAAGAACCTGATGAGCCGCGCGGCGATGGACGGCTTCCAGGTCGCGGTCCATGCGATCGGCGACAAGGCCAACGCCGAGGCGCTCGACGCGATCGAGGCGGTGTCGGACACCTACAAGGGTGATCGCCGCTGGCGGATCGAACACGCGCAGATCGTCGACCCCGCCGATCTCCCGCGCTTCGGCAAGGGCAGCATCATCGCCTCGATGCAGCCGATCCATGCGCTGTCGGATCGGACGATGGCCGAGGCGCGACTGGGGCCGGGCCGGCTCGCGGGCGCCTATGCGTGGCATTCGATGCTCGAGAACAAGGTGCCGCTCGCCTTCGGGTCGGATTATCCCAACGACGATTTCAACCCCTTCCACGGCTGGGTCGCGGGCTTCACGCGCGCCGACGGCGCCGGCCAGCCGTTCGGCGGGTGGCAGCCGCAGGAACGCATCACCCGCGAGGAGGCATGGCGCGCCTATACGATGGGCGGCGCCTATGCCGCGTTCGCCGAAGACCGGATCGGCCGCCTTGCGCCGGGGCTGTGGGCGGATTTCATCATCGTCGACGCCGATCCCCTGCTCGCGACCGCCAGCGACCTGTGGAACATGCAGGTCGAGCAGACCTGGGTGGGCGGCAAGATGATGTGGAAACGGCAGTAGGGGGCGGCCCCTTGCGGTCATGCCGGACTTGTGCCGGCATCCAATTATCCACGAGCGATATTGCCCGAGGCTTGTTGGACCCCGGAACAAGTCCGGGGTGACGGATCTGTATGGAAACAGTGGCAAGCCCAATCCGACTGCGAACGATGCAGGTCGAGCAAACGTGGGTGGGCGGCAGGATGATGTGGGACATTTTCTGTCATGCCGGACTTGTTCCGGCATCCAACGTGCCGCACACCGAGGCCATGCGGGAAAGGTTGCCCTGCGTTTACATGATGGCGAGCGGATTTCTCGGCACGCTCTATGTCGGCGTGACCTCCAACCTCGTCGGCCGTGTCATGCAGCACCGCGAGGGGACGTTCGAGGGTTTTACCAAGCGCTACGGTTGCGAACTGCTCGTCTGGTACGACGTAGGCGAGACGATGGAGACCGCTATCGCGCGCGAAAAGACGATCAAGAAATGGCCGCGCGACTGGACGTGCAATCTGATCGAGCGCACGAATCCGGAATGGAATGATCTCGCGGTAGGGTTGGGGCTGGAGCCGTTGAGCTAGCGCCCGGCCGCTCGTTGGATGCCGGAACGAGTCCGGCATGACGATTTCCCAAAAAAAACGGCCGCGGCGCCCCCCGACGCCGCGGCCGCCCGCTCGGGTGATCGGAGATTACGCAACCGCGGCTTGCGGCAGCTTTTCTTCTTCGGGTTCGCGCAGCACGTAGCCGCGGCCCCAGACGGTCTCGATGTAATTGTCACCGTCGCACGCCATGCTCAGCTTCTTGCGGAGCTTGCAGATGAAGACGTCGATGATCTTGAGTTCGGGCTCGTCCATCCCGCCGTAGAGGTGGTTGAGGAACATTTCCTTGGTGAGCGTGGTGCCCTTGCGGAGCGAGAGCAGCTCCAGCATCGCATATTCCTTGCCCGTCAGATGGACGCGCGCGCCATCGACCTCGACCGTCTTGGCATCGAGATTGACCGCGAGCTTGCCGGTCTTGATGACCGACTGGCTGTGCCCCTTCGAACGGCGGACGACGGCGTGGATGCGCGCGACCAGTTCTTCGCGATGGAACGGCTTGGTGACGTAATCGTCGGCGCCGAAGCCGAAGCTGCGGACCTTCGAATCCATCTCGCTGACGCCCGACAGGATCAGCACCGGCGTTTGCACGCGGGCGACGCGGAGCTTCTTGAGCACGTCGTAACCGTGCATATCCGGCAGGTTGAGATCGAGCAGGATGATGTCGTAATCGTAGAGCTTGCCGAGATCGAGGCCTTCCTCACCCAGATCGGTGGTGTAGACGTTGAACCCTTCGGTCGAGAGCATCAGCTCGATCGCCTTCGCCGTTGTCGGCTCGTCCTCGATCAGCAGCACGCGCATGAGCTTATCCCCTGTTGCCGTCGCGTTGAGCCGCCCCTGGCCCAGCGTATCCCGGCACCCTCATTAACCAAATAAGGTCTGAAGGCAAAAGGTTAATTTGGTCTTAAGCCGCAGAACTGCGCGAGTCGCGGGGCTCTGGAGGTTATCGAATCGTTATCGGCGCGGTCGCGACCGCGCGCTTGCGGGCCATTTTCCTAAGATCGCGGGCGGGCGTCGGCATCGCGAACGCCGAGGTCGCGAAAGCGCGTCGCGAGGAAATCGATCAGCGCTTCGACGCGTGCGGGGCGGAGCGGGCTCGGCGGCGTCATCAGGTGGAGCGCGATGGGCGGGGGCCGCCAATCGGTGAGGATCGGCTCGAGCGTGCCCGTGGCGATATCGGCGTCGACGATGAAGCCCGGCAGGCGTGCGATCCCCAATCCGCCGCGCAGCGCCGGGAGCATCGCGTCGCCGCTGTTGCTCATCAGCCGTCCCGTTGGCCGCACCGCCGCTTCCTCACCGCCCGGACCGGTGAAACGCCACGCCGCGCCGGGCGCATTGGTATAGCCGATGCATTCGTGCTCGGCGAGTTGGGCAGGGTGCGTCGGGCGGCCATGCTTGTCGAGATAGGCGGGCGCGGCGACGACATGCACCGCGATCCCGCACAGGCGGCGCGCGCGCAGCGACGAATCGGGCAGGGCGGCGATGCGCAGTGCAACGTCGAACCCCTCGGCGACGATGTCCACCTGCGCGTCGGAAAGGTTGAGGTCGATCTCGATCCCCGGATGCGCTTCGAGGAATTCTGCGATGACGGGCGCGAGATAGGCCATGCCGAAGGTCATCGGCGCGGCGACACGGACGAGCCCCGCGGGCAGCGTCGCGCTGTCGCGCGCGGCTTCCTCGGCCGCCTCGCCCTCGGCGACGATGCGGCGCGCATGGTCGGCGAGCGCCTTGCCGCTCTCGGTGAGGGTCAGCCGCCGCGATGTGCGATGGAACAGGCTGGTGCCGAGATGCGTCTCGAGCCGCGATACCGCCTTCGAGACGGTCGCCTTCGAAATGCCGATCGCCTCCGCGGCGGCGCTGAACGAGCGATGCTCGACCACGGCGGCGAAGATCGCCCAGGCTTCGAAATCAGGCAGGCGCATTTTCGAAACAATCCGTTTCTAACGTTTCCGTTTACGCCTCGATCATGCGCCCTATCTTGGGGCCAAGCAATCCTTCGGGAGACAGGAACATGATCGAGAAACGCAGCTTCGACAGCCTTGGCCATGCCGATCACGGCTGGCTCAACGCGCGCCACCATTTTTCCTTCGCCAATTATTATGACCCCAACCGGATGGGCTGGGGCGCGATCCGGGTGTGGAACGACGACGAAATCGGCCCCAATTCGGGCTTTCCGGCGCATCCGCACCGCGACATGGAGATTATCACCTATGTCCGTTCGGGCGCGATCACGCACCAGGATTCGATGGGGAACCAGGGCCGCACCGCGGCGGGCGACGTCCAGGTGATGAGCGCGGGCACCGGCGTGCGCCACGCCGAATATAATCTGGAGGGCGAGACGACGACGCTGTTCCAGATCTGGATCGAGCCCAAGCGGGCGGGCGGCAGCCCGTCCTGGGGCGCCAAGCCCTTTCCGAAGGCCGATCGCTCGGGTCAGTTCGTCACGCTGGCGAGCGGGTTCGAGGGCGATGACGGTGCTCTGCCGATCCGCGCCGATGCCCGCGTGCTCGGCGCGACGATCAAGGCGGGCGAAAGCCTGACGCACACCGTCGGCGAAGGGCGGCACGCCTATCTCGTCGCCGCGACCGGCGCGATCGAGATCGACGGCGTGCGCTTCGATGCTCGCGACGGTGCGGCGCTGTCGGGCGGCCAGACCGTCACCATCACCGCAATCGACGACGCCGAAATCGTCCTCGTCGACGCGGAATAGCAATTCCCCCTCCCGCACGCGGGAGGGGATTATCACACCGGCAAAGGAGCCACCCAATGACCAAGGTTCTCGTTCTCTATTATTCGTCCTACGGCCATATCGAGCAGATGGCCGACGCGGTCGCCGAAGGCGCGCGCGCCGGCGGCGCCGAGGTGGATATCCGCCGTGTGCCCGAAACCGCGCCTGCTGCGGTCGTCGCCGCGGCCGGTTTCAAGGCCGATACGGCGCACCCGATGATCGAAAGCGCCAATGCGCTCGCCGATTACGATGCGATCATCATCGGCGCGCCGACGCGCTTCGGCCGGATGCCAAGCCAGATGGCGGCGTTCCTCGACACCGCCGGCGGGCTGTGGGCGTCGGGCAAGCTCAACGGCAAGGTCGGCGGCGCGTTCACCTCGACCGCGACCCAGCATGGCGGGCAGGAAATGACACTGTTCTCGATCATCACCAACCTGCTCCATTTCGGGCTGGCGGTGGTCGGCCTCGATTATGGTTATGCGGGGCAGACCGGCGTGAAGGAAGTCCACGGCAGCACCCCGTACGGAGCCTCCACGATCGCCGACGGCGACGGCAGCCGCCAGCCGAGCGAGATCGATCTGGGCGGCGCGCGCTATCAGGGCAAGCGGATCGCGGAAATGGCGGTCAAGCTGGCGGCCTGAGGCATCGGCCGGACCTCTCAACGAGGGTCAGTTCGATCCGGGCACCGGCGGCTGCGAAACGACGCGCACGACCAGATTGGGAAGGCGCGGCTTGGCCGGAAAATCAGCGCGGGCGGTGGCGAACAGCAGTCGCGCCGCCCGCGCGCCGGGTTCGGTCGCCGACCGGCCGACCCAGCGCCAGTGCCACGGCTCCCAGGTCACGCCCTGCGGGTTCCTCCACGGGAACGACAGTTCGAAGCCATATTCGGTCGCGTGCTTGAGCAGCCATTGTCCGAGCGGGGTACGGTCGAAGCAATATTCGACATCGTCGCAGCCCGGCGACGGCCGCGTGCCGAAATCGATCGCATAGCCGGTCGAATGCTCGCTGTGGCCCGGCGGCGCGACACTCATCGCGCGTTTCGCGGGCTCGGTGCAGCGGGCATTGCCATCCGGGTCGGTGGCGCAGAACACCGCGCGCTGGTGCGCCGCCGAGCGGTAGCACGACACCCCCTGCACCGTGCCCGCGACGCCCGCCGCGTGCGCCGCGGCGATCAGCGCGGTCAGATCGGGGATCACCTCGCGGCGGAGCAGGCACGGCTGGCGCAGGTCGAAGCCTTCGGGCGCGGCGACGAGCATCGCGGGGTCCGCATCGGGATAGGGCAGGTGGCCGTAGAGGCGCGCGTCCGCGGCCTGCCCGGCGGAGGCGGGGGCGGCGGCAACGAGCGTGAGCGCGGCAAGCGCGGAGTGGAGCAGCATCATTCCTGTCCTGCGAGACGCCGCGGCTCTGGCATGAGCCACCGCTTGGTGGCAAGAGCGCGACCATGCTCAGCGACCGCGTGATCTTCCTCGATGGCGAGGCCATCGTCCTCGACAAGCCGTCGGGCCTGCCCGTCGATCCGCCACGCGACGGATCGATCAGCCTCGAAAACCATCTCGAAAGCTTGACCTTCGGGTTCAAGCGCTGGCCGCAGGCGGTGCATCGGCTCGACCGCGACACCTCGGGCTGCCTGCTGCTCGCGCGCAACCCCAAGGCGCACAAGCGCTTCCAGCGCGCGTTCGAGGAAGGGCGGGTGGAGAAACGCTATCTCGCAGTGCTCGACGGCGTGCCCGAAGGCGAAGACGGCGTGATCGACATCGCGCTCGTCAAGGTGAGCAGCGCCGAGCGCGGCTGGCGGATGACGGGCGCGCGCAACGGCAAGCCCTCGCGCACGCGCTGGCGGGTGCTGGAGACGAGGAACGCGCGCACGCTCGTCGAATTCATGCCGGAAACCGGGCGCACCCACCAGATCCGCGTCCATGCCGCCGAAGGGCTGGGCGTGCCGGTGGCGGGCGATCCCGTCTATGGCCGCGGCGGCGGGTCGTTTCTGCTCCATGCGGCGCACCTCGTCGTCACCCGCGACGGCAAGCCGCCGATCGACGCCACCGCGCCTTTTCCCGACCGCTTCCGCGAGGCGGGGTTCGATGGCTGAGATCGCGATCCCCGAGGACGCGATCGAGGAACGGTTCCTCGCCTCGACCGGGCCAGGCGGACAGAATGTCAACAAGGTGGCGACCGCGTGCCAGTTGCGCGTCGACGTGTTCCGGCTGGGGCTTGAACCCGATGTGTACCGGCGCTTGAAGACGCTCGCGGGGAGCCGGATGACCGGGGCCGGCGATCTCGTGATCACGGCGCGGCGTTTTCGCACGCAGGAGGCCAACCGCGCCGATGCGCGGGCGCGGCTTGCCGATCTGCTCGCCAAGGCGCACGAGCGCCCGATCAAGCGGCGCCCCACCAAGCCGAGCCGTGCCGCCAAGGCGCGCCGCGTCGATGCCAAGAAAAGCCGCAGTTCGATCAAGGCCGGGCGCGGCCGGGTGCGGCTGGATTAGGGTGGGGGAGCGTGCCGGTGCGGCAACGCCAGTGGAACGATAGGAAATACGATGTATCATTTCGACATCACCGCCGGTTCGAAGGCCGAGCTTTATCGCGACCTGCTCGGCGCGATCGACGCGATCACCGCGGGCGAGCCCGACGCCGTCGCCAACATGGCCAATGCCGCCGCAGTGATCTGGCAGTTCCTCCCCGATCTCAACTGGGCGGGCTTCTATCGCCTGGTCGACGGCGAGCTGGTGCTCGGGCCGTTTCAGGGCAAGGCGGCGTGCATCCGGATCGCGATCGGCAGCGGCGTGTGCGGCACCGCCGCCGCCGATCGGGCGACGCAGCTCGTTGCGGACGTCAACGCCTTTCCGGGTCATATCGCGTGCGATTCGGCGAGTGCTTCGGAATTGGTCGTGCCGATCGTCGCGGGCGATCGGCTGATCGGAGTGCTCGATCTCGACAGCCCGCATCGGGGCCGCTTCGACGCCGAGGATGCAGCGGGATGCGAGGCGATTGCTGCCTTGCTGGCGGCGCGGCTTTGCTGACCCAATTCGGGACTCGGCCAACTTTTCGCCATACGGCCGCAATGATAGACGTTGCCGCGAGATAGCGAGAGATGGCGAGGAGGCGGAATGCGCGGATTCCAGATCGCAGTGGCGGCGTCGGCGGCAATGCTCGCCACGCCTGCGTGGGCGCAGCATCACGGCAGTCGTGGCGGCGGACACTGGCAAGGCGGCGGCCAGATGCACGATTCGCGGATGCACGGGGGCTGGCAGGGTCAGCGCGGCGGATCGTGGCACTGGACCGGCCCCGACCAGCGCTGGGGCGGGACGATCGACGACCGCTGGTATGGCGGCGCGGGCGCGCCCGGCGGCTGGACGGCGTATCGCCGGCCGGTGCGCGGGGAGATGCTGCCGCGCTATTGGGTGTCGCCATCGTGGACGGTGTGGGACTGGGCCGATTACGGCCTGCCACGGCCGCCGCGCGGCTATAGCTGGTCGCGTTACTATGACGATGCGGTGCTGATCGACCGTTCGGGCCAGGTGCGCGACAGTCGCGGCGATGTGGATTGGGGCGGTTACGACCAGGGCTATGACGACGGCTATCGTGACGGTTATGACGACGGCAGCGCCCGGGATGATGCCCTACCGCCGCCGCCGCCGGGATACGACCAGCGTTATGACGGCCCGCCGCCCGAGGTCCGTTTCGGCCCGCGCGCCGAGATCGTGCAGCCGCTCGACGGGCCGGCACTCGCCTATCCGCCGCAGGTCGTGACGCGGTGCGTCGGCGATTGCGCGGGCGTCGTCGCCGATGGTTATTATTACCCGCCGCGGACCGAATCGACGATCACCATTCCCGCCCGGCCCCTGGTGGTGACGACCACCACGGCCGCGGCGACACCGGCACAAACCACGCGTGGCGAACGGGCGGCGCCGGGCCGCACCAAAACGGTTGCGCACAAGACGGTAACGCGTACAACGACGACACGGCGATAAGCCGCTTGCGTCTGCCTTCACGGGCAGGCGTTTCTGGGGGGTCGGTCCGGCATGCTTCGTTGCGCGCCGGACCGGCTTGCGGACATTGCCGCGTGGTGACCGATCGGCGTGTGCCGGATGATGGCGCCGGATCGCGGCGCCGGAGGTCAGCCCGGCCGCGCGCGCTGGCGGCGGAACGGATAGCGATCGCGGATCCTCGCATGGAAATAGCGGCCCAGCGACGGCGCCGCGAGCAGCCCGGCGGCAACGCGCGGAGGCACGCCCGAATAGCTGTACCATCCGCCTTGCGCGAAGCGGATCGACAGCCGCCGCCGCGCGCGATCATAATCGACGTCGCGCATCGCGGATGATGTGACCCGAACCATGTGCAACCAACGCGAAACCGGGGGTTTCGGTTGCCGGCCGGGGAGCACGCATGGCCGCCCAAGTTGACGGCGTGGCGGGGTAGTGCGCGAGGCGATCGGCTCCCGAATGCGCGCGGCGGCGCAAGAATGGTGCGTATTCGGGTTGCTGATGGCCTGTTTATAACCTGATTGGTTGATGTAGGACAGATGCGCGCGTGACGAACCGGCTATGGCGGCGACGGGCGGTGAGGCATATCGAGGGCGATCCGGTTCATCGCCGAGGCGCCTCAACTGGACCCCGGCCTTCGCCGGGGAAGAGGCTCTTTCCTTGGATCGTGAGGGGACGCCCGTGCCGGGCAGCGCGCGTAAAGATGCCGCCATCGTGGAGGCGATTGGCGGCGGCTCGGCCCGGAACGGACTCGGTTGGGCGCTGACGGGCGGCGCGGATGCGGATTTGATGCTGTCGGCAATGCCGAAAGGCGGGTGCGACAGCGATGAGACACGATTCGGATTTTCACCGGGCGCGGCGCCCACGGCGGGCGGCGAGGCGGCGGCGCGGCCGGGGTGGCACGCTGGTGCTGGCCGTGGCGGCGGTGGGGCTGGCGCTGACGATCGCGATGCCCGAGCGCGCGCGGGACATGCTCGATACAGCGGCGGCGATGGCCGAACGGGTACGTATCGAGGCCGACGCGCCCGGGACGCCGGCGCCGGCGGGTACGCCGATGGCGGCGCGATCGTTCGGGCTGTGCTTCACCGGCGGCGGCGAGAATTGCGTGGTCGATGGCGACACCTTCTGGATCGACGGCGAGAAGGTGCGTGTCGCCGATATCGATGCCCCTGAGACCCACCCGCCGCGCTGCGCCGAGGAAGCGCGGCTGGGCAAGGCGGCGACCGAGCGGCTGCGCGCGCTGCTCGATGCCGGGCCGGTGACGCTGGTGGCGGCGGATCGCGATGTCGATCGCTATGGGCGCAAGCTCAGGATCGTCGAGCGCGACGGGCGATCGCTGGGGGCGGTACTGGTGAAGGAAGGGCTGGCGCGGGAATGGAGCGGGCGGCGGGCGCCGTGGTGTTGAGGGGGGCTAAGCGTCCATATCGATGATCGATGGCGGCAGGCCGATCAGGACGAGCGGGCAGGGATTGCCGACACCGCGATGTACGCGGTCAATGAGTTTTGACCAGTGCGTCGTTGCCTGACCGAATTTGTCAGATGTAAATTTTCGTGACCATGCCTTGGCGAATGGCACCTGACGGTCGAGATCCTTTTGGATTTGCTTTCGCTGCGGCTTGGTTGGTGAGCCCGCGCCAAATTCTTCCAGTCCCACGAAATCGAGAATATCACGATCGACGGCGAACTTCTCGACGCGTTCGCGCATCGTCGCTTGCATTTCCTCGCCCCGAGTAACGATGCCGCCGATGCTGATCGCACCTTCGGCATGGAGGCGTTTGAAGTTTTCGAGGTCGCGGTCGAAAAACGGATCCTTGTTGTTCCATTCGATTTCGAGCGCGAACACGCCGCTTTTGTCACGGCGGACGTGATCGATCTCGTGGCTGATCGATTCCTTGGCAACGCCGTCGACGGTCTTCTTCAACTCGAAATTATGCTTGATCCATTTGAGCGCCGCGAGGCCGCGGCGGAGGCGCTGGGTCATCTTCGCCTCGCCACCGCCGCCGCCGATGATTTCAGTCATCGGCAGCGAGATGTTGAGTAGCGCGCCTTCGAGTTCGTCGATCAGATCAGGAAAATCGTGGATCAGAATCGCTTCGGCGTGGCTCGTAAAGAGAATGTCGAAACCGTTGTCGCGTAATCGATCGAACATTATTCCGCCGCCACGACCGCCGAATTATAGTTGTAGGTCTTCCAATCGGGTTTGTAGTCTTCGTCAGCCTGGTTGCCCCAGACTTCCCAGCCCTTGCGCTTGCCGCGGCTGAACATTTCGAGATACGGCCCCCAACTGCAATCCTCGATGATCTTGTATTGCTCGTCGGGCTTGCGGCTGTGCTCGCGCTTGCGCGACTGGATCATGTTGACCTGGCTGCGCCCCGGCGCGAGCGTGCGGGCGTTCTTGCCGCGCACGCCGAACAGCAGGATTTCGGTGACGTTGCGGAAATAGAAGCCGACGCCGCGCCCGTCCGATCCCCCGTCCTTGCGCACCTTGTGCCAGACGATATTGGAAATATAGCGGAAGCCCCACGCCTCCATCACGCGCAGGCCGTCGGGCAGCAGCGCGTTGGGCACCCAGAGATAGAGATGCGCCGGCTCGGCGGCGATGTCGGCGACCGGCAGCGCGCAAATCTCGTCGAGCGTCATCGTGCCGTAGCGGTTGAGCCTTTTGTGCTCGGGCGCGACCTTGCCGGTGCGGTTCTGGAACTGCCACGGTGGATCGGCGAGGATCGTCCCGAACCGCCGCCCCCGCGCGGTGCGGATCAGATTGAGATGTGCGGTGAGGGGATCAGCGGAGAACATAACAAGATCCTTGCTGATCCCGCGGTAAAGGTCAATCCGCTTTGTCGGATAGTCCTATTGGCGGCCGAGTGCGATGTTATTTTGGCGTTTGCTCACCTTCTCGGCGGCGGAGGAGGAATGGAGCCCGGGTCCGACCTCTGAGCCCCGCCGTCGTTGTATCGAGGACCCGGCGGTGGAGGTGGCGGCGGTGGAGGTGGAGGGGGGGAGGAGGAGGTGGTGGTGGCGGTGGCGGTGGTGCTGGCGGATTGGCCATCTTGCGCTCTTTCCAAAGTCATTAACGCCCACATCGATACTACAATCGCTAACCCAAACACAATGTAAGTGGCGCGCCGGGTTCTACGTAACTACAACACGAATGCTGAATCGCTGCTGCGTTCGCTTTGGAGCGTGTAATATGCGTATGCGATCTGCTTTTGGCGTTCATACGCTTTTCCGGACATCAACTGTTCCGTCATGGCCAATGTCAATGTAGTTAAAAACAGCCCGATGCCGACGTAAAGAATGGGTGATTGCGCGAGCGAAGGAAAGCGAGAATCTGAACCAAAAATTAGGCCGGGGATCGCAAGTAGCGCCCCCGACGAAATTTGTGTGATCGTGCTGATTAAGCCGTCTTCACGCGCCTGCCGAGCGACATCGTGCCCTGCGCAATCAGCTCGCATCCATTCGTAACATTTATCCGGATCAACATGGGCGAGAGGATGAGGGCCCCGCTCGGCTCGAGCGCGAGCCCGTTGGGTCCTGCCGGCTGGTAGCCGCTTCCATTCATCCGAGCGGTATGACGGCATCGTAAAGGTCCCAGCTTACCTCATTTTCATTAAGCGCCATGCAACGAATGTCGCGCCGTAGCCCGTTCGCGCCGAGCCCGGTTCGACATCGGTTAAATATACCCCTCGCCTAATACCTCACTCCGCCGCGATCCCCGCCTTGTCGAACATATCGCCCTCGCCGGCGTCGCCGTCTTCGTTCGCGGCCGGGCCCAGCTTCGCCTTCTGGCGCTTGTCGAAGCTGTCCCACACCTCGTTCCAGTTCCCCCGTGTCGCGGCCTTGGAATATTCGGTCGCGCGCTGTTCGAAGAAGTTGGCGTGCTCGACGCCGTTCAGGAGCGGGGCGAGCCAGGGGAGGGGGTGTTCGTCGATCATGTAGATCGGCTTGAAGCCGAGCTGGCCCAGCCGCCAGTCGGCGATGTAGCGGATGTACTTCTTGATCTCCTTGGGCGTCATCCCCGGCACCGGCCCCATTTCAAAGGCGAGATCGATGAAGGCGTCCTCCAGCCGCACGGTCGTCTGGCACTGGTCGAGGATGTCGTCCTTGACCGATTTGGTGAGGCAATCGCGCTCCTTGGCGAAGGCGTGGAACAGGCGGATGATGCCTTCGCAGTGCAGGCTCTCGTCGCGCACGCTCCAACTGATGATCTGGCCCATGCCCTTCATCTTGTTGAAGCGCGGGAAGTTCATCAGCATCGCGAAGCTGGCGAAGAGCTGCAGCCCCTCGGTGAAGCCGCCGAACATCGCCAGCGTCTTGGCGATATCCTCGTCGGTGTCGACGCCGAAGCGCTGGAGGTAATCGTGCTTGTCCTTCATCTCGGCATAATCGAGGAAGGCGCCATATTCGCTCTCGGGCATGCCGATCGTGTCGAGCAGGTGGCTGTAGGCGGCGATGTGGACCGTCTCCATGTTGGAGAAAGCGGCGAGCATCATCTTGATCTCGGTCGGCTTGAACACGCGGCCGTATTTGTCGTGGTAGCAATCCTGCACCTCGATATCGGCCTGGGTGAAGAAGCGGAAAATCTGCGTCAGCAGGTTGCGCTCGTGATCGGTGAGCTTCTGCGCCCAGTCGCGGCAATCCTCGCCCAAGGGCACTTCCTCGGGCATCCAGTGGATCTGCTGCTGGCGCTTCCAGAAATCATAGGCCCAGGGATATTCGAAGGGCTTGTACTGCTTGCGGGCTTCGGTGAGGGACATGGAGCTTACTCCTGGCAAGATGAAACGGAGGAAAAGGCGGGGCCATACGGCGGGAAGCGCGGGGCGGGCATCGTCACCCGGCGCCGTCCCAGGACAGCAATGCGACGCAGAAGATGCCGAGGATGAGCGCCAGCGCCGCCAGCATCGTGCCGACGAGGCGGCGCGCGTAGACGCCCTGTTCGGTCACCACCGGGCGCGTCGTCACGTAGATCGCGGCGATCGCGGCCGCCGCGGCGGTCATCCCCATCAGGACGGGCGGGGCGAGGAAGAAGGCCGCGGCCATCAGGATCGCCTCGTGCGGATATAGACCGTCTTGCCGCCCTTGCGCGCGCCGACGCCGAGGAACACGATGCCGACGAAATAGCCGAAATCGTACCAGCCGCCGTTATTGGGCACCGCGTAGATCGCAACATCGGGCATGAACAGGCTCAGCACCCAGGCGACGGGGAAGATGAAGCCGTGCCAGAGCCCCAGCAGGAAGCCGGGCGTGTCGGCGCCGTGCTCGACCGCGCTCGATACCTGCCGCGCGCAGGCGGCGAGCGCGGCGAGGGGGGCAAGCGTGAGGAACGTGCGCAGGCGCGGCGCCGGCCTGCGGGTGAGCTTCGCTGCGGCGCGCCGTGCGATCGCGGCGATGGTGACGGGATCGGTCATGCGGGGCATCCTCCAGCCGGTGGGCGATGCATCCAATCGCGGCGCGGCTCGTTTGATCCCCGAACGCAGATGAGGAGGATCACGATGGTCGATACCAGCAGCATCAAGGAGCATATGAACGTGATCGGCGCGGATGGCGTCCATGTCGGCACGGTCGACCACCTCGACGGCGACCGGATCAAGCTGACCAAGGCCGACAGCCCGCAGGGGCCGGACGGCGAGGGCGCGAAGCATCATTACATCCCGGTCGGCCTCGTCGCTGATATCGAGGGCGACGCGGTGCGCCTGTCCGCCACCGCGCAGAACGCGCAGGACATGTTCGAAGAAGCGGAGTGAGATCATAATTCCTCTCCCTGTGGGAGAGGAAGGGGCCCAGCCGCAGGCTGGGAAGGTGAGGGTGAGTTGCTCGTCAGCTCGCCCTTTTCCTTGTCACCCTCACCCTTCCGCGGCTTCGCCGCTCCCTCCCTCTCCCAAAGGGAGAGGGAACGCCGAATCGCCTCGATCACGCCGTCGGTGTTTTCCAACACCTCGTTGTTCCAGAAGCGCAGGACGCGATAGCCTTCGCGTTCGATGAAGCGCGTGCGGGCGGTGTCGTAGGTGTCGGCTTCGGCATGCTGGCCACCATCGACTTCGATGACGAGCCTGGCGGAGAAGCACAGGAAATCGGCGACGTAACGGCCGAACGGCACCTGGAAACGCCATTTCAGGTACGGGAAGGCTTGCTTGAGCGCACAGCGGAGGTGCTTTTCGGCGTCGGTTGCGTTGCGGCGGAGATCGCGGGCTTTTGCTACCGCGCCTGTCGGGGTGTTTTCGTAGAGACGCATATCGCCCTCACCCTTCCCACGCCGCTGCGCGGCGCGGGCCCCTTCCCTCTCCCAGCGGGAGAGGGAGGGAGCGGCAACGCCGCGGAAGGGTGAGGGCGAAAGGCGTCGTCACCTCACTGGCACGCCAGGCATTCGTCGTAATCGGTCGATTCCAGCTCGAACTTGGCCAGATCGGGCGTGTTGTCGGCTTCCACGCCGCCGGCGAAGCCTGCGCGCTGGACCGATTTCGAGCGCAGATAATAAAGCGACTTGATGCCCAGTTCCCACGCGCGGAAGTGGAGCATCAGCAGATCCCATTTCTCGACGTCGGCCGGGATGAACAGGTTGAGGCTCTGCGCCTGATCGATGAACGGCGCGCGATCGCCGGCGAGTTCGAGCAGCCAGCGCTGATCGATCTCGAAGCTGGTCTTGTAGCAATCCTTTTCTTCCTGGCTCAGGAAATCGAGGTGCTGGACCGAGCCGCCGCGCTCGAGGATCGTGTTCCACACCGCTTCGCTGTTCTTGGCCTTGTCGATCAGCAGCTTTTCCAGATACGGATTCTTGATCGACCACGATCCCGACAGCGTCTTGTGCGTGTAGATATTGGCCGGGATCGGCTCGATGCACGCGCTGGTGCCGCCGCAGATGATGCTGATCGACGCGGTCGGCGCGATCGCCATCTTGCACGAAAAACGCTCCATCACGCCCTGATCGGCGGCGTCGGGGCAGGGGCCGCGCTCGTGCGCGAGCATCATCGAGGCTTCGTTGACCTGCGCGTTGATGTGCTTGAAGATCTTGAGGTTCCAGCTCTTCGCCATCGCGCCCTCGAACGGCAGCCCGCGCGCCTGGAGGAACGAGTGGAACCCCATCACGCCGAGCCCCACCGAACGCTCACGCGCGGCCGAATAAGCGGCACGCGCCATGCCGGGCTCGGCGCGGTCGATATAATCCTGGAGCACGTTGTCGAGGAAGCGCATCACATCCTCGATGAAGCCCTTCTCGTCCTTCCACTGATCCCAGGTCTCGAGGTTCAGGGACGAGAGGCAGCACACCGCGGTGCGATCGTTGCCGAGGTGATCCTTGCCGGTGGGCAGCGTGATCTCGCTGCACAGGTTCGAGGTCGAGACCTTGAGCCCCACATCGCGGTGATGCTTGGGCATGTTGTCGTTCACGTGATCGGCGAACACGATATAGGGCTCGCCGGTCGCCAGCCGCGTCTCGACCAGTTTCTGGAACAGCGCGCGCGCATCGACCGAGCCGCGCGTCGACCCGTCCTTGGGGCTCTTCAATTCCCACTCGGCGCCGTCGCGCACCGCTTCCATGAAGGCGTTGGGGATGAGCACGCCGTGATGCAGGTTCAATGCCTTGCGATTGAAATCGCCCGAGGGTTTGCGGATTTCGAGGAATTCCTCGATCTCGGGGTGCGAGATATCGAGATAGCAGGCCGCCGAACCGCGGCGCAGCGAGCCCTGTGAGATCGCGAGCGTCAGGCTGTCCATCACGCGCACGAACGGAATGATGCCGCTGGTCTTGCCGTTGAGCCCCACCGGCTCACCGATGCCGCGCACATTGCCCCAATAGGTGCCGATGCCGCCGCCGCGCGAGGCGAGCCAGACGTTCTCGTTCCAGGTATCGACGATACCTTCGAGGCTGTCGGGCACCGAATTGAGATAGCAGGAGATCGGCAGGCCGCGCCCGGTGCCGCCGTTCGAGAGCACCGGCGTCGCGGGCATGAACCACAGGTTGGAGATATAATCATAGAGCCGCTGCGCGTGGGCGGCATCGTCGGCATAGGCGCTGGCGACGCGCACGAACAGATCCTGGAAGCTCTCGCCCGGCAGCAGATAGCGGTCGCGCAGCGTCTCCTTGCCGAATTCGGTCAACAGCGCGTCGCGGCCATGATCGACCTCGACCGGATAGGGCAGGGGGCGGGCGCCGTGGTCCGCGGACGTATCGGCGAGCGCCTCACCGACGGCGGCCGCGGCACCCGCGGCGGCGGCTTCGATCGCATCGGTGGCCATGCTTTCCTCGCGTTCCTGGTCCCTGAAATCCATCGCTACGGCTCCCGTTGTTCGTACCGGCACGTCCCGGCCTGCATCGAATCGGGGGCGAACCCCCATGCTACACCAGGGGCGGCCCGATCAGGAGAACAAAATGTGACCCCGCGCCCTTCGATGGGCGCGAATCGAGGCCCGCCGTGGCCGCGGCCACGGACGCTGTCCTACCAGTTATTGGGTCTGCCCCTCAACTCGACCACAAGAGATTGTGATAAACGCGAGTCCGGCGCAAGTGACGAAGCGCAAATTAGGCGAACCATTCGTCGCTCACCAGACTCGCTTCGTCGACCGATCGCATTGCGGCGGCGCAGCGACGCGCGGGGGCAGGCGGGCTTCAGGGAATGCAAGGGAACGAACACCGAACAGAAAATATTTTGGCGTTTATCCCCTTCGCATACGGAATTGACGTTGGTGGCGAAATTATCATAGCGTCCTGCCCAACTGGGGGCGTCTATGAATCGTATATTCGAGCATTTCCATCTATCGCTGATCGAGGGTCAGCAAGACCTATTCAAAGCGCCGTTATCGCGCGAACAGTGGCTCAGAGAAGCGTTCGGCGAGACATTCTCATTCCATCATTACGGCAAGCAATTCCATTGGGTTCCTCGCGGCGATTCCGGCAACCCGATCGTCGGCACTGTCGAACGAAAAAAGACCCGCACCCAACACAAGGGGCCAGAAGAAGGTGCGGCAGAATTTGAGGGTGAGGAGTGGCAAGGATCGATTGTAATTATCGATCCCCAGCATCGGCCAGATGGGCAAAAGCTCGCTTTTGAGCGCGACCCCAACGTTGGCGCGGCTGCGGCTGTGCTGGACTCTCTCGTGGCGCACCTGAACTCACAGCGCAATCAATACACGATACATGTCAAATCGCTGTTCGACGCGGACACATTTCGGACCTTCGCCAGCAGGCATGGGCAAATTGTTCGATACGTGACCTTCGACTTTGTTGTGCCGAACATGTTTTTTGGCACGTCCACGAGCATCGACGCGGGCTTGCGCCGGATTGGCGAGGATACCAAGGCGCAGGGCGTCAAGGTCACGCTGGAAAGCGCAACCGGCGTCGATACCGCATCAGAAAATGTCGAGTCCGCTTTGCAATATGCTGAGGCCGGAAACGCGAGCGTGACTGCGAGGGCGATGAATGGCGACAAATACAGTTCGACGAGCCGGAGAAAAACCGTTAAGATGCACAGCATCTTAAATTTCGCAAAAGACAGCAAGGAGCATGTCAAACAGTGGCTCAACCAGGCGCTAGGTCGTGAAGCAGACGATAGCGTGGGTGACGCTGATAGCGCTGGCGACGGTCCTGATCGGGGCTAGCATCTGCCAGCCCTATTATCTCACCGACGACGGCAACTCCTTCTTCAAAGGCTTTGTCACATGGGAGCTTCTGTCGTTTCTTGGCGTGGTCGTAACGATCACGCTGGCCTCGGCTGCCAACCTTCACCTCGAGCTGAACAAGCTGGAAGAAAAAACCGACGAACGATTCCCCGAAGCTCGCAATTCCATCCGTCTTTCGGCCTATTCTCTCTTGATGTTGTTCTTGGCTGCGTTCGTTCTGGTCGTGGTGAAACCGACCATCGACGGCGCCCATTGGAACGCCGTATTGAACTCGGTCGCGGTCCTGATCGTTCTGTTCAATCTCGCTATATTAGCAGACCTCACGATGGCGGTATTCCGCATCCCGCCCCTCAAGGACAAGGCAAAGTGACAGATCTCCGTAAAGCCCGCGATGAAGGCAAAGTGGCCGAGTTTGCCGCGCGACGGGACGCCCATGCGCTCCCCGGCGACGAAGCCACATTCAATCGCACTTTGGCGTCAATGGCCGGAAAGTCGAAACCAAAGCCGGAAACATCGAAGCCGGATCGTTCCGGCGATTGAAGCGGAACTCGAATTCCTTGGCATAGGTGCCGAGGTATTTCGGGCTGACGCTGATATGCGTGCCCGCGATCGACGCTTTCAGGTGCCGCCAAAACCCTTCGATCGCATTGACCGTCGTTCCCGTAGCGCTGACATATTCCTCGCGAGCGTGGTTCACCGTCTTGTGCCAATAACCCATCGTTCCGAGGCCGCCGTAAGCGACCAGCTCGTCGGTGTGGATTTCGGTATGCGGAAGCACATTGGCGCGAACGACCGGCAACAACGTCCCGCTCCGGCGGTTCGGCACGACCTCGACCACAATATTGCCGCCACGCTCCAACATGCCAAACACGACCGCTTTGCCCTTGCCGCCCTGCCCGCCCTTCATTTCGCCGCCAACAAACATCTCGTCAGCCTCGACTCGCTTCGTGAAGCCGCCGATCGGCTTGTCGCCGTCCACATCGGCCATGTGTTCGCGGATCAGCTTCGCCATGCGCCACGCGGTTTTGTAGGTAACGCCTAGCTGGCGCTCCAATTCCTTGCCGGAGACGCCGTGGCGCGTCGTCGTGAACAGATGGATGGCGTAGAACCAGAGTTGCAACGGCGTCCGCGTTTGCTCGAAAGGCGTCCCGACTGTGGGATGCAGATGATGGCCGCACCACTGGCAGGAATAAGCCCGCTCGGCCTTGATTCGATACCAGTTCGATGGGCGCTCGCATGACGGGCAGGTGAAGCCCTGTCCGAATCGCACGCCGAACAGGTGATTGAGGCAAGTTTCATCGTCAGGAAACTGGCGGAAAAACTGCGTCGTGGTCATTTGCTTCGTCATGCCGATCTTATGGCACAATCCAGTTACGTATGCAAGGGGGATAGACGCCAATATTTTGTCGGTGATCGGGCGTCGGCGCCTTTTTATCCGACAGAGCGGTGCGAGCGACGTCACCCGGCCTTGCGCAATCCCCTGGCGGGCTGGTTGAGGCGTTCGAGGTTGAAATGTTCGACGAACTCGATTCCCGCCTTGCCGTCGCTGGCCCAGCGCAGCCGGGCGGGGAACATCTCGTCTTCGAGCAGCTCGATCAGCAGATCGACGCCGATCGCGTCGTCGCCCGCCTCGATCCCGTCGATCATCGCGCCGGTGGCGGAAATGTCGCGGATGCGCACCTCGCCCGCCGTGCCGCCGCCCTCGATCCGCGCCGAACGCAGCATCCGCGCGCGCGGGCTGCGGCTGACCTTGTAGCCGACCGGGCTCGCCTTGCCGCCGTTGCCGAGCTGCTTTTCGACCTCTTCCGAGCGCGCGGGCTTGCCGTAGATATAGCCTTGGATGTGGCTGCACCCCAGGTCGCGGATCAGCGCGAGCTCGTCCTTCAATTCGACGCCCTCGGCGGTGGTCTCCATGCCCAGCGTCTCGGCGAGCGTGACGATCGCCTTGATGATCGCGGCGTTGCGATTGCCGGCGATCGCCGCACCGCGGACGAACGACTGGTCGATCTTGATCTTGTCGAACGGCGCCTTCTTCAGATAGCCGAGCGACGAATAGCCGGTGCCGAAATCGTCGAGCGCGAGCCGCACGCCGATCGCCTTGAGGCTCTTGAACATCTGGTCCGACGAGGCGGTCTCGTCGAGGAACACGCCTTCGGTGATTTCGAGTTCGAGCCGCTGCGGCGCGATCCCCGATCGGGCGAGCGCATTGGTGACGATCGCGGGCAGCGCGGGGTTGGCGAACTGGATCGGCGAGACGTTGACCGCGACGCGGACGCCTTCGGGCCAGCGCGCGGCTTCGTCGCACGCGGTGCGCATCACCCATTCGCCGATCGTCTCGATCAGTCCGCATTCCTCGGCGACGGGGATGAATTCCGCCGGCGAGATCGCGCCGCGCGTCGGATGTTCCCAGCGGATCAGCGCTTCGTAGCCGACGATACGCTCCTCCCTGGTGGAGACGACGGGCTGATAGGCAAGGTGGAACTGGTTCTGCGCGAGCGCGTGGCGCAGATCGTCTTCGAGCGCCTTGCGGTTCTGCGCGCCGACGAGCAGTTCCGCACGGTAGAAGCGGTGGATGCCGCGCCCGTCGGCCTTGGCGGCGTAGAGCGCGAGATCGGCGTTGCGGATCAGGCTTTCCGAATCCTCGCCGTCCTCGGGGGCGATCGCGACGCCGATCGAGCAGCCGATCGAGATCGACGACCCCTGGATGAAATAGGGCTGCGACAGCGCGCCGATGACCGATTTGGCAAGCTCGCCCAGCCGATCGCGGTTGATCTCGGCCGGCAGCACGACCTCGAATTCGTCGCCGCCGAGCCGCCCGACCAGCCCCTTGTCGCCGATCGCGCGCTGGAGCCGCTGCGCGACCTGCTTGAGCAAGGCGTCGCCGGTCTGGTGGCCGAGCGTGTCGTTGACCGCCTTGAAGCGATCGAGATCGAGCAGGAACAACGCGGTCGGGCGATAGGCGCGCCGCGACTGGGCCAGCGTCTGATCGAGCGAGCGCTTCATCTGCTGGCGATTGGCAAGGCCGGTCAGCCCGTCGAAACGCGCGAGCCGCGCGATCTCGGCATCCGAGCGGCGCTTCTCGGTCAGGTCGCTGCCCGAGCCGATGAAACCCACGAAGCGGCCGCGATCGTCGGTGGCGGGGCGGCCCGAGATCGACCACCAGCAAG
Source organism: Hephaestia caeni (assembly GCF_003550065.1). Taxonomy (GTDB): domain Bacteria; phylum Pseudomonadota; class Alphaproteobacteria; order Sphingomonadales; family Sphingomonadaceae; genus Sphingomonas; species Sphingomonas caeni_A. The sequence goes on from NZ_QXDC01000006.1 coordinate 62,591, forward strand.
CGGCGTCGTCGGTGCCTTCGGCGCTTTCCCCGGAGCTGTCCCCGACTCTGCCGATCGCGGCGACCGAATAATCGGCGAATGCGGTGCGCGAATTGAGATGAAAGCCCAGCGTGCGCTCGGTATCCGGCGCGCCGCCGTCCATGCGGAACACCGCATTGAGCATCCGCCCGATCGGGCCGACGCCGTCGACGACGAGCTGGCGCGCGACCTTATCCGACAGGTAGGTCAGCCGGCCCTGGCGATCGGTCTGCCAGAACCAGCCCGAGCCGTGCGATTCGAATTCGGCGACGAGGCGGCTGGCGAGGCGGCCTTCGTTCTCGTGCACGGCGCGTTCGTCGGCGATCCGGTGATCGAGCGCGGCGAGGCGCTGCGTGACGAGGCCGAGGCACGCGAGCAGGCCGAGCGCGAGCAGCGTCGCGACGCTCGGCCCCGACAGCCACGAAATGACCGCCGCGAGCCCGATCGCGAAGCCGAGGATCGCCGCGCGGATCGCGAACAGCGCGCTCGCCGACAGGCCGATCGCGCCCGCCACCGCGACGAAGCAGGCAAGCTGGAACGGGCCGGGGGGAAGCGCCACCGTCGTCTGGAGCAAGGTGAGCTGGCTGGCCGCCATCGCCACCGCCGCGCAGGCGATCGCGCGAACCTGGAGGTGCGGGGCCAGCCCGCGCCAGCGCCCGATCTTCAACACCGCGAACACCACCACGCCCGCCGCCGCGGCGAGCCCGCCCTCGACCAGTATCTGGGGCACCAGCGCCGGATGGCCGGCGCGGGTCGCGATCGCGACGCACGCTGCCACGATGACGATCTGCGCGATCATCGCCAGCGGCCACACCGCGCCGACCTGCCGCACCGGCTGGACGTGATCGAAGGCCGACGCCGCATCGCCCGGATCGACGAGCGACAGCAGCACCGAATTCTCGCGGGCGCTGGCAGCGATGTTCATGGCCCGGCGGACGGAATCGGTCATCCGTGCATCTTAGCTGCACGCGCGTTTCGAAATGGTTTGCAAAACATGGTCAGGGTCAGGACCCTAACGATTACGGCCCGGTGCGTTGATTCCGGGTTGTCCCCGCAGGCCGGCTGTGGGACGGACACGCGCATGATCTGGACGATTCTGCGGCTGGCGGGCTCGGCGGTGCTGGTGCTCCTGATCGTGGCGCTGCTGGCGATCGTGATCGTGCCGCGCTTCCTCGATCGCGTTTATTATCGCGGGCCGGTGAGCGACCATTTCGATGGCGCGCGCTTCTTCAACCCCGAGGGCGACGACACGCTGGCGCCGCCCGCGGGGCGCAGCCGGGGTGGTTTCCTGCTGCGCTATCTGTTCGGCCGCGACGATCGCCCCGCCTGGCCCGAGCAGGTCGCGGTGCGGCCGTCGGTGCCCGCGGCGCGCGTCGAGGGCGCGCGGATGGTGGTGACCTGGGTGGGCCATGCGACGATGCTGATCCAGACGCAGGGGCTCAACATCCTCACCGATCCGGTGTGGAGCGACGTCGCCGGGCCGTTCGGGCGGATCGGGCCGCGCCGCGTGGCGGCACCGGGTGTCGCGCTGGATGATCTGCCGCCGATCGATCTGGTGCTGGTGAGCCACAATCATTACGACCATCTCGACCTCGCGACGCTCGAAAAGCTGTGGGCGCGCGATCGACCACGGGTGATCACCAGCCTCGGCAATGACGCGATCATCGCCAAGGCGGGCGTGTCGGCGACCGCGCTCGACTGGGGACAGAGCGTCGCGATCAAGCCCGGCATCGACGTGGTGGTGACGCCCGCGCATCACTGGACGAGCCGCTGGTTCACCGATCGCAACCGCGCCTTGTGGTCGGGCTTCGTCGTGCGGCTGCCGGGCGGCAATCTGTTCTATTCGGGCGATACCGGTGCGGGGAGTTTCGGCTGGGCCGACAAGGCGGCGTCTTATGGGCCGATCCGGCTGGCGCTGCTGCCGATCGGCGCGTTCCGTTTCACCGCGGGGCAGATGGCAAGCGGCGCGCATATGGGGCCGCTCGACGCGGTCGAGGCGTATCGCCGGACGGGCGCGGCGCGCGCGATCGCGGTGCATTGGGGCACGTTCCGGCTGTCGTACGAAGGCTATGACACGCCCGCGCGGATGCTCGCGCCGGCGATGCGGTGCGCGGGGATGGACCCGGCGCGCTTCGACACGGTGGCGATCGGCGCGCCGATCGAGGTGGCGGCGCATCAGGCACCGCCCGCGACCGCCGAGGTGCCGCGCGAACAACGGCTGGCGTGCCTCGATACGCCCGAGGTGCGGGCGTTGCCTTAAGGTTGTCGGTGCGGCACGGACTCAGCCGCGCCGAATCCGAAATCCTCAGACCCGGCGGCCCGAGATCAACTGCCAGATCACGACGACGACGGCGATGACGAGCAGCAGGTGGATGAGCCCGCCCGCGACGTGGAAGGCGAAGAAGCCGAGCAGCCACAGAACGAGCAGAATGACGGCGATGGTCCACAACATGGTTTGATCTCCCGTTGGAGGAACAAGAACGTCGCGGAGCCGCTAGGCGTTCCTACCGCGTAACGAAGGATCGGCCTCAACGGCGGTTTCCGGCTGCGTTCGCGGGCCTGTCGCAATAGATTTTGATCCACTTGCGTGGAAGCGGCACCGGCCCACTCCCCACCCGGCCACCCAACGGCAGTATTCTATGGGTGGCCGGGTGGGGGAGTGGGCCGGTGCCGCAGCCGATTCAGCGTCGCTGAATCCGACTCTAGGCGTACGCCGATTTTGGCGTGGCGGCGCGACCGTGGTAAATATGCCGATCATGGGGGAAACGGGGGCCGATGCGGGCATCAGGGTGCCGCGCTATCAGACGACGCTGGATCGCGCGGGGCTCGCGCTGGCGGCCGGCGGCGTGCTTTATGGCGCGCTGGCGATGTTGCTCGCCGCGCGCGGCGGCGAGGCCGGGGTGCTGACGCTGATCGCGGTGTTCGTGGTCGGCGCCGTGCTTTCGATGCTGGCGATCACCGCCACCTTCGGGCCGTTATGGCTCGCGTTCCATGCCAGCGGTCGGCGCGGCCCCGGCCATGCCGCCGCGCTCGGTGCGATCGTCGCGCTGATGCTGTGGGTCGCGGCGGCACACGACCTGCTCGCGAGCTACGCCTTTGCCGACCGGGGCAGTGCCGCGATCGGCTGGCTGCGCGCGATCGGCGTCGCGCTGATGTTCGCCGCCATCGCCGCTGCGACCGCGCTCGTCATGTGGCGCGTGGCATATCGGCGGGCGGGGTAGAATGTTCTTGTTTTGTTCTCCATAATCTGCTATCCGGGAGGCAGGGAGAATAGGGCGTGAACCGATCGAGCGTAATGCTGAATGGTCGCAGGCAATCGGCATTCGAGGTTTATTTGCGCACCGGACGGCGTGGCACCGATTGGTGCCGGCAGGATATCGAAGTAAAATTCAACCCTTGGCACGACCCCCAAGACGGGCGTTTCACCTTCTCGGGCCAGGGGCGATATTACGGTGCAGGTGCCGACGTCGAGGAAACTGGTGGCACTGGTCGCTCCGGGCGATGGCAGAAGCGCGCGGGGATAGATTCAGCGGGCCCTGATTATAGTCGGCTCGATCCCCGAAATCCGCGCAACTACAAGGTATATATCGTCAAGCCCGGAGACACACTCTCTGGAATCGCGCGATTCCGAAAAGGTCTCACTGTCGCCGATCTCGAATGGTTGAACAGGATATCGGCCGGTGCGCCGCTCCAGATCGGTCAAAAGGTGAAGGTGCCCAACCAGGAGTTGCTGGAGGCGGGACGTGACGCGAAGAACAGGTTCATTGCGCTTTGGCTCTACGCGGAAACGCATAACCACCATTTGCCGCCCGATCCGGCACATCCGCCGTCGATCGAGCAGCAAATCAACGATCCGACATATTGGCATCCGGTCCGGAAAAATGGCTACCGCTATGACCTCGATCTGGCGGAGCGCCCGCGTGAGATAAGGGGGGAGGTATCGATCGATGCGACAGCCATGCGCTCTAGGCGAAACCAGCGAAGCGCCGGTGGCGCGGATCGGCGTGCGACTGATGATGGCGGCCATTATATTGCTGCCCGCTTCAACGGGCCGAGCGACGCCTTCAACCATTTCGCACAAGACGCCAATTTCAACCGCGGCATTTATAGGGCCATGGAAGACGGCTGGGCGGCAAGCGTGCGCGCCGGGCATCGCGTCATGGTCGACATCGTGCCGCATTACGACGGGCTCTCGCTTCGGCCTGATCGAATCAAGGTCACCTGGTTCGTCGATGGTGAAAAACGATCGCGCACCTTCGAGAATGAGCATAGGAGCAAACGCCGTGGCGAGTGATAAATACGATGTCCTTGGCCCGCTATATAGCGAGATCGGCGGCGAGCTTGCCAAGATCGTCGGCGGGGATCCTGACGGCGTTTATCTTTACGCGGAGGCCGGCGAGGGCTGGGTCGGCCCCAGCGTGTTCAAGGATGAAGGCGCGGTCGTCCGCTATTTCGATGACAGCATGCTTCTGTGCGATCTAATCATGGAGGCTTGGGAAACCCAGGAGCCCGACAAACGCTGGGCGGTGATGGAATATACCGTTACCGGCACGTCGTTCGACGTGAAGTTCAAATATCCCGAAGAGATCGATCCCGCCGAGACCGAAATGGAGCGGCGGCCCGCGGCGCTCAAGGCGCGGTACGGTGACAAGCCGGTCGTTTATCCCCCCGAGCCGCCGGGGATGATGGAATTCAAGGGCAACGCGGGTTGAACCATCGCGCCCGTGCCGCCGGCACTGGAACAAAGCGGTATCACCGACCATATTCGCCCCATGCCGATCCAGATTCGTACCAGCCTCGCCGAACCCGAGACGGGGCCGGCGTTCGTGCCCCACCGCCCCAACCGGCCCGAGAAGGCGGAAGGGGGCAAGCGCTTCGAGATCGTGAGCGATTACGAGCCCTCGGGCGATCAGCCGACCGCGATCGCCGAACTGGTCGAGGCGGCGCAGGGCGGGGAGCGCGACCAGGTGCTGCTCGGCGTCACCGGATCGGGCAAGACCTTCACGATGGCCAAGGTGATCGAGGCGTTGCAGCGCCCGGCGTTGGTGCTCGCGCCGAACAAGATCCTCGCGGCGCAGCTCTATGGCGAGTTCAAGAGCTTCTTTCCCAACAATGCGGTCGAATATTTCGTCAGCTATTACGACTACTACCAGCCCGAGGCCTATGTGCCGCGATCGGACACGTACATCGAGAAGGAAAGCTCGGTGAACGAGGCGATCGACCGGATGCGCCATTCGGCGACGCGGGCGCTGCTGGAGCGCGACGACGTCATTATCGTCGCCTCGGTCTCATGCCTGTACGGTATCGGCTCGGTCGAGACCTATTCGGCGATGATCTTCGATCTCAAGAAGGGCCAGAGCGTCGACCAGCGCGAGATCGTGCGCAAGCTCGTATCGCTGCAATACAAGCGCAACGACGCGGCGTTCGCGCGCGGCAATTTTCGCGTGAAGGGCGACAATCTCGAGATTTTTCCGTCGCATTATGAGGACACCGCGTGGCGCGTCTCGTTCTTCGGCGACGATGTCGAGGAGATCGTCGAGTTCGATCCGCTGACCGGCAAGAAGGTCGCGAGCCTCGATTACGTCCGCGTGTTCGCCAATTCGCACTATGTGACGCCGGGGCCGACGCTCAAACAGGCGATGGAAGGCATCCGCCACGAACTTGCCGAGCGGCTGAAGGAACTGGAGGCCGAAGGCAAATTGCTCGAACATCAGCGGCTCGAACAGCGCACCAACTTCGACCTCGAAATGATTGCGGCGACAGGAAGTTGTGCGGGGATCGAGAATTATTCGCGCTTTTTGACCGGCCGCCTGCCGGGCGAGCCGCCGCCCACATTGTTCGAATATCTGCCCGAGAACGCGCTGCTGTTCGTCGACGAGAGTCACCAGACGATCGGCCAGATCAACGGCATGTCGCGCGGCGACCACAAGCGCAAGATCACGCTTGCCGAATATGGTTTCCGCCTGCCTTCGGCGATCGACAACCGCCCCTTGCGGTTCAACGAATGGGACGCGATGCGTCCGCAGACCACCTATGTCTCGGCGACGCCCGGCGGCTGGGAAATGGAGCAGACCGGCGGCGTGTTCTCCGAGCAGGTGATCCGGCCCACGGGGCTGATCGACCCGCCGGTCGAGATCAGGCCGGTCGAGGAACAGGTGCAGGATCTGATCCAGGAATGCCGCAAGACCGCGGACCTCGGCTATCGCACGCTGGTGACGACGCTGACCAAGCGGATGGCGGAAGACCTGACCGAATATATGCACGAGGCGGGATTGAAGGTCCGCTACATGCATTCGGATACCGAGACGCTGGAACGAATCGAGCTGATCCGGGATCTTAGGCTTGGTGTCTACGACGTGCTCGTAGGGATCAACCTGCTGCGCGAGGGGCTCGACATTCCCGAATGCGGACTGGTCGCGATCCTCGATGCCGACAAGGAAGGGTTCCTGCGCTCGGAGACGTCGCTGATCCAGACGATCGGCCGCGCCGCGCGTAACGTCGACGGACGCGTGATCCTCTATGCCGATCGCATGACCGGCAGCATGGAGCGCGCGCTCAATGAAACGACGAGGCGTCGCGAGAAGCAGGAGGCGTATAACACCGAGCATGGCATCACGCCGGCGACAATCCGCAAGAATATCGGTGACATCATCGCGCATGTTGCCTCGAAGGATCAGGTGACGGTCGAGATCGCCGAGGATCGGCCGCACATGGTCGGCCACAATCTGCGCGCCTATATCGAGGAACTCGAAAAGAAGATGCGCGCGGCCGCCGCCGACCTCGAATTCGAGGAAGCCGGCCGGCTGCGCGACGAGATCAGGGCATTGGAGGCCGAGGAACTCGGGCTGCCCGAGGACCAGCGCAAGGCGCCGGTGATGGGGCGCAGCAACGAAGGCAAGCCGGGTACGCGCAAGATGCGCTATGGCAAGACGCAGAAGATGCGGATGGGGGGACGGCGGGGGCGTTGACTAATAGTTCGTTACGATCTATTGATACGTAGATCGGAGCGGGCTATGCAGATCGATATCGATTTCGAGGTATTCAAGGAGCTGACAGCGCGGCGAGAGCACGAAGCGCATACGTATAACGATGTCTTGCGTGAGCTCCTTGGCATGGATTCATCCATCGATCGGCTTGAAGGCATAGGCCGAGAAGACGGTCTCGTTTCCGGAGGACGGAAGAGTTTTGTCCTGCGCGATGGCGAGTTGCCGGATGGCACGAAATTACGGGCGATCTACAAAGGAACCGGATATCGTGCGACGATCCAGGATGGTCGTTGGGTCGATAGCGAAGGCAGAGAACATCGAAGCCCCTCGGCCGCAGCAAGTGCCATTAGCCACACAAATGTGAACGGCCTTCGGTTTTGGCACGCCAAGCGTCCGAACGACCATGACTTTACACGATTGGACATCCTGTTGGCGAGACGGCCATGATCCGTGGCTTCGCCGATCCCGAAACCGAACGCATCTGGGGCGGCGAGGCCAGTCGTAAACTGCCGCGGGAGATGCAGAACCGCGCGCTCGACAAGCTCAGGATGCTGAACCGGGCGAAGACGTTGAGCGACTTGCGCAACCCGCCGGGTAATCGCCTCCACGCGCTCAAGGACGATCGCGCGGGGCAGCATTCCATTTCAATTAATAAGCAATGGCGTATATGCTTCGTCTGGAAGGATGGAAGCGCGCATGACGTCGGGATCACAGACTATCACTGATCGGGAATGGCTGCACAACAGCCATGCCGGCGAGCTGTTGGTGCTCGAATTCATGGAGCCGCTCGGCCTGACGACCGATATGCTTGCGACGGCGCTGGCGGTGGCGCCCGCGCGTCTGGATGACGTGGTTTCGGGCAAGCTGCGGATGGATGCCGATCTCGACCTCCGCCTCAGCCGGTATTTTCGGATGTCCGAGGGGTTCTTCCTGGGCCTTCAACTCGACCACGACCTTCTCGACGCCAAGCGGGCGCTCAACGGCGAACTCGACCGGATCGTGCCCCGCGCCGCCTGAACGGGCTTGAGGGCGGCGCCATCGGCCCGCATAAGGCGGATGTGATGCGTAACCTCCTTGCCCTTGCCGCGGTCGCGATCCTCGCCGGCTGCATTCCCGCCTCGCCGCCGCCTGTGGCGCCGGTGCCGCAACCCGCCCCGGCACCAGCGCCGGCTCCGGCGCCCGCACCGGTGGCGCCCGCGCCGACGGGCGACTGGCGCGATTGGCCGCTGACCCCCGGCGACTGGACCTATCGGCAGGATGGGCGCGGCAGCATCGCGTTGTTCGGGCCGCGCGGGGGCGACGCGAGCTTCACGATCCGCTGCGATAACGCGGCGCGCCAGATCTATCTGTCGCGAGCGGGCACCGCGCCGACCGGCGGCGCGATGACGATCCGCACCACCAGCGCCACGCGCGCGCTGCCGTCGCAGCCGACCGGCGGCACGCCGCCGTACATGGCGAGCGCACTGGCCCCGCGTGATTCGATGCTCGATGCGATGGGCTACAGCCGTGGCCGTTTCATCGTCGAGCAGCCGGGGCTGCCGATCCTGGTGATCCCGGCCTATGCCGAGATCGAGCGCGTGGCCGAGGATTGCCGGCGATGAAGCGCGCGCTGGCGGTGCTGCTGCTGGCGGGGCTCGTGGCCTGCCAGCGGCACGAGACGTCGAATACCGACATGCCCGTGCCCGAGCCGACCGGCAATTTGCGGGATGCCCAGCGCGTGCCCGCGCCTTCCGCCGACATCGGCTCGGCGGCGCTGCCCGCGCCCGAGTTGGAAGGGGCCGCCACTGCCGCGGGGCACTGGCGCTTCCAGGTTTCGGCCAAGGGCGACCAGGCGGTGTTCGGCGACGCGGGCGAGGCGTCCGAATTCGCGATGCGCTGCGACGCCGAGGCGCGGCGGATGGTGTTCACGCGCGCCGCATCGGGCGGCAGCGGCGCGACGATGCAGATCATCGCCGCCAACGGCGCGGCGACCTTCTACACCGAACCCGGCCCGGCGGGGCGCACCCAGGCGAGCGACCCGGCGACCGACACTTTCCTCACCGATGTGCTGGCGACCGCGAAGGACCGGATCGGGGTTCGGATCGGAGGCGGGCCGACGCTGGCGATGCCGGTCGATCCCGTCATCCGCCAGACGATCCTGCGCTGCGCGGCGCCCAGGGGATAAGGCCGGGGGATAAGCGGGCCGCCTCGCGCGTTGAAGGCGCGAGGAGAGAGGCCATGATCCGCAAGCTCAAATCGGGTTACCGCATCTATTCGCGCAAGAAGGATCCGGAGACCGGCAAGCGCAGGAACCTCGGCACGTTCGAGACCAAGGCCGCCGCGCAGAAGCACGAGCGCGACATCCAGTATTTCAAGCGGCATTAGAGCGAATGGCACTCGCGCCCCGTGCTCCCGCGAAAGCGGGAGTCCAGGAGCCGCGGTCGATGCGCGTTCTCGACTCTGGACCTCTGCATTCGCGGGGGAACGCTCATGTCTCGGGATGCTCGCAAGGCGTTCGGCAAGGACTGAGCCGTGTCGCCGCGCAGACCTTGAATCATTGCGCAAACATATTTGGAAAACAAGACTTGTTTCGCAGGAATGGCTGACTCACATTGGGGATGCAGCCAGCGATGGGTGCGCAGTGCTTCAACTAGCGAAAGGAGGTGATCCGATGTCTCATGGTTCAGCAATGGGGTCGGTTCAGTTCGTTCGGGAGACGCGCCGCTAAGGTCCGCCGGGTGCGTGCGGGGGGTATTCTCCCCCAGCCAACGCAGGCCACCCACAGGAATAGCGGCTCGCATGGTCTCCCGGGCTGGAGCTTCCGGCCGCTGACCATGCGAGAGGCTGTCGGGCCCCTGACGGGGCTCGGCAGCCTCTTTCATTTTTGGGGCGGTGCCGCTTCCACGATAGTGCAACAAACTAGCCTATCTCGTAAGCCTCGGCGTCGAAGCGGCGCATCATTTTCGCGAACGCGCGGGTGTCGCTGCCCCAGTTGTTGGGCATGATGCCGCTGCCGGTCTTGTACCAGCTCTCGCAGCCGCCCGCCCACGCCGTGGTGAGCAGGCGGTTCTGGAGCGTGCGGTTGTACGCGTCCTGCGTGTCGGTGCGGACTTCGATGCGGCGCGCCTCGCCGCGCGCAAGCTTGAGGATCGCGGGCAGCGCGTAGCGCATCTGCTGTTCGACCATGAAGATGATCGAATTGTGCCCGAGATTGGTGTTGGGGCCATAGAGCAGGAACAGGTTGGGAAAGCCCGAAACGGTGGTGCCGCGATACGCGACCGCGCCGCGCCGCCACGCCGATGCGAGCGTGCCGCGCGGGCCGGTGATCGCGATCGGCGCGACGAAGCCGTGGCTGGCGAAGCCCGTCGCCCAGATGAGCACGTCGAGCGGCACCGTTTCGCCGTCGGCCAGGCGCACGCCATCGGGCGCGATCGCGGCGATGGCGCGCGTTTCGAGATCGACGCGCCGCCGCATCAGCGCTGGGTAATAATCGTCGGAGAGAAGCGTGCGCTTGCAGCCGATGGGAAAATCGGGCGCGAGCTTCGCCCGGAGCGCGGCGTCGGGCACCTGCGCCTTGAGGTGATCGCGCGCGAGCGCCTCGATCTCGCCGGCTTTCGCGCCCTCGGGCGTGCCGATCGCCGGCCACGTCGCCTCGAGTTTGCGCCAGATCAGCCAGCGGAACGCGCGGCGTAGCAGCGGCAACCAGGCGAATGACGTTTGCGCGCGCGGCGAGAAGGCGTGGTCCTCGCGCGGGACGATCCACGGCGGGGAGCGCTGGAAGACGGTGAGGTGGCCGACGCGGTCGACGATCCCCGGTACGACCTGGATCGCGCTGGCGCCGGTGCCGATCACGCCGACGCGCTTGCCCGCGAGATCGACCGACGCGTCCCAGCGCGCAGTGTGGAATTGCGCACCGGCGAAATCCTCGCGGCCGGGAATATCGGGGATGTTGACGCGGTTGAGCTGGCCGGTGGCGACGATCAGCGCGGGCGCGCGCCAGGCGCGGCCATCGGCGGCGGTGACGGTCCAGCGATGGTCGGCTGGATCGAAGCGGGCGTCGGTCACCTCGGTATCGAGCCGCACATCGTGGTCGAGCCGGTGCGCATCCGCCTGCCGTTCGAAATAGGCGAGGATTTCGGGTTGCCCCGCGAACATCCGCGACCAGCGCGGGTTGGGCGCGAAGCTGTAGCTGTAGAGATGGCTTGGCACGTCGCACGCGCAGCCGGGATAGGCGTTGTCGCGCCACGTGCCGCCGACGCCGCCGCCCTTTTCGAGGATCACGAGATCGTCGATCCCGCGCTGTTTCAGCCGGATCGCGGCGAGCAGCCCGGACATGCCGGCGCCGACGATGATGACGCGCGTATCCTGGAGCCCCTGCATCGAGACAGCCTAGAGTTTATTGGGCCTGTGTGAAAGCGGCGCCGGCCCGCTCCCCCACCCCGCCTCCCAACGGCAGTATCCTGAACGGGAGGCGGGGTGGGGGAGCGGGCCAGAGCCGCCCTCGATTCAGGAAAGCCGCTTACCGAGCATCTCGTTGCGGACATAGGTCGCGCGCAGCGACAGGCGGACCTCGATCAGGAACATGACGAGCCCCGATACGAGCAGCAGCATCGCCATGATGAACATCACCCCCACCACGGTGCCGATGTGCAGGTGCGCCAGTTCGCCGACGAACAGCAACGCGACCACCGAACAAGTCGCGATCGCGCTCGATGCGCACAGGAACAAGGCGGTGTTGATCACCTTCATCCGCCAGTGGAGCAGCCGCAATTCCCAGGCGTGATGCGTGCGATCCTCGCCGACCAGAGTGGGCTGAAGCATTTCGAGCGCGCGCGCACGATCGACCACGCGGGCGAGCCGCGCGACGAGCACGTTGAGGATCGCGCCGATGCCCGCGAGCATGAACACCGGGCTGAGCGAAAGCTGGATCGTCTGGGCGATCGTGGTGACGGCAGGGAACATTTCCATGATCTGGTGCATGATGCGTGGAAACGCGCCGGATGCAACCCGGCGCGTATCGCAAGAGGTATCCGATCATGATCGACTATCGCACCGATTCCCACGGTATCGTCGAATTCACCATCGACGGCCCGATCACCAAGCCCGAATATGATCGCATCGTCGCCGAGATCGACGCTGCTATCGAGCGCTTCGGCAAATTGCGGATGATCGAGATCGTCAAGGATATCGGCGCGATCGACAGCGCGATCTGGTGGCCCGACCTCAAATGGGCGGCAACGCACATGAAGCATATCGCGCGCTGCGCGGTCGTCACCGACAAGGGTTGGATCGGCGCGATCACCCGCGCCGCCGCCGCGGTGCTGCCCGCCGAGATCCGCGTCTTTTCCCTTCCCGACGTCGCCGAGGCGCGCGCCTGGGTGCGCGAATAGCCCGGACACGGCGTCGCCGATGCGACGGGTCGCGGCGGCCATCCATCACTTGGTAACCCTGCCGTCGCTATGAGCGGGGCGGATGACTAGTTCGATGCCGCTCGACGCCTTCACGAGGCTGCCCGCCGCCGCGCGCGCGCTGACGCTCGACGGGCTGTCGGGGCTGATCGATGCGGTTGCGGCGGAGGCGGCCGAAACGCACCGTTTCCTGCGCTTCCAATGGTATGCCGCCGCGCTGACGGCCTATGGCGGCGCGGCGCGGACGATCGTGGTCGAGCGCGAGGGCGATCCGGTGATCGCGCTGCCGATGATCGCGACCGGGCCGCACTGGCTCGGCATGGCGAGCGTGCCGGGAAGCTACTGGCCGTTCCGAAGTTTTCCGATGAGCATCACCGCCGCGCCTGATCAGGTCGCGCTGCTGCTCGCCGAAGTGCGGCGTCAGGTCCGGGTGTTGAGGATCGGTCCGGTGTGCGACGGCGATCCGGGGCTGGAGGCGATGATCGCGGTGGCGCGTGCCAAAGGCTGGGCAGTGCTCGACCGCTTCGTTGCCAATGGTTACGTGCTCGACATGGCGGGCGGCAAGGCGGCGGGCACCTGGCCGCGCAGTTCGACGCTCAAGAAGAACCGCTTCCACGAAAAGCATCTCGCGACGCACGGCGAACTCGGCTGGCATTATGCGACCGGCGCCGCCTTGCCAGCGGCGTTCGACGCCTATGCGATCGTCGAGGAGAAAAGCTGGATCGCCGATCATGACGACGGCGGCCGCGACGCCAAGTTCACCGCGGCCGGCCACGGCGCCTTCTGGCGCGTGGCGGCGGCGGACCCGGTGCTCGCCGATATGTTCTCGGGCGCGCTGCTGACGATCGCCGGCGCGCCGGTGTCGTTCGCGTTCGACATCAATGCCGGCACGCTGCGCTATGCGATCGCCAACAGCTACGATACCGCCTTCGCCAAGCACTCGCCGGGGCGCGTGCTCGATTATCGCAATTTGCTGCGCGGCCTCGATCAGGGGGTGGCGCGCGTCGATTGGGGCGCGGGCGACAGTGGCTACAAGCGGGGGATCGGCGCGGTGAAGGCGCAGGCGATCCGCGACTGGCTGTTCGTCCGCCCCGGCATGTCAGCCGCGGCCGCGCGCCTGCTTGCCGGGCGCTGGCGGCGATCGGGCAATCCGGGGCCGGCGCGCGCGCTTTCACCGCAAGCGTAACAATATTCCGCCCAGGGTTGCACGGGCGAACATTTCGGTTAATGCGCTGCGCATGGCCAGCCGACCGCAGACTCTCTACGAGAAGATTTGGAACGCGCACGTCGTCGAACGGCGCGATGATGGAACCTGCCTGATCTATATCGACCGCCACCTCGTCCACGAAGTGACGAGCCCGCAGGCGTTCGAGGGGCTGCGCGCGGCCGGGCGCAAGGTGCGCCGGCCCGATCTGACGCTCGCGGTGCCCGACCACAATCTGCCGACGACGGCGCGGGTCGATGCGGCGGGCAAGCGCCTGCCGATCGCCGATCCCGAGAGCGCCAACCAATTGGCCGCGCTCGAGCGCAACACCGCCGAATTCGGCATCGACTATATCGACGCGACCGCGCCCGAACAGGGTATCGTCCATGTCATCGGCCCCGAACTGGGCTTCACGCTGCCGGGCACGACGCTGGTGTGCGGCGACAGCCACACCTCGGCGCACGGCGCGCTGGGGGCGCTCGCGTTCGGGATCGGCACGAGCGAGGTCGAACATGTGCTCGCGACGCAGACGCTGCTGCTGAGCCAGGCGAAGACGATGGAGGTCCGCGTCGAGGGCAGCCTCGGCTATGGCGTCAGCGCCAAGGACGTCATCCTCGCGATCGTCGGCCGGATCGGGGCGGCGGGCGGCACCGGCCACGTCATCGAATATACCGGCAGCGTGATCCGCGCGCTGTCGATCGAGGGGCGGCTGACGGTCGCCAACATGTCGATCGAGGGTGGCGCGCGCGCCGGACTGATCGCGCCCGACGAGGCGACGTTCGCCTATATCAAGGGCCGCCCGATGGCGCCGGCGGGCGAGAATTGGGACAAGGCGGTGGCGTGGTGGAAATCGCTGCCGAGCGATCCGGGCGCGGTCTACGACAAGACGGTGGTGCTCGACGCCACCGATATCGCGCCCTCGCTGACCTGGGGCACCAGCCCCGAGGATGTGGTGCCGATCACCGGCACCGTCCCCGATCCCGCAAGCTTCGCCGACGCCGCGAAGCGCGCGGCAGCGCAGAAGTCGCTCGATTACATGGGGCTGGCGCCGGGGATGCGGATGCAGGATGTCGGCGTGCAGCACGTCTTCATCGGCAGTTGCACCAACAGCCGGATCGAGGATCTGCGCGCCGCGGCGTCGGTCGCGAACGGCCGGCACGTGGCCGATGGGGTGCGCGCGCTGGTCGTGCCCGGATCGGGACTGGTCAAGCGCCAGGCCGAGCATGAGGGGCTCGATCGCATCTTCGTCGCGGCGGGCTTCGAATGGCGCGAGCCGGGGTGCTCGATGTGTCTGGCCATGAACCCCGACAAGGTGCCGCCGGGCGAACGCTGTGCTTCCACATCGAACCGGAATTTCGTAGGACGCCAGGGGCCGGGCGCCCGCACGCACCTGTTGTCGCCCGCGATGGCGGCCGCGGCGGCGGTGACGGGGAAATTGTCCGATGTTCGCGAACTGATGTCGAACGGCAGGGAATAAAGGGGGACGTCGCCATGAAGAAAGCACTTGCCTTGCTGATCGTCGGTGCGATCGTCAGCGGCGTCGCGGCTTATGCCGCCAGCGCCGCCGATCCGATTCCCGAGACGCCCCCGGCAGTGGTGTCGTCGCGCTGATGGAGCCCGTCACCCGAGTTTCCGGCGGCGCCTATCCGTGGGGCGCGAAGAACGTCGATACCGACGTCATCATCCCCGCGCACTGGCTCAAGACGATCACGCGCGCCGGGCTGGGCAAGGGCGCGTTCGAGACGGTGCGCGCCGAGCCCGGCAACATCTTCGACGATCCGCGCCATGCCGGCAGCCCGATCCTGATCGCGGGCGACAATTTCGGCTGCGGCTCGAGCCGTGAGCACGCCGCCTGGGCGCTGGGCGACATGGGCATCAAGGCGGTGATCGCGCCCAGTTTTTCGGACATCTTTTCGGGCAATGCGTTCAAGAACGGCATCGTCACCGTGGTGCTGCCGCAGGAAGCGATCGACCGGCTGATCGAGGTCGCGCAGGACCAGCCGATCACGATCGATCTCGAGACGATGACGGTCACCACGCCGTTCCAGGATCGCTTCACCTTCACCCTCGATCCGTTCCGCCGCCAATGCCTGATGCAGGGGCTGGACGAGATCGGCCTGACGCTGGCACAAGATACCGCGATTTCGAAATTCGAATCCGGGCTTGCCACGCGCCGGCCCTGGATCGCGAGGGAGAGCGGATATGCGAGCATTGCTGTCGAAGGCGCCGGGCGGACCTGAAACTCTGGAATTGAGCGAGGTCGCCGATCCGATCGCGGCCGAGGGGCAGGTGATCGTCGCGGTGCGCGCGTGCGCGATCAACTACCCCGACGTGCTCGTCATCGAGGATAAATACCAGTTTAGGCCCGAACGCCCGTTCGCGCCCGGCGGCGAGATCGCGGGCGTGATCGAGCAGGTCGGCGCGGGCGTCGAGGGCTGGCAGGTGGGCGATCGCGTGATCGCGGTGATCGGCAACGGCGGGCTCGCCGAAAAGGTCGCGGTCGATGCCGCGCGGCTTTATCGCCTGCCCGAAGGCCGCGATTTCGCCGAGGGCGCGGCGCTGCTGCTGACCTATGCGACGACGATCCACGCGCTCGTCGATCGCGGGCGGCTCAAGGCGGGCCAGACGCTGCTGGTGCTCGGGGCGGCCGGCGGGGTGGGGCTCGCCGCGGTCGAACTTGGGAAGGCGTTCGGCGCGCGCGTGATCGCGGCGGCCTCGTCCGAAGAAAAAGCGGCGGCGGCGCGGGCAGCGGGCGCCGATGACGCGATCGTCTATCCCTACGCGCCGTTCGACAAGGCGCAGTCGAAGGAATTGGCCGAGCGCTTCAAGGCGGCGGTGGGGCCGAAGGGCGCCGACGTGATCTACGATCCGGTGGGCGGCGATTATGCCGAGCCGGCGTTGCGCGCGATCGGGTGGGAAGGGCGCTATCTCGTCGTCGGCTTCCCGGCGGGGATCCCGAAGCTGCCGCTCAACCTCACGTTGCTCAAGAGCTGCGACGTGTGCGGCGTGTTCTGGGGCGCGTTTGCCGCGCGCGATCCGCAAGCCAACCAGCGCCATGTCGCGCACTTGTTCGACCTGTGGCGCGAGGGCCGGATCGCGCCGCGCGTCACCGAGACCTTTGCGCTGACGCAAGGCGGCGAGGCGATCGCGCGGATGGCGGCGCGCAAAGCGATCGGCAAGCTGGTGGTGACGACGACGGCCGGTTGACGCGTGCCGATTTGACGGCGTCGATCGGGCGGGGCGCGCGGCCGCCCCGTTTGCGGGATGATATCCGAAATCGGTCGACGATCGGGATGCCCCGCTTCTCGAGTTTGATCCACTTGCGTGGAAGCGGCACCGGCCCACTCCCCCACCCGGCCACCCATAGGATAATCGCATTGGGTGGCCGGGTGGGGGAGTGGGCCGGTGCCGCAGCCGATTCAGCCTAGCTGAATCCGACTCTCGCCCGTTGCGCGGGTGCCTTTGCCCCCCTATCTCGATGCCACCGTTTTTCGCCGAAAGGGAAGCCGCACATGACCACCTTCGACGATCGCGAGCGCGCGTTCGAAGCCAAGTATAGCCGCGACGAGGAGATGGCGTTCCGCATGACCGCGCGCCGCAACAAGCTCGTCGGCCAATGGGCGGCCGAGAAGATGAAGCTGACGGCCGAGGAAACCGACGCCTATGCGCGCGCCGTGGTCCATGCCGATTTCGAGGAAGCGGGCGACGACGACGTCGTGCGCAAGCTCGTCGGCGATTTGACCGCCGCGGGTATCGAGATCGACGATGCGGATGTCCGCGCCGTGATCGAGGAAAAGATGGTCGAGGCGCGCCGCCAGCTCATGACGGAGTTGTGATCGCATGGCGATGCAGGCCGACGAGATCGAGGCGCTGATCCGCGGTGCCATCCCCGATGCGCAGATCGAGATCACCGATCTTGCCGGCGACGGCGACCATTATGCCGCCCGCGTGGTGAGCGAGAGTTTCCGTGGCAAGCCACGGGTGATGCAGCAGCGCGCGGTCTATGCCGCGCTTGGCGGGCGCATGGGCGGCGAGCTTCACGCGCTCCAGCTCACCACCGGCATACCCGAATGAAGGAGTGACGACGATGACCGACGATGTGCAGGCCCGGATCGACGAGAAGGTGAAGGGCAGCGACGTGCTGCTGTTCATGAAGGGCAGCCCGCTGTTCCCGCAATGCGGCTTTTCGAGCCGCGCGGTGGCGATCCTCCAGCACCTCGGCGCCGAATTCGACAGCGTGGACGTGCTCCAGGATCAGGGCATCCGGCAGGGCATCAAGGCCTATTCGGATTGGCCGACGATCCCGCAGCTCTACGTCCACGGTGAGTTCGTCGGCGGATCGGACATCATGATGGAGATGTACGAATCGGGCGAGCTTGCCGATCTGCTCCAGGCCAAGACCGGCACCGAGGCCGGCTGAGCCCCTCGCGGGGGCGCTGCGCGCGGCGGAATCAGCACCTATCTGCGCGAGACGCGCGACCATATCCTCAGGCGCGTGCTGCATCGGTTCGATGGCGTGGTGCGATCGGCGGTGGCCGGGTGAGGGTGGGCCGGCGCGAGATCGGAGGAGCAGCCGGCCCACCCTGCTGAAGCGTCAAGACGCTCGGGGTGCCTGCAACGTTGCAGCGTCCGTGCCAGATCGGCGACGGTACGCTTTCACGCGGTAGACGAAGGTTAACGGCGGGATCGCGGAGCGCGCGGGTGTAAACCATGCCGACACCGATCCCACGGTCGCGGGCCGCCGCCCGGCGGTGATCCACGCCTGTTCGAAACCCGTGCTTGAAATCCGGCATTGACTACACCCGTAATCGATGCGATTACACGTGTAGTCGAAGGAGAGTGCCGGTGGCCGATCGTATCAGTGATGCCGAACATGCCGTGATGGAGGTGCTGTGGGAGGAAAGCCCGCTCACCGCGCAGGACGTGGCCGAGCGGATCGCGCCCGAGCGCGCCTGGAGTGCCAACACCGTCAAGACGTTGCTCGGACGCCTCCTCGCCAAGCAGGCGATCGGGCATGAGGCCGATGGCCGGCGGTACCTCTATCGCCCGCTGATCGCGCGCGATGGCTATGTCGCCGGCGAATCGCGGCGGCTGATGGATCGGCTGTTCGGTGGCCGGCTGGCGCCGCTGGTCGCACATCTCGCCGAGCGCGACGCGCTGACCGACGACGATATCGCCGAGATCGAGGCGCTGCTGAAGGACCTCAAGCAGTGAGTACCGGCCCGCTGATCGCCTGGGGCGTCGAGACGCTGATCGCGATGACGCTGCTGATGCTGCTCGTGCTCGCGCTGCGCGGCGCCGTTCGGCGTCAGTTCGGATCGCAGGTGGCCTATGCCTTATGGGCGTTGCCCGCGCTACGGCTGCTGCTGCCGCCGCTGCCGTCCGACTGGCGCGCGGCCGCCGCGGCGCCGATCGCCCGCGCCAGCGAGACGATCACGATGGTGGTCGTGCAGCCGCTCGGCCTCGCCCCGACCGGTGCGGCGCAGACGCCGCTGGGGCTGGCGCTGGTCGCGCTGTGGGGTGCGGGCGCGGCGGGGTTCTTCTGCTGGCATCTGGTCGCGCATGCCCGCTTCTGCCGCCGTATGCTCGCGGGCCGCGTGCGCGAGGCGGTGGCGGACGACGGCATCCGCGTCGTCGAGACCGATGCCGCGACCGGCCCGCTCGCCTTCGGGGTGCTGCGCAAATACATCGCCTTTCCGCGCGACTTCGCCGAACGCTACGACGAGGACGAGCGCGATCTCGCATTGGCGCACGAACGCGGCCACCACGCGCGTGGCGATCTGATCGCCAATTGGGCGGCGCTGCTGGTGCTCGCGGTCCACTGGTTCAATCCGATCGCCTGGCGCGCTTTCCGTGCCTTCCGCGCCGATCAGGAAATGGCGAACGACGCGCGCGTCCTCGCGGGCAAGAGCGCGACCTTCCGCCACGTCTATGCCTGCGCGATCGTCAAGGCCGCGCATGGCGGCGCGGTATCGGCGGCGTGTCATCTGCACACGATCAACGACCTCAAGGGGAGACTGAAGATGCTGTCGACCAGGAAAACCTCGCGTGCGCGACTGGCCAGCGGGATCGCCGCGGTGGCGCTGGTCACCGCGACGGGGCTCGGCGTCACGGCCTCGGGCACGCAAGCCGCCGAGACGATCCGCACCCGCGTGAGCCGGACGATCGGCGTGGATCTGCCCAACAGCGGCGCGGTGTGGACGATCGCCCCGTTCGGCGCGGCGTCAGCCGGTGCCGGTTCGGGCGATGTGCAGGACACGGCGCTGCCGCTACCCCCGGCGCCGCCCGAAACCGTGCCGCCGTCGGCCGCGCCCGCCGCCCCGCCCGCGGTTCCCGCACCGCCGGCACCGCCCGCGACCGCGACGTGGAGCTGGACGAGTGCCGATCAGGATGCGGTCGCCGGCGACGTGCGCACGATGAAGCGGGTCCAGGTGATCAAGGACGGCAAGGTCGTGACCGACAACATCATGGCCGACATGCCCGAGATCAGCTCGCGCAACTGCACGATCACCGACAAGAACGACGATCTTGTCATCCACGACGATTCGGGCAAGCGCCCCAAGATCATCATCTGCACCGATCGGATCGAAAAGGTGAGCGCGGATGCCGCGAGGGTCGCGGCGAACAGCGCCCGGATCGAGCGCGACGCCTACCGCTCCGCGCTCGACGGGCTGCGCAAGGCGCGCAGCAGCATGGCGGACAATGCCAGGCTCTCCGCCGCCGATCGCAGCGAGGCGCTCGCCGCGATCGACGAATCGATCCGCGAGATCCAACACGATATGGACAAGACCGGCACCGACAATTGAACGACGGGAGGGGAGGGCAGGGCAGGGCCGGCACCCGTGACAGCGGGGCCGGCCCTTTGCGTTTGATCCACTATCGTGGAAGCGGGCCGGTGCCGCACCCGATTCAGCTCCGCTGAATCCGACGCCAGCACGCCGCCGCCCTTGCCAACCTCGCCGCCAGCCGCCATCTCGAAGGGCATGGACGTACCCCCGACCGGCGAACGCATCGCGCTCGACCCCTTGGTGGCGCGGGTGCTGGCGCCCAATCCGTCGCCCTACACCTATACCGGCACCCAGACGCATCTGGTCGGCACGCGCGATCTCGCGGTGATCGATCCGGGGCCGGACGATCCCGCGCACCTCGATGCCCTGATCCGCGCGATCGACGGCCGGCCGGTGACCGCGATCGTCGTCACCCACACCCACCGCGATCACAGCCCCCTGTCGCGGGCGTTGAAGGCGGCGACAGGGGCGCCGATCGTCGGCTGTACCGCGCTCGCGCTCGACGATCTCGGCCCGCGCGCGGACGCCGCGTTCGATCGCGATTACGCGCCCGATCGCGTGCTCGCCGATGGCGACCGCGTCGAGGGCGACGGCTGGACGCTGGTCGCGGTGGCGACGCCAGGCCACACTTCGAACCATCTCGCCTTCGCGCTGCCCGAAACCGGCGCGCTGTTCTCGGGCGATCATGTCATGGGCTGGTCGACCACCGTCATCGCGCCGCCCGACGGCGACATGGCGGCGTATATGGCCAGCCTGATGAAGCTCCAGCAGCGCGACGACCGCATCTATTATCCCGGGCACGGCGACGCGATCGAGAACCCCCGTCGCCTCTTGCGTGGCCTGATCGGGCACCGCAAGCAGCGCGAAGGCCAGATCCTGCGGCTGATCGGGCGCGACGGCATCGGCACCGTCCCGGCGATGGTCGAGCGGATGTATGTCGGGATCGATCCCCGATTGCGCGGCGCGGCCGAGCTTTCGGTGCGCGCGCATCTGATCGACCTCAGCGATCGCGGGCTGGTGATCGAGGAGGGCGACACGTGGCGGATGACAGCGTGAGCGAGGCGGCGCCCGGTGCCGCGCCGCCGCCGCATCGTGCGGGCGTCGGTGGCTTCCTCGTCAAGTTCGCGGGCGCGATCGCGATCCTGATCGCCGTCGCGTTCGGGCTGATGTGGGCGGCGCAATCCTATGTCGGCAAGAAATTGTCGCCCGATCCGGTGACGATCGCCAATGCCAGCCTGCAAGGATTGCAGGAACAGAACCGACTCTCCGCCTTCGCCGCGCGCTATGTCGCGGTGGTGACGTCCAGGCAGTCGCGGCTGGGGCTGACGGCGGAAAAGACGATGATCATGCCGGGCATGGTCCGCTACGAGGTCGATCTAGGCAAGCTGACCCAGCGCGACGTGACCTGGGATGCGGCCAGCAACACGCTCGCCGTGCGGCTGCCGCCGGTCGAGGCCGATCAGCCGCAGATCGATCTGGCGGCGATCCGGCAATATGGCAGCGGCGGCGTGCTGATGACGCTGACCAGCGCCGAGGCCGATCTCGACGCCGCCAACCGCAAGGAAGGGCAGGCCGAATTGCTCCGTCAGGCGAGGGCGCCCGCGATGATCAAGATCGCCCGTGACGCGACCCGGGGCGCGGTCGAGCGCAGCTTCGCGATGCCGCTGCGCGCGGCAGGGATCGACGCGCGGGTGAAGGTGACGTTCGCCGACGAGGGCAGCAGCGAGCGATGGGATACGTCGCGCTCGTTGCAGGAAGTGCTTGGGCAGGAGAAGGGTCAGCGCTGACGGCTGCTTTTGGTGGTTAGCGGACCGTCCGTCCTTTCGTCACCCCAGCAAAGGCTGGGGTCTATCTCTCCAGCAAGGCAGCGCGTTCGTTTCCGATAGAGTCATGGATGCCAGCCTTCGCTGGCATGACGGCAATGGGGCGAAAGCGCGTATCGTGTTGAGTTGATGGCGCGGCGCCGCCCGACGTCGATCCGCTCCCTTCTCCTTGATCCCGCCGCCCGCGCGCGCCACATGGCAGACAGGCAAGACGAGGATCAGCGAATGGACGCACGTGGTGGTATCGGCGGCAGTCTGGCGGGGCTCGATCTGCGCGCAGAGATCGATCGGCTGCGCAAGGAGCGCAACGCCGTTATCCTCGCGCATTATTACCAGAAGCCCGAGCTTCAGGACATCGCCGATTTCGTCGGCGACAGCCTCGATCTGTCGCGCAAGGCGGCGGCGACCGATGCCGAGGTGATCGCGTTTTGCGGTGTCCGCTTCATGGCCGAGACCGCCAAGATCCTGAGCCCGGACAAGACCGTCGTGCTCCCCGACATGGATGCCGGGTGCAGCCTGGAAGATTCGTGCCCGCCCGATCAGTTCGCGGCGTTCCGCGCGCAGCATCCGAACGCGATCGCGCTCACCTATATCAACTGCTCGGCGGCGGTGAAGGCGCTCTCCGACGTCATTGTCACCAGTTCGTCGGCGGAGAAGATCCTCTCCCAGATCCCTGCGAGCCAGCCGATCATCTTTGGCCCCGATCGCAACCTCGGCGGTTATCTCGCGCGCAAGACCGGGCGTGACCTCATCCTGTGGCCGGGCGTGTGCATCGTCCACGAGGCGTTCAGCGAGACCGAACTGTTGAAGCTGCGGGCGCAATATCCCGACGCGCCGATCGCCGCGCACCCCGAATGCCCCGCGGTGATCCTCGATCACGCCGATTTTGTCGGCTCGACGAGCGGTATCCTGGCCTATGCCAAGGAGATGCCGGGCGACACGCTGATCGTCGCGACTGAGCCGCACATCATCCACCAGATGGAAAAGGCGTTTCCCGACAAGACCTTCATCGGCGCGCCGGGGGCCGACGGCAATTGCAACTGCAATATCTGCCCGTACATGGCGCTGAACACGATGGAGAAACTCTACGTCGCGCTGCGCGATCTGGAACCGCGCATCGAGATCGAGGAAGGCCTGCGCCTGAAGGCCAAGAAGAGTCTCGACGCGATGCTCGCGATGGCCAGCGCGAGCGTCGGCATGGGCGATCTCGGCCCGGTGAAAGTGACGGGGGATTGAATTTCGTCGTCATGCCGGACTCGTTCCGGCATCCAACCATCCACGAGCGCAGGCGTTTGGGGCACGTTGGACCCCGGAACACGTCCGGGGTGACGAAGGGGCTTATTTCTCCCCACCCAGCACATCGGCGATCGCGCGGAGCACTTCGGGCTTCAATTGCACCCCCATGTGGCTCGATTGCACCTCGATGCAGCGGCCCGCGCCGTCGTCTTCGGCGTGGCAGATCATGCCGTTGACCAGCCCGTCGCTGCGGCTCCAGATCGCGGTCGCGGGGACGGAAAGCGGGGCGGCGGCCTCGGCGAGCAACGCCTGGTGGCGGGGCGAATCGACACGCTCGCCGGTCAGCCATTCGTAGGTGCGCCACAAATTGGTTGCGCGCGGGCTGCCCGCGAAGGGCGAGGCGACGGTGATCACCTCGCGCACCTGATCCGGCCAGCGCTGCGCGGCGAAGCGCGCCATGATGCCGCCCAGGCTGACGCCGACCAGCGTGACCGGCGCGCCCGTCTCCCCGGCGATCGCGGCGATGCGCGCGCCCAGCTTCTCACCGTCGGCGCCGATCGTGCGCAGCGAGAAATTGTGCCCGAGCCCCCAGCCGAAGGCGCGATAGCCCAGCGCCGACAGATAGCGTCGCATGATGAAGTTCGAGCGATCCGACACGAACAGCCCCGGCAGCGCGAGCACCGGCCGCCCGTCGCCCTCGGGCGCCGCCGCCAGCATCTCTCGCGAAAAGGCATGGCTGGTGATCGACCAGATCGCGCGCGGCAACTCGGCCGCAAGCGCGAATTTGGAAGGGGCCGCGATATCGTCGGCACGTGTCGCCATCAAAACCATCCCATCACCGTCGCGGGAAACGGAGTCCACGCGCCGACGCGTACGCCAGCGTGCCGCAGCGCCGTTCCCGTCCAGGCGTTGCATGTCATCAAAGCGTCATAGCGGCCTTTTGCTCCATAAAAAGTATCGAAATCCTGATAGCCGCGGTCGATTCGCGGGGTTTCGCCCGGCGCGGCGTCGATGCTCGCGCGGATGAAGGCGGCGAGGCGGCGGTATTCTGCGGCGCGCAGCACGATCGGGCGCACGACAGGGCTGGGCCGCGGTGCGGGCAGATATTCGACATGGACGAGCGTTTCGTCGCTCCCGATCGCGGCGTGGAGGACGGTCAGCGGGCGGACATCGGCCCAGGTGGGCGTCTCGAGGTAGAAATGCCGCTCGCCCCAGCCGAACGCGAGGTGATCGAAGCCGGCATAGCGCGGATCGCCGAAATGCGCCGGTTTCACCAGCCGCGTCCAATCGACTCCGGCCGCGCGTTTGGGCAGCACCAGATCAGTGTGGACGCCGTTGGTCTCGACATAGATGGTGATGCCCTGCGCCGGCGGGCGCCAGCCGGCATTGGCGGGGATCGCGCCGCCGATCATCCCGGCGGCCCAATAGCCCGCGATCAGCAGCACGAACGCCGTCGCCAGCCGCAACATCGCACGCTTCAAGAGGGGCCAGATCGTCATCCGCCGATATTCGCGCACCGGCGCGATTATGCTATGTCTTTTCCATGACGGGAGAAACGCACGTACTGGAGTCTCCGCCCGCGGGCGCCGCCGCGGATTGGACGATTCCGCAGGATTGGGCGCATTATACGCAGGAAGACCATCGCACCTGGGACACGCTGTTCGCGCGCCAGGCCAAGTTGCTGCCCGGCCGCGCGTCGGATGCCTATCTGCGCGGGCTGGATGTTCTCAAGCTCTCCAAGCCCGGTATCCCCGATTTCGAGGAATTATCCGAGCGCCTGATGAAGTTGACGGGCTGGCAGGTCGTCGCGGTGCCGGGGCTGGTGCCCGACGACGTGTTCTTCGACCACATGGCCAACCGCCGCTTCGTCGCGGGCAATTTCATCCGGCGACCCGACCAGCTCGATTATTTGCAGGAACCCGACGTCTTCCACGACGTGTTCGGTCATGTGCCGATGCTTGCGGACCCGGTGTTCGCCGATTATCTCGCCGCTTATGGCCGCGGCGGGCAGCGTGCGATGGGGCTGCACGCGCTCAAATATCTCGGGCGGCTCTATTGGTACACGGTCGAGTTCGGGCTGATCGAGGAAGCGGGCGCCTTGCGCATCTACGGTTCGGGCATCGTCTCGAGCTTTTCGGAAAGCCGCTTCGCGCTCGACGATCCCAGCCCCAACCGCATCGCCTTCGATCTCGCGCGGGTGATGCGCACCGAATACCGGATCGACGATTTCCAGCAGAATTATTTCGTGATTCCGAGCTTCGACGAGCTGCTGCGGGTGACGGTGGAGACCGATTTCGCGCCGCTCTACGAGGAGATGCTGGCCGAGCCCGACATTCCGATCGCGGCGATTCTGCCGGAGGATCGGGTGATCACCGAGGGCACGCAAGATTATGCGCGGAGCAGGGCGCCGGCAGTGGTGGGGTAACGAGCGTCGGCACTCGACCGCGAATATTGGAAAGATCGTCACCCCGGCCTTGAGCCGGGGTCCCGCTAACTTTCCCTTCGCTGCCGTGTTTTCGAATGGATATCAGAAGAAGCGGGACCCCGGCTCAAGGCCGGGGTAACGGGGTAGAAACAGTCGATTATCTTCGCCGTTTCCGCAGCCGCAGGATCGCCCAGTCGCCGAGGTCAAGGCGCTCGGCCAACCGATAGCCCTGCCGGCGATAGGCGCGGGCGACGGCGTTGGCCTGCGTCTTGAGCAACCCTGCGAGCACCAATTGCCCGCCCGGCGCGGCGATCGCGGCCACGTCCGCCGCCATGTCGATCAGCGGGCCGGCGAGGATGTTGGCGATGATCAGATCATAGCGCGCGCGGCGCTGGACCAGCGCGTTGGCGGTGCCGTCGGCGACCGTCAGCGCCAGCTTGCCCAGGCCGAGCCCCAGCGGAACGCCGTTGGTCTCGGCATTCTCCGCCGTCACGTCGATCGCGATTCCGTCGATGTCGGTCGCGGTCGCGTAGGCGCGCGGCCACAGGTGCATGCCGGCGAAGGCGAGCAGCCCGGTGCCGGTGCCGAGGTCGATCAGATTGTCCACCCGCGCGCCGCGCCGCCGGATGCGATCGAGCATGATCAGGCAGCCGGTGGTGGTCTCGTGATGCCCGGTGCCGAACGCCTGGCTCGCCTCGATGCGGTAGCGGCGAATGCCCGGCGCGTCGGCCACGTCGTGCGCAGAGGTGTGGACGACGAACCGACCCGCGCGCACCGGCTCCAGCCCCTGCTGGCTCAGCGTCACCCAATCGGCATCAGGCACCTTTTCCGGCTTGGCCTTGGCCGCGCTCGGCACCAGCGCGCGGATCGCGGCGATCGTCGCCTTGTCGGGCTTGCCCTCGAAATAGGCGTCGAGCCGCCAGTCCTCGGGATCGTCGGGAATGCCCTCGCTCGTCATCAGCACCGGCGGCGGCTCGAGCGCGGCCAGCGCCTCCATGTCGACCTCGATCGCCTCGGCTTCCGCCTTGGTGCAGGGCAGCGTGAGCTTCCAGCTTTCGGTTGCCGCGCCGCCGGACGCGGAACCGCTTCCCACTTCTGCTGACGGGCGCTTAGCGGACATAGCTCGCCCCGTTGATGTCGATCACCGCACCGGTCATCGACGCGGGTGCCTCGAGCGCGAGGTAGCGCGCGGCATCGGCGATCTCCGCAGGATCGGCGACGCGGCCGAGCGGGATGTCGGCGAGCAATTTGTCGCCGCCGCGGCTTTCCAGATAGTCCTCGGCCATGCCCGTCATCGTGAAGCCGGGGCAGATCGCGAAGGCAAGCACATTCTCGCGCGCGTAGGCCCGCGCGATCGTCTTGGTCATCGCGACCATGCCCGCCTTGGATGCGGCGTAATGCCAGTGCGCGGGGCTGTCGCCGCGATAGGCGGCGCGGCTGGCGATGTTGACGATGCGGCCGCCGCGCCGGGCCTCCTGCCAATGCCGCACCGCGAGCCGGCAGAGTTCGGCCGAGGCGGTGAGGTTGATCCGCATCGTCCGCTCCCAGGTCGCGACCCATGCCGCGTGCGGCTGATCGAGCGGCGCGGCCTCGAAGACACCGGCATTGTTGATGAGCACGTCGATCCGGCCATCGAGTGCGTCGAGTGCGGCGTTCCACAGCGCCTGCGGGGCGGTGGGATCGGCGAAGTCGGCGGCGATGCCGCTCGTCGTACCGTGGCCGATCAGGCGGACGTCGCCGCGCGCTGTCAGCGCCTCGGCAATCGCGGCGCCGATCCCGCGGCTCGATCCGGTGAGGAGGATGTTGGGCATCGCTGCCGCTTAGCTGTTTCGTCACCCCGGCGGAAGCTGCGATGCCCCGCGCTCCCCGTCGTCATGCCGGACTTGTTCCGGCATCCAAGCTGCAACAGGCGGCAGCGCTCGTGGAGAGTTGGACCCCGGAACACGTCCGGGGTGACGAATGTGGGGCGTCGACCGTAAGATGGCGACTGCAGGATTATGCCGCGACGCTGGCGGAGAATTGATCGGCGGCGGCGTTGAGGTTGCCCAATCGATCATCGACCTCACCGAAATCGCGCTGGAGCGTGTCAATTTCGCTCGCCACGGTTTCGGTATCCTCGCGGATGGCGGCGATGGTGTTGGACATGGAATCGGCGGCGAGGGCGGTTTCGTCGACGGCGGCGGTGATGGCGGTGACGGTCTGCGCCTGCGTTTCCATTGCCGATCGGATGCGGTTGGCCGATTCCTGGACCTCGGTGACGGTGTCGCGGATCGAGGCATTGGTCTCGACGGTGGAATGGGTGGCGGATTGGATCGCGGCGATCTTGGCGGCGATATCGTCGGTAGCGCGCGCGGTCTGGTTGGCGAGGCTTTTGACTTCCTGCGCCACGACCGCGAAGCCGCGGCCGGCATCGCCGGCGCGCGCGGCCTCGATCGTGGCGTTCAAGGCGAGGAGGTTGGTCTGCCCGGCGATGTCGCGGATCAGGCCGAGGATCGATTCGATCGATTTGGCGTGGTCGCTCAAGGTTTCGGACATGCCGACGGCGGCGCCGGCCTGATCGGAGGCGCGCGTCGCGATCTCGGCGGCGGCCTCGACTTCGGTGCGCGCATCCTCGATCGCGCGGATCAGCCCCGCCGCGGTCTGCGCCGCCTCGCGCATCGCGATCGCGGATTGCTCGGACGCGGCGGCGACTTCGCTTGCCTTGCCCAGCATCCCGCGCGCCGATGTCGCGGTGTTCTGCGCCTGCAACCGCGCGCGTGAACCCAGTTCGGCGGTCGCTTCCAGCGTGACGCCGATCGTTTCGCGGAATTCGGCCGATTGCGCATGGCGTGCCTTGCGCGCGCGTTCCTCCTCGCGCAGCCCGTAATGCTCGGCCATCACCGCGGCCTCGACCATCGCCAGCCGCTGGATGACGTCGCCCAGCCGGCAGGCATCGGCGACGCTTGGACTCGACGCGCGGATCACCTCGATCAGGCGCGTGTGGGCCGCCGAGAGCGCGGAGAGGTAAGCGTGCATCGGCACGCCGGCCTTGTGGCGGCGGCTGGCGTTGCGCAGCGCCGTCTCGATCCATTCGGTGCTCAGCGGGCGTGAATATTTCTGGCGCACATACTCCGCCGAATCGCGCCGCTGGCGCGCGCGCGCCTCGGGGCTCTTGGCGATGTTTCGCACCCGCACGTCCGGGTCGGCGAGGAACGGTTCGAGGAACGCGTCGGCGATATCCTGGCAATGGTCGGCGATCAGCGCGCTGATCTCGCCGCTCGCCGCCGCGATCGCGCCGTCGCGGTCATAGGCTTGCAACCGCTTGCGAATCGCCTCGACCGCTGCGGCGCGCTGGGTCTGCTTCTGTTTTGGATCATCCATCTCTGCTTCCCTCGTGCGCTCAGGCGGCGACCCTGGCGACGAAATCGCCCGCGCTGTGCTTGAGGCTGCCGAGCCGGCCGTCGAGCGCGTCGAAGCCCTGCCCGACATTGTCGATTTCGCTCGCCACGGTTTCGGTATCCTCGCGGATGGCGGCGATGGTGTTGGACATGGAGTCGGCGGCGAGGGCGGTTTCGTCGACGGCGGCGGTGATGGCGGTGACGGTCTGCGCCTGGGTTTCCATTGCCGATCGGATGCGGTTGGCCGATTCCTGGACCTCGGTGACGGTGTCGCGGATCGAGGCATTGGTCTCGACGGTGGAATGGGTGGCGGATTGGATCGCGGCGATCTTGGCGGCGATATCATCGGTGGCGCGCGCGGTCTGGTTGGCGAGGCTTTTGACTTCCTGGGCGACGACCGCGAAGCCGCGCCCGGCGTCACCGGCGCGCGCGGCCTCGATCGTGGCGTTCAAGGCGAGGAGGTTGGTCTGCCCGGCGATGTCGCGGATCAGGCCGAGGATCGATTCGATCGATTTGGCGTGGTCGCTCAAGGTTTCGGACATGCCGACGGCGGCGCCGGCCTGATCGGAGGCGCGCGTCGCGATCTCGGCGGCGGCCTCGACTTCGGTGCGCGCATCCTCGATCGCGCGGATCAGCCCCGCCGCGGTCTGCGCCGCT
>NZ_QXDC01000006.1:92589-169035 GCF_003550065.1 Hephaestia caeni
CTGATCGGAGGCGCGCGTCGCGATCTCGGCGGCGGCCTCGACTTCGGTGCGCGCATCCTCGATCGCGCGGATCAGCCCCGCCGCGGTCTGCGCCGCTTCGCGCATCGCCACTGCCGATTGTTCGGCGGCCGCCGCGACCTCTGACGCCTTGCCGAGCATTCCGCGCGCGACCACCGAAGCGCGGCTGCGCTGTTCGCGCAACACTTCGCCTTCCTCGAACGCATTGTCGACCAGCGTGACGATGCCGTCGCGGAATTCGGTGGTCAGGCGATCGCGCCCCTGCTGCGCGCTGTGCTCGCGATAGGCGTTGTAGAGCGCCACCGTGACTTCGCCTTCGAGCGCGGAAAGCCGCATCAGCGTATCGATCAGCGCGGGCAGGCGCGGATCGTTGCGATCCACCCGGCCCATCAGCGCATCGAGCGCGGCGCGATCGCTGGCGTTGATCATCGACAGCAGCGCCATCGGCGATACGTCCGCGGCATAAGCGGCGGCGACCGATCGTTCGACCGACTCGACCCATGCCCGCCCGTAGGTGTCGAGGAATCGGCTCTTGAGGAAGACGATGCCCAGATCGACCATCTTCTCGGTTTCGTGCGGCGCCCACAGGCGGTCGTCGGCGAAGCAGCGCAGCCATTGCTGCCAATAGGCATCGGAAATCGTACGGATGTCGGGTTCGATCAAATCCCAGACCTGCTTGCTCGCGGTCATCAGCGAGCCGTCGTAATCGAATACCCTCAGCCGCGCGCCGAGATCGATCATGGTGGCCAGGGTGCCGGGGGCCGGCAGATTGTCATTGTCCACGAGCGACATCTCCGAAGAATCAATCTTCCCGCCTGCATCGGCGGATTGCCCATCTAGGCTTAGGTCGATTTGGTTAAGGCGTGGTTAGGGCTTGCCCCGAACGGCCGTGCCGATGCGCCTCGCGGGTTGCATCGGCCACGGCGAGGGCTAATACGGCGCCATCACCGAACGAGGGACCAGAGTCTTGGCCACGCAGCTTGAGCGAACGCGCCCGTTATCTCCGCATCTGCAAATCTGGAAATGGGGGCCGCACATGCTGGTCTCGATCCTCCACCGCGCGACGGGCGACGGCATGGCGCTGGTCGGTACCTGCCTGTTCGTGTGGTGGCTCGCCGCGCTCGCGGCCGGGGCGGAAGCTTATGCTGTGTTCGTCGACACCTTCACCTATGCCGGCGGCGGCCTCAACGCGCTCGGCTATATCTTCGGCATCGGCATGAGCTGGGCGTTCTTCCAGCATATGGCGAGCGGCATCCGCCACCTGGTGCTCGATACCGGCGCGGGCTTCGAGCTCAAGACCAACCGAACCTTCGCGCTGTTGACGATGGTGTTCTCGGTCCTCGCGACCGTCGCCTTCTGGGCCTATCTGCTGGCGGGGAAATAAGCATGGGTGACGGAACCTCGATCGGCCGCGTGCGCGGCCTGGGCGCGGCCAAGGAAGGCACGCATCACTGGTGGCACCAGCGGCTGACCGCGGGCGGCAATTTGCTGCTCGTGCTCTGGTTCGTCTTCTCGATGGCGCGGTTGCCCGCTTACGATCATGCGACGCTGATCGACTGGATCGGCTCGCCCTGGGTCGCGATTCCGCTGGTGCTGCTCGTCGCGTCGGTTTTCTATCATTTCCGTCTCGGGCTTCAGGTGCTGATCGAGGATTACAATCACGGCCCTGGCCGCATCGCCTGGATCGTGCTGCTCAACCTGTTCACGATCGCCGCCGCGGCGATCGCCATCTTCTCGATCCTCAGGATCACCTTCACCGGAGCGCCCGCCTGATGTCCCCCAATCTTCCTGGCGCCTATAAGATCATCGATCACAGCTATGACGCCGTGGTGGTCGGCGCCGGCGGTTCTGGCCTGCGCGCGACGATGGAATGCGCACAGAACGGCCTCAAGACCGCGTGCATCACCAAGGTGTTCCCGACGCGCAGCCACACCGTGGCGGCGCAGGGCGGGATCGCCGCCAGCCTCGGCAACATGGGCCCCGATCACTGGACCTGGCACATGTACGACACCGTCAAGGGATCGGACTGGCTCGGCGATCAGGACGCGATCGAATATCTGTGCCGCGAGGCGCCCGCCGCGGTTTATGAGCTTGAGCACGCCGGCGTGCCGTTCAGCCGCACCGAAGAGGGCACGATCTACCAGCGTCCGTTCGGTGGGATGATGCAGAACATGGGCGAGGGCCCGCCCGCGCAGCGCACCTGCGCCGCGGCCGACCGCACGGGGCATGCGATGCTCCACGCGCTCTACCAGCAGAGCCTCAAATACGACGCCGATTTCTACGTCGAATATTTCGCGCTCGATCTGATCATGGAAGACGGCGCGTGCCGTGGCGTGATCGCGCTGTGCCTCGAGGACGGATCGATTCACCGCTTCCGCAGCCACGCGATCGTGCTCGCGACCGGCGGCTACGGGCGCACCTATTTCTCGGCGACCTCGGCGCATACCTGCACCGGTGACGGCGGCGGCATGGTGCTGCGCGCCGGGCTTCCCTTGCAGGACATGGAATTCGTCCAGTTCCACCCGACCGGCATCTACGGCGCGGGCGTGCTGATCACCGAAGGCGCGCGGGGCGAGGGCGGCTACCTTACCAATTCCGAAGGCGAGCGCTTCATGGAGCGTTACGCGCCCTCGGCGAAGGATCTCGCCAGCCGCGACGTCGTGTCGCGCTCGATGGCGATGGAAATCCGCGAGGGCCGCGGCGTCGGCAAGGACAAGGACCATATCTACCTGCACCTCGATCATATCGATCCCAAGGTGCTCCACGAACGCCTGCCCGGCATCACCGAAACCGGCAAGATCTTCGCGGGCGTCGATCTGACGCGCCAGCCGCTGCCGGTGACGCCGACGGTCCAT
Source organism: Hephaestia caeni (assembly GCF_003550065.1). GTDB lineage: Bacteria > Pseudomonadota > Alphaproteobacteria > Sphingomonadales > Sphingomonadaceae > Sphingomonas > Sphingomonas caeni_A. The sequence continues at coordinate 95,463 of NZ_QXDC01000006.1, forward strand.
TACAACATGGGCGGTATCCCGACCAATTATCACGGCGAGGTCGTCCATCTGAAGGACGGCGATCCCGATGCGGTCGTGCCGGGGCTGTTCGCGGTCGGCGAGGCGGCATGCGTCTCGGTCCACGGCGCCAACCGGCTCGGCTCGAACTCGCTGATCGATCTGGTGGTGTTCGGCCGCGCGACCGGCAAGCGCATCGCGGAGACGGTCAAGCCCAACACCCCCCATAATCCATTGCCCAAGGGGTCGGAGGAACTGGCGCTGGGCCGGCTCGATCATTTCCGCAACGCGAACGGCGGCTCACCGACCGCGGAGGTCCGCGTCCAGATGCAAAAGACGATGCAAAAGCACGCCGCGGTGTTCCGCAACGACGAACTGCTCGGCGAGGGCGTGACGGAAATCGCCAAGGTCTATCAGCGGATGCAGGACATCCACGTCACCGATCGCAGCCTCATTTGGAACACCGATCTGGTCGAGACGCTCGAACTCGACAATCTGATCGCGCAGGCGGTGGCGACGATGAACGCGGCCGCGAACCGCAAGGAAAGCCGCGGCGCTCACGTCAACGAGGATTATCCCGATCGCGACGACGCGCACTGGATGAAGCACACGATCATCACCTTCGACGGCTGGGGCGGCAAGGGCGGCAAGACGAGCATCGATTACCGTCCGGTCCACGATTACACGCTCACCGACGATATCGACTATATCGTCCCGAAAAAGCGCGTTTATTGATACGCGCGGGCGAACCTATTCTTACTTCACGGGAAATCTGACAATGGCCAAGTTCACTCTGCCCAAGAACAGTGTCATCAGGAAGGGCAAGGAGCACAAGGCGAGCGGCGGTGCGGCGCGCGTGAAGCGCTTCAAGATTTACCGCTACGATCCCGATACGGGCGAAAATCCCCGCTACGATATTTTCGAGGTCGATCTCGACGATTGCGGGCCGATGGTTCTCGATGCGCTGATCAAGATCAAATCGGATCAGGATTCGTCGCTCACCTTCCGCCGTTCGTGCCGCGAAGGCATCTGCGGATCGTGCTCGATGAACATCGACGGCACCAACGGCCTCGCCTGCACCACCGCGATCGAGGATTTGAAGGGTGAGGTCCGCATCACGCCGCTGCCGGCGATGGATGTGGTCAAGGACCTGGTTCCCGATTTCACGCATTTCTATGCGCAATATGCCTCGATCAAGCCGTGGCTCCAGACGGTGACGCCGCCGCCTGCGGGCAAGGAACGGCTCCAGACGCCGGCCCAGCGTGCGCAGCTCGACGGGCTGTACGAATGCATCCTGTGTGCGTGCTGCTCCACCTCGTGCCCAAGCTATTGGTGGAACCAGGACAAGTTCCTCGGCCCCGCGATCCTGCTCCAGGCGTATCGCTGGCTCGCCGACAGCCGCGACGAGATGACCGGCGAGCGGCTCGACGATCTCGAAGACCCGTTCCGTCTCTATCGCTGCCACACGATCATGAATTGCGCGAACGTCTGCCCCAAGGGATTGAACCCCGCCAAGGCGATCGCCGAGATCAAGAAGATGGAAGCCGAGCGGGTTCTGTAAGGTTCGGTCTAATATGGTGGAACTGAAGTTCGTGGTGTCATGGCCGTCATGCTGAACTTGTTTCAGCATCCATTCCTCCCCATTCGGCGTCATCAGCTTGCGGCACGATGGACCCTGAAACAAGTTCAGGGTGACGGCTCTGGATTGTGGCGAGCCTCAGTTCCAGGTGACTAGCTTGAGCGAAGCCTCCTTCATCCTTACCGAATCCCCCGATCATCCCGGATGGATGATATGGGAATTGTCGGACCCCACCCACTTCAACAGCCTGTTCGGGCCGTTCCTGCTCAGGATGGAGGGTGAGGTCGCGCGCGTCAGGATGATGCCGCGCCACGAACATTCGAACCTCCAGGATAACCTCCACGGCGGCGCGCTGCTCGCCTTCATCGACATCGCCCTGTTCGCCGCCTCGCGCGGTTTCGGGGTGATCGAGGCGGGCACCGCGGTGACGCTCGATCTGTCGGTGCAGTTCATCGGCGCGGGCAAGGTGAGCGAGCCGCTCGAGGCGCGGGTCGATCTGCTGCGTGAAACCGGGCGGCTGCTGTTCCTGCGCGGGCTCGTGGTGCAGAACGACGGCACGGTCGCGAGCTTTGCGGGCACGATCAGGAAGCCGACGCGGCGATGACGACCGTCCTCGCGCGCTACGAAGCGCTGGTCGCCGCGGGCGAATTGCGCCCCGATGCCGAACAGGCCGCGGCCGCCAGCCGGCTCGATGCGCTCGCCGCCGAACTCGAGGCGAGCCCGCGCAAGGGCAGCGTGCTGTGGCGCGCGCTCGGCCGCCGCCCGGAGGCGCCCAAGGGCGTCTATCTGTGGGGCGGGGTAGGGCGCGGCAAATCGATGCTGATGGACCTGTTCTTCGGGTGTCTCGCGATCCAGCGCAAACGCCGCGTCCATTTCCACGAATTCATGCTCGAGGTCCACGCGCGCCTCGCCGAGGAACGCAAGAAAGAGGCCGGCGACCCGATCGCCCCCGTCGCCGCGGCGATGACCGAGGATGCGCGCGTGCTCGCCTTCGACGAGATGGTGGTCACCAACTCGGCGGATGCGATGATCCTGTCGCGGCTGTTCGCGGCGATGTGGGAACACGGCATGACGATCGTCGCGACCTCGAACCGGCCGCCGCACGATCTCTACAAGAACGGGCTCAACCGCGAGCATTTCCTGCCCTTCATCGCCTTGCTCGAAACCAGGGCCGATGTGCTGCCGCTCAACGGCCCGGTCGATTACCGGCTCGATCGGCTGGGGCGGATCGATACCTGGCTGGTCCCCAACGGGTCGGAGGCGACGCAGGCGCTGTCCGCCGCGTTCTTCCGGCTGACCGACTATCCGGTCGAGGATCGCGCGCACGTGCCGACCGAGGATATTCCGGTCCCCGGCGGCCGCACCTTGCACGTCCCCAAAGCCCTGAAGGGCGTCGCGGTCTTCTCGTTCAAGCGGCTGTGCGGCGAGGCGCGGGGGGCCGCCGATTATCTGGCGATCGCGCGGCGCTTCCACACCGTCATCCTCGTCGGCATCCCCCGGATGGGGCCGGAGAACCGCAACGAGGCGGCGCGCTTCGTGACGCTGATCGACGCCTTGTACGAACACAATGTCAAGCTGCTCGCCGCCGCCGATGCCGAGCCCGCCCAGCTCTACACCGCGGGCGACGGCGCGTTCGAATTCGAGCGCACCGTCTCGCGGCTCGAGGAAATGCGCTCCGAGGCGTATCTCGCGCAGGGCCACGGCGTCGGTTGAGGCTGGACGCGGCCGCCCCCGCCGCATAGCGTTCGGGATAACGACAAGGAGGGGCCGATGCGCGTGTGGATGCAGCGATTTTTGTTAGCGCTAACGTTTATGCTGGCGCCGGCATTGGTGGAAGCGCAGCCGGTCGCACCGGTCCATCCCGTGCTCGCCAGCGGCGATCTGCGGACCAACCTCGATCTCTCGGGCCAGTGGCATTATTCGATCGATCCGTATCGCGACGGCATGGCGGGGTTCCACGGCGGCGATCCGGGGCTCGGCCATCGCCGCTACGACACCACCGACGTCGCCGCCGCGATGCGCGACGATCCCGCCGCGCTCTACGAATATGACATGACGCGCGCGCCCACCGCGACGCTGCCGTCCTCATGGCTGACGCACGACGCGACGATGCGCCATTATCGCGGGCTGGTCTGGTATCAGCGCAGTTTCACCGCCGATCCGAGGCCCGGCGAGCGCCAGTTCCTCCGCTTCGGCGCGGTCAATTATCGCGCGCACGTCTACCTCAACGGCAAAAGCGTCGGCGCGCACGAAGGCGGCTTCACGACTTTCGCGTTCGAGGTGACGGGGCTGCTCAAGCCGGGTGCGAACCAGATCACTGTCGGCGTCGATTCGGATCGCAGCGATACCGATCTGCCGCCGCCCGTCACCGATTGGGAAACCTATGGCGGCATCACCCGCGCGGTGACGCTGGTGACGACGCCTGCTACCTATGTCGACGATGCCTGGGTGCGGCTGACGCGCGACGGGCGGATCGCGGTCGATGCCGTGCTCGACGGCAAAGGCGCTGCCGGTGGCGCGCTGACGCTGGCGATCCCTGCGCTCGGGCTCACGCTCGACGGCAAGGCCGACGCCGCCGGGCATTGGACGGCGCGCGTGCCTGCGCCCGTGGCGCTCGAGCGCTGGTCGCCCGATACGCCGCGGCTCTACGACGTCACGATCACCGCGGGCGCCGATGTCTGGAAAGACCGGATCGGCTTCCGCACGATCGCGGTCGAGGGCGATCAAATCCTGCTCAACGGCAAACCGGTCTTTCTCGCCGGCATCGCGCTCCACGAGGAGGAATTCGGCGCCAACCCCACACGCGCGATCACGCCGCAGGCGGCGCGCGCGCTGCTCACCGAGGTCAAGCAGGGGCTCCACGGCAATTACGTCCGCCTCGCGCATTATCCGCATTCGGAGGTGATGACGCGGATGGCCGACGAACTCGGGCTGCTGGTGTGGAGCGAAATCCCGATCTACTGGCGCGTCGCGTTCGACAATCCGCAGACGCTCGCCACCGCGCGCCACATGCTCGCCGAGGAGATTCTGCGCGATCGCAACCGCACCGCGATCGCGATCTGGAGCGTCGGCAACGAAACGCCCGTGAGCGCCGCGCGCAACGCGTTCCTCTCCACGCTCGCGAAGGATGCGCACGCGCTCGACGATACGCGGCTTGTCTCGGCGGCGTTGCTCGTCGGGCGCAAGCAGGAGGGGGGTGCGAGCGTGTTCACCGTCGACGATCCGCTGATTCCCGCGCTCGATGTGATGGCGGTCAACGCCTATAACGGTTGGTACACGCCTGATAAATTGAGCGATCTGGCGTCGTTCGTCTGGCGCTCGCCGTATGAGAAGCCGCTGATCCTGTCCGAGTTCGGTGCGGGCGCGCTTGCGGGCGAACATGACGCGACGCGCGCGCACAAATTCTCCGAGGAATTTCAGGCCGATTATTACCGCGCGACGCTCGATATGGCATCCAGAATCCCGTTTCTGCGCGGCATGTCTCCGTGGGTCCTCAAGGACTTCCGGTCGCCGCGGCGGCAACATCCGGTCTATCAGCAGGGCTGGAACCGCAAGGGCCTCGAATCCGAAACCGGCGCCCGCAAGCAGGCCTTCGATGTGCTGGCCGACTATTACGCGCAGCATCATCCATGAGCATGAGTTATTGATATTGAGAATGATATGCAATAATAACCCTTGACCAACCCGCTTTAGAGGTTGCCCCGGGGCAACAAAACGCCTAAGTCGCGCTCGATTTCGCGCAGGCGGAGGTGTGCCGGCGCTCTGCTCCGGAGGAGATTTATGGCTCGCAAGAAGATCGCGCTGATCGGCGCCGGCATGATCGGCGGCACGCTCGCCCACCTCGCCGCGATGAAGGAACTGGGCGATATCGTCCTGTTCGACATCGCCGAGGGCATTCCCCAGGGCAAGGCGCTCGATCTCGCGCAAGCGGGCCCGCCCGAGGGCTTCGACGCCGGGCTCAAGGGCACCAACGATTACGCCGATATCGCCGGCGCCGACGTGTGCATCGTCACCGCCGGCGTGCCGCGCAAGCCCGGCATGAGCCGCGACGACCTGCTCGGCATCAATCTCAAGGTGATGAAGTCGGTCGGCGAGGGCATCAAGGCCCATGCTCCGAACGCTTTCGTGATCTGCATCACCAACCCGCTCGACGCGATGGTGTGGGCGCTGCGCGAATATTCGGGGCTGCCGCACGACAAGATCGTCGGCATGGCGGGCGTGCTGGACAGCTCGCGCTTCCGCCACTTCCTCGCCGAGGAATTCGACGTTTCGGTCGAGGACGTCACCGCCTTCGTGCTCGGCGGCCACGGCGACACGATGGTGCCGGTGGTCGAATATTCGACCGTCGCGGGCATCCCGGTGCCCGATCTCATCAAGATGGGCTGGTCCACCCAGGAGAAGATCGACGCGATCGTCCAGCGCACCCGCTCGGGCGGCGGCGAGATCGTTGGGCTCTTGAAGACCGGCAGCGCCTTCTACGCGCCCGCGACCAGCGCGATCGTGATGGCCGAGAGCTACCTCAAGGACAAGAAGCGGCTGCTCCCCTGCGCGGCGCATCTGACGGGCCAGTACGGCGTCGATGACCTGTATGTTGGCGTGCCGGTGGTGATCGGCGCGAACGGCGTCGAGCGCGTCGTCGAGATCGCATTGAACGCCGAGGCCAAGGCGGGCTTCGACAAGTCGGTCGCCGCGGTCAAGGATCTGCTGGTGGCGTGCAAGGGGATCGACGGAGGGCTGAAGTAGGGAGTTGAACGACCACCCCGGCGAAGGCCGGGGTCCAGTTGCGGGGCCGCTGCGATGAACGACCAGGCCTGCGTCTACATCATGGCGAGTGCGAGGAACGGCACCTTGTATCTCGGGTCGACGGTGAGCCTGCCGAGGCGCGTCTGGGGAACATCGCAACGGCGTTGTCGACGGGTTCACGAAGCAATACGGTTGCAAGCGCCTGGTCTGGTTCGAGGTGCTCGGCAGTTGGGAAGCGGCTCGCGAGCGCGAGCGGCAGATGAAGGAATGGAAGCGCGCCTGGAAGGTGCGGGAGATCGAAGGGCTCAATCCCGGTTGGGATGATCTGTACGATCGTATCGCACAACCATGACCGCCTTCCCGACTGGACCCCGGCCTGCGCCGGGGTGGTAAGGATAGGGAAATTAGATGAGCATCCTCGTCGACAAGAACACCAAGGTCATCACCCAGGGCATGACCGGGGAGACCGGCAGCTTCCATACGCAGGCCGCGCTCGATTACGGCACGCAGATGGTCGGCGGCGTCACGCCGGGCAAGGGCGGGCAGACGCATATCGGCCTGCCAGTGTTCGATACCGTCGCCGAGGCCAAGGCCAAGACCGGCGCCGACGCGAGCGTGATCTACGTGCCGCCGCCCTTCGCCGCCGATTCGATCCTCGAGGCGATCGACGCCGAGGTGCCGCTGATCGTGTGCATCACGGAAGGGATTCCGGTGCTCGACATGGTCAAGGTCAAGCGCGCGCTCTCGGGTTCGAAATCGCGGCTGATCGGCCCGAACTGCCCCGGCGTGCTGACGCCGGGCGAATGCAAGATCGGCATCATGCCGGGCAGCATCTTCTCGAAGGGTTCGGTCGGTGTCGTGTCGCGCTCGGGTACGCTGACCTATGAGGCGGTGTTCCAGACCACCAATGCGGGGCTGGGCCAGACCACCGCGGTCGGCATCGGCGGCGATCCCGTCAACGGCACCAACTTCATCGACGTGCTCGAACTGTTTCTTGCCGATGAGGCGACCAAATCGATCATCATGATCGGTGAGATCGGCGGCTCGGCCGAGGAAGAGGCGGCGCAGTTCCTGAAGGACGAGGCCAAGCGCGGACGCAAGAAGCCGATGGCGGGCTTCATCGCGGGGCGCACCGCGCCTCCCGGACGGCGCATGGGCCATGCCGGGGCGATCGTCTCGGGCGGCCAGGGCGGCGCCGAAGACAAGATCGCGGCGATGGAATCGGCCGGGATCAAGGTGGCGGACAGCCCCAGCGAACTGGGCTCGACGCTGGTCGAGGTATTGAAGCGATGAGCGCGCGCCCGGCGATGTAGGCCGGGCGCCATCTTCCGGCCTTGCCGGGCATTGGAGACGGGCCGTGGGTTACGAAGGTCAGGATTTCAGTGAGATCGCCGGCGGGGTCAGCCCCGCTTTCGTCGAAACGCTCTACCGGCGTTTCCAGAGCGACCCCGCAAGCGTCGAGCCCGGCTGGCGCGCCTGGTTCGAGGGGCTCGAATCGGCCGTCACCGGGCCGAGCTGGCAGCAGCCCGCCTGGCCGCTCGCGACCACCGACGATCTCACCTCGGCGCTCGATCCGACCCAGAGCGAGCCCGCGCCGGCGCCCGCCAAGGGCGGCAAGCCGGCGCCTGCGTCGGCGGCGCCCGCGAGCCAGGATGCGATCCTCAAGGCGGCCGACGCCTCGATCCGCGCGATGATGCTGATCCGCACCTATCGCGTGCGCGGGCACCTCGCCGCCAATCTCGATCCGCTGGGGCTCTCCGAACACGAGATGCCAGACGATCTGCGGATCGATTATCACGGCTTCGCGGCCAGCGAGCTTGACGAGAAAATCTATCTCGGCGGCTATCTCGGCCTGCAATATGCGACCTTGCGCGAGATCGTCGACATTCTGCGCCGCAATTATTGCGGCCATGTCGGCCTCGAATACATGCACATTTCCGATGTCGAGGAACGCCGCTTCCTCCAGGATCGGATGGAGGGCAAGGACAAGGCGATCGAGTTCACCCGCGAGGGCAAGGAAGCGATCCTCGCCAAGGTGATCGAGGCCGAGCAGTACGAGAAGTTCCTCGGCAAGAAATATGTCGGCACCAAGCGTTTCGGGCTCGACGGCGGGGAAAGCATGATCCCCGCGCTCGAAAGCGTGATCAAATACGGCGGCCAGTACGGCGTGCGCGAGATCGTGTTCGGCATGGCGCATCGCGGCCGGCTCAACGTGCTCGCCAACGTGATGGGCAAGCCCTATCGCGCGATCTTCCACGAATTCTCGGGCGGCTCGTCCAACCCCGAGGATGTCGGCGGCTCGGGCGACGTCAAATATCATCTCGGCACCTCGACCGATCGGGAATTCGACGGCATCAGCGTCCATATGTCGCTGGTCGCCAACCCCTCGCACCTCGAGGCGGAGGATCCGGTTGTCCTCGGCAAAGTCCGCGCGATCCAGACGATCGCGAACGATCTCGACGCGCACAAGGCGTCGCTTCCCGTGCTCATCCACGGCGACGCGGCGTTCGCGGGGCAGGGGATCGTGTGGGAATGCTTCGGCTTCTCGGGGCTCCCCGGCTACAATACCGGGGGCTGCATCCACTTCGTCATCAACAACCAGATCGGCTTCACGACGAGCCCCAAGTTCGCGCGCTCCTCGCCCTATCCGTCGGATGTGGCGAAGGGCGTTCAGGCGCCGATCTTCCACGTCAACGGCGACGATCCCGAGGCGGTGACCTTCGCCTGCAAGATGGCGATCGAGTTCCGCCAGAAATTCCACCGCGATATCGTCATCGACATGTGGTGCTATCGCCGCTTCGGCCATAACGAGGGCGACGAGCCGAGCTTCACCCAGCCGCTGATGTACAAGGCGATCAAGAAGCATCCGGGTGTCGCCGAGGTCTACGGCGCGCGGCTGATCGCGGAAGGCGTGGTCGATCAGGGCTGGATCGACGAGCGCATCAAGCAGTTCACGACGCTGTTCGAAGGCGAGTTCGAGGCGGGGCAGAGCTATCTGCCCAACAAGGCGGACTGGTTCGCCGGCCGCTGGTCGGGGCTGCACGCGCCCGCCGATGCCGAAACCGCGCGCCGCAACGTCGAGACGGGAATCGATAGGAAATTGTTCGATGCGCTCGGCCGCACGCTGACGACGGTTCCCGACAGCATCCAGATCCACAAGACGCTGGGCCGCGTGCTCGACGCCAAACGCGAGATGTTCACGAGCGGCGAACATTTCGATTGGGCGACGGGCGAGGCGCTGGCGTTCGGATCGCTGCTCTCGGAAGGCTATGGCGTCCGCCTGTCGGGCCAGGATTCGGGGCGCGGCACCTTCTCGCAACGCCATGCGGTGTGGGTCGATCAGACCGACGAGCACGAATATGTGCCGCTCGATCACGTCGAGCACGGCCGTTTCGAGGTGCTCGACAGCCCGCTCTCCGAATATGGCGTGCTCGGCTTCGAATACGGCTATGCGCTTGCCGATCCGAAGACGCTGGTGCTCTGGGAAGCCCAGTTCGGCGATTTCGCCAACGGCGCGCAGATCATGATCGATCAGTTCATCGCCGCCGGCGAGGCCAAGTGGCTGCGCGCCAACGGCCTCGTGCTGCTGCTGCCGCATGGGTATGAAGGGCAGGGGCCGGAACACTCGTCGGCGCGGCTCGAACGCTATCTCCAGCTCTGCGCGCAGGATAATATGCAGGTCGCCAACTGCACCACGCCGGCGAACTATTTCCACCTGCTGCGCCGGCAGATGCACCGGCCGTTCCGCAAGCCGCTGATCATCATGACGCCCAAGTCGCTGCTGCGGCACAAGATGGCGGTGTCGAAGGCGGAGGACTTCCTCGGCGACAGCCACTTCCGCCGCATCCTTTCCGATCCGGCGGCGCCGGCGGACAAGGAGACGAAGCGGCTGGTGCTGTGCTCGGGCAAGGTCGCCTACGACCTCATGGAGGCGCGCGACGCCGCCGGTGACAAGAACACCCAGATCGTCCGCATCGAGCAGCTCTATCCCTTCCCGGGCGAACCGCTCACGGTGCGCCTCAAGAAGATGCCCAATCTCGAAGACGTGGTGTGGGCGCAGGAGGAGCCGAAGAACAACGGCGCCTGGTTCCTCGCCGAACCGTTCATCGAACAATGCCTCGCCGACGCCGGGGCGCCGGTGGCGCGCGCGCGCTATGCCGGCCGTACCGCAGCGGCGTCACCTGCGACCGGCCTCATGAAACGGCACCAGATGGAACAGGGCGCGTTGGTCGCAGATGCGCTCGGCCACAATGTCCGCGAGGAAATACGGCGGAAGCGCAAGGGTTGAGTTTTACGTCACGCCAGCGGAAGCTGGGGTCTCCCGATTACTACAAGGTTCCGGCGTCCGCCGGATGACGAGGTAGAGAATGACCGAAGTCAAAGTCCCCACGTTGGGTGAATCGATCACCGAAGCGACGCTCGGCGAATGGCTCAAGCAGCCCGGCGACGCGATCGCGGCCGACGAGCCGATCGCGAGCCTCGAAACCGACAAGGTGTCGGTCGAGGTGCCCTCGCCGGTCGCGGGCGTGATGGGTGAGCATAAGGTCGCGGTGGGCGACACGGTTGAGGTCGGCGCGGTGATCGGCGTGGTCGAGGAAGGCGCGGGCGGCGCCAAGGCCAGCCCGGCGCCCGCCGCGAGTCCGGCGCCCGCGCCCGAGGCCGCGCCCGCGCCGGCTCCCAAGGCTGCTGCTGCCCCCGCCGCGCCGCCGCCGGCGCCCACCGACAATGTCGAGGCAGCGGCGTTGTCGCCGTCGGTTCGTCGCGCAGTGCTCGAATTCGGGGTCGATCCGGCGACGATCACCGGCACCGGCAAGGACGGCCGGATCACCAAGGATGACGTCGTTGCCGCCGCGCAGAAGGGCGGCTCGACCGCGCCTGCCGCTGCTGCGAGCCCGGCGCCGGCCGCTTCCGCTGCCGCCGCGCCCGAGCGCAAGGAAGAGCGCGTCCGCATGACGCGCGTGCGCCAAACGATCGCCAGGCGCCTCAAGGAAGCGCAGAACACCGCGGCGATGCTCACCACGTTCAACGACGTCGACATGACGGCGGTGATCGCGGCGCGCACCAAGTACAAGGAATTGTTCGAAAAGAAGCACGGTGTCCGGCTGGGCTTCATGGGCTTCTTCGCCAAGGCCGCGTGCCTCGCCTTGAAGGACGTGCCGAACGTCAACGCCTCGATCGACGGCGAGGAGATCGTCTACCACGATTATGCCGACATCTCGGTCGCGGTCTCCGCGCCGCAGGGGCTGGTGGTGCCGGTGGTGCGCGATGCCGACAAGCTCTCGGTCGCCGATATCGAGCGCACGATCGGCGATTTCGGCAAGCGGGCCAAGGACGGCACGCTCAAGATGGAGGAGATGAAGGGGGGTACCTTCACCATTTCCAACGGCGGCGTGTTCGGCTCGCTGCTCTCGACCCCGATCATCAACCCGCCGCAGAGCGCGGTGCTGGGTTTGCACCGCATCGAGGATCGCCCGGTGGTGGTGAACGGCGAGATCGTGATCCGCCCGATGATGTATCTTGCGCTCAGCTACGACCACCGCCTGGTCGACGGCCGCGAGGCGGTGACCTTCCTCGTCGCGCTCAAGAACGCGATCGAGGATCCGACGCGGATTTTGATCGACCTGTAACTTTTTTCGAGAACACCCATCTTCCGTTCGTGCTGAGCTTGTCGAAGCACCGTTCTTTTCTCGATCGGAAGAAAGTACGGCCCTTCGACAAGCTCAGGGCGAACGGAGTTTGGAATGGCTGACCAGCAATACGACTATGACGTCCTCGTGATCGGTGCCGGGCCGGGCGGCTATGTCGCGGCGATCCGCGCGGCGCAACTGGGCCTCAAGACGGCGTGCGCGGAAAGCCGCGAGACGCTGGGCGGCACCTGCCTCAACGTCGGCTGTATCCCGTCGAAGGCGATGCTCCACGCATCCGAATATTTCGAGGCGGCGGCCGGCGGCGCGATGGCCAAGCTGGGCATCAAGGTGACGCCCGAACTGGACCTCGGCGCGATGCACGGCCAGCGTACCGACGCGGTCAAGCAGCTCACCGGCGGCATCGAATTCCTGTTCAAGAAGAACAAGGTGACCTGGCTCAAGGGCAAGGCGAGCTTCGAGGACGCGCGCACGGTTTCGGTCGGCAAGGACAAGGTGACGGCGAAGAACATCGTCATCGCCACCGGCTCGTCGGTGACGCCGCTGCCGGGCGTCGAGATCGACCAGAAGGTGGTGGTCGATTCCACCGGCGCGCTCGAACTGCCCAAGGTGCCCGAGCATATGGTCGTGATCGGCGGCGGGGTGATCGGGCTCGAACTCGGCAGCGTCTGGCGGCGGCTCGGCGCCAAGGTGACGTGCATCGAATTTCTCGATCAGATCCTGCCCGGCTTCGACGGCGAGGTCCGCAAGGAAGCCAACAAGATTTTCAAGAAGCAGGGCGTCGAGTTCAAGCTCGGCACCAAGGTCACCGGGGTCGCGGTCAAGGGCAAGAAGGCGACCGTCACCATCGAACCCGCGAAGGGCGGCGAGGCGGAGACGATCACCGCCGATTGCGTCCTGGTGTCGATCGGCCGCAAGCCCAATACCGACGGGCTCGGGCTCGACAAGATCGGGCTGGAGACCAACCAGCGCGGCCAGATCGAGACCGATCACGATTTCGCAACCAGGGTCGCCGGCGTCTGGGCGATCGGCGACGTCATTCCGGGGCCGATGCTCGCGCACAAGGCCGAGGACGAAGGCATCGCGGTCGCCGAGAACATTGCCGGGCAGACCGGCATCGTGAACCACGACGTGATCCCGAGCGTGGTCTACACCTGGCCCGAGATCGCCGGGGTCGGCCTCACCGAGGAGGCGGCGAAGGAGAAGGGCGAGGTCAAGGTCGGCAAGTTCCCGATGCTTGCCAACAGCCGCGCCAAGACCAACCACGAGCCCGACGGCTTCGTGAAGGTGATCGCCGATGCCAAGACCGATCGCGTGCTCGGCGTGTGGTGCATCGCGAGCGTTGCGGGCACGATGATCGCGCAGGCCGCGCAGGCGATGGAATTCGGCGCGACGAGCGAGGATATCGCCTATACCTGCCATGCGCACCCGACGCACTCCGAGGCGATCAAGGAAGCCGCGATGGCAGTGACGGGGAAGGCGATCCACATCTAGCCGGCGCAGGATTTGGCGAAGCTAAATCCGCGCGAACTAGGCTAGACCGGCCGGCGGGGCTCCCAGCCCCGACCGACGGCGCGGCTTTGCCGCGCCGCTACGCCGTCCGCACTAAGCCCCCTCACCACCCCGCGCCAGCACCGCGAGCAGTGCGGCCAGCGCCAGTGCGCCGCCGGCGCCGAACAACAACGCGTCCAGCCCGTGATCGCCGAGCGTCGTCCCGCCCAGCACGACGCCGCCCGCGAAACCCAGCCACAGCAGCAGATACGGCACCCACGCCAGCGCGCCGCCCCGGCCCAACAGCGCCTCGGCGAGCTTCTGCCCGACCCGGACCAGCGTTCCGGTCATATAGGTCACCCCGATGCTCACCTCGCGGTCGCGCACGAACACGCCGTTTTCCGCGCCCATCGCCGCCGCGAGCAGCAGCAGCGGCACATAGGAATCGGTGAAATGCGCCGCGCCTGCTGCGATCGCCAGGCACGTGGCGACCCCGATCATCACCACCGGCTTGCGCCAGCGTTCGAACCGCGCCGAGAGGATCGAAGCGCCCATCACCCCGCACAGGAACGCAAGGATCAGTGCCCCCGCGTTCCACACATCGGCGGCCGTCCCGGTCGCAAGCCCCACCCCCAGCCGCGTGGTGTTGCCGCTCATGAACGAGGCGAAGAAGCCGCCGAGGCTGATATAGGCGATCGCGTCGACGAAGCCGGCCAGCACCGCGAGCAGGACGGCCGCGGCGATCATCGGGGTTTGATAATGCTGCATGGGCGCCTTTTGCCGGGCTCGGCGCGTCGTTTCCACCCCGAAAAATCATCCGCGTCGCTCGCGCGGCCCAGATGCGCCGTCGCGCCGGCATCGTCCAGTATCCACCGTTCCCTCGCCCGCGCTGTTGGTCTAGCAAGGCGGGATGGATCAGGCGCTCTGGCAGATCGGCCCCGTACTCCCCTGGCTCGACCTGTTCGGGGTCGCCGTCTTCGCTGCGACCGGCGCGCTGGCGGCGACGCAGCGCGGGCAGACCCTCGTTACGCTTGCCTTTTTCGCGCTGATCACCGGGGTCGGCGGCGGCACTGTGCGCGATCTCCTCATCGGCGCGCCGGTCTTCTGGGTGGAGGATCGGTTGTACGCGCTGGTGTGCCTCGGCGTCGCGCTGACGATCTGGGTGACGCCCCAGCGCTGGTGGAACGGCGCCGCGCTCGTCTGGCTCGATGCGGTGGGGCTGGGCGCCTATGCCGTGTTCGGCGCGGCGAAAGCGTTGAGCTTCGGCGTGCCGCCGCTGCCGGCCGCGGTGATGGGGGTGTTCACCGCGTGCGTCGGCGGGATCATCCGCGATACGCTCGCGGGGGAGCCGTCGATCCTGATGCGGCCCGAACTCTACGTCACCGCCGCCGCGCTGGCCGCGACGCTCTATGTCGGCCTGCGGCTGCTCGGGCTGCCGTCGTTCGAGGTCGCGATCATCGCCGCTGCCGCCGGTTTCGGGCTCCGCGGCGCCGCGATCTACTGGAAGCTCGCGCTTCCCGCCTATCGCGGCCTTCCGAACGACCCTTAGGGTTTGCTCCACTTACGTGGATAGCCGCACCGGCCCCCTCCCGCACCCCGCCTCCCATGCAGTATAATTACTTGGGAGGCGGGGTGGGGGAGGGGGCCGGTGCGGCGACCGGATTCGGCAACACCGAATCTCGTCCTAGCTCCGCACCACGCCGACGTCGCTGAACGGCCTGGGCTCGATCGGCGGCACCGACGAATCGTTCAGCTCGCATTGCCACAGGCCGACATCGATCCATTGCCCGTGCTTGTAGCCGACCTCGCGATACACCCCTGCGCGCCGAAATCCCGTCGCTTCGTGGAGCGCGATCGAATGGTCGTTGGGCAAGGCGATCGCGCTGATCGCCTGCGTGAAACCCTGCGCGCGCAGCGTGTCGATCAGCGCGCGGTAGAGCAATCGTCCGGTGCCTTGCCCCTGCACCGGCCCGGCGACGTAGATCGAGGTTTCGACCACATAGCGATAGGCCGGCCGATCGCGGAACCGCGTGGCATAGGCATAGGCCACGATACCGCTCTGCTCGTCGTCGCCGTTGGTCACGACCATCCATGGATACAGCCCGTCAGACGATGCCATGCGGCTGCGCATCGCCCTCGAATCGGGGGCCTCGATCTCGAACGACGCGGTGCCGCTGGTGACGTGCGGCGCGTAGATCGCGGCGATCGCGGCGGCATCCTCCGGCCGCGCGGCGCGGATCGCGATCACAGCGCGAGCTTCGCCAGCACGGCGTCCATCAGGCTGACGTCGGCGGGGGAGGGCGCGGCCGGCCCCAGCCCCGTGCATGCCAGGCATCGCGCCTGGATCGCCGCCCCGCCCGACATCCGCCGCATGTCGCCCAGCGCTTGCGCGAACACCGCGCGGCGATCGCGCGCGATCCGGCTGAACACGTCGCCCGCCGCATCGCTATCGTCGCTTTGCTGCTTGCGGGCGAATTGCGCGGCGAGCTTGGCGATCCAGCCCGGTTTCTTCTCGAGGAACACCGGATGCACCTTGGCCGGGTCGAGCTTGGCGCGCCGCGCCGCTTCTGCGATCGCATCGTTCAGATCGCCGAAGCGGTCGACCAGCTTGAGCTGGCGCGCGGTGCCCCCGTCCCACACGCGGCCCTGCGCGATCTCGTCGACGCGCTCGGGCGTCAGCTTGCGCGCCTGGCTGACGCGCGCGATGAACTCGCGATAGCCGTGCTCGATCCCCGCCTGGAAGATCGCGTCCACTTGCGGATTGGTGCCGCCGATGATGTCGGGCTGGCCCGACAGCGGCGTCGTCTTCACCCCGTCGCTGGTGACGCCGATCTTCTTCAGCGTGTTCTCGAAGGTCGGGATGATCCCGAAGATGCCGATCGATCCGGTGATCGTGTTGGGCTCGGCGAAGATCGCGTCGCCCGCGGTCGACACCCAATAGCCGCCCGACGCCGCGAGGCTCCCCATCGAGACGACCACCGGCAGCCCCTTCGCCTTGGCTTGAAGGATCGCCTCGCGGATCTGCTCGGAGGCGAACGCCGATCCGCCGGGCGAATCGACCCGCACCACCAGCGCCTTGAGGTCGTTCTTGGCGAGCCCTTCGAGCATCGCCTTCGACAGACTGTCGCCGCCCGCGGTGCCGGGGCCGGCCTCACCGTCGACGATCTCGCCCGCCACCGTCAGCACGCCGATCGCGGCACCGCCGGTCTTGGCCGGATGCGCCTCGACATAGGCGTCGTAATCGATCGCGTCGAAGCTGCCCGCGATCTTGTCGTCGCCCGCGCCCGCGATTCCCGCGACGCGCTTGCCGAAGTCGATCCGCGTCGCGAGCTTGTCGACCAGCCCGGCCTTGAGATTGGCCTGCGCGATGTCGCCGCCCGCCGCGGTGATCACCTGTGCGGGCTGGGTGAGGAACGGCGCGATCTGCGCCTTGGGCCGCGCCTTCTTCACCGCCTCCTGCCACTGGCCGAAGATCGTGCCGTAAAGCGCGCGATCGGCCTCCGCCGCCTCGGGCGATTTGTCGGTGCGGGTATAGGGCTCGACGTAGGATTTGAACTTGCCGACGCGGAAGACGTGGACGTCGACGCCCAGCTTGTCGATCAGCCCCTTGTAATAAAGCTGCGATCCGCCCGGCCCCATGAACAGCGTGCCGCCCATCGGGTTCATCCAGATTTCGCTCGCCTCCGCCGCGAGCCGATAGCCCGCATCGGTATAGGCGGTGGCGTAAGCGAGCACCGGCTTGCCGCTTTCGCGCACACGGCCCAGCGCATCGCCCACCTCGGCGAGCGCGGCCGGATAGCCGCCCTGGAAATGATCGAGATCGAGCACCACGGCCTTGACCTTGGCATCGTCCTTGGCGGCATCGATCGCGCGCACCAGATCGCGCAATCGATACTGGCGGCTCACCGGCTGGCCGCTGGCGACAGAGAAGGGATCGACCTCGGCGGGCTGCTCGACGATGGTGCCGTCGAGATCGAGCAGCAGCGCGCCGTCGCTGATCGCGGTGGGGGTCGGCCGCGCCGAAAGCGCCGCCCACAGCCCGGCGAAGAACAGGAGCATCGCGATCAGGACCAACGCGTCCTTGATCCCGACCAGCAATTTCCAGGCGCCTCGAACCAGCTTCACCGCGTCGATCCTTCGTATTGCCACATCGTTCCTAGCCTGGTGCTACGGCAATGCGCCTCGCGAGGCAACGCCGTCTTACGCGGGCAATACAGGCCGTGCCGCCGGACAGTCGCCCGCCCGAAAAAATCCTCTTCGCTACCCGTTGACGAGTCGGGAGGCGGTTCGCATATGGCGTGCTGCTGGCACTCTCCGTCGGGGAGTGCCAAAGCATTCATCACTGCTCACCCAAGGAAAGGATGACGCATGAAATTTCGTCCGTTGCACGATCGTGTGCTGGTTCGCCGCGTCGAGGCCGAGGAAAAGACGGCCGGCGGCATTATCATTCCCGATACCGCCAAGGAAAAGCCGCAGGAAGGCGAAGTGGTTGCCGCCGGTGCGGGCGCCAAGGCCGATGACGGCAAGGTGACGCCGCTCGACGTCAAGGCCGGTGACAAGATCCTGTTCGGCAAGTGGTCGGGCACCGAGGTCAAGGTCGACGGCGAAGACCTGCTGATCATGAAGGAAAGCGACATCCTCGGCATCGTCGAGGCCTGATCGCCCCTTCGCGACACTCTCCACTTTCTCCACTTTAACGCCAGAAGGAACAGCCAACATGGCAGCCAAGGACGTAAAATTCTCGCGCGACGCGCGTGAGCGCATTCTGCGCGGCGTCGATACCCTCGCCGACGCGGTCAAGGTCACGCTCGGCCCCAAGGGCCGCAACGTCGTCATCGACAAGAGCTTCGGCGCGCCGCGCATCACCAAGGACGGTGTGACGGTCGCCAAGGAAATCGAACTCAAGGACAAGTTCGAGAACATGGGCGCGCAGATGCTGCGCGAAGTCGCCTCGAAGACCAACGACAATGCCGGTGACGGCACCACCACCGCGACCGTGCTCGCCCAGGCGATCGTGCGCGAGGGCATGAAGTCGGTGTCCGCGGGCATGAATCCGATGGATCTGAAGCGCGGCATCGATCTCGCCGTCGCCAAGGTCATCGACGATCTCAAGGCGCGTTCGAAGCCCGTTTCGGGTTCGAACGAGATCGCTCAGGTCGGCATCATCTCGGCCAATGGCGACACCGTCGTCGGCGAGAAGATCGCCGAGGCGATGGAGAAGGTCGGCAAGGAAGGCGTCATCACCGTCGAAGAGGCCAAGGGCCTCGAATTCGAGCTTGATGTCGTCGAAGGCATGCAGTTCGATCGCGGCTATCTGTCGCCGTACTTCATCACCAACCCCGAGAAGATGACGGTCGAGCTTCAGGACCCCTATATCCTGATCCACGAGAAGAAGCTATCGAACCTCCAGGCGATCCTGCCGATCCTCGAAGCCGTCGTCCAGTCGGGCCGTCCGCTCCTCATCATCGCCGAGGATATCGAGGGCGAGGCGCTGGCCACGCTCGTCGTCAACAAGCTGCGTGGCGGCCTCAAGGTCGCCGCGGTCAAGGCGCCGGGCTTCGGCGATCGCCGCAAGGCGATGCTCGAGGACATCGCGATCCTGACCAAGGGCGAAGTCATCTCCGAGGATCTCGGGATCAAGCTCGAAAACGTGACCCTCGGCATGCTCGGCACCGCCAAGCGCGTCACGATCGACAAGGACAACACCACCATCGTCGACGGTGCGGGTGAAGCCGACGCGATCAAGGGCCGCACCGAGGCGATCCGCAAGCAGATCGAGAACACCACGAGCGATTACGACCGTGAGAAGCTCCAGGAGCGTCTTGCCAAGCTCGCCGGTGGCGTTGCCGTGATCAAGGTCGGCGGTGCGTCCGAAGTCGAGGTCAAGGAGCGCAAGGATCGCGTCGACGACGCGCTTCACGCGACCCGCGCCGCGGTCGAGGAAGGCATCGTCCCCGGTGGCGGCACCGCGCTGCTCTATGCCACCAAGGCGATCGAAGGGCTCAAGGGCGTCAACGACGACCAGACCCGCGGTATCGACATCGTCCGCAAGTCGCTGACGACGCTGGTGCGCCAGATCGCCAACAACGCCGGCCATGACGGCGCGGTGGTCTCGGGCAAGCTGCTCGAGGGCAACGATGTGACGAAGGGCTTCAACGCCCAGACCGAGAAGTACGAGAACCTCGTCGAAGCCGGCGTGATCGATCCGACCAAGGTCGTCCGCACCGCGCTCCAGAACGCGGCCTCGGTCGCCGGCCTGCTCATCACCACCGAAGCGGCGGTGAGCGAGCTGCCCGAAGACAAGCCCGCGCCGATGGGTATGCCCGGCGGTGGTATGGGCGGCATGGGCGGCATGGACTTCTAAGCCGCAGGGCCCGTCGGCAGCATGGCTGCCGACGGATCAGCCCAAGGCCGGCCGGCGGCACGGCGGCATCGCCGCTGATGCCGTTCGACGAAGCGCCGGCTTTGCCGGTGCTGGCCCTAAGCCCAAAGAGGGGGCCGGGAGAGCGATCTCCCGGCCCCTTTTCTTTGGCGCGGCTTGCACTTCGCCGCCAGGCTTCACACCTTCTCTCCCAAACCAAGGGAGAAAGTCCGTGAAGCTCTATTATTCGCCCGGTGCGTGCAGCCTCGCCGATCACATCGCGCTCCACGAAGCCGGGCTGTCGTTCGATCACGAGCGCGTCGACCTCAAGACCAAGATGACTGCCAACGGCGCGGATTATCGCGCGGTCACCGCCAAAGGCTATGTCCCAGCACTCGAACTCGACGACGGCGCCGTGCTCACCGAGAATATCGCGATCCTCTACTGGATCGCCGAACAGGCGCCGGCGCTGATGCCCGAAGGGCCGCTGGGGCATGCGCGCCTGCTCGAGGCGATGGCCTATATCTCGGCAGAGATTCACAAGAATTTCAAACCGTTCTTCGTGGGCGATGACGAGGAAAAGAAAAAGGCGGCCGGGGAGGCGATCACCCGCCAGTTCACCCTGCTCGCCGCGGGCATGAAGGGCGACTATCTGTTCGGTGCGTTCAGCGTCGCCGATCCGTTCCTGTTCGTGATGCTGCGCTGGGCGTTCGCATTCGGCATCGGCGTGCCCGAGCCGCTGATCGCCTATTTCGATCGCATCAAGGCACGCCCGGCGGTTGCGAGGGCGATGGCCGAGGAAGGCATCGACTGACCTTGGTGCCCTAGTCTGGTCAAACACTCCGACGTCTGGCAGGAAGCGTCGCATTCAGCCGCGCCGGAGTCTTCGTTCGGCGCCGTGCACCGGGGGACCGACATGACCGACTTTACTCGCCGTGAAACCCTGGCCGCGTCCGCGCTTGGCGCGCTCGTGGCCGCAATGCCCGCCTGGGCGCAGGACAAGACAATGCCAGCCGATGCCGCACAATGGGATTTGACCGACCTCTACCCGAGCGACGCCGCGTGGGACGAAGCGCGCAAGCAGGCGCTGGCGGCGCTTCCGGGGATGAAGAAATATCAGGGCACGCTCGGCACCGGCGCCGACGCGCTCGCCAAAGCGCTCGTTGCCCAATCCGATCTCGGCCGCACCATCGCGCGCATCTACGTCTATATCAGCCTCAAGGCCGATGCCGATCTGCGCGTCGCCGCCAATCAGGAAAAACAGGCGCAAGCGATCGATCTCTACACCGCGTTCGGCGAGGCGGTGTCGTGGGTCGCGCCCGAAATCCTGAGCGTCGGTGCGGCGAAGATCAACGGCTTCATCGCCGCCGACGACACGCTCAAGAAGCGCTTCGATTTCTACCTCGCCAACGTGCTGCGCGAGGCGGCGCACACGCTCTCTCCCGAAGGCGAAGTGCTGCTCGCGGGCACCTCGGCGCCGTTCGCGGGGCCGGGCGACATTCGTGGCCAACTCGTCGCGTCGGACATTCCCTGGCCGACGATTCAGCTCTCGACGGGTGAGAAGGTGCGGCTCGACGACCAGGGCTACACGCTCCATCGCGACGCGCCGAACCGCGCCGACCGCAAGGCGGTGTTCGACGCCTTCTGGAAGGAATACGGCCAGTTCCAAAGCTCGCTCGGCGCGGCCTATGTGTCGCACATCAAGGCCGACGTGTTCGAGATGAAGGCGCGCAAATACCCCACCTCGCTCGCCGCCTCATTGTCGTCGAACAACATTCCCGAAAGCGTCTATCGCACGCTGGTCAAGGAAACCAACACCGGCCTGCCGCAACTCCACCGCTATTTCGAGTTGCGCCGCAAGCTCCTGAAGCTGCCGGACATGCATTATTACGACATCTATCCGCCGCTGGTGCAGCTCGACAAACCGGTCAGCCTCGCCGAGATGCGCACCACGGTGCTGGAGGCGCTCAAGCCGCTCGGCCCGGATTACGTCAAGGAACTGGGCACCGCGACCGCGGCCAAATGGATGGACCCGCTGCCGCGCGAGGGCAAGCGCTCGGGGGCGTATATGAACCCGGGCGCGTTCGACGTGCACCCTTATCTCCTCCTCAATCTGAAGGAGGATTATTCGGGCATGACGACCTATGCCCACGAATGGGGGCACGCGATGCACTCGCTGCTCGCGAACAAGGCGCAGGTCTACGACAAGGCCGATTACCCGCTGTTTCTCGCCGAGATCGCCTCGACCTGCAACGAGCAGCTTCTCGCCGCGTACATGGTCGAAAAGGCCAAAACGCGGGAGGAGAAGCTCTATTATCTGGGCCAGCAGCTCGAGAACATCCGTGGCACTTTCTACCGCCAGGCGATGTTCGCCGAGTTCGAGCTTGCCACCCACGACAAGGCCGAAGCGGGTGAGGGGCTGTCGGGCGAGACCTTCACCGCGATGTATCTCGATCTGCTCAAGCGCTATCACGGCCCCAAGGTCGCGATCGATCCCGCCTATGCGGTCGAATGGGCGTATATCCCGCATTTCTATTCGAGTTTCTACGTCTACCAATATGCGACCTGCATCGCGGCGGCCTCGTATTTCGCGAAGGCGATCCTGTCGGGCGGCGCGAAGGAGCGCGACAATTACCTGAATGTGCTCAAGGCGGGCGGCTCGGCCTATCCCACCGACGTGCTCAAGCACGCCGGGCTCGATATGGCCTCGGCCGCGCCGTATCAGGCGGTCGTCGCAGTGTTCAAGGAGACGCTCGACCAGGCCGAAGCGCTGATGGGGTAAATAAGGCGCGCGACTTTCCTAATATCCGTCACCCCGGACTCGTTCCGGGGTCCAACGTGCCTCCAGCGTTGGCGCTCGTGGTGGGTTGGATGCCGGAACAAGTCCGGCATGACGGAAAAAGGGGTCAAATCCCCCGCATCGCTTCGGCGGTGATCGCCAGGCTACGCTTGCGCGCGTCGTGATCGTAGATCGCGCTGGCGATCATCACTTCGTCCACCTGCGTCCGCTCGACGAACGCGGCGATCCCGCGCGCGACCGTGTCCGGCCCGCCGACCGCCGAACATTGCAGCACGTGATCGAGGGTCGCGCGGCCCTGCTCGCCCAGGCTGTCGCGATAGCCCGCGACCGGCGGCGGCAATTGGCGCGGATGGCCGGTGCGCAGCGCGACGAACGCCTGCTGTTGCGAGCTTGCGATCAATTCACCCTCGGCATCGCTGTCGGCGGCGAAGACGTTGAACCCCGCCATCGCATAGGGCCGATCGAGCTGCGCCGAAGGCCGGAAGTCGCGGCGGTAGATCTCCAGCGCCTGATCGAGCGCATCGGGTGCGAAATGCGAGGCGAAGGCGTAGGGCAGCCCGAGCATCGCGGCGAGCTGCGCGCCGAACAGACTCGATCCCAATATCCAGATCGGCACATTGGCGCCCGCGCCGGGCACCGCGCGGATGCCGGTCTGGCCGTCGTCGGCGAAATAGCTTTGCAACTCGATCACGTCGCGCGGGAAGGCATTGGGATCGCTGTCGAGCGTTCGCCTGAGCGCGCGCGCGACGCGCTGGTCCGATCCCGGCGCGCGGCCAAGCCCGAGATCGATGCGGCCGGGAAACAGCGCGTCGAGCGTCCCGAATTGCTCGGCGATCACGATCGGCGCGTGGTTGGGCAGCATGATCCCGCCCGCACCGATGCGGATGCGGCTCGTCGCCGCCGCGATATGCCCGATCACCACCGCGGTCGCGGCCGAGGCGATCCCCGCCATCCCGTGATGTTCGGCGACCCAATAGCGGGTGAAGCCCAGCGCCTCGGCATGGCGCGCGAGATCGGCCGAATTGGCAAGCGCCGCGGCGGCGCTGCCGCCCTCGACGATGGGGGCGAGATCGAGCAGGGAAAAAGCGGTCATCGCGGCAAGATGGGGCTGTGCCACCGCGTTTGCCACTCAAGCAGGGCTTGCCCGATCAAAAGTTCAGCGAATAGCGCATCGCTGCCCCGTAATCGTCGGGGAGATCGGCGATATTGGCGGGATCGCGGCGCCAGAAGACATTGGTATCGAGCCAGCCGGCGCCCAGCCAGCGGCCATAGCGTGCCTCGATATCGATCTCGCGGCCGGTCGGGGCGAGGTTGAGGCGCTGCGTCGTCCAGCGATCGACCGCGAGCGTCGCATAGTCCCAATGGGTCGGTAGCGTCAGATCGATCCCGCCTTTGGCGACACGCAGCGGCTGGGCGATGCGCAGCCCGACCGTATCGTCGCCGAACACGCCCTGCTTGCCGATATCGGCGGCGAAGGCGCTGGTGTGGATGCGCCCCGCGCCGTCGAGTCCACCACGCACCTCGGCACGCGTCCAGCCCAACCGCATCGCGCCGCCCACGCTCCACCCGCCGCCCGCATCCCAGCGTGCGCCCGCATCGACGAACCAGCTCGTCGCGCGGTTCGCCCCGAGCGCGCCGCCGAAGCGCGCGCCCAGCACGCTGTCCCGCTCATCGAGCCGGGCGACCGCGGCCGTGGCACCAAGCGCACCGACACGACGATCGATCCCGATCGAGAAGCGGTCATAGCCCGTTCGCCGGTAGCGGTCGGCGATCGCCGGCAGCGCGCCATCGTTTCGGTTGAGCACCGCGCCGCTCTCGGCCGCGGCGGTCACGCCCCAGCCGCCGAACGGCTGCCGGATCGCGGCCGATCCACCGATGTCCGATGCGAAGCCCTGTTCGCGCGTCGGATCGCTTGCGACCAGAAACGCGGGCTCGGTGCGCCCGGCCAGTTGCGCGGTCAGCGTCGCACTGCTGCGCGCAAAGCCGATCGCGAACCTGGCCTCGCCGCCCAGCCTGCTTGTCACCAGCCCGGCAATCGCGCGGGCCTGGCGCGCATCGTCGGGCGAGAGCCGCGTCGGTACGATCGAGGGCATGGGCGCGCCGGGCGCGATCGTGAGCGACACCATCGTCGCGCCGAGCGTGCCCGCCAGCCTGCGCTCGCGTGTCGAGAGCGCGCCGGTCAGCGTCGGCGCCAGACCACTCGTATCGATCGTGTGGGCCAGATCGATCGCAAAGGCGCGATCGAAGCCGTCGAGGATCACCGCGCCGAGCCCGGTTTGCGCGGCATCGCCCATCGGTGTCGACAGGGTTGCGTTGGTCGTCAGCGATACCGCTGACGGCGTGCCCGCGATCGAGCTTCCCCCCAACGGCTGGAACGCATGGGTAAGATCGAGCACGCCGTGGCCGTAGACGGAATCCACGCCGGGCGCGCCCACATCGCGCGCCGAATCGTAGAGGATCTGGATGATCTGGGCGCCCGAAAGGTTGGGGAATGCCTGCGCGAGCAACGCGACCGCGCCGGCGATCTGCGGCGCGGCGAACGAGGTGCCACTCCAGATAAAGGGCGTGTCATTCTGGTCGGGCGCGCGCACGCCTTCGCCGACCGCGGCCAGATAATGCGCCGCACCGTTGCCCGCCTTGTCGCTGAAATCGGAGAGTGTATCGGCCGCCCCGACCGAGCCGGCGATGATCACCATCCCGTGCGCCGCGTCGGTGGTCGCCACCGCGGCGAGGGGGTCGGGATTGGGGGTCGCATCGTTGCCCGCGCTGATCACGATGATGACCCCCTGCTGCGTCGCGCGGCGAATCGCGTCGACCAGTTCGGGGCTCGCCGCTTCGCCGCCGAGCGAGATGTTGATGACGCGCGCGCCGTTGGTCGCTACCCGATCGACGCCGCGCGCGATCGCGTCGTCGTCGAATGTACAGCCGCCATCGTCGCCGGTCGTGGTGCAGCTTCCCGGCGCGTCGGCGCGCATCACGAGCAAGGTCGAATCGAAGGCGACCCCGTGGGTGCCGGCACCGTTGCGGCGGCCGGCGATCGTGAACGCGACCGCGGTGCCGTGCCCGCCTTGATCGTCGAGCCCGCGGGTCGCGGCGACATCGACCGATGCCGGATCGATCCGACCGGGGAATTCCTGGCTCTGGAGATCGATCCCGCTGTCGATCACCCCCACCTTCACGCCCGCGCCGGTCGCGCCTTCCTGATAGGCGGCGAGCGCGTTCATCGAAACCGCGCCGACGGTCGCGCGATATTCAGCCGTATCATAGGCGGCAGGCGGGGGTGTGGGCGGTGGTGTGGGGGTCGGTGGGGGTGGCGGGGTTGCTCTGGGCGGGGTCGGGGTGCTGCGAACGCCACCCCCGCCGCCGCAAGCGGCCGTTAGCGCGGAAAGCGCTGAGATGCCGATCGCAACAAGAAGATTGCGCGATTTCCGCAACATAATCCCACCTCGTATCGGAACGTCGCACAATCGCCCCCGTCCTGTCCATCCGCCTTGCCCGCCTGCGCCCGCCCGCCTAAGCGTGCGCGGCAATGCGCGCCGATCTCGCTCATATCGATACCTGGATCTTCGATCTCGACAACACGCTCTATCCGGCGTCGACCAATCTGTTCGCGCGGATCGACGAGCGGATCGGCGCCTATGTCGCGCGCCTTTTCGATTGCGACCCGATCGAGGCGCGGCGGATTCAGAAAGACTATTTCCACCGCCACGGCACGACGCTTGCCGGGCTGATGGCCGAGCATGACGTCGATCCGATCGACTATCTCGACGATGTCCACGATATCGCGCTCGACCAACTCGAGCGTGATGCGCCGCTGGTCGCGGGCATTGCCGCGCTGCCGGGGCGCAAGCTGGTCTTCACCAACGCCGATGCGCCTTATGCGCGCCGCGTGCTCGCCCGGCTCGGATTGGACGACAGTTTCGAGGCGCTGTTCGATCTGCGCGCGACCAATTATACCCCCAAGCCGCACCCCGATGCCTATGCCGGGCTGTGCG
This sequence comes from Hephaestia caeni, assembly GCF_003550065.1. Taxonomy (GTDB): domain Bacteria; phylum Pseudomonadota; class Alphaproteobacteria; order Sphingomonadales; family Sphingomonadaceae; genus Sphingomonas; species Sphingomonas caeni_A. The sequence continues at coordinate 122,074 of NZ_QXDC01000006.1, forward strand.
CCGCCTATGATCTCGATCCCGCCCGCTGCCTGTTCGCCGATGACATGGCGCGCAACCTCGCGCCCGCCAAAGCGATCGGGATGACGACGGTATGGGTCGACAACGGCTCCGAACAGGGTATCGGCGAGGATCGCAGTTTCGTCGACCACAAGGTGGCCGATATCGCAGCCTGGCTGCACACACTTCAGGAGGAAGAATGAGCGAGACCCTTCAAGCGACGATCGACGCCGCCTGGGAGGACCGCGATTCGATCGGCGGCGACACCAAGGGTCCGGTGCGTCAGGCGGTCGATCAGGCGCTGGCGCAGCTCGATACAGGCGCGGCGCGCGTCGCCGAGCCCGACGGCGCGGGCGGCTGGCGCGTCAACCAGTGGCTCAAGAAAGCCGTGCTGCTCTCGTTTCGCCTGAACGACATGACCGAGATCGCGGGCGGCCCCGGCGGCGCCAATTGGTGGGACAAGGTGCCCTCCAAATTCTCCGGCTGGGCCGCGAACGAATTCCGCGACGCGGGCTTCCGCGCGGTGCCCGGCGCGATCGTGCGGCGGGGCGCGTTCATCGGCAAGGGCGCGGTGCTGATGCCCAGCTTCGTCAACATCGGCGCGCATGTCGGCGAGGGCACGATGGTCGATACCTGGGCGACCGTCGGCAGTTGCGCGCAGATCGGCAAGAACGTCCATCTCTCGGGCGGGGCCGGCATCGGCGGCGTGCTTGAGCCGCTCCAGGCCGATCCCGTCATCATCGGCGACGGCGCGTTCATCGGCGCGCGTGCCGAAGTGGCAGAGGGCGTGCGTGTGGGGGAGGGCGCGGTGCTCTCGATGGGGGTCTATCTCGGCGCCTCGACCAAGATCGTCGATCGCGCAACCGGCGAAGTCCATCGCGGCGAGGTGCCGCCTTATGCGGTGGTGGTGCCGGGCAGCATGGGCGGTGGTGACGGCAAGCCCGCGCTCTATTGCGCGGTGATCGTCAAGCAGGTCGACGCGCAGACGCGTTCCAAGACCAGCATCAACGAGCTGCTGCGCGATTGAACGCCGTGCGGAGCGGGCCGGGCCTGATCGCATTGCTCGCGCTGGCGCTGGCCGTGCCGGCGCTCGGCCAGTCCGCCACCCGCGCCACGCCCGGCTTCGTGCGTGTGGCGATCGAGACGTCGGCGGGGCGGATCGTCGTCGCGCTCGATCAGCGTCATGCGCCCGCGACGACCGCCAACTTTCTCGCTTATGTCGATGACGGGCGGCTCGACGGCACCAGTTTCTACCGCGCGTCGCGGCGCAAGGGGGCGCCGAAGTTCGGCTTCGTCCAGGGTGGAATCGGCATGGACGCGCGCCGCCGCCTGCCGCCGCTGGTGCTCGAACCCACCGACAAGACCGGGCTCCGGCATCTCGATGCGGTGATCTCGATGGCGCACGGCGCCGATGAGGATTCGGCCAACGGCAATTTCTCGATCATGGTCGGCGCCAACCCGTCGCTCGATGCGAAGCGCGGCTATCGCGGCTATGCCGCCTTCGGGAAGGTGGTGGCGGGCATGGATGTGGTGAAGCGCATCCTCGCATTGCCCACCGGCGGCGGGCGCGGGGCGATGCGTGGGCAGATGATCCTCAAGCCCGTCCGCCTGATCCGCGCGGTCCGTCTCGACGGCACGCCCAAGCCCACCGGCCGGCCCAAACCGTGGACGCTGTTCAACCCACGGTAGGGAGCGTTGATCGGCAGCACTTGCATCTATCCCCTTCGGATACCTACCTTTGTTCTCTTCCCCGGCGAAGGCCGGGGCCTAGTTACGGCCGGTTCGATGCTGGACCCCGGCCTTCGCCGGGGAAGTGGGCAGGGGCGATTCAGTGACGACGTTCCCGAAGGGGCAAGCACCGACGCGTGTCGTGCCGACCGGCTTTCAGCTCAGCCGGTCGATCGCTTCGTTGTCCAATCCGCCCGGTACGATCATCAGCGGCACCGGCAGGCCGCCGTCGGAGCTGGCGAAATAGCTCACCAGCGGCCCCGGCGCGCCGCTTTTGGCGGTCGCGAGCACCAGCGCGGCGATGTCGGGGGTTTGAGCGATGATCTCTCTGATCACCTTGCGCGCCTCGCCCTGGCGCACCGTGATCGAGGGCTTGAGCCCCGATTCCTCGACCAGCGTGCCCGCCGCCGCGGCGACCAGTCCTTCGGCTTTCAGCCGCGCTTCTTCCTCGATCGTCGCCTGCACGCCGCCCCATTGGACGAATTCGGGAGGCGGCAGCAGCGCGAGAATTTCCACCGCGCCGCCGGTTTTCACCGCGCGGCGCGCGGCGAAGCGCAGTGCCACGCTCGCTTCGGGTGATTCGTCGATCACGACCAGATAGATGCGCATATCGCCAGTTTCCCCCTTGCGGGGGCGAAGGTGGCGCCCAAATCGGCTTCGCGCAAGGGCACGGTCTTGACGCGTGCGCGTTGATGACGAAGGAAGCCATCGCGCCCATCGCCACCCCGGCGCAGGATACAAGGATTCCCCATTCGATGCCGATCGAGATCAAGATGCCCGCTTTGTCGCCCACGATGGAGGAGGGCACGCTCGCCAAATGGCTCGTCAAGGAAGGCGACACGGTGTCGGCAGGCGATCTGATGGCCGAGATCGAGACCGACAAGGCGACGATGGAATTCGAGGCGGTCGACGAAGGCACGATCGCGAAGATATTGGTGCCCGAAGGCGCCGACGGGGTGAAGGTAGGCGCGGTGATCGCGATCCTCGCCGAGGAAGGCGAGGATGCGTCGGCCGTCGAAGCGCCTCCAAAGGAAGCAGCGCCGAAGGCCGAAGAATCGAAACCCGCCGCCAGCGAGCCCAAGGATACTCCGAAGGCCGAGGACAAGGCGGAAACCAAAGCGGCCGAACCGACGCCGGCGCAGCCCGCATCCTCCGATGACGATCGCGTCAAGGCGAGCCCGCTTGCGCGCCGCATCGCCGCCGACAAGGGCGTCGACCTGTCGGCGGTCGAGGGCACCGGCCCCGGCGGCCGAATCGTCAAGGCCGATGTCGAGGGCGCCAAGCCCGGCGCCGCGCCTGCGAAAAAGGCCGAAGCCGCCGCCCCGAGCGCCGCGCCCGCACCGGCCGCGGCACCCGCCGAGGCCAAGGCGGTGTGGTACGACGATTCGATCCCGCACGAGGAAGAGAAGCTCTCCAACATCCGCAAGACGATCGCGCGGCGCCTGACCGAGGCGAAGCAGACGATCCCGCACATCTATCTGACGGTCGATGTCCGGCTCGACGCGCTGCTCAAGCTGCGCGCCGATCTCAACGCGGCGCTCAGCGGCCGCGGCGTCAAATTGTCGGTCAACGATCTGCTGATCAAGGCGCTTGGCGTCACGCTCGAAGCGTCGCCCAAGTGCAACGTCACCTACGCGGGCGACAAGCTGATCGCCTACAAGCGCGCCGATGTGTCGGTCGCGGTCTCGACGCCGTCAGGGCTGATCACGCCGATCATCCGCGATGCCGCCAACAAGAGCGTCTCGGCGATCTCGACCGAGATGAAGGAACTTGCCGGTCGCGCCAAGGAGAACAAGCTGCAACCGCAGGAATATCAGGGCGGCACCGCCAGCATCTCGAATATGGGCATGTTCGGCATCAAGCAGTTCGATGCGGTGATCAACCCGCCGCAGGGGATGATCCTCGCGGTCGGCGCGGGCGAGAAGCGGCCGTATATCGTCGACGACGCGCTTGGCGTCGCGACGGTGATGAGCGTTACCGGCAGCTTCGATCACCGTGCGATTGACGGCGCGGACGGGGCGGCGATGCTCAAATTGTTCAAGGAGCTTGTCGAGGCGCCGCTCGGCATGATCGCGTGAGATGCGGATCGCCGCCGAAGCTTTGCACATCCTCGCCGGCCTCGCCGCCGCGCTGGCGGTGACGTGGGTGTCGGCCTGGGCTTATCCGCTGGGCGAAAAGACGATCTGGACGATCGGCGGGGTCGCGATGGTGCTGACGGTGTTGATGGGGATCAACCCGCTGCGCCGCGCGATCCGCGTTACCCGCAAGCGGAGGCGTGCTCATGGGTGATGACGAGGTAATGCCCACGGTCGCGCCCGCGATCCGGATTACCGCGATGCCCGCCGACGCCAATCCCTATGGCGACATCTTCGGCGGCTGGCTGATGGGCCATATGGACATGGCCGCGGGCGTGGTCGCGTCGCGCCATTCGAAGGGCCGCGCCGTCACCGTGGCGGTCGAGGGCATGAAGTTCCACCACCCGGTGTTCGTCGGGGACGACGTGTCGGTGTTCGCGCATCTGGTGAGCGTCGGCACCACGTCGATGACGATCGACGTCGAAGCCTGGCGCCGCGCCCGCCACAGCGAGGATACCCACAAGGTAACGCAGGCCAAGTTCGTCTTCGTCGCGATCGATGAGGAACGGCACCCCCGGCGGGTGCCGCCGATGGAAAACGCGGCCTGACATGAGTTCCGTCGGCGACCTGTGTTCGCCGGTCATATACGTTCGAGGAGTATAAAGTGGCTGACACTTACGACGTCATCGTTCTCGGTTCCGGCCCCGGCGGCTATGTCGCCGCGATCCGCGCGGCACAACTCGGCCTGAAGACCGCGATCGTCGAGCGCGAGAATCTGGGCGGGATCTGCCTCAACTGGGGGTGCATTCCCACCAAGGCGCTGCTGCGCTCGGCCGAGATCTTCCATTATATGAACCACGCCAAGGATTATGGGCTGGTCGCGGAGAAGATCAGCGCGGATATCGCGGCGGTGGTCAAGCGCTCGCGCGGGGTGGCCAAGCAGCTCAATCAGGGCGTCACGCACCTGATGAAGAAGAACAAGATCGCCGTCCACATGGGCGAGGGCGTGCTGACGGGGAAGGGCAAGCTTTCCGTCACCGACAAGGACGGCAAGAAGACCGAGCTGTCGGCCAAGCACATCATCGTCGCCACCGGCGCGCGCGCGCGCGACCTGCCGTTCGCCAAGACCGACGGCAAGCGCGTGTGGACCTATCGCGCGGCGATGACCCCGCCCGAAATGCCGACCAAGCTGCTCGTCATCGGCTCGGGCGCGATCGGGATCGAGTTCGCGAGCTTCTATAACGACATGGGCGCCGACGTGACGGTGGTCGAAATGCTCGATCGCGTCGTGCCGGTCGAGGATGCGGATGTCTCCGCCTTCCTCGAAAAGGCGCTCAAGAAGCAGGGCATGACGATCATGACCGGCGCCGGCGTCGAGAAGCTCGACGTGTCGGACAAGGGCGTCAAGGCCGCGATCAAGGGTAAGGACGGCAAGGTCGTGAGCGGCGATTTCAGCCACGTCATCGTCGCGATCGGTATTGTCCCCAACACCGAGAATATCGGACTCGATACGCTCAAGGTCGAAACCGAGCGCGGCCATATCAAGACCGATGGTCTGTGCCGCACCAATGTCGACGGGCTGTGGGCGATCGGCGACGTCACCGCGCCACCGTGGCTCGCGCACAAGGCGAGCCATGAAGGCGTGATCGCCGCCGAGGCGATCGCGCAGGCGCTCGGCAACAAGCAAGTGCATCCCCACGAAATGGATGTGCGCAACATTCCCGGCTGCACCTATTGCCACCCGCAGATCGCGAGCGTCGGCCTCACCGAGGCCAAGGCCAGGGAAGCGGGCTATGAGGTGAAGGTCGGCACCTTCCCGTTCATCGGCAACGGCAAGGCGATCGCGCTGGGCGAGGCCGAAGGCTTCATCAAGACGGTGTTCGACGCGAAAACGGGCGAGTTGCTGGGCGCGCATATGATCGGCGCCGAGGTCACCGAACTGATCCAGGGCTACACCGTCGGCAAGACGCTCGAGACCACCGAGGTCGAACTGATGAACACCGTCTTCCCGCACCCGACGCTGAGCGAAATGATGCACGAAAGCGTCCTCGCGGCGTACGGACGGGCGCTACATATCTGAAGATCTGCCGTCACCCCAGCGAAGGCTGGGGTCCATGTCTGTCGCGATCGGGAGGGCCAGCGCGTTCCTATCACTGGCAGGCATGGATGCCAGCCTGCGCTGGCATGACGATTAGGAAAGAGTGGCAAACGCCGCCAATATCGGCTGATACTGGTCCATCGACGGGAATTCCGGGAAGCTGTGCGCCGCGCCCGTTTTCGCCCAGGGCAGCATCTCGCTGGTATAGCTCTCGATGAACGGCGCGAACCACGTCGGATCATCGAGCGCGCCCGCGCGGACGTTGACGAAGCCCATGTCGGGCTCGATCCGCGTGAACAGCCAGCTCTTGCACCAGTCGCAATGATGGTGCCGTGCCCGATCGCCGTGCAGCCCGCCGATCACGGGAGCGCCCGCGGTCACCTCGAAGCCGGCGCTTGGCACCATCACCGTGGTCGAAAACGCGCTGCCGCTCATCTTCTGGCAGCCGGTGCAGTGGCACGCCATCGTCAAGAGCGGCGGTTGCGTGATGCGGAAGCGCACCTTGTCGCAGCGGCAGCCTCCTTCGATCGGCAGCGTCCATTCGGTCATCGCTTGCTCCTGTCGAAAGAGGGCCGGGGCGTTACTCCGCCGCGGCGATCAACCTTACGGGCCGGTCGGCGCCCTTGTCGGCGGCATCGGTGCGCGACAGCCGGCCCTCCACGGTCGCGCCGCCTTCGATCGTGATCGACGCATAGGCGATGTCGCCCAGGATGCGCGCACTGGCCTCGATCGTCAGATCGTCGACCGCGACGCTGCCCTCGATCGTGCCGGCGATCCGCGCCGATCGCGCGCGCACCGCGCCGGTGATTCGGCCGCTTCCGGTCTGGATCAGGCTCACGCAGGCGAGATCGCCCGCGACCGTGCCGTCGATATGCAAATCCGAATCGGCCTCGATATCACCCGTCACCGTCACTTCCGGCCCGAGCACCGAAAAGCCGTTGCGCTTCGCCGTCGTGCTTCCCACATTCCTGTTGCCGAACATCGTGCCCCCCGGTTCGAATGCGCGTTATGTGCTAACGACCGGGCGGCGGTGCGTCCACCCGCAAGCGGGCCGGGGCGTCGCCGGGCACATTGGGCGGCGCCATGTTCGACGCTGTTGACCCCAACCGGGCGCGCCAGTATAGGCCGCGCCTGCTTGCGGAAGGGCTGGCGGTGATGGGGCCGAGTCTCCGGTGCCGCCCATTCGACTGAGAGCATTGAACATTGCCGATAAAGCACGGGGCCAGGGCCGATCAAACGGTCCAACGGCCTGTTCGTGCTGTTTCGTGTTTTCGGCAAAGTAACCGCCAGGATTTCTGGTAACATAAGGTGAAGGGCTTCATGCCGACGATCAACCAATTGGTCCGCAAGGGCCGCGACCCGCAGAAGGCCAAGTCAAAGGTCCCTGCGATGGATCAGAACCCGCAGAAGCGCGGTGTCTGCACGCGCGTTTACACGACGACTCCGAAGAAGCCGAACTCGGCGCTGCGCAAGGTGGCCAAGGTCCGCCTCACCAACCAGCGCGAAGTGATCAGCTACATCCCGGGCGAGGGCCACAACCTTCAGGAACACTCGGTGGTCCTGATCCGCGGCGGCCGTGTGCGCGATCTTCCGGGCGTGCGCTATCACGTGCTGCGCGGCGTGCTCGATACCCAGGGTGTCAAGGATCGCCGCCAGTCGCGCTCGAAGTACGGCGCCAAGCGTCCGAAGTGATCATGCCGGGGGCATGATCATCCCGGAAAAATCGTCACAGATGATTTTGTCCGGGATCCAGAGCCCCGCACGATCCGGTCGCTTGAAGAAACGCCCGTTTAGGTTTTGGTCCTGGGCTCCTGCTTTCGCAGGAGCGCGGTGAAAATGGAAAGAGATTGATATGTCTCGTCGTCGTCGTCCCGAAAAGCGGGAAATCCTGCCTGATCCCAAATTTGGTGATGAGGTTCTGTCGAAATTCATGAACTCGGTGATGCTGGACGGCAAGAAGGCCGTCGCCGAAGGCATCGTCTATGGCGCGCTCGATACCGTCGAGGCGAAGGCCAAGAAGGATCCGCTGGGCGTGTTCCACGAAGCGCTCAACAACATCAAGCCGGGCATCGAGGTCCGCAGCCGCCGCGTCGGCGGTGCGACCTATCAGGTACCGGTCGAGGTGCGTCCCGAGCGCGCGCAAGCGCTGGCGATCCGCTGGCTGATCGCGGCCGCGCGGGCACGCAGCGAGCACACGATGGCGGGTCGTCTGTCGGGCGAACTGCTCGATGCGTCGAACAACCGCGGCAACGCGGTCAAGAAGCGCGAAGACACGCACCGCATGGCCGAGGCGAACCGCGCCTTCAGCCACTACCGCTGGTAAGCATTCAGGAAACTGCCGGGGCGTCGATGGCGCTCCGGCCACGGAGATAAGATCATGGCCCGCAGCCATCCGCTCGAAAAATATCGTAATATCGGCATCATGGCGCACATCGACGCCGGTAAGACGACGACCACCGAGCGCATCCTTTTCTATACCGGCAAGAACTACAAGATCGGCGAGACCCATGAGGGGACTGCGACGATGGACTGGATGGAGCAGGAGCAGGAGCGCGGGATCACGATCACGTCGGCCGCGACGACCTGTTTCTGGAACGATCACCGCATCAACATCATCGACACGCCGGGCCACGTCGACTTCACGATCGAGGTCGAGCGGTCGCTGCGCGTGCTCGACGGCGCGGTCGCGTGCTTCGATGGCGTCGCCGGGGTCGAGCCGCAGTCCGAGACGGTGTGGCGCCAGGCCGAGAAATATCACGTCCCGCGTATGTGCTTCGTCAACAAGCTCGATCGCACGGGTGCGAATTTCGAGATGTGCGTCGGCATGATCAAGGATCGCCTGGGCGCGCGCCCGGCGGTGCTGTATCTGCCGGTGGGTATCGAGGGCGGCTTCAAGGGCCTGGTCGATCTGGTCGAGAATCGCGCGATCATCTGGCTCGAGGAATCGCTCGGCGCGAAGTTCGAATATCAGGATATTCCTGACGACATGAAGGACGCCGCTGCTGCTGCACGCTCCGAGCTGATCGAGATGGCGGTCGAGCAGGACGACGACGTCATGGAAGCGTATCTCGAAGGCACCGAGCCCGATGCCGCGACGCTGCGCAAGCTGATCCGCAAGGGCACGCTCAACTTCTCGTTCGTCCCCGTGCTGTGCGGTTCGGCGTTCAAGAACAAGGGTGTCCAGCCGCTGCTCGACGCGGTCGTCGATTATCTGCCGAGCCCGCTCGACGTGCCGGCGATCAAGGGCGTCAAGCTCGACGGCGAGACGCCGGACGAGCGCCCGTCGTCGGATACCGCGCCGTTCTCGGCGCTGGCGTTCAAGATCATGAACGATCCGTTCGTCGGCAGTCTCACCTTCGCACGCATCTATTCGGGCAAGCTCGAAAAGGGCGGCTATCTGAACTCGGTGAAGGACAAGAAGGAAAAGATCGGTCGTATGCTCCTCATGCACGCCAACGCGCGTGAGGATATCGACGAGGCCTATGCCGGTGACATCGTCGCGATCGCGGGTCTCAAGGAAACGACGACCGGTGACACGCTGTGCGATCCGCAGCATCCGATCATCCTCGAGCGGATGGAATTCCCGGATCCGGTCATCGAGCTGAGCGTCGAGCCCAAGACCAAGGCGGACCAGGAGAAGATGGGCATCGCGCTCAATCGTCTCGCCGCCGAGGATCCGTCGTTCCGCGTCTCGACCGATCACGAATCGGGCCAGACCATCATCAAGGGAATGGGCGAGCTTCACCTCGAAATCCTGGTCGATCGCATGAAGCGTGAGTTCAAGGTCGAGGCGAATGTCGGCGCGCCGCAGGTGGCATATCGCGAGTATCTCGGCAAGCCGGTCGAACTGACCTACACCCACAAGAAGCAGTCGGGTGGTTCGGGCCAGTTCGGCGAGGTCAAGGTCAAGGTCATTCCCGGCGAGCGCGGCTCGGGCTTCCAGTTCTTCGACGAGATCAAGGGCGGCAACGTGCCGCGCGAATACATCCCGTCGGTGGAAAAGGGCTTCCGCGAGACCGCCGAGACGGGGTCGCTGATCGGCTTCCCGATCATCGATTTCGAGGTCCATCTCGTCGATGGTAAGTATCACGACGTCGATTCGTCGGCGCTGGCGTTCGAAATCTGCGCGCGTGGTGCGATGCGTGAAGCGGCTCAAAAGGCCGGCATCAAGCTGCTCGAGCCGATCATGAAGGTCGAAGTCGTCAGCCCCGAGGAGTATCTCGGCGACGTCATCGGCGATCTGAACTCGCGTCGCGGGCAGATCCAGGGCACCGACAGCCGCGGCAACGCGCAGACCGTCGATGCGCTGGTGCCGCTGGCGAACATGTTCGGCTACGTCAATCAGTTGCGCTCGTTCACGCAGGGCCGCGCGCAATATTCGATGCAGTTCTCGCACTATGACGAAGTGCCGCAGAACGTCGCCGACGAAGTGAAGGCTAAACTGGCGTAATGCGCTGAGGCGCGTTGGGCTGGCATAATGGTGAATCAGTCGCTATGGGGCCGCGTTCGCGCGGCTCCGCTCGCGGCGAAATTTTGAATCAGAAGGTAGGGAAAAATGGCCAAGGCAAAGTTCGAGCGGACCAAACCGCACCTCAACATCGGCACCATCGGTCACGTCGATCATGGCAAGACGTCGCTGACGGCGGCGATCACCAAGGTTCTGGCCGAGACCGGCGGCGCCACGTTCACCGCCTATGACAATATCGACAAGGCCCCCGAAGAGCGCGAGCGCGGCATCACGATCGCGACCAGCCACGTCGAATATGAGACCGACAAGCGCCACTATGCGCACGTCGATTGCCCGGGCCACGCCGATTATGTGAAGAACATGATCACCGGCGCCGCGCAGATGGACGGCGCGATCCTCGTCGTGTCGGCGACCGACGGCCCGATGCCGCAGACCCGCGAGCACATCCTGCTCGCGCGCCAGGTCGGCGTGCCGGCGATGGTGGTGTTCATGAACAAGGTCGATCAGGTTGACGACGAGGAAATCCTCGAACTCGTCGAACTGGAGATCCGCGAACTGCTCTCGTCGTACGAGTTCCCGGGCGATGATATTCCGATCATCAAGGGGTCGGCGCTCGCCGCGCTCGAGGATTCGAACGAGGAAATCGGCAAGAAGGCCGTGATCGAGCTGATGAAGCAGGTCGATGCCTATATCCCCGAGCCGGAGCGTCCGCTCGACAAGCCGTTCATGATGCCGATCGAAGACGTGTTCTCGATCTCGGGTCGCGGCACCGTCGTCACCGGTCGTGTCGAAACCGGCATCATCAAGGTCGGCGAGGAAGTCGAGATCGTCGGCATCCACGATACCCGCAAGACCACGGTCACGGGCGTCGAGATGTTCCGCAAGCTGCTCGATCAGGGCCAGGCCGGCGACAATGTCGGCGCGCTGATCCGCGGCGTCGGCCGTGACGAAGTCGAGCGTGGTCAGGTGCTGGCCAAGCCCGGCTCGATCACGCCGCACACCGACTTCAAGTCGGAAGTGTACGTGCTGTCGAAGGACGAGGGCGGCCGCCACACGCCGTTCTTCGCCAACTATCGTCCGCAGTTCTACTTCCGCACGACCGACGTCACCGGCACCGTTGAGCTGCCCGAGGGCACCGAGATGGTGATGCCGGGCGACAACGTCGCGCTCGGCGTCAAGCTGATCGCGCCGATCGCGATGGACGTCGGCCAGCGCTTCACCATCCGCGAGGGCGGCCGTACGGTCGGCGCCGGCGTGGTGAGCGGCATCGACAAGTAATCTCACGGCTCCGTGAGGGGCTGAGATCGAAGAGCCCGGCTTCCCGCGAGGGAGGTCGGGCTTTTTGTTTGTCGGAGAGGGGAGCGGGACCCCGGCTCGGAGGCCGGGGTGACGGAGTTTTGGGGGGCGGTCCACCTCATTCGTCACCCCGGGCTTGACCCGGGGTCCCGCTTCTTCTTTTCTCATCTCATGAGGGGAGAGGATCGCGGCGGCTGGCTCTACATCATGGCCGATCGCTACCGCGGCACGATGTATGTCGGCGTCACTGCGGACATCAGGTCGCGCGTCCACCAGCACCGCACCGGCCACGGTTCCGACTTCTGCCACCGCTACGGCCTCGTCTGGGCCGACCACACGCCTCTCATTACCGACGCCATCGCTCACGAAAAGCGCCTCAAACGCTGGCGCCGCGCCTGGAAATTCGACCTGATCGAACGCGCCAATCCCGAGTGGCACGACCTGTTTTACGATCTGGCGTAATCGCGCGCCGCTCCGTCATCCCGGCCTTGAGCCGGGATCCCGCTTCTTCTTCTTATCGTGGGCGGCGAAAAGCAGCGGGACCCCGGGTCAAGCCCGGGGTGACGACATTAGGATACGACGGTGGCTTCTCCGATAAATCGGCCTTCCCACAAATAGAATTGACCGGCCGTTTTGAAGGTATCGGCTGCTTCTTGGCCAGAAAGGAACACGAAGCCCAAACGTCGTTCTTCGCCGGGACGAAGAGGTTGATCGCGGAGTAGCAGCAACGCATCCCAACCTTGCAGCGGTTCCGCATCTGAGACCATCACCGGACAGCCCCATCCAGGGAGCGCGGGACCTTCGCGTCCGCCATCGTGTGTTTCATACATCCGAACGTCGGCTATGAGTTGGGGTTCAGCATTGCGCTGGATGTCTTCTCTGCTCATACCTGCAACATGAAGCGCGATGGGAACATCTGCAACATGCAGCCCGGGGCAACAGGCAATCGCAGAAATTTCCCTCTCCCAGGGCTTGATCTCCCCGGCATCCCCGCGTAAAGGCGCGCCTTCGGTTTTGGTTGAACAGCAAGAGGCGGCCTTTCAAGCCGTCGCCCCGGTTTGCGCCGGCGTGACGATTGGAGGAGCTACCCCGCTCTTTCGCATCGGTAGGGTTATGGAAACGCAGAATATCCGCATTCGCTTGAAGGCGTTCGATCATCGTGTGCTCGATCAGGCGACCGGCGACATCGCCGACACCGCCCGCCGGACCGGCGCTCTTATTCGCGGCCCCATTCCCATGCCGACGCGCATCGAGAAGTTCACGGTCAACCGTGGCCCGCACATCGACAAGAAGTCGCGCGAGCAGTTCGAGGTCCGCACCTACAAGCGTATGCTCGATATCGTGCAGCCGACGCCGCAGACGGTCGATGCGCTGATGAAGCTCGATCTCGCCGCGGGTGTGGACGTAGAGATCAAACTGGCCTAAGGGCCGTGCATCCGCGGTCGATCGCTCGATTCGAGCGATCCTGCGGACGCAACGACATTTTGAGATACCGCCAGCGGCTTCGGCCGCTGGGCCAGCGTCTCCCGTCACGTCCGGTTCGCCGGACACCCAGCCCGGGACGGGGGCTCGCTTCGCATTTTCCGGGCTGGAACATGGGTTCGATCGACGATCGGATTCGCAAGCACCCCTGGAATGGTCCGGGGGTGCCTCTGTTTGGGAGCACTGGATCATGCGCACTGGCGTGATCGCGAAGAAAATGGGGATGACCCGCCTGTTCCAGGACGACGGCCGCCATGTGCCGGTCACCGTTCTGGCGCTCGAAGGCGTTCAGGTCGTCTCCGTCCGCGAAAAGGATAGGGACGGCTACACCGCCGTCCAGGTCGGCGCCGGCAGCGCCAAGACCAAGAGCGTCGCCAAGCCGCAGCGCGGCCATTTCGGCAAGGCCGAGGTCGAGCCCAAGGCGATCCTCTGCGAATTCCGCGTGGAAGAAGACGGTTTGCTCGATGTGGGCGCCGAACTCTCCGCGGATCATTTCGTCGCGGGCCAGATGGTCGATGTCTCGGGGCGTACCCAGGGCAAGGGCTTCGCCGGCGCGATGAAGCGCTGGGGCTTCGGTGGTCTGCGCGCCACCCACGGCGTCTCGGTCTCGCACCGCTCGCACGGCTCGACGGGTAACCGCCAGGATCCGGGCCGCGTCTTCAAGAACAAGAAGATGGCGGGCCATATGGGCGACCGCAACCGCACCCAGCAGAACCTCGAGATCGTCTCGACCGACGCCGAGCGCGGCCTCCTCTTCGTCAAGGGCTCGGTGCCCGGCTCGAAGGGTGCGTGGCTGATCGTCAAGGATGCCGTCAAGGTCGCGCGTCACAAGGATGCGCCGTATCCGGCCGGCCTCAAGGCCGCTGCCAACAGCAACACCGCCGCCGCCGAGACGCCCGCTGAGGAAGCGCCGGCGCCCGAGGCGACCGAAGGCCAGGAGGGCTGAACGTGAAGGTCAAGGTATCCTCCTTCGACGCCAAGGCGAAGGCCGGCGACGTCGAACTCAACGACGACGTGTTCGGCGTCGAGCCGCGCGCCGATATTCTGCATCGCGTCGTCACCTGGCAGCTCGAAAAGCGCCGCGGCACTGCCCGCGGCGCCCGCGAGCGCTCGGATGTCGCCCGCACCGGCAAGAAGTTCGGTCGCCAGAAGGGCGGCGGCACCGCCCGTCACGGCGATCGCCGCGCCCCGATCTTCATCGGCGGCGGCAAGGCGCATGGCCCGCGGGTCCGCGACTTCAACCCGTCGCTGAACAAGAAGGTTCGCGCGCTCGGTCTCAAGATGGCGCTCAGCAGCCACGCCAAGGCCGGCTCGCTGATCGTCATGGATTCGATCGCGGTCAAGGACGGCAAGACCAAGGCGCTCACCGCCGATCTCGCCAAGCTGGGCTTCGGCAAGTCGGCGCTCGTGATCGACGGCGATGCGGTCGAGAACAGCTTCGCGCTCGCCGCGGGCAACCTGTTCAACGTGAACGTGCTGCCGGCGATCGGCGCCAATGTTTACGACATCCTCAAGGCCGACACGCTGGTCCTCACCCGCGCGGCCGTCGAGAAGCTGGAGGCGCGCTTCAATGGCTAAGAAGCAGAAGGACGCGGTCGACAATCGTCATTATGACGTGCTCGTCGCGCCGCACATCACCGAAAAGTCGACGCTGATGAGCGAGAACAACGCGGTGGTGTTCAAGGTCGCGCGCGACGCGACCAAGCCCGAGATCAAGGCGGCGGTCGAGGCGATCTTCGACGTCAGCGTGACGGGCGTGAACACGATCACGCAGAAGGGCAAGACCAAGCGCTGGAAGGGCAAGCCCTATGTGCGCTCGGACATGAAGAAGGCGATCGTCACGCTCAAGGACGGGCAGTCGATCGACGTGACGCAGGGGGTCAACTGATCATGGCGCTCAAGCATTACAATCCGACGAGCCCGTCGCGACGCGGCCTGATCTTGATCGATCGCTCGGGCCTGCACAAGGGTGGCCCCGTCAAGGCGCTCACTGAAGGCAAGCGCAAGACCGGCGGCCGCAATAACAAGGGCCACGTCACCTCGCGCGGCATCGCCGGCGGCCACAAGCAGCGCTATCGTTTCATCGATTTCAAGCGCCGCAAATGGGATGTCGAAGGCACGGTAGAGCGGATCGAATACGATCCCAACCGCACCGCGTTCATCGCGCTGGTGAAGTACGCCGACGACGAGCTGGCCTATATCATCGCGCCGCAGCGCCTCGCGGTCGGTGACAAGGTGGTCGCGGGCAAGAAGACCGACGTCAAGCCGGGCAACGCGATGGAACTGGGCCAGATGCCGATCGGCACCATCGTCCACAACGTGGAGATGAAGCCGGGCAAGGGCGGCCAGATCGCGCGTTCGGCGGGTACCTATGTGCAGGTCGTCGGGCGCGATCGCGGGATGGTGATGGTGCGCCTCAACTCGGGCGAGCAGCGCTATATCCGTTCCGATTGCATGGCGACGATCGGCGCGGTGTCGAACCCCGACAACCAGAACCAGAATCTCGCCAAGGCGGGTCGCAATCGCTGGCTGGGCAAGCGCCCGCTGACGCGCGGCGTCGCCAAGAACCCGGTCGACCATCCGCACGGCGGTGGTGAGGGCCGGACCTCGGGCGGCCGTCATCCGGTCACGCCGTGGGGCAAGCCGACCAAGGGTGCGCGCACGCGCCACAACAAGCAGACCGACAAGATGATCATCCGGTCGCGTCACGCGAAGAAGAAGAGGTAATCATGGCCCGCTCCGTATGGAAAGGTCCGTTCGTCGACCTGCATCTGCTGAAGAAGGCGCAAGCCGCTCAGGATTCCGGCGGCCGCGCGCCGATCAAGACCTGGTCGCGCCGCTCGACGATCCTGCCGGATTTCGTCGGCCTGACGTTCAGCGTCTACAACGGTCGCAAGTTCGTGCCGGTGACGGTCAACGAAGACATGGTCGGCATGAAGCTGGGTGAGTTCGCGCCGACGCGTTATTTCCCCGGCCACGCCGCCGACAAGAAGGGCAAGCGCTGATGTCGAAGCAGGCAGCTCCGCGCCGCGTTGGTGACAACGAGGCTTTGGCGGTCGCGACCCAGATCCGCGGCTCGGCCCAGAAGCTCAATCTTGTTGCGGGGCTCATCCGCGGCAAGAAGGCGAGCGACGCGATGAACATCCTGGCCTTCTCGACGAAGGGCATGGCGGTCGACGCGCGCAAGGTGCTGGCCTCGGCCATCGCCAATGCCGAGAACAATCATAATCTCGACGTCGACGCGCTCGTCGTCGCCGAGGCGTCGGTGGGCAAGTCGATCACGATGAAGCGGTTCGCCACGCGCGGCCGCGGCAAGTCGACGCGCATCCTGAAGCCGTTCTCGCGGCTTCGCATCGTCGTCCGCGAGCAGGAAGAAGCATAATGGGTCAGAAGAGCAATCCGATCGGCCTGCGCCTCCAGATCAACCGCACCTGGGACAGCCGCTGGTTCGCGGAAGGAGCGGATTACGGCCGCCTCCTCATGGAGGATCTGAAGATCCGCAAGTACATCGTCGAGACGCTGCCGCAGGCCGCGATCTCGAAGGTGGTGATCGAGCGGCCGGCCAAGCTGTGCCGCGTGTCGGTCTATGCGGCGCGCCCCGGCGTGATCATCGGCAAGAAGGGCGCGGACATCGAGAAGCTGCGGCGCAAGCTCGGCGAGATGACCTCGTCGGACGTGTCGCTGAACATCGTTGAAATCCGCAAGCCCGAGGTTGACGCCAAGCTCGTGGCGCAGGGCGTCGCTGATCAGCTCGAGCGTCGCATCGCCTTCCGTCGCGCGATGAAGCGCGCGGTGCAGTCGGCGCTGCGGCTCGGTGCCGAAGGCATCCGGATCACCTGCGGCGGCCGCCTCGGCGGCGCCGAGATCGCGCGCACCGAATGGTATCGCGAGGGGCGCGTGCCGCTCCACACGCTGCGCGCGAATGTCGATTATGCCGAGGCCACCGCGCACACCGCTTACGGCGTGTGCGGCGTCAAGGTGTGGATCTTCAAGGGCGAGATTCTCGGCCACGATCCGCTCGCGCAGGACCGGCTGATGATGGAAGCGCAGACGTCGGGCGTTCGCCCGGCGCGCGACGATCGCCGCTAAGGAACAAGAGACATGCTGCAACCGAAACGCACCAAGTTCCGCAAGGCGTTCAAGGGCCGGATCCACGGCGATGCCAAGGGTGGCGCCGCGCTCAATTTCGGCTCGTACGGGCTGAAGGCGATGGAGCCCGATCGGCTCACCGCGCGCCAGATCGAGGCGGCTCGCCGCGCGATCACGCGTCACATCAAGCGCCAGGGGCGTTTGTGGATTCGCATTTTCCCGGACGTTCCGGTGTCGGGCAAGCCTGCCGAGGTCCGCATGGGCAAGGGCAAGGGCTCGCCTGAATTCTGGGCGGCGCGCGTCAAGCCCGGCCGTATCCTGTTCGAGCTGGACGGCGTTCCCGGCCCGCTCGCGGCGGAAGCGTTCGAGCGGGCGGCGATGAAGCTGCCGATCAAGACCAAGGTGGTGGCGCGGCTCGGCGACACCACGCACCTGGGAGCATGACGATGGCCCGGATCGACGATCTCAAGGCGAAGACCGACGACCAGCTCGACGAGGAGCTGGGCAATTTGAAGCGCGAGGCGTTCAACCTGCGTTTCCAGGCCGCGACCAACCAGCTCGAAAAGCCGAGCCGGGTTCGCGTCGTTCGTCGCGACATCGCCCGCATCAAGACGCTGCAGGGCGATCGCGCCCGCGCGGCCGCCAAGTAAGGAAGACGAAGCTATGCCGAAGCGTGTGCTGACGGGACAGGTCGTCTCGGACAAGACCGACAAGACGGTGGTGGTGAGCGTCGAGCGCAAGGTGAAACACCCGCTCTACGGCAAGATCATCCGTCGCTCGAAGAAGTACCACGCCCATGACGAGGCGAACGAGTACAAGCAGGGCGAAACGGTGCGGATCGAAGAGACCGCGCCGATCTCCAAGCTGAAGACGTGGAAGGTGATCGAGCGGGTCAACGCCCATGCGACGCCCGAGCGCGCGACGGCCGAGGGCTGAGTGAGGCCCCTCGCGGGGTTTCGATTAGGCTCGGCCTGAACGGGACGAGCAACAGTTTTAGTGTGGAACTTCCGGGACGTGTCCCGGAAAGCCAGGTGAGAAGGAACCGGATCGATGATCCAGATGCAGTCCAATCTCGACGTCGCGGATAACAGCGGCGCCAAGCGGGTGCAGTGCATCAAGGTGCTGGGCGGCTCGAAGCGCCGCACGGCGGGCGTCGGCGACATCATCGTCGTCAGCGTCAAGGAAGCGCAGCCGCGCGGCAAGGTGAAGAAGGGCGATGTCCATCGCGCCGTCATCGTGCGCACGGCGAAGGACATTCGCCGCGCCGACGGCTCGGTGATCCGCTTCGATTCGAACGCGGCGGTGCTGGTCAACAAGAACGAGGAGCCGATCGGCACCCGTATCTTTGGCCCGGTGGTCCGCGAGCTGCGCGCGCGCAAGCACATGAAGATCATTTCGCTCGCGCCGGAGGTGCTGTGATGGCTGCTGCCAGGATCAAGAAGGGTGATCGCGTCATCGTCCTGTCCGGCAAGGACAAGGGCAAGACGGGCGACGTCACCCAGGCGATGCCGAAGGACGGCAAGGTCGTCGTGTCGGGCGTCAACGTCGTGGTGCGCCACGTCAAGCCGAGCCAGGGCGACCCGCAGGGCGGGCTCCAGCGCTCGGAAGCGCCGCTGCATGTCTCCAAGGTCGCGCACGTGACCAAGGACGGCAAGCCCACGCGCGTCCGTTTCGAGACCGGCAAGGACGGCAAGAAGGTCCGCGTCGCGGTCAAGTCCGGGGAGAAGATCGATGGCTGATGCCAAGTATACGCCCCGTATGAAGGGCATTTACGACGAGAAGATCGCCAAGGCGATGACCGACAAGTTCGGTTACAAGAACGCGCTCGAAGTGCCGAGGATCGAGAAGATCGTCCTCAACATGGGCGTGGGCGAGGCGACGCAGGACAAGAAGAAGGTCGAGCAGGCGGCGTCCGAAATGGAGCTGATCGCCGGCCAGAAGCCCGTCGTCACCAAGGCGAAGAAGTCGATCGCGCAGTTCAAGCTGCGCGAAGGCATGCCGATCGGCTGCAAGGTCACGCTGCGCCGCACGCGGATGTACGAGTTCCTCGATCGCCTGATCACGATCGCGATGCCCCGTATCCGCGATTTTCGTGGCCTCAATCCGAAGTCGTTCGACGGTCGCGGCAATTATGCGATGGGCCTCAAGGAACAGCTCGTGTTCCCGGAGATCAACTACGATCGGATCGACAAGGTCCGGGGGCTCGACATCATCGTCACCACCACGGCGAAGACCGACGAGGAGGCGCGCGAGCTGCTCCGTCTGTTCGGTTTCCCGTTCCC
Organism: Hephaestia caeni; assembly: GCF_003550065.1. Taxonomy (GTDB): domain Bacteria; phylum Pseudomonadota; class Alphaproteobacteria; order Sphingomonadales; family Sphingomonadaceae; genus Sphingomonas; species Sphingomonas caeni_A. The sequence continues at coordinate 141,589 of NZ_QXDC01000006.1, forward strand.
GCAGGCCGACGCTGACCAGCGTCAGGCCGCGTAATAGAGGAAGAACTTAAGTCATGGCGAAACTGAGTTCGATCAACAAGAACGAGCGTCGCAAGAAGCTGGTGAAGAAATATGCCGGCCAATATGCGAAGCTGAAGGCGATGGCGAAGGACAAGTCGCTCGACGATAGCGAACGGCTGATCGCGCGCCTCAAGATGGCGGAAATCCCGCGCAACGGCAATCCGACGCGCGTGCGTAACCGCTGTGAGGTGACGGGTCGTCCGCGCGCCTATTACCGCAAGTTCCGCCTCTGCCGCGTGCAGCTTCGCGATCTGGCCAACAAGGGCCTGATCCCGGGCGTCACGAAGTCGAGCTGGTAAGGATCAAGAGATGGCATTGACCGATCCCCTGGGTGATATGCTCACCCGCATCCGCAACGGCCAGCGCGCGCGCAAGGATTCCGTCCTGTCGCCGGGCTCGAAGCTGCGCGTCCGCGTGCTCGATGTGCTCCAGCGCGAAGGCTATATTCGCGGTTACAGCGAAGAAGAGATGGGGCCTGCCAAGGGCATCCGCATCGAGCTGAAATATTTCGAGGGTCAGCCGGCGATCAAGCATGTCGCGCGCGTCTCGAAGCCGGGTCGCCGGGTGTACAGTGGCTCCAAGGAGCTGCCGCGCGTCCAGAACGGCCTGGGCATCACCATCGTCTCGACGCCGCGTGGCGTGCTCTCGGATGCCGAAGCGCGCGACCAGAATGTCGGCGGCGAAGTGCTGGCGGAGGTGTTCTGATGAGCCGCATCGGCAAGAAGATGGTCGTGGTACCCAATGGGGTGACGGCCAATATCGGCGATGGGCAGCTTAGCGTAAAGGGCCCCAAGGGCACGCTCGCGATGCCGCTGGCCGACGACATCACCTACGAGATCCAGGACGGCAGCATTTCGGTGCAGCCGGCCAACGACACCAAGCGCGCCCGCGCCTTCTGGGGCATGCAGCGCACGTTGGTGCAGAACCTCGTCACCGGCGTCACCGAGGGCTTTTCGAAGGTGCTCGAGATCACCGGCGTCGGCTATCGTGCGACCGCGCAGGGCAAGAACCTCAAGCTCCAGCTCGGTTACAGCCACGACGTCAATTTCGCGGTGCCCGAGGGGATCGAGATCAAGACTCCCGATCAGACCACGGTCGAGATTTCGGGGATCGACAAGCAGAAGGTGGGTCAGGTCGCGGCCGAGATCCGTCGCTGGCGCAAGCCCGAGCCGTACAAGGGCAAGGGCATCAAGTATCGCGGCGAGTACATCTTCCGCAAGGAAGGGAAGAAGAAGTGATGACCAAGGGTCTTTCTCTTTTCGAAAAGCGCCGTCGGCGCAATCGCACCGCGCTTCGTGCGCGCTCGGGCACCCGCCCGCGGCTTTCGGTGCATCGCTCGGGCAGGCACATCTATGCCCAGGTGATCGACGACGCCCAGGGCAAGACGCTTGCGTCGGCGTCCACGCTCGAAGAGGGCGCGCGCGCCAAATCGGGTGCGAATGTCGATGCGGCGACGGGCGTCGGCACGCGCATCGCCGCGGCTGCCAAGAAGGCGGGCGTCACCCAGGTGGTGTTCGATCGCGGCGGCTTTCTGTTCCACGGCCGCGTCAAGGCGCTGGCGGAAGCCGCGCGTGAAGGCGGATTGGAGTTCTGATGATGGCTGAAGAGAACACGACCGGCGAAGGCACCCAGCCCGCACAGACGGCGGCGTCAGAAGCCGCTCCCACGCCCGGCCCTGGTGGTCCCGGCGGCGGCCGCGGACGCGGCCCGCGCGGTGGTCGCGGTGGCGGCGATCGTGGCGGCCGTGGCCGTGACGGCCGTGGCCGGCGCGATGATCGCCGTGGCGGCGCGGACGATGGCGGCGAGGAGCTGATCGAAAAGCTCGTCCACATCAATCGCGTCTCGAAGACGGTGAAGGGCGGCAAGCGCTTCGGTTTCGCGGCGCTGGTTATCGTCGGCGACGGCAAGGGCCGCGCGGGCTTCGGCCACGGCAAGGCGCGCGAAGTCCCTGAGGCGATCTCGAAGGCGACCGCGGCGGCCAAGAAGGCGATGGTCCGCGTGCCCTTGAAGGAAGGCCGCACGCTGCATCACGACGGCAACGGCCATTTCGGCGCGGGCCGCGTCACGCTGCGCTCGGCGCCGGCGGGAACCGGCATCATCGCCGGCGGCCCGATGCGCGCGATCTTCGAATCGCTCGGCGTCGCCGATGTCGTCACCAAGTCGGTGGGGACGTCGAACCCCTACAATATGATCCGCGCGACCTTCGAAGCGCTCGGCAGCCAGACCTCGCCCAAGAGCGTGGCGCAGCGCCGTGGCAAGAAGATCGCCGACCTGCTCGGCCGCGGCGGATCGCAGACCGCCGAGGCTGACGCCGCGGCCGTCACGGAGTAAGCCGACATGGCGAAGAAGGAAGCAACCGCGACGGTAAAGGTAACCCAGACGGGGTCGCCGATCCGCCGCAGCAAGGATCAGCTTGCGACGCTCAAGGGTCTCGGCCTGGGCAAGATGCACAAGACGGTCGAGCTTGGCGACACCCCCGAGGTGCGCGGCATGATCCGCAAGGTGCAGCATATGGTGAACGTGGAGGGGTGATGCCGCTCTACCGCTGCTTCGTCCGGGGAGAAAACTTTCCGGGGGAGTTGGTGGGGGCCTCTCAGTTCATGGGTTTCTATACGACCCGCTGGATCGAGGCTCCTACGGCTGAGGCAGCCGAAACGGCCGGAGTAGAGATGCTTCGTGCAGAATACCGTTTCTCTGAAGAGGAGAAACAGCGGGCGCCAGACGCCCGAGTGTATTTTGAGGAAGTGGTCGAAGTTCCGGCTGATACCCCCCAGATTCCTCCGAACAGCGGAGCAACCTGGTTCGAAATGGACAGCGACTAGCGCGACAAAAGCGAAAGCGAGTGCAGAATATGAAACTGAACGATATCCGTGACAACGAAGGCGCCCGCCACCGGAAGATCCGCGTGGGCCGGGGCATCGGCTCGGGCAAGGGCAAGACCGGCGGCCGTGGCCAGAAGGGCCAGAAGAGCCGCGAAGGCGTTTCGATCGCGGGCTTCGAAGGCGGCCAGATGCCGCTCCACATGCGGCTGCCGAAGCGCGGCTTCAACAACATCTTCGCCAAGGATTATGCCGAGGTGAACCTGGGCGCGATCCAGAAGGCGGTCGACGCCAAGAAGCTCGACGCCAAGGGCACGATCGATCATGCGGCGCTCAAGGCTGCCGGTCTCGCGCGCGGCGGCAAGCACGGTGTCCGCCTGCTCGCCAAGGGCACGTTGACGGCGAAGCTCGCCTTCGCGGTCGCCGGTGCGTCGAAGGCGGCGGTCGAAGCGGTCGAGAAGGCCGGCGGTTCGGTCGATATCGCAAAGGTCGTTCCGGCCGCGGAAAAGGCCGCCGCGAAGAAGGGCACCGCGAAGAAGACGGCCAAGAACGGCTGAGGCGGGTTAGACAAGCCGCCAGGCACGACTATATGAGCGGCGGGGGGCGGCATATCGCTTACCCGCCGCCTTCAGTTTCGGGACATTCACATGGCATCGCGCGTCGATCAGATGGCATCCAGTATCAGCCTCGCCAACTTCTCGAAGGCGACCGAGCTAAAAAAGCGCCTGTGGTTCACGCTCGGCGTGCTCATCGTCTTCCGCATGTTGAGCTTCGTGCCGCTGCCCGGCGTCGATCCGACCGCGCTCGGCCTGCTCTCGCAGCAGACGCAGGGCGGGGTGCTCGATTTCTTCAACACCTTCTCGGGCGGGTCGCTCAAGCGCATGTCGCTGACGGCGCTGGGCGTGATGCCGTACATCACCGCCTCGATCGTCGTGCAGCTCGCGACCTCGCTGTCGCCGACGCTTGCCGCGATCAAGAAGGAAGGCGAATCGGGCCGCAAGAAGCTCAATCAATATACCCGCTACGGCACGGTCGGGCTCACGGCGGTGCAGGGCTATTTCATCGCCGTCGGGCTTGAGGCGTTCGGCGCCAATAACGGCGTCCAGGCGATCGTGATGCCGGGCATGCTGTTCCGCCTCGCCGCGGTGATCAGCCTCGTCGGCGGCACGATGTTCCTGATGTGGCTGGGCGAACAGATCACCAGCCGCGGCGTCGGCAACGGCGTGTCGCTGATCATCATGGCGGGCATCGTCGCCGATATGCCGACGTCGTTGGTCAACCTCCTCCAGGGCGGCCGCAGCGGCTCGATCAACCCGCTCAGCCTGATCCTGATCGTCGCCGCGGTGCTCGGGCTGACGCTGTTCATCTGCTACATGGAACTGGCCCAGCGCCGTATCCTGATCCAATATCCCAAGCGCGCCACCCAGCGCGGGATGCAGGCAGAGCGCAGCCACCTGCCGCTTAAGCTCAACACCGCCAACGTGATCCCGCCGATCTTCGCGTCGTCGCTGCTGCTGCTCCCGCTGACGGTCAGCCAGTTCGCCGGCCAGCGCGCCGAGGGCGAAAGCTGGTGGGGTGATCTCATCATCACGCTCAACCAGTATCTCCAGCACGGCTCGCTGCTCTACATGACGCTCTATGGCGCGGGCATCATCTTCTTCACCTTCTTCTACACCGCGGTGGTCTTCAACCCCGAGGAGACGGCGGAGAATCTGAAGCGCCACGGCGGTTTCATTCCGGGCATCCGGCCGGGCAAGAACACCGAGGTCTATCTCGATTACGTGCTCACGCGGATCACCGTGGTCGGGGCGGCGTACCTGACCGGTATCTGTCTGGTGCCCGAATATCTGGTCTCGGCGCTGGCGATCCCCTTCTATCTCGGGGGCACCAGCCTGTTGATCGTGGTCAACGTGACGATGGATACGGTAACGCAGATCCAGAGCCATCTGCTCGCGCATCAATATGGCGATCTTATCAAAAAGGCGAAGCTGAAAGGCGCGCGGTTGCGCTGACGCGCCTGAATTTGCATCGCATGGCGGTTTCGTGCTGAAGGATCAGCCGAACGGGGGCCGCCGTGCGGATGCCCTGACGACGAAGGGGAACGTTGCCGTGGATATCATCCTGCTCGGGCCGCCGGGGGCGGGCAAGGGGACGCAGGCGGGCCGCCTGGTCGCCGATCGCGGCATGGTGCAGCTCTCGACCGGGGATATGCTGCGCGCCGCGGTCAAGGCGGGCACCGAGGTCGGGCTCAAGGCCAAGGCCGTGATGGACGCGGGCGAACTGGTCTCCGACGAGATCGTCTCGGCGATCATCGGCGAACGGCTCGATCAGCTCGGCAAGGATGTCGGCCTGATTTTCGACGGCTATCCCCGCACCGCCGCGCAGGCCGAGGCGCTCGACGCGCTGCTCGCCGCACGCGGCCGCAAGCTCGATTATGTGATCGAACTCGCGGTCGACGAAGACGCGCTCGTCGATCGTATCGTCGGCCGCTACACCTGCGCGGTGTGCGGTGAGGGCTATCACGAGCGTTACAAGCCGCCCAAGGTCGAGGGCACCTGCGACGTGTGCGGCAACCACGAGTTCAAGCGCCGCCCCGACGACAATGCCGAGACGGTGCGGACGCGCATGGCCGAATATCGCGCCAAGACCGCGCCGATCCTGCCGATCTACGATGCGCGCGGGCTCGTCCGCCGCGTCGACGGCATGGCCGATATCGGCCACGTCACCCAGGCGATCGAAGCGATCCTCGACGGCAAGGCATAGCCGCACGCATCACGTTCGGAATAAGCGGCCGAAATTTTCCGTCACCCCGGACTTGCCTGCCCCTGCGCAGGCAGGGGTTCCGGGGTCTAACCCTCCCCGAGCGGTGGCGCCTGTTGGACCTTGGATGCCGGAACAGATCCGGCATGACGAAAGAGTAAAAAGCGCGGATCAACTCGCCGCGGGCAGCCGCAACCGTGCCAGCAGCCCGCCCAGATCCTCGCTTTCCTCCAGACCCACCGTGCCGTCGTAAATCTCCGCCACATCGCGCACGATCGCGAGCCCCAGCCCGGTGCCGGGCTTGTTGCTGTCGAGCCGCGCGCCACGGTCGAACAGCCGGGCGCGGTCTTCCTCGGCGATGCCGGGGCCGTCATCCTCGATCAGGAACTCGACGAAGCCCGCCTCGCCGCGCACCGTCGCGAACACGCTGCCGCCACCGTATTTGGCGGCATTCTCGATCAGATTGCCCAGCATCTCGTCGAGATCCTGCCGCTCGACATGGACTTGCAGGTCGCGGGCGCCGTCGAGGTCGAAGCGCACGTCGGGATAGAGTCGCGAGACCGCGCGCTCGACCGATTCAAGGCTCGGCCACACGTCCGCGCGGCTATGTGCGTGTCCGCGCCGGCCGACCGCGCGCGCGCGGGCAAGATGGTGGTCAACCTGCCGCCGCATCGTGCGCGCCTCGCGCACCACGGTTTCGCCCAGATCGTCGGCGCCCGCGGTCGCGGCGTTCATGATCACCGTCAGCGGGGTCTTGAGCGCGTGCGCGAGGTTGCCCGCATGGCGCCGCGCTTCCTCGGCCTGACGCTCGTTGTGCGCGATCAGCGCGTTCAGTTCCTCGACCATCGGCACGACCTCGACCGGCATCGGCCCTTCGACGCGCTGGAGTTTGCCTGCGCGCATCTTCGCGATCTCCAGCCGCACTTTGCGCAGCGGGCGCAGCCCGTAGAAGGTCTGGAGCGCGGCCATCACGATCAGCCCGAGCGCGAGCAGCAGGAACGATCGCACCAGCGTCCGCCGGAGCACCGCAATCTCGGCATCGAGCGTCGCACGGCTCTCGGCGACCTGGAACCGCCACCAGGTCGATGATCCCGGCAGTTTCAGGTCGCGTTCGAGAATGCGCAGCTTCTCGCCCGGAAACTGGCTGCTGTTATAGGCGTGAACCTCGATGTCCTGATGGTTCATCCCATAGGCCAGATGCCGGTCCCACAGGGACCGCGATGGGAAATCCTCGTGCCCCGGCGCGCTCACCTGCCAATAGAGCCCCGAATAGGGTTCCAGCGTGCGCTGGTCGGCGAGTTCGCGGTTGAAGATCACCTCGCCGTCCGGCCCGATCTCGGCCGAGACGATCAGCGAGGTCAGCATATATTCGATGCCGTTGTCGAAATTGTTGGTGATCGCGGCGGTCAGCACCTTGTCGAGCGCGAAGCCGCCGCCCGCGAGCAGCAGCGCGATCCACGCCGCCGCGATCAGAATCATCCGCCGGCTCAGCGAGCCCGAAACGCGGACGTCCGCCTTCTCCAGGGGTTCGGTGGCGGTCGCCATCGGCTAGACGGTTCCTGTGGCGATCACCCCTCGCGGCGATCGTCGGGGTCTTCGAGGCTGTAGCCCAGGCCACGGATCGTGGTGATCACGTCCTGGCCCAGCTTCTTGCGGATGCGCGTCACGAACACCTCGATCGTGTTCGAATCGCGGTCGAAATCCTGATCATAGATATGCTCGATCAGCTCGGTGCGGCTCACCACCTTGCCCTTGTGATGGAGCAGGTAGCTCAGCAGCTTGTATTCCTGCGCGGTCAGCTTCACCGGCTCGCCCGCGCGCGAGACCTTGCCCGATCGCGTGTCGAGCCGCACGTCGCCCGCGGTCAGCTCCGACGACGCGTTGCCCGAGGCGCGACGGATCAGCGCGCGCAGGCGGGCGATCAGTTCCTCGGTCTGGAACGGCTTGGCGAGATAATCGTCCGCCCCCGCGTCCAGCCCGGCCACCTTGTCCGACCAGCTATCGCGCGCGGTGAGCACCAGCACGGGCATCGCGCGCTCTTCCTTGCGCCAGCGGTCGAGCACTGTCAGCCCGTCGATCTCGGGTAGGCCGAGATCGAGCACCACCGCGTCATAGGTCTCGGTCGAGCCCAGGAAATGCCCTTCCTCGCCATCGGTGGCGAGGTCGATCGCATAGCCCGCGCCTTCGAGCGTGTTCTTGAGCTGCTGGCCCAGGCTGGGCTCATCCTCGACGATCAGAACGCGCACGTGCAGTCTCCCTGTTTATGCCGCCGACGGCGGTTGCTCAGCGATCGGTCCGGCCGATGATGCGGCCCGTCCGCCCGTCGACGTCCACCCAGATCACGACTCCATCGCGCAGGAACTTGAGCGTGTAAATGGCGCTCGCCGAATCGAACACGAAGCCGAGATAGTGCGAATCCTTCATTGTCGGCACGATCCGCCGTTCGATCTCGCGCAGCGGCAGGATGCGGCCGTTGCGTCGCGCCTCGAAGGCTTCCTGCTGGTCACCGCGCCGCTGCTGCGCCGCATCCGCGGGCTGCGCAGGGCCGGAGACGGCAAGCGCCGAAAGGGCGCAAAACACGGATAGAACGGCCATTCGCATGGCGTGTGGCATAGAGGGGGGGCGTTGAATAGCCTATGAATGCCCCGCTCACGCCGCGGTCATCCCCGGCACGCCGCATTTGCCGTTCCAGCCTCGGCGTCCTAGGGGACGCGCCATCATGGCTGCTCCCGTCCTCGCATATGAAAATCTCGGTCTGATCCAGGGCGCCGGCTGGCTGTTCCGTGGGCTAGACGTGCATATCGGCCCGCGTGATCGACTTGCGCTGATCGGCCGCAACGGCGCGGGCAAGACGACCTTCTGCAAGGCGCTCGCCGGGATCATCGACACCGACGAGGGGCGCCGCATGATCAAGCCCGGCACGCGCGTCGTGCTGCTCGAACAGGAACCCGATCTCTCGCGCTGCGAGACATTGCTCGATTACGTTCTCGGCGGCGATGACGCGCCCGAGCGCCACGCGGCGGAAGCGATCGCCGATCAGATCGGCATCGATCTCTCGCGCCTTGCTGCCACCGCCTCGGGCGGCGAGCGCCGCCGCGCCGCAATCGCGCGCGCGCTGGCGCAGGAGCCCGACGTGCTGCTGCTCGACGAGCCGACCAACCATCTTGATCTCGCCGCGATCGAATGGCTCGAAGACTGGCTGGCACGCTTTTCGGGCGCGTTCATTGTCATCAGCCACGATCGCACCTTCCTGACGCGGCTGACGCGCCAGACGCTGTGGCTCGATCGCGGCAATCTGCGCCGCAGCGAGGTCGGCTACGGCGGGTTCGAGGCGTGGACCGAGGCGGTCTATGCCGAGGAAGCCCGCGCCGCCGACAAGCTCGACGCCAAATTGAAGCTCGAGGCGCATTGGCTCGAACGCGGCGTCACCGCACGCCGCCGCCGCAACCAGGGCCGGCTCGCCAAGCTCTACGAGATGCGTGCCCAGCGCGCGGCAATGCTTGGGCCGCAGGGCACCGCCAAGCTCGTCACCGGCGCCGACGACGTGCGCACCAAGACGGTGATCGACGCCAAGAACATCACCAAGCGCTACGATGAACGCACGATCATCAAGGATTTCACGCTGCGCATCCAGCGCGGCGACCGGATCGGCGTGGTCGGCGCCAACGGCGCGGGCAAGACGACGCTGCTCCGGCTGCTGACCGGCGAGATCGAGCCCGACGAGGGCAGCATCCGGCTTGCCAAGACGCTCGACGGCGTGATCATCGACCAGCAGCGCAAGCTGATGGCGCCCGACAAGCGCGTTCGCGACGTGCTCGCCGATGGCGGCGACTGGATCGAGGTGCTGGGAATAAAGAAACACATCAAGGGCTATCTCAAGGAATTCCTGTTCGATCCCGAATTGACCGACGCGCTCGTCGGCACGCTCTCGGGCGGCGAGCGTTCGCGGTTGCTGCTCGCGCGCGAATTCGCGCGGCACTCGAACCTGCTGGTGCTCGATGAGCCGACCAACGATCTCGACATGGAGACGCTCGATCTGCTCCAGGAAGTGATCGCCGATTATGACGGCACCGTGCTGATCGTCAGCCATGATCGCGACTTCCTCGATCGCACCGTCACCGTGACGCTGGGATTGGATGGCTCGGGCACGATCGATGTCGTCGCCGGCGGCTACGAGGATTGGGAGCGCAAGCGCAGCCCCCGCGAGACGAAGAAGACGCCCCCCAAGGCCGCGCCCACTGCGCCACCGCCGCCGCAGAAAGCGACCAAGCTCAGCTACAAGGACCAGCGCGACTACGATCTGCTGCCGAAGCGGATCGAAGAACTCGACGCCGCGATCGCCCGCGACGAGGCGGCGCTCGCCGATCCCGATCTCTACGCAAAGGATCCGAAACGCTTCGACACGCTGATGAAAGCGATCGAGAAGGCGCACGCTGAAAAGGAAGCCGCCGAGCTACGCTGGCTCGACCTCGCTGAACGGGTCGACGCGCTCGGTTGAGGCGGCGCACGGGCGATGGTATTACTTCTTCCTACCAGCACGGGAGAAACACGATGGGCGCCGTTCGCAAACTCAGCATCGCGCTGACCGAAGAACTCGCGAGCGAAGTCGACAATGCGGTCGCGACGGGCGATTACGCGAGCGCGAGCGAGGTCATCCGTGATGCGCTTCGCCTCTGGCGCCGCGACCGCGACGCCGACCGCGCCGAAACGCTCCGCCTCCGCCGCTTGTGGGAAGAGGGGCTGGCAAGCGGGAAGCCGCAGGATGTGACCGACGAATGGTTCGAAGACATCAAGCGCCGCGGCATGGCGCGGCTTGCCGCACTACGTGAAGCGGGCTGATGCGAATTGTCTATCTGCCTCAGGCGGATACCGATCTACTCGAGATATTCATGTCGATCGCGAGCGACAACGAGCCCGCGGCGCACCGTCTGGTCGATCGCGTGCGCGTCGCTGTCTTGCGGCTGCGCGATCATCCACGCAGTGCGCCCGCGCGCGAGGATATAGCAGACGGCGTGCGCGGGCTTTCGGTGGCAGGCTATATCGTGCTGTATCGCGTCGCGGATGAGGTACACATCGTGCGCATCATCCACGCGGCGCGCGATCTTCCCAATCTCGATCTGGGCGGCTGAGCCGCTACAGCGCCTTGCCGTTGCGCCCCGCCAGATCGACGACATATTGCCACGCGACGCGCCCCGATCGGCTGCCGCGCCGCGTCGCCCAGCCGATCGCTTCTTGCGGATCGAACGGCAGATCGTACGCCTCGGCATAACCGCGTACGATCGCGAGATAGCCGTCCTGATCGACGACATGGAAGCCGAGGCTGAGCCCGAAGCGGTCGGCGAGCGCGAGGTGATCGTCCACCGAATCGCGCGGGTTGATCGCGCTTTCCTGCTCGGCGATGTCGCGCGGCACCAGATGGCGCCGGTTGGAGGTGACGACCAGCCGCGCATTGGCCGGCCGCGCCTCGGCGCCGCCTTCGAGCATCGATCGCAGTGCGCGCGCGTCGCCCGCCGCGTCGAAACCGAGATCGTCGATGAACAGCGCGAACGCACGATCCACCGGCGCGATCGCGTCGAACAGCGCCGACAGATCGTCGAGCCGGTGCGTCACCACCTCGATCAGCGCCAGCACGCCGCCCGCCGCCTGAACATGCGCGACCGCGCTCTTGACCAGTGCCGATTTGCCGGTGCCACGCGCGCCCCACATCAGTACGTCCTGCGCGGCGTGGCGCGCCGCAAGCCGATCGAGATTGGCGACCAGCGCCGCCTTCTGCATCTCGACCCCGTGGAGCATGGCCAGCGGCAGCGGCGCGAACTGGCGCGCGGCGGTAAGGCCGTCGCCGCGCCAGACATAGGCCGGGTGCGCCAGCGGGTCGGCGGACGCCGGCGGCGGCGGGGCCAGCCGCTCGAGCGCGGCGGCGATACGGTCGATCGGGTCGGTCATTCAGCGGCCTTGGGGTTCCTACGCGAACATTCGTGTGTTCCCGCTTTCGCAGGAGCACGATCGACTGCCGGCCCTAGTCCAAGCGCACCGTCGCGTCACCCTCCGCCGCTGCGAGGTGCGCGCGTAGCCCCGGATGGTCGGGTGCGGTGGCGACGGCCTGGCGCAGGAGCTGACGCGCGGCGGCGGGCTTGCCTGCCTTGAACAGCGCCCAGCCATAAGCGTCGGCGATCGCCGGATCGAGCGGCGCCAGCGCGTGTGCGGCGGCGGTCAGCCGCGTCGCCGAGGCCGTGTCGCCGCGCCCGAGATGCGCGCTGCCGAGTTCGGCGAGCAGCACGGCATCCTTGTCGCCCAGCCGCGCGCGCAAACGCTCGAGCGTGACGATCGCATCGTCCCATCTGCCCGCCGCGAGCTGCCACCGCGCCGTCAGCCTGAGTGCGTCGCGGCTCTCGGGGTTCTGCGCGAGGTAGAGTCCCAGCGTGTGCGCCGCCTCGTCTCGCCGCCCGGCATGATCGAGCGCTGTCACCAGCCGGAGCGCGGTCGGCGCGTCGAAACGCAGATCGGCGGCGTGGGCATAAGCGGCGGCCGCGTCGGCCTCGCGCGCCATCCCCGTCAGCACGTCGCCCACCAGCAATTGCGCGGCCGGGGCGCCTGGTGCGGCGTGCGCCAGATGCTGCGCGCGCGCTAAAGCATCGTCGTGCTGCCCGGTCTCGATCAGCCCGCGTACATAATCGACCGCTGCTTGCGGATCGCCCGGCGCGTCATCGGCCGCGGCGGCGAGCACGGCGATGCTGTCGTCGGTGCCGAAGGGGGCCGCCGCGCCGCGCTCGGGCGCCGCCGCGCGGTCGAGATAGATACCCGCCCAGTCGCGCTCGCCGATCGCCTCGAACGCACGGCCGACCAGCGTCAGCGTGTAGCGATCGGCATCGGCCCGCAACGCCGCCGGGCGCAGCGCGTCGAGCGCGCCCTTGGCGTCGCCCGCGCGCAGCAAGGCCGCACCGAGCAGCCGCCGCGCGGTCAGATTATAGGGCTGGAGATCGGCCAACTCGCGCCATTGCCCGATCGCCTGTTCGTATGCGCGGTCATGATAATCGAGCATCCCGCCGAGCAGCAGCACCGCGGGCATCCCGTTCAGCGTGCCGCCGGTCTTCTGGAGCAGCACGCGCGCGAGATCGAACCGCCCCGCGCGCGCGGCGAGCACGGCTTGCAGGTAGTAAGCGCGCGGATCGGCCGGGTCGGCGGCGATCGCGCGGCGCGTGACCGCCAGCATCGCGCGCATCCGGCCGAGATCGCCCAGCGTCGCGGCATCCTCGATCAGCGCGTCGAGATCGGCGGGGTCGCGCTTCAGCGCGGCGTCGAACCACGGCAGCGCGGCGACGAGGCCGTACTGACTGCGCACCAGCGTACCCTTGAGGACCAGCAGGCCCGGTGTTGCCGGATCGATCGCGCCCGCGCGCGCCGCCGCGCCGATCGCACCGCCGATGTCGCCGGCATCGCGCCGGATCGTGCCCAGGTCGGCCCAGGCCGCGGCATCGTCCCGATCGAGCAACGGCGCGAGCAGCGCCTGTGCGCCACCACTATCGCCCTGCGCTGCGGTGGCCCGCGCGCGAACCCGCGTCGCATACCCCGCGTACCGTGCCGGTGCCTTCGCCGCTTCGGCGATCGCGCGATCGGGATCGCCTTGCACCAACCACGCCTCGGCGAGCAGGTGGTGCGCCCGCCGAGGCGCAAATCCGGTGCGCAGCGCGCGCGCGATCTCGGCCTCCGCGGCGTCGCCATCGCCTTGGGCGAGGTGCAGCCGTGCGGCGAATGCGTGCGCCAGCCCCCAGGTCTTGTCGGCGGTGGTCGCTTCCTCAGCCGCCGCCAGCGCGCCGCTCACATTGCCGCGGCCGTAGAGCACCAGCCCACGCTTCAGCGCCGCGGTCGCTTCGGCCCGGTCGGGTGCCGGCTCGGGGCGCGGTGCAAACGCATAGAGCGCCGCGAGCAGCCCGATCGCCCCGGCCAGCATCAGCGCCAGCCGCGTGCGCCGCGACAACCGCAGCCGCCGCCGTCCGTCGCGCCGCGTCCATTTGCGGCGTCGGCGCGGGGCCGCCGCCGGCAGAATCGCCTTGCCCGTCCGATCAAGCATGGAGGTCGTAATTCTTGAGCAGGTCGTACAATGTCGGCCGGCTGATCCCGAGCAGCTTGGCGGTGTTCGAGATATTGCCCTCGGCGCGGGCGAGCGCGTGGCGGATCGCCTTCCTGTCGGCGCGCTCGCGCGCGGCCTTGAGGTTGATCGGCGCGTCGTCGGCGGCGGCGTCGAGATCGAGGTCGGCCGCTGTCACCATCTTGCCGTCGGCCATGATCACCGCGCGCTTCACGCGGTTTTCCAGTTCGCGCACGTTGCCCGGCCAGCCCCAGGCATCGATCGCCGCACGCGCATCGGCGGAAAGCGCGGCCGCCTGGCTGCGCATCGCGGGCGCATGCTTCTTGACGAAATGCTTCGCGAGCAACCCCGCGTCGCCCGGCCGCTCGGCCAGCGCGGGGATACGCACCACGATCTCGGCGAGCCGATAGTAGAGATCGTCGCGGAACCGCCCGTCGGCGACCATCGCGTCGACATCCTGATGCGTCGCGCACACGATCCGCGTGTCGACGGGAATCTGCTGGCGCCCGCCGATCCGCTCGATCACGCGCTCTTGCAGAAACCGGAGCAGCTTGACTTGAAGCGCCAGCGGAATGTCGCCCACCTCATCGAGAAACAGCGTGCCTCCCGCTGCCTGCTCGATCTTGCCGATCACGGTCTTGATCGCGCCGGTGAACGCGCCTTTTTCGTGGCCGAACAACTCGCTTTCGAGCAGCGTCTCGGGGATCGCGGCGCAATTGATCGCGACGAACGCGCCGTTGCCGCGCGGGCTCGCGTCGTGCAGCCCGCGCGCGAGCAATTCCTTGCCCGTCCCGCTCGCGCCCAGCAGCATTACCGTCACGTCGGCGGCGGCGACGCGCTCGATCGTGCGCATCACCTTGAGCATTTCGGGCGCGGCGGTGATGATCCCGCCCAAGCCCTCGGCCGCGCTGCCGCGCTCCGCGAGGCGTCGGTTCTCGGCCTCCAGGTCGTGGACGTGGAAGGCGCGCGCGACGATCAGCCCCAGCGCGTCGATATCGATCGGCTTCTGGTAGAAATCCCACGCGCCTTCCGCGATCGCGCGCAGCGCGCTCTCGCGCGCGCCGTGGCCGGAAGCGACGATCACCTTGGTATCGGGTTTGAGCGCAAGGATCTCGGCCAGCGTTGCAAAGCCTTCGTTCACCCCGTCGGGATCGGGCGGCAGGCCGAGATCGAGCGTGACGACGTCGGGTTCCTCGGCGCGCAGCAGGTCGATCGCGGTCGTGCGGTCGCCCGCCACCAGCACCTCGTAATCGTCATACGCCCAGCGCAACTGGCGCTGGAGCCCCAGATCGTCCTCGACGATCAGCAGTTTGCGCGGGGCCTTCATGCCGCTTCTCCAAGCGCGGCGACGCGCCGGCGCGCGGCGGGCAGCGTCACGCGAAAGCGCGTGCCTTCGCCCTCACGGCTGACGACGCTCACCTCGCCGCCCATCGCGGCGGTGATCTGGCGCGCTTCGAACGCGCCGATCCCGAACCCGCCGGGCTTCGATGAGACGAACGGCCGGAACAACTGGTCGCGGACGAACGCGGGCGTCATCCCGCAGCCGCGATCGATCACGTCGATCGCCACCCGCTCGCCGTCGGTCGATACCGCGAGCGTCACCGGTTCGGTCGGCGGGCTCGCCTCGATCGCGTTCTGGATGAGATGCCCCAGCACCAGTTCGAGCGCCGCGCGGTCGACCTCGGCGATCGCGTCGTGCGGCCCGGTGGTGACGATCGGATGCTGCGCGCGCCGGGTCGCGGCGACGCGTTCGGCGAGCGGCAGGATATCGGTCGCGGCAGGTGCCTCGGCACGGTTGCCGCCCGAATGGTGCTGCGACAGGCGCGCGAGCAGGTCGTTCATCCGCCCAGCCGATTCCTTCAGCGTCGCGATCATGTCGGCGCGGAAATCGGGGTTGTCGGCGTGGCGCTCGGCGTTGCGCGCGACGAGGCTCAACTGGCTCACCAGATTCTTGATGTCGTGGAGGATGAAGGCGAAGCGCCGGTTGAACTCGTCGAACCGTCGCGCGTCGGCGAGCGCGCCCTGCGCGCGGGCTTCGGCGAGATAACTCGCCACCTGCCGCCCGGCGATGCGCAGCAGGTCGAAATCCTCCCAGTCGAGCGCGCGATCCACCGGCGGCCGTGCGAGCACGATCACGCCCGCGAGCGTGCTGAAATGGACCAGCGGCACCAGCACCCACGCCTGCGCGCAATCGAGCATCCACATCGGCACGCTGGCCAGTTCGCTGGTCTCGCCGCGTCCGTCGCGCACGCGATCGAGTTCGACGATGCGGCCGCCTGCGCCAAGCCCCGCGCCCAGGAATGTCGCCAGTGCCGCATCGCCGGCATGGCCGGGCAGCGCGTCGGGCGGCCAGTTCCACGCCGCGCCGAAACCCAGGTCGCCGTCTTCGGGCACGAGCAGCAGCCCGCCCGGCGATTCGGTCAGATCGGCGATCGCCTTGACGATGCGTTCGTCGAGCGGCGCGGCATCGGCATCGGGCCGCCCCAGCGTGTCGGTGAAGCGCACCCACTCGGCGCGATAATCGTAGCGATGCCGGAACAGATGCTTGGCGAGCTTGACCCTGATCCACGCCCGCAGCCACGGGCTGGAGAGCAAGGTGAGCGCCGCGGCGGTCGATCCGAACACGAACGCGGTCTGCGCGATCCGGGCATGGCTGCCGCCCCAGGCGGTGATCGCGCTCGTCACCAGCGCCATCGACAGCACATAGACGGCGATCCCCAGCAGCGAGAGCGACTGGTACGCCATCGTCCGCGACAGCTTGAGCGACCAGTCGCCGTTGCGATGGACCGCGAGCGCGAGCACCGGCGCCAGCGCGGCGACCGCGAAGCCGCGGATCGCGATCAGCGGGCTCTTGTCCTCGATTCCCGCATAAGCGGCCGCGGCGAGCAGCAGGTCGATCAGCCAGAACGCCGCCAGCGCGGCCACCGCGAACCGGATGCCGTCGCGCGCGCGCGGCGATACCGCGGTATGGAGATGGTGGACCAGGACCAGCGCCGACACCGCGACCATCATGCCGAGCACCTGCCGCACCCCGACGAGCGCGGGGGCAGGGGTCGGCCCGGCGGTGATGAGCCCGAGGACGAGCCCCGCGACGACGATCACCCCGACCACTGCGTAGATGCCGGTGATCGCGGCGCTCTCCTCCGCCTGCCGTCCGCGTCGGACGAGCGCGTACATGAAGGCGAGCCAGGTAAGGTTGCACAGCGATTCGGTCACGCGCGGCGCCAGTTCGCGCGCGTCGATCCCTGCCACCGCGAGCGCCCACAATGCCGTCATCCCCAGCGCGATCAGGAACGTCAGCCGCGGCAAGGCGCTGCCCGCGCCGCGCACCTGCGACGCCGCGAGCACCGCGAACAGCAATGCCGCCAGCGCGTGCCCCCACAGGATGAGCGGCTGGATCATGGCGTGAAACGCCTTTTTCCCGAAACCCCGCCCGTTCGCCCTGAGCCTGTCGAAGGGCCGCTCTTCTTCTCTCGCGCCGAAAGGAAGAACGATGCTTCGACAAGCTCAGCACGAACGGGAGAAGCGTCGACCAAGGCGGCCATCCTCACCGCGCGCCCTCGGGCCACAGCACGACGCGGATCGTCTGGAGCAGGATCAGCAGATCGAGGAAGGGCGAGTAATTCTTGGCGTAATAGAGGTCGTATTCGAGCTTCTGCCGCGAATCCTCGATCGAGGCGCCATAAGGATAATTGATCTGCGCCCAGCCGGTGATCCCCGGCTTCACCATGTGGCGCTCGGCATAATAAGGCAGCCGGGTTTCGAGATCCTCGACGAACTGCGGTCGTTCGGGGCGCGGGCCGACGAAGCTCATCTCGCCCTTGAGCACGCTCCACGCCTGCGGCAGTTCGTCGATCCTGAGCTTGCGGATGATCCGCCCGACGCGCGTGATGCGTGGATCGTCCTTTTCGGCCCACACCGCTTGCCCCGCGACCTCGGCGTCCTGCCGCATCGAGCGCAGCTTCACGATGTCGAAGCCCTGGTTATAGAGCCCCACCCGGCGCTGGCGGTAGAAAGCCGGCCCGCGGCTCTCGAGCTTGATCGCGATCGCGACCAGCACGATCAGCGGCAGCGCGATCACGAGCAGCACAAGGCTCGCGGCGATATCGAACAGCCGCTTGAACAGGCTCGACAGCACGCGGCTTGACGAAAACCCATCCGAAAAGATCAGCCACGACGGGTTGACGCTGTCGAGATCGACACGCCCCGTCTCGCGTTCGAGGAAGGTCGATATCTCGTTGACATGGACCCCCGTGGTCTTGATCCGCAGCAGGTCTTTCAAGGGCAGCGCGTTGCGTCGTTCTTCAAGCGCAAGCACCACCTCGCTCGCGTTCAGCAGCACAACATGGTCGGCAAGGTTGTAGATCGCATCGCGTGCGATCGCCTCGGGAATGATACGGTTGGCCTCGTTCATCGCGACATAGCCGACGACGACGAACGCCGCGCCCGGGGTCGCCGCGAGCGCCTTCAGCCGCGCCGCGCGCGCGCCGGCGCCGAGCACGACGATGCGGCGCTTGAAGATCTGGCTGCCCAATGTCTTGCCGAGCAGGATGCGCAACGCGATCATCGCTACCGCCGCGATTCCCATCGCGTAGAGCAGGTTCGATCGCCAGAAGGTCAGCGCAGGCACAAGGAAGAAAATCAGGCTCAGGAAGATCGTGCCGAGCGACACCGCGACCAGCAGCCGCGCGGTCGCGAAGCGCAGCGATTGCAACGCATCGGCGCCGTACACCCCGACCGCGACCATCGCCAGTTCGAGGCTGAGCGCGAAGCTGGCGAGCTGGGGCAGGCGGTGGATGATCGGCTCGACGGCCATGTCGATCTGGTGCGCGCGGATCACCCAGCCCAACTCGGCCGCCGCCAGCAGCAGGATGATATCGAGCAGGCCGAGCAGCAGCACGGCGTTGGGAACATAATGCTTGAACAGCCTGATCATCGCGCGTGCGGTCCTAGCCGGTGAAGTGTAAATAAATCCGACACAGCCCGCTGTCGCAGAAATTGACAAAGAAAGCCTGAACGCTTTGCGCCCGGATTCCCGCCTCGGGTGTTTCCCTTGGCGGGCCCGCACCCTACATTCGGGTCAACCGCCAGGAGCATTGCATGTCAGAATCGCCGCGCGTCGTCCCCGTCATCCTCTCGGGCGGTTCGGGGACGCGGTTGTGGCCGATGTCGCGCCCCGAATGCCCCAAGCAGTTGCTCGCGCTCACCGCCGACGAGACGATGCTGCAATTGACGGTGCGACGCACGCAGGATGCGGCGCACTTCGATGCGCCGATCGTCGTCGCCAATGCGCACCATGCCGATCAGGTCGAAGCGCAATTGGGCGCGGTCGGCGCGTCGGCGCAGGCGCTGGTGCTCGAACCCGCCGGCCGCAATACCGCGCCCGCGATCGCGCTCGCCGCGCTCGCCGCGGGGGGCGGGCCGGCGCCGTTGCTCGTCATGCCCTCGGATCATGTCATCACCGATGTCGCCGCCTTCCACCGCGCGATCGAGGCCGCGCTGCCGCTGGTCAACGATGGCTGGCTCGTCACCTTCGGCATCACCCCCGACGCGCCTGAGACCGGTTACGGCTGGATCGCGCAAGGTCAGGCGATCGTGCCCGGCGTCCACCGGGTCGAGCGGTTCGTCGAAAAGCCGCCGCGCGACCGCGCCGAGGCGATGCTCGCGGCGGGCGGCCATTACTGGAACGGCGGCATCTTTCTGTTCCGCGCGGATATGTTCCTCGGCGCGCTGGCGGTCCACGCGCCCGATATGCTCGCTGCCTGCCGACAGGCGATGGATCGGGCGGCACGCGTCGGCAGCCGCATCATGCCCGATACGGAGGCCTTCGCCGCGTGTCCGGCCGATTCGATCGATTATGCGGTGATGGAAAAGGCCGATCGCGTCGCGGTGGTGCCCGTCAGCATGGGCTGGAGCGACGTCGGCAGTTGGGATGCGCTCCACCTGCTCAGCGAATGCGACGGCGCCGGCAACGCGCATCGTGGCACCGTGCTGTCGATCGACAGCACCAACTGCCTGGTGCGCTCGGACGGCCCCCGGATCGCGCTCGTCGGGGTCGAGGATCTGATCGTGGTCGCCAGCGGCGACGACGTCCTCATCGTCCCCCGCGGCCGCAGCCAGGACGTCAAGAAGCTGATCGAGGCGATGAAGGGGTGAGCGCGCGCTCCCTTTCAAGGGTAGTGAAGGGGTGGGTGAGCAGTCTCGTGGCTCGATGCTTCGGCACCGCTTCGGCCGCTTGACTCTCCCGTCCGTCGCGCCTATTTCGCGCATGCTTTCCGAACACACCGGTTCTCCGGCGGCGCCTGCGTGCGCTCGCCGGTGTCTTGCGTTTCGGAAATAACGCGATGAGATGGGGCGTGTGCGGCCATGCCAGCCCCGTGGAGCTAGGAGAAAAAACTTCATGGCACGTATTGCGGGCGTCAACATCCCGACCAACAAGCGCGTGGTGATCGCGCTCACCTATATCCACGGCATTGGGTCGACCAAGGCCAAGGAAATCACCGAGAAGCTGGGCATTGCGCCCGAGCGCCGCGTGCAGGACCTGACCGATCAGGAAGTGCTCCAGATCCGCGAAACCATCGACGCCGACCATAATGTCGAAGGCGATCTTCGTCGCGAAACCGCGATGAACATCAAGCGGCTGATGGACCTCGCTTCGTATCGTGGCCTGCGCCATCGCAAGGGCCTGCCGGTCCGTGGCCAGCGCACGCACACCAATGCGCGCACCCGCAAGGGCAAGGCCAAGCCCATCGCGGGCAAGAAGAAGTAAGCGGCGCGCCTGAACGGCACCGTTTCTTCCAGCTTCAGATCAGGTCAGGAATTCAATTATGGCACGCGAACCTCAGCGCATTCGTCGGCGCGAGCGCAAGAACATCACCGCGGGCGTCGCGCATGTGAACGCCAGCTTCAACAACACCATGATCACGATCACCGATGCCCAGGGCAACGCGATCTCGTGGTCGTCGGCCGGCATGATGGGCTTCAAGGGCTCACGCAAGTCGACCCCGTACGCGGCGCAGGTCGCGGCCGAGGATGCCGGCAAGAAGGCCGCCGAACACGGTGTTCGCACGCTTGAAGTCGAGGTCAAGGGCCCCGGCTCGGGTCGCGAATCGGCGCTCCGTGCGCTCCAGGCGGTGGGCTTCCAGATCACGTCGATCCGCGACGTGACGTCGATCCCGCACAACGGCGTGCGCCCGTCCAAGCGTCGCCGCGTCTGATTTCGCCCGGTCCGCGCGCGGTTGATCGCGCAGCGCGGACCATCTTTCTCCCACGGCCGGAGTAGCCCTCGCTCCCGCCCAAAACCAAGGGGGAGCCCGTGTCCGTCAACGCAAAGAACTGGCAGGAACTCAAGAAGCCCGTCGGTCTCGACAAGAAGACCGCCGGCGACGGCAAGCGCAAGGCGACCTTCGTCGCCGAGCCGCTCGAGCGGGGCTTCGGCCTGACGCTCGGCAATGCGCTGCGCCGTGTGTTGCTCTCGTCGCTCCAGGGTGCGGCCGTCACCTCGATCAAGGTCGAGAACGTGCTGCACGAATTCTCGTCGCTCGCCGGTGTGCGCGAGGACGTGACCGATATCGTCCTCAACGTGAAACAGATCGCGCTCAAGATGGAAGGCGAAGGCCCCAAGCGGCTCCAGCTTTCCGCCACCGGCCCCGGTCCGGTCAAGGCCGGCGATATCGCGGTGTCGGGCGATATCGAGGTGCTCAACCCCGATCTCATCATCTGCCATCTCGATGAAGGCGCGACGCTCAACATGGAGCTGACCGCCGATACCGGTAAGGGCTATGTCCCCGCGACCGCCAACCGCCCGGCCGATGCGCCGATCGGCCTGATCCCGGTCGACGCGCTCTATTCGCCGGTGCGCCAGGTCAGCTACAAGGTCGACCCCACCCGCGTCGGGCAGGATCTCGATTATGACAAGCTCGCGCTGACGATCGAGACCGACGGCACCGTGACGCCCGAGGACGCGCTCGCCTATGCCGCGCGCATCCTTCAGGATCAGCTCGCCTTGTTCGTCCATTTCGACGATTCGGCGATCGCGCGCAGCCAGACGATCGGCCAGGCCGCGCCGGCAGCGGGCGAAGCCGAAGGCGATACCCAGCAGATCAACCGTTACCTGCTCAAGAAGGTCGACGAGTTGGAACTGTCGGTGCGCTCGGCCAATTGCCTCAAGAACGACAACATCATCTATATCGGCGACCTGGTCCAGAAGACCGAAGCCGAGATGCTGCGTACCCCGAACTTCGGCCGCAAGTCCTTGAACGAAATCAAGGAAGTGCTGTCCTCGATGGGCCTTCGCCTGGGGATGGAAATCCCCGGCTGGCCGCCTGAAAACATCGAGGAAATGGCCAAGAAGCTCGAACAGGAGATTTTGGGATAATCCATTCCTCCCCCAGCTTGCTGGGGGAGGGGGACCAGCGAAGCTGGTGGAGGGGCGGCGCGAAGCGCCGTGGTCATCCGCCACGCTTCCCGGCCTTTGGCCGGCCCCTCCACCGCTCTACGAGCGGTCCCCCTCCCCGAGACAAGCTCGGGGAGGATCAAGGCGAACGGTGGCGGCCTTACAGCCACCTGGCCCGGGGTACCTCGTACGGCCCCCTGACGAACTGAAAGGAAATATCATGCGTCATCGCGTCGGCGGCCGGAAGCTTCAGCGTACCTCGGCCCATCGTATCGCTCTGTTCCGCAACATGGCGGCAGCGCTCATCAAGCACGAGCAGATCACGACCACGCTTCCCAAGGCGAAGGAGCTTCGGCCCTATGTCGAGAAGCTGATCACGCTCGCGAAGAAGGGCGGCCTTTCCAACCGCCGTCTCGCGCACGCTCGCCTGCTCGATGACGCGCAGCTCGCCAAGCTGTTCGACGTGCTCGGCGCGCGCTACGCCGATCGCAAGGGCGGCTACACCCGCATCATCAAGGCCGGCATCCGCGCGTCGGATGCGTCGCCGATGGCGATCATCGAGTTCGTCGACCGCGACGTCTCGGCCAAGGGCCAGGATTCGGGTCCGGTGATGGGCGACGAGGATCTGGACGCCGCCGCCTGAGGCGCTTCGGACGAACCGTTTCAAAAGGGGGCGTGCCGGAATACCGGCGCGTCCCCTTTTTGTTTGCATCGCCGTTGCTACTTACTACTCCTCGCCCGCGTAGGCCGGGAAGAAATCGACAGGACTTGGCTGCATGACCGTCAAACTCGTCTATCCCGACACGAAGCGGGAGAACGTCGCCGACGAGCTGTTCGGCGTCTCCGTCGCCGATCCCTATCGCTGGCTCGAAACCGATGTTCGCGACAGCGACCGCGTCCGTGCCTGGGTCGAGGCGGAGAATGCGGTCACCGACGCGTATATCGATACGCTGCCCGGCCGCGCCGCCTTCACGGCACGGATGCGCACCTTGTTCGATTACGAGCGTTTCGGCGTGCCCGTCAAAAAGGGCGGCCGCTATTTCTACCTTCATAATTCGGGGCTCCAGAACCAGCCCGTTCTCTATGTCCGCGAAACGGCGGAGGGCGAGGGGCGCGTCCTCATCGATCCCAACGCCTGGGCGGAGGACGGCGCCACCGCGCTCGCCGAATGGCTTCCCAGCGAAGACGGCACCCGGCTGCTCTACGCGGTGCAGGATGGCGGCACCGACTGGCGCACGATCCGCGTGCTCGACGTCGCGACCGGAGAGGTGGCGGCCGACGAAGTGCGCTGGGTCAAATTTTCGGCCTTCGCCTGGGCGCGCAACGGCGCGGGCTTCTTCTATTCGCGCTTTCCCGAACCTGCCGCGCGCGCCGAATATCAGGCGATCAACCTCAACCACGCGATCTATTTCCACACCCTCGGCACCGATCAGGCGCAGGATCGCCTTGTCTTTTCGACGCCGGATCGCCCGCGGCTCAACTCGGTCGCCGAGATCACCGACGACGGCAACTGGCTGCTCGTCACTTCGTCCGAGGGCACCGACGACCGCTACGAATTGACCGCGATCGACCTCACCAGCGCGCGCATGGTCAAGCGCGTAATCGTGCGCGGGCTCGAGAACCACTGGAGCCTCGCGGGCAATCTCGGCTCGACCTTCTATTTCGTCACCGATTCGGGCGCCCCGCGCCGCCGCATCGTGACGATGGACGTCGCCTCGATGACGCGCCAGCTTCGCGAGATCGTGCCGCAATCGGAAGACGTGCTCGAAGGCGCTGCGATCATCGGCGGCGTGTTGTTCGCGCATTATCTGGTCGACGTGAAGAACGAAGTCCGCCGCTACGATCTCAAGGGCGCACCGCTCGGCGATGTCGCGCTGCCCGGGATCGGCTCGGTCGTGGGCTTCGGCGGCGAGCAGAACGATAGCGAGACTTTCTACGCCTTCACCAGCTTCGCGACGCCGACCACGATCTACCGCTACGATGTCGCTGCCGATGAAAGCAGTGTCTGGGCCGCGCCGCAGGTCGATTTCAATCCCGACGATTACGCCGTCGAGCAGACCTTCTTCGCGTCGAAAGACGGCACCCGCGTGCCGATGTTCGTGGTCGGCCGCAAGGATCTGCCCGCCCGGCCGCAGCCGACGATCCTCTATGGCTATGGCGGGTTCAACATCCCCGTCGCCCCCGCTTTCTCGACCGCGCGGTTGGCGTGGATCGAACAAGGCGGAGTGTTCGCTGTCGCCAACATCCGCGGCGGCGGCGAATACGGCAAGGAATGGCACGACGGCGGCCGCCTCGCCAACAAGCAGAACAGCTTCGACGATTTTCTGGCCGCGGCCGAACATCTGATCGCGCAGGGGATAACCTCGCGCGACAAGCTCGCGATCCAGGGCGGCTCGAACGGTGGGTTGCTCGTCGGCGTGGTGGTGAACCAGCGCCCCGATCTGTTCGCCGCCGCGCTGCCGGCGGTGGGCGTGATGGATATGCTGCGCTTCGACAAATGGACGGCGGGCCGCTACTGGGTCGACGATTACGGTTCACCCGCGGAAGAAGCCGCGTTCCGTACGCTGCACGCTTATTCGCCCTATCACAACATCCAGCCCGGCCGCGCGTATCCGGCGATCCTCGCGACGACCGCCGACACCGACGATCGCGTCGTGCCTGCGCATACGTTCAAATATGTGGCCGCGCTCCAGCACGCGGATATCGGCGACAAACCGCATCTGGTGCGCATCGAGACGCGTGCCGGCCACGGCTCGGGCAAGCCCACCGACAAGATCATCGAGGAAGCCGCCGACACCTGGGCTTTCGCCGCGAAATGGACGGGGTTGAAGGTGGGGTAGGGGGCGTTTTGTCCAATCGCCGATCTCCCTCTTCGTCACCCCCGCGAACGCGGGGCCCCATCTCGCACAGGGGGCGAGCGTGGAACGGTCAGGAGATGGGTTCTCGCTTTCGCGGGAATGGCGTGATTTTTACGGGAACTGATCCGACCCGCCGTCGGCGTCGCACGAAGGTTCGCCTTCAACCCTCTTCCCCCCGCCCGCGCATCTGCTATGCGGCTCGGGCATGACAGCGCAGCCCCATGACAGCATCCTGATCGTCGATTTCGGCAGTCAGGTCACCCAGCTCATCGCCCGCCGTGTTCGCGAGGCCGGTGTCTACAGTGAGATCGCGCCCTTCAACGCGGCCGAGGAAGCTTTCGAGCGGATGCGCCCGGGCGGCGTGATCCTCTCGGGCGGCCCCGCGTCGGTGGTCGACGAGGGTAGCCCGCGCATCCCGCAGCCGATCCTCGATTCGGGCGTGCCGCTGCTCGGCATCTGTTACGGGCAGCAATCGATGCAGGCGCAGCTCGGTGGCGGCGTCGACCGTGGCGACAGCGGCGAATTCGGCCATGCCTTCATCGACATCCTCGATTCGTGCGTGTTGTTCGATGGTCTGTGGGCCGAGGGCGAATCGCATCAGGTGTGGATGAGCCACGGCGACAAGGTGACCGAACTCGCGCCCGGCTTCCGCATCGTCGCGTCGAGCCCCGGCGCGCCCTATGCGGTAATCGCCGACGACGATCGCCGCTATTACGCGATGCAATTCCACCCCGAGGTCGTCCATACCCCCGATGGCGCGCGGCTGATCGCCAATTTCGCGCGCCACGTCTGCGGGCTGTCGGGCGACTGGACGATGGCCGAGTTCCGCGCGACCAAGATCGCCGAGATCCGCGCACAAGTCGGCAAGGGTCGGGTGATCTGCGGCCTTTCGGGTGGGGTCGATTCGGCGGTCGCTGCGGTGCTGATCCATGAAGCGATCGGTGACCAGCTCACCTGTGTGTTCGTCGATCACGGGCTGATGCGCGCGGGCGAGGCCGATCAGGTCGTCAGCCTGTTTCGCGGCCATTACAACATCCCGCTCGTCCATGTGAACGCCGAGACGTTGTTCCTGAACGGGCTGGCGGGCGTGTCGGACCCCGAGGCCAAGCGCAAGTTCATCGGCAAGACCTTCATCGATATCTTCGAAGACGAAGCCAAGAAGATCGGCGGCGCCGAATTCCTCGCGCAGGGCACGCTCTATCCCGACGTGATCGAAAGCGTCAGCTTCACCGGCGGCCCGTCGGTAACGATCAAGAGCCACCACAATGTCGGCGGCCTGCCCGAGCGGATGAACATGAAGCTCGTCGAGCCCTTGCGCGAATTGTTCAAGGACGAGGTCCGCGAACTCGGGCGCGAACTCGGCCTGCCCGATGTGTTCGTCGGCCGCCATCCGTTCCCCGGCCCCGGCCTCGCGATCCGCATCCCTGGTGAGGTCACCAAGGAGCGTTGCGATATCCTGCGCAAGGCCGATGCGATCTATCTCGAGGAAATTCGCAACGCCGGCCTTTACGACGCGATCTGGCAGGCGTTTGCGGTGCTGCTGCCGGTGCGCACGGTAGGGGTGATGGGCGACGGCCGCACCTATGATTACGTCCTTGCGCTGCGCGCCGTCACCTCGACCGACGGCATGACCGCGGCGGTGTTCCACTTCTCGAGCGAATTCCTCGCCCGTGTCGCGACGCGGATCGTCAACGAAGTGCGCGGGGTGAACCGCGTGGTTTACGATTACACCTCGAAACCGCCCGGCACGATCGAGTGGGAGTGACGGATACAAACGGCGGCAATAGAGTAGGTTCGGCGGCGATTTTCGCCGTTGCTTAGTTGCCTCTATCTTCTCCCCTTTTTACGTCAACTGAACATCGCGGTTTTCCCGCGACGGGCGCCGGAGACCTCTTCTCCAGGCCCTCAGTGGCGCGCGATTATGAGCCAGCCTTCGTCAATGCTCAGATGGAGGTGGCGTTAAGCTTGTGATCATATCTGATAATTAATGGCTCTGTACTCGTCAGATATGACTGAATGGTAAGTTGCAAGGTGGGTCAAGGTTTGGGACTTTTCTGCCGGTCGCCGCCACCATTGGGAGCGTCTAGTTACGCCGAAATCGGTCATTCGTGCAGCCTCGCAAGCCCTCTCTCCTAGGTCTAGGCCGTTGGGGCGATCCGGAATGACCGCTTATGATCAGGCAAATGTGATAGGGGACATTTGCTGAAGCCGACATTGGTTTCCGGGTTCCACTTTTGTTAGCGCAGACCCGGCCATTCGTGGTTCCTAGAAGCGGGCACTCAATCACACTACAAATCGAGACATGGCGTTGAGCCAGGCCGGTAATTCGGCAAGACCAGCCCATCTTGCATAACAATCATAGTTCTGTGCGAACTGACGTGACCCCCGGCTTTCATCCAGCGGCAACCAGAGACCGACCATTGTTGTCGCGCATGAGCGCAGGTGAAGCAACGGGCTGGGTTGACCCAG
>NZ_QXDC01000007.1 GCF_003550065.1 Hephaestia caeni
TGTCATGAACCTCGAGACGGTCAACACCTACGAAGGCGCCCACGACGTCCACGCCCTCATCCTCGGCCGCGCCATCACCGGTATCGCCGCGTTCTGAACCGAATACACCCAGGCGAAGACCGGGGCCTTTCCAACCAGCGCCCTAGGTGTTTGGTCCCGACATGGGCTGCCTCGTCACCATATGCGCGGCCCAGATGCCGAAGCCGATGCCGAAGAGCGCGAACGCCCCGGTCGCGGCAAGCGCGGCATAGGTCAACGCCACGCTGTGCTGGCTGGCGGCAAACACATTGAACGCGATGAGAAGCGCCGTCCCGATCCAGAGGATCATCGAGCGCCGCATGACGATTTGATGGCCGTCAGTCATCCGATCAAACTCCCGAAGAAGGCGCAAACGGAATAGCACGGGCCCGCGCACACGGCGAGCACGGTTTGCGACCCTGCATGACCGCCCGAACATTGCCCGCCCCTGTCTGCCATGCGATACCTGCCCGTAAAGGACACCTTGAAGGAGAGGCCCAATGGCAACGGCAATCCGCAACACGCAGGTGAGCGACGCCGAATGGGAGGCGCGCCAGCAGCTCGCGGCCTGCTACCGGGTGTTCGACATGCTCGGCTGGTCCGAGATGATCTACAACCACATCACGTTGAAGGTGCCCGGCGAGGACGGCGCGTTCCTCATCAACCCGTTCGGGCTGCATTTCTCCGAAGTCACCGCTTCCAACCTCGTCAAGATCGACATCGACGGCAACAAGCTCGACGACTCACCCTTCCCGGTCAATCTCGCCGGGTTCACCCAGCATGCCGTGTTCCACCGCAACCTTCCGGACGCGCATTGCATCATGCACACGCACACCACCGCCGGGATGGCGGTGTCGTCGGTCGAAGGCGGTCTCCGGCCCACCAATTTCTACGCGTGCAACTTCGCCGGCCAGATCGCCTATCACGATTTCGAGGGCGTCACCGTCCGCGCGGAGGAAGGCGCGCGGCTGATCGACAATCTCGGCGACAAGCGCGTGATGTTCCTCAAGAACCACGGTATCCTCGTGATGGGACGTACACTGCCCGAGGCGTTCATCAAGCACTGGTCGTTGCAGCGCGCGTGCGAAATCCAGGTCGCCACCGCCTCGATGGGCACACCGCTCGAGGTCCCGCCCGAGGTCGTCGCGGTCCACCAGCGCGATCTGTTCAAGGTCCAGATCCCCGGCGGCGCGGGCAAGGCCGATTTCGACGCGATGGTCCGCCTCGTCGACAAGGTCGATACGAACTGGCGCAACTGACGATTCCGAGGTTTATTCCACTGGCGTGGAAGCGGCACCGGCCCGCTCCCCCACGGGGTCCCCACAAAGTATTACTTTGTGGGGTTACACCTCACCCCACCTCCCAACGGCAGTATACTGAATGGGAGGTGGGGTGGGGGAGCGGGCCGGTGCCGCGCTGTTTCAGTCTAACGGAAACATACCCCCAAAACGATAGGCGGAGACCTGCCAGCCGAGCACCTCGCCGGTGAAATCGAGCCGCGCCGGATCGTCACCGCCTGCACCCAGCGCCACCATCAGCGGCAGCAGATGCTCCTCGCGCGGATGCGCGAAGCGGGCGTGGGGCAGCGTGTCCCAGGCGATCACGCGCCGGGCGCGCGCGTCGGGGTCGGGATCGGTGACGGCGGCGGTCAGCGCCGCATCCCATTCGCGCGCCACGGGGGTCACCGCCGGGCCACGCGCGCGCAGGTTGTGGAAGCTCATCCCCGATCCGACGATCAGCACGCCCTCGTCGCGCAGCGGCGCCAGCGCACGGCCGATCGCGATATGCGCGGCGGGATCAAGGTCGGCGCGCAGCGAGAGTTGCAGCAGCGGTATCTCCGCCTCGGGCGCCATGACCTTCATCGGCACGAACACGCCGTGATCCCAACCGCGCTCGCGCTCCTCGTCGCTCTCGATCTCCGCCGCTGCGAGCAGGGCCGCCACCCGCCGCCCAAGATCGGGCGCGCCGGGCGCATCCCAGCGCAGCCGATAGGTATGCTCGGGGAAGCCGTAATAATCGTAGAGCAGCGCTGGATGCGCGCCCAGATGCACGCTCGGCCGTGCCGTCTCCCAATGACCCGAGACGAGCAGGATCGCGCGCGGCCGTTCGGGCAGGCCGGCGATCAGCCCGGCGAGATAGGTTTGCATCGGTTGCCACACCGGGTCGGGCGGCCCGCCCGCCGGGTCCATGAAGAAGCAGGGGCCGCCGCCGTGCGGAATGAACAGGGTAGGAAGTGTCATGGCCGGGAGATCGGGCGCCGAGCCGACCGGCACAACGCCCCAATCGGAAACACGCCGTTTCCGCTTTGCCTCGGGTGTGCCAGAAGGACGCCATGACCCGTTTCACCGTCAACAACCAGCCGGTCGAATACCGGATGGCGCCCGAGACACCGTTGCTCTGGGCCTTGCGCGACGCTTCCAACCTCACCGGCGCCAAATACGGGTGCGGCACGGGCGATTGCGGCGCATGCACGGTCGATGTCGACGGCACGGCGGTGCGCGCGTGCCAGGTGACGATCGGCGAGATCGAAGGCGCGTTCGTCACCACGATCGAGGGGCTGGCGCGCGAACGCGATCATCCGCTCCAACTCGCCTTCATCGACGCCAACGTGCCGCAATGCGGCTTCTGCATCCCCGGCATCATCATGGCCGCGTCGGTGCTGCTCAAGAAGAACGCAGCCCCTTCCGACGCCGAGATCGAGGCCGCGATCACCAATATCTGCCGCTGCGGCGTCTACCCCCGGCTCGTCGCCGCGATCCAGCGCGCGGGCCGCGTGCTCAGCGGCGATGAGACGATCAACGCCGGCGCGCGGCCGGGGATCGATCCAGCCGAGGCCGCGCGCAGCGTGCCTGCCCTCACTCCCCCGAACTGACGCATCGTCCGCCCGATCCTTTCCCAAAGCTGACACGCCAATTCAGGATCGGGTCACCGGTGCGGTGGCACGGTTGATCCATGATCGGGCGGGCATCGTGCCAGCCTGTGGAGAACCCACCATGCGTTTGACCCTTCTTGCAGCCTTGCTCTCGACGGTACTGATGCCGGTCGCGGCCGATGCACAGCGCCATGATCGCGGCAATCACGATCGCAGCGCGCGGATCGAGCGACCCGCGCGCCCGGCAGCGACCCCCCGCCCTGCGCATCGCCCCGAAAGCCGCGCACCGGCGCGTGCCACCCGGCCTGATGGCCAGCGTCGCGCCACGCGCCCCATCCAGCGCGTCGATCCCAACCGCACGCGCCCCGAATATCGCGCCCGCCCGGATCGCCCTGCTGGCGCGACGGCGCAGCGCCGCCCCGATAGGCCGCGCGCCGGCAATTGGCAGCAGCAGCGCCCCGATCGCGTCGATCGTGGCCGTCAGTGGAATCGCGGCGATCGAGGTGGCCGCGATCACGCCAATCGCGCCGGCCGCGGCGATCGCAATCATCAGTGGAACCGAGGCGATCGCGACAGCCGGGCCGATCGCTGGAACCGGGGCGACCGCAATGATCGCGGCCACCGGTGGGATCGCGGCGATCGAGGCGACCGCACCAACCGCTGGGTCCGCAACCGCGCCGACTGGAACGATCACGCGCGCAGCAATGATCGCTTCCACGATCGCGCCGCGTTCAATCGCCGCTGGCGCGACGATCGCCGTTACGATTGGCGCGATTATCGCGTCCGCAACCGCGCGACCTATCGCCTGCCGCGCTATTATGCGCCGCACGGTTGGGATTATGGCTATCGCCGCTTCTCGGTCGGTTTCCGGCTGAACTCGCTGCTGTTCGGATCGGGCTATTGGATCAACGATCCTTATTATTACCGCCTGCCGCCGGCTTACGGCCCGTATCGCTGGGTGCGCTATTACAACGACGCGCTGCTCGTGGATATCGACACCGGCGAAGTCGTTGACGTGGTCTACGATATTTTCTGGTGAGACCCGGCCAGGGCGCACAGAGTCTGTTTGGGAAATCGCGGAAGGGCGATTTCCTAAGCGGCACCGGCCCGCTCCCCCATCCGGCCACCCAACGCCAGTATCCTATGGGTGGCCGGGTGGGGGAGCGGGCCGGTGCCGCCTGCGCCGCAAGGCGCATTCCAAACAACCCGCCGGGCCTTGTCTTTCGTGATCGCGCACGCAATCTAGCCGGCATGTTCGGATTGCTCAAACCCAGGGTTCCGGCGCGCAAGCGCTTCAGCGCCACGGTGTCCGCCCGGCTCGAGGCCAATGCCGAGGTCACCAAAGCGACGGTCGACGGCATCCAGTTCTATTATCACCCAAATTTCCTCGATCGCACGCAATGCGACGCGATGATCCGGATGATCGACGCCGATCGACGCCCCTCGACGCTGCTTTCGGAACAGGCCGACGACGGCTTCCGTACCTCGGAAAGCTGCGACATGAGCCGCTGGTCGCCCGACGTCCGCCCGATCGACGAAGCCATTGCCGATCTGCTCGGTATCACCCACGAAAACGGCGAGACGATGCAGGGCCAGCGCTACGCCCCCGGCCAGCACTTCCGCGCGCACCACGATTATTTCCACGAAAGCGAATATTACTGGCAGCGGATGAAGAACGAGGGCGGCCAGCGCACCTGGACCGCGATGATCTATCTGAACGATGTCGCCGAAGGCGGCGCCACCTGGTTCCCCACCGCGGGCATCCGCGTCGCGCCCAAACGCGGGCTGCTGCTCGCGTGGAACAACATGAAGCCCGACGGCACCCCCAACGAGATGACGCTGCACGAAGGCATGCCGGTCGAAAAGGGCGTGAAATACATCATCACCAAATGGTTTCGCGAGGCGAGCTGGCTCGCACAGGCGGGGATGTAGGCAAAAGCACCATAGCCCGTCACCCCGGACTGGTTCCGGGGTCCAACGAGAACCCAGGCGATGTCGCTCGTCCAAAAAACGATTCGCCCGGTACCGCCTTGGATGCCGGAACAAGTCCGGCATGACGAACAGGGCAATGCCCCCCTTTGAACTCCCCCCGCAATCCTCTACCCCCGCTAACGTGACCCCCGTTCTCAACATCGCCGCGTCGATCCTCGGTCAGCCGTGGCACTGGCGGTCGCTTGCCGCCGATGCGCGCGATCCCGGCTACGCGCCCGACGATCTGGTGACCCAATTGCTGCTCGCGCGCGGCTGCCCGCGCGACGCGATCGACGCGCACAAGGCGCCGAGCATCCGCGGCTTCATGCCCGATCCGTCGATCCTCCGCGACATGGATCGCGCCGCGACGCGCCTCGCCGATGCGGTGCAGCAGGCTGAGAACATCGCGATCTTCGGCGATTACGATGTCGACGGCGCGACGTCGGCCGCGCTGATGATCCTGCTGCTGCGCGATCTCGGCATCGAGGCCGCGCCCTATATCCCCGACCGGTTGATGGAAGGCTATGGCCCCTCGGGCGAGGCGCTGGTGCGGCTCGCGCAGGCGGGCGCCTCGCTGATCGTCACCGTCGATTGCGGCGCGCAGGCGTTCGAGGCGCTCGCGATGGCGAACGACGCGGGCGTCGACGTGATCGTGGTCGATCACCACAAATGCGCCGCCGCGCTTCCCGTGGCGCACGCGCTGGTCAACCCCAACCGCCTTGATGAGACCGAGGGTGCCGCACACGGCCATCTCGCCGCGGTCGGGGTCGCCTTCCTGCTCGGCGCGGCGCTGATCCGAACGCTGCGCGCACGCGGCTTCTTCGCCGACCGGCCCGAACCGCGCCTGCTCGACCTGCTCGATATCGTCGCGCTCGGCACTGTCGCCGATGTCGCGCAACTGAAGGGTCTCAACCGCGCGTTCGTCGCGCAAGGCCTCAAGGTGATGGCCAAGCGCCGCAACATCGGCCTCAACGCGCTGATCGAGGCGTCGCGCCTCACCCGCGCGCCGACCGCGAGCGACCTCGGCTTCGCGCTCGGCCCGCGGATCAATGCGGGCGGCCGCGTCGGCCGCTCTGATCTGGGCGTGCGCCTGCTCACCACGCGCGACGCCGACGAGGCGCGCCGGATCGCCACCGAACTCGATATGCTCAACGAGGAACGCCGCGCGATCGAGGCCGAGGTGCAGCAGGCCGCCGAGGCGATCGCCGCCGCCAAGGGCAATCGCGCGGTGGCGGTGATCGCCGGGCAGGGCTGGCATCCGGGTGTGATCGGGATCGTCGCGGGGCGCCTCAAGGAAAAGACCGGCCGCCCCGCGATCGTGATCGCGCTCGACGAGAATGGCGTCGGCAAGGGCTCGGGCCGGTCGATCACCGGGGTCGATCTCGGCGCGGCGGTGCTCGCGGCGAAGGAGTCGGGGCTGCTGGTGGCCGGCGGCGGGCACGCAATGGCCGCCGGGCTGACGATCGAGGCTGACAAGGCCGACGCCTTCGCCGATTTCCTCGAAGACCGCCTCGCCGACGCGGTGACGCGCGCACTCGGCGAACGCGCGCTGCTGCTCGACGCGCTGCTCGCGCCGCGTGGGCTGACGATCGATCTCGTCACCGCGTTCGACGGCGGCGGCCCTTACGGCATGGGCTGGCCCGCCCCGCGCGTCGCGGCGGGGCCGGTGCGCATCATCAAGGCCAATGTGGTCGGCAACGGCCATGTTCGCGCGATCGTGTCGGGCGACGACGGCGGCAGCCTCAAGGCGGTCGCCTTCCGCCAGGCCGAGACCGCGCTCGGCCAGGCCCTGCTCGGCGCGCCGCCGCATCGCCGCTTGTGGCTCGCGGGCCGCGTCAAGATCGACGATTGGGGCACGCGCCCGGCGTGCGAACTCCATATCGACGACGCCGCCTGGGCGGACTGAGAATCTGTTTGAGAATGCGCCTTCGGGCGCATTGCGGCACCGGCCCGCTCCCCCACCCGGCCACCCAATGCGATTATGCTATGGGTGGCCGGGTGGGGGAGCGGGCCGGTGCCGCCTCTGAAATCGCTCTTTCGCGATTTCTCAAACGGACTCCTAGCGGCTACCGCTTTCCTCGCACCTCATTCTCGGGCACCACAGGCGCAATGGCTGACACCCCCAAGCCGCCGGGCAAGCAATCCAACCTCGTGCTGGTCGCGGCGCTGGCGGCGAATCTGGGCATCGCGGTCGCGAAGTTCATCGCCGCCGGCATCTCGGGCTCGTCGTCGATGCTCACCGAGGGCGTCCATTCGGTGGTCGACAGCGGCAACCAGATGCTGCTGCTCTACGGCAAGCACCGCGCCAAGAGGCCCGCCGATCACGACCACCCCTTCGGCTACGGCCGCGAGCTTTATTTCTGGTCGTTCGTCGTCGCGATCCTGATCTTCGCGGTCGGCGCGGGCGTGTCGATCTACGAAGGCTGGCTGCACTTCGTCGAGCCAGAGGAGATGACCAGCGCGACGCTCAACTACATCGTCCTCGGCGTCGCTTTTCTGATGGAAGGCACCTCCTGGTATCTCGCGCTGCGCGAATTTGCCGCGAGTAAGGGGCGGATGCGCTGGTGGCCGGCGATTCGCCATTCCAAGGATCCCGCCAATTTCATCGTTCTGTTCGAGGATTCGGCCGCGCTCGCGGGGCTGGTCGTCGCCGCCATCGGCGTGTGGGCGAGCCATTATTTCAACGATCCCCGCCTCGACGGCATCGCCTCGATCGTCATCGGTATCATTCTGGCGCTGGTCGCCACGCTGCTCGCACGCGAGAGCAAGGGCCTGCTGATCGGTGAGCGCGCCGACAACGACGTGATCCGCGCGGTCCACCGCGTCGCCGCGGCCTACCCCTCGGTATCCTCGGTCAACCACGTCCGCACGATCCACACCGCGCCCGACAAGGTCTTCGTCGCGATCAGCGTCGATTTCGACGACGCGCTCACGATGGGCGATGCCGAAACGCTGATCGAGCAGATCGAAACGCGGTTGAAAGCGGAAATCCCGGCGCTGTCGTCGATCTACATCCGCCCCGAGAAAGCCGAGAATACAAACGTCATCCCCGCACCGGCCTGACGGCTGTGCCCCCGCCGTGACTGCTATCCAGCCGTCATGCCGGACTTGTTCCGGCATCCAACCTTCCCCGAACGCCAGCGCCAGAGGCTCGTTGGACCCCGGAACAAGTCCGGGGTGACGATTTCCTGCGAAACAACAGTGCTCCCGCGAAGGCGGGAGCTCAGGGTCGCAAACGCTGCCGCCTGTAATTCTGGATTCCCGCCTGCGCGGGAATACACGCCTCAAGCCGCGGTCCAGCCCCCATCCATCGACAGGTTGGTCCCCGTGATCGACTTCGCCTCGTCACGGCACAAATAGACGGCGAGGCCCGCCACCTGTTCGGCGGTCACGAATTCCTTGGTCGGCTGCGCATCGAGCAGCACGTCGTTGATCACCTGTTCGCGGCTGAGCCCGCGCGAGGCCATCGTATCGGGAATCTGATGCTCGACCAGCGGCGTCCAGACATAGCCCGGCGAGATGCAGTTGACGGTGATCCCATCGGTCGCGACTTCGAGCGCGAGGGTCTTGGTCAGCCCCGCGATGCCATGCTTCGCCATCACGTACGCGGTCTTGTTGGGGCTCGCGACCAGGCTGTGCGCCGAGGCGGTGGCGATGATCCGGCCCCATTTCTTCGCCTTCATGAACGGCACCGCGGCACGATACAGATACCAGGCCGAACTCATGTTGATGCGGATGATCGCCTCGAATTTCTCGGGCGGAAAATCCTCGATTTTGGCGACATGCTGGATGCCGGCGTTGGCGATCACGATATCCGGCCCGCCCAGTTCATCGTGGCAACGCTGGACCATCGCCGCGATCTCATCGGGCTTGGTCATGTCGGCGGCATCGTACAGCGCCTTGCCGCTCGTCTTCTCAAGCGCGGCGCGCTCCTTCTCGATCTCGCCCGCATCGCCGAAGCCGTTGATCATCACCTGCGCGCCCTCGGCCGCCAGCGCCTGCGCGTAGGCAAGCCCGATCCCCGACGTTGAGCCGGTAACGATGGCGGTCTTACCCTTGAGGAACATGGTCTTCTCCTTCTCGATCAGAAACCGTTCGTCCCGGCCTTGATCCGGGGGTGTCGACGCACGGCTCTCGGCATCATGCGTCCTTCGACGAACTCACGGCGAACGCGGCAAATGGTCTGTCAGATCGAATGCCGCGCTGCGCCCGTCGAGGATGTTCTGCGCCACCAGCCGTGCGTTCGCCATCGTCTCGCTGACGGCCTCGTGGCCCGCATCCCAATGCTCGCGCATCGTCCGCGCGGAGAATTCGAAATCGCGGCTGCCGCCTTCCCAGGCGTTGGCGCGGTAGATCAGGTGGACGAGGTTGACCGGCTTTTCGGCCGCTTGCGCGGCGAGCGCCATCACATCGGGATCGTCGCGCAATTCGGGCGGCAGCTTGGCGAGCACCTTGCGCACCGCCTCGCGGTCCTTGCGCGCCCGCATCAACTGGTCGCTGACCTGCCGGGTACGGCTCGAAAAACGGATTTCCTTCTCGCGCGCGGCGACGTCCATGATCGTGTGCGGCGGATCGGTCGCGGCCGCGAACAAATCGACCTGGAACACCAGCAGTTCCGCGACCTGATGGTCGAGCACATGCGCGAGCGGGGTGTTCGAGACGAGCCCGCCGTCCCACCACAGCCGCCCGTCGATCTCGATCGGTGGCAGCCCCGGCGGCAGCGCGCCCGAGGCCATGATATGGCGCGCATCGATCCGCGTGTCGGCGGTATCGAAATAGTGGAAATTGCCGCTCATCACGTCGACCGCCCCCACCGACAGCCGCACCGGCCCGTCGTTGAGCAGATCCCAGTCGACCAGCTCGTCGAGCGTCTTTTCGAGCGGCGCCGAATCGTAGAAGCTCAGCGCCTCGGGCGTGCCCGGCACTGCGAAGGCGGGCGACACCGGCCGCGGCGTGAAGAACCCGGGCACCCCGGCCGCGAGCACGAACCCCGCCGCCCATTCGTGCAGGAACTCGCGCACCTGATCGTTGGGAACAATCGGAAAGCTCGGCAGCGTGCTCGTCACCTTGTCCCAGAACGCATGCAATCGTTCGACACGGGCGGAGGGCGGGTTGCCCGCGACGATCGCGGCGTTGATCGCGCCGATCGAAATCCCCGCGACCCAATCGATCTCGATCCCCGAATCGGCGAGCCCGTCGATCACCCCGGCCTGATAGCTGCCGAGCGCGCCGCCGCCCTGGAGCACCAGCGCGACCTGATCGGGCAGCGGCAGCGCCTTCGCCTGGCGGCGCGGGCGCGGATGTGGGGCATCGGCCATTGCCGCCAGAGATGGCGCTGCGTTGCAGCAAGATCAAGCATGGATTGCAACCCGGCCGCATCCCGCGCATTCATACCGCAGGCACAACAAGAGGGGCGCCCGCCATGCGGCTCGACGACTTCGATCCCAACATCAATGTCGAGGATCAACGCGGCCGAGGCGGCGGTGGCGGATTCGGCGGCGGCGGCCTGTTGTTCAGCCTCCTGCCGCTGATCGGCAGCCGTTTCGGCTGCGGCGGGATCGCGGTGGTGCTGATCTTGTTCGCGGTGTTCGGCGGGCTGGGCAATCTCGGCGGGATGCTCGGCGGAGGCGGCAGCGCGCCGACCACCCAGATCGCGGCACCGAGCAGCGGCGCGAGCGGCTCGGCCGCGCAACAGGCGTGCGCGACCGACGCGGCGAGTCGTGCAGCGTGCAACGCGTTCAGTTCGGCCGACAATACGTGGGAAGCGATCTTCGCGCGCGCCGGCGAGCGTTTCCAGGCGCCCAAGCTCGTCTTCTACGCCGGCAACGGCCAGTCGGGCTGCGGCGCGGCGCAATCGGCGATGGGGCCGTTCTACTGCCCCAGCGATCAGGCATCTATCTCGACACGAGCTTTTTCGACGAACTCGACAATCGCTTCGGCGCCAAGGGCGATTTCGCGCAGAATTACGTGATCGCGCACGAATTCGGCCACCACATCCAGAATCTGCTCGGCACGTCGAGCCGGGTCCAGCAGCAGATGGCCCGCTCGAGCCGCGCGCAGGGCAACGCCCTCTCGGTCCGGCTCGAACTCCAGGCCGATTGCTATGCCGGCGTCTGGGGCGCGATGAACCGGGCGCGGCTCGATCCCGGCGACATCGAGGAAGGCATGACGGCGGCCAACGCGATCGGCGACGACACGCTCCAGCGCGAGGCGCAGGGCCGCGTCGTCCCCGATAGCTTCACCCACGGCAGCTCGGCCGATCGCATGCAATGGCTCAAGCACGGCCTCGACACCGGCGACCCGGCCCAATGCGACACCTTCACCGGGCCGATCTGAGGCGGCACACACACTCCCCCGTTCGTGCTGAGCTTGTCGAAGCACCGTTCTTTTTCTTGCTCGGAAAGAAGAACGGCCCTTCGACAGGCTCAGGGCGAACGGGGCGGATTGACCTATCCCCCGAACACCGCCTTCATCGATTCGGCATGCAGCTTCCAGAAATCGCGCACCGGGTGTCCCGAAAGCCGTCCGGCCAGCACCGCGAGATGCGAACGCCAGCCCGCCGCAGTGCCCTTGCGATGGCCGGGATCGCCGATGCCGGTGTGCGTCAGCACCAGCCGCGTCCCTGCGCCCTCAGGCGTCAGCTCGAACCGCGCGACGCCGTTCTTGCCGCCGTCCCATGTCATCGCGAGCAACCGCGGCGGATCGATCGTCACCACGCGCTCACGCGAGGTCACGCCCTTCCAGCGGATCGCGTCCTCGGGATAGGGCACGTCGTCCTCGGACAGATGATCGTGATCGAACACCAGCTCGACCGCCCCACCCTCGTGCAAGTCCATCGGCCCGTCGGCGAACCACAATTTGCGCTTCTCAGGCTCGGTCAGCCACGCCCACACCGTCTCGACGGGTGCATCGAGCACGCGCTCGAAGCGCAGCATCCCGCCCTGATCGTCCGAAACCACATCATCCATCACTCGTCTCCACCAGCTCCGCGAGCCCGCCGAGGATCATCGTCCAGCCCTCGCGCGTCCGCGCCTCATACGCCGCCCAGACGGCATCTATTTCATGGGTCAGCGTCAGCACGCAGCCCGCGCCTTCCGCCACGATCTCGATCGTCACCCGCGACCATTGGCCCTCGTCGGCCGGGTCGGCGGCGAACAGGAACACCAGCCGATGCGGCCGTTCGATCGCCTCGTAGCGCAGCCGATGCCCCGCCTCGCCCGCCGGCCGCCGCTCGACGATCAACGCGTCGCCGCCGACCCGCGCATCGATCTCCACGGCCGCCATCTCGCCATCAGGCGTCGCGAACAGAAAGCGCCGCGCCTGTGCGGGGTCGAGCCACGCATCGAACACGCGCTCGGGCGAGGCCGCGAATGCACGCCTTATTGTCAGGATTATCGGATCGCTCACGTGATCTTCTCTTCCGCCAGCAAGACTTCGAGCCGATCGAGGCTCGCCGTCCAGAACCGCTCCCATTGCTTCAGCCACCGATCGGCCTCGGCGAGCCGCTCGGCCTTCAACCGACAAAGATGCTGCCGCCCCACCCGCCGCCGCTCGACCAGCCCGGCGCGTTCGAGCACGCCGAGATGTTTCGACGCCCCCGCAAGACTCATCGCATAAGGCGCCGCGAGTTCGCCGACGCTGGCCTCGCCCTTGGCAAGGCTCGCCAACATCCCCCGCCGCGTCGGATCGGCGAGCGCGGCAAAGGTCGCATCGAGTCGTTGTTCAACCATATGGTTGAATATGGCCACATAGCCGAGTTAGTCAACCGATTGGTTGATATTTTGGGTATTCACTCGCCAAAACGCCTTCATCCTGACGAACGTCAGGATCCGACTATGTTCAACAAGCGCGTTCATAGCCCCCCTCACAATATAACCACGTTTCGCGTTTGTAATGCGTTTAGTTTATGCTATTGATAATGGATGGGACGCGAGGTCACCTACACCAAGGCTGCTTTGAAGGCGCTGGTGAGGATGCCTGCAAACGCATCGAAACTGATCCGTTCCAAGGTGACGCAATATGCGGCGGCCCCGGATGCGCTGGCGAACAACGTCACCACGATGAAGGGCGGTTCGGGTTACGTGCGGATGCGGGTCGGTGACTGGCGCGTTATCATGGATGCCGACACCATGACGGTGCTGGTGATCGACATTGGACCTCGCGGCGGTATCTATGATTAAACGAAAGACCTGGGCATGAACATAATCGCATCTTCCAGCCCTGACGGCGTGGAACTGGTCACGATCCCGCGCGCCGAATATGACAGGCTCATGGCGCTGGTCGGCGATGATCTCGATGGCCTCCGCGCTGCCGAGGAAGCTCTTGCCGACGATGCGCGCTACCCGGCTGCCGTCGTGGATATGATCCTTGACGACGGCCTTTCCCCTCTGGCCGCGTGGCGACGATACCGCGGCCTGTCGCAGGCCGAGCTGGCGGAGAAAGCGGGTATGTCTCAAACCGGGGTCGCCGCACTCGAAAGACGCCCGAACGCGCAGGGACGACGCTCCACGCGCAAGGCGCTCGCCGAGGCGCTCGGAATCACCGTGTCCGCGCTCAACCCGCTGACGGACTAGAGCCGGATTCAGCTACGCTGAATCGGCTGCGGCACCGGCCCGCTCCCACGCAAGTGGATCAAACTCTAACTCACCCCTCCTCTCCCGCAAACCCAAACGCCGACAACCCCCGCTCACGCTCGCTCACCACCAGCGCGCGCGCTGCTGGCGGCGCCGATCGCTGCGGGCAATCGGCACGCGTACACGCCCGGCAGCCGAGCCCGATCGGCGCGGCCTCACCTGCCAGATCGATCCCGCGCGCCGCCGCCAGCGGTGCCGCCAGCCCCGCCTCGACCCCCAGCCCGATCGCGAATTCGGCCTCGACCCCGCCCGGCCGCTGGCCCTGCGGTGTCACCGTCCGCGCGATCGTCAGCCAGCGCGTGCCTTCTTCCAGCTCGACCAATTGCACCGCCAACCGCCCCGGCCGATCGAACGCGTGGTGCAGCCGCCACAAGGGGCACCGCCCCGGCGCCTCGACCAGCGCCGCGCCGCTCGCCCCCGCATAGCGTTTCGATGCCTGCCCCGCGCGATCGATGCGGATCATGAAGAAGGGCAGGCCCCGCGCGCCCACCCGGCTCAGCGTCGTCAGCCGATGCGCCACCTGCTCGAACCCCGCGCCGAACCGCCGCTGGAGCAGCGCCACATCATAGCCGCTCGCCTCGCACGCGCGCAGGAAACGGGCATAAGGCATCATCACCGCGGCGGCGAAATAGCTCGTCAGATGCCGCCGATAGAGCCGCTCGGCGGTGCGATCGGCGAACCCCGCCCCGCGCGCCAGCGCCTCGATCTCACCGCGCGCCTCGATCTGCGCGAGCTGGTCCGCCGCCGCGAAGGTCCGCGCGCTCGGGTCAAGCATCTCGGACAATTGCAATTGCCGCGCGTGCAGATCGAGCCGCCGCAACCGATCGGGCATCACATCGGCGGGCAGGATGCGGATCGAGAGCTGATGCTTGACGCGCAGCCGCTCGGCGACCGCGCCGTACAAATCGCCCGCGCCCAGCCGCAAGTCGTCCGCGAGGCGCTCGGCGGCGGCGTCGAGATCGGCGAAATGGTTGCGCCAGCGCTCGATCTCGCGCCGCACCAGATCGAGCGGATCGCTGCCCGCCGCCACCGGCGCCGCACCCTGCCCGATCCGGTCATAGGCGCGCGCAAACGCCTCGGCGCCGCCCGGCGCGGCGGCCAGCCATTCTTCCAGTTCGGCGCGATCGACCTCGAGATCGGCGAACATCGGATCGGCGAGCCGCCGCCGTATCGCCTCGCCGCCGCCGCCCGGCTCACCGCCTGACAGCACCCGCGGATCGAAATCGAACCGCTCGGCCAGCCGCAGCAACAAGGTTGCCGACAACGGCCGCTGGTTGCGTTCGATCAGGTTGAGATAGCTCGGGCTGATCGCCAGCATTTCGGCCATCGCCGCCTGCGTCACCCCCGCCTGCCGCCGCAACCGCCGCACCGCGTGCCCGGCAAACAGCTTACGATCGGCCATGCACGCTTCCTCCCGATACGCCCGCCCCGTGACCCGTCACCCCGGACTTGTTCCGGGGTCCAGCCCGCCGCTGACACCCCCGCCCCTGCGTGTGCGGAACGTTGGATGCCGGAACAGGTCCGGCATGACGCGAAACGATACTGGCCATGTCCTACACACCTTCGTTCTGCTATTGTTCCAGATACTCAACGCTCGCACGACAGGAAAGCCCGATGCCTCATGTGTGTCAATATCTTTACAACACGACAAGCGTATCTCTGCGGACTCGTACCCCATGACCTCAAAATTGCCGCTCGCCACCTGTGCGATGGTCTCCACTTTCTCCACTTAGTCGCTGTCCCGCCGTCGAATCGGCACGATTTGTAAAGGAAGCGACAATGACCTTCGACGATCTCGTCCCCGCCCCACCCCACCGATTCGACGGGATCGAGCGCCCGTACATCCCTGCCGACGTCGCCGCCCTGCGCGGCTCGGTCGCGATCGAACACACGCTGGCCCGGCGCGGTGCGCATCGGCTTTGGGAATTGCTCCACAGCGAGGATTACATCCACGCGCTCGGCGCGCTATCGGGCAACCAGGCGATGCAGATGGTGCGCGCCGGCTTGCAGGCGATCTATTTGTCGGGCTGGCAGGTCGCGGCCGATGCAAACACCGCGGGCGCGATGTATCCCGATCAGTCGCTCTACCCCGCCGATGCCGGCCCCGCCTTGTGCCGCCGGATCAACAACACGCTCCAGCGCGCCGACCAGATCGAGCATCAGGAAGGCGGCACGACGCGCGACTGGTTCGCGCCGATCGTCGCCGATGCCGAGGCCGGTTTCGGCGGCCCGCTCAACTGTTTCGAGATCATGAAGGCCTATATCGCCGCGGGCGCCGCAGGGGTCCATTACGAGGACCAGCTCGCTGCGGAAAAGAAGTGCGGCCATTTGGGCGGCAAGGTGCTGATCCCGACGCAAGCGCATGTCCGCAACCTCGATGCCGCGCGGCTCGCCGCCGACGTATCGGGTGTGCCGACGCTGGTGATCGCGCGCACCGATGCCGAAAGCGCGAAGCTCATCACCTCGGACGTCGACGAACGCGATCACGAATTCCTCACCGGTGAGCGCACGCCCGAGGGCTTCTTCCGCCTGAAGGAGGGCACCGGCGTCGATCATTGCATCAAGCGCGGGCTCGCCTTTGCCGCCCACGCCGATCTGCTGTGGTGGGAAACCTCGAAGCCCAACATGGCCGATGCCCGCCGCTTCGCCGAGGCGATCCACAAGCAGTTCCCGAACAAGCTGCTCGCCTATAATTGCTCGCCGAGCTTCAACTGGAAGGCCAATCTCGACCGCGATGACATCGCCAAGTTCCAGCGCGAGCTGGGCGCGATGGGGTACAAGTTCCAGTTCGTCACGCTCGCGGGCTTCCACCAGCTCAACCACGGCATGTTCGAGCTGGCGCGCGGCTATAAGGATCGGGGGATGGCCGCCTACTCCGAGCTTCAGCAGGCCGAATTCGCCAGCGAAGCCGCGGGCTACACCGCGACGCGCCACCAGCGTGAAGTCGGCACCGGCTATTTCGATCGCGTCGCGCAGACGATCGCCGGCGGCGCCAGTTCGACCACCGCGCTCGACGAATCGACCGAGGCCGCCCAATTCGCCAAGGAAGCGGCGTAACCCTCGATCCGCAACACCAACGAAGGAGACAAACGATGCCGAACACCGAACCGCAACGCAGCCGCGCCGTCTTCTCGAACGAGGATTTCGCGCTTCTCAAGGAAGCGGTCGCCGAACACGTCAAGCGGATCGCCGACGATCCGCGCTCGACCAAGTTCAGCAACCTCTATCACCGGCTCGGCCGCCTGACCTGAACCGCGTGGCGGCGACGCGAGATCGTTTGACAACGCCGTCACCCCGGCGAAAGTTGGGGTGACGGAGAAACGAGATATGCCCACGGCGCTCGTCACCGGCGCATCTGCCGGGCTCGGCACGCATTTCGCGCTGGCGCTCGCCCAGCGCGGGCATCATCTCGTCCTCGTCGCGCGCCGCGGCGACCGGCTCGATCAGCTCGCCGAGTTGATCGGCCGCCGCCACAACGTCACCGCGCACGTCATCGTCGCCGATCTCGCCAAGAAAAACGCCGTCGCCCGCCTCACCGCCGAACTCGAGGCGCGCGACCTGGCGATCGACGTGCTCGTCAACAATGCCGGGTTCGGCGCACGCGGCGATTTTGCGGCGCTCGACCGCGCGGTGCAGGCGCGGATGATCGATCTCAACTGCCGCGCCCTGGTCGCCCTCACCCACGCCGTTTTGCCCGGCATGATCGCCCAGCGCCGCGGCGCGATCCTCAACGTCGCCTCGACGGCGGCCTTTCAGCCGGGGCCGTGGATGGCGGTCTATTACGCCACCAAGGCGTTCGTCCTGTCCTTCTCCGAAG
This sequence comes from Hephaestia caeni, assembly GCF_003550065.1. Lineage (GTDB taxonomy): Bacteria > Pseudomonadota > Alphaproteobacteria > Sphingomonadales > Sphingomonadaceae > Sphingomonas > Sphingomonas caeni_A. The sequence goes on from NZ_QXDC01000007.1 coordinate 17,312, forward strand.
CGCTGCACGAGGAGATGAAGCCGCACAACATCCGCGTCATCGCGCTCTGCCCCGGCCCGACCCGCACCGAATTCGCCGACATCGCCAACATGACCGACAGCGATCTCTTCCGGCACTTCGCGAGCACCCCCGACCGCGTTGTGCGCGACGGCCTCAAGGCGCTCGACGCCGGCCGCGCGGTCGCGGTGTCGGGTACGATGAACAAGCTGATGGCCGGCGCGATCCGCTTCACCCCCCGCGCCCTCGCCCGCCGCATCGCGGGTTCTCTCCAGAAAAAACGTCAGGATTCCGGCTAGCGGCTCGCCAGATCATGAGCCGCATTGGCAAGCTCGATAAACGCCGAGCCTTCGGGAATCACATATTCGTTCTCGCCCCAGAAGAACGGCCAATCCTCGTGGTTCTCGGGGAAATCTGGCTTGATGATCAGCGCCCCCGGCACGACGCCGCCGGCGATGAAGCTGAAGTCGGCGCGGTTGTTGCCATAGGCCACTTCCTTCGAGCGCGTGCCGACCCCCGAGACGAACGAAATGTCCGACCCCGGATGATTGCCGAGCAGGAAGTCGATGCTGCGGAACACGGGTTCGGCCCCGACGATCTCGGGAAACGCCTTGTGCAGCGCGTAAGCGGTGAGCCCGTAATCCATCACCGCCCCATTCCCCGCCCAGCCACCGGTGGTGACGGGCACGCCATAGGGATTGGCCGCCGCGACCTTTGCCGATTGCGCCGCCCAGTCCCGCACCAAAGGCTCCAGCGCAGCGCGATACGATGGCGGCATATCGGCGAGCGCATCGACCGCGGTCACCGCATTGGGCGCGAAATGCTCAGCGATCCCCGGCAACAGCGCCGTCACCGCCTCACCATAGCGCGCATCGCCGGTCGCCTTGAGCAGTTCGACCGCCGCCGCAAACTGCTCGGCCTCGAGCGGCCCGCCGGTGGTGTTGCCGTGGCGGTAAAGATCGGGCGCGTGCCCCTGTTCCTCGGCCCAGGTCCGCATCGCGATCCCCAGCGCCTTGCTCGCCAATGCGTCGTCAAATCCCTTGAGCGCCCGCGCCGCCGCCGCCAACCCGGCGATCGAGCCGTAATTGAGCGCCGACGATTTGCTCGTGAACGCCCAGCGATCGTCGGGCGTCCCGCTGCGACCGCCCTTCACCTCATAAAGTTTGAGCGCGGGATCGTAGATTTTGCCATCGGTCTTCGAACCCGCATCGCCCAGATGCGTATATTGGCCGACATCGGGCGCGACGATGCCGTGGATTGCATGGCCCACCGCATCGAACTGCGCGACGAGTTGCAGCGTGCCGTGGCGGATTTGCTGGAGCAGATCGGGCGCGCCATCGGGAACATGCATTTCGGTGCGTCGCGTCGCCTCATTGACGCTAGTGGTATCGCGCTCGAGCCCGAACGCCTCCCAACTACGCACCATCGAGCGGACCACCGCGTACTGGCTCTGCGTGCGGATGTCGAAATCGCCCGCGTCGAACCAGCCGCCGACGTTGAGCCCTGGAATATGCTCGCCCTCCTTGAAGCGCGTGTCGGTCGTCGGGCCCTGCGCGTAGAGATCGAGATGCTCGTGGTTCACCGGCGCCTGCCGCGCATCGTCGCGATGCGCCTCGCCATGCCAGACGCGATATGCCTCGTTGACGAACATATGATCCATCGCGACCGGGAAATAGACGTCGAGCGTCGGATGCCAGGCGTCCGCATACAAGTCGGCGGCGATGCGGAACGGCGCGGTGCGCGTGTCGCCGAAGCTGAGCACATAGACGCCGGGATCACGCACCTCGCTGAAATCGAAGCGCAGGTAATGGTATCGCAGGAAATCACCTCCGTCGGCGGCGGCTGCGCTTTTCACCACATGCTCCACGCCGTCCTCGCCGATCCGAAGCAGCCGCACCGGCGGGCGCCGCGTGTCGCCCCGATCGAGTTCGATCGTCGCGATCTTGCCCTGTCCCGGCACGTAGCCGAGCTGCGAATGCCCGATCACCGGCGCGCGCAGCCAGTTCGGCACGCTCGTCGCTGCGACCGTCCAGCGCAACACCGTCCCCGTCTTGCCGGCGGGCAGCAGCGAGCGCAGCACGAACCAGCCGTTCTGTGCCTGGTTGCGGCCATCGTAGAGCGCAATTCCCGTACCATCGGAACGCACCGTCACGCGGCGCGCGGGATCGTCGGGCGCGAGCACGAAGCGGCTCGCTTCGGCAAGCGGCAGCGGCTCGGCACCCGGGCCGTCGCTGCGCCCGCTTGCGGCGTTGCGCTCGGGCATCGGTTCCATCGCGCTCGCCGGATACAGTGGAAAACCGCCGGGCTTGCCGTCCGCCATGAAGGCCTTGTGGAAATAGGCCGACGGCAGGAATTCGAGGTTGAATCCCGCCTTGCCGACGAGATCCGGCGGCAGGGCGTGCGGCAAATCGATGCTGATCTCCAGCGTATCGCCGCGCGGCACCGTGCGGATCACATAACGGAAGTGATGGTCGGGATATTCCAGCGTCGCCGTCACGGTTCCGGTCGCGCTATCGATCTTGCGATCGACCAGTCGCCCGATCGCATCCCATTGCCCCGGCGTCGCCGAAAGCCGCACGTCGCCGTTGGTCGCGATCCGCTCGCCCTGCTGAATAAGCTCGACGCCGCTGATCTTGGCATCGGCGAACAGCCCGTCATACCAATTGCTGAACACCAGCCAGTTGACTGCCGGCGCCTCGTAATATCCCGCATCGCCGAGCGTGAGCGCGGGCTGATCGCTCGTCTGCGCATGAACACCGGTCGCCAGGACAAGCGCAATCGGTGCAATCGCCGCTACGAATCGAATATGCCGCATATCGTCGCTCTCTCCCGTGGCCGTCAGCCCACCAATCGAGTGGGCGGGCTCGTTTCTTTTCTGGTATCGCAATATATTAATCGCCGATCGCTCTTCCAAAAGACCGCGATCGTGGAGATTAATTATCTAATTCTATTATATTTATATATCTCGTTCGCCCTTTAGGTAGCGCTACCTGTATCATCGCAATGTCGGTGGGGTAAAGAGGCTGCGCCAGGCAAGATGCGAATCACTCACGCCAAAAGACGAGCGGCGCGTGATCGCGCCCAGTCGGGGCTTGTGAGACACGGGGCGTTGATGCGCAGCGACTGCACAGACGCAGCCTTCCCCAATCCGTCTGGCTGTCGTGGAGCGGGAACCATCGAACCGATACGGCATCCAATGCGTGCAAGCGGAAGGAACGGATCGCATGGATTTCTACGATGGCAGCACCGCACTGAACAATTGCGCAACCGGCGATTTCGGCTTGCCCGCGGATCGATCGCCCCGTCCGACGACCGAACAGGCGGTACGCGCGATGATCGCCGCCACCGGCGACAACCCCGATCGCGAGGGCCTGTTGGAAACCCCTGCCCGCGTCGCACGCGCGTGGCGCGAATGGTTCGCCGGCTATGGGGTCGATCCCGCCGCCCTGCTGGCGCGCACCTTCACCGAATCGGCCGGCTACGATGACACGATCACGCTCCGGTCGATCCCGGTGGTGTCGACGTGTGAGCATCACCTCGCACCGATCACCGGGGTCGCGCATGTCGCCTATCGACCGGGGGCAAGCGTGGTCGGCATTTCGAAGCTGTCGCGGCTCGTCGACGCTTATGCGCGCCGGCTCCAATTGCAGGAACGCCTGACCAGCCAGATCGCGCATACGCTCGACGACGTGCTCAAGCCGCGCGGCGTCGCGGTCGTGATCGAGGCGCACCACGGCTGCATGTCGAGCCGGGGCGTGAACCAGCACGGCGTATCACTGGTGACGCATTGCTGGCTGGGCGATTTCCGCGAGGATCCGGTGTTGCGTCGCGAATTGTTGGGCACACTGCCGCTCCCGCGGCGCGACCGCTAAGGCCGCATCGAGAGCACGCTATTCGGCCGCCTGCGCGCGCGGCGCGGTGTCGAGCGCGCGATAGCGGTCCTCAGTCTGATCGAGGTATCGCCGCGTGATCGGCAACGCATCGCGCTGCCGCGCGAGTTGGATCTGGAAATTGCAGTGATCGCTGTGGCGAAACGCGGTGATCGCACTCGCCAGATAAAAGCACCACATGCGATAGAAGCGCGCGTCGTAGACCGCCTCGATCTGCTCGCGCGCGGCAACGGTGCGGTCGTACCACGCCTCCAGCGTATAGGCATAATGGAGCCGCAACACCTCGATATCGGTCGCCCACAGGCGGTTATACTCCACATGCGGCATGATCTCGGACAGCGCCGGTGAATAGCCGCCGGGGAAGATATATTTGCGGGTCCATGCATCGGTCTCGCCTGGGCCGCCCGCGCGGCCGATGGTATGAACCAGCGCCACCCCGTCGGGCGCCAGCCGGTTGGCGACAACGTCGAAGAAGCGACCGTAATTGGGCCGGCCGACATGCTCGAACATGCCCACCGAGACGATCCGGTCGAAGGTGCCGTCAAGCGCGCGATAGTCGATCTTTTCGAACCGCACCCGGTCCGCCACGCCTGCTTCCTGCGCTCGTCGCCGCGCAACCGCGAGTTGTTCGTCGGAGAGCGTGATGCCGAGCACGTCGACATCGGCGACACGGTTCAGGTAGAGCGCCATACCGCCCCAGCCGCAGCCGATGTCGAGCACGCGTTGGCCCGGCTCGAGCAGCAACTTGGCGGCGATATGGGCCTTCTTGTCGGCTTGCGCCTGTTCGAGCGTCTCGTGCTCCGGATCGGTCCAATACGCGCAGCTATACTGCCGGTCTGCGTCGAGAAAGAGATCGTAGAGCCGATCGGAAAGATCGTAATGATGCGCGACGTTGCGAACCGAGCGACCGGCGCCGTTGCGCTCCAGCATCGTCTTCAGCCACGCGCGCTGGCGGCCGAGCAGGTTGCGGTGGCCATTGCCACGCTGCCAGCGGGTGTTGAAGATGATCAGATCGAGCAACTGGCGGATATCGCCGTCCTCGATGACGATGCGCCCATCCATGAACCCCTCGCCCGCGCCGAGCGAGGGACTACGCAAGATCGCCCACGACGTGCGGGTGTCGGTGATCCGAACCGCGCTGTGCCGGTCGCCGGGTTCCTTACCCTGGTAGACCGAGCGCTTACCGTCCGGCCACGTCACCTCGAGGCGGCCCGACTGGATCAACGAACGAAACAAACGGTCGAGTAGAATCAATTATCCCTCCAACGCCTGCTCCCACGCGGGAACGAACACCAAACGCGCCTTTATCGTTTCGCGACATGCAAAGAAACCCGTCGATGGGTTTCCCGCCGTCACATGCTGCCGAGCAGGCGTTCGAGCATCGGCCGCATTCGCCGGAGTTCGGCGCGGTGGTGCGCGGCGAGCGAGGTGATCGCCGCGCGGCCCTGCGCGCTGATCGCGACATGGACCTTGCGGCGATCGTCCGGCGCGTGATGCCGTTCGACCAGACCAAGTTTCTCAAGCCGATTGACCAGTTCGGTCGTGCTGTGCGGCCGCAGCAACAGCCGGCCCGCAAGAGCCCCCACCAGCATTGCGCCATCAGGCGACGCGCGCAACGTGAGCAGCACCTGATAATGTTGCGGCGTCAGCCCGGCGGCGATCGCGGCTTCCTCGCTGAACCGTACGAAACGGCGCAACTCGTACCGGAAGGTCGCGAGCGCCTCGTAATCCCTGTCGCAAAGCGGATCGCCGGCCATGCCGCCTGATGGCACGGAACGCACCCACTTGCTATAGTTCGCATTACGATATAAGCGCCCACCTCTCCTTCAAGAGCGATGAAAGAAAGAGGCAATGGATCGATCGTCCATCGCGGCGGCGCCTGCCGTGGCACGCGTGCCCCGCCTGGCCGACCACAGCGCGGATACGCGAATGCTGCTGCTCGCGGGCATGGCGCTCGTGGTCGGCACCGGCGGCGCGGCGTCGGCGTGGTTGCTGCTCCATCTGATCGCGATCGTCACCAACCTTGCCTGGTTCGGCCGCTTTTCGGTCGAGCCTGCGCTGATCATCGACAGCACGCTGGGCGTCGCCGCCCTATTGATCCCGATCGTGGGCAGCGTGATCATCGGCCTGATGGCACGTTTCGGATCGGACAAGATCCGCGGCCACGGCATCCCCGAAGCAATCGAGGCGATCCTCTACGGCCAGAGCAAACTCTCCTCGAAAGTCGCGATCCTCAAACCCCTGTCATCGGCGATCTCGATCGGCACCGGCGGGCCGTTTGGCGCCGAAGGTCCGATCATCATGACCGGCGGCGCGATCGGATCGATCTTCGCCCAGCGCTTCCGGTTGACCGCCGCCGAACGCAAGACCCTGCTCGTCGCGGGCGCGGCCGCGGGCATGACAGGCATCTTCGGCACGCCGATCGCCGCGATCCTGCTCGCGCTCGAAGTCTTGTTGTTCGAATGGAAACCGCGCAGCTTCGTCCCCGTCGTGGTCGCGGTGCTGACCGCGCTTGCCTGGCGCCCCTATCTCGTCGGCGAGGGGCCGCTGTTCCCCTTCGATGCCAGCTTCGCGATCGACACGACAACGCTTGTCCTCGCAGCGCTCACCGGGCTGCTCACAGGCTTCGTCGCGGCAGGGCTGTCAAGCGCACTCTATCGTATCGAGGACGGTTTCCACGCACTGCCCGTCCATTGGATGTGGTGGCCCGCGCTCGGCGCCGTCGTGGTCGGGATCGGTGGAGTCATTGAACCGCGCGTGCTCGGCGCGGGCTATAACAGCATCCAGGACCTGCTCGACGGTTCGCTCGCGTTGAAGGCGATGCTGCTGCTGCTCGCGGTCAAGGCGGTGGTGTGGCTTGTCGCGCTGGGATCGGGGACGTCGGGCGGCATTCTCGCGCCGCTGCTCATCATCGGCGGCGCGTTCGGCGGGTTGATCGGGCTGATGTTACCCGGCGGGCCGGGCCCGTGGGCAATGATCGGCATGACGGGCGTGATGGCCGCCGCGATGCGCGCGCCACTCACCGCCGCCTTGTTCGCCGTCGAACTGACCGGGCATTTTGACGCGCTGCCTGCCACCGCCGCGACCGCAGGGGCCGCCTATGCGGTTGCAGTGCTGATCCTCAAGCGCTCGATCCTGACCGAGAAGATCTCGCGTCGCGGCCGGCATATCCTCCAGGAATACAGCGTCGATCCGCTGGCGATCGCGCAGGCCGATCAGATCATGACCCCGGCGCCCGAGACGCTCGCCGAAGACATGCCGATCGTCGACGCGATCCGGTTCTTCGAACAGGCCCAGCATCGCAGCTATCCGGTCATCGACGCGCAAGGCCTGCCGATCGCCATCGCCTCGCGCGCCGATGCGCTCCGTTGGCGTCAGACCAACCTCGCCGAAGGCGTGACGCTGGGCGAATTGCTGTCCGATGGGTCGATGCCGGTGGTGCACCCCGCGACACCCGCGACCGACATCGCGAACCTGATGATCGCGGAGGACATGGGCCGCATCTGCGTCGTCGATCCGCAGTCGGGCGCGCTGATCGGTATCATCGCACGCCGGAACCTGCTGAGCGCGCGTGCCGGCAAGCTCCGCGAGGAGCGCGAACGCGGCGCACACGAGACGCGGCTCGCGTGGAAGCGAGGCGAGAAGAAATAGAGACGGCTCGGTAGCACAACAGCGTTTTTCTAGGACGCCATGCACAAACCAGTGCGCCCGCCGCAGGTAAGTTCACGCTGATTTCGTGCCGCGCCAGCTCTCGCTCATTCGTTTCGGCCAGGATACTACAAGGGTCAGGAAGTGGATGAAATCGCGACGATCTGAATATTGTCGATCCATCCGGTTTCTGCTCCTTGCAGGCCTGTCGCTGCCTTCTGGATGCCCACTGTCTGGATCGGGCATCCCTCGGATGGCACGGTGAACTCCGTGGCGGCGCGGTTGCCGCCCATCGTTCCCAATTCGGGCTCGGCCGCGCTCTTCGAGCCGGCGTCCGCACAATAGACGAGAACCTTGATGCTTGTGTCCGGCCGCCCATCATCGAGTGCCGTCATCCAGGACAGACGGTAACTGCCCGGCAGTAGCGCCATGATCTGATGTGCGGCGATTGTGCGGACCGTCATCGAAGACGCAATTTTAAGGGCATCACCGTGGAGCGGCTTAGGTCCGGGTCGGATGGCAACGTCGAGCCCCGCCTCGGATCGCAACTGCCACGTGAACGGGCTGCGCGACGCGATTCCCGGATTTGTGTCGAATCCGCCGTTGAAGATCAGGCCATTACCGCTCCGGTCGCAGGCGTGCCGCCACAGATCCCTGGCGGCATTCGGGTGATCCTTGCTGATCAAATGACGCGCTGCGATGCCAACATCGTTGCAATCAATCCGGGCACCCTTCGACACCGCGAGATCGATGGCGGCCATCCTCCCAGCGAGATCAGCCCCCTCAAGCGCGCCGGTGCCCGTCGTGAATCTCGAACCCCAGGGCGGATTCCTGGTCAACAGCATCGCCAGCGCGTTCTGGCCGAGTGTCGAGCGCGCCAGAACATGTAGCGCGTTTTGAATCAGCTCGTTGCGGATATTGAGACGGAGGAGCGCATCGAGCCGTTGGGCGAGGACGTCGACATCCCCTGCCGCCTCGGCCTGTGCCAGCCAGTAAAGCTGTGTCGGAACGTCGCGCCAACCAAGACTGCCCGCCACGGTGAATGCCGCGTAGGCATCATCGGTTCGGCCGAGCGTGAGCAAGGCGCTGCCCAGCGCCGAAGTGCTCGACGGATCGACGGGGGCCGTTCGTACGGCACGACGCGCGAGCGCCAGTGCCGTTTGCGGATCATTGGCGGCCAACTTTGCGAAGGCAGTCCGCGCGGCAGCGGTGCCTCCAAAATAACTCTTTTCCGGATGCGTTGATTGCGCAGTCGCACGATCGCTAGCGCTTGCCCAACTCAGCACGGCCAGCGCGGCAGCCCCCGCAGTGACGGCAAACGCACGCACGACACCGCGCCCCTTGGTGGCCATCATGCTCTCGGCAAGACCGATTGGCGAGCGCCACTACAGACCTTCTCAGTCGTCATACGCCTCCTTGATTTGATCATCCCTGGATAGCGAAACACTCCTGTTGAGACAAATCGTCGCTGCGTGCTGCGTGGAAGGAAGGCCCCCCAGCGAGCGGGCTACCACCCGGTCGCCCCGCGGCAACCGGTTCCTACGACAGCTTTTAGCCAAAACGTCGGCAAGTCGGACAATCAAAAGACACAGCCGTTGTCCAAATTGCCGATCTACCGCGCGGAGCAGCCCGCCAAGCCATATCCGAAGCAATGGGGCTGGAGCCGTTACGCCACGAGGTGGTCGCATTTCCAGACAGACGGCAGATGACCAGATTGACGCGCTCGCTCAATTCCGGGAGTTCGTCGTTGACTGGGATCGATGGGTAAAGCCGAATATAATGTCAAAGGCAGACGAACTCAGCGGATTCGGCGTCGGTATCGCGATATTATGACGGAGTTGCGCGATCGGGGAGCAGCTTGGCGACGCTATTCGATGTCGTTGGCAGTAGTTGCAGGGTTGATGGCGGGGATGCTGTCGCGTAGCGGGGCGGCTGAAGGCAGGCAGGTGCGCCGTTCATCGAAGGGAGTATAGGGTTGATGTGCGTGCGTCGCGTGGCGATGGTTTGTGGGTTGGCGGTGCTGTGTGCGGGGTGCAGCGGGATGTCGGCGGACCGTTCG
>NZ_QXDC01000008.1 GCF_003550065.1 Hephaestia caeni
TAATGACGTAATCAAACCGTAAAGCGACAACCATGCTGAAAAAACTTACAAAAATTCTGAAGATTTCGCGATATCCCCTGCTCTTGCGAGCGCTTGTCCGACACCGAGTGGCGGCGGCTACCGAGCATCTCGAGACAATCAAGATCGTCAAACCTGCAACGTTGATTGATGTCGGTGCCAACAAGGGTCAATTCTCGCTTGCGGCGCGTGCGCAACGTCCGGGTGTAGGAATCTACGCATTCGAGCCGCTTCCGGGAGCGCGCGATCGATTTTCCGCTGTATTTCGTGATGCAGTCAATGTGCAACTTAGCCCGGTCGCGCTGGCCGCAACCGAGGCGTCAGCAGAATTCCATATCGGCAGCCGGGACGACAGTTCCTCGCTGCTGCCGATCGCCGACGCCGAGAAAAAAGCATATGGCGTGCATGAGTCGGGGCGAATGGTTGTTGAAACCCGTCGGCTCGATTCAGAAGTGGACTTCGCAGCGTTGCCACGACCCATTATGCTCAAGATTGATGTTCAGGGAGGCGAACTCGACGTTCTAAAGGGAGTATCCGATTTTTCATCAATCGATTTCGTTTATGTCGAACTTTCCTTCGTCGAGCTCTATACCGGCCAACCGTTGTTTGAGCACGTCTATGAATTTCTGAGCGCTCGGGGATACAGGCTACGCGGCCTCTTCAACCTGTCGATGACCCCGGCATACGGGTCAACACAGGTTGATGCGCTGTTCGACCGCCGTTGACTTGCCAGGGTGGTTCGAACATGACCTCAGCCACAGCGTCCGATGTGACTAAAGTCACGGAATGCGGCCAGCATAGAGAGATGGTCAATGCCGCATGAAGCTGAGCAGCGACGGCGAACATCAGTCCTTCACGAGCTTCGACAGCACCTTAGTTGTAGGCCTTAGCAATGTTCCTTGGACAGCGAGTTCTTGCCCATCATTGACACGGTGCGGGCCACTTTCCCTAAGATGTCCTGGCAATATTTGGAACAGACGGCGGCATCATCATCAGAGTGTAGTAAGATTTCCATAACAGGGCTTGCCAGTGTTCATAGTGATCTCCTTGCGGACTCAGTACAGCAATCTTGGTGACCTCGCGATCAACGCCATATTGGTGAAGCGGCTGGCGCAGGATCACGAGGTTCTATGTACCACATCCGGTGTTCCGAGCTGGTACCTTGAGGAGTTCAAGGCCATGCTCGACAAATCGGCCGGATCGACGCGTTTCGAGGCATCAGCCTTATCCGCGTTGGCGGCGATCGCGCGGGCTGGCCTGAGTGGCAAGCGTCTGTGCTTGTTTATGACCCCCGGCGCCGTGGTGCATCCAAAGCCCGGCCCCCAACGCAATTTTCTACTCACCGTTTCGAAGCTCTTTCCGGCGCTTCGATTTGGGCAGGTCGGCGCGTCCTATCCCCAACTCGACCCTGCGACCACGCGATTGCTTCGTGCCATATCGCGTAAGACCAATTATCTGAGCGTCCGCGATGCTGCCACTCGGGATCTATTGGCGGTAGCCGGGGTCACAGTTCCGATCGTACCCGATCTGGCCTTCAAGCTCCCGCGACGAGCGGGTGATAGTGGCAATGTGCTCGCGCTATCCTTTCGGACGTCGCCGACTGAAACAATCGACATATTGGCGGCGCGCCTGCGACCCATTGTAACGGCCGCCCGCGCGCAGGGATTAGAGCCACGCCTCTTCTGGCAGGTCTTGCAGGATCGAGAGACATCGAGCGCACTTTCGGCCGCCTTGGACGTTCCGATCGACGACATGTCGGATCGGCGCCCGGACATCGAAACAGCCGGAGCATTTTACAAACGCGCCGCTATCGTTTGCAGCAACCGGCTCCATGCGCTGTTGATCGGTGCGGCTTATGGCGCATTGCCGATGGCAGTACTACGCGCCGACGAGCAGAAGGTGACGGGCAGCTTCGATTGCGGCGGCCTGGCGAATTTTATATCAAAATCCGCGGCGGAAGATGCCGCGTTGCTGGAAGAACTGCTGAAAGACGAGAGGGCATCCGGGCTTGTTCAGCAGGCGTTCGAGGCATCGGCCGCGAGGATCGAGGCCTATTTCGGTGCGCTGGCGCAACAAAAATAGATCGGGAAAAGCGTGCCGGATCCTAGTAAGAGCGAGCAGAAGTGTCGGCGGAGGTTGCTTGATGTTGCTAAAGCGGTGTCATTCCAGCCCGCCAGTGAGCATATGTTTGTTCATGGATCACAGTGCGCCAGCGGTTCGACAAGGGGAAGAAAGGTACAATTGCACGGAATTGAAGGACATCTACGCGGGACATCAATAAAATGATCCTTTATGCCTTATGCATTCTGACCTATTTTGGCCCGATTTTTGCACTTCGTGCCTCCAAGGCACCGCTGATTTCTCCGCTTACATTTGCGGTGATTTTCTATTTTACGCAATTCGGTCCACAAGCTCTTTTCCACAGCTTCCTTCGTGTTGCCTACAATCCTTCCACGTTACATGACCACCGTTTCGTCCTGGCGCTGGCCATCGCAAATGTGACAATAGCATTGGGAATATTCTTTGGGCGAATGCTTGTAAAAATTCCCCAAACATCTACCGGAAATCTCATCCATGCCCCATTGTTGCGAACACGGAGAGGATTACCTTTCCTATTAGCCACGGCGACCGTCTATGGCATGATATTTATATTGCTCGACGGGCCAGGCGCACCGAGATTAAGAGAAAACCTCTTATTTCTTTTTAACGGAAGTGTGTATTCTTACACAGAAATTAGAAGAATCCTATTCGCAGACGCATTGGTATCGACGGTTCAAGAATATACACGTCAATTTACCACAGCACTACTAATAGCATTCTTAGCGATATCATCGATTAGAACTAGAGGTTCTTGGAGAATTTCGTTAGCTGTAGCCGCATTTTTTGTTTTTACTACCGCTGCTATGCAATTAAATAAATTCCCTATACTCTATACAATGGCGTCTTGCACGATTTCATGCTATGTATTTAAGGCTAGATCGTTTAATCTAAGTTTTAGAGGAAAATTTTACGTTATAATTCAAATTATCGCGATGCTTGCGGCATTGTTTTTTATGTACGTTATTCAATATTCAGAACAAGTTTCTAGAGGAATTCTCGGGACGGATAATTTTATCAGTATGATATTCTATCGTCCGTTTATGGCAGAATCAGATGCTTTGCGCCTTTGGTTTGTAGAATTCCCTGACAAGACACCTTTCCTTGGATTAAGAAATGTTAGCTTATTCTCATCAATATTTGGTTGGGAATTTTTCGATGTGACCCGCCATATTCCCCATGTATACATTAATAATGATTTAACCAGTTTCCAGACTGGATTTATTGGATCAGGATATTCCTCATTTGGATATATAGGGGTGGCGATTTACGGACTGATTGTAGGAATGATTGGCGCTTTCTCGACGTCATTACTATTTTATATAAGAGAATTAGATGTTAAAAGTGCTTTCTGTGGTGTTTTATGTATGAATATGTATTTTCTATTCAGCCGAGAATTAAGCACGGCCTCGTTGTCAGGAGGTGTGTTTCCCGTTATATTTGCTGGTCTAGGATATATAATATTTTTAAATAGAAAGCGCTCTAGATCACGGGAGGAATTCAGAAATCGAAATTTGAGTAGGCTCTCTGAACCAAAGGGTGAGTATTAAATCTCAATTCGGATGGAAACTCCTGCGTCATCAAGATACGGCGCACATTTGGGGGATTAGATAATTTCATTGAAGATGGCGGGCGTGTTGTTCGATATTGAAGAGAAGGTAATCTTATAGTGGCGAAGGAAACTCCAGCGGACTTGCGGCAGCATTTTTCCCCGGAATCGCGCTTCGGTGGCTTCAGCGAAGCCGACGCCATGATCGAATTCTACGGGCGGATCGCCGCGCTCGTGGAGCCGACGAGCCGCATATTGGATTATGGAGCGGGGCGGGGCGCGCAAATCGCCGAGGATGCGTTGCCATATCGACGCGCGCTTAAAACCCTAAAGGGTCGCGTTGCCCACGTTGAGGGCTGTGATATCGACCCGGAAGTTATGAAAAACCCTTACCTCGACGCCGCAAAGGTCTTCGATCCTACGAAGCCGTTACCGTATGACGACGACAGCTTCGATCTCGTTTACTCCAACTGGGTTTTTGAGCACGTCGCCAATCCCGATATGGTCGCCCGGGAGTTACTGCGCGTCGTGAAGCCGGGTGGATATATCTGCGCACTCACACCCAATAGATGGGGGTACATTGCTGTCGCGTCGCGTCTCGTGGGTAACCGGAACCACGTTCCATTGCTTCGTCGTATTCAGCCAAATCGCAAGGAATTTGACGTATTCCCGACGCTCTATCGGCTGAATACGCCTAATATGGTGAAGCGCCACTTCGGGCATGCTGCGGACATCGTCGTCTACGCTGTATCGGGCGATCCCGCATATCATTTCCAACGGCCGACGATCTATAAACTTTTTCAATGGATTCATAGACTAACGCCCAAGCGTCTACAGCCGCTTCTTCTAATCTTTGCCCGGAAGCAGCCTTAGCCATTTTGACCCTTTGAACGAAAAACCCCAACCGCCACACGCATCCGGTCTTCGGGAAACTAGGTGGCCTGGGATCACCCGTAAAATGCGATGGCAGAATTTTTGCGCCAAGAAAGGAGGGCGTCGATGGAGCATATTCAATGTCCGAACTGCGCGAGTGACAGAACGGTGGAATGGGCCCGTGAGGGTGGCTTTATCGCAGTCAAATGCACGCCTTGCGGATTGATCTATGTCAATCCTCGGCCGAGCGCTGCCGAAATTACCGAGGCCAACAAGGTGGGCGTCCATCGAACGCAAAATGGCAAGGCCCTCAATGTCTCCGCGCGCCGCAATGCGGCAAAGATTGGGTATTATCAACGCGTCATCGGCGAACTGTTCGCTACTGAGCACACCGCGGGACATCCGTTGAAGTGGCTCGATGTCGGTGCGGGATACGGCGAGGTCGTTGAAGCGATCCAGAGCGCGCTGCCTGCGACCGATGTCGAGGGTATCGAGCCGATGCGTCCCAAAGTGGAAATCGCGCAGGCACGCGGTGTCCGGGTAAGCGACCGATCGATCGCACAGACCGATTCCGATTATGACGTGATCTCGTTGATCAACGTCTACTCACACATTCCCGATTTTCGTGAATTTGGCGAGCTTCTAGTGTCTAAGCTCAAATCGGGCGGAATTCTCTTCCTCGAGACAGGGAATCTTCCCGATCTCACCTCACGCGCCGATTTTCCCGATACGCTTTACTTACCCGATCACTTGGTGTTCGCGGCACCACGTCAGATGGAGTCGATCGCGAAGTCGATTGGCCTCGCGATGGAAACTACGAAGGCCGAGCGTATAGATAATCCGCTCTGGGCGGTGAAACAGACCGTAAAGAGCGCGCTACGTGGCAAACCGCGCATCGTATTGCCGTACACATCGGAATTTCGAACGGTGTTCTACAAGCTGCGGAAACCATGATAGGCTTGAAACTATCCTCGCTTTTGCCCGTCGCACCGACAGTTTGTCACAACGCGTCAGATAAGCGTCAACAGCGGAGTACGGAAAATTGCCATCCAAGACGCGAATACGTCAGGTGGTTTTCGTTTCGCCCAACCCGACCAAGGCCGCCATATCGGCAACAAATACTGCTCTTGTCCCATCAGGGCATCCATTGAAGACAAGGTAACGTCCGGACGCGTCCCATGCGGGGTGGGGATCGACGCGCAATTCCTCATAGCGGCCGCTGACAATAGGCAAGGTCCGTATGCGGATGATATTCTCGACATTGCCCGTCTCGATGCTCACAAGCCGCAGCGGCACCGTGCCGTCGCCGTATGACACCGGCTCGGACGGATAGGCGTCAGTCAATAGATGAACGCCGTCACGGTGCATTGTCGGATGCCCGGATCCCATATGAAGTGGTGCAATGACGCGCATCTCCGAACCATCGTAGCGGAATGTCATGAACCGCAATTGCGCGATTGACGGCCGAAACGGAATTCTCAGCTTGCGCGCTGCACGGGCCGCAAACAGCGCTATTCGGACAGAAAGCGTTTGATGGCTTTCTCCCGACAGATTCATCACCACGTGTTCGCCATCTGGACACCAGTTGGGATGGTGACCGGCTCTCCAACGGACCGCGTCGATCGCCATGGTGAGGTCAGTTCCGTCTGGTCGAATGCTTAGCAGGAAATTTTGCGTGTGATATCGTCGACTGCCGTCTTTCCGCCAGCGAACGATGAACAAGATCCGATCACCGGCAGGATTCCATTTAGCATGAAAGCCGTAGAAGCCGCCGTTATCCAACTTTATGTTTTTAAAGTGATGGCGGAGTTGATCGTACATCTCGGAAAAACTGAGCAAGAGCCGAGATTTTCCACTTTGCGTATCGACGAGAAATAGGCCGTCATCGGCCGGCGCACCGCGGTTTTCACGGCTCGTGAGATCAGGAATATGGGCGCCATAGCCCAATTGCACCAAGCCGATCTTCTCGAGACAGGGCGTCGCGGAATATCGCCCGTCGGGTGAAATCATGTAAACCGTACCGGCAAGCGCGCACTCTTCGCCGGTCAAGATGTTGACGCGTACTCCGTAAGCTTGCCAGGCTTTCTTATCGATCCGGTTAAAGAAAAGTGCTTTGTCGCTCGCCCCCCATTGGACGTGTGCGCCAACCTGCGTATCCCATGCGGCCGTGGGTGTGCGATATGCGATCTCACCAGTCTTCAAGTCCACGACCAAGACTTCCGCCTCGTCGCCAGGTGAAGGGAGTCGATTTTCAAAGGGAAACCGTAGCATCGCCACGTACCGACCCGAGGGGCTAACTGGCGATGTGTCGTAGAACCGGTGAATCGCAGGCAAACCGTCCGGGCTGACACGTACGACAGGCACGGCAGGACCGAACTGAGTATAAGCGGGAAAACGTTCAAAGAACGTAGGGTCGATCATTCTGACCTAGTCTCCGGAAGGATTGTGATTCTGGCGGCCTTTTTCACGCCGTCGCAACAGGCCGAGTATCGACGGATCAACTCCCAGATGGCGATCAATCGTGTATGCCGCGAGAACATTCCACACTAATTTTGCAATCAGGAAGGAAAGTGCGGCCCCCATTAGCCCGAATACATTGACCAGAAAGGGCATGGATACGACGCCAAGCAGAAGGCTCAAGCCTTGATAGACGACCTGCCGCCAATGAAGGCCCGAAAGCTGCATCAGCATTCCCCCCGCGCCCGTGAGTGCGCTGACGATCATAGCAAGCGCTAGAATACGCAACACGCCAGCTTGCGCCACATAGGCGGGGTTGAAGAGCCACATGAATAGTGGTGCCGCAGCAATAATAACGAGGCTGACGCCGATCGTTGGGAGGCTCTGGATTATGATCGCCTGTTTGCATTTTTGCTGGAGGGCTTCGCGATCACCTGTCGCCAGCAAATGTGATAATTCCGGAGTGATAACGAGGGTAACCGATATCAGGAAAAGGGACAGCAATTCCACGCTCTTCATGGCCGCAAAAAGAGCGCCGGCCTCTTCAGCGGGGACCAGATAGCCAATGACCAATGTGTAGAAATAGATGTCGGCGCCGGCGATCACGCTGATCAGCATCAGCCCCCAACTCATCCGCAACCAAGGCCGCGCCAGAACGACAATACGCGGATCCCGCAGTGACATCGGGAAACCTTTGCGTATCAACCCCAAGTGCAGGATTGTGATCGGCAGCAGCATGGCCGCGAGAACGCCGATCAGGACGGTCGATCCGGGCCTCAGGAAAAGCCCCACGATCGAAAGTGCAGCGATCGAAAGCAAACGCCACAGCACATCGCGTGTGCCCATTGCGAGCTGGAGCCGGTCCTGCACGCGCATCGCCGCAACCGTCACTTGCGACATTGAATAGAGAAAGCACAGAGTCGCTCCGGCGGCGATCGCCATTGCGGGAATGCGCTGGGGGAGGAGCAGCGATACGCCTGCGAATACGAAACACCCGAGCAATGACGCGATCCCACTGCTCAACAGCGCGAAGCGATAAGCCCCCGCTTCCTCTCCTTGCAAACCCTGGGCACGTGTCCTCGGAATCTCCTTGAGCAAGAATGTCTGTTGACCGAAAGCGCCCGCGAGGCCGATGATCATCGCCGCGCTGAACAGGATGCTGAAGGCACCGAATGCGCTAGGCCCCGCAAGGCGCGCGGCAAGCGCGAAGAAGATATAATTCGCAACCCCCGCCCCTCCTTTTATGAGGAACGCGAAGACGGACTGGAGTGCATCCGTCCGCATCAATCTCGCGAACGCCTCCTTGGTTACCATGCTCTTTCCCGCTCGGTGCAGCGACGCAACGGTCCTAGGGCCGGAATATTGGTAAGGCCGAGTTTTTCAAACGTCATAAGAACGATCTGCTTCCCGCCGCTGGATCAGCGACTCCGTAACAGTCGACGCTTCATCCCGCCGGCGAACGCGACACCACGCTGAACTCGCGCCTCCCAGCAACGCTTGAGCAGATCGACAGCGAAATAGTCGATCTCTTCGGCATCCTCGAATGCAGGCACGCTCTCCAGCAAAGGCGGGCGTTTCACGAGCCGTTCGTGCGGGTTCAAGGCGCCCCCATGAGTGCCGGCACTGATCCCGTAATTGTCGAGTACGCGTCGCGGTGGAAAAATCGAACGACCGCCGTGTTTGAAGATCGTGTAAAGCCAATGCGCGTACCAACTGTTGACGCGACCGGCCATCGAATGGCCAAGCATGTCCCGAAAGGGATAAAAGCCGTCCATATCGATGGCATGACGAAAGCTCACCGCATTGAAATTTTCCTCACGCGGTCGCGCATCCAGTTCGAAGTGCTGCCATGCCCGCGCCCAAGTCGCCCAACCCCAGCTATGCGCATAGGGCAAGACCAGAGCGCGTGGAAAATCGCGGAGTTTCGGTACGTCAGAAACATAACCCGACACGCTCCAAATCCGCGGGTCATCTGCATAACGGCTCAGCGCGGCGTTGAAATAGGACAGGGCAATCGGTGACAGAACAAGATCATCCTCAAGCACGATGATCCGACCATGTTCGCTGATAACCTGCGAAACGCCGCTCGAAATGGAGTTGCGCAGACCCATGTTTCGCTCGGCAACGATCGTGCGCAGATTGGGGAACCTCAGGCTTTGCACGTATGTGCGAACTTCTGCGACCGCCGCGCGATCGGAATCGCGCTTGGCACCATCTACAAAGATGATGATCGAACTCTGCTCGAAGCCCTCGCAGCGCTTAAGGCTCTCGATCAATCTCTGCAGGTGGTGGCGGCGATTATAAGCAAAGATTGCAATCGGCGCCCAATCGGCTTGGAAGGGTTGAGACATGTTGTTCCTGCTCAACCCTGACGTGCTGCCGAAGCCCGATTATGGCGACCATTCCCATGTTCAGTGATCGCTTGCATACGCCGCTCGACAGCCTCGATAATACGCCGGCGATGCCATACCGCTTCTGCGCGTTGCCTAGATGCAGATGATAGATCAGAATGCAGCGTAGGATCATCGATCAGCCGCTCGATCGCTGCGGCTAATGCCGCGCCGTCTTCAGGTGCTGTAACCAGGCAACATCCTTCAACTTCCCGGGCAAGACCAGTGCCAGGAGCGGCCGTGACCACCGCCGGGCGACCTGACGCAAGCATGTTGGTGAGCTTGGACGGCAATACGAGGTCGGCAGCGTTCGCCTTTTGCGGTAGCAAGTGCACGGTGGCCAGGCCAAGCATCTCGCCCAGACGCTCCGAGGGTTGAAGATCGAAGAATCGGATATTGGAAAGCCCGGAAGCCTCTGCTTCCAGATTTGCGCGATTGGGGCCCTGGCCGCAGATGACGAACGTCAAATCATCGCGGTGAGCGAGCAGCTTCGCCGCCTCGACGACGATGCCGATACCCTGCTTGTTCGCGATATTGCCCGAATAGAGCGCGACGTGCGGCGCTGTAATGTTCCATTCCGCGCGATAGCTCGATAGGTGATCGAGCGGACGAACGGCATCGATCTCGGCCCAATTGCGAAACTCGTAGATCCGCTCGGGCGGCGTACCGAAGCTGGCCAGCTTGGCGCACATTTCGGGACTAATGCTGCTTACCTGATCGAACAAGCGCACCGTGGTATGCTCCACCTTTCGCGCGAACCGCCAGACCCGACTCTGCTCGTTGAGAAGTCCGGTTGCGAACGCGGCCTCGACCTCGAAATCTTGGATGTGGAGCCAGCTCTTGGTACCCGACACTTTTGCTGCAAGCCAGGCGATTGGCGCGGCGATTAGCGATGGCGCGGCCGTCATCACCAGATCAGGTTTGAAACCCAGCGCTGCCTTCATCATCGGCAGAAAGGAAGATAACGCGAATGTCACGTGGTGGACGAGGCGCCTGACGCCCGTAGGGTTGGCAGGAACATATATGGGGCAGCGAGTGAGATCGACGCCGTTTTCCGTCTCGCGTTTCCACCAGCCACGATAGCCATCGAACGTCCGCCATTTCGGATAATAGGGTTTGGCAGTGACGACGCGCACGTCGTGCCCCATCGCTGCGAGATCCTCGCACAATCCGGTCGTATAGGCGGCAATCCCGATCGTTTCGGGCGCATAGTTCAAGCCAAGGAAGAGGACGCGCATCAAAAATCCTCAGGCGTGATGCTCGAGGAACCAAGCATAAGTGGCGGCGATACCTTCGCGTAGCCCCGTCTTGGGCGCCCACCCCAAATCGCGCAGCTTGGCCGCCGACATTAGTTTGCGCGGCGTGCCGTCTGGCTTGCTCGGGTCCTTGACGATCTCGCCTTCAAATCCAACCACCTCACAAACTAGACGCGTCAGATCGTAGATCGCGATGTCCTCGCCCGAGCCGACATTGACATGCTGATGGTCGGAATAGCCCTTCATCAGGAACACACAGGCATCGGCAAGATCATCGACATAAAGGAACTCGCGTCGCGGCGAACCCGTGCCCCAGATAACCATCTCGGTCACACCGGCGAGCTTGGCCTCGTGCGCCTTGCGAATGAGCGCGGGGAGCACATGGCTCGACTGGAGATCGAAATTATCACCTGGTCCATAGAGATTGGTGGGCATGGCCGAAATGAAGTCGCGGTCGTGCTGCGTGCGATAAGCTTGGCAGAGCTTGATGCCGGCTATCTTTGCAACGGCATACCATGCGTTGGTTGGTTCGAGCGCGCCGGTGAGCAGGCTATCCTCCACGATCGGCTGATCGGCGAACTTGGGATAGATACAGCTCGAGCCGAGGAACAGCAGCTTCTCGACGTTCTGGCGATGAGCGGCCTCGATCACGTTCGCCTCAATCATGAGGTTGTCGTAAAGGAAGTCGGCTGGGTAGGTTGCGTTCGCCAGGATGCCGCCAACCTTCGCCGCCGCGAGAAAGATCGCATCCGGTTTCCTGTCTGCCATCCAGGCTCGCACAGCGAGCTGGTCACGTAGGTCGACGTCGGTGCGCGTGGCGGTTAGAAGTTCGCAATCCTCACGCTCCAGCCGCCGCCTGATGGCGCTGCCGACAAGACCACGATGACCGGCGACAAAGACGCGCTTTCCGGAAAGGCCGTACATGAGCGAGCTCCCTAAAGCAGCGTGTTGGTGTCGGCCGGCCGGGGATTCTCCAGATACCACGCGACCGTCCGACGGACGCCCTCGGCCAGCGACACCTTGGGCTCATAGCCGATGCCGCGCATCTTCGCGATGTCCGGGCAACGACGCGGCGTGCCGCCTTCCGCGGCCGGACCGGGAATCAGTTCCACGGGAGCGCCGATCGCATCTGCCACCATCTCGGCCAGGTGTCGGATCGGCACCTCTTCCATCGAGCCGATGTGGTACACATTCATCGTCTCGCCGCGCTCCCACATGGTAATGATGCCGTCGACGACATCGTCGACATAGCAGAATGCACGCGTCTCGCTGCCGTCGCCTTGCAATTCGATGCGCCCGGCGCCGGAGGCAGCGGCGTGTCGAATTTTCTCGATTAGCTGCGGGATTACATGTTTCCAGCCCATATCAGGGCCGTAGATATTGTGCGGACGAAACACCTGCACCTTGGCGAGCTTGTCACGGCAATAATTGAATGCGATCAGCTCCGAAATCAACTTGGAGCCTCCATAGGAATAGCGCGGGTTAAGCGAGTTCGGAATTATCATGTCAATATCTTCGGGCGTCGGCACCACCGCTGGAGTCTGATAGACTTCGGCTGACGACGCTACGACTAGATCCGGAATCCCGACTTCGACACAAGCCTCAGCCACTGCGATTGCGCCACGCACACCTACATCGAGGACGAGCGCAGGGCGTTTGTAAAAATTCTCGGTGCCGTTGATAGCGGCAAGATGAAAGACGGCGTCAAGACCCTTCGCGACCTTGATGAGGCCGTCCCTGTCACGCACGTCGAGATCGATGCGCTCGATCGTGCCCTCAAGGTGGTCGAGGCGCGAAGGACGCCCGCGAAGGTAATTGTCGATCGCGAGAACATGATGTCCACGACGAAGCAACTCCCGCACGAGATATGCGCCGATAAACCCGCCGGCGCCCGTTACTGCGACCTTTGCCATCAATATTTCCCAACCAGATTGCCGACGGTAAAATAGCGCCCGTCCAGAATCTCGGCCGGATGTTGCGCCAGATTGTTCCAATAGTCGTAAATAAAGCCGCCCTCGGCCAACCTTGCCGCTATCCGATCGATCTCGATCGTGGCGAATACCGGGTGGTTGTTGGCGATGATGACCAGATCGGCGCCGTCGCAAGCTTCGTAGAAATCACCATGGACCTTCAAGCCATAAGGGAGCGCTTCCAACTGATCGCGTGAGACAACGCTGTCATAGGCTCGAATCTCGGCACAATCATTGCTTGCGTAGAGTCGCTCGACGACGTGCAGCGACATCGAGCCACGCAGATCGTCGGTTTCGGGTTTGCCCTTGAAGGCGAGCCCACCGACAACAACCTTGAACGGCCCGTCACGTCGCTGTTTGAGCTTCGCAAGCACCGCGTCCACCGTCTCCACGGGTTGGCGCTCATTGACCAGGCGCGATGCCTGAGTGATCTCAAGCGTCACATCATGCGGCGCGACCGATGCCAGCAGAATATGCGGATCTTTCTCGAGGCAAGGGCCACCGACCAGGCCCGGCAACGCTACGTCCGTCCGACTATAGCCGAGTTTTCCAAATCGGACGACGTCGTTGGCGTTGATCCCGATCGCGTCGCAGGCGCGCGCAACCTCGTTGGCAAAAGCGAACCGCACATCGCGCGATGTATTGTCGACAAGCTTGATCATTTCCGCGGTCTCAGGATCGGCGACGCGAACGATCGTGTGGGTCAGGCGGCTGAACAAGGCGGCGGCCAGGTCGGACGCTGTTTCACTGATTCCGCCAACGATTTGCGGCAGCGTCGCCAGCTCGCGCAGCGCATCGCCCTCGAGCGTACGTTCGGGACACATCGACAAGTGATATCGCTTGCCCCCGCGATCGAGCACTGGTTTGACGATGGCACGCGTGGTGCCGATCCGAACGGTCGATCGGAGGATTACAGCCGCCCCGTCCGGCATGTGCTCCGCGACTTGGCGCGACGCTTCTTCTATCATATCGAGCCGTGGCGAATGTGTACCCGCTTTGAGCGGCGTCCCCACTGTAATGATGTAGAATTCCGCCGGGGGGATATCTTCGGTGGTTTGGCTGGCGATGAGGCGACCGCTCTCGACGACCGAGGTCAGCGCGCTATCGAGCCCGATCTCGCTGAAGTGCGGGCGTCCAGCATTGGTTGCCTCAACAACATCGGCGCGCTTTTCGACGCCATAGACTTGAATGCCGCGCCTGGCGAGTGCGACACTCAGTGTGAGTCCGACATAACCGAGACCGATGACAACAGCTCGCGGCGAATTCTCGCTCGATCTCACGCTCTTCTCCGAAAGATGAATGGATTTCCGATGGGTCAAACCCGGTATCAGCGTCGATGGCCGGCGGCGGACACCGATGATCGTTCCCAAGCCCTAGACCGTTCGGACAGCGATTGAAAACAGTCACTCAGGCCGGTTCGCCGCTGTCGAGCACCGG
>NZ_QXDC01000009.1 GCF_003550065.1 Hephaestia caeni
GGAGTATAGGGTTGATGTGCGTGCGTCGCGTGGCGATGGTTTGTGGGTTGGCGGTGCTGTGTGCGGGGTGCAGCGGGATGTCGGCGGACCGTTCGTTGCCGGTGGGTGCTGCGGCGTATGGCGTGATCCCTGCGCCCAATGGTGATGCTTCGGTGGCGGCGTATCGGATCGGGGCGCTTGATGTGCTGAAGCTGACGGTGTTTCAGGAGAAGGATCTGAGTTTCGACGAGATTCAGGTGGATGCATCGGGTAATTTATCGCTGCCGCTGATCGGGACGGTGCACGCGGCCGGTGACACGACGAGCGAATTGTCGAGCGAGATCGCGCGGGCCCTGGGAGAGAAGTATCTGGTCAACCCGCAGGTATCGGTGACGGTGGCATCGTCGGTGTCGCAGAACGTGACGGTGGAAGGTAACGTTGGCCAGCCGGGCGTGTATGCGATCAACGGCACGTCGACCCTGCTGCAGGCGCTGGCACAGGCCCAAAGCCCGAACGAGGTGGCGAAGCTCGACCAGGTGGTGATTTTCCGCAACATCGATGGGCGGCGTGCGGGAGCGGTGTTCGATGTGGAGGCGATCCGCGAGGGTCGCGCGGCGGACCCGGAGGTGCGCGGTGGCGATGTGATCGTGGTCGGGTTCGATGCGATGAAGGGGGCGTTCCGCGACTTCCTGAAAGCCGTGCCGCTCTTGTACGTTTTCCGATATTTCTGATGTTGAGCGTGGTG
This sequence comes from Hephaestia caeni, assembly GCF_003550065.1. Taxonomy (GTDB): domain Bacteria; phylum Pseudomonadota; class Alphaproteobacteria; order Sphingomonadales; family Sphingomonadaceae; genus Sphingomonas; species Sphingomonas caeni_A. The sequence goes on from NZ_QXDC01000009.1 coordinate 725, forward strand.
AGGGTCTTTTGGTGAATACAGACAGCGCCGTGATGCCGCGGCCGGCGATGGCTGGGAACGAGACGTATGACGACGCGCTCGAGTCCGGCGGCGGGTTCGAGATCGACTTTCGGGTTTTGTGGCTGATCTTCAGGCGCAACCTGTGGATCATCGGCGGGATCGTGGCGGCGGCGCTGGCGCTGGGGCTGGTGGCGACGATGCTGATGACGCCGCGTTACACCGCGTCGGCGAGCGTGCAGATCGATCAGGCGGCGGACCAGGTCTTGGGGACCGAGGACGAGTTGCAGCCGCCGGCATCGTACCAGGACGCCGACCGGTTCCTGCAAACACAGGTCGACGTGTTCAAGAGCCGGGCGATGGCCGAACGCGTGGCGCAGGCGCTGGGGCTGTTCAAAGGCGAGGCATTCTTCGAGAAGATGGCCCTTGCGGTGCCCGATCCCGATCCGGCCATCGCGCGCGACACGCAACTGCGCGATGCGGTGATCGATGCGATACTGGAAAATCTCAGCGTGTCGCTGCCGCGCGATTCGCGCGTTGCGACGATCTCGTTCGCGAGCGCCGACCCGGCGCTCGCGGCGCGGATCACCAACACCTACATGGCGGAGTTCATCAAGAACAACCTGCAGCGCAAGTTCAATAGCACGTCGTATGCGCGCAACTTCCTGTCGCAGCAATTGAACGAAGCCAAGGCACGGCTCGAACAGTCCGAGCGCGACCTTAACGATTATGCGCGTCAGGTGGGGTTGATCAAGACCGACCAGGCCAACCCTGACGGTTCGACCACGACGGGTTCGGCGTCGGTGACGACGGCATCACTGGCGCAGCTCAACCAGGCGACCAACCAGGCGACCGCGAACAGGATCGCGGCCGAGGAGAAATGGCGCTCGATCGAGCAGACGCCGCTCCTGAGCATTCCCGACGTGCTTGCCAACAAAGCGGTGCAGGATCTGCTTAACCAGCGCGCGCAGGCGACCGCGGCGTTGAGCCAGGAGCGCGCCAAGCATCTTGAGGCTTATCCGACGGTACAGCAGTTGCAGGCACAGCTCGACGAGATCAAGGCGCAGGTCACCGCGATCGCGACCGGGATCAAGCAGTCGATCCACCAGCAATATGAAAGTGCCCGGCTGCAAGAAAATGCGCTTCAGGCGCAGGTCAACGAACTCAAAGGCGCGACCTTGACCGAGCAGGATCGTTCGGTGCGCTACAACATCCTGGCGCGCGAGGCGGACACCAACCGCACGCTCTATGACGGATTGTTGCAGCGCTACAAGGAAGTGAGTGCCGCCGCCGGGATCACCGCGAGCAACGTCTCGGTGGTCGACGAGGCGAGCGTGCCGACCGAGCCCTCGTCACCCAAGCTCGCGCTCAACCTGGCGCTGGCGCTGCTTGCAGGGCTTGCTGTCGCCGGTGCAGTGGTGTTCGTGCGCGAGCAGCTCGATGACGCGATCCGCGCGCCCGAGGATGTCGAGCATAAGCTCGGGCTGCCGGTGCTGGGAGCGATTCCCGTGAGTGGCAGCGACGATCTGCGTGAGGAACTGGCGCTGCCGCGCTCGGCGATGGCGGAGGCGTACAACTCGCTCAGGACCGCGTTGCTCTATTCGACACCCGAAGGCATGCCGCCGGTGTTGTTCGTAACCTCGAGCGAAGCAGCCGAAGGCAAGTCGACAACGAGCTACGCGCTCGCCCAAGGGCTCGCCAAGCTCGGCAAGCGGGTCGTGCTGATCGACATCGATCTACGCCGCCCCGCTCAGCACCGCGCGTTCGGCCTGTCAAACGACGAGGGCATGTCGGACCTGCTCACCTCCCATCGCGAGGTCAATTCGGTGATCCGTACCACCGATATCGACAACCTGTCATTCATCCCCGCCGGTCCGATCCCGCCCAGCCCCACCGAACTGCTCGGGAGCGCACGGCTGGTCGCGGTGCTCGACGAACTCAGGCGCACGTTCGACGTGATCGTGCTCGACGGCCCGCCCGTGCTCGGACTCGCCGACGCGCCACTCATCGCTTCGGTCGTCGGCAACGTCATATTCGTCGTCGAAGCCGCTCGCGGCCACAGAGGCGCCACCAAGACCGCGCTGCGCCGCTTGCGCACCGGACACGCCCATCTCCTCGGCGCCGTCCTCACCAAGTTCGACCCCCGAAAAACCTCCAGCGGATACGCCTATTACGGCTATAACTACTATCAGTATGGTAACGACGATAGATGACGATGAG
>NZ_QXDC01000010.1 GCF_003550065.1 Hephaestia caeni
TGACGTGACCCCCGCTTTTTCCTTCAGTTGGAGCTAGAGTCCGACCCGACAAAGGGACGGACAGATGAAGCGGAAGCAGTTTTCGGAAGAACAGATCATCGGCATCCTGAAGGAGGCCGAGGCAGGCGCGGTAGTGACGGAGTTGTGCCGCCGGCACGGGATGTCGAGCGCGACGTTTTATGCGTGGAAGGCCAAGTTCGGCGGCATGGAGGTGTCGGACGCCAAGCGGTTGCGGGCGCTCGAGGAGGAGAACGCGCGGCTCAAGCGACTGCTGGCTGATACGATGCTCGACAACGCGGGCCTGAAGGATCTGCTGTCAAAAAAATGGTGACGCCCGCCGCGAAGCGGGAAGCGGTCGCGCATCTCCAGACGACGTTGGGGATGAGCGAGCGGCGGGCGTGTCGAGTGATTTCGGCAGACAGGAAGAGCATGCGATATCGGTCGCGCCGTGATGATGATGGCGACCTGCGGTCGCGTTTGCGCGAGTTGGCACAGCAGCGCCGCCGGTTCGGCTACCGACGCCTGCATATCTTGCTCCGGCGAGACGGTATCATCATCAACCGCAAGAAGACCCAGCGGCTCTACCGTGAGGAGGGGCTGACGGTTCGGCGGCGGCGTGGACGAAGGCGCGCCGTGGGCGCGCGGGCACCGGCGCCGGTGTTGGCGCTTCCCAACCAGCGCTGGAGTCTGGACTTCGTCCATGATCAGCTCGTCACCGGACGTCGCTTCCGCGTGCTCAACATCGTCGACGATGTCACCCGAGAGTGCCTGCGGGCAGTCGTCGATACCTCGATCTCGGGTCGGCGTGTCGTCCGGGAACTGGCCGATCTGATCGCCGAGCGCGGCGCACCGAAGATGATCGTCAGCGATAACGGAACCGAACTAACCTCGAACGCCGTGCTTACCTGGACCGGCGACGCCGGTGTCGAGTGGCATTACATCGCGCCTGGCAAGCCGACCCAGAATGGGTTCGTCGAGAGCTTCAATGGCCGGATGCGTGACGAGCTGCTCAACGAGACGCTGTTCTTCACGATCGGTCAGGCCCGCTCGATCCTCGCGCGCTGGGTCGATGATTACAACACCGAGCGGCCGCACTCCTCGCTCGGCTACGCTACCCCGACGGCGTTCGCCGCCGAACTCGAAAAGCAACGGGCTGGGTCAACCCAGCCCGTTGCTTCACCTGCGCTCATGCGCGACAACAATGGTCGGTCTCTGGTTGCCGCTGGATGAAAGCCGGGGGTCACGTCA
>NZ_QXDC01000001.1 GCF_003550065.1 Hephaestia caeni
AGAACGCGGCGATACCGGTGATGGCGCGGCCGAGGATGAGGGCGTGGACGTCGTGGGCGCCTTCGTAGGTGTTGACCGTCTCGAGGTTCATGACATGGCGCATCACCTGATATTCGGCCGAGATGCCGTTGCCGCCGTGCATGTCGCGCGCCGCGCGCGCGATATCGAGCGCCTTGCCGACATTGTTGCGCTTGACGATCGAGATCATCTCGGGCGCGAACCGGCCTTCGTCGATCAGCCGCCCGACGCGTAAGCTTGCTTGCAGGCCCAGCGCGATCTCGGTCTGCATGTCGGCGAGCTTCTTCTGGTAGAGCTGGTTGGCGGCGAGCGGGCGGCCGAACTGCTTGCGGTCGAGGCCGTATTGCCGCGCCGCCTGGAAACAGAATTCGGCCGCGCCCAGCGCCCCCCACGAAATGCCGTAGCGCGCGCGGTTGAGGCAGCCGAACGGGCCTTTCAACCCCTGCACCTCGGGCAGCAGCGCATCGTCTGCGACCTCGACCTCGTCCATCATCACCATGCCGGTGATCGAGGCGCGCAAGCTCAACTTGCCCTCGATCTTGGGCGCGCTCAGTCCCTTTGTCCCCTTGTCGAGGATGAAGCCGCGGATGCCGCCGCCATGCGCGTCTGATTTGGCCCAGATGATGAATACGTCGGCGATCGGCGCGTTGCTGATCCACGTTTTCGATCCCGACAGCGAATAGCCGCCGTCGATCTTCCTGGCGCGCGTCTTCATGCCGCCGGGGTCCGATCCGGCATCGGGCTCGGTGAGGCCGAAACAGCCGATCCAGTCGCCCGTCGCCAGCCTGGGCAGATATTTCCGCTTCTGCTCCTCCGAGCCGTAGGCGTGGATCGGGTACATCACGAGGCTCGACTGGACGCTCATCATCGAGCGGTAGCCCGAATCGATCCGCTCGACCTCGCGCGCGACGAGGCCATAGGAGACGTAGCCTGCGCCGACGCCGCCATAGTCGGCCGGGATCGTGGGGCCGAGCAGCCCGAGGGCACCCATCTCGCAGAAGATCGCGGGATCGGTGATCTCGTCGTTGAACGCCTCGATCACGCGCGGGGCGAGCTTGTCGACCGCATAGGCGCGCGCGGTATCGCGGATCATCCG